>NZ_CP139038.1:4800000-7201473 GCF_050916385.1 Variovorax xiamenensis
CGATGAAGCTGGTCTTGGTGTCGACCTTGCCGCCGGAGTGGCCGTAGCTGAGGTCGTCGGCCACCAGCGCGCCCAATGCGGGAGCGGTGGGATCGATCATCGCGATGCGAAGGCGCTCGGCGGCAGCCGCCACCTCGGGCGCGGCCGATGCGGCATTGCCCGAGGGCATCACCGAGCAGGCCGAGAACAGGGCCGCAGAAGCGGCGACCAGGAAGAGCTTCTTGAGGAACATGGCGTCTTGTCTCCGTTGTTGTGATTGGGATCTGTTCTTCCGCCGGGTGCCGGCTTACTGCGGGCCGAGCGAGTCGATCAGCGCCTTGAGCTGCTCCATCTCGGCGGGCTTCAGGTCGGTGAGGGGCGCGCGCACGGGGCCGGCGTCGTGGCCGACGATCTTTGCGCCAGCCTTCACGATGCTCACGGCGTAGCCGGGCACGCGGTTGCGCAGTTCGAGGTAGGGCATGAAGAAGTTCTTCAGCAGGCGGTGCTGCGTCGGCAGGTCGTCGGCGGCGACGGCCTTGTAGAAGTCCATGGCGGTCTTCGGAATGAAGTTGAAGACGGCCGACGAATACACCGGCGTACCCATTGCCTTGTAGGCGGCGGCGTAGACCTCGGCCGTGGGCAGGCCGCCCAGGTAGGCGAAGCGATCGCCCATCTTCTGGTAGATGGCGACCATGGCCTCGATGTCGCCCACGCCGTCCTTGAAGCCGACGAGGTTGGGGTTGCGCTCGGCCAGCGCGGCCAGCGTGTCGGGCTTCAGGCGGCTGGTGGCGCGGTTGTAGACGATCACGCCGAACTTCACACTCTTGCACACGGCTTCGACGTGCGCGGCCAGGCCTTCCTGGCCGGCTTCGGTGAGGTAGTGCGGCAGCAGCAGGATGCCGTGCGCGCCGGCCTTCTCGGCGGCCTGCGCGCACTGGATGGCGAAGCGCGTGGGGCCGCCGGCGCCCGCAATGATCGGCACCACGCCGCGGCAGGTGTCGACCGCGGTCTTGATGATGCCGGGGTACTCGTCGCCGGTGAGCGAGAAGAACTCGCCCGTGCCACCGGCCGCGAACAGCGCGCTCGCGCCGTAGGGAGCGAGCCATTCGAGGCGCTGCTGGTAGCCCTTCTTGTTGAAGTCGCCATTGCTGTCGAAGTCGGTCAGCGGGAACGAGAGCAGGCCGGAGCCCATGATGGTCTTGAGTTCTTGCGGGTTCATCGGGAAGAGTCCAGTGAAGATTGGGAAAAGAAAAAGGGATGCGGCAGCCGGTCAGTCGAGCTTGACGTTGGCTTCCTTGATGACCTGGGCCCAGCGCGCGCGCTCCTTGGCGAAGAACTGGTCCTGCTCGGGCGCGGTCATGGTCACGACCTCGGCGCCCTGCCCTGCGAGGCGGGCACGGATGTCGGCGGTGCGGATGATGCGCACCAGCTCGCGGTTGAGCCGGTTGACGATCGCGTCGGGCACGCCGCGCGCGGCGACCATGCCCTGCCAGGTGCCCGATTCGTAGCCGGGGGCGCCCTGCTCCGCGATGGTCGGCACGCTGCCGATCAGCGGCATGCGCGTGGCCTTGGACACGGCGATCAGCTTGAGCTTGCCGGCCTGCACCTGCGGGTAGGTGGCGAGCATGCCGTTCATCAGGACCTGCGTCTGGCCCGAGACGGTGTCGAGCACGGCCTGCACGCCGCCCTTGTAGGGCACGTATTCCCACTTGGCGCCGATCCTGCGCTGCAGCTCGATGCCCGCGAGATGCGCGGTGCTGCCGCTGGCGGTGACGGCGAAGTTGAGATCGCTTTTCTTCGAGAGTTCGACCAGTTCCTTCAGCGTGCCCGCCTGCACCGAGGGATGCACCACCAGCAGGTGCGGCGAATAGGCCAGCATGGACACGCTGCGCAGGTCCTTCGACGGATCGAAAGGCAGCTTGGGGTACAGCGACGGGCTGATGGCCAGCGCGCCGAGGTCGCACAGCATCAGCGTGTAGCCGTCGGCGGGCGCCTTGGCCAGCAGGTCGGCGCCGAGGTTGCCGTTGGCACCGGCCTTGTTGTCGATGACGACCGGCTGGCCGAGCGCCTCCGACAGCGGCTGGCTGATGGCCCGCGCAATGATGTCGGACGAACCGCCCGGCGGGTACGGAACGATGATGCGGATCGGCTTCGAGGGCCAGTTGCCGGTGCCGCCCTGCGCACTGCCCGCGGCCTGCGCGAAGGCGCGCACCGGCAGGCTGGCGGCCAGCGTCGTGGCCAGAGCGGCGCCCAGCGCGCCGCGTCGGTTGATGGTCATGCTTGCTGCCTCCAGTTGTTCGATGGTCGTCACTGCTCGTGCATCTGCCCGCACAAGTTATCAGTCATCGTACAACTAGAGATATGACTTGTCCAGCGTGTCGGACAAGAAAAATCAGCTGGAAGCCGCCGGGACGGCAACAAGAACAACCGAGAGAGTCAGTGAGAAGCCGCGCCGTCGGACGACGGCACGGCCGCATCGGCGCCGCCTGCCGCCGCGGCGTCGGCCTTCGCCTTCTGCTGCGCAGCCTCCTGCGCCATGCGCAGCCGCTCGCGGCTGTTGGTCAGGTGGATGCGCATGGCGGCACGTGCCGACTCGGGGTCGCGCCGCGCGATGGCCGCGTAGATCTCTTCGTGCTCGCGGTTGACGCGGCTCAGGTAAGGCGCCCCGCCCTCGTGGGTGCGGATGGCGCTGATGCGGGTGCGCGGAATGAGCGTGGTGCCCAGGTGCCGCATGATGTCCGCGAAATAGGGGTTGCCTGTCGACTCGGCGATCTGCAGGTGGAAGCGGAAGTCGGGCCCCACGGTGTCGCCCGCCACCACCACGTTGCGCTCGAAGTCGTCGAGCGCCTGGCGCATGGCCACGAGCTGCTCGTCGGTGCGGCGGCTGGCGGCGAGCCCGGCCGATTCGGTCTCGAGGCTGATGCGCAGCTCCAGCACGGCCAGCACATCCACCGAGGCGGCGATCTCGCCCGGATCGAGGCGGAACACCCCGCCCGTGCGCGGCTGCAGCACGAAGGTGCCCACGCCGTGCAGCGTCTCGACCAGCCCGGCGGCCTGCAGCTTCGACAGCGCCTCGCGCACCACGGTGCGGCTCACCCCGTAGGCCTGCATGATGGCCGACTCGGTCGGCAGCTTGTCGCCCGGCCGCAGCGCCTGGCTGCGGATCTTCTCGCCCAGGTCTTCCACCAGCCCGTGCGCGAGGCCGCGCGCGCGCTGGCGCGGACGCCCCACGAAGGAAGAAGCCGGAGAGGCCGCTTCCGCCGGAGCCTCCGACACCAAGGGATTACCCGCAGTCGTCTGAACCATGGCCACGATGATAATCTCCAAACTAGTTGTACGACAACAGATAACTTATCACTCAACTCCCAAGGGCCGCCGACGAATCAGCCAGCGGCCTTCCGGTTTCCACGGCACCGAAATGCAGCGCCTTTGCCTTTTCGACCTCGACCTTGCTTCACCGGCATCGTACCGGCCGCTTTCGCGGAATCGCCGCGACCGCGGCCCCTCGGAAACCATGACTCCTGCATGCAAGGACGCGCAACCATGACAGACAACAACAAGATGAACCGTCTCCTGCTGACCGGCGCGGCCGGCGGCCTCGGCAAGGTGCTGCGCGAGCGGCTCAAGCCGTATGCGAACGTGCTGCGCCTGTCCGACATCGCCTCGCTGGCGCCGGCCGCCGGCGCGCACGAGGAAGTCGCGCCCTGCGATCTCTCCGACAAGGCCGCGGTGCACGCGCTGGTCGAGGGCTGCGACGCCATCGTCCACCTGGGCGGCGTGTCGGTCGAGCGGCCGTTCGAGGAAATCCTCGAGGCCAACATCAAGGGCGTGTTCCACATCTACGAGGCAGCGCGCCGCCACGGCGTGAAGCGCGTGGTGTTCGCCAGCTCGAACCACGTGATCGGCTTCTACAAGCAGAGCGAGCACATCGACGCCCACGCCGCGCGCCGGCCCGACGGCTACTACGGCCTGTCGAAGTCCTTCGGCGAGGACGTGGCCCAGTTCTATTTCGACCGCTGGGGCATCGAGACGGTGAGCATCCGCATCGGCTCCTCGTTCCCCGAGCCGGCCAACCGCCGGATGATGAGCACCTGGCTCAGCTACCGCGACCTGACTTCGCTGATCGAGAAGTCGCTTTTCACGCCGAACGTGAAGCACACGGTGGTCTATGGCATGTCGAACAACCGCGACGTGTGGTGGGACAACAGCGCCGCCGCGCACCTGGGCTTCGTGCCGCAGGACAGCTCCGAAGTATTCCGCGACAAGGTCGAGCAGCAGCCTCCCGTGGCGCCGACCGACCCGAACGCCATCTACCAGGGCGGCGCTTTCACCGCACAGGGCCCATTCGGCGATTGAGGCGATGAAAGCTGAACTGGTTCTCGACGCGCGCAATGGCACCGGCGAAAGCCCGGTGTGGCATGCCGCGCAGCAGGCGCTGTACTGGGTCGACATTCCGGCGCGCACGCTGAACCGCTGGCATGCGAGCGAAGGCCATGCGCAGTGGAAGGCCGACGAGATGATCGCCTGCATCGCGCCGCGCGCCGATGCACCCGGCGAATGGATCGCCGGCATGGAAAGCGGCCTCTTCTCGCTCAAGCCGCAGGCCGACGGCACGCTGGCCTCGACGCTGCTCTCCCCTGTCGACCACGCCGCGCCGGCCATGCGTTTCAACGACGGCCGCTGCGACCGCCAGGGCCGCTTCTGGGCCGGCACCATGCTGCTCGACATGGCCGCCGGCGCGCGCGTCGGCCGCCTCTACAGCTACGGCATGGGCGACGGCAACGCCACCTTGCGCCTCGACGACTTCATCGTGCCCAACGGCCTGGCCTTCAGCCCCGACGGCCGCACGATGTACCTCTCGGATTCGCACCCCACCGTGCAGGCCGTCTGGGCCTTCGACTACGACACCGCCACCGGCACGCCCGGCAACCGGCGTCTCTTCATCGACATGAAGCCCCTGCCCGGCCGCCCCGATGGCGCCGCCATGGACATCGACGGCTGCTACTGGATCTGCGGCAACGACGCCGGCCTGGTGCACCGCTTCACGCCCGACGGCCGGCTCGACCGCTCGCTCGAAGTGCCGGTGAAGAAGCCCGCCATGTGCGCCTTCGGCGGCGCGGACCTGGACACCCTGTTCGTCACCTCGATCCGCCCCGGCGGCATCGACCTGTCGGACCAGCCGCTGGCCGGCGGCGTCTTCGCGCTGCGGCCCGGCGCGCAGGGCGTTCCGGAGCCAGCCTTCGGCAGCTGAACCTTTTTTCAACAACCACCAAGCAAGAGGACGAGACAAATGAAATTCGCCAAGAAGACCCTGATCGCAATTTCCGCGTGCGCAGCAGCCGCGCTGACCACCATGGCTGCACACGCCACCGAGTTCCGTTCGGCCGACATCCACCCCGACGATTACCCCACCGTGACCGCGGTGAAGTTCATGAGCGAGCGCCTGAAGGCGCTGTCGGGCGGCAAGCACAGCATCAAGGTGTTCAACAACAGTTCGCTCGGCAGCGAGAAGGACACGATCGAGCAGGCCAAGATCGGCGCGCTGCAGATGGTGCGCGTGAACATCGCGCCCATGAACAACATCTGCCCCGAGACGCAGGTGCCGACCATGCCCTTCCTGTTCCGCTCGGTCGACCACCTGCACAAGGTGCTCGACGGCCCGATCGGCGAGGAGATCCTGAAGTCGTGCGAGAAGCAGGGCTTCGTGGGCCTGGCCTACTACGACAGCGGCGCGCGCTCGATGTTCACCGCCAAGAAGCCGGTGCGCAGCTTCGCCGACATGAAGGGCCTGAAGGTTCGCGTGCAGCAGTCCGACCTGTGGGTGTCGATGCTCGAGGCGATGGGCGCCAACGCCACGCCAATGCCCATGGGCGAGGTGTACACCGGCCTGAAGACCGGCCTGATCGACGCCGCTGAGAACAACTACCCCACGTATGAAAGCGCGCGCGCCTTCGAAGTGGCCAAGTACTACAGCAAGACCGAGCACTCGATGGCGCCCGAGATGCTGCTGTTCTCCAAGCGTGTGTGGGACAAGCTCTCCGCCGAGGAGCAGGGCTGGATCCGCCAGGCCGCCAAGGAGTCGGTGCCCTACATGCGCAAGCAGTGGGAAGAGCGCGAGGTGAAGTCGCTGGCCACGGTGAAGGCCGGCGGCGCCGAGATCATCGAAGTGGACAAGGCCCCGTTCCAGGCGGCGATGAAGCCGGTGTACGACAAGTTCATCACCGACGCGAAGCTCAAGGACCTGGTCAAGCGCGTACAAGAAACGAAATAAGGCTCGCCCCCAGGCTTGCTCACTTCGTGTAGCCGCCAACCCCCTACCGGGGGCAACACCAGAGGCCCGGCAAAGCCGGTTCCTCGGTGTTTCGCGAAAGAGCGGCTTGCTTTTTGAACGGAAAGACATGTACACCAAACTTTGCCGCACCCTCGCGCGTGCATGCATGTGGTTGGGCATCCTGGGCCTCGTCGCGGTGATCTGCGCCGTGAGCTGGCAGGTGTTCGGCCGCTACGTGCTCAACAACACCCCCACCTGGGCCGAAAGCCTCGCACTGCTGCTGGTGCTCTACGTCACCATGCTCGGCGTGGCCGTGGGCGTGCGCGATGCGGGCCACATCGGGCTCGAATCCTTCCTCGTCCTCGCGCCCGACTGGCTGCGGCTGAAGATGGAATACCTCATCCACGCGCTGATCCTGCTGTTCGGCCTGGCCATGGCCTGGAACTGCGCCGAACTCGCCGATTCGGTCTGGGACTACCGGCTGCCCACGCTGTGGATCTCCGAGGGCTGGAAGTACGTGCCGGCCGCCGTCTCGGGCGTACTGATCGTCCTCTTCTCCATCGAACACATCATCGCCTTGGCCCAGGGCCGCGAAGTAGAACCCGCCTGGGGATAACGAATGCACACCCCCAGGCTTCGCGCACTTCGTGTCGCTTCTCCAACCCCCGTGCAGGGGGCAATGCCTGCAGCCCGGCAAAGCTGGTTCAGCGGCATTCCCCGAACAGTCCATAGCCATAGCGCCCCCATTCAAGGCGAGGCGGCCAGATCATGACCATTCCCCTGTTGATTCTCTGCCTCTCGTTCACGCTCTTCCTCCTGCTGGGCGTGCCGGTGGCTTTCTCCATCGGCCTTTCGGCCCTGGCCACGCTGCTGTATGAAGGCCTGCCACTGGCGGTCGGCTTCCAGCAGATGACCTCGGGCATGGGCATCTTCTCGTTCCTGGCCATCCCGTTCTTCATCTTCGCCGGCGAGCTGATGCTCTACGGCGGCATCGCTGACCGCATCGTCAACCTGGCGCGCGACCTGGTGGGCCACGTGCGCGGCGGCCTCGGCATGTCGAACGTGGTGGCCTGCACGCTGTTCGGCGGCGTCTCGGGCTCGCCCGTGGCGGACGTCTCGGCCATGGGCGCCGTGATGATCCCGATGATGAAGAAGGAGGGCTATCACGCCGACTACGCAGTCAACGTGACGACCCACGCGGCGCTGGTGGGCGCGCTGATGCCGACCAGCCACAACCTCATCATCTATTCGCTGGCCGCCGGCGGAAAGGTGTCGATCGCGGCGCTGATCCTGGCGGCACTGCTGCCTGCGGCGGTGCTCACCATCAGCAACCTCGTGGCCGCCTACCTGGTGGCGGTGAAGCGCGGCTACCCGGCCGGCACCTTCCCCGGCTGGGCCATCGTGGGGCGCTCGTTCGCAGCGGCGCTGCCGGGCCTGTTCGTGGTTCTGCTGATCCTGGGCGGCATCCTGTCGGGCATCTTCACCGCGACCGAATCGGCGGCGGTGGCAGTGCTCTATGCATTGGGCCTCACGATCTTCGTGTACCGCACGCTGAAGTGGGAGCACTTCATCAAGGCCGCCTCGAAGGCGGTGCGCACCACGGGCGTGATCCTGCTGCTGATCGGCATCTCCAGCACCTTCGGCTACCTCATCAGCCTGTACGGCGTGGCCGAGCTCACCGGGCAGATGCTGTCGCAGGTGACGAGCACGCCGTGGGTGATCTTCCTGCTCATCAACATCATCCTGTTCGTGCTGGGCACCTTCCTGGACATGGCGGCCACCATCCTGCTGTGCACGCCCATCTTCCTGCCCATCGCGCAGCAGTACGGCATGACCTCGGTGCAGTTCGGCATCGTGATGCTCATCAACTGCGCACTGGGCCTGAACACGCCGCCCGTGGGCACGACGCAGTTCGTCGGCTGCGCGATCGGCGGGGTGTCGGTGGGAACGGTGATGCGCACCATCTGGCCGTTCTACGGCGCGCTGATCTTCGCGCTGGGGGTGGTCACCTTCGTCCCGGCCTTCTCGACCTGGCTTCCCAGCATGTTCATGGTAGTGAAGTAAGCAAGGCAAGGAAGATCCCGCGATGACCGAGACCACCCGCCCACCGCTCTACATCCGCATCCATGCGGCCGACAACGTCGCCATCGTCGCCAACGACGGCGGGCTGAAGGCCGGCGCGGAGTTCGCCGACGGCCTGCGGCTGGTGGACAACGTGCCGCAGGGCCACAAGGTCGCGCTGGTCGACCTGGCCGAAGGCGACGCCATCCGCCGCTACGACGTGGTGATCGGCTACGCGCTGAAGGCGCTGCCGCGCGGCAGCTGGGTGCACGAGCGCGTGATGCGCATGCCGACCGCGCCCGAGCTCGACGGCCTGCCCATCGCCACCGTCAAGCCCCCTGCCCTCGCGCCGCTGGAGGGCTACACCTTCGAGGGCTACCGCAATGCCGACGGCTCGGTGGGCACGCGCAACATCCTGGCCATCACGCAGACGGTGCAGTGCGTGGCGGGCGTCACCGAGTTCGCGGTGCAGCGCATCAAGACCGAACTGCTGCCGAAGTACCCCAACGTCGACGATGTGGTGGCGCTGGAGCACACCTACGGCTGCGGCGTGGCCATCGACGCGCCCGACGCCATCGTGCCGATCCGCACGCTGCGCAACATCAGCCTCAACCCGAACTTCGGCGGCGAGGTGATGGTGGTGAGCCTGGGCTGCGAGAAGCTGCAACCCGAGCGGCTGCTGCCGCCGGGGAGCATTCCCATCGTCGACAAGCGCGGCGAGGCCGAGGCCGACGCCGAACTCGACGTGGTCTGCCTGCAGGACGATGCGCACGTCGGCTTCATGTCGATGATCGATTCGGTCATGCGCCAGGCCGAGGAGCACCTTGCCCGCCTCAACGCACGCAGGCGCGAGACCGTGCCCGCCAGCGAGCTGGTGGTAGGCGTGCAGTGCGGCGGCAGCGATGCCTTCTCCGGCGTCACCGCGAATCCGGCCGTGGGCTTCTGCACCGACCTGCTGGTGCGCGCGGGCGCCACCGTGATGTTCTCCGAGACCACCGAGGTGCGCGACGGCATCGACCAGCTCACCTCGCGCGCATCCACGCCCGAAGTGGCCGAGGCCATGATCCGCGAGATGGCCTGGTACGACGCCTACCTGAAGAAGGGCCTCGTCGACCGCAGCGCCAACACCACGCCGGGCAACAAGAAGGGCGGGCTCTCGAACATCGTCGAGAAGGCGATGGGCTCCATCGTCAAGTCGGGCTCGGCGCCGATCACCGGCGTGCTCGCGCCCGGCGAGAAGGCCGCGCAGAAAGGCCTGATCTACACCGCCACGCCGGCCAGCGACTTCATCTGCGGCACGCTGCAGCTGGCCGCCGGCATCAACCTGCATGTGTTCACCACCGGACGCGGCACGCCCTACGGGCTGGCCGAGGTGCCGGTGATCAAGGTCGCCACGCGCAGCGACCTCGCGCGCCGCTGGCACGACCTGATGGACGTGAACGCGGGACGCATCGCCGACGGCGAGGCCAGCATCGAGGACGTGGGCTGGGAGCTCTTCCGGCTGATGCTCGACGTGGCCAGCGGCCGCAGGAAGACCTGGGCCGAGCACTGGAAGCTGCACAACGCGCTCGTGCTCTTCAACCCCGCGCCCGTGACCTGAGGAGGCACGCACGGCCGTAGCGATCCCGACGGCCGCGGGGAAAGTCATTCTGGAAAGTCCGGCTGGGGAGCCGGGCCTGGTTTTTTCTACAACAGAAGGAGACAGAGGATGCAGAAACCCAAGCTGGTGTCGAGTGCGATCGCGGGCGCCGTCCTGCTTGCCGCGTGCGGCGGCGGGGGCGGCGATGGAGGCACTTTCTTCCCGACGCCCGTGGCCACCAACCCGCCCGCGCCGGCACCGGCCCCACCCGCCGAAGCGCCCGTGGACCCCGAGGTGCTCGCTGCGCAGCCGAAGCTTTCGAACACGCCGATGGACGAGATCGTGCGCAACAACCTGCTGCCGACGATCGAACGGCTGTTCCAGCAGGTGCGCACGCAGAAGCTCGACACCGAACTGCTCGGCGTGAAGGTCTTCGCGTCGAACAGCGGCGACAAGTTCCTGCCCGGCAAGGTGGCCATCGGTTTCTCTTACCTTCTGCTGAACGCCTCGCCGTCCGATCCCAAATACAAGGAATACCTCGACGGCTACCGCGAGATCGCCGCGATGACCACCGGCGTCACCAACGAGAGCTGGGGCATCTACTACTACGTCTCCGCCCTCTGGAAGCTCAAGAAGGCCGGCCTGCTCGACGGCCCCGATGCCGCCGTGGACAGCACCACGCTCGCCACGCTGCGCACCAAGCTCGACTGGCGCACCTTCGTCAACGAGAGCGACTACTCGTTGATCGGGCTGCCCACCAACTACTACGGCGTGGCCTTCAGCGTGGCCCGCCTGCGCTACCTGCTGGGCTGGGAAGGCCCGGAAGCCAGCGAGGCGCTGCTGCAGAAGATGATCAACCACTACAAGACCTTCTCGGCCTTCGGCTTCTCCGACGAGACCGACGGCAGCGGGCGCTTCGACCGCTACAGCATCCTGCTGATCGGCGAGATCATGCAGCGGCTGATCGAGACCGGCATGACGGTGTCGGCGCAGGACGAGGCCTCGCTCAAGGGCTGGCTGCGCCAGTCGGTCGACGTGATCAAGCTGCGGCTGAACCCGGCCGGCAACGGCGTCGACTTCGGCCGCAGCCTCGCGGGCTATGCCGACACCGCGTTCGCCGAAGTGCTCTCGGCCGCCGAGCACATGAACGTGCTGAGCGCGGAGGAAAAGGACATCGCCTACGCATTCGCCACCCGCGTGACGGCCAAGTACGTCGAGTTCTGGTACGACTCCGAGACCGGCTCGCTCAACATGTGGGACAAGGGCCGGCGCACCGACAGCTACCGCGGCAAGGCGCGCATCCTCGGCGAGAACCTGAGCCTGTCGCACCAGCTCATCTACACCAACAACCTGTGGAAGTCCGCCGGCTACGCGCAGAAGGCACCGGTCTCGACGCAGACCTTCCTGGCCTACCTCGACAAGCTGCCGCGCTCGACGCTGACGAAGTTCGCGGGCTTCGACGGCCAGGCCGCCACCTACGACCGCGGCCTGGTCACCTACCGCGACGGCCTGCGCGTGATCAGCCTGCCGGTGGTGAACGGCGCGCAGACCTATCACCGCACCAACCCGTACTTCGCGATCCCGCACTCGTACAACATGCTCTCCAGCGTGGCCGACACGCAATGGCCGCAGCTGCAGCCGAAGTTCACGGTCGCTACTTCGTCCGACCCGCTGATTCCCGCGTCGTACCAGAAGAACCTGCAGATCGCGGAGGCCGGCAAGGTGCTCACGGTGAACTACACGCAGGACGCGATGGACAAGGCCACGGGCGGCGCGCCCATCAAGGACACGCGCATCACCTCGGCCACCACCTACACCTTCGAGCCAGGGCAGATCACGCGCGTCGATACCTACACGCCCGCCGCCGCGCTCGACATCGCCAAGGTCGAGCTGGAGTTCGGCACGTACTCCAGCGGGGCCGCGGCCACCGGCACCAGCAAGTTCAGCTTCGCCACCGGCGACGTGCAGGGCTTCGAAGTCGAAGGCCTGCAGAGCTGCGCGCCGGTCGACGTGAGCGCGGACGCCAACTACAACACGCCCAACGGCGCGTTCAGGACGAGCATCCGCTGCAGCTCGCCAGCCTTCAACTTCGCTTCGCCGCTCACCGTCAAGTGGGTGCTGAAGTACCGCTCGCCCAGCGTGGCGTCGTTCGCGCCGCGCTGATTCCCCGAACCAGCTTCATCAACGGAACCCCTCATGGAAGACCTCAAGGACCGCACGGCCCTCGTCACAGGCGCCAGCACCGGCATCGGCGCGGCGGTGGCCATCGCCTTCGCCGCGCGCGGCATGCGCGTGGCGGTGCACTACAACAGCTCCGCCGACGCGGCGAACCAGGTGGTCGACACCATCCGCGCGGCCGGCGGCAACGCCTTCGCGCTGAAGGCCGACGTGCGCGACACGGGCGCGGTCCGCGAGTGCGTGAAGCAGGCTTCGGCGCAGTTCGGCGGCCGCATCGACGTGCTGGTGAACAACGCGGGCAGCCTGGTCAAGCGAGTGCCGATCGCGGAGTTCGACGATGCGCTCTTCGACGAGGTGCTGCACATCAACGCGCGCTCGGTGCTCTCGTTCTGCCGCGAGGTGGTTCCGCTGATGCGCACGCATGGCGGCGGCAACATCATCAACGTGACCTCGGTCGCGGCCCGCACCGGCGGCGGGCCGGGCGCGTACCTCTACGCGGGCTCGAAGGGCTTCGTGAGCACGGCGACGCACGGGCTCGCCAGGGAGCTCGCGGGCGACCGCATCCGCGTGAACGCGGTGGCGCCGGGCGTCATCCAGACGCCGTTCCACGACCGCTTCTCGACGCCCGCGATGCTGGAAAGCTTCAAGGCAAGCATCCCGATGGCGCGCATCGGCACGCCGGACGAGTGCGTCGGCGCATTCCTCTATCTCGCCTCCGAGCAGCTCTCGGGCTACGTCACGGGGCAGGTGCTCGAGGTGAACGGCGGGCAGTACATGCCCTGAGGCCCCGGCACCCGATCTTTTTCAGCAACCACGGCAAACCACAACGGAGACAAAGAAGATGACGATCCGATTCCTGCGCAAGCTCGCGACCCTCACCGGTGCGGCCTGCATCGCCTTCGGCGCGGCGGCACCCGCCGCACAGGCCGCCGGCAACGACTACCCGAACCACGCGGTCGAGCTGGTCGTGCCCTACCAGCCCGGCGGCGGCACCGACGCGCTGGCGCGGGCCTTCGCCGACGCGAGCCGCAAGCACATGTCCGAGAGCATCGTGATCGTGAACCGCCCCGGCGCGGGCGGTGCCATCGGCTGGAACGAGGTGATCCACTCCAAGCCCGACGGCTACAAGCTCGCCGTACTCACCGTCGAACTGCTCACGCTGCCGCCCCTGGGCCTGGCGAAGTTCAACTACGACGACTTCCAGCCCATCGCGCAGCTCAACGCCGACCCGGCTGCCATCACGGTGAAGGCCGACTCGCCCTACAACACCATCGAGGAATTCCTGGCCGCGGCGAAGAAGAAGCCCGGCGAGTTGGGCGTTGGCAACTCGGGCACCGGCTCGATCTGGCACCTGGCGGCCTCGGCGCTGGAGGACAAGACCGGCGCGAAGTTCAACCACATCCCGTTCCAGGGTGCAGGCCCGGCCGTGCTGGCGCTGATGGGCGGCCACCTCGACGCGGTGGCCGTGAGCCCCGCCGAGGTCTCGACCTACGTGCAGGCCGGCAAGCTCAAGATGCTGATGGTGATGGCCGACAAGCGCCTGCCCGCCTTCGACAAGGTGCCCACTGCCAAGGAGCGCGGCATCGACATCTCGATCGGCACCTGGCGCGGCCTCGGCGCACCGAAGAACACGCCGCCCGAAGTGATGGCCAAGCTGCGCGACATCGCCGCCAAGACCGCCAAGGAACCGCTGCTGCGCGAAGTGATGGACAAGCAGAACCTGGGCTACGTCTACACCGACGGCGCGGCCTTCAAGGAAACGCTGGCGAAGGACAACGAGTACTTCAAGCAGCTCATCACCAAGCTGGGCATCAAGCCCTGAGCGAGCGCACGGCCATGAAGAAGACGACCATCGCATCGCTGCTGTGGCTGGCCGCGGCGGTACCCGCATCGGCCGCCACCTGGGTCTACGTGTCGAACGCCGACAGCCAGGAAATATCGGTGCTCGAGCTCGACCGCAGCCAGGGCGCGCTCAAGCCGGTGCAGACGCTGAACGTGGGCGGCACGGTGATGCCGATGGTGGTGAGCCGCGACAAGCGCGTGCTGTACGCCGCGCTGCGCTCGCAGCCGTTCCGCGTGACTGCGCTGTCGATCGACGGCGCCAGCGGCAAGCTCCAGAAGCTGGCCGAGGCGCCGCTGGCCGACAGCATGGCCAACATCGACCTCGACGCGAGCGGCAAGTGGCTGTTCGCGGCTTCGTACCAGGGCGGGAAGATCACGGTCAACGGCATCGGCAAGGACGGCGCAGTGGGGCCCATCCACCAGCTGATCCAGACCGAGCCCAACGCGCACGCCATCCACGCGGACGCGAGCAACCGCTTCGTGCTCGCCACCAGCCTGGGCGGCGACAACGTGTCGAGCTGGCGCTTCGACGCGGAAAAAGGACTGCTCTCGCCCAACGATCCACCGCTGACCCGCACCTCCGCGAAGTCGGGCCCGCGCCACTTCGTGTGGGACAAGGCGCAGCGCCACGTCTACCTGCTCGACGAGCTCGACGCCGCGCTGCACGTGTTCGCATGGGACGCCGCGCGCGGCACGCTGAAGCTGGAGCAAAGCACCACCACGCTACCCGCCGGCTTCACCGGCAAGCCCTGGGCCGCCGACCTGCACCTGACGCCGGACGGGCGCTTTCTCTACGCCTCGGAGCGCACCACCAGCACGCTCTCGGCATTCAAGGTCGATGCCGCCACCGGACAGCTGCAGCCGCTGGGCCAGACGCCGACCGAGAAGGGCCCGCGCGGCTTCGCCATCGACTCCACCGGCCGCTACCTGATCGCGGCGGGACAGGAATCGAACGGCATCTCGCTCTACGCCATCGACAGCGCCACCGGCGCGCTGGGCAAGCCCCAGCACCTGGACGTGGGCAAGAACCCGAACTGGATCGAGATCGTCGACATGCCCTGAGGGCCTTCGACATCGCTTCCGGCACCACCCGACAACCCAAGGAGACTTTCACATGCAACGACGCACACTCATCCGCACCGCGCTCGCCTCTTCGCTCGCCGCCGCTCTTCCCGTGGCCTTCGCGCAGGGCAATGGCAACTGGCCCACGGGCAAGCCCATCACGTACCTCGTGCCCTTCCCGGCGGGCGGCACCACCGACGTGCTGGGCCGGCTGATCGGGCAGAAGCTGGGCCCTGTGCTCGGCACCACCGTGATCATCGACAACAAGGGCGGCGCCGGCGGCAGCGTGGGCTCCGAGATCGGCGCGCGCGCCGCGCCCGACGGCTTCACGCTGGTGGGCGGCACGATCAGCTCGCACGCGATCAACATCAGCCTGTATCCGAAGCTGGGCTACGACCCGCAGAAGTCGTTCGCGCCGGTGACGCTGATCGGCACCAACCCGGTGGTGCTGGTGGTGAACCAGGCGAGCCCCTACAAGACGCTGAAGGACGTGATCGCGGCCAGCAAGGGCAAGGCGGGCGGACTCTCGTCGGCTTCGGCCGGCACGGGCACCTCGCAGCACCTGGCGCTGGAGCTGCTGGCCTACAAGTCGGGCGTGAAGTTCACGCACATTCCGTACAAGGGCAGCGGCCCGGCGATCCAGGACGTGATCGGCGGACAGGTCGACATGATGTTCGACACCACCGTGGTGGCCGGACCGCACATCCAGAGCGGCAAGCTGCGCGCGATCGCCGTCACCTCGGCGAAGCGGCTGGCCTCGATGCCGGACGTGCCGACGGTGGCCGAATCGGGCGTGCCGGGCCTGCAGGACTTCGAGGTGGTGTCGTGGCAGGCGATCTTCGTGCCCGCGCACACGCCCGCGCCGGTGGTCGACCGGCTGCACACCGAGATCCGCAAGATCCTCGCGACGCCCGAGATGCAGGACAAGCTCAAGGGCTTCGGCATGGAGCCGGCCGACCTGAGCACCACGCAGATCGCGGCCTTCCAGAAGGCCGAGGTGGAGAAATGGGCGCAGGTGATCAAGGCGGCGGGCATCAAGCCGGACTGACGCCCCCTGGAAGGCGGGCCGAACCAAGGGAAGCTTCCTACGCCCCGGGCGAAAAGCCCTTTATAGAATGCCCCTCCGATCCGCTTTCCAGATCCTTCCCACGTGTCCGACCGCTCCGCCGTACTGCCCCAATACCTGTTTCCCAAGCAGGCCCTGACCAATTTCGCCGGCTGGGTCGCGGGCAAGGAGCGGGGCGCCGTGACGACGTGGATCATCCGGCGCTTCGTGGCCAAGTACGGCGTGGACATGGGCGAGGCGCTCGAGTCGGACATCAGCCACTACAAGAGCTTCAACCAGTTCTTCACGCGCGAGCTGAAGCCCGGCGCCCGCCCCCTAGCGCAGGCCGACCTGATCTGCCCGGTGGACGGCGCGATCAGCCAGTTCGGCGCCATTCAAGGCGACCAGATCTTCCAGGCCAAG
This sequence comes from Variovorax xiamenensis, assembly GCF_050916385.1. NCBI lineage: Bacteria > Pseudomonadati > Pseudomonadota > Betaproteobacteria > Burkholderiales > Comamonadaceae > Variovorax > Variovorax xiamenensis. Next base: position 4,816,441 of record NZ_CP139038.1, read on the forward strand.
GGCCACAACTACACGACCACCGCGCTGGTGGGCGGCGACGCCACGCTGGCCGCGAAGTTCGCGCACGGCAGCTTCGCCACGCTCTACCTGAGTCCGAAGGACTACCACCGCATCCACATGCCCTGCGATGGCCGGCTGGTGCGCATGATCCATGTGCCGGGCGACCTGTTCTCGGTGAACCCGACGACGGCGCGCGGCGTGCCCGGCCTCTTCGCGCGCAACGAGCGCGTGGTGTGCGTCTTCGAGTCGGCGCGCGGGCCCTTCGTGCTGGTGCTGGTGGGCGCCACGATCGTCGGCAGCATGGCCACCGTGTGGCACGGCGTGGTCAACCCGCCGCGCGTGGGCGAGCTGCGCGAATGGCACTACGCCGACCAGCAGATCGACATCCGCAAGGGCGACGAGATGGGCCGATTCTTGCTGGGCTCCACCGTCGTCATGCTTTTCCCGGCGCCTGCGCTGGCTTTCAACCCGCAATGGTCGCCCGGCCGCGCGATCCGGTTGGGCGAAGCCATGGCCGAATACACCAATTTGTGAGGCTTTGTCTCACAACCCGCACCCAGCTTGCCTTGACAGCTACAAAACTAGTAGCATCCTCATCGATTGCGCTATAGTCGCCGGCCAACGGGACGGTTCATAACCAACCACAAGAACGCGAGGCGTCGCCCTGTCCCCCGCAGGTCGACGGTCCGCCCAGCTTCGAGGAGATGATGTCGATGAGTACCAAGGAAACCGCAGCCGTCAGCCAGTTGCTCGCCCTGCTCGAAGCCCGCTATGCACTGCGCGTGCTCTGGGCGCTGCGCGACGGTCACGCGCAGACCTTCCGCCTGTTGCAGGACAGCGTGGGCGGCATCACTCCCAATACGCTCAACACCCGCATCAAGGAGCTGCGCGAGGCCGGCCTCGTCGGCCACGGCAGCGACGGCTACAGCCTCACTCTCAGCGGGCAGGACCTGCTCAAGCGCCTGTCCGACCTGCAGGCCTTCGCCGGCAAATGGCAGCTGGGCCAGTTGAAGAAAGCCGCCGCGACGGCTCCTGCCGCACCGGCCGCAGGTACTTTCGCCGCTCCCGCGGCAGCCCCGGTTCCGCCGGCGGCCGCCCCCTCCCCCGATCCCCTCGCGGCGCCTGCGCCTACACCCGCGCCGACCGGCGACGACACCGGCCACGGCTGATGGACGGCGGGGCAGCCCGCCGGGCCTCGGTAAACTCCGCGCCTTCGATCCACGGATCTCACATCGACGCAAGGAGCGTTTCCCATGCCCACCACTCCCTCCGGCCTGCAATACGAAGACACCGAAGTCGGCACCGGCGCCGAAGCCAAGGCCGGCCAGCACGTGCATGTGCACTACACCGGCTGGCTCTACAACGACGGCGTGCAAGGCGCCAAGTTCGACTCCAGCCGCGACCGCAACGACCCCTTCGCCTTCTCGCTGGGCGCGGGCCAGGTCATCAAGGGCTGGGACGAAGGCGTGGCCGGCATGAAGATCGGCGGCAAGCGCACCCTGATCATTCCCGCATCGCTGGGCTATGGCGCCCGCGGCGCCGGCGGCGTGATCCCCCCGAACGCCACGCTCAAGTTCGACGTCGAACTGCTCGACGCCCACTGACCGAAGCTCGCCCCCAGGCTTCGCGCACTTCGTGTCGCTTCGCCAACCCCCTACCGGGGGCAACACCTGCGGCCCGGCAAAGCCGGTTCCGCGGTGTTCCCGGCTGAATTGCCTGAGTTTCCGTGCTCCTGCGGCCCATTTGGCCGCATTTTTTCGCTTGAAATGCCTCCGGCCAGCCCCAAGTGGCTGGCTGTTGTTTGTTTTCCGGCCCGTACCGGTTCTTTGAAAAATGTCTGACCCGCAACAATCCGCGAAGAATTCTCAAATGCTGCAAGGCGAGCCGAGCCCCGAAGAACTGGAGGCCGCGCAATTCGCCAATGAAGCCGAGGCGCTCGACGCGCTGGCCGTGGCCCAGGGCGAACTCGCCGCGCTGCAGACCAAGAATGCCGAGCTTGCCGATCAGTACCTGCGCGCCCAGGCCGATGTGCAGAACGCCCGCCGCCGCGCCGACGAGGAAGTCAGCAAGGCCCGCAAGTTCGCCGTCGAGGCCTTTGCCGAAAGCCTGCTGCCCGTGACCGACAGCCTGGAAGCCGGCCTGGCCGTCAAGGACGCCACGCCCGAGCAGATCCGCGAAGGCGCCGAAGCCACGCTGCGCCAGCTCAAGAGCGCGCTCGAACGCAACAAGGTGATCGAAGTGGCCCCCGCCACCGGCGCGAAGTTCGACCCGCACTTGCACCAGGCCATCTCGATGGTCCCCGCCGACCAGGAACCAAACACCGTGGTGAGCGTGCTGCAGAAGGGCTACACCATCAACGACCGCGTGCTGCGCCCGGCGCTGGTCACGGTCAGCGCGCCGAAGTAAGCCCCGCGGCATTCACCGGCTCACAAGATTCCCACAGGAAATCCCCGCTTCGTACCTTGAATCGCGACGGGTTATCCACAAGTTCATAACAACATATTTTTCAGGCTTTCAGGAGTAAGAACATGGCAAAGATCATCGGCATCGACCTCGGCACCACCAACTCGTGCGTGTCGATCATGGAAGGCAACACCACGCGTGTGATCGAGAACTCGGAAGGTGCGCGCACCACGCCGTCGATCGTCGCGTACCAGGAAGACGGTGAAGTGCTGGTCGGTGCCTCGGCCAAGCGCCAGGCCGTCACCAACCCCAAGAACACGCTGTACGCGATCAAGCGCCTGATCGGCCGCAAGTTCGAGGAAAAGGAAGTCCAGAAGGACATCGACCTGATGCCCTACACCATCGCCAAGGCCGACAACGGCGACGCGTGGGTGGAAGTGCGCGGCAAGAAGATGGCCCCGCAGCAGGTCAGCGCCGACATCCTGCGCAAGATGAAGAAGACCGCCGAAGACTACCTCGGCGAGACCGTGACCGAAGCCGTGATCACGGTGCCGGCCTACTTCAACGACGCCCAGCGCCAGGCCACCAAGGACGCCGGCCGCATCGCCGGCCTCGACGTGAAGCGCATCATCAACGAGCCCACCGCTGCCGCCCTGGCCTTCGGCCTGGACAAGCAGGACAAGGCCGACCGCAAGATCGCCGTGTATGACCTCGGCGGCGGTACCTTCGACGTGTCGATCATCGAGATTGCCGACGTCGACGGCGAGAAGCAGTTCGAAGTGCTGTCGACCAACGGCGACACCTTCCTGGGCGGCGAAGACTTCGACCAGCGCATCATCGACTACATCATCGGCGAGTTCAAAAAGGAACAGGGCGTCGACCTGAGCAAGGACGTGCTGGCCCTGCAGCGCCTGAAGGAAGCCGCCGAGAAGGCCAAGATCGAGCTGTCGAACAGCGCTCAGACCGACATCAACCTGCCCTACATCACGGCCGACGCCTCGGGTCCGAAGCACCTGAACATCAAGCTCACCCGCGCCAAGCTGGAAAGCCTGGTCGACGAGCTGATCGAGCGCACCATCGCTCCCTGCCGCCTGGCCATCAAGGACGCCGGCATCAGCGTGGGCGACATCAACGACGTGATCCTGGTCGGCGGCATGACCCGCATGCCCAAGGTGCAGGAAAAGGTGAAGGCCTTCTTCGGCAAGGAGCCGCGCAAGGACGTGAACCCCGACGAAGCCGTGGCCGTCGGCGCCGCCATCCAGGGCCAGGTGCTCTCGGGCGACCGCAAGGACGTGCTGCTGCTGGACGTGACCCCGCTGTCGCTGGGCATCGAGACGATGGGCGGCGTCATGACCAAGATGATCGCCAAGAACACCACGATCCCGACGAAGTTCGCGCAGACCTTCTCGACCGCCGAGGACAACCAGCCTGCCGTGACCATCAAGGTGTTCCAGGGCGAGCGCGACATCGCCGCGGGCAACAAGCTGCTGGGCGAATTCAACCTCGAAGGCATTCCGCCGGCATCGCGCGGCACGCCGCAGATCGAGGTGAGCTTCGACATCGACGCCAACGGCATCCTGCACGTCGGCGCGAAGGACAAGGGCACCGGCAAGGAAAACAAGATCACCATCAAGGCGAGCTCTGGCCTCTCCGAGGACGAGATCCAGAAGATGGTGAAGGACGCCGAGCTCAACGCGGCCGACGACAAGAAGAAGCTCGAGATCGTGCAGGCCCGCAACCAGGGCGAAGCCATGGTGCACAGCGTGAAGAAGTCGCTGGGCGAGCACGGTACCAGCCTCGAAGCTGCCGAGAAGGAAGCGATCGAGACCGCGATCAAGGACCTCGAGGAAGTGCTCAAGGGCGAGGACAAGACCGCGATCGAGGACAAGACCAACGCGCTGATGACCGCAAGCCAGAAGCTCGGCGAAAAGATGTACGCCGAATCGCAGGCCGCAGCCAGCGCCTCGGCCGCTTCCGGTGCCGCTGGCGCGGAAGCTGCATCGCACGCACAGGCAGACGACAACGTGGTCGACGCCGAAGTGAAGGAAGTCAAGAAGGGCTGATCTTCAGCCCGCCGACCAAGGCTGGAACACCTGAAAGGGTGCTCCAGCCTTTCTCGCTTCAAGTTACCCGAGTTCCCGCTGCTTCCCTGATCTCCCGATCGACCTGCCATGGCCACCAAACGCGACTACTACGAAACCCTCGGCGTCCCCAAGAACGCGAGCGAAGAAGAAATCAAGAAGGCTTATCGCAAGCTCGCGATGAAGCACCATCCGGACCGCAATCACGGCGACACCGCGAAGGAGGCCGAGGCCAAGTTCAAGGAGGTCAAGGAAGCCTACGAGATGCTGTCCGACGGACAGAAGCGCGCGGCCTACGACCAGTACGGCCATGCCGGCGTCGACCCCAACATGCGCGGCGGCCCGGGCGCTGAAGGCTTCGGAGGCTTCGCCGAAGCCTTCGGCGACATCTTCGGCGACGTGTTCGGCGGCGGCCGGGGCCGTGGAGGCGGCGGCCGCCAGGTCTTCCGCGGCAGCGACCTGAGCTACGCGATGGAGATCACGCTCGAGGAAGCGGCCGAAGGCAAGACGACCGAGATACGCATCCCCACCTGGGACGAATGCGAGACCTGCCACGGCTCGGGCGCGAAGCCCGGCACCAAGCCCATCACCTGCACCACCTGCCACGGCGCGGGCGCGGTGCAGATGCGCCAGGGCTTCTTCAGCGTGCAGCAGACCTGCCCGACCTGCCACGGCAGCGGCAAGATCATTCCCGAGCCCTGCACCGCGTGCCATGGCCAGGGCAAGATCAAGCGCAACAAGACGCTCGAGGTGAAGATCCGCGCGGGCATCGACGACGGCCAGCGCATGCGCGTGACCGGCAGCGGCGAGCCCGGCGTCAACGGCGGCCCGCCGGGCGACCTGTACATCGAGATCCGGCTCAAGAAGCACGACATCTTCGAGCGCGACGGCGACAACCTGCACTGCGTGGTGCCGGTGAGCGTGACCACGGCCGCGCTCGGCGGCGAGATCAACGTGCCCACGCTCAAGGGCGCGGCCGCCATCGACATTCCCGAAGGCACGCAGAGCGGCAAGCAGTTCCGCCTGCGCGGCAAGGGCATCAAGGGCGTGAACTCGAGCTATCCGGGCGACCTGTATTGCCACGTGCGCGTCGAGACGCCGGTCAAGCTCACCGAGTTCCAGCGCAAGCTGCTGAAGGAGCTCGACGATTCGCTCAAGAAGGGCGGAGAGAAGCACAGCCCCACCGACAAGGGCTGGTTCGACAAGGCGAAGGAATTCTTCAGTTGATCGCGCCGCACGCGCCGGGCTTGCTCCTCAGGAGCCTGGTGACGTGCCGCGGGCTGGCCGGCCTTTTCCTCTTGGCCGGCTTTTCTTCTTCATGGGCCGGCGAGCCGGCCGAGCCCGACCCTGATCGGCTGAGCGGCGAGTACCGCGTGGTCGACAAGGCACGGGGGACCGCATCACTGGCCCTTTTCTCCATCCACAAGACGGACAAAGGTTGGGAACTCAAGGCGGGCAAGGACTCGCGAGAACTCGACCCGCTGAGCACCGAAGATGTGCGGGCCCTGCTCAAGGGCGAGGATCCTGCGTCGGTCGGGATGCAATGCGGCGCATCGACCCGCGTTCTCGTCTGCCATGTAGCACCGGGGACTTCACTCGGCGACGGCTTCACCGCCAGCACCGGTCACTTCATGACCATTCTCCACACCGGCGTCTTCGAACTGGTGCGCACCGGCCCTGAGCCCGGCAGAAAGCACGCAAACAGTGCATCTCGCACCGTCGAGTCGCATGCCGACTCTTCTCCAAGCCTGAAGCCGACGCTGGCTCACGCGAGCCGCCTATCCAAAAGTGGCTCAGGGTTTGCTTTTATATATTTTTGGGTTGAGCAATAAACCGAACGGCAGATCGCGCGTTATTGCAACAGGAACGCCTGTTTTTTGAGCCTCGACGCTCAATAGGCGATTTTTTCCCGGAGAAAAGGCAAAACCGGACGATGGCCATTCGGCATAGGTGTTTTCACCCGGAGAGAATTGAGAAAGCGAGCCTTTGAATTTACCTGAAATCCGGAAATTTGTTCCTTGTTTTTTGTTGAACTTTACTTGCCGACGTGGTTCTGAATTAACAAATGATTTGCCGGGTTCAATCTTTGCTTTATGCTGATTGTTAGCAGATTGTTGTAAGGGAGTTTTCCGCGGCATGCAGCCATGGGCAGGCACACCTTTAAATGTTGCGCAAGGCCTTTGCTGCACGCCATCGGGCCAAAAGCCCACCGACCTGAAGGAGGCGTGACCATGGACGTGATCAGCAACTTTGCCGCCCGCTACGAGCGCACCCGCGAGGAAGTCATCTCGCTGCAGGACTACCTGGACATCTGCAAGCGCGATCCCATGGCCTACGCCACGGCCTCCGAGCGCATGCTCAAGGCCATCGGAGAGCCCCAGCTGGTCGACACCCGCAACGACCCCCGTCTTTCGCGCATCTTCGCGAACAAGGTCATCAAGATCTATCCGGCATTCAAGGAGTTCTATGGCATGGAAGACGCCATAGAACAGGTGGTGTCCTATTTCCGCCATGCTGCACAGGGGCTGGAAGAAAAGAAGCAAATCCTTTACCTGCTCGGCCCCGTGGGCGGCGGCAAGAGTTCCATCGCGGAGCGCCTGAAGCAGCTCATGGAGCACGTGCCCTTCTACGCCATCCAGGGCTCGCCGGTGAACGAATCGCCTCTCGGCCTCTTCGATACGGTCGAAGACGGCGAGATCCTTGAAAAGGAATACGGCATCCCGAGCCGCTACCTGAATCGAATTCTCTCGCCCTGGGCCGTCAAGCGGCTCGAGGAGTACGGCGGGGACATCCGCCAGTTCAAGGTGGTCAAGCGCTACCCGTCGGTGCTGCGGCAGATCGCCGTCGCCAAGACCGAGCCCGGCGACGAGAACAACCAGGACATCTCCTCCCTGGTCGGCAAGGTCGACATCCGCAAGCTCGAGACCTTCGCGCAGGACGATCCCGACGCCTACTCCTACTCCGGTGGCCTGTGCCTGGCCAACCAGGGCCTGCTGGAGTTCGTGGAAATGTTCAAGGCCCCCATCAAGGTGCTGCACCCTCTGCTGACGGCCACGCAGGAAAGCAACTTCAAGGGCACCGAAGGCTTCGGCGCCATTCCCTTCGACGGCATCGTGCTCGCGCACAGCAACGAGAGCGAGTGGAAGGCCTTCCGCAACAACAAGAACAACGAGGCGTTCCTCGACCGGATCTACATCGTCAAGGTGCCCTACTGCCTGCGCGCCTCCGAGGAAATCAAGATCTACGAGAAGCTGGTGCGCAACTCGTCGCTGGCCAGTGCCCCCTGCGCCCCCGGAACGCTGCGCATGATGGCCCAGCTCTCGGTGCTCACCCGCCTGAAGGAGCCCGAGAACTCGAGCACCTTCAGCAAGATGCAGGTGTACGACGGCGAGAACCTCAAGGACACCGACCCGAAGGCCAAGTCGATCCAGGAGTACCGCGACTACGCCGGCGTCGACGAGGGCATGAGCGGCGTTTCCACCCGCTTCGCCTTCAAGATCATCTCGAAGGTGTTCAACTTCGACAGCTCCGAGGTGGCCGCCAACCCGGTGCACCTGATGTACGTGCTCGAGCAGCAGATCGAGCGCGAGCAGTTCCCGCCGGAGGTCGAGCAGAAGTACATCAGCTACATCAAGGAGCTGCTGGCACCGCGCTATGCCGAGTTCATCGGCAAGGAGATCCAGACCGCCTACCTCGAGAGCTACAGCGAGTACGGCCAGAACATCTTCGACCGCTACGTCACCTACGCCGACTACTGGATCCAGGACCAGGAGTTCCGCGACGTCGACACCGGCGAAGTCTTCGACCGCGCCTCGCTCAACGCCGAGCTCGAGAAGATCGAGCGGCCCGCCGGCATCGGCAACCCGAAGGACTTCCGCAACGAGATCGTCAACTTCGTGCTGCGCGCACGGGCCGGCAACGCGGGGCGCAACCCGGCGTGGACCAGCTACGAGAAGCTGCGCTCGGTGATCGAGAAGAAGATGTTCTCCAACACCGAAGAGCTCCTGCCGGTGATCAGCTTCAACACCAAGAGCAGCGCCGACGAGCAGAAGAAGCACGAAGACTTCGTGACCCGCATGGTCGAGAAGGGCTACACCTCCAAGCAGGTGCGCCTGCTTTGCGAGTGGTATCTGCGGGTGCGCAAGAGTTCATAGAAAAAGCGTCGTTCCGTTCGTTTTCTCTTTGCAAGGAGCGTTGACAACATCGTGGCCATCCTGCAGCAGATCATCGACCGCCGGCTATCGGGCAAGAACAAGTCCATTGGCAACCGTGAGCGCTTTCTCAGGCGCTACAAGGGGCAGATCCAGGAAGCGGTGAGGCGCGCCGTCAGCGGCCGCAACATCCGCGAACTGGAGCAAGGCGAAGATGTGACCCTGCCGCGCCACGACGTGTCCGAGCCCGTGTTCGGCCACGCCCGAGGCGGCGACCGCGAATTCGTGCACCCGGGCAACCAGGAGTACCTGAAGGGCGACCGCATCAAGCGCCCTGAAGGCGGGGGCGGCGGCGGCTCCGGCAGCGGAGAAGCCAGCGACAGCGGCGAAGGCGAGGACGACTTCGTCTTCCGCCTCACGCGCGAGGAGTTCATGCGCGTCTTCTTCGACGACCTCGCGCTGCCGCATCTCATCCGCACCCAGATCGCCGACGTGCCCGAGTGGAAGAGCCACCGCGCCGGCTTCACCAGCGACGGCTCGCCCAACAACCTGCATGTGGTGCGCTCGATGCGCGGCGCCCTCGCCCGCCGCATCGCGCTGGGCGGCGAGCCGCGCAAGGAACTCAAGCGACTGGAGGCGCACCTCGAAAGCCTGCAGCGGCATCCGCAGGTCGACCAGCCCTTCATCCAGAAGGAAATCCGCGAGACGGAAGAGCGCATCGCCGAGCTGCGCCGCACCATGCGGCACGTGCCCTATATCGACCCCATCGACCTGCGCTACCGCAACCGCGTGAAGACGCCCGTGCCCAGCGCCAAGGCCGTGATGTTCTGCCTGATGGACGTGTCGGGCTCCATGGACGAGGCGCGCAAGGACATGGCCAAGCGCTTCTTCATGCTGCTGTACATGTTCCTCACGCGACACTACGAGAAGATCGACCTGGTCTTCCTGCGCCACCACACACAGGCGCAGGAAGTGACCGAGGAGGAGTTCTTCCACGCCACCGAAACCGGCGGCACGGTGGTGTCGAGCGCGCTGGTTCTGATGGACGAGATCATCAAGGCGCGCTACCCGAGCGGCGAATGGAACGTCTACGGCGCGCAGGCCAGCGACGGCGACAACTGGCACCAGGACAGCGGCCGCTGCCGCGAGCTGCTGGTCGAGAACATCCTGCCGGTGGTGCGCTACTACGCCTACGTGCAGGTGGCGGAGACCGAGCAGAACCTGTGGCAGGAATACCAGCAGCTCGAAGGCGTGGAACCCAACTTCGCGATGCGCAAGGTGTCCGACGCACAGGACATCTACCCGGTCTTCCGCGACCTGTTCAAGAAGGAAGGGGTCACGTCATGAACATCGCCATCTCCGCTCCCCCGCCTGCCACCAGCCTGCCGCGGCTGGAGCGCCTGCCCAGCCCTTCCGACTGGACCTTCGAGCTCACCGAGACCTATCACTCCGAGATCGCGAAGACCGCCAGGGGCTACGGCCTCGACGTGTACGCGAACCAGCTCGAAGTCATCACGGCCGAGCAGATGATGGACGCCTACGCGAGCGTGGGCATGCCCATGATCTATCGCCACTGGTCGTACGGAAAGCAGTTCATCTCGACCGAGAAGAACTACAAGCGCGGCCACATGGGGCTGGCCTACGAGATCGTCATCAATTCCGATCCGTGCATCGCCTACCTGATGGAAGAGAACACCATGGCCATGCAGGCCCTGGTGATCGCGCATGCGGCCTACGGCCACAACAGCTTCTTCAAGGGCAACTATCTGTTCCGGATGTGGACGGATGCCTCGTCCATCATCGACTACCTGGTCTACGCGCGGCACTACATCGCCGAGTGCGAGGAGCGCCACGGCCTCGACGCGGTGGAGGAGCTTCTCGACTCCTGCCACGCGCTGATGAACTACGGCGTCGACCGCTATCGCCGCCCGCAGAAGCGTTCGCTGGCACAGGAAAGCGCGCAGCGCGCCGAACGCGAGCGCCACATGCAGCAGCAGGTGAACGACCTCTGGCGCACGCTGCCGCGCAAGAGCGAACAGGCGGCCGAGGCCGATGCGGCCAAGCGCTTTCCCTCGGAGCCGCAGGAGAACCTGCTCTATTTCATCGAGAAGAACGCCGCACTGCTCGAGCCGTGGCAGCGCGAGGTGGTGCGCATCGTGCGCAAGATCGCGCAGTACTTCTACCCGCAGCGCCAGACGCAGGTCATGAACGAGGGCTGGGCCACCTTCTGGCACTACACGCTGCTCAACACCATGTACGACCGCGGCCAGCTCGCTGACGGTTTCATGATGGAATGGCTCAGCTCGCACACCGGCGTGATCTTCCAGCCGCCGGTGGGGCACCGTGCCTACAGCGGCATCAACCCCTATGCGCTGGGCTTCGCGATGTACACCGACCTGCGCCGCATCTGCGAGAAGCCGACCGAGGAAGACCGTCGCTGGTTCCCCGACTTCGCCGGCACCGACTGGCTGCGCACGCTCGACTACGCGATGCGCAACTTCAAGGACGAGAGCTTCATCGGCCAGTTCCTGAGCCCGAAGACGATGCGCGACTTCCGCCTCTTCGCGATCCGCGACTTCCAGAGCGAATCGGAACTCGAGGTGTCGGCCATCCACGACGACAGCGGCTATCACGCGCTGCGCGAATCGCTGTCACGCCAGTACGACATGGGCAGCCGCGAGCCCGACATCCAGGTGTGGAACGTGGCCATGCGCGGCGACCGCTCGCTGACGCTGCGGCACACGCAGCGCAACAACCTGCCGCTGCACGACACCGCCGAAGAAGTGCTCAAGCACGTCGCGCGGCTCTGGGGCTTCGACGTGCACCTGGAAAGCATCGACAGCCAGGGCCGCATCAGCCGCAGCTGGAAGGCCTCGGCGCCGAAGCAACTCTATTGATCGATCGAAGGCGAAGGGTCAGGTCGCCAGCGCCGTGATGGCGAGGATGTAGCCCTTCACGCCCAGCCCCACGATGATGCCCTTCGCCGCCGGCGAGATGTACGAGTGGTGGCGGAATTCCTCCCGCGCATGCACGTTCGAGATGTGCAACTCGATCAGCGGCACGCTCGCGCCCTTGATGGCGTCGTGCAGCGCGATCGAGGTGTGGGTGTAGGCGCCCGGGTTCATCACCACGCCGATCATGTTGCCCGCCGCCACCTCGCGGCCGGCTTCCTGGATCCAGTCGATCAGCACGCCCTCGTGGTTCGACTGGCGGCATTCGATCTCCACGCCGTGCTTCGCGCCGGTTTCCTTGCACAGGCGCTCGACGTCGGCCAGCGTGTCGCGGCCGTACTGTTCGGGCTCGCGCGTGCCGAGCAGGTTGAGGTTGGGGCCGTTGAGGACGAGGATCTTCTTCATGATGGTTGTCGGAGTCTGGCAAACGGAGGCCAATTATGTTCTCGCGGCCGTCCTGCGCCTGCGCGCGGCAGTCGAGCCCACGTAGTAGTTGTAAGAGTCGATGTCGACCACGCAACGCGCCATCAGGTCGACGAAGGAGCGCAGCTTCTGGCCCATGTAGCGCTGCCGCTGGTAGGCGCAGTAGATGCGCCGCGGCTCGGGCTGCCACTGCGGCAGCACCGGCACCAGCACTCCCTGCTCCAGCTCGGGCCGCACGAAGAAGGCCGGCAGCAGCGCGATGCCCAGGCCATCGATGCAGAAGGTCTTCATCACCCAGTGGTCGTTGGTCTCGAAGGCCGGCTCGGGCCTGAAGGCGAAGCTGGCCGTGCCCGACACCAGCAGCACCTGAGAGCGCTCCGAAGGCTCCTTCATCACGATGGACTGGTGTGCGGCCAGTTCGCCAGGCGACGAGGGCGTGCCATGCCGCGCCAGGTACTGCGGGCTCGCGTACAGCCCGTAGTTCAGCCGCCCCAGCAGCCGGGCCACGAGATTCGGCGCATCGGGCGGCTCGGAACACACGTAGCAATCGACATCGGCGATGCGCGGCGCGTGGAAGCCGTTCGCCACGTCGAGCTGGCAGCGCACGTCGGGGTGCGCCTCCAGGAACAGCTTGACCACGTGGCAGACGAAGGAGGTGCTGAACTGCGTGTCGGACAGCAGCGAGAGGCTGCCCGACACGCCCGTGGTCAGCGCATGGATCTCGGTGCTGGCCTCTTCCAGCCGCCCCTTCACCTCGTCGAGCAGCCCTTCGCCGCGCGCGAGAAAGGCGTGGCCAGCCTCGGTCAACGAGATGCGGCGCGGGCTGCGCAGCAGCAACTGGGCGCCCAGCAGTTCCTCCAGCCGCGTGAGCTGGCGGCTCAAGGTGGCCTTGGAAACGCCGGAGAGGCTTTCGGCCTTCGTGAGGCTGCCGCTGCGGGCGATCAGCACGAAAGCCTCGACCAGGGCGAGATCGATGCGGCTCATGCGGCCCAGCGTTGCAGGAATGAAAAGCAGCGTCTCTTCATGTGACTTTCATCGGTGCGGCGGAAACGGTACGGTATCACCGGCGAACAGCCGCCCTTTCGGCGCATTCCCCACGATCCATGAACACTCCTGAAAACACAGCCCCGTGGCACCCCGTCGCGCGCTCGGCCGACCTGCGCCCGGGCGCCAACATCGTCGCCGGCTTCGCCGAAGGCCAGGAACTCGCGCTCTGGCGCGCCGCCGACGGCACCGCCCAGGCCTGGGAGAACCGCTGCCCCCACCGCAGCGTGCGCTTCACGCTGGGCCAGGTCATCGACAACCGCCTGGCCTGCGCTTACCACGGCTGGCAATACGAGGCCGGCAGCGGGCAATGCGCCAGCATCCCGGCGCATCCGGCCATGCAGGCACCGCGCAACGTCTGCGCGAAGACCTTCGGCACGACGGAGGCGGCAGGAATGCTCTGGGTGCATCTCTCGCCCGAGGCTCCGCCCGCGCCCGATACGCTGGGTGGCGCCGTTCCCGCCGGCTGGCACTTCTGCCGCACGCTGACAGTCCGCGCGTCCGCCGGCACTGCACGGGAAGCGCTGGCACGCAATGGCCTAGCCGAAGGGCCGGCCGCTCCCGGCTGGCGCGGCCGGCTCGGCGGCACGGAAACCGTCGCACTCGTCCTCGATGCCCAGCCCGGGCTCGCCTTCATCCACCTGTGGACTGAAGCAGCCCCCGGCTCGGCCGCCATGAAGGCCTTGCACGCAGCAGCCCGCCAGCTGCGCACCGAAATCGAAGCCCTGCCCCAAGGCTGAAAGAAGAACCCATGCCCTTCGTCACCGACGATCCCAACATGCTCGACGACTGGCTGGTCGTCGGCCCGGCGCCGGCGCCTTCTGCCTCGCGCACCACCCGCCTGCTCGGCGAGACCGTGCTGCTGTCTACCGACGCCGACGACACGCCCCGCTGCAGCCTCGGCGACACCCCGCTCACCGTGCAGGCGCAGTACGGCTACCTCTGGGTCTGCCCCAGCGGCCGCCCGGCCCGGCCGCTCTTCGACTTTCCCGAATACGGCGAGCCCGGCCGCCGCCTCGTCGACTGCGGCGGCATCGGCGTCGCGGTGTCGGGGCTGCGTGTGATCGAGAACTTCCTCGACATGGCGCACTTTCCCTTCGTGCATGCCGACTACCTCGGCAAGGTTCCGCACACCGAGGTGGTGCAGTACCAGGTGCAGGTGGAGCCGGCCACCGGCGAGATCTGGGCCACCGACTGCCGCTTCTGGCAGCCGCGCGCCTCGGCCGCCCACGACTCGTCGGGCAGCGAAGTGCTCTACAAATACCGCGTGATGCAGCCCTTCTCGGCCATGCTCTACAAGTCGAGCTTCCGCGCGGGCGAGCTCGACGCGATCGGCATCTTCCTGCAGCCGGTCGACGACGAGCACGTCATCGCCCACACCCTGCTCGCCTGCTACGACGACGGCTCCACCGACGCGGAGCTCATCGCCTTCCAGCACACCATCTTCGGGCAGGACAAACCCATCCTGGAGAACCACGCCTTCAAGCGCATGCCGCTCGAAGGCCGCGCCGAAACGCCGACGCGCGGCGACACCTCCTCGGTCACCTACCGGCGATGGCTGCGCGAGCGCGGCATGCGCTTCGGCGTGAGGGCCGCGGCATGACGACGCTGAAGCTCTACGACTACCCGCTCTCGGGCAACTGCTTCAAGGTGCGGCAGATGCTGGCCTGGCTGGGCGTGGCGTACCAAACGGTGCCGGTCGACTTCTTTCCCGGGCGCGAGCACAAGTCGGCCGCATTCCTCGCCAACGTCAATCCGCTGGGCCAGTTGCCGGTGATCGACGACGACGGCTTCGTGCTGCGCGACGCGCAGGCCATCCTGGTCTACCTCGCGAGCCGCCACGACGCGGAAGGCCGCTGGTATCCCGCCGCCCCGAAGCTGCGCGGCGAAGTCGCCCAGTGGCTCGCCACCGCCGACGAGATCACGCGCACCGCATCGGCCGCGCGACTGCACGATGCGCTGGGCTATCACCACCTCGACATCGAAGCCTGCCGCAGCGGCGCGCGCGCCGTGTTCCGGGTGCTCGACGACCATCTCGCCGAGCGGGCCGCCGAGGGCCTGCGCTGGCTCGCGTCGTCGCCCGGGCCCACCATTGCCGATCTCGCCTGCTTTCCCTACGTCGCGCTCGCGGGCGAAGGCGGCATCTCGCTCGACGAGTTTCCCGCGCTGCAAAACTGGGTCTGGGATTTCCGCCACTTGCCCGGGTTCATCGGCATGTCGGGTATCTTCCCTGCTGGCCCTGCCTGAGAATCCTCCTCCATCCCCCGCTTTCGAGACCGAACATCATGAAAACCAAAGCCGCCGTCGCCTGGAAATCCGGAGCTCCGCTCACCATCGAAACCGTGGACCTCGAAGGCCCGAAGTTCGGCGAAGTGCTCGTCGAGATCAAGGCCACCGGCATCTGCCACACCGACTACTACACCCTCTCGGGCGCCGACCCCGAAGGCATCTTCCCCGCCATCCTCGGCCATGAAGGCGCGGGCATCGTGGTCGACGTCGGCCCCGGCGTCACCACCCTCAAGAAGGGCGACCACGTCATCCCGCTGTACACGCCCGAATGCCGCCAGTGCAAGTTCTGCCTGAGCCGCAAGACCAACCTGTGCCAGCTCATCCGCGGCACCCAGGGCAAGGGCCTGATGCCCGACGGCACGAGCCGCTTCAGCCTCGACGGCAAGCCCATCGCCCACTACATGGGCACCAGCACCTTCAGCAACTACACGGTCGCGCCTGAAATCTCTCTGGCCAAGATCCGCGAGGACGCGCCCTTCGACAAGGTCTGCTACATCGGCTGCGGCGTGACCACCGGCATCGGCGCGGTGATCTTCACGGCCAAGGTGGAAGCCGGCGCGAACGTGGTCGTGTTCGGCCTCGGCGGCATCGGCCTGAACGTTATCCAGGGCGCCAAGATGGTGGGCGCCGACAAGATCATCGGCATCGACCTGAACCCCGCGCGCGAGGAAATGGCCCGCAAGTTCGGCATGACGCACTTCCTGAACCCGAAGGACCACGAGAACATCGTCGACGCGATCGTGCAGCTGACCGACGGCGGCGCCGACTACAGCTTCGAGTGCATCGGCAACACCAAGGTGATGCGCCAGGCGCTGGAGTGCACGCACAAGGGCTGGGGCCGCAGCATCATCATCGGCGTGGCCGAGGCGGGCGCGGAAATCAGCACGCGGCCGTTCCAGCTGGTCACGGGCCGCAAGTGGGAAGGCTCGGCCTTCGGCGGCGCGCGCGGCCGCACCGACGTGCCGAAGATCGTCGACTGGTACATGGAAGGCAAGATCGACATCGACAGCCTGATCACGCACACCATGCCGCTGGAGAAGATCAATGACGGTTTCGACCTGATGAAGCGCGGCGAGTCGATCCGCGGCGTGGTGATCTACTAACCCCCAGGCTTCGCGCACTTCGTGTCGCTACGCCAACCCCCTTGCAGGGGGCAACACCTGCGGCCCGGCAAAGCCGGTTCCGCGGTGTTTCTGGAAAAGACATCGGCTCACTCTCTGGAGATGACCTCGTGATGGAAAGAATGGAACCCCTGCGCAGGATCGAGGCGGGCGTCCTCGAAGTCGCCTACTACGAAGCCGGCCCCGCCGACGGCCCGCCCGTGCTGCTGATGCACGGCTTTCCGTACGACATCCACACGTACGCCGAAGTTACCCCCATGCTGGCCGACGCGGGCTGCCGCGTGATCGTGCCGTACCTGCGCGGCTACGGCGCGACGCGTTTCCTTAGCGAGACCACGCCGCGCTCGGGCGAGCAGGCCGCGCTGGGCGCCGACCTCCTCGCGCTGCTCGACGCGCTGAAGATCGATCGCGCCGTGCTGGCCGGCTATGACTGGGGCGGCCGTGCGGCGTGCGTGGTCGCGGCGCTGTGGCCCGAGCGCTGCGCGGGGCTGGTGTCCCTGAACAGCTACAACATCCAGAACATCGCCAAGGCGATGGAGCCCGACACGCCCGACAACGAACACAGCCTCTGGTACCAGTACTACTTCCACAGCGAGCGCGGCCGCGCCGGCCTGCAGAAGGACCGCAAGGCATTCACGAAGCTGCTGTGGAGGCTCTGGTCGCCCACGTGGAAGTTCGACGACGCCACCTTCGAGCGCAGCGCCGCGGCCTTCGACCATCCCGATTTCGTGGACGTGGTGATCCAGTCGTACCGCCATCGCTTCGGCCTGGTGCCGGGCGATCCGGCCTATGCCGGCATCGAGCGCCGCCTCGCGGCCCAGCCCACGATCACCGTGCCCGCCATCACCTTCGACGGCATCGACGACGGCGTGCGCCCGCCCGCCGACGCATCCGCCCACGCGCACCGTTTCGGCGGTCCGCGCTCGCACCGGCTCGTGCCCGGAGCAGGCCACAACCTGCCGCAGGAAGCGCCGCGCGCTTTCGCCGACGCCGTGCTCGAACTCGTGCCCGCCCTGCGCAGCCCCAAGAATCCGCAATGACCGACAACACACCCAAGCCCCTTTCCGAGCACCGTGCCTTCGGCGGACTGCAGCGCTTCCTCGAACACCGCTCGCTGGAGATCGGCCTGCCGATGCGCTTCTCGGTCTACCTGCCGCCGCAGGTCGCGCACGAGCGCGTGCCCGCCCTGCTCTACCTCGCGGGCCTGACCTGCAACGAGGAAACCTTCGCCATCAAGGCCGGCGCGCAGCGCATGGCGGCCAGCCTGGGCATCGCGCTGATCGCACCCGACACCAGCCCGCGCGGCCCCGAGGCGGAAGGCATTCCGGGCGCCAGGGACAACTGGGACTTCGGCATCGGCGCCGGCTTCTACCTCGACGCGCTGGCCGAGCCCTGGGCCACGCACTGGCGCATGGAAAGCTGGATCGTGCACGAGCTGCTGCCGCTGGTGGCCAAGCACTTTCCCATCGACGGCGAGCGCATCGGCATCTTCGGCCACTCGATGGGCGGCCACGGCGCGCTCACGCTGGCGCTGCGGCATCCGGGGCGCTTCAGGTCGCTGTCGGCCTTCGCGCCGATCTGCGCGCCCACGCAGTGCCCCTGGGGCGAGAAAGCCTTCGCCGGCTACCTGGGCGAGCCCGGCGCCGACCGCGCGCAGTGGCTGGCGCACGATGCCAGCGCGCTCATGAAGTCGCAGGTCACGGCGCCCTATCCGCAGGGCATCCTCATCGACCAGGGCCTGGACGACAAATTCCTGGCCGAGCAGCTGCACCCCGAAGTCTTCGAGGCCGCCTGCTTCGCCGCCGGCCAGCCGCTCACGCTGCGCCGCCACGCGGGCTACGACCACGGCTACTACTTCATCCAGAGCTTCATGGCGGACCACATCGCGCACCACGCGCAGACCTTGCGCGCCTGAGTGCGCGCGTAAAGCCTCATCGACCGCGGCGCCCGCGCGCCGTATCATGAAACGCATCATGTCCGCCGCCCAGATTCCGGTCTTCCACCTGCGGTCGCGCCAAGGCGGCGCCGAAGAGAACATGGTGCTGGCGGGCATCTGGCGCCGTGCATGGATCGCGGCCAACCGCGACGTCCCGCACGTCGAGCCCATCGCCCACTGGCTGCATCGCGTGCACACCGAGTTCGGCCCGCCCGCCGACGTGGTGCTGGCGGAGCGCGAAGGCCAGGTGCTGGCCTTCATGGTGCTGCTGGCGCGGCGCGAATACGTGGCCCAGCTCTTCGTGGAGCCGCACCTGCGCAACCAGGGCCTGGGCAAGGCGCTGCTCGACGAGGCCTGCTTGCGCATTCCCGGCGGCTGGCGGCTGCACGTGGCCGCCACCAACACTGCGGCGCAGCGCTTCTACGAACGCTACGGGCTGGAGCGCGGCGCGGCAGACCGCCACCCCACGAGCGGGCGCGAACGCATCGCCTACCATTGGTCGCCCTCGCGTCCGCCGTGGCGCATCGGCTGAGCGGCCGCCCTCCCGTCTTCCCGTCTTCCCGTCCTCCCATATTTCGCAGCCCATGCGCATCGACCACATCGCCCTCTGGACCAACGATCTCGAACGCTGCAAGCGCTTCTACGTCGACTACTTCGGCGCCACCGCCGGCGCGGGCTACGTCAACCCGGCCAAGGGCTTCGCCTCCTGCTTCCTCAGCCTGGGCGACGGCGCGCGCATCGAGGCCATGACCACCAGCACGCTCTCGCCCGTGGCGGCCGAGGCCGGCGCGCAGCGCATGGGCTGGACGCACCTCGCAATCAGCGTGGGCTCCGACGCGGCGGTGGACGCGCTCACGCAGCGCCTGAAGGCCGATGGCTACCCGCTGCTCGACGGTCCGCGCCGCACCGGCGACGGCTACTACGAGAGCGTTGTGCTCGACCCGGACGGCAATCGCATCGAGATCACCGCCTGAGCACAGGCGACCTCCGCCAGGACTTTCCTTCATGCACTACCTGCTGATCTACGAAACCGCCCCCGACTACCTCGAACGCCGCGGCGAGTTTCGCGACGCCCACCTGGCGCTTGCCTGGCAGTCCGTGGAGCGCGGCGAGTTGCTGCTCGGCGGCGCCACCGGCAACCCGCCCGACGGCGCGCTGCTGCTGTTCGAAACCGACTCGCCCGACGTGCCCGCCGCCTTCGCGAAGGCCGACCCGTACGTGTTCAACGGCATCGTCACCGGCTGGCAGGTGAAGGCCTGGAATACCGTGGTCGGCGCGCAGGCGTCGACGCCCGTGCGGCCTGCCGCGAGCCCTGCCCGATGAGCGTCTTCGTACAAAGCCTGCACGAGATCTTCGAGCGCCTGGGCCGCATCGAGACGAAGCGCATGTTCGGCGGCCACGGCGTCTGGCACGAGGGCCGGATGATCGCGCTGGTCGCCAACGAAACGCTCTACCTGAAGTCCGACGCGGAAAGCGCCATGTACTTCGACAGGCTGGACCTGCCGCCCTTCACCTACACCCGCCAGGGCAAGTCGATGCCGATGTCGTACCGGCTCGCACCGGCGGATCTCTTCGAGGACCGCGAGGAAGCCGCGCGCTGGGGCCGGCTCGCCTACGAGGCGGCGCTGCGCTCCGGCCAGCCGCCGAAGCCGAAGAAGGCGCCGGCCGCAAGGAAAGCTGCTGCAAGAAAAGCGGCGGCGAAGAAGACCGCTCCCAAGAAAACCGCTGCAAAGAAAGCACCCGTGAAGAAGAAAAAGCCGACGACGAAAGCAGCCTCCCGGTGAACGAGCGCCGCAACGCCCCCGCGCTCCCGCCCCTGCCCGAGCGCGAACAGATCGCGCTGCTCGATCCCTTCGAAAGCCTCGGTCCCGGCAACATCGTGGTCGTCTCCACGCAGCAGGAGGCCGAGCGCGCCGCCGCCACGTTGCTGGCAGCCGGCATCGCGGGCTTCGACACCGAATCGAAACCCACCTTCGCGAAGAACGAGGTCTCGGGCGGCCCGCACGTGGTGCAGTTCGCCACGCGCGACACGGCATGGCTGTTCCAGATGCACCGCACCGAGTGCAACCCGGTGGTGGCCACGCTGATCGCATCGACCGAACTGCGCAAGGTCGGCTTCGGCCTCTCGGGCGACCTCACGCTGATCAGGAACCGGCTCAACATCGAGCCGAAGGCGGTGTTCGACATCGACGACGAATTCCGCCGCCGCGGCTATCGCAGGTCGGTGGGCGTGAAGGCGGCGGTGGCGCTGGTGTTCGAGCGCCGCTTCGTCAAGTCGCGCAAGGCGACCACTTCCAACTGGGCCAACCGGCAGCTCACCGAGGCGCAGATCCGCTACGCCGCGAACGACGCCTGGGCGTCGATCCGCGTGTACGACGCGCTCTTCGGCGGCGGCTGAGCTCAGTCGCGCCCGGCCTCGATGATGGCCTGCGCGAGCCGCAGGGGGTTCGAGAAGAACATCTCGTGGCTGCCCGGGCACTCCACCAGACGGAACAGTCCCAGCCGCTCCGACAGGCGCGGATGCCACGGCATGCCGTGCGGCATGGCGGTGTCCTGCTGGCAGTTCAGGTACGACTTGCCCAGCGCCAGCGCGGCCAGCGGCTGGCTCAGCCTGATCTTGTCGGTGAAGGTGCGGTACGGGTGCGGGTTCAGCTTCTCGTAGGCGGCCTGCGCGGTCGCGAGGTCTGCGTCGTTGATGAAGGCCTCGCGCCAGATCTCGAAGGGCAGCGTCACGGCGTTGCCGTTGGCCGCAGCGACGGCGTCGAACATGGTCACGTAGTGCGGCGGCACCATGTCGTTGAGCGATTCGCCGTCCAGCGGCACGAAGGCGTTGATGTACACCAGCCGCTTCAGCCTGTGGGCGATGCGGTCGGCCACGCCCGAGATCACCATGCCGCCGTAGCTGTGGCCGACGAGGCGCACCTGCGTGAGGTTCTTCTCTTCGATGTAGCGCACGGCCGACGCGATGGCGTCTTCCAGGCCGCAGCTGGAGCGGTCGTCGCCGGGGTTGTTTCCCGCCAGCGTGGGGCAGTACACGGTGTGGCCGGCCGCGCGCACGCCGTCGGCCACGGCTTCGATCTCGGCACCGGTGTGCCACGCGCCGTGGACCAGGACATAGGTATCGGACATGGGATGTCTCTTTCGTTGTTTCGATGGAGAGGGACTTTAGGAATAACGCGGTGCCGCGAATGGCCGATGCCTGCCACGCGGATGGCCGGTTCGCGCCAGTTCAGCGCCGGCGCCGCAGTTCGCCGGGTGTGGCGCCCAGGTGCGCGCGGCATTGGCGAACAAAGTGTGAAGCATCGGCCAGGCCCACGCGATACCCGATTTGGGCGATGCCCAAGCGGTCGAAACGTGCATCGGCGAGCATGCGGCGCGCTGCCGCCATGCGGAAACCCGCGAGCGCCGCGGCGAAGGTGGTGGCGCCCTCTCCGCTGCCGTCGCTGCCTTCTCCGGCAGCCAGGCAGCGGTGCAGGCTGCGCTCCGAAATGCCCAGCCCGCGCGCCACGCTGGCGGCAGTGAGGCCGCACTCGGCATGCCGCTCGTGCGTGGCGTCGAGCACGCGGCGGCGCAGCGCCGCCCGGCCCCTGCCGGATGCATCCGCAAGGCCGCTGCCGGTGGCCAGCGCCAGCAGGCCGCCGAGCTGGTCGCTCAGCAGCGCGGGGGGCACCGGCGGTTTCGCCGCCAGCTCCGGCGAGAGCTGCCGCACGAAGCCGCACAGCACGCCGCCCCAGCCCGAATGCCCGTCGATGCGCCGCGCCACCTGGTCGCCGGCATCGGGAAGCCATGCGTCGACCCAGGCGGTCGGCAGCTCGAGCGAGATGGTGTCGGCCGACTGCAGCAGGTGGAATTCGTAGAGGCGGCGCGAATCGACCAGCACCGCGTCGCCCGGCAGCAGACGCGCCGAGCGGCCGTCCTGCACGGCCACCCAGGCCGAATCGGCCTTGCACAGCAGGTAGAAATAGTTGTTGCGGCTGTGGGCAATGGCTCGGCGCGTGCGGTAGACGTCCTGCGCGCTGCCGCGCACCTGGTTGACCACGATGGGCCCCAGCGGCGCCGATTCGAGCGTGGCGCCGAAGCTGGCGGCCACGGGGCTGGTCACGTCCATCTCCAGGAAGCCTTCGCAGACCGCGCCCACCCAGTAGTCGAGCCGCTGCGCGGGCGGCACGGCGTCGGTGGACCAGCGGTGGATGGCGTCATGGCTCATGCGCGCGAAACGATAGCCAAGGCGGACCCGCTTGCCAATCGGGAATAGACCGCCTCCGACGCCCCCGCGCGCGCCGCACCGGCACAATGGCCCTCGAACCAAACCGGTGCGCCGGGCGCCTGGCCCGCATGCACACACTCGAAGGAAGGGCAATTCAGGTCATGACCAACAAGCAAAGCGATTTCGGACTGATCGGCCTGGCCGTGATGGGCCAGAACCTGGTGCTGAACGTGGAAAGCCGCGGCTTCCAGGTCAGCGTCTACAACCGCACCGAGGCCACCACCGAGGCCTTCATCGCCGCCAACCCGGGCAAGAAGCTGGTGGGCGCGAAGACGCTGGAAGAGTTCGTCCAGAGCCTGGCCAAACCCCGCAAGATCCAGATCATGGTCAAGGCCGGCGCGCCGGTCGACCAGGTGATCGAGCAGCTCATTCCGCTGCTGGACAAGGACGACATCGTCATCGACGGCGGCAACAGCCTCTACACCGACACCGAGCGCCGCGACGCCTACCTGAGCAGCAAAGGCCTGCGCTTCATCGGCGCGGGCGTCTCGGGCGGCGAGGAAGGCGCGCGCAAGGGCCCGTCGATCATGCCGGGCGGGCCGCTTTCCACCTGGGAAGTGATGAAGCCGATCTTCGAGAGCATCTCGGCCAAGGTGGACGGCGAACCCTGCGTCATCCACATCGGCCCCGGCGGCGCGGGCCATTACGTGAAGATGGTGCACAACGGCATCGAGTACGGCGACATGCAGCTCATCTGCGAGGCGTACAGCCTGTTCAAGGCGGCCGGCTTCACCACCGACGAGATGGCCGCCATCTTCAACGAGTGGAACGACGGCGAGCTGCAGAGCTACCTGATCCAGATCACTGCCAAGGCGCTCGAGCAGAAAGACCCGGAAACGGGCAAGCCGATCGTCGACGTGATCCTCGACAAGGCCGGCCAGAAGGGGACGGGCCAGTGGACGCTGATCAACGCGGCCGAGAACGCGGTGGTCATCAGCACCATCAACGCCGCCGTGGAAGCGCGCGTGCTCTCGTCGCAGAAGAAGGCGCGGGTGGCGGCCAGCAGGCAGCTGCAGGGGCCGAAGATCGAACTGTCGGTGGAGAAGAAGGCGCTGGTGGCCAAGGTGCACGACGCGCTCTACGCCTCGAAGGTCATCAGCTACACGCAGGGCTTCGACCTCATCAAGACCATGGGCGACAAGAAGGGCTGGGGCCTCGACCTGGGCGGCATCGCCTCCATCTGGCGCGGCGGCTGCATCATCCGCGCGCGCTTCCTCAACCGCATCACCGACGCCTTCCGCACCGACCCGGCCCTGGCCAACCTGATGCTCGACCCGTTCTTCAAGGACCTGCTGAACCGCACCCAGCAGAACTGGCGCGAAGTGGTGGCACTGGCGGTGAGCAACGGCATCCCGGTGCCGGCATTCAGCGCCTCGCTGGCCTACTACGACAGCTACCGCACCGAGCGCCTGCCGGCGAACCTGCTGCAGGCGCAGCGCGACTTCTTCGGCGCGCACACCTACGAGCGTGTCGACAAGCCCGAGGGCCAGTTCTTCCACACCGACTGGCCCGAAGTGATCGGCTGAACACCGTGTGATCCCATGCCGGCCCTCGACTACCCCAGCCACCTGGTCGAGGACTGGCAACTCGCCGACGGCACGCCGGTGCGCATCCGCCCGATCCGCGCCGAGGACCTAGCCATGCACACGGCCTTCGTCGGCGGTCTCTCCAGGGAAACCGGCTATCGCCGCCTGCTGTCGCCGCGAACGCCGCAGCCCGACGAGCTGTGGCGCATGACGCACATCGACTACCACCGCGAACTCGCGCTCATCGCGACCACGTTGGTCGACGGCGTCGAACAGCAGATGGGCGTGGTGCGCTACGTGCGGGGCGAGACGCCCGAGACGGCGCAGGTCGCCGAGTTCGCCATCGTCATCGCCGATGCCTGGCAGCACCACGGCCTGGCCCTCAAGCTCATGCGCAAGCTGATCGACGCGGCCACGGCGGCCGGCGTCGGGCAGCTGGCGGACATCACCCTCTACGACAACACGGCGATGCTGGCGCTGGCGCGCAAGCTGGGCTTCAAGGTACAGCGCGATCCGGGCAATCCGAACGTGACGCGCCTGCGGCTCGTGCTGGGTGCGTCCGCGTGAACCGGTTCAGCCCCGGGCCAGCCAGCCTTCCACCTGCCCGACCGACTCCGCCAGCGGCGCCGTAGCCTCCACCGCCAGCACGCCCGCCTCGCCCACCGGCGACTCCAGCGTGGCGAACTGATTGGCCACGAGGCTGGCCGGGAACGTGTGTTCTCCCGCATCCGCCCGCGCGGCCACCCGCCGCTGCGCCTCGGCCTGCTCGATTTGCATGAACACGAAGCGCAGGCCCGGAGCGGCCGCACGCAGCTGGTCGCGATAACTGCGCTTGAGCGCCGAACAGGTCAGAACCGCGCCCTGCGGCGCCGCTGCCAGCGCACGGCCCAGCGTGGCCAGCCAGCCGGCGCGGTCGGCATCGGTCAGTGCGATGCCGCGGCTCATCTTCTCGACATTTGCCGGCGGATGGTGGTCGTCGCCTTCGATGAGCGGCAGCCCGAGGGCCTTGGCCAGCGCCGCGCCCAGGCTCGATTTGCCGCATCCCGAAACGCCCATCACCACCAGCCGAACCCCGTCCATACGCACCCTTTTGGTAAAGCACCACACCTCATTCAAAGGCGCCTGCAAACCTAAATCTACTTCCTTATGATGCAAAACCTTTTTCCGCCGGAAGCAGAGAGCCTTCGCCATGGTCCAGCTCGCGTTGCGTCGTCCGTACACCTTCATCGTCATGGCGATGCTGATCGTGCTGGCCACGCCTTTTGTCCTGGCGCGCATGGCGACCGACATCTTCCCGGAAATCAACATCCCGGTGGTCAGCGTCATCTGGAACTACACCGGCCTGCCGGCACAGGAGATGGGCCAGCGCATCTCGGGCCAGGTGGAGCGCGGGCTGACCACCACCGTGAGCGACATCGAGCACATCGAATCGCAGTCGCTGGCGGGCGTGGCCATCATCAAGGTGTTCTTCCAGCCCACGGCCAACATCGAGATGGCCATCTCGCAGGTAGTGGCCTCGATGCAGGCGCAGGTGCGGCAGCTGCCGCCGGGCATCACGCCGCCGCTGGTCATCAAGTACTCGGCCTCCAGCGTGCCGGTGATCCAGCTGGCGCTGTCGAGCCCCACGCGCTCGGAGAACTCGCTCTTCGACGCCACCGTCAACCAGCTGCGCCCGCAGCTCATCACGGTGCCGGGCGCGGCCATTCCCTTTCCCTACGGCGGCAAGAACCGGCTGATCTCGGTCGACCTCGACACGCAGGCGCTGCAGGCGCGCGGCCTCTCGCCGGCCGACGTGGTGAACGCGGTGAACACGCAGAACCTGATCCTGCCCTCGGGCACGGCCAAGTTCGGCGCCACCGAATACAACGTGAAGATGAACGGCTCGCCCGATGCCATCGCGGGCCTGAACGACCTGCCGATCCGCACGGTGAACGGCGCCACCACCTACCTGCGCGACGTGGCCTACGTGCGCGACGGCTTCTCGCCGCAGACCAACGTGGTGCGCCAGGACGGCGTGCGCGGCGTGCTGCTGTCGGTGCTGAAGAACGGCGGCGCCTCCACGCTGGACATCGTCTCCAACATCCGCGCGATGCTGCCCATCGCCGCCCAGACGATGCCGGAGGACATCAAGATCACGCCGCTGTTCGACCAGTCGGTGTTCGTGAAGGCGGCCGTCAAGGGCGTGGTGTTCGAGGCCATCCTGGCGGCGGCGCTCACGGCCGCGATGGTGCTGCTCTTCCTGGGCAACTGGCGCAGCACGCTCATCATCGGGCTGACCATTCCGCTGTCGATCCTGGCGTCGATCCTGGTGCTGTATTCGCTCGGCGAAACGCTCAACCTCATGACGCTGGGCGGCCTCGCGCTCTCGGTGGGCATCCTGGTCGACCAGGCGATCGTGACCATCGAGAACATCGAGCGGCACCTGCACATGGGCACGCCGCTGAAGGAGGCCATCGAAGTCGGCGCGGGCGAGATCGGTTCGGCCGCCTTCGTCTCCACGCTGTGCATCTGCATCGTGTTCGTGCCGATGTTCTTCCTCTCGGGCGTGGCGCGCTTCCTGTTCGTGCCGCTGGCCGAAGCCGTGGTGTTCGCCATGATCGCCTCGTACCTGCTGTCGCGGACGCTGGTGCCCACGCTGGTGATGCTGCTGATGGGCGGTTCGCATGCGGCGCACCAGGCTCCGCTCGAGGGTGCCAAGCAAAGCGCCCTGCAACGCCTGTACCGCGCCTTCGACCGCCGCTTCGAACGCGTGCGCCGCGCCTACACGCTGGTGCTGTCTGCAGTGCTTTCCAAGCGCGCGGGCTTCATCGGCCTGCTCCTCGGCTTCTGCCTGCTGTCCTGCCTGCTCTACCCCGCGCTGGGCCGCGACTTCTTCCCCACGGTCGATGCCGGCCAGATCCGCCTGCACCTGCGCGCGCCCACCGGCACGCGCATCGAGGAAACCGCCCGCCTCACCGACCGGGTGGAGGCCGCCATCCGCGAGCTGGTGCCGCCCGACCAGCTCGAGACCATCCTCGACAACCTCGGCGTGCCCAACAGCGGCATCAACCTGTCGTACAGCAACGCCGGCACTATCGGCACCTTCGATGGCGAGCTGCTGCTGTCGCTGAAGGACGGCCACAAGCCCACCGAGCAGTTCGTGTCGCTGCTGCGCGCCGAACTGCCCAAGCGCTTTCCGGGCACGGAGTTCTTCTTCCAGCCGGCGGACATCGTCACGCAGATCCTGAACTTCGGCCTGCCGGCGGCCATAGATGTGCAGTTCAGCGGCAACGACATGGCCGGCAACGCCGCGCGCGCGGCCGAACTGACCAAGGCGATCCGCCAGATTCCCGGCGCGGTCGACGCCCACGTGCACCAGCGCCTGGACGGCCCCGCGCTGAGCCTGCAGATGGACCGCACGCGGCTGCAGCAGTACGGCCTGACCGCCTCCAACGTGGGGCAGAACGTGCTCATCGCGCTGTCGGGCAGCTCGCAGACGGCGCCGGCCTTCTGGCTGAACCCGGCCAACGGCGTGGTCTACAGCATCGCGGTGCAGACGCCGCAGTACGTGGTCGATTCGCTGGACTCGCTGCTGAACATCCCGGTGGGCGCGGGCGGCACGCCGGCGGCTGGCAGCGGTTCGCAGCAACTGCTGGGCAACCTGGTCGACGCGCAGGCCGCGCGCCAGCCGGCCGTGATGTCGCGCTACAACATCGCGCCGGTGATCGACGTGTACGTGAGCGTGCAGGGCACCGACCTCGCCAGCGTGGCGTCGAAGGTGCGGAAGCTGGTCGACGAGATGCGGCCCACGCTGCCGCGCGGCAGCCGCGTCGACATCCGTGGGCAGGTGCAGACGATGCAGTCGTCGTTCATCGGCCTGGGCGTGGGGCTGGCGATGGCCATCGTGCTGGTGTACCTGCTGATCGTGGTCACCTTCCAGTCGTGGCTGGACGCGGCCATCATCATCACCGCCCTGCCGGCGGCGCTGGCGGGCATCGCGTGGATGCTGTTCATCACCGGCACCACGCTGAGCGTGCCGGCGCTCACGGGCGCGATCATGACCATGGGCGTGGCCACGGCCAATTCCATCCTGCTGGTGTCCTTCGCGCGCGAGCGGCTGGCCGCGGGCATTCCGCCGCTGTCGGCCGCGCTGGAAGCCGGCGCCACCCGCATCCGCCCGGTGCTGATGACGGCGCTGGCGATGATCATCGGCATGATCCCGATGGCCCTGGGCCTGGGCGAAGGCGCCGAGCAGAACGCCCCGCTGGGCCGCGCGGTGATCGGTGGCCTGGTCTTTGCCACTGTGTCGACATTGTTTTTCGTGCCCGCCGTGTTCGCGGGAGTGCACAGTCGGCTTGCGCACCGCCGTGCGGCGCGCGAGGCCGCCCAGCAGCATCAACCCCCAGCAGCCACAGCGGCCCAGGAGACCTGATTCCATGACGGAGCAACGCCATTCGGCATTGGCCATCCACCCCATCGCCGTCGAGGAAGGCGACGGCGAGCAGCTGCTGCGCCGCCGCCAGATCGTTCGGCGCACACGTTGGCTGGTGCTCATCGTCCTCGTGCTGCTCGCGCTGGGTGCGGCGCGCACCGTGTTCGTGCGCATCGCCAACGCCCGTGCGCTCGAAGCGGGCACCGCCGAGCGCGCCAGGCAGTACGTGCAGACCGCCCTGCCCCGCGTGCCCACCGCGGGCCAGACGCTGTCGCTGCCCGGCACGCTGCAGGGCTTCGTGCAGTCGCCCATCTCGGCACGCGCCAGCGGCTACCTCAAACGCTGGACCCGGGACATCGGCAGCCGCGTCGAAAAGGGCGAGCTGCTCGCCGAGATCGAGACGCCCGAGATCGACCAGCAGCTCTCGCAGGCCGTGGCAGCGCGCGCGCAGGCCGCCTCGGGGCTGGAACTGGCGCGCAGCACCGCCGAGCGCTGGGAAGCGCTGCGCAAGAAGGACGTGGTTTCGCAGCAGGACCTCGACGAGCGCCGCAGCGCCGTGGCTCAGGCCACTTCCAACGTGGCGGCGGCCGATGCCAACGTGCAGCGGCTGAAGCAGACCGAAGGCTTCAAGCGCGTGGTGGCGCCGTTCTCGGGCGTGATCACGCGGCGCAACGTCGACGTGGGCGACCTGATCGACGCCGGCGCGGGCGGCGGCGCGGGGCGCGCGCTCTTCATGCTGGCGCAGACCGATCCGCTGCGCGTGTACGTCAACGTGCCGCAGGCCTACGCGCAACTGGTGAAGGCCGGCCAGCCGGTGGTGGTGACGCAAGCCGAGCTGCGCGGCCAGACTTTCAAGGGCGAGGTGGCGCGCACCTCGGGCGCGATCGACACGACCACGCGGATGATGCAGGTCGAGATTTCGCTGCCCAACAAGGACGGCGCGCTGCTGCCGGGCGCCTACGTGCAGGTGTCGCTGCCGCTGGCGGCGAGCCGCACGCTCACGGTGCCGGCGAACGCGCTGCTGTTCCGCGCCGAGGGCACGCGCATCGCGGTGGTCGATGCGAAGGGCCGCGTCGGCCTGCGCGCCGTGACGCTGGGTCGCAACTACGGCGAGAACGTCGAGGTGATCGACGGGCTCGAAGGTACCGACCGCATGGTGCTGAACCCCTCCGACTCGCTGGCCGAGGGCGACATCGTCGCGGTCGCGCCCGATGCCCAACCGCAGCAACCACAGCAGCAGCCGGGCGCTTCGAAGGCCGGCACGCCTCCAGCCCCCGCCACGCTGCCGAAGAAGGAGCCGGCGTGAAGCTGCGACAGCTGGCCACCGCCGCTGCCTGCGCCGCATTGCTCGCGCTCGCCGCGGGCTGCGCCGTCGGCCCCGACTACAAGACGCCCGACACGCCCCTGCCCGTGAGCTGGAAGCTCGAGGAGCCCTGGCGCGTGAGCACGCCCAGCGACAGCGCCGACAAGGGCCCCTGGTGGAAGCGCTTCGACGACGCCACGCTCGACACGCTGCAGGCACAAGCCCTGGCCGGCAGCCCCACGCTCGCCATCGCCAACGCGCGGCTGGCTCAGGCGCGCGCCACGCTGGCCGCCACTTCGGCCAGCCAGTACCCGCAGCTCGGCCTGGGCACCCGCGCCTCGCGCCTGAAGATCTCGGCCAACCGGCCGCTCACCAACTACGCCACCGCCAACTCATCGACGGTGCAGAACGACTTCGCCGTCTCGCTGAACGCGAGCTACGAAATCGACCTCGCGGGCCGCGTGCAACGCACCGTCGAGGGCGCGGCCGCCTCCGCCGAGCAATCGGCTGCCGACCTCGCCAACACCAGGCTGCTGCTGAGCGCCGAACTCGCCAACAACTACTTCAACCTGCGCTCCACCGACATCGAGCTCGACGTGCTCTCGCGCTCCATCGGGCTGCAGCGCCGCGCGCTGGAGCTGGTCACGGCGCGCCACGACCTGGGCGCGGTGTCGGGCCTCGACGTGGCGCAGCAGCAGGCGCTGCTCGAAACCACGCTCACGCAGGTCGACGTGCTGAAGAAGCAGCGCGCCCAGTACGAGCACGCGCTGGCCACCCTCACCGGCACGCCCGCTCCGAACTTCTCGCTGCCGGTGGACCTGCGCGAGATCAAGCCGCCCGCGGTGCCGCTGGGCGTGCCGTCGGAAATCCTGCAGCGCCGGCCCGATGTGGCTTCGGCCGAACGCGCGATGGCCGCGGCCAATGCGCAGATCGGCGTGGCCACGGCCGCCTTCTATCCGAGCTTCGTCATCTCGCCCACCGTGGGCGTGGACAGCCGCCTGATCGAGACGCTCTTCAACGGCCCCAGCCTGCTGTGGTCGGTGGGCGTGTCGGCCACGCAGGTGCTGTTCGACGGCGGGCGCATCCGCGCGAATGTCGATTTCGCGAAAGCCGGCTACGACGTCACCGTCGGCAACTACCGCCGCACCGTGCTCACCGCGATGCAGGAAGTGGAGGACGGCATCACCGGCCTCTCGGCGCTCGACAGCGCCACCACGCAGGCGCAGTCGGCCGTTACTGCAGCGCGGCGCGTGCTCGACATGGCGACCAGCCGCTACGAGGGCGGTGCATCGACGTATCTCGACGTGATCACCGCGCAGCAGTCGCTGCTGACGGTGGAGCGGCAGGCCGCGCAGTTGCAGGGGCAGCGGCTGCTGACCTCGGTATTCCTGGTGAAGGCGCTCGGCGGCGACTGGTGCGGCGCCGACACGGCCGGCGCGCCCGCGAACTGCCCTGCTCCCGTCTCCGACCGCACCGCCAAGGCCGGTTGAGCCGCGGCTCTCGCCGGCGCCGGCTCTCAGGAGCTGCCGGCGGCCGCCTGGCGGGAGATGCCGGTAGCCATGCGCATGAAGCCGTCGAAAGTACGGTCCGACATCAGGCGGCGCAGGAAGATCATCGGCTTCGCGCCGAACCCGACTGCATAGCGCGTCTTGGGCCGCCTGGCTGTCACTGCCTTCGCGATCGTGTCGGCAATCAGCTGCGGGGGCGACTGGCGCTTGCGGCTCGCCTCCCCGACCATCGACAGCGACATGGCCTTCGCCTGCCCTGCGTATGCGCCCCTGCCCGACACGTCGCGAAGCTTGTCGGCAGCGATGTCGGCCCACTCGGTCCTGATGCCGCCGGGCTCGATCACGACCACGTCGATACCGAAGGGCTGGACCTCCATGCGCAGGCAGTCGCTGATCGCCTCGAGCGCGAACTTGGTGCCGTGATACCAGGCGCCCAGCGGCGTGTGGATCTTTCCGCCCATCGAGGTGATGTTCACGACGGTTCCCGAGCGCTGCGAGCGCATGTGCGGCAACACCAGCTGGATCAGGCGAACGGCACCGAACACGTTGACGTCGAACTGCGCACGGGCTTCCTCGAGCGGAACATCTTCCACCGCGCCGTAGGAGCCGTAGCCGGCGTTGTTGACGAGCACGTCGAGCCGGCCGGAGCGCGCGATGATCTCCAGCACGGCGTTGCGCATCGAGGCGTCGTCGGTCACGTCCATCTGCAGGACGCGAATGCCGACATCGGCCAGGGGCCGCATCCGGTCGAGGCGGCGGGCGGCGGCGTACACCGTGTAGCCAAGCGCGTAGAGCTTGAGAGCGGTCGCCTCGCCGATGCCGGAAGAGGCGCCGGTCACCAGGGCAACTTTTGATGATTCCATGTCGATTCGTCCTTTGCTGGAGCTTGTGTTCGACGCGCCGTGTGCGGCACGCCTGCGATGAGATCGACTGTACGAACGCCCCGACGTCGGCGATCTGGCAATCGGTGCCACCGGACTCGCAGGACGCGACAGCGATGCCTGCGCAGCCGGAGCCATCTGCATCCGGCCTCAGTTGGACGCGTGGAGATAGCCTCTCAGCGCCTTCAGCGTCTCGAACGGCGTATCGACCGCCGCCCGATCGGCCAGCCACTGCGGAATGGCGCCTCCGGGAGACGCCTGCATCCGATACGAGACGCTGACACCTTCCGCGGTCGGCACCAGCCTCCACTGGCCGTCGGCCTTGGGCACTCGCACCTTTCCTTCGCGCTGCGGCACGTATCCGGGAACGGCCTCGACCTTGACGGTGGTGACATCCGCCGCCGAACTTCCGGAGCGCGAGTAGGTGAAGCGGTAGACGCCATCGCGCGCGGACACGGGCCAGGGCGCCTTGTTCTCCAGGTAGTGGTAGTGCTCGGTGTCCGTTGACTTCAGGAGATCGGACACCACCACGTCGGGCATCCACTTGCGGAAGGCGGCGGCGTCCTTCAGGGTCTGCACGACGCTGTCGGCACTGGTCTTCAGTTCGACCTCGCCACGGAACTCGCGCAGGGAAGAACCGGGCACTTCGCGCACGTAGACCTTGATGCCGTCCGATTCCTTCGCGAGCGACCAGTTGTCTTGTGCAAGGGACGCCTGGCCGGCCAGAAGGCCGATGACCGCGGTCGCGACCAGCACGTTGCTTTTCATGTTCATTTCGGAGTTACCTCGTTCGGATGGAAGAGCCCCGACCTTAGAAGGCACCCCGAACGTGGCCACCGGCAGAACGCGCCATGGCGAATGCGGACGGCGCCATCGGCGCCCCTCCCCTTCCCCTCCCTTCCCGACCTCAGTTCAGGCGCATGGCCTGGCGCGCGGTATCCGCCGTCTGCCCGGTCCATTCCTGGAAGGCCCGATAGAAGGAATTCGGATCTTCGAAGCCGAGCAGGAAAGCGATCTCTCCACCCGACATGGAGGTGTTGGCCAGGTAGTGGCGCGCCAGTTGCTCACGCGTGCTGCTGATCAGCAGCCGGAAATTTTCCCCTTCGTCTTCCAGGCGGCGCTGCAGCGTCCGCCTGCTCAGCGCCAGGCGATCCGCGACCACGTCGATGGTCGCGGCATTGCTCGGCAGCAGTTCGAGCAGCAGCGCCTTCACCCGCTGCGCCGTGGTCGCCGTGGCGTCGAGCTCGCCGAGCCTCCTGCGCAGGTCGGGCTCGAAGACGCGCCACATGCCCTCGTTGAGCGTGAGGAACGGGCGAAGTGCGTCGGTCGCGGCGAAGGCGACGGTCGCATGCGCTCCCTGTTTCACCGGCGCACCGAAATACGCCTCGTACCGCCTGCCATGCGCCGAAGCCGGGAGCACCGGCAGCGTCACGCGCTTCGCGTTGACCGCCTCACGCGTCGCGAGTCGCACCAGCCGCACGAAGAACGCGAGTTCAGCGATCTGCAGCGACTGGGGCACGTCGGTCCGGGCCAGCAGCCATCGCGGCGACAGCGTCAGGTCGCCGTTCTTCGCGACCTCGACCTCCAGGGACATCGGCGCCACCAGCTGCTTGTACTTCGCCAGGCGCTGCACCGCCTGCATGAGGTTGGCGCTGCACAGCGCCGCGAAGATGGGCGGATCGAAGGATTCGGCCGACACCGTCTCGACGATGCGCAGCGCGAAGACAGGGTCTCCGGCTTCCGCCTCGAGGGCTGTCCAGAAGCGGAAATACTCCTGCGTGGAAAGGCTCTTCTCCTTGCGGAAGAAGAGATCCTCGGGCAGGCCCGCACGGCGCAGCACGAGTTCGGGCCGCAGGTTCAGGTCGTTCAGCAGCGCCCGCCACCCGGTGTTCAGGGAGAAGTCTTGTGCGATTGCCATCCGGGCCCCACTCCTGGTTCGCGAGCGGGGGCACAGGCCACCCGCACGTCGATTGATACATCCGAAAGTGTAGGCAGTCGCCCGCCGCAGGAAACTGGCAAAAGGCGCCAGCCGTCCTGCCGGATGCGCCAGCAGGTCGCCGGGAACACCCGCATTCAGGCGGCCGCGGTCCTTGTGGACGTCGGCGCCCAGTCCTGCTGGGAGAGTTTTTCCATCGCCATCTCGACGAAGGCCGACACCGCATGCGGAATGTGGTGTCGGCTCGCATAGATGACGCTCAGGCCGCGCCCCGCGCGCCTGTATTGAGGCAGCACCGGTACCAGCCGGCCGGCGGCCACGTCGGGCGCCACGAGGATCGACGGCAGCGCGGCGATGCCGAGCCCCGCGCACGCCGCCTTGCGCAGCACGTCCTGCATGTTGCTGATGAAGCGGCCCTGCACGCGCACGTCCTGCTCGATGCCGTCGGGGCCCTGCAGGCGCCAGGTGGAGAGGCTGCCGGTGTCCGGCGGCTGCGTCACGCACTGGTGCCTACCCAGTTCCTCCACGCTGGCGGGCTGGCCATGCGCGGCCACGTAGGCGGGGCTGGCGAAGAGGCCGCCGTAGCTGGCGAAGATCTTGCGCGCCACGTAGCTCGAGTCGCGCAGCGGGCCGCCGCGGAAGGCGACATCGATGCGATCCGCGATGAGGTCGGCCACCACGTCGCTGAGCACGAAGTCCAGCCGCACGCGCGGGTGCGCGGCGAGGAAACCCGACACCCATTCCATCGGAAAGAAATCGAAGAAGTGAGCCGGCGCTGCCACCCGCACCGGACCGCTGGGCTCCTGGCCGCCAGCGATCTGCCGTTGCCCCGCGCCGATGAGCTCCTCGACCGCCGGCATGCACCGCTCCAGGAATGCCTGGCCCGCGCTGGTCAGCGCCAGCTTGCGGGTCGAGCGCTGCAGCAGCCGGGTGCCCAGGTGCTCCTCGAGCTGGCGGATGCGGCGGCTCACGGTTGCCGCGGGCACGCGCAGATGCCGCGCGGCTTCGGCAAAGCTGCCGAGCCGCGCCACCTGCACGAACATGGCGACTTCATTCAGATCGAGCAATGCAATTCCCCCTGCGGCGGCCTTGTGCCCGCCGGCACCATCCGGAAGTTCAGAAGTCCATCAGCTTGTCGGCGTCCAGCGTCTTGCGGCGCGCGAGAGCGAGGTTCGCGCGCTGCTTGTCGAGCACCACGTAGAGGAAGAGCCCCTCCTTCGCGGCCGAGGGGCGGATGATGTGGTACTGCCTGCCGAGGGTGATGAGCATGTCCTCGATCACGTCGCTCAGGCCCAGCGCGCGCATGGTCTTGAGCTTGGCGCGCACCACTTCCGTGTTGCCCGCCGCGGCGATCTCCATGTCCACGCCCGATCCCTCGCTGCCGAGGACCATGCCGCTGCCCGAATCGACGACGGCCGCGCACATGGCGCCGTCGATGGTCAGGATGTCTTCGAGCGTCTGCTTGATGGAAGCCAAATTTTTCTCCGGTGAAATCGTTGAAAGGAAGGTCTGTTGCTGCGTGCAAGGAAATCCGCGCGCCACGCAGACACGCGCGGAAGAATCAATCTGCGGTCATGCCTCGGCGAGGGTCCTGGCGAGCTGGGCGGCCCGGTAGGCCACCATCGCGGGCACGGCGCTGGCGCGAGCCAGCACGTTGATGACGAGCTCGGCGTCGCGGCGGTGCACGCTCTGGAAAACCGCGAAGCCCGAGTCCGTCAGCACCATCACGCTCTCGCGGCGGCCGAGGCGGGCCTCTTCGGAAACCACGCCGCCGATCGCCACGATGGAACTGCCCATGGCGGCGACGCGGGCCGCGTCGGTGTCGCCGGCAATCGCCGAAGCCACGTCGAAACCGTCCGCAGTGGCAACCACGGCGGCGGTCACGCCGGTCAGCTCGTCGACCAGCCGCTGCACCTCGCGCTGGGCGTGCGCCGCTGCCGTCCTGGACAAGCCGTGTCTGGAACTCACTCTTTTTCTCCCCGCATGTCGGCTTCGAGTTGCATCAGCAGCGTGTCGATCAGCAGGATCACGTCGCTCCTGCTGCGCACATCCACTCCGAGAATCGGGAACACCCGGCCCGTGGCGGTGAGCCGTTCGGCGTAGTCGTCGAGGGTTGGAGCGGGATGGGTCTGCATGCGCCCCACGCCGACGACGCAGGGCAGCGTCCGCAGGGCCTCGGCGAAGCCGTCCAGGTAGACGCCGAGGTCGGCCAGCGGATCGGGCCGCGAGTTGTCGGTCAGCACGATCAGGCCCAGCGCGTTCCTTGCGAGGATCTTCCAGAGGAAATCGAAGCGGGCCTGCCCGGGCGTGCCGAACAGGCGGACGCGGTCGCCGTTGTCGAGCGTGAGCTGGCCGAAGTCCAGGCCCACCGTCGTGCGGGCCTTGCCGATGGACGCGTCGGAGTTGTGCACGTCGGTCACCACCGGCGCGATCTCGCTCACGAGCCCGATGGCCGTCGTCTTGCCCGCGCCGACGGTGCCCGTGATCAGGATCTTGTGCTCCTTCATGCGCTCCTCATGCGCTACTCATTGCACTCGCAGGCCCAGCCGGCGGCGGATGCCGTTGATGAAGCTTCGCGCGAAGTCGCCGCGCACCGTCTTGTCGCCCTTCGCCATGAAAGGCGGCAGGGCCTGCGCCACGTGCAGCTCCAGCACGCCGGCCTTGCGCAGCTCCTGCAGGAAGGCGACGCACTGGGAAAACGGAAGCTGGCTGATGTCGGCCAGCTCGGTCGCATTCAATGCGCGGCGCGCCAGCAGGCTCGCCATGCGGATGTTGTCGAGGTCGTTGCGCAGCAGCATGGCCGGCGGCCAGCGGCGCAGCATGAAGTGCTCCGCGTCGGACACCTCGACCTCCAGCGCCGTCTGCTCCTGAAGCGTGAGGCCTCCGGGCTGCGCCTCGCGCAACGCATGCTCGATGCTCCTCAACCACTGCTGCAGCCTGTCGGCGCGGATGGGCCGCTCCATGGTGCCGGGCTGCCCGCCCGCATTCATGCGCGTGAGCCTGAGCACGGCGGCCGCCATGCCAACCACCCTGGGATATTCATGCTCCACGGCCAGGCCGTCGACCAGCAGCGCGTCGTACGGCGGCGCGTCGACCAGTTGCCAGGCAAAGCCGGCGTCGCTCG
Source organism: Variovorax xiamenensis (assembly GCF_050916385.1). Taxonomy (NCBI): domain Bacteria; kingdom Pseudomonadati; phylum Pseudomonadota; class Betaproteobacteria; order Burkholderiales; family Comamonadaceae; genus Variovorax; species Variovorax xiamenensis. The sequence goes on from NZ_CP139038.1 coordinate 4,853,796, forward strand.
TGGACAGCTTCACGATCGTCCGGATCACGATGACCTCGGCGATGGGCAATTTGTAGACACCGAGCCTCAGCAAGACACGCTCCCTTGCGCCACCGCGCCCATGTCAGTTCATCGCCGGCACTTCGCGCCAGTTCAAAAGGCGCAGCGAGATGCCGCTCGCAAGATCGGCATCGACCTTCTTCGTCTCGCCCTTGGTGGTACCGGCGACGATGCGGGTCGTGCCGTCCACGCTGACGAAGCGCAGGTCGATGACCGAGTTGGAGACGCTCACGAAGCCGGTGGTCGCGGGCAGCAGCACCGACCTGCCGGTTCCGTAGTTGACGGCGTAGACCCGGCTCTGCCCCGAGGGGCTGCAGGCATCGCCGGTGGTCAGCAGGCTGGAGAAGCCCACGATGCCGTTGAAGGCGACCGGGTTGATCGTCATGCGCCAGCCCACGCCGCCGGTAGTGCCCAGGTCGAGGTACCAGCCCTTGGATGTGTTCGACAGCGTGATGCCCGCCGTCACGTCGCTCACCTGCGTGAGCTGGCTGCGCGTGACCGGCGTGCTGACGGTGCCGAAGGCGCCTGCCGTGCCGTCGAGGATGGCGTAGAAGGTCTGCGCGGCCGCAGAGCTCACATCGGACGAGTCGAGCAGCCTGCCGGTGCCCAGCAGCACGAAGCGCTTGCGCGAGACGGGATGGATCTCGATCAGCGGCGCGGTGGTGACGGGCTGCGCGTTGGTGGAGGCGTCTGTCAGCGTGGCCAGCAGGGTCGGCGCCGGATAGGAGGCGGTGCTGCCCTTTTCCGCCGTGAGGTCGAAGCGCCAGAGCTGCCCGTCGAGGTCGGCCGCGTACACCGAATCGGTGGTGTTGTCGCCGAAGTCCGCCACATAGGCGGAGGCCTGCGCCAGCCCGTTGGAGGACGTGGGCGTGGCGATCTTCTCCAGCAGCGCGCCGGTCTTCGGATTGACGAGGTACAGGTAGCCCTTGCCGTCGCTGTTGTTGTAGCCCGAGGTCAGCATCACGACCCAGCCGTACTTCCTCGTCTTCACCACGATGGGCGCGCCGTAGCTGTAGCCCATGGTGGTGTCGCTGAACTCCCACTTGACCTTGCCCGCGACGGCGGCCTCGGTGCTCATGCTCGCGGGATCGGTCACGTCGATGGCGTAGTAGCTCTTGCCGCCCTTGCCCAGCCCGCCGACGAGCAGCGAGTGCCAGTCGGCGTTCTTGCCATCGCTGGTGGTGGTGAACACGCCGCCGGCGCTGTTCAGGTCGACGTCGAAGGCCAGCGGCGTCGCGTCCACGTAGTAGTGGTGGGCATAGCCCGGGTTGCCGAGCTGCGCCAGGCCGTCGACCTGCGGCGTGCCGTTGGGCCCCTGGAACAGCGCACTGGGCACATAGGCGAACTGCTCGGTGCCCGCCGTGCTTCCGGTGAGCGCGCCGTTGAACGCATGCAGCATGCCGTCGTTGGCACCGACGTAGACCATGGTGGGACGCGCGTTCCACTTCGTCTTGAAGGCCGCATATCCCGGATTGCTGTTCTCGGCATAGGTCGAGCCGGGCGGCCCGACGGGCGTCACTTTGGCGTCGACGATGTCGCCCAGCAGCAGGTTGCGGCTGCGCAGCGCCTTGGTGCTGCCGGTGGCGGTCGAAGTGGTTTCGTTGGTGCGGTCGCCGCGCAGGTAGTTGAGGTAATCGGTGGCGGTATTGCTCTTCGCGTAGGAAGGCGCCAGCGCGGCCAGCTGGGCGGTCGTCACGCTGGCCGCGCGGAAGGCCACGCCCTTGGTGCCGTCCCAGGTGACGACGCGGCGGGCGGTGTCCCAGCCGCCGCTGGCGAGCTGCGCCTCCAGCGTGGTGCTGCTGGTCCAGGCGGTCGCGGTGGACGGCGTGCCGTCGCTGGCGAAGCTGATGGAGCTGGCCGTGAGCACGCCGGTCCAGCCCTTGGAGTCGTACTGCGAGGCATACGAAGCACTGCCGGTGGAAGACACCTGCGCGCTGGAAAGCGAGAACGAGGTGGTGAAGGCCTGGATGGCGTTGGCGATGTCGGTGAACGCGGCCTTCAGGCCGCTGACCATCTGCCCCGCGTTGCCCGCCAGGAAGTAGTTGTCGGGCCGCAGGCGGCTGGTGCCGTTCATGTTGATGCTGTCGCCCGACGAGTTCCACCAGCTCTGCGTCAGCGCGGTCTTGGTGTTGTTCGGGTCGTAGCTCGAGGGCACGCTGAAGCCGCCGTACTTGGCCGCGAGGTAGTACGGGTTCCGGTCTTCGGCCCGCTGGTACTCCATGACGTCCATCCAGTAGGTGGAGATGTTCTGCACGCCGGTCAGGTCGGGGCGGATGTCGTTGACGTGCACGCCATAGGCCAGGCCCGCGATGTAGTAGGTCGAGTCGGTGCCGCCGACCTTCCACCATGGCGTGGGCGTGGTGAAGCCTTCCAGCGTCTGCAGGTTCTTCGTCCAGGTGTCGGCCTTGTTGACGGTGTCCGAGGTGACGGCCGAGGGAGCGGCGCGCCCGCTCATCGTGATCGAGCTGCCGCCCACGTTGTAGTCGTAGTGGGTGTGGTCGTCGCCGATGCCCAGGATGAAGTTCTTCTGGCACGAGTAGGCGATGGGGTCCTTGCCGCTCCAGTCGATCACGGCGGGAAAGCCGTCGAGCTTCGCGTCCCTGCCCGTCGCGCCGGCGGCCACCGAGTTGGTCCACTCGGGCACGTTGCCGAGGTTCTCGAAGTAGCGCACGGTCGCGTAGTAGAGCTCGCTGACGTTGTCGTACGTCATGTAGGTCTTCGCGGCCTGCCCGAACTTGTTCAGGTAGTTCATCACCCCGCTCTGCGAGACGCCGCTCGCGGTGGCGGAAGTGGTGTCGGGGTTGGTGTTCATGATGCCGGTGGCGGCATCCCATTCGCCCCGGGTGTTGGTGGTGACCGAGGTGGAAAGCGGCTGCGGATAGGTCGGCCCGATGAAGCCCATCGGCGCGCGCATCACGCCGCCCTGCTGCGTGTTTCCGCCGGCGTTCAGGTAGGAGAAGGCGCTGTAGCGGATCTTGTTGGCGTTCTGCTGCAGCAGGCCTTCGGGCTTGTAGTTGGTTCCGTACTTGACGCAATTGGCCTCCACGCCGCCGGCGGCCGAGGAGGAGTCGCAGACCTTCACGCGCACGTAGACCTGGTAGACCGACTTTGCGCTGCTGCCCTTGCTGGCGCTGTCGAGGTCGCTCAGGTCTGAGCCCGCCTTGGTGGAATCGCCCGTGCCGGTGAACACCATGGTGTTGCCGCGCGACCAGATGCTCGAGTTGAACTTGCTCCAGTTGGCGAACGGCGTGACGGACGAGACCAGCGTCGCGGGCAGCTTGTGTCCCGTGCCCTGGTCGGTGCCCCGCAGCGGAAAGTTGGTCAGGTTGCCCTGGGCGGAGCCCCAGGCCTTCTCGAGGATGGTCTGGGTGGTGGTGTCGATGCTGCGGTAGCCGCCCGACAGCGCCCAGCGGAACGGGTCGATGGTCTGCATCGTGGCCCAGTTCATGAAGTTGCCGCTCCACTGGCCCGAGCAGCCGTGCTTGTTGGTGCCGGTCGACGCGCCCGCGGGCTGGAAGTAGCTGTCGGACGCTGCGTTGCCCGTCACCGCCGGCGCGACGTACTGGTACGTGTAGCACTTCTTCGGATCGAAGTAGCCGAGGTACTCGGTGGCATCGGCGTAGTCGCCGAGGTTGGCCACGCTGATGGCGGTGGGGTATTCCACAGACAGCGCAAGCGCCAGGTTGCCCGGCACGTCGGACGTGGCGAACACCGGCTGGTCGGCCAGCTTGGTGGCGGCCGCGGCGGTCATGCCGTGCAGGAGCAGCGCGAGAACCGCGGCGGAAACGGAGAGCGGCGAGCGACGAAGAACGCGTGTCATGGTGATGCGGTGCTTCTTTCTCAATCTGGCTTGGTGAACGTCGACTGCAGGAACACCTGCGTCTCGCGCGGCCCGCTGACCCGCATGCTCAGGCGATAGACGGTGGCCGTCGGCGGCGGAGGCGGCGGCACCGGGCCCGCCGTGCCGCCGCTCGGCGCGGCGGAAGACTGCACGCAGACCGTGCTGTTGGCCGTACCGCTGGCGGTGCAGAGGCGGTCGATCACGTAGCGAATACTCACCTGCGCGTCGGCGTCCGTGATGTCGTTGGAGGTCTTGCCCACGGTCGCGAAGGCCGTGTCGTCGAACAGCACCGTGGGCATGCCCTGCGCATTGGTGTCGAGCTTGCTCGCCTTGAAGTTCTCGGCCGGCACGTCGGCCGTGGTGGTGGCCAGCGTGCCGCCGGTGGCGAACTTGGCAAGCACGGCCGACACCGCCCTCTCCCCCTGGTTCACGAGGTCGCGCCTGAAGGCCAGGTTGCCGGCGGAAGTCAGCGACGTGTGCATGGAACGCACCACCGCCACGCCGCCCGCCAGCAGGATCACGAGGACGATGAGGCAGAACAGCAGGACGACGCCGCGCTCGTGCTTCGCCGGCCTTGCGGACATGGACAACTTCTTCTTCATGGCAGCAGCAGCATGTTTCGCAGCGGGACGGTGAAGTCGACGACCCGGTAGCGGTAGTACGTGTCGTCCGCGCCGGTCAGCTTGACGGTCTGCGCGAGCGACTTCTTCGATGCGTCCACGGCATCGGAAAACAGCGTGAGCGAGTTGACCGACACGACATCGCGTTCCTTGCTCGCGCTGCGCATGACCAGCGCGACGCGCACCGCCACGATCTGCCTGAGCGTGGCCGTGGTGGTCATGACGGTGGCGATGTCGTAGCCCGTCGCGCCCGGGTCGGCCCAGGCGTCGAGGATGCCGTCGCCGTTGGTGTCCAGGCCGTAGAGCGCGTGCATCCCGATCACGCTGTCGGCGAGCGCCTGCGCGGTGGTGGTGTCGCCGACCTGCAGCATGTCGTAACCGTAGAGCGTGCTGTTGTCGCCCACGCCGAAGAGCTGGAACTGCACATTGCCGTTCGCCGGATTGCCCAGCGGCGTGACGTAGGTCGAAGTGCTCGCGGCCAGGGTCTGCAGCGACGTCGTCTTGCCGGCCGTGTAGTAGGTGCCACCCAGCGTCAGCACCTTGGCCGAGGTGCCCGAGACCTGTTCGAGCAGGCAGTCGGCGGTGCCGTTCTGGCTCACCAGCACGAGGTCGCCGGTGGCGATGCCGACCGTGTTGTCCATCGAGAGCGTGGTGGCGCTCCCGGGGTCGGTCAGGCCGCGGGGCACGCCGCCCGCCACCGCGTCGCCGCCCATGACCACGAGCACGTCGGAGCCTGCATCGGACTGGTTCTTGGCGATGAGCACCGGCGCGACGCGCAGGTCGGACGGCGCACCGGAAAGGAAGTTCTTCTTGAAAGGCGCCGGAAATGCGCTCGCGGACGGCAGCAGGGATGCCGCGTTGAGCTTGCAGCCGAACACGCCCCGGTCTGTCGGCTGCGTGGACTGGATCAGGCTGGAGCCCGCGCTGCGCAACGCGCGGTCGAGCATGTAGGAGGCGTATGCGCCGGCCTGGTCCATGTCGTTGGTGGAGGTGGTGGTGCGCCTCTTTCCTTCTCCGACCGTGATGACGCTGGTGACCGCCAGCGTCACCACCAGCCCGATGACCATGGCCACGAGCAGTTCGATCAGCGAGAGGCCGCGCTGCCTGGGCGGCAGCGTCGTATGGCACGCGGGCCTCATGGCAGCGTCACCCGCGTGGAGAAGGTGCTGCCGTCGGAGCCGGTGCGCGAAGGCGCCTTCCAGGTGATCGCAATGGTGGCGCTGTTGGTGCCCACCGCCGTCACGGTGACGGCGCCGTTCGGCAACCCGCCATTCGCCTGGTCGGCCACCCGCTTCTGCCAGGCCGAGCCGGCGCTGGTGTCCACGGTGACCGACTTGCCCAGCCACATCGCGCTGGCGATGTCGTTGGCCAGCAAGGCGGCGCGGTTGCGGTCTTCCGCGTCGGTCGAAAGCGCGATGGCGCGCGCCTGCAGCCCGACGAGGCCGAGCACGCCGAACGAGAAGATGAGGATGGAGACCAGCACCTCGAGCAGGGCGAAGCCCCGCTGCCGCGAGGCGCCGCGGGAGGAACGCGGGAGAGCGGGGAGTCTTTTCTTCATGGACAGCCGTCGGGGGAATCGCTCAGCTTGCGGGCCGGATCGCACATGCGGATCTGGCCACCGAGGGCCACCAGCACGCGCAGGGGCCGATCGGCACCGGGAGAAAGGGAGATGTCGTAGGCCTGCACCGCGGAGCCCGTGTCGCAGCTCGCGCCGCTCACGCCGGTGTCGGTGTTCGCCACCATGCGGCCCAGGACGTTGAAGCAGACGGCGGCGGGGCCGGTGATCTGCACGCCGGAAGCAACGTCCGAGAGCACGCCGGACTGCACGAACGCGCTCTTCGCATCCATGCTCGACTTGGAGACGTTGATCGACCAGCCGCTGCCGTTGGCTACCGCCGTGAGGCTGGTCTGCGGCGCGGCGCTGTTGGTCAGCGAGAACACGATGGGTCGGCTGCGGCGCAGCGCCTCGGATTGGGCGAAGCGCAGCCCGTTCTGCAGCGAATCGCTCACGGTGCGCACCTTGTTGTTCGCGATCCAGGTGGCGAACGCGGGCATGGCCAGCATCGCGAGGACGCTGAGCAGCACGATCGTCACCATCAGCTCGATGAGGGTGAAGCCCGACGGTGCACGGCGCGAGTGGCGGCTCAGGTGGGACACGTCTGCCCCCGCCGGGTCACCCAGGCCTTGTCGCAGCCGGTCCACCCCGACACGCCGGTGATCGTGGTGGACTGCACGCCGAGCTGGTCCACCATGAACGTGAAGCCTGCGGTCGGGCCGCTGCCCACGGCCTGCAGCGTGTAGGTCGTCGATGTCGCCGCCGGGCTCGTGGTGCACGACAGCGTGAAGTAGCCGGCGACGTTGGTCTTGCTGCAGGGAGGAACGAAGGTGCCGGTCTTCAGGTAGCTCCGGTTGTCCTGGTAGAAGCGCTCCATGTCGGCGCGCAGGGCCGCCAGGCCATTGGTGCCGTCGACGAGCTGGCCGCGCAGGACGTAGTCGCGATAGCTGGGCAGCGCGACCGCCGCGAGGATGGCCACGATGGCCACCGTGACCATGACCTCGATCAGCGTGAAGCCGCCGGCGCCGGGGGCGCGACGCCCGCTTCCCGGCGGCATCGCCGAGCTCAAAGACCGTGTCCGCATCCGCATCCCTTCCCTGTAACCAAGAAAACCCATCCATTCCCGAAAACCGGGAAAACGATGAAAATGAATGAATTGGCGATGCGCTGAAAGACTCGTCCAATTCAAGGCCACCCGTGCATGCGCTCGAGGGAGAGCGAAATTGGATTGCCTATGCACATGCCCGCCGCCGGGTGGCATGTGACAATTGTTTACCGTCTTTGTAGCTTTCTACTAGCGCGCCAGATGAGATTCAGCTGCTCAACTTTCGACGGAATCGACTGCATTGCGCCAGGCAATGCGCAGCGCAATTCGCACCAAAACAAGGCGAAATGCTCCAATTTGGTTCGCAAAATAGAAGCCACAGCCGAATTGCCGCGCCGCTGCATTGACGCCAATTAAGGCGTCTGTGCGCCGGAGGACGGCGCCCACTCCTGCAGGCTGAGCCTTTCCACCGCCATGTCGACGAAGGCGGTGACGGCCAGCGGCCGCTGCTGGCGGCTGGGGTAGACCACGCTCATGCCCCGGCCCGCGCGCATGTACTGCGGCAGCACCGGCACGAGCCGCCCGGCGGCGACTTCGGCTGCGGTCAGGATCGCGGGCAGCGCGACGATGCCCAGCCCGGCGCAGGCCGCCTCGCGCAGCGCCACGTGCACGTTGCTGCTGAAGCGCCCGCGCACCCGCACGTCTTCTTCCGTGCCGTCAGGCCCCTGCAGGCGCCAGACGGCGACGCTGCCGGTTTCCGGCGGCTGCGTCACGCATTCGTGCCCGGCCAGTTCGCGCAGGTCGGCGGGCGTGCCGTTCGCCGCGAGGTAGGCGGGACTGGCAAGAAGGCCGCCGTAGCTCGTGAAGATCCTGCGCGCCACATAGCTGGAATCGCCCAGGGCTCCGATGTGGAACGCCACGTCGATGCGGTCGGCGATGAGGTCGGCCGGCAGGTCGCTCAGCACGAAGTCGAGCTGCACCAGCGGATAGGCCGCGAGGAAGGCCGACACCCAGCCCATGTCGAAATATTCGAAGAAACTTGCCGAGGCCGCCACCCGTATCGCGCCGCTGGGCTCCTTGTTGCCGGCAACGTGCAGTTGCCCTGCCTCGATGAGTTCCTCGACCGCCGGGCCGCAACGCTCGTGGAAAGTCTGGCCCGCGCTCGTCAGCGTGAGCTTGCGGGTCGAGCGCTGCATCAGCCGGGTGCCCAGGCGTGCCTCCAGTTGCTGGATGCGCCGGCTCACCGTGGCCGAGGGCATGCGCAGGTGCCGCGCGGCTTCCGCGAAGCTGCCGAGGCGCGCCACCTGGACAAACATGGCGACTTCATTCAGATCGAGCACGAGGAATCTTTCCTTGAATGACTGCTGGAATGCGACGGCGGCCTTATCAATTCCGCAATTGCTATCGATCGATCATAAAAATGCAATCGATCCGATCCGAATCAGGATGCAAATTAACGATATTCAACGGAAAGCACTTGGCCAATACTGAGCAGTAGCTGACTTATTGCAATTGGCGGAAATCTCATAAACAAATTCGCCGATCGAGCAGCCATTGCGGCAATACTCGTCACCTCGGTTGGTTATAGGTAGTAACCAAAAATTAATCTAATCAATTACCCACCAGTAAGGTCGGTTGAATCGCCCCCCTCTGCCTCGACTTCCCGGTCCGATTCCCATGCAAGCATTTCCCGACGCACATGCATTGCGCTCGCCGCGCACCCTGGACGACCTGCTCCTGTACCGCCTCTCGCGGGCCACGCGCCCGGGCAGCGGCATGGCGACCCGCCTCGTCGAAGGCGGCTTCGGCATCACGCACCGCGAGTGGGGAATGATCGGCATGCTCGCGCAGATCGGCGAGATCACCTCCTCGGCATTCGCCGAGCGCCTGCAACTCGACCGCGTGCGCACGTCGCGCGGCCTGCGCAGCCTTGCCGAGAAGAAGCTGGTGGAGCGCAGGCGCGATGCCGAGGACGGACGCGAAGTGCACGTGCGCCTGAGCGCCGCCGGCCGCCAGCTGTGCGACGCGGTGTTCCCGAGAATCGCCCGCCTCAACATGGATCTGCTCGAGGCCATCGACTCCGAGCACCTGGACATCTTTCTCAAATGCCTGCGCCGGCTCGAACAGCGCGGCAAGGAGCTGAGCGCACTGGGCGTGGTGCCGGAGAAAGCCGATCGCCGATCGGGCGGCACGCGCCACAGATGGCCTGAGCACATCGCCTGACGCGGCGTCATCGCGGATCGTCGGAAATTTGACAGTTCCCGCGCCGCCCGGTGCCTACCATCCGGCACCACATGAACACCTACCCCAAGGACGACGAACGCATCTCGCGCCCCAGGCGCGCCCTGCTGGCCGGTGGCGCGCTGCTGGCGGGCGCTGCCGCGGCGGGTGCCGGATACGTCGTCACCCACTCCGACCAGCCGATCGCCATGGACGATTTCTCCGACCTCCCCCGCGCCATGCGCACGCTCGAACGCCTGCGCACGACACCGCTGCACACCCGCTCCGGCTGGGACCTGGCCCAGGTGCTGCACCACGGCGCGCAGAGCGTCGAGTACTCGCTGGACGGCTTCCCGCAGCTCAAGCCCGCCTGGTTCCGCGCCTCGCTGGGCAGCATGGCGTTCGCGGTGTTCTCCGCGCGCGGCCGGATGAGCCACGGGCTCGAGGAGCCCATCCCCGGCGCGCCGGCGATCGCGTCAGGCCAGGCGCTCGATGCCGCCGTGGAGCACCTGATGACCGCGCTCGGCCGCTTCGAGCGGCATGCCACGGCGCTCGCACCGCACTTCGCCTATGGCGCGCTGAGCAAGTCCGAATACACGCGGGCTCATCTCATGCACCTGGCGAATCACTGGGAGCTGGTGGACGCCGGCTGACGCGCACGGCCGTCATCGCGGCGTGTAGGTGATCTTCGTCGTGACGATGCCTCCCACCACGTCGCCGGTGCGCGTGGAGAGCTTGAGCATCTGGCCGCGATAAGGACCTTCGGCGGCGATCCAGTCTTCCTGGTTCTGCACGAGATCCGATCCGTCGACCTGCCGGAAGCGCACCACCCCGCTGAACCTGCAGGTGTTGATCGTGCCCATGGGCGTTTCGAGAGCCTCGCGCCCGACGTAGGTTCGCGTTCCCGTGATGACCTGTTCATTGCGGATCTCGCCGTTCTCGCCTTCCACGGACTTGACCGAATAGTTGGCGTCGATCGTCTGGCCGGGCGACATCGCCGGCATGACCACAGGCGGATCGTTGTAGGCATAGCCGTACTTCGGGTCCACGTCCTCGCCGCCATTGCGCGTGCCGTAGCGCACCACCTTGCCGTCGACGAAGTCGATGTACTGCCTGTCGGTCGTTCCTCCGCCGATGCCGTAGTACTGGGTACGCAGCAGCCGAACGGGGTTCACGCCCATGAAGGATTCTCGTGAGCGGGTGATCGTGACGGTGCGCAGCTTGGCTGTCTCGCCGTTGCTGATGACGTCCTGCTCCGTCTCCAGCGTGGTGCCTTCGTGCAGGTCGGCCTCGTTGAAGCATGCGGCCGACGAAGTGCCGGGCTCGGGCTGCTGGCTCGGTGGCGGAGCAGGAGGCGGCGGCGGTGGGGGTGGCGGCGGAGGAGGTGGTGGTGGCGCGGGAATGATCGGCAATCCGGCGCCGCCATCTCCTGCGCCCCCGCCTCCGCATGCAGCCAGTGCTGCCAGCGCGACAGCGGCCATTACGTGTTTCGCATTCATCGACCTTCCTCCATTCGTCCAGTCCCTAAAAAAAGAAGCGCGCCTGGAAGCCTTGGCTTTCCTGTTCCTTATGGCGCGGGGCGACTTTGCGGGAGGCCGACAGGGGCTCACTAGTGCACAAAGTCATGCGTGCACCGGCGGGTATTCTTGAGCCCTCGAAGAACCGATGGAGACGGCGGACATGTACTCGGAACAAGGCGGCGAAGGCCCCGACCTGCTTCTCTTGCTGCACGGCATGGGCGCGACCGGCGCCGTGTGGTCGCCCCTGTGCGCCGATGCCGGCACCCGCTGGAAAGGCCGCTGGCTCGCGCTCGATCTGCCCGGCCATGGCAGTTCCGGCAAGCAGGACTCCTACGCCATCGGCCAGCACGCCGCGAGCGTTGCGCGCGCCGTGCTGCCGCAGCTCCAGCCCGAAGGACGCCTCGTGGTGCTCGGGCACTCGCTGGGCGGCGTGATCGGTCTCGCGCTCGCCACGGGCTGGTTCGGTGTCCTGCCGCATCGCGTCTTCGCCGCAGGCATCAAGATCGCGTGGAGCGATGAGGAAGTGCGTCGCATGGAGGCGCTGGCCCTGCAGCCGGCGAAGCTGTTCGCCAACGAGGAAGAAGCACGCGAGCGCTATCTGAAGGTTTCGGGTCTTGCAGCGATTGCCGATGCGCCGCCAGCAGTTGCAGCGCGAGGCATCGCGCAAGGCAGCGACGGCTGGCGCCTTGCTATGGACCCTCGCGCCAACGCGGTGGGCAAGCCGCCGCTATCGGAACTGATGACGCTCGCGCGCTGCCCCGTCCACCTCGCACGTGGAGGCAACGACGCGATGGTGACGCTGGAGCAGACCCGCTCGCTCGACGCCGATGCACGCGACCTCGGGCCGCATGGCCACAACGTGATGGTCGAGGCGCCCAGCCAGGTCTGGGACTGGATGGCGTCCTTCAACTGAAGCGCAGCTATCCGACTCTGCGGATCGGTATCGCGACTTCGGCCACTTCAGCCGCGCGCGCCCTCAGCTGGCCGCATCCGCCATCCACATCCTGCCCGGCCGACTGGCGCAGCTTCGTCAGGATGCCGCGCTCGTGCAGCGTGCGGGCAATCTGCTTGCAGCGCTCCCACGAAGGACGGTTGAAGTCGACGCCGTCCACCGCGTTGAACGGAATCATGTTCAGCACGCCCCACTTGCCCGAGAGCAGCCGGACGATGCCGTCGATCTCGTCCTGGCCGTCGTTGACGCCCTCCAGCAGCGTCCATTGGTACTGGATCGGATAGCCGCTCTCCCGTGCATACCGCTCGCCCGCCTCGACGAGCTCTTCGGGCGTCATGGCGGGCGCGCGCGGAAGAAGCTTCCTGCGGAGTTCGGCCTTGGTGGTGTGCAGCGAAAGCGCCAGCGCGGGCCTGACGCGCTCCTTCATCAGCCGCTCGAAAACGCGCGGATCGCCCACGGTGGAGAACACGAGGTTCTTGTGGCCGACGTTGCCCACGGTGCCGAGCAGCTCGATCGCCTCCAGCACGTTGTCCATGTTGTGCGCCGGCTCGCCCATGCCCATGAACACCACCTTGCGCACCGGCCGTCGCATGCGCGCGAGCGCGACCTGGGCAATGATCTCGGCGCTTCCGACCTGGCGCAGCAGGCCGTCGCGGCCCGTCATGCAGAACTGGCAGCCCACGGCACAGCCCACCTGCGACGACACGCAGAGGCCGTCGCGCGGCAGCAGCACGCTTTCGACGGTCTGGCCATCGGCGAGCGCGACCAGCAGCCGCTCGGAACCATCGGCGCCCGGATGCGCCGCGACGACGCGCGCCAGCCCGGCGAGTTCGGCCTCGATGGCCGGCAGGGCCTCCATCAGCGGCGCGGGAAAGAAGCTCCCGGGCAGGCGCCTGCCGCTGTTCCTGGGCAAGGCGTGGGACCACAGCCGCAGGATGCGCTGCTCGTGGCTGGGGCCGGCTCCGGCTTTACGCAGCCGCTGTTTCAGTTCGTGGATTCGCATGCGCCCTCTGGGGCTGGAAGCTAAGCGCCAGATTGTGCACCGCTAGAACAGGCTGCCCTGCCCCGCCGCCCCCGGCGGCCGGAACGCGGAAACGTCGAGCGGAATCCGCTCGCGGTTGTAGCCGAGGCGGTTCGCGGCCTTCTGGAAGCGCTGATGGATCAGGTCGGCCCACAGGCCCGAGCCCTTCATGCGCGTGGCGAAGTCGGCGTCGTAGTCCTTGCCGCCGCGCATCTCGTGGATGCGCGCCATGATGCGGTCGGCGCGCTGCGGGTAGTGCAGCGCGAGCCATTCCTTGAAGAGCGGAGCGACCTCCCACGGCAGGCGCACCACCGTGTAGAAGGCGCTGCGCGCGCCGGCGTCCCATGCGGCTTCGAGCACCTGCTCCATGTCCTCGGTCACGAAGGGAATCTGCGGCGCCACGCTCACGCCCACCGGCACGCCGGCCTCGGTGAGCGTACGGATGGTGCGCAGCCGGCGGTGCGGCGCCGCGGCGCGGGGCTCCAGCTTGCGGGCAAGGTCGCCGTCGAGCGTGGTCACGGTGACGTACACGGCGGCAAGGCGGTCGGCGGCCATGGGCGCGATCAAGTCGAGGTCGCGCTCGATGGCACTCGACTTGGTGACCAGCGCGAAGGGATGCCGCGTCTCCTGCAGCAGCTCGATGACCGATCGCGTGAGCCGCAGTTCGCGCTCGATGGGCTGGTAGCAGTCGGTGGCGGTGCCGATGGCTATGCAGCTCGGCCGGTAGTTCCTGCGCCCAAGCTCGGCGCGCAGTACCTCGACGAGGTTGCGCTTGGCGATCAGCTTGGTCTCGAAATCGAGGCCCGGCGACAGGTTGAGATAGCTGTGCGTGGGCCGCGCGAAGCAGTAGATGCAGCCGTGCTCGCAGCCACGGTAGGGGTTGAGCGAGCGATCGAAGTAGATGTCCGGCGATTCGTTTCCGGTGAGCGCCGACTTCACGTCCTCGAAGCGCACCTCGGTGGCAAGAGGCGGCAGCTCCTCGGCCTCGGCTGCGCCTTCTTCGAGCGTGCCCCAGCCGTCGTCGAAGGCGTTGCGCTCGTCCTTCGAGAAACGATGCGCGATGTGCGTGGCCGCGCCGCGGCCCTTGATGGCGTGGATGGGTATGCGGGCGGCTGGCATGGTCGGCGACTCCTTGGCAACTCGATTTACTGTTTATTCATACAGTATTCCACTGATTCACCGTCATTGCCGATTTTTTAATTTCTTTCTTGACAGAAATTTCGAGAATCCTAAACTCGGCGCCATGGAACTCACCGACATCCAACGCAAGTTCGTCCTGCACTGGGGCGAAATGGGCTCCCTCTGGGGCGTGAACCGCACCGTCTCGCAGATCCACGCCCTGCTCTTCGCATACGGCAAGCCCATGAACGCCGAGGAGCTGTGCGACACGCTCGGCGTGGCCCGCTCCAACATCAGCAACAGCCTGAAGGAGCTGCAGGCCTGGAACCTCGTGCGCATCACCCACACGCTGGGCGACCGGCGCGATTACTTCGAGACCAGCGTCGACGTGTGGGAGCTGTTCCGCACCGTGGTGCGCGAGCGCAAGGAGCGCGAGTTCGACCCCACCGTGCGCGTGCTGCGCGAACTGGTCTCCAGCCCCGACTTCCAGAAGGAGCCGGCCGACGCGCAGGACCGCATCCGCTCCACCATGGAACTCATGGAAAAGCTCGCCACCTGGGCCGACGAGATGCTGCGGCTGTCGCCCGGCACGCTCGACAAGGTGATGACGCTGGGTGCGAGCGTGCAGCGCTTCGTGCGCGGCGACACCGCTTCGAACGACAAGGGTGGCAAGGGCGACGACCCCGACGCGCACCACGCCAGCCTTCCCATGATCTGAGGCCTCTTTTTTTGCCCAATCATTTCTGTTTCAACAGAAATATCGAGAACAAAGAACATCATGAGCCCCGCTGCGACACCCACCTACCCGCTCACGATCTATTTCGATGCGAGCTGCGCGATCTGCTCCGCTGAAATGGGCGCACTCAAGGCGCGCGACGCGGGCGGCCGGCTGCAACTGGTCGACTGCTCACCCGCCAGCTTCACCGGCGGACCCGCACCACGCGAGGCGCTGATGGCGACCATCCATGTGTCGGACGCCGAAGGCAGGGTGCATATCGGCGTGCCGGCCATACGCATCTGCCGCACGGCAGTGGGCCTCTCCAGCGGCAGTTTCCTGCTCGACCTGCCGGTCGTCGCTCCGCTGGCCGACCGCGCCTATGCGCTGCTGGCGCGCAACCGCTATCGCATCCCACGCTGGCTGGCCGCAAGGCTCGCCGGGCGCGTCGCGCCTTCATGCGACGACAACTGCCGCATCTGAGAAAAGAACCGACGAACAACCACACGAGGGAACCACCATGCCCACCGTCTTCCAGCCCGACTTCCGCATGCCGCACGAAATGTCCGCGCGCACCCGGCCCGAGCACCCCGACGCCCCCATCACGGCCGAGGACACGCAGGACTACTTCACCGAGGTCGCGACCGACTACGGCGCCTGGAGCCCCAGCTACAACATGCACTTCGGCTTCTGGCGCGCAGGCCTGAACCCATTGCGGCGCGAAGGCATGCTGGTGGAGATGAACCGCGTGGTCGGCCGCGCCCTGCGCCTCGGTGACGACACCCGCCGCTGCGTGATCGACATGGGCTGCGGCGCCGGCGCCACCGCGCGCACGCTGGTCGGCGACAGCCCATCGCTCTACGCCATCACCGTGACCAATGTGGCCGTGCAGAACCGCATCGCCGCCAAGCTCGATGCCGCCGCTGGCGTGGCCGACCACATGGCGCACATCGAGGCCGACTACACCCGCACCGGCCTGCCCGCGGCGCAAGCCGATGGCGCGTGGGCCGTGGAAAGCGCCTGCTATGCCGGCGGCACCGACAAGGCCGACTTCATTCGCGAGGCCGCGCGGCTGCTGAAGCCCGGCGCACGCCTCGCGGTGGTCGACGGCTTCCTGCTGCGCCGCCAGCCCGGTCGCCTCGCGAACTGGCTGCATCGCCTGTGGGCCGACAGCTGGGCCGTGCCCACGCTGGCCGTGCGCGACGATTTCGTCGCGGCGCTGCAGGCACATGGCTTCGAAGACGTGGAAGTGAAGTCGCTGCGCTGGCGCGTCGCACCCAGCGCGCTGCACATCCCGGTGCTCGCCACCCGCTTCACGCTGGCCGAACTCTGGAAGGCGCGCGGCAGGCTCAGCCCATGGCGGCGCAAGCACATCGTGGCCAGCTACTGCGCACTGGCGCTGGGCATGTTCTGGCGCGACTTCGACTACTGCATGGTCACCGCGACGCGCCGTTGCGACTGAACAGGCAGGCCCCGAAAACGACACAACGAGGAGAAGAAGAGGTTCCGCATGCAAAACGACTCCGAAGAAAGCAGGTTTTCCGAACTCACCCCCATCGGGCAGCCCGCCGCTGAAGAAGCACAACCCAAGCCCGTTCGCGGCATGCCTTTCGGCTGGTTCTGGCCGATGGCGGCCGGCGCCGCGATTGCGCTCGTGCTGCGCATCGTCTTCAGCAGCGCACCCGGCAAGCCCTACTCGGCCATGCTGGGCTCCTTCGTCTATTTCGTGCCCGCGGTGTGCGGCGCGGTCACCGTGTACATGGCCGAGCGCATCGAGCGGCGCAGCTGGGGCTACTACATCTGGGCGCCGTGGGTGGCGACCTCGCTCTTCGTCGGCGGCACGCTGCTGGTGTTCATCGAAGGGCTGATCTGCGCGATCGTCATCGTGCCGCTGTTCGCCACCATGGGCAGCGTCGGCGGGCTCGCGATGGGCATCGTGTGCCGCATCACCAACTGGCCGAAGCAGGCCGTCTACAGCTTCGCGATGCTGCCGCTGGTGCTGGGCGCCATCGAGCCCCAGCTGCCCAACCCCGACCGCTACTCCGACACCTCGCGCGCGCTCTTCATCGCCGCGCCGCCCGAGCGCGTGTGGCACGAGCTCAACGCCGCGTACGACATCCGCCCCGAGGAAGTCGGCGACGCGTGGGCGTATCGCATCGGCGTGCCGATGCCGATGTCGGGCGTGACGGTCGACACCCCCGAGGGCCGCGTGCGCCAGGTGCAGTGGCAGAAGAACGTGCACTTCGAGGAGGTCATCACCGAGTGGCAGCCCAACCGCCTGCTGAAGTGGCGCTTCCGCTTCTCGCCCGACTCCTTCCCTGCCGGCGCGCTCGACGACCACGTGATGATCGGCGGCCAGTACTTCGACCTGCGCGACGCCACCTACACGCTGACGCCGCGCGACGGCGGCACCGAACTTCGCGTGGCCGTTTCGTGGCGCATGAGCACCAGCTTCAACTGGTATGCCGACCGTGTCATGCATCTCATGCTGGCGGATGCCTCGCAGAACATCCTGCGCTTCTACAAGGCACGCGCCGAAACCACGGCAACCGCGGCGGCCCGATGACGATGCAGCCTGTCTTCCAGCAGGCGCTCGGCACCGACTGGGAAAAGCTGGGCGACGTCATCCGCCGCCACTACACGATGCGGCCGTTCTCCGACGACCACGTCTGCGTGCGCGGAACCATGAGCGAGGTCTGGCACGCCCCTTGGGCCGCGCTGCTGATGCCCTTCGGCCGGCTGTTCGGCGCGCTCGTGCCGCACCAGGGCAAGGAGGTTCCGATCGAAGTGCACTACCGCTGCCGCCCCGACAACGCCACGCTCTACTGGGACCGCATCTTCCATTTCCCCGGCAGGCCGCCCTTCCATTTCCGCTCGCACATGGAGCTTGCGGAAGGCCATGCCGGCGAGGTGATCGAATACGTGCGCTTCGGCATAGGCATGCGCCTGGCTGTGAGCGCGGAAGAAGGCGCGGTGGTGTTCCGCGACCGGGGCTATGTCTGGCACATCGCGGGGCTGCGCATTCCACTGCCGCTGGGCCTCTTCATGGGCACGGCCTACGTGGAGGAGCGCCCCGATCCCGCCGATGCCGACCGCTTCACCATGAAGATGCTGCTGCGCCACCGCCTGTTCGGCGACGTGTTCCGCTACAGCGGCCGCTTCCACCTCGGGCCGCGAACAGGATCACAATGAGCGCACCATGCCCCGCCGACCAGAAAACCTCTACGCCCAGTACCACGCCCACGTCTATTTCGGGCCCGACACGCTCGCGCAGGCCCGCGCCCTCTGCGAACGCGCAGGCCACGAACTGATGGTGGTGGTCGGCCGGGTGCACGAGCGGCTGGTGGGCCCGCATCCGCACTGGAGCTGCCAGCTCGCCTTCGACGCCGCCGAGTTCGACCAGGTCATCGGCTGGCTCGAAGCCAACCGCGACGGGCTCGACGTATTCGTGCACGGCGTGACCGGCGACGACCTCGCCGACCACACGACGCACGCCATGTGGCTGGGCGAGGAAAGCGAACTCGACCTGCGGATGTTCCGGCGCCAGGCCTCTTCCTAAACCGTTTCCTCCTCCTGGCCGGCGCCGTGCACCTTGAAGAAGGTGGCGCCTTCCACCTTCTGGCCGATGGCCTTTTCGTAAGCCGCGCGCACATCCTCCGGCTGCCCGGCCTGTCCGAAGAAGTCCTTCAGGTACGGCCCCAGCAGCGGATGCGCCGCCAGCTCCTTGCGCGGCAGGCCGTTGATCATCTCGTCGCGGCACGCCGAGGGCAGGAACACGTCGCGATTCTTCTCCGGATCGCGGATCAGCCCCTTCGGCTCGTGCGCCGGGTCGGCCTGCATCGCCTCCAGTTCCTCGAAGAAACGGCGGCGCATCATCACGATGCCCTTGTCGCTCTGGCCCAGCTTCTCGCGCGTGCGGTCGGTGATGGCGCCCTGCCCCACCCACACCACGAAGTCCTGGTTGGCGACGTGGCTGGTGATCCAGCGGCCCGTCACCGGGTCCTTGATCGGTCCGTACCACGAGGGAATGCGCTCCTGCACGTAGGGCTCCTGCTCGTTGGGCACGCGGCTCAGCACCCACAGCACGCTCAGCGTGTTGTGGTCGTCGATGGGCACGCGCCATTCGAAGTGATGGCCCAGGAAGAAGCCGTTCGGCCACAGCGTGACGCGGCCGGTGGTCCACATCACGTTGTCCTCGCGCTCGCCGCCGCGCAGGCGCTTGTAGACGAAGCCGTGCTCGAACTCCTCGAAGGCCAGCTTCAGGTGCGTGGGCACGTAGGGCCCTTCGTCGCCCTGCAGGCGCGTGGTCCAGTTGTTGTGGGTCCACTCGAAGTGCACGGGGTCGATGGAGTTCTCCTGGCACTGGAACCAGTTGCACGGGATCTCGGCGAACACCGCCTGCGCGAAGCCGTTCGCGCAATTGAAGAGCTCCCAGTCGGGCAGAAGCGGTGCGGGCTGCGGACCCATGTAGGCCCACAGCAGGCCGGCCTTCTCCTGCACCGGGTAGGCCTTGATCTTCGTGTTCTTGCGCATGCGCGCGCCGGGGTCCAGCGTTTCCTCGAAGGGCTGGTGCACGCACTGGCCGCTCTGGTCGTACTGCCAGCCGTGGTAGCTGCAGCGCAGGCCGCACTGCTCGACGTAGCCGTAGGACATGTCGGCGTTGCGATGCGGGCAGCGGCGGTCGACCAGGCCGTAGTTGCCGCTCAGGTCCTTGTAGAGCACCAGGTCTTCGCCGAGGATGCGCAGCGGCTTCACGGCCTTGTCGTCGAACTCGCTGGCGCCCGCGATCGGGTGCCAGTAGCGGCGCAGGTAGTCGCC
This sequence comes from Variovorax xiamenensis, assembly GCF_050916385.1. Lineage (NCBI taxonomy): Bacteria > Pseudomonadati > Pseudomonadota > Betaproteobacteria > Burkholderiales > Comamonadaceae > Variovorax > Variovorax xiamenensis. The sequence goes on from NZ_CP139038.1 coordinate 4,873,261, forward strand.
CATCGGCTTGCCGGGGCCCACTTCGGTCAGCAGGCGGTTCTTTTCTTCGCTCAACATGCGGAGTCTCCTTGTTCCTTGTCGCTTGTGTTCTTCAATCGGCGCGGATGCCGAACTCGCGCACCAGCCTGCCGAAGCGCTGGTCGTCGTCCGCGATCTGCTGCGCCAGTACCGAGGGCGCGCCGCCCACGGGTTCGATGCCGAGCGCGGCCATCTTTGCCTGCACGTCGGGCATCTTCAGGATCTCGTTGAAATGCCTGTTGAGCGCCTGCACCACATCGGGCGGCATCGCCTTCGGGCCGAGCAGGCCCATCCATGCGCTCACGTCCACGTCCTTGAAGCCCAGCTCGATGAAGGTGGGCACTTCGGGCATCAGCTTCGTGCGCTGGCGCTCCGCGACGCCGAGCGGCACCAGCTTGCCCGCGGCGATGTGGCTCGCCACCGCGCCCGGCGTGATCCAGCCCACGCCGACATGGCCGCCCAGCACGTCGTTGACCACCGGCGCCACGCCGCGGTACGGCGCGTGCGTGGCCGCGATGCCCGCGTCCTTGTTGAAGAGCTCGCCCGCGATGTGCATCGGCGAGCCCGCGCCCGGCGTGCCGTAGCTGACGGCTTTGCCGGCCTTGGCTCCGGCCACGAGCTGCGCGACGCTGCGAATGCCCGTCACCGGCGCGGTCACCAGCAGCAGCGGGATGTTGCCGGTCTTGACGATGGGGGTGAAGTCCTTCACCACGTCGTGCGCAACGCCGGGGCCGGCCTTCAGCACGTGCTGCGCGATGGGAAAGGTGCTGGGCGTGAACAGCAGCGTGTAGCCGTCGGCCGGCGCCTTCGCGACCCAGACGTTGCCGATCATCCCGCTCGCGCCGGGCCGGTTGTCGATCAGCACCGGCTGGCCAGTGCGCTGCGACAGCTTCTCGGCGTAGGTGCGCGCGATGGCGTCGGTGTCGCCGCCGGCCGGGTAGGCCACGACGATGGTGATCGGCTTCGATGGCCAGGCCTGCGCCATGGCCGCGGTGACGGCACATAGCGAAAGAACGGCTGCTGCAGCGGCACGGGCCGCGTTTCGCGGGTGAAACAACATGCTCTTTTCCTTCTCGGTGGGACGACGTTGGTGTCGTCCGCACTGTAGGAACGGGGCTGCGAAGCCAGAAGATATAGTTTCACGCAGCGAACCTTTTTCCGGAGACCGGCATGTCGGACACCACGGGCGCGCAGAGCGTGAAATCCATCGACGCATTGCGCCGCGGGCTCGACGTGATGCTGGCCATCCAGCGCTCCTCGGCCGTCACGCTGCAGGAGCTGCACCGGCAGACAGGCCTGTCGAAGGCGACGCTGCTGCGCATCCTCAAGACGCTGCAGCAGGCCGGCTGGGCAGAGCGCAGCGAGCACGACCGGCGCTACGTACCCACCTCGGCCACAGGGCAGTCGGGGCCGGCGGCGGCATGGCGCACGCGACTGTCGGCACTTGCTGCGCCCGCGCGCGCCACGCTGCAGCGCGTGGTGCCATGGCCCATCGACCTGGGCGTGCGCGACGGCACGGCCATGCTCATCCTCGACACCGACAGGCCGCGCAACGGACTGGCCGTCAACTACCGCGCGCTGGGCTTTCGTCCGCCGATGCTGCTGTCCTCGCTGGGGCGCTGCTATCTCTCGTTCTGCCCGGAAGACGAGCGCCGCGAGATCCTCGCCGCGCTGGCGCGTTCGCCGACCGATTTCGACCGCAGCGCGCGGCGCCCCGAGAACATCCGCCGCATGGTGGCGCATGCGCGCGATCTCGGCTACGTGACGCGCGACCCGACCTCGACCAGCATGGATTCGCCCGACCGCTTCGGCGCGATCTCGGTGCCGCTGCGCCAGGGCGAGCGGGTGGTGGGCTGCCTCAGCTGCGCCTGGCTGCCGGCGGTGAAGAACGAACGCGAGATCGTGTTGGCCCACCTGGGCGACCTGCAGCAGGCGGCGCAGAACATCGAGCGCAAGCTGGCGCAGACCGGCTTCGAATTGCCGCCTGCATCTGCCTGACTCAGAACTCCGCGTCGAGCTCGTCGATCTCGTCGGGCTCCTGCTTGGCGGCCGCCACCCATTCCTTCATGGCCGGCAGCTCCATCACGCGCTTGCAGTAGGCGGCGCACACGGCATCGAGCGCCACGTCGTAGCTCAGGAAGCGCGTGACCACCGGCGCATACATCGCGTCGGCCATGCCTGGCTGCTTGCCGAAAAGGAAGGGGCCGCCATAGGCCTTCAGGCATTCGCGCCAGATGGCGACGATGCGGTCGATGTCCGCCTGCGCGCGCGACCACACCTTGAAGTTCTTGAAATGGGCCTTGATGTTCATCGGCAACGCGCCGCGCATCGAGGCAAAGCCCGAGTGCATCTCGCCGCAGATGGCGCGGCAATGGGCCCGGGCGGCGATGTCGTCGGGCAGCAGGCCTGCCTTGGGCTTGATCTCGTTGAGGTACTCGCCGATGGCCAGGGTGTCCCACACCTTCACGCTGCCGTGCTGCAGGGAGGGCACGAGCATCGACGAGGACAGCAGCAGCATCTCGGCCTTCATGGCCGGATCGTCGGGCGGAATCACCTTCTCGCTGAAGTCCAGCCCGGCCAGCCTGCACATCAGCCAGCCGCGCAGCGCCCACGCACCGTAGTTCTTGCTGCTGATGGTGAGAACGGGTTTGGCCATCTCGGAGCTCTCCTTGGGCGTTGCGCCTTTGCCCTTGCCGCGTGCAAGCCCCATGCCATGCAGCTGGCCCGCAACTTGCCTGCACGGGGCTCATGCTGTACCGGGCCTACCAGAACCAAGCCGACCTGCTCTCCCCGGCACGGCTCGCGGCGCAATACCTGGCCAAGGCCCTGTGGCAGGAAGGCACCGAGCGCACCATCCTGCGGCGCATGGCGGCCCAGTTCGAGGTGTTCTCGCGCATGCGGCTGACCCACACCCGGCCCGACTACGGCATCCACAGCGTGGTGTCCGACGGCTCGGAGGTGGCCGTTCACGAGGAGAAGACTCTCGTCTCGCCCTTCGGCACCCTGCTGCATTTCCGCAAGGACACCGATGCGGTGCATCCGCCCGTGCTGCTGGCCGCACCGTTGTCGGGCCATTTCTCCACATTGCTGCGCGAAACGGTGCGCACCCTGCTGCGCGACCACGACGTGTACCTGACCGACTGGCACAACGCGCGCGACGTGCCCCTGTGGCATGGCGGCTTCGGCCTCGACGACTACACCCTGCAGCTCGTCCGCTTCCTGGAAGCCGTGGGCCCGGGCGTGCACATGGTGGCGGTGTGCCAGCCCTGCGTGGCCGCGCTGGCCGCCACCGCGCTGATGGCCGAGGACGACAACCCCGCCACGCCGCGCAGCCTGACGCTGATGGCGGGCCCGGTCGACTGCCGCATCAACCCGACCGCCGTGAACAAGCTCGCGACCGACCGGCCCATCGACTGGTTCCGGCGCAACCTGATCAGTCATGTGCCGTGGCCTCACGCCGGCATGATGCGGCGCGTGTACCCCGGCTTCCTGCAGCTCTCTGCCTTCATGAGCATGAACCCCGAGCGGCACAAGAAGCAGTTCGAGGACATGTACAGCCATCTGGTCGAGGGCGACATCGAGAAGGCCCGCACCATCGGCACCTTCTACGACGAGTACCTGGCCGTGAACGACCTGCCGGCCGAGTTCTACCTGGAGACGGTGGAGCGCGTGTTCCAGACCTACGACCTTCCGCTGGGCAGGCTCACCGTGGGCGAGCGCACCGTGAACCCCGCCGCCATCCGCCGCACCGCGCTGCTCACGGTGGAAGGCGAGCGCGACGACATCTGCTCCGTGGGCCAGACGGTCGCGGCGCAGGACCTCTGCACTGGCATCCGGCCCTACATGAAGGCGCACCACCTGCAGGCCGGCGTGGGGCACTACGGCGTGTTCAGCGGCAGCAAGTGGAACGCGCAGATCTATCCGCGCGTGCGCGAAACCATCCATGCCGCAGCCGAGCTGAACGGCTGAGAGACCCCTTCCAATCTGGCAAAGGCCGTGAGGCCATTGTTTGCCCTTGGGCGCGGGGCTTCCTACACTCGGCCGCCATGCAACGCCAGCCCGTCATCCGCAGCACGCCGCGCGCAGTCTTCACTGCGCGGACGGCCGCAGGGTCGCACCAGACCCTCGCAGATCTCTGAGCCCGGCGGTCAGCCTCCTTCCCCCTTCTTCAGCACCATTCATCGACCGCCGGGCCCAAGCCCCGCGCGGTAGCGCGCCCGCACGGGCGCGCCGCGCTCTCCCCAGCTGAATCCCTTGCCCGCCGCCAGCCGCTTCGCCGTGGCCGGCGGCCGGCTTTGCCATGCGGAAAGAGCACTGACGATGAACAACATCCAATCGATCCTGGCGGTGACGGACCTGTCGGCGCACGGCCTGCGCACTGTGGTGCGCGCGGCCTCCATTGCGGCGGCGCACGGCGCGCTGCTGAAGATCATGTACGCGCCCGCGGCTTTCGCGGGCACTGCCGATGCCGATGCGGCACGCGGCCTTGGCGCCGTGTGCCTCGAGGTGGCCGAGCGCTTCGGCATCCTCGTCAAGAAGATCGACGACACGCACGGGCGGCTCGACGATGCCGCCCGCGAGGCACGCTGGTGCGACCTCGTGGTGATCGGCGACGAACCCGACCGTTCGCTCGCCGCCTTCTTCCGGGGCCAGCCAGCCGAACGGCTGCTGCGGGCGGCGCAACGGCCCGTGCTGGTGACGCGGCTGCACGCACAGGCCGCCGGCTACGCGCGCATCCTCGTCGCCATCGACCTCGTCGAGGAATCGCGTGCCCTGGTCGATCTGGCCTGCGACTTCGACGGCCAGGCCGACATCGAGCTGTTCCATGCCTTCACGCCCATGCACGAAGGCAAGCTGCGCTACGCGGACGTGTCGGCGCACGTGATAGACGCCTACCGCCACGCCTGCGCCCGCCAGGCGCGCGAGCGCATGCTGTGGCTCTCGGACGCATCGAGCGCGCGCCGCAACCGCGTGGTGTCGTCGATCGGTCGCGGCGACCCGGCGCGGCAGGCAGCCGTCCAGCAGCAGTACACCGGGGCCGACCTGCTGGTGGTCGGCAAGCGCAGGCGCTCGGCGTTGACGGACTTCCTGCTCGGCAGCGTGGCGCTGCGCGTGCTGCGATGGTCCACGGGCGACGTGCTCGTGGTGCCGCATGGCGTGCAGGCGCGGCATTCCGCGGCATTGGCGCAAAGGGGCGCGGCATGACGTCGCTGGCGCTGCCATTTCCGTTTCTTCCCCTGCTGCCGTGCTGGCGCTTCAGGCCGGCCGAACTGCGCATCGACGTCGATCCGGGCAGGGCCAGCCCCGTAGACACGCTCGCGCCCGTGCACGAACGCATGCGCGCCATGCACGACCGCCTGCAGGAGATGCCTGGCCTCGCGCTCGACGACCCCGGCCTGCGCGCACGCTTTCGCGAGGCCGACGGCGAGTTCTACGTCTACATCGAGGATCTGCGCCGCGACATGCTCGTCGGCTACACCGTGTTCAACCGGCTGATCGAGCTGAGCCGCAGGGCCGACCGCCACATCCGCGCGCCGCATTCGCAGTACCACCCGGCCTGGCAGCGGCGCGGGCTGGCCTCCGCCGTCTATCGCTGGGCGCTGGGCCGAGGCATCTGCCTCATGAGCGGCGCGCGGCAGTCGCCGGGCGCGCATGCGCTCTGGCAGCGCCTGTCACTCCGCTACGAGGCCGGCTTCGCCGACCTGCGATGCAAGCAGCTGAACTATCTGGGCCGCGAGATCGGTGGCGCCACGCTCGACTCGCTGCACACGCGCATGTTCCTGCTCGGCGAAGGCTGGACGCTGGAGCGCTTCCGCTGCGAGACGCAGATGGACTAACGCCTCAGCGCCGCGTCCGCATGCCCTTGCCGCTCACGCGCCGCACCGTCGCCTCGCCGGCCTGCGGCAGCCGATCGCGCAGGAAGGCGATGAGCTCCTGAGCCACCACGTTGCGCATCGGCCCCGGCAGGTAGGCCAGCACCACGCGGCGCTCGACGCGCGGCTTCAGCAGCGACACGACGGCCAGTTCGGGATCGCGCAGCGACGATGTGTACAGGCGCGGCATCAGTCCCAGAGCCTGCCCGCCGCGCACCAGCGCATAGAGCGTCTCGGAGTAGCTCACGCGATACGGCTGCGGCCCTTGCGCGAACTGCGCGCGCGCCGGGTTGCCCAGCGCCGGCATGCTGCCGCTTTCGAAGAGCACCAGCCGCTCCTTGCCGATGGCCTCCCAGGTGGCATCGCCGGCCGCCGCCAGCGGGTGGTCGCGCCGCACCACCAGCACCAGCGGGTCGCGAAACAGGTCGATGCAGGTCAGCCCGCCCGGCGGCTCGGTGATGGCGGCCACCGCCATGTCGATCTGGCCACTGCGCAGTTCGGCCAGCAGGGCGTTCGACGGGGCATCGCGCCAGGACAGCTCCACCTCGCGATGGCCGCCTTGCAGGAATTCGCTGGCGGCGGCCGCCACCCGCGCGCTGGCCGAGGGGATCACGCCGATGCGCACGTAGGCCCGGCCGCGCTGCACGGTGCTCTCGATGTCGCGCAGCGCCACCTCGAAGGTGTTGACCAGGAAGTCGGTGCGCGCGAGCACCTCGGCGCCGACGGGCGTGAGCTCGAGCCGGTGGGTGGAGCGGGTGAGCAGCTCGGCGCCGAGCAGCTTCTCCATCTGCTTGATGGCGTTGCTCAGGGCCGGCTGCGTGATGGCCAGCCGCCGCGCGGCCCTGCCGAACTGGCCTTCTTCCACCAGCACCGAGAAGAACTGCAGCTGTCGCAGCGTGAGCGCGCGCAGGGGCAAGGCGGCCATGGCGAATCCCCGGTTATTGATTCAGTGAATCAAATTATAGAAATTCAAAATTTTCCTTATGGGCACTGCGTTACTAGACTGCCCGCCATGATCAGCCCCACCCACGCGCCCCTCACGCTGGAGGCGATGCTGCACGCGATGCCCAAGGCCGAGCTGCACTGCCACCTGTTCGGCACGGTGCGCCACGAGACCTTCAAGCAGCTCAATCAGCGCGCCGGTTCGCCGCTGGCAAGCGACGAAATCGAGGGCTTCTACACGCGCGGCGAAAAACCGGTCGGCGTGCTGCGGGTGCTGCGCGCGCTCGACGCCCAGCTGGTGCGCAGCGCCGGCGACATCTACCAGCTCACGCTCGAATACCTGCAGGACGCGGCTTCGCACAACGTGCGCCATGCCGAGTTCTTCTGGAATCCCACCGGCACAGTGCACGAGTCGGGCATTGCGTATCCGCTAGCGCAGGGTGCCATCGTGCGCGCCATACACGACGCGAAGCAGGAGTTCGGCATCGACGGCCGCCTCATCGCCGCCATCGACCGCGAGGCCAGCCCCGAGGCGGCCGTGGAGATGGTCGAATGGGTCAAGGCCCACCGTTGCGACGAGGTGATCGGCATCGGCATCGACTACCGCGAGGTCGACCGTCCGCCGGAGATGTTTGCCCGGGCCTATGCCGAGGCGAAAAAGGCCGGCCTGAAGACCACCGCGCACGCCGGCGAGTTCGGCATGCCCTGGACCAATGTGCGTACCGCACTCGACGAATTGCAGGTCGATCGCATCGATCACGGCTACACGGTGGTCGACCAGCCCGACTACGCGCACAAGTGCGCCGAGCGCGGCGTGATCTTCACCGTGGTGCCCACCAACTCCTACTACCTGCGTACCTTGCCTCCGGAGCGCTGGGCCCTGGACCACCCCATCCGCCGCATGCCCGGCCTGGGCCTGCGCATCCACCCCAACACCGACGACCCGACGCTGCACAAGGTCACGCCCACGCAGGCTTGGCTGATGATGGTGCGCGACTTCGGCTTCGGCCTGGACGACCTGCGCGGCTTCATGCTCAACGGCCTCGACGGCGCCTGGATCGACGACGCCCAACGCCGCGAATGGCGCACGCAGTGGAGCGCCGAGTTCGACGCGCTGCGCGCGCGGCTCGACACCGAACCCGCCCCCACCAACCACGAATGACCCACGCCATGAACACGCACCGCCGCCTGCTTCTCGCCGCCGCCCTCTGTGCGGCCCTGCCCACCGCCGCCCTCGCGCAGGCCTGGCCCTCGGCCAAGCCCATCACGCTGATCGTTCCCTTCACAGCCGGGGGCAGCGTGGACGTGAACGCGCGCCTCGTGGCCCAGCGCCTCGGCGAGCGGCTCAAGCAGTCGGTGGTGGTGGAGAACGTGGCGGGCGCGGGCGGCGCCATCGGCGTGGCCAAGGCCGTGAACGCGGCACCCGACGGCTACACGCTGGTGGCCGGCCCCGACAGCGCCATCGCCATCGGCAAGCTGGTGAACCCCTCGGCCTTCCGCTTCGATCCGCTCAAGGACCTGGCGCCGGTGGGCATGCTCAACACCGCGCCGATGGTGCTGGTGGCACGGCCCGGCCTCGAGGCACAGACCTTCTCCGACTTCGTGAAGCTGGCCAAGGCCAAGCCCGGCAAATACAACTACGCGACCTCGGGCGTGGGCACCGTGCTGCAACTGGCGATGGAGCTGCTGAAGGAACGCAGCGGCATCTTCGTCACGCACGTGCCCTACCGCGGCGGCGCGCAGATCGCCACCGACGTGATCGGCGAGCAGGTCGACCTGGCGATGCTGGTGAGCACCAGCGCCATCCCGCACGTGAACGGCAAGCGGCTCAAGGCGCTGGGCATCACCGGCACCAAGCGGCTGGCCGCGCTGCCCAATGTGCCCACCTTCGACGAGATGCCCGGCCTCAAGGGCTTCGACATGGTGAGCTGGACCGGCATCTTCGCGCCCGCGAAGACGCCGCCTGCCGTGGTCGCGCAGATCAACCAGGAGCTCAATGCCGTGCTGCAGGAAGAAGGCGTGCGCAGCAAGCTCGTGGAGCAAGGTGCGCTGCCGGGCAGCGGCACGCCCGAGTCCTTCGCGAAGTTCGTGCAGGCCGAGTACGCGCGCAACCAGAAGATCGTGCAGACCGCCAACATCAAGGAGTGAGCCTGTGAAGAAGACCCTGCCCATGCTGTCCCGCCGCGCCCTGCTGGGCGCATCCGCCGCCGGCCTCGCGGGCATGGCCTTCGCACAGAGCCCGAGCCCGGCCGAACTGGCACAGGCGCTCGCCGGCACGCCCGCCACCCGGCTCCCGCCTGTGACGGGCAAGCGCCAGGTCATCATCGACACCGACCCTGGCCAGGACGACGCCATCGCCCTGCTGATGGCCATGGCCGCCACCGACCGGCTCGACATCAAGGCGCTGACCGTGAGCGTGGGCAACCTGCCGCTCACGGTGACCGAGAAGAACGCGCGCATCGTGCGCGACTGGGCCAACCGGCCCGAGGTTTCGGTCTACGCCGGCTATCCGCGCCCGCTGGTGCGCGAACCCATCTTCGCCGACGACGTGCACGGCAAGACCGGCATGGAAGGCCCGACGCTGCACGAGCCGCGCGGCCCGCTGGAGCCCAAGCACGCGGTGCAGTACATCATCGAGACGCTGCGCGCCGCCCAGCCGAAGAGCATCACGCTCGTGGGCCTGGGGCCGCTCACCAACTTCGCGGCCGCGCTCAACTCGGCGCCCGACATCAAGGCGGCCATTGCCGAGATCGTGGTGATGGACGGCTCCTGGGGCGTGGGCGGCAACATCACGCCGGCCGCCACCTTCAACGTGTATGCGGACCCCGAGGCCGCCTCGATCGTGTTCCGCAGCGGCGTGCCGGTCACGGCCATGTCGCACGACGCCGCGCGCCGCGTGCTGCTGACGCCCGATCGCATCGCGCCCTTCCGCGCCATGCGCAACAACGCCGGCAAGGTGGTGGCGGAGATCTTCGACTCGATGATGGCCTACGGCCTGCGCCGCCGGGGCGTGGCGGTCGGGCCGATCTACGACCCGTGCGTGATTGCGTACCTGCTGAAGCCCGAGCTCTTCAAGGGCGCGAAGGTGAGCGTGGATGTGGAGACGAGGGGCGAGTTCACGACCGGCGCGACGGTGGTCGACTTTCGCGGCTACAACCGCCGCACGCCCAATACGCTGTGGATCAGCGAGGCCGATACCGAGGGCTTCTACGCCCTGCTGCAGGCGCAGATCGCGCGGCTGCCCTGAACAGGGCCCCCCGCGCAAAGGGAGGCAAGGGAGGCCGGCGGGTCAGCCGGCCTTTTCGTCTTCTTCCGGCCAGTCGCGGATGTAGGCCTTGAGCATCTTGTTCTCGAAGTTCTGGCTGTCCACCACGGCCTTGGCCACGTCGTAGAAGCTGATCACGCCCATCAGCATGCGCTTGTCCATCACGGGCATGTAGCGCGCGTGGCGCTCCAGCATGATGCGGCGGATCTCGTCGAGGTCGGTTTCCAGCGTGCAGGTGACGGGGGCGTCGTCCATGGCCTTGCGGACCTGCGTGGTGCCGACCTGGCCGCCGTTGGCGACGATGGTGACGATCACCTCGCGGAAGGTGAGCATGCCGACCAGGTCGCCGTGTTCCATGACCACCAGCGAACCGATGTCCTTTTCCGCCATCGTCTTGGCGGCTTCTGCCAGCAGGTCGTCTGGCGTGATGGTGAAGAGCGTATTGCCCTTGACGCGAAGGATGTCGCTGACTTTCATCGTGTGCTCCTCTCGAACTCGATCCCGGCTATCTGGGCGGGGGTTACGTTTTTGAATATAGCCCACAATCGACGCCGACCTGAGCGCCCCTGTCGCGCACGCATGAATTGCAGACGTAACGGGGCTTTGCCAGGAGACAACAGCTCAGACCCAGAAAGGCCCTCATGCCCGGATATTCCGACCCCGGTTTCGACACCCTCGCGCTGCACGCAGGCGCCGCGCCCGACCCCGCCACCGGCGCGCGGGCGGTGCCGATCCACCTGACCACCTCCTTCGTCTTCGAGTCGAGCGACCACGCCGCCGCCCTCTTCAACCTCGAGCGCGCCGGCCACGTGTACTCGCGCATCAGCAACCCGACCAACGCGGTGCTGGAGCAGCGCGTGTCGGCGCTCGAAGGCGGCATCGGCGCCATCGCCACCGCCAGCGGACAGGCGGCGCTGCACCTGTCGGTGGCCACGCTGATGGGCGCGGGCTCGCACATCGTGGCCAGCACGGCCCTGTACGGCGGCTCGCAGAACCTGCTGCACTACACGATGCGCCGCTTCGGCATCGAGACCACCTTCGTGAAGCCCGGCGACCTCGACGGCTGGCGCGCCGCGGTACGCCCCGAGACCAAGCTCTTCTTCGGCGAGACCGTGGGCAACCCCGGGCTCGACGTGCTCGACATCCCGGCCGTGGCCGACATCGCGCACGAGGCCGGCGTGCCGCTGCTGGTCGACTCCACGCTCACCTCGCCCTACCTGATCAAGCCCTTCGACTGGGGCGCCGACCTGGTCTACCACTCGGCCACCAAGTTCCTGTCGGGCCACGGCACCGTCATCGGCGGCGTGGTGGTCGACGGCGGCAGCTTCGACTGGGAGAAATCCGGCAAGTTCGCCGAGCTGACCCAGGCCTACGACGGCTTCCACAACATGGTCTTCAGCGAGGAAAGCACGGTGGGCGCCTTCCTGCTGCGCGCCCGCCGCGAGGGCCTGCGCGACTTCGGCGCCTCCATGAGCCCGCACACGGCATGGCTCATATTGCAGGGCATCGAGACGCTGCCGCTGCGCATGGAGCGCCACATCGACAGCACGCAGAAGGTGGTCGAGTTCCTCGCGAGCCACCCCTTCGTGTCTCGCGTGGGACACCCGCTGATCGAATCGCACCCGAGCCATGCGCTCGCGCAGAAGCTGCTGCGCCACGGCGCGCGCGGCGCCGGCGCAGTGTTCAGCTTCGACATCAAGGGCAGCCGCTCACAGGGCAAGGCCTTCATCGAGACACTGAAGATCTTCAGCCACCTGGCCAACGTGGGCGACTGCCGCAGCCTGGTGATCCACCCCGCGAGCACCACGCACTTCCGCATGACCGACGAGGCGCTGGCGGGCGCGGGCATCTCGCAGGGCACGATCCGCCTGTCCATCGGCCTCGAAGACCCGGCCGACCTGATCGACGACCTCAAGCGCGCCCTGAAGGCCGCGGAAAAGGCGGGTGCCTGACATGAACTACACAGTCAACGGCCACACCACCTACTGCTACACCGGCGGCAAGCCCTTCGACGCGGCCAAGCCCACGGTCGTCTTCGTCCACGGCGTGCTCAACGACCACAGCGTGTGGATCCTGCAGAGCCGCTGGTTCGCCAACCACGGCTGGAACGTGCTCGCGGTCGACCTGCCCGGCCACTGCAAGAGCGAGGGCCCGCCGCCGGCCAGCGTGGAAGACGCGGCGCAATTCGTCATCGCGCTGCTCGACGCGGCCGGCGTGCGCAAGGCCGCGCTGGTCGGCCACAGCTTCGGCTCGCTGATCGCGCTCGAAACGGCTTCGCGCGCCCCCGACCGCATCACGCACCTCGCGATGGTCGGCACGGCCTACCCGATGGTCGTGTCGCCCGCGCTGCTCGAAAGCTCGGTGAGCGACCCGCAGCGCGCCATCGCGATGGTCAACACCTTCTCGCACTCGCTGCTGGCGCCGCCGCCCTCCTCGCTCGGCCCGGGCACCTGGCTCTACGGCAGCTCGCGCGCGCTGATGCGCCGCGTGCTCGCGAGCAACCGCGAGGCGAACGTGTTCCACATCGGCTTCAAGGCCTGCAACGACTACGCCAACGGCGAAGCCGCCATGGAGAAGGTGCAGTGCCCGGTGCTCTTCCTGCTGGGCGACGCCGACCAGATGACGCCACCGCGCGCCACCAAGGCGCTCGTCGGCAAGGCGCGCAACGCCAAGGTGGTGACGGTGCACGCCGGCCACGCGCTGATGAGCGAGGCGCCCGACGCGGTGCTGTTCGCGCTGCGCGACTTCGTGACGGCCGCCTGAGCGCCTACTCCGCCGCGATGCCCGCCCGGTGGGCGAGCGCGCGGTAGCGCGAGATCTCGCCTTCCATCTGCGCGCGGAACGCCGCCGCGCCGATGGCCACCGGCTCCATGCCCTGCGTGCGCAGCTGCGCCTGCAGCGCCGGGTTGCCCATGGTCGCCACCACCGCGCGGGCGAGCTTGTCGATCACCGGAGCCGGCGTGCGTGCCGGCGCGGCGAAGCCGTACCAGGCATCGAAGGTGGCGTCGGGCAGGCCCTGCTCGGCCAGCGTGCGCACCTCGGGCAGCATGCTGGAACGCGTCGCGCCCACGATGCCGAGCGCGCGCAGCTTGCCCGCGCGCACGTGCGGCGCCACGGAAGCCACGGTGTCGATGCCGACCTCGATCTCGCCGCCGATCACCGCCATCGCCCCCTGGCTGCTGCCCTTGTACGGAATGTCCTGCAGCTGGATGCTCGCGGCCAGCGCGAACAGCTCGCCCGCCAGGTGCGGCCCCGAACCCGAGCCGAATGTGGCGTAGCGGATGCTCTTCGGCTTCGCCTTTGCCGCCGCGATGAGCTCGGGCAGCGACTGCCACGGCGTGCCCTTGCCCACCACCAGCACCAGCGGCGTACGCGCCACGATGGCGATGGGCGCGAGGTCGCGCACCGTGTCGTAGGGCAGCTTCGCGCGCAGGGCCGGGTTCACGCTGAAGCTGGTGGAGCCCGACAGCAGCAGCGTGTAGCCGTCGGGGGCGGCCTTGGCGACCGCGTCGGTGCCGATGATGGTGGAGGCACCGGGCTTGTTGTCGATCACGATAGGCTGGCCCAGGTGCTCCGACAGCGTCTGCCCCATCGCGCGCGCCACGAGGTCGGTGCCGCCGCCCGGCGGGAACGGCACGACCAGCCTGATCGGGCGGTCGGGCCAGGCACCCTGGGCGAAAGCGGGCGCATGGGCGCCCAGCACGGCGGAGGCAGAAAGCAGCAAGCCGAATCGGCGGCGGGAAATGGCGAGGCTCATGGTGCGTGTCAGGAAAGGGAGGAAACGGATTGCGGCAGACGTCCGGCAGCCCACGGCGCGAGGCCCGGCTCACCCAGGTCCCAGTAAAGGCCGGCCATGATCTGCAGGCCCTCGCGCGCCAGCGGCGCGAGCAGGTGCTCATTGGGTGCGTGCTGCGCGCAGGCGGGATACGAATGCGGCACCCACAGCGTAGGCAGCCCCAGCAGGTCGGCGAAGACGTCGTTGGGCAGCGAGCCGGCGAGGTTGGGCAGCAGGTCCAGGCGCTGGCCACTGCTCTGTTCGATGGACCGGCGCGCCCAGCCCACCCAGGGGTTCTCGACGTCGAGCCGCGTCGCGGCGCCGGTCAGCGTGACCTGCACCTCGACCTGCTCGAAACCATGCGCGTCGAGATGCCCGCGCACGATCTTCTCCAGGTCCTGCCACGGCGTGCCGACCACGAAGCGCAGCTGGCAATGCGCCACGGCCTCCGAGGGAATCGCGTTGACGGGCCGCTGCGGCGAGCCCGCGCCGAGCGCCAGCACCTCGATGGTGTTCCAGGCCACCAGCCGCTCGGCCGCGCTCAGGCCGGGCTCGCCCCAGCCCTCGTCGAGCTCGGGATCGTCCGCGCCGCCGCCGATGGCGATGCCGGCCAGCGCATCGCGCACAGCCTGCGTGACCGGTGGAGGCCGCAGGGCCTCGACGAGGATGCGCCCGCGCGCATCCACCAGCGAGGCCACCGCATGGCTGACGACCGTGCCCGGGTTGACCAGCACGCCGCCCCAGTTGCCCGAGTGATAGCCACGCGGCCGGGCGCGCAGCCGCAGGCTGAAGTTGACCGCGCCGCGCGAGCCGAGAAACAGCGTGGGCCGCGCCGCGCTCACGCGCGGGCCGTCGCTGGCGATGAACAGGTCGGCGCGCAGCTTGTCGCGCTGCTGCGCGCACACCGCGTGCAGGCCGGGCGAGGCAGCCTCCTCACCCATCTCGACGAGCCATGTCACGTTGTAGCCAAGCCGCCCGCCGCGCGCCTCCAGCACCGCCGCGAGGCCACCGATGTTGATGCTGTGCTGGCCCTTGTTGTCGGCCGTGCCGCGCCCGTACCAGCGCTCGCCGCGCACGGTCAGCGCCCAGGGGGCGAGGCCTTCCTGCCACTGCGCGTCCTGCCCGCTGACCACGTCGCCGTGGCCGTAGGTCATCACGGTGGGCAGGGACGGGTCTTCGATGCGGCGCGCGATGAGGAAGGGGCCGCCGCCGGGCAC
The DNA here is from genome assembly GCF_050916385.1 of Variovorax xiamenensis. NCBI lineage: Bacteria > Pseudomonadati > Pseudomonadota > Betaproteobacteria > Burkholderiales > Comamonadaceae > Variovorax > Variovorax xiamenensis. Next base: position 4,888,351 of record NZ_CP139038.1, read on the forward strand.
CGGGTTGGCGATCACCTCGCAGGCGAAGCCGAGCGCCGCGAGCGGCGGGATCATTTCCTCGCTCAGGTAGGCCTCCAGCGCGGGCGTGGCGGCACCGGTGTCGCTCTCGGTGCGGAAGGCGACGCGGCGCTGGAGGTCGGAGAAGAAGCCGCCTGCGTCGAAGTAGGCGGCTGCAGCGGCGAGGCTGTCCGTGCGTTGCATGAAGGGGTTCCTTGTCTTTCTGTCCGTCGGGAGAGCAAGTACAAGGCCTGCGGGCCGATGCTTCCAGCATCGTTTTGGCAAGCTACCATTGCCTTGAAGGCAATACTCCAGACGCTTCGCCCTCCGCCATGACGCTACCGCTCCTCAGCATCCCGATGCGGCACTTCCTCGAAGTGGCGCGCAGCGGCTCGGTCAACCAGGCTGCGGCCCGGCTGTTCGTAGCCTCGTCGGCGGTGAGCCGGCAGATTGCCAAGCTTGAGGACAGCCTGGGCACGCCTCTCTTCGAGCGACACGCGCGCGGCATGGCGCTCACCGCTGCCGGCGAGCGGCTGGCGGCGCACCTGCGCAATGCACAGCTCGACATCGAGCAAGTGGTGGAGCAGGTGCGCGACCTCGGCGGACAGAGCGCGCGACGCATCCGCATGGCCTGCACCGAAGGCTTCGCGGGGCACTTCATGCCGCTGGTGATGCGCAGCTTCGAGTCGACGAACCCGGGCTGCCAGCTCGAGCTGCACGTGGGCTCGCCCGATGGCGTGAGCGCGCTGCTGGCGCGCGGCGAGACCGACATCGCGCTCAAGTACGTGGTCGCGCCCGAGCCGGGCCTGAAGATCGAGCACTCGGCCACCGCGCCGGTGTATGCGGTGCTGCGGCCCGACCATCCGCTCGCGCGCCAGCGCGTGGTGTCGGTGGCCGACGCGGTGCGCTACCCGCTGGCCGTGGGCGACAAGGGCGTGACCGCGCGCCAGCTCTTCGACCAGGCCTGCAGCCTGCAGGGGCTGCAGTACCACGCGCTCTTCGTGAGCAACTTCTCGTCGGTGCTTCTACCGTTGCTGCGCACGCCCGACGTGATGCTGTCGGGCCTGCTCACGGTGATGCACCTGATCGACGCGGGCACGGTGGTGGCACGGCCTTTCGCGGAAGCGCCGCTGCAGCAGCGGCAACTGCAGGTGCTGGCGCTCGAAGGCCGCACGCTGCCGCCGCTGGCGCAGGACTTCGTGCGGCACCTGGTCACAGCGATCGCCAGCGCGGGCCGGCGCAAGCTGGGGCGCGCGCAGGCTTCCGGCGCAACGAAGAAAGAGATCAGCCCAGGGCGTTGATGTCCGCCGGATCGAGGATCGGCTTGGCCGCGCCGTTACGCGCCACGGCCAGCATCGCGCGGCCCACCTTCTCGGTGGTCGTCACCCGGTTCGGCCAGAGGCGGAAGGCCAGCCCGAGCACGGGCCTGAGCACGACGATGGCCGCGTCGTACAGCGGCGTCTTCGAGCGGATGCCGTGCAGCGGCTGGATCATGCCGGGGCGGAACATGTAGGCGGCCTTGAACGGCAGGCGCAGCAAAGCGTTCTCGGTGGCGCCTTTCACGCGCGCCCACATGCTGCTGCCGCGCTCGCTGCTGTCGGTGCCCGCGCCCGTCACGTAGGTGAAGGTCATGCCCGGGTTGAGCCGCGCGAGCACGGTGGCGGCGGCCAGCGTCAGGTCGTAGGTGATGCGCTTGTACTCGGGCTCCTTCATGCCCACCGACGACACGCCGAGGCAGAAGAAGCAGGCGTCGAAGCCCTGCAGCTGCGATTCGATGGCGCCGTAGTCGTACATGTCCTTGTGGACCAGGTCGCGCAGCTTCGGGTTCTGTTGCCCCGTGGGATTGCGGCCGACCGCGACGACGCTTTCCACGTCGGGCGCCAGCAGGCACTCGCGCAGCACGCCCTGCCCCACCATGCCGGTGGCGCCGAAGATCAGGACTTTCATGGGAGGGGCTCCGGTCAGACCGTGAAGACGGCGGGCTTCTTGTTCAGCACGGCCAGCAGCAGGTCGACGTCGAGGCTCGAGGGCTGCGGCGGTTGCAATGCAGAAAGCATGCGCGAGAGCGTTTCAGCGTGCGGCAGCAGTGGGCCCAGGAAGCGCGTGCCGTCGGCGCCCGCGACCAGGAGGGTCGGGAAGGTCTCCACGTCGAAGGCGTCAGCGATGTCGGCATGGTCCTCGATGTCGACCCAGGCGAAGCGGAACTGCGGGTGCGCGCGAGCCACTTCTTCGAGCAACGGCCGGTAGTCGCGGCAGGTGCCGCACCATTCGGCGCAAAGGCAGACGACCCACGGCGCATCGCTGCCGGCCGGATCGACGGATTCGGGGGTGCTGGGTAGGGCGCTCAAGGCTGATGCGTCAGTGGTGTGATCGGAAGGCCGGATGGTGCGGCCGGAAGGTCGTGGCTATTATGGACAAAGCCCCCATTCCACGAGATCCGGGGGATACAGGAGACCCTGGATGAACACCACGACTGCCTCGGGATCTGCCGTCGATCCGCGCCAATTCAAGAGCTTTGCGGAGTTCTATCCCTTCTACCTGACCGAGCACGCCAACATCACCTGCAGGCGGCTGCACTTCGCGGGCTCGACGATCTCGCTGCTGTGCCTGGTGGCGCTGGTGGCCACGCTCAACCCGCTGTGGCTGCTGGCCGGGCTGGTGGCCGGCTACGGCTTCGCCTGGGTCGGGCACTTCGGGTTCGAGAAGAACAAGCCGGCCTCGTTCAAGCGGCCGCTCTATTCCTTCATGGGCGACTGGGCGATGTACCGGGATATCTGGCTCGGCAGGGTAAAGATCTAGATCAGGAGCACGTCGCCAAGCCTCAGCGAGCGCAGCGGCCCCTTCTGCCACAGATCCTCAAGCGGCTCGGCCTGCGGCATCAGCAGTTCCTTCAGCAACGGCTCGATGGGCGTCGATGGGTCGGCGAGCAGCACGTAGCGCGGGTCCTCGTTGGCGGGCTCTTCCGCCAGCGGCGCGATCCAGTCGAGCGCCACCAGCGTCTCGAGCACCGGCGCGAGCTGCAGCGCATCGACGCGCATGCGCGTCACCAGTTCGGTCGCGCCCATGCCCTTGGCCGGCGTGGCCTGCGCACGAGCCAGGTGCTGCAGCGCCTCCATGGCCAGCTGCATGGGCCAGCCGGCCGTGCCGCCACGCCGCGCGACGCCCGTCAGCAGGCTGGGCAGGTAGGCCGCGATGACCGCGCCGAGCAGCACGATCACCCAGGCCACGTAGATCCACACCAGAAGAATAGGCACTGTGGCGAAGGCGCCGTACAGCACCGAGTAGGTCGGCACCAGGCTCAGGTAGTAGCCCAGCACGCGCTTGGCGATCTCGATGGCCGCCGCCACGAAGATGCCTCCGGCCCACGCATGCGACCAGCGCACGTTGGTGTTGGGCACGTAGTGGTAGAGCGACGCCATGCCGACCGCCAGCAATGCGAACTCGAAGGTGTCGAAGAACAGCTTCACCATGCCGCGCCCCACCACGTCGCTGGTGGCCGAGACCACGTACGAGGTGGTGGAAAGGCTCACCGCGAGGATGATCGGCCCCAGCGTGATGGCGGCCCAGTAGATCAGCACCCGCTGCGCGAACGGCCGCGGGGAGCGCACGCGCCAGATGTTATTGAGCGTCTTGTCGATGGTGAGGATCAGCGCGATGGCGGTGATCAGCAGCACGATCAGGCCCGCGATGCCCAGCCCGCTGGCCTTGCTCGCGAACTGGTTCAGGTAGCCCAGCACCTGTCGCGCGATGTTGTCGGGAATCAGGCTCTCGATGAGCCAGCGCTGCAGGCGGCCCTGCATCTTCGCGAACATAGGGAACACGGTGAAGAGGGCCAGCGCCACCGTGAAGAAGGGCACCATCGCGATGGTGGTAGTGAAGGTCAGGCTGCTGGCCGTGAGGCCGAGCCGGTCCTCGCGGAAGCGCTCGCCGAGCACCGCCGCAGTGTTGCGCCACGGAAAGCGCGAAAGATCCCTCCAGAGCTGCCGTCGATTCATGGCCGGTATCATGCCATCCGCCCTTTTCGCAGCGCCCGCCGCCTACCGTGTCCGACACCCCGCTTCCTCCATCTTCCGTTCGCGCCACCCGCTGGGCCGCCGTGGGCAGCCTCGTCGGACTCATCGTGCTGGGCCTGGCCTGGGAACTCTGGCTGGCGCCCTTGCGCCCGGGCGGCTCGCTGATGGCGCTGAAGGTGCTGCCGCTGGTCATTCCACTGGCGGGGCTCTGGAAGAACCGCATGTACACCTACCGCTGGGTCAGCCTGATGATCTGGCTCTATTTCACCGAGGGCGTGGTGCGCGCCTGGAGCGACACCAACGGCACGGGCCAGGTGCTCGCGCTGATCGAGGTGCTGCTGTGCCTCGTGCTCTTCGCCGCCTGCGCCTGGCACGTGCGGCTTCGCCTGCGCCACGCCAAGAACGCTGCCCGCCAACTGGAGGCTTCCGCCCAATGACCACTGCCGCTTCTGCTTCTTCCCTGATCGAACAACTGCGCGCCATCGTCGGCGCCTCGCATGTGCTCAACGAGGGCGACCTCACCGCCTACGAGCAGGACTGGCGCAAGCGCTCGCGCGGCAAGTCGCTGGCCGTGGTGCGGCCGGCCAACACGCAGCAGGTGGCCGACGTGGTCAAGGCCTGCGCCGCGGCAGGCACGGCGGTGATTCCGCAGGGCGGCAACACCGGCCTCGCGGTCGGCTCCATTCCGGACGACAGCGGTACGCAGGTGGTTCTGAGCCTGCAGCGGCTGAACGCGATCCGCACCATCGACGCCGCCAACCTCACGATGACGGTCGAAGCCGGCTGCATCCTGCAGACCCTGCAGGAAACCGCCGAGAAGCAGGGCTACCTGTTCCCGCTGAGCCTCGCGGCCGAGGGCAGCTGCACCATCGGCGGCAACCTGGCCACCAACGCGGGCGGCACGCAGGTCGTGCGCTACGGCAACACGCGCGAGCTGTGCCTGGGCCTCGAGGTGGTCACGCCGCAGGGCGAGATCTGGGAAGGCACCAGCGGCCTGCGCAAGGACAACACCGGCTACGACCTGCGCGACCTCTTTGTGGGCAGCGAGGGCACGCTGGGCATCATCACCGCCGCGACCATGAAGCTCTACCCGCTGCCCGCCGCGCAGCTCACGGCCTGGGCCGCGGTGCCTTCGCTCGACCATGCGGTGACGCTGCTGGGCCTCGCGCACAAGCACCTGGGCCCGGGGCTCACAGGCTTCGAGGTGATGGGCAAGTTCGCTCTCAGCCTGGTCGACAAGCACATGCCCCAGCTGCGCGTGCCCTTCATCGGCGACGATGCCGTCCCCTACTGCGTGCTGCTGGAGAACTCCGACAGCGAGTCTGAAGACCATGCCCGCGCGCGCTTCGAGGCGCTGCTCGAAACCGCCTTCGAGGACGGCTGCGTGACCGACGCCGTGGTGGCCGAGAACCTCACGCAGGCGCACCAGCTGTGGCACATCCGCGAAAGCATTCCGCTCGCACAGGCCGAGGAAGGCCTGAACATCAAGCACGACATCTCGATTCCCGTCTCGCGCATCCCGGCCTTCGTGCAGGAAACCGACGCGCTGCTGGCGCGCGAGATCGCCGGCGTGCGGCTGGTCAACTTCGGCCACCTGGGCGACGGCAACCTGCACTACAACGTTCAGGCGCCGGAGAACGTCGATACCAAGGCCTTCCTGAAGAACGAGGAAGAGCGCATCAACACGTTGGTGTACGACGCGGTGGAGAAGTTCGGCGGCTCGTTCTCCGCCGAGCATGGTGTGGGCTCGCTCAAGGTCGACAAGCTCGAAAAGCACAAATCGCCGGTGGCGCTGGAGATGATGCGGGCGATCAAGCGCGGGCTCGACCCCAAGAACATCCTGAACCCCGGACGCGTGATCCGGGTCTAGCCTGACCTGGCCTATCGGACGTGGAGCTTGACGGATGCGGCCCGCGCCGCGTCCGCCCTCTCCCTCTGCATGCTGGTCGCGGCCGGCAGTGCGTCGTCGCAGCGCGCGCAGTCCGACTTCATGCAACCCAGATGCACCGTGACCGGCCCACCGGCGCTCAGGCCATGCGCCTGCGCGGCGCGCATCAGGCCCCGGTGCAGCGCCTCGTCGATCACCTCCACGCTGGCATTGCAGCCGCCGCAGCTCAGCCGGACCGTGCCTTCCGTGGCCTGGGGCCGCCGCAGCCGGTGCACGGCGCGCACGCCGCCCAGGCTGCGCTCCCATTCGCGCTGGATCAGGTCGGCCTTCTCCAGCTCCTTGATCACGCGGTAGACGCTCGCCAGGCCAGTGGCTGTGCCGCGCGCGAGCATGCGCCGGAACACTTCCTCGCCGCCCAGCCACTCGGAGCCGCTCTCGGCCAGCGTCTGCAGCACGCAGAGTCGAATGACCGTGGGCCGTATGCCCATGCTGCGCAGCTGTACCGAGAAGCTCTCGCTCGCGGGCGCCGCCGCGTACTGCATTGCTGCTGAAACTGCCACCGGCTCGTCCGCTCCTGCCTTGTTGCGTGCTTGTTCGGCTGGCGTCCGCGATCAGGCAGCGAGGCCCTGCGCCGGCGTGGCCGTGACCTGCGCGACGCGCCCCGCCTTCATGTGCACGATGCGGTCGGCCACGTGGAAGTAGCGGTCGTCGTGCGAGATGACGACCAGCGAGTGCCCCTTGGCGCGCAGCTCGGGCAGCAGCTCGGTGTAGAAGAGATGGCGGAAGGCCGGGTCCTGGTCGGCGGCCCACTCGTCGAACACCAGCACCGGCCGGCCTTCGAGGTAGGCGTGCACCAGCGCGAGCCGCTTGCGCTGGCCCGTGGAAAGGTCGGTGGTGCTGAAGGCGCCGTCCTTCACCGAGACCTTGTGCGCGATCTCCAGCCGCTGCAGGTAGGGCAGCGCGGTCTCGGGCAAAGCCTGGTGGCCGCCCTCCTCGCCCGCGACCAGGTCCTCGAACAGGTAGAAGTCGGAGAACACAGTGGTGAACAGCTGGCGGTAGTCGTCGCGCGTCTCGGGCGTGACGGGCTTGCCGTCGAGCACGACCTCGCCCTGCTGCGGCGCGTACAGGCCCAGCAGCAGCTTGATGAGCGTGGTCTTGCCCGAGCCGTTGTCGCCGACGACGAAGACGATCTCGCTGCGGCCGATCTGGAGGTCGACCGGCCCCAGCACAAACGGCTCGCTGCCCTCGGGCGCGTCGAATGCGTAGCGCACGCCGCGCAGCTCGATGGCGTCGCGCAGCGGCGGCGAGGTGGGCGGCGAATCGAGATGCAGGTGCGGCTCCGGCGTGGCGAAGCGCGCCGACAGGTCGGCGATGCGTCCGAAAGCCACCTTGGCGCGGCCCAGGTGCGGCAGCGCGCCCACGATCTGGTCGATGGGCCCCTTTATGAACAGCAGCACCAGCACGAAGCCGCTGAGCACCACCGGGTCGGTCGTACGCCACGCGGCCCAGCCGAGGATCAGCGCGATCAGCAAAAAGAACAGCGCCGAGCCGAAGGAGGTGGCGAGCACGAAGGTGTTGATCGCGCGGTGGTTGATGTCGCGGATGGCGTCGACGGTCCGGGCGATCTGGCCCTCGTACACCCTGGCGCGGCGCGCGCGGTGCATGCGCAGCTCCTTGGCGCCCTCGCTGATGCCGCGGTAGGCCTTGTGCAGCAGTTCTTCCTTCTCGCGCGACTGGAAGAAGCCCGCGATGCCGCGCCCGTGCGCCCAGCTCTGGATGGCAACGCCGATCAGCATCGCCACCACCAGCAGGCCGAAGAGCGCCGGAGAGAGCCACGCGAGGTAGCCGAGGCAGCCCAGTGCGATGGCCAGCGAGATCATGGTGGCGGCCAGCATGAAGGCCACGTCGCTGATCATGTCCACGTCCTGCGTGAGAACGGGCATCAGGCGGTGCATGCGGTAGCGCTCCAGCGCATCGATGGGCGCCGCGAGGATCCGCATGGCCAGGTCTTTGCGCACCTGCGCCACCAGGCGCTGGCCCACGACGTTGTTCGACATGTCCGAGAGCGCGCGGCCCACCAGCGCCACCACGCACAGCGCGATGAAGGTCAGCAGCAGGCCGCCGGCCATGCCGCCGGGCCGGCTCAGCACTTCGTTGATGGTCGCCAGCAGCGACACGGTGGCGGCGCCGGCCGCGATGCCGGTGACGGCCGACAGCAGGATCCAGGGAGCGAAGGGTTTCAGCAGCTTCAGCAGATCGGTTGCCTTGGCGCTGGCGGGTTGGGTTTGCATGCCGGTATGACGCTGCGGCGGCCGGAATGTTTAGCGACCGGCTATTGCAGCGTCGGCTCCTGGCACGACTCGTCGCCGGGCGCGGACCCGACCATCGCCGCGCCGGCCAGCGCCCACAGGGTCAGGGCCTCGTCGAGCGCGCGCACATGCCGGGCATCGCGCCCCAGCCACACGACCAGCTTCTCCGCGCTCTGGAGCGACGGCGCGTCGTGCAGCTCGCGAAAGAGCCGCCAGGCCTCGCTGAAAGCCGGATCGGAAGGAACGTGGTGTCGGGAGTTCATCGCATCTGGAGGCATGGACTGCTGTGGATGCGTGGATAGACGCGACCCGCCGGCGGATGTTTAGCGCGTGTCATCTCCGCGTCGCAATTTCGTGAACTATTGCGCCGCACTAAACCTTCGGGCGGCTCATCCGTCTCCTGTTGGATGAGCACGACGACTTGCGCGGCCGCGCCCGGTCTTTTCTTTCGATGATTCCCCTGCTGGCGCCGATCTTCCGTGGCGAATGGGCGGCCTATGGCGAAACGCTGGCCTGCGCGCCGCAGCCGCCCGCGGGCGCCGTGCGGGTGGCCGAGCTGATCGCCAGGCCGGAGCTTCTTGGCTCGCTGCTGCAGCGGCACGCCCGCCACCGCCGCGTTCGCGGGTCCGACCTGCGCCCGGCAGCATCTGCATGGAGCATGCATTACCTCGATGCCTTGCTGCCCCCGGTGGCCGCCGCGGCCAGCCTGCTGCAGCACGAGTTTCCGATGGCGCCCTCGCAGGTGTGGATCAGCTTCGACGACGACGACAGCGCCGTGCCGCGGCGCTTTCACATCACGCACAAGGGCCATGCACGGCCGGGCACCGACACCGCCGTGCGCTACGCGGCGCTGCTGTTCGAGCATCTCGCCCCGCTCTTCGCGCAGCTGACCCGGCTGACGCGCATCGCGCCGAAGATCCTCTGGGGCAATGCCGCGCGCTACCTTCAGCCCGTGCTCGAGCAGGGCCTGCTGCTGAGCGGCCACGCGCCGTCCGTCGCGAAGGACCTGGACCACCTGCTGCACCAGCCGCGCTGGGGCTGCGCCGACAACCCGATGTTCACGATGCAGCGCAAGGTGGTGCGGATGCAGTCCGGCACGCCGGCTTCGGTCACGCTGCACCGGCAGTGCTGCCTCTACTACCTGCTGCCCGAGGAAGGCTACTGCGGCGTGTGCCCGCTGGCACCGGAGTTCCGCAAGGCGCGGGCGCCGGCCTAAACAAACAGCCGTGCCGCGCGTCTTTTGCGGATAAGCATCCATTCACGGATGCAACTGCGACTCCCATGCCACTGCATCCCGACCTAGAAGCTTTTCTCGAACTGGCCGCCATCGCCGAGGAGGATGGACGCCCGCCGATGTGCGACATGTCGCCCGCGCAGGCGCGCGCCAGCTACGACCAGTCGACACTGGCGCTGGACGGCGTCGGCCCCGATCTTCCCGTCGAGGACATCGTCTTTCCGGCACGCGACGGCGCATCGCTTCGCGCCCGGCTGTACCGGGGCGCTTCCACGTCCGCGCCGCTGCCTGCGCTGCTCTACTTTCACGGCGGCGGCTACGTTGTCGGCGGGCTGGACTCTCACGATGCGCTGTGCCGCGCGCTGGCGCAACGCGCGGCGTGCGCGGTGCTCGCGGTCGACTACCGCCTCGCGCCGGAGCACAAGTTCCCGACCGCCTTCCACGACGCCGAAGACGCCGCCCTGTGGCTCGCGGCACACGGCAGCGAGCATGGCCTGGACACCGCGCGCGTCGCCTTCGGCGGCGACAGCGTCGGCGGCACGCTGGCCACGACGCTGGCGCTCGCCGCGCGCGACGCCGGTCGCCCGCAGCCGCTGCTGCAGTTGCTGCTGTATCCCTGCACCAGCATCCGGCAGGACAGCGATTCGCACCGGCGCTACGCGAAGGGGCACCTGCTCGAGCAGCGCACGCTGCAATGGATGTTCGGCCACTACCTGCGCAGCGAGGACGACCGCCACGACTGGCGCTTCGCACCGCTCGCCGCGAAAGATCTCTCGGGCCTCGCGCCCGTGCACATCGTGCTGGCGGAGTACGACCCGCTGGTGGACGAAGGCAAGGCCTACGCCGCACGCCTGCAAGAGGCCGGCGTGCGTACGCACCTGGCCGTGCATGAAGGCATGGTCCACGACTTCGCGCGGCTGAGCCAGGTGGTGGAGGAAACGGACGCGCTGCGCTCCTCGCTCGCACGGGTGCTGGCCGAGGCTTTCCAGCGGCCGGCAGGGGCGACAGCACCGGCACCCTCGGCGATCGGCGCATGGGTGTTCCATGCGCACCCCGACGGCCATCCGCTCGAAGTGCGGCTCGACGCGACGAAGCTCACGGTCGGTCCGCAGGGCGGCAACGAGCGCGCCACCCGCTGGGCCTTGCGCGAGCAGGCCGGCACGTTGCGTCTGGAATGGCCGCAGGACGACGGCGCGGCGCTGGAGGAGACTCATCTGCTGGCGGCCATCGAAGCCGCCTTCGTTCGACATCCGGAGTGCAAGACGCTGGCCTTGCAGGTGCCGCAATCGAGCATCGCGCGCCTGGTGGACGGCGGCGCAGTCGGCCTTTCCAACGGCCAACTGCCGAACGTGTTGCGCGAAACCTTCTGGCAGTTGCCACGCGTGTGGCAGCGCAATCCGCGCGAGCCTTTTGCGCAGCGCCTCGTGATGAGCCAGGGCAAGCGCCATCCGCTGCGGCCGGCCAAGCCTGCGGGTACGGTCTACCAGCGCCACATTCCGTGGCTGTCGCAGACGCTGACGCTCGACACCGTGGACATCGAGCGCGACCTTCCCGCCTTCAACCGCTGGATGAACGACCCTGTGGTCGCGCACTTCTGGGAGGAACAGGGCGACCTCGCGAAGCACCGTGCGTATCTCGACGCCATTGCGGCCGATCCGCGCGTGACGGGGCTGATCGGCCGGCTCGACGGCGAGGCCTTCGGCTACTTCGAGGTGTACTGGGCCAAGGAAGACCGCATCGCGCCCTTCTACGACGCGGGCGACCATGACCGAGGCTGGCACGCGCTGATCGGCGAGGCGCGCTTTCGCGGCAAGCCGTTTCTCACGGCATGGATGCCGTCGGTTTCGCACTACCTCTTTCTCGACGACTGCCGCACGCAGCGCATCGTGATCGAGCCGCGCGCGGACAACCACAAGATGATCAAGAGCCTGGGCCGCTGCGGCTATGCGCACGTGAAGGAGTTCGACTTTCCGCACAAGCGGGCCATGCTGGGCATGCTGCTGCGCGAACGCTTCTTCGGCGAGGCTCTCTGGATTCCCCGAGGGGAGTCCCCCATTTCGCCAACTTCGGCCGAGCGCGCCGAACTTCCCACCGAGGACACCTCATATGCAAATCCATGACCTGATCGGCGTCGGCTTCGGCCCGTCCAACATCGCCCTGGCGATCGCCCTCGACGAGAAGCGCCACCACGGCCAGTTCGTGGACGCGCTGTTCATCGAGAAGCAGCCGGGCTTCGTCTGGCACAAGAACATGCTGCTGGACAACGCGCACATGCAGATCTCCTTCATCAAGGACCTGGCGACGCTGCGCAATCCGGCGAGCCGCTTCACCTTCCTGAACTACCTGCACGAGAAGCAGCGCCTGCAGGACTTCGTCAACCTCAAGACCTTCTTCCCGAGCCGCCACGAGTTCAACGACTACCTGGGCTGGGCCGCGGCGCAGTTCGAGGACCGCTGCGCGTACGGGGAGGCCGTGTTCGAGGTGGTGCCGGAGATGCGCGGCACCGAGGTGCAGATGCTGCGCGTGCGCTCGCGCGAAGCCGACGGCACGGTGCGCGAGCGGCTGGCGCGCAACCTGGTGGTGAGCGTGGGCGGCGTGCCGAACATTCCTGCGCGCTTCCAGCCCTTCAGGGACGATGTGCGCGTGTTCCATTCGAGCAGCTACCTGGAGGCGATAGCGAAGCACCCCGACGCGAAGCGCATCGCCATCGTCGGCGCGGGCCAGAGCGCGGCGGAGATCTTCATGGACCTGCAGAGCCACCCGAACAAGCCGGGGGTCGACCTGATCATGCGGGCGCGTTCGATCAAGCCTTCGGACGACAGCCCCTTCGTCAACGAGATCTTCAACGCCGACTTCACCGACTTCGTGTTCAACCGCTCCGGGCCCGAGCGCGCCGAACTGCTGGAGGAGTTCTGGCACACCAACTACGCGGCGCCCGACCTGGAACTGATCCAGCAGATCTTCAACGTGTTCTACCGCCAGCGCGTGGCGGGCGTGGCGCGCCACAGCTTCCTGCGCCGCCACGAGGTGACGGCGGTGCGCGCTGGCGCGGACGGCATCCACCTGTCGCTGCACGATCTCAACAGCGGGCAGCGCGGCAACCAGGCCTACGACGTGGTGATCCTGGCCACGGGCTACGGTCGCGATGCGCACAGGACGCTGCTCGATCCGCTCGCGCCGTATCTGGGCGACTTCGCCGTCGACCGGCACTACAGGCTGCAGGGCTCGCCTGAGCTCAAGCCGGGCATCTTCCTGCAGGGTGCGTGCGAGACGAGCCACGGGCTGAGCGACACGCTGCTGTCGGTCACGGCGATCCGATCCGACGAGATCGGCCAGGCGCTGCTGAATGCGAATCCGCGTTCGGTGCAGCAGGCACCCGCCGCGGAACGCGCGCCGCGCGCGACCGCGGTGCTCTGACACTGGAAAGACGCAGCTCGGTGATACACTTAATAAGAATAGTTCTTATTAACCCCATCCCCCGGGGTCACCGAAACGCAGAGCCATCGTCGCCATTTCGTTGCCTCCGGAAGGAGGCTGCGATCTCGCGGGCATGACCGGCGGCCGGTTTCCGGGGCCCATCGTCGATGCTTGCGAGAAGGCTGCCGGATGCGTGACCTCGTCCAGGAACTTGTAGCTCACTATGCGGACTTGCGCCGACAGCTCACTCGCGACCTGAGGGACCCTCACTACGCGGCGGACATCGCACAGTCGAGCTTCGAGCGGGTGTACGCGCAGGCCACGAAGTCGCCCGGCGCCGCCCGCATCGACCTGGCGTCCGATGACCCGAAGGACAACGGCGGCGGCATCGAATCGCCCCGCGCACTGCTCTTTCGCGTGGCGCGCAACCTCTGCATCGACGAGGCGCGCCGCCGCAAGGTGGCGCAGGAATGGGTCGGCTCGCACGCCACCATCGGCTCCAGCCTTGTGGCGCCTTCCAGCGAATTCGTCCTGGCGCAGCAGCGCGTGCTGGCGCGGGTGGTCGAGACCATGGAAAAGCTTCCGCCCCGCCGGCGCGAAGTGTTCCTGTTGTTCCGCGCCTACGGACACACGCGCGCCGAGATCGCGCAGCAGCTCGACATCACCGAGATGGCCGTGGCCAAGCACCTGCTGCGCGCCACCATCGACTGCTCGCGGGTGTTCGCCGAGCTGCGCGCCGAGCTGATCGAGCCGCCGCACGTGCAAGGTCACGCGGGCTTCGACGCCGCGCTGGCCGAAGACTTCTCGTGAACGGCGGCATGGCGATGGGCGCACCGCGCGAACGGCTGATCGAGCGCGCGCTCGCGCTGATCGTCGAGGGCGAGATCGCCGCGCCGGCCGAGGCCGCGCAGCGCGCCCGCATCGCCCTGAACCAGTGGCGCAACAGATCGCCAGAGCACGCCGCGGCACTCCTCGAGGCACGCCACCGCTGGGACATGCTCGGCGGCATGGCCGACGACCTGCGCGCGCACTTCGACACGCCAACGGCCGGCATGGCGGCAGCCGCGGCGGCCACGTCCGCCCGCTCGCCCCAGCGCCGCAAGCTGCTGCTGTCGATCGCGGGGCTGGTCGGCGGCGGCCTCGTCGCGGGCCGCGGCGTGCAGTGGTACTGGCAACAGCCCGTCTTTCGCTCCGCCTACAGCACCCGCACCGCGCAAATGCTGAAGGTGACGCTGCCCGACGGCGCGGGAGACGCATCGGGCAGCCATATCGACATCGCGCCGCAGAGCGCCATCGAGGTCACGCTGTACCGCAGGCACCGCGTGGTCGACATGGCGCGCGGCGAAGTGCGCTTCGAAGTGGCGCACGACGCGCAACGCCCCTTCCGGGTGCACACGCGCGGCGCGGTCATCGAGGTGGTCGGCACCGTCTTCACCGTGCGCGACCGCGGCGGGCCGATCACCGTGGGGGTCGAGCAAGGGCACGTTCGCGTGCAGGTGCGCGCCCGCCAGAACGCGGAAGGCTCAACGCCTCCAGCGGAGGTCGTCGACCTGCGCGCCGGCGAGCTCGTGGAGGTGCAGGACGGCCATGCCGACGCCGTGCGGCAGTCCGACACCCGCGCCCTGTCGGCCTGGCGCGACGGCTGGCTGGTGTTCGACAACACGCCGCTGAGCGAAGCCCTGGCGGCGGTCAACAGCTACCGGGCCCGCCCCATCGTCAGCGCCGACGCGCGCATCGACGCCCTGCGCCTGTCCGGCCGCTTCCGCACCAGCGACTCCGTCGGCCTGGTGGAAGTGCTGCCGACGATCCTCCCGGTAACCACCGACACCCGTCCCGACGGCAGCGTGGAACTGCGCAAGCGCTGAAAAAAGAGGCAGTACAAGCGTCGCGGCATGCCTTGGCCGAAACAGGGTGTCTCTGTTTGGCGAGTTCAAACGTCTTACTTTGAGAAGCGCCAGGGCTGCGGTTTTTTCGCGAGCCATGGCGTCCGAAATTAGGAATACGTCGCATTTACTTGACCTGGAGCCCTGACCCATGCGTTCTTCGCCTCGCCATCGCCTTCTGAGCGCCGCGCTCGCCGCTGCCTTCGGAACCACCTTCGTCAGCTGGAGCAGTCTCGCTTCGGCCCAGGCGTCCGAACAGGCGACCGCGCCGACCTTCGACATCAGCGTGCCCGCGCAGCCCCTGGCGGCGGCGCTGAACGAGCTGTCGCGGCAGACCGGCGCCCAGGTGTTCGCCGCCGGCGACATGGTGACCGGCATCAGCGCACCCGCCGTGTCCGGGCGGCTGACGCTGCAGCAGGCGCTGGACCGGCTGCTCGCCAGCAGCGGTCTCGTCGCGGTGCGCAACGGCTCGTCGCAAGTGACGATCCAGCGTGCGTCGACCGCCACCGGCGGTACTTCGCTGCCCCCGGTGACGGTCCAGGCCACCGCCGACGGCACCACCGAGGGCACCGGCTCCTACACCGCCCGCTCGGCATCGACCGCCACGCGCATGGACCTCTCCCTGCGCGAGACGCCCCAGGCCGTGACCGTGATCGGCCGCCAGCAGATGGAAGACCAGAACCTCGTCACACTCGACGACGTGATGCGCCAGACGCCCGGCATCGTCTCCGACCGCCTGGACGAGCGGGTCAACTTCACGTCCCGCGGCTTCGCCCTGGGCACCATGATCGACGGCGTCCCCACGCTGTCCTTCAACTCCGTGGCGGGCGAGGCCAGCATGCTGAGCACCGCCATCTACGACCGCGTCGAAATCATCCGCGGCTCGGCCGGCCTGCTCAATGGCACGGGCTCGCCCGGCGGCGTGGTCAACCTGGTGCGCAAGCGGCCGACTTCGGAGTTCTCGGGCCATGTGACCGGCGGCATCGGCTCGTGGAACCGATACAACGCCGAAGTCGACGTGGGCGGTCCGCTCAATGCCGCCGGCACGCTGCGCGGCAGGTTCGTGGCCTCGCGCACCGCGGGCAACAGCTTCATCGAATCGAAGAAGACCGCCGAGGACGTGCTCTACGGCATCCTCGAGGCCGACCTCTCGCCCACCACGACCCTGTCCGTGGGCATCGAGCACCAGAAGACCGCCACCGACGGCGCCAACTTCGGCCAGGCCCCGCTTTTCTTCAGCGACGGCACGCGCACGAACCTGCCGCGCTCCTTCAACTCCAGCGCGCCCTGGAGCTACTGGAACATGTATTCGGACAAGCTCTTCGCGAGTCTCGACCAACAGCTGGGCAACGGCTGGCGCCTGAAGCTCGACGGCAGCTACACCAAGAGCAAGCGCAAGCGGGCCTCGGGCGACCTCAACACCTTCTATCCCGTCGACGGCGTGACGGGCGACTCCACCATCGACATCCGCGACAACCCCGCGAAGGCGAACAACACCTCGTTCGACGCCTACCTGCGCGGCCCCTTCGAAGCCTTCGGCCGCAAGCACGAGGCAGTCATCGGGATGAGCTACAACGACTACGACTACTCCATCGACACCAACCTGGCGGCCGCCACCGCCTTCGACACCCGGCCGCTGAACTTCTACACGCTGCAGTCCTTCCCCGCGGTCACCTCCTTCCCCTACAAGTCGTACACCCTGTCGGGCCAGGTGACGCAGAAGGCGATCTACGCCTCGACCCGCCTGCGCATTGCCGATCCGCTGTCCGTCATCGTGGGCGCGCGGGGCACCTGGTACAAGGACAACTCCCTGAACCGCAACCAGGTGGCCGGCACGCTGACCCGGAACCCGGGCTCGCACGAGAGCGGCGTCGTCACGCCCTATGCCGGCATCGTGTTCGACCTGAGCAAGGAGTTCTCGCTCTACGGCAGCTACACCGACATCTTCCTTCCGAACACCGAGCGCGACAGCAGCAACAGCCTGATCGCCCCGCAGCGCGGCAAGAACTACGAGATCGGCATCAAGGGCGAGCATTTCGGCGGCAAGCTCAACACCAGCTTCGCGGTCTTCCGCACAAAGCAGACCAACGTGCCGGTGGAAGACACCAGCGCCGGCCTGCTGCCCGACGGCAGCACTCCCTACCGCGCGGTTCCCGGCGCGCGCAGCAAGGGCTTCGAGCTGACCGCCTCGGGCGAGCTGGCTCCCGGCTGGCAGGTGCTGGCGGGCTACACCTACCACGCCAAGCGCGACAACGACGGCGTGCTGCTCGATCCCACCATCCCCAACCGCCTGTTCCGCGTCAGCACCAGCTACCGCCTGCCCGGCGACTGGAGCAAGCTCACCATCGGCGGCAACCTGAGCTACCAGAGCAGCATCTACTACGACGAAGCCTCCGGCCTGGGCCGCGCGACCCAGGGCGGCCTGACGCTCATCGGCCTGATGGCGCGCTACGAGATCAACCCGAAGCTGAGCGCCTCGCTCAACATCGAGAACCTGACCGACAAGCGCTACTACAGCGGCCTCGGCGGCTACAACGGCTACACCTACGGCCGTCCGCGCAACGTCTGGCTGAAGCTGACCTACAAGCTCTGATTGCTGTCACGCGGCGCCGGCACCGGCCGGTGCCGGCAAGCAAGAAGGCCGGCCCCCTTTTCGGGGGCCGGCCTTTTTTGTCGCCTGCCTTTCGCCGGCCTTTTGCCTACCGGACGGCCTGCGCCACCGCGACGCAGTGGTCCACGATCTCCTCCAGCGCCTCGCGGTAGAAGCCGATCAGCTTCTCCACCGTCGCCTGGTCGTACATCGCGCGGCTGAAGATCCAGCTCATCGAGAGCTGCCCCTCGTACACGTTGCCCGCGATCTCCAGCCAGTTGGCCAGCGGCGCTTCCTCGTCGTGGACCGGCCCCGGATGCTCCGCCGCCGGCTTGAACATCGCATCGTCCCCGCCCAGGCTGCGGTCGAACTGGCCCAGGTAGTTGAAGGTGATGCGCGCCTGCGCCGGGCCCAGCGGGGCGGCGTCCGGCCGCAGGTACCTGAGCACGCCGTGGCCGATGCCGCGGCGAGGCACATCCATGCGCTGCTGCCTGGCCGAGAGGATCAGCGCCTCGACCGGCGAGCTGCCCTCGCGCAGCCGCACCGGATAGACGCTGGTGAACCAGCCCAGCGTGCGGCTCAGGTCGAGCCCTGCGGCATCGGCTTCGCGGCCATGGCCTTCGAGCTGGACCAGCGTCTCCGACTCGCCGCTCCAGCGCCAGACCGTTCTCGACAGCGCAGCCAGCAGCAGGTCGTCGATGGACGTGCCGTAAGCCGAGGGCGCCACGCGCAGCAGCTGGGCGGTGCGTTCGCTGTCCAGGCGCATGCGCTGCGTCAGCGCATCGCGATCGACCAGCGCTTCGACCGGCCGGTCCCTCGGAATGTCGGCCACCGGCTGCAGCTGCGTGCGCCAGTAGTCGAGCTCGCCGTCCAGTTCCGTGCCTTGCGCCAGCCCCTGGAGATGCTCGGCCCAGGCCTTGAAGGACGCGGTCTTGCCGGGCAGCTGCACCGCACGGCCTTCGCCGAGCTGGCCGTAGACCGCCTGCAGGTCCTCCAGCAGCACGC
The DNA here is from genome assembly GCF_050916385.1 of Variovorax xiamenensis. Lineage (NCBI taxonomy): Bacteria > Pseudomonadati > Pseudomonadota > Betaproteobacteria > Burkholderiales > Comamonadaceae > Variovorax > Variovorax xiamenensis. The sequence goes on from NZ_CP139038.1 coordinate 4,906,687, forward strand.
GCCACGACACGCCGTCCACCACCAGGTGATGCACCACCAGCAGCAGCCTCGCGCTGCCGTCCGCATGGCGCATGTGCACCACGCGCCACGCCGGTCCCTTCGCCAGGTCCAGGCTGCGCTGCGCCGCGTCCGCCACACGGCCGATTTCTTCGGCATCAACGACCTCGCGGCTCCAGAGCAGGTCGCGCGGCTCGGCCTGCGCGCTGTAGCTCTGCTGCCAGCGCCCGTCGGCCTGCTGCTCGAAGCGCAGCCGCAGCGCGTCGTGATGCGCCGCCAGCGCATCGAGCGCCCGCAGCAGCAGCGATTCGTCCAGCGGCTTCGCCGTCTCCAGCATCAGCGCCTGGTTGAAGTGATGGCGCCGCGGAATGGGCGTGTCGAAGAACCAGGCCTGGATCGGAATGAGCGGCAGTGTGCCCTGCGCCTCTACCGCGGCGGCCTGCGCCGGCTGCGCGGGGGCGGCATCGGCAAGCTGCTCCACCAGCGCCTCGATGGTCGGATGGCGCATCAGGTCGCGCAGGCGCAGCTGGAACCCGAGTTCGGCCTGCCGCACCTTGGAGATCACCTGCAGGCTCAGGATCGAGTCGCCGCCCAGCTCGAAGAAGTTGTCCGAGATGCCCACCGACTCCACGCCCAGCACCTGGGCCCAGATGGCCGCGAGCCGGCGTTCCCTTTCGTTGCGCGGCGCCTTGATCTCGCGCTGCGCATCGACGCCCGGCTCGGGCAGCGCATGGCGGTCCAGCTTGCCGCTGATCAGCCGCGGCAGCGCGTCCATCACGATCAGGTGCGCGGGCACCATGTGCTCGGGCAGGCGCCGGCGCAGCTGCTGCAGGGCCTGCTGCGAAAGCTGCGCGCGCGGTCCGCTCGGCATCGGCACGATGTAGCCGACCAGCTGGCGGCCCGAGGCCCCTTCGTGCAATTGCACCGCGGCCTCCAGCACACCCGGCACCTCGCGCAGCTGCGCCTCGATCTCGCCCAGCTCGATGCGGAAGCCGCGGATCTTCACCTGCTGGTCGGCCCGCCCGATGTAGGCGATGTTGCCGTCCTCGCGCCAACGCACCAGGTCGCCGGTGCGATACAGGCGTCCGCCCGAATCGGTGTTGTCGAACGGATCGGCAATGAAGCGCTCCGCCGTCAGCGCGCTGCGCCCCAGGTAGCCGCGCGCCAGGCCGTAGCCGCCGATGTAGAGCTCGCCGACGCTGCCGCGTGCGACAGGCCTCAGCTCGGCATCGAGCACGTGGACCGTGCGCTCGCCCACCGGCCGGCCGATGGGTGCGTAGGCCTCCTCGAAGCCGCGGTCCGCACTGGTCTTCCAGATCAGCGGCGTGACCACGGTTTCCGTCGGCCCGTAGCCGTTGATGAGCGTGCGCGGCCGCAGCGACTGGCGCACCTTGTCGTAGGCCGCGCGGGGCATCGCCTCGCCGCCGAACACGTACAGCTCCACCGGCGGCGCCTCGCCGAGCGCCTGCGCCCAGTCGGCCAGCTGGCTCAGGTAGGCCGGCGGGAAGGCCGCGTTGGTCACGCCGTAGCGGTACAGCGCGTCGCAGGTCTGCTCGGCCGTCCACAGCTCGTTGTCGCGCAGCGCCAGGCTCGCGCCCACGGTGAGCGCAGTGAGCCAGCGTTCGTGCGCGCCGTCGAACGAGAACGACATGAAGTGCAGCTCGCACGAACGCGCCACCATGCCGTAGATCTCCGCCGTGGCCTGGCAGTGCATGCTGAGCGGCCCGTGCGACACCGCCACGCCCTTGGGCTGGCCGGTCGAGCCCGAGGTATAGATCACGTAGGCCAGCTGGTCCTGGTGGACCGCGACTTCCGGATCGTGGGCGGGCCAGCCGGCCAGCTCCACCTCGTCGAGCACGAGCGTGTCGGCCATCGAAGGCAGGCGCGGCAGCACGGCGCGCTGCGTGAGCATCAGCCGCGCGCCGCTGTCCTTGCACATGAAATGCAGGCGGTCCTGCGGATAGTCCGGGTCGAGCGGCAGATAGGCGGCGCCGGCCTTGAGCACGGCCAGCAGCGCGACGATGGTCTCCAGCGAACGCTGCAGCGACACCGCCACCACCGCGTTGCCGCGCACGCCTCGCCCGATCAGCGCATGCGCCAGCCGGTTCGCGCGCGCGTTGAGCTGCGCGTAGCTCAGCTCGGCATCGCCCATCAGCAGCGCAATCTCCTCGGGCTGCATGCGCGCCTGCTGCTCGATGAGCTGGTGCACCGGCGTGCGCAGGAAGCCGTGGCGCCCGCTGCGGCCCAGGCGCGCGATCTCGGACTGCTGCGCGGAGGTCAGCGTGTCCAGGTCGCGCAGCGCCTGCGAGCCGTCGCGGCTCATCATGTCCATCAGCCCGAAGAGCTGCTGCGAGAGCGCCTGCACGTCGGCCTCCTTGAAGCGCTCGCGCAGGTACTTGAGCTTGATCGTCAGCACCTCGCCCAGGTGGACTTCCACGTCCATCGGATAGTGAGTGACGTCGACCGACTCGGCCTGCTCGAACTTCAGGCCCTGGTCGGCGCGGCCGGCGAGCGTCTGGTCGATCGGGTAGTTCTCGAACACGACGATGCTGTCGAAGAGGCCTTGGCCGCCCTGCCCCGCCCAGCGCTGGATCTCGTGCAGCGGCGTGTACTCGTGCTCGCGCGAGGCCAGGTTCTGCGCCTGCAGATCGCGCAGCCAGTCGCCCAGCCGCTGCGCCGGCGCGGCATCGACGACCACGGGCAGCGTGTTGATGAAAAGGCCCAGCATCCGGTCGGCCCCCACCAGCCCCGCGGGGCGGCCCGCCACCGTGGCGCCGAACACCACCGTCTGCTGCGCGGTGTAGCGCGACAGCAGCAGCGACCATGCGCCCTGCACGAGGGTGTTGAGCGTCACGCGCTCGCGGCGGGCGAAGGCCTGCAGGGCCTGCGTGCCCACCACGTCCAGCGCGTTGCCGACTTCGCCATGGCCCTCTCCCGTGGCCGGCGGCTCCAGTGCCGTGCCGAGCAGCGTCGGCGCGTCGATCTTCTGCAGCCGGCCTCGCCAGTAGGCTTCGCCCTCCTTTGCGGGGCGCGCGGCCAGCCACGCGATGTAGTCGCGGTAGCTGCACGCCGGCTCTTCCGTCGCCACGCCGTCGTAGGCCTGCAGCACCTCGCCGAACAGGCGCGACATGCTCCAGCCGTCCAGCAGCAGGTGATGGCAGCTCCAGATGAAGCGGTGGCGCAGGTCGTCGATGCGGATCGCGGCGAGCCGCATCAGCGGCGGCGCGGCCAGGTCGAAGGCCGCCTGCTGCTCGAGCGCCAATGCCTCGATCGCCTGCGCCTGGTCGGCGCGCCCGCGCCAGTCGTGCACGGCCATCGGCAGCTCCACCGACCTGGCCACCCACTGCAGCGGAGGCTGTGCCATGCTCAGGAAGCCCGTGCGCAGCACGTCGTGACGCTGCACCACCTGCTGCCACGCGCTCCTGAAGCGCTCCACCTCCAGCCCCTGCACGTCGATGCGCAGCTGCGTCACGTACGCCGTGCCGCCACCGTCGTACACGCTGTGGAACAGCATGCCCTGCTGCATCGGCGACAGCGGATACAGGTCCTGCACCTTCTGCGCCTGCAGCGGCAGCGCATCCAGCTGCGCCTGCGTCAGCGCCGCCAGCGCGAAGTCCGAGGGCGTCACGCCCGATGCGCCGCCCGTGCAGTGCGCCACCAGCGCCTGCAGTTCGTCACTCAGCCTGTCGGTCCATGCCCGCACGTCCTCTTCGCGGTGGCGCTCGCGCCCGTAGCTCACAGCCAGGCTCAGCTCGCCCTCGTACACCCGCGCATTGATCGCGAACTCGTGCGCCTGCGGCGCGTCGGCGCCCATGGCCTGTCCGCCGCCTTGCGCCGCCGGGCGCCACAGCGCCTGCTCGTCGAAGCTGCCGTCGAACTGGCCCAGGTAGTTGAAGACCACCTGTGCCCTGGGCAGCGCCTCGATGGCCTGCCGCTGCGCGTCGCTGCCAAGATACTGGAACACGCCGTGGCCCAGTCCCTTGCGAGGCACCTGGCGCAGTTGCTCCTTCACGCGCTTGAGCGCTTCGCCGATCTCGCCCTGAGGCGCCAGCGCCACCGGGTACACGCTGGTGAACCAGCCCACGGTGCGGCTGAGGTCGATCCCCTCGAAGATGTCTTCGCGCCCGTGGCCTTCGAGGTCGACGAGCACGCTGGACTGGCCGCTCCAGCCGCACAGGGCGCGTGCCAGGGCCGTCAGCAGCAGGTCGTTGACCTGGGTGCGGTAGGCGGCGGGGGCGTCCTTGAGCAGGCGCTGGGTGGTGGCCGCATCGAGGGTGATGTTCACGCTGGACTGGTCGCTCGCGCGGCGGCTGCCGTTCGGGTTAGCGCACGGCAGGGAGGCTGCCTTTGCAGTGCCCAGGGCTTGCTGCCAGTAGGTCAGTTCGTCGGCGTTGGCCTGTGCGTAGCCTTGCAGGGCCTGCGCCCAGTCGCCGTAGCTGCTGCTGCGCGGGGGCAGTTCGACGCTGCGGCCCGCGATGCTGGCGCGGTAGGCGCCTTGCAGGTCTTCCAGCAGGATGCGCCAGGACACGCCGTCGATCACCAGGTGGTGGATCGCGAGCAGCAGCATCCAGCGACCGTCGGCGACCTCGATGACCAAGGCTCGGATGAGGGGCCCATGCTCCAGGTCCAGACTGCGCTGGGCTTCGTCGCACAGCGCTTCGATGCCGGCTTCGTCCTTCGCCTTGCGCACCCACAGCAGTTCCTGAAGCTCAGCTTCGGAGGTGGGTTCGTAGCGTTGGGTCCACTGGCCTTGTGCCTGCTGGCGGTAGCGCAGCCTCAAGCCGTCATGGTGTTGCGCCAGCGCAGCCAGCGCCTGGCGCAGCGCCTTCACGTCCAGCGCCTCGCGGCTTTGCAGCAGCACCGACTGGTTCCAGTGATGGCGTGCCGCCATCTCCATGCCGAAGAACTCGGCCTGGATCGGCAGCAGTGGCACGTCACCCTCGGCCGGCCCGCGCACCTGCGCCGCGACCGCCTCCCGGTCGAGCGCCTGCACCACGCCCGCGAGCTGGGCGATGCTCTGGCGCTCGAACATCTGCCTTGGGGTGAGCTGCCAGCCCGCGCGGCGAGCCTGCGCGACGATCTGCAGGCTGAGGATGGAATCGCCTCCGAGTTCGAAGAAGTTGTCGTGGCGACCAACCTGCTGCAGGCCGAGCACCTGCGCCCACACCTGCGCCAGCGCCTGCTCGACCTCGCCCTGAGGGGCCTCGTAGTCGTGCACCGTGGCGTACTCGGGCTCGGGCAGCGCCTTGCGGTCGACCTTGCCGTTGGCGTTCAGCGGCAGTGCGTCGAGCACCACGAGAGCGCCGGGCACCATGTATTCGGGCAGCACCGCGCCGAGCTGTTCGCGCAGCGCAGCAGCCTCCAGCGCCGGCTGGCCTTCGTGGCCGCAGACGTAGCCGACCAGACGGGCTCCGCTCGGGCTTTCCTGTGCAACCACGACCGCTTCACGCACGCCCGGCTGTGCCAGCAGTTGCGCTTCGATCTCGCCGAGCTCGATGCGGAAGCCGCGCACCTTGACCTGGTGGTCCAAGCGTCCGAGGTACTCCAGCTGGCCGTCTTCACGCCAGCGCACCAGGTCGCCCGTGCGGTACAGGCGACCGCCCGCCGAATCGAACGGATCGGCGATGAAGCGCTGGGATGTCAGCCCGCTCCTGTTCAGATACCCGCGCGCAAGACCGGCACCCGACACATACAACTCGCCGGCACATCCCACCGGCACCCGATGCAGATCCGGGTCCAGCACATGCATGCCCAGGTCCGGAATGTTCACGCCGACCGGGCTGCGCGACACCTCGAGGTCGAGCGCCGTGATCGGCCTGTAGGTCACGTGGACGGTGGTCTCCGTGATGCCGTACATGTTGATGAGCCTCGGCTGCGCATCGCCGAAATGCTCGATCCACGGCCGCAGGCTCTGCGGCTCCAGAGCTTCGCCGCCGAAGATCACGTGCTTCAGCGACAGGCCACCGTTCTCGTAGAGTCCGCGCGCGGTCATCAGCTGGCGGAAGGCCGAGGGCGTCTGGTTCAGCACCGTGACGCGCTGCTCGCGCAGCAGGGCCAGGAAGTCGTCGGGCGAGCGGCTGATCCAGAAGGGCACGACCACGAGCTGGCCGCCATGGCACAGGGCGCCGAACATTTCCCAGACCGAGAAGTCGAAGGCATAGGAGTGGAACAGGGTCCACACGTCGTCCGCGCCGAAATGGAGCCACTCCTGCGTCGAACTCAGCAGCCGCACCACCTGGCGATGGCACAGCTGCGCGCCCTTGGGCTTGCCGGTGGAGCCCGAGGTGTAGATGACATAGGCCAACTGGTCCGCATGCTGCGCGACGGCCGGGTCGCGATCGGGCTCGGACTGCAGCTCCAGCGCGTCCAGCGCCAGGACGCGCACGCCCGCGCCGCTGGGCGGCAGGCCGGGCTGCACCTCGCTGTGCGTCAGCAGCAGCGCGATGCCGCTGTCTTCCATCATGTGGGCCAGGCGGTCGGACGGATAGGCCGGGTCCAGCGGCACATAGGCCGCACCGGCCTTCAGGATGGCAAGCAGCGCCACCACCATCTCGATGCCGCGCTCCACCGCCAGGCCGACGCGGGCCTCGGGCCGCACGCCGAGCGCGATGAGCCGGTGCGCCAGCCGGTTTGCGCGCGCATTGAGTTCCGCGTAGCTCAGCCTGTGTTCGCCGAAGACCAGCGCCACGGCCTGCGGACGCGCACGGGCCTGCTGTTCGAAGAGGCCATGCAGCGAAGCATTGCCCGCCACCGCCGGCTGCTCGCGTTCGGCGCCCCACGACCGCAGGGTCTGGCGCGTCGCCGCATCGAGCAGCTCGAGCCCGTCGAGGCACGCGGCCTTCGCATCGACCAGCTGCAGCAGCACCTGCCGCATGCGGTCGGCGATGGCGCCAGCCGTCTGTTCGCCGAAGCTGTCGCGCATGAAGCCGAACTGCAGCGTCAGCGTGTCGGCCTGGCGCACGACCAGGGTTATCGGGTAGTTGCTCTCCTCGCTGTGCGCGATCTCGCCGAAGCTCAGGCCGCCGGGCGAGCTCGCCTTGAGTGCCTGGTCGACCGGGTAGTTCTCGAACACGACGATGCTGTCGAAGAGGCCCTGCCCGCCGCCCTGCCCGGCCCAGCGCTGGATCTCGTGCAGCGGCGTGTGCTCGTGCTCGCGCGAGGCCAGGTTCTGCGCCTGCAGGCCGCGCAGCCAGTCGCCCACGGGCTGGCCGGACTCGATGCCGGCGATCATCGGCAGGGTGTTGATGAACAGGCCCAGCACCTGGTCGGCGCCGCGCAGTTCGGTCGGCCGCCCGGCCACCGTGACGCCGAAGCTCACGGTGCGCTGGCCGGCATGGCGCGACAGCAGCAGCGCCCAGGCCGCCTGCACCAGCGTGTTCACGGTGATGCGCTCGGCCCGTGCGAAGGCCTGCAGCCGCTGGGTTTCCGAAGCGTCGAGAGTGCGGATGCAGCGGCCGTGCCCCTGCAGTGCTTCCGCCGGCCTGGGCAGTACCTGGCTCAGGTGCGTCGGCGTGTCGAGGCGCGCGAGCTGGCCGCGCCAGTAGGACTCGTGGGCCACGGCATCCTGCGACTGCAGCCACTCGATGTAGTCTCGATAGCGGCCGGCCTGCGGCGGCAGTGTTGCTCCCGCGTAGGCGCCCAGCACCTCGCCCATCAGGCGCGACAGGCTCCAGCCGTCGAGCAGCAGGTGGTGGGCGGTCCACACCAGATGATGGCTGTCCTGCCCGGTGCGGATCGCGAGCAGGCGGGCCAGCGGCGGTTGCGCAAGGTCGAAGCCGCGCGCGAGGTCTTCGCTCGCCCAGTCGTCCAGCGACCGGCGCAAGTCCGGCTCGGCCTGCGCATCGCGCTCCGTCCAGGGTGTTTCAACCTGACGCGCCACCCACTGCAGCGGAGGCTGGGCCATGCTCAGGAAGCCCGTGCGCAGCACGTCGTGGCGCTGCACCACCTGCTGCCACGCGCTCCTGAAGCGCTCCACCTCCAGCCCCTGCACGTCGATGCGCAGCTGCGTCACGTACGCCGTGCCGCCCCCGTCGTACACGCTGTGGAACAGCATGCCCTGCTGCATCGGCGACAGCGGATACAGGTCCTGCACCTTCTGCGCCTGCAGCGGCAGCGCATCCAGCTGCGCCTGCGTCAGCGCCGCCAGCGCGAAGTCCGAGGGCGTCACGCCCGATGCGCCGCCGGTGCAGTGCGCCACCAGCGCCTGCAGTTCGTCACTCAGCCTGTCGGTCCATGCCCGCACGTCCTCTTCGCGATGGCGCTCGCGCCCGTAGCTCACAGCCAGGCTCAGCTCGCCCTCGTACACACGCGCGTTGATCGCGAACTCGTGCGCCTGCGGCGCATCGGCGCCCATGGCCTGTCCGCCGCCCTGCGCCGCAGGACGCCACAGTGCCTGCTCGTCGAAGCTGCCGTCGAACTGGCCCAGGTAGTTGAAGACCACCTGCGCCCTGGGCAGCGCCTCGATGGCCTGCCGCTGCGCGTCGCTGCCCAAGTACTGGAACACCCCGTGTCCGAGTCCCTTGCGAGGCACCTGGCGCAGCTGTTCCTTCACGCGCTTGAGCGCATCGCCGATCTCGCCCTGCGACGCCAGCGCCACCGGGTACACGCTGGTGAACCAGCCCACGGTGCGGCTGAGGTCGATCCCCTCGAAGATGTCTTCGCGCCCGTGGCCTTCGAGGTCGACGAGCACGCTGGACTGGCCGCTCCAGCCGCACAGGGCGCGTGCCAGGGCCGTCAGCAGCAGGTCGTTGACCTGGGTGCGGTAGGCGGCGGGGGCGTCCTTGAGCAGGCGCTGGGTGGTGGCCGCATCGAGGGTGATGTTCACGCTGGACTGGTCGCTCGCGCGGCGGCTGCCGTTCGGGTTGGTGCAGGGAAGTCCGGTCTGGACAGTGCCCAAGGCCTGCTGCCAGTAAGCCAGTTCCTCCTCATTAGCTTGGGCGTAGCCTTGCAGGGCCTGCGCCCAGTCGCCGTAGCTGCTGCTGCGCGGGGGCAGTTCGATGCTGCGGCCTGCGATGCTGGCGCGGTAGGCGCCTTGCAGGTCCTCCAGCAGGATGCGCCAGGACACGCCGTCGACCACCAGATGGTGGAGGGCCAGGAGCAGCATCCAGCGCCCATCTTCGACTTCGATGAGCAGTGCCCGCATCAACGGGCCGCGCTCCAGGTCGAGGCTGCGCTGGGCTTCGTCGCACAGCGCTTCGATGCCGGCTTCGTCCTTCGCCTTGCGCACCCACAGCAGTTCCTGAAGCTCAGCTTCGGAGGTGGGTTCGTAGCGTTGGGCCCACTGCCCTTGCTCCCGCTGCTGATAGCGCAGCCGCAGCCCGTCATGGTGTTGCACCAGCGCAGCCAGCGCCCGGCGCAGCGCCTTCACGTCCAGCGCCTCGCGGCTTTGCAGCAGCACCGACTGGTTCCAGTGGTGGCGCGCCGCCATCTCCATGCCGAAGAACTCAGCCTGAATCGGCAGCAGCGGCACGTCGCCCTCGGCCGGCCCGCGCACCTGCGCCGCGACCGCATCCCGGTCGAGCGCCTGCACCACGCCCGCGAGCTGGGCGATGCTCTGGCGCTCGAACATCTGCCTCGGGGTGAGCTGCCAGCCCGCGCGGCGAGCCTGCGCGACGATCTGCAGGCTCAGGATCGAATCGCCTCCGAGTTCGAAGAAGTTGTCGTGCCGGCCTACCTGCTGCAGGCCGAGCACCTGCGCCCACATCTGCGCCAGTGCCTGCTCGACTTCGCCCTGAGGGGCCTCGTAGTCGTGTGCCGTGGCGTACTCGGGCTCGGGCAGCGCCTTGCGGTCGACCTTGCCGTTGGCGTTCAGCGGCAGTGCGTCGAGCACCACCAAGGCGCCGGGCACCATGTATTCCGGCAGCACGACACCGAGCTGTTCGCGCAAGGCCGTAGCCTCCAGTGCCGGCTGGCCTTCGTGGCCGCAGACGTAGCCGACCAGGCGGGCGCCGCTCGGGCCTTCCTGGGCGACCACGACCGCTTCGCGCACACCCGACTGTGCCAGCAGTTGCGCCTCGATCTCGCCGAGCTCGATGCGGAAGCCCCGTACCTTGACCTGGTGGTCCAAGCGACCGAGATACTCCAGCTGGCCGTCTTCGCGCCAACGCACGAGGTCGCCCGTGCGGTACAGGCGACCGCCCGCCGAGTCGAACGGATCGGCGATGAAGCGCTGGGACGTCAGCCCGCTCCTGTTCAGATACCCGCGTGCAAGACCGGTGCCGCCCAGATAGAGCTCCCCCGCCATGCCAGCCGGCACGAGGTTCAGATCACCATCGAGCACCACAGCCCTTCGATCGCCGACCGGCGACCCGATGGGCATGTAGGCCGCATCGAAGCCTTCGCCCGTGTGGGCCTTGGCGATGGTCGGCGTGATCACCGTCTCCGTCGGCCCGTAGCCGTTGATGATCCGGGGCGGCCGCAGGTTCGACATCACCCGGTCGAAGGCGGCGCGCGAAGTCGCTTCGCCGCCCACGGTGTAGGAGCGCAGCGAAGGCACGCGCCCCGCCTCGCCCATGCCCTCGGCCAATTGCTGCAGGTAGCTCGGCGTGAAGCAGGCGATGGTGATGCCGTGGCGTTGCATCTCCGCCTGGCTGCGCTCCACCGACCACAGCTCCTCGTCGCGCGGCATCAGCGCCGAGCCGAAGGCCAGCGGCGTCCAGATGCGCTCGTGCGCGCCGTCGAAATTGATGGACGCGAACTGCAGCTCGCGGTCCTGCGGCGTCATGCCGTAGACCTTGCCGATGGCCAGGATGTGCATGCCCAGCGGCCCGTGCGCGACGGCCACGCCCTTGGGCTGCCCGGTCGAGCCCGAGGTGTAGATCACGTAGGCCAGGTGCTCGCCGCTCAGCGCGACGTCGGGGTTGTCATCACGTCCCGTCTCCAGCACCTGCGCGTCGAGCAGCAGCGTGGGCAGTTCGCGCATCGCTTCGGGCAGGCGCCCGCGCACATGGGCCTGCGTGAGCAGCAGGCAGACTCCGCTGTCGGCGGCCATGAACTCCAGCCGCTGCGCGGGATAGCCGGGGTCGAGCGGCACATAGGCGCCGCCCGCCTTGAGCACGCCGAGCAGCGCCACCACCATCTCGACGGAGCGCTCCACCGCCAGGCCCACGCGGCTTTCCGGCCGCACGCCCAGCGCCATCAGGCGATGGGCCAACCGGTTGGCGCGGGTGTTGAGCTCGGCGTAGCTGAGTTCGGTGTCGCCCATGATCAGAGCCGTCGCCTCGGGACGCACGCGCGCCTGTCTTTCCACCAGCCTGTGCACGAAGGCGTCCTGCCCTTCTTCGGTGGAATTCCACTCGCCCGTTCCCCAGCGCCGCAGCTGCAGGCGCTCGGATTCGTCGAGCAGCTCGACCTCGCGCAGGGTCTTGCCGGGGTTGCTCACCAGCTGCTGCAGCATCGCGACGAAGTGCGTCGCCAGCCGCTCGATAGTCCGCGGCTCGAACACCGCCTTGGCATAGGTGAAGACGAAGCCGAAGCCGCCGCCGGGTTCTTCCAGCGTGTCGAGCGCCAGCTCGAACGGTGCCGTCTGCTCGTCGATCTCGTAGGGCTCCAGCGCAAGGCCGGGCAACTGCCCGAGCGCGCCCAGGTCCTGCTGCTGGTGGTTGAAGATCACCTGGAACAGCGGCGGCTGGCTCAGGCTGCGCTGCGGCGCGAGCGCGTCGACCAGCTGCTCGAAGGGCAGGTCCTGATGGGCCTGCGCATCCAGCGCCGCCTGGCGTGCCTGCGCGAGCAGCCCGGCCAGCGTGGTGTGGCCGGCCACCGCGTTGCGCAGCACCTGCGTGTTGACGAACAGGCCCACCACGCCGGCGACCTCGCTGCGGTCCCGGTTGGCGACGGGCACGCCGAGGCGGATGTCGGTCTGGCCGCTGTAGCGGTGCAGCAGGCCTTGGAACGCGGCCATCAGCAGCATGAAGGGCGTGGCCTTGTGCGCGGTGGCGCTGCGCCGCAGTTCGCGCGCCAGCGCCGCCGGCAACCCGGCGCGATGGCGCGCCACGCGGTACGGCCCCTGCGCGGGACGCGGATGGTCGGCGGGCAGCTGCAGCAGGGGCTGCGCGCCGCCGAGCTGCGCCTTCCAGTAGCCGAGCTGCCGCTCGCGCTCCCCGGCATCGAGCCAGTTGCGCTGCCAGGCGGCGTAGTCGGCATAGCCCAGGGCCGGCGCGGCCAATGCCGGCGCAGTGCCGGTCGCATGCGCCTGGTAGAGCTGGCCGAATTCGTCGATGAGGATCTGCATCGACCAGCCATCGGCCACGATGTGATGCAGCACCAGCACCAGGATCTGCTCGTCCGCGGCGAGCCGGATCAGCCCCACGCGCAGCAGCGGGCCCTCTGCAAGGTCGAAGGCTTCGCCGGCCATGCGGCTCGCCTCTTCCTGCGCCCGCGCGGCACGCTCCTGCGCGGGCACGGCCTGCAGATCGACCTGGCGCAGATCGGACATCGACGCGGCATGCACGACCTGCTCCGCCACGCCTTCGGCGCTGGCGCGGAAGGTGGTCCGCAGCGACTCGTGCCGCGCCACCAGCGCGGCCAGGCTGGCCTCCAGGGCCTGCTGATCGAGCCGGCCCTTCAGCCTCAATGCGGCCGTGATGTGATGCGCCGCGCTGGCGGGCTCCATCTGCCACACGAACCACTGGCGGGCCTGCGCGTACGACAGCGGCAGCACCGCGCCTCTCGGCCGCGGCACGATGGGAAGCCGGCCGAAGTCGATGCCCTGCTGCCGCAACGCCGCGATGAATTCCTTCTGCTTTTCCGGCGGCAGCTCGGCAAAGCGTTGTGCGATCAATGTGCTGCGTGCGTTCACTTAGGCTCCCAGACTTTCCAACAATGCATCCATGCGATCCAGCTCCGAACCATCCTGTCCGGCATGCGCGGCCTGTGCGCGGCCTTCCGCCGCCAGGACTTCCGCACAGGCCGCGAGGCTCGGGCATTCGAAATAACGCTGCAGCGGCAGGTCGACGTCCAGACGCGCCTTGACCAGCTGCCGCAGCTTGAGGGCGGCCAGCGAGTGGCCACCGAGCTCGAAGAAGTTGTCGTGCCGGCCCACCTGCTGCAGGCCCAGCACCTGGGCCCACACCTGCGCCAGCGCCTGCTCGACTTCGCCCTGCGGCGCCTCGTAGTCGTGCGCCGTGGCGTACTCGGGCTCCGGTAGTGCCTTGCGGTCGACCTTGCCGTTGGCGTTCAGCGGCAGTGCGTCGAGCACCACCAAGGCGCCGGGCACCATGTATTCCGGCAGCACCGCGCCGAGCTGTTCGCGCAAGGCCGCAGCCTCCAACGCCGGCTGGCCTTCGTGGCCGCAGATGTAGCCGACCAGACGGGCTCCGCTCGGGCCTTCCTGGGCGACCACGACCGCTTCACGCACGCCCGGCTGTGCCAGCAACTGGGCTTCGATCTCTCCGAGTTCGATGCGGAAGCCCCGCACCTTGACCTGGTGGTCCAAGCGTCCGAGGTACTCCAGTTGACCGTCCTCGCGCCAGCGCACCAGGTCGCCCGTGCGGTAGAGCCGACCGCCTGCCGAATCGAACGGATCGGCGATGAAGCGCTGCGCCGTCATGTCGCTGCGATTCAGGTAGCCGCGCGCAAGCACCTCGGCCCCCACATACAGCTCGCCGATCGCGCCCGGCGGCGCCTTGCGCAGGCTGCCGTCCAGCACCATCAGGCGCGCGCTGGAAGCCGGCCGCCCGATGGGCGGCAGCCCCTCGCCATCGGCGACTTCCACGCCGAACTCGCTGACCACATGGGTCTCGGTCGGGCCGTACTGGTTGAGCAGGCGGCATTGCGGCTCGCGCCGCAACCACGCGATCAGCGCGGGCGTGAGCTTGAGCTGCTCGCCGGCGGTGACGATTTCCTTCAGCGCGGGGAGAGGCATGCCCCCGGCCAGCGAGGCTTCGGCAAGATGCTGCAGCACGGAGAAGGTCAGGAACACGCGCTCCACCGACTGCTCGCGCATCAGCGCCTCGAGCTCGACCATGTCCAGCCGCTGCGCCTCGGAGCTCTGCACGAGGCAGCCGCCCGAAGCCAGCCCGCTGATCATTTCCTGGAACGCGACGTCGAAGCACGGCGACGCGTACAGCAGGGTGCGGCGCGGGCCGGGAATGCACGCGAGCTGCCAGGCGATCAGCCGCGCCACCGCCTCGTGCCGCATCGCCACACCCTTGGGGCGACCGGTGGAGCCCGAGGTGTAGAGCACATACGCCAGGTGCTCTCCGTGGATCGGCCCCCTCGGATCGTCAGTCGCCTCGTTGCTCACATCGTCCGTGTCGAAGGACAGCAGGCGCACGCCGGGCCGCAGCGGAACACGTGCCGCGAGTGCGTCGCGCGTCAGCACCCAGGCCACGCCGCTGTCTTCCACCATGTAGGCGAGGCGATCGGACGGGAACGATGGGTCCAGCGGCACATAGGCCGCGCCGGCCTTCAGCACGGCCAGCAGGCCCACCACCGTCTCGACGGAGCGGTCGACCGCGATCGCCACCCGGTCTTCCGGCCGGACGCCGAGCCGGATCAACCGGTGCGCCCACTGGTTGGCCGCCCGGTTCAGTTCCGCATGGCTGAGCTGCCGTTCGCCGGCGATCAGCGCCGGCGCATCGGGGTTCGTCCGCGCCTGGCGTTCGACCAGCCGATGCACCGGCTCGGGCGAGTTCGCCGCGAAGTCGCCTTGTTCGAATCGCGCCAGTTGCGCCAGCTCGTCCGGCTCGATCAGCGACAGCTGCGCCAGCGGGCGCTCGTCGTTGCCGTCTTCCGCCAGGGCCAGCAGCAGCGTCCGCAGCTGGCTCGCAAGGCGCACGACGGTGGCCTCGTCGCACAGCTCCCGCGCGTAGAGCCAGTCGAGCTGCAGCGTGTCGCCCTGGTGGACCAGCAGGCTCAGCGGATACGAGGTATCGGCCTGCGTGCGCACCGGCCCGAAGAGCAGCCCGCCGGGCGAAGCCTCCTTCAGCACCTGGTCGACGGGGTAGTTCTCGAACACCAGCAGGCTGTCGAACAGCGCCTGCCCCGCGCCGCCCGCCCAGGCCTGGATTTCATGCAGGGGCGTGTGCTCGTGCTCGCGCGCGGCCACCTGGCCGGCCTGCAGTTCGCGCAGCCACTCGCCCACGCGCCCACCGGGCCGCAGCGAGGCGACCACCGGCAGGGTGTTGATGAACAGCCCGAGCATCCGCTCGGCGCCGCGCAGCTCGGCCGGACGGGTGGCGGCGGTGGCGCCGAACACCACGGTCCCCTGCCCCGTATGGCTGCCCAGCAGCAGCGCCCAGGCGGCCTGCACCAGCGTGTTGAAGGTCACGCGCTCGCGCCGCGCGGCCTGCTGCAGGCGCTGCGTGGCCGCGGCATCGAGCAGGCTGCGATGGCGCGCCTTGCCCGTGCCGGCAAGGGCCGGCGGGCGCAGCGCGGACAGCAGCCTCGTCGGCGCATCCAGCGTGCCCATGGTCGCGCGCCAGTAGCGCTCGCCGGCCTGCGGATCGCGCGCGCCCAGCCAGGCGATGTAGTCGCGGTAGCGTCCCGGTGCCTGCGAAGGCGGCTGCCCGCCGTAGCGGTGCAGCACCTCGGCCATCAGCTGCGCGGCGCTCCAGCCGTCCAGCAGGAGGTGATGGTGCGTCCACACCAGGTGATGGCGGCGCTCGCCGGTGCGCGCCAGCAGCAGCCGCATCAGCGGCGGGCGCGAGAGATCGAAGCCCTGCGCCTGCTGCTCGCGGGCGAGCGCCTGCAGCGCCGCATCGGGGTCGGCGTGTTCGCGCAGGTCGTGCTCGGTCCAGGGCATCGCCGCGTTGGCGGCCACCCATTGCAGCGGCGTCTCGCCGTGCACGAGAAAGCCGCTGCGCAGGATCTCGCTGCGCTGCAGGGCGTCCTCCCAGGCGGCGCGCAGGCGTGCCGCGTCGAGGTTCTCCACATCGACGGCAAGCTGGTTGACGTAGCTGCCGTCCTGCGGCTCCAGCAGGCCGTGGAACAGCATGCCCTGCTGCATCGGCGACAGCGGGTACAGGTCTTCCAGTTCCGCGAGCGGCACCGGCAAGGCATCGAGCTGCGACTGGCCGAGACCGGCCAGCGGAAAGTCCGACGGCGTCACGCCGCGCGCCCCCCCGGAGCAATGCGCGATCAGCGCGTCGAGCTCGGCCCTGAAGCGATTCACCCACTCCTGCACCGTCCGTTCGGCGTGGCGCGCGCGGCTGTAGCTCACGGTGAGGCTCAGTTCGCCATCGGACACCTGGCAGTTGACCGTGAATTCGCATGGCAGCGGCGCCGCCTCATCCATCGGCGCGCCCTGGCCTTCGCTGGCGGGCCGCCAGGGCGAGCCGGCATCGAAGCCGCTGTCGATCTGCCCCAGGTAGTTGAAGACCAGTTGCGGCGCCGGCAGCGCCCTCATGGCTTGGCGCTGGCCTTCGCTGCCGAGGTGCTTCAGCGCGCCATGGCCGAGCCCCTTCAGCGGAATGCCCCGCAGGCTTTCCTTCACCCGCTTGAGCGCCTCACCCGGCTCGCCCGAGGTATCGAGCAGCACCGGGAAGAGGCTGGTGAACCAGCCCGTGGTGCGCGACAGGTCGACGCCGCCGGGCAGATCTTCGCGGCCGTGCCCTTCCAGCATGACCTGCAGCCGCTCGTGTCCGCTCCATACGGACAGCGCGCGGCCGAGCGCGGTGAGCAGCACGTCGTTGACCTGCGTGCGGTAGGCGGCAGGAGCCTCTTTCAGCAGTGCATGCGTCCTGGCGCGGTCGAGGCGCAGCTCGATGCTCGCGCGCTCGGCCTGCGTGTTCGCACCCTCCGGATGCTCGCAGGGCAGCTCCACCGGCACGTCGGCCAGTGCACGCCACCAGGCGAGCTCCTCGTCGCCGGACTCGGCTGCATGCGCCTGCAGGGCCAGTGCCCAGTCCCTGACGCTGCCGGTCCTGGCGGGCAGCGCAACGGCCTCGCCTGCGCGCAGCCGGGCATAGGCATGCCCGAGATCCTCGAGCACGATGCGCCACGACACGCCGTCGATGACCAGGTGATGCACCGCGAGCAGCAGCCGCCATGAGCCGTCGCCGAGCCTGATCGCCAGCGGGCGCAGCAGCGGCCCCCGCTCCAGGTCCAGGCTGCGCTGCGCCTCGTCGCACAGGGCCTCCACGCCGGCGGCATCCTTCGCCTCGCGCACCCACAGCAGCTCCTGGTGCCAGCCTGCCGGCAGCGGTTCGTAGGCCTGCCGCCATGCGCCGCCGGCCTGCTCGGTGAAGCGCAGCCGGAAGGCGTCGTGGTGCTCCATCACGGCCACCAGCGCGCCACGCAGCGCGTTCAGGTCCAGCGGCTCGCGGCTGTGCAGCAGCAGCGACTGGTTCCAGTGGTTTCGCCGGGGCATCGCGGTCTCGAAGAACTCGGCCTGGAACGGCAGCAGCGGCAACACGCCGTCGTCCGCGCCGCGCCCGGCTGCGGATGCAGCGCCGTCGTCCACGGCTTCGGCCACCTCCGCGAGTTCCGCGATGGTCTGGCGATCGAACATCTGCCTTGGCGTGAGCTTCCATCCGGCCGTGCGCAGCCGCGACACGATCTGCAGGCTCAGGATGGAATCACCGCCGAGGGCGAAGAAGTTGTCGCGGCGCCCCACCTGCGCCACGCGCAGGAGCTCCGACCAGATCGCGGCCAGTGCCTGCTCCACCCCATCGCAAGGTGCCTCGTAGGCATCGACCGCGAGCGATTCGGGCTCGGGCAGCGCCTTGCGGTCGATCTTGCCGTTGGCGTTCAGCGGCAGCGTTGCCAGCACCAGCAGCGCGCCGGGCACCATGTAGTCCGGCAGCGTGGCGGCCAGGCGCTCGCGCAGCGCCGCGACGTCCAGCGACTGGCCCGGGTGCGCCGAGACATAGCCGACCAGCCGGGTACCGCCGGGGCCCGCGGCCGCGACGACCACCGCCTCGCGCACGCCCGGCTGCGCCAGCAGCTGCGCCTCGATCTCCCCCAGCTCGATGCGGAAGCCCCGGACTTTCACCTGATGGTCGATGCGGCCCAGGTATTCGAGCTCGCCGTCTTCGCGCCAGCGCACGAGGTCGCCCGTGCGGTACAGCCGCTCTCCCGCGTCGCCGAACGGGTCGGCGACGAAGCGCTCCGAGCTGAGGCCCGTCTTGTCCAGGTAGCCGCGCGCCAGCCCGATGCCGCCGAGGTACAGCTCGCCCGGCAGCCCTTGCGCCGCGAGGTTGAGGCCATCGTCGAGCACGTAGGTCTTCGTGCCCGCGATCGGGCGGCCGATGGCGACGTGATTGCGTCCATCCGCCCTGCACGTCCAGTGCGTGACGTCGATGGCCGCCTCGGTGGGGCCGTACAGGTTGTACAGGCCCGCGCCGGGCAGGCGCTCGAACACCTTGGCCTGCGCCTCGGCGGGCAGAGCCTCGCCGCTGCACACGATGCGCTTCAGGCTGGTGCAGGCCTCGATCCCCTCATGGGCCACGAAGGCCTGCAGCATGGAGGGCACGAAGTGGATGGTGCTGACCCGGTGCCGGCGGATCAGCTCCACCAGCTTCGCCGGCTCGCGGTGGTCGCCGGGCCGGGCGACGACGAGGCGCGCGCCCTGCATCAGCGGCCAGAAGAATTCCCACACCGACACGTCGAAGCTGAAGGGAGTCTTCTGCAGCACGGTGTCGGCTTCGCCCAGCGAATAGGCGTCCTGCATCCACGCGAGGCGGTTGTACAGCGACAGGTGGCGGTTGGCCGCGCCCTTGGGCCGGCCGGTGGAGCCCGATGTGTAGATGACGTAGGCGAGGCGTTCGCCGTGCAGGGGCACGCCGGGGTCGACGCTCGGACCCGTCTCCAGGTCGAGCCGGTCCAGCTCGATCGCGTGCACGCCATCGCGAAGCGGAATGCGCGGCACGACGTGGCTCTGCGTGAGCAGCAGCGCAACGCCGCTGTCCTCGAGCATGTAGGCGATGCGGTCCCCGGGGTATTCGGGGTCGATGGGCACATAGGCGCCGCCGGCCTTGAGGATGGCCAGCAGGCCAACCACCATCTCGATGCTGCGTTCGAGCGCGATGCCGACCTTGGCGTCGGGCTTCACGCCCAGTGCGATCAGGCGATGCGCGAGGCGGTTCGCTCTTGCGTCGAGTTGCGCGTAGCTCAGGGAGATGTCGCCGAACACCAGCGCCACCGCGTCGGGCGTGCGTTGCGCCTGCCTGCCGATCAGCTGGTGCACGGGTGCGGTGTAGTCGCGGTGCGGCAGGTTGGCACTGAGGCGCATCAGCTCCACGCGTTCGCTCTCGCCCGTCAGCACGAGGTTGGCGAGCACGCAGTCGGGGTCGGTCGCCAGCGTCCGCAGCACGCGCTGGTAGCTGTCGACCAGCCGCTGCGCGGTGCGTGCCTCGAACAGGTCTGTGTTGTATTCGAGCCGGCCACGCACGCCCTGCGGGTCGATGTAGAAGTCCAGCGAGAGGTCGAACTTGGCGCCGGCGTCGTCGAACTCTTCCAGTTCGGCACGCACGCCCTCGAGATCGAGCGCCACGGCCTCGCCGGACATCTGCACGCCGAACATCACCTGGAACAGCGGGCTGCGCGCCGGGTCGCGGCGGTCCTTGCGGCTCGCGAGCAGCACTTCGAAGGGCAGGTCGGCATTGTCCAGCGCGGCCAGCGCATCGGCGCGCACCTGCCGGCAGACCTCGCGCAGGCTCTGCCGCGGCGACAACCGCGCGCGGAACGCCTGCGTGGTCACGAAGAAGCCCAGCAGCTCGCTCACTTCTTCCTGGTGCCGGCCGGCGTTGGGTACGCCGATGGCGAAATCGCCCTGCCCGCTCCAGCGCGACAGCAGCACCTGCCACGCCGCGAGCAGCGCGACGAAGGGCGTGCACTTCTCGGCGCGGCAGAACTTCTGCACGGCGAGGGCAAGCTCCGGCGGCAGCTCGAAACCCAGCGCGGTGCCGGCGAAGGTCTTCTGCGAAGGACGCGTGCGATCGGTCGGCAGGTCGAGCGAAGGAACCTCGGCGCCAAGATGCCGGTTCCAATGATCGAGCTGGCCCGCCAGCGCCCCGCCCTGCACGCTCGCGCGCTGCCATGCCGCGTAGTCGGCGTACTGCACGGGCAGCGGCGGCAGCTCGACGGCAGCACCGCCGCTGCGCAGCGCCAGCCGGTAGGCCTGGGCCAGGTCGTTCGCCATGATCGGGTTCGACCACGCATCGGACACCACGTGATGCAGGCACACCGCCAGCACGTGGCGCTCACTGCCCAGCCTCACCAGACGCGCGACCAGCGCTGGCGCGGCGCCCAGGTCGAACACATGCGCTGCGATGCGGCGCACGGCCTCGTCCAGCGGCTGCTTCTGCGCCTCAGGCGAAAGCACCGAGATATCGATTCGCTCCAGCGCGAAGGGTGCGGATGCCTGCACGCGCTGCATCGGCACGCCGTCCTGCTCGAAGAAGGCGGTGCGCAGGATGGCGTGGCGCGCGATCAGCGCCTGGAACGCGCGCTCCAGCGCATCGGCGTCGAGCGCGCCGCCCAGGCGGAAGACACGCGGCAGGTTGTAGGCCGTGAGGCCGGGTTCGAGCTTCTGCAGGAAGCACAGCTGCTCCTGCGCATAGGAAAGCGCGACGGCATCGCCATCGCGCACCGTGCTGACGATACCGATGCTCATGCGGCCTCGCCCACTTCTGCCAGCGCTGCCGCATCCTCTTCGGGCTGCCTCAATGCCTGCGCCCGCTGCTCCAGCCCCGCGGCATCGCCGCTGGCCTCGCGCAGCACCGCCGCCAGGGCGGCCGGCGTCGGGTGGTCGAACACCGCGCCCGCCGCGATCTCGACCTGCAGCTGCTTGCGGATGCGCGCCACCAGCTTGATGACCTGCAGCGAATGGCCGCCGAGCTCGAAGAAATCTTCATCCGCGCCGATGGGGCCGTTGCCCAGCAGCGAGGCCATGCCGTCGGCGAGCACGGCTTCGAGCGCAGTGCTCGGTTCGGTGCGCTCGCGGCGTCCGGCTGCGGCGGGTTCCTTCACCGCCAGTGCGGCCAGCGCGAGGCGGTCGATCTTTCCGTTGGGCAGCCGATCGAAGGCCTCCAGTGCCTTGAAGCCCGCCGGCACCATGTGCGCCGGCAGCAGCGCGGCAAGCTGCTCGCGCAGCGCGCGGCCGTCCGCGAGCGCGGCATCGTCCGCGACGAAGAACGCGCTCAGCGTCGTTGCGCCCGCGGCGTCCTGCACCGCCAGCACCACCGCCTGCCGCACGCCCGGCTGCGCCAGCAGCACCGTCTCGATTTCGGCGGGCTCGACGCGAAAGCCGTGGATCTTCACCTGATGGTCCGCGCGCCCCGCAAGGCGGATCCCGCCTTCAGGCAGCACGTGTGCCAGGTCACCAGTCCGGTAGAGCCGCTCGCCCGGGTTGAACGGATCGGCGACGAAGGCCTCGCCCGCCTCGCGGTTCAGGTAGCCGCGGCACAGCTGTGCGCCACCGACGTAGACCTCGCCCATGCCGCCCGCCGGCACGAGGCGCAGCGATCCGTCGAGCACATGCACGCGGTTGTTGGCCAGCACCTGGGTCAAAGGCAGTTGCGCAGGCGAATGTTCACCCGAGGGCACGGCATGCACCAGCACGCCGACCGTGGTCTCGGTCGGGCCGTAGTGGTTGTAGATGGCGCACTGCGGCGCGAGCCGCACGATGCGCTCGACCAGCGCGCGCGACGCGGCCTCACCGCCCAGCACCAGCGTGCGCGGCAGCTTCGGCGCCTCGCATTCGAGCAGCGCTTCCAGATGCGAAGGCACGATCTTGATCGCATCGATCTCGTGCGCGGCCATGAAGCGCGCGAAGGCTTCGGCGTCCTTCGCTTCGTCCTCGCCTGCCACCACGAGACATGCGCCGTTGAAGAAGGCGCCGAAGAGCGCGGTGTTGCCCAGGTCGGCCACCACCGAACTCGTGAGCGCCCAGCGGCGGCAGGCATCGAGCTTCATCGCGGCAGAAGCGGCCGCCACGTAGTTCAGCAACTGGCCCTGCTCGATGGCAACGCCCTTGGGCTTGCCGGTGGAGCCGGAGGTATAGAGCACGTACGCAAGATCCCGCAGCGCGATGCGGTGCGCGGGCGCTTCGCCGGGCAGGCTGTCGAGCGCGGCCGGCATGGCGTCGAGCACCAGCGCGGGCTGCGCATCGGCCAGCACGGCGGCGCGGCGCGCCTCGGGCCAGCCGGGTTCCAGCGGCAGGTAGGCGGCACCGGCGCGCCAGGCGGCGAACATCGCCACCGGCAGGTCGATCGAACGCGGCAGGTTGAGCGCGACGATGGCGCCCGGCTTCACGCCCTGCGCCACGAACCAGTGCGCGAGGCGATCGATGCGGTCGTCGAACTCGCGGTAGCTCAGTCGCTGCTCGCCCGCTTCGAGCGCGGGCGCATCGGGCGTCGTCTTCGCCCAGTGCGCGATGCAGTCGGCCACGGTCTGCGCGCCCACGTCGATGCGCGCGTCGTTCCACGCGAGCAGCAGCGCCTGTTCCTGCGCGCCCACCAGCGGCAGAGTGCCGACCGGCGCATCGGGTTGTTCGACGACGGCGTCGAGCAAGGAGGCGAACTGCATCAGCAGGCGTTCCAGCGTGGCACGGCTGTAGCGCCCGGCATCGGCATGAAGCGACAAGCCGGCGCCTTCGGCGCTCCACGCGACCTGCAGCGCAAGCTCGAAGCACTGCATCGGCCCGGGCAGGCTGGTCAGGGTCCATTGCGTGTCGCGGCCGTGGCGGCGGCCCGCCTCGTGCGAGGCGAAACCCACGGCGGTGTGCGCGGAGAGCGGCGGCGTATCGACGGGCCAGCATTCCTGCACGTCGACGTGCGCGGCCATGGTGCCTTGCAGCCGGCCGATCCAGCTCGCGAAGGATTCTT
Organism: Variovorax xiamenensis; assembly: GCF_050916385.1. Taxonomy (NCBI): domain Bacteria; kingdom Pseudomonadati; phylum Pseudomonadota; class Betaproteobacteria; order Burkholderiales; family Comamonadaceae; genus Variovorax; species Variovorax xiamenensis. The sequence goes on from NZ_CP139038.1 coordinate 4,929,450, forward strand.
CTGCGGACACATCCACCACGACTGGCAGCACCTTGTCGAACAGGCCAACTGCGCCCTGCATCGGCTCGTAGTCGCGGCGGCAATCGTGCTGCCAGCCGCCAACGAAGCGGCCCGCGCCGCCGTCCAGCCTTGCGAGCAGCAGCCACCATGCGCCCTGGAGCAGGGTTTCGGCTTCGATGCCGAGCGCATCGGCGCGCCCGGCCACCCGGGCAGAGAGCGCCGCGTCGATGACGCTGCCGGCCTCATGGCGCGCCGACGCTGCTTCGGCACCATCGAGCCGCGCATGCAGGCGCGGCGGCGCGAGCTTCGCGGCATCGGCCGCGAAGCGCTGCCAGTAGGCGCGGCCCTCGGCGGCGTCCTCGCCCTCGACCAGGTCCTGCCGCCATTCGACGAAGCGCGCGTACTGGAAGATGTCTTCCGGATCGGGGCTGCCCTCGCCCAGGTAGGCCGCGGCGATCTGGTCGAACAGGTTCCGCAGGCTCTCGCGGTCGGCCGCCAGCGGGTTCACCGACAGCGCCAGCGTGTGCCGCGCCTCGCCCGTGCGCACGAGGTCGGCGCCGACGAGTTCGCCGCGCTCCATGTTCAGCGGCTCGCGATTGAATGCTTCGAGCCACACGGCCACCGCCTCGCTCGAAGCATCGGGCAGGTCGGCCGACTGCCACTTCAGCGGCGGCATCCCGTCGTGGTGCTGCAGCCGCAGGCCCCGGTAGCCGGGCACCTGCCGGATGGACGCGCACAGGGCGCCGTGCGCGCGCAGCACGCTCTCCACGGCGGTGCGCAGGCGTGCGGTGTCCAGCGCGCCTTCGATGCCGGCAAGCATCAACAGGCGGGGCGCGTCGGCGGGCACGAGGCGCTGCTCGGGGCTGAGCGCGAAAGTGGCTTCGGGGTTGTCGATCGTCACGGTCGTCACGCTCATGCTCCCTGCTCGTCGGCCATGCGGGTGTCCGCCGCTGCGTTCGGGGCGCCCTCGAGCGCCGCGCGGTCGAACATCGCGCCCATTGCCACCACGATCTTGCGCGGCCCTTCGTACGGGTCGCGCGCATGAGCGGCGAGCATGTTGTCGAGCATCACGATGTCGCCCTGCTGCCAGTCGAAGCGCACCGCGCATTCCTCGTAGACGCGGCCGACCACGGCCATGGTCTCGTCGGCGATGGGCGTGCCGTCGCCGTACGTCACGTTGCGCGGCAGGCGGTCGATGCCGCCCATGGCGAGAAGGTCTTCTCGCACCTGCGCCTCGAGGCAGGCCGGGTGGTGCAGCTGGATCTGGTTGAAGAACACCTTCTCGCCGGTCAGCGGATGGCGGATCACCGCCGGGCAGCGCGTGCGCGTCTGCAGCGTGTCGCCGTCGAGCCAGCGCCAGGCGATGCCGGCGGCGGCCAGGCGCGCTTCCACGTCCTCCTTGCGGTCGGTCTTGTAGAAGTCCTGCCAGCTCACGTCCAGGCCCGGCGTGAACGTGCGCACGTACAGCAGTTCCTTGCGCTCGAACCCGGCCACCATGTCGGCCGGCAGGCGGCGCAGCATCTCGCGGCAGTCGACGATGGGCGTGGCGCCGCCCACGGGCGAAGGCAGCTCGCAGAAGAACCACTGCTTGCGCGGCCAGCGGTCGAGGTGCGAGCTCTCGTTGTGATACAGGATCATCTGCCGCTCGGGATACGGCGTGGAGCGGTACGTCTTCTTGCCGCCCTCCTTCTTCGGCAGGTCGCCGTAGCTGCCGTACAGCTCGGGCTCGATGGCCTCGGCGAAGGCCTCGAAGTCCTGCGGCGTCTTCAACCCGAAGTTGCGGAACAGGATGCCGCCGTGCTTCGCGACCAGCATCTCGATGTAGTCGGCCTGGCTCTTCGCCCAGGCCACGGTGTCGAGGTCGGCGGTGGTGGCCTGCAGCACGATGGGGAATTCGGCGCCGGGCTTCAGGAAGGATGTCTGGACCACGGGGCGCGCCGCGGCGCGCGGGGCTTCGGCGCCGGGGGCGGTCTTGGCGAGCTTCCCAAGCTTGTCCAGCTTGCCGAGCTTGTCCATCTTGTTGCTGTTGCTGCTGCCCGCGGCTGCATCGGGTCGGGTGGTGTTCATGGCGATTCGCTCCTGCGATTGCGTGTGGGCCGGTACATCGGTGGCCTGGAGGGCATCGATGGCCTGGCCCGGTGTTGCGACGATCCGCTCCAGCAGCGCGTGCCACGAAGCGGTGAACTTCTCGACGGTTTCCCGTCGGTACAGGTCTGTGGCGTACACCCACTCGACGGTGAGTGCGCCGGCCTGTTCCCTGGCGAACACCGCCAGGTCGAACTTGGATTCGTTCATCTGCTGGGGCAGCACCTCGACCTCGGCGCCTTCGATGGCGAACCGGATCTCCGGTGTGTTCTGGAGGACGAATAGCACCTGCACCAGCGGATTGCGGTCGCGCGCGCGGCGGGCGCCCGCGAGCTCCACGATCTGGTCGAAGGGCACGTCCTGGTGGTCCATGGCGGCGAGCGTCTGCTCCTTCGTCCGCGCGAGCCATTGCCTGAAGTCCGCCGGCCGGTCGTCCATGCGCGAGCGCACCGGCACCACGTTGACGAAGAAGCCCAGCAGCTGCTCGAGGTCCGGATGGCCGCGTCCCGCCACGTCGGTGCCGATGACGATGTCGCCGGCGCCCGAGGCCTGGTGGAAGAACAGGAAGAAGGACGACAGCAGCAGCGTGAAGAGCGAGGTGTCGGATTCGCGCGCGAGCCTGCCCAGCGCCTGCGACAGGGCCGGCGAAAGCTCCAGCACCACCGAGCTGCCCGCGTGCGACGCAGTGGCCGGGCGCTCATGGTCGGCCTTCAGGCTCGACACCTGCGGCGCGGCGCGCAGGTAGTCGCGCCAGAAAGCTGCCTTGGGGCCGAAGGCCGGTGAAGCCAGCGCGCGCCCGTACCACGCCGCGTAGTCCACGTACTGCACCGGCAGAGGCGCAAGCGCCAGCGGCTGGCCGCGCAGCGCGCGCTCGTAGAACTCGCCGAGCTCGCGCGCGAACACCGCGATAGACCAGCCGTCGAACACGATGTGGTGCACCACGAGGATCAGCACATGCTCGCGCTCGCCGAGGCGCGCGACGGTGGCCTTGATCAGCGGGCCCTCGGCCAGCGTGAAGGGCATGCGCACGAGTTCGTCGAAGCGTTCGGCATAGCGGCGCTCGCGCGCGGCCTTGTCGGCACCGTCGATATCGATGACGGGGATGTCCAGGCTCACGCTCTCGCGGATCACCGCGACGGGCTCGCCTTCGCCGTCTTCCGCGAACACGGTGCGCAGCACTTCGTGGCGCGCGACGATGGCGTCGATGGCCGAGCGCAGCGCGCCGATGTCCAGCTCGCCGTGCAGGGCCAGCCCCGCCGACATGTTGTAGGCCGCGCGGCCCGAGACGTTGGCGGCGTCGGTGAGCCGGTCGACCAGCCACAGGCGGCGCTGCATCGGCGACAGGGGCAGCGCACCGGTGCGCGGCACGGGCGCGATCTCCGTCGACGCGGCTGCAGCCGTGCTGGCCACGGCATCCTTCGCCGGCATGCGCGCCATCAGCCCGGCGATGGTCGGCGCCTTGAAGAATTCGCTGGGATGCAGCTCGACCGAATAGGCCTTGCGGATGCGCGACAGCAGCTGGATGGCCACCAGCGAATCGCCGCCGAGCTCGAACAGGTTGTCGTCCATGCCGATGGGCGCGATGCCCAGGCGCTCGGTCCACAGCGCGGCCAGCGCGTTCGCGAGCTCGCCCTGGGGCGCGACGAAAGGCGTCTGCAGCGCGGGGCGCGGATGGCTGCCGCCGCTTGCGGCGGGCTGCGCGCCTTCGGCATCGAGCATATCCAGCATGCCGTTGTCCAGCGGGCCGAGGCGCTCGGCGAGATCGGTGGTCGAGATCACGGTCTGCGGCCGCAGCGGGCCGTTGACGATGCGCTCGAAGGTTCGCGCGCCCTCGGGACCGTCCATGCCGATGCCCTCGGGCACCACCATGTTCTCGGCCATGCCGAGACCGCGCCAGGCGTCCCAGTTGACCGAGAAGACCGGGCAGCCGCCGCCGCGCGCCTGCGCGATGGCCACGGCGTCGAGGTAGGCGTTGGCCGCGGCGTAGTCGCTCATGCCAAGGCCGCCGGCCACGCTCGAGATGGACGAGCAGAACTGGATGAAGTCCAGCGGCTGGCCGCGCACCGCTTCCATCAGCACGTGGGTGCCGCGCACCTTGGTGGAAAACACGGTGTCGACCTGCGCGCGCGTGCGCTGGGCCATCATGCCGCCGCCCGCGTCGCCCGCGGCGTGGACGATGCCGTGCAGCGCACCGAAGCGCGCGTTCGCGAGCGCAAGCGCCGCCTGCAACTGGGCCGGGTCGGACACGTCGGCCGACAGCGTCAGCACCTGTGCGCCCAGCGATTCGAGTTCGAGCAGCTGGCGCAGGCGCGTTCTCTGCGCCTCGGTCTGGCTCTCGTCGCCGGCCAGCGATGCCCATGCGGCGCGTTCGGGCATGGCCGTGCGGCCGAGCAGGACCAGGCTGGCCTGCCAGTGCTGCGCCAGATGCTTCGCGATGGCAAGGCCGACGCCGCCAAGGCCGCCGGTGATGAGGTACACGCCCTCCCGGCGCAGGCGCGGCTGCGCGGCGGCGGTCAGCGGCGCCGGCTCGTAGGCCTTGGCCCAGCGATGCGCGCCCCGGTAGGCCGCCAACGGCTCGCCGGGATCGTCGCGCAGCGCAGCGGCTTCGGCGGCGATCTGTCCGACCAGCAGAGTCTCGGCCTCGCTTTCGGGCGCGGGCAGCATCACGTCGATCACGCGGCAGTGGATGCGCGGGCACTCCTGCCCGATCACCTTGGCGATGCCCGGCAAAGTCGCCTTTTCGGGGCACAGTGCCTCGGTGCCGGTGATGTCCTCGACCTGGTTGGCGACGATGGCGATGGGCAGCCTGGCGGCGCCGGGCGCGGTTGTGCGCGTGTCCAGCGCCTGCACCAGCGCCAGCAGGCTGAAGAAGCTGCGCTCCAGCAGCTCGGACTGCGGCCCGGCGGCGGGCACCTCGTCGAGGCACCAGAGATGGTGAATGGCGGTGACGGCGCCGAAGTCGGCCTCGACTTCGCGCAGCAGCCGCGCGTGGTCGGACTGCTCGCCGGGGCGCAGCGTCCATTCATGGCGACCGTCGCGCGCGAAGGACTCGCCGCGCTGCGCGATGGCCACGGCATGGCCCTGCGAGCGCAGGTGCCGCGCGAGATGGCCGGTGAAGCTGCGGCTGTCGCCGTACACCAGCACGCAGCCCGCGACCGGTTCGCTCGCCGCTGCCGGCATCAGCGCCTCGACGCGCCTCCATGACGGCACGTAGAACGCATCGGAAGACTGCTTGCGCGCCGCCGACGCCGATTTGGCCGACGCCCCATCGGGCAGTTCGACCCAGTAGCGGCGGCGCTGGAACGGATAGGCCGGCAGCGGAACGCGGCGACGCGCCTGCCCGGCATGGCAGGCGGCCCAGTCGATGTCCACGCCCGCAAGCCAGAGACCGGCAAGCGCCTGCGCGATCTGCTGCGCGTTGCGCGAGCGCTGCTGCGGATGCGCCTGGCTGGCGAGCACGCTGGCCGCCGACGCGGCCATCGGATGCTGGCGTGCGAGGCCGGCGAGCGTTTCGCCGGGGCCCACTTCGAGCACCACGCGGCCGGGCACCTCGAACAGCGTGCGCAGGCCGTCCACGAACTGCACCGTGCCGCGCAGGTGCTGCGCCCAGTAGCCGGGGCTCATCGCCTGCTCGGCGGTGATGAGCCGGCCGGTGACGTTGGAGATGAACGGGATCTTCGGCGCCTGCCTCGGCACCGAGGCAATGAGCGCCTCCAGCTGTGCCAGCAGCGGCTGCGTCATCGCCGAATGCGAGGCGATCGACACATGCAGGCGGCGCGGCAGATGGCCTTGCGCGCGCAGCTTTTCTTCGGCCGCCTCGATGGCGCCGATGGGACCGGAGAGCACGCAGAGCTGCTCGCCGTTGGCGGCGGCGAGATCGCAGCCGTCCTTCAGGAAGGGCGCGAGTTCGGCCTGCGAGAGCGGCACGGCCGTCATCGCACCGGGCTGCATCGACTGCAGCAGCCGGCCGCGCAGGGCCGCCACGCGCAGCGCGTCTTCCAGCCGGAACACGCCCGCCAGGCAGGCGGCCACGTATTCGCCGAGGCTGTGGCCCATCATCACGGCGGGGCGCACGCCGCGGCGCATCCACCAATGCGCCATTGCATATTCGACGACGAACAGGGCGGGCTGCGCGAGGTCGATGCCGAAGAGCCGCGCATCCGCGTCGGCCTCGGCGCCCGGCGCGGGGAACAGCAGGTCGCGCAGGTCGAGGCCGAGCTCGGGGCGCAGCAGCTCGCAGCAGCGATCGACATCCTCGCGGAAGGCCACGTCGCTTCGATACAGCTCGAGGCCCATGTTGGCGTGCTGCGTGCCGCCGCCGGGGAACAGGAACGCCACCTCGGGCGGCTGCTCGGGCGCCGGGGCGGAAGCGGTGACGACGCCCTCGCCCGAGGCGAGGATGCGCGCGGTCGCCGATGCTTCGCTGGCCACCACGGCGGCGCGATGTGCAAAGGCGCGGCGGCCCGACTGCAGCGTGTGCGCGATGTCGGTCAGCGCAAGATCCGGATTCGCCTCGATGTGCGCCCCCAGCCGCTGCGCGGCCTGCCGCGTGGCGGCAGCGCTCATTGCCGACAGCGGCAGCACCTGCCAGCCGGCCTCCTGCGGCTGCACGGCCGCGGCCGGCGCCTCTTCGAGCACCACGTGCACGTTGGTGCCGCCGATGCCGAATGAACTGACGCCCGCGCGGCGCGGCGCATCGCCCTTCGGCCAGGGCCTGGCCTCGGTGTTCACGTAGAACGGACTGTTCGCGAAATCGATCTGCGGGTTGGGCTGCTCGAAGTGGAGGCTGGGCGGCAGCGTCCTGTGCCGCAGCGCCATCGCCGCCTTGATGAGGCCGGCCACGCCGGCCGCCGCGTCGAGGTGGCCGATGTTGGTCTTCACCGAGCCGATGGCGCAACGGCCCTTCGCGGTGGCACCGCCGCTCGCGAAAGCCTGCGTCAGCGCAGCCATCTCGATCGGGTCGCCGAGCGTGGTGCCGGTGCCGTGCGCCTCGACGTAGCCGATGGTGCCGGCGGGAACGTCGGCCACCATCTGCGCGGCGCGGATCGCACTGGCCTGCCCCTGCACGCTGGGCGCTGTGAAGCCGATCTTGTCGGAGCCGTCGTTGTTGGACGCGCTGCCCTTGATGACTGCGTGGATGGTGTCGCCGTCGCGCAGCGCCTCGGCCAGCCGCTTGAGCACGACGATGCCCGCGCCGCTGCCGATGACGGTGCCCGCGGCCTTCGCGTCGAAGGCGCGGCAGTGGCCGTCGGGCGAGAGGATGGCGCCGTTCTGGTAGCGGTAGCCGCCCTCCTGCAGCAGGTTGAGCCACACGCCGCCGGCCAGCGCCATGTCGCAGTCATGGCTCAGCAGCGCCTGGCAGGCCATGTGCACCGCCACCAGCGAGGTCGAGCATTCGGTCTGCACGCTGACGGCCGGGCCGCGCAGGTCGAGCTTGTAGGCCACGCGCGTGCACAGCGACCCGGCGGAGTTGCCGCTCATCAGGCCCAGCATGTCGGCGATGCCGGTGCTGGCGTCCACGCCGAAGGCGGGCAGCAGGTGCCGCATGAGGTAGAGATTCGGGCCGTCGCCGGCATACACGCCGACCGACGCGCCGCCGTTGCCCGCCTGCCAGCCGGCGTTTTCCAGCGCCTCCCATGCGCATTCCAGGAAGACGCGCTGCTGCGGATCGAGGTGCTCGGCCTCGCGCGGCGAGTAGCCGAAGAAGCCGGCGTCGAACTGGTCGAAGCCTTCGAACAGCACGCCGGCCTTCACGTAGTCGGGGTCGGCCAGCATGCGCTCGGGCACGCCGCGCGCGCGCAGCTGCTCGTCGCTGAAGACGGTGACCGACTCCACGCCGTCGCGGATGTTGCGCCAGAAGGTGTCGACGTCCGGCGCGCCCGGAAAGCGGCCGGCCATGCCGACGATGGCGATCTCTATGCCCGTGTACTCGGGCGATGGTGCGTTGTCTTGCATCAGAGGCTTCTTTCGGTGGGACGGCGGCGTTGCAGCAGGGCCGCACGCTGGCGCTGGGCGCGAGCCTGTTCGTCGTCGGCGCCTTCGCTCGCGGCGGCCTGCCCCGCGCCGCGCTGTCCCTGTTCGATGCGCCGCGCGAGCGCGCCGACGGTCGGGTACTTGAAGAGATCGACCACCGTGAGGCCCGGCTTCAGCCGGTCTTCCATCAGCCGGTGCATGCGGATCACCAGCAGCGAGTTGCCGCCGAGGTCGAAGAAGTTGTCGTTCATGCCGACCTTCGCGACCTTGAGCAGGTCGGCCCAGATCGCGGCCAGCGTCTCGGCCACGTCGCCCTGCGGGGCTTCGTATCCCTCGCCGCCCTCCCCACCGGCCACGACGGGCTCGGGCAGCGCGCGGCGGTCGATCTTGCCGCCCGTGGTGAGCGGGAAGCTCTCGAGCGCCACGATGGCCGAAGGCACCATGTAGTCGGGCAGCGCGCGGGCCAGCTGCTCCCTGAGCGCGGCGGCATCGATCCGCGCGTCGGGCGCGGGCGAGACATAGGCGGCGAGCGAAGGGCCGGCCGCGCCGTCGTGCACCAGCACCAGTGCCTCGCGCACCGACGGGTGCTCGCGCAGGCGGGCCTCGATCTCGCCGAGCTCGATGCGGAAGCCGCGAATCTTCACCTGGTGGTCGAGCCGGCCGAGGTATTCGAGCTGGCCGTCGTTGCGCCAGCGCACCAGGTCGCCGGTGCGGTAGAGCCTGCCGCCCGCGCCGTCGAACGGATCGGCGACGAAGCGCTCGGCGCTCAGCGCCGCGCGGCCGAGGTAGCCGCGCGCAAGCCCCTCGCCGCCCAGGTACAGCTCGCCGGCGACACCCTGCGGCACGGGCTGCATGTCCGCGTCGAGCACATGGGCGGTGCGATGGCCCACGGGCCGGCCGATGGGTGCGTAGCCCTGCACGTCATCGTGCGCCGCGCCGTTCCAGGCGGTGGGCGTGATGACGGCTTCAGTCGGGCCGTAGGCATTGACGATCTGCTCCGGGCGCAGCACGCGGCGGATCAGCGCCAGGTCTTCGCCGGTCCAGGCCTCGCCGCCGAAGAGCGCGAGGCGCACGGCATGCCCGAACGGCGGCTGGCCCTGCAGCAGCTGGCGGGCATAGGCGGGAGGCAGGTCGACCACGCTCACGCGATGGCGCTGCAGCAGCGCATCGAGCTCGCCCGCGAGCGAGCACCACTGCGACTGCACCACGAGGGCCGCGCCCGTTGCCAGTGGCAACAGGCATTGCTCGATGGCCGCGTCCACATGCGGCAGTGCGAACTGCAGCGAGCGGTCTCCGGCATGCATGCCGCAGGTGCGCGCCATCGCCTGGATGTGCATCGACAGCGCACCGTTCGGCACCGCCACGCCCTTGGGCAGCCCGGTGGTGCCGGAGGTGTAGATGACGTAGGCGAGATGGCCGTCGTGCACGGCCACATCGGGGTTGGTGGTGGCTTCGCTGCGAAGCTGCTCTTCGTCGAACGGTACGGTGGCGATGCCTTGCTGCTGCGCTTCCGCACTGCTCGAAAGAAGCATCGCGGCGCCGCTGTCTTCCAGCAACTGCGCAAGGCGCTGCGCGGGGTGCGAGGGGTCCAGCGGCAGGTAGGTGGCGCCGGCCTTGAGCACGCCGAGCAGGCCCGCCACACGGCCGGCGGCCGAATCGATGGCCACGGCGACGACGGTGCCTAGGACTGCGCCCTGGCGGACCAGCCGGTGCGCGACGCGGTTGGCGCGCTCGTTCAGCGCGGCGTAGCTCCATTGGGCGTCGCCGTCGATCAGCGCGATGGCGTCGGGGTTCGCGCGCGCATGCGCTTCGAACAGGCGGTGCACCGGCTCCGCCCGCAGCGATTGCCGCTCGCCCGCCGACCATTCGCGCAGTTGCCGCTGCTGCGTCGCGTCGAGCCACTGCACGTCGCCGAGGGCCTGCGCGGAATCCGCCGCGAGCGCTTGCAGCAGCGTGCGGTAGTGCGCGGCCATGCGTTCGACGGTGGCGGGCTCGAACAGCTCCGCCGCATAGGTGAAGACGGCGGCGGTGCTGCCGTCGGCGCGCTCGCGGATGTCGAGCACGAGTTCGAACTGCGCGGCGCCCTCCGCCATGCGGCGCTCGCGCGCTTCGAGGCCCGGCAGCGCGCGCAGCGTGTCCGCGTCTTCGCGCAGGTGGTTGAGCATCACCTGGAACAGCGGGCTGTGGCTCAGGCTGCGCTGCGGCTGCAGGGCCTCGACGAGTTGCTCGAAAGGCAGGTCCTGATGGGCCTGCGCGCCGAGCGCGGCTTCACGGACCTGCGCCAGCAGCCGGGCGAGGCTCGTGCGGCCGTTCACCGAGGCGCGCAGCACCTGCGTGTTGACGAAGAAGCCGATCAGCCCGGCGGTCTCGGGGCGGTGGCGATTGGCCACGGGCACGCCGACGCGCACCTCCTGCTGCCCGGTGTAGCGGTGCAGCAGCGCCTGGAAGCCGGCCAGCAGCGCCATGAAGAAGGTCGCGCCCTGCGCCTGCGCCGCGGAGCGCAGCCCTTCGACGAGGCTGGCATCGAATTCGAAGGCATGGCTGGCGGCGCGGTAGCTCGCCACCGGCTGGCGCGGATGGTCGGTGGGCAGGGCCAGCACGGGGTGCTCGTCGCCGAGCTGCGCGCGCCAGTAGGCAAGCTGGCGCGCGGCCTCGCCGGCGGCAAGCCAGTCGCGCTGCCAGAGGGCGTAGTCGGCGTACTGGATCGGCAGCGGCGCGAATTGCGGGGCCTCGCCTTTCGCACGGGCCGCGTAGGCGGCGCCGAGTTCGGCGAGCAGCACCTGCATGGATGCGCCGTCGGACACGATGTGGTGCGCCACGACGGCGAGCAGGTTGCGAGACTCGTCGATGCGGATCAGTGCCGCGCGCAGCAGCGGGCCTTCGCCGAGGTCGAAGGGCTCGGCTTGGAACCGGCCCGCATGCCCGGCCGCCGCGGCCTGGCGCTCTGAAGCAGGCAGATCGCGCAGGTCGACGTGCCGCAGCGCGAACTGCGACAAGGGCTGAAGCGACTGGCTGACGCTTCCGTCCGCCGCCGCGCGGAACACGGTGCGCAGGCTTTCGTGGCGGCCCACGATGTCGTCGAACGCCGCGCCCAACGCCTGCGCATGAAGCGGGCCCGACAGCTCCAGCGCCAGGCCGACGTGGTACGCGGTGCTCTTCGGATCGAGCTGCCACAGGAACCACTGGCGCTCCTGCGCATGCGAAAGCGCGAGCGGCGCGGCGCGGCGTTCCGCCGGCAGCACGGGGATCGCGCTGCGCGGGCTGCGCTGGCCGCTGGCGAGCACGCGGCGCAATTCGGCTGCGAGTTCGCCGAGGCGCGGCTGCTCGAACAGCATGCGCGCGGGAAAGTCGATTTCCCACCGGTCGGCGATGCGAGCCGCGACCTGCGTGGCGGCGAGCGAGTTGCCGCCGCGGATGAAGAAATGGTCGTAGCGTGCCAGCAAGGGCTGCCGGGCATCGCGGCGCAGCACCTCGTTCCAGATGGAGGCGACGGCCTGCTCAAGCTCGTCGAGCTCCGGCTGCGCGGCGGGCGCGTTTGCCGCCGCCGAACCGCCGAGCACGAATTCGCCGTGCGCGTACATCGCATAGGCATCGGCGGTGCGGTCGATCCAGCCCTGCCGGCAGGCGCCGCGCTGCAGCTTGCCGCTGGTGGTCTTGGGCATGCCGCCGGGGTTCAGCAGCATCACGACCGAGAGCGGCTCGCCGAACTGCTCGCTCACCGCCGCGCTCAGCGTTTCGACCAGCGCCTCGGGCTTCACCAGCTTCTGCGTGCTGCGCGAGATCTCGGCCGCGAGGCCGATGCCCTCGCCGTTTGGTCCGTCGACGGCGAAGGCCGCCACGCGGCCCTTGCGCACGATGTCGACCTCGGATTCGATCATGCGCTCGATGTCCTGCGGGTACAGGTTGTGGCCGCGCACGATGATCATGTCCTTGATGCGCCCGGCCACGTAGAGCTGGCCGTCGTGCAGGAAGCCGAGGTCGCCGGTGCGCAGCCACCTGGCACCGTCGTGCTCGACGAAGGTCTTCTTCGAGATCTCGGGCTTGTTCCAGTAGCCGCTTCCGATGCTGGGCCCGGTGGCCCAGATCTCGCCGATGCCGCCGGCACCGCACACCGCGAGCGATGCGGGGTCGACGATGCGCACCGCGTGGCCGGAGACGGTGCGGCCGCAGCCGACGAGCGTGGTGCTTTCGCCAGCCTCCGCCCCTGTCTCGACCACGCCGCGCGCGAGGCTGCGGCTCGAGAAGTCCTGCGCGACCATGCCCACGCCGCGCCGGCCGCCGGTCACGAACAGCGTCGATTCGGCGAGGCCGTAGCACGGGTACACCGCGCCGGAAGCGAAGCCCGCGGGCGCGAACTGCGCCCTGAAGTCGCGCAGCGTGTCGGCACGCACCGGTTCGGCGCCGGAGAAGGCCAGGGTCCAGCTCGACAGGTCGAGCTTCTGCAACTGCGCCTCGGAGACTCTTTCGAGGCACAGCCGGTAGGCGAAGTCGGGGCCGCCGCTGATGGTCGCGCGATGGCGCGAGATGGCCTCGAGCCAGCGCACTGGCCGCTCGAGGAAGTAGCGCGGCGACATCAGCACCACGGGAATGCCGCGATGCAGCGGCTGCAGCAGGCCGCCGATCAGGCCCATGTCGTGGTTCAGCGGCAGCCAGCTCGCGAAGGTGTCGCCCTGCCCGACGGAAAGGCCCTCCTCGATCGCGCACATGTTCGCCATGAGGTTGGCGTGCGTGACCATGACGCCCTTGGGCGCCGAGGTAGAGCCGGAGGTGTATTGCAGGAAGGCGATGTCGGAGGCGGCCGGCACGTGCGGCGCCCAGCGCGCGGCGCCTTCGGCGCCGATCTCGTCGACCGCGATCAGCGGCACGTCGGCGAAGGCCTCGGCAACGCCGGCGATGGATGCCTTGATGGCCGCATGGGTCAGCACGCAGCAGGCGCCGGCATCGGCCGCGATGCCTTCCAGCTTGCCGAGATGCCGCTTGCGCGTGGACTCGGGCGGAAACACCGGCACGGCGATCAGGCCGGCGTAGAGGCAGGCGAAGAAGCTCACGACGTAGTCGTCGCTGTTGTCGAGCATGATCAGCGCGCGCTCGCCGCGGGCATACGACTGCTGCAGCCGCGCCGCGAGGCCGCGCACGCGCTCGTCGAGCAGGCTGTAGCTGATGGGCGTGTCCAGGGGAGCGCCGTCGCGGTCGGTGACGGCGATCAGCGCGGTGTCGCTGGGCCGCCGTGCGGCCATGTCGCGCAGGTGGCTCACGAAGTCCACGGGGTGCATCGGATTCACATCGATTCCTTGAGATGCCGGGCTTGCGCGATGGCGGCGCCCGGCGGCAGCAGTTCAGGCAAGGGCGCGAGGCGCATGGACTTCCGCTCCCGCCGCCGCCCCGCTCAGATGCCGCACCAGCGCGGCGAGCACCGGGGCCTCCTGCTGCCGGATGAAGAAATGGCCGCCGTCGAACCAGTCGAGCGTGAAGCCGGCATGCGAGGTCTCGCCGGACCAGGCCTGCATGCGCCAGGGCTCGATGTCGTCCTGCCGGCCGGAAAAAGCGTGCAGGGAAACCGGCAGCGGCGCGTTGCCGGCGTGCGCGAAGCTCCGGCACACGCGGTAGTCGGCGGCCAGGGTGTCGAGCGTCATGCGCAGCAGCTCGGGGCTTTCGAAAAGCTCCTCGGGCGTGCCGCCCTGCTTGCGCAGGTCGCCGACGAGGGCCTCGTCGTCGTTCATGTCGACGAAGCGATCGGGGTCGCGCTGCGAAGGCGCGGCGCTGCCGGACACGAGCAGCGCGCGCGGCAGCGGCCGGCCGGCGGCGCGCAGCCGCTGCGCGATGCCCCACGCCAGCAGGGCGCCCATGCTGTGGCCGAAGAGCGCGAAGTTGCCGCGCAGCGCGGCGTCATGCTCGGTGCACAGCAGCGAGACCAGCGAATCGAAGTCTTCGACGAAGTCCTCGCCCAGGCGGCTGCCGCGGCCGGGCAGCTCCATCGGCACGACCTCGACCCAGCGCGGCAGCAGCCGCCGCCAGCGCAGGTACATGGTGGCGCTGGCGCCCGCGCAGGGCAGGCACAGGAGGGAAAGGGGAGCCTGCATCCGCTCCTCAGGCTGCGGCAGGGGTGTTTTCCTGTTGCGTCATCCAGTCGCGCAGCGACTTCGGACGCATGTCGGTCCAGTTCTTCTCGACGTAGTCGAGCACGGCCTTCTTGTCGCCCTGGACGCCTTCGACGGCCTTCCAGCCGCCGGGCACGGCCTTCCATTGCGGCCAGATCGAGTATTGCTCTTCGTGGTTGACGAGAACGATGAAGGTCTCGTCCTCACGGTCGAAGCAGCTGGTAGACATGTGCGGTCCTCTTGGGGTTGTTGAAAGCGATCGGCGGGCAAGGAGGCTTCGCGCGGTTCGCTCCGGTCGCGCGGCGAGGCGAAGGCACCTTCCCTTGCGATACATGACGGGTCGGGAGGCCACGTGTTTAGGGTCCGGCAACACTGGTTGCGCAAGGCGCGCACGGGCGCGCGCCGCGGGACCCCGCGGCACGGAAAGGAAGGGAGGAAAGAAGGAAAGCCGCGGCTAACGCGCGGCGGAGTCGTCCCGGTCGTCGGGCGGGGGAACGTCGTTGGCGGGCGGAACGAGGCCTACGAGCAGCCAGAGGCGGGCCGCCTCGTCGTACGACTTGCGGTGGAGAGGATCAGAGGCGAGCCATTGCGCGAACTCCCGGCCCGCCGCCTCGTCGAGGCCGCCGCGCTCGTGCTGGCGGCGCACCCAGGTCCATGCGATCTGCCAGACCGGGTCGTGATCCTTGTCCTGCTTTGTCATCGGCGACATGGTATCGCCGACGGCCAGGCGGCATCAGCCGCCCTGGACCAGGTAGCGGCAGCTTTCGAGGGCGGCGTCGGCGTCCTTGATCATGAAGTTCACGAGCGTGGCCGAGCAGCCCAGGCGCACGCCGATCTCGCGCTGGGTCATGCCGCTGAGGCGGTTGAGCTCGAAGGCCAGGCGGGTGCGGGCGGGCAGCGCCTCGAGCACGCGATCGATCGCGGCGAGCGCCTGGCGGCCGTCGAGCACGCGATCGGGGGCGTCGTTGCTCGGCGGGCTGACGAGTTCGACGTCTTCGCAGTAGGTGCGGTAGCTGGCCTCGACGGAGTTGTGGCGGTGGTAGTCGAAGGCCACGTTGCGCACCACCTGGCAGCAGTAGCCGAGCGGCTTGCTCACGTCGCGCACGGAGGCGCCGTCCGCGAGCTTGAGGTAGGCGTCCTGCAGCACTTCGTCGGCGAGGTCCGCGGTGCGGACGATTTTTTGCGCGACGCGCTGGAGCTGGGCACGGTTTGCGATGAAGACCTCTCCCAGCGTGGGCTCGGCTGGCTGAAGCGACATGTCCATGGGTACTCCTGAAGTATTCAATTCGAGATAACGCAAATAAGAACTATTACCATCTTTGGACAAAAGAAGGCCCGCTTTCGCAGTTGCTCCTCCCCTTATCTCTTACCCCTTAAGACGTTTGAACGGCCGAAAGCGAGACAGCCCCGGCACGCGCCGGGTGGGCTGGCGGCGCCACCTAAAATGCCGCGCCTACCCCGATTCCGCACCCATGAACATCGTCGTCAACGAAGAACTCAAAGCCTATATCGATCCCATGACACCGGAGGAGCACGAGGCGCTGGAGCGGAGCATCCTGGCCGAGGGTTGCCGCGACGCGCTCGTGCTGTGGGGCGACGTGCTGGTGGACGGCCACAACCGCTACGGCATCTGCCAGAAACACGGCCTGCCGTTCAGGACGGTGCAGAACCCGCGCTTCAAGACGATCGAGGACGTGCACCTCTGGATGATCGACCAGCACCTCGGCCGGCGCAGCATCTCGGACTACCTGCGCGGCGTGCTCGCGCTGAGGAAGAAGGACATCGTCGACCTGCAGCGCGGCCGCTCGGCAGTGGCGGGCGAACCGGCCTCTTCACCGGACGACGCCCCGTTCGATGTCGACCCGCCCGCTGACGCGGCGCCTGACGACGGTACGGCAGCAGTCCCCCTGCCGCCGCCCGCGCCGCTCAACAGCCGCGAAGCGATCGCCAGGGCAGCCCGCCTGAGCAGCAGTCAGGTCGGGATGATCGAAAAAATCCAGAAGCAGGCCGCGCCGGAACTTGTGGCCGCCGTGAAGTCGGGCGTGATCTCGATCAACACCGCGGCGGCCGTGGCCACGCTGCCCGCCGAAGAACAGGTCTCGGCCGCGAACGCGGGCAAGGACGAACTCAAGCAGGCCGCAAAGCGTGTGCGCGAGTCGAAGAAGAAGCCGCGCGCGGAGTCCGCCGAAGCATCTTCGGAAGACGAAACCGGTACGGACCCGGTGCAGGCGCTGCAACAGCGCGTGGCCGAACTCACTGCCGAGAACGAATCGCTGCGCAGGCAAGTGGCAGAACTGCAGGCCCAGCTCGGGCACTGAGCCTGCGGCCGGTCAGGCGAAACGCCCTCCTACGGCTGGATCTCGCTGATCTTCGCGCCCGACAGCGAGACGCCCGCCTCCAACCCCACGTTGGTCATCACGAAGCCCACCACGGGCTGGCGCAGCGTGTTCGTGTCGATGCTGCCGTTGGCTCCGATGGTCGCGAGCGCCACCGTGGCGTCGGCACCGGCAGTCCAGCCCTTGCTGTTGCGGAACTTGTCGAGTGCCGCCTGGGTGTTGAACAGATAGATCACGGCCTTCGACTGCGCGCCTGCCTGGAAGCCTACGGACCCGGCGGTGGTGCTGTAGTACGACTGCGTGCGTCCGTTCACGCGAAGCGCGCCCCGCCCGTATTCGGCGCCAACGCCCATGCTGGCGCCCACAACGGCCGGGAACACCAGCACGCCGCTCGACTTGGCGACCAGGTCGCGCGAGCCTTTCACGGAGTCGTACAGCTTGGACAGCGAAGCATCGACCTGGGCGTCGATGGAAGCGCGCGAAGACGTGCTGCTGGCCTGGTCCTGCGGTCGCGTGGTGGTGCACCCGACGAAAGCCAGGCTGCACGCCGCCACGAGAGACGAAAACGCCAGCGTCCGGAAATTCATGGCTTTTTTCATGACGGAATCCTTCCTTGAAAAGAACATGGATCGGCAATGAGATCTCTGCCGTTGGGCAGATTCGTCCATGCTAAGTCCGTCGAAACGGGGCAAATCGAGTTGAAGGCGTCGGCCTACGCGAGGTCACGGCATCGGCGAACCGGATGAGTTCCTGCGGCCCTTGCACCGCGCAATGTTCGTGCAATGCTGGTTCGTAGCATCGCGGCTCTGGTGCGGATGGCTGCGCACGGCCGGCCATCCGCGATCTGGCATCCGAACCGACATCGCGCACTCCCATGACATTCGACCTCGCAGCAAGGCTGCCGCGCCAACCGCGCGCCGGCAGCACCCGCCGACCTGAACTGCCAGACGCGCTGCGTGGCTTTGCGCTGCTCGTCGTACCGATGCTCAGCCTGTTCAACTCTTCGGCGCTCGAATTCGCCGCGTCATCGGCTGTGCAGCTTTCGTTGCTCTTCGGCATGAGCTTCGCGATACGCTCAGATCGGCCTGGATCGAAGCCGACTGCCGTGCGACTGCTCGCCAGGCGAATGCTGCTGGAGTCCGTCGCCTATCGGCACCTGTGGGTTCGGCTGCTGAAGGTGTCGCTCGCCTTCAGCTTCGCCACTGCTGCGTTGCTCCATCAGGCCGCACTGCTTGCGCCGCTTCTGCTCGTCTTCGGCATGGCGGCCTTCGTGCTGCTGTTCCAGCAGCCGCTCTGGCGGCAACGGCTGCGCAAGCTCGCTCCCATGGGACGCATGGCGCTGGCGAACTGGCTTGCGCAAGCGCTGGTTGCAACGGCCCTGTTCTACGCGCTGGAGCCACGCTTCGGGCTCCTGCTGGGCGTCGCCATGCCCTTCGCAGCGTTCCCGGTGCTGCAGGCGGTGTTCAGCTGCCGATGGCTGGCGCGCCCTCGCACAGCCACGGTGGAGCCCGCGTTCGAGGGGCGTCTGGGCGGGCAGGCCGGCTGAACGCGGCCTGCCCTTGCATCACCGTCCGCCGCTCAAGGCAGGACCGTGATGCGGTCCGTTGCCGGCGGGGTCAGCGGACTGTTCGCCTTGATGTAGGCCTCCAGGGCGTCCACGTCCTGGTCGCCGCCCAGCGTGTCTGTGCCCTGGTTGAAGACGGTGAAGTTGTCGCCGCCGGTGGCCAGGAAGCTGTTCATGGTCACGCGGTAGCTGGTGCCATCGGTCATCGCCGTGCCGTTGAGCGACATGTTGCTGATGCGCGATCCGGCCGGCTGCGACAGGTTGTAGCTGTAGCTGAAGCCCTTGGAGGGCAGCAGCACCTTGGGTGCGGCCGTGGTGTTGGAGCCGCTGTTGAACTGCTGCTCCAGCACCGCCTTGATCTGCGCGCCGGTCATGGTCTTCACCACCAGGCTGTTGCCGAAGGGCTGCACGGCGAAAATTTGCCCGTAGGTCACGCTGCCGTCGCCGGCGGGGGCGAGGTCGGCGCGCACGCCTCCCGGGTTCATGAAGACGATCTGCGCGGCGCCCTTGCCAGCCGGGCTGGTCGCTGCGAGTTGCGCATCGGCGATCAGGTTGCCCAGCACGCTTTCCTTCGACGCAGTCTGCGTGCGCGTGGCCGTCGCGGTGAGCGAACCCACCACGCGTTGCACCAGCGGCCCGGCGATGGAAAGGTACTGGCTGATGAGCGCAGCAACTTCCTGGTTCTTGCCGAAGACGGGGTACTGGTCGGTCAGCGCGACGGTGGTGGCACCGCTGGTGTAGGCCTCACCCTGCACGATCACGTTGTCGGCGGCCTTGGCCGTCACCTTGCGCGTCTTCGTGTCGATGGTGAGGTTGATGTCGGTCAGCAGCGTGCCGTACTGGCCGGCGCTGGTCAGCAGGAAAGGCTTGGCCGGGTTGGTCTTGGCGTAGTCGCAGATGTACGAGCGGTGCGTGTGGCCCGAGATCACCACGTCGACCGCCGTGTCGAGCTTGTTGAGGATCGGCAGGATGTCGCCGCTCAGGCCCGCGCAGCTCTTGTCGTTGTAGCCCACGGTGGTGGTGCCGCCTTCGTGAATGACGACGACGATGGCGTCCGCGCCCTGCGACTTCAGCTGGGGGATCAGCGCATTGGCCGTGTCGGCTTCGTCCTTGAAGCTCAGGCCGGCGACACCGGCGGGCGTGACGAT
Organism: Variovorax xiamenensis; assembly: GCF_050916385.1. NCBI lineage: Bacteria > Pseudomonadati > Pseudomonadota > Betaproteobacteria > Burkholderiales > Comamonadaceae > Variovorax > Variovorax xiamenensis. The sequence goes on from NZ_CP139038.1 coordinate 4,948,654, forward strand.
GTTCGGCGTGCCCTTCAGCGTCATGCCGATGAAGGCCACCTTCACCGTGGCGCCGTCCTTCGTGAAGCTCTTCATGCCGGTGGCGGGAAACAGCGTGTTGCCGTCGCCCTTGACCGTGTTGGCCGCGAGGAAGCCGAAGTTGGCGCCCGGGAAGCTCTTGTTCACGCGGCAGGGCTCGAGCGCGGTGTTCTTCGCGCAGCCGCCGTTCTTCATGCGCAGCAGTTCGGTCTGGCCCTTGTCGAACTCGTGGTTGCCGACGGCGTTGAAGTCGATCTTCATCGCGTTGACGGCCTCGATGGTCGATTCGTCGAGGAAGAGCGCCGAGACCAGCGGCGAGGCGCCGATCATGTCGCCGGCCGACACGACTGCGTTGTTCGGATTCTTTTCCTTCAGCGAGGCGATGGCCGAAGCCATGTAGGCGGCACCGCCGGCGGGCACCGGCACCGTGCCGCCGGCCTTGGCGGGCGCGGTGATCGACAGCTTCGGCGGCTCGAGGTTGCCGTGCAGGTCGTTGAAGGCGATGAGCTTCACGTCGATGGTGCCCGGCACCGCGGGTGCTGGCGCCGGCGGGTTGCTGGACGTGGGTGGCGGCACGAAAGGAATGAAATTGTTTGAATTGCCGCTGCCGCCACAGGCAGTCAGAGCGGCCATCACGACGCCAGCAAGGGCGAAATGCTTCAACGATGAGTGCATGAGAACCTCTCTCCTTTGTTTTGGAATGCGCGGATGCTGGGCATGGCACATGACGACGCCATGAAGGCCCTACCGCTTCGCCAGGAGATCGGCTGCAGTCTTAGGGCAACTGCACGAGGCGGATCGCAACGCCGGGGCCGAAAGCGGCCTGCAGCAGGGCCTTCGCCTGCGCGCTGCGCTCGTCAGTCAGCGACTGCACGGCGAGCCAGCCTTCGGTCGGCCGGCGCTGCAGGTGCCAGCCCTCCTGCCCAAGAAGGATGAGCTTGGCGAGCGCCGTCGGATCTGCCACTGGCAGCGCGGTGGGCGTGATGTCGAGCCAGTCGGTCACCTGGTCGCTCTCGCCGCCCAGGCGCGCAGCCGCGCCTTCGGCGAGCGTGTGCTGCGTGGCGGCGTCCAGCACCGTGCCTTGAAGCACGATGCCGCCGCCGTGCCAGCGGATCTCCAGCGAAGGGGCTGCCTGAGCCCCGACCGTGCGCACCTGCGCTTCGCCGCCGGCAGTCAGGCGCCACGCGACACCCACCGCCAGGATGGCAAGGCAGGCGATCGACGCGATGAGAATCCTGATGCGCTTCGTCATTCGAGGCGCGAGGGTGCCATGCCGCGCATGACGCCGGTATGACGGCAGTTGTTGGCGACGGACAGCCATTCGACCTACACGGATAAGCGCATGCCGGCGCACCCGCGAAGCATCGGATTCCTATACGCTTGAGTTCCGTCCCCCGCATTCCCCAACACCCCGAGGAACGAACATGGCAGCCAATGCGAAAGTCACAGGAAATGTCGAATACCGGGCCGGCGACGGCCCCCTGATCCTCATTCCCCAGGGCCCCATCGAGATCGAACTGGCGCCCGACAGCGCCGTGCTGAGCTGGGGCGATGCCGGCAGCATGCAGACGACGGCGATCCCGATCGCCGAGTACCAGCGCTACCTGAGCGAGGGCGTGATCCAGCCCGATTGAAGAAGAGAAACAATGCGCCGGCGGCAGTTGCGCCGCCCGACCAATAAAAAAACGGCCCCGAGGGGCCGTTTTTTTATTGAGCATCCTCGGCAGAAGGCCGGGATGCCTGCGTCACCGCGACTTACTTCTTCTTGGCAGCCACGGCCTTCTTGGCGGGAGCGGCGGCCTTCTTGGCTGCGGGCTTTGCAGCCACAGCCTTGCTGTCGGCCTTGCGCTTTGCAGCCTTGGGGTCCACGGCGGCCTTGAAGGCTGCGCCCGGCACGAACTTCGGCACCTTCTGTGCGGCGATCTTGATCTTGGTGCCAGCGCTGGGGTTGAAGCCCGAGCGTGCGGCGCGCGCCACTTGCTTGAAAGTGCCGAAGCCGACGATCTGGACGGGGTCGTCCTTCTTCACGGCGGCGACGATCGAGCTGGTGATGGTCTCGAGAACGCGCGCGGCTTCTGCCTTGCTGAGGTTGTGAGCGGCGGCGATTTTTTCGACGAGTTCGATGCGGTTCAACTGAGTTCCTAGTAGGTTTGATTTCGCCATGTTGCCTATGGCGGCGCAGCACGAATCAAGCTGCAAGCGGGCGGGAGTTTATTCGACTGCGAGAGCCCAGATGTAACGCGGTCGCTTCGAAGCCTCGTCAATGGCCCTCGTGTCGGTCTTCGAGCAGGCCTTCCGCCTGCATCGCGGCACGTACGGAAGGACGTTTTGCGACTTCATCCATGTAGCGAAGCACCGCCGGCCAGTGCGAAAAATCGAGCCCTGCATGCCGGCCGAGGCGCAGGATCGGATAGAGATGCGCGTCAGCGATCGTGAAGTTCTCGCCGAGAACGAAAGGCCCCGGCTGCACCAGCGACGCAACGCGCTCGAATGCCCGGGTATCGGCGATCAGGCCGCGCTTGTAGCTTGCCGGCACCTCGGCGTCGAACATCGGCGCGAAGCCCTTGTGCAGCTCTGTCGCAACGAAGCTCAGGACTTCGGCCAGCCGATAGCGCGCCATGGCGCCCTCCGCCGGCGCGAGCTGCGAAGCCGGTGCGAGGTCGGCAAGGTACTGCAGCACTGCAAGGCCTTCGGTCAGCACCTCGCCGTTGTCGAGTTCGAGCGCGGGCACCTTGCCCATTGGATTGACCGATAGATAGCTCTGCCCGGTGGCGTGCAAGGTCTTGGTCTCGAGATCGACGCGGATCAGCTCCGCAGCAAGACCAGCCTCGTGCAGCACGATATGCGCAGACAATGAAGAAGCGCCGGGGCTGTAGAAGAGTTTCATGATCGAACGGCTCCTGTCGTGGGTGTGTTGGTGATTGATGGCCATGTGCATGCCACGCATGGTGGCCACGAGGGGCTTCATGAAAAAGCAGGTTGAAGGCACAAGACTGATGAGCCGGACTCACGAATTGCCGATCTCGGAAGCCGATGCGCGCGTGTTCGTGACTGTGGCCGACGCAGGCAGCTTCACCGCGGCCGCGGCCTTGCACGAGATGACCCCATCGGCCGTGAGCAAGGCCATCGGCCGGCTCGAAAGCGACCTTGGCGTGCAGTTGCTGAAGCGTACGACACGCGCCTTGCATCTGACGGAAGAAGGCGCGGCGTTTCACGAGCGCTGCGCACGAGCTTTCCACCTGTTGGCCGAGGCAGCAGAAGAAGCTGCTGCGGACACGCGCGCCGTGGCCGGCACTGTGCGCGTGGGGCTGCCGCCGCTCTTCGGGACCTTCGTTGTCGCACCGCTGCTGCCGGCGTTGCTCGCTCGACATCCCGGATTGCGCGTCGAGATGGTGTCGACCATGCGGCCATCCGACATCTTCGATCTTGGGTTGGATGTAGCGATAGCCGTGGGCGCCCTGCCCGATTCGAGTCTCGTCGCGCGATCACTCGGATACGGCAAGTTCCTCACCGTCGCAGCGCCGTCCTGTTTCGCAGCCGCGCCGCAGCCATCACGACCGGAAGATGTTCTTGCGCATCGGTGCCTGGCTTACACGCGTCCTGATGGACGCGAAGAAGCCTGGAGCTTCACGACACAGGAAGGTCCGCTGCAGATCGAGACGCGTGCCGACGTGCGCTCGGATGACATGCATCACCTCGCAGCGATGGCGGTAGCGGGACTGGGCATCGCGCACTTACCGATGTTCGTCGTCAACGAACACATCGCCAGCGGCCGGCTCAAGAGATTGCTGCAGGACTTCGAGCCTGCGCCCAAGCTTGCATCGCTGCTCTATCCAGCAAGCCGTGCCGTGCCACGTCGCGTGCGCACCTTCATCGACTTCCTGCTCTCGAACGAGCAGCAACTCGCAGGCGTGATGCAGCGCGAAGCAAGAAGAGGATCAAGTGATTGAGCAGAGAGTGACGCCAAAGAGGAAGCTCAGCAGCCAGAAAGTGAAAAGCCCCTGCAGCTTTTGACTGCAGGGGCTTCTGACTGGCGGAGTGGACGGGACTCGAACCCGCGACCCCCGGCGTGACAGGCCGGTATTCTAACCAACTGAACTACCACTCCTGGTAGACAACGTTCGCTCCTTGCGGAACCGAGTGTTGACGACTCGTGCCTGCTTCACTGAAGTGAAACTGGCGACCCTACGGGGATTCGAACCCCGGTAGCCACCGTGAAAGGGTGGTGTCCTAGGCCTCTAGACGATAGGGTCAAAACCTTGGACGTGCTGCGATCAGCATCTCTAACCATCTCGACACTCTGGTGGAGGTAAGCGGGATCGAACCGCTGACCTCTTGCATGCCATGCAAGCGCTCTCCCAGCTGAGCTATACCCCCGTGTGGGTGTCGAGCCTCAGATTATAGCCCGAATTTCAGGCCTTTCTCAATCGTTCGATAACTTTTTCGCGGGAAAAAATTTCGAGGACTGAATCCAAGGACGGTGTTTGCGGTGTTCCCATCACAAGCACTCGTACTGGCATCGCTAACACCGGCATCTTCAATGCGTGTGTCGCGAGGACTTCCTTGATCATAACTGCGATCGAGGCCTTATCCCACGCGACCGTCATCATTTTTTCAGCGAGCGTTGCGATTGCGGGCTTCACTGCATCGGTGATGTGTTGCGCACGATCTGCTTCGGTCACGTTGATGTCCGCATAGAACGCAGCAGCCCAGTCTGCGAGCGCAACCGTGGTCTCGCAACGGTCCTTGAACAGCGCGCAAATCGCAGTCAAGCGCTCGTCCGCAACGATGCCTCGCTTCTGCAACTGTGCTGCAACGAGCGATGCGAGCTCATCGCCACTCTTCGCCTTGATGTACTGCGCATTGACCCACGCGAGCTTGGCCGCGTCCCACTGCGCTGGACTCTTCGACAGATGCGAACCATCGAACCAGCTCACCATCTGCTCGCGCGTAAAGAGCTCGTCGTCGCCGTGGCTCCAACCGAGCCGCGCGAGATAGTTGAGCATCGCTTCGGGCAGGTAGCCGTTGTCTTCGTAGGCAGTGACGCTCACTGCGCCACGACGCTTCGAGAGCTTCTGCCCGTCGTCACCCAGGATCACCGGCACGTGACCGAACTCGGGCAGCGATGCACCCAGCGCGCGGAAGATGTTGATCTGCCACGGCGTGTTGTTGATGTGCTCGTCGCCGCGGAAAACATGCGTGATGTTCATGTCCCAGTCGTCGACCACCACCGCGAAGTTGTAGGTCGGCACACCATCGGGCCGCAGGATGATGAGGTCGTCGATCTCGCGGTTGTTGATGGTGATCTCGCCCTTCACGAGGTCGTTCCACGTGACGTCGCCTTCGGGCGGATTGCAGAAGCGCACCACGGGCGGCACGCCTTCGGGCACAGGCGGCAGCACCTTGCCCGGCTCCGGGCGCCAGCGGCGGTCGTACAGCGTCTTCTCGCCGCGCGCGCGTTGTGCCTCGCGCATCTCGTCGAGCTCGGCCGGCGTGCAGTAGCAGTGGTAGGCCGTGCCGGCCGCCAGCATCTGCGCGATGACTTCGCGATAGCGCTCCAGGCGCTGCATCTGATAGATCGGGCCTTCGTCGTATTCGAGGCCGAGCCAGTGCATCGACGCGAGGATCTGATCGGTCGAGTCCTGCGTGGAACGGGCCACGTCGGTGTCCTCGATGCGCAGCACGAACTCGCCGCCGTAGTGGCGCGCATAGGCCCACGAGTAGAGAGCCGTGCGTGCCGTGCCCAGATGAAGAAAGCCCGTGGGGGATGGGGCGATGCGGGTGCGTACTTTGCCGGTCATTTCGTTATCGTGGATTCAGGGTGCTCAGGCCGCGCGTGATGTCGGCCTTGATGTCTTCGGCATGCTCGAGGCCGACGGCGAGGCGGATTAGCCCCTGGCCGATGCCGGCCGCCTGGCGTTGGGCCTCAGTCAGGCGTCCGTGCGAGGTGGTGCCGGGATGCGTGATGATGGTCTTCACATCGCCGAGGTTGGTGGCGAGGCTCACCACGCGCGTGCTGTTCATGACATGGAAGGCATTGGCGCGCGCCGTCTCGGGCGAGTCGCCGACCACGTCGAACGACACCACCGCGCCGCCCTGCCCCGACTGCTGTTGCATCGCCAGTTCGTGCTGCGCGTGCGAAGCGAGCCCGGGGTAGTACACGCGTGCGATGCCGGGCTGCTTCTCGAGCCACTGCGCGATGTCCATCGCGTTCGCGCAATGCGCCTTCATGCGAATGCCGAGCGTCTCGATGCCCTTGAGCACGACCCACGCGTTGAACGGCGCCAGCGCCATGCCGGCGGTACGCACGATGGGCCCGAACACGTCGACGATGAGCTTCGAGGGTCCGCAGATCGCGCCCGCCATCACGCGGCCCTGGCCGTCGAGGTGCTTGGTGCCCGAGTGGATGACGAGGTCGGCGCCCAGCGCCGCCGGACGCTGCAGGATCGGCGTGCAGAAGCAGTTGTCGACCGCCAGCAGCGCGCCTGCCGCATGCGCCACGTCGGCCAGCGCGCGAATGTCGCAGACCTCGGTGAGCGGATTGGTCGGCGTCTCGGCGAACAGCAGCTTGGTGTTGGGCTTGACGGCCGCGCGCCATTCGGCGACATCGGTCTGCGACACGAATGTGGTCTCGACGCCGAACTTGGCGAACTCCTTGCCGAACAGGTTCAGCGTGGAGCCGAACACCGAGCGCGAGCAGACCACATGGTCGCCGGCCTTCAGCAGGCCCATGCACATCATGAGGATCGCGCCCATGCCGGTCGACGCACCGATCGCCGCTTCGGTGCCCTCGAGCGCCGCGATGCGCTGCTCGAAGCTGGTCACGGTCGGGTTCGAGGTGCGCGAGTACGTGAAGCCTGGCTCGGTGCCTGCGAAGCGGCGCATCGATGTCTCGGCATCGGGCTGCACGAAGCCGCTGGTCAGGAAGAGCGCGTCGGAATGCTCGCCGTACTGGCTCGGCGCAAGGCCGGTGCGCAGCGCGAGCGTGTCGGGATGCAGCCCGGACGGCAGTGTTCGTTCGTCGTCGGTCACTTCGTCTGCTCTCACTCGCTGTGATTGGGAAGCGCGAGGCGCGAGGAATCCTCTTCGGTCTCTTCGATGCGGGGACGGTTGCCGTTCATGCGGGAGATGGCGTCGGTATCGATGTCGCCGGTCACGTACACGCCGTCGAAGCACGATGCGTCGAAGCCGTCGAGCTTGGCGTTGAGCGAGCCGATGGCGCGCTTCATGGCGTCGACGTCCTGGTAGATCAGCGCGTCGCAGCCGATCAGTTCGCGGATTTCTTCGACAGTGCGGTCGTGCGCCACCAGCTCGTCCTTGGTCGGCATGTCGATGCCATAGACGTTGGGGTAGCGCACCGGCGGCGCGGCGCTCGCCAGGTAGACCTTGCGGGCGCCGGCATCGCGCGCCATCTGCACGATTTCGCGGCTGGTGGTGCCGCGCACGATCGAGTCGTCGACCAGCAGCACGTTGCGGCCCTTGAACTCGCTGCCGATCACGTTGAGCTTCTGGCGCACCGACTTCTTGCGCACGCCCTGCCCCGGCATGATGAAGGTACGGCCAACGTAGCGGTTCTTCACGAAACCCTCACGGTACGGCACGCCCAGCAGATGCGCAAGCTGCGTGGCGCTCGGACGGCTCGACTCGGGAATCGGGATGATCACGTCGATCTGGTTCGGCGGCACGGTCGACACCACGCGCTTGGCCAGCGTCTCGCCCAGGTTCAGGCGGGCCTGGTAGACCGAAATGCCGTCGAGCACCGAGTCCGGACGGGCCAGATAGACGAATTCGAAAATGCAGGGGTTGAGCGTCGGCGACTCGGCGCACTGCATCGAATGCACATTGCCCTCGAGGTCGATGAACACGGCCTCGCCGGGGTTGATGTTGCGCTCGAAAGTATGGCCCGAGCCTTCCAGCGCGACCGATTCGCTCGCCACCATCACGGTGCCGTCGGCGCTGCGGCCCATGCACAGCGGACGGATGCCGTACGGATCGCGGAAGGCCAGCAGGCCATGACCCGCGATCAGCGACACCACGGCATAAGAGCCGCGCAGGCGCTTGTGCATGCTCTTGACCGCGGCGAACACCTCGGCCGGATGCAGCGGCACACCACGAGACGCGCGCTCGAGTTCGTGGGCCAGCACGTTGAGCAGCACTTCGGAGTCGCTCTCGGTGTTGGTGTGGCGGTGGTCGGTGGAGAACAGCTCCGAACGCAGCGCATGCGCGTTGGTCAGGTTGCCGTTGTGCACGAGCACGATGCCGAAGGGCGCGTTCACGTAGAAGGGCTGGGCCTCTTCCTCGCTGTAGGCGTTGCCGGCGGTCGGATAACGCACCTGGCCCAGGCCCACGCTGCCGGGCAGCGCGCGCATGTTGCGCGTGCGGAACACGTCGCGGACCATGCCCTTGGCCTTGTGCATGAAGAACTTGCGTTCCTGCAGCGTGACGATGCCTGCGGCGTCCTGGCCGCGGTGCTGCAGGAGCAGCAGTGCGTCATAAAGCAGCTGATTGACGGGTGCGTTGCTGACAACGCCGACGATTCCACACATGAACGATTCCCCTTAGGGCAGGTAGCTTGCCAACTTTTCAGGCAGCGAGGGCTTGAGGCCCTGCAATGCCGCATCGAGAACAATGGCGCTGCGCGATTCGTGCCACCAGGCACTGTCGCTCAACACCAGCAAATGGACAACGACGGCGAACACGAGCAGGGCCACCACGCCCCGCGCCGCGCCGAACGCCGCGCCCAGAATCCGGTCCACCGGCCGCAGACCCACGACGGTGATCAACTTGCGCGTGAGCGCGGCCACCAGGCCCACGCCGAACACCACCGCCACGAACACCAGCACGAAGGCCAGCGGATAGCGCCACGCCCCCTGCGGGTCGCCGAACGGCAGCCATGCCGCCACGCCCGAAGCCAGCCACTGCGCGGCGATGAAGGCAGCCACCCATCCGATCAGCGAAATCACTTCGAACACCAGGCCACGCATCAGGCCGAAAAGCATCGACACCCCGATGAGCGCGACGGCGATCCAGTCGAGCAAGGCCACGGCAACAGCAGGCGACGGCTCTTACAACGTGAGGATCGCGGCCGACAAAGACAAGCCCTTGACCTTCTCGGCCGCGCGGTCGGCCTCGGCACGCGAGCTGAAGGGGCCGACACGCACACGCGTGCGCTCGCCGTCGGCCGTCTTGGCCACGTGAACGTAAGTCTTGAGACCGGCCCTCTCGAGCTTCTGGCGCACTTCGCGCGCCTTGTCCGCATCGGCGAAAGCGCCGACCTGCACCACGAAGCGGCCACCCTCGTCGGCAGCGGCGGGCTTGGCCGCGGCTGCAGTGACGGGCTTGCCTTCGAGCAGCGCGCGGGCCCGGGCGCCGTCGTCTGTGGCGGCGGGCTTGGGTTTCGCTTCGGGCTTCGGTTCCGGCTTCGGCTTGGCCTCGGGCTTGGGTTCCGGCTTGTGTTCGGGTTTCGCTTCCGGTTTGGGCTCGGGCTTCGGCTTCGGTTCAGGCTTGGGTTCCACGGCCGCGACGGGCGGCGTGGCTGGCAAGGGCTTGCCGGGGTCGATCACCGTGCCGTCGGCGGTCTCGGTGATCATGCCGCTGGAAGACGACGAAGCGACGCGCGAGCTGCCGCTGTTGTCGGGCGCAGCCGGCGAGGTGGTCGCGGCAGGCGCCGGCGTTGCAGGCACCGGCAGCGGCTTGACCTTGTTGCGGTCGGGAATCTCGATGGGGATGTCGACCGACACGGGCCGCGGCTGGGTATCGAACAGCAGCGGAAAGCCGATCACGCCGAGCAGCACCAGCACCGCCGCGCCGAGCAGCCGGTGGCGCGCACGCCGACGCATGGTTTCGACACTTTCCGCGGGGACGGCTGCCGGGGCGCCTCGTCCTTCGTTGCCTTGCGGGCCGCGCGTGCGGAACTTGAAAAACGCCATGAAGTTCGATCCCTGAAGGAGTGCAGCGAGGTTGCGCCAGAAGGTGTGTACGGCCCGACGGTCAGCCGCCCGGCGACAGGTGTTTGGCTTGCAGCCGGGGGGTGCCGTTTTCGAGGACGCCACCCACGGTGAAGAACGATCCGAAGACCACGATTCTATCAGCGGCCCCTGCCTGCCCGATGGCCGCGCGCAGCGCCTCCATCGGGCTTGCATGCACGCTGCCCGAGGCGTCGGCGCGCGTGTTCTGGGCCTGCCAGGCAGCCAGCAGATCGGCCGCCTTGGCGGCGCGCGGCGTGGGCAGGTCGGTGAAGTACCAGCGGTCGATCAGCGGGCCGATGCGCGCGAGGATCGGGGCAAGGTCCTTGTCCGCCATCACGCCGAAGACACCGTGCGTGGTCGGGTAGAAGCCCATCGCGTCGAGGTTCTCGGCCAGCGCGGCCACGGCGTGCGCGTTGTGCGCCACGTCGAGCACCAGCGCCGGCTCTCCCGGCACGATCTGGAAGCGGCCCGGCAGTTCGACCATGGCCAGCCCGTTGCGCACGGCCTGCGCGGTGATCGGCAATTGCGGGCGCAGCGCCTCGAGCGCCGCCAGTACGCCGGCCGCATTGATGAGCTGGTTGGCGCCACGCAGCGCCGGATAAGCCAGCCCGCTGTAGCGACGCCCGCGTCCCGACCAGCCCCACTGCTGCTTGTCGCCCGAGACATTGAAGTCGGTTCCGAAGCGCCAGAGGTCGGCGCCGATGGCGTTGGCATGGTCGATCACGCTCTGCGGCGGCACCGGATCGCTCACGATGGCGGGCTTGCCCGCGCGCATGATGCCGGCCTTCTCGAAGCCGATGCTCTCGCGGTCGGGACCGAGGTATTCCATGTGGTCGAGGTCGATGCTGGTGATGACCGCGCAGTCGGTGTCGATGATGTTGACCGCGTCGAGCCGGCCGCCCAGGCCCACTTCGAGGATCGCCACGTCGGGCTTCTGCTCGATCATGCAGTGCAGGATGCCGAGCGTGGTGAATTCGAAGTAGGTCAGCGGCATCTCGCCGCGCGCCTTCTCCACCACTTCGAAGCTTGCTATCAGTTTGGAAGCATCGACGGCCTCGCCCAGGAGCCGCAGCCGCTCCTCGAAGCGCACCAGGTGCGGCGAGGTGAACACCGCCGTGCGGTAGCCCGCGTGCGTCAGGATCGATTCGAGCATGGCGCAGGTCGAGCCCTTGCCGTTGGTGCCGGCCACCGTGATGACGGGGCAGCCGAAGCTCAGGCCGAGGCGCTGCGCCATTTCCTTGGCGCGCTCGAGTCCGAGCTCGATGTTCTTGGGATGGAGTCGCTCGGCGCGCTCGAGCCAGTCGTTCAGGGTTTCCATGGAGGCGGGCATTGTCGCCGACCCGTCGGCCGGGGCATCATCGCGGCCATGACAACCCTCTACGGCATTCCGAATTGCGACACCGTCAAGCGCGCCCGCACCTGGCTCGACGAACACGGCATCGAATACACCTTCCACGACTTCAAGAAACAGGGCGTTCCCGAGGCCGAACTCGACCAGTGGCTGAAAAAGCCCGGCTGGGAGGCCCTGGTCAACCGCAAGGGCACCACCTGGCGCAAGCTCGACGACGCCACCCGCGAGGGCGTGGTCGACGCGGCCTCGGCCCGCGCCGTGCTGCTGGCCAACCCCAGCCTGATCAAGCGGCCGGTGGTCAACTGGGACCCGAAAAAGCCCGTTACGACGGGATTCGACGCCGAAGCTTGGGCTGTCAACGCCGTGTAAATCCCGGAACCCCGGCCTGTCGCGCGGCGTCGAACCTCGATCCGCAGGAGAGACACACCATGAATAAACGCACTTTTCGCACTCTCGCAGGCATTTCGGTCGCCGGCATGCTGGCCGCCGGCACCGGCCTCGTTCATGCACAGCAGAACCAGGTGGTCCAGGCCCGGGTGATCTCCGCCACCCCGATCCGCGAAACGACCGGCAGCGACGTCAACTACAACGTCACCTACGAATACAACGGCCGCCAGTACACCACCCGCATGAACACGCGGCCAGGCGCGACGATCCCGATCCAGGCCGGCGCTTACGGCGTGACGGGCGTGACGACCTCCCCGGTGGTGCCCCAATCGCAGCTGCAGGCCTACCCTGTCGAGGCCAACAGCGGCGGCTATGCCCCGCAATCCGGCGGTTCGCCATGGGACAACGTGGTGCCCGAGCCCGGCGTGGTCGTCTCCAGCGCCCCCGCGCCGGTCTACCAGCCGGCTCCGGTGTACGCCGCTCCCGCCCCTGTCTACGTGGAGCCGGCCTACACGTACCCCTATGCCTATCCGTACGCCTACCCACCGGTCGGCATCTCGCTGAACCTGGGCTATTCGCGCGGCTGGGGCGGCGGCTACTACCGCGGCTACGGCTATCGCGGCTGGGGCGGCTACCGCGGCGGCTGGCACCGCTGAGGCACGGGCTGGCGGGCTGCAGCGCCCGAGCCCCTAAAATCGAGGACTTTTCCAACCCTTGACGGGTGCGCCGCTGGTGCGGTGCGTCCTCGATTCGCTGGCCTCCAAGGCGCCGGCGCCACCCAATGACGACGACTACCGACACTCTGAACAGCGCCGCAGTGGCCACCAAGGCCAATGTGTATTTCGACGGCAAGTGCGTGAGCCACAGCCTCACCCTCGCGGACGGCACGAAGAAATCGGTCGGCGTGATCCTGCCGTCCACCCTCACCTTCAATACCGGCGCCCCCGAGATCATGGAAGGCACCGCCGGCAGCTGCGAATACCTGCTGTCGGGCACCAGCGAATGGGTGGCATCGGGCCCCGGCCAGAAGTTCAGCGTGCCGGGCAACTCCAGCTTCCAGATCCGCGTGAGCGGCGAGCCCTACAGCTACATCTGCCATTTCGGCTGAACCGCGAACCGCTAACCGGACCCCTGACATGTCGACCATCCTCCAAAACGTTCCCGCCGGCCAGAAGGTCGGCATCGCCTTCTCCGGCGGCCTGGACACCAGCGCGGCGCTCCACTGGATGCGCAACAAGGGCGCCATTCCCTACGCCTACACCGCCAACCTCGGCCAGCCCGACGAGCCCGACTACGACGAGATCCCGCGCAAGGCGATGCTCTACGGCGCCGAGAACGCCCGCCTGATCGACTGCCGCGCGCAGCTGGCCAACGAAGGCATCGCCGCCCTGCAGGCCGGCGCCTTCCACGTGACCACCGCCGGCGTCACGTACTTCAACACCACGCCGCTGGGCCGCGCCGTCACGGGCACGATGCTGGTGTCGGCCATGAAGGAAGACGACGTCCACATCTGGGGCGACGGCAGCACCTACAAGGGCAACGACATCGAGCGCTTCTACCGCTACGGCCTGCTGACCAACCCCGCACTCAAGATCTACAAGCCCTGGCTCGACCAGGTCTTCATCGACGAGCTGGGCGGCCGCGCCGAGATGTCGGCGTTCATGCAGAAGGCCGGCTTCGCCTACAAGATGTCGGCCGAGAAGGCCTACTCGACCGACTCCAACATGCTCGGCGCGACGCACGAGGCGAAGGACCTGGAGCACCTGAACAGCGGCATCGCCATCGTGCAGCCGATCATGGGCGTGGCCTTCTGGAAGGACGAAGTCGAAGTCAAGCGCGAGACCGTCTCGGTGCGCTTCGAGGAAGGCGTGCCCGTCGCGCTGAACGGCGTGCGCTACTCGAACCTGGTCGACCTGATCCTCGAAGCCAACCGCATCGGCGGCCGCCACGGCCTGGGCATGAGCGACCAGATCGAGAACCGCATCATCGAGGCCAAGAGTCGCGGCATCTACGAAGCCCCCGGCCTCGCGCTGCTGTTCATCGCCTACGAGCGCCTGGTCACCGGCATCCACAACGAGGACACCATCGAGCAGTACCGCGAGAACGGCCGCAAGCTCGGCCGCCTGCTCTACCAGGGCCGCTGGTTCGACCCGCAGGCCATCATGCTGCGCGAAACGGCACAGCGCTGGGTGGCGCGCGCCATCACCGGCGAAGTGACGGTCGAACTGCGCCGCGGCAACGACTACTCGATCATGAACACCGAGTCGGCCAACCTTACGTACAAGCCCGAGCGCCTGAGCATGGAAAAGGTCGAGGGCGCGTTCACGCCGCTGGACCGCATCGGCCAGCTGACGATGCGCAACCTCGACATCGCCGACACGCGCGAGAAGCTGGGCATCTACACGCAGGTGGGCCTGCTGTCGCCGAACGAAGGCGCAGCGCTGCCGAAGCTGGCGAACGACGGCGACGCGAGCTGATCGACCTCCCCTCTGCCTCCCGCGTGAGGCAGAAACGACAACGGGCCCCTCGGGGCCCGTTTTTCATTGCCATTGCAGGCGCACTGCGATGTCAGTCCCCGCCGCCTCCGCCGCAGCCGCCGCCACATCCGCCACCGCCGTCGGACGAACCGCCATCGCTGGAGCCGCCATCGCCACTGCTCGACGACTCGCTGCCGCCAAACCCGCCGGCATCGCCGGCACTGCCGCCGTCCGACGAGGAATCGCTGAAGCTGGTGCCGCAATGGGCGTCGGAGCCTATGTGCCGCTCGACAGCCCGGCAGTCGGGCACGTACTGGAAGCCGCCTTCGATGGCGAACTTGATGTCCAGCGCGAACAGCAGCGGCAGCCGCGCCGGCTTGCGCGGATCGATGCTCTCCTCCTTGCAGGCCCAGTACCAGGTGCGGCGCAGGCCGTCGTTGCGCCGGGCATCCTTGCCCAGCACTTCAGCCGGGCTGTGGTGAAGCATGCCGCCGAAGGCCGCCTTGCACCAGTTCTGGTAGCCCTGCGTGTGCAGGATGAACTCGTGCCAGGCCGTGTCGACCACCTTCGAGGGCATGGCCACGAACTTGCGGTCGCTGCGCAGGTGCGCCATGAAGAACTGGCGCAGGCCGCGCAGCACCAGTTCGGCGTCGCGCCGGCTGAGCTGCGGATGTGCCTGGCACAGCTTGCCGATCAGGAAGGGCGGCAGCCGCGCCTCGCGGATGAACTGGCGCCGCAGGCTGGTCTCGAGGAACTTGAGCACCGCCGAGAACAGCAGCGCAAACACGATCACCGCCACCACCGAGCCCCAGCGGCGCGTGCCCAGGAACAATGCGAGCAACGCAACGAGCGGCACCGCCCGACGGGCCCACACCAGCGCGCCGATGCGGCGGCGGTAGTTCAGCTGCAGGAAGTCGAGATCCATGCCAGCGAACGGTCCGTCAGACCACCACCGGCTCCGGCTCCAGCCGGATGCCGAAACGCTCGTACACGCTGGTCTGGATGGCCTTGGCGAGCGTCATCACCTCGCCGCCCGTCACCGGGTTCTCGCGGCCGCCGCGGTTGACGAGCACCAGCGCCTGCCGCTCGTAGACCCCGGCGTTGCCCACCGACTTGCCCTTCCAGCCGCACGCGTCGATGAGCCAGCCGGCCGCCAGCTTGATGCTGCCGTCGTCCATCGGGTAGTGAACGATCTTCGGGTCGCGCGCGATGATGTCGGCGCACTGCTCCGGCGTGACGGTCGGGTTCTTGAAGAAGCTGCCGGCATTGCCCAGCACGCGCCAGTCGGGCAGCTTGGCGCGGCGGATGGCGCAGATCCAGTCGAAGATGTCCTGGGCGTTCGGCGTGAAGTTGCCGGTTTCTTCCATCTTGCGTTCCAGGTCGAGGTAGCCGACCACCGGCTTCCACGGCTTGGGCAGGCGAAAGCGCACCCGGGTGATCACTGCCCTGCCCGCCAGCCCGAAGTCGTTCGGGCCGCTGCGCACGTGCTTGAACACCGAGTCGCGGTAGCCGAAGGCGCATTGGGCGGCATCGAGGGTGAAGCTGCGGCCGGTTTCGAGGTCGAAGGCGTCGAGCGATTCGAAGCGGTCCTGCAGTTCGACGCCGTAGGCGCCGATGTTCTGCACCGGCGAGCCGCCCACCGTGCCCGGAATGAGCGCCAGGTTTTCCAGCCCCGGGTAGCCGCTGCGCACCATCCACTCGACCGCGTCGTGCCAGGTTTCGCCGGCACCGGCTTCCACGATCCAGGCGCGCGGCGTTTCTTCCAGCAGCCGCAGGCCCTTGATCTCGACCTTGAGCACCAGCGATTTCACGTCGCCCGTCAGCACGATGTTGCTGCCGCCGCCCAGCACGAAACGGGGCGCGTCGCGCCATGCCGGATCGGCATGCAGAGCGACCAGATCGGCTTCGCCGGCAATGCGCGCCAGGTTCTGCGCGCGCGCGACGATGCCGAAGCTGTTGTAGGGCTGCAGCGGGACGTTGGACTCCACGATCATGGGAGAATTGTCTCATCTGCACCCGTGAAGAATTCAGGAGAGAGTCCATGCCGTCCTTCGATACCGTCTGCGAGCCCAACCTTCCCGAGGTGAAGAACGCAGTCGAGAACACCGCCAAGGAAATCGCAACGCGCTTCGATTTCAAGGGCACGGCCGCCGCCG
This sequence comes from Variovorax xiamenensis, assembly GCF_050916385.1. Lineage (NCBI taxonomy): Bacteria > Pseudomonadati > Pseudomonadota > Betaproteobacteria > Burkholderiales > Comamonadaceae > Variovorax > Variovorax xiamenensis. Next base: position 4,965,011 of record NZ_CP139038.1, read on the forward strand.
TCGAGCTCAAGGACAAGGAAATCACCATGATCGGCGACGCCGAGTTCCAGCTCGTCCAGGTCGAAGACATCCTGCGCAGCAAGCTCACCAAGCGAAGCGTCGACGTGCGCTTCCTCGACAAGGGCGACGTCCAGAAGATGGGCGGCGACAAGGTCAAGCAGGTCATCAAGGTCAAGAGCGGCATCGAGAGCGACCAGGCCAAGAAGATCACCCGCATCGTCAAGGACAGCAAGCTCAAGGTCCAGGCCGCGATCCAGGGCGACGCGGTGCGCATCACCGGCGCCAAGCGCGACGACCTGCAGGCGGCCATGGCACTGATCAAGAAGGACGTGCCGGACATGCCCCTCACGTTCAACAACTTCAGGGATTGACGCACACCCCCAGGCTTGCCCACTTCGTGTGGCCGCCAACCCCCTCGCCGGGGGCAATACCGGCGGCCCGGCGGAGCCGGTTCCGCGGTATTCCTGGTCTATTCACGCCGAACAACCGGCACTTGGAGTAGCAAGCCTCGTATGAAAAAACTCGTCGTCGCAGCGCAGCTCTTCATTGCCGCTGCCGTGGCGCACGCGGCCGGCTCGGTCACCCTGACCGGCAGCATCGGCAGCCGCGCGATCCTGATCGTGAATGGCAATCCGCCCAAGACGGTGGCGGTCGGCGAGAGCTACCAGGGCGTGAAGCTGGTGTCGCTGCAGGCCGACCAGGCCGTGGTCGAGCTCGAGGGCAAGCGCGTCAACCTGCGCATGGACACGCCGGTGAGCATCGGCGGCGGGGGTGGTGGCGGAGGCGGCGGCAGCCGCATCGTGCTGCCGGCCGACAGCCGCGGCCACTTCATGACACAGGGCGCCATCAACGGCCGTCCGGTCACCTTCATGCTCGACACGGGGGCGACGGCCATCGCGCTGTCGGCCGACGACGCCCAGCGTATCGGCCTCGACTACAGCAAGGGCCAGCGCGTGCTGATGAACACCGCCAACGGCACGGCCACCGGCTACAAGCTGCGCCTGCAGTCGGTGCGCGTGGGCGACGTGGAGGTGTACGACATCGACGCCATCGTCTCGCAGCAGGCGATGCCATTCGTGCTGCTGGGCAACAGCTTCATCAACCGCTTCTCGATGCGCCGCGACGCGGACCAGATGGTCCTCGAGAAGCGGTATTGATTGCTCGCCCCCAGGCTGCGCGCACTGCGTGCGCTTCGCCAACCCCCTACCGGGGGCGGGCCGGCCGCTTCAGGCGGCCGTGCGCGGCGGCACTCGCGAAAAGAACCCTGTCGGATCAGGCCTGGGCGGCCGTCACCACGATCTCGATCTTGTAGGCTGCGTTGGCCATCTTGGCCTGCACGGTGGCGCGCGGTGGCGTGTTGCCGGCCGGGATCCATGCGTCCCACACTTCGTTCATCGCGGTGATGTCGTTAATGTCGGCCAGGAAGATCTGCGTCATGAGAATGCGCGACTTGTCGCTGCCGGCCTCGGCCAGCAGGCGGTCGACCATGCCCAGCACCTGCGTGGTCTGGCCGCGGATGTCCTGCGTGGTGTCGTCGGGCACCTGGCCCGCGAGGTAGATGGTGCCGTTGTGCACGGCCGTCTCCGACAGACGCGGGCCGACGTGATAGCGGGTGATGGAAGCCATGGAGCGTGTTCTTTCTTCGGTTCAGGTTGATTTCTTCTTGGAGCCGAGCTTCGACTCCGTGCCGGCGGCGAGCCGGCGGATGTTTTCGCGGTGCCGCCAGATCAGCAGCAGGCTCATGACGATGATCGCGACCAGCGCCGTGCGGTCCAGCGGCCAGGCGATGCCGCCGCCGATCAGGTAGTAGGCCGGCGCGAAGAAAGCGGCCACCAGCGACGACAGCGACGAGTAGCGAAAGAAGATCGCGATGATCAGCCAGGTGGCACCGGTGGCCAGCCCCAGCCAGGGCGCGACGCCCACCAGCACGCCGGCGGCCGTGGCCACGCCCTTGCCGCCCTGGAAGCCGAAGAACACCGGGTACAGGTGGCCGAGGAATGCCGCCACGCCGGCCACCGCGGCAACGCCCTCGCCCAGCCCCCATTGCGCGCCGAACTGGTGGATGAGGAACACCGGCACCCAGCCCTTGAGCGCATCGAGCAGCAGCGTGGCGAGCGCCGCGCCCTTGTTGCCCGAGCGCAGCACGTTGGTGGCGCCGGGGTTCTTGCTGCCGTAGCTGCGCGGGTCGGCCATGCCGAGCGCCTTGCTGACGATGACCGCGAACGAAAGCGAGCCGATCAAATACGACGCCACGATGGCAATGATGGAAGGCAAGGTGAAGCTCAAGACGGCACTCCGCGGGGGATGGTTGTTTTTCTATTCGGCGACGACCGCCAGGGATGGCGACCGGAGATCGGAATCGGAGGACTGTGGCGTCGCCATGGCGGCGACTATTCTGCCAGCGCGCATTGCACGGGCTTCGCGCCCAGCAGCGCCACGCACACCTGCGGATCGATGCCGATCAGGTAGCCGCGCCGCCCGCCGTTGAGCACGATGCGCGGCAGTTCCAGGATGCTCGACTCCACGTACACCGGCATCTCGCGCCGCGTGCCGAAGGGCGAGGTGCCACCCACCATGTAGCCGCTGTGCCGCTGCGCCACCTCGGGCTTGCAGGGCTCGACCGACTTGGCGCCGATCTGCCGCGCGAGGTTCTTGGTCGACACCGTGCGGTTGCCGTGCATCAGCACGATCAGCGGCTTCGCGTCCTGGTCCTGCATCACCAGCGTCTTGATGACGGTGAACGGGTCCAGCCCGAGCATCTCGGCGCCGCGCTGCGCGCCGCCGTGCTCGACGTATTCGTAGGGGTGCTCGGTGAATTCGATCTTGTGCGCGCGCAGCAACTGCGTGGCGGGTGTCTCGGAGGTGTGGGAGCTTTTCTTGGCCATCTCGGCATCTCTGTGGCAATCCCGATGCTTTTCAGGATCGCTTCAGAAAACTTATTGTTTTACGATAAAAATTTGCCGTATTGCATTGAATAGCAGCTGAGTCATGCAGCATACGCCAGCCCCGGCGGCCACCGCCCCCTCGTTCTACCTGAAGCGCCATGCGCAGGTCGTGCAGGCACTCGTGCTGGCGGGCGCGGCGCTGCTGCTCGCGCAGCCCGTTCTGCTGCTGACGGCCAGCGACTGGCTCGACATCTTCGGCATCGGCAGCTTCCTCGGCCTGCCCAACCTGCCAGCCGACGAGGCCGGCCGCTGGCGCACCGCGCTGGTCAGCCTGTTGCCGGTGGGCGGCGGGCTCTACGCGCTGCGCAAGCTCTGGCAGCTGTTCGGCGAATACGGCCAGGGCCGTGTGTTCGGCACCGCCGCGCAGGAGGCGCTGGTGCGCTTCGCATGGGCCGTGCTGCTGCTGGCGCTGCTCCTGCCATTGGCGCGCGGGCTGATGACCGTCGCGCTCAGCATTGGCTACCCGCCGGGCCAGCGCTTCCTGGCGATCAGCATCGCGTGGTTCGACTGCCTGCACATCCTGTTCGGCGCCGTGCTCGTGGCCATCGCCCGCGTCATGGCCGAGGCACGCCGCCTCGCCGACGACAACGCAGGCTTCGTCTGACGCCGCCATGCCCATCGTCGTGAACCTCGATGTGATGCTCGCCCGCCGCAAGATGCGCTCGCGCGAACTGGCCGAGCGCGTCGGCATCACCGAACAGAATCTCTCGCTGCTCAAGAGCGGCAAGGTGCGCGGCGTGCGCTTCGACACGCTGGAGCGCATCTGCGAGGCGCTGCAGTGCCAGCCCGGCGACCTGCTCGAGTGGCAATCACCGCCCGGCGACTGATGCGCCGCCCCGCATTGCCGGCGCTCGTGCTGGCCGTGGCCGCGACGCACGCGGTCGCGCTATGGCTGCTGGTGATCGCCACCAGACCGAACGCAAGCAGTGCCCCGCGTTCCGCCAAACGCGTCGTGATGGAACTGGTGCAGGTCGCGCCCGAGGTGAAGATCGAGCCACCGGCAGCACGCGCTCCGGCCGCGCCGTCGCTGCGTGCCGGCGCTGTCCGCACGCCCAGGCCCGTGCGCAGCAACGTGATCGCCACGCCCAACGCTTCGTCGGCAGCTCCCGAATCGCCGCAGGCCGCGAGCCCCGCACCGCCCCCACCGCTGATCCTCCACTCGGAAAGCACCCGCCGCGCACTGCGCGACATCGGCCGTGAACGCTCCTTCGCCGACCGGGCCGGCCAGGACCTCAACGGCGACTCGCGCTCAGCCTTCGATTCCAAGCTGAGCGCGGGCGTCTCGGGAGCCGCCCGCGGCGATTGCATGAAGGGCCAGTTCAAGGGCAGCAACATGGGCCTGCTGAGCCTGCCCGCACTCGCCCTGGCCGCGGCGAACGGCGAATGCGCCCGCTGAATCAGGCGGCCGGATCGCGGATTTCCCAGCGGATCTTGTCGATCTCGGCCAGCACTTCCGGCGACAGCGTGGTGCCGTACACGTCCAGGTCTTCTTCCAGCTGCGCCAGCGAGGTCACGCCGATGATGGTGCTCGCCACCTGCCACTTCGTGTAGCAGAAGGCCAGCGCCAGTTGCGTGGGCGTCAGGCCGTTGTCGCGGGCGAGCTGGTTGTAGCGCTTGGCGGCGCGCAGCGAATCGGGGCGGCCCCAGCGCTGCTTGCGCACCGATTCGTAGCTCGAGATGCGCGCGCCCTTCGGTGCGTCCGGGCCCTCGATGCCGCTCTGGTCGTACTTGCCGGTCAGCAGGCCGAAGGCCAGCGGCGAATACGCCAGCAGCGACACGCCCAGGCGGTGCATCGTCTCGTCCAGGCCGTTCTCGTAGCCGCGGCTGATGAGGCTGTAGACGTTCTGCACCGTCGCCACGCGCGGCAGGCCGTGCTGCTCCGCCAGTCGCACGAACTCGTGCACGCCATAAGGCGTTTCGTTCGACAGGCCGATGGCGCGCACCTTGCCCGCCTTCACCAGCTTGCCCAGCGCTACCAGCTGCTCGTGGATCGGCGTCTTCGAGGTTTCCTTGGCCGGGTCGTAGTAGATGTTGCCGAAGAGCGGCACGTGGCGCTCGGGCCAGTGGATCTGGTACAGGTCGATGACGTCGGTGCGCAGCCGCTTCAGGCTGGCGTTGCACGAGGCCTCGATGTCCGCAGCCGTCATGCCGCTGCCTTCACGCACCCAGGGCATGCCGCGCGAGGGGCCGGCCACCTTGGTCGCGACCACCAGCTTCTCGCGCGCGCCGGGGTTGGCGGCGAACCAGTTGCCGATGATGGTCTCGGTGAGGCTGTAGGTTTCCTTGCGCGTGGGCACCGAGTACATCTCGGCGGTGTCGATGAAGTCGACGCCCCGCTCCAGCGAGCGGCTCAGGATGGCGTGGGAGGTGGGCTCGTCGACCTGTTCGCCGAAGGTCATCGTGCCGAGGCAGATCGGGGTGACGTGCAGGTCGCTTTGACCGAGTTGGATCTTTTTCATGCGCGGGATGCTACCGCCCAGCCCCATGGCCCGCTGGCCGCCGCGCCAAAACCCGAGCGCTGCACGGCCGTGCACAGGCCGGCAGCTGTCCTGTGGCGGACTGCGTCAGTACAAAGGCCTCTTTATCATCGACGCCCATGTACCAAGCCCTCCGCCCCTCCCGCAGCGAATTCGTGCCCGTGCGCAACCTCAGCTACCACGTGCGGCTGTGGGGCCAGCCTTCCGACGCGCGCCCGCCGCTGGTGCTGGTGCACGGCTGGATGGACGTGGCGGCGTCGTGGCAGTTCGTGGTCGACGCGATGGAGGAAGACCGCTTCATCATCGCCCCCGACTGGCGCGGCTTCGGCCTCACCGACGGCGGCGGCGTCGACAACTACTGGCTCGCGGACTACCTGGCGGACCTCGAATGGCTGCTCGACCACTACGCGGGCGAGGGCGAGAACAGCCGGCAGGTCGACCTCGTCGGCCACAGCATGGGCGGCAACGTCGCCATGCACTACGCCGGCGTGCGGCCGCAGCGCATCCGCCGCCTCGTCAACCTCGAAGGATTCGGCATGCCCGCGCGCAAGCCCGACGAGGCCCCCGCGCGCTACGGCCAATGGATCGACGAGCTCAAGCGCCTGCACCGCGGCGAGATGGCGCTGGCCGGCTACTCGGCCGTGGACGGCGTGGCCCGCCGCCTCATGAAGACCAACCCGCGCCTCACGCCCGACAAGGCCGGCTGGCTCGCCAGCCACTGGTCGGTGAACCATGCGCAGCCCGACGGCAGCGAGCGCTGGCAGATCCTCGGCGAGGCGGCGCACAAGATCGTCAACGCCCACATCTTCCGTGTCGACGAGACGCTGGCGCTCTATTCGCGCATCACCGCGCCGCTGCTGATGGTCGAAGCCTCCGACGACAGCCTGCACGGCTGGTGGAAGAACCGCTACACGCTCGAGGAATTCCACGAGCGGCTGAAGTCGGTCGACAACGTGCGCATCGAGCGACTCGCGGACGCGGGGCACATGCTGCACCACGACCAGCCGCTGATCGTCGCGCGGATGATCGAGGAGTTTCTGGCTGCGGACTGAAGCAGTTCAGCCGCGGCGCGATTCGCTGTCCAGGCTCGCCATCTGCGCCGCTGCATAGCGGTCGCCGGCGGCGGCGCCCTTCGGCACGGCGCGCTCGATCGCCGCGAAATCATCGGGCCCGAGCTTCACGTTCAACGCGCCGAGCGCTTCGTCGAGCCGCGTGCGCTGCCGCGCGCCGACCAGCGGCACGATGTCCTCGCCCTGCGCCGCCACCCATGCGATGGCGATCTGCGCCACGGTCACGCCCTTCGCGTCGGCGATCCTGCGCAGCGCCTCGACCAGCGCGAGGTTGCGCTCCACGTTCTCGCCCTGGAAGCGCGGACTGTGCGCGCGGAAATCCTTCGCGCCCGCGGCATCCTTCTTCCAGTGCCCGCTGATCAGCCCGCGCGAGAGCACGCCGTATGCGGTGATGCCGATGCCCAGCTCGCGGCAGGTGGCAAGGATGTCGTCCTCGATGCCGCGCGAGATCAGCGAGTACTCGATCTGCAGGTCGCAGATCGGATGCACCGCCGCCGCCTTGCGGATGGTGTTCGAGCCCATTTCCGACAGGCCGATGTGGCGCACGTAGCCCGCCTTCACCAGGTCGGCGATGGCGCCCACGGTGTCCTCGATCGGCACGTTCGGGTCGAGCCGCGCCGGGCGGTAGATGTCGATGTGGTCCACGCCCAGGCGTTGCAGCGAATAGGTCGCGAAGTTCTTCACCGCTGCGGGCCGCGCGTCGTAGCCGACCCAGCCGCCGGCCGGGTCGCGCATGGCGCCGAACTTCACGCTGACCAGCGCCGCGTCGCGCTGCGAGGGCTTCAGGCCCTTCAGGGCCTCGCCGATCAGCATCTCGTTGTGTCCGCTGCCGTAGAAGTCGCCGGTGTCGAGCAGGGTGATGCCCGCGTCCATGGCGGCGTGGATGGTGGCGATGCTTTCCGCGCGGTCGGAGGGGCCGTACATGCCCGACATGCCCATGCAGCCGAGGCCGATGGCCGAGACCTTGGGGCCGGTGGCACCGAGTTGGAGTGTGTTCATTGGAGCTGTCCTTTCAGGGGAGCCGGACGCGATGGCGAGCGGCATGGCGGTAGTCTGGAAGCAAACGTGCCGTTCGATAATCCGTTCGCCATCGCACGGGTTGTACGGAAAAACGCACAATCTCGCGATGACCGAACCCGATCTCTCCGACCTGGGCGCCTTCGTGGCCGTCACCCGAGCGCGTGGCTTCCGGGGCGCGGCCGCCTTGCGGGGCGTATCGCCCTCCTCGCTGAGCGAGGCCATGCGCAGGCTCGAAGCACAGCTGGGCGTGCGGCTGCTCAACCGCACCACGCGCAGCGTAACGCCGACCGAAGCGGGCCAGCGCCTGCTCGACCGCATCTCGCCCGCGCTGGACGACATCGCCGGCGCGCTCGACACGCTCAACAGCTTTCGAGACAGCCCCACCGGCACCTTGCGGCTCAACGTCCCGACCATCGTGGCGCAGCGCGTACTGCCGCCGCTGGCCAGCCGCTTCCTGCACGCGCACCCGGGCATCACGCTGGAGATCACGACCAACGACACCTTCATCGACGTGCTCGCGGCCGGCTTCGACGCGGGAGTGCGCTACGACGAGAGCATCGCCCGCGACATGATCGCCGTGCCCCTGGGCCCGCGCACCCAGCGCTTCGTGGCCGCGGCATCGCCGGCCTACCTCGCCGAGCACGGTGTGCCGAAGCACCCGACCGACCTGCTGCGGCACGCCTGCATCGGCCACCGCTTCCCCAGCGGCGTGCTCGCGGCGTGGGGCTTCGTGCGCAAGGGCAAGACGGTGAAGATCACGCCGAGCGGACCGCTCATCGCATCGATGCTCGACCTCGAGCTGCATGCGGCCGAGTCGGGCCTGGGCGTGATCTACACCTTCGACGAGTACCTGCGACCCTCCATCGAACGGGGCACGCTGGCGCCGGTTCTTGAGGACTGGTGGCAAGGCTTCTCGGGGCCGTTTCTCTACTACCCGAGCCGCACGCACATGCCGGCGCCGCTGCGGGCCTTCGTCGATTTCCTGAAGGCGCAGAGCCAGCCCGACTGATATTTGCCGAGCGGATAACCAAGCGCGTGAATCTTCGTTCGCGCGCCACCTGCCGCGCCCTAGAGTGCCCAACTCCTTTCGCCGTCCCCCTGGAGTTGTCGTCATGTCTTCCTCTTCGCGCGCGCCGTCCTGGCTGCGCCGCTTCGCACCGCTGCTCGGCGGCTTCACCCTGAGCCTGGCTGTGCAGCTTTCCGCCCACGCCGCCGACCTGCGCGTGGGCTTCATGCCCGGCCCGTACCGCGACGCCTTCACCAACGGCATCGAGCCCCAGCTGAAGAAGCTGGGCTACACCGTCAAGTACGTCGAGTTCAGCCAGGGCGTGCAGCCCAACGACGCGGTAGAGCGCGGGCAGATCGACGCCAACATCTTCCAGCACACGCTCTACCTCGAGGCCACCAACAAGCAGCAGGGCTTCGACCTGGTGCCGGTGGTGCACGTGCCGACGCCGCCGATGGGCCTCTACTCGCAGCGCCACAAGTCGCTCGACACGGTGCCCGACGGCGCCACGGTCACGCTGCCTTCGGACCCGGTGAACGCGGCGCGCGCGCTCAACATCCTCGCGGGCATCGGCTGGGTCACGCTCAAGCCGGGCGTGAGCCCGATCTCGGTGTCGGAGCGCGACATCGTGGCCAACCCCAAGCGACTGAAGCTGGTGCCGCTCGAAGCCGCGCAGGCTCCGCGCTCGCTGGCCGACGCCGACATCGCGGCCGTGCAGGGCAACTTCGCGATCGCCTCGGGCCTGAAGCTCACCGAGGCGCTGAAGCTGGAGAACATGACGCTGCCCTACGTGAACGTGGTGGCCGTCAAGCGCAGCAACGAGAAGGCGAAGTTCGCGCAGGACATCGCGGCCGCCTACCAGTCGGCCGAGTTCCAGCGCTTCTTCAAGGCAAACCCGGCATGGGCCGGCTACCGGCTGCCCGACTACTTCTCCCAATGAGCCTTCCGAACAAGACCCGGCCGCGGCAGCTGCACCTCAACGTCAACATCCTGCACTCGGGCTTCGTGCCCTCGGCGTGGCGCCTACCGGAGAGCGATCCGCGGGCCTTCGCCGACATCGCGCACTACATCCGCACGGCGCAGATCGCCGAGGCGGGCAAGCTCGACGCGGTGTTCCTCGCGGACAACGCGGCCATCGTCGACCAGATCCACTTCCGGCCGATCACCGCGCTGGAGCCCACGGTGCTGCTGGCCTGCGTGGCCGCGGCCACCACGCACATCGGGCTGATAGCCACCGCATCGACCAGCTACAACGAGCCCTACAACATCGCCCGCCGCTTCGCCACGCTCGACCACGTGAGCGGCGGCCGCGCAGGCTGGAACGTGGTGACCACGGCCGACCTGCCCTCGGCGCGCAACTTCGGCCTCGACGCCGTGCCCGACCATGCGAAGCGCTACGCACGCGCCTCGGAGTTCACCGACATCGTGAAGGCGCTGTGGGACAGCTGGGAGGACGACGCCTTCGTCGGCGACAAGGCCTCGGGCGGCTTCATCGACACGACGAAAGTGCATGCCATCGCGCATCGCGGCGAGCACTTCGCGGTGCAGGGGCCGCTGAACCTGCCGCGCCCGCCGCAGGGGCACCCGGTGCTGGTGCAGGCCGGAGCATCGGCCGACGGGCGCGAACTGGCATCGCGCCACGCGGAGGCGGTGTTCTCGGCCTCGCAGTCTTTCGAGGAATCGCTGGCCTACGCCCGCGCGCTGAAGACGCGCGCCGCCGAGCTGGGCCGCGGCCCCGACGCGGTGAAGGTGCTCGCGGGCCTGACCACCATCGTCGGTTCCACCGAGGCCGAAGCCATTCGCCGGCGCGACGAGCTGGTCGACCTGATCCCGTGGGACTACAGCCTCACCCGCATCGCCGGTACGCTGGGCATCACGCCCGATCGGCTGAAGCTGGACGAGCGCCTTCCAGACAACCTGCCGCTGCCCGCCAATGGCAACGGCAATCACACCTTCTTCAACGCGGTGGTGGCGGCCGGCCGCACGCACGGCTACACGGTGCGCCAGCTGATCCACGAACTGGCAGGCGGCGGCGGGCACCGCGTGATCGTCGGCACGCCGGAGCAGATCGCGGACGACATCGAGCAATGGTTCAGGGCCGGCGCGGCCGACGGGTTCAACCTGATGCCCGATGCACTGCCGCACGGGCTGCAGGATTTCGTCGACGGGGTGGTGCCGATCCTCCAGAAGCGCGGGATCTTCCGCACGGAGTACGAAGGGCGCACGTTGCGCGATCACCTGGGGCTGGCGCGGCCCGCGGGACGGACGGCGCAGCGGCTGGCGGCCTGAAGAAGGCTTGTTGTTCAGGGAGCGATCACGCCGACGGGGTACCTTGCTCCGCGAATGTCCTCCGGCCTGCGGCCTCCCCCTTTATTTCGCTGCGCAAGGCACCCCATCGTCGTGATCGACGAGCGCAGCGCTCATGCGGCCGGCACAAGCAGAGCGTCCCTGTGCACAGGGCGTCGGGTGCTCCCCGCAGCGAAACAAAGGAGGAGGGCCGCAGGCCCGGGGGACATTCGCGGAGGGGAGTACCCGGCGGCCTGTGCACGCGCCCCGAGCCCCCAGCTCACTCTTCGTCGGCGTCGTTCCCGGTGAGGGACAGGACTTCTTCGACGAAGGCCTCGAACAGCGGCAGCGCAGCAGGCAGGCCGTCGAGCGACTCCGCCTCTCCCGCGTCGAAGAAATGCTGCTTGCCCGCCGGCATGGAAGCCCACTCGCCGGCTTCCAGCAGCAGCCCCAGATAGCCGTCGGCGGTCGGCACATAGAACAGCCCCGCGCTCTCGAGCACGCGCTGCCCCTTCTTCTTGCCGCGCCCCCAGCTCACGCCCTGCCCGGCCAGGTGTTCGGTGATCCAGCCGTCGCACACATGCGTGTCGCGCCAGCTTCCCTGAGCATCGAATACGGCCAGAACGGGCATGGGGCGTCCTTTTCTGAAGGAAGAGTTATTGCAGGAAGCTGGGCTTCGCGTAGCCCTGGAACTTGCTGTCGACCACCGCCTTGAACTCCTTCGAGCGGTAGGCATCGGCGATGTCCTTGGCCCACTGGGTGTTCTTGTCGGCGGTCTTCACGGCGACCACATTCAGGTAGTAGTCGGGCGTCTTCTCGAGCACCACGGCCTCGGTGAGCTTCAGGCCCGAGGAGATCGCGAAGTTGCCGTTGACGATGGCGTACTCGGTGTCGCCGAGCGAACGCGGCAGTTGGGCGGCTTCGAGCGGAATGAACTTCAGCTTCTTCGGGTTCTCGGCCACGTCCTTTTCAGACGCGCGCAGCGGGTCGATGCCGGCCTTGATGGTGATCAGCTTGTTCTGCTCCAGCAGCACCAGCGCGCGGGCCAGGTTGCTCGGGTCGTTCGGCAGCGTCACGCGGTCGCCTTCCTTCACGTCGGCCAGCGTCTTGCGCTTGGTCGAGTACACGCCCATGGGCGCGATCGGGCCCTGCACCAGTTCGGCGAGGTCGAGCTTCTGGTCGGCCGCGAACTTCTTCAGATAGACCTGATGCTGGAAGAAGTTGGCGTCGAGCGAGCCCTGGGCCAGCGCGAGGTTGGGCTGCACGTAGTCGTTGAACTCGACCAGCTTCACCTTGTAGCCCTTCTTTTCGAGGATGGGGACGATGCCGGCCTTGAGCTGGTCGGTGTTGGAGCCGGCGGTGCCGCCGATCACGAGGTTCTTCTTGGCGGGGTCTTGCGCGTGAGCCTGCAGCGAGAGGCCACCCAGGGAAAGGGCTGCCAGCGACAGGGCGAGAACGGAACGGCGCAGGAAAACGGTCTTCATGAGATTGGAGAAACAGTGAGAAGGGAAAGAGGGATCAGCGCTTGTCGAGCCTGCGTGCCGTGGCGTTGCCGGCGAATTGCAGGATCTGTACCAGCACCACGAGCAGCGCCACGGTGAGCACCATCACGTCGGTCTGGAAGCGGTAGTAGCCGTAGCGGATGGCCAGGTCGCCGATGCCGCCGCCGCCCACCACGCCGGCCACGGCCGAGTACGAGAGGAAGCTCACGGCCAGCACCGTCAGCGCCAGCACCAGGCCCGAGCGGGCCTCGACCAGCAGCACGCGCCAGACGATCTGCAGCTCGGTCGCGCCCATGGCATGGGCCGCCTCGATCACGCCGCGCGGCACTTCGCGCAGGCACTGGTCGACCAGCCGCGCCAGGTAGGGAATGGCCGCGAACGACAGCGGCACCGCGGCCGCCAGCGGCCCGATGGAGGTACCCGCGATCACCCGCGTGAACGGCACCAGCGCCACCAGCAGGATGATGAAGGGGAACGAACGCACCGTGTTCACCAGCCAGTTGAGCACCAGGAACGCCGGCTTGTTCTCCAGCGACTGGCCCGGCCCCAGCAGGAACAGCAGGATGCCCAGCGGCCCGCCGATCAGCACGGCGGCCGAGAGGCCGATGGCCAGCATCATGAAAGTCTGGCCGGTGGCGACCCAGAGCTCGGGGAGGATGGGGGCGATGTTCTCAAACATAGGCCAGCTCCTGTGCGCCCACCTGAGCGGACGATTGCGCGGAACGGGATTCGCGCGCCTCGCGCTCGCGACGGCGCACCAGCTCGTCGATCTCGCGGCCCAGCGCGGTCTTGCGCTCGGCGTCGCCCGCGGCGTCGACGGCGAACTGCTCCACCAGCCGGCCCTTCTCGAGGATGGCCACGTTGCGGCACAGCACCTCGACCACCGACAGCTCGTGCGTGACGATCACGATGGTCACGCCGATCTTCTGGTTGATGTCGCGCAGCGTTTCCAGCAGAGAGCGGGTGGTTTCCGAGTCGAGCGCCGAGGTGGGCTCGTCGCACAGCAGCACCTGCGGGCGCGGCGCCAGCGCGCGAGCAATGGCCACGCGCTGCTTCTGGCCGCCGGAGAGCTGGGCCGGGTAGGTGTCGATCTTCTCGGCCAGGCCCACCAGGGCCAGGCACTCGCGCACGCGGGCGTCGATCTCGGCCTTGGAGTGGCGGCCGTGGATCTTCAGCGGGAAGGCCACGTTGTCGAACACCGTGGCGTTCTGCAGCAGGTTGAACTGCTGGAAGATCATGCCGATGTTCTGGCGCGTGTCGCGCAGCTCGCTGCGCGAGAGCGTGGTGAGGTCGCGCCCGCCGACGAAGACGCGGCCCGCGTCCGGCCGCTCCAGCAGGTTGATGAGGCGCAGCAGCGTGGACTTGCCGGCGCCGCTCTTGCCGATCAGGCCGAACACGTCGCCCTGCTGGATGTCGAGCGACAGCGATTGCACGGCGTCGAACACCTCGCCGTTGGGCAAGGCGAATGATTTCTGCACCGATTGGAGACGGATGACTGGCGCCGCGTGATCGCCGCGGCCCTGGTCAGGCGTAGGGTGGGTCATGGAGAAGAAGCGCGGCCCGCGCGGGTGGCGCAGGTCGCGTAGGTTCGCAAAAAGGTGCCGAGTATGAAAAGAAACGCGACGAAAGGGAACGAACAAAAAGGATGCTGTTTATACGCATCCGCACATAAGAACATCCTGTGGCGGCCGCGACACGCCATATCGATATGCGCATTGGTTCGTTCCATTCGCCGCCGGGCAATGCCACATTCGCGCCTTCTTTTTTGATTCGCGCACAAGACATGCAAACCACTTTCCGCCGCCGCAGCCTGTTCATCGCCGCCCTGGCCGCTTCCCTCTTCACCGGCAGCGTCGCGCTTGCCCAGGACAACAAGAACACCGTCAAGGTCGGCATCTCCGTCGGCAGTGCCGAGCAGGTGTTCGAGGTGGTCAAGAAGGTCGCGGCCAAGGACGGCCTGACCGTGCAGGTCGTGGTGTTCAACGACTACCAACTGCCCAACGCCGCTCTCGCCTCTGGCGACCTCGACGCCAACGCCTTCCAGCACCAGCCCTTCCTGGACAACCAGAACAAGGCGCGCGGCTTCGACATCGTGCCCGTGGGCCTGACCATCACCGCGCCGCTGGGCTTCTACTCGCGCAAGATCAAGTCGATCGACCAGCTGCCCGACGGCGCCTCTGTCGGCATCCAGAACGATCCGTCGAACGGCAACCGCGCCCTGCTGCTGCTGCAGTCGGCCGGCCTCATCACGCTCAAGCCCGAGGCGGTGAAGAACAACACCGCCACGCCGCTGGACGTGGTCACCAACCCCAAGAAGCTCAAGCTGGTGGCGCTCGACGCCGCCCAGCTGCCGCGCTCGCTGGACGACCTGAGCATTGCCGCCATCAACAACGACTACGCCGAGAAAGCGGGGCTGTCGCTCAACAAGGACGCGGTCATCAAGGAAGCCGCCAAGAGCCCCTACGCCAACCTGATCGCCGTGCGCCGCGCCGACAAGGACAAGCCCTGGGCCAAGCGCCTCGTGGCAGCCTACCAGTCGCCCGAGGTGAAGAGCTTCATCGAGACCCAGTTCAAGGGCTCGCTGGTTCCGGCGTTCTGACACGCACCCGGTTGTCCCCCTTGCCCCCTGTGCGCTCGCGCTGCGCCCAGGGGGCTTTTCTTTTTTACGCCTGACATGTGTCTGAAGGTATCTTTCGGGCTTCATCAACCCGGAGGGTCCTTTCCATGTTCTCTCGACGCACCTTTTCCGCCGGCCTTGGCGCCCTCGCGCTGTCTGCCGCGACCAACGCCCCGGCGCAGCTCGGCCCCAGGGAAGCCGGCAACCCGGCACCCGGCCAGATCAGCGTGAGCGGCTCTGCCGCCGTGCGCGTGGCGCCGGACGAGGTCTACCTCACGGTCGGCGTCGAGAGCCGGGACAAGAACCTGCAGGTCGCCACGACCGACAACAGGGAGCGCATCGCCAAGGCGCTGGCTGTCATCAAGCGCTACGACATTCCCGAGAAGAGCGTGCAGGTCAACTACATCGACGTCCAGCCCACCTACGACTACCAGACCAGCTATACCGTGCCGAAGGCCTACGTGGCCCACAAGAGCATCGGCATCAAGGTGACGAAGCTCGACACCTTCGAGCCGCTGCTGACCGACCTGTACGCCGTGGGCGTCAACCAGGTCGAGAACATCGAATTCCGCAACACCGACATGCGCAAGCACCGCGACAAGGCCCGCGAGCTGGCGGTGATCGCCGCGCGCGAGAAGGCCGACGCGCTGACCTCCCAACTGGGCGTGAAGCGCGGCCGCGCGATGCGCATCAGCGAAAGCACGGGCTGGAACTGGGGCGGCTGGGCGGGCCGCTACCGAAACGAGGGGCAGCTGATGCAGCAGAACGTGATGCAGGTCGCCCCGCGCTCCGGCGGCCAGGGCGAAGGCGGCGAAGGTGACCTGTCGGTCGGCCAGATCAGCATCACGGCCACGATCAGCGTGGACTTCCAGCTTGAATAACGCTGCTTCCGGGATCATCTGTCACCCGTGAGAAAATGGCGGGTTCCCCCGGGACACCCTCCCCTACACAGCCAGACAGTCAGGACACCCCATGGACGCAGAACAAATCAACCAAATCGGCGCAATGCTTGCGGACCTGAGCGCCCGCACGGTCGATTTACGGAGGTATCTTTGACTACGATGCAAAAGCCGAACGTCTGAGGACGGTCAACGCATCGCTCGAAGATCCCAACGTCTGGAACGACCCGAAGAAGGCCCAGGAGCTGGGCAAGGAAAAGAAGTCGCTCGACGACGTGGTCGTCACGCTCGACCGGCTAACCAGCGGCCTGTCGGACAACACCGAGCTCTACGAGATGTCGAAGGAAGACGGCGACATCGCCGGCCTGCAGGCCATCTCCGATGACGCCGAAGCGCTCGAAGCCGACATCAAGCAGCTCGAATTCCGCCGGATGTTCAGCAATCCGGCCGATCCGCTGAACGCCTTCATCGACATCCAGGCCGGCGCCGGCGGCACCGAGGCCTGCGACTGGGCCAGCATGCTGCTGCGCCAGTACACGAAGTACGCCGAGCGCAAGGGCTTCAAGGCGCAGCTCGAAGACGAAACGCCCGGCGACACCGCCGGCATCAAGAGCGCCACCATCAAGGTGGAGGGCGACTACGCCTTCGGCCTGCTGCGCACCGAAACCGGCGTGCACCGCCTGGTGCGCAAGTCGCCCTTCGACTCCTCGGGTGGCCGCCACACCAGCTTCGCCAGCATCTTCGTGTACCCGGAGATCGACGACTCCATCGAGATCGAGATCAACCCGGCCGACGTGCGCACCGACACCTTCCGCGCCAGCGGCGCCGGCGGCCAGCACATCAACAAGACCGACTCGGCCGTGCGCCTGACGCACATCCCGACCGGCATCGTGGTGCAGTGCCAGGACGGCCGCAGCCAGCACAGCAACCGCGACGTGGCGTGGAAGCGCCTGCGCTCGCGCCTGTACGACCACGAGATGCGCAAGCGCCAGGAAGAACAGCAGAAGCTCGAAGACAGCAAGACCGACGTGGGCTGGGGCCACCAGATCCGCAGCTACGTGCTGGACAACAGCCGCATCAAGGATCTGCGCACCAACGTCGAAGTCTCCGCCACGCAGAAGGTGCTCGACGGCGACCTCGACGTGTTCATCGAAGCCTCTCTCAAGCAGGGCGTGTAAGACCAATGAGCCTGCAAAGCCTGAAGGGTGGCAAGGTCGAAGCCTTCATCTTCGACATGGACGGCACCATGATCGACTCCATGCCCTGGCATGCGCGGTCGTGGGTGGAGTTCGTGGCGCGCCACGGCCTCGAACTCGATGTGAGCGACATCCTCGCGCGCACCACGGGCCGCACCGGCACCGAGTGCATGCGCGAGCTGTTCGAGCGCGAACTCTCCGACGCCGAGTGCCAGGCCATGGTGCACGAGAAGGAAGAGATCTACCGCGCCATGTTCAGCGACAACTTCACCGAAGTTGCGGGCTTCACGGCCTTCGCCAAGGCGGCCGTTGCGCGCGGCCTGAAGGTGGCTGTCGGCACGGCAGGCGACAGGCACAACATCGAGTTCGCCATGTCGCGCCTGAAGATGGACCCGCTGCCGCTGGCCATCGTGGGCGGCGACGAGGGCTTCACCGGCAAGCCCACGCCTGCCATCTTTCTCGAAGCCGCGCGCCGCATCGGCGTTGCGCCCGAGCGCTGCATCGTCTTCGAAGACGCCCCCTTCGGCATCGAGGCCGCTCGCCGCGGCGGCATGCGCGCCGTGGCCGTGTGCAGCACCCATACCGCCGCCGAGCTGGCCGGCCCCCATGTGATCGCCGCGGTTCGCGACTACGACGAACTCGCCCATTCGAACTTTCTGGAGACCCTCGATGCTGCTACGTGACGCACAAGGCCAACCCATCGCCATCCGCCGCGAAGACTACGCCGCCCCGGCGTACTGGATCGACACCGTCGACCTGACCTTCGACCTCGACCCCGCCAAGACCCGTGTGCTCAACCGCATGCAGATGCGCCGCAACCCTGAGGCGCCGGTGCAGCCGCTGCGCCTGGACGGCGACGAGCTGAACCTGGCGCGCGTGCTGGTCAACGGCCAGGGCGCGTCGTTCCGCATGGAGGGCGACCAGCTCGTCATCGACGGCCTGCCCGACAGCTTCGAGCTCGAGATCTTCACCACCTGCTGCCCCATCAAGAACACCAAGCTGATGGGCCTGTTCGTGAGCGAGGACACCTTCTTCACGCAGTGCGAGGCCGAGGGCTTCCGCCGCATCACCTACTTCCTCGACCGTCCGGACGTGATGGCGAGCTACACCGTCACCCTGCGCGCGGCCAAGGCCGCCTATCCGGTGCTGCTGTCGAACGGCAACCTGGTCGAGCAAGGCGAGCTGCCCGAGGGCCGCCATTTCGCCAAGTGGGTCGACCCCTTCAAGAAGCCCAGCTACCTGTTCGCCCTGGTGGCGGGCAAGCTGGTGGCGCGCGAGCAGCGCATCAAGGCGCGCAACGGCAAGGAACACCTGCTGCAGGTGTACGTGCGTGCCGGCGATCTCGACAAGACCGAGCACGCGATGAACTCGCTCATCAACTCGGTGCTGTGGGACGAGGCCCGCTTCGGCCTGCCGCTCGACCTCGACCGCTTCATGATCGTCGCCACCAGCGACTTCAACATGGGCGCCATGGAGAACAAGGGCCTGAACATCTTCAACACGAAGTACGTTCTGGCCAACCAGGCCACCGCCACCGACGCCGACTACAGCAACATCGAGAGCGTGGTCGGCCACGAGTACTTCCACAACTGGAGCGGCGACCGCGTGACCTGCCGCGACTGGTTCCAGCTGTCGCTGAAGGAAGGCCTCACCGTCTTCCGCGACCAGGAATTCAGCCAGGACCTGTGCGCCGACGCCTCGGCCCGCGCCGTGAAGCGCATCGAGGACGTGCGCGTGCTGCGCACCGCACAGTTCCCCGAGGACGCCGGCCCCATGGCCCACCCGGTGCGCCCCGACAGCTACATCGAGATCAGCAACTTCTACACCGTCACCATCTACGAGAAGGGTGCCGAGGTGGTTCGCATGATGCAGACGCTGGTCGGCCGCAAGGGCTTCGAGAAGGGCATCACGCTCTACTTCGAACGCCACGACGGCCAGGCCGTGACCTGCGACGACTTCGCCCAGGCCATTGCCGACGCGAACCCCGAATCGGAACTCGCCCGCCTGCTGCCCCAGTTCAAGCGCTGGTACAGCCAGGCCGGCACGCCGCGCCTTGCCGCCCACGGCGTGTACGACGCGCAGAACCGCAGCTACACCCTGAGCGTGGTGCAGAGCTGCCCGCCCACGCCGGGCCAGCCGACCAAGGAACCCTTCGTCATTCCGCTGAACATCGGCCTGCTCGACGCCAGTGGCCGCGAACTGCCGATGCAGCTCGAAGGCGAAAGCGAAGTGACCCGAGGCGAGCCGGGCACACCCTGCACCCGCACCCTGGTGCTGTCGCGCGCCGGTGAGCAGATCACCTTCGTAGGCCTCGACGCCGAGCCCGTGCCTTCCATATTGCGCGGCTTCAGCGCGCCGGTGATCCTCGACTTCGAGTACACCGACGCCCAGCTGCTCACCCTGCTGGCCAACGACGCCGACCCGTTCAACCGCTGGGAAGCCGGCCAGCGCCTGGGCCTGCGCGCCGCGCTGCAAGGCATTGCCGCGCTGGCCACCGACACCACACCGGTGCTGAACGACGCGTATATCGACGCCATGCGCAGCGTGCTGCGCAACCCGCAGCTCGACGCCGCCTTCAAGGAACTGGTGCTCACGCTGCCGTCGGAAACCTACATCGCCGAGCAGCTCGACGTGGTCGACCCGCAGCGCGTGCACCTCGTGCGCGAAGCCATGCGCGCCCAGCTGGCCACCGCCCTCTTCGCCGACTGGCAGTGGGCCTATGAAGAGAACCACGACACCGGCGCCTACAGCCCCGACCCGACCTCCTCGGGCCGCCGCGCGCTGGCCGGCATGGCGCTCAACTTCCTGTGCCTCGCGGCGCGCGCCTCGGGCGACGTCGTGTGGCCGGGCAAGACGCTGCAGCGCTTCAAGGACGCGGGCAACATGACCGACCGCTTCAACGCCCTCAACGCGCTGGCGGCGTCGGGCCACAGCCTCGCGGCGCAAGCGCTGGCGCGCTTCCACGCCATCTTCAAGGACGAGGCACTGGTCATCGACAAGTGGTTCTCGCTGCAGGCCGGCGCGCCCGACCGCGGCGGCGACATCCTGCCGCTGGTGAAGCAGCTGATGAAGCACCCCGACTTCTCACTGAAGAACCCGAACCGCGCGCGCAGCGTGATCTTCAGCTACTGCAGCGCCAACCCCGGCGCCTTCCACCGCCCCGACGCGGCCGGCTACGTGTTCTGGAGCGAGCGCGTGATCGAGCTCGACGCCATCAACCCGCAGGTTGCCGCCCGCCTCGCGCGCGCGCTCGACCGCTGGAGCAAGCTGGCCGAGCCGTATCGCAGCGCCGCTCGCGAGGCGATTGCCCGCGTGGCGGCCAAGCCCGACCTGAGCAAGGACACCCACGAGGTCGTCACCCGCGCCCTGGCTGGCAACTGAAGAAGCAACCCGAACCCGGAAGACACATGGCTCAAAAGATTTCCCTCACCCGCTACCTCGTCGAACAACAGCGTGCCGACGGCCTCATCCCCGGCCAGCTGCGCCTGCTGCTCGAAGTGGTCGCGCGCGCCTGCAAGAGCATCAGCCAGGCCGTCAACAAGGGCGCGCTGGGCGGCGTGCTCGGCACGGCCGAGAGCGAGAACGTGCAGGGCGAGATCCAGAAGAAGCTGGACATCATCGCCAACGAAGTGCTCATCGAGGCCAACGAATGGGGCGGCCACCTCGCGGCCATGGCCAGCGAGGAAATGGACAGCATCTACGTGGTGCCCAACCGCTACCCGCAGGGCGAATACCTGCTCATGTTCGACCCGCTCGACGGCAGCAGCAACATCGACGTGAACGTCAGCATCGGCACCATCTTCAGCGTGCTGAAGAAGCCCGACGACCACCCCGGCGTGCAGGAAGCCGACTTCCTGCAGGCAGGCACCCAGCAGGTGGCCGCCGGCTACTGCATCTACGGCCCGCAGACCACGCTGGTGCTGACCGTGGGCAACGGCGTGGCCATGTTCACCCTCGACCGCGAACAGGGCAGCTTCGTGCTGACGCAGGAAGACATCCAGATTCCGCCCGACACCAAGGAATTCGCGATCAACATGAGCAACATGCGCCACTGGGACGAGCCCGTGAAGCGCTACATCGACGAATGCCTGGCCGGCAAGGAAGGCCCGCGCGGCAAGGACTTCAACATGCGCTGGATCGCCAGCATGGTGGCCGACGTGCACCGCATCCTGATGCGCGGCGGCGTCTTCATGTACCCGTGGGACAAGCGCGAGCCCGAAAAGGCCGGCAAGCTGCGCCTGATGTACGAGGCCAACCCGATGAGCTGGCTGGTCGAACAGGCCGGCGGCGCGGCCACCAACGGCAAGCAGCGCATCCTGGACCTGCAGCCCACCAAACTGCACGAGCGGGTGAGCGTGATGTTGGGTTCTAGAAACGAAGTTGAGCGTTTGACGCAGTACCACGCCGAGAAGGCATGATTTCTTGGCTATAATCTGAGGCTTCGCCGGTGTAGCTCAGTCGGTAGAGCAGCTCATTCGTAATGAGAAGGTCGGGTGTTCGATTCATCTCTCCGGCACCAAATTAAAGCCGCTGTCCTTTGGACAGCGGCTTTTTTTTGGTCAATTGAGCCCCTCCCTACAAGGGTTTCCCTGTACAACGGCGATGCAGACACAAGATATCTTGTGTTACTTATCCCGTTACAAACCAAGGGTTCCCATGACAGCAGTGCTTGATGAATCGCCAATCAACGCAGAACCAACAAAGACTTTCTTTGTGGAAATGCTGACTCGAGATATTGCCCTAGAGCAAGCACTGCTTGATTTAATTGACAATTCAGTTGATGGCGCGAAATCACTAGGTCGAACCGGCGATACGCCTTTTCTCGGATTGCAGATTCGTATCGAATTTGATAAAACCAAATTCCGCATTATAGATAACTGTGGTGGATTTGATCGAGCAACAGCTCGCGACTACGCATTCAGATTTGGCCGCCCTGCCAATTCACCCCGCACACCGCATTCCATCGGCCAATTCGGCGTTGGCATGAAGCGGGCTCTTTTTAAGTTTGGCCACCATTTTTCAATTCGCTCCGCCACAAAAAACGAGGCCTGGGCGGTGGACGTGGCAGTGCAAGAGTGGGAAAATCAAAAAGATTGGCATTTTCCTTGGTCGCCATTTGTGCCAGACGATCAAATATCTCAAGATACGCCTGGAGTAGAAATTATTGCCAGCGAATTGAGAGGCGAAGTGGGTTGGAAGTTCTCCTCCCCGCAGTTCCAAAACGCAATAATCGGACTAATCAAATCAAAGCACCGCCAGTTTATTGCACAAGGACTCCAAATAATTGTCAATGGAATTTCAGTTGACGCGTTTAGCCTCTATTTACTTGTGAGAGAAGATGGGCGCTTTAGGCCTGGCTTAGACAACTTCCAAATAACAGACACGGGAGAATCCCCCGTTAATGTGCGAATTATTGTAGGCGTCGGGCAAAGCGCACCAAAGGAAGCCGGCTGGAATGTAATTTGCAATGGCCGGGTTATCTTGGAGGCGGATCGACGAGAAGTCACTGGCTGGGGAGTTGTCGAGGATGAGTCAAATTCCATTGCGATACCGACCTTCCACAATCAATTTGCCCGATTCCGTGGGATTGTAAATTTTGACAGCGATGACTCGTCACGTGTTCCATGGAATACAACAAAAACTGACGTCAACCAAGACAGTCCCGTCTGGCAGACCGCATTCGGAAGAATGGTGGAGATGATGAGGCCTGTAATCTCCTTCCTAAACGATTTGGATAACGATATCGAAGAATTCACAAAAAATGAAAGCCCCCTGCTCGACTTTGTTAGCAAATCCGTACCAATGAAGGTCGAAACTCTAAATACGAAAGCGGCGTTTTTAGCACCAGCCAGAGGCAGCATTTCAAAAACAGTGCGTACAATAAAAGTTCAATACTCAAAGCCAGTCGATGATGTTGAATTTTTGATGGCAGAATTAAAAGTGAGCAGCGCAAAGGCGGTTGGCGAAAAAACTTTCGAACTTGCTTTTGAACGGATGGGCGGGAAATGAGCGGAAGTTTTAAAAGAATTGACTACTCAATTCGACCTGCCAAGCATGCGGAGAGACGAATGCTCTGCGACATATTCAGAAGAGTTTGGCCATTCGGTCGAGTCGAAGACTATATCTACGTTGGGTTTGGTTCAGTCTGGTTTGCAGATTTTTCCCTTTTCCATCGCGCGCTAGGCATTAAAGATATGGTTTCAATCGAGTCGGCAAAAGGAAGCCAGGCGCGGATTGAGGAGAATAAACCATTTCGGATTCCAGTAATCTATCAGCACTCTAAGGATGCACTTCCTAAGTTGGATTGGAGCCGAAAGCAATTTCTTTGGCTTGACTACGACGATCCGATTGCGACAGACATGCTTTACGATATGCAGACTGTTGCTCGAAACTGTCCGTCAGGCACCCTTTTGGCAGTATCGGTTCAATGCTCTCTTGCACCTGAAGTACCTCAGGCGGAGCAAGATAAGGCCGCTGATGCCCTTTCGGCATTGGACAGATTCATCGGTAGATTTGGACGGCAGCGGTTCGAGCAAGCGGTATCTCCCGACGATTTGTACGGCTGGCGATTTGGCGCACTAAGTCGAAAAATTCTGCTTGACGAGATTTATGCTGGCATTGCCGCCCGAAACTCATCATCGAATTTGGAGATAAAATTTCGTTTGATTTGCGAAATTGAATACGAAGATGGAGCCAAGATGACCACTTTGGTCGGCATGCTCTATTCTTCCGCGGACGAGAATTTATTGCAAGAATGCCGCTTCGACTCTTTGGATTTTATTCCAACCCCTCTTTCTCCAATTCGCGTTGAAGTTCCCAAGCTCACCATTAGAGAATTCAAGCGACTTGAAAGTCAGCTACCGCTAGGACCCGATCAAGAGCTCCTGTTAGGTTCAATTCCAGAAAAAGAAGCCAAAAATTTCAAACAGATGTACCGATATCTTCCAAGCTTCGCGGTACTCGAAGGGTAGTCAAGCTGCACGTCGTGCAGGTAGCGCTTAACGATATGAGTGACCGATTGACCACCGCCCAACGGACACGTCTTATGAAGAAAGTTCGAGGCAAAAATACAGGCCCCGAGCTTGCGGTGCGGTCGTTGCTGCACAGACTAGGATTTCGATTTCGCCTGCATCGGAAAGATTTACCTGGAACGCCAGATGTGGTGTTTCCTCGCCTTCGCGTCGCCTTATTTGTCCACGGATGCTTTTGGCATGGACACGGTTGCAAATATGGCCAACTACCCAAATCAAAGCTGGACTACTGGGCACCGAAGATCGCTGCCAATCGCGCCCGGGACATCCGTAAAACGACCATGCTGGGGGAATTGGGCTGGCAGGTAGTCGAAGTCTGGCAGTGCGAGCTACGTGACATGCTCTCTCTAGCACATCGACTTGAAGCAGCGCTCAGAGACACCAAGCCATAGACAATCCAAGCAAAATCCAACTAAAGCACCAAAAACTCACATAATCTGGCAACATTCGTTTCCTCACGAATAGGTTGCACATGCTTTGGAAGACCGCCCCCCAGGAACTCAGCGAACTCCCCAAATACGACCGAATCGCAATCTATCTATTCCGCTTTCTCACGGAGGGCATGGAACCCGCTGATGTCCCTGAGGAGTTGGCGTTTGATCAGAATGATGTTCGCGCTGCGATGCATCGAGCCGTGCAAGATGGTGTTATCGATAGGGAAGTCGCCAACGTACCCGACATCAAGTACACATACGACGCGAGGAGAGAACTACCCAGAGAGGTCGAACAAGTTGGGCCGATGACTTGGTTGCAAAGTGGAAAGGGGCGCTATCGACTCCGTCGTACCAAGCGCAAAAACATCATCGATCTCCCTGACGCGCTCAGTGTTGAGCCTAGCATCGAGACTGAGTTGGATCAGACACCGCCGTTTATCAAGGCGCTACTCGGGAATGATGAGCAGGCTGTGTTCACCAGAGTAAGAAATGTCGGCCTGCTCTCAAAGGTGCTGGGTTTTATGGCGTGGCCCATCCAGGGGCACCATCGCACTACTGTTACCTATGGGCAGATTGAAATCGACGAAGTACAGGCCGGGCTGGACGGAGGGATCGGCACGCTTGTTCCCATTTCCGGGAAAGGCGGCCAAGACAAACTATCTTGGTCGCAGGTATTGAACCTGAACACTTATGCTGCAGAGAAGCCGCCTGTCGCAGGTTTAAAAGTCAGAAGCATTGGCCTGTGGCGGGACGCAGCAAACACCGTCTGGATTGTGGAGTTCTCACCCCACACGACGATTGACGATATCGAAATCGTTAACGTTCGCCGCTTCCGTTTTCAGTAGAAGTCGTGCTGCTTCAACTTCCTGCTGAGACCGCTTTTTCACACCACTTTTCATGTTGCGCTTGCCGATCGGCGCGTCGATGCCGAAATACTGAGAGGTCGCGGCCATTCCCATTCGTACCAGCAACACATCGCCGAGTTGAATCTTTGCCTTTGGCATCGTCGGCCGCACTCCAAGCGCACGCATTACCTCGCTCGCAACTGCTCTAGCCAGCGGTGGGGGAACAGCGTTACCAATCTGCCGAGCACCATGCCATTTGGTCTCGTTGAATCGAAACCAATCGGGAAAACCATGCAACCGCGCCATCTCTCGCACCGTGATGCAACGGTTGTATTTGTAGTGAATGGGGCGGGGACTGGTAAACGCGCCTCTTGCTGAATCTGTACCGGCACGAAGAGTGTTCGAAACACCAGTCGTGGGAAGCTTGAAGAATCGGGATACAGGCTCGACTTTGCCCGGAAGGGTCTCGGCAAAGCGGCGACGGGAAATCTCAGAATGATCCGTTCGCATGCTGGCAGTCAGCACCGTCGGGCTCCAAACTCGTTCGTAGCCGTAGCCCCAACCCTCGCGAACTTCGCACCTCATCAGCTGAGCATAGGCGCTGGGCCGCCCCCACTTTTTGGTATCCACTTCGTCGGTATCGAGCAGTTTCTTGAACTGCTCAGCATCTGGCAGGTCGCTCAATGCTTCAAAGCATGTGGGAGCGGACGGCAGCAGGTGTTCTGCATTCTTTGAATCGCCCGGCTTTACCGTCGTAGCATTTGGATAAACAGGGACCTTAAGCCCCTTCTTTGCACCTAGCAAGAATAGGCGCTGCCGATCTTGGGGCACCCCGTAGTGGCAAGCGTTCAATACTCGCCAGTCTTTTCGGACGTCGTAGCCTATACGCTCAAATTCCGAGATCAACTCCTCCAAAAACTGACGATGCTTTCCTATAGTCAAGCCCTTGACGTTTTCGAACACGAAGTAGTTCGCATCGAGTTCGTGGACGATGCGAACGAACTCCTTTACAAGTAGATTGCGCGAGTCGTCGAGAGCTCGCTGGCCAATCATCGAAAAGCCCTGGCACGGGGCTCCACCGAACACGACATCGACCGGGTTGCGGCCAAGCCCAGCGGACTGCCGAATGCTCTCACCAGTAAGCTCCGTCACAGACCGAGCTATCACTTTGCAATGAGGGAAATTGAACTCGTGAACTGCCGCATGAATCGGGTCAATCTCAACGGCAGCGACCACATCAAATCCTGCTTGTTCGAACCCTAGACTGAGCCCTCCCGCACCGGAGAAGAGGTCGATTCCGATAGGCCTTGGCATTTGTCTCACACACTCCACTAAAGGGGATTGAGGATACCCTACGGAATCCTTCGGTTCCGCGCGAACTACCTCGCTGCCCCCTTGCGAATGACCATTTTTCCTCCCCCTCAGACGTTCTTGAAGGCATCCTGATAGAGCCGCACGGCTTCACTTGCAAATCAGCGGACAAGATGATCTTGCTCAGCCCTAGTCTCCAGTCACGTGAAGCTGCTTATGCAACTGCCACATGCGTAGAACACGACTGGCATCGCATGCTTGGTCGCCGGCTATTGCTTGCCATGGACCAGCAAGAAAGACCCAAAGGCCTTCGACATCGTCATCGGTGACTACCGCAAGCGCTGGAACCTCGACGTCGACGGCAGTTTGTGGATCATTGCGCCGAACTCGATCAACGAGGTGGGCTGCATTCACACCTGCCAGGGCCTGGAGGTGGACTACATCGGGGTCATCATCGGCCCGGATTTGATCGTTCGCGACGGGCGCGTCGTGACGGTACCAAAGGCACGAGACCGATTCGACAAGACATTGCGCGGCTACAAGTCTCGATTCAAGACCAACCCCAAAAGCGCCGCTGCAGAGGCGGATCTCATCATCAAGAACACCTACCGCACGTTGATGACGCGCGGCATGAAGGGGTGTTACGTCTACTGCAGCGACGAAGAGACCGCGAGCTACTTTCGCAACCGGCTGTCACCCGGTGCGCTCGCTGCGGTCCAGCCATGACGATCAGCGACGGGCGGCAACGTCCGCCGGCTGATGGCATCAGGCTTGTTGCTGATCCATCGCGTTGAGCCTTTTCAGAAGCTCCTGGACAAGGCGGGCAATGTCGTCCGCCAGATCGGAGGCAAGCCACATCAGGTTGTCCCGATGCCGTTCCCCGATTTCCTGGAACCATTCACTCCAGTCCCCATGACAGCAACTCAGCAGAGATTGCATTTGGGTCAACTTGTTCTCAAGAACGTCTAGCGAGTCTGGCCTCCCGGCGGTGTCGTCAGATGAGGGCGAGTCTTGCCCGGCGATAATTTGATCAGCCATTTGATGTGCGCCTTCCTAGGTAATGCACGTTGATTGGTCAGACGGCCATGGTGTTAGCGCACCTTGGCCGTCGCCTTTTGTGCCTCACATCGACATCGCTGCGGTGTGCATCGATGTCCCGCCGTGAGGCGCGGCGGTCGTTCAAATGTATGGGAGAACCGCGCTGGCCGGCGACTCCATGCAGTGAACAAATTGGGGATCGCATCGACTTTGCGTGCGTGACCGCGATCATTGCGGTGTTAGCGCTCAAACCTTGATCTGCTCATCCTTCGCACGAACGAGCGAACGTCGGTTCGCAGCAGGCCTGCTGGGCCCTACTCGTAGCACCCACGCGCCAGCAACGTGACCCGGTAAATGCGATCTTCAAGAAAGCTGTAGAGCACATGAACATCGCAGAGGTCCGTGCGCCACAGCTGATAGCCATCGTCGCGATCCAGTGCTTCCTTGAATGGGCGCGCCGCGGCTTTGGACATCGTCACGTCGATGGTGTCGCTCATCTGCAAGCCCCATGGCAAGGGGCCTGCGTAGCCGCTGCTCTGGAAATCCAGATCCGCCCGGTAGCGCACGCCGCTCAGGCAGGGTTCGCTGCTTCGTGATGCTCCCGGCACGGCATCCGCCATCTCTGCGCCTGGCCTGAAGTAGAGCTCGACACCGAACTCCCGGGAGTAGTCGGCTTCGCCGTACTCGGCAATCTCGCGGGCCTTCGCGCCCAGGGAGAAGGGGGCGAACTGGGCGTCCTCCTGCAACTCGGCCAACGGTCGGCCGAATTGCCGTGCGAACTGTTCGGGTGTGGGCATCGCGCTTGCTGATACCGGAGCCACCCGCGGCGGCGTCATCGTCACCAGCTTGAGTCGCCCCGTGTCGCGCTCGAAGCTCACGTCCACTTCGGCATCGGGCGTGGACCATCGCGCCTTGGAGACATTCAGGCCTACCCGCCACAGTTCCGCCGGTGGGCCCAGCCGCCGGAGTACGTCACCGACCATGTCGTCCGCGCGCAGCCCGAGCGGCAAGGTGCCCGCATAGGGCGTCCATTGCGGATCGAAATGAAGGAGCAGCGACACGCGGCTCAATATGAGGCTGCCCTTGGTGCAAGGCTCGCCGTATCGCGCCAGATGGCTGTCGGCATCGGTGAAGAACAGATAGATGCCTTGCCCAGGGTCCATCGCCGAAAGACGATGATCCGCGCGGGACTTCTTCAGTGCCTCGCGGTCCAGCCATTCGAGCTGCTCCCAGCCTTCGACCAACGCTTGCACGCGCGCGCCCTCCCAGGCATGGCCCAGCAGGTAGTTGCGCGCCTCGAAGGCGTCAGTCCGACTGTTCATTTGCAGGGCCTGGGCGCACCGCCCGTCACTTCTTGAAAGGGACGGTGAACGAAAGAACCTTCACTGACCCATCGTCGCGGTACGTCGCACGCATCTGCACGCCGTCCTTGAGCCATTGATCCCACTCGACCACGTCGTCCTCTTCCTCGGTGCGCAGGGGGGTGCCGAACTCGCGAAGCGCGTCTTGCCGGTTGGCGATCGGCCCCTTGCTGAAAGGAATCGGGCCCTGGTAGGGCTTGAAAGCCTTGCTGCCCGCACCGTAGGCAAACACGGCGACCAGGATCGCCTCGCCTTTGTCCTTGGGCTCGGCATAGGTGCGGATGTAGTCCTCGCGCTCGTTGAACGTCAGGGCCAGGCCCTCAGCATGAAGCTCCATGCCTTCCACGCCCTGCGAACGGAGCTTTTTCATCGAGAGAGAGGCGATGTTCGCGCCGGCGGACTTCAGGAGCTGGCCGAGCCCCGCATTCAGTTCGGAGCAGCCGATGAAGGGCAATAGTTCGTTCAGTGTCATGGTGTGCTTCCTGGTTTCATTCATCGACGGATTTCATGATCTTCTTCAACCACTTCTTCCATTCGCTGTGGGTCATTTTCGTGATCTCGTCGGCGGCTTTCTTGTAGGCCCCCTTGCATCCGGGGTCGTACTTGTCGATGGACTCCAGGATCTTGTCGGTGTTTTCCTTGGCTGCGCGTTGCAGATCCATCGCGTCCCTGTCGGGACGCTTCAGGCCATCGATCGTCTGGTGCTGCCGGCCACCGTATGTTTCGCTGTGCTTCTGATGGAGCTCGCCGGGAATCGCGATTGTCGGGGCGTTCTCGACGATTGCCTTGATCTCCCCCGGCGACAAGGCCTCGCCCTTGACGTCTCGAGCCGCCCTGAGCAGCGCCTCCTTCGAGGGCACATGGTCCCAGTTCACGCCCGCATTGTCATGGTCGAGGCGGTCCTTGTAGGGGCCTTTCTGTCCGCACTTCGGCTTGGGCTTGGGCTTCTTCTTGACCTCGGTGTCCTTCTTCTTCGATCCGCCGCCTGCCGCCTCGGCCTCGGCCTTTTCGGCGGCCTCCTTCTCGGCCTTCCTGGCAGCCGCCTCGGCAGCCTCCTTCTCCAGCTTCTCCTTCGCGAGCCGCTCCGCGAGCAGTTTCTCTGCCTCCTTGATGCCAAGCCGCTCCCCGCCCTTCAGCGCACCCTTGATCGCTACCTTGCCCGCCTTGGCCGCGATACCGCCACCGGGAACCAGGTTGGCGGCAGCCGAGGCACCGGAGATGGCGGCGTTGACGTAGTCGCCCTCGGCCGCATAGATCGCCGCGTTGGCGCCGTCGGCGAAGATGCCCACCACGGGAATGACTCCGCCGACGTCCAGCACCGTGTGTGTGATCGAGCTGCCCCAGCTGCTCCACCAGCTCTCTTCCTTCGGCGTCTCGGGCTTGACCTCGGGATTCGCCTGCTTGGCCGACCCTTGCGTGGATGGTGTCTCGCCGACGACGGGACCGAGCGTGTTGCCGTTGGCGTTGGTACCGGGCTTTCTGGGCTTGAAATCGGGAAGACTGACGTTCGGCGTGTCCCGCTGGAGCTTCTCGTACTCCTCCTGGCTGAGCTGAATGAACGAGGTCGGCTCGCCCTGCGGCGGGTACGTGGGGTACCGCATGATCACCACCGGCTTCGGAACATCGGCCGGAATGAAGGCAATGCCGATCGATCCGCCGTCCCCTGTCGGGACAAAGGTCGCGGAGGTCGTGAGTTCCGTCATGCCCTATTGCCCGTTCATCCAGAACAGGTCGTCATGCCGCACCACAAGCTTGCCCTCGGCGCGCACGGTGCCGCTGTGCTCCTTGGGATAGCACTTGCCTTGCACGGTCCCGCTCTTCACGCCCTTGGCGGCACCCGCCGCGTCGCCAATGGTGGTGGGCACGACGCTCATGTCGTACACCACCACCGGATGTCCGTTGGCGCGCACGCTGAGGGCTACCGACGTGGTGCTGTCCAGCTGGGCCGTCACGGGATACGGCACGGGCGGGATCGAACTGCCCATGGGTGTCTTGCAGACATCGGGGGCGAGGCTCACGACCTTCCAGCCCCCTTCCTTGCGTGCGGCGACGTTGGCGCTCATGGCGTGGGCTCCGCAACGGCCGCCTGCCCGCGCTGCGGCGCGGCGCGAACCAGTGGCGCATGCGGGTCCGTCTCGAAGCGCGCTTCGATCACGCGCACAGGCGCATCCGAAGGAATCCACACGCGGTGCACGAGCGAGAGCGTCAGGGCCTCGGCGTCCACCAGCACGGTGTCCGTGACCATGGGCAGCGGCAGCAGCGCGCCGTTGTCGAGCCGCAGCAGCACCAGGGCACGATGGCCGGGCAGCGTGACGGACAGGCGGCCGTCCGGCGTCGATGTCGGGTCGGTGAGGTTCCACAACTCGATTCGCGCATCGGGCGGCAGATACGGAATCTGCTGGTCGGCGGGCGCCGCGTTCCAGTAGCCGAAGTCGAAGTCGCGCGGTGGCCAGGGGTGGCGCTGCGCGAGCCATGCGTCATCGTAGGTGCCTGCGAGCGCCAGCCTGGGTGCCCAGGCCCGGCCCACGACGCCAAGCCCGGCCGGTTCGCGGCCATAGCCCTTCGCGACTTCGGCCATGGCCCGCGCATCCAGGTTCACCCCGGCGTGCTTCGCCAGCACCGGCTGTTGCATGCGCTCGTGCGCTGCTTCGATCTGGGGTGCGGGCATCCGCTCGACGGCGGGCAGCCCGGCCTGGCGCGCCAGATCACCGGCACGCCGATCGACCCAGCCCTGGCCCAGCGGATTGGAGAAGCAGACTTCGTTCAGCAATGGCGGCTCATCGTCGGGCGCGTCGGGCCGGCGCGAGAGGCTTCGCCCGCCGAAGGCATGCTCCCAGCGCATGGGCACGCTCTCGACGGGCTGCGAAACAATGCGCGCCCATTCGCGGCCATTGCTCAGATAGAGCAGCGAGGGGCCGCTGACGAGCAGCCGCTTGTCGAGCACCGTGCGTGGCGCGGCCAGGGCCTCGGCCCGGCGCTTCTCGTCTTCCCATGCGGCGTGCTGCCGCGGTGTCAGCCGGGCTCCGGGGTGCAGCGGCTTGGGCGGCTCCGGTGGTTGCGCCCACTGCTGGCCGGCCGTCACTTTCACGCGCACTTCCCATTCGGGTGCGGGAATCCCGTCCGGCGCATGAGCCGTGGCATTCACGATCACGTCGCAGCGCGGCTTGTAGGGCGCCAGGTCGCTTTCCTCGCGCGGACTCGATGCGCCCTCCTCGCCCCAGTATTCGTCGGCCAGTGTCAGCGGCACCGGGTCATCGTCGTTGACCCGCGCCTCCCACCGGCCATGCTTTCCGCGCACGAGCCGGTAGCCGACCTTCATCGCGACGACCCTGTACTCGCGGTCGCCCGGCGTGGCCGCGCGAAAGCACAGCGCGTCGAAGGGCGTGAGGTTGCGAAACTCCACAGCAAGGCGCTCAGTTGAGGTCGATGTCCTTGCCGCTGATCTGCACCGGCCCGCTCGCGGAAAAGTCGAAGGTCGACCCGCTGATGGTGACCGCGCCATCCGAGGTCATGACCAGCGAGCTCTTGCCGCACACCAGCTCGATGCGGTCGCCGGCATGCAGGGTCAACGACTTGCCCACGTCCACGCGCTTGGACTGCCCCACCTGCTCGGTCTGCATCAGCGCGACGGTGGTGTTCATGGCCGCGCCCACCGTGATCTGGTAGCCGAGGCCGATGGTCAGCGCCTTCGCGAGCCCGATGGTCTCGGCTTTGGCCAGCGCGATGGTCTCCATCTTCGCGCCGCCGATGGTCACGGTCCGGTGCTCGCCGATGTTGATCGTCTCGTTCAGGCCGACCTTCTCGGTACGGTTCATGCCGATGCCGATGGTCTCGTTGAGGTCGACGGTTTCGGTACGGTTCTTGTGCACCGTGATGGTCTCGTCGAGGTCCACCGTTTCCGTGCGGTTCTTGTGGATGGTGATGGTCTCGTTGCCATCGACCGTCTCGGTGCGGTCGTTGTGCACCGTGATGGTTTCGTCATGGTCCACGGTCTCGGTGCGGTCGTGCTTCACGTGCACGGTCTCGTCGTGGTCGATGGTCTTCGTGCGGTCGTGGCCGACCCAGTGGGTTTCGTCCTTCTCGACCTCGATGTCCTGGTTGCGCTCGGCGTGCAGCCATACCTGTTCCGCGCCCTTCTTGTCCTCGAAGCGCAGCGCGTTGGCGTTGGCGTCGGTCGCGCCTTCGGAACTGCGCGTGAGCAGGCCGCTTTGCGTGGCGTTGTCGGGCAGCACCCACGGCGGCATGTTGTCGGCGTTGTAGACGCGGCCCGTCACGATGGGCCGGTCTGGATCGCCGTTCTCGAAATCGACGATCACCTCCTGCCCGATGCGCGGGATCTGGATGCCGCCGAAGTTGGTGCCGGCCCAGGGGGAAGACACGCGCACCCAGCAAGAGCTGTTCTCGTCCTTCGTGCAGTAGCGGTTCCAGTGAAAGCTGAGCTTCACGCGGCCGTACTCGTCAGTCCAGATCTCGCGGCCCGACGGGCCCGTGACGATTGCGGTTTGAGGGCCCGTGGTGCGCGGCCTGGGTGCCTCCGGCTCCTGTGCGCGAAACACCTTGCTGCTGGGAAGCACCTCGAAATCCACCCGGCACTCGAACTCCTGCTGCGCACTGGCATCGCCGATGTCCTGCAGCCGCAGATGCGCATCGGTCACGAGGTACTCGCGGTTGGAGTCGTTCTGCGGATGCCGCTCCAGGGTCATCAGGCAGCCCGGCACCACGGCGCGCAGGTTGCCCGAGCCGCTGGCGCGTTCGCCCTGGCTGCCGGTTTCTTCCATGCGGGTGCGCACCAGCTGCTCGCCCTCGGACTCGACCACGTAGTCGCCGGGCCAGCCATAGCGCTCCTGGCTGCCTTGCGCCGTCTTGCGCGGCATGGCGCTCACCTGCTGCAGCCGCGCCTTGGGCCGCTTGAAATCGAAATCGTCGGTGACCCAGCGGCCGCTTTGCAGCGTCTCGCAAGCGTTGAAGCGGTCGCAGTGTTCTTCGCGCACGGTGTCGTCGGCGCCATGGAACGGGATCTTCTGGTAGCCAGCGCTGGCGTACGGCTGGTGCGCCGACATGTCGTCCACGATCACCAGCTTGTGGCTGCCCTCGGCATGCTCGAAGAAGTAGTAGAGCCCCCATTCGTGCATGAGGCGCGCGACGAAGTCGAAATCGCTCTCGCCGTACTGCACCTGGAACTCGCGCGCCGGATAGCTACGGGTGGCCTTCACTTCGTGGGCGAACTCGTAGTCGGACAGGACCTCGCCGAGGATGTCGAGCACGGTCTTGTTCTGGAAGATGCGGTAGTCACTCGTTCGCGTGGCCAGCGTGAGCCAGGGCTCGATCACCGCTTCGTACAGCGCGCGGCGGTTTTCCAAGCGCAGGAAGCGCACGCGTGTCACGAGGCCCGAGATGTGGCGCTTGTCTTCGCCCGCGCCGGGGCGCCCATCGAGCACGATGTGCACCGTGAGCGTCTCGCCCACGAGCTGCTTGATGTTCACGTTGGCGGCTTGGCGCTCGTTGTAGCCCGCCTGCTCGGGCGTGCTGAACGTGATGGTGTAGCCGAACAGCTTGCTCAGGCCCTCGTCGCCTTCGATGGCGATGGGCTCCAGTGCGGGTTGCCCGCCGAGCGTGGGCATGGCGGCACAAGAAGCGGTCAGAACGCGGATTGCCCGCGCTGCGCCTGTTGGCATGACACTCTCCCCTGAATTCGGACCGACACGTGAAAGTCAGGACATCGGGCCGATCCTCGCGGCCCGGTGAAACGGAAGCGGCCCGCTTCCGCCTCACGCACAAGGAAGGATCAAGCCTCCTTGTTTTCCTTGATGTTCCAGGCCAGAACCGTCTCGGCGCCCTTGCCGCCCTTGTCGGTCTGCTCCCAGTACTGCTGCTTCACCTTCGCAGCCTGGAAGGAGTACTGCACGAACACGGCATCCGATCCCTGTTCGGCCGTGTACTGCACCGACGTCACCAGCACTTCTTCGAGCGTGACTCGCGTGTATTCGATCTGCGAACCACCGGCCTTGCACACCGACACTTCCACCTTGCTCAGGTGCTTGCCGCTCGCGCAGTTCTTCATGACGGACGGTGCCGCCTTGTCGATGCGCGCCAGAACCTGCAGGTCGTTGAAGCTGGCCTTGCCGACGCCGCCACCACCGCCACTGACCATGTTGCCGGGCTGCGTTGCGCCCCATGCAAACGACTTGATATCCGTCCACTCCTTGTGGTTCGAGTCCTTCGATTCGCCGTTCGCGCCTTCGACGCGCATGAACATGTCTACTGCCATGATTGATCGTTCCCTGGTTGTGGCGCCCCCTCCGGGCGCCTTGAACATTTGCCGCCATTGCGGCGGGGCAATATTGAAATCCGGTTGTGGCAACACGGTTGTCGTGCGCCTCCGGGGCTGGGTGAATGCGATGTTCGGATCTGACTGTGACAAATCGATTGAATTCGGATGAATTCCTTTCCTCTTCGAGTCATTTCTCACAATTCATTTTTCGAGCACCGGAAACATGAAGACCAAAGGAGTTAATCAAAATTAGCCAAGGCCCAGACTCTGAGAACCAAACAATTCATCGACCTCGTTTTTTCGCCGAATGCAAAAAGGGCCCGCCATCGACACGATGGCGGGCCCTTTGATTTGCAGGCATCGAAAGCAGCTACGAAGCCTCCTGCGCCTCGCTCAACCACTTCGCGGCCAGCACAGGCACGAGCTCCGCCGCCCTGCCCTGCAGGAAGGTGAAGCCCCGCGGCACCTCTTCCATGTCGAGCGCGACGAGCACCTTCTGCGCACTGC
The DNA here is from genome assembly GCF_050916385.1 of Variovorax xiamenensis. NCBI lineage: Bacteria > Pseudomonadati > Pseudomonadota > Betaproteobacteria > Burkholderiales > Comamonadaceae > Variovorax > Variovorax xiamenensis. The sequence goes on from NZ_CP139038.1 coordinate 5,000,827, forward strand.
GGTCTGCATATCGCACGAGCGATGCCGCCGGATAGACGCTGAGCGAAGTTCCCACCACCAGCACGCGCGCCGCGGTGGCCACATGCTCCTCGGCCTCCTCGAAGTGCTGCACTGCCTCGCCGAACCACACGATGTCGGGCCGCAGCTGCGTGCCGTCTTCACAGAGCTGCCCCATCGCAATGGGGTTGCCATCGATGCGGTAGCGCTTCGGCTCGGGCTCCGACGTGCCCCGCGCATAGGCGAGTTGCCCGTGCAGGTGCACCACGTTGCGCGAGCCGGCGCGCTCGTGCAGCGCATCGACGTTCTGCGTGACGATCACGACCTCGTATGCAGCCTCGAGCAACGCGATGGCGATGTGCGCGGCGTTCGGCTGTGCCTGCCACGCCTTCTCCCGCCGCTCGTTGTAGAAGGCCTGAACGGCTTCGGGGTGTCGCTGCCAGCCGTCCGGGCTTGCGAGCTCCTGCCACGAATAGCTGTTCTACAAGCCCTTGGCGTCGCGGAACGTGGGCAGGCCGCTTTCGGCGCTCACGCCGGAGCCCGAGAGCACGACGATCTTGTTCGGCTGAGTTTCGATATTCATTCTCCCAAGATAGTCTGAATCGAAAAGTTCTAACAGCTCATACGAGCAATTCAAGGGTGGGATTTTTTGCGCAATTGAAAACAATCGCTTCGCTATATTCGCAGGGGTCAGTACTCGCCATCTGCCGCGATGCCGACGAATCCAATCAATAGCAAAGGAGGACTGGATCCATGAAATACCCCCAACACCGACACCGTGCACAGCAAGCCGTGAGAGTAATCGCTGCCGTTGTGCTGACTATCGCCGCCGGCAGCACGTTCGCTGCGGAGCAGCTCAAGAAGCCTAGTGCCGCCGAATGCAAGAAGCTTGCGCCGTCGGCTAAGGACATCGGTGGCGACACCAATTTTTCTCGCGCGGTGGCCGACAAAAAGATCGATCTCGTGAAGAAGATGCTGGCCTGCGGCGCCAACATCAATCTGAAGACAGACGAAGGCTGGTATCCCATTCACACTGCCGCCTACGACGGCTCCGCAGAGCTGATCGACCTGCTAGCGAAGCAAGGTGCCGACATCAACGCCAAGGGTGACTTCCAGGGCTGGACGCCCTTGCACATGGCAGTGGAAGGCCGGAACCTCATTGGCGTCAGGACGTTGCTGGCACTAGGCGCGAGACGTGACGCGAAGGACGCCAGCGGCAAGACCGCTTACGAGACTGCAACGAGCAGCAGCGACAGAAAGGACATCGCCGCACTGCTCAAGTAAGCGGACAGGCGAAACGGCGGGAGACGCAGGCGCGCTCAAGGATTCGAAGCTTGGTTCTCGGGAGCAAACCCGGTACCGTCTGCATCCACAGATATTGCCTCATTCCTTCAGGAGCCCGCATGGCGTCTTCGTCACTCGCAACACACCCGCACTACGACCGCCTCATCGCAGCCGCACGCGGCCTTCCTCCATTGCGTGTTGCGGTGGTGCATCCGGCCAACGCGGTGTCGCTCGAAGCGGCGCTTGCCTCAGCAGCGCTGGGCCTCATCGCGCCGACGCTGGTCGGCCCGCGCGCGAAGATCGAAGCCGCCGCGCACGAGATCGGCATCGATCTCTCCGGCATCGCCATCGTCGATGCGCCTCACAGCCACGCCGCGGCCGATGCCACAGTCGCGATGGCCCTGCGCGGCGAGGTCGACGCATTGATGAAGGGCAGCCTGCACACCGACGAGCTCATGGGCGCCGTCGTGCGTCGCGAAGGCGGCCTGCGCACATCGCGCCGCATCAGCCACTGCTTCGTGATGGACATCCCCGGCCACGCGCAGCCGCTGATCATTTCCGACGCAGCCATCAACATCGCGCCCACGCTCGAGGAGAAGGTCGACATCGTGCAGAACGCCATCGACCTCGCGCATGCGCTGCTGATGCCCGCCGTGCGCGTGGCGGTGCTCTCGGCAACGGAGACGGTCAACGCCAAGGTGCCTTCCACGCTCGATGCAGCCGTGCTCTGCAAGATGGCTGACCGTGGCCAGATCACCGGCGCGGTGCTTGACGGCCCCTTGGCAATGGACAACGCCATCGACGCCGAGGCCGCGCGCATCAAGGGCATCAACTCGCCGGTGGCGGGCCGCGCCAACGTGCTCATCGTGCCCGATCTCGACGCGGGCAACATGCTCGCGAAGAGCCTGACTTTCCTCGGCGGCGCCTATGCGGCAGGCATCGTCCTGGGCACGAAGGTGCCGGTGATCCTCACGAGCCGGGCCGACTCGGAATCGGCACGGCTCGCCTCATGCGCCGTGGCCTCCATGCTCGCGAAGGCCGGGCGCGACAAGCTCATCAAGGCGGTGGGCTGATACCGCAGGGCCTTCAATCGCCGAAGGCGGTCAGTCCCAGGGCTCTGCTTGCCGCGCTTTTTAGAACGCCGCACACCGTATCGAACGCGGCAAGCGCCTGCCGATTGGCGATGAAACTGCGAGTCGCCCGGCAGCCAGGCCGAGGGAAATCAGCTTTCCTTGTTTTCCTTGATGTTCCAGGCCAGAACCGTCTCGGCGCCCTTGCCGCCCTTGTCGGTCTGTTCCCAGTACTGCTGCTTCACCTTCGCAGCCTGGAAGGCGTACTGCACGAACACGGCATCCGAGCCCTGCTCCGCCGTGTACTGCACCGACGTCACCAACACTTCTTCGAGCGTGACTCGCGTGTATTCGATCTGCGAGCCCCCCGCCTTGCACACCGACACTTCGACCTTGCTCAGGTGCTTGCCGCTGGCGCAATTCTTCAGCACCGAAGGCGCCGCCTTGTCGATGCGCGCCAGAACCTGCAGGTCGTTGAAGCTGGCCTTGCCGACGCCGCCGCCACCACCGCTGACCATGTTGCCGGGCTGCGTTGCACCCCAAGCGAACGACTTGATGTCCGACCACTCCTTGTGGTTCGAGTCCTTCGATTCGCCGTTCGCGCCTTCGACGCGCATGAACATGTCTACTGCCATGATTGATCTCTCCCTGGGTTGCGGCGCCCCCGCGGGCACCTTGAACATCTGCCGCCGCCACTGCGAAGTGGATTCACCTTCGCGAACCGGCCAGCCGAGGCCCAACGATAGTCAAGCGGCGGCGAGTTCACCAGAGTCTTTAGTCATTGGAAAAAAGCATTAGTACGGCGGCCGCCCCGTCCGACGCACGAACGAAAAAAGCCCGCCGTCGATGCGACGGCGGGCCTTTCGCTTCAATTGAAGCTGTCCGCGCGGACTACCGTGCGCCAGCCACGATCGCGATGCCCCGGATCTGACCTGCGGCAGCCGCACGCTCCGGCTTCGGATAGCGCGACGGCGAGAAGCGGTGCAGCAGCTCCGCCTCCTGCAGCTTCGCGGCCTCGAAGTTCGCGAGCTTGACGTGGCCGAAGCCGCGGATCGACAGCGGCAGCGCCGCGATACGCGCGGCCGTCGCCTGGTTGCCGGCCGAAAGCTCACCCGACATGGATTCGAGCAGTCCATCGAAATGCGCGATCAGCTCGCGCTCCATGCGCCGCTCGCCGGTACGCCCGAACGGATCGAAGGCCGTGCCGCGCAGCCGCTTGCCATGCGCCAGCCAGCGCATCGCAGGCAGCATCCAGCTTCCGATGCGGATCTTGGCGGGCGCCTTCCCGTGTGCGCCACGCGAAAGCACCGGCGGCGCCATGTGGAATTCGAGCTTCAGGTCGCCCTCGAACTGATCGTTGAGCTTCTGCAGGAACGCGCCGTCGGTGTAGAGCCGCGCCACCTCGTATTCGTCCTTGTAGCTCATGAGCTTGAGCAGGCTGCGCGCCGCATTCCGCGTGAACGGCAGGCTCGCGTCACCGCCCTGCAGTGCCGCCTCGCGCGCACGCAGGCTGCGGATGCGCGTCTCGAAGCGATCCGCCCAAGCAGCGTTCTGGTAGCCCGTCAGGTGACGGCGCGCATCGGCGATCAGCACGTCGAGCGGACGTTCGTCAGCGGAAGAAGCTTGAGCATCGACAGGCGCGGCGCGCAGCGCGTCGAGCGCCTCGGGGTTGCCGGCCGCAAGCCGCCCCAGCGAGAAGGCCGACTGGTTCGCGGCAACCGCCACGCCGTTGAGTTCGATGGCATGCATCAGCGCTTCCAGGCTCAGTGGCACAAGTCCGCGCTGCCACGCGTAGCCGGCCGCAACGATGTTCGCGGCCAGCGTGTCGCCCAGGAACTCCTCGGCCAGGCTCTGCGCGTCGAAGGTCTCGACCTGCTCGTCGCCGGCCACGAAGCGCATCTTCTCCAGCAGCAGGTCGACATGCAGGTCCGCATCGGGGTTGCGCAGCGCCTCGGCCACCGGAATCTCGTGAATGTTCGCGAGCACGCGCGTACGCCCGTGCCGCACGGTCTGCAGCGCGTCGGCCGATGCGCCCACCACCACGTCGCAGGCGAGGATCGCGTCGGCCTGCTGGGTGTCGATGCGCACCTGGTGCAGCCGCTCGCGCGAATCGGCCAGCCGCACGAAGCTCAGCACCGAGCCGCCCTTCTGCGCGAAGCCCATGAAGTCGAGCACGCTCGCGGCCTTGCCCTCGAGGTGCGCGGCCATGGCGATCACCGCGCCCACCGTCACCACGCCGGTACCGCCCACGCCGGTCACAAGCAGGTCGTAGGGGGCGGCCCAGGCGTGCTCCGCCGGGTACGGCAACGCGGCCACGCGATGCAGGAAGGCATCGCGCCCCGCCGCCAGCGCGCCGCTCTTGCGGCGCAGCTTGCCGCCCGTCACGCCCACGAAGCTGGGGCAGAAGCCCTTGGCACAGGAGTAGTCCTTGTTGCAGCTGGTCTGGTCGATCTTGCGCTTGCGGCCCATCGGTGTTTCGTGCGGCAGCACGGCCACGCAGTTGCTCTGCACGGTGCAGTCGCCGCAGCCCTCGCACACGGCCTCGTTGATGAAGAGGCGCTTGGGTGGATCGGCCAACTCGCCCTTCTTGCGGCGGCGGCGCTTCTCGGCCGCGCAGGTCTGCTCGTAGATGAGCACCGTCACGCCCGCCATCTCGCGCAGGCGGCGCTGCACGTCGTCGAGCGCGGCACGGTCGTGGAACTCGGTGCCGTGCGGAAAGCGGTTCCGGATGTCGTCGTACTTGCCGATCGCATCGCTCACCACCACCACCTTGCTCACGCCTTCGGACTCCACCTGCCGAGCGATGGCGTCCACGCTGATGACGCCGTCGACGGGCTGCCCGCCCGTCATCGCCACCGCGTCGTTGAACAGGATCTTGTAGGTGAGCGTCGCCTTGGCCGCCACGGCCTGGCGGATCGCGAGGTAACCCGAGTGGTAGTAGGTGCCGTCGCCCAGGTTCTGGAAGACGTGCGGCGTCTTCGTGAACATGGCGTGCGAGATCCAGTCGACGCCTTCGCCGCCCATCTGAATGAGGCCCGCGGTGCTGCGGTCCATCCAGTTCGCCATGAAGTGGCAGCCGATGCCCGCGCGCGCGGTCGAGCCCTCGGGCACCTTGGTGCTGGTGTTGTGCGGGCAGCCGGCGCAAAAGTACGGCAGGCGCTTCACGGCATCGCTCGCGTTGGCCAGCAGCTCGGGCGGCGTGAAGTCGCGCACGTGCTGCAGGTGGTCGCCCAGGTCGTGGTTGTCGGGGAAGTGAACGGCCAGCCAGTGGGCGACCAGCTCGATGAGCCGCGAGGGCCGCAGCTCGCCCAGCGCTGACACCAGCGGCTGTCCCTCGCGGTCATGCTTGCCGACGAGCACGGGGCGCGCATCGGCAGGCGCGTTGTAGAAGATGTCGCGCAGCTGCGTCTCGACGACCGCGCCCTTCTCCTCGACGATGAGGATCTCTTCCAGCCCCTGTGCGAAGGCCTTGATGCGCGTCTGCTCCACCGGAAAACTAAGGCCGATCTTGTAGAGCCGCACGCCGGCGCGCGCCAGCTGCTCCGGCGAAAGCTCGAGCCGGCGCAGCACTTCCATCAGGTCGTGATGCGCCTTGCCGCAGGTGACGATACCGACCTTGGCGTGATCGCTCACGATCACGTGACGGTCGATGCTGTTGCGCCTGGTGAACGCGGCCACGGCCGCGAGCTTGTCTTCGAGCCGCGACTCGATGCGCAGCGAAGGCAGGTCGGGCCAGCGGTAATGCAGGCCGTCAGGCGGCGCACGATGACCGGTGGCGGCGCTCACCGCCTCGGCGTCTTCCCAGGCATCGACGCGGGTGTTGATCGCGTCCAGGTCGACGGTGCCCGCGCTCTCCACCACTTCGGACAGCGCCGCCATGCCGACCCATGCGCCCGAGTAGCGCGAGAGCTCGTAGCCGTACAGGCCGAACTCCAGGTACTCGGCCACGCTCGAGGGCTGCATGATGGGCATGCGCCACGCCATGAAGGCGTGGTCGCTCTGGTGCGGCATCGACGACGACACGCAGCCGTGGTCGTCTCCCGCCACCACCAGCACGCCGCCGTGCGGCGACGAACCATACGCATTGCCGTGCTTGAGCGCGTCGCCCGCGCGGTCCACGCCGGGGCCCTTGCCGTACCACATGGAGAACACGCCATCGACGGTGCGCTCGGGGTCCGATTCCACGCGCTGGGTGCCCAGCACCTGCGTGGCGGCCAGTTCCTCGTTGACGGCCGGCACGAAGCGGATGCCCGTCTCCTTGAAGCGCGCGCCGGCCTTCCAGATCGCCTGGTCGACCATGCCCAGCGGCGAGCCGCGATAGCCGCTGACGAAACCCTGCGTGTGCAGGCCGCGTTGCGCATCGCGCCGGCCCTGCATCACGAGCACGCGAATCAGCGCCTGCGTGCCGGTCAGGAAAACCGAGCCGGATTCGGCCCAGATGTTGTCGGAGAGTTGGTAGCCGGGCCGTCTTATCGCGGTGGCATTGAGTGGGGCATTCATGCCCGGAATTGTTCTGCCGCCCTCCGGGGAAGTGCTTCCTCAATACGCTAGGGCAGACCCTTGTTTCGAGAAAAATCCTCTTCAATCAATCGGAAAAACACGATTTTATTTTCCGATTGTCGAAATTCCGAGAAAACAAGCGCCGCCAATCTCAGTCCTGCCTGCGCATCGCGAAGAAGCCGCCCGCCACCAGGATGAACGCCCCGATGATCACCTTCTGCCAGGTGCTGGGCACGCCGGCCAGGATCAGCACGTTGTTGATCAGCGTGACCAGCACCACGCCCAGCAGCGTGCCGCCCACGGTGCCGCTGCCGCCGGTGATGCGCGCGCCGCCGAGGATCACGGCAGCGATCACGTCCAGCTCGTTGCCCACCAGGTCGAAGGGGTTCGCCAGCCGCGTGCTCGACACGTGCACGATGCCCGCCAGCCCCGAGAGAAAGCCCGCATACGCGAACACGAAGACGTGCACCGTGCGCAGGTTGTAGCCCAGCCGCTCCGCGATCGCGAGGCTGCCGCCGATGGCGTACACCGCGCGGCCGATCAGCGTGCGGTTCAGCAGCCACCAGGTCAGCGCCGCCGCGAAGACCAGCACCAGCACGGTGGCGGGCAGCACCACGTGCAGGCCCTGCGGGGTGTCGAAGCGCCACAGCGCCAGCTTGCCGAAGGCGTCCATCGGCGCGGGCACGTTCATGAAGAACACGGTGCCCACGAAGGTCAGCAGGATGCCCCGGTACAGGTACTGCGTGCCGATGGTCACGATCAGCGACGGCGCCTTCAGCCAATGCACCAGCAGCCCGTTGAGCACGCCCAGCAGCGCGCCGCTCGCCGCGCCGGCGATCAGCAGCAGCGCGATGGGGGCTTCGGGAAAGTAGTTCAGCACCAGCTTGGTGATGCTGTACATGGTGAGCGCCGCAATGGCCGCGAACGACACGTCGATGCCGCCGGCGGCCAGCACGATCAGCACGCCCAGCGCGAACAGGCCCAGCACCGTGCAGGCGCGCACGATGTCGAAAAGCACCGGCAGCTGGAAGAAGCTCGGGTTGATGGCACCCACCGCCAGGCTCGCCAGCACGATCAGCGCGAGCGTGAAGACCGAGGGACGCTGCGCGAGCCAGCCGCGCAGCGAGAACCGCGCCTTTGGCGGGAGCGGAGCCGATGCCGGCGTGGCCGGCGCTGGAGGCGCTTGCATGGTGGAAGCCGTCATGAGAATGCGGGGGAAGGTGTGTCGGAAACCAGTGCGTGGTAGAGGTCGCTCTCGGCGAGCCCCTGCGCTTCGAAGTCGTTGGCGATGCGGCCCTTGCGCATCAGCAGGATGCGGTCGCAGTTCTGCAGCAGTTCCTGCAGGTCGTCGCTCACCAGGATCACGCCCAGCCCCTGCTCGGCCAGCCGCTGCACGATGCGGTAGATGGTGTCCTTCGAGCCCACGTCCACGCCCACGGTGGGGCCGTGCAATATCAGCACGCGCGGCCCGATGGCCAGCCAGCGCCCGATGAGCACGCGCTGCTGGTTGCCGCCCGAGAGCGACTGCACCGGCCTGTCGACGTCCGGCGTGGCGATCTGCAGCTCGCCCACGGTGCGCTCGGCCAGCGCCTGGCACTGCCGCATGTCGAGCGCGCCGAAGCGCCCGCGCAGGCGGTTCAGCACCGCCGTGACGATGTTGTCGCGGATCGGCTTGTCGAGGAACAGGCCCTCGCTCAGGCGGTCTTCCGGCACGTAGCCGATGCCCTGTCGGATGCCGTCGGTGGGCGTCTTCAGCACGATCTGCCGGCCGTCGAGCAGCACACGGCCGCGGTCGGCGCCCTGCACGCCGGCCAGCGCCAGCGCGAGCTCGTTGCGGCCGGAGTCGAGCAGCCCGGTCACGCCGAGGATCTCGCCCTTGCGCAACGCGAAGCTCACGTCGCTGAACTGCGCGCCGCGGCCCAGCGATTCCACCTTCAGCAGTTCGTCGCCGCCGTGCGTGCCGTGGCGGTAGCGCTCGCCGTCGAGGTGCTTGCCGGTCATCCAGCGCGCGATCTGCGCCTTGGTGAAGTCGCGGATCGGCCCCTGCGCGACCTTCGTGCCGTCGCGGAACACGATGGCCTGGCCGCCCATGGCCATGCACTCGTCGAGCTTGTGGCTCACGAACAGCACGGCCACGCCCTGCTCGCGCAGCACTTCGACCACGTGCACGAGGTTGTCCACCTCCTTCTGCGTGAGCGAGGTGGTGGGTTCGTCCATGATGACCATGCGCGCGCGGGTGGCCACCGCGCGCGCGATGGCCACGAGCTGCCGCGTGGCGATGGGCATCTCGTCCACGCGCCGCGCGAGGAAGGCCGCGTCGGTCGGCAGCTTCACCGCCTGCAGCGCCCGCGTGGCGGTGGCCGCGACGGCTTTGCGGTCGAAGCGCCGTGCCAGCCGGCCGCCGGTGGCAACGAGCTGCTCGCTGAGCGCCACGTTCTCGGCCACGCTCATGTTCGGCAGCAGCGACAGGTCCTGGTAGACCGTCTCGATGCCCAGCGTGAGCGCCTGCAGCGGCGACAGCGACTCGTACGGCTGCCCGTCGATCACGATGCGCCCCTGGCTCGGCGGCTGCGCGCCCGAGATGATCTTGATCAGCGTGCTCTTGCCGCAGCCGTTCTCGCCGAGCAGGTGGTAGATCTCGCCGGCCTCGATGACGAGGTCGATGCCGCGCAGCGCGTGCACGCCCGCGAAGCGCTTGTGCACGTCCTGCACCTCGAGGAAGACCCGGCGCCCGGCCGTGCTCTCGGAGCTTGCCGGGCTTGCTTGCGTGGAAGGCGCGGTAAGAGTCATGGCCGGCGGAAGCTCAGAACGAGTACTTCTTGTAGTTCTGCTTGTCGACCTCGACCCAGGCCTGGCCCGTGACGATGATGCCGACGCCCGGGCCCTTCTTGACCGAGACCTTGTTGTAGCCCGGCACGCCCATGTCGGTGCCGTCGGTGATGGTCTTGCCGTCGAGCAGCATCTTGGCCGCCTTGTTCATGACGATGCCGGCGTCCTTCGGGTCCCAGAAGGCGATGCCGCCGACCGCGCCCGACTCGAGGAACTTGGCCGCCTCGCTCGGCAGGCCCGTGCCGAAGACGCAGATCTTGCCCTGCAGGCCGGCCTCTTCCACCGCGCGGCCGATGCCCAGCACGTCGAGCGACGACGAGCCCTGGAAGCCCTTGAGGTCCGGGTGCTTGCGCAGCATCTCCTTGGCCTTGCCGTAGGCCTTCTCGGCGTCGTTGAGCGACTCGTTCTTGGCGTCGACCAGCTGCATCTTGGGGTACTTCTTCGCGTTGGCCGCGCCGCCGTCGGCCCACTGCACCTGCGACTGGCTGCCCAGCGAGCCGACCAGCGAGGTCCACTTGCCCTGCTGGCCCATGCAGGCGGCCAGGCGCTCGTTGATGCGCGCGCCGTAGGCCGTGTTGTCGAAGGCCTCGATGTCGACCATGGTGTTCTTCTGGTTGTCGGCCTCGTGCGTGACGACCTTGATGCCGCGCTCCATCGCGCGCTTGAGCACCGGCTCCAGCGTGGGCGGGTCCATCGACACCACCGCGATCGCATCGACCTTCTTGGCCACCAGGTCTTCCACCAGGCGCTGCTGCTGGGCGGCGTCCGACTGGGCCGGGCCGATCTGGCGCGTGGCCACGCCCGGCGTGCTGCTGCCGAACTCCTTCACGCCCACTTCCATGCGGTTGAACCAGCTGATGCCGGTAATCTTCACCACGGTGACGATGTCCTGCGGCTTGCCCTGCGCATGCAGCGCCGAGGCGAAGGCCACGGTGCCGAGTGCCAGCACGGTGCAGGCGATCTTGGTTTTCTTCAGCATGTTCGTTTGTCTCCTAGCCCTCGGTGGTTCTCTGCGTCGCGCCAGGAGGGGGCTGATGCGGCGGTGCGCTGGTGCGCGAAACGGAGATGAAGCTGCGCAGGTCGGACAGGCTGAAGCGCGCCGATGCCAGGAAGAACAGCAGCAGCAGTCCCCAGGCGCAGTCGCGGAAGAAGTTGGAAATGCCCAGCAGGTTGAAGGTGCTCGACAGCAGCTGCAGCGCCACGGCCGAGAAGAACAGGCACACCATGCGCCCGTAGCCGCCCTGCGGCCGCACGCCCGCCATCACGGTGATGAGGATGGCGATGAGCAGGTAGGAGTTGCCGTAGTCCGACTTCACGCTGGCCGTGCGGCCCGCGATGATCACGCCCGCCACCGCCGCCAGCACGCCGCACAGCGCATAGGTGGCGATCAGCATGCGGCCCTGCGGAATGCCCGCGTAGCGCGCCGCCTTTGCGTTCGTGCCGAGCAGGAAGAGCCGGATGCCGAACGGGCTCTGCTTGAGCAGCCAGCCCACGGCCAGCAGCATCGCCACGAAGATCGCGAACGGAATGGGCACGCCCAGCACGTTCTCGTTGCCGATGGCCGAGAGCGGCTCCGCGTTGCCCACGCGCAGGCTGGAGCCGCCGGTGAGCACCACGGCCAGGCCGGTGTAGAGCAGCTGCGTGCCCAGCGTGCAGAGAATCGGCGTGAGCCCGGCGCGCGCGATCAGCACGCCGTTGAGCAGCCCGCCCGCCAACCCCGTCGCCAGCGCGATGGCGGCGAAAGACCCGGTGTAGAGCCACGGCGAGGCATCGGCATCCACCAGCATCGGCGCCAGCGTGGCAGCCACCACGCCCGAGAGATTGGCCAGCGCCACGCCCGAGAGGTCGATGCCGCCGTTGCCGGAGATCATCGACAGCGCCACGCCCATGGCCAGCAGGCCGAGCTCGGGCAGCTGGCCGCCCATCGACTGGAAGTTGTAGACGTCGAGGAAATCGCCCTTCGAGAGCACCGTGGCGACCACGAGGATCGCGACATTGATGCCGACCAGGAAGTTGAGCTCGCGGTCTGAAAACCTGAATTTCACGGAAGGCTCCTTTGCGGCTCGCGATTCAGGCCGCGGCCCGGCCCAGCAGCGCATCGACTTCGGCGCGCGTGGGCATCGACGGCGCGGTGCCCGCGCGCGTGACTGAAATGGCGGCCACGGCCGAGCCGAAGCGCGCGGCTTCCAGCGGCGACGCGCCCTCTGCCAGCGCGGCCGCGAAGCCGCCGTTGAAGGCATCGCCCGCGCCGGCCGTTTCCTTCACCGCGCCGGCATGGAACACGGGCAGGTGCACCGATTCGTTCGCGCTGTGCAGCAGCGCGCCCTTCTCGCCGAGCGTGATGAGCGCGCAGCCCACGCCCTTGGAAAGGAAGAAGTCGCCCGCGCGGCGCGCGTCGTCGACGGTCTCGACGGCGATGCCGCTGAGCGCCGCCGCCTCGTGCTCGTTGGGCGTGATGTAGTCGCACAGCGCATATACCGCGTCGTCGAAGGGCAGCGCGGGCGCGGGGTTGAACACCGTCACCGTGCCGGCAGCGCGCGCAAGCTCCAGGCCGCGCTGCGCGGCGCCGGCCGGCTGCTCCAGTTGCGTGACGAACACGCGCGCGCCGCGGATGGCGTCGGCGGCCGCATCGACGTCAGCCGAATCGATGAGCGCCGCCGCACCGGGCACCACGATGATCGCGTTGTCGCCCGTGACCTCGTGCACGTAGATGAAGGCCGCGCCGGTCGGCTGCGTCGCCACCTGCGGCACGCGCGGCGTGATGCCTTCCTGCGCCCACAGTGCCAGCGCATTGGCGCCGAAGGAGTCCTGCCCGAGCTTGGAGATGAAGGTCACCCGGGCGCCGGCGCGCGCCGCCGCAACCGACTGGTTCGAGCCCTTGCCGCCGGGCCCCATGGCGAAGCCGGAGCCGGCGATGGTCTGGCCCACGCCCGGGAGGTCGGCCGCGCGGAAGGCAAGATCTGCCACGAAGATGCCGAGCACGGCCACGCCGTGCTGTTGTTGCTGCTGATGCGGGGAAACGGCGGCCATGGCGATCAGGCCTCGGGGGCGAGCACGCCCTTCTTGAACACGAAGCAGCCGTAGAAGCGGCGCTCGCCGGTGGCGATCACGCAGTAGGCGCGGCGCGCGGCCTCGTAGAAGGCGAAGCGCTCGATGGAGCCCATCGGCCGCGCGCGCCCTTCGGCCACGTCGATCTCGCGCTGCATCTCCTGCTGCACGGGCGGAATCTCGGTGGGCGCACCCATGATCTCCATGCGCCTCGCCGGATCGTCCACCGCGTTGTCCAGCGGCAGCACCGAAAGAATGGCGCGCGCCGCCTCGGTGGTGCCCACGCCGTCGATGCGCAGCAGCCGGCCCAGCGAAGTCTGGCGGGCGACCGAGTCGGCCGGGAAATTGGCGTCGCACAGCACCAGCTCGTCGCCATGGCCCATGGCGCGCAGGGCGTAGAGCACGTCGGCATTGAGCAGCGGGTGGATGGACTTCAGCATGCGGTCTGTCTCCTCGAAATGAACGGCGTCGCGGTTGCGATCCTATGTAAAGAAAACGTTTGCGCAAACGTTTTCTATTTGGGGATTTCCCTTGTTTTCGATGTTGCGAACAACGGCTACGCGTTCATTCGCCATAGGGAATCCAGATGTTCTTGACCTGCGTGGCATGGCGCAGGAATGCAGCACCCTCGGCCGAAGCCGCGTCGTGCCAGTCGGTGGCAAGGCCGTGGTCGACCAGCGTGCGCTTGAGGTTGCCGACCGACAGCCGCTCGGCTTCGCGCGAGAGTTCCTTCGCGCCGAAGACCCAGAGCGCATCGACGTCGTCGTGCTCCGCCAGCGTGCGCGCGAGGCTCGCGGCCGGACCTGTCACGAGGTTGACGACGCCCGCCGGCAGGTCGGAGGTTTCGAGCACCTGGTAGAAGTCGGTGGCGACCAGCGCGTGCTTCTCGCCCGGCACGATCACCGTGCGGTTGCCCATGGCGAGCAGCGGTGCGAGCAGGCTCACGAAGGACAGCAGCGGCGCCTCGTCGGGGCACACCACACCCACCACGCCGATCGCCTCGACCGTGGCCAGCGCCACGCCGCGCAGCGGCGGCACATGCACAGTGCCCTCGTACTTGTCGGCCCATGCGCCGTAGGCGAACAGGCGGCTCACAGATGCATCGACCTCGGCCTGCGCGGCTTTCGCGGCAACGCCGGTCAGGCTCGCAATGCGCGCGGCGAACTCCCCGGCACGCGCCGAGAGGTTTTCCGCGAGGTAGTAGAGCGCCTGCGCACGGCGGTGCGGCGTCGCGCTCGACCAGCCCGCGGCCGAGCGCGCGGCGGCGACGGCGTTGCGGATGTCCTTGCGGTTGCCCACGCCCACTTCGCCGGCGCGCTGACCGTTGGCAGCAAACACAGGACGCGAGAGCTCACCGTCGGGCCGCACCTGCTTGCCGCCGATGAAGAGCTTGGCGGTGCGGTCGATGGCAGGCAGCGCAAGCGGAGACTCGCTCCTCGTGTCCGCAGCTTCGTTGGCCGCGACAGCCGCGCCGGCCAAGCGCGGCTTGCGCTGCGCCCACGCACGCGGCTTCAGGTACTCGTAGCAGCCTTCTCTCCCGCCCTCTCGCCCATAGCCCGATTCGCGATAGCCGCCGAAGCCCACGCCCGCGTCGAACAGGTTGGTCGCGTTGACCCACACCACGCCCGCCTGCAACTGCGGCGCGACGCCCAGCGCGAGGCCGATGGTCTCGCTCCACACGCTGGCGGCGAGGCCGTAGCGCGTGTTGTTGGCCAGTGCGACGGCTTCGTCGGGCGTGCGGAAGGTCATCGTCACCAGCACGGGGCCGAAGATTTCCTCGGTGGCCACGGTGGACGCCGGCTGCACGCCCGTCAGCAGCGTCGGCGGGAAGAAGCTGCCGCCCGGCGGCAGTTCGCCCGGCGCCTGGTAGCAGCTCGCGCCCTCGCGCACGCCGGTGGCGACCAGCGAGCGCACGCGTTCGAGCTGCGTGGCGTCGATCAGGCTGCCCATGTCGATCGCCTTGTCCAGCGGCGAGCCCACGCGCAGGGTCTGCATGCGGCGCTTGAGCCGCGCGATGAAGTCTTCGGCGATGCCTTCCTGCAGCAGCAGCCGAGAACCGGCGCAGCACACCTGGCCCTGGTTGAACCAGATGGCATCGACCACGCCTTCCACGGCAGCATCGATGTCCGCATCGTCGAACACGATGAAGGGCGACTTGCCGCCCAGCTCCAGCGTCAGCGACTTGCCCGTGCCCGCCGTGGCAGCGCGGATGAGCCGCCCCACTTCGGTCGAGCCGGTGAAGGCGATCTTGTCCACGCCCTCGTGCGCGACCAGCGCCGCGCCCGTGGCGCCGTCGCCCGTCACCACATTGAGCACGCCGCGCGGCAGGCCGGCCTGCGCCGCAAGCTCGGCGAAGAGCAAGGCGCTCAGCGGCGTGAACTCGGCGGGCTTGAGCACCACGGTGTTGCCCAGCGCGAGTGCGGGCGCGATCTTCCACGCGAGCATCAGCAGCGGGAAATTCCACGGAATGATCTGGCCGACCACGCCCAACGGCACCTGGTCGGCGAACTCGCGCTCCTGCAGTTGCGCCCAGCCGGCGTGGTGATAGAAGTGGCGCGCGGCCAGCGGCACGTCGAGGTCGCGCGTCTCGCGGATCGGCTTGCCGTTGTCGAGCGCCTCGACCACTGCGAGCAGGCGCGCATGGCGCTGGACCATTCGCGCCAGCGCATACAGATGGCGCGCGCGGCCGTGGCCGCCCAGCGCGAACCAGCCGGGCTGCGCGGCGCGCGCCGCAGCCACCGCGGCGTCCACGTCTTTCGCGGAGCCTTGCGCGACGCGGGCCAGGCGCTGGCCGGTGGCCGGCTCGGCCGTGTCGAAATGCGCGCCCTCCGATGCTGGCGTGAAGCGCCCGTCGATGAAGTGGCCGAAGCCTTCGGCATGGCGCGCGAGCCATTCGCGCGCGTCGGTGTCGCTCTCGGGCGCGGGGCCGTAGTCCATGGTGTCGAAGTAGCGCGCGACGTTGCTGTTGCTGCTGTTGTTGTTGCTCATCGGGCTGCTCATCCGATCGGGTGGCGGTTGTAGGCCGAGTAGCGGCCGGTGACGTGGTGCTCCAACTGGCGCTCGATGTCGGCCAGCAGCGTGGAAGCGCCGATGCGGAACAGGTCGGGCTCGAGCCAGTCGCGGCCCAGCTCTTCCTTCATGAGCACCTGGTAGTCGAGCGCCGTCTTCGCGGTGGAGACGCCGCCCGCGGGCTTGTAGCCCACGCGGAAACCGGTGCGGGCCTCGTACTGCCGGATCATCCGCAGCATCGCGAGCGTGACCAGCGGCGTGGCGTTCACGCCCTCCTTGCCGGTGGAGGTCTTGATGAAATCGGCGCCGGCCATCATGCAGACCATCGAGGCCTTCGCGACGTTGCGCAGCGTCTTGAGTTCGCCCGTCGCGAGGATCGCCTTCACATGCGCATCGCCTGCCGCGCGGCGGAAGTCGAGCATCTCGTCGTAGAGCTTCTTCCACTGGCCCGCCAGCACGTGCTCGCGGGTGATGACGATGTCGATCTCGGAAGCGCCATCGCGCACCGAGGCCTCGATCTCCTTGAGCTTGAGCTCGTGCGGAATCAACCCCGCCGGAAAGCCCGTGGACACCGCCGCCACCGGAATGCCGGTGCCGGCCAGCGCCTCGACCGCCGTCGAGACGAAGCGGTGATACACGCACACCGCGCCGGTGTGCAGCTTGCGGTCGACGAAGCCCAACGCGGCCAGCAGGTCGGGGCGAACCGGCATCACGGCCTTGGCGCAGAGCCGCTTCACGCGCTCGGCGGTGTCGTCGCCGCTGAGCGTGGTGAGGTCGATGCAGGTGATGGCCTTGAGCAGCCAGCCGGCCTGGGCGTCCTTCTTGACCGACCGGCGCCCGGGCAGCGTGGCCACGCGGCGCTCGGCGGCGGAGAGGTTGAAGCGGATGCCGTCGATCCAGCCGGTGTCGAAGGGCTGGGCGGTGTTGCGAGAAGCGGCGATGTGCGTCTGCGCGGGCGTCGACGTCATCGGTGCTGTTGCTGCTGCTGCGGCCGAGGCCGGCGCAGCCGGGCGCGAGCGCACCGCGCCGCTGGGGCGAACGAGGGAAGTGGAAGTCATGGATGGGCGGGCGCCGTGGCGCGCGAGGGCCGCGACTGCGGCGGGCAGGCAAGGGGCATGTCTTTTGTCTCCGGGCTGCGTCGTCTGGCGGCGCGGCCTTGATGTCGTTCGTGTTGGCACAAATGTTATTACAACAACATTTATCTGCGCAATATGTTTTTCAAACAACATTGAAACGGCATGCGATGCCCGATACTCCGTCACGTGGACCTGAGGAGACCGAACATGCGAAGAACCGCCGGAGCCGAGGCCCGGGCCGTGCGCCTGGCCAGGATGCAGGAACTCGTCGAGGCCGGCGGCCCGTTGCCGATCAAGCAGGCGGCGCAGCAGCTCGACGTGACGGAAATGACCATCCGCCGCGACCTGTCGTCGGCCGAATCGCCCCTCTCCGCCCTCGGGGGCTACGTGCTCGCGACCACGCTGCCGGGCGCCGAGCGCTACTCGCTCGACGAGGCCAGCGACCAGCACGCGGCCAACAAGCGCCTGGCCTGCGAACGCGCCGCCGGACTGGTGCAGCCGCACGACAGCCTGTTCATCGACTGCGGCACCACCATGGTCCATTTCGCCGAGGCGCTGCCGCCCGAGATGCCGCTGAGCGTGGTGTGTTACTCCACGAACATTGCCTCGGTGCTCAGCCGCCGCCCGAACACGCAGCTGATGCTGCTGGGCGGGCTGTACCACCCCTCCTCGGCCACCTTCTTCTCGGACGAAGGCCTGCAGTACCTCAGCAGGCTGGGCGTGAACAAGGCCTTCATCTCGGCGGGCGGTGTCGACCTGGAGCGCGGTGCGAGCTGCTCCAACTTCCATGAGGTGCCGGTGAAGCAGGCAGCCATCCGCAGCGCGTCGCAAAGCTTCCTGGTGATCGACGAGAGCAAGCTGGGCACGCTGCGTCCCGCGTTCTTCAGCCCGCTCGACGCCTTCGCGCGCATCGTGGTCGGCGGCTCGCCCGAGGCCTCGCTGAAGAAGCAGTTCAAGGACCTGCCGCTGGAATTCGCGCGCGCCTCCGACGCGTAGAAGAAGCGTGCGGCGGCGGCCGGGGCGCGACATTGCGCCGCCGCATCGATCAAGGAGAATCGCGGCGATGGCGCGGACCGGCACCCGGTCGGCGCACCCCACCCACTACCCGCGATCCCGCGGCCCCGCGATGAACACCGGCACCGTTTCCCTCGACGAGCACTGCCTCAAGATCCTCTCCGCGCTGCAGCACGACGGCCGCCAGACCGTGCAGCAGATCTCCGAGGCCGTCGGCCTGTCGCCCACGCCCTGCTGGAAGCGCATCAAGGACATGGAGGCCGCCGGCGTCATCCGCGGCTACACCACGCTGGTCGACCCCGAGCTGGTCGGCCTGCACGTCTCGGCCGTGGCCGAGGTGAACCTCGACCGCCACAGCGAGACGATGGTGCAGCGCTTCGAGGAGGCCGTGGCCGCGAGCCCGCAGATCATCCGCTGCGTGTCGGCCACAGGCCCCGCCGACTACATCCTCAATGTGACCGTGCCCGACATGAAGCACTACGAGCGCTTCCTGCACGAGGTGCTGTTCAGCCTGCCCGGCGTGACGCACGTGCGCTCGAGCATCGTGCTGCGCGAGATCAAGTCCGAGACCGCGCTGCCGCTGGACCACCTGCTGCCGGGCACGCCGCGCGCAACGGGCTCGCGGCGCGGCTAGGCCCGCATCGACGACAACGACAACGAGAACAACACGAACATGACCTTGCCGAAGACCTTGCCCCGCCTCGCGCTCACCGCGCTCATCCTCTCGATGAACGCCGCGGCCGCCCTGGCCGCGACGCCGACCACGCCGCCGACCGCCACGCAGAGCGCCGCCAAGGCCGTGCCCGGCGCACCGGTGCCCGCGGGCTCACCGCAGCAGACCGGCCCGGTCCACTTCCAGTTCGCCATCTACTACGCCAAGGCACCGGCCACCGACCCGATGGCCGCGCTGCGCGGCGTGCTCGGCAAGACCGGCGGCAGCCCGAAGCTCCAGGCCGCGATGCCGACGCCCTCCTCCGTCAACGCGCCCGTGGTCTTCGCGAACTGGAACACCACCACGGTGCTGAAGGAATACCGTGCGCCCGACATGGAGTCGCTGCAGCGCTTCGGCCGCGGCATCTCGCGCGAGCAGGCGGAAGCGCTGCAGAAGGCGGACAAGGCGCTGATCCTCGATTTCGCGCACCCCGTTCAGCAGTCCGCGGCCGCCATGCAGAAGGCGCTGCAGGTCACCCTGCAGGTCGCGCGCGACACCGGCGGCCTCGTGTGGGACGAGGAGACGCGCGAAGTCTTCTCGCCCGACGAATGGCAGAAGCGGCGCATCGACACCTGGGCCAACGGCCTGCCCGACGTCTCGCAGCACATGACCATCCACGCCTACCGCAGCGGCGAGATGGTGCGGGCCATCACGCTCGGCATGGGCAAGTTCGGCCTGCCCGACGTGGTGGTGAGCGACTTCTCGTGGTCGAGCAACCGCTCGATGGGCAGCCTCATCAACGCCTTCTCGCAGGCGATGGCCGAAGGCATCACGCTGGCGAAGCCCGGCCAGTTCGACATGGACCTGCGCGCGCTCAGGCACGCAGCGGCGCGCGACCCGATGCTCACGGGCCTGAAGCCCAACGCCGCGGCAGTGGCGAGGCTCTCGCTGGTCAACGGCACCTGGGAGAGCGGCGATCCGCAGAACAGGCTCTACGAGATCCGCTTCGACCGCTACAAGGGTCCCGACCGCTATGCGCAGCAGACCGCCATGCTGGTCTCGGTGTTCGGCGCCGACGAAGACTCGGTCACCCGCCTGAAGCACAACGACGAACTGCTCGCCGCCAGCAAGGCCGCCACCGCGCAGTTGCCCAAGCTGCGCGAGGCTTTCGCCAAGGGCCTGCAGCCGGGCGAATACATCCTCGTGAAGGCCCCCTTCACCACGACCGGTGGCGGCAACGAATGGATGTGGGTCGAGGTCACGCGCTGGAACGGCGATGCCATCGAAGGCCTGCTGAGGAACGACCCGGTCGACGTGCAGGGCCTGCACGCGGGCCAGATGGTGAAGGTTTCGCAGGCCAAGGTCTTCGACTACATGCGCCGCTACCCCGATGGCCGCCAGGAAGGCAACGAGACCTCGAAGATCATCGCGCGCATGCAGGGCGCGAAGAAGTAACACCGCCACCTGCGGCGGCGGACGGCCCGCCGGGAATGACGACGGTGAAGGCGCATCCCCTTCCGCCCGGCGCCGGCGCGAGCCCGATGGTGCCGCCCATGCGCTGGCAGGCCTGCCGCGCGATCGACAGCCCCAGCCCCGTGCCCTGGGCGACAGTGGCCGAGCCGCGATGGAACCGCTCGAACACCAGTTCGTGCTCCTGGGGCGGAATGCCCGGGCCGCTGTCGACCACCGACAGAACCAGCCCCTGCGCCTCGCGACGCAGCGTCACCACCACCTGCCCGCCGGTCTCCACGTACTTCACCGCGTTGTCGAGCAGGTTGCGCAGCACCGATTCGAACAGCGGCACGGGTAGCTCGAAGACGAGGCTGTCCGTGGATTCGAGCATCAGCTCCAGCCGCCGCAGGTCGGCGTCCCTCGCGGCCTGCGCCAGATGCCGCCGCGTGAGCTCCGCGACGTCGATGAACTGCGTCTCGGGGCGCTCGCCGCCGTCCATGGTGGCCAATTCGAGCAGTTGCTGGATCAGGTGCGAGCCGCGCGCGATGGCGTGCGCCAGGTGCTGCGCGGCCTCCTGCCGCTCCTGCGGATCGGTCGAGCGGGAAAGCACATGGGCCTGTGCACCGATCACCGCCAGCGGCGTGCGCAACTCGTGCGCCGCGTCGTTCACGAACGAACGCTCGCGCTCGACCTTGCCCCGCAACTGCGCGAGCAGCCCTTCGAGCGCCTTCACCAACGGCTCCAGCTCGGCGTACTTCGGATCGAAACCCAGCGGCGACAGGTCTTCCGCGCTGCGCAGCTTGATGCGCTCGCCGAGCTGCCGCAACGGCTTGATGCCCTGCGCGGCGGCGATCCACACCGGCGCGAGCACGAAGGGAAACGCGATCAGGAAAGGAAGGAAGAGCGAGCTGCCGAAGAAGCCGATGAGCCACGGTATGCCCGAATGCGGTTCGCCCAGCCACACCTGCCAGCGCGCGCTGCTGCCCTCGTACAGCCAGTAGCGCTGGCCGCCGAGCGTCACGTCAACCATCTTGTCGTTCTCGCCGCGCAGCGCGAGGCCTTCGACCTCGGGCGAGACGTACAGCAGGCGCCCCTCGCGGGTCTTCAGCTGGAAGACCACGTTGCCGGGCAGGCCGCCTTCCTGGCGGCGCAGCTCGTTAATGATCCGACCCGTGCCGTCGAGCACGCCGGCCGCGACATCTTCGTTCTCGATGACGGCCAGCGCCGCGTTGATCTCGCGGCCGGCGCGCACCACGTTCGAATCGGTGTTCATGCTCATGCTGAAGCTCACGAACATGTAGACCACCAGCGCGACCCATGCCAGCGAGAAGGCGAGCAGCAGCGACAGCGCCACGCGCCGCACCAGGCTGCGGCGGAACAGCCACATCATGACGCGAGCATGTAGCCGACGCCGCGAACCGTCTTGATCCGCTCCGCGCCGATCTTGCGGCGCAGGTTCGACACGTGCACCTCGATCGCGCCGAAGTCCACAGGCTCGCCCAGCGGGTCGAGCCGCAGCGACAGCGTGCCCTTCGGGATCACCGCGCCGGGCTCGCGGGCGAGCTCCAGCACCAGCTGGAATTCGCGCGGCGACAGGTCCAGCGTCAGCCCGCCCAGCCGGGCGACGTGGCTGCGCGGCTCGATCTCCAGGTCGCCGAAGGACCACACGTCGCTGGCCTGGTGCGCATAGCGCCGGCGCACGGCATGGATGCGCGCCACGAGCTCGGGCGTGGCGAAGGGCTTCACCACGTAGTCGTCGGCGCCGCCGTCCAGCCCCGCCAGCCGGTCTTCCAGCGCGGAGCGCGCGGTGATGACCACGATGGGCACCGTCACGCCCGAACGGCGCCAGCGCGAGAGCAGCTGCAGGCCCGAGCCGTCGGGCAGGCTCACGTCGAGCAGCACGCAGCCGCAGGCATCGCCCTCGAAGGAGCGCGGGGCGTCGGCGATGCGGCGCAGCCACTCGATGCTGAAGCCCTCGGCCTTCAGGGCCTGCGAGAGGGCGCGGCCCAGGTCAAGGTCGTCTTCGATGAGCAGGAGATGCATCGCCCGGATTGTCCGGCGGGAACCTTAAGCATTGCCAAAGGTTCGGAGGCGAACAATGATGCGCTCCTCCCTCTTTTTCCTTCTTCCCGGTCTCCCGGGCCGCCGCCCGCGCGCAAGAGTGGCGGCCAGCGCAAAACGGAGTCGCACAGAGTGAACACCGCCTTCGCAACCCTGCTCGTCGCCGCCGCGTTCCTGTCGGCGTGCGGCAACCACGATGCCGGCCCGCAGCCGGCGGCCCCGGGCCTGCAACAGCGCGCCGACGCCGTGACGGGCCATGTCACCGCAGCGGACGGCGACTTCGGCGGACCCGGCCTGGCCGGCGCCAGGGTGCTCTTTCCGGTCGGCGCCGACGCGAAGGCGATGACGGCCGTGATCGCCGCGCGCCTGGTCGAACGCGGTGCCCTGCGCTGGAACACGCGCATCGCCGAGGCCCTGCCCGAGCTGCGGCGCATGATGCTGCCGGCCTATCGCAACGTGACGCTCGAAGACCTTCTCGCGCATCGTGCCGGCCTGCCGGCCTTCACCACCGAAGACGAGTTCCGCGGCTTCCTGGCCGTTCTTCCGGAGGCCGTCCCGGCCGGCGCCCTGCCCACTACCGATGCCGGGCGTCGCCTCTTCTTCGCGCGCTGGCTGGTGCGGCAGCCGCCCGCGGGCGAGAACACCGGTTTCCTGTATTCGAACGCGGGCTACGCCCTCGCGACCACGATGATGGAACGCGCCACGGGCCTGAGCTACCGCGCGATGTTCGAGCAGGAGCTGGCCCATCCGCTCGGCATTGCCGGCACCTGGCGCGAAGCCGACGCGCGCGGCCCCTCCAGCCCGCAGGCCTGGCTCGACGCGATCATGCCGGCCGGCCGCTTCGCCACCACGGCCTCGACCTACGCGGGCTGGCTGCGCTGGCACCTGCGCGCATTGCAGGGCGACTCCACGCCCCTGCCCTTCGGCTACGTGGAGCGCCTGCGCGGTCTCTCGCCCGGCAGCTATGCGCTCGGATGGACGGGCGCGCTCGTCCAGGGACGGCCCGTGCTTCGACACGCACGCGGCGCCGAAGCCTCGCTGGCCGAGGCGCAATCGGACGCCGTCATCGACACCGACGGCGGCAGCGCGAGCTTCGCGCTGTCGCTCGCCGGCCAGGGCAGCGACAGCCCGCGTGCCTCCGCGATGCTCGACAGGCTCATGGCCGGCCTGAACAGCGACGCGCCCACCGCCAAGCCGCTCTTCGCGCAACTGCGCTGCCGGCTCAGCCGCTGCAGCTTCGTGATGAGGTTGCGCCGCATCGCGTGGCTGCAGGCGCTGCTGCGCTGAAGCAAACGACGCGACACGACGCAACGCAGCGCGACGAACTGGCGCAAACTGGAGACCCGCCCGATCACCGAGGAGCCCCGATGCGCATCCGCGAACTCGCCGCCGGCCTGCAGTTTCCCGAAGGTCCGATCGCCATGGACGACGGCTCCGTGCTGCTGGTCGAGATTGCGCGCGGCACGCTCACGCGGGTGCGCGCCGACGGGCTGGTGCAAGTGGTCGCCGACCTGGGCGGCGGGCCGAACGGTGCGGCCATCGGCCCCGACGGAGCCGTCTATGTCTGCAACAACGGCGGCTTCAGATGGCACACCGAAGCCGACGGCTGCCTGCGGCCCATCGGGCAGGCCGAGGACTATTCGGGCGGACGCATCGAGCGCGTGAACCTCGCCACCGGCCGCGCCGAGCGCCTGTACGACATGATCGACGGCGGCGCGCTGTGCGGCCCCAACGACATCGTGTTCGACGCGCAGGGCGGGTTCTACTTCACCGACCTCGGCAAGGTGCGCGAGCGCGACATGGACCGCGGCGGCCTGTTCTACGGCCATGCCGACGGCAGTGCCGCCGGCGTGATCGCGCGGCCGGTGATGACGCCCAACGGCATTGCGCTTTCGCCCGACGGCGGCACGCTCTACTACGCCGAGACCGAGGGCGCCCGCGTCTGGGCCTTCGACATCACCGCGCCGGGCCGCGTGCGCAAGGACGGCTGGCCCTCACCGCACGGCGGCCGCATGCTCTGCGCCTCGCCGGGCGGACACTACCAGCGCTTCGACTCGATGGCGGTCGACGCGCTGGGCAACCTCTGCGTGGCGACACTGCTGCACGGCGGCATCAGCATCGTGGCGCCCGACGGCAGCACGGTCGAACACGTGCCGCTGCCCGACCGCTACACCACCAACATCTGCTTCGGCGGGCGCGAGCGGCGCACGGCCTACGTCACGCTCTCTGGCAGCGGGCGGCTCGTTGCCATCGACGACTGGCCGACACCCGGCCTCGCACTGAACTTCGAGGCTTAGGAAACGACCTGGTAGTACAGGTTCTGCGGATGCCGGGCCTGCGCGAAGAAGAACCAGCGCTCGGCCAGCAGCCCCGGCGCCTGCACCAGCGCAGCGAGCAGCCAAGGCAGCACACCTGCGCCGGCAATGCCCCAGACCAGCAGCAGCATGGGCAGCACGAAGGCCAGCAACTGGAAGCCCAGCTTCATTTTCTTCAGCGCCGCCAGAGACGCGCCATGGAAGAACTCGCGCGTGTTGAACGAGCCGGCCGACATGCCCATCGACTTCTGCACCAGCTTCTGCGTGCGGATGCCCGTGGCGGACTGCAGCGTCGACTTGTGGCGAATGCCCGCGTTGCGCCTGAGCGCCGTGCCGCGCGCGGCCCACGCAGCGAGGGTTGCGACGAGCGCATACGGCCCGAACACCTGCACGAAGCGAGACTCGCCGGCCAGCGCCGCCATCGCGCAAGCCAGCACCAGCCCCGAAGACAGACCGATCAGCGTGAAATTGACGATGGTCAGTGGATGCGCCCATTCCTCGATGAAGCGCAGGCAGGCGTAGATCATCGCCGTGCAGTACCAGAGCAGCACGGCGCCCCACAGCGCGAACAAGGGCAGCAGCCACGACCACGGCGCCCCCATGCCGGCCCGCAGCGACAGCCACCACACCGCCACCAGCGCGATGAAGGCCGGCAGCACGATCACCTCGCGCGACATCCACGAGGTGCGCCACATCAGCACCGCGCGCCATGCACGCGTCTTGCGGCCCAGGTGCATGAACGAGGCGGCGAGTCCTGCCACGAGAAGCACTTCGGCCACGCCCAGCGCCAGGCCAAGGAAACCCGGCGCCAGTTCGAGCCCGAAGAGCACCGCCAGCGCGAGCGCGAACACCAGCCCCTGCGCAGCGCCGGCCAGCGTGGTGAAGAAAAGAATGGAGAAGGCGGGATGCATGCGGCTTATTCCTGTGCGTCCTGCCCTGCGGGCGTGATGCGCCGTGGCAGGTAGCGGTTGGCCGGGCTGGTCTCCCACTCGGGCATGAGCTGGTAGCCGCCGCGCTCGCGGATCGCCTTCGACACTTCCGAGTCCGGGTCCTTCACGTCGCCGAAGAGCCGCGCGCCGGTCGGGCAGGCCTTCACGCAGGCGGGCTTGCGGTCTTCCTTGGGCAATTGCTCGTCATGGATTCGGTCCACGCACAACGTGCACTTGGTCATGACCTGGCGTTCCTCGTCGAGCTCTCGGGCGCCGTAGGGGCAGGCCCATGCGCAGTACTTGCAGCCGATGCACTTGTCGTAGTCGACCAGCACGATGCCGTCTTCCTTGCGCTTGTAGCTCGCGCCCGTGGGGCACACGGGCACGCAGGGCGGGTCTTCGCAATGCAGGCAGCTCTTGGGGAAGTGGATGGTCTCGGTGACCGGGAACTCGCCGGCCTCGTAGGTCTGCACGCGGTTGAAGAAGGTGCCGGTGGGGTTGGCGGCGTAGGGCCGCTCATCGGCCAGCGGGCCCGCGCTGCCGGAGGTGTTCCATTGCTTGCACGAGGTCACGCAGGCATGGCAGCCGACGCAGACGTTGAGGTCGATGACCAGCGCGAGCTGCTTGGCGAGCGTCTCGCCCTGCTCGGCGCGCCGGCTGCCGCCCGCGGGCGACGGCACGAAGGCCGGAGCCGGCGCCATCAGGTCCTTGAGCCACTGCATCATTTCCGCGCCCTCCCCGCGAAGTAGGTCAACACGCTCGCCGCCTTGCCGAGCACGCCGGGCACCGCCGGCATGCTCGCCATCTGCGGATAGCTCTCTTCAGGCTCGCCCGGTTCGGCCGGCCGTATGCGCACGCGCACGTCGTACCAGCCGGCCTGCCCGGTGATCGGGTCGGAGTTGCTGATGGTCCCGCTCGCGGTGCCTGCGCAGGGCAGCTCCTCGCTGATCAGGTGGTTCAGCAGGAAGCCCTTGCGCGCCTCGTCCGCGCCCGGCGCGAGCTGCCATGCACCGTCGGCCTTGCCGATGGCGTTCCAGGTCCACACCGTGCCGGGCTCCACCGCCTCGCTGTGGCGCAGCATGCAGCGCACCTTGCCCCAGCGGCTCTCCACCCAGCACCAGCCGCCGTCGGCGATGCCCGCGGCTTGCGCGGTCACCGGGTTCACATGCAGGTAGTTGTGGCTGTGGATCTGCCTGAGCCAGGCGTTCTGGGAGTCCCACGAGTGGTACATCGCCATCGGCCGCTGCGTGAGCGCGTTGAGCGGAAACGCTTCGAGGTCGGTAGCCGCTTCTTCGAGTGGCGGATACCAGAAGGGCAGCGGATCGAAATATGTGTCGATGCGCTCGCGCAGCGCGTCGGGCGGCTGCCGCCCCGGGCTCTTGCCCTGCGCGGCGAGCCTGAAGCTCTGCAGCGTGTCGGAGTAAAGCGCCAGCTGCACGGGGTCGTTGCGCTGGCGCCAGCCCTTGTCCTTCGCGAAGTCGAGGTACTCCCGGTTCCAGTTGCGCATGAAGTGCATGGTCTCGGGCATGTGGTACTGGAACACGCAGTTGTTCTTCTCGTAGGCCTCCCACTGCTTCGGATTGGGCGCGCCGCGCAGGTGCTCGGTGCCGTCCTTGCCGCGCCAGCCCATGAGAAAGCCGATGCCCGGCTGCGGCTCGAAGTTGACGATGAAGTCGGGGTAGCCGCTGTACTTGCGCCCGCCCTCGGGCGTGGTGAAGGCCGGAAACTTCAGCCGCGAAGCCAGCTCGATCAGCACCTCCTGGAACGGCTTGCACTGCCCCGTGGGCGGCACCACCGGAATGCGCACCGAATCCACCGGCCCGTCGAATTCGGAAATGGGCCGGTCGAGCATGCCCATCACGTCGTGCCGCTCCAGGTAGGTGGTGTCGGGCAGCACGAGGTCGGCGAATGCCACGGTCTCGCTCTGGAAGGCGTCGCACACCACCAGGAAGGGGATCATGTGCTCGCCTTTCTCGTCCTTGCGGTTGAGCATCTCGCGCACCGCCATCGTGTTCATGCTGGAGTTCCAGGCCATGTTGGCCATGAAGATCAGCAGCGTGTCGATGCGATACGGGTCGCCCTTCACCGCGTTGGTGATCACGTTGTGCATCAGCCCGTGCGCCGACAGAGGGTGCTCCCAGGAGAACGCGTGGTCGATGCGGATCGGCGAGCCGTCGGGGTTGATCGCCAGCTCGTCGGGGCTGGCCGGAAAGCCCAGCGGCGCGGCGTTGAGCGGCGTGTTCGGCTGGATCATGCCGGGGTCGTTGAACGCGCGGTAGTTCGGCACGATGTGGCGCGGGTACGGCGCCTTGTGCCTGAAGCCGCCCGGCGCGTCGATGGTGCCAAGCACGCTCATCAGCACGGCCAACGCACGCACCGTCTGGAAGCCGTTGGAGTGCGCCGCCAGCCCGCGCATTGCGTGGAAGGCCACGGGGCGCGCCTGCGTGGTCTCGTGCTTCTTGCCCCACGCGTCGGTCCACGGGATCGGCAGCTCGAAGGCCTGCTTCAGCGCCGTCTCGCCCATCTCGCGCGCCAGCTTGCGGATGCGCGCCGCGTCGATGCCGGTGATGGCCTGCGCCCATTCGGGCGTGCAGCTCGCCACGCGCTCGCGCAGCAGCTGGAACGAGGGCGCGACGCGCGTTCCATCGGCCAGCGTGTAATGGCCTTCGAGCGCCGGATCGCAGCCGTCGGCAATGCCTTCGGGATACGCGGGCTTCACGCTGCCACTGGCCTTGTCCCACACCAGCTTGTTGTGCGGGTTGCGGCCGTCGCCCGGCGGGCCGCGCTCGGGATCGAAGGCGAACAGCCCCTCGCGCTCGCAGTCGTCGAGCACCACCAACTGCGGCGCGTTGGTGAAGCGCTTGAGGAAGGCGTGGTCCACCAGCTCGTTGCCGATCAGCTCGTGCAGCAGCGCCATGAACAGCGCGCCGTCGGTGCCGGGCTTGATCGGAATCCACTCGTCGGCGATCGCCGAATAGCCGGTGCGCACCGGGTTGATGGAGATGAAACGACCGCCAGCGCGCTTGAACTTGCTGATGGCGATCTTCATCGGGTTACTGTGATGGTCCTCGGCCGTGCCGATCATCACGAAGAGCTTGGCGCGCTCGAGGTCGGGGCCGCCGAACTCCCAGAAGCTGCCGCCGATGGTGTAGATCATTCCCGCCGCCATGTTGACCGAGCAGAAGCCGCCGTGCGCCGCGTAGTTGGGCGTGCCGAACTGCCGCGCGAAGAGGCCCGTGAGTGCCTGCATCTGGTCGCGCCCAGTGAAGAGCGCGAACTTCTTCGGATCGGTGGCGCGGATCTTGGCGAGGCGATCGGTCAGGATGTCGTAGGCGCGCTCCCAGCTGATCGGCTCGAACTCGCCCGCGCCGCGTTCGCTGCCGGCCTTGCGCAGCAGCGGCTGCGCGATGCGCGCGGGCGACACCTGCTTCATGATCCCCGAGGAACCCTTGGCGCAGATCACGCCCTGGTTCAGCGGGTGGTTCGGGTTGCCGTCGATGTAGCGGACCTCGGGGCCCTTCTCGCCCTCGCGCAGGTGCACGCGGATGCCGCAGCGGCAGGCGCACATGTAGCAGGTGGTGGTCTTGACCGTGGTGTCGGCCGTGGGCGTGGGCGCGACCAGCGGGTCGTGCACGGGCTCGCGAGACAGGAAGCTGAACACTTGGCGGTCCTTTGTTTTCAGGCGGGGTTCGCTCGATGGTATGCAGCCTCGATCAAACGAAAAAGCAGAGAATATCGCTCACCATGACCGGAAAAACAGATCAGTCCTCCAGCCAGCGCCTGCGCCTCAACCTGCGGCAGCTCGAGGTGTTCGTCGCCACGGCGCGCGAAGGCAGCACCCGCGCCGCGGCCGACCGCATCGCGCGCTCTCAATCGGCCGCGAGCAGCGCGCTGGCCGACCTGGAGTCTTCCGTGGGCGTGCAGCTCTTCGACCGGCTCGGCCGCCGGCTGGTGCTCAACGAGAACGGCCGCGCGCTGCTGCCCAAGGCACAGGCGCTGCTCGACCAGGCGGCCGAGGTCGAGGCGCTCTTCAGCGGCGAGCATGCGGCGCCGCTGCGTGTGGCGGCCAGCTTCACCATCGGCGAATACCTGCTGCCAGAGCGGGTTTCGACCTGGACCGCGCAGCATCCGCAGAGCCAGGTGCACCTGCACATCGCGAACACGCACGACGTGATCGAGGCGGTCGCGGGCTTCGACGTGGACGTGGGCTTCATCGAAGGCCCGCAGACGCACCCCGACCTCGTGGTGCGCGCCTGGCGCGAGGACGAACTCGTGATCGTCGCCGCGCCAGGCCACGAGCTGGCGGGGCGCATCGCCACGCACAGGCAGCTTTCGCAAGCGACGTGGGTGCTGCGCGAGCACGGCTCGGGCACGCGGCAGGTAACGGACGCATGGCTGATCCAGAACCTGGAGCAGGTGCACGTGGGCTTCGAGCTGGGCAGCACCGAGGCCATCAAACGGGTGGTGGCATCGGGCACCGGGCTCGCGTGCCTCTCGCGCTACACGGTGGCGCAGGCGCTGGAAGACGGGCATCTGGTCGAGCTGCGCACGCGGCTGCCGGCAGGAGTGCGGCGGCTCGCGACGGTGATGCATCGCGACAAGCTGCTGGGCCGCGCAACGGCCGACTTCCTGCGCCACTGCGGCGCCATCGTGCCGCGCCGCTAGGAGCCGTCAGCCGGCCGCTCGCAGCACGCGCGCCGTGTGCCGCGCGATCACGGCTTCTTCATCGGTGCGCAGCACCCATGCACTGACGGGGCTCTCGGCCGTCGTCAGCCGCGCAGCGCCGCTGCGGTTCGCGGTGGCATCGACATCCACGCCCATCCATTCGCAGTCTTCGAGGATGCGTTCGCGCAGCGCGGCGCCGTTCTCGCCGATGCCGCCGGTGAACACGATCGCATCGACTCCACGCAACGCCGCCGCGAGGCTGCCCATGTGCTGCACCACCTGCTCCGCAAAGTGGCCGATGGCTTCCGCCGCGGCAGGCTCGGCGGAAGCCTCCAGCACGCGCATGTCGCTGGACACGCCCGAGATGCCGAGCAGCCCCGATTCGCGGAACAGCAGCGCCTCGACCTTGTCGGCCGACATGCCCTGCGAGCGCATCAGGTACAGCACGACGGCCGCGTCGATATGGCCGCAGCGCGTGCCCATCGTCAGGCCGTCGAGCGGAGAAAAAGTCATGGTCGTCGCGACCGATCGGCCCTGCGCGATGGCGCACATCGACGCGCCGTTGCCCAGGTGCGCAACGATCACGCGCCGCTGCGCCAGTTCGGGTGCGATGCCCGCGAACTGCGCGACGATCGACTCGTAGGAAAGGCCATGGAAGCCGTAGCGCCGCACGCCAGCGTCGTGCAGCGCGCGCGGCAGCGCGAAGCGGCGGTTGATCTCGGGCTGCACCGCATGGAAGGCGGTGTCGAAGCACGCCACCTGCGGCACGCCGTCGAACGCAGCCATCGCCGCGCGCACGCCCGCGAGGTTGTGCGGCTGGTGCAGCGGTGCCAGCGGCTCCACCTGCGCCAGCGCATCGAGCACGGCCGCATCGATGCGCACCGGGGCCACGAAGTCCGCGCCGCCATGCACGATGCGATGACCGACCGCGGCGATGCGCCCTCCTCCCGACTGCTTCGCATGCCAGTCGAGCAGGGCCGCGAGCGCGCCCTGGTGCGAGGCTTGCGCGCCTTCGAGCGGCGTGTCGTGCAGCGTCTGCCCCTCGCCGTCGCGCACGCGCAGCCGCGCCTTCAGGCCCGCGCCGAGCCCGTCGGCCTGCCCCGACCAGCGCGCCGCCGGCAGCGGGGCATCGCCATCGCCTGCCGCGTCGAACAACGCGACCTTGATGGAA
This sequence comes from Variovorax xiamenensis, assembly GCF_050916385.1. Classification (NCBI taxonomy): domain Bacteria; kingdom Pseudomonadati; phylum Pseudomonadota; class Betaproteobacteria; order Burkholderiales; family Comamonadaceae; genus Variovorax; species Variovorax xiamenensis. Next base: position 5,031,899 of record NZ_CP139038.1, read on the forward strand.
GACGAGCCCGCGTTGAGCGTCAGCAGCGAACCGGTCATGAAGTGGCTTGAGTTCAGACGTAGTCCTTGTACTTGTCGAGGAATCGTACCGGCTTCGACAGCGCGTCGCGGCGGAAGGGGTCGCCCAGCTCGCGCGTGCACATGATCTCGATCACGCAGGTCTTGCCTTCGTTCATCTGCATGTCGATGGCCTTCTTCAGCGCCGGGCCCACGTCCTCGAGCCTGTCGACCACGATGCCTTCGGCGCCCATGGCCTTGGCGATGCCCGCGAAGCTCTCGCTCTCGAGTTCGCCGGCCACGAAGCGGCGGTTGTAGAAGTCGACCTGGTTCTTCTTCTCGGCGCCCCACTGGCGGTTGTGGAAGACCACCGCCGTCACCGGGATGTCGTGGCGCACCGCCGTCATGATCTCGACCATGCTCATGCCCCATGCGCCGTCGCCGGCATAGGCCACGGCCGGGCGGTCGGGCGCCGCGCACTTGGCGCCGATCATGGTGGGCAGCGAGTAGCCACAGTTGCCGAAACTCATCGGCGCGAAGAAGCTGCGCGGCTCCTCGAAGCGCAGATAGCTGTTGGCGATGGCGTTGATGTTGCCGATGTCGGTCGAGACCATCACGCGCGGCGGCATGGCCTTCTCGAGCTCGCGCAGCACCTGGCGCGGATGCAGGTAGCTGCCGCCAGTGGGCGTCTTCTCGCCCTTGGCTTCCTCGATGGCGTCGAGGCTGAACTGGTCGCGCTCATGGGTCCACTCGTCGAGCTCTTTCTCCCACGCGGCCTTCTCGGCCTTGATCTTGTCGGCGCGCTCGGCCTTGGTGGCGTCGCAGGCCAGCGTCTTGCCCTGCAGGCGCTTGAGCAACTCCTTGGCCGTGGCCTTGGCGTCGCCGTGGATGCCCACGGTGATCTTCTTAACCAGGCCCAGGTTGGTGTGGTCGGCCTCGACCTGGATGATCTTGGCCTCCTTGGGCCAGTAGTCCATGCCGTGCTGCGGCAGCGTCCCGAAGGGGCCCATGCGCGAGCCGAGCGCGAGCACCACGTCGGCCTGCGCGATCAGCTTCATCGCGGCCTTGGAGCCCTGGTAGCCCAGCGGGCCGGCCCACAGCGGATGGCTCGCGGGGAAGGAGTCGTTGCGCAGGTAGCCGTTGGCCACTGGCGCGCCCAGGCGCTCGGCGAGTGCCTTGCACTCCTCCACCGCATCGCCCATGACCACGCCGCCGCCCGAGAGGATCACCGGGAACTTGGCCGAGGCCAGCAGTTCGACGGCCGCATTCAGGCTGTTCTCGCCGCCCGCGCCGCGCTCCACGCGCATCGGCTTCGGGATCTCGCACTGGATCTCGCCGTAGAAGTAGTCGCGCGGAATGTTCAGCTGCGTGGGCCCCATCTCGGAGATGGCGCGGTCGAAGCAGCGCGCCGTGTACTCGGCCATGCGCTTGGGGTTGTTCACGTGGCCCTGGTACTTGGTGAACTCCTGGAACATCGGCAGCTGGTTGGCCTCCTGGAAGCCGCCGAGGCCCATGCCCATGGTGCCGGTCTCGGGCGTGATCATCACGACCGGGCTGTGCGCCCAGTAGGCGGCCGCGACGGCCGTCACGCAGTTGCTGATGCCGGGGCCGTTCTGGCCGATCACGAGGCCGTGGCGGCCCGACACGCGCGCATAGCCGTCGGCCATGTGGGCGCCGCCCTGCTCGTGCACCACCGGAATCAGGCGGATGCCGGCGGGCGCGAAGATGTCCATCGCGTCCATGAAGGCCGAGCCCATGATGCCGAAGATGTCGGTCACGCCGTTGGCGACCATGGTTTCGACGAAGGCCTCGGAGGGCGTCATCTTCTGCACGCCCTTGACGGCTTCGCGGGTGGGTGCGGCGGGTTGCTTCTGGCTCATGGAAGGCGTCTCCTGAAGGGATGTGGCTGTGGGTTGAAGCGCGAAAAGTCGGAACTTCTTGTTCCGGAATTCGTTTCGGCGGAATATAGGACGCCATCCGCCTTGCGTCAAACAATTTACAAAAATCGGAACGTCTTGTCTCTTTTTTTGTGAAACGCATATGATCCGCGCCATGAAAATCGTCAAAGGCCTCACTCCGGAAGCGCAGGAACCGGCGGGCGACACGCCCACCATGCGCCTGTTCGCGCTGCTCGAAGTCATGGCCGCGAAGGACCAGCGCTACTCGCTGCAGGGCCTGGTGGAAGAAACCGGCCTGCCCAAGCCCACGCTGCACCGGATGCTCCAGCAGCTCGAAGGCGCGGGCCTGCTGCAGCGCGAGGGTGACGGGCGGCACTACGGCATCGGCACACGGCTGCGGCGGCTGGCCGAGAACCTGCTGCTCAACGACAGCCTGCACGGCGCGCGCCACACGGTGCTGCGCCAGCTGGTGGAGGAAATCGGCGAGAGCTGCAACCTCACGGCCCTCTCGGGCAGCGAGGTCGTCTATCTCGACCGCGTGGAAACCGCCGCGCCGCTGCGCTTCTACCTGCACTCGGGCTCGCGCGTGCCGGTGCATTGCTCTGCCAGCGGCAAGATCTTTCTCTCGCAGATGAGCGCGGCGCAGCGCCGCCGGCTGCTGTCGCACGCGCCGCTGGAGCCTTACACGCAAAGGACGCTGACCGACCCCGAGGCGCTGGAGAAGGAAGTGCAGCGCGTGCGCAAGGACGGCTACGCCATCGACCACGAAGAGTTCCTGCCCGGCCTGCTGTGCATCGCCACGCTGGTGCCCTCGGGCGACGACGCGCCCTCCAATCTCTGCATCGCGGTGCAGGCGCCGGTGATGCGGCTGGACGCCGCCAAGGCGAAGACGCTGCTGCCCGCGCTGCAGCGCGCCGCGCAGGCACTGAGCCGCATCGATGCCGACGCGGCCTCCGACCGCGCACTGGCCTGAATCGAACCCATATTTCCCGAGAGCCGCCATGACCGACACCGCCGACCTTCGACCCGACAGGATGCTCAGCGTGCGCGAGGTGTTCGGCATCGACTCCGACCTGCGCGTGCCCGCCTTCGACGAGCGCGACGACCACGTGCCAGAGATCGATGCGGTCTACCGCTTCAACCCCGACGTGACGCTCGCCATCCTCGCGGGCTTCACGCGCGACCGGCGCGTGATGGTTCAGGGCCTGCACGGCACCGGCAAATCGACCCACATCGAGCAGGTAGCGGCGCGCCTGAACTGGCCCTGCGTGCGCCTGAACCTCGACGGCCACATCAGCCGGCTCGACCTCGTCGGCAAGGACGCGGTGGTGCTGCGCGAGGGCAAGCAGGTCACCGAGTTCCAGGAAGGCATCGTGCCCTGGGCTCTTCAGCGGCCGGTGGCGCTGATCTTCGACGAGTACGACGCGGGCCGGCCCGACGTGATGTTCGTCATCCAGCGCATCCTGGAGCGCGACGGCAAGTTCACGCTGATGGACCAGAACCGGGTGCTGCGCCCGCACCCCTTCTTCCGCCTGTTCGCCACGGCCAACACCGTGGGCCTGGGCAATCTCAACGGGCTGTACCACGGCGCGCAGCGGCTCAACCACGCGCAGATCGACCGCTGGAACATCGTGGCCTCGCTCGACTACCTGCCGGCCGCGGAGGAGATCGCCATCGTGCAGGCGCGCGTGCCTTCGCTGGCCGACGCGGCGGGCACGAAGCTGGTGGCGTCGATGGTTGCCGTGGCCGACCTCACGCGCAAGGGCTTCGCGGCGGGTGACCTCTCGACGCTGATGTCGCCGCGCACCGTCATCACCTGGGCCGAGAACGTCGAGATCTTCAGAGACCCGGCGCTGGCCTTCCGCCTTTCCTTCGTCAACAAGTGCGACGACGCGGAGCGCCCGCTGGTGGCGGAGTATTTCCAGCGCTGCTTCGACCGCGAACTGAAGGAGTCGCACCAGCTCTCGCCGGATTCGCGCGAATGAACGCAGGGCCCGCGAGCGCGATGCAGCGCCGCGTGCGGCAGGAAGAGCTCGTCGCGGAGCTCTGCGCGGGCGTGGTCCGCGCATTCAGCGGCGAGCGCGACCTGCACTTTCGCGGACGGCGGCTGCATCGTGGCCGCGCCGCGCTTCCGTGGTTCGCGCCGCACCTGCACCCATCGCCGGAGACCGACGACTTCGCGTCCTTTCGCGGCGTGGCCGACGGCCTCGCACTGCGGCTCACCGCATCGGACGCCGCGCTGCACGAAAGCCTGCGCCCCGAGGAGCCGGTCGAGCGCATGCTGTTCGAGATGCTCGAGCAGTTCCGCGTGGAAGCGCTCGCGCCCGAACTCATGGCCGGCATGCGGCACAACCTGCGGCACCGGCACGAGCAGTGGTCGCTGGCTTTCCATCACTCGGGCCTGACCGACACCGCGCGCGGCCTGCTGCTGTATGCCGTGGCGCAGATCTGCCGTGCGCGCGTCAGCGGCGAGCAGGTGGTGGAAGAAACCGAGGACATGCTCGAAGCCACGCGCTTCGCGCTCGCGCCGCTGATCGGGCACGCATTGGCCGGGCTGCGCAAGGACCGCGCCGACCAGGCTGCATACGCCGTGCACGCCCGCGCCATCGCGCGCACGGTGGCCGCGATGCTGCACGAGGCCGGCGAGGAAGACGGCGAAGACGCCCGCGATGCGCATGTGGACGACAAGCGCAGCGTGTTCAGCCTCGTGGCCGACATGGACCAGGAAATCGTCGAGCGCTTCACCACCGCCGAGTCGGGCCGCAGCGAGGTGCTCGAAGGCGCGGGAGGCGCATACCGCGTCTTCTTCGATGCCTACGACCGCGAGCACGATGCCGCCGCGCTCGCGCGCAAGGAAGTGCTCGCGGACCATCGCGAACGTCTGGACCGTCGCATCGCCGCGCAGGGCGTGAACATCGCCCGCCTCGCGCGCGAGCTGCGCGCCCTGCTCGCCGAGCCCGAGCGCGACGGCTGGGACGGCGCGCAGGAAGAAGGCCTGGTCGACGGCCGCCGTCTCGCGCAGCTCGTGGCCTCGCCCACCGAACGCCGGCTGTTCCGCACCGAGCGCATGGAGCCGATCGCCGACTGCGTCGTCACCTTCCTCATCGACTGCTCGGGCTCGATGAAGGAGCACGCCGAATCGGTCGCGATGATGGTCGACGTGTTCGCGCGCGCGCTCGAGCAGGCCGGCGTGGCCTGCGAGGTGCTGGGCTTCACCACCGGCGCGTGGAACGGCGGACGCCCGCAGCGCGAGTGGGTGCGCGCGGGCCGGCCGCCGCATCCGGGGCGGCTCAACGAGCGCTGCCACATCGTCTTCAAGGCCGCGGCCACGCCATGGCGCCGCGCGCGCCCCGCGATGGCGGCGCTGCTCAAGGCCGACCTTTTCCGCGAAGGCATCGACGGCGAGGCCGTCGACTGGGCCTGCATGCGGCTGCGCCAGCGTAGCGAGGCGCGCAAGCTGCTGCTGGCGATCTCCGACGGCTCGCCGATGGACAGCGCCACGCACCTGGCCAACGACGCGCACTACCTCGACCACCACCTGCGCGACGTGATCGCGCGCCAGGAGCAGCGCGGCGACATCGCCATCGCCGGCATCGGCGTAGGCCTCGACCTGAGCCCCTACTACAGCCGCAGCCACGTGCTCGACCTGACGACCTCCAGCGGCAACGCCATCTTTCGCGAAGTCACCGAACTCATGGCGGGGCGCCATCGGCGCTGAGCCGTCGAGCCGCTGAGGCCTTTGGAACTACATCCAAGTCCCCGATTGACAAAGGGGGCACCGGGTTCATACATTGCGTTTCAAATTCAAGAACGCTGTTCCAATATCTGGAACACGAATGAAAGCCGAAGCCTCATGGACTCCACGCTTGCCAAGGGTCTCGCCGCCATCGAATGGATGGTGCGCCAGCAGCGCGACTGCCGCGTCACCGACCTGGCCCAGGCCTTCGGCATGGCGCGCAGCAATGCGCACCGCACGCTGCAGACCCTGGTGGAGTGCGGCTGGGCCGTACAGGACCCGGACACGAGCACCTATCGGCCGAGCCTGAGGCTCTTCGAGCTGGGCGCCATGGTTTCCGAGGCATCGGACATCGGCTCGCTGCTGCGCCCTCATCTCGCGCGACTGGCGCAGGCCACGGGCGAGACCATCCACCTCGCGGTGCTCGATGGCGCCGAAATCGTCTACCTCGACAAGTTCGACAGCCCCCTGCCCGTGGCCGCCTATTCACGCATCGGCGGCCGCGCGGCCGCGTACTGCGTGGCCTCGGGCAAGGCGCTTCTCGCGGCGGCAGGCCTGGGCGTGCCGGCGCTGCAGGAGTGCCTCGGCACGCTGGAGGCACACACCAAGAACAGCATCACCGACTTCGACACTCTTTTCAACGAGCTGGAACGCTCCCGCGCCCGCGGCTACGCCGAGAACCGCGAGGAATGGCGCATCGGCGTCTGCGGCCTCGGCGTGCCGGTGCTCAACGCACGCGGCGAGGCCGTGGCAGCCGTCGGCATGAGCGTGCCCTCGATCCGCTTCGCGCGCACGCAGGCGCGCGGGCTGGCAGATCACCTGATGGCCTGCGCGCGCGATGCCAGCGTCACGCTGGGCTATCGCGTGGGCACCGCACCGGCCGGGCCGTCGCCGATGTCGATCACAAAGAGAAGGAGACTCGAATGAAGCTGTTCTTCGCTTCCTGGCTGCGCGCCGGGTTGCTGGCCGCCACCGCACTCACCGCCCTCGCATCGCCCTTCGCCGCGCAGGCGGACAACGGCAGCGACTACCCGACGAAGCCGATCCGCCTAATCGTGCCCTACCCGCCCGGCGGCGGCACCGACGTGATCGCGCGCATCGTGCAGGAGCGCTTCTCGACCCTGCTCGGTCAGCAGGTGCTCATCGACAACCGCGGCGGCGCGGCCGGCTCCATCGGCACCGAGCTCGTGGCCAAGTCGCCGCCCGACGGCTACACGGTGCTCTTCACGCTCTCGTCGCACACCATCAACCCCGCCATCTACGCCAAGCTGAGCTTCGACACCGCGAAGGACTTCGCGCCCGTGGGCATGGTCGCGTCGCTGCCGCAGATCCTGGTGGCCAACACGCAGTTTCCGGCGAACACGGTGGCCGAGCTGGTCGCGCTGGCCAAGGCCAAGCCTGACAGCATCTCCTTCGCCTCGGTGGGCAACGGCTCTCCCGGGCACCTCGCGGGCGAGCTGCTGAAGCTGCGCACCGGCACGCAGATGACGCACGTGCCGTACCGCGGCGGCGGCCCGGCCGTAACCGACGTGATGGGCGGACAGGTGCCGCTGCTGTGGGTGTCGATTCCGGCAGCCGCGCAGTTCGTGAAGGCCGGCAAGCTCAAGGCGCTCGCCGTTTCCACCACCAAGCGCAGCGCGGCCTTCCCCGACGTGCCGACGATGCAGGAGGCCGGCATTCCCGATTTCGACGTCGACTCCTGGTACGCCGTGTTCGTGCCTGCAAAGACGCCGAAGCCCGCGATCGACAAGCTCAACCGCGTGATCAATACCGTCATCAAGGAACCGGAAATCCGCGACAAGCTGCTCGCGCAAGGCAGCGAAGGCGTGGGCGGAACGCCCGAGCAACTGGGCAAGGTGGTGAGCACCGAACTCCCGCGCTGGCAGAAGCTCGCGAAAGAAGCCAGCATCAAGGTGGATTGAGCCACACAGGTCCCCATGGAACATACGAACACCCCCTCCTCCCCCATCGCCGAGCTGGTGGCGCGCGCGCGCGCCGCGCAGCGCATCTACGAGACCTGGTCGCAGGCGCAGGTCGACACCGCCGTGGTCGCGGCAGGCTGGGCCATCATCGAACCCGCGCGCAACCGCGAGCTGGCCGAGCTGGCCGTGAAGGACACCGGCGTAGGCAACGTCGAGGACAAGGTGCGCAAGAACCACCGCAAGACCTTCGGCCTGCTGCGCGACCTGCACGACGCGCGCTCGGTCGGCGTGATCGCCGAAGACCCCGCGCGCGGCATCGTCGAGATCGCGCGGCCCGTGGGCGTGGTGTGCGCCATCACGCCGTCTACCAACCCGGGGGCGACACCAGCCAACAAGATCATCAACGCGCTCAAGGGGCGCAACGCGGTCATCGTCGCGCCATCGCCCAAGGGCTGGTCGACGGCGGCGCGGCTCATCGAATTCATCCACCAGCAGTTCGACCGCATCGGCGCGCCGCGCGATCTTGTGCAGCTGCTGCCGGCACCGGTCAACAAGCAGTCGACCGCCGAGCTGATGCGCCTGTGCGACCTGGTGGTGGCCACCGGCTCGCAGGCCAACGTGCGCGCGGCGTACGCGAGCGGCACGCCGGCCTTCGGCGTGGGCGCGGGCAACGTGGCGGGCATCGTCGACGAGACGGCGGATGTAGAAGCCGCAGCCGATCGCATCTTGCGCTCGAAGACCTTCGACAACGCGACGAGCTGCTCGTCGGAGAACAGCCTCGTCATCGTCGACGCGGTGCGCGCGAAGATGCTCTCGGCGCTGAAGGACCGTGGCGCCGTCATGCTCGCCGACGCGCAGAAAGCCACGCTGCAGAAGCTGATGTGGCCCGAGGGCAAGCTCTCGGCTGCCGTCATCGGGCAGTCGGCGCGCGTCATCGCCGAGCGGGCGGCCGAGGTGGATGGCGCCAACCGGGCCGCGTGGCAGGCGATTGCCGAAGCCGACACGCGCATCCTCATGGTCGCCGAGGACGGCGTGGGCCACGACCATCCCTTCTCCGGCGAGAAGCTGAGCCCCGTGCTCGCGGTGTACGCGGCGCGCGACTTCGACGAAGCCGCCGCAACGGTGGCGCGCATCTATTCGTACGAAGGAGCAGGCCATTCGGTAGGCCTGCACAGCGCGATTCCCGAACGCGCGCTCACGCTGGGCCTCACGCTACCGGTGTCGCGCGTGATCGTCGACCAGGCGCACTGCATCGCCACCGGCGGCAGCTTCGACAACGGGCTGCCCTTCTCGCTGTCGATGGGCTGCGGCACCTGGGGCAAGAACAACTTCTCCGACAACATGAACTACCGCCACTACCTGAACATCACGCGCGTGTCGCGGCCGATTCCCGAGGTGGTGCCGAGCGAGGAAGACATCTTCGGCGCCTTCTTCGCCAGCCACGGCGCGAAGTGAACATGACGGCGGCCGCGACCACGGTGCACGCGCTGATCGAGCGCCAGGCACAGCAGCAGCCGCACGCGGTGTACGCGCGCGCCACGGAATCGGAACAGCACATCGCCTACGGCGAGCTCGCGCGCGGATGCCGCCGCGTGGCCTCGGTGCTGCGCGGCCACGGCATGGAGCCGGGCGACACGGTGTCCTTCGTCATGCCCAACGGCCTGCAGACGCTGCGCCTGCTGCTGGGCGCGATGCACGGTGGCTTTCGCGTGAACCCGGTCAACCTGCTGTCGCAGCCCGAGCAGATGCACTACGTGCTCTCTCATTCCGACTGCCGCATGGTCTGCGTCGCGCCTGAATGGGAAGCGCGCGTGCGCGGCATCGTCGACACCTTCGACCGGCCGGTGAAGCTGATCGTGGTCGACCCCGAAGGCGACGCGCTGCCCGGCGAGGAAGAAGCCGCCGAGGACGTGCCGCCGCCCTCGCCCGATGCCGTCGCGTTGCTGATGTACACCTCGGGCACCACCGGCAACCCCAAGGGCGTGATGCTCACGCAGCGCAACCTGGCAGCCAACGCGCACGCCATCAGCGCCGAGCACCAGTTGCGCCCGTCCGACCGCGTGCTGGCGGTGCTGCCGCTCTATCACATCAACGCTTTCACCGTGACCATGCTAGCGCCGCTGGCGCACGGCGGCAGCCTCGCGATGCCGCCGAAGTTCTCGGCCGGCCGCTTCTGGGAGCAGGCCACGCAGACGCAGTGCAGCTGGATCAACGTGGTGCCCACCATGATCTCGTACCTGCTCGAAGGCCCGAGGCCACCGCTCGCGCAGACGCTGTCGATCCGCTTCTGCCGCTCCGCGTCGGCCGCGCTGCCGCCAGAGCACCTGCGCGCCTTCGAACAGATGTTCGGCATCGGCATCGTCGAGACCATGGGCCTCACCGAGACGGCGGCGCCCTCGTTCTCCAACCCGATGGACCCGGCCGCGCGCAAGCTCGGCTCGGTGGGCCGCGCCTCGGGCTGCATGGCCGGCGTGGTGGATGCGAAGCTCGCGGCCGTGCCCGACGGCATCACCGGCGAGATCGTCATCCGCGGGCCCAACGTGATGCTCGGCTACTACAAGAACGAGGAAGCCACCCGCGCGAGCTTCACGCCCGACGGCTGGCTGCGCACCGGCGACCTCGGCCATCGCGACGAGGACGGCTTCTTCTTCGTCACCGGCCGCATCAAGGAACTCATCATCAAGGGCGGCGAGAACATCGCGCCGCGCGAGATCGACGAGGCCCTGCTGAAGCACCCCGCCGTGCTCGAGGCCGCCTCCGTGGGCGTGCCCGACCGCCACTACGGCCAGGAGATCGGCGTGTGCGTCGTGCTGCGCGAAGGCAGCGCCTGCACCGAGAACGAGTTGCGCGACTTCGCCGCCACCGTGCTCGGCCGCTACAAGGCCCCCGGCCACTACCGCTTCGTGCAGGACCTGCCGCGCGGCCCCTCCGGAAAGGTGCAGCGCCTGAAGCTGATGCCGCTCTTCGAGGCATGACGGCGGCCGAACTGCTGGTGCCGCCGCTGGCGCCGGCGACGCTGGCCTACAGCCTGTGCGTGGTGTTCGCGGCCGGCATCGTGCGCGGCTTCGCGGGCTTCGGCTTCTCGGCCATCACCGTGGCGGGCATGTCGCTGGTGGTGTCGCCCGCGCTGGTGGTGCCCGCGATCTTCATGCTGGAGATCCTCGCCAGCCTGAGCCAGCTGCGCGGCATCGCCCGCGACGTGGACATGCCTTGGCTCGGCTGGCTGATGCTCGGCAACCTCATCTGCATTCCCATCGGCGTGGCGCTGCTCGCGTGGCTGCCCGAGACGCCGCTGCGCCTCTTGATCGGCGTGCTGCTGATGGCCGCCGCCCTGCTGCTGCGCGGTGGCGCGCATGTCGCTCTGGAGCCCACGCGCGGTCTGCGGCTGGTTGCCGGGCTGGCTTCAGGCTTCATCAACGGCGTCGCGGCCATCGGCGGCATCGCGGTCGCAGTACTGCTGAGCACCGCGAAGATGGCGCCTGCCGCATTGCGCGCCACGCTGATCGCGCTGCTGCTCTTCAGCGACGTGGTGTCGCTCATCAGCGCCGCGCTGATGCCTTCGTCGGCGCATGCATCGGGCAACTTGCTGGGGCCGGACACGCTCAAGTGGGCGCTGTGGCTCGCGCCAGCGATGCTCGCGGGCATCTGGTGGGGACAGCGCTCGTTCAAGGGCGTGTCGCCGGAGCAGTTCAGGCGGCAGGTGCTGAATCTGCTGATTGCGCTGGCGACGGTGAGCGTGGTGCGGTCGGTCGTGGGGCTGGTCTGGTGAAACCGGTCCGCGATCAGGCCGGCAGGGCCAGTTGCCCTGCGTCATAGGCCTCGCAATAGAGCGCCCAATCCTTTTCGACCTGCGCGGCGCACTGATGCGCCGCGTCCAGCAAGTCCCCTCGCCACGACTTCACCGAAGCACCGAAGTCGATCAACGCATCCGCGATGGCCGAGCCCTGCCGGCCCGAGCTGCGAAGTTGCGCCCAGGCCATGAGCTGCCCCATCTCGTCGATCACGCCGCGGATGTCGTCGAGCCTGGTGCGGCGTACATCCAGCGTCACGCGGTCTTCGCTGGGCTGAAGGCCGCGCAGCACGTACGACGACTTGCGGCCCACGATGGGATGCAGGAAGGCCATCGACACGGCCTGCATGCGACGCTGCAGGCCGACCACGCGGTGCGCCTCCGAAGGCCACACGGGCTGCTTCGTCTTCTTCAGGTGCGGAGCGAGGGACGATGGCAGTGCCTGCTTCAGGTCGAGCAGGAAGTTGGCGTCAGGCGAGCCCTTGCCTTCGACGAGCACGATGTACCGCTCCACGCCGAGGCTGCCGGTGCCGGCGATGCGGCGCGCCACGTCGAGCACGTTGAAGAAGCCCGGGTTGGGCTGCGAAGCGGCGAAGGTGCCGATCAGCTTCGTGACGCGCTCGCGCTGCGCTTCGGTGGCCTGCAGCGCATGCTTGCCGTCGCAGCGGATGAGGCGCCTGCGTCCCTTGCGGTCGCTGCGCCGGTCGAGGAACGCGGGGCGGGTGCGCGCCTTGAGGGTGTCGAGCAGATCCCTGACGAGGCCGCCGGCCGTGTCGCGCTCCACCCAGCGGGCCTTGCCCAGCGAGAGCGCATTGGCGTAGGAGTCGAGAAAGGCCCCGCACAGCGCATCGGCGTCGTCGATCGTCTGGCACAGGCCGTCGCCGGCCACCAGGATGCTCGAAAGAAAGCGCACCAGCTCCCAGGTCACCGGTGCGAGCGCTGCCTCGTCGAAGTCGTTGAGATCGAAGTACACGAGCCGGTTGTCGCCCTTGTAGCTGCCGAAGTTCTCCAGGTGCGCGTCGCCGCACAGCCAGGCTGCCGGCGCCTTGGAGAACAACGCGCCGGCCGGCAGCCGGTCGTAGAACAGGTGGCATGTGCCGCGCAGGAAGACGAAGGGGCTGGAGCGCAGGTTGGCGTACTTCATCGCGAGGCGCTCGGGGTCGCGGCCGGCGTTGAAGTTGCGGATGGTCTTGACGACGTTGGCCATGGCGTTTTTCTTTCTTCCCGCTTTCGCTTTCTCTTGTGGGTGCCGGATTCTCTGGTCGCACACCCACTCGAAGCTGACGAAGCGCCCTGCAGCGGCGCGCGCCCAGGTCAGAGCAGCCCGGCCATACGCTGCGCCGCGGCCTTCAGCGCATCGATGCGCCCGAGCGCGTCGTCCATCGACATGCGCGCCGTCGGCGCATGCACCGCCAGCGCGGCGCGCACCGCGCCGGCCGCGTCGCGCACCGGCACTGCAACCGCCACCAGCCCGGCGATGAATTCCTCGTTGTCGCGCGAATAGCCCTGCTTCGCGATCGCCTCGCATTCGGTGCGCAGCGCGTCGGCCTTCGTGATGGTGTTCGGCGTCATGCGCTCCAGCGGCAGCCCGCCGATGAACGCATCGCGCTCCTTCGCCGGCATCTGCGCCAGAAAGAGCTTGCCGCTGGCGGTGCAATGCAGCGGCACGTGCGAGCCCACGTCGAGCGTGAGGCGCAGCGGCCACTGGGCTTCGACGCGGTCGAGATAGAGCACCTGCGCGCCGTCGAGCGTGGTGAGGTTGCAGGTCTCGCCCACCTGGCGCACCAGCGCCGACAGCACCTCGTGCCGCAGCCCGCGCACCACGCCGTGGTTCAGCGTGTCGAAGGCCAGCCGGCGCAGCGCGGGGCCGACGGTGAAGGAGCGCTCGTCCACGTCGCGCGCGAGAAAACCCGTGGCCAGCAACTGGGTGCAGATGCGATGCGCCGTGCCCTTGGGCAGGCCGAGCTGCGCGGCCAGCTCGGCGAGCGTGAGGGCTCGGCCTTCATTGGCGAGCAGCGCCAGCAGGCGCAGGCTGCGCTCGGCCGAGGAGCCGGAAGCGGATACGGACTCCGGCTCCTCCGGGGGAATCGCCGCGGCAGATGCGCGTGCATTACGTGACATGCAGATAAACCTTATGGGCGGAAAAACATTCCAGGAATCGCTGGCCGTGCAAGAAGCCAGGCGGGGCGATTGTTCCACCGTCGGGCCCCGGGGTATTCCGGAAGCGCCGGGCAGGACATGTATTCGTCGACACATGGCGCGCTCAAAAGATCGATAAAAGCTCGCTTCGTAAACAAAAAATACGTCATTTGTTATCAAGATCAGAAAAATAAGAAGCAAGGCTTAAGAAACAGTATTCGTGGCCGAAAAGAGAAATACGGAAACCGGCCGCGCCCCGGAACGCGGCGCTTCCGGCAATGCGCATTGCCCTTTCTTTTCCTTCTCCAAGGATTTGGACCCATGAAAACTCTTTCGACCCGGCAACTGCTCGCCGGGACCTTCACCATCCTCGTGCTGCTGGTGCTGCTCGTGAGCCTGCTGGCCCAGCGTTCGCTGAGCGCGGCGGACCATCGCTTCTCGGGATACATCGCCGGCATCGCACACCGTCAGGCGCTCGCAAGCGACGTCAGCGTCGCAGCCAGTCAGCGGGCCATCGGCGTGCGCGACATGGTGCTTCTGGGCCATGGGCCCGATCGCGAATCGGCCAAGGCGATGGCGGTCGGCAGCAACGAGCAGCTGGAATCCAGCCTGAAGGAGCTCAAGGAAGCGCTCGAAGCCGGAGACGACATCACGGATCGCGAGCGGGCCATCTTTGCCAGGATCGAAAAGATCGAAAAGCAGTACCTGCCCATCGCGCTGTCCATCGTCGAGCTGGCGGGTGCCGGAAAGCGTGACGAGGCCATCGAGAAGATGAACGTCGAGTGCAGGCCGCTGCTCGTGCAACTTCTCGCCGCTTCGAAGGAATACACGGATCACAACGAAGAGATATCCCGGGCGAGCGTCGAAGCGTCCGCGGCGGCGTATTCCAGGCAGCGGGCGCTGCTGCTCGGCCTGGGCATTCTTGCCGTGCTTGCCGCCGTAGCGCTGGGCGTCTTCATTGCGCACCGTCTTTTCTCGGCTCTTGGCGACGAACCGGCCAGGCTCAGCGTGGCTGCCCACAAGGTCGCCCAGGGCGATCTGGGCGAAATCGACGGCGCCCGCAAGGCACCCGAGGGCAGCGTGCTGGCCTCCATGGCCGTCATGCAGCGCCAGCTGGTGGGCCTCATCGGCCAGGTCCGCTCCTCCGCCGACAGCATCGCCGCCGCGAGCGCCGAGATCGCTCAAGGCAACAACGACCTTTCCCGCCGAACGGAGTCGCAGGCGTCTTCGCTCGAAGAAACCGCGGCTTCCATGGAAGAACTCAATTCCACCGTCAGGCGCAACGCCGACAACGCGACCGAAGCGAACAGGCTCGCCGACAGCGCGAGCACCGTGGCCATGCGCGGCGGCGAGGTCGTGGTGCAGGTGGTGGAGACGATGAAGAGCATCAACGACAGCAGCAGGAGGATCGCCGACATCATCGGCGTGATCGACGGCATCGCCTTCCAGACCAACATCCTGGCGCTGAACGCGGCCGTGGAGGCTGCGCGCGCGGGCGAGCGGGGGCGAGGCTTCGCGGTGGTTGCATCCGAAGTGCGCAATCTCGCAATCCGGTCGGCCGACGCCGCCAAGGAGATCAAGGCACTGATCAGCGCGAGCGTCGATCGCGTCGAGACCGGCTCGGCCCTGGTGGATCGCGCCGGGGCAACCATGTCGGAAGTCGTCGAATCCATCAGGCGGGTCGCGGACATCGTCGGCGAGATCAGCACGGCCAGCTCCGAGCAGAGCCTCGGCGTCGCGCAGGTCAGCGAGGCCGTGATGCAGCTGGACCAGGCGACGCAACAGAACGCCGCGCTGGTCCAGGAAAGCGCGGCCGCCGCCGCAAGCATGAAGTTCCAGGCCGACCAGCTGGTGCAGGCTGTTTCGGTCTTCCGGATCACGGCCGGACGTCCCGACCTGGCACTCGTGGAGCGATCAGCACCGGCACTCCAGATCCCGGCAGAACGCGCCGTGGCCCAGGAGCCGGGAACGGCCAGATAGGAAGGAGGCATTCGGGTAAAACCTTAAAAATGGAACATTGCGTTCCGAAAATCAATGTCCTAGGATTCACCCAGGCGAAGCGATCGCTTCATCGGCCCGTGCCCACAGGGCCTTCCAGAACTTCCCGGGACCACCTTGCATGCCTGAAGAAGAGTTCGACTACATCGTCGTCGGCGCAGGCTCCGCCGGCTGCGTGCTCGCCGGCCGGCTCAGCGAAGATCCGGCCACCCGCGTGCTGCTGCTGGAGGCCGGGCCGGCGGACCGGTCGCTGTGGATTCACCTGCCCATCGGCTACGGCAAGACGATGTGGAGCCCCACCTACAACTGGCGCTTCGAAACCGACCCCGACCCGAACATGAACGGCAGGCGCATCTACTGGCCGCGCGGCAAGACGCTGGGCGGATCGAGCTCGATCAACGGCCTGATCTATATCCGCGGCCAGCGCGAGGACTACGACCACTGGGCCGCGCTCGGCAACGCCGGCTGGAGCTACGACGAAGTGCTGCCCTACTTCATCCGCTCCGAGGGCAACCAGCGCGGCGGCGACGCCTTCCACGGCGGCGAAGGGCCGCTGAAGGTCTCAGACATCGCGGCGAAGCACGAGCTGATCGAGGCCTTCATCGACGGTGCCGCGCAGACCGGCGTGCCGCGCACGAACGACTTCAACGGCGCCGCGCAGGAAGGCGCCGGCTACTACCAGCTCACCACGCACAAGGGCTGGCGCTGCAGCACGGCCAAGGCCTACCTGACGCCGGCGGTGAAGCGCCGCCCCAACCTGCGCATCGAGACCGAGGCGATGGCCGAGCGGCTGGTGTTCGACGGCCGGCGCGCCACGGGCATCACCTATCGCCAGGGCGGCGAGCTGAAGACCGCGCGCTGCCGCGCCGAGGTGCTGCTGTCGGCCGGGTCGCTTCAATCGCCGCAGCTGCTTCAGCTCTCGGGCATCGGCCCGCGCGCGCTGCTCGAGCGCTTCGGCATCGCGCCGGTGCACGAGCTGCCCGGCGTTGGCGAGAACCTGCAGGACCACCTGCAGATCCGCCTGGGCTACGAGTGCACCAAGCCCATCACCACCAACGACCAGCTCAACTCCTGGTTCGGACAGATGGGCATGGGCCTCGAATGGCTGCTGCACCGCACCGGCCCGCTGGCGGTGGGCATCAACCAGGGCGGCTGCTTCATGCGCGCGCTGAAGGACGAAAGCGGCCGGCCGGTGGCGGCCACGCCCGACATCCAGTTCCACGTCGCCACGCTCTCGGCCGACATGGCGGGCGGCAAGGTGCATCCGTACTCGGGCTTCACGATGTCGGTGTGCCAGCTGCGGCCCGAGTCGCGCGGGCACGTGCGCATCCGCTCGCTCGACGCGGGCGAGCCGCCGGAGATGCAGCCCAACTACCTTTCCACCGAACTCGACCGCGCGACCACCGTGGCCGGCGTGAAGGCCGCGCGCGCGATCGCGGAATCGCCCGCCATGCGCCCCTACGTGAAGCGCGAGGTCAAGCCCGGCCGCGATGCCGCGAGCGACGCCGACCTGCTGGAGTTCTGCCGCAACAACGGCGCCACCATCTTCCACCCCACCGGCACCTGCCGCATGGGCAGCGACGCCCTCGCCGTGGTCGATGCGCGCCTGCGCGTGCACGGCGTGGCCGGGCTGCGCGTGATCGACTGCTCGGCGATGCCGACGCTGGTGTCGGGCAACACCAACGCACCCGCCGTGATGATGGCCGAGAAGGCCGTCGACCTGATCAGAGAGGACGCGAGAGCGGCAGCGGCCGCGCACTGAGTTCCCGTTTCGAACCCCACGGTCCGCAGAGACCGCCACGACAACCTCATCGGAGACAGACATGAGCGCAAGCGACGAGAAAGCGATTCGCAGGGTGGTGGTTTCGGCCCTGGTGGGCGCCACCATCGAGTGGTACGACTTCTTCCTGTACGGCGTGGTGGCCGGCATCGTGTTCAACAAGCTCTACTTCCCGGGCAGCGACCCGGTGGTGTCGACCTTGCTGGCCTACACGACCTTCGCGGTGGGCTTCGTCACGCGGCCGCTGGGCGGCGTGATCTTCGGCCACTTCGGCGACAAGATCGGGCGCAAGAGCATGCTCATCATCACGCTGATGATCATGGGCGTGGCCACCTTCCTCATCGGCCTGGTGCCCACCTACGCGCAGATCGGCATCGCCGCGCCGCTGCTGCTCTTGCTGCTGCGGGTGGCGCAGGGCATCGGGCTGGGCGGCGAATGGGGCGGCGCGGTGCTCATGGCGTATGAATACGCGCCGAAGGAAAAGCGCGGCTTCTATGCCTCGCTGCCGCAGATCGGGCTGGCCATCGGGCTGTGCATGGCCTCGGGCGTGGTGGCGCTGCTGTCGTGGCTGCTCACCGACGAGCAGTTCCTCTCGTGGGGCTGGCGCATCGCCTTCCTGATCTCGGGCGCGATGGTGATGGTGGGCATGTACATCCGCCTGCACGTGAAGGAAACGCCGGAGTTCGCGGCGGTGAAGGCGCGCAACGCCGAGCTGCGCATTCCCTTCATGGACATGCTGCGGCGCTACCCCGGCAACGTGCTCAAGGGCATGGGCGCGCGCTACATCGACGGCGTGTTCTTCAACATCTTCGGCGTGTTCTCCATCAACTACCTCACGACCACCATCAAGATCAATCGCACCGAGGCGCTGCTGGGCGTGATGGCCGCGGCGGTGGTGATGTGCTTCGCCATTCCCTTCTTCGGGCGCATGTCCGACCGGCTGGGTCGGCCGCGCGTGTACATGTGGGGCTCGCTCATCACGGCCGTGTCGGCGTTTCCGGGCTTCTGGCTGATGACGCACAGCGGCGGCAACGTGCTGCTCGTCTGGCTGTCGATCATCGTGCCCTTCGGCATCCTCTACGCCTCGGTGTACGGGCCGGAGGCCGCCCTCTTCTGCGACCTGTTCGACGCGAAGGTGCGCTACACGGGCATCAGCTTCGTCTACCAGTTCTCGGGCATCTTCGCCTCGGGCATCACGCCGATCATCGCGACCGCGCTGCTCAAGTCGGGCGGCGGCGAGCCGTGGCAGATCTGCCTGTACGTGCTGTTCGCGGGCGTGGTGTCGGCGGTGTGCGCGTGGATGATCGGGCGCAGCGCCTCGCCCGCGGATTCGCCGGTGGCGGTGGCGTCGCGCTGAAGGCTCTCCCGAAGCTTCTCAAAGGGCCCCCCCCATGCCGAGGGCGCGCATCACGGCCGCGGTGCGCGTTTCCACGCCCAGCTTCACGTACACGTGCTCCAGGTGCTTGTGCACCGTGCGCGGGCTGATCTGGAGCAGAGCGGCGATCTCGGCGTCGGTCTTGCCACGCGAGAGCCAGTGCATGACGTCGCCTTCGCGCGGGGTGAGGCTGGGCGGCAGGGTGGCGGGCAGCGCAGCCTCCGCACGACAGGCCAGCCGGTACAGCAGCGCCACAGCCACTGCGTGCTCCAGCCCCGCGCGGCGATAGTGCTCGGCCTGCATCGAGGCGCGGCGGAACTCGCGCCGGCGCGGCGCCTTCATCGACATGCGGCGGATTGCATGCACGCCGTGGTGCCGCACGGACGACTGTCCGGACTCCAGCTGTTCCAGCAGGCGAAGTGCGCTCGCGCAATCGCCGCGCGTGAGATGCGTCATGGCATGCCCCTTTCACTTTCATCGTGCATACGCATTGCTGCGTATGGCGCCTGCCCGCGTCGAGACGGACGATGGCCGGTGTCCCTCTGCCGCGAAATCAGTATAGGCAGGCAGGGGACGCGCGAGCCGTCCGCCGGCGAAGGGGAAACACATGGCTATCGACGAAACAAGGCTTAACGCGTTCATGGGTAACTTCGTCCATGACATCGGCGCCGTGATGCACGCCGCAACCATCGTCGTGGGCGACCAGCTCGGCCTGTACAAGGAAATGGCCAAGGGCCCCGGCACCGTGGAAGAACTCGCCAAACGCACCGAGACCGATCCGCGCTACCTGCGCGAATGGCTCTCGGCCCAGGCTGCCAGCGGCTACGTGGAATACGAGCCGGCCAGCCAGCGCTTCTCGCTCACGGAAGAGCAGGCCTTCGCGCTCGCAGAGGAAGGCAGCCCGGCCTTCGTGCCCGGCGCCTTCCAGATCGCGGTGGCGCAGTTCAAGGCGGTGCCCAAGATGGTCCAGGCGATGCGTACCGGCCTGGGCATCGGCTGGCACGAGCACGACCCGGCGCTCTTTCACGGCACCGAGCGCTTCTTCAGGCCCGGCTACGCGGCCAACCTCGTGAGCCAGTGGATACCGGCGCTCGAAGGCGTCTCGGCCGCGCTCGAACGCGGCGCGCGCGTGGCCGACGTGGGCTGCGGGCATGGCGCGTCCACGCTGCTGATGGCGCAGGCCTATCCCGAGTCGAGCTTCGTCGGCTTCGACTACCACGGCCCCTCGATCGAGCGCGCGCGCGAGGCGGCGCGCAAGGCCGGCATCGACGATCCGAAGCGGCTGAGCTTCGAGGTCGCGAGCGCGAAGGACTTTCCGGGCAAGGACTACGACCTGGTGGCCTTCTTCGACTGCCTGCACGACATGGGCGACCCCGTCGGCGCGGCGGCGCACGTGCGCGCCAGCCTCAAGCCGCAGGGCACATGGCTGCTGGTGGAGCCCTTCGCCAACGACCGGCTGGAGGACAACATGAATCCCGTGGGGCGCGTGTTCTATTCGGCGTCGAACTTCATCTGCACGCCTGCCTCGCGCTCGCAGGAAGTCGGCCTGTGCCTGGGCGCGCAGGCCGGCGAGGCGCGCCTTCGCGACGTCGCCGCGCAAGGCGGCTTCGCGCACTTCCGCCGCGCGAGCGAGACGCCCTTCAACCTGATCTTCGAAGCACGTCCGTGAGGACATCCAAGGAGCTGCCGCCATGTCACGCCAATACATCGACTGCCGCGAGTACCCGAGCACGACGAACTGCAGCGTCGCGCTGAGCGCCGACACCGAGAGCGAACTGCTCGATGCCGCCGTCCAGCACGCCGTGACCGTTCACGGCCACACCGACACGCCGGAGCTGCGCAAGCAGCTCGCGAGCATGTTCAAGACCGGCACGCCGCCGCTGCAGATGCCGGCTGCGCAGAAGGTGCCTGCCTGACGCCGCTTCGCGCACCCGGCCATCGTCGTTGCTGCAGTGCACAGCGGCGATGAATACCTTCGGATGAATGCAGACCGGCGCCTCGCGATGAAAGCATCGCGCGCCGGTCGAACACGGCCTTGCCCGCCAAGCGCGCTTTGCAAAGTCGCGCTATGGTTCGCTGCCACCCACGGCGAACCAGAAAAAAGGCAAGGCCCATGATCGATATCAACATCAACGGCCAGTCCGTTGCCATCGACGCGCCCGACGACATGCCCCTGCTCTGGGCACTGCGCGACATCGTCGGGCTCACCGGCACCAAGTTCGGCTGCGGCATCGCCCAGTGCGGCGCCTGCACCGTGCACCTCGACGGCCAGCCCGTGCGATCGTGCGTTCTGCCGGTGGGCTCCATCGGCAAGAAGGCCGTCACCACCATCGAGGCCATCGAACAGACACCGGCCGGCAAGAGCATCCAGAAAGCGTGGCTCGACGTCGACGTGGTGCAGTGCGGCTACTGCCAGTCGGGCCAGATCATGTCGGCCACCGCGCTGATACAGCGCACGCCCAACCCCAGCGATGCAGACATCGACCTCGCCATGTCGGGCAACGTCTGCCGCTGCGGCACCTACTCGCGCATCCGGGCGGCCATCAAGCAGGCCGCCACCGGCAAGGCCGAGGTGATGCAGTCGGTGGCGGTGATGCCTGCAAGGAGCGCATCATGAAGCCGGTCGACCGTCTCGCCAGCGGCATCGGTGGCATCAGCCGCCGCGCGGCCCTGCAGGCCGGCGGCCTCGCGCTGGCCTTCACATGGCTGGGCACGGGCAAGGCCTTCGCCGCGATCAGCCCGAGGCAGCAGCCGGGCGACGCGGCCGCCGCGCTCGCCGACGGCAACCCGGCCTTCGCGCCGAACGCCTTCATCCGCATCGATGCCGACGGCGGTGTGCGGCTGGTGATGCCGATGGCCGAGATGGGCCAGGCGATCTACACCGGCTCGGCGATGCTGCTGGCCGAGGAGCTCGGCGTCGATCTCGACCAGGTGCGCGTGGAGCACTCGCCCGCGAACGAGGCGCTCTACGGCATGCCGCTGCTCGGCGGCCAGATCACCGGCGGCTCGACCAGCACGCGCGGCACCTTCGGCGTCTTGCGCGAAGCCGGCGCCGTGGCGCGCACCCTGCTGGTGAGCGCCGCCGCCGCGCAATGGAAAGTCGACCCGGCGAGCTGCACGGTGGCGCGCGGCGTGGTGAGCCATGCGGCCTCGGGCCGGCAGCTCGGCTTCGGCGCGCTCGCCGGTGCAGCCGCAAAGCTGCCGATGCCGGCCAAGGTGGCGCTGAAGGAGCCGAAGGACTTCAGGCTCATCGGCCAGCCGCTGCGGCGCGTCGATTCGGCGGGCAAGGTCAACGGCACCGCGCAGTTCGGCATCGACGTGCGCGTGCCGGGCATGAAGGTGGCGACTGTCAGGGCGAGCCCCACGCTGGGCGGCGTGCTGGCCTCGGTGGACGACAAGGCCGCGCGCGCCATACCCGGCGTGATCGACGTACTGCGCATCAAGGACGCGGTGGCCGTGGTGGGCGAGCATTTCTGGGCCGCGAAGCGCGGCCTCGAGGCGCTGAAGCTGCAGTGGACGCCGGGGCGCAACGCCACGCTCACAACGCAGCAGCTGCGCGCGGCGCTGGCCGACGCGCTCGCGAAGGACAAGGCCATCGTCGGCAAGGAAACAGGCAAGCGGCCCGAAGGCACGCTGGTGCAGGCCACCTACGACCTGCCGATGCTCGCGCACGCGACCATGGAGCCGCTCAACACCACGGTACACGTGCGGCCCGACGGCTGCGACGTCTGGGTGGGCACGCAGGTGCCGGCGCGCTGCGCGGGCGTGGCCGCGAAGATCACCGGCCTGGCCGAAGACAAGGTGACGGTGCACAACCAGTACCTGGGCGGCGGCTTCGGCCGGCGGCTGGAGACCGACTCGGTCGAGCAGGCCGTGGCCTTCGCGAAGCAGGTGCCCTACCCGCTCAAGGTGGTGTGGACGCGCGAGGAAGACATCCGCCACGACATCGTGCGCCCGATGTACCACGACGAGATCTCGGCCGTGGTCGACGGCGAAGGCCGCATCCAGTGGTTCGGCGACCGCATCTCGGGCGGCACGGTGCTCGGCCGCTGGGCGCCCGCCTTCATGGGCAAGGACGGCATGGACGGCGACCTGATCGAATGCGTGGCCGAGCCCTGCTACGACCTGCCGAACCTCAAGGTCGAATGGGTGCGGCACGACATGCCGGCGGGCCTGAACGTCGGCTGGTGGCGCGGCGTGGGCCCCACGCACAACCTCTTCGTGATGGAGAGCTTCATCGACGAACTCGCGCACCGCGCGAAGAAAGACCCGGTGGCCTACCGCCGCGCGATGCTGCAGAAGAACCCGCGCACGCTCGCCGTGCTCGACCTCGCGGCCAGCAAGATCGGCTGGGGCCAGGGCTCGCTGCCCGCACGCGTGGGGCGCGGCGTGGCCGTGGGCGATGCTTTCGGCAGCCGCGTGTGCGCGATCGTCGAGGCCGAGGTTTCGCCGCAGGGCGAGGTGCGCATGCGGCGCGCGGTGGTCGCGCTCGACTGCGGCATCGCGGTGAACGCGGGCTCCATCGAGGCGCAGGTCCAGGGCGGGCTGCTGTTCGGGCTGAGCGCGGCGCTCTACAACGAGATCACGCTGCGCGACGGTGCCATCGAGCAGAGCAACTTCCACGACTACCGCACGCTGCGCATCAACGAGTCGCCGCCGATCGAAGTGCACATGGTGAAGAGCGGCGAGGCGCCTGGCGGGCTCGGCGAGGTCGGCACCGCCATTGCGGCACCGGCGCTGGCCAACGCGATCTTCGCCGCGACGGGCGTGCGCCTGCGCGCGCTGCCTGTGAATCGCTCGCTGCTGGCGCAGGACAAGGAGGCCCTGAAGAAGAAGATCGCCGATGCAGGGCTCGATGAAGGGAGGACGGCATGAAGCGGCTCTTCAAGACCCTGGCGGTGCTGGTCGTCATCGGCGCCGCGCTCTACTTCTTCCTGAACCGCACCGACGGCTCCGCAGGCGAAGCGCCGGCGCTGGCCGGTGCGCCCAACGACGCAGCACTTCTCGTGCGCGGCGAATACCTCGCCAAGACCGCCGATTGCATCGCATGCCACACGGTGCCCGGCGGCAAGGGGCAACCCTTCGCGGGCGGCCTGCCCTTCGTGCTGCCCTTCGGCACGATCTACTCGTCGAACATCACGGCCGACCCCGAGACGGGCATCGGCAAGTGGACCGACGACCAGTTCGTGCGCGCGCTGCACGACGGCGTGCGCGCCGACGGCAAGCGCCTGTACCCGGCCTTCCCGTACACCTCGTACACCGCGCTGAGCCGCAACGACGTGCTGGCGATCAAGGCGTACCTGTTCAGCCTGCCCAAGGTGATCCAGCCGAACCGGGAGGCCGAGCTGGGCTTTCCGTTCAACCAGCGCTGGGCCATGGGTTTCTGGAACGCAGCCTTCTTCAAGAGCAGCCGCTTCGAGGCCGATGCATCGAAGCCGCTCGCCTGGAACCAGGGCAAGTACCTCGCGACCGCGCTGGGCCACTGCGCCGAATGCCACACGCCGCGCAACTTCGCCTTCGCGATGGAAAAGGGCAACGAGCTCGCGGGCGAATCCATCCAGGGATGGCGCGCCTACAACATCACCTCCGACGCGAAGAACGGCATCGGCGCCTGGAGCGACGCCGAGATCGCCGCGTACCTCACGACCGGCCATGCCGAGGGCCGCGGCTCCGCATCGGGCCCGATGGGCGAGGCGGTGGAGCACAGCCTGCAGTACCTGAAGCCGGAAGACGCCTCGGCACTCGTGAGCTACCTGCGCACGGTGCCCGCGAAAAGCGGCAAGAACCCGATCGAGATCGACGCGAAGGCGCCATGGGCGCTCGCGGCGAGCGCCGCCGCGCCGGCCGCCAACACGGCCGAGGGCCACGAGCAGGGGCTCAGGCTCTTCGCCGCCGCCTGCGCGAGCTGCCACCAGTGGAACGGCAAGGGCCAGCAGACCACAGACGCATCGCTGCTCGGAACGCGCGGCGTGAACGACCCCGACGGCTCCAACGTGACGCAGATGATCCTGCAGGGCGTGCGCATGCACGTGCACGACAGGGAGATCTACATGCCGGCCTTCGGCAAGGCCTATACCGACGCCGAGGTCGCGGCGCTGGCCAACTACGTCATCGCGCAGTTCGGCAACAAGCAGGCCGCGGTGACGCCGGAGTTCGTCGCGAAGCAGCGCGCGCTGGGGCCCAACCCCTGACCTGACCGGCTGGCCACGGGGTTTCGCCGCATCTACACTGCGGCCATGAAGAGAACAGGGGAAGCACAGCGTGGCCTGCAGCCGGTGGTGGAGCTGCGGAAGGAAGCTGCGTCGTATGCCTACTCCGTTCGCGCGCCCCGCTCCAGAGGCGTGATACCCCCCAGCTCTTACCGCAACAGCGGCTTCGCCACGCTGGCCGAATGCCTGGGCGACGTGGCGCGCGCGATGGGCGGCGACTTCGCGCGCATCTACGTGCGGCTCGACGGCCTGTGCGTCGGCGAGCGCGACATCGTGGAATTGCGCCGCGAGCCGGAGAAGGTGGCGGACGAACTGAAGGCCGGGCTCGAGGCCGAGCTGATGAAGGCCAGGGCCGCCCGCGCAATCAAGGCCGAGAGCGTGTCTGAGCCCGACGAAGGCTGATCGCGATCACCAGCCCCGCGGCCGCCGCGCATGCGCCGGCCAGGAACACACCGCCGTACCCTGCCCTGTCGGCCAGCAGCCCGGCCAGCGGACCCGTCAGCCCGTAGGCGACGTCCTGGAAAGCCGCGAACCCGCCCAGCGCCGTGCCGCGCAGATGCGGCTGCACCAGATGCACGACCTCGCGCCCCATGGACGGGAAGATCATCGAGCAGCCGAGCCCCGTGAGGAACGCGCCAACAAGGGCGAGCACAGGATCGGACGCGCTCCAGATCAGCGCCTGCCCCACGGTCTCGACGGCAAGCGAACCGATGGCCACAGGAAGTCCGCCCACGCGGTCCGGCAGATGCCCGAAGAGCACGCGCACCAGCACGAAACCGCCGCCGAAGGCCGTCAGGCCCAGCCCGGCGAAGCGCCAGTGCTGGTCGAGGAAGTGCAGCGTGAAGAACGCACCGATCGCCGCGAAGCCGATGCCCTGCAGGCACACGATGGTGCCGTGCGGCCAGACCTGTCCGATCACGCGCCAGAACGGCGGGCGCACGGCTCCGGGGTGTGCGGACACGCCGGCCAGGCGCCAGATCGCCAGCATGCCGAGGCAGGGCAGGATCACTCCGACGCCCATGACGCCGGCATAACCGAAGCGCTGCTGCAGCACGAGGCCGATCGGCCCGCCGACCGCCAGCGCGCCGTAGATGGCGGCACCGACCAGCGCCAGCACCTTCCCCGAGCGCACCGGGCCCACGAGCCCGATGCCCCAGCCGATGATGCCGACGCCGACCAGGCTCTCGCCGAGGCCGACCAGCAGTCGGCCGGCAAGCAGGACGAGGTAGGCCGTCCACGGCGACTGCGACAGCAGGCCCGCGGCCAGCGAGCTCAGCGCCCCGCTCACGTAGAAGACCAGCCCGCGCATCACCGCGGACTTGGCCCCGGCGCGGTCGGACAGGGTGCCGGCATACGCCCGGCTCAGGACGGTGGCGAGAAAGGCGATGCCGACGCCGAGGCCGGCCCACACGTTGCCCAGACCGAGCTGCCCGGTCACGAAGATCGGAACGACGGGCAGGGACATGCCGACGCAGAGATATGAAATGAAGAGGATGGCCGTCAGCAGCAGCAGGCGGCCTTGCGCGGGGTCGCGCGTCGATGATGGTGGCGATGAAGTTGCGGCTCGTGTCGATTGGAAAGTCATGGTGTCGTCCAGGTTCATGGTGTTCTCCCGGTCGATCGGAGCGCGCACGCGAACGCACCCCGACCGGCAAGGATCGTGGAGTGCGTTGGTTGACGTCAGACGCTTACGGCCAGTGCGACTGGCACTGCGGACACCCAGCGGTCCGCGTTGGAGTTGTCGTCAGCCGGCGTAGTAGCCGGGCTGGTCGATGTCGGACAGCAGGCCAGGGCCGGTCGGCGTCCAGTCCAGCCGCGCGCGGGTGCGCTCGCTGGACGCGGCCATGTCGGCGCCCGCGAAGTCTGCGAACCAGCCGAAGTGCTCTCGTCCGCGCGACTCGACCGGCAGGCCGAGCCGGCGGCCGATGACCGCGGCGATGTCCTTGAACGGGACGCCCTCGTCCGCGACGGCATGGAAGACCGCTTCGTCTCCGCCCTGCTCGATCGCGAGGCGGTAGATGCGCGCGGCATCGAGCCGGTGCACGCCGGCCCAGCGGTTCAGGCCTTCGCCGAGGTAGGCCGAGACGCCCTTCTCGCGCGCAAGGCGAATCAGGATCGGAATGAACCCGTGGTCTCCCAGGCCGTGCACCGAAGGTGCGAGCCGGACCGTCGCGGCGCGCACGCCGCTCGCCGCCAGCGCACGCGCGGTGGTTTCGGACTTGCGCACGAAGGACGGATCGGGAACATCCGCTTCGGTCGCGAGCCGCCCCGGCGCGAGCCGCGCGAGACCGGAAGTGACCAGCAGCGGGCGCCCCGAAGTCCCAAGTGCGTTTCCGAGCGTTTCGATCGCAAGCCGGTCCTGCCCGGCGTTCTCGGCGAACTTCGAGAAATCGTGGTTGAACGCGGTGTGGACCACCGCGTCCGCCGCGGAAGCAGCCTCGTGCAAGGCCTCGAGGTCGTCGAGCGTGGCGCGCACAGCCTGCGCGCCCGCCGCCTCGAGCTCGGCGGCCTTGTCGGCGGAGCGGACGAGACCGGCCACGCGGTGGCCCGCGCCGACCAGCTCCCGAACCACGGCCGAGCCGACCCACCCGGTCGCGCCGGTGACGAATATTTTCATTGCTGTGTTTCCTTGGCGGCCGGATTCATCCGAGCCGCATCGACAGTTCGACGTCCTCGCCGAAGGGCGTGGACATGTAGCCCGAGGCGGGCGAGCGCACGTGCGCGAGGTACTCGGGGCTGTAGTCCGCGTTGTCGGCGACGACGAACGCGCCCGGCTTCAGGCGGCTCTCGACCAGCGCGAGGATTTCGGGATAGAGCGCCTTGGCGCCGTCGAGCAGCAGCAGGTCGATGGATACCGGGAGGTCTGTGGCGAGCGTCTTCAGCGCATCGCCTTCGCGGATCTCGACCAGGTCGGCAAGGCCGCCGGCCGCGAGGTTGTGGCGGGCCCGCGCAACCTTGGAAGGCTCGAACTCGGTGGTGATGACGCGGCCGCCGCCGTTGTCGCGCACGGCCGCTGCGAGGTGCAGCGTCGAAATGCCGAACGAGGTGCCGAACTCGACGATGTTTTGTGCGCCGCTGCTGCGCGCCAGCATGTAGAGCAGCACGCCGGTCTCGCGCGAGACGGGAAGCGGAACGTCCTTGAGCCGCGCGTAGAAATCGAGATAGCCGGTCTTGCTGCGCATGAGCTTCGAGCGCTCTTCGTCGGAAAGGCCGGCGACCGCGGCGCTCATGGCCGGCGATGCCTCGGCGGCCTCGTCGAACAGGCGCTCCAGCAAGGGTGCCAGCGGTGTGGTGGTGAGGGTTGTCACAGGGGTTCTTCGTGTTGGAGTGAAGGTGCGCTCATAATATGAAGGAACATTCACATTTCCTATTCGCGTTGCGAACCCCCCCATGGCAGACCGCCGAAGCGCACCGATCTCCTCTAGAAGAAAGCCCAAGCAGGCCCGCTCCAACGAGCTCGTCGCCGCGATCCTCGAAGCGGCCCTTCAGGTTCTGGAGAAGGAAGGCGCCCGGCGCTTCACCACCACGCGCGTGGCCGAGAGGGCCGGCGTGAGCGTCGGGTCGGTGTACCAGTACTTTCCGAACAAGGCGTCGATCCTCTTCCGGCTGCAGAGCGACGAGTGGAAGCAGACGAGCGACATGCTGTGCGGCATCCTCGAAGACGCGCAGCGGCCGCCGCTGGAGCGGCTGCGCATGCTGGTGCACGCCTTCGTGCGCTCGGAGTGCGAGGAAGCCGGCATGCGCGTGGCGCTCAGCGACGCCGCCCCGCTCTACCGCGACGCGCCCGAAGCGCACGACGCACACGCCGCCGGCGACCGCGCCATGCAGGCCTTCATGCGCGAGGCTCTGCCCGATGCCGGCGACGCCGTGCGCGCCATGGCCAGCGACCTGGTCACGACCACCTTCAGCGCGGTCGGCAAGCAGTTCTCGGAAAGCCCGCGGACCGACGCCGAGATCACCGCCTATTCGGACGCGATGGCCGACATGTTCTGCGCCTATCTCCGGAGCCTCGGGCACGGGCACGAGCAGGAAAGCGGGCAGGAGAAGAAGGAAAAGAAGCGCCCTCGCCGCCCGGCGCGCTCCTAGCCCTTTTGTATTTCGCGCGAAACATTGCTTACCTCCTGATGCAGTTCAGGGGATGCCCGCGCCTGGCACCTCCGCGCCTGTAGTGCGTTGTGCCTCAACCCGCGACAGCTGCACGCGTCGCATGTAACGGTCGCACCGCCGATCGGCCCCGCCTGGGTACCCGCTTCCGGGCATATGCCCGGCCGCAACGCGTACTTACATTTTTGACTTGTAAATCGAAAACGACGGCATGTGCAGGCGTGGAAAGACGCGCGCCCGCACGCGGGAGCCTGCCCGTTCAGGTGACGAACGAACAAGTTGACAAGCCATGAACAAGGTTTTTCGGACCCTCTGGAATCCAGCCCGCGGCACCTGGGTCGCCGCACCCGAAACCTCGCGCGGCCATGCGCGCTCGGCCAGGTCGGGTGAATCGGCAAGCTTCGTCCTCGCCCCTGCGCTGGCGGCACTGCTGCTGGGCGCCGGCCCTGCCCTGGCGGCGGGCGGTGCCGGCGGCCAGCCCACCAACGACACCTCGCTGCACGCCGGCTCCGGCGGCGCCAACGGCACCGGCGGCAGCGGCGGTCTCAACGACACCACGGTGAACGCGAACGGGGGCGCCGGCGGATCGTCGACCGACGCGGGCCCGACGGCCGGCTCCAACGCCAACATCGGCTCCTTCGCCGGAGCCGCTGCCGGCACGGGCGGCGCGGCGGGAGCCGGCAGCAACGTCGTCGGCCCCGGCGTGTTGCAGGGCGACAACGGCGCCGCAGGCCAGTCGCAGACCGGCGACTTCAGCAACGGAAACGGCTACGGCGGCGGCGGCGGCGGCGGGTTCCAGGGCTCGTCGATAGGCAGCGGCGTCACCTCCTCTTCCAGCAGCTACACGGGCGGTACCGGTGGCGCGGGCGGCAACGGCTACTGGGCGGCCGGCGGCGGCGGCGCGGGCGGCTACGGCTCCATCCTCTCCGGGCCGACCGGCAACTACACCGCCTCCGGCAGCTCGACGGGCGGTGCCGGCGGCAAGGGCGGCGACGCCTTCTCGCAAGGCGGTGGCGGCGGCAGCGGCGGCGGCGGGTTCTTCCTGAACGCGACCACGCCAGGACTCTCGTACACGAACAGCGGCGCCGTCACCGGCGGTGCGGGCGGCGCGGGCGGCTCCGAACTGCTGCCGGCGCGCAGCAACGCATCCGGCGGTGGAGGCGGCGCCGGCGGCAACGGCATCACGCTGAGCGGCAGCGCGGTGTCGGTGACCAATTCCGGCACGGTGAGCGCGGGCGCCGGCGGCGCGGGCGGGGCCGGTGGCGGCGGTGCGGGCGGCACCGGCGCGCCCGGAGCCGGCGGCGACGGCGGTGTCGGCCTGCAGGCGACGGGCAGCAGCAGCACCACGATCACCAACAGCGGCTCCATCACCGGCGGCAACGGCGGCGTCGGTGGCGCCAACAGCAACGGGGGCGCGAGCGGCGCCAACGGCGCGGGCGGCGTCGGCGTGACGGGCGCCAACCTCTCCATCGTGCACAGCGGCAGCATCACGGGCGGCATGGGCGGCGACGGCATCACCCGCGCGGCAGCCGTGGAGTTCACCGGCGGAAGCAACAGCCTGACGCTGAATGCCGGCGCGATGCTGACGGGCGCCGTCGCCATCGACAGCGGCGCTACAGCCAGCATCATCGCGGGCGCCAACGGCCTGAGCCTGAGCAGCCCGCTGCTGCTGGGCGGCACGGGCACCATCGACACCAACGGCCACGACATGGGATGGTCGGGCCCCATCTCCGGAGCCGCTGGCCTGGTGAAAAGCGGCGCGGGCACGCTGACGCTGTCCGGCGCCAACGTCTACGCCGGCGCCACGAGCGTCAACGCCGGCACCCTTCGCGCCGGAGCGGCCGGCGCGCTCAGCAGCGCCAGCGCCTTCACGGTTGCATCGGGGGCGACGCTCGACCTCGCCGGCCAGAGCCAGACCATCGCGTCGATGGCCAGCGGCGGCACCGTCTCGCTGGTGGGCTCGGCGCCGGGCACCACGCTCACCGTCACCGGCCCGTGGGTGGGCAACGGCGGCACGCTGCGCCTGGGCACGGCGCTGGGCAACAGCAGCAGCGCGACCGACCGGTTGATCCTCAGCGGCAGCACCGCCATCGCCAGCGGCACGACCAACGTGCAGATCACCAACCTCGGCGGGCTGGGCGCGCTGACCACCGGCAACGGCATCGAGGTCGTCAGCGCGATCAACGGCGCCACGACCACCGCGCAGACCACGAAGAGCGCCTTCGCACTCGCGGGAGGCCACGTCGACGCCGGCGCCTACGAGTACCGGCTG
Organism: Variovorax xiamenensis; assembly: GCF_050916385.1. Taxonomy (NCBI): domain Bacteria; kingdom Pseudomonadati; phylum Pseudomonadota; class Betaproteobacteria; order Burkholderiales; family Comamonadaceae; genus Variovorax; species Variovorax xiamenensis. The sequence continues at coordinate 5,063,118 of NZ_CP139038.1, forward strand.
TACGCGGCCGATGCCAGCGGTGCCGGCGAGAACTGGTACCTGCGCTCCAGCACCATCGTCACCCCGCCGACCAATGGCGGCGGCGGAGGCGGAAGTACCGGAGGCAGCAGCGGCGGAAGCGGAAGCGGAAGCAGCGGCGGCGGCATCTCCGTGCCTACCTACCGCGCCGAAGTGCCGCTGTACGCCGCGCTGCCCGAGCAGTTCCGCCAGGCCAACCTGTCGATGCTCGGCAGCATGCGCCAGCGCATGGGCGACGACGGCCCTCCGGGCAGCAACGACGCCGGCCCCGCCATGGCCGACCGCGGCTACCGCCAGGTCTGGGCCCGCATCATCAGCACCGACCGGACCATCAGCCAGGGCGGCACCGTGAGCCCCACCAGCAAGGGGCGTCTCACCGGCTTCCAGGCCGGCACCGACCTGTGGGCCGACGCCCACTGGCACGCCGGCGTCTATGTCGGCGAGCTCAACGGCGACATGCGCGTGAACGGCTTCGCGCGCGGCATCGTCAACTACGCGGCCGGCTCCAACGACCTGCGCAGCCAGTACCTGGGCGCCTACGCCACCTGGAAGAGCGACAGCGGCCTGTACGTCGACGGCGTGCTGCAGGCCGGGCGCCACCACTACACGGCATCGCCCGCGCTGAGCTACTCCGGCTCCGGCAAGGGCAACAGCCTGCTGGCTTCCATCGAAGTGGGCCAGTCGTTCGCCATCGCACCGGGCTGGACCATCGAACCGCAGCTGCAGCTGGTGCACCAGCACATCAGCCTGGACGACGCCGGCATCGCCGCCGCGCTGGTGCAGCAGCACAGCCACAGCGGATGGCTGGCGCGCGCCGGCGTGCGGGTGAAGGGCGAGATCGCCACCTCCGCCGGCCTGCTGCAGCCCTACGTGCGCTTCAACGTCTACCGAAGCGGCAGCGGCACCGACACCAGCCGCTTCATCGGCCCCGCGGCGTACACCGACATCGCGACCCGCACCGGCGGCACCAGCACCGAACTGGCGGCGGGCGCCACGCTGCAGCTCACGCCGAACGCGAGCCTGTACGCGGAGCTGGGCAAGCTCTGGGCCTCGGGCGGCGGCGTGCGCACGAAGAGCAGCGGCATCGAGGGCAGCGTGGGCGTGAAGTTCCGCTGGTGAGCTGCCGCGCGGACCTACGGCTGCCCGCCACCGCCGTCCGCGCGAACCGTCCCGACGACGGACAGCACCGCATCGATCACGGCCGCCGGATCGTAGAACTGGATGTCGTGGCTGGACTTCGGCAGCGACAGGTGCCTGCCGCGAGACGACCACGTCGCCTCCTCCGCGTGAAGCTGCTGCCAGATGGCCAGCACCTCGCGGCCCTGCGCGGGCGTGATCTTCATGCCACGGAGTTCGGCCTCGGTGTACGGCGCCATCGCGGTGAGCACCACCAGCGGGCGGCTTCCGAAGTCGCGGAAGGCGCCGGTTTCGGCGAGCACGGCTTCGGTCGCGTCGTTCTCCGCCATCTGCGTGACCATCGACTTGGGGGCGTAGGCGCGGACCGCCTGCGCGTCGTGCTCGCTCTGGTTCGGCGCCCGGGGCAGGAGCCTCGGGGCCGCCGCCCTCAGCAGGCCCGACCACGCCAGCGACACCGCGATGCGCGAACGCAGCGAGCGGGTTTCCGTCATGTAGGCGGCGACGCGCGCCACCTGGTCCGGATGCGACGGGTCCACGAGAACCAGCCCCGCCACCTCGTCGCCGAAGTACCGCGTGAAGGTCGTCGCATAGAGCCCGCCCAGCGACTGGCCGACCAGCACGAAGGGGCCGCGTTCGCCCGCGCGCGCCAGGGCTTCGTGGAGATCGTTCACCACCTGCTTCGCGCTGATCGGCGCGCCCGACGGGTCGCTCCACATCAGCCCCGCGCGGCTGTACGAACATGCGCGGGTGCGCGCCGCGATGGCGGGCTGCACCGCCGACCAGCTCAGCGCGCCATCGACGCTCAGCCCCGCCTCGAAGACGACGGTGGGCGAGCCGGAGCCGCGGCAGTCGAGCTGTATCCGCCGCCCGCCGCCGACGTCGACCATCTTCCCCGGCGCCGGGAAATCGCGTTCCGCCCGGTAGCGTCCCACCTGCTCGTAGACCACGCCCGCAAGCACGGCCAGCGCGAGGATTGCCGCGATCCAGAAGACGATGCGCATCGGAGCCAAGGATGTGTTCGACGAAGGCTTCACCGCGACCATGGTGCCACCGCCGGCCCGCCGAAGCCACCGGTCAGCGCTTCTTCGTGCGGGCGTCGCGCACCGGCCCCGGCACGAAGGCATTGGTGCGCTCGATGTAGTCGCGATAGGCGGGCCGGCGCTCGCCGATGTCGCTTTCGAGCATGCGCACGCCCGAGACCTTCAGCAGCAGCCAGGTCATGAGCAGCGGCGACACGATGCTCCACGCCCCGCCCCAACCCGTACCGCCTACGGCCATGAGCCAGATGCCCCACCACGTGCAGGCCTCGCCGAAGTAGTTGGGATGCCGGGTGTAGTGCCAGAGGCCCCGGTCCATCACCTGGCCCGCGTTCTTCGGGTCGGCCCTGAAGCGTGCCATCTGCGCATCGCCGATGGCCTCGAACAGGATGCCGGACAGCGCCAGCGCCGCGCCGACCGCGTCGAGCAGGCCCAGCGGCCGCGCGGCCGCCATGCCCAGCAGGAAAGGCGCCGACACGATCCACGCCAGCATCGCCTGCAGTGCGAACACGAGGTACAGGCTCCTGAAGCCGAAGTTCGGCTGGTTGCGCGCGCGGATCGCCTGGTAGCGGCGATCTTCGCCGTGGCCCCAGTTGCGCCAGGTGATGTAGATGCACAGCCGCAGCGCCCACGCCGCGCCGAGCACCGCCATGCAGAGCCCGCGCGCCGTCGGCCCCGCCGGCAGCAACGCGAGATACACGAGGCCGGCGCCCGCGATGAAGACCGGCCACATGCGGTCGACAAGGCTCGCGTCATGCCGCACCAGGCTCACCGCCCACGTCAGCAGCGCCAGCGAGGCCGTCCACGCGAGGCCTGCCAGCGCCACCGCCGTCATGCCGCCGCTCATGCGCGGCGCTCGAAGAGATAGTGGCTCACCCACCAGCGCTGCCCGTGGTCGAAGCCGAACAGCTCCGCCACCGACATGAAGAACAGCCGCCAGCGCGTCCACCACACCTTGGCCTCGTCGCCGTAGGTGGCCCGAAAGAGCGGCAGCAGCGCGTCGCGGCGCTCGTCCATGTTGCGCAGCCAGGCCTCGGCGGTGCGCTGGTAGTGGCGCCCTTCCCAGCGCCAGCGGCGCAGCAGGCGCAGGTCGTCCTGGCAATGCAGCGCCAAGTCGTCGCTGGGCATCATCCCGCCGGAGAAGAAGTAGCGGCTCATCCAGTCGCTCGGGTCGCGCACCTCGAAGGGATACGGCGCCTCGCGGTGCGCGAACACGTGCATGAAGAAGCGCCCCTCGGGCCTGAGCCAGCGCGCCACGTTGGCGAAGGCCCGCGGCCAGTTGCGCAGGTGCTCGAACATCTCGACCGACACCACGCGGTCGAAGCGCTCGTCGGTGTCGAAGACGTTGATGTCGCGGGTCAGCACGCGCACGTTGCCCAGCCCGCGCTCTCTCGCCTGCGCCTCGATGTACTCGCGCTGCGAGTTCGAGTTCGACAGCGCCGTGATCCAGCTACCCGGATAGTGCTCGGCCATCCACAGCGTGAGCGAGCCCCAGCCGCAGCCCAGCTCCAGCACGTCCTGCCCGTTCGCCAGGCCCGCGCGCTCGCAGGTGGCTGCCAGCGCGGCTGACTCGGCCTCTTCCAGCGTGCGGGTGCCTTCGGGCCAGTAGCAGCTGCTGTACTTGCGATGGTTGCCCAGCACCTCGCCGAAGAAGGCGGCGGGCACCTCGTAGTGCTGCTCGTTGGCCTTCTCGGGCAGGGGCGCGAGGCTGGCCGCGCCCATGCGGGCGACGAAGTCCTGCGTCAGGTCGGCCACCGCCAGCGCGTTGCCGGCCTGCAACTCGGCGAGCCGGTCCTTCAGCAGCCGGCGGATGCCCTGTCGGACCACGGTATCGGGCACCAGGCCCTTCTCGACCCAGCGGATGGCGAATGCGATGTCCTGCGGCATGTGCGTCTCGTCTTTCCTCGTTGGGCACGCGCGACGAGGCGTGCCGTGAATGGGTGTACGCAGCGAATCGGGTTTTGGATGAGGCTCCCGACCCGATGGCCGAAAGAGCTTCAGCTACAGTCGGCCACAACCCGGCCTTCCTGTCGAGCGGCCGCAACCCCATCTTCCCGACCGCATGCGTGACGTCCTCTATTACTCGCTGATGCTCCTGCTGGGATTCGCCTGGTACAGGTTCGGGCAGAACCTGCTGCGCAAGGGGCTTCGCGACGAGAACGACCAGTTCACCCAGGGCATCGTGGGGCCCGTGGGCTTCCTCATGGCCGCCGGCGTGGCCTGCTACCTGCTCTTCGCCGTGCTGCGTGCGCTGGTTAGGGGCGAGGTTCCATGCGTCGGCAAGGCTTGCTCGGGACAGCTCTACACCCTGGCGGCGCACGCCGGCGAGTACTGGGCCAACCTGTTCTTCATGGCGTGGATCGTGGTCGCCCTCGGCTACGCGATGTATGTGACGCTCAGGATCTGGTTCAGGGCCTAGGGCCATCCGGGCCGGCCGGAAAACTCGCGGGAGAACGCATGGAAATTCGCCAGATAGCCCCATCGGAACTCGGGAGCCTCCTGGAGCTGTACCGGCATCTCCACGAAGTCGACGATCCGTTGCCGGACGCCGCCATCGTCGAAGCCGTCTGGCAGGAACTGATGGACAACCCGCGCTACCGGTACTTCGGGGCCTACGCGGCAGGAAAACTCGTCTCCAATTGCACCATCACCGTCGTCCCGAACCTCACCCGCGGATGCAGGCCCTACGGCGTGATCGAGAACGTCGTGACCCACGCCGGCCACCGCAAGCAGGGCCTTGGCAAGGCCGTGCTCGCCGAGGCGCTGTCCTTCGCATGGGCGCAGGGCTGCTACAAGGTCATGCTGATGACCGGCAGGAAGGACGAGGCGACCTTCCGGTTCTACGAATCGGCGGGCTTCAGTCGCCATGACAAGCAGGCGTTCGTTGCGAAGCCGCCGGCGCCCGGGGCGGAAGCTGCATAAGGCCCGGAGTGCGACTTCCAGCTTTCGCCATGGCCGGCCGGCCTTTCGACAACAAGAAGTCGTGACCGACCGCGCGAGGCGGCGGCGCACACGCGTCGTCACCGCCTTCGGGGGCTGAACTCGTCGCAGCGCCTCTTCCCGGAAGAAAGCAGGCACTGCATTCTCTTGTCCTCGACACCCACCAGATCCATGTACGGACTCGTTCCCGTCGCGCCGTCGGGGTAGGTCACCAGGTAGCTGCGGCTGTCCCCGGGGGCTGTGCGAACCGTCATGGCCATGTCGTCGAACACCCGGGGCTCCAGGGACATGGTTCCCGATGCCGAAGGATCGAAGCTCGGCGGGAAGAAGCCCGACTTGGGCTGCAGCCGGACTTCGTTCTTCGAAGGGTCGTCCTTCACGAAGACCACGGGGAAATACTCGAACCGCATCCTCACGTTCGGAGAGCGGACGGAATCTTTCCTGCTCCTGAATTCGATCTTGTTTCCGTGCGAAACGACTTCTCTTCCGTTGACCAGGGGATTCCTGCTCCTGTATTTGAACGACGTTTCCAGTGACACCAGCTTCCACTGGCAAGGTCCTCCGGCATCGATGGCAAGACGCGCCTTGTACTCACCGTCGGCAGGCTCCCTGACAAGCTCGACCTTCCCGAAGTTCGAGGCTCGCATCAGGGCGGTACCGCTTTGCGACTGACCGCCCACGCCGTAGCTCCTCGCCTCCTCGCACTTTTCCGATTCGTACTCCAGCGAGACAGGCAGGGGCTCGAGGCCACCTTCCGGTTTCACCACCAGCGTCAGCCAGCGGGCATCGGCGGGAGGGCTTTGCGTGCGATCGGCCTTTTGATCCAGATCCAGGGCCGGGGCGCAACCTACCATTGAAAGACAGATCGTCAATATCGGGATGCCGGATTTCTTCATTTTTTTGCCGGCACAAAGTGGCCGGATTTTCCTGAGTCTGATCGGGCAAAAAGTGTATTTGACCCGGCCATTTCCGCGCCCGCCAAAGCACCGGCGCAGATACACGAGCCAGCGACGTTCCGTGATGAAGCAGAATTTGCTTCGCACACCTGCAGCGACTGTTCACCCGGAGCCCGCATGACCCAGCTCGGAAAGCCCGAAGACATCCCCCGCGCATTCGAAGCCGCATGGAACAGCCACGACATGGCTGCCCTCGGCGCCCTCTTCCACGAGGACGCGACGTTCGTGAATCGCTTCGGGCATTACGTGCGCGGCGTTGCGGAAATCGTCGCCCTGCATGAACCCATCCACGCGACCATCTACAGCGATTCCACGCTGGAAAACGAGTTGATCGACGTGGTCGCGCTGGGTGACGATGCCGTAGTCACGCACTTCTGGAGCCGCCTTGCGGCCGGCGCTGCGCATCCGGCGGGGCCCCATGCGGTGGATACGCTGATCCTCGCCGTGCTGACGCGGCAGGCCGATGGCGGGTGGCGGATCAAAGCGCTCGAGAACGTCACGCTGACCAATCCCCGCACGGGAGAAACGGTGCTGAGGGAGCGCAAGAGCGCCTGAGCCGACGGCGCGAAATGCCGCCGCGCTCGCAACTCGATCCATCGTCAACAGCCAAAGGAGACCCCGTGGCTCTTCGCGCCAGCTGCCTGTGCCAGGGCATCGCCATCGAAATCGACGGCCCCGTTCGCAACATGCTGTTCTGCCACTGCTCCATGTGCCGCAAGGCCCACGGTTCGCCCTTCAGGGCGCGGGGCCGCGTCAGGACCGACGATCTGCGATGGGTGCGCGGCGAAGACCTGATGCGGTTCTACGAGTCGTCACCGGGCGAGCACAGGGGCTTCTGCTCGGTCTGCGGCTCCAACATCTTCACCAGGTTCGATGCCCGGCCGCAGGAGCTGGGCCTTGCGCTCGGAATCCTCGACGACGATCCGGGCGGCCGCCCTACATGCCATGTGTTCGTGGGCTCGAAGGCCCCGTGGTACGAAATCGCCGATACGCTGCCCCGGCACGAGGCCTTTCCTCCCGGCTATGCGCCGCCCCAGGCCGAACCGGGCGACGGCTGATCGCGCCTTCAGACCGAAGACGCTTCCCTGTGGCTCGCAACAGCGCGCCGCCCGCGCTTGACGGCGTACATCGCCTCGTCGGCCAGCCGCAACGCCTCGGCCGCCGAAGTGCTGCGCGGATCGACGGCGACCACGCCGACGCTCGCGCCGCGGTAGTCGATCGTGGTGCCCTGCAGCTGCAGCTCGCCGACGGTGCTTTCGCCGAGCCGGTCGGCCAGCGATCGTGCCGCGGCGTTCGGCGACTCGCCGAAGGCGGGGCCGGCACCGATCACCACGAACTCGTCGCCGCCGTTGCGCGCCAGCATGTCGCCCGCGCGCAGCGAGGCCGACAGGCGAGCGGCCATGGCCACGAGGAAATCGTCGCCGATGTCGTGGCCGTGGGTGTCGTTGATCTTCTTGAAGCCGTCCATGTCGATGAAGCCGACCAGCACGCTGGTGTTGTCGCGCTCGCCCTGCGCCATCAGCCGGCGCAGGCTGTCGATGAGGGTCCGGCGGTTCGGCAGGCCGGTGAGCGCGTCGGTGGAAGCCAGGGTGACGACCTCGGCATGCGCCTTCTCCAGCTTCCTGTAGAGCAGCTCGCGCTCCACCTGCTGGCCGATCAGTCGGGCGAACAACTGCAGCACCGGCTCGGCATGCGGCGGCAGGGGCTGCTGCTCGGCGCTCGCGGCGCACAGGGTGCCGAACAGGTCGCCGCTCTCGGTCTTGACCGGGGTGCTCACGTAGGTCTGGATGCCGAGCTGGCGGGCCGCGTCGGAATCGCCCCAGCAGCTGGCGACGTCGCCGGTGTACATGCGGCCCTCCTCCATGGCACGCTTGCACAGGGTGTCGGCCCATGGCACGGTGAGGCCCTCGGGAATGCTCAGTTGCCTCACGTTGCGCGAGAAGAGGATGTGCTGCTGCCCCTTGTCGAGGTCGATGGTGGTCAGATAGGTCGACTCCAGCCCCGTCACAGCGCCGAGCATCTCGAGCATCGGGCGGGTCAGGTCTTCCAGCGTCCGGGCCGAAGCCACCGAGTCGGAGAGTTGTTCGATCAGAGATTCCATGGCCGACATTTTGACGGCGATGCGGCCCGGGCAGCCGTTTCCCCGTCGCCAGGAGGCTTTCGGACGGCGCTGCAACCCGGGATTCATCGGCTTATGCTTGGGCCGGCCTCCGGTTCGCGCGGGCCCCTTCCAGCAGGAAAAACCAGGAAAGACACCCGAAAACTCATGTTTGACCACGTCAAGTTCGGAGTGAGCGACTATGCGGCGAGCAAGGCGTTCTTCCTCAAGGCCCTCGAACCGCTCGGCGTAGCCGTCGTCTCGGAGGGCGTGCCGAGCTACGGCGTCGAGCTCGCCTCGGACAGCAAGGCCTCGCTGTGCCTGTTCCAGACCGACGAGAAGCCGGCGCACCTCCACCTTGCCTTCAAGGCGGCGAACCGCCAGCAGGTCGACGCCTTCCATCGCGCGGCCCTGGAGGCGGGCGGCAGGGACAACGGCGCGCCCGGCCTGCGCCCGCAGTACCACGCGAACTACTACGCGGCCTTCGTCATCGGCCCGGACGGGCACAACATCGAAGCGGTCTGCAGCGAGCCCGTGGCCTGACTGGCCCCGGGGCCGCGGCAGGATCAGCGCGTCGCGCGCGACCAGGCCTCGTACAGGTCCTCGCCTTCGTCGCGCACGGGCAGCGGGCGCACAGGCATCTCGCGCTGCTCGATGGGCCGGGCGATTTCCAGGTAGCCGCGCTCGGCCGAAAGGTCGTGCGGCTCGCCGTCTTCATTGGAGTAGGCGTAGTAGACCTCCTTCACGCCGGCCAGGTACATGGCCGTGAGGCACATGGGGCACGGGTAGCCGCTCGCGTACACGACGCTGCCCGACAGATCGGTGCCGCCCTGCGCCTTGGCGGCGATGCGCACCGCCTGCATCTCGGCATGGGCCGTGGGGTCGCACAGGGCGTCGACCTCGTTGACGGCATGCGCCAGCACCTTGCCGTCGCGCACCAGCACTGCGCCGAAGGGCCATGTCTTTCGCTCGCGCACGTTGCGCATGGCCAGGCGGATGGCGTCGACCATGTATTTCTCGGCGTTCGAATCGGGTTGGAGTTGGGCTTGGGCTTGGGCTTGGGTCATGGTTGGGAGCTCCGGCGGCAATCAGCTGCCGCGATACGTTGAAAAGAACCAGGGCGCGCACAGCATCGGCACGTGGTAGTGCTGCGCGGCGTCGAAGATGGAAAAGCGCACGGGCACCACGTCCGAGAGCCCGTCGGTGGCCTTGAAGTGGTCTCCGACGTGGAAGCGCAGCTCGAAGTGGCCGGTGCGCGCGTCCTTTGCCGCGAGCATGGGCGCGTCGGTGCGGCCGTCGGCGTTGGTGCGGGTGCTGTTGATGCGCGTGGGCGGATTGGTCGCCACGTCGTAGAGCTCCACCTGCAGGCCCGCCAGGGGCCGGCCGTTGGTGATGTCGAGCACGTGCGTCGAGATGCCGGTCATGTCGTTTCCTTTCCTTTTCTTTCGTGACTGCGATGGGCTCAACTGCCGCGCGAATAGGTGTAGCTCCACGGGCCGAACTGGATCGGCAGGTGGATGCGCTCCGCGATGTTCACCACGCGGATGCGCACCGGCAGCTTCGTCAGGAAGGGCGGCATGGGCAGCGCGGCCTTCTTGCCGGCGAAGTAGTCGTCCACGTGCAGCAGCACTTCGTAGTCGCCGGGCCGGTAGCTGTCGCCGACCAGCAAAGGATCTTCCGAGCGCCCGTTGCCGTTCATGACGACGCTGCGCAGCAGCCTGTAGCTGCCGCCTTCCAGCCGGGAGAAGTCGATGCGCAGGCCGGTGGCGGCCGCGCCGTGGAAGGTGTCCAGCGCATGCACCGTCAGGCGCGGGCTCACGCCGTGCAGCACGATGGGGCCGCTGGCCTGGGCCGGGCCCGCCGGCGCGGCACCCGGCTGCTGCTGCGCCAGCGCTGTGCGCGCGCTCAGCGCCGCCGCGCCCAGGGCCAGCCCCGAGAGCGCGAACTGCCTGCGCGCGGGTTGGGATACGACTTGATTCGCCATGCTTTGTCTCCTGTCGTTGTCTGCCCTTTTCCGGGCGAGGGAAGGCCTGGCCGGTGCGGGCAACGCACCGGCCGGCGGGAACCGGAACATGTCGTCGGGAAAGCGAAAAGGAGGTGGAGGCTTCAGCCGTCCACCAGGGCGTCGATGCGCCCGCGGGTGATGAACCCGATCTGTTCGAGCGCAGCGCGGTGCTCGGTCTCGGTGCTCGCCGCCGTGCGCGTGCGCATCGCCTCGAAGATCTGCTGCCTGGTGTTGCGGCGCACGGCGATGATGAAGGGGAAGCCGTGGCGCTCGCGATACGCGCGGTTCAGGCGCTGCATCTCGCCCAGCTCCTCGCGGCTGAGCGCGTCGAGGCCGGCGCTGCGCTGCTCGCCGACAGATTCGGCCGTCATCGTGCCCGACTGGGCCTCGCGGCCGGCCAGCTCGGGGTGGCCGCAGAGGAAGGCGATGCGGCGCTCCTGCGGCGCCTGCCGCACCACGTCGAGCATCGCGGCATGCAGCGCGTCGACGTCGGCAAAAGGCCGGCGCGACCAAGCGGCCTGCGCGACCCAGGGGGAGTTCTCGAAAGTCGGCCCGACGGCGGCGACGAAGGCGTCGCGGTCCATGTCGTTGAGTTCGGCCAGGTTCAGGCGGGTGGCGGTGAGGGACATCGTTCGTTCTCGGTGATGGCTGGTGCGATGGCTGCCGCTCAGCGCGCCGCGGCCGGCTGCTTGCGGTGCGAAGGCACGCAGGCCAGGATCAGCAGGGTGGCGCAGACCTCGACCGCCGCCACCACGTAGAGGCCGGGCGAGAGGCTGCCGGTGGAGGTCTTGATGAGCCCCAGCATCCAGGGCGCGCCGAAGCCGGCCAGGTTGGCGATGGAGTTGATCAGCGCCACGCCGCCGGCGGCCGCGGTGCCGGCCAGGAAGCGGTTGGGCATCTGCCAGAACACCGGAATGGCGCTCATGGTGCCGACGATGGCCAGGGTCAGGCCCACCAGCACGGCAAGCGCGCTATGCCCCAGGAAAAGCGCCACGCCCAGCAGCGACACCGCCCCGAGCGCCGCGGCCAGGCCGCAATGCCAGCGCGACTCCTGCTGCTTGTCGGAGTGGAAGCCGTTCCAGATCATGCCGATGGCGCCGCACAGGTAGGCCACCGCCATGATCCAGCCCACCGCCACCGGGTTGGTGAAGCCCACTTCCTTGACCAGCGTCGGGCCGTAGAAGGTCAGCGAGGAGTTGGCGGCAATGATGCAGAAGAAGATCAGGATCAGCAGCCAGATGCGCCCGCTCCTGAGCGAGGCCAGCATGCTGTGCTCGCGCTGCCCCAGCGAGCGGCCGTCGCGCTCGAGGTCTTCGTGGACCAGCTGGCGTTCGCGTGCCGTGAGCCAGTTGGCCTGCTCGGGCCTGTCGGTCAGGTAGAAGTAGGTGACGAAGCCGGCGATGACCGAGGGAATGCCCTCCAGCAGCAGCACCCACTGCCAGCCCGACCAGCCGTTCACGCCGTGCATGCCCGTCATGATGGTGCCGGCCAGCGGCCCGCCGATCACGCCCGCGAAGGCCGAGGCCGACATGAACATGCCGAAGGCCTTGGCGCGCCGGTCGTTGGGGAACCAGTAGGTCAGGTACAGGATGATGCCGGGGTAGAAGCCGGCCTCGAACACGCCCAGCAGGAAGCGCAGGAAATAGAACATCTCCGGCGTCTTCACGAACATCGTGGCGATGGAGGTCAGCCCCCAGCCGATGGTGATGCGCATGATGGTCTTCTTGGCCCCGATGCGCTGCAGCAGCAGGTTGCTCGGCACCTCGAAGAAGAAGTAGCCCAGGAAGAAGATGCCCGCGCCCAGGCCGTACATCGCCTCGCTCCACTTGAGCTCGTCGAGCATGGTGAGCTTGATGAAGCCGATGTTGACCCGGTCGATCCAGGCCAGCACCCACAGCAGCATCAGGAAGGGAATGAGCCGCCAGATGATCTTGCGGTAGACCCCGTCCAGCTCGGACGGGGTGGATGAAGGCCGGACCGATGCGGCCGCTGTGGTTGATGTCATGCTTGTCTCCATGTCCTTGATGTGGGGCGCCGCGATGCGGACCGGCAAAAGGAGCGCCGCCTGCGGAGGCACTGTAGGCACAATGGTCCCGCCGCGCGCACGGCGCGCGGAATGTGCGGCATAAACCAGAGCGATAGGTCGCGCCCCGCCAGGGCGCGCCATCCGGTCGAACCCCTAGACACATGACGAGAAGCCAGGACCTTGTCGACATCCACCTGCTGCGCGTGCTGGCGGCGCTGGTGGCCGAGCGCAGCGTTTCTCGCGCGGCGGTTCGCATGAACCAGACCCAGCCCGCCATCAGCGCGGCGCTGCGGCGCCTGCGCGACGCCTTCGGCGACCCGATCCTGGTGCGCGAGCGCGGCGGCATGGTGCCCACCGCCCGCGCGCTGCAGCTGCGCGACAGCGCGCGCGAGGTGCTCGGCGAAATCGACCGCATGCTGGCCGGCCCGGAGCGCTTCGAGCCCGCCTCCAGCACCGTGACCTTCACCATCGCCACGCCGGACTACCTGGCCGCCAGCTTCATGGCCGAGGTGGTGGCGCGCTTTCGCGCCGAGGCGCCGCAGGCGCGGCTGCTGATCCACCCGTTGACGCCCGGCTACGACTACGAGCGCGCGCTGGCACAGGGCGAGCTCGACATCGTGATCGGCAACTGGCCGCTGCCGCCCGAGCGCATGCACCTGTCGCTGCTGATCGAGGACGAACTCGTCTGCATGATGAGCCCGAACAACCCGCTGGCCGCACCGGGCGCGATGACGCTGCCGCGCTACCTGGCGGCCGCGCACGTGGTGCCCACGCCCTTCGCCAAGTCGCACCGCGCGGTCGTCGACAGCCACCTGGCCGGACTGCGGCAGACCCGCGACGCGCGCGTCTTCGTGCCCTACTACGCTATGGCGCCCTATCTCGTGGCCGGCAGCGACCTCGTCTTCACCACCGCGCGCCACTTCGCCGAACAGTTCACGCGCAGCCTGACGGTGGTGAACCTGCCGGCGCCCGAAGGATTTCCGCGCATGCGCTTCTACCAGCTGTGGCACGAGCGCTCGCAGCACCAGGGCGCACATCGCTGGTTGCGCGGCCTGCTCTCTACGGTGGGCAGGCACCTGGCAGAGACGGCACCGGGAGCGACGAGCGGGCCGCCCGTCGACGAAGCAGCCGACGGCTAGGACGAGGCCGAGGCCTCGCCGCCTTCGGTCATCCCCCGGCACAGCTCCAGGATCACCCCCCGCAGCCATCGGTGCGCGGGATCGCGGTCGAGGCGCGGGTGCCACATCTGCGAGATGGTGATCTGCTGCGTGGGCATGGGCAGCGAGAACGAACGCAGCGTGCTCTGCGCTCTCAGTCGGTCGAAGTACGAAGCGGGTATCAGGGCCACCAGGTCGGTCGCGGCCGCTATCGACAAGGCGGAGCCGAAGCTGGGCACGGTGACAGCGACGTTGCGCGCCAGCCCCATCGCCGCGAGCGCCACATCCGCCGGACCTTCCTTTCGGCCGTGGCGGGAAGTGACCACGTGGTCGCAGGCGGCGTAGCCTTCGGCGGTGATCTCGCCTTCGGCCAGCAGCGGATGGCCTTCGCGCACCGCGCCGATGAAGCGGTCCCGGTAGAGCGCCTGGATGCGCACCTCCGGCCCCGCCGAATCGCCGAGGACGCCGACATCGAGATCGATCAATCCCTCTCGCAGCGGGCGGACGTCCTTGTCGGGCTTGGGCGCGAAGCGCAGGCGCACGCCGGGTGCTTCCCGGGCGACCCGCGCCACCAGCACATGCGCGAAGGCTTCTATGAAGCCGTCGTTGGCCCTGATGGTGAAGAGGCGCTGGAGCGTGCGAGGGTCCATGCCGGCGTCGGCAGGCTGGAGGACAGCGCGCGACTCCTGCACCAGATCTCTCACGCGGTCGCGCAGTGCCAGAGCATGCGGCGTGGGCACCATGCCGCGCCCGGCGCGCACCAGGAGCTGGTCTCCGGTCGCCTCCCTCAGCCGCGCCAGCGTGCGGCTCATGGCCGATTCGCTCAGCCCCATGCGCTCGGCGGCCCTGGCCACGTTGCCTTCGGAGAGCAGTGCGTTCAACGCGGTCAGCAGGTTGAGATCGGCGTCCGGCATGCCCGACGCTAGCACAGCCTCACGGGTCCAGGCAGGCGCCGCATGCAGGAACAACCTGCGCGCCACGCTCTGGGCCGGCGCTTCATCGCGTCCTATTCTGGACCGACGCGATCGAGCGTCTCTTCAGGCCACTCCCATGCAGCTCTCACCTTCACTCCGCTCCGGTACTTCCAGTACCACTTCTTCTTCCTCTTCCTCTTTCGCCGACTCCCGCACCGCCGAAACCGAAGCGGCGAACGATGCCGATGGCCTGCCGCTGCCTCGGCGCATCGCAGCCGTCGCCGCCATCCTCGGCGCGGGTGCGCTCGTGGTGCTCGACGGCGCGATCGCCAACGTCGCGTTGCCGAGCATCTCCCTGCAACTGCACGCGACGCCTGCCGATGCAGTCTGGATCATCACGGCCTACCAGCTCGCGGTCGTCATGTTCCTGCTGCCCGCCTCGGCCATCGGCGCGAGGCTGGGCTATCACCGCGTGTTCGCCGGCGGCGTCGCGCTGTTCACCGCGGCGTCGGTGCTGTGCGCGCTTTCTCCGTCGTTGCCGTGGCTGGTGGCCGCGAGATGCCTGCAGGGGCTCGGTGCTGCCGCCGTGATGCCGCTCGGCCTGGCGCTGCTGCGCTTCACCTACCCGCGCCGGCTGCTTGCCCGCGCCATCGCCTGGAACGCGCTCGCGATCGCAGGCGCCACGGCGGCGGGGCCCTCCATTGGCGCCCTCATACTTTCGGCGGCGAGCTGGCCATGGCTCTTCGCGGTGAACCTGCCGATCGGCATCCTGGTGCTCGCCGCATGCACGAGGCTGCCGCGCGCTGCGCCGACGAAGGACCGCATCGACTTCTGGAGCATCGCGCTCAACGCGATCATGTTCGCCACGTTCGTGCTCGGCAGCGACCGGCTGCCGTCGAACCTGCTGCATGGCGCGGCGCTGCTCGGGGTCGCGGTCGTCTCCATGGTCCTGCTGGTGCGCCGCGAGATGCCGAAAAAGGCGCCATTGGTCCCGCTCGACCTGCTGCGCGTGCACTCGTTCCGCATCTCGATCATCGCGTCGGTCTGCTGCTTCACGGGCCAGATGGCCAGCTATGTCGCATTGCCCTTCTACATCCAGCACGAGCTGGGCCAGAGCACCGCGGCCACCGGCCTGCTGATGACGCCCTGGCCCCTGGCGGTGATGCTGGCCGCGCCGCTGTCGGCACGCCTGGCCCAGCGGGTGCCCACGGCATGGCTCTGCGCGGCCGGCAGCGCGTTCCTCGCAACCGGGCTGGCGCTGTGCGCGCTGTGGCCGATCCGCGGCAACCCGGCCCTGCCGATCGCGCTCTTCACCAGCCTCGCCGGCTTCGGCTTCGGTCTCTTCCAGACACCGAACAACCAGAACATGCTGCTCTCCGCCCCCAAGGAACGCAGCGGCGCGGCCGGTGGAGCGCAAGGGACTGCACGGCTCACGGGGCTGACGTTCGGAAGCCTGGCGATGAGCCTGGTGTTCGGTCTGCTGCCGTCGCACAGTGCGGTGCATCTGGGGCTGGCGATGGCGGCGCTGGCGGCCTTGGCCGGGAGCGTGGTGAGCCTGCTCCGGAGTCCGGGAAGGCCTGTCACCGCGTGATTGACGAGAAGGCAGGGCCGCCGATGCAGGAGAATCGATTGGCGGTCTCAAGCCAACCCACTGCAGGTGCGATGTGTTCTACATTGAATCGGATGTGCTTCGTCTCCTCCACGCGATTTCGTACTTCCGCTTCATGAAGCCGGAGGGCGCACTCCGGTTCTGGACGAAGCTGCGGGACGACGGAAAAGAGCTGGCCCACATGCTCCGCCAGTTCCCATCCGTGATGTACGAGCCGCTCGACACACTGTATGCATGCGCAAGAGCGGTGGCTTCGCTCGATGAAAAGCTCATCGCCGACCTGTCTGCCCACTACACATGGCGGGGCGTGACGCAAGCATCCTTTCTTGCCGCCCTTCAGCCCCATGCTGCCTACGCAAGCCATCTGCGAATGGCTCGCGACGGGGTTCCTCACAATCAATGGATCGTCGACCTGGCCCTCTGCGAGATACGTGGCTCATCGTGCAAGCCGTATCCCGAGCATCAGGCCGTTATCCGGGAGCTGCGCGAAGTCATCGCCTGCGTCTCGAAACAACCGGTCAGTCTGAGACGAGCGCCAACTGCAGAGGAATTGCTCCACCTGCAATCCGCCTCCGCCGAGATCTCGGATGCATACAAAAGAGGAGGCGTGGCACTGGCGAAGGCCGTGCTGGACGGTTCCGCCTGGCGGCCCTTTCTCTGAGCAGAGATTTCCTCTGGCACAGGAGCACGACGAGCTCGCAGCGGCGCTTCGACCAGGAAACCGCGATTTCTCCTGGTCATGTTGACAAATGTGAACTGGCACACATTCGTGGCCCGAAAGCGAATGCGGCCTCCTACTGCAATCCGTAGTATTCATTTTGTTTCACAACTGTCCTACGGAGCTTGCACGTGATGGCCTGCAGACCCTCGTTCCACCGAACGTACGAGCCGCTGAATGCGGTTCGCGGGTCCGCCGCACGAACGCGTGGCCCCACCGAGTCGAAGGCCACGTCCATGCCGTACACCTAGCCGTCGCCGCGTGCCGCGCGGATGCATTTCGCGAACCGCACGCCCTCTCTCCCGTGACCCGATAGCCGATCGCCGGCGCTCCCCGAAGGAGTGCCGTACTGCGTGAGGCCTTCGCACGTCCGGTGATTCCTGGTTTCCGTCTTGATTCCGCGCCGCAGCGCGGGATGGAGAACTGTTGCCGCAAGAAACGCGGCCTCTTCTCTCTTCACTGGGTTCGAGAAAAAGAAATTCGATCGAGGACGCAAATGGCTGCTCTCTCATCACCGACCGCCTGGCCTGCAGGCATGCATCGCCCCGCCGCATGGGCGCCGCGTGCATCCGCTGGAGGCCGCGCGCATGGCCCGCATGCCGAGGCCGCCGCCGACACCACGGCCAGGGCCGGCGCAACGCCCGCCGATCGTGTCGCGGCGCGCAGGGCCTGCGCCTTCGTGTTCGTCGCGAACCTGCCGCATCTCGCCGAGGCCTATGGGCAGGACTTCGCATCGGCCGCGAGCCTCGAAGTGCAGCGGCGGCTGTGCGCCAACTTCACCGCGTTGCCGTCGTCCGACATGGCCCGGCTGCGCGACGACTGCTTCCTGCTGTGGGCCAACGAGGCCTTCGACGGTGCGGCTTCGGGCGCACACGAGCCCGGCAAGCCGTCGCAGCCTTCGCGCCGGGCGAGCCGTCCCATCGAGACGCTGCTCGCGGTGCTCGGCGCCGAGCCCGTGCGCGCAGGCGGCATCGCCGCGCTGGTGCAGCTGCATGCCGACTGGATCGACGTGCGCTCGCCCGAGCAGCTCGGCGCCTCCGAGATCGAGCTCACGCTGTGGACCGCGCAGCCCTTCCCCGACTCGCGCGAAAGCCGGGCCGACGGCTGGCGCCAGCTCTATCGCGCCGACATGGACGTCGCGGTGCGCGTGAGCGAGGCGTTGCGCGCCGAGGAACTCTCGTTCTCGTGGCAGCCGGTGGTCCACCCCGGCAGCGTCGCGACCACGCTCTACCGCGGCGGCCGCGCGCGCATCGCGCCGGGCCGCGGCGACGCCGCCTCGCTCGTGCCTGAAGTGTTCATGCCGTGCCTGCAGCGCCTGGGCCTCACGCGCGCCTTCGACCGCACCGTGATGCGGCGCGCGGTCGCCGCACTGCGGCTGCAGCCCTCGGCGCACGTCGGCGTGAGCATCTCGGCGCAAGGCATCCAGATCGACCACTGGTGGGCCTCGCTGCTCGCGGTGCTCGACAGGGAGCCCGCGCTGGCCTCGCGGCTCGTCATCGAGATCTCGGACAGCGCCGCGCTGCCCGACCTCGAGGCGGCGCACGACTTCTGCGTGCAGCTGCAGCTGCGCGGCTGCCGCATCGCCATCCGCGACTTCGGCAGCGGCACCGACAACCTCGCGGCCGTGCAGGCCTGCGGACCCGACATCGTGAAGCTCGACGCGGCCCTGCTGCGCCGTGCGCGAGACAGCGAATTCGGCCGCGAGTGCCTGCGCGGAATGCTCGCCATGTGCGCGCACTTCGCGCCGCACGTGGTGGTCGAGGGCATCGAGCGCGACGACGACGTGCACATCGCATCCCGCGCCGGCGCGCAATGGCTGCAGGGCTACGGCGTCGGCCGGGAAGGAGGCAAGGCATGAGCATCCCCACGGACATGGAGCTGCGCCTCGCGCGGCTGAGCACCGACCTGCTGCTGATGCAGCGCGCCGTGCTGGAGCTGATGCAGGAGTGCAGCCCGCAGCCTGCCAACGCCAGCGAACACGACCTCATCGCCGCCGCGCAGTACCGCGCGCTCGAAGCCGCATTGCACGCGCCCAGGCCGCCAGCCTCGCCGTCGCTGCGCGGTGGCGAAGCCGGCAGCGAGGGCGGCGAGCTGCTCGCGTGGCCCGGCTTCCCGAAGCCCGTGCAAAGGGCGATGCGCGCCTGACCCGCCCGCATCGCGTTCACCCGATTCCCATGTTTTCCATTTCCTTCCGCAGGATTCCCATGCCCACCCAACTTGCCCAGGCCTTCACCGGCACTCGCGCAGCGCATGCGCACCGGCCTTCCGCCGCGTCGCGCTCCTCCTTCGCTTCGCGCTCCTTTTCGTTCAATGCCGCGCGCGCCGCGCTGTGCGCGCTGCTCGCCGTCGCGGGCGCATGCGCGTCGGCCAACAACGTCGGCGAGAACAGCGCCTGGCAGTTCCAGACCTCCGCCGACAAGGCCAACCAGGCCGCGGTGCAGGACATGATCCAGCGCAAGAAAGCCGGCTCCTACGGCGCGGCCAACTACACCACCAACAACTACGTAGGCAAGCAGTACAACTGCGACGTCACCTCGACCGCGCAGGGCAACCAGGGCACCAACAGCACCACCGCCAACTCGCCCGGCACCAGCGGCGCGTCGGCCAACTCCACCGGCAACTCGAGCACCGGCGTCGGAGGCACCGGCACGGTGAGCACCGGCCAGGCCAACAGCGGCGCCGTCGGCTCCGCGGTGATCGGTTCCACCACCAGCAACGTGCAGGGCTGGTCGAGCCAGGCCCTGAACTCCAATCAGACCAACACCGGCAGCCAGAGCGCAAGCATCAGCGGCAGCACGGCCTGCGCCTTCGGCGCACTCAACTGACCACCCAACCGACAGGGAAGAAAAAGGAATGACTCCATTCAAGTCGATCCGCGCATTGCCGCGCGGAAAAGCCGCGTCGCGCGCCCTCGCCGCCTCCGCCGCCGTCATGAGCCTGGCCGGCTGCGTCGTCGCGCCGCAGCAGCAGATGGCGCCGAAGGAAGCACCCGTGGTGCTGGGCCCCGCCGTGCGCGAGAACGTCACGCCCATGGAAGCCGTGCTCGCCTGCTTCGGCGACCACGTGGCGGCCACGCAGCGCCCGCCCATCGTCATCACCGTGGGCGACGTGAAGGACTACACCGGCAAGTACAGCATCAACGAAGGCAACGCCATCACGCAGGGCGGCGCGCTCATGGTGTATTCGGCGCTGGGCAAGCTCGGCGGCGCCGTGCAGGTGGCCGAGCGCTTCGACCCGGTGATCGCGGAGCGCGAACTTGGCTATGCCGATCGCCGCCAGCTCGGCGACGGCCGCACCCACCAGCTCGCGGGCCCGAACGGCGGCCAGACGGTGCCGTGGCTGCCGTACTTCGGCGGCTCGATCAACAAGTCCGACTACTTCATCGTGGGCGGCATCACCGAGCTCAACTACAACATCAACTCCGGCGGCGCCGAGATCGGCGTGAACCAGGTGGGCGTGAAGGCGCGCACCTTCAGCCAGTCGGTGGGCATCGACCTGCGCATCGTCGACACCAAGACGCTGATGATCGTGAAGACCATCAGCCTGACGAAGCAGTTCAACGGCTACGAAGTCGGCTTCAACGTCTTCCGCTTCTTCGGCAGCAAGCTCTACGACATCGACGTGGGCGCCAAGGGCCAGGAGCCGGTGCAGATGGGCGTGCGCGCCGCGCTCGAGGAAGGCGTGGTGCGCCTGGTGGCGGCGGTGTCGAAGGTCGACCCGAATCCCTGCCTGGGCATGCGCATGACCGGCGAGCTGACCCTCACGCCCGCCGAGCAGCTGCGCACCGTGCCCAACCCGCTCGTCGACGCGGCGGGCGCCCCGGTGCAACAGGGCGAGGCCGTCAACGCGGCCAGCCAGACGGGCGCGAGCCTCACGGGCTCGAGCCTGCAGATCCCCTTCGAGTTCGGCGCGGCCGCGCTCACGGGCGGCACGCTGAACCTCATCGACCAGATCGCGGCGGCCGCGGCCAAGGCGCCCACCGAAGTCGTGCTGGTCGCGCGCGACACCGAGAACTGGGACGCGGGCAAGCGCGACCTGCTCACCGACCAGCGCATCGGCGTGGTCACCACCGCGCTCGCATCGCGCGGCATCGCGCCCGGCGGCATCAGCGTCACATGGCGTCCAGACAAGGCCGACACGTCGATCCATCGCGACGGCCCCGGCCTGCAGGAGATCGCCAAGCTCCGCGTCCAGGGCGCGGGGAGGGGTGGACCGGCCCGTCCGGTCCGTGAGGAGAACGCAACCGGAGGGAAGTAACCCAGAGGCACCACGAAGTCTTCATCGCAGCACGGCGCGGCATCCGTCATTCCGCCATTCATCGAACCAGTCTTTTTTTCCAGATCCATCAAAGGAAGAACCATGCAGAAGAACCGCAGCAAGAACCCGCGCGGCCGTGCCAACGGCGCGCCGCTCAGCAGCATCGGCCTTGCCGTGCTGGCCACGCTCGTAGCCGGTGGCGCGCAGGCCGCCGACACGACGGTCTCCACCATTCCCGCGGTGGCCGTCAACACCACGGCCTACCAGAGCGTGCAGTCGGTGCAGGACAAGGCGCAGCCGGTGACGGCCACGGCCTCCGGCAGCGTCATCGACCTCAGCACTGACGGCGCGCAGACCGGCAGCAGCAACACCGTCACGCAGAACAGCGTGAAGGCCTCCGCCACGGCCAACGCCTTCACCAACGCAATCGACCTGTCGCTCGCCGGCGGCACCGGCCCGGTGCCGGCGGAAGGCGCGGCCTCGCTGGGCGTGCAGACGAACAGCGGCGTGGTCTCCAGCAACGCCAACGGCAACACGGTGCGCGTCGACCTCGACGGCTTCTCCAGCGGCGGCGCGGCCAACACCGCCAACACCATCTCGGCGAGCACCACGCTCAACAGCGGCTCGTCGACCATCTCCGGCACGGTGCCGGTCGACTACGCCTCGACCACCCCCGGCTCGGTCACGATCAACTACACGCCCGCCGGCGCCGGCAGCACGGCGCACGGCAGCCTGGTCGCGACCTCGGTGCAGCAAGGCACCGGCGCGGCCTCTTCCGCATCGGCCAGCGGCAACGCCCTGGCGCTCTCGCTGACCGCCGACGGCAACAACAACGTCGCCGCGGCACCTGTGCTCGACGGCAACACGGTCTCGGCCACGCTCAAGGGCAACACCGCCAACAGCACCATCGGCGTGCAGTCCGGCGGCGCACCGGCCTTCACCGGCTCGGCCGTGGTCTCCAACCAGCAGCTGAACCAGTCGGCCACGCCGGTCACGCACTCGGCGCAGGCCAACGGCAACAGCGTGATCGCTTCCATCGGCAGCGGCACCGTGGGCGGCACCAACACGCTGAAGGGCTCGCTCTCGGTCCAGGGCAACACCATCTCCAGCGCCGCCACGGGCAACGAAGCCCTCGGCGCGACCGCCGGCACGGCCGGCAACCGCATCGTGCTGGCCGACGGCGTGTCGGTCTCCGGCTCGGGCGCTCCCACCGTCAACACCGGCGCCTACAACGGCGGCAGCCTGTCGAGCACGCTCGCGGCCGATCTGGCCGTGGCCAACAGCCAGGGCAACGTTGGCGTGTCGCTCAGCGCCGCCACGCAGGGCACGGGCGTCGTCGCCGCTGCGCAGTCGATGGACGGCGGCGCGGTCACCGTGGCGAACAACGCGATCACCGCCTCGGCCACCGGCAATGCAGGCTCGAACGCGATCCTGAGCGGCAAGGATGCCGCCGCGTTCACCGCGACCGCCGCTCTGGCCAACCAGCAGAGCAACTACAACGGCGGCGTGAGCGCCATCGCCGGCCCGAGCGTCGTCGGCGCCATCACCGGTTCGGAGAACGGCACCAACAACGCCAGCGCCGTCTCGGTCACGGGCAACCGCACGGCCGCCACTGCCTACGGCAACAACGCCAGCCAGAGCCTCGCGCTCGCAGCCAACGCGCTGCCGCTGTCGGGCGCCGATGCCGTGCTGTCCGGCGGCAGCCTGCCCGACGGCAACGTCGGGGCCTCGGGCGCGGCCACGATCACCAGCCTGCAGGGCAACTACTCGGCACCGGTCTCGGCGCAGACGGTGGGCTCCATCGTCGGCCTGATGGCCGATTCGCGCGGCACCGGCGGCGACACCATCCACGGCAGCACCTTCACCGTGGGCAACAACACGCAGGAAGCCGTGGGCGTGAGCAACAGCGCCAGCAACGCGCTGTCGCTGACCGGCACCACCGTGGGCTCCGGCGCGGGCGTGGCCAGCGTGCAGGTGACCGACGGCGCCTCGCCGGTCGGCGCCCTGCTCGCGGGCTCGACCGCCGCGGCCTACGTCGGCACGCACGCCACCGACAGCACCGTCGCGCTCACCAACAACCTGCAGCGCGCAGTGGCCTATGGCAACTCGGCCGCCAACAGCCTGAACGTGACCGCCAACAGCGCCAGCGTGGCGCCCTCCGAGGCACCCGCCTCGGTGGCGACGCCGGCCGCCGGCTCGGCCGGCGTGGTCGCGGCCTATGGCGTGCTGAGCAACCAGACGGCCGCCGGCGCGGTGAGCGCCGTGGCCGACGGCACCAGCATCTCGCCCCTGGGCGCGCAGGCGGTGCTGATCGAAGGCAACGTCACCCGCAGCGCCGTGTCGAACCAGGGCAACGCCTTCGTCGCAGCCGCCTACGGCAACGACGCGACCAACGCCGCCAAGCTGGCGCTGGGCACCGGCGCCACCGTGGCCGGCGCAGCCTCGGTGGGCAACGTCACCAGCGTGCAGAACGCGGTCGGCTCGGTCACCGCGACGGCCTCGGGCGGCAACGTGGTTTCCACGGCCATCGAGGACAACGTCGCCGCATCGACCGTGGCGACCTCGGGCAACCAGCTGCAGGCCCTGGCCTACGGCAACCGCGCGGGCGGCAACACCCTCGACGTGTCGGGCAACACGCTCGCGACCGTCACGGCCCAGCCGCGCGCGGTGAGCAACGGCGGCACCGCCACCACCGATGCAGCCTTCAGCGTGCAGAGCGTGCAGAACGCCTCGGGCAGCCTGACCGCGTCGCTGCGTTCCGGCGACGGCCCGGGCGCGACCGCTTCGCAGATCCGCACCCAGATCGGCGGCGACGTCACCGGCTCCAGCGTGGCATCGAACGGCAACAGCGCCAGCGCCGCGGCCACGAGCAACAGCGCCACCAACGGCCTGACGCTCGCGGGCAACAGCCTGTCGACCTCCAGCGCGGTGCAGAACGTGCAGGGCAGCAGCGCCTCGGTGCAGGCGCTCGCCGGCCAGGCCGGCACGCCGGGTACGCCGGCTTCGCCCGCCACGCCGTTCAGCTATGGCGCGCGGGTGTTCGACACCGATGCGCTGGGCGGCAATACCTCCGGCGGCACCACCACGATCACCAGCGGCGTGCTGGTCGTTGATATCTCGACCCTCACGTCGGCCGAGATCGCCTACCTGACCAGCCATGGCTGGACCACGGGCAGCGGCGCCACCGCCGGCATGCTGACCGCGGCCGCATCCATCCTGGGGCCTGTCTCCGTCGGCACGTACAGCCAGCTGCTGGCCGGTGCGACGGTTCCGTTCAACGCCACCATCCCCGGCACGTCGGCTGTCGCAGCCATCCCGAACCAGGGCGGCGTCACGGTCGCGGTGGGCGGCAACGTCACGGGCTCGCAGCTCGCGGTCAACGGCAACAGCAGCAATGCTGCCGTCACGGGCAACAGCGCCGCCAACAGCGCCTCGGTCACCGGCAACACCATCGCCTCCGGCGGTGCGACCACGGCCAGCGCCGGCAGCCTCACGGGCGGTGCGACCGGCGCGCAGGCCGACCACACGCTGTCGAACGTGCAGCAGGTCACCGGCGCGGCGGCACTGACGACCAGCGTCTACGGCACCTACGCCATCGACGCGACGGCTGGCGCGGCCATCTCCGGCTCGACGCTGAGCGTGTCCGGCAACAGCCAGCGCGGCAGCGCGGTGGCGAACACGGCCACCAACAGCCTGAGCCTGGCCGGCACCAACGTCTCGAGCACCTCGGCCCTGTCGTCGGCGCAGTCGAGCAACGCGGCCGTCTCGGCGAGCTCGAACCTGGCGCTGTACGCGCCGGGCGCGGTCTCGGCTTCGTCGGTGGACATCTCGGGCAACAAGAACGTGTCGCTGGGCGTGATCAACGACGTCACCAACACGCTGAGCGTGAAGGCCTCCAACGTGACGCCGGCCGGCGCCACCGCCAACGCGCAGCTGGTGGCCGGCACCGCCACGGGTGACCACGTGCTGAACAACGCGCAGTCGGCAACGACCTCGGTGAGCAGCACCGCGACGACGAGCCTGTACAACCAGGACCAGACGGCCGCGGCCACGACGGGCCTTGCCAACAGCACGGCGACCATCAGCGGCAACAGCACGACCGCCGAAGCCTCGGCCAACCGTGCCGACAACAGCGTGGCGCTCAACGGCGCGGCGGTGCTCGGCGCGAGCGCGGGCCTGAACAACACCCAGTCCAGCAGCGCTGCCGTGACGGCCAACGCCTCGACCTCGGCCACGTTCAAGCTCGACGGCACCGCACCGGCAACGGCCGCGGCGCTGAACAGCGGCATCACCATCGACGGCAACAGCACCACGGCGCTGGCACGCGGCAACGCCGCCAGCAACGCGCTGAACGTGTCGGCAGGCAGCGGCTACGCCGCGGCCTCGCCGGTCGCGGGCAGCTCGGCCGGCGGCGCCACGCAGGCCACGGCGGCGCTGCTCAACACGCAGGGCAACACCGGCAACGTGTCGGCCAGCGCGAGCGGCACCTACCAGGTCGCGCTCAACGGCACGAGCGCCGGCACGGCACCCGGCCTGACGAGCGGCACCGCCGCGCTGACCAACAACACCGTCGCCGCGCAGGCCTACGGCAACTCGGCCACCAACGCGGTGACCGTGGCTGCCACGGCGGCCAACCGTCCGACGGTCGCGGTGGGCAACTACCAGACCAACAGCGGCGCCATCACCGCGACCGCCACCGCCGTGAACTACGGCGTGGGCGTCACCGGTGCGACCGCCGGCAGCACGCTGCGCGCCGCAGGCAACCAGGTGACGGCGACCGCGGTGGGCAACTCCGCCGTGTCGACGATCGCCTCGGCCCGCTGAGCGTCGTCCCCCTGCCCCGGCGCGTGCGCTCCCGCGCGCCCGCCGGGGCTTTTCTTTCCGCCCGCCTCGCACGCATCGACAGCCGCGGGCCGGGCATTGCGCAAGCCATGTACCTGCATCCCCTCATCGCCAACGTGCCGCCGGCAGAACGGGCGGCACTCGTCCACAGCTGCGAGCTGCGCTCCTTCAGGCGCAACGAGACCGTGCTGGCCGCCGACACCTGGACCGACCGCATCTACTGCGTGGCCAGCGGGCTTCTGCGCGTCGTCGCCCACGGCAAGGGCAACCCGCAGGCCAGCGACGTCACCACCGACTTCATCCGCCAGGACGATTTCTTCCTGAGCCCCTCCTTCGCGGAGGACCGATACCAGGCCATGCAGACGCTCGTGGCCGCACTGCCTTCGGCCGTCTACCTGGTGCCCGTGGCCGCCATCCGCCGCCTGTGCGGTGCGCATCCTGAAGTGGCCATCGGCCTGCTCGGGCTCGCGATGAAGCGCATGAGCGTCATCCGCAGCCAGCTGCGCCGCATCTCCGCGCTATCGGCCGAAGACCTGGTGGGGCGCGTGCTGCACCAGCTCACGCTGCTCGCGCCCGCGGGCACGGGCGGCTACGACAAGCGCATCACGCAATCGGTGATCGCCTCGTATTCGGGGTTATCGCGCGAGGTGGTCAACAAGACCATGCGCGACATGGAGAACCGCGGCCTTGTGCGGCGCGACGAGCACGGCATCCACGTGCAGCCCGACTTCGCCGCCACCGACTTCGGCGGGCTGCTGCCCATCGAGCAGAGCTTGTCGGCGACGGAGCCGCTGCAGCATGACCCGATGCTTCCGCCGGAGTTCTTCGACATGCCGCGCGTGCGGCGCGCGGGCGAGTCCCGCGAAGATTGAAAGCGAACGCCCGGCCGCGATTGCCGGGCTTTTTTCAGGCGAAGTCGGTCGTCGCGAAATCGTTGGCGACGTGCACGCCGTCATCGTCGCGGCGCACCAGGCCGCGCAGCTCGAAGTCGCGCATGGTCTTGTTGACCACCTCGCGCGACAACCCCGAGTACGACGCGATCACCGATTGCGTGATGCGCTTGTCGTAGCCCCGCTGCCCCGCGGGCGCGAGCCGCGTGAGCTGCTGCAGCACGCGCAGCACGGAGTCTTCGGCAGGAAGCACCGAGATGCGATGGAACTGGCCACGCAGCGTGCTCATGCGCTTCATCGCGAGCCCCAGCAGGCCCAGCGCGACTTCGGGGTGCCTGGCGCACAGGGCCCGTATCTCCGCGATGGGCACCAGGTACACCGACGAAGGCAGGGCTGCAATGAGCGTCTGCTTCGAGCGGTAGCTGTCTTCGCGTATCGACAGGTCGAAGAAGAAGTCGTTGGGGCCGATGAGCTCCGTCGTCATCTCGGAGCCGTCGCGATGGTCCAGCGTGACCACTCGCAACAGGCCGCTTGCAACGCAGTAGATCTGGTCGGTGGAATCGCCGGCCGTCAGCACGACTTCGCTGCGCTTGTAGGAATGCAGGCGGCTGGATTCACCGAGCTTCGCGCGCTCCGCCATCGGCAGGCTCGCCATCAGGGGATGTAGGTACATCTCCGAATGGTGCTTGCCAAGGCCACTTCCGGGGAACACACAAACATGGGAGGCTGCTAATCAGATCGAATCGAATCGGATCGGCTCAGGCAGGCTGCCAAGCCACGTGCACCGCCTGCGCGTCGCGCCGCAGCAGGCCGCGGTGTTCCATGTCGCGCATGGTCTTGTTGACCACCTCGCGCGACAGGCCCGAGTACGAGGCGATCATCGACTGCGAGATGCGCTTGTCGTAGCTTCCCTCGCGCACCGGCGCCAGCTGCGTGAGCTGGTGCAGCACGCGGTGAACCAGTTCTTCCGAAGGCAGCGTGGACACGCGCCGCATCTGGCCGCGCAGCATGCCCATGCGGCTGACCACGAGTCCCAGCAGCGCCATGGCGACTTCGGGGCGGCGCGCGCACAGCTCGCGCATGGCCGCCACTGGCACGAGGTACACCGATGAAGGCAGTACCGCCACCAGCGACTGTTCGGCGCGGTAACTGTCCTCGCGGACCGGGAGATCGAAGAAGCCGTCGGGCCGGATGAACTCGCTCGTGAACTCGGGCTTGTGCTCGCGCTCGGGCGTCACCACGCGCAGCAGGCCGGTCGCCACGCAGTAGAGCTGGTCGGTCGATTCGCCGACCTCGAGCACGGTCTCGTTGCGCTTGAAGTGCCGCAGCTGGCACTGTCGCGCGAGCGACGCCCGCTCTGCGGTCGGCAGGCTGGCTGTCAGGGGATGCAGGTACATGGGCGCGCATGATTCGCGAAGGCGCGCGCTGCGTCTTCTCAATGCGCGCAAACGCCCTCATCCGGGCTCGCCGGCCACCTCATGTGCAGTGCCTCGAGCCATCGCGCGGGCGTCGTTGGGCGTCATCTCGTAGGCCGCGCGGAACGCACGGTAGAAGGTCGCGATGCTGTCGAAGCCGCAGAGGTAGGCGATGTCGGTGACCGAACGCCCCGGCTCCGAGGCCAGCATGCGCGATGCGCACTCCAGCCGCATCGCAGTGAGCGTGCGGGCGAAGGACTGCCCCGTGGGCTCGAACAGCACATGCACCTGTCGCAGCGAGATGCCCAGTTCGCGCGCCACCGCGCCGGGCGACAGGCCGGGCTGCCGCAGGTCGCGCGACAGGATGCCGCGCGCGGCATGCAGCAGACCGCTGCGCAGCGCGGCGCGGCTCTCGGGCAGGCCCGGCGCGAGACGCCCTCGCGACACCAGCGCCAGCCGCGCGACGTGCGCCACCTCGGCCTCGGGGTTGGAGATGTCGGCCGGGCGCGTGGTCAGCGCATGGAACAGCGCCATCAGCGGCCGCGCCACAGGCAGGGCCGTGTCCATCGGCGTGGCGAACAGGTCCTCGGCCTGCGCGCCCAGCAGCAGCTCCTGCGTCAGCGGAATCCGCAGGGTGCGGAAGTCGAAGCCGTCGGAGCGCTCCGGAACCCCGGCATAAGGCAGGTCGGAGTGGTTGACCACGAGATCGCCCTCGCGCACGCGCTGCGGCGGCGCCCGGCCCACGCCGATCCACCCCGGGCCGCGCACCTGCAGCCCGATGCACAGGCTCTGGCCCGCCACCCGCGCGATGTCGGCCGGCGTGCGGCTCACCCGGTAGGAAGACGCGCGCAGCTCGGAAACCGTCGCCCCGCCGACCGCGACCGCGGCGAACCGCCCCTGGAAGGCCTCGCGCCGCGCGCGGTCGAGCTCGATGGTGACGCCGAAGAGATGCCGCCCACGCACCTCGCACCAGTGGTCGAAGCGGTCCTGAGGGCGGATGTCGTCTGTGGAGAAGTTCAGCATGGCCGTCGGCGTCGGGAGCGCGATGTTGCCAGAATAATGAATTCTTCGTACTTTCCTGTTTGGCAGTACGGCACGCCCCCGGAGGGGTCTTTCAGGCGCCGACCAGTCGCCCTGCATTCGAACCCAGGCCCTGGCAGAGCCCATCCGAAGGCCACCGGGCTCTTTGCACCGGAATGTGATCCGCAGCACATTTGCCCCCCGAAAGCGGGTGCGCGAGCGCGAGGCGATTAATACCATTGACCTCGCTTTCCGGTGGTCCGGTCAGCGATCCGCCGACCTCGGGCCGGCACCACTTTCCGCTTTCAAGATGCTGTCCCTCCATGCTCCCGAGGCGGTCGCCGCGCCCATGTACGCAGACCGCCTTCCGCCCCGTGCCTTCGCGCCCCAGCCCGGGTTCGGGCATTCTGCCCATGCAGTGGCGGTGGCCGGCGCGCTGTGCCAGCTGTTCACGCAGGCCAGCGAGGTCCAGCTCGCGTCGCTGCTGCACTCCATCGAGGCCGGCGACGCTCCGGCCGCGGCGCGCACCGCGCAGGGCATCCTCGGCGCCATCGCGTTCACCGCTCGCGGCGAACCGGCGCCCGAAACGACCTCCATCGCCTTGTCTTCGCGCGAGTTGAAGGTGCTGTGCATGATCGCGCGCGGCGCGACCAACCGGCAGATCGCCGAGGAGACGCACCGCTCCATCAACACCATCGAGGCGCAGGTGAAGAGCGTCTACCGCAAGCTCGGCGTGAACTCGCGCACGCAGGCCGTGCGCGAGGCGATGCAGCGCGGGCTGCTGACGTGGCAGCCCGGGCGCGACGACGGGGTGTCGATTGCCGCGGATGGAGCAAGCGTTTCTCCGGCCTGCTGAAGCTGCCGCATCGAGGCTGGACGAACCCGAACGGGCACCAGCACCGGCACCGCCTCGAATGGCCACTGAAAAGACAGCCGCTCCCGAAATGGGCAAGCTACGTCTTTCACCAGCCAACGAGAGAAAGAAATCACCATGGCAAAAGCCTATTGGGTCAGCGCATACCGCGCCATCAAGGACGCCGACAAGCTCGCGGCATACGCCAAGCTCGCAGCCCCTGCGATCACCGCCGGCGGCGGGCGCTTCCTGGCACGCGGCCTGCCCGCCAAGGTCTACGAATTCGGATTGTCCGAGCGCACCGTGCTGATCGAGTTCGACAGCGTCGAGCAGGCTACCGCCACGCACGACAGCCCCGAGTACAAGGCCGCGCTCGCCGCACTGGGCGATGGCGCGGAGCGGGATCTGCGGATCGTCGAAGGAATCTGAGCCGACGGGGGCCGCGTTTCCTCGTCAGTAGGAACCCGGCGGCGGCGTATGCCGCAGGCGCCGCGACGTGGTCATGTTGATGAAGCGCGCGCGCGCCCTGCCCAGCCGGGCACGCCCCGCGCCGACGAAGCCGCCTATTGCCGACTTGATTGCATCCGCGGTGGGCGACTCTCTCGGATACGAGGGTGACAGCCCGCACTTGCGCATCAGCCTGTTCACCTGGTGAATGCGGGCCACTTCGCGCGTTGTCGCGGTGTAGAAGGTCACACCGATCGAGATCGAGAGGCGATCGCCAGGGTCGCCCGAGCCGACCCGTGATCTCGTCATGTGAGGCGAGGTGCTCGGGAAGTAGATGGCGTCTCCCGGCTTCGCGTCGAACTCCAGCCCGAGCGGCAGGAAGGCTTCGTCGAAGCGCACCTTCTTCAGCGACTGCGTGACGATGAAATCTTCAACGGCATCGGCCGGCACGATGCTGCGGTCTCGGTGGTCCCACACGTTGAGCGTCTTGTGGCCGTGCAGTTGCAGCCAGAAGTTGTTCTCCCGGTCGATGTGGAAGGGCGTGACCGAAGGCGGGGCGGAGAAGAAGACGAATCCGTTCACCCTGAAGATGTCCGGCTGCTCGCGCTCGACCAGCGAGCGCATCGAGTTCACCACCGACATCAGCAGCGCCTGGTAGCGGGGAATGACTTCGATGTTGTAGAAGGCGACCGACGAACTCGGCTCCTCCATGCACTCGAAGAACTCCTCGAAGCTGCGCCCGCCGGGAGGCCGCCCCTCGTGCGCCAGCGAGGACGAGACCGTTCTCTTCGGGTCCATGAACCTGCACTGGTCCACCTTCGACAGCTCCATCCCGAGCTTCACGAGCTCGGGCACCTGGAACAGCGGATGTTCGTGGAAGTTGTGGTGCATCGGCGCGATCCTCTGAGTGGAGAAACCGCCAGGATCATCCGTCCAGACCCGATACGTCGTTGCCGACGCTGCGACAGGACTCATGCTGGTCACGAACATCGCAACCTCCAGTTCGCCTTGCGGGCTTTCACCCCCGACCGGGAGCCAAGTCCGCGAACGAAAAGTAATGCTTTGGGATTCAATATTCGGACGAATTTCTGAACATTGCCTGACCACGCAAGCCTCGTCCGATCGCTCCCGCAGCCTCTCTTCATGAGCGGCTGTTCGGGGGCCGCCCGAGGCGGCTCAGGCTTCGCCGATTTCCTGGCGAATCAGCTCCAGCCCCTGCCGGTAGGTGGTTGGCTCGAATCCCGGAAATCGCCGCTTGAACTTCGTGGAGTCGAAGAGGTTGTCGTGCCCGTACCGCGGCAGCAGCTCGGAGATCTCGCGCACCTGCTTCGAGAAGATGCCGGCGGCCATCAGTGTCCACCTGCCGATGACCTTGTGCGCGGCGTCCCTGCCGAACACCCCGCAAGCCATCGCGACGAACTCCTTGTAGGTGAGCCGGTCGTCGCAGCACGGCAGATGCCATGTCTGCCCGAACGCATCGGGCGTGTTTCCGATGGCGGCCAGTGCACGGCTCGCATCGGGCGTCCAGATGAGCGTGCGCAGCCTGTCGTCGCGCACCGGCACGCGGGGCGTCCTTCCGGCCTTGAGCCTGTCGATCACCAGTGCGTTGGTGAAGCTCTGCGTCCTGCCCGGCCCGTAGAACTCCGGAGCCCGGCCGATGAGGACCGGGATGTCGCCGCGCGCCATCTCCTCGAGCACCATGGAAGCCATCGCGGCGCGCACCCTGCCCTTGCGCCCGACCGGCATGAAAGGCGTTTCCTCGGTCTGGAGGCGATCGTCCTGCGGGTACATGTAGGTGTTGTCGAAGTACGCGAACTTCGCGCGCGCCGCGCGACAGGCGTCGAGGGCGTTCTTCAGCATCGCGGGAAACTGCGCTTCCCACAGTTGCGTGTCAGGGGGCAGCCCGGCGGTGAAGTAGACGATGCTGCTGCCCTCGACCGCCTCGGCGGTCTGTCGCGCATCGAGAAGGTTCGCGGACACCAGCACATCGGCGCCGTCGACCTTGCGCGGATGGCGGCTCACCAGCTTCACGTCGCTGGTGTGGCTACGCCGCAATTCACGCGCGAGCTCTGTCGCGATCTGGCCGTTCGCTCCCAATATCGTCTGCATCGGGCTTCCTCGTTCTGTCTGCGTAAAGGCGCGAGACTAAGCTTGAAGCAAGGTTCAATGTCAAACTCCGCGCCTTGCACGAAGCATTGCCCACATGAAGATCGGAGAACTCGCCCAACGCACGAGCCTTGCGCCCTCGCGCATCCGCTTCTACGAACGCGTCGGCCTGCTCAAGGCCGTCGAGCGCCAGGCCAACGGATACCGCAGCTATCCCGCCGATGCCGTGACGGTGCTTCAGCTCATCACCACCGCGCAGAAGGCAGGCTTCAGCCTCGATGAACTGCGCAAACTGCTGCCCGGAGACCTCGCGCAATGGGAACACCATGCGCTGCTCGACACGCTGCGCCGCAAGGTGGACGAGATCGAGGCACAGCAGGCTCGGCTCGCTCAAAGCAAGGCACAGCTGGTCGAACTGATGGAGCAGATCGAGGCGAAGCCGCAGGACATGGATTGCGCGGCCAATGCGAAGCGCGTGCTTTCGCGGATGCGTCTGGCGCCCCCTTCGCCGGCAACGAAAGCGAAAGTCGGGAACGCCGTTCGCAACGGAAGCCAGTAAAACCGGTCATCGATTCATTGAGCAGGGAGCGACAACATGCAGTCACACAAACTCGAACTCTTCGCGGACTACTTCCAGTTCTACCTGCAGGACGAAACGGCGGAAGGCGACCTCTCCGATGCATGGGACGACCCGGCTGTGGAGCGCATGCTCGCCGTGGCACCCGGCGTGGTCGGTCTGGGCACCGCGCGCAACATGGACGTGTCCGTGACGCTCGAGCTTCTGGATTCGGAACCCGCGAACGGCATCGACGAATTCGATCATGTGGTCGAGGGCACGCTGGCAATCGAGACCGGACCGCTGGTCGTGGCCGGCTGCACGGACTACTTTCCGGATGCCGCGCGGTTCGATCTCGAGCCCGGTGCATACAGGGTCAGGCTTTCGTGCTCCGGCTTGAACACGCTGTCGGAAGACGGGCTGGAGGGAGAGGACCGGTATCTAGTGCAGCTCTGGCTGGCTCCGGCGATCGAGCCCGAAGTGCTCAGGCAGCACCTTTCTTAGGCCTCCTTGCAGCCGGCTGGCTGCAGTCCGTCAAGACTTGCTGCGACGCAGGAACATATGCGTGGCACGCTCGCCCGCCACCTGCCGCTCGCACTTGTAGCCCAGAGCCGGAAGATCGAGGCCCGCGAACAGCGCCTCGCCCTTGCCCAGCAGCAATGGCCGCACGGCCAGATGCAGTTCATCGATCAGGCCTGCCTTCAGATATTCGCGCACGGTAGCCGCGCCGCCGCCCAGGCGCACGTCGCGCCCACCGGCGGCGGCTTGCGCCTGCTCCAGCGCGTCATGGATGCCGCCAGTGACGAAGTGGAAAGTGGTACCGCCCTTCATCGTCAACGGCGCACGGGCATGGTGGGTCAGCACGAAGACCGGCACATGGTACGGAGGCTCGTCGCCCCACCAGCCTTTCCAGCTCTCGTCGGGCCACGGACCGCGCACCGGTCCGAACATGTTGCGCCCGAGGATCCAGGCTCCCATCTCGGCGAAGCCTTGCTCGGCCATCTGGTTGTCGACGCCGGTCTCGCCATTGGTCTCGCCCGTCTTCTGCATCTGCTGCCAGACGCGCGTGGGAAAGAACCAGTCCATGAGCTCGGGGCCGCGAACGCCCAATGGGTGCTCCAGGCTCTGGTCCGGGCCGGCGGCGAAACCGTCGAGCGAAACGCCGAAGCTGCGCACAAGCAATCGGGTCATCGAGTCGTCTCCTGCAAATGATGAGTTGCAGTTTAGCGCGGGGGCCATATGCATCGGTTCTTCGAATGCGGCCTCATCCATGAAGGTGTCGAGTATCGAGGGGCATCGAGTACGCACTACGATCGGATGCGATGTGCACGCCTGCACAGCGATTCCGACAATTCGTCTCCAGCCGTTCTCACCCCAAAATGAAACTGCCTACCTTCGACCGAGATGCCGCACGCGCGTTGATCAAGGAGAAAGCCGACGCGCCTTTCCCGGCGTTCGATGTGGGCACCCGTGCGCATCACCGCGTGGACCGGGAGCTCCACGCCGAGGCCGCCCTGCTCTTCTGCCTTGCAGCCGAGCGGGCGGATGCCGAGCATCGTGCCGACCAGTCCAAGCCCAGCCAGGCGATGAACCATCTCGTTCGCGCAGGCATCGCGTTCAATCGCGCGGGAGATGCCAAGACCGCGGAGCCGCTGCTGCGCCAGGCCATTGCCTTCGATTGGGCCGGGCAGGGACTTCCGAACGACAAGCACATGGTGGAGTGGGCTTTCTTCCAGCTGCTGCTGAGCGCCAGGAGCGAACCGGGCCGCTTCGCGCAGTTGTTCGACGAAGCCGTGTCACGATGCGCGGAGGTCGGCAGGGACTACACGGTGATCCATCCGCATCAGGAAGAACTGCTCGAGATCGCCCTCGGCATGGAACATCGCCTCATCGTCGAGAGGCTTGCCGGGAAGATCGCGGAGCGCCGCCCGGCCAGGAAGGCGACCAAGGAACTGCTGGCGCGGGCCAGGGCCTTCCTCGCCGGCACCCAATAACAGGCCCCTACCGGCTGGCCATTGAATCGAGACAAGCTGCCCATGCAATCGAACGGAACCCTGCGCGGCATCGCCGCGATGCTGCTGGCCTGTGCCTTCTTCGCCTGCATGGACGCCGTGCTCAAGACCCTGGCCGGGCACTACCCGCCCGTGCAGGTGATGGCACTGCGCGGCCTCACTGCCCTGCCTTTGGTGTGCCTGTACATCGCCTGGCGACGCGAGACGGCCGGCGTCTTCAACCGCCGCCTGCGCTGGCCGCTGCACCTGCTGCGCACCGCGCTGAACATGACGATGCTCGTGCTCTTCGTCCATGGCCTGAAGACCCTGGGCATGGCCGAGGCCTACACGCTCACCTTCATCGCTCCGCTGCTGATGGTGCTCATCGCCGTGCCGATGCTGGGCGAATCGATCCAGCCGCGGCACTGGATCGCCATCGGGCTGGGCTTCGCCGGCGTCGTGATCGCGCTGCGGCCCGAGCAGGGAGCCTTCCTCTCGACGGGCGCACTGGCGATCCTGGTGGCCGCGGCCTGCTATGCGCTGTCGAACATGCTGGGCAGACTCATCAGCCGCACCGAGTCGAGCGCGGCGCTGGTCTTCTGGACCACGGTGGGCATGGCCGTGGGCGGCAGCCTGGCATCGGCGCCGCAATGGGTGCCCATCCAGGCGGAGCACGCATGGCTGCTCGCAGGCCTGGCCATCAGCGGCTTCCTTGGCCAGTTGGCCATTGCCGAGGCCTTCCGCCACGGCCAGGCCGCGGCCATCGCGCCCTTCGAGTACAGCGCCCTCGCCTGGGCCCTTCTGTTCGACTGGATCTTCTGGCAGGCCGCGCCCGATGCGTGGACGCTGGGCGGCGGGGCATTGATCGTTGCGAGCGGACTGTGGCTGGCGCGGAGCGAGGCACCGAGGGCTGCGCGGGAAAAACAACAGGCCGCCTGAACCGCATCGGGCGCACCGCGGGCCAAAATGCAGCCATGGCCCACCTACCCGCATCAGCTTCCGACGACGACCTCATCGCATTCGCCGACGAATGGGCCAGACTGATGGAGGCCGAAGACTACGTCGCCGCCTATGAGTTCACCGCACACGAGCCGTCCATGCAATGGACGCCTGAGCTCATCGAGCAGGTCGTCAAGTCGTACGGAGAATGCAGTGCCAGCCAGAAGGTCACTCTGGCCGGAGAGCCCACCGACATCTCCCAGCGCAAGGAAGTCACGCGCTGGCAAGACAACGGCCGCGGATGCATCGGCGAGATCTGGTACGACCTGAACATCGACGGGTATGTCTCCGATCTCACTGCGACCTTCAACATCGAAGAAGGCCCGGACGGGCTGACGGTGCGGCTGAACGACATTCATGTGATGTAGCTCCTGTCGTCGCTGCATACGGCCGAAGCTCTTTCGAACAGGCAACCAGTTCATGACCGCTGAAGACATATTCCGGGCATTGGAGGAGTGGAGCGGATGCGCCATCTCGTCTCCCTTGCGGGCGCTGCTGTCCGGCATCAACGACATCTCCATCGGCGAGCTCGCGTACTTCTATGCGCTCGCCGATCTTCTCGAGCGCAACGAGACCTACGAGACCCGCGAGTACTGCCCCGGCTGGCTGACGATCGGCGACGACGGCGGAGGCAGTGCCATAGTCGTGGCTCCGGACCAGTGGCCGACGCCCGTTTACCTGGTCGGCCACGGGAGCATGTCTCGCGCCGACTTCGTCGAAGTGGCCGGCGACCTCGACGAGTGGGTGCGCTCGGGCTGCAAGCTGTAGACCGACTGGCATCCAGGATCTTCGACTCGCGCGGTGCAAGTCGAAGATTCCCCGGCCCCGATCAAGGCGCCAGCGTGAGCTTGTAGATCTTATTGCCGTTGGATGCGCCCACGTAGACGGTCCCGTCGCTGGCCACCGCCACGCCGATCGGGAAGTTGAACGTCAGCGCCGCGCCGGTGCTGTCCCGCAGCGTGGTGATCTCTCCCGCAGGCGTGACCACGCGCGCCACGCCGTCCCAGGCATGGGTCAGGAACACGTTGTCATGCGCATCCACCGTCACGCCGTAGGAGTAGCCGAGCTTGGCCGGCGTGGCGGCCGTTCCGTCGATCACGCCGCCGTTGGCGCAATCGCCCAGCAGCGTGCTCACCGTGGCGCTGGCCACGTCGATCTTGCGCAGGCACAAGCTGTCGGTGTCCGTGTCATACAGCGTGCGGCCATCGCGGCTGATCGCCAGGCCCTGCGGGCGGGCAAACTGGGCGGCCGTGCCGACCCCGTCCAGGTTAGCCTGCG
Organism: Variovorax xiamenensis; assembly: GCF_050916385.1. Classification (NCBI taxonomy): domain Bacteria; kingdom Pseudomonadati; phylum Pseudomonadota; class Betaproteobacteria; order Burkholderiales; family Comamonadaceae; genus Variovorax; species Variovorax xiamenensis. The sequence continues at coordinate 5,100,387 of NZ_CP139038.1, forward strand.
TGCCATCGCCCGCGAGCGTGCTCGTGGTGCCATCGGCCGCGACCTTGCGCACGCGCTTGTTTCCCAGGTCTGCCACGAAGAGATTGCCTGCGCCGTCGAGCGCGATGCTGGCGGGGTTGCTGAACATCGGAACGGCCGGGCTGTCGGCGTACCCGCTGGTGCCGTCGCCGACCCAGGTGCTGTAGGTCGTGGCGTTGGCAGCGATCTTGTTGATGCGATGCTGGTCGCTCACATACAGAGTGCCGTCGGTTGCCAGTGCCAGGCCATACGGCGTGTTCATGGTCGTCCCCGGCGTGACTTCCGCGCCATTGCCGCTGGCCGTGTCGATCCTGTAGACAGAGCCGTTGCCGCCCATGGCCACGTAGAGGTTGGCACCGCCGGCATCGAGCACGAACTGATAGGGATGGTTGTATGTCACCCCCGTGGTCGCCAGCACGTTGGCGACCCAGGGCTTGACTGTCAGCGTGGCGGCGCGACTGGTCACGTTGCCATCGGCGCCAGTAACGCGCACGCGCAGTTGCTGGCCGCTGTCGGCCAGTTGATTGGCGCCCGTGGTGAAGCTGTCGCCCGTGGCACCGGAGACATCGCTCCAGCTGGCACCGCCATCGGCGCTGCGCTGCCACTGGTAGGCCGTGGCATGCACGGCCTGTACCTTCAACGTGGCGGCCACACCCTGGCCAATGGTGGTATCCGATGGCTGCGTCGTGATGGAGGGCGTGGTGTCTTCAGGCGCGGGCGCAGGTGCCGGCGTTCCCTGCGAAGCAGGCGCGGGCGCCGGCGCAGGAGCAACAGCGAAGCCGGGGAAGCCCCCGCCTCCACCCCCACCGCCGCCGCAGGCCGCCAGCAGGAGATTCGTCATGAGCAGCGCGGCTGGTGTACGCCATGCACGGGAAACGGTACGAGTGGTATTCATGATGGGCCTTCCTTGTTTCAAGTGGAGTGAACGAGAAGGCTCCACGGTAGGGTCGGCTACCCCCTCGATCCAGTGTCGAAGGTCATCGGAATGCGCAGAAAAAAAGATGCTCAGGCACGCATGCGAGCATGCGTCGCATCGTGTCTTGTCAGCGACGCGAGGGCCTGCAGCAGCCTGTCCGCGGCCACCGGCTTGAGCAGCACCTGCAGCCCGGAGTCGAACATCTGCTGCTGTCGCCGCGGTGCGGTTTCGCCGGTGATCAGCAGCACCTGCAGGCCGGGGCCAAAGCGCGTGCGAAGCCGCTGCGCGGCGGCCAGCCCGTCGGCACCGTCGGCCAGCCGCACGTCGCACAGCAGCACTTCGACAGGAGCGCTTCCGTGCGCGGCCTGCGCCAGCACGGCCTCGGCTTCGGCCTCGCCGGCCACTGCGTCGATGGCCACGCCATGGGCCTGCAGCAGCCCGGTAACGGCCTGCCGGATCGCGGCTTCATCGTCGATGAGCAGCACGCGCTGCGGCAACGGCGAGGCTGCGCCCGCGCATGCGATGGACGGTACGACACCCAAGGCCGTCACCGCCGGAAGCACCAGACGAAAGCGGCTGCCGCGATGCGGACGCGAGCTCACCTGCACCGGATGCGCCAGCAGGCGCGAGAGCCGCTGCACGATGGACAGGCCGATGCCCAACCCCTTCGCCCGGTCGCGCCCCGGATTACCGATCTGATAGAACTCGTCGAAGATGCGGCCGAGATGATCGTCCGCGATGCCGATGCCGGTGTCGCACACGTCGATCCACACCAGCGGCCCGCGTGCACGGGCGGCCACCACCACCCCGCCGCGCGGCGTGTACTTGAGCGCGTTGTCCACGAGATTGGAAAGCAGCCGCTGCAGCAGCTGCGGATCGCTCAGCACCCAGCAGGGCGTGGCGCGCAGCCGCAGTTGCAGATCGCGGTCGGCCGCCTGCGCCGCATACACATTGTTGAGTGCGAGGAACAGCGGATTGAGCTCCACGGGCCGGATCTGCGGCGCCACCTCGCCGGCATCGAGTCGCGAGATGTCCAGCAGGGTATCGAGCGAATCGCCCAGCGTTCCGACCGCATCCATCAGCCGTGCCGCGTGGTCCCATTCCTCGCTGCCCTGCAGCTTCTTCTCGATGACGGCACCGAACAAAGCGATGGCGTGCAGTGGCTGGCGCAGATCGTGGCTCGCCGCGGCAAGAAAGCGCGTCTTCTCCTCGCTGGCACGCTGGGTGGCGGCGATCTGGTCGCTCAGCTGCTCGGCCAGTGCCTCCTTTTCGAAGCGCATCGTCAGCGCGGCGGTCAGCAGCCGGTGATGCTGCAGCGCGAACATGATCATGACGCACATGTACAGCAGGCAGCCGGTGGCCAGGAACAGGTGCGTGCTGTCGCCGCGCCAGGCCAGCGCCAGGGTCAGGCTCGCCATGCTGGGGACGATGAAGCGCGGAATGTTGCGCTTGAGAACCGCCAGCGACAGCGCTCCGCCAGCGCAGCCGCCCATCATCATCACGATGACCATGACCCAGAGCCCCAGGTTGCGTCCCGCCGGAACGCACAGCCAAGGCGCGAGGCCCCAGACGCAGGAGCGCAGCAGCACGTTGCGCGCATTGAAGCGTGCCCAGTACTCGGGATGGTCGGCCGCATCGGGACTGCGCTGATAGCGGCGATAGGCGCGCCGCAGCGTCAATGCCAGGTGCAGCGCCATCCACAGCACGACCTGCCAGCGCCACGTGGCCACGAACAGGCCGATGCCCAGCGACTGCGCCGTGAGGAAGTCCGCGAGATAGGCCGCCGGCGCATTGGCATGGACCGCGGCCACCTGCTCGCGCAGCACCCGCTGGGCCAGTTCTGGCTGATGCAGGTCATTCATCGCGGGCCGCACGGCGCGGAGGGATCAGATCACCTCAGGCTGCTGATGAGCTGGGCCCGCGAACGCATGCCGAACAGCAACAGCAGGGTGGACACGTGGTTCTTGACAGTGCCTTCGGTGAGGTGCGCCAGCTGCGCGATCTCCTTGTTCGACTTGCCCGACAGCAGCCAGTCGAGGATCTCGACCTGCCGCGCATTGAGCTGCGGCTGCTGCTCGTCGGCCGCCGTCGCCGGCATGGCGCGGACAGCGGCCGGGGACGGCAACGGGGGCGACGATGCCGGCAGAGCGACCAGATCGTTGTCCCTCACGTAGCGCAACACCTCGCCCAGGTGGCCGGTCTTGGGCAGGAAGGCCTGCGCGCCGAGCGCCATCACCCCTTGCATCAGCGCATGGCTGTCCTTGCCCGAGAGCACGACCACGCGCGATGCGGGAAAGGCGCGCTTGAAGCGCACCAGGGTGTCCAGCCCCTGCGAATCGGGCAGGTCGAGATCGAGCAGCACCAGGAAATGCGAGGTGAGATGGAACTCGTACAGCCGCAATGCATCGGCCAGGGAGCGGGCTTCGTGCACCGGCACGCTGCCGGTCTCCGCCAGCAGCAGCGCCCTCAGGCCCAGGCGCACCAGCTCGTGGTCGTCGACCACCAGGATGCCCCGCGCCGGTATGGCGGTGCTGGCCTCGCTGCGCAACGAAGCGAGATGCGGCGGCAACGATGTGGCAGTGGCCATGGTGCGGGCATCTTAGGGCGGGCGTTCACGAACCCGAAATGACCAAAGTCATGAGATCCGCACTCCCGCTGCGGGCCGTCGTTGGTGTGACGACACACAAACGCTGCTCGACCTGATGGAAATCGAATCCACCTCGCGTTGCTCATGATCCGTTCGACACCCGCTTCCACGAGGGAAAGAAGGGGTAGCAGCATCTTTCCGCGTGGCAAGAAAAATCTGTCTACGATGCCGGACGTGCCCTCCCCCTTCGAATTCATCTACCGCACAAATGGGAAGGCATACGCAAGAAGACATATGCCTTCAGGACGCCTGTTGCGAGGCATGCGAAACAACCAGCATCGCCGTTGAAGAAAGGACCCGAGGATATGGCAGTCAAGCGAATGGACAACGTCCTGATCGTCGTCGACGATCTCGAAGCGGTGAAGGCGTTCTTCATCGAACTGGGCCTCACGCTCGAGGGCCAGACCACGGTCGAAGGGGCCGCTATCGGAAGCCTCATTGGGCTGGGAGATGTCCGGGCCACTCTCGCAATGCTGCGCACGCCCGATGGACAGGGAATCGAGCTGGACAAGTTCCACACGCCGGATGCGATCAGGTTCGGTCCCGTGGATGCACCGGTGAATGCACTGGGCCTTCGCCGCGTCATGTTCGCCGTCGATGACATCGATGCCGTCGTTGCGCGAATACAGGCGCACGGCGCGGAACTCATCGGGCGGATGCAGTACGGGGAGTCGTACCGGCTCGCCTATGTTCGAGGGCCCGAGGGCATCATCGTCGGGCTTGCCGAGCAGCTAGGCTAGGGGCGGAAATCTGGCGCGCATGACAATCGGCAACCAGCCTTCGTCGCCCGCACGCAGCAGCAATTGCCCGGGCGCATCAGGGCTGTTCTTTCCATCGGATATGCTGCGCGGCGTTTTTGAACTTGGAGTGAATCGATGGAAGACGTGAAGATCCTTCAGATCATGCCCGCTGAAGGGTGGGTCGCCGTGTATGACGGTGGCGATGAAGGAGAGATGGAAGAGCCGCTGGCCTGCTTTGCGCTGGTGCAGGTCGACTACAAGAATGGCGACGGCATCCAGACCGAAGTGCGCGGAATGGCGCCCGACGAGAAGGTCATGGGCTTCGCGGAAGATGCCACCAACTTCGTGACGGTGCGCCGCGCTGAAGAAGCCGAAGACGAAGAGGAAGAGGACGGCGAAGCCGTCGAATAAGCGCTCCTTCGAGCGCTCCCTTCGGGGTGCCCGCACCCCGCCGATAGACTTGTCGAACTCCCGTCGTCCCGCAGACTCGCCAATGAGAAAGGCCCTGTTCCCCTCTTCAACCTGGGCAGGCATCGGCATGAGCCTTGTCTCGACGCTCGCCGGCGCAACGGCGGGAGTGCAAGTCGAAAAGATTTCGCGGGACATGCCCGCAGGCGTTGCACTCCCGGAGCCCGAGGCGGTTCTTCCCCCAAGCACCGCAGCCGGTACACCCGCGACAGGAGCCGCCTGGCTCACCGACCGAAGAATCAACGCTGTTCGTGCCCAATGGCCCATCGAGGACGACTCGCTGCGCCGCGTGATCATGCACTGGGGCTCCACCGTGGGCGTCAGCGTGCATTGGGACAGCACCCGCGACTACACGCTCACGCCCGAGGTGCGCGCCGGCAGATTCACCGGGTCTTTCAAGGATGCCTTGTTCCAGCTCGCGCAGAAGTATCAGATGCTGGATGCGCCGCTGCTGCTCGAGTTCTCGGAGGACGGGACCGTTCTTCGCGTGCGTGATCAGGAAGATACGCGGTAGCCCCGTCACCCGGATTGCCGGGCCCTCAGCACAACTCGACGGTCTGGCGAAGCAGCCCTGACGGCTCGGCACTCGGTCCGACGAGGATCTCGACTTCGCCCGCCCCGAACAATGGCTGCAGATCGGGTCCGAGATAACGCAACTCGGCAGCCGGCAGTTCCAGTTCGACCGAACCCACTTCTCCGGGCTTCAATCTCAGCTTCGCGTAGCCCTTGAGCTCCAGCAGTGGCCGTGTGACACGTCCCAGCTTGCCGCGAACGAACAGGAAGACAGTCTCTTCGGCCTCTCGCGCTCCCACGTTGCCGAGCCTGACGCTGATCTTCAACACGTCCTGCTCGCGCACGCGCCGCGGCTCGACCTGGAGCTCGTCGTAGCCAAACCGGCCGTAGGTCAAGCCGTGGCCGAAGGCATACAGCGGCGAGTTCTCGACGTCCTGGTACTTGCTCGTGAAGTAGTCCGCAGGGTTCATCGGCCGCCCCGTGGGGCGCTGGCCGTAGTGGATCGGCACCTGTCCGACGACGCGCGGCCAGCTCATCGGCGTGCGGCCGCCAGGCGACACCCGACCCGTGACCACGTCGGCGACTCCATTGCCGGCTTCGACGCCGAGGAACCACGCAGCCAGCAGCGCATCGGCGTGCTCGGACAGCCATGGGACGACGAGCGGGCGCCCCGAGAACAGGATCGCGATGACGGGAATGCCGAGTGAGCGTGCACGTGCCACAACCGCTTCGGCCAGCGCCTGCTGCCGACCGGGAAGCGCGGGCGTGGCGCGGCTGGCCGCCTCGCCGCTCATCGTGGCGCGCTCGCCCAGGCACAGCAGGACGGCGTCGACGCCATCGCACAGCGCGACGGCCGCTTCGATGCCGCTGTCGTCGTCGCTCTCGATTGCGACGCCCGGTGCATGGCGTACCTCGGTCTGCGGCAAGGCGGCGCGCAAGCCTGCCAGCACGCTGACGGCCGGCTCATGCTCGCCGGCACCCCACCACGGCCCCTTCATCTCGGTGATCGCATCTGCCAGCGGGCCGATGACGCACAGTGCCTTCGCCGTCGCAGGCAGGGGCAAGATGTCGCGCTCGTTCTTCAGCATGACGATGGCCTTGCGCGCGGCATCGCGTGCCACCGCGTGTCGCTCCATAACGACCTGTGCCGGCTCCGGTGTCGCGCCGCGGCGGTACGGGTCGTCGAACAGGCCGAGCTGCTCCTTGAGCCTCAACACGCGGCGCACGCTCGCGTCGATCTCCTCGATCGTCACCCTCCCCTGCTCGAGCGCGACCGGCAGTCCCTTGCGGTACGCGTCGGCCATCATGTCGATGTCCACACCGGCCTTCAGCGCCAGCACCGCGGCATCGACGAGGTCGGCCGCGACGCCGTGCTTGATCAGTTCCGCGATCGCGTTGTAGTCGCTGACGATGACGCCGTCGAAGCCCATCTCGCCGCGCAGCCAGTCGCGCAGCAAGGGGATGTGCGCCGTCATCGGCACGCCGTTGAGATCGGTAAAGGCCGGCATCAGCGTCGCCACGCCTGCACGCACGGCTGCCGCGAAGCCCGGCAGATGCACCTCATGCAAGGTGCGCTCGGAGATGTCCACCGAGGCGTACTCACGCCCCGCATCGACCCCGCCGTATGCGACGAAATGCTTCGCACACGCCGCCAGCGACTCTGCCGATGAAAGATCGGCGCCCTGGAAGCCACGCACCTTCGCCTGCGCGATGCGCGCGTTGAGCCAGGGGTCTTCGCCGGGGCCTTCGGCGGTGCGGCCCCAGCGGGGGTCGCGCGACACGTCGAGCATCGGTGCGAAGGTCATCGCCAGTCCGTCGGCGGTACCTTCGCGCGCGGCCTCGCGCGCCGTGCGCTCCCAGAGCTCGTCGTCGAAGGTGCCGGCCTCCGCGAGCGGGATCGGGAAGAGCGTGCGATGCCCGTGAATGATGTCCAGCCCGATCAGCAGGGGAATGCCGAGCCTCGACTTCTCGACGGCCAGCCGCTGCATCTCGTGCGTCGGCCCCGCACCCACCATGTTCAGCAGGTTGCCGACGGTGCCGTCGATGATCGACTGCGTGGAGTCTCCCGCGAGCACCGGTCCGGTGACCGTGTAGCTGGAGGCAGTCATCGTGAGCTGGCCCAGCTTTTCGGCAAGCGTCATCCGGGCCATGAGGGTATCGATGCGACTCATCAGGGATTTCGAATAGAACCCAAGGGGCTTAATGATGGCATGCTGCGGGACAGGACCATCGAACGTGTGGTGCGGTCGATGATTCGGTGAAACCAAACGTGACACCCGGAGCGACAACGATAGGAGCCGTTCATGCAGAAGGATGAGAGAAGCCCGAAGGCGCTGGCAGCCCTGCCCGATGAAGACCTGATCGAGGCCGTGCAGCGACAGACCTTCCGCTTTTTCTGGGACGGTGCGGATGCGGCCAGCGGCCTGGCGCTCGATCGCCGCACGCTGGTCGGGGCCACGGGCGAAGACCTGGCCGACGAGAGGGTCGCGATAGGCGGCACGGGCTTCGGCATCATGGCCCTCATCGTCGCGGTGGAGCGCGGCTGGATCACGCGCGACGCGGCGCTGGAGCGGCTGGGCCGCATGCGCGACGCGCTCTTGCGCGCCAGGCGCTACCACGGCGCCTTCCCGCACTTCATGGACGGTGCGAGCGGCGCGACGATCCCGATGAGCCCGAAGGACGACGCGGGCGACCTCGTCGAGACTTCGTTCCTCTGCATGGGCCTGCTCTGCGCGCGCCAGTATTTCAACGACGACACGGCCATGGCGCGCCGGCTGCGCGCCGACTTCGACACACTGTGGCACGAGGTCGAGTGGGACTGGTTCACCCAGGGCGGGCGCGACGTGCTGTACTGGCACTGGAGCCCGAACCACGGATGGGCCATGAACCACGAGGTGCACGGCTGGAACGAGTGCCTCATCACCTACTTCCTGGCCGCGGCCGCGCCGCGCCATGCGATCGATCCGCGCGTCTATCACCACGGCTTCGCGTCGGGCCCCGACTTCCTCAACGGCCACTCGTACCACGGCATCGAACTGCCGCTGGGCCCGCCGAATGGCGGCCCGCTGTTCTTCGCGCACTACTCGTTCTGCGGCCTCGATCCGCACGGCCTGAAAGACCGCTACGCCGACTACTGGGACCTCAACAGCCGCCACGTGCGGGTGAACCGCGCGCACTGCGTGGCCAATCCACGCGGCTTCCCGGGCTATGGCGAATCGTGCTGGGGCCTGACCGCAAGCGACGACCCCGACGGCTATCTCGCGCACGATCCGAACAACGACAACGGCACCATCTCGCCGACGGCCGCGCTGGCCAGCCTGCCGTACGCGCCTGCGGAGGTAATGCGGGTGCTGCGGCATTTCCTCGCCGTGCACGGCACGCGCGTGTGGCGGGACTACGGCTTCGTCGATGCGTTCTGCGAGGCCCGCGGCTGGTTCGCGGACACCTTCCTTGCCATCGACCAGGGCCCGATCGTCGTGATGATGGAAAACCACCGCACGGGCCTCCTGTGGAAGCTCTTCATGAGCGCGCCCGAAGTGCAGGCCGGGCTGCGCCGCCTGGACTTCAGCAGCCCGCACCTGGAGTCGCCTGCGTGAGCTTCGGCGCGGCGCATCGGCAAGACCCGGCGTTCGAGTCCTGGCTCGAGCGGCAACTCTCGCATTCGGCGAGCGCGATGCTGCGCAGCATCTCGCCGCTGTCGATCGTCAAGCAACGCACGGGCTTCGGCCAGACCGTGCAGCCGGTCGCGGGCGCCATCGTTGCCTCGCCCGTTCTCGGCAACTACGACCCGGATCCGGACTACTTTTTTCACTGGTTCCGGGACTCCGCTGTCGTCATCGATGCGCTGCGCCTGCTCCATGCCGACGGGCGCATCGGCGACGAGGCCCTGCGGCATCTGCGCGATTTCACCCGCTTCAGCCTTGCCGTGAACGGGCTCGACGGCCGTGCCGTTGCCGCGGTGCAGGGCCGCAGGGAGCGCGTGGCCCCGGAACTCATTCAATACCTGCGCGAGGACGACGACCTCGCGCGCGTCCACGACGATGCGGTCGCCGCCGAGACGCGGGTGAACCCCGATGGAACGCTCGACATCCTGCGGTGGGCACGGCCCCAGCACGACGGACCACCGCTGCGCGCGCTGGCGCTGCTGCGCTGGGCGGCCGGCGGCCATCTCGACGCGGACCTCCTGGCCGAGATCGCACCGCTGATCCGCTTCGATCTCGGCTTCACGCTGCGCCATTGGCGCGAACCGTCCTTCGACATCTGGGAGGAGGAAAGCGGCCAGCACTACTACACGCTGCGCGTCTCGGCGGCCGCGCTGGCCGAAGGTGCGGCGTGGCTGGAAGCGCAAGGCGAGACGGCGCAGGCGCTGCGCTGCCGGGAGGAGTCGCAGGCTGTGCTGCGCCTGCTGGACGGCTACTGGGTAGACGAAGGAGATGATGGCGATCGCGCCCTGGCGCGCGGCTACTACCGTTCACGCGTTCTCGCTGATGCACGACCCAGTCCGAAGGCGCTGGACATCGCCGTGATCCTGTCGGCGATCCACAGCCTCGGCGCCGAGTTCGCGCACGGCCCGTCCGATGCGCGCATGCAGGCCACGCTGGAGCGGCTCGACGCATTGTTCGATGCAGCCTATGAGATCAACCACGGCCGTGCCGCAGGCCACGGCACGGCGATGGGGCGGTACGCCGGCGACGTGTACTGCTCGGGTGGCGCCTACTACTTCTCGACGCTCGGCGCCGCCGAGTTCTGCTTCCGCGCCGCGGCGGCGGAGAAAGACGACGCAGGCCGTTGGAGCCAGTGGATCGCGCGCGGCGACGCCTACCTCGCCACCGTGCACGCCTACACGCCGGACAGTGGCGATCTGTCGGAGCAGTTCGACCAGCACAGCGGCGCGCAGACCTCGGCGAAGCAACTGGCCTGGAGCCACGCCGCCTTCATTTCTTGCGTCTCGGCGCGCCGCATCGCGCTCGCCGCTTGCCAGGCGCCACAGCAGGGATGAGTACGAGGCCGGACGACCGCACCGAGCCGGCTGCAAGAGTCGGCGTCTTCCGTCAGGTCGGCGAGCTGCTGGGCGCACTGCGGGTGTCACCGGTCGCGAAGAAGCTGCTCGCCCTGCTGGCCGCGATCGTCGTGGTGGTCGGGCTCACGGCGTACGGGCAGATCGAGCTCAACAGCTGGAACAAGCCTTTCTACGACGCAATCTCGCGCCGCGACCTGAACGAGTTCATCGCGCAGGTCGGCGTCTTCGCGGCGATTGCCGGCGCGCTGCTGGTGTTGAACGTCGCGCAGAGGTGGCTGGGTGAAACCTTGCAGCTGAGACTGCGCGAGGCCGTGGTCAACGACCTCGTGGGGCTGTGGCTGCAGCCGCGCCGTGCTTTCTGGCTTCAGGCCAGCGGCCCGATGGGTGCCCACCCGGACCAGCGCATGCACGAAGACACGCTGAAGCTGTGCGACCTCTCGGTCAACCTCGGCGTGGGCCTGCTGCAGGCGGCGATGCTGTTCGGGAGCTTCGCGAGCGTGCTGTGGGTGCTCTCCAAGGACTTCAGCATCTTCTTCAACGGCCAGGACCATGTGCTGCCGGGCTTCATGCTGTGGGCTGCGATCGCCTATGCGGTCCTCGGTTCGCTGGTCACCTACTGGGTCGGCAACGGCCTGATCTCGCGCAACGCCGAGCGCTACGCGCGCGAGGGCGAGCTGCGCTTTTCGCTGACGCGCATCAACGAGCATCTCGACGGCATCTCCCTGGCCGGCGGCGAGGCCGACGAAAAGCGCCGCGTCGCCGCGCATTTCCTGGACGTCCTGCGCGCCACGTCGCGCGTGGTGCTTGGGCTGACCAACCTGACCTGGGCCACAGCGGGCTTCGGCTGGGTCACCGTCATCGCGCCGACGCTGGTGGCCGCGCCGCTTTACTTCTCGGGAAAAGTCTCTTTCGGCGGCCTCATGATGGCTGCCGCGGCCTTCACGCAGGCGCAGTCGTCGCTGCGCTGGTTCGTCGACAACTTCAGCATCATTGCCGACTGGCGCGCCACGCTGATGCGCGTGACCGACCTGCGCCGGATGCTGGCTTCCGACCTGGAGGCGCAGGCGGGCGACAGCCGCATCGCCTACGAGGAAAGCAAGGAGGGAACGCTCGCGGTCGAAGCGCTGGAGGTCCGCTCCTGGAGCGGCCATGATCGGCTGGACGTTTCGGGCCTCGTCGTTCAGCGCGGCCAGTGCGTGCTGATCCTGGGCACGCCCGGCACCGAGAAGACCCTGCTGTTCCGCGCGCTCGCGGGCCTGTGGCCGTGGGGGTCGGGCACCGTGCGCCGGCCCGGAGGCGAGACAATCCACTACATGCCACGCGGCACGCCCTACATTCCCCGGGGCACGCTGGCCGAAGTGCTGTCATACGCGATGGAACCGTCGACCTATCCGAAAGAAGCCATGGTGAGCGCACTGGCGAGCGTGGGCCTCCAGCGCCTGGAGCCCCTGCTCGACAGAACCGGGCGCTGGGAGAGCGAGCTCAGCATGGACGAGCAGCTGCGGCTCGGCTTCGCCCGCGTGGTGCTGCAGGCGCCGCCCTGGCTGGTGATGGACGAAGCCTTCAGCGCGTTCGACGACGACACGCTCGAACTCATCATCGGCGCACTGGGCAAGCTCACGAACACGGGCATCGTGCACATAGGCTCGGCCGGCGAGGCGCACGACCGGCTGTTCACGCAGGTGGTGCACCTGGTCAAGGCGCCGGACGGCGCGACCGGGGAGCAGCGGCCATGAAACGACGCCCGATGCCACCGGTGAGCCGCGCGCGTCGCGCCCTCATGCGGCTGGCTCTTGCGCTGCCCGCCCTGCCCACCTGGACCCGGGCGGCGGATTTCGGTTTCAAGCCCCCGCGCGACCCCGACGACGCGGCCACGGCGGAGCTGATGCGGGACCTGGCCGAGCGCATCCTGCCGGTGTACCAGGACGCGGACACCGACGCCTTCCTGGCCAACGTGACCGCCCTGCAGATCGTCAGCGGCGCCTACCGTGCGGCCTACGGCAGCAGCCGGTCGCTGCGGGACCGCCGCCAGGGCAAGCCCTTCGACGGCCTCGCCGAGCGCGCGATCCTGGACGGCATCTATGCGAATGCGCGCGCGCTCGAGGCGGACGGGCGCGTCGGCTTCGCCGAAGCCTATTCACGCTCGTTCCAGGAGCTGGTGTCGCCGCTCGACAACGCGCAGGCCCAGGCCATCATGGCGCGGCTGGAGATTCCGCCGGCGGTGTACAGGGAGCCGCTGCGCCAGGCCTTCGATCTCTGGCGCGCGAAGGGCAGCCTGCCGGAGGCAGAGGCCCTGGCGCTCGTGCGGACCTGGCTGTCGTACCAGTCGCGCAACAGCTTCCGCGGGCTGCTGCCCGAATTGTTCGCTGCACAGAACAGCGGCCGCTATGTAGCGGAGGCGGACATCAGGATTCCCGTGCGCGGAGGCGTCATCCATGCCAGCGTGGTCCGGCCCGGCCGTGTGGATGGAAGCCTGCCGACGCTGCTGCGCTTCACGCTCGACCCCGCGGAGGACGACGCCCAGCGCAGCGCCGCCAGGGGCTATGTCGGCGTCACGGCGTACGTGCGCGGACGCACGCCCGACGGCAAGGGCGCCGCGTGGCCCTTCGTTCGCGACGGCGAAGACGCCGCCGCCGTCATCGACTGGATTGCCAGGCAGGCCTGGAGCGACGGCCGCGTCGCCATGCTCGGCGACGGCTACTCCGGCTACGCCGCCTGGGCGGCCGCCCGCAGGAGGCCGCCGGCGCTCAAGGCCATTGCCACGACCGCGGCGATGGCGCCGGGCATCGACTTCCCGATGGCCGGGCAGATCTTCCGCAACAGCATGGTCCGCTGGGCGCAGGAGCACGCGATGGCGGAGCCACTGCCGGCCGGCATCAACGGCGACGCCGACCCCGACTCGGCATGGCAGGCACTCGACGCGCGCTGGTATCGCGGCAACCGCCCCTACTGGGACGTGGATCGCGTCCTGCTGGGCAAGCGCAGCAGGCTTGTGCGGACCTGGCTGACGCACCCGAGCCACGACCGCTACTGGCAGAAGTTCCTGCCGTCGCCGCAGCAGTTCGCGCGCATCGACATCCCGGTGCTCGGCATCGCCGGCTACTACGGCGCCGACGCCGGCGCGCTCTATTTCCACAACGAGCATCTTCGCAACCGGCCGCAGGCCGACACCACGCTGCTGCTGGGCCCCTACGATGCGGCCTCGATCCGGCGCGGCACGCTGCCGACCTTGCGCGGCTACACGCTGGACCCCGTCGCGCGCATCGACCTGCCCGAGCTGCGCTACCAGTGGATCGACCACATCCTCAAGGGCGCGAACAAGCCTGCCTTGCTGGCGGATCGCGTCAACTACCAGGTGATGGGGGCGGACCAGTGGCGCCATGTGCCGGCGCTGGACGCGCCGCAACGCAGCCGCCTGCGCCTCTACCTCGACACCAGCGGGCGCGACGAGCCGCACCGGCTGCTGCAGTCGCCATCGGAAGGCGGCGGCAACGCGCGGCTGTCGGTCGACCTGGCCGACCGGCGCGACGTACGCACCCCGTGGCCGGACGCACTGCGCGTGAAGCAGGTGCCGGTGCGCAATGGCATCAGCTTCATCAGCGACCCGCTCACGGCAGCCACCGAGATCTCAGGCAGCCTGCGCGGCGTGTTCGACATCACGTCTTCTCGGCAGGACATGGACTTCAGCATCTCGCTGTACGAGCAGACTGCCGCCGGCGAATGCCAACTGCTGTTCGACCCCTACGACTTCCGCGCCAGCTATGCCGGCCATCGCGTGCGCCGCCGGCTCCTGCGGGCCGGCGAGCGTCAGTTGCTTCCCTTCGCCACCGAGCGCGTCACCGCCGGCAGGCTCGCGGCGGGCAGCCGCATCGTGCTGGTGATAGGCCTCAACAAGCGCCCCGACCGCCAGGTCAACTACGGCAGCGGCAAGGACGTGAACTCGGAAACCGTCAGCGACGCGAAGTGGCCCGTGCGCGTGCGCTGGCATGCGCGCAGCTACGTCGAGATCCAGACCGGTTAGCTCCGGCTTCTCATCGCGTCGCTGGACCGTTGCCGATCACGACGCCTTCGCAGGGAGCCAGCACCAAGGGCCCATCGATCAATCCGGCGCGTGCAGGATCGGTCGATGCCAGCACGACCGGCCGGTGCGGCACCAGCTCCGACGACACCGGCGCCGGGGCCGCGCCGAAGTTCAACATCACCACCAGCCGCTGCCCTTCGCTTTCGCGCGCATAGGCGAGCACTTCGTCTCCGGCTTCGAGCGCTTCATAGGAGCCCCGATGCAACGCAGGCCGTGCACGGCGCAACGCGATGAGGTGCTTGTGGAGCATCAGCATGGAGCTCGGGTCATGCGACTGTGCTTCCACGTTGTGCGTGGGCCAGTCGTCGGCCAGGCGCAGCCACGGCGTGCCGGTCGTGAAGCCCGCGTGCGCGGCGGCGCTCCACTGCATGGGCGTTCTCACCGGATCGCGGCCCAGGCCCATGCCGGGCTTGTTCTTCTCGAACGGGTCCTGCACCTCGCTGGCGGGAATGGGAACGTCCGCCATGCCGATCTCGTCGCCGTAGTAGATCGTCGGCGTGCCGCGCAGCGTGAGCAGCAGCATGGCAGCGAGCCGTGCCATCCGTGGCCCGGCGCGGCTCGCGATGCGGGACTTGTCGTGATTGCCCAGCACCCAGTTCGGCTGGGCGCCGGCGGGCAAGGCGGCCTCGTAGTCGCGCACGAAGCGGCCGATGTGCGCCGCCTGCCACTCGGTCGAGATCAGCTGGAAGTTGAAGGGCAGCTGCAAGCCCTCCGCATCGAGGCCGTAGTAGGCGACAAGCCGATCGAGCGGCAGATAGAGCTCGCCGATCAGCAGGCGCGACGAGCGCGCGTCGCTGAACTCGTCGACCACGCGGCGCATCTCGGCCACGATAGGCTGCACCTCCGGCAGGTCGGTGTTGTAGAGCATCAGCAGGCGGAGGAACGGGTCCTGGCCTTCTGCGAAATCCGGGTTCGGCGGGTTGTCGCGAAACTGCGCGTCCTTGACGATCTGCGAAAGCACATCGACACGGAATCCGTCGACGCCGCGCCGGAGCCAGAACCGCAGCACCTCGTACATCGCGGCGCGCACCTCAGGGTTGCGCCAGTTGAGGTCGGGCTGCTCCTTCAGGAAGGAATGGGCGTAGTACTGGCCCGTGGCCGGATCGAAAGTCCAGGCCGGGCCGCCGAAATTGCCGAGCCAGTTGTTGGGCGGGCCACCGTCGGGCGCCGGGTCGCGCCAGATGTACCAGTCGCGCCGTGGATCATCGCGCGCGCTGCGGCTCTGCACGAACCACGGATGACGGTCCGACGTGTGGTTGGGCACGAAGTCCAGGATGAGCCTGAGCCCCTTCGCATGGGCCTCCCGAACCAGCGCATCGAAGCCCTCCAGCGTGCCGAAGCGCGGATCGATGTCGCAGAAATCGGAAATGTCGTAGCCGAAGTCGGCCATCGGCGAGGGATAGATCGGCGAGATCCAGACAGCATCGACACCGAGCGAGACCAGGTGATCGAGCCGGGCACGGATGCCGTCGAGGTCTCCGATGCCGTCGCCATTGCTGTCCTGGAACGAACGCGGGTAGACCTGATAGACGATTCCGTACTTCCACCAGTCGTCAGCTGACATCTTGGGCCTCTCATGCCTGGGTGCGGGCGAGAGTCATTGTCTCCACAAACTGGGTGGGGCGGCACCGGGCGCTCGCTCGTCAGGACCACTCCTGTCGGCGATGTAACATCCCGAAATCGTCCGCCGCTCCACCCTGGCCGGACCATCACCAGAGCAGCGACATCCCAGGGTGCTACCGCGAATGGAGCATCCTCATGTGGAGTTTCCTGGGCGATCTCTTGATCGGCCTCTTCGATTTCGTTGCCGACGTCCTGTTGTTCCGAGGGCTGCGACGCAAGCACGGTCACCCTGAACGTGATGTCGCCCAGGACGCGCTCGAAGTCGCGCGCTTCGATTTCGTCACGACGGTTTTCATCGCCCTGGTCTGCGCCGGCCTGATGCTTCTGCTGGCATTCGGCTTCGGTCTTCCGGCGAGCTGGAGCGTCGGGATCGGCATCGCGGTCGGAGGAATCTGGGGCGTATGGCGATACGTCCGATTGGTTCATGAGCGATGAGCGCGGGGCCCGGCCATGGCATGGCCCCCAGGCTTGCAAGAACAACACTCTCCACGTACGAAGGAGCCTTTCATGGCCGAGACAACCAAGGTAAAAGGACCCGCCTCCTACTTCCCCTCCATCGAGAAGACCTACTCCAAGCCGATCGCGCATTGGATGGAGGTTCTTCAGAAGGCGGGCCCCCTGAAGCACATGGAGCTCGTGAATCAGCTCAAGACCCAGCACCAGATCGGTCACGGGCACGCGAACGCCCTGGTCGCGGCATTTCTCGCGAAGAAGTAGCGCTCGTCACGCGCGCCAGGAACGCATGCCTGCGATACGCAGATGCGGCGCCTGGCGACATTCGCGCCCTGGTCAGGCTTCCGAACGCTCCACTATCACCTCGCTGATCTGCACCATGGGTTGAATATCGGTGTAGTTGGCGATGTCGCTCATGATCTCCTGCTGGTGCTGGCCGGAGGCGGCCCGATAGGCTTCGACAGAAGTGCAGACGAAATCGCATTTGGCTACGTAGGCAGGGTCGGTGCCCGGGCCACGCCCCGAGATGCCCTTGTCCACCGCGTAGTACAGGCACGCAGCGCCGAGCAGCCGCTTCATCATGGGCATGTGCCTCTCGCGGTAGTAGGCGTGGTCGAATCGCGCGCCTGCGGCGTACGGGTACATGACACTGACTTTGATCATCGAGATTTCTCCTGTTGTCGAGGCCCGGCTGGAGACAGCCTCAGGCCGGGAATCGGGCACCCGACTCTTCCAAGGGAATGCGCAGCCCGTTCGTGAGGTAGCTGACGGTGCGATAGAAGCCAGCCAGCATCAGCAGCTCAATGACGGCTTCTTCGGCAAAGTACTTTCGCAACTCGCTCCACAGTCCGTCGTCGATATCGGAGTGCTCATGCAGGGAGTCGCACAGCCGCAGAAGAACCTGGTCTTCGGCTGACCAGCAGTCTTCGTTCGCCGAACCCGTGACGGTTGCCTGAACCTGCTGCGGCGTCAGGCCGGCCAGCTTCGAGAAGATGGTGACGTGGACGCCCCATTCATATTCAGACTTGCACAATGCCGTCGTGCGATGAATCACGATCTCGCGCTGCCGGATGCTCAAGTTGCCTTTGTCCAGCAACCCGGCGGCAAAGAACTTCTGGAACAGACGAGGGTCGCGCGCCAACGTCGTGAACAGCTGCAAAGGGGGCTTTCCCTTCATCAGACTGTCGAGAGGCCTGGAAATGTCTTCACCGAACGGTGGCGTCGCTGGCTCGATACGTGCGGGCATACTGATTCCTGATTTCTGATTCAAGGGCCACGTCATCGTAGGCTCGTTGCTGTACAAAGTAAAGCATGACCACACCTCGTATCGGCCAACCAGTCCGCGGCTCCACCACCGGCCGCCCCATCATGGTTGCCCTGGACCTGCTGGGAAGGCGCACCGCGCTGCGCGTGCTCTGGGAACTTCGGGAGGGCTCGCTGACCTTCAGGGCCCTGCAAGACGCCTGCGAGACGAACACCAGGTTGCTCAACACGCGGCTCACCGAACTGAGGGAGGTCGACCTTGTCGAACATGCCGAGGGTGGCTATCGACTGACGGACGAAGGGCGGCGGCTTTCGAAGGCGCTGAAGCCGTTGTCAGCCTGGGCGGAGCAGTGGGGGCATGCGAAGCGGTGAGAAGGTGACTTGCACCATGCGCGTCGGCGCGACGTGGAGTATCACTGTGCCTGTCCGCGGTGATCGCTTTTTGCATGGGGCGTGGCTTCCGCACAGGGCCCATGGCGTCACGGGGCTTGGGTCAGAATCCGGCCGGGGCTGTGTGGAAACGGCCTGACTTGCGAGTATGCCGAACCGGCGACTGATTCATCCAGTTGTTGTGGGCCGCTGGACGCGCAGCGTGGCACGCCCGAGGGGCAAGAAGGCAAGCAAAGGGGGCTCATGCCCCGATCAATCTCATCGCCTTCATCGTTCTGCTCATGCCCAGTATCGAGATCACCCGCTTCATGTTGTAGGCCAGCACGTGCAGGCTCATCTCAGTGCCCACGTTCGCCAGCGTTTTGGTGAGGAAGTGGGTCGAACCCATCCAGTGTTTGAGCGTGCCGAAGACGTGCTCGACGGTGCGCCGTCGTAACGTCATTGCATCAGGCTTGCGATCCAGTCGCTGCTGCGCGCGCTCGAGCACCGCTTCGTGCTCCCATCGCCGCACTCGCCGATAGGCACTGGGTGTGCACTGAGGCTTCAGCGGGCAAATGGGGCAGGCGCTGGTCCAATATAGGTGTGCATGCAGGCCGCTCTTCTCCACAGTGCTGAACCTGAAGATGGCCCGTTGTCCTGCTGGGCATAGGTACTCGTCGTCCTTCGCGATGTAGATGAAGTCGCTCTTGTCGAAGCGACCGTCCGCCTTGGCGCCGGAGGTCATCGGCTTGGGCACGTAGGCCGCGATGCCCGCATCCTCACAAGCCTTGAGTTCCGTGCCGTTGAAGTAGCCGCGATCAGCAAGTGCTTGCAGCTTGGTTTTGTTCATCGCTTCGCGCGCAGCGTTGGCCATCTTGCTCAGCTGCGCGCGGTCGTTGCCGACGTTGGTCACCTCGTGCGCCACGATCAAGTGGTGCTTCGCATCGACCGCCGCCTGCACGTTGTAGCCCACCAGGCCCGAGCCCGTGGCCTGTGAGTTCATCGAGCGCGCGTCAGGGTCAGTGAGCGAGCGTTGGCCGTCGGGCTCGTCCTTCAGCTCTTCTCGGGTGTAGTCGAGCTGCTTCATCTGATTGCGCAGCTTCTTGATCTTGTCCTGCAGTCGCTCGGTCTTGGCTTCAACCTCGGCAGGCTGGGTGCGATCGGCCGTCTCCAGGGCGTCTAGGTAACGCTGGATGCTCTGCTCGATCTGCTTCTGGCGCCCGTCGATCTTGCCGGGTGTGAAGTTGCGGTCTCGACTGTTGACTGCCTTGAACTTGCGGCCATCGATGGCCACCACAGCGCTGGTGAACAGCTTGAGCTCGCGGCACAGGATGATGAATTGACGGCACGCGTTGCGGATGCCCTGGCCGTTGTCCCGACGGAAGTCTGCGATAGTCTTGAAGTCAGGCGCCAATCGGCCGGTGAGCCACATCAGTTCCACGTTGCGCTGCGCTTCGCGCTCCAGGCGCCGGCTCGACTGAATGCGGTTTAGATAGCCGTAGATGTAGAGCTTAAGCAGCACCGATGGGTGGTACGAAGGTCGTCCGGTTGCTGCTGGCTCGACACCTTGGAAGCCCAACGCGTGCAGATCAAGCTCCTCGACGAAGGCATCCACGAATCGCACCGGGTTGTCTTCGCCGATATAGTCGTCCAGGCACTCTGGCATCAAGG
Organism: Variovorax xiamenensis; assembly: GCF_050916385.1. NCBI lineage: Bacteria > Pseudomonadati > Pseudomonadota > Betaproteobacteria > Burkholderiales > Comamonadaceae > Variovorax > Variovorax xiamenensis. Next base: position 5,120,169 of record NZ_CP139038.1, read on the forward strand.
TCACTTGCCGCCGGTCCTCGCTCTCGATGAATCGCCTCATGAGCCACCACCTTGTTCAGACGGGTTGGCTCAATATAGGTGACCATCGAGGGTGTTTCCACACAGCCTCGGCCAGAACCGGCCGTTCGCCGAGCCGGCACAATGCGGCCAGAACCAGACATTCGATATGACACCCCGCTTTTCAGTCGATTTCAACGAATTGCTTGAGCGCGATCTCATCATGCTGTCGCAGACCGATTTCCGGAAGGACATCAACGGCTCGTCCGTCCTGCTCGTTGAAGGTCTACCCATTGAGGTTCAAGAAGACAACCTCTATGACGACGGCACGCACGAAGTGCTGTTTGCTCGCGGAGTCGTTGAGGCCAACTCAACGGGCATTGCATTGGGTCTCACGTCAAATGGCGCTGCCGATTGGACTCCAAGGGCTTCTATGACATTGCAGGTTAGCCCCGTGAACGATGAAATTTACGACACTGAGCTTTCGCCCGCAGAGGGCGCACGGGTTGCAAAGCGTGTCTCACGCTGAACTTGCGCTTATCGATACGGCACTTCTTTCGCAAGTCTCCGGCGATTGGAGGAAGGTCGCACGCGTGGTCGGGATGGCGATGCTGTCGACGCGGGACTTCCCAAGCAGGGTTCCCGACACCTTCTTCGCGAAGCGGGTCAGGCTGCTTGTCGAATACGGTCAACTTGAATCGCAGGGCGACCTTCGGTGAATGCGGTTTAGCGAGATACGGCGAACATCTGCCTGACGACAGAATGCGACCAGAAACGGACATCCGATCCATAGAGCCATCTCTGCTCTTCGTCGTTGAACAGGTCTTCCAAATCTCGAACATCGGGTGTGTAGTTGCACCGGGCGTGACGCCGAGGCCAGGTATCCCTGAAGTTCGGGCGGGAGACCCCATTCGGCTGTTGAAGCCCGACGGCGAGGTAGTCGACACACGGATTCACTCGATTCCGCACTTCAACTATGGATCGAGACCACGCCCTGAGGTTCTCACCTTCCCATTCGTGTTGCCGCTGCAGATAGCGAAAGAGGACGTTCCCTTGGGAACTCGCGTCTTCCATCTAGCTTGACGCCGCAATCTGATGTCCGCTTTGGGCCCGACACGGCGGCACAATGGTCGAGGCCAGAGACCGCCCCCGGCAGAAGCAGACATCTCGCCAAGACCATGAACATGAAGCAGACACGCCTGACCTGGCTTGTGAGAATGGGATACGCCTTGATCGTCCTAGGCATTCTTCTACTGTTGCCGCTTGGCGAGCTTCTGCCAGTCAATCTGTTTGGCGGTGCGCATCACTACTACCGCGTGGTCCCGACCGAGCACAGTTGGCTCATGGAAGCATTGTTGATTGGACTCGGCATGCTGTTGGTATTAGTTTGCCGAGCGCTGCGCGACAAAGGCCAGTGATGACTAGGACAGAATCCGGCCAGAAGCGGCCGGTCGCGGCCAACTCTCATCCTTGCCGGTGGTCACCTGTTTCGACCTTCCCCTCATACTTTTACTCTAGAAAATGCATTGGATTCTTCACCGTGACGTTTCCGGTAATGTCCCATATCCAGAATGCAGGCTAGTGAACTCGCACGAAGTCTTGAACTTTCAATACTGGGGAGGCGTCAGCCTAGCAGACCAGTATCCGAGTCTCGAATTCGACGTATCCGACTCACCTGATTCACCTCGGGGTCTCGTTGACTTCATGAGGTCGCTTCACATCGATATCGTTTCTCGCAAGCTTGCCGCGGCTCTTCAACTCGTCGGCGCGGAAGTCGAGTTGTTTCCCGTTGCAGTCTCCTATAACGGTAGCAAGTTCGATGGGCAGCAATTTTTCGCATTGAACTCCCTCATGCGCCCTCGAGCACTCGATCTTAGAAAATCCGATGTTGACCTTGATGAGGAGCTTGGAGACGTCCTTGTCGCTCGGAAAATCGTGCTCGATGAGTCAGGAATCGCCAATTTGAACTGGCTCGTCGTGGATGAACTTAACAAGATTGCCGTGAGCGCCAAGGTTATAGATGCCATCAGCCTGTCGGGGTGTACCGGCTGCGCATTCTCAGAACCGGGTTCGATCAGCCGTTGAAAGTGTTAAGGAAAAGCTCATGTATTGGCAGGCAACGATCGGACGCGACAGTGGACTCGGCCGCTGCGGCATCAGCTAACTATAGTTGCCGGCCAGCTTCGGGCATTCGCTCATACTTCTTCAACTCCTCGCATCCTTATGGCACGCCGCGACTACTCCGAAGACGAAGACTTTTACACGCAAGGCTTCGAAAGCCCCGGTGAGGTTTCCGTCTGGCTCGGCTACTCACGACACGGCGATGGATCGAACGATGTGTTGCAAGATCTCTGCGGAGTCGGCTACTACAGCTTGGACAACCAAGAAGCGAACTGTTTTTCGTTCGAGCTGACAAAGGTGGAGCGCCTGCTGAAAGAGATTTCGTACTCTGTCAGCTTCATAGACGCTGCAGTGAGAACGGCAAAACGTCGAAAACTTTCAGAAGCGCGCTGGGTAACTGTTCAGTTTGATTTTGCGTATGCGCCAGAAAAGGTGAAAAGGCCAGTCGCCGCTGACCCAATATTTTTGGGCGTATTTCGCTACTCGGTGGAGTAGCGCCTTCAGAGAAATGTCCGCTTTGGGGCAGATCGAAAGACCGCAGTGGGCCCGTTGCGGCCTTTCAGCCCCCAAAGAAGCCGACCTTCGCCAACGCTACTGCACCGCCACACCCACTGGTCACCAAAGCCAGCGCCGCTTGCCACACCATCGCGATGCCAACCCGTCCGCGCGACAACGGCAACGGCGGCGAACGCAAGAACACCACCGCAAATACCGCCACAGTCAGGAGGCTGAGCTTTTTTCCACTGCCCCCGCCATGGAATCCACTACAACCAGCCCTACCTAAAATGCAAGGCTCGGGAGCGACTTCTCTCCCGAGACGCTGGAGACGTCCAATGACTACGATTGCCGAGAACACGGGCCTCGTCACGTTCATCAACGTATTCACGGTCGAGCCATCGAATCAGCAGAAATTGCTCGACATACTCGCCCGCGCCACCGAAACATCGGTTCGTGACGTGCCGGGGTTCATTTCGGCGGCGCTTCATCGAAGCGTCGATGGAACGAAGGTCACGATGTACGGGCAGTGGAAGAGCGTGGAGCACTACCAGCAGTACCAGTCGATGCGTTCGGACCCGGTCACGTCGCCCTACGTGGAGCAGGTGCTCGTCATCGCCAGGTTCGACCCCGCGATGTATGAAGTGGTCAAGGTCTTCGACGGACCATCCAGGCCCGCATCCTGATGCCGCCGTCGCCCGCCCCTCATGTCATCCGCCAAGCCTCGGAGTGCCATTCATGCCAAGCGAACTCACGCCGGTAAAGCCGGTTGTTCTCCCCGCGCAGTCTGCCGTCACAGGCATGTATGAATCGACGGACCTTGCGGACGCGTTCGCGGTTCAACTTCCCGTCGGCACTTCCAGCGATCCGGATGTCCTGTGGCGATTCCTCATTTCGCACCAGCCGTCCTGGATCGGATGGCTCACCAACGTCCGGGATTCGATCGTCGCGTGCTTCGGCTTGAAGACCGCCAGGCACCTCGCGACCCTTTCCAGCGAAGCCAATGCCGACCGCATCGGTATCTTCAAGGTCTACGGCAGGAGCGAAACCGAGATCGTCCTGGGCGAGGACGACAAGCACCTCGACTTCAGGCTGTCGGTACTGCACACCCCCAGCCCGTCTCCGGCACTCGGTGGCCTGTTGACCGTGTCGACCGTCGTCCATTGCAACAACCTGCTGGGCCGGGCCTACATACGGGTCATCGCTCCTTTTCATCGCCAGGTCGTGAAGGCGAGTCTTCGTCGCGCTGCGCATATCGGCTGGCCCAAGGCAGTCGCAAGGTAGAGGCCGGCACAGCAGGCGGCATTCGTCAGTTGATGATCTCTCCCATGCCTGTGCGCACACGCTCCTTGAGCTGGCGGATGTACTCCGCGTCGAAGGGCTCCCAGGTCTCCAGTTCGCCGACGATCCGCAGCGGCTGCCGGCTTCGGTACGAACGCGTGGGGTTGCCCGGAAACTTCTTGTCGGTGACGTTGGGGTCGTTCTCGTAGTCGCCCGTAGGTTCGACGATGTAGACGCGGCCGCGGCCCTCGCCCTTCGCCATTTCGGCAGCCAGCCCAGCGCCCTTGGGCAAGGCGGTGAAGTAGACGTGGTTCATGACGACGCGGCCGTCGTAGTTCGACCGAAAGCCGGCGGTGAGCAGATCGCCCACCTGAAGGTCCGCCCGCGTGCCGTGGAAGTAGGGGCCGGTGTCCAAGGTAGCCATCGAGGGTTGCTCCTCTGCGGAAAGGAAAAGCCGCGGAGTCTACTCGCGCGGGCCTTCACGCAAGCCGCTCGACCGAAGCTCGGCGAGGCTTCCCCCGGCCTTGGCAACGCCCTCAACCTCCCCCGGAAGCAAGCCCACGAGCTCCACGCCTGCTCTCACGGAACAAGACGAGCAATCCCGAAATCAGGAAGTAGATGGCCCCGACCGCCGCGTAGCCGCCAAGCGTCTGCAGGACAGGCGCGCTACCACCCTGCTGCGCCACGAAGAACCCGCCGGCCAGCGCTGATTGCGCCCCGCTCAGCATCATCACCCACTGCCCGCCGTTGTCCTTGCGGCGACGCACGGCCGTAGCCAGCTGCAGCAGGCCTGCGACGATGGCCCAGATTCCGAAGATCGCCAGCATGATCTGCAGCTTCAACCCGAGCGATACCGCGACGGCAAGCGTGACGAGCGCACTCATCCAGATGTTGATCAGCTGCGTGGCATTGGCCTTCGCGCCACCCGTCATCCTGACGTCCAGCAGGTTCGCAAGGGCATCCCAAGCGGGATAGACGATCAGCAGCGCGACCGCCAAGGCTGGGGACTGCTTGGCGATGGTGAAGCTTGCCGCGACCCACGCGAAGGAGAAGGCAGCACGAACAAGGTAGTAGTTGCGCAGCCAGATGGCTCGCTGGGATTCGGTTTTCAAGGGGTCGGACATGGCGGGAAAGGCGGCAAGAGCCGCGAGTTGAGAAGGCTCCAACTCATCGAGGAGCGAACGGTGCAACGATTCTTCTGCGCCCCCACTCCGGGCGGTATCCGTCGGATGACCGACAGAAGCCCGAACCGAACTGTGCGATGCTGCGTGCCCGCCGCAGCGATTCACGCCCCATGTCCGACGACACGACGACCATCACCGTTTTCGACGCGGTCCGCGCACTTGCCTTCATCGGCGACCTGAGCATGGGCCAGCCGACCGACCATTCGCTGCGCACGGCCTGGCTGGCCGGGAAGATCGCGGCCGAGGCCGGGTGCGACGCTGCCCAGGTCGAGGCCGTGCGGCATGTCGCGCTCTTGCGCTGGTCGGGCTGCACCGCCAATGCGCAGGAGTTCGCCGACTTCCTCGAAGACGACGTGCAGGGCCGGCGCGCCCTGCTCGCGTCGCCGGCACCCCGCATGCGCCAGCCGCACATCAGCGGGCCGGTGCCCGACGCCGTGCTGGCCATGGCCGACATCCATTGCGAGATTGCCGGCGACATCGCCAACACGCTGGGGTTGAGCCGCGAGACCGAAGCGGCGCTGCGCGCGGTGTTCGAGGCCTACGACGGCAGCGGCATCCCCGGCGTGCTGCAGGGCAACGAGGTTCCGTTCGCGACCTACGTCGTGGCGCTGGCGAGCGACCTGGAGATCTTCGGCCGCCTCTATGGAATCGACGAAGCGCTCACGCTCGCTCGCGGGCGCGCGGACAGCCTCTACCCGGCCTTCCTCGTCGACGCGAGCGCGCCCCGTGCACCGGCATGGATGAAGGAACTGGATTCCCCCGTCGCGCCATGGACCGAGCCCACCGAGCAGCCCCCTTCGATGCTCCGGCGCATGGGCCTGGAACTCGTCGGCGACGTGATCGACCTCAAGCTGCCCTGGATGACAGGCTACTCGCGCCGCGTGGCCCGGCTGGCGCGCGACTGCGGCGTGCAGCTCGACCTCGACGAAGCCGCGTGCCACCGCACGTACAAGGCCGGCCTGATCCACGGCATCGGGCGGGCGGCGGTTCCCAACGCCATCTGGAATGCGCCAGAGCCGCTGCCTGCTTCGTCGCTGGAGCACGTGCGGCTCGTGCCGTACTGGACTTCCCGCGCCGCGGGGCAGATCGACGGCCTCGCGGCGGAAGCGGAGATCGCGTCCTTCGCCTTCGAGCGGCGTGATGGCTCCGGCCACTTCCGCGGCCGTTCGGGCTCGGCGATGCCGCTGGAGGGGCAGATCGTCGCGGCGGCCCAGCAGTGGCAATCGCATCGCACCCGTCGTCCGTGGCGGCCTGAGCTCACAGAGGCGCAGGCGCTCGACTGCATGAGAGAGGATGCCAAGGCGGGCCGCTTCGACGATGAAGTCGTCACGGCGCTGCTCGCATGCGTTGTGCCGGGCAGTGCCTCCAAGCCCGTTGCGCCGCCACAGGGCGACGCGTCTCTTTCACAGCGCGAGCTGGAGGTGCTGCGCAGCATCAGCCGGGGGCACAACACGAAGGAAGTCGCCCGTGCGCTGGGAATCAGCCCGAGCACGGTGCGCACTCATGTCGAGCGCCTGTTCCAAAAGCTCGGGTGCACGACCCGCGCGGCCGCGACGCTGAAGGCCGCGACCAGGGGGCTCATCTAGCCGCCACGGCGGCACGCAACGACTGCAGCGTGCCCTCGGCCGCCTCGATGCGCCGACGCAACTCCTCGTTGACGACGCGCACCAGCGCGCTGAGTTCGGAGCGGCTGGAGCAGACCTCCTCCGTCTCGTTCACACGCTGCGGGCCGATGAGCCTTTCGAGGCCGGCATACGCGTGCCGCATTTCGTGAAGGCTCTCGACGTCGTCGCAGGCCTGCAGCGCAAGCGATTCGACGCCATTGGCTTCGGAAGAAGAAGATTCGGGAAATGAAGAGACGCGCGCGGACGCGCGAGCAGTGGATGCAGCCATCAATGGCCTCCAAGAGGTGCGGTTTGCGGAAACCACCGCTCTCGAGTCCAAACGAGGGCGGCGGCTCGACGGATTGGACTACCGGGCACCTCTTGCGAGAACCGGCCGGGCTTGCGCCCGCCCGTCGAGCCGCCAAAAATGGAGGCACGAATAGCAAAGCCGCAGACCCTGCGGGGTAACTGCGGCTCGCGTCGCAGAGGTGATTCGGGAGTCCAATCCCGATCACGCCTTTTTTTGACGTGACGGGGCGCAGTATAGCTACGGAGGTATTCATCACCCGGCCCCCAATCGGCGATGTCCCTACACCCGACGGCCTCATCCCGGAAGCTGGAACAATCCAGCCACCATGGACGGTCTGGACCTCATCAAAACATTCCGCGAAGTCGCCTTCAGGCGAAGCTTTTCCCGCGCAGCGATCTCGCTGGGCATGTCCAAGGCCACGGTGAGCCGCTATGTGGCTGAGCTCGAAACCCGAAGCGGCGTGCGGCTGCTCAACCGATCCACCCGCTCCCTGAGCCTGACGGACGCGGGCCAGGTGCTGCTCGATCGCAGCACCGAGCTGGTGACGATGGCCGAGAACACGCTGAACGACCTGCAGGCGCATGGCTCGCATCCGCGCGGGCGGCTGCGCATGAGCGCGCCGCACGGGCTCATCGCCGGCTGGCTCTCCGACGTGATCGCGGGCTTCATCAAGCTCTACCCCGACGTGTACGTGAGCCTGGTGTTCACCAACGACGACCTCGACCTGATCGAGGAAGGCATCGACATCCACCTGACCGGCGGGCGCATCGACGACATGAACCTGATCGTGCGCCGCCTCGTGCAGTTCGACATGGTGGTGTGCGCCGCACCCTCGTACTGGGCGCAGCGCGGCATGCCGCAGGTGCCCGAGGACCTGGGCCGCCACGACGTGCTGAGCTTCTCGGCCAAGCAGACCACCAACCTGCCCTTCGAGACCGACGGCGAGCCCTACGAGGTGCCGGTGCACAGCCGCATGGAGGCCAACGACGCCGTCGCGCTCATCGAGCTGGCGCTGCGCGGCGTGGGCGTGGCCTACGTGCCGGAGCCGCTGGCGCAGTCGCACCTGGAGCGCGGGGCATTGGTGCCGGTGCTGCGCGACCACATGCCGCGCGAGCACTGGCTGTATGCGGCCTACTCGCAGCGCCGCCACAACAGCGCCGCAATGCGCGCGATGCTCGACTACCTCGAGCAGTCGATGGAAGCGCTCACCGAAGGCCCTGCCCTGCCACCGCCGGTGCCCGTGACGGTGGCACCGCCGCCACCCGTTACATGCGCCCTTTCCAAGGCACAAGGCGCCGCTCGAGCCACCGCATCAGCAGGTCGAAAAGATAAGCCACCACGCCAATGACGACGATGCCCATGATGACGATGTCGGTGCGCAGGAAGTTCGACGCGTTCAGCACCATCTGACCCAGCCCCATGTTGGCCGCCACCATCTCGGCGGCCACCAGCGTGGTCCAGCCGAAGCCGATGGCGATGCGCATGCCCACCAGGATGTCGGGCAGCGCCGAGGGCAATATCACGTGGCGGATCACCTGCATGTAGCTCGCGCCCATCGAGTACGCAGCGTTGATCTGCTCCTGCGACGCGCTGCGCATGCCCGAGCGCGCGGCCAGTGCCAGCGGCGCGAAGCAGCTCAGGAAGATCAGCAGCACCTTCGGCAGCTCGTCGATGCCGAACCAGATGATGATGAGCGGCAGGTATGCCAGCGGCGGCAGCGGCCGGTAGAACTCCAGCGGCGGATCGAAGATGCCGCGCCAGAAGCGGCTCATGCCCATCGCGATGCCCACCGGAATGGCCGTGACACAGGCCAGCAGGAAGGCCGAGAACACGCGGAACATGCTCGCCAGGAAGTGCTGCCACAGCGGCTTGTCGTTGGCCTGGCCGGTGAGGTATTCGTAGAACTGCTGGAACACCGCCTGCGGCGTCGGCAGGAAGAGCGGCTTGACCCAGCCCATGTTGGTGACGACGAACCACAGCGCCACCAGCGCGATCACCGTGACGATGCTGATCGTCAGGCTCGAGCCTTCGCCCGGCACCTTGAAGGAGCTGGTCTTGAGCTTGGCGCCTGCCGCTGGCGTCGCGGGTGCGGGCGATGCGGCGGGCTTGGAAGGCGATGGCGTCATGGCGACGGGGGATGCGATCGACACCTCAGGCATGGGCAACCTCGCGATGATGAATGATCGACAAGACCTCCTCGCGCATGCGGATGAAATCGGGCTCGGACTTCACCTTGCGCGAATCGCCGTGCGAGAGGTACTGGCGCGAGAACGGTACGTCGTCATAGACATGCGAGATGCGCCCCGGGCTCGGGCTCATCACGATCAGCCGGGTGGCGAGGAACAGCGCTTCTTCCACCGAGTGGGTGATGAAGAACACCATCTTGTTCGACTTGGACCAGGCCTGCAGAAGAATCTCCTGCACCTGCTCACGCGTGAACGCATCGAGCGCGCCCATGGGCTCGTCCATCAGCAGCACAGCCGGGTCGCTGGCGAGTGCGCGCGCGATGCCCACGCGCTGCTGCATGCCGCCCGAGAGCTCGTACACGGCGCGGTCGGCGTACTTCTGCAGGCCGACGAGGTTCAACTTCTCTTCCGCGATGCGGTCGCGCTCGGCCTTGCCCATGCCGCCGAGCCGCAAGCCCAGCGCCACGTTGTCGCGCACATTGAGCCAAGGCATCAGCGCGTGCTTCTGGAACACCACGCCACGGTCGGCACCGGGGCCGGCCACCGGCTTGCCGTCCAGCAGGATCTCGCCGGTCGATGGCGGAAGAAAGCCCGCAATGCTGTTGAGCAGCGTGGTCTTGCCGCAGCCCGAGGCGCCGAGCGCGACGACGAAGTCGCCGTCGTGCATCGTGAGGTTCACGGGCGCCAGCGCCTGGAGCGTGCCGCCCTTGACCGCGTAGTTGACCGTCAGGTCGCGAATGTCGAGCGTGGGCATCTCGTCTTGCCCTTCGTCACTTGCCCATGGCCTTGTCGACGTACACCGTCGTCACGTAGGCGCTGTAGTCGGGCTTCACTTCCTGCACCCGGCCCTGCTCCTTGAGGAAGACGGCCGTGTTCGCCATAGCCTTGGCGGCACCGCCGCCCAGCCAAGTGGGCGAGACCTGCTCGGCCATGGTCGGGAAGGTGTAGAGTGCCATCGCCGGGCCAACGTCCTTCGGGTCGGCCTTGGTCCACTTGGCCATCGCTTTCGTCTGCGGCGAATCGGGCGTCCAGCTCTTGCCCGTTGCCTTGTATTCCTCGTTCGCGCGGTTGAGCGCCTTCACGAAGGCGACCATGAAGGCCTCGTTGGCGGCGGCCCACTTGGCGTTGACCACGATGCCCTCGAAGGTCGGTGCGCCGCGCTTGCCGATGCTGCCCGAGGTGGCGATGGTCTTGCCAGTGGCCTTGATCTTGGAAAGCACCGGGTCCCAGATGAAGGTGGCGTCGATGTCGCCGCGCTCCCATGCGGCAGCGATCTCCGGCGGGCGCATGTTCATCACGTTCACGCTCTTGGCGTCGACCCCGTCCATCTTCATGCCGGCCATGAGTTGGTAGTGCGCGGTCGACACGAAGGGCGTGGCCACCTTCTTGCCGGCCAGGTCCTTCATGCTGTTGATGCCCGAGGCGTTGCGCGCGATGAGCGCTTCGGCGTTCGCGATGTCGGCCGAGATCCAGAACAGCTTGATGTCCTGCCCCTGGCTGGCCGCGGCCGTCAGCGGGCTGGAGCCGGTTTCACCCATCTGCACGTCGCCTGAAGCCATCGCGCGGATCACGTCGCCGCCGCCGGAGAACATGCGCCAGTTGATTTTGTAGCCGGTGGCTTTTTCGACCTCGCCGGATTCCATGACCAGGCGAAGGGGGACAAGCATGTCCTGGTGGGCGAAGGTGACTTCCTTGGCTTGCTGGGCGGAAGCCGTGCCGCACAGGGCTGCGAGCGTGGTTGCCAGGATGGCGAACTGGAGGGGGAGACGGCGGGACATGGTCATCTGGTTTCTCCGGGTGGGTGAATCTCGCCGCGACTTTGCACCCATCGGGGGCGGCCAGGAAGTACCAGCGACTGTGTCGGCATGGAGCCAGTCGGTGAGTGAATACCCTTGTTGTGGTGCGTTCTGCACGGGGGAGGTGCATCTTGTCTTGGGGAGTTTGCTTCCCGGAGCCGGGTCTCGCCCCGGCAGGCGACCTACTTTTCTTTGCTTCGCCAAAGAAACGTAGGCAAAAGAAAGGCGACCCTACTGTCTGTGTCCCTCCGCTTCGCTACGGGCAACCTGCGGTGCTCGACGTAGGAGGGGGTCCGCAGAACTCGCTTCGCTCAAACAGCTGCGGCCCTGATCCCTCCTACGTCTGCGCTCCTCGGCACAGCCAGAAGGGAGCGACACGCGCCGTCGCTGCGCTCGGTTACCGAACTGCCTGGACTGGCCTTCGCTTCGCTCGGCCGGGCATTCCGGTCCCGTGACTTCACCAAACCCAGCGCTTCATTGCTTCATTCCAAGCACAGCAGGCGCGAAGCGCCTGCTGTGCCTTGGGGGCCGAGCGAAGCAAAGGCCCGTGCATCTCCCCTCCCCTCTGGCTGCGCCGAGGAGCGCAGCGTTTCGCGGATCAGGGCTCGCAGCTGTTTGAGCGAAGCGAGTTCTGCGAGACCCCGCGAAACGCGAGCACCGCAGGTTGCCCGTAGCGAAGCGGAGGGTCGCAGACAGTGGGGTCGCCTTTTCTTTGCCTACTTTCTTTTGGCGAAGCAAAAGAAAGTAGGTCGCCCGCCGGGGCGAGTCCCGGCCCCGGGAAGCAAGAAAACTCAGTGCATCCGCCGCCCGGCGACCCGAGACTCCCCCCGAGCCAAAGCCAACTCCTCCACCGCCATCCCCAAAGCCCGAATCCCCGCCGGAATCTGAGTAGCCGCAATAGAAGACAACCTCAACCGAAAAAACGGACATGGATAAGGAGGCCGAGCAAAAAACACATCCCCCGCCTCAATCAACACCCCATGGCTGCGAGCCATCAAAGCCAGCTCAGTCGCATCCACCCACGTAGGCGCCTGCACCCAAATCGAAGCCCCGCCAGAAGGCAACCGAAACTCAAAGTCCGGCAAATGATCCCGCAATGCCTGCGCCGCAATAGCCAACCTCTCCTGCATCGCATGATTAACCCGCCGGGCATGCGACTCGTGATGCCCCAACGAGAGAAACAGCGCATACGCATGCTGCAGAAAAGCACTCGGATGCCGCACCATCGCATGCCGAATCACCCTCAGCTCCTTGATCAAGGCACGCGGCGCCACGATGAACCCCAGCCGCAGCGCAGGCGAAAGGCTCTTCGAAACAGAGCCCACATAGATCACCCGCCCCGTCTTGTCCAGGCTCTTGAGCGCCGGCATCGGCGTACCTTCATACAGGTTCTCCGCCTCGTAGTCGTCCTCGATGATCACGAAGTCCTGCAGCTCTGCCTTGCGCAGCAGCCACTGCCGCCGCTCCAGGCTCAGCGTCGCGGTCGTGGGGCTCTGGTGCGAGGGAGTGACGAACAGGTAGTCCGCAGCGGGCAGCGCATCGACCACCAGCCCGTCTTCATCGACATCGACTTCCACCCACTTCGGCTGCCGCAGCGAGAAACTGTTGCGCGCATGCGGATGCCCCGGCTCCTCCAGCCCCACGCGGGTCTGTTCGTCGAACAGCGCCTCGGCCAGCAGGTAATAAGCATGCTGCGCGCCCATGGTCACGAGAATCTCTTCCTTCAGCGCGAACACGCCGCGCTTGGGTAGCAAGCGCGTGCGGATCTGCTCGATCAGGTCGGGAACGTCATCCGTCTCGAAGTCGGGTGTCCAATGCGGCAGCTGCGAACGCGCCAGGCTGCGCGCGCAGCATTCGCGGAAGTCTTCAGTAGGAAACAGCTGCGGGTCGTAGTTGCCGTAGACGAAAGGGTACGGATAGTCGCGCCACTGGTCGGGCTTCGACAGCGTGGGCTTGTCGACCAGCGAGCGCAGCACGCGGCCCGACCAGTCCGGCGGCTGGGTCGCCTGCCCGCTGCGCCCCACCAGCGGCTCGGCATGCACAGCCGAGAGGGGGCGAGCACCGTGCGCCACGAAGACGCCGCTGCGCGGACGCGCTTCCAGGAAGCCTTCGTCGATGAGCTGCAGGTAGGCCGAGGTGACGGTGTTGCGGCTCAGGCCGAGCAGCGCTGCAAGTTCGCGCGATGAAGGCAACGAGGCGCCCGGCACCAGGTGCTCCTCGAGGATGGCCTGCACCACGGCGGCCCGCAGGCGGGCCTGAAGCGGCAGCGCCGGTTGATCGGGCAGCGCGAAGAGCTGCGCCCACTGGATGGCTCGCGGATTCGGGGGCATGGTGCGCCGCAGTTTAGGGCAGCGCGTGCAATCCGTGGCGCATCCGTGGAGCTCTGGCTCGGTCGAATCCCACCAACTGGCCCTATCGCGCAGGCAGGCCGCTGCCTACGCTTGCCTCATCGAATTTCCGAGCCCTCGTGCAGCAAACGCCATGTCTTCTTCCTCTACCGCCACAGTGACCACCGACACCCTCGCCGCCTTCAGCGACGCCTGGAACCGCCACGACATCGACGCGCTGATGAGCTTCATGACGCCCGACTGCATCTTCCAGACCGCCGCCGGCCCCGACGCCTGCGGCACGCGCCACGTCGGCACCGAAGCGGTGCGCAAGGCCTTCGCCGCCGCATGGGCCACGGTGCCCGACGCGCAATGGAACAACGGCGTGCACTTCGTGCATGGCGACTTCGGCACCTCGCAGTGGACCTTCACCGGCACCGCCGCCGACGGCAGCCGCATCGAGAGCGACGGCATCGATGTCTTCACCTTCAAGGACGGAAAGATCCACCTGAAGAACGTGTTCCGCAAGGCGCGGCCCAACCTGCCCGCCGCGAAGTGACCTGTTCTCCAGCTCTCCTCTTCGATTGGAGCCTTTCATGACCATGACAAGCACTGCGCACCGCCTGGACGCCAGCGCGGCCAGCATCGACAGCGCGGCGCTCCAGCAGCAGCAACAGCCCAAGGCACCGTCACGCCCCTACGACCCGCAGTACGACCCGCTGCTCGCCCCGGACCCCGGCGCCGGCCGCGCCTACGCGCCCACCTGGTGGGTGGCCAGCGCCGGCACGCCGCCGGAGGACGACGGCCCGCTCATGCAGGACATCGACGTCGACGTGGCCGTCATCGGCTCGGGCGCCACCGGCATGTCGACCGCGCTCTATCTCGCACAGGAGCACGGCATTCGCGCCACGGTGCTCGAGGCCAACCAGGCGGCCTGGGGCTGCTCGAGCCGCAGCGGCGGCCAGGGGCAGAACGCGAGCGGCCGGCTCAAGCGCTCGCAGTGGATCGAGCGCTGGGGCCTCGACACAGCGAAGAAGCTCGACGCGGAGATCCGCAGCGGCTTCGAGAACTTCCGCGATCTCACCACGCAGATCGACTGCGACGCCTGCGACGGCGGGCATCTCTACCTCGCGCACCGCAAGGAGAAGCTGCCCATCCTCGATGCCGAGGCGCGGCTCATGCGCGAGAAGTTCGGCTACGCCACGCGGATGATGAGCGCCGAGGAGGTGCGCCGCGACTACTGCGACGAACGCGAGACGGTCGGCGCGCTGTACGAGGCCGAGGGCATCGGCATCCACCCGCTGAAGTTCACCTTCGGGCTGATGCGCCGGGCCCGTGCGCTGGGCGTGACGGTGCACACATCGAGCCCGGTGCAGGGCTGGGAGACCATCGACGGCGTGCACCACCTGCGCACGCCCGGCGGCGTGGTGCGCGCGCGCCGCGTGGCCGTGTGCACCGGCGGCTACACGGGGCAGGCGCTCAGCCCGATGCTGAAGAACAGGATCATGCCGATCCTGTCGAACTCGGTGGTCACGCGCCCGCTGACCGATGCCGAACTGCAGGCCACCAACTTCCGCTCGAAGACCTTCCTGACCGACACGCGCACGCTGCGCTTCTACTACCGGCTGCTCGAAGGCAACCGCCTGCAGATCGGCAGCCGCAGTGCGGTGAGCGGCGCCGACGCCGAGGGCGCGGTGCACCTGAAGCTGCTCACCGACGCCATCGCGCGCAAGTTCCCGCCGCTGGCGGACATCCGCATCGACTACTCGTGGTGGGGCTGGGTCGACATGAGCCACGACATGATGCCGCGCATCACGCAGCCCGATCCCGGCAAGAGCATCTGGTACGCGGTGGGCTATGGCGGCAACGGCGTGTCGTTCTCGACATGGGCCGGCAAGCGGCTGGCCGAGCGCGTGGCGGGCAAGGATGCCGGCAGGGATGTGTTCGAGCTGCCCATCTACGGCTCGCAGCTGCCTTTTCCCAATGTGCTGGGGGTCGTCGAATCGCGTGCGTTCGCGCCGTTCCGGCGCATGGGGCAGCGCATGCTCTACAAGTGGTACTGGCTGCGCGACGAGAAATAGAAAGGAGAAAGAAAGGAAAGGGAAAAGGAAGCCGGGCGCACCGCCTGCGCGCATTCCCCGAAGTGGCGCACGGCACTGCCGCACAACGGGGCAAACCCGCCCCTTCTGGCCCTGCGAGTCGCAGCGGGTTGGCTCTTCGCTGGCATGCACCCAGCGCCTATCTTCGACACACGGTCCTTGCACTGATGAGGGCCGAGTCCCGATTGCCTGTGTCGAACTCTCCGAGGTCCTGTCATGCAGCTTCCGTCTTCCCAGCTCCCCCCGCTTCCTCCCCTTCTCACGCGCCGCACCACCCTGCTTTCCGCCACGCTGCTGGCCGCGAGCACCCTGCTTCCGCTGCCCGCTTCCGCGGCCGAGGAACCGAAACGTGGCGGCACGCTGGTGATCGGCAGCACACAGACGCCGCGGCACCTCAACGGCGCGGTGCAGTCGGGCATTGCCACGGCCATGCCTTCCACGCAGATTTTCGCGAGCCCGCTGCGCTTCGACGACAAGTGGAACCCGCAGCCCTACCTGGCCGAGTCTTGGAAGCTGGCTGACGACGGCAAGTCGCTCACGCTCAAGCTGCGCAAGGACGCGGTGTTCCACGACGGCAAGCCGGTCACTTCGGCCGACGTGGCCTTCTCGATCATGGCCATCAAGGCCAACCACCCGTTCACCACGATGATGGGGCCGGTCGAGAAGGTCGATACGCCCGACCCGTACACCGCCGTCATCCGCATGAGCGTGCCGCACCCGGCCATCGTGCTCGCGATGTCGCCCGCGCTGTGCCCCATTCTTCCCAAGCACATCTACGGCGACGGACAGGATTTGAAGAACCACCCGCGCAACACCACCGACGTGGTCGGCTCGGGCCCGTTCCGCGTGACCGAATTCAAGCCCGCGCAGCGCATCGTGCTGGAACGCTTCGACAAGTTCTTCCTGCCCAACAGGCCGTACCTCGACAAGGTGATCGTCAACGTCACGCCCGACATGGCGAGCCTGGTGCTCGGCTTGGAGCGCGGCGACATCCAGATGGTGCCCTTCGCCACGCTGCCCACCGACCTGAAACGCTTCGCGAACGACCCGAGGGTGTCGCTCACGCCGAAGGGCTACGACGGCATCGGCGCGCTGAACTGGCTGGCCTTCAACACTGCGAAGAAGCCGTTGTCGGACGTGCAGGTGCGCAAGGCCATCGCCACGGCCATCGACAAGAACTTCATCGCCAAGGCGCTGATGGGCGGCTTCGCGACCGTCTCCGACGGGCCGCTGGTGGCCAGCAGTCCCTTCGCCGTGCCCGACCTCGTGCGCTATCCGCTCGACCTGAAGAAGGCCGGCGAGATGCTCGACGCCGCCGGCTACAAGGCCGGCGCGGGCGGCGAGCGCTTCAAGCTCACCATCGACTACCTGCCCGGCGCGGACGACCAGCAGAAGAACGTGGCCGAGTACATCCGCGGCCAGCTCAAGAAGGTGGGCATCACGGTGGAGGTGCGCGCCTCGGCCGACTTCCCGGCCTGGGCCAAGCGGCTGGCCTCGCACGACTTCGACCTGTCGATGGACACGGTGTTCAACTGGGGCGACCCGATCATCGGCGTACACCGCACCTACCTGTCGACCAACATCAAGCCCATCGTCTGGACCAACACCCAGTCGTACGCCAACCCGAAGGTGGACGAGCTGCTCAACACCGCCGGCGGCCTGATCGACCCGACGCAGCGCAAGGCCTACTACGCGACCTTCCAGAAGATCGTGACCGACGAGCTTCCCATCGAGTTCATCAACCAGGTGCCGTACCACACCATCACCAGCAAGAAGGTGGCGAATGTGCCGGTCACGATCTGGGGGCCGCTCTCGCCGCTCGACGAGGTGTACCTGAAGTAGGCGGGCGAGCAACATCATGGGCACGCTTCGCTACGCCGCCTCGCGGCTGCTCCAGGCCCTGGGCCTGGTGCTGGCCGTGGTGGTGCTCAACTTCGTGCTGGTGCACGCGGCGCCGGGCGACCCGGTGGAAACCATCGCGGGCGCCAGCGGCGGCATGTCGCCCGAGCTGATGGCGCAGCTGCGCACGCAGTACGGACTCGACCGCTCGCTGCCCGTGCAGCTGGGCGTGTACCTCGGCAAGGTGGCCCAGGGCGACCTGGGCTACTCGTACTTCTTCAACCTGCCGGTGACGAGCATGATCGCCGAGCGCGTGCCCGCCACGCTGCTGCTGGTGCTCAGTGCGGTGCTGCTGGCCTTCCTCGTCGGCACTGCGCTGGGCGTGCTGTCTTCGCGCAAGCCGAACGGGCTGCTCTCGCAGTTCATCAACGTGCTGTCGCTGGTGGGCTTCGCGGCGCCGGTGTTCTGGCTGGGGATCATGCTGGTGATCTTGCTGGCCTCGGTGTTCCCCGTGCTGCCGGTGGCGGGCATGCGATCGATCGACTCGACGGGCGGCGCAGGCTTCGCCGACATGCTCGACGTGGCGTATCACCTGGTGCTGCCCACGCTCACGCTGAGCCTGGTGTATCTCGCGCAGTACAGCCGGCTCGCGCGCTCGTCGATGCTCGACGTGCTGGGATCGGACTTCATCCGCACCGCGCGCGCCAAGGGCCTGACCGACCGCGTCGTGCTCTACAAGCATGCGCTGCGCAACGCGCTGCTGCCGGTGGTCACGGTGCTGGGCCTGCAGTTCGGCAACGTGCTGGCGGGTGCCATCCTTGTTGAGACGGTGTTCAACTGGCCAGGCCTCGGCCGGCTGGCCTTCGAATCGGTGCTGCGGCGCGACTACCCGACCATCCTCGGCGTGCTGCTCTTCTCCTCCATCGTGGTGGTGGTGATGAACCAGCTCACCGACCTGTGCTATCGCTTCATCGATCCGCGGATCAAGGCCTCATGAGCAAGGTGATTCCAATGCCCACCGCTGCTGCCTCCGCCGCCGCTGCCGCATCCTCCAGGGCCGCCGTGCGCGTGGAGCACCCGGGCGTGGAGGCGATGCGCATGTTCCTGCGCAACCCGGCGGCCATCGCCGGCATGGCGATGCTGATCGTCGTGCTGCTGGCGGCGATCCTCGGGCCGTGGCTCTACCCGGCCGATCCGTTCGAGATCAAGGCCGCGCCGCTCACGCCGCCCTTCAGCGAAGACGCGTGGCTCGGCACCGACTACCTCGGCCGCGACGTGCTCACGGCGCTGATCTACGGCGGGCGTGCCACGCTGCTGGTGGGCGCGGTGGCGGCGCTGCTGTCGGTGCTCATCGGCATCACGCTGGGCGCCTTCGCGGGCTACTACGGCGGCAAGGTCGATGCCGCGCTGATGAAGCTCACCGAATTCTTCCAGGTGCTTCCGGCGCTGCTGTTCGCGATGGTGGTGGTGACGCTGTTCTCGCCCACGCTGGTGACGGTGACGCTGGCCATCGGCATCGTGAGCTGGACCGGCACCGCGCGGCTCACGCGCGCCGAGTTCATGAAGTACCGCGGCCTGGAGTTCGTGCGGGCCGAGCGGGCCATCGGCGCGCGCGACGCGCGCATCATCTGGAAGGTGATCCTGCCGAACGCGCTGCCGCCGCTGGTGGTGTCGGCCACGCTGGCCATCGGTGCGGCGATTTTGTTCGAGGCGGGGCTCTCGTTCCTCGGCCTGGGCGATCCGAACCAGATGAGCTGGGGCCTGATGATCGGCTCCAGCCGGCAGTACGTGCTGTCGTGCTGGTGGGCCGTGGCCTTCCCCGGTGCCGCGATCTTCATCACAGTGCTTGCCGTGAGCCTCATCGGCGACGGCCTGAACGACGCCCTCAACCCGAAACTGAGGGAACGCTGATGCCCCAACAGGACGACGACACATTGCTGCGCGTGCAGGACCTGCACGTCGAGTTCAGCACGCGGCGCGGCAAGGCGCTGGTGCTCAACGGGGTCGACTTCGAGATCCGCGCCGGCGAGACGCTGTGCGTGGTCGGCGAGTCGGGCTGCGGCAAGAGCATGACGGCGCTGGCGCTGCTGCGGCTCATTCCCTCGCCGCCGGGGCGCATCCGCGGCGGCCGGGTGCTGTTCCAGGGCGAAGACCTGGTGCAGGCCACCGACGCCCGCATGCGCGAGGTGCGGGGCAACCGCATCTCGATGATTTTCCAGGAGCCGATGACGTCGCTGAACCCGGTGTTCACCGTAGGCGACCAGATCGGCGAATCGCTGCAGCTGCATGCCGGCATGAACACGCACGCGGCCCGGCAGCGCGCCATCGAGATGCTTCGGCAGGTGGGCATTCCGGCGCCCGAGCGGCGCGTGGACGAGTATCCGCACCAGCTCTCCGGCGGCATGCGCCAGCGCGTGATGATCGCGATGGCGCTGGCCTGCCGGCCCGACATATTGATCGCCGACGAGCCCACCACCGCGCTCGACGTGACGGTGCAGGCGCAGATCTTCGACCTGCTGCGCGAGCTGCAGCGCGAGAAGGGCACGGCCATCATGCTCATCACGCACGACATGGGCGCGGTGGCCGAGATGGCCGACCGCGTGATGGTGATGTACGCGGGCCGAGTCATCGAGCAGGGCACCACCGAACAGGTGCTGTCGGAGCCCGGCCACCCCTACACGCGCGGGCTGATCGATTGCCTGCCCGAACTGGGCAGCAGCGCTGCATACGGCGACGGTGGGCGCGAAGACCTCGCCGAGATCGCCGGCGTGGTGCCCTCGATCTGGGAGCTAGGCACCGGCTGCGCCTTCCGCGAACGCTGCCCGCGCGCGATGCCGCGCTGCGCGGCCGAGGTGCCGCCGATGTTCGCGGTGCATGGCGAAGTGGCTGCCGGCGTGCCGCACGGCGCCGCCTGCTGGCTGCACGCCGAGGCTGCGGCAGCACAACCCGAAAGAGAGGCCGCATGACGTTCATCGGCAAGACCGACACGCTGCTTTCGGTCGACGACCTGAAGGTGCACTTTCCGCGCGGCAAGGCCGGCTGGGGCCGCACGCCCGAGGTGGTGAAGGCGGTGGACGGCGTTTCCTTCTCGGTGCGGCGCGGCAGCACGCTCGCGGTGGTGGGCGAATCGGGCTCGGGCAAGACCACGACCGCGCTGGCGGTGATGCGGCTCGCGCCCGTCACCTCGGGGCGCATGCAGCTGGGCGACACCGACTTGGGCGCGCTGCAGGGCGAGGCGCTGCGGCAGGCGCGCACGCGCATGCAGATCATCTTCCAGGACCCGTTCTCCTCGCTGAATCCGCGCGAGCGTGCCGGCGCCGCGGTACGCGCGCCGCTCGACCTGATGCGGGTGGGCACGCCCGAGGAGCGCACGCGCCGCGTGGCCGAGCTCTTCGAGGCGGTGGGCCTGCGGCCGGAGCAGCAGCACTTGTTTCCGCACCAGTTCTCGGGCGGGCAACGGCAGCGCATCAACATCGCGCGGGCGCTGGCCACCAACCCGGAGCTGGTGGTGTGCGACGAACCGGTGTCGGCGCTCGACATCGCCATCCGCGCACAGATACTGAACCTGCTGGCACGGCTGCAACGCGAGCTGGGGCTGACCTACCTCTTCATCTCGCACGACATGGCGGTGGTGGAGCACATCTGCGACGACATCGCCGTGATGTACCTCGGCCAGATCGTCGAGCGCGCGCCGCGCCGCAGCTTCTTCGCGCGGCCGCTGCATCCGTACAGCGTGGCGCTGATGTCGGCGGTGCCGACCGTGAGCGGCGGACGGCGGCGCGCGGCCAAACGCATCAAGCTGAGCGGAGACCCGCCCAGCCCCATCGACCCGCCCAAGGGCTGCCGCTTCGCAGGCCGCTGCCCGGTGGCGGAAGCGGCCTGCGCGGTGGAACTGCCCCCGCTGCGCGAGGTCGCGCCCGATCATTGGGTACGCTGCAGGCGCGTCGACATCGTCGACGGGCTGCCGCGCCCTCCTCTTTCGATTCCCGAATCGCCATGAATGCCATGAGCCAAGCGAACAACACGACCACCATCTACGCCGCCCGCAAGATCATCACCATGAACCCGATGCAGCCGCACGCCACCCACGTGGCGGTGCGCGACGGCCGCGTGCTGGCCGTCGGCGCGCTCGCGGGCATGCAGGGCTGGGGCCCCTTCACGCTCGACGAGCGCTTCGCCGGCAAGGTGCTGATGCCCGGCCTCGTCGAGGGCCACTGCCACCTGAAGGAAGGCAGCATGTGGGACTGGACGTACCTCGGCTGGTTCGACCGCCGCGACCCCGAGGGCAAGGTGTGGAGCGGCCTGCGCTCGATGGACGAGGTGGTCTCGCGGCTGAGCGAGGTGGCAGCGAAGATGACGGCCGACGGCATTCCCGACAGCGAACCGCTCGTCGCCTGGGGCTTCGATCCGATCTACTTCGGCGGCGAGCGCATGACGGTGCGGCATGTGGACCGCGCGAGCAGCACGCGACCCATCGTCATCGGCCACGCCAACGGCCACCTGATGAACGTCAACAGCGCGATGCTGCGCATCGCAGAGATCACGCGCGACAACGAGGTGGAAGGCGTGGTCAAGTTCGCGGACGGCGAGAGCGAGGGCGAACCCACCGGCGAGCTGCAGGAGCCGGCCGCGATGTTCCTGGTGCTGCGCAAGATCGGCAACGCCGGCCTGCTCGCGCCGATGACCGAGGCCGGCGTGCGCTCCTTCGCGCGGCTGGCCTGCCTGCAGGGCGTGACCACCGCGACCGACCTGGTCAACAAGCTCACGCCCGAGGACTGCGACGTGCTGGAGAAGGCCACGGGCGACAACGGCTTCGGCGTGCGCATCCTGCCCGCGTTCCAGGCATTCCACGGCACGCACGGCGCCGCGCAGGGCGCGGAGCATGTGAAGTCGCTGATGCCGCGCAACACCGACCGGCTGCGCTACGGCCTGGTGAAGATGATGCTCGACGGATCGATCCAGGGCTTCTCGGCGCGGCTGCGCTGGCCGGGGCATTTCAACGGCGCGCCCAACGGCATCTGGGTGACCGCGCCCGCGCAGTACGAGGCCGACTTCGAGACCTACCACCGCGCGGGCCTCACCATTCACACGCACACCAACGGCGACGAGGCCAGCGAGGTGGCCATCGATGCCATCGAGCGGGTGCTGGCGCGCGCGCCGCGCCCCGACCACCGCCACACGCTGCAGCATGGGCAGATGATCGACGCGCCGCTGTTCCGCCGCATGGCGTCGCTGGGCCTGTGTGCCAACCTGTTCGCCAACCACATCTGGTACTGGGGCGACCAGCACTACGAGATGACCATGGGCCCGGACCGCGCCAACCGGCTCGACGCCTGCGGCAGCGCGCTCGCGGCAGGCGTGCCGCTGGCCATTCATTCCGACGCGCCGGTGACGCCGCTCGGGCCGCTATTCACTGCATGGTGCGCCGTGAACCGCATCACGCCCAAGGGCCGGCTGCTGGGCGAGGCCGAGCGCATCACCGTGCCGCAGGCGCTGCGCGCCATCACGCTCGGCGCGGCATGGACGCTGAAGCTCGACGGCGAGATCGGCAGCATCGAATGCGGCAAGCGCGCCGACTTCTGCGTGCTGGAAGACGACCCGCTGGAGATGGACCCGATGGCGCTGAAGGACGCGCGCGTGTGGGGCACGGTGCTGTCGGGCCGCGTGTTCGAGGCGCAGAGGGGTCAGGGGGGCCAGGACGCGTGATGCCGGCAAGGCGACTTCCGTTCACCGTCATTGGCGGTTTTCTCGGCGCGGGCAAGACCACGCTGCTCAACCGCTGGCTGCGCGAGGCGAAGGGCCTGCGCATGGCGGTGCTGGTGAACGACTTCGGCGCGCTCAACATCGACGCCGACCTGATCGCCGCCACGCACGGCGACACCACCGCGCTGACCAACGGCTGCGTGTGCTGCCAGATCGGCGATGACCTGGGCCGCGCGCTGGTGGAGGTGATCGAGGCGAAGACGCCTTTCGACGCTGTGGTGATCGAGGCCAGCGGCGTGTCGGACCCGTGGCGCATCGCGCAGATCGGCATGGCCGCGCCGGAGCTGAGCCTCGAGGGCGTGATCGTGATGGTGGATGCGAGCGTGGCCGCGCGACAGTCGGCCGATCCGCTGCTGGCCGACACGCTGGCGCGGCAGCTGAAATCGGCTGATCTCGTGGTGCTGAACAAGGCAGACATCGCATCGGCCGACGCACTGGCCGCAGCGAAGGCCTGGGTGGAAGCCAACGCACCGGGCACGCCGTGCATCGAGACCACGGAGGCGGCGGTGTCGCTGGCGCTGCTGTCGGGGTTGCCGCAATCCGCCCTCGCGCCGCATGCATGCGGCCCGGATTGCGACCACGACCACGATCATGAGTCGCCCGACCACGGTGCGATCTTCCAGACCTGGAGCGCGCAGCCCGAGGCGACGATCCCGGCCGCCACGCTGCGCGCCTGGCTGCGCGAGATGCCGCCGGGCGTGCTGCGGCTCAAGGGCCTGCTGCGCACCGGCCACGGCACCGGCGGCGACGAGTGGTCCGAAGTCCAGTACGCGGGCCGCCACGGTTCGCTGCGCAGGGCCGCGCCGCCTTCGGGGCTGGCCAGCGCCGGCGTCGTCGCCATCGGCCTGCAAGGGCAGTTGCCTGAAAAGATGCTGAAGGAATTCTTCGCCGCCTGAGCGCTGCCGCGCCCGTCGTGTTGCAATCGCACGTTTTCCAACGTGCAGGCCACCGACGACATGAGTTCCTCCCTACTGATCCGCCCACCGACGCCCGACGACTACGCGGCATGGAAGCCGCTCTGGGACGGCTACAACGCCTTCTACGGACGCGAGGGCCCGACCGCCCTCGCCGACGAGATCACGCAGGCCACCTGGCAGCGCTTCTTCGACGCCTACGAGCCGGTGCATGCGCTGGTGGCCGAGCGCGACGGGCAACTGGTCGGGCTCACCCACTACCTGTACCACCGCAGCACCACACGGCTGGAGCCGACCTGCTACCTGCAGGACCTGTTCACGCTGCCTTCGGAACGCGGCAGGGGCGTCGGCCGGCAACTGATCAACGGCGTGTACGAGCGCGTGAAGCTCGCGGGCGGCCATCGCGTGTACTGGCAGACGCACGTGACCAACACGGCAGGCCGCACGCTCTACGACAAGGTCGCGACGCACGACGGCTTCATCGTGTACGGCACGCTGGTCTGAGGCTCGCGACCTCTTTCTTTGCTCAATACCTGATCGTCACGCCGGCCTTCACGCCGTTGTTGTTCTTGCCGTCCGACTGCACGCCGCCCGAGAAGGAGGTGTTGCCTCCGGTGCTCGCGCCCAGCGAGTACGTGGGACGGGGCGTGGAGGTGTCGGTGCCGATGTAGGTGCCGCTGCCGTCGGGCCGCTGTACGCCGATCGTGGCGCCGTTGACGGTGGCCGAGGTCTCGGTGGAGTTGACGTTGGGGGCGACGTAGACGGAGCCCTTCTCGTCGCTGTCGACGGGCAGCTTGATCGGCTCGGCCCATGCTGCCGTGCCGAGCCCGTTCAACCCCACGGTCATGGCGAGAATCATCATCAGTGAACGCATCGTGTGCATGCTTGTGCAGGCGGCGGCCCGAGCGCGTAGGACGAAAGGAAATTCGGCAAGCAGACCGCTGCCGGAAATTCCCGTGGCTATGCTGTGCCGCAGCCAATCCGATACGCCTTCATGAACACCCAGACCACGTCCGCCGTCCCCGGTCCATCGCCCGATGCACTGGAACGCATGCTCGCCGCCGGCCGCGACGGCGCGCTGCTTCGCATGAGCCTCGCGCTCGCGTATCACCGGCGCGACGATCCGCGAACAGCGCTGGCGCATCTCGAGAAAGCACTCGCCTTCGACCCGGACTTCACCGCCGCCCACCGACTGCAGGGCCTCGTCGCGCTCTCGCTCGGCGACGCGGCACAGGCCGAGTCGGCGTTCGCCAAGGGGCTCGAAGTGGCGCAGCGGCGCGGCGAGCTCCAGCTCGTGAAGGAGCTGAACGTGCGCCTGAAACGGCTCAGGCCCACCCCACCCGCCGCGCCTTGCGCAAGCTGAGTCGAAGCAGCCTGAGTACTTGCGTACTCAGCGGACGAACGAGTGGCAAGCGGCCCGATCACGCTCTACGATTCGTATTCGAAACCCAGTGAGGAGAACGCCCAAAATGCCCATCAACGAAGTCGTCATGCCAGAGCAGTTGCTGAACGCGCTCGACGCCCAGAGCCGCACGCCCATCGCGCGCATCGGCGAGGCGCTGATCTCGCTGGGCATGGTCACCCAGGAACAGCTTCGCGCCGGGCTGGACCGGCAGAAGCAGGACCCGATGGTGCCGCTGGGCGAGACGCTGGTGCGCATGGGCGTGGTGAGCCGGGGCCAGCTGCAGACGGCGCTGGTGCGCAAGATGGGCTATCCGCTGGTCAACCTGCACCTCTTTCCCCCGGCGGCCGAGGCGCTGCGCAAGCTGCCGCACGCGGTGGCGCGGCGCCTGCAGATCATGCCGCTGATGCTGCACGAGGGGCGGCTCATCGTGGCCATCGACGATCCGACCAGCCGGCATTCGGCGCTCGACGAAGTCGAGTTCGTCGCGCAGATGAAGGTCACGCCGGTGGTCGGCCAGTGCCTGGACCTCGACGGTGTGCTGAACACGGTCTACGAGAAGATCGGCGAGCACACCGGCGCCGCGCCCAACCCCTTCGCGGCCAGCCTCGACCCCAGCCAGCCGCTGGACTTCGACGTGGCCGGCACGAGCGAGCTGCTGCAGACGCTGGAAAAGGAAGTCTCCGCCCCACCGTCGGTGAGCGAAGCGCCCATCGAGCAGTCCGACAACTCGCTGGTGCGCATGATCAACAGCATGATCGTCGAGGCGCACCGCGACGGCGTTTCCGACATCCACATCGAGAGCTATCCCGGCCAGGAAAAGACGCGCATCCGCTTCCGCCGCGACGGACTGCTGCACACCTACCTCGAGTTGCCGCCGAGCTATCGCAACGCGATCGTCGCGCGCATCAAGATCATGTGCGACCTGGACATCAGCGAAAAGCGCAACCCGCAGGACGGCAAGATCAACTTCGCCAGGTACTCGCCGCAGCACCGCATCGAGCTGCGCGTGGCGACCATTCCCACCAACAACGGCCTCGAAGACGTCGTGATGCGCATCCTGGCCTCGGCCAAGCCCATTCCGATGGACCGGCTTGGCCTGTCGCCCGACAACTTCGCGCAGCTGACCAAGGCGGTCGAGCGCCCCTACGGCATGGTGCTGTGCGTGGGCCCCACGGGCTCGGGCAAGACGACCACGCTGCACTCGGCGTTGATGCACATCAACACGCCCGAGCGCAAGATCTGGACCGCCGAAGACCCGGTGGAAATCACGCAGACCGGGCTGCGGCAGGTGCAGATCAACCCGCGCATCGACTGGACCTTCGCCAAGGCGCTGCGCGCCTTCGTGCGCGCCGACCCGGACGTGATCATGGTCGGCGAGATCCGCGACGAGGAAACCGCCAAGACCGCCATCGAAGCCTCGCTGACGGGCCACCTCGTGCTCTCGACGCTGCACACCAACAGCGCGCCCGAGACCGTCACGCGCCTGCTCGACATGGGCATGGACCCGTTCAACTTCGCCGACTCGCTGCTGGCCGTGCTCGCGCAGCGGCTGGTGCGGCGCCTGTGCACGCAATGCACCACCGGCACGCCCGCGAGCCCCGAGGCCATCGGCGAACTGCTGGACGACTACATGCACGCCTTCGGCCCCGAGCAGCAGCGCGACGCGGCGCAGCGCCAGGCGGTGCTGGCCGGCTGGGTGCAGCGCCATGGCCGCGACGGGCGGCTGCACACCTACACCAGCAAGGGTTGCAAGCATTGCGGCGACACCGGCTTCAAGGGCCGCGTGGGCATCCACGAGCTGATGAGCATGTCGAGGACGCTGCGGCGGCTGGTGCAGACCGGCGCCCGCGCCGAAGAGCTCCAGCAGGCCGCGCTGCAGGAAGGCATGCGCACGCTGCGCCAGGACGGCATCGAGAAGGTGCTGGCCGGGCAGACCAGCATCGAGGAAGTGCGCGCGACCAGCAACCTGTGAGCGGCTGCGGGCGCCGCGGCAGCGCCGGGGCTACAGCTGGCTCTGCGGAATGAAGGGCGCGATCAGCCGCAGCTTGAGGCGCTGCCACGCGGTGGTCTCGGGCGGCACGTCGAAGGCCGTCTGCGCGCCGTTCTCGTCTTCCTCGATCCACTCGATGTCGCGGCCACTGGCATCGAGCCGCAGCCGGTAGGCGCTGCCGGCATCGGCAAAGCTGTCGAGCTGCTTCGCCATCTGCGGGCTTTCGATGATGAGCCCCAGTTCGGTGTTGAGGTGGGCCGAGCGCGGGTCGAGGTTCATCGAGCCGAGGAACACTTCCTTGTGGTCGACGATGCCGTTCTTCATGTGGAGGGCGCCGGTGCGGTGGCCGAAGATGCCGAGCTTGCCGCGCTTCACGCTCAGCGTGGGGCTCAGCTCGTAGATGGCCACGCCCGCCTTCAGCAGCTCGTGTATGTGCGGCCAGTAGCCCACGTACACCCACGGCTCGTCGGTGGAAGCCAGCGAGTTGGTGACCAGCTCGACCTTGATGCCCGCTGCCTGCGCCTCCGCGAGGCTGGCCACGGCCGCATCCGATGGAACGAAGTACGGCGACACCATCTTGATGCTCGAGCGCGAGGTGCGGAACCACTGGATCACGCCTTCGGTCACCGTGCCCTTGATGGAGTTCTCGCGCTCGTTCAGGCCCGCGGTCTTGGAAAGCGGATCGAACAGCACCCGCGCACGGGCCCACAGCAGCGGGCTGAGCTGGCCCTCGCCCAGCTCGAAGGGCAGGTTGAGCATGGGCAGCATTTCCTGCGGCAGCAGCGACGGTTCGCCTTCCACCGGGTTCGCGATCCTGCCGTCCGGCGGAATGCGCGGCGCCTGCGGCGGCTTGGCCGCAGCGGTGAGCCTGTCGAAGTTCTGCCGCAGCTGCTCGGGCGTGAGAGCGCTGCTGGCGATGCGGCCCACGGGGTAGACGACGGTGCTGTTCCAGTAGTGGTCGAACTCGTCGGACAGCTGTCGCACCACCGGGCCGGCCGCGAACACGTCCATGTCGACGAAGTTGCTGCCGGAGGCATTCATCACGTACTCGTCGGCCATGTTGCGCCCGCCCGCCACGGCCGCGACGTTGTCGGCCACGAAGAGCTTGTTGTGCATGCGCCGGTTGATGCGGCCGAACTCCAGCCCCGAGCTGATGAAGCGCGTCAGGTCGCTGCCGCGCCCGCCGGGAAAGGGGTTGAACAGGCGCACCTGCACGTTGGGATAGCTCGCGAGCGCGAGCAGCAGGTCGTCCTCGCCGGTGGTGTAGAGGTCGTCCACCAGCAGCCGCACGCGCACGCCGCGCTGCGCCGCGTCGCGCAGCTCGCGCATCAGGGCGCGGCCGGTGTTGTCGGCGGCCAGCAGGTAGTACTGCACGTCGAGGCTGCGCGTGGCGAGCTTCGCGAGCTCGATGCGGGTGGCGAAGGACGTGGGGCCGTAGGGCAGCAGCTGGAAGCCCGAGCGGCCGTCCGCCTGCTCGCTCGCGGGCAGAACCCTGCGCGTGATCGCGTCGAGCGGCGTGTCCGTGTAGTCGGCGATGGCTGCGACGGGCCGGTCCGACACCGGGAGCGGCAGGGTGGAACATGCGCTCATCAGCATCGAGAACACGAGCGCCAGTGCGGCAACGGGCGCACGCCAGCATGCGGTCATCATTTCTTCTACTCCCGGCTTGTCGGTTGGGGCTTCGTCCCATCCCGCAGGGGGAGGAACGATCCGGCCGAGAGTATGACGCGGCCCGCCGCGCGTCAGCCCGTGCAGGCGGCGGCGCCCTGCTGCGCCGGGTACTCCATCTCCTGCATCACCCAGTCGCGGCGCGCACCGCCGTGGCGGCCGGCGATCTCGCACAGCGTGCGGTCCAGCTGCGGCACCGGCTTGAGCGTGGCCGACAAGGGCAGCCGGGGCGCGTCGTCGCCGGCGATGGCCGGCCGTGCCACCAGCACCAGTCCGCTGCGCAGCCTGACCGGCCCCGAGGGCGACACGGCCTCGACGCGCACGCGCCCGGTGCGCTCCCATGCATCGGTGGCGAGCGCGAGCGACACATCGTCCATGCCGTCGCGCACGTCGACCTTCCAGCGTTCGCCGCGCCAGAACGCGGCCTTGTTGAGCAGGTAGTTCATGCGCTTGCCAGCGTCGAGGCCGAAGGGCGTGCTGTCGTGCACCGGGCTCCACGAGGCCACGCCCAGTTCGGCCGCGAGCGCGGAGGCTTTCTCGCGCCCGCCGATGGACTCCACCAGCGCCAGCATCGTGGGCACCGACGCGGTGATGCCGGTGGTGGTGGCCACGCCGCGGTCCACCACGTAGCGGCGATGCGGCACGTGCGTCGAGCCGGCGTGGCGCCCCAGCAGCGTGCCGCGGTCGTACCAGTGGCCCGCGAAGCGCCGGCCATCGAGCAGGCCGGCCTGCCCCACCACCAGCGCGCCCGAACACACGCCGACCACCCGTGCGCCCTGCTGCGCCTGCCGCTTCAGCCAGCCGGTGATGTCGGGTGCATCGTCCTTCAGCATCGCGGGGACGATCACGTAGTCGGCGCCCCCGGGATGCGCGCGGTCGAAGCTCGCGAAGTCCTGCGCGCCATCGACCTGCAGCGCGGGGAACAGGTCGACGCGGCCGGCGCGCGGTGCCACGATGCGCACATCGGCGATGTCGGCGCGGCTGAGCACCGCGTACGGCAGCAGCAGGTCGGTCATTTCGGTGCCGTCGTTGGAGGCGAGCACGGCGATCACCGCCCGGCTGCCGCCCGGGTTGCGCGGCTTCATCGCATCGACGAAGGCCTGCTGGTCGCGCTGGAGCGCGGCCGCGTCGTCGCGCGGCGGTGGCGGCAGCGGCGCGCCGGCGGAGCATCCCGCCAGAACAAGCACCGCCATGCCGGCGACGGCCAGCACGCGTGAAAATGACCCGGTGAACATCGACGTTTCTCCATGACTGCAGGCAATGCCCTGAGAGTACGAATGCCCACCCTGCCCAACAATGACGAAGAAGCCGCGGTTCCTGCCAGACATGGCGCCGCCGGCGTCGTGGTGCTGGTCGCGTTCGACGGCGTCGAGGCCATCGACATCGCCGGCCCGGCCAGCGTCTTCAGCAAGGCCGAGCAGATGCGCCCCGGCACCTACCGCCTGCACATCGCGTCGCCGGCAGGCGGCAGCGTGCTCACCAACGGCGGGCTGAGCTTCGCCGGCACGCTGGCGCTGCGTCAGTTGCCGGCGGAGATCGACACGCTGATCGTGGCCGGCGGCGACGAGCCTTCGGTGCGCTTCGCCATCCTCGAGCAGAACGTGAGCGCGTGGATCGCCGAAGTCGCGCCGCGCGTGCGACGCGTGGGAAGCGTATGCACCGGCGCCTTCGCGCTCGCCGCCGCCGGCCTGCTCGACGGCCGCGAGGCCACCACGCACTGGAGCGCCTGCGACATGCTGCAGGAGCTGCGCCCGCAGGTGCGCGTGCAGCGCGAGCGCATCTACGTGCAGGACGGCCCGATGTGGACCTCGGCCGGCGTCACCACCGGCATCGAGCTCGCGCTGGCCCTGGTGGAGGACGACCTGGGTCATGCGGTGTCGATGGACATCGCCCGCACGCTGGCGCTGCCGATGCTGCGCGGCGGCGAGCAGCCGCAGCTGAGCCAGGCACTGGAGGCGCAGGCCACGGCCAGCCACCGGCTGCGCGAGCTGGTCGCGTGGATAGGCACGCATCCGCAGGAAGACCTGTCGGTCGAGGCGATGGCCGCGCGTGCGCGCATGAGCCCGCGCAACTTCGCGCGCGCCTTCGCGGCCCAGACCGGCTGCACGCCTGCGCGCTTCGTCGAGCAGACCCGCGTGGCCACCGCCGCGCAGCTGCTGCGGCAGACGGGCTGGACGCAGGAGAAGATCGCGGGCCGCAGCGGCTTCCGCTCGGTGGATGCATTGCAGCGCGCGTTCGCGAGGCAGCACGGGCAGACGCCGCAGGCCTATCGCGACGAAGGCGGCTCCGCCCGCCGGTGAGCAGGCGCGCGGCGCGACACCTCAGGCTGCCGCAGCCGACAGCTCCTTGTGCCTTGCGATGCCCGCGTCCACCTCGTTCCTGAAGAAGGCGTAGCAGTACCAGCGGTAGGAATCGGTGTTGTAGATGGTGGCGTTCTTGTGCCGCTCCGCAAGGCGCTTCACCTGCTTCGATCCGATGAAGTGCCCCCTGCCTGAAGCCGCCAGCGGTCCATGGGCGTTGTTGCCGGTGCACTGCGGAATGTCGGCATCGGCTCTGGGCGTGTAGTGCGCGGCATCCAGCAGCAGCCGGTGCTGCTGGCACTCGCCGCAGACATCGGCGAGCCCGAGGTTGTGGCCCACCTCGTGGATCAGCACGCCGGCGTGGAAGTGGCCGGCCGCGCCCTTGGGAAACGCCGGCCCGATCGCCATGAGATAGCCGCCGCGACCGCCCTTCAATGCCGCGGCGTCGCCTCTCTCGTTGCTGTCGTAGAGCATCCAGCGCGGATCGTTCAGGTCGGTCTCCATCTGGGCGAGCTTGTCGCGCACGTACTTCGAGCGCGACACGAAGCCGGATTCGGCCGCCGCATTGCCGGCGGCAACGCCCGCCTTGCGGGTGGCGCTGCTGCCGTGCCAGGCACGCGAGCCGAAGATGGTCTCGTAGTTCGTCTTGCCGGGCCATGTGTGCAGGCCGACATCGGCCCTGGCCTTGCGCAGCATCGCCAGGGCGGTGTCGAGGCAGGCCCCCAGCTCGTTGACGCGGGCCTGGTCGAAGCCGACGAAGCGCACATGGCGATGGGCGCCGGCGGCGGGCTTGAGCACCACCTGGTCGACGATCTCCTGGCACCTCTCGGGCGTCAGGTCCTGGTTCATCAGCCCCATGCCGAGCCCCTCTGCGAACTGGATCGCGTGACGGACCTTGGCCAGTTGCAGCTCGATGGGGAAGTTCTGGCGGATGTAGTCGGCGAGTCTGGGCATGCGCGGCACCTTGAAAACTGGAGGCGACGAGTCTCTTTCGAATGAATACTTTTTGCCTCCCATGAATTGGTCACGCAGTCACCGCTGGGCGGGCGCTCCGCCGCTGCCGGTCGGGCCGGATTTACTTGTTTTCGGGTATGGATGCGCTGAAAACAAAACGACACACTCGCCCGCGTTCATTCGTTCGTGCGTCCCGCTCGTTCCCTCTTTCCCCTCATCACAGGAAACACCATGCCCACTCAGGCCGATGCCAGCGGCGCTCCCGCGGAAGTCACAGGAAGCCGCCGGCTGCGGCAGGTGCTGCGTTGCTGGCCCGCCATCGCCCTGCTGGCGGCAGGCAGCGCCTGCGCCGACGGATTCGCCGGCGGGACGGGCGGCAGCGCGGGACCGGCCGATTCCGGCGGAGCGGGCGCAAGCGGCGGCGCCGCGGCGGTCGCCTCGGCGGACGGCTCAACCGCGGTGGGAGCCGGCGGCAACGGCGGCCCGGCCAACTCCGGAGGAACCGGCGGCTCGGGCGGCGCGGGAGCCAGCGCCAGCGCGGGCGGCGCGACAGCCATCGGCGGTGGCGGAACCGGCGGCGAAGGAACGGCGGGCGGCTCTGGTGGCACCGGAGGCAGCGGCGCCAACGCCTCGGCCAGCGGCGCCATCGCCGTCGGCGCGGGAGGCACGGGCGGCCTCGGATGCTGCGGCTTCGCCGGCCAGACCGGCGGCAGCGGCGCGCAGGCGTCGGGCACCTCGGCGATCGCCATCGGCAGCGCCTCGGGCACCACCCAGGGCGCGGTGGCCTCGGGCAACGGCAGCACCGCGATCGGCGGCGCGTATGGCGGATCGGCTGGCGCAGCCGCGCTGGCGACGGGCAGCGTGGCACTCGGCTCGGGCAGCCAGGTCGCCGCCGGCGCGACCAACAGCGTGGCCATCGGGGCCAATTCGATCGCCACCGCGGCGAACACCGTTTCCTTCGGCTCGGCGGGCCAGACGCGCACCCTCGTCAACGTGAGCGCGGGCGCGGTGAACGCCACCAGCACCGATGCCGTCAACGGCAGCCAGCTCTACACGGTGCAGCAGACCTCCAACTCGGCCCTGGGCCTCGCGCAGAACTCGGCGCAGTACGGCGCGGGCGGCACCGCGCTGCAGCTCAACGCCAACGGCGGCGCGGGCACCGTCATCAACAACGTGGCCGCCGGGCAGGCGAGCACCGACGCGGCCAACCTCGGCCAGGTGCAGCAGGCGCAGCAGACGGCCATCACCACGGCCAACAACTTCACCGTGCAGCAGGTCAGCGCGCTGCAGTCGCTGATGAACCAGGCGCTTTCCAGCGGCGTGTGCGCGGTGAGCGCGAGCGGCTCCGTGGCGTGCGGGCCGGGCGCCGGCGCCAGCGGCGCAGGCAGCACCTCGATGGGCACCAACGCGCAGGCCAACGGAGAGAACACCGTGGCCGTCGGCAACGGTGCGCAGGCCAGCCACGCGGGCTCGGTCGCCATCGGGGCGGGCGCGAAGGCGCTGGCCGACCCCACCACCGCCGTCGGCAACAACGCGGTCGCCACCGGCAACAACGCCGTCGCGCTGGGCGCCAGCACGCTGGCCAGCGGCAGCAACGCAGTGGCACTGGGCCAGGGCTCGGTAGCGGACCGCGACAACACCGTGTCGGTCGGCAACGCAGCCACCAACCAGTTGCGCGGCATCACGAATGTCGCGCCCGGCGTGCTGGGCACCGACGCCGTCAACGTCAACCAGCTGCAGCAGGCCGTGGCCAACGCGACCAGCCAGGCCAATGCATTCGCCGCACAAGGCGTGGCGGCTGCATTGGCCATGCCGTCGATGCCGACGCTGGCTGCAGGAAAGAAATGGATGGGCGCGGCCGTGGGCAACTACGCGGGCGCGTCGGCCGTGGGCCTTGCGTTCGGGTATCAGGTCAACGACAACCTGAACCTGGGGGTGGGGGTTTCGACGGCTACGAGCAGTGGGAGCGGGAGCAGGGTTGCTGCGCGGGTGCAGGCGGGGTATGCGTGGTGAGGTGCAACGCTGACGACAAGGCGAAGAAGGCCGTAGCGACCGAAATCTTCTAGGAACGCGACGCTGTCTTTCCGCGGACCCTCAACCAGTACTCGTCCCGGACATCGTCATCGATGACGGGCCGAATGTGAGTCGAGTAGAGCGCGTCCTTCCCATCTCGCCTGGGCCCCGAGATCCAATAGTGCTCGCCGGTTTCCACGTCGAAGTAGTTCGACTTGAACCCGCTGCCCTTGAGGCTGCGAAAGGCCTTTCCTCCGTAGTACAGGGTTGCCCCTGACTTCGAGCTGGTGACCCGGCCGATACGGGCCGGACCTGTCAGCCCGCCCGATTTCGCTTCGACATACATGATGCGGTTCTTCATGATGTTGCCCCCTTGCTGCCCGCCATCTGCATCTTGTTCATGCATCTCAACTTTGCGAAGTTGGTGCAGCCCCAGAAGGGATTGCCACCGTCCTTCGGCTGGCGCTCTACCATCTTCACGCCGCATTTGACGCATGTGGGCCTCCAGTAGTCGCCCTCGTACGCCACTCCAAGAAGCGAAGCCTGCTGCTCGGGCGTGCGCCTCGAAATGAGCTGCAACAGCCCGTGACGGTCCTGGGCGTTGATGCCGTTGGTCTTGGCAAACGTCAGCGCTTCGGATGTGAAGGTCGAGCTGGTGGCGAATGTGCCGTACTGCAGGTCATGCGACTTGAGAACGCCGAAGAACTCTCGCATGTGCTGCACGCCAACCGGCTTGCTGCGCCAGTGCTTGCACTGGACGATCATCGGCTTCGGGCTGTTGGCCGAATACAGCCAGATGTCGATGCCGCCATCGGCCCCGTGCGACTGGCTCTCCGTGCGCACGCCCGCCTGTGCGAACAGTGCCTCGCAAAGCGCCTCGAAACGACGCCACTCGATGTCGTCGAAGACCTGCGGCGACCATCCGCCTCGGGGCTCCGGCCTCGCACCGCTTGCTGTCGACTCGGCCCTTGCAGGTTTTTCTTCCTGCGACTTGGCCACGCTCCTCCGCCAAAACCCAGCCATGTTGTTCCCTCCTGGGAAACAAATGTAGCGAGATGATGCCGAACTGCAAACGACGTTGACCCTACTGCGCCTTCGCTCAGGGAAGATGCTTGCGACCCCGCACACTCTCGCGCACAGGCCCGAACGCCCCGAACCGCACCGGCAACCCGCTCGCCGCCTCCGCATGCGCCACCCATGCATGCGCACTGGCGACGGCATGCGGCTCGTAGATCGGCTCCGCGCCCTGCAGCAGCCGCGTCAGCGCATGCTGATGTTCGAGATCGTGCACACCGCCGAGCGGCAATGACGTGAGCCGTCCGGCATCGACAGTGCGATACCCCGCGCACCAGCGCAGCCCCGCTCCCTCGACGGCATCGAGGTGGCTCACCACCAGCCCGTCCAGCGTTCCGACCGCATCGAGCGCGTAGCGCAGCAGCACCGCGTCGGGATGCCCCCTGCGGAACACGCCCTGCCAGCCTTCGTCCGCGTTGTGCGGCTCTGCCAGCCGCGCGTCGAGCGTGGGGTCGTGCGTGGGCAGCGGGCCGGCGCCGTGGCGCGTGAGGTAGCTGCGCAGCACACCGAGGTGCTGCACGGGCGCGTCGATGCCGGCATCGTTCAGCACGGCTTCGACGGCCGCGGTCGAGATGGTGCTCCAGGTGGTGTGCGGATGGAAGCCGCGCCACTCGTCGAGCAGCACGCCCTGCGCGCCTTCGAAGATCACCGCGCCGGGCCGCGCGAGGCGTTCGGCGATGCGGTCGGTGCTCGCGGGTGGCGATTGAGCCAGGCACGGCGCCACCGCATCGAGCCAGCGCCGCGCGAGCGTGTCGTCCCGCAGCATGGCGACTTCCTGGGCGGCATCGACGTGTTGCAGCGCCTCGCTTGCCGCGAACTCGCGCAGCAGCGTGGTACGCAGCGCTTCCATTTTTTCGAATGCGCGGGCGGGATTGCGCAGGTCGCCGTAAAGCAGCGCTTCACCGGACGAGGCCAGCGCCTGCCGCACGGTCTCGCCCACGCCGACACCGCAGCTGCCGTGTGCCCCCTCGCCCCGCGCCCATTCGCGCAGGCGGCCGGCAGCCTGGTGGAAGGGCGTGGTCACGCGGCAGCGTGCGTCGATCAGCAAGCGCCCGAAGGCGTCTTCCACGCCGGCGCGGCGCAGTGCCGCTTCCTCCACGCGCAGCGCCGTGGGGTGCACCACCACCGGGCTCGCGAGCACGGTGCCCACGCCTGCATGAAAGCTGCCGGCGCCGAATTGCGAGAAGGTGTGGTGCCGCCCGTCGGACAGCACGACGTTGTGCCCGGCCTGCGCGCCGCCATTGAAGCGCACCACGGTGTGGGCGCCCAGCGCGCCGCACAGGTGGTCGGTGAAGAGCCCCTTGCCGCAGTCCCCGAAGCCGAGGCCCAGCAGCGAGACATAGTGCGTGGCCAGGCCGGCCGCGTGCGCGCTCACACGGCCATCAGCCGAAGAGCCGCTTCCACCACGACGAGCGCGGACCGGCGGCCGCTGCCGCCACGCCCGGCGGCGCGTGGCGCGGCGCGTTCGGGTCGAGCAGCGCGGCGTAGGCGTCGAGCGCATGCAGCACGCCGCCGACGCGCTCCTTCTCCATGCCGGTGGCGCTCATCACGCCGGCCAGGGCCTCCAGACTCGGCACGGCCTTCTCGGTGAGGGCGACGATGCCGGCGGCCACGGCGCAGGCGTCGTCGGGCGAGTCCATGCAGATGACGTGGTCGCCCAGCAGCTCGCGCCAGCGCGGCTCGCAGCGGCGACGGCGCTGCGCGTCGGGGATCAGGAAGAACAGGTTCGTGGTCTCCGCCGCGGCGGCGATGACTTCCTCGATGGGAATGTCCTCGTCGAGCTTCTCGCCGACGAGGCCTTCGATCTGGTGGCGCGAGACGGCGGGGTATGGCAGCTCGTCGCCGGTGACGAACAGGTAGCCGCGCTTCCTGCGCTTGACCCAGCAGTCCATGTCGGTGTGCTGCGCCATGACGTAGAAGGCCAGCTCGTAGCTCTCCTCGCCGGTGCCGCCGCCACCGCCTTCGAGGTAGCTCCAGGTGAGCCACTGGTCCATGAGGTTGGCGGTCGATTCGAACTGGCCGACCTGCAGCGGCGCGTGGTCGGAGTTGGCATCGCCGATGGCCATGAACATGAGCTGCGGGTCCGCCACGCCGCAGTCGGTCAGCAGCTTCATGAAGGTGGGCAGCTCGCGGCGCGCCAGGGTCTGCGGGATGTCGCCCATGGAGCCGGTCACGTCCAGCGCGAAGGCGATGCCCAGCGAATTCGGGTGGTCGGCGTTGTCGCGCGACTCGCGCACCTTGAGGCCGTGCGGGTTCATCAGCGGATGGGTGGAGCGCTGCGTGAAGACCTCCGCGCCGGGCCTTGCGGCGCGGTCGGCGATGAGTGCCGTGTGCGCGGCGTGCGAGTAATTTCCGTAGCCCATGGGTTCTGCTCCTCGGTGGCTGGTTGTGCTTTGCTGTGTGCTTCAGGCGCCGGCGCGCGGCGCGGGATCGAAGTGGACGAACTTCGGTGCGCCGAAGGCTTCGCGCGAGGCGGCCGAAAGCGCCTGCTCGATGCCCTGCGCGCCGAGGCGCCGGCAGGCGGCCGCGTCTTCGCTGCATTCGCGCAGCAAGGCGGCGAGCGGCGCCGGAGTGTTGGGGCCAAGGCCCGGCTCACCGGCCGCGCCGCCATGCAGCACGGCGCGCACGGCCCAGGCCGATTGCATCAGGTCGCGCGCCACGGCCGCGTCGTGAGCCGCTCCGCTGGCCTGCTGCGCGCGCGACCAGCCGATGACGAGCACGCCATGGTCGCGCGGATGCACGAGCGCATGCGCAGGCGACAGGTCGCGGTGCGTCCAGCCGGCGCCGTGCACGAAGGCCAGCACTTCCAGCATGCGGCGCCATATCCATACGGCGTGACGCGGGTCGATGCCTTGCGGGTTGGCCTGCTGCACGTCTTGCAGGCTGCCCCAGAAGCCGGTCGGATGGCGCAGCACCAGAGCCTGTCGCGAGCCATCGCTTTGCGCACTCGCCAGCCCTTCGGCCACGCCCATGCCCAGCGGCTGCGGCAGGCGGCGGGTGAAGTAGGCGGCGCCGGGCACCGAAAGATCCTGCAGGGCCTGCAGTACGGTGAATTCGCGCTGCAGCACGCTGTCTGCCGAGCTGTCGCGCGCGAGCTTGAAGGTCACGCGCTCGGGCACCGCGCCCAGGCGCTGGGCCAGCAGCACCTCGCTGTGCTCGCCGGTGGCCAGCGGTGCCAGCACGCGATAGCGACCGCCACGCCACGCCAGAACTCGCCCGCCGGGCACGTCGGCATTGGCCCGGCGCAATGCGGCACGAAAGCTCTCGCGCTCGACGATCTCCTGGCCGCGCACCACGGTGGCGCCGCAATAGCTGCAGTTCACCGTGCGCCAGCGGGCAGCACGCGGCAGCGGCGCGGAGCATTGGGGGCAGCTGAGAGCCTGCAGCGACAGCATGGCCCGCGCCCTACTCTTCCCTGGGCGGCGCCGTCGGGTCCGGCGAGGCCCGCACGCGGTCGATGCGGCGGCCTTCGAGCGCGACGATCTCGAAGCACCAGCCGGCGCAGTCGATGTGCTCGCCCACCTCCGGCAGGTGGCCCGACACGGCCATCAGCAGGCCGGCCACGGTGTTGTAGAGGCCGCGCTCCTCGTCGGGCAGCTCGCGGATGCCAAGGCGCGCGCGCAGTTCCGACACGGGCATGAGCCCGTCGAGCTCCCACAGCCCGTCGGGCCGCTGATGCGCCCAGGCGTCGGTCTGCATGCCGGGCTGCAGCTCGCCGGTGATGGCTTCGAGCAGGTCGCGCGGGGTCATGAGGCCCTGCACCACGCCGTACTCGTCGACCACGAACACGACGCGGCCGGCTCGGGCGCGGAATTGCTCCAGCAGTTCCATGCCGGTGAGGGTCTCGGGCACGAACACGGCGGGCGTGGCCTCCTGGCCCAGCACGCCGGGATGCGCGGGGCCCAGGCGCAGCAGATGCGCCACGCTGATCACGCCGACCACATCGTCCAGCGAATTGCGGCACACCGGGTACCAGGAGTGCACCAGGTTGAGCGCACCGGCGTCGGCCACCTTCTGCAGCGCCTGCTGCACGGTGAACGAAGCGTCGAGCCATTCGATGTCGGCGCGCGGGATCATCAGCGACGACAGGCGCCTGTCATCGAGGTGAAACACATTGCGCACCATCTGGTGCTCGTGCTGCTCGATGACGCCGGCATCCACGCCCTCTTCCAGGCTGGCCGAGATTTCTTCCTCGGTCACCGCGCGGGCCGCGTTGGCGTCGATGCGCAGCAGCTTCAGCATGGCGGCGGTGGCGCCAGCCAGCAGCCACACGAAGGGCTTGGCGCCCTTGGCCAGCCCGCGCATGGGGCGCGAAACCCAGCGCGCCACCGGCTCGGGATAGAGCTGGCCGATGCGCTTGGGCACCAGCTCGCCGAAGATGATGGTGAAGAAAGTGATGCAGGTGACGACCACCGCGGTCGACACGATGCTGGCGGTGCCGCGGCCCATGCCCAGGCCTTCCATCCATACGCCCAGGGGCTCCGCGAAGGCCGCCTCGCCCACGATGCCGCTGAGCATGCCGATGGAGGTGATGCCGATCTGCACCGTCGAGAGGAACTGCGTGGGCGATTCCATCAGCTTCAGCGCGGCCACCGCGCCGGCGTCTCCCGTTTCGGCCAATGCCGCGAGACGTGCGCGCCGGCTGGTGGAAAGGGCCATTTCGGACATTGCGAACAACGCGTTAAGCGTGGTCAGCAAGGCCAGGAGGAAGACATCCATGAACTGAGGGAGAGAATGGGGGAATGGCACTTTACTTGATCGGCGACCTGCAGGGCTGCGACGCCCCCTTCCAGCGCCTGCTCCGGAAGATCGACTTCTCCCCCAGCCGCGACACCCTCGTGCTGCTCGGCGACCTGGTGAACCGGGGCCCCGACTCGCTCGCCGTGCTGCGCCGCGTGCGGGGCTACGGCGCCTCGGCGATGAGCCTGCTGGGCAACCACGACCTGCACCTGCTGGGCGTGGCGCACGGCGCGCGCAAGCCCGGCCGCAAGGACACGCTGGCCGAGCTGCTGGCCGCGGCCGATGCCGAAGAACTGCTCGAATGGCTGCGCAACCAGCACATGGCGCTGCACATGCGCATCGGCAGCGGCGACCTGCTGATGGTGCATGCGGGCGTACTGCCGCAATGGACGGTGGGCGACACGCTGGTGCTGGCCTCCGAGCTCGAATCGGTGCTGCGCGGGCCGGCGCTGGGCGAATTCCTGATGTCGATGTACGGCAACGAGCCAGCGCAGTGGAGCGGCACGCTCACCGGCAGCGCCCGGCTGCGCGCCATCGTCAACGCGCTGACGCGGCTGCGCTTCTGCACGGCCGACGGCGTGATGGAGTTCGACGCCAAGGACAGCGCCGCCACCGCGCCCGAGGGCTACATGCCGTGGTTCGACGTGCCGGGACGCAAGACGGCGAATGCCACCGTCGCCTTCGGCCACTGGTCGACGCTGGGCTGGCTCTCGCGGTCCGACCTGCTTTCCACCGACACCGGCTGCGTGTGGGGCGGCTGCCTCAGCGCGGTGCGCATCGGTGCGACGCTGGACGAGCGCGAGCTCATCCAAGTCGAGTGCGAGCAGGCGCAGAAGCCCGGCAAATAGCCGGCCGCGCCGGGACCGTCAGGCAGACGGCAGCCGGAACTTGTCCAGCGACATGCGCTGCCGCCCCTGCGCATCGAAGTTGCCCGGCGCCAGCCAGCGCTCGAAGGCGGTGCGCAGCGCCGGCCACTCGCTGTCGATGATCGAGAACCACGCGGTGTCGCGGCCCCGGCCCTTGTAGATCACCGCCTGGCGGAACAGCCCCTCGTACTGGAAGCCCAGCCGCAGCGCCGCGCGCTTCGAGGGCTCGTTGAAGTTGTCGCACTTCCACTCGTAGCGGCGGTAGCCCAGTTCGTCGAAGGCGAGCTTCATCAGCAGGTACTGGGCCTCGGTGGACATCGGCGTGTTCTTCAGGAGCGGCGAGAAATTGACGGTGCCCACCTCGATGGCACCGTTGGCCGGGTCGATGCGCATCAGCGCCAGCGAGCCCACGGCGCGGCCGCTTTGCCTGTCGATGACGGCGAAGTGCATCGGGTCGGTGCTCTTCGCGATGCGCTCTGCATAGGCCCGCATGCCGCCCACGTCGGCGGGACGCTCGATGCCCAGGTAGGTCCAGTCGCGGCCGTCGGGTGCCTGCGCGTAGGCGGCATGCAGGTCCTCGGCATGCCGGGCCGGATCGAGCGGCTCGAGCGTGCAGAAGCGGCCCTCCAGCGGGCGGCGCGGCGGCAGGGAGCGCGGCGTCCATTCGGGCAGGTCGGGGCCGATGGACTGGCCGAACTCGTTTTGGCGGACTGACATGAGGGAAGCTCTTTCGATGGATGGTGAACGGCGGGGCCGGAGAACGCTAAAGTAGCCGCAACGTGGCGCCACGAGAAGTGCCATGGAAATCCAATTTCATGGTGCCACGCTCTGCCCTACCCACCCTCCCCGTTCCGCAGTCCGCCCTGCTCGAAGCCCCGCTTTCCCGGGAGCCCGGGGCGGGGCCCATGCAGCGCCAGCTGCACGACCGGCTCAAGAACGCCATCCTCGACGGCAGCCTCGCTCCCGGCAGCCGCCTGCCCGGCTCGCGTGCGCTGGCCGAGGCCCTGGACATCTCGCGCAACACGGTCACCGCGACCTACGAGCACCTGGCGGCCGAAGGCTACGTGCGCCCCGACCGCCAGGGCACGCGCGTGACCGAGCTTTCGTCGCCGGCGCCGTCGAAGCGCGAACGCACGAGCGAGCGCATGGCCAGATCGCCTGCCGTGCCCGCCACCGCGCTGCGCCTCGCGAAGATCTCGCCGAGCCCTTCGCGCGCCGACATGGGCGCCGCGCTGCGTCCCGGCGTGCCCGCGCTGTCGCACTTTCCGCTGGCCGCATGGCGTCGCTCGCTCGACCGCGCGATCCGAAGCGGTGGCTCCCCCGCGCTGGGCTATGGCGATCCGCTGGGCGAGCCGGCGCTGCGCGCGGCCATCGCCCGGCATCTGTCCGTGGCGCGCGGCGTGCGCTGCGAGCCGGGGCAGGTCGTCATCGCCGAGGGCGCGCAGGAGGCCATCTCGCTGTGCGTGCGGCTCTTGTCCAACCCCGGCGAGACCGGCTGGGTCGAAGACCCGGGCTATCGCGGTGCCAAGGCGGCCATGCACGCGGGCGACATGCGCATCGTGCCCATGCGCGTGGATGCCGAGGGCCTGTGCGTGAGCGAGCGCGACTGGCAGAAGAACCCGCCGCGGCTGGTCTACACCACGCCATCGCACCAGTACCCGGCGGGCTCCGTGCTGAGCATCGCGCGCCGACTGGAGCTGATCGCGCAGGCCCGCCGGCACGGCGCGTGGATCGTCGAGGACGACTACGACAGCGAATTCCGTCACACGGGCGAACCCATCGTGGCGATGCAGGGGCTGGTGGACGACGCACCGGTTCTCTACGTCGGCTCCTTCAGCAAGACGATGTTCCCGTCGCTGCGGCTGGGCTTCCTCGTGCTGCCGGCCCGGCTCGCACCCACCGTGCGCACGCCGCTGGAGGAAATGCTGCGCGGCGGGCACCGCTACGAACAGCTCGCCATGGCCGACTTCATCGAGAGCAGCCAGTTCAGCCGCCACCTGGGCCGCATGCGCAGGCTGTACCGCGACCGCCAGCATGCACTGCGGCTCGCGCTCGACAGGCATTTCAAGGTGCCGCACACCATCGACGGCGGCTACTGCGGCATGCACCTCACCGTGCGGCTGCCGGAGCGCTTCGATGACCGGAAGATCGCGGCCGACGCGCTGCGCCACCGCATCGCGCCCACGCCGCTGTCGGGCTTCGCGATGCAACCGATGCCCTCGGACAACGGACTGGTGCTGGGCTACGGCAACACGCCGGCCGAGCTCTTCGAGCCGCTGGTCAGGCGGCTGTCGCAGCTTGCGCGAGCGGCGGAAAAGCGCGACGGCGCCTAGCCGCCCTTGCCCACCACATGCTCGCGCCGGAAATTGCGCGGCGTGCTGCCCACCACCTGCCGGAAGCGCCGGTTGAAATACGCCTCGTCGGTGAAGCCGCACTGGTGCGCGATCTCCCGCACCAGCAGCGATGTGGAGGCCAGCAGCTCCTTCGCGCGCTCGATGCGCCGTTCGGTCACGAGGTCGGTGAAGGTGCGGTCGGTTTCCTTGCGCAGCAGGTTCGCAAGGTAGTTGGGCGAGAGAAAAGCGGCGGCAGCGGCGTCGGTCAGCGACAGCGGCTTGTCGAGGTTGTCGCGCACGTAGCGCACCACGCGCTGCAGGGCGTCGCGTTGCGAGGTCTTGCCGTCGTGCTGCAGCGACAGCCGCATCAGCGCCTGTTCCTGCCGCATGCAGGCCAGCCCGACGATCTGCTGCAGGATGCCCCGCATCGCAGTCTTGGCCCCGAAGCTGCGGCTCGCGTTCAGCGCGTGCAGCTCGTCGAGCCAGCCGCGGATGCGCGCGAAGTCGGCCTCGTCGAAGGCGAAGTCGACATACTCCTGGAACAGGAAGGGCGCGAGGTCGGGGTGGCGCGCCAGCGGCACGTCCTCGAGGTCGAGCGCGTCGACGTCGAGCTCGGGCCACAGGAAGCGCTGGTCGAAGTTGACGATGCAGTACAGCGCGTCGGGCGGATGCGGAATCACGTGCACCCGGTACGGCAGCACGAAGCTCAGGTGGCGCGGGCCGAAGGGGCGCACCTCGCCGCCGATGGACTGCTGCGAGCTGCCCTCGATGCCGACCTGGATCTGGAAATACGCATGCCGGTGCGGCAACGTGAGCTCGTTGCGCGCACCCTGGAAGCGGATGTCGAAGTCGAGGTGATCGGCACGCTCGTGCATGCCGTAGGTTCGGACTGACGTGGGTGTGGAGGAGCGCATCGGGGCAGGCGACTTCGTCTTTCGCCTGCGAGGGTACGCCAACTTGCGGGCCGGCGAACCGGCC
This sequence comes from Variovorax xiamenensis, assembly GCF_050916385.1. Classification (NCBI taxonomy): domain Bacteria; kingdom Pseudomonadati; phylum Pseudomonadota; class Betaproteobacteria; order Burkholderiales; family Comamonadaceae; genus Variovorax; species Variovorax xiamenensis. Next base: position 5,164,406 of record NZ_CP139038.1, read on the forward strand.
ACGCCCAGCAGATCCGATGCGCGCGCGGTCTTCAGGCTCAGACGACCGCGACTTCGAGCACGCCCACGCCCGCCACGCTGCCGCGCATGCGGTCGCCGCGCTGCACGGCCGCCACGCCGGCCGGGGTGCCCGTGAAGATCAGGTCGCCGGGCTGCAGCGTGAACAGGGTCGAAAGGTAGGCGATGGTGTCGGGCACGTTCCAGATCATGTCGGCGAGGTCGCCGACCTGGCGCTGAGCGCCGTTCACATCCAGGCGGATCTCGCCCTTGGCCGGGTGGCCGGCCTTGGCCACCGGCACCAGCTCGCCGCAGGGGGCCGAGCCGTCGAAGGCCTTGCCGGTGTCCCAGGGGCGGCCCATCTTCTTGGCTTCGGCCTGCAGGTCGCGGCGGGTCATGTCGAGGCCGACGGCATAGCCGTACACGTGGCCGAGGGCGTCCGCCGCGGCGATGTTCGATCCGCCGGTCTTGAGCGCGACGACCAGCTCGATCTCGTGGTGCACGTCGCTCGACAGCGTCGGGTACGCGAACTCGCCGCCATCGGCCACGATGGCCGAGGCCGGCTTCATGAAGAAGAACGGCGGCTCGCGGTCGGGGTTGTGGCCCATCTCGCGGGCATGCTCGGAGTAGTTGCGGCCCACGCAGAAGATGCGGTTGACCGGGAAGCGGGCCTGCTCGCCCTGGATGGGCAGCGAATGAACGGGTGCGGGGGAAATGGCGTAGGAAGTCATGCGACGACTCTAGCCAGCGCAGCCCCGCGCCCCGGGGACGCATCTACGCGAGTCTTGGACTCAGCTACGGTCCTGCATTCCCCTGCCGGCCTCAGCCGGCCACGCCGAAGCCGGTGTCGAAGGTGCCCTTCACGTCCAGCGGCTGCTTGATGAGCCCCACCTGCCGGTAGAAGTCCGCCGTGCCCTGCTGGTCGGCGATGACCTGCGCATCGATGGCCACCCACTTCTGCTGGCGGCGCTCGAACTGCAGCTTCGCCGCCTCGGGCGGAATGCCGATGATGCGCGCCAGCGCGGCCGAGTAGGCATCGACATTGCGGTACGACCAGAGCTGCGCCTTCACCACGCGCTGCAGGAAGTCCTGCAGCACCGGCCGCTTGGCCACGATGGCGCTGTCGGTGGCCGCGAGGTAGCTCAGCCCCGGCAGCAGCCCGCGCCCGCTGACGAGCACGCGCGCATGGTGGCTGACCTCCGCCAGCGCGGTGTAGGGCTCCCAGGTGGCCCAGGCATCGACCGAGCCCTGCGTGAGCGCGAGCTTGGCGTCCGCCGGCGCCAGGAAGCGCAGGTTCACGTCCTCGGGCTTGAGGCCGGCCGAGGTGATGGCCTTGAGCGTGACGTAGTGGCCGATGGAGCCGCGGTTGGTCGCGACGCTCTTGCCCTTCAGGTCGGCAGCGGTCTTCAGCGGCGAATCGGGCCGCACCAGCACTGCCGTGCCGTAGGAGTCGGAGCGGTTCGCGCCGATGGCCTTCACGCGCGTGCCTGCCGCCAGAGCGAAGATCAGTGGCGCGTCGCCGATGGGGCCGGAATCGACAGCGGCGGCATTGAGCGCCTCGGCCAGCGGCGCGGCGGCCGGGAATTCGGACCACTGGATGTCATAGCCCAGCCCTTCGAGGCCGCCGGCCGCTTCGAGCAGCGCACGCAGGCCGCCCTTCTGGTCACCGGCCTTGAGCACCGGGCGGCCCTGCGCGGAAACCACACCAGGCAATGCGACTGCAGCGGCGACGGACGTGCCCTGAACGAGAAACTGACGACGGGAACTGCTGTGGCTCATGCGGATGCGGTTTGTATTTCTGTTCATGCCAGGGGATCGAAGGAGACGTGATCGGCGAAGCGCACCGGGTCGGTGGTCTTCTTCAGCACGCCCACGCCGCGGAAGTCGCGCGCATAGAACTCGACCTCGTCGCGCAGGTTGCGCCCCAGCGGGTGGTGGCTGTGCGTGAGCGTGCCCAGCAGCGCGCGCAGGTCTTCCACCGCCACGTTGGGCGAATACTTCGAGAAGAGCCTGGCCGACTCGTTCGGGTTCTCGGCCACGTAGTCGGAGGCCTGCGCGATGGCGCGCACCAGCGAGGCGACGGTCGCCTTGTCCTTGCGCACGAGTTCGCCGCGCGCGCCGACGATGCAGCAGACCTTGTCCTTGTATTCGCCCGAGAGGTTGCTCGCCACCTCGACGTAGGCACCCTGGTTGCGCTTCTCGATCAGGTAGATGTTGGGGTCGCCGTCGGCAATGGCCTGGATCTCGCCCTTCTTCACCGCGATGTCGAGCAGGTCGGCCGGGTACTGGCGCCAGGTGACGTCCTTCTCGGCGTCGATGCCGTTCTTGGTGAGCAGGATCGAGAAGAAATTCTTGCCCGGGCTCGCGATGTCCGACACGCCGATGGTCTTGCCCTTCAGGCTCGCGAGATTGGTGACGCCCGCGCTCTTCGCACCCACCAGCCGCACGCAGCCGCCGTGCGAGCTGCCGACGATCTTCACGTCGAAGCCCGATTCGAGCGGCTTGAGCCAGCGGTGGATCATGCCCACGGCCGCGTCGGCCTTGGCGGTGGCGAGCGACTCCAGCAACTGGTCGGTGGAGCCGGTGTAGTTGATGAGGTCGACCTGCAGGCCGTTGCGCTCGAAGTAGCCGCGCTCCTGCGCCACCACCACCGGCGAAAGGCAGAAGGCCGAGGCGTTCCAGGCGAAGGTGAGCTTGCGGGATTGCTGCGAGAAGGCCTGCGAGGCGATCAGGCCGCCGGAGGCGACCACGGCGGCGGCGCCGCCGGCGCGCAGCACGCCGCGGCGGGAGAGAGTGGGGTTCATCGTCGTGGGACTCGGGTCAGAGCAGCAGTTCGGGTTCGGCTTCGACCAGGCCTTCATAGAGGCTGTCGAAGGAGTGGATGGCGCCTTCGGGCCCGCCGATCTGGCTGTGCGTGTGGCGCGCGGTGGCCTCGTCGATGGGCTGGGGCTTGCCCGCGGCTTCGGCCAGCAGCTGCGTGTGGCAGGCGTTGTCGAGCGCGATGTACCACCACGCGGCGGCCTCCACCGTGGGGCCGGCTGTCAGGATGCCGTGGTTCTTGAGGATGGCGCCCTTCTTGTCGCCCAGCGCGTGGGCGATGCGGTCGCCTTCGCTGGTGTCGACCACCATGCCGGTGAAGTCGTCGAACAGCGCCACGTCGTCGTGGAACACGCAGCTGTCCTGCGTGATCGTGTCGAGCTTGCGGCCCAGCGTGGACCAGGCCTTGCCGTAGGTCGAGTGCGTGTGGGCGGCGGCGATGATCTTCGGGTTGTGCTCGTGGATGGCCGCATGGATCGCGAAGGCGGCCTTGTTCAGCGGCCTGTCGCCGATGACGGTCTCGCCCTTCGAGTTGACGAGCAGCAGGTCGGACACCTTGATGCGCGAGAAATGGATGCCCAGCGGGTTCACCCAGAAGTGGTCGGTGAGCTCCGGGTCGCGCGCCGTGATGTGGCCGGCCAGCCCCTGCGCGAAGCCGAAGCGCGCGAACAGGCGGAAGGCGCCCGCTAGGCGCTCCTGCCGGTGGCGGCGCTCGGCCTGCACGGTGGTGCGCGGCGGAATGGGGTCGAACCAGTACTTCTGCTGCGGGTTCGGGTTGAGCTTCAGCGGCTGCTGGGCCGTGTTGCGGTCGATGGAGAGAACTGCGCTCATGGTTCAGGCTGCCTTGCGTTGCGATTGCGCGCGCTGCGCAACGAGTTCGCGCGTGCGCGGGATCAGCTCTCGGCCGTAGTCGAGCGCGTCTTCCAGCGGGTCGAAGCCGCGGATCAGGAAGGTGGTCACGCCGAGGTCGTAGTAATCGAGCAGCGCATCGGCCACCTGCTCTGGCGTGCCGACCAGCGCGGTGCTGTTGGAGCGCCCGCCGATCTCCTGCGCGACCGCCGTCCACAGGCGCTTGTCGAGCCGCGAGCCCTTCTCTGCAGCGGCCAGCAGGCGCTTGGCGCCTTCGCTCTGCTGCGGACCGCCGCGGTTGTAGCCCTGCACCACGCGCAGTCGCTTGGTCTCCGCGAGGATGTTCTCCGCACGCGCCCACGCGGCCTCTTCGGTCTCGGCCAGGATCGGGCGGAACGACACCGAGAAACGCACGCTGCGCCCATGCTTCGCCGCCTCGGCGCGCACGCGCGTGGTGAGTTCGCGCGCCTGGTCGAGCGACTCGCCCCACAGCGCGTACACGTCGGCGTACTTGCCCGCCACCGGAATGGCCGCCTCGGATGCGCCGCCGAAATACACCGGCACATGCGGCCTGCCGTTGCGCGTCTGCACCGGCTTCACTTCGGAAAAAGCGTTCTGGAAGCGGTAGTGCGCGCCTTCGTGGTCGAAGGGCTTCTCCGCCGTCCACACCTTGTGCAGCACCTCGAGGTACTCGTCGGTGCGGGCGTAGCGCTGGTCGTGGTCGAGCCAATCGCCGTCGCGGCGCTGTTCCTCGTCGGAGCCGCCCGAGATGTAGTGCACGCCGAGCCGGCCGCCGCTGAACTGGTCGAGCGAGGCGAACTGCCGCGCGGCCAGCGTGGGCGCGACGAAGCCGGGGCGGTGCGCGAGCATGAAGTGGATGCGCTCGGTGACCGAGGCCCCGTAGGCCACGGTGAGCGTGGCGTCGGGGCTGGTCGAGTGGTGCGGCACCAGCACGCGGTCGAAGCCGGCCGTCTCGTGGGCCTGCGCGAAGGCGCGCACGTAGTCGCGGTCGAGCGAGGGGCCCTTGGCCGCGTGGATCTCCGAGACCTTCTGGCCCTGGATCATGCCGATGAATTCGACGATGCCGTCTTGCTGTGGCTGGCTCATGGTGCTGTCCTTGTTTGAATGTGCATGGGAGGTGGTTGTCAGGCGACGGGCAGGCGCAGCACGCTCTCGAAGCTGCGGTCCCACAGGGGCTTCACGTCGGCCGGGCCGTCGAGCACGCCGATCTTCAGGAAGGTGTCGGCCACGTCCTGGTGGCTGCGCACCACCGCATCGCTCACGGGGCCAAGGCTGTAGTCGCCGCTGCGGCGGTTGAAGAGTTCGACGATGTCGCCTACCGGCACGCGCGTCTCGGCCGACTGGGCCCGGGCGTAGGCCAGGAAGTTGCCGTTGATCCACGCGAACGATCGCTGCAGGCGCTGCAGCAGGTCGGCCAGCGCGGCGCGGCGCAGCTGGTCGTCGAGCGCGCGCGGATTGGCGTAGATCGGGAAGTTGCCCGAGAGGTACCCCACGCCGGTCTTGATGACGCGCGCGCCGTACTGGGTGCGCGCGAGCTGGCCGTTGTAGCCGTAGATGGCCCAGGCATCGAGATCGCCGCGCGCGAAGGCCGAAAGGCCGTCGGAGGGCGTGAGGCTCACGGCCTGGATGTCGCTGAACGAGAGGCCCGCCTCGGCCAGTTGCTTGGCCAGGTAATAGTGCGAAGTAGTGGCACGCACGTAGCCCACGCGCTTGCCCTTGAAGTCGGCGATGCTGCGGATCGGCGCGTCCTTGCGCGCCAGCGTGGCCTGGTTGTTCAGGTCCTCGTGCGTCACTGCCACCAGCTTCACGCTGGACTTCTGGCGCGCCGCGAACACCGGCGGGATCTCACTGCCCGAGCCCAGGTCGAGCGCGTCGCCGTTGATGGCCTCGATGTGCAGCACGCCGTTGTTGAGTTCGCGCCAGTCGATCCTGTAGGGTGTGTCGGCCTGGCCCGACGCGGTGAGCAAAGGCCGCCACAGGCCTTTGTACGTACCCACGCGCAGGGTGACGCCCGACAGGTCTCGCGAAGGCGCGGCGGCCTGCGTCCAGCCCGAGGAGCCGGCGGCGGCCAGCGCCGCGGCGGCTTGCAGCAGGCGGCGCCGGTCCAGGGGAAAGTCTGATTTCATGCGCCCTGACCGTAACCAGACGCAGCATGGAAGCGAACGCAGAAAAACGAGTTTGCATATGCAGGAAGCGTCGTTTTCGCCCGTCAGGCAGCCCGCTACCGTGCGGGAACCATGAGTGCACTCCCCTTGCGCCGCCCCTCGGGCGCGCCCGAACATTCCTCCCCCTCCACCGTCGATGCATCCGTGCTGGCCCGCCTGACGGCCCAGTTCGCGGCCACAGCGGCCGACCATGACCTGAGCGGCGCCTTCCCGCGCGAGAACTTCGCCGCCCTGCAGGCGCACGGTCTGATCGGGCTGGTCGCGCCCGCCGCGCATGGCGGGGGCGGCGCCACGCTGGCGACGGCGCGGCGCGTGATCTCCGCGGTGGCGCGCGGCGAGCCGGCCACGGCGCTGATCCTCACGATGACCTATCTGCAGCACCACGCGCTGGCGCGCCCCGACAGCCGCTGGCCCGCGCACCTGCGCGAGCGCGTGGCGCGCGACGCGGTGGAGAACGGCGCGCTCATCAACGCGCTGCGCGTGGAGCCCGCCCTGGGCTCGCCGGCCCGTGGCGGCCTGCCGGGCACGGTCGCGCGGCGCGATGGTGACGGCTGGAAGATCGATGGCCACAAGCTCTACACCACCGGCATCGAGGGCCTGGGCTGGCTCGCCGTGTGGGCGCGCACGGACGAGGCCGAGCCGCGCACCGGCGTTTTCCTGGTGCCGCGCAACGCGCCCGGCGTGCGCGTGATCGCGAGCTGGGACCACCTGGGGCTTCGCGCCTCGGGCAGCCACGAGGTGGTGTTCGAGAACGTCGCCATCGACGCCGACCACGCGGTCGACCTGCGCGCACCGGCCGACTGGGCGCCCGACGCGGGCAGCCAGACCGACATCGACGCCCACGCCACCCAGCAGGCATGGATGACCGTGCTGCTCGGCAGCCTCTACGACGCCGTGGCCCATGCCGCGCGCGACTGGCTGGTCGGCTTCCTGAACCGGCGCGCGCCCGGCAGCCTAGGCTCGCCGCTGGCCAGCCTGCCGCGCGTGCAGGAGCACGTCGGCGAGATCGAGGCGCTGCTGCGCACCAACCGCGTGCTGCTCGACGACGCCACCGCCGCGGTCGATGGCGGCCACGCGCAGCCTGCCGCCGACAGCGGCCTGCTCAAGTACACGGTGACGGGCAACGCGATCCGCGCGGTCGAGCTCGCCCTGCAACTCAGCGGCAACCACGGCCTCACGCGGCAGAACCCGCTGGAACGGCACTATCGCGACGTGCTGTGCAGCCGCATCCACACGCCGCAGAACGACGCGACCCTGGTCGCGGCGGGCAAGCGCGCGTTGCTGTCCACGGGAGCTGCCGCATGACGTCTTCCCTCTTCTTACCCAAGGCCTCGCGGCGCGGCTGGCTGAAACAGGGCGCAGCGCTGTCGCTGGCCGCCACCGGCTCGCTGCGCGCCTTTGCACAAGCCCAGACGTCGCTGGTGCTCGGCGACCAGGCCGGCGGCCTGCGCTCGCTGTTCGAGGCCTCACGCGCCCTCGAGGGCGCGCCCTTCGCCTACCGCTGGGCCAACTTCCAGGGCGCCGCGCCGCTCTTCGAGGCGCAGCGTGGCGCGGCGGTCGACACCGCCATGGCCGGCGACCTGCCCGTGCTCGCCGCGGCCGTGGGCAAGACGCCGCTGAAGATCGTCGCCACGCGCGTCGGCAAGGCCGATTCGCTGGGCATCGTGGTGCAGCCCGATTCGCCGCTACGCAGCGTGGCGGACCTGCGCGGCAAGACGGTGATCGTGTCGTCGGCGCGCGGCAGCATCTCGCAGTACCAGCTCTACGGCGCGCTCGAAGAGGCCGGCGTGAAGCGCGAGGAGGTGACGGTGAAGTTCGTGCTGCCCACAGACGCGGCCGCGGCCTTCGCCTCGAAGCAGATCGACGCCTGGGCAATCTTCGATCCCTACTACACCATTGCCCTGCAACAGGGCGGGCGCATCCTGCGCGACGGGCGGGGCATCAACACCGCGCTGGGCTTCATCACGGCCACCGAGTCGTCGCTGGCCGATCCGGCCAAGCGCGCGGCCATCGTGCAATTCCTCGACAGGCTGGCCCGCGCGGGCGACTGGGCACTGGCCAATCCCGAGGCCTATGCGCAGGCCTACAGCCAGCTCACGCGGCTGCCCATCGAGTCGTCGCGCATCATCACCGCGCGCGCCTCGGTCGCAGGCCGGCCGGTGAGCGAGGCCGACATCGCCGCGCTGCAGACGGTGGCCGATCGCTCGGCGCGCGACGGCATCCTGCCGGTGCGGGTGGACGTACGCGCAATCACCGACACTGGCGTCTGGAAACGCCCCGCATGACAACGACCTCTCTGACACCCCTTCGCGAATTCGTCGGCGCCTTCGGCCGGCTGCTCGATGGCGCGCCCGACGAGCCGCGCATTCTTTCGGAAGGCGGCGCGCTGCTGCGCACGCTGGTGTCGCGCGACGACTGGCTGCCCGAGGCCTTCGCCCAGCCCGACCCGGTGTACTACCGGCAGTTCCTGCTGCACGCCGACAGCACCGAGCGCTTCTCTGTCGTGAGCTTCGTCTGGGGACCGGGGCAGGCCACGCCGGTGCACGACCATACGGTGTGGGGGCTGATCGGCATGCTGCGCGGCTCGGAGTACAGCCAAGGCTACGCGCTGGGCGCCGACGGGAACGCGCGGCCGCATGGCGAGGCGGTGCGGCTCGACGCCGGCCAGGTGGAGGCGGTGTCGCCCACCGTCGGCGACGTGCACCGCGTGCACAACGCGCACGCCGACCAGGTCTCGATCAGCATCCACGTGTACGGCGCGAACATCGGCGCCGTGCGGCGGCATACTTACCCTGCGGAGGGCGGCCGCAAGCCCTTCGTCTCCGGATACTCCAACACGCTGCTGCCCAACCTGTGGGACCGCAGCGCAGAACTCAGAGCCGCTACAGACGCATGACGACGACGACCGCCACCAGCTTTCCCGTTCTTTCCTTCGCCGCCGTGCGCGAGCGGCTCATTGCCCGCGACGAGACCGCGCTGCTCGATCTCCGCGAGGAAGACCCGTTCGCGCAGGAACATCCGCTGTGGGCGGCCAACCTGCCGCTGTCGCGCATCGAGATCGAGGCCTGGCGGCGCATTCCGCGGCGCGACACGCTCATCGTGCTGTACGGCGAGCACGCCGGTACCGACCTCGCGCCGCAGGCCGCGCTCACCTTCGCCGCGCTGGGCTACACGAACGTGCATCTGCTCGAGGGCGGCCTCGAAGGCTGGCGCAAGGCGGGAGGCGAGTTGTTCCGCGACGTGAACGTGCCGAGCAAGTCCTTCGGCGAGCTGGTCGAGCATGAGCGGCACACGCCCTCGCTTTCCGCCCAAGAGGTGAAGGCGCTGGTCGACGAGAAGGCCGACGTGGTGGTGCTCGACGCGCGCCGCTTCGACGAATACCAGACGATGAGCATTCCCTCGGCCACCAGCGTGCCGGGCGCGGAGCTGGTGCTGCGCGTGCGCGAGCTGGCGCCTGATCCCGCAACGCGGGTGATCGTGAACTGCGCGGGCCGCACGCGCAGCATCATCGGCACGCAATCGCTGGTGAACGCGGGCATTCCGAACCCCGTGGCCGCGCTGCGCAACGGCACCATCGGCTGGAAGCTCGCGGGGCAGGTGCTCGATCATGGCGCGAGCCGGCAGGCGCCTGCCGCCGTGTCCGACGCGCATCGCGCGCAGGCGCAGGCCGATGCGCGGCGCGTGGCCGACAAGGCGGGCGTGCATCGCATCGCGCTGGACGCCATTCACACGCTGGAAGCGCCCGGGCGCACCGTCTACCGCTTCGACGTGCGCACGCCCGAGGAATACGCGGCAGGCCACCTGCCCGGCTTCGCCAGCGCGCCCGGCGGTCAGCTGGTGCAGGAAACCGATCACCAGGTGCCGGTGCGCGGCGCGCGCGTCGTGCTGGCGGACGATGACGGCGTGCGCGCATCGATGAGCTCCTCGTGGCTTGCGCAGATGGGGTGGGAGGTCTACGTGCTGGACGCAGTGCCGACGGCAGCAGATTTCGCCGAGACGACGGCTCCTGCCAGCGCCTATCCGCCGGTTGCCGTGGTGGCGAAGGAGATCGCACCGGCGGAGCTGGCCGTGCTGCTGAAGCAGCCCGGCACCGCCGTGATCGACGTGACCACCAGCGCCAACTATGTGAAGCGCCACATTCCGGGCGCCTGGTATGCGATCCGCGCCCAGTTGCCGCAGGCGCTCGACACCGCCATTCCGCCCTCGTCGCGCTATGTGCTGACCTGCGGCAGCAGCCTGCTCGCCCGCTATGCCGCGGCCGACCTGCGCGCCCTGCTCGACGCGCGCGGCCAGCGCGATGCGGAGGTACTGGTGCTGGCCGGCGGCAATGCGGCATGGTTCGCCGCGGGCCTCGATCAGGAAAGCGGCGAGACCCGCCTCGCGAGCGCACGCACAGACCGCTACCGCCGCCCCTACGAAGGCACCGACGCGCCCGCCGAGGCGATGCAGGCCTATCTGGATTGGGAGTACGGCCTCGTCGAGCAGTTGGGCCGCGATGGCACGCACCACTTCAAGGCGATCTGAAGAGAAAGCGAACAGAGGAAAGAACGGCCTCGGCGAAAGCGTTCTGAAAGGAAGGCGACACGCTGGACACAGTGTGTAGCCCGGGTAAAGGCCGTCATCCGGCGGTACTGGACGACGTTGGAGGTTCACACCCACAACAACTCGTTCCAGGAGCTTCGCCATGAGATTCCCATCTCTTCTTGCAGTGTCCGCCACCGCCGTGCTGGCGGCCACGCTCACCGGCTGCGTGGTTGCGCCCGCAGCCCCTGCCCCCGTGTACGCGGCGCCTCCTGGCGTGGCCTATGTGGCGCCTACATACGTGTCGCCCGGTGTCGGCTTCGTTTGGGCCTACCACCCGCGTTACGGCTGGGGCTGGCATCACCCGCAATACGGCTGGCATCGCGGCTGGAGGTGATTGACTCGCCCCAGGCTGCGCGCACTTCGTGCGCCACGCCAACCCCCACCGGCGGGGGCAACACCTGAGGCCCGGCGGAGCTGGCTCCTCGGTGTTTCGCGAATGGGGGCGTGACTTGAGGCCCGGCCCAGGGCCTCGGTTCGACTCAGCTCGGTTCGGCGCTCTTGAACAGGGCCGCGACCTTGCGCTTGCTCTTGATGTTGCTCGAGACGCCACGTCCGGGCGTCGACGAGGCCTTGGCGGCGGCTTCCCATGCGGGCGTCGCGTCGGGCTGGCCCGGCTCGTAGGGCTTGTCGAAGAACGGATCGCGCGGCGCGGCAGGCGCGCGATGTGGGCGTCCGCCGCCGCGGCGGGGGTCGGCATCACGGCGTTCGCGCGGCTGGTCGAGCACGTCGCGCGCGTCGCCCGATTCGCCTTCCTCGCGCCAGTGGCGGCGTCCGTCGTTGATGCGACCGCGCGGGCGGTCTTCCTCGAATTCCACCGGCTCGAGTTCGATCTTCTTCTTGATCAGCTTCTCGATGTCGGCCACCAGGCGGGCATCGTTGCCGCCGCTGGCGAAGCTCACCGCCAGGCCGGAGGCGCCTGCACGGCCCGTGCGGCCGATGCGGTGCACGTAGTCTTCGGCGTTGAACGGAATGTCGAAGTTGAAGACAGCGGGCACGTCCTTGATGTCGAGGCCGCGGGCCGCGACGTCGGTGCACACCAGCAGGTCGACCTCGCCGGCCTTGAAGGCCGCGAGCGACTTCAGGCGCTCGTCCTGGCTCTTGTCGCCGTGCAGTGCGGAAGTGCGAAGACCATCGCGCTCCAGCGAACGCGCGAGGCGCGCGCAGCCGAGCTTGCTGTTGACGAACACGAAGGCCTGCGTGATGCCGCGCTGGCGCACGATCTGCCTGAGCGCGCGGCGCTTGTCGTCGTCGCTCACGCTGTAGAAATGCTGCTCGACGGTGGAGGCCGTTTCGTTCGGCCGCGCCACTTCGATGGTGACGGGGTTCTGCAGGTAGCTGCCGGCCAGTCGCTTGATTTCGGGCGAGAACGTTGCCGAGAACAGCAGCGTGGTGCGCTGCTTGGGCAGGTAGCTCAGGATGCGCTGCAGGTCGGGCAGGAAGCCGATGTCGAGCATGCGGTCGGCTTCGTCGAGCACGACGTATTCGACCTGGTTGAGCACCGCGTTCTTCGCCTCGATGTGATCGAGCAGGCGGCCCGGCGTGGCCACCAGGACTTCGACGCCCTTCTTCAACTCCAGCGTCTGCGGCTTCATGTCGATGCCGCCGAACACCACCGTGCTGCGCAGGTTGGTGTACTTGGCATACAGCTTGATCTGCTGCGCAACCTGGTCGGCCAGCTCTCGCGTGGGCAGCAGCACCAGGGCCCGGACCGGATGCCGCGCGGGCGAGGTCGAGGCGTTTTCATGCTTGAGCATGCGCTGCAGCAGCGGTAGCGAGAATGCCGCCGTCTTGCCGGTGCCCGTCTGGGCGGCGCCCATCACGTCCTGGCCCGAAAGCACGACCGGAATGGCCTGCTCCTGGATCGGTGTCATGGTCTCGTAGCCCATTTCGGCCACGGCGCGCGCCAGCGGTTCCGCCAGCAGTAGATTGGAGAAGGAGCTTGTCATTGAGCCCTCTATTGTCGCATTGCCGCAAAAAACGGCAGTGACCGCGCCGTGACAACGTCCGCGCGGACGGAATTGCTATTTATTTAATAGCAATCAGGCCAACAACGACAAGCCCTCCAGGAGGGCCGAGCTCAAAGACTGCGTGCGTTGAAGGTATCGCAGGCCTTGATGTCGCCGCTTTGATAACCCGCGCCAAACCAGCGCTGGCGCTGCGCGCTGGAGCCGTGGGTGAAGCTGTCGGGCACCACCGCGCGGCCTGCGGAGCGCTGCAGGGCGTCGTCGCCGATCTTCTGCGCGGCATTCATCGCGGCCTCGATGTCGCCCGGGTCGAGCCACTTCTTCGATTCCTGCGAATGGTGGGCCCACACGCCGGCGAAGCAGTCGGCCTGCAGCTCGACGCGCACGCTCATCGCGTTGTTCTGCGTCTGGCTCAGACGGCTGCGCATGCCGTCGACCTTGGCGGTGATGCCGAGTTCGTCCTGCACGTGATGGCCCACCTCGTGCGCGATGACATACGCCTGCGCGAACTCGCCCGGCGCGCCGAGCTGGTTCTTGAGCGTGTCGTAGAAGCCGAGGTCGATGTAGACCTTCTGGTCGCCCGGGCAGTAGAACGGCCCCATGGCCGACTGCCCGGTGCCGCAGGCCGTGGGCGTCGCGTTGCGGAACAGCACGAGGCGCGGCGGATGGTAGGTGCCTCCGTTCTGGCGGAAGATGTCCGTCCAGACCACTTCGGTGTTCTTGAGCACGGTGGAAACGAAGGCCGCCTCGCGGTCGTTCGAAGGCGGCTTGGGCGCGGGCCCTTGTTGCTGCTGTTGCACCTGGGCAGGGCCACCGCCGCCGCTGAGCAGGCTCAGCACGGTGAGCGGATTGATCCCGAAGACCCAGCCGGCGATCAGCGCGACCGCGATGGTGCCGATGCCGATACCACGGCCGCCGATGAAGCCGCCGCCGCCACCGCCTCCGCCTTCACCGCGGCGGTCTTCGACGTTGTCCGATTGTTCGTTGCCTTCCCATCTCATCGCGCTCTCCTTGCCGGCCTTTTGCAGGAGTAGTTGCCGGCGGTCGCAGGATGGTACTTCGGAAGCCGTCCAGCTCTGTAAGCGGGTATGCCAGGAATGCCGCGAAAGCGGTCAGGTCTTCGGCAGGGTAACGCCGCGCTGGCCCTGGTACTTGCCGCCGCGGTCCTTGTAGCTGGTCTCGCAGACCTCGTCGCTCTCGAAGAACAGCACCTGCGCGCAGCCCTCGCCCGCGTAGATCTTGGCGGGCAGCGGCGTGGTGTTGCTGAACTCCAGCGTCACGTAGCCTTCCCATTCGGGCTCGAAGGGGGTCACGTTGACGATGATGCCGCAGCGCGCATAGGTGCTCTTGCCCAGACAGATGGTCAGCACGTTGCGCGGGATGCGGAAGTACTCGACGGTGCGCGCCAGCGCGAAGCTGTTGGGCGGGATGATGCAGTAGTCGCCGTGCATGTCGACGAAGCTCTTCTCGTCGAAGTTCTTCGGGTCGACGACCGTGCTGTGGATGTTGGTGAAGACCTTGAATTCAGGCGCGCACCGGATGTCGTAGCCGTAGCTCGAGGTGCCGTAGCTGATGATCTTGTGGCCGGAGGCCTCGCGCACCTGGCCCGGCTCGAAAGGCTCGATCATGCCGTGCTGCTCGGCCATGCGCCGGATCCATTTGTCGCTCTTGATGCTCATATGCGCTCGCTGCTGCTGCGGGGAAATCGGGGGCGAATTGTGGCACGCGCGGCCACCCCGCCCCCGCCGCTGGGGCTACAGCGCCTGCGAGATCACCGTGCGCTCGACCAGTCGGTCGTCGCCCAGCACGATCATCGCGAAGAGCATTTCCTCCAGCGAGTTCGCCTGCTTCGTCTTGCGCGCCAGCAGCGGCCTGGCCGCGGGGTTCAGCACCAGGAAGTCGGCCTCGCAGCCCGGCTGCAGGTTGCCGACCACGCCGTCGAGCCCCAGCGCGCGTGCCGCGCCGCCGGTGTGGCGCCACCAGAGTTCCGACGGCGCGATGCTCAGGCCGGCCTTGGTCTGCCCTTCGCGGCCCACGTAGTAGGCGGCCATCATGGTGTGGAAGGGGCTGAAACTGGTGCCGCCGCCCACGTCGCTGGCCAGGCCGTAGGGGTAGCCCACGCGGTCGGCCGCGCCGAAGTCGAAGAAGCCGCTGCCCAGGAACAGGTTGCTGGTCGGGCTCACGGCCGCGGCCGTCTTCGTCTCGCGCAGCAGCGCGCGGTCGGCCTCGTCGAGGTAGATGCAGTGGGCGTACACGGCCCGCTCGCGCATCAGGCCGAAGCCCGCATACACGTCGAGGTACGAGCGAGCCTTCGGGTACAGCTCGCGCACCCAGCTCACCTCGTCGCGGTTCTCGGCCACGTGCGACTGGATCCAGGTGTCGGCGTACTTCGTGGCCAGTTCGCTCGCGCCGCGCATCTGGGCATCGGTGCTCGCTGGTGCGAAGCGCGGCGTGATGGCGTAGCCCAGCCGGTCGACGTTGTGCCACTTGCGGATCAGCGCCTCGGTGTCGACCAGGCTCTGCTCGGTTTCGTCGCGCACGCCGTCGGGCGAGTTGCGGTCCTGCAGCACCTTGCCGGTGATCAGGCGCATGCCGCGGCGCTGCGCGCCCTCGAAGAGCGCATCGACAGAGGCCACATGCGAGGTCGCGAAGGTCAGCGAGGTGGTGACGCCGTTGCGCAGCAGTTCGTCAAGGAAGAACTCCGACACCTCCTTCGAATGCGCGGGGTCGGCGAACTTGCTCTCCGCGGGAAAGGTGTAGTTCTCGAGCCAGGGCAGCAGCCCCGGCGAGGGCGAACCGATGATGTCGGTCTGCGGATAGTGGATGTGCATGTCCACGAAGCCCGGCGCGAGGATGCGCCCCGGCAGGTGGGTCGTGTGCGCGCCGGGATGGCGCGGCGCAACGTCGGCATGGCTGCCGGCGTCGAGCACGCGCTGGCGGCCGGCGGCGTCGGGGGCGACGACCAGCAGGCCGTCCTCATCGAAAACGGGCTTGCCGGAGGCGTCGAATCGCAGGAGGGAGGCGCGGTAGGCTTTTTTCATCGTGGGTGCGGAGGGTAATCCACCCCCGCCCCGCCGCAATTTCCATGCGCATATGAGTGCTATATGCGCAGCGCACTCACCTCGGCGACACAGGCAGCGCGCGAGACTGGATGTCGAACGGCACGCCCGTCGGCACCGGCCCGTCGCCGTCCTTGCGCTTCGTCAGCAGCGAATACTTCGACTCGATGAAATAGACGCGGTCGCCCAGCACCGCGCCGGAGGACGGATCGTTGAGCCCCATCACCACAGTCTGCAAGCCGAGCTTCGCGCCGTCGATATGCGCCACCGTGATCTGCCCGCCATAAGGCCCTTCACCGAAGGCATTGCTTTCGAACAGCACGAGCCGCCCGGGCTTCCATGCGCGGATCGCGTCGACGTTCTTCAGCACGCGCGGCGCCTCGATACGCGTCACCTCGCCCGCCCTGCCGTCCGCGCCAAGGCCGACACGCAGCACGTAAGGCGCAGCCGCCACGAGGCTGACGTAGACATCGCGCCCGCCGTCGATCGCGATGCCGTTCAGGCCCTTGTAGGGGCCCGGGCCGGCGAACGCAGGGTCTTCCTTCCACACCGCGAGCGAATCGGCGCCAGGCGCGAGCTTCAGCACGCGCGGGTGATAAGAGTCGGTCACGTAGAGGTTGCCGCGCGCGTCCTGCGCGAGGTCGTTGCAGTAGCCGTCGTCGGGCATCGCGTAGCTCGCACGCGGCGCGCCGGTGGCAAGGTCGTAGCGCTTGAGCGCGCTCGGCGTCTGCGGCACGGTGGTGAACCCGCTGTTGCCCGAGCAGACCCACAGCGCCCGATGCTTCGCATCGACCAGCACGCCCTGCCCGTTCGCAAGGCCGTTGGCGCCGGGTTTCACCAGCACTTCGGCCTTCGGGGAGGCGCCGGGCTTCAGGCGTGCGACCGCGCCTTCGCGCCAGCTGCCGACGTAGAACGAGCCGTCGGGCCCGATGGCGACGCTTTCGGGATACCAGTCGTCCGGCAAGGCCTGCACCACGGGCGGGGCGGCGACGGCCGCGGTCGTCGCGAGCGCAAGCAGAGCGCCTGCAAGCCGTGAATGCCCGCCCCTCATTGCCACACGCGAAAGACGCGCCCCGTCAACGGACCTTCGACGCTGCGCACATAGGCCAGCGCCACGCGCGCGGCCGGTACGGTCTCGACGCCCGGGAAGAGCGCGCCATACGCAGCCTCCGATTCGGTCAGCAGCGTCGGGCTCACCGCGTTGATGCGCAGGCCGCGCGCCAGCTCGATCGCCGCGCCCTTCACAAAGCCCTCGACCGCCGCATTCACGGCAGCCGCGTTGCCTCCGCCGCGAACCGGATCGTCGGCCGCGACGCCCGTGGTCAGCGTGATGGAGCCGCCGTCGCGCAGCACATGCTGGCCAAGCAGCGCGAGCCGCACCTGGCCCAGCAGCTTGTCCTGCAGGCCCACATTGAAATTCGCCGGGGTCATCTCCGCCAACGGCCCGAAGAAGAGCCCGCCCGCAGCCGAGACGATCGCATCGAGCCGACCGACCGCCGCGTACAACGCCTCGACGCTGGCATCGCTCGTGATGTCGACCTGGTGGTCGCCGCGCGTGCGACCCGCGCGAATCACCTCATGGCCCCGTCCGGCCAGCACCTGCGCCACCGCGCTGCCGACCGCGCCCGTCGCGCCCACAACAAGAACCTTCATGGAAAACCTCGCCAGAGTGAATCAAACAAGCGGTGATTGTTTTGCGAACCATCCATTTGATAAATTGCCTTCCAGTTCAGCCATTCGAAATCAGGAGTTCGCAATATGGACAAGCTGCGCGCCATGGAAGTCTTCGTCGCCACGGTGGACGCGGGCAGCTTCGCCGCCGCCGCCGAGGCGCTCGACCTTTCGGCCGTGATGGTCGGCAAGCACATCCGCGCCCTCGAAGAGCAACTCGGAGC
The DNA here is from genome assembly GCF_050916385.1 of Variovorax xiamenensis. Taxonomy (NCBI): domain Bacteria; kingdom Pseudomonadati; phylum Pseudomonadota; class Betaproteobacteria; order Burkholderiales; family Comamonadaceae; genus Variovorax; species Variovorax xiamenensis. The sequence continues at coordinate 5,181,756 of NZ_CP139038.1, forward strand.
CCGCCTGCTCGAGCGCACCACGCGCCGCCATGCGCTCACGGAGATCGGCGCCGCGTATCTCGAGCGCTGCCGCGACGTGCTGGCCAGTGTGCACACGGCCGACGGCGTGGCCGAGTCGCTGCGTGCCATGCCGCAGGGCGTGCTGCGCGTCACCGCGCCCGTGGCCTACGGCGCGCACCGCCTCACGCCGGTGATCGGCGAATACATCGCCGCCTATCCGCAGGTGAAGGTGGACCTGAGCCTCAACGACCGCGTGGTCGACCTGGCCGAGGAGGGCTTCGACTGCGGCATCCGCTCGGGCGCGGCCATCGACGACCGGCTCATCGCAAGGCCGCTCGCCCTGGCGCGCATGTACGCCGTGGCAAGCCCGGCGTGGGTCGCGCGCCACGGGCAGCCCGGGCACCCGTCAGAGCTGGAGGCCTTCCCGCTGCTCGGGTTCGCGGCGTGGGGGCCGAACCACTCATGGCGCTTCACGCGCAACGGCCAGACGGTGCACGTGCCGGTGCGCGGGCCGCTCACTACGAACAACGGCCAGGCATTGCTGGCCGCGGCCATGGCCGGCGTGGGAGTGATCGTGCAGGCCGATGCGCTGCTCGGCCCCGCCCTCGCATCGGGTCAGGTGGTGCAGTTGCTGCCCGACTGGGAGTTGCCCACGCGGCAGGTGCACATCATGCGGCTGCCCGAGGCACGCCCGAGCGCCAAGCTGCGAACCTTCGTCGACTTCGTGGTCGAACGGCTGGGCTAGCGCGTGACGCGTCCCAGCACGCCCTCGGCCAGCCAGTTCATCGTCAGGATCTGCTCGTCGCTCAACTGCGTGCCCTTGGCGATCACGGTGTGCCCCTCGTTGTCGCGCACGTCGGCCGCCGCGGCGCGGAACGGCTGCAGCTTGCCGGCGGCGATGTCCTTCTGCCGCGCCAGCACCTCGTCCTGCACGGCCTTGGGCACCTTGGTGCCGAAGTCGCCGACGCGGATCATTCCTTCCTTCACGCCGCCCCAGAGGTTGCCGCTCTTCCAGCTGCCGTCGAGCACTGCCTTCGCGCGCTGCGTGTAGTAGCCGCCCCATTGGTGCGTGACCGCGACGATCTGCGCGTCGGGCGCGATCTTGCGCATGTCGGAGTGGTAGGCAATGGCCAGCTTGCCGCGCTCCTGCGCCGCAGCCATCACGGCGGTGGAGCCGGTGTGGAATGCGATCACGTCGGCGTTCTGGTTGAACAGCGCCATGGCCGCGTCGCGCTCCTTCGGCGGATCGAACCACTCGTTGAGCCACACCACGCGCACCTGCGCGGCGGGGTTCACCGAGCGCATGCCGAGCGTGAAGGCGTTGATGCCCTGCAGCACCTCCGGAATCGGAAAGCCCGCGACATAGCCCGCCACGTTGGTCTTCGTCATGCGCCCGGCCGCGATGCCGGCGAGATAGCGGCCCTCGTAGTAGCGCGCATTGGCAGTCGCCACGTTGGACGCGGTCTTGTAGCCGGTGATCGATTCGAACTTCACGTCGGTGAAGTCCCTCGCCACCTTCATCGTCGGCTCCATGTAGCCGAAGCTGGGCGTGAAGATGAGCTTGTTGCCCTGCTGCGCGAGGTCGCGGATCACGCGCTCGGCATCGGCGCCTTCGGCCACGTTCTCGACGTAGGTAGTCTTGACCTTCGCGCCCAGCGCCGCCTCGACGGCCTTGCGGCCTTCCTCGTGCTGGCGCACCCAGCCCGCGTCGGTGACGGGCGTGACGTAGACGAAGCCGATCTTCAGCGGCGCACCGGCCTGCTGCTGCTGTTGTTGCGAAAAGACGGGAGATAAAAAGCCGGCGGCTGCCAGCGCCAGAACGGCGCGGCCCGCGAGGTTTTTGTACATGGTGTTCCTCTACATGGCCCCGGAAAAGCAAAACCCCGCAGCAGGCCGGGACGCCCTGCTGCGGGGTGAAGATTCTAGTGCCGCGCCCTTCTACCAGCGCACGCGCACCCCCAGGCTGCCCTGGATGCCCGAGCCCACGCGCGCGGCGCCGCCGCTCGCGAACAGCTTGCCTAGCTCGCCGTAGATGCTTGTGGCCGGGCCCAGCGCCAGCGTGAAGCCGCCCGCCAGTTCGGTCGAGGTATGGCCGGTCCTGCTTGCGATGTCGGTCGATGCGGCCGGGCCGATGAAGCTCGCGATGTCGCTGCCCGATCCGCCTCGATACACGCTCAGCCTGCCGTAGGGCTCCAGCAGGCCAGTCCCCGTCTCGATGCTGCCCTTGACGCGCACGCCGATGCGCGCGAGCCAGCCGCCACCCGCGTCCTGCCGCACACGCGCACCGGATATCAGCACGTCGTCCGCATTCACGTGCTGATGAATGAGCTGCAGCTGCGGCTCGATGCGCCAGCCGTCCGCCAGCGGCAGCGACTGCCCGATCTCCACGGAAGCGGTAACGCCGCTTCCCTTGCCCGAGGCGCCGGTCTTCAGGCTGGGCTTCACGCTGTAGCGGTAGCTGCCGGCCTGCAGCACGGCGTCGGCATAGAAGCCGTTGCCATGCAGGTAGGTGGCGTAGGTGCCGAGGAAACGCGCGCGAACGTTGTTGGAGCCGACCGCGCCGTAGAAACCGTGCGCGAGACCATCGACACCGATCGTGCCCTCCAGCTGGCCCACGTAGACGCCGACTCGCCAGTTCGGATCGGCCCACAGGTCGGTGCCCGCCTGCGCGCCGCTGAAGCGGCCTTCGCTGCGGGGCTGCACCGTGCCGCCCTGGCTGGTCCGCATGTCGCTGCCGACGAGCCTGCCCCAGGCGCGGCGCCCCGCCTGGGCATCGGCACCCGTCACCCGGTCTTCGCCGATGCGCTGCTGCAGCGTGCCGAGCATGCTCGCATCCATCTGCCGCATCTGCGCCGGCAACGCCGCGAAGAGCGGTACCTCGGCACGATAGGGCGGCAACGGCGGAAACAACGGCGGGGTGCCGGGTGTCACTGGAAGCTCCGAACGCAGATACCAGTTCTCGCCCGAGCCGTCGGCGCTGCCCGCGAAGAGCCGGTATTCGTAGGCACCCGCGTCCACGTGCGCGCCGAGCCCCTGCGCGCCCTTGCGCAAGCCCGCGGGTGCGAGGTCATCCCCGGCGAGCGCGAAGGCATCCTTGGTCGTCTGCACCGTGCTCGTGGCGCCGTTGCGCGCCTCCACCACCGCAATGCCATTGCCCTGCGTCAGCCCGCCCAGGCCGCCGAGGTTGACGATCCGAAGCAGCGTGCTGCCGCTGGCGCTCGCGCCGCTGCCGTCGAGCACGAGCTTGTCGGACGGCCCCGTGTCCGACAGGCGCGTGCCGAGCTGCATCACGCTGCCGGGTCGTCCAACGTAGGCGCCCGTCATGCGCAGCTCGGTCCCGGGATTGGCGCCCACCAGCGACACCGTGCCCGCGTTGTCGAGCGAGGCCAGGCTCTGGTTGAAGCCGGCCGTGTCGAGCATCGCGCCCGCGGCCACGCTGTGTGCAGACACCGGGCTGAACGCATTCGCCGCGCCGGCCTGCAGCGTGCCGCCGCTCACCCGCGTGCTGCCGCGGTAGCTGTTGGCGCCCGACAGCGTCAGCGTGCCCGCACCGCTCTTCTCCAGGCTGCCTTCGTACTGGCGCGGCTGGTAGGTGATGCCCTCGAAGGTGCCTCCATTGACTGCCGCGGCGCGCGCCATGCCGGTGGCGTAGTCGGCCTTGTCCTGCTGCGAGGCGCCCTGCGGCAGGCCGTTCTGCCAGCCCCTGTCGACCAGCGTCTGCGCCCACGCCGCCTGCTCGGCCGCGTCTTCCGCCTTGCGCTGCTGCAAGGCCGTGTCGGAGATGGCGTTCTTCCACTCGTCGCGGGTGTTCGCCGGCAGGTTCACGTTGAAGCGACCCACGAGCTGGCCCGGGCCGTTCATCGCGTTCTGCAGGTTGATGAGGCCCCATCCGATGGAAGTGTCGGGTGCCGCCTGCGGCGAGCCGTCGAGCTTCGTTGCCGTGGTGAACAGCACGTACAGCGCCTGCTCGTTCGTCATGTAGGGAAAGCGCTCCATCACCAGCGCCAGCGCGCCCGAAGCGTGCGGCGCGGCCATCGAGGTGCCGCTGGCGCTCTGGTACTTGTTGTCCAGGACGGTGCTCATGATGCCTCGCGCCGGCGCGGCCAGGCACGAGTACTTCGCGACGCCGCACTTGTTGAAGACCTGGCTCATCGAGCCGATGGTCTCGGCGTTGGGATTCGCCGTCTGCACACCGGTGACCGCCATCCAGTGGCCTTCCAGGTCAGGCTGGAAGTACGGCAGCGATGCGCGCGTGCTGGCGTTCGCATGGCCGTTGTTGCCCGCGCTGAAGACCACCACCGGGGCCTCCCTGCCGCCGGCCTGCGGCCGCGCCGCCTTGGCCGCGGCGTCTAGCCACGTGGTCTGTCCGTAGAAGCCCGCGTACGACTGCTTCAGCAGCGGCAGGCTGTCGTACGACACGTCGCTGGGCTTGCTGCCCCAGCTGTTGTTGATGACGCGCGCGCCCGCATCCACGAGCCCCTGGTAGACCGACTGGAAGTTGGCGGTGGTCGCGTTCGGATGACGGTTGTGCAGGTCGTCTCCCGGCGGGCCACCCAGCGTGGGGCCGAACCACAGCCCGTCGGAGCCGTTGGTGTTGCCCACGACCAGTTGCCCGTTGAAGGCGACGCCGTGCATGTCGTTGGGCTGCACCGCGCCGGCACCCTTGCCGTCGGTGCCGTTGGCCAGCCCGTCGCGCGAGGCCGCCATCGTGCCCGTGACGTGCGTGCCGTGATAGCCGACGTGCGCCGCATCGTCGTTGTAGGCCGGGTCGGGGTTGTAGGTGCCGTACGAGGTCGGCGTGAGCAGCGGCGTGAAGCGCGAAGACGGCGACTGCAGATTGCGCGCGTCGTAGCCCGAATCGACCGCGCCCATGACGATGCCCTTGCCCGTGATGCCGAGCGCATACGCGTACTCGGCCTTCATCGCACGAAGGCCCCAGTCGTTCATGAACTCGCGCGTGCGCCAGCTCGCCGGATCGCCGGGCCTCCCGGGCTCGACGTAGGACTGGGCACCTGCCGTGCAGGCCAGGAAAGGCGACGACAACGCCGCCACCACGGTGCCGTGTACCGCGCGCCGGCTGAATCGATGTTTCTTCGACAAGGAATCCCCCGTGTTGTTGTGGATCTGGATGGGTGCGCCATCTTCAATAACGCAACTTGGTTGCGAACAATCCATGCCCTGATGGCCAACAACATTCTGGGTTCGTGAACAGCCAGCGCCAATACGTGGAATGCATCAAACACAAGGCGCTGGGCAGACGAAATCATTCGCAGGAAAACCCTTAGGGCCGCGACATGCGCCCCTCGGGTTTCCTGTCGTTCGATCTCTTCGCGCTTCAGGCCGGCACTTCGGTCGCAACGCCATAGCGACGTGCCGGACGCGTGGCCGACAACCGCCCCGACATCGCGCGCCGAGCCGCATCGAACGCATCCCACTCCGCGAGCTCCGGCAGCGCGGGAATCGTGACCTGCTCGCCCTGGTCGAGCCCCGCGAGGGCTGCGTCGACCATGTCCTGCGCGGTCATGACGATCTCCTTGGGCAGGTGCTCCATCGGCACGCCCGCGACGCCCCAGAACTCGGTGGCCGTCGCGCCGGGCAGCACGGCCTGCACGCGCACGCCCTTGTCCTTGAGCTCGTGCTGCAGCGACTGGCTCAGCGCGAGCACGAAGGCCTTGCTGCCGCCGTACACGCCGTTGAGCGTCTCGGGCGAGATCGCCACGATGGAGGCGATGTTCACCAGCGTACCGGCGCCGCGCGCCACGAAACCGGGCACGGCCGCGTAGGTGAGCCGCGTGAGCACGCTCACGTTGAGCTCGATCATTTCCTCCATCCTGTCGATGTCCGAATCGAGCAGCGGCGCGGCAGCGCCGAAGCCGGCGTTGTTCACCAGCATGGTGATGTCGCCGCGGGTACGCAGCGCGACCTCGACTAGCGCGATGTCGTCCCGCCTGGTGAGGTCGGCGGGCAGGACTTCGACCTTGCGGCCGGTCTCGCGCGCGAGCTTCGCGGCCAGCGCCTCGAGGCGCTCGCGGTTGCGCGCCACCAGGATCAGGTCGAAGCCGCGCCGCGCAAGGCGGTCCGCGTACACGGCGCCGATGCCGGACGACGCGCCGGTGACGAGGGCCGTGCCCTTTGAAGAACTTGCCGGAGCAGTAGAAGAAGCAGTGGTCATGGAGCTTTCCTTTTTCGCCGCGTCGATATGCGCGGCCGTGGGGAAAGTCTCCTCCTGGAAGGCTATGGCGTAAATGTCATATAGGCCACCTTTCAGGACATCTGGCCGATTCAGGCCGCGACCGCTTCCCGACGCGCGACACGGCGCACGCTCTGCGGTGGCTGCCCCAGCGTGCGCAGGAAAGCGCGACGCATGCGCTCGGGGTCGCCGAAGCCCGTTTCGCGCGCGACCACGCCGAGCGCGAGGCTGCCTTCGTCGATCAGCGCACGCGCCGCCTCCACGCGCAGGTTCTCCACCGCATGCGCGGGCGTCTGCCCGGTCTCGGCCTTGAAGGCGCGGCTGAACTGGCGCGGGCTCAGGTGCGCGACCTCGGCCAGCTCTTCCACCGACAGCGTGTCGCGCAGGTTGGCCCGTGCATGCACCAGCGCCTTCTGGATGCGGTCGGACTTGGGCTCCAGCTCGAGCAGCGCGGAGTACTGCGACTGCCCGCCCGCGCGGCGGTGATACACGACGAGCTTTCGCGCCGCGAAGCGCGCAGCTTCCACGCCGAGGTCTTCTTCCACCAGCGCCAGCACGAGGTCGATGCCCGCCGTCATGCCGGCCGAGGTCCACACCGGCCCGTCGTTGATGAAGATGCGGTCGGGCTGCACCTTGATGGCCGGATGGCGCTTCTGCAGTTCGCCCGCGAAGGACCAGTGCGTCGTCGCCTTGCGCCCGTCGAGCAGGCCCGCATCGGCCAGCCCGAAGGCGCCGGTGCAGATGCTGGTCACACGGCGCGCGTTGCGCAGCCCCGCGCGCAGGAAGCGCCGCATCTTCTCGGAGGTGGGCGCGATGAATAGCGCACCGCTCAGCACCAGGGTGTCGTACTTCGCCGTGCCGAAGCGCTTGCTGTCCGTGCTCACGCCCGACGAGCTGACCACGAGCCCACCCTCTTCCGACAGCAGCTCGACCTGGTAGACCGGCTTGCCGGCATGGATGTTCGCAAGCTCGAACGCCGCGATGGCGGCGAGATCGAGGATCTGGAAGCCGGGGAAGACGAGCACGCCGATGCGTTTCATGGCGATGTCCTGAAAGGAGGTTTTTACGACACGGAAGACACGAGCTTAGACAGCTCGCGCCGACCGCGCCGGCATGAGGGTCACGCAACGCCCCTTCCCGCGCCGCGATGGGTGCCGCCGCCAATCGGCAAGCGCCAGCCCGCGCACGGCGTCCCACAATGGACGCTCCCCATGACGCATCCGACGACAGCGACCGCCCCGCCCGCCGGCCAGGGCGCCAACCTCCACTGGCAGCGCAACCTCGCCGTCTGCATGTTCGGCTCCTTCACGACCATCATCGCGATGACGCTGCTGCTGCCCTTCCTGCCGCTGTACGTCGAGCAGTTGGGCGTGAAGGACCATGCGGCGATCGTGCAGTGGTCGGGCGCGGCGTATGGCGCCACTTTCCTGAGCGCGGCGCTGGTCGCTCCGCTGTGGGGCCGGCTGGCCGATCGCTACGGGCGCAAGCCGATGCTGATCCGCGCGAGCCTCGGCATGGCGGTGGCGATGGCCTTGATCGGCGTCGCGGGCAACGTGTGGCAGCTCGTGGGCCTGCGGCTGCTGGCGGGGCTGCTGGGCGGCTACGCGTCGGGCTCGATGGTGCTGGTGGCCACGCAGACGCCCAAGGACCGCACGGGCTGGGCGCTGGGCACGATGTCCTCGGCCATCATGGCGGGCAACCTGGTGGGGCCGCTGGTCGGCGGCGCGCTGCCGCCGCTCATCGGCATCCGCGCCACTTTCTTTGCGGCGGGCGCGATCATCTTCGTGGCCTTTCTCGCGACGGCCTTCCTGATCCGCGAAGAACGAAAGGCGCCTGCCTCGCGCAAGCAGCAAGGCGAAGCCTCCGAACAGACCGGCTGGGCCGCCGTGCCCGACAAGCGCCCCCTGGTCGCGATGCTCTTCACCGGCATGCTGCTGATGCTGGCGAACATGTCGATCGAGCCGATCATCACGGTCTACGTCGCAACGCTGGTGGAGGACCCGAACCGCGTGACGATGATGGCCGGCTTCGTGATGTCGGCGGCGGCGCTCGGCAGCATTCTCTCGGCCTCGCGCCTGGGCAAGCTGGCCGACCGCGTGGGGCACTGGAACGTGATCGTCGGCTGCCTCGCGGTGTCGGCGCTGCTGCTGGTGCCGCAGGCCTTCGTCGCCTCGGGCTGGCAGCTGGAGGTGCTGCGCTTTCTCATGGGGCTGTCGCTCGGCGGGCTGCTGCCGTGCATCGCGAGCGTGATCCGCCACAACGTGCCAGAGCGCGTGGCCGGCAACATGCTCGGCTACTCGACCTCGGCGCAGTACACGGGCCAGGTGGCGGGGCCGCTGCTCGGCGGCTTCGTGGGCGGGCACATCGGCATGCGTGCCGTGTTCCTCGGCACCTGCGTGCTGATGGCCGCCGGTGCCGGATGGAACTGGCTGGCGAAGCGGCGCCGCTGAAGTAGCGCCGCCTCGACCCCGACCTCACCGACCTCACTCGCGGATGGTCACGCTGCTGTAGGCGGCATCGGCCTTGATCTCCGCTTCCGAGAACGGCAGGCGCAGCCACTGCCCGGCGCTGTAGGCCCGCGTGTAGTCGGCGTGGTGCGCGGAGGCCGGATCGTCCGAGAGCGAGAAGGTCAGGAAGGTGCGGGCCTCCACGCCGCCGGCGGGGAACCGCACGATCTGCATGTAGCTGTTGCCGTTCGGGTCGTCGTCCATGGTGTAGCCGCCCTGGTCGAGCCGGTTCTCCGAGCACATGACCGTGAAGTAGCCCTGGGTGTCGCAGCCGCCGGACAGCGGAATCTTCCGGCCGTTGCGCGTCACGAAGAGAGCTTCGCCGCGCGGCGCGTCGAGCGCGTAGCCGCTGGCCTGCACGCGAAGCACGGCCGCGCCGAAGGCCTGCCGCAAGTCGTCGGCGGCGGAGGGCTTGAGGCCGCGCGGCGTGCCGATGGGGTCGTTCGCGCTGAAGGGCACGGCATAGAGCCTGTCGGCGGGCAGGCGCACGGCACGCGCCCAGAACTCGTCCCACACGTGCGCGCCGCGCGCCGAGGCCACGCCTGTGTTGTTCCATGCCTTCAGCACCGCGCAGGCGGGGCCGGTGTCGACGCTGCGCGGCGGCGAGAACGACTCGCCGGTCTGCGCATCGCCCTTCACCTCGATGCGGGGCACCCCGCACACCATCTCCAGCGCGGGGGCCTTGAACAGCTCGGCGGTATAGGCGCGGCTGTCGAGCGTCGCGCGTCCGACGGCCTCGACCGTCGCCCCCTTGCCGGCGCCCTGCGCGATGAGGTGCCCGAGCCGCGTGCGGAAAGTCTGCGCGTCGCTGCCGGTGGGGCCGAAGATGGCCGCATAGCCGGTGAGCGGTGCCTTCGGGTTGGCGAGCCAGTAGCTGTCGTTCATGTTCGCCACGTAGTCCTCGCGCAGCAGGCCGGGCATGCGCGAGGCGCCGATGGCGCCCTTCTGCACCGAATCGGCATCGGTGCGCCAGTCGCAGGCGCTGCGCGAGCCATCGAACACGGGTACGCGCGGCAGCATGGCGGCCATCGCCTTGCCGGCCGGCGTGGTGCAGCTCGCCACCTGCTCGGGCGACACGTTGGGCACCGCGCCGACGTCGCCGTACCAGGCCTTGGCGCTGCCGCGCCCCACGGCCACGGTGTTGACCCAGGGGATCGATGCTTCCTCGCGCTGGATGGCGATGAGTTCGTCGAGCGACTTCGCCTGTGCCCAGCGCAACCATGTGCGGAAGGTGCGGAAGTTGTCCGCGTTGATGTCGCGGATGGCGAAGGCCGTGGCCTTGCTCCAGGCCAGCGCCGGATCGAGCATGCCCAGGTTCACGAGCGGCCCGTACTCCGAGGCGTAGAGCGTGCGCGTCACCGGCTCGATGCGGCCCGAGGCCTGCTTCACCTTCACGGTGATGGAGCGTGCCTGCATCTTCACCGGCTTGCCGTCACGCAGATAGCTCGTTGCGTCGCCGGGCGCAAGCGTGAGCTGGTAGAGACCGAAGCGCCGCGCCGCCGAGACGGTGTGGCTCCATGCGACGTCGTGGTTGAAGCCGATCAGCAGCACGGGCACGCCGAGGAAGGACGTGCCGCTCGCATCGAGCTGCCCCGGAATGGTGAGCTGCGCCTGGTAGAAGCGGTCGGGCCCGCGCCAGTACCAGTGCGGGTTGCCGAAGAGCAGCGGGCTCGAGTCGCCGGTAGCCGCCGTGCCGAAGCCGATCATGTTGCTGCCCACGCCCGCGGTGCCGCCGACCTGCAGCGCGAGCGGCTGCAACTCGCGCTCCCCGAGCGACGCCACACCGGCGCTCGGCGGCGCGGCATTCGCGATGTTCGCAAGGAAGTTGCTGTAGCCCGCCGCGAGATTGGTGGCGTACATGCGGCGATAGATGTCGGTGGCACTCACCGGCCGCACCCATGCCTCGTTGCGGCAGGCCGCGTGGGCATTGCCCGCATCGACGGCGCCGCTCTTCAGGTCGCGCACGTAGCGGTTGTAGCCGGCGGCGAAACCCTCGACCATGCCGCGGATGGCCACCGGCTGCGCGCGGGCCATGGCATCGACGACGTCGGCGGTGATCACATGCCTGTGGAAGAAATCCGAATCGATGTTCTTCGGCCGGCCGATGGTGCTGCTGGCGGGCAGCTTCGCTTCGGCGCCGAAGAACTCGGAGCGCTCGCCGCGGTAGCTGAGAAAGCCGTCGGCCATGGTGCACAGGTCGTCCTGCGCCTGCGCGTAGCCGTAGCCATAGCCCGCGCCGGCCCAGTCGTCGGCCTTGATGTGCGGCACGCCCATGGCGGTGCGGCGGATCTCGGCCTTGTAGCCGGCGTGGCTCGCCGAATCTCGTAGAGAAGTTGAAGAAGAAGAAAAAGAAGAAGGAGGGGAAGCCGGCCGGTCGGCAATGCCTGTGCAGGCCGCGAGGGCCATGGCAACCGGCACGAGAAAAAGCGGCCGGAGGCCGCCTGGAGATTTCGGGCGCATGCAGTGTTCCTGTTGTGTATGAGGAACGCAGCTGCGTGGGCCGTGAGCGTGCGTGGCGCGTTCGCCGGCTATCTTAAAACCGGCGGCTCGAGGCGCGCCCCGCACGCGCCCTTCTTTACCTGGCTAGCCTGTCGGCAATGTCATTCCGCGACCGACATGGTGTGGTAGTTCGCATCGGCCTTGATCTCCGATTCGGAGAACGGCACCCTGAGCCACTTGCCCTCGCTGTAGGCGCGCGTGTAGTCGCCGTTGTGCGCCGAGGCCGGATCGTCCGAGAGCGAGAAAGTCAGGAAGGTGTGGGCTTCCACGCCGCCGTCGGGGAAACGCACGACCTGCATGTAGCTGTTGCCGTTCGGGTTGACGTCCATGGTGTAGCCGCCCTTGTCGAGCCGGTTCTCCGAGCAGGCGATGGTGAAGTAGCCCGGGCCGCCGCAGCCGCCGTACAGCGGGATCTTCTTGCCGCCGCGCGTGGCGAACAGGTAGTCGCCGCGCGGTGCGTCCACCGCGTAGCCGCTGGCCTGCACGCGCGCCACGGCGGCACCGAAGGCCTCGCGCAGCTGCGTGGCTGCAGCCGCGTTCAAGCCGCGCGGCGTGGCGATCGGATCGGCCGGATCGAAGGGCACGGTGTAGAGCGAGGCGGCCGGAATCTTCGATGCACGGTTCCAGAACTCGTCCCACAGGTGCGCACCCTTCGCTCCGCTCACGCCGGTGCCGTTCCATGCGGAGAGCGCGGTACAGGCGGCGCCCACGTCGATGCTCGGGCCGATGGCTTCGTTGGTCAGCGGATCCTTGCTGACGGCGATGGGCGAGCCGTCGCACACGACGGGCAGCACGTCGGCCTTGAACAGCTCGGCCGTCAGCGCGCGGCTGTCGAGCACCATGCGCTTCACGGTGTCGGGCGTCGCGCCCTTGGCGCCGTAGCTGTCGCTGCCGTCGATACGGCCCTGCGCGAGCAGGTTGCCCATGCGGGTGCGGAAGCTCACGGCCTCGGTGCCGGCCGGGCCCATGATGGCCGGATAGCCTGTCATCGGGGCCTTGGGATTGGCGAGCCAGTAGCTGTCGTTCATGTTGGCGACGTAGTCGTCGCGCTGCAGGTTCGGCATGCGCGAGGCGCCGATGGCGCCCTTCTGCGCCGAGTCGGCATCGGTCTGCCAGTCGCAGGCGCTGCGCGAGCCGTCGAAGATCGGCACGCGCGGCAAGGTCGCCTGCATCGACGCGCCCGCCGGCGTGGTGCAGTCGGTGAACTGCGCGGGCGACACGTTGGGCACCGCGCCGATGTCGGCATACCAGGCCTTCGCGCTGCCACGGCCCACCGCCACGGTGTTGACCCACGGAATGGCGGTTTCCTCGCGCTGGATGGCGATGAACTCGTCGAGCGACTTCGCCTGGTTCCAGCGCAGCCAGTTGCGGAAGGTGCGGTAGTTCTCGCCGTTGATGTCGCGGATGGCGAAGGCCATGGTCTGGCTCCACGCGAGGCCCGCGTTCATCGGCGCCAGGTTGACCATCGGACCGTACTCGCTCTTGTAGAGCGTGCGCGTGACCTGCGTCATCGCGCCGTCCGTGCCCTTGACCTTCACCGTGATGGTCGAGGGCTGCATCTTCACGGCCGCGCCGTCGCGCATGTAGCTGGTCGGGTCGCCCGATGCCAGCTGCAGCTGGTAGAAGCCGAAGCGCCGCGCGGTCGACACGGTGTGGCTCCACGCGATGTTGTCGTTGAAGCCGATGAGGATCACCGGAATGCCCAGGAACGAAGTGCCGCTGATGTTCAGCTGCCCCGGAATGGTGAGCTGCGCCTGGTAGAAGCGGTCGGGCCCACGCCAGTACCAATGCGGGTTGCCGAAGAGCAGCGGGCTCGAATCACCGGTGGCTGCCGTGCCGAAGCCGATCATGTTGCTGCCCACGCCCTCGTGGCCGCCCACCTGCAGCTCGGGCGCCTTGTAGCCGAGCGCCGCGACGTGCACCGCCGGTGCCTTCCTGCCATGGCTGCGCGCGGAGACCTTGGTCGGCCCCGTGGCCGCGGGTGCCGTCGCGCTGGAGATGTTCGCGAGGAAGTTGCTGTAGCCGCCCGCGAGGTTGGCCGCGTACATGCGGCGGTAGATGTCGTCGGTGGTGATGGGCTGCACCCATGCTTCGTTGCGGCAGGCCGCGTGCGCGGCGCCGCCGGCCTTCACGTCGCGCACGTAGCGGTTGTAGCCGGCGGTGAAGCCCTCGACCAGCTTCTTCAGGTTGTCGGGCTGCGCGTCGATCATCTTCTTCAACACGTCGGCCGAGATGACGTGCCGATGGAAGAAGTCGGATTCGATGTTCGCCGGCTGGCCGATGGTGCTGCTGGCCACCAGCTTCGCGTCGGCGCCCAGGTACTGCGAACGCTCGCCGCGGTAGGTGAGGAACGAGTCGGCCATGGTGCACAGGTCGTCCTCCGCCTGCGCGTAGCCGTATCCGTAGCCCACGCCGGGCCAGTTGTCGGCCTTGATGTGCGGCACGCCCATGGAAGTGCGGCGGATCTCGGCCTTGTAGGTGCCCTCGGCCGGCGGGTTGGCCGGCGTGGAAGGCGGCGGGAGGAACAGGAAGCCGCTGCCTCCTCCACCACCGCCCCCACAGGCTGTGACGGCGGCCGCGGTGGCGAGCGCGAGCAACGACAGCGGCACGACGCCGCGACGGATCGAAAGTCTCATGATGTCTCCAGTTGATGCTCTCTTGGCGGAGCGTCCCGGAGCTTAGGCAGCCTCGCGGCCCGCGGCTTGTACGCAGCCGCTGCATTGCTTCAGGCTTTCTTTAGGTTTCAGGCGACCTCAGTGCAGCGGCGCGTTCTGGCCCCAGGCGTGCGACGCATGCTCGTCCGCCGTCACGCGCACGCGGCTCGCAAGGAACGACGGCGGCAGGCCGAAGTAGCGCTGGAAGGTGCGGCTCATGTGCGCAGCGTCGGTGAAGCCGCTGATCAGCGCCACGTCGGTCAGCGAGCGCTGCCCCGTGAACTGCTGCACCGTGCGGCGCACCTTGGTCCACAGCGCATAGCGCTTGACCGACACGCCCACCTGCTCGGCGAACAGGTGCGTGAGGCGGTCGGGCGAGAGACAGGCCACGGCCGCGAGATCGCGCAGCGCGATCTGCCCCGCGTGCGCGCGAATGGACTGCAGCACGCGGTCGACGCGCGGGTCGAGGGGTGCCTGAAGCTCGGGGCTCTCGGTGATGGCCTCGACCATCTTCGCGCTGAGCGCCTGCAGCCGTTCGTTGGGCAGCGCACCGCCTTGCGCCGGTGCGAAGTCGTCGCGCAGCGCGCCGAAGCGCCGCGCGTCGATGGGCTGGATGCCGTGGCCCCCCATGCGCCTGGCGAGCATGCGGTAGGCACTGGAGGCCGGGTCGAGGTTCAGCGAGAGCAGCCCGCAGCCGTCGACGTCGAGCCGCCGCGACACATGCGGCGCCACCAGCGCCGCGGTGCAATGCACGCGCGTGCCGTCGACGGCCTCCAGCATGAAGGGGTGCCCGCTGACCGACGCCAGCAGCGTGGCCGACGAGCGGGCTGTCAGGCCAGACTGGATGGCCGGGGTGATGTAGAGGAACCTGTCATCCCACAGGTGCAGGAAGTTTTGCGTTGCCATGCCGTATCACTTTTGTTCTTGTCTCCAGCGGCGGATTCTCCCGCATCGGCAACCCGGCCGGCAGCACATGCTGGCGCACGGCCTCCAGCAGCAGTGCGGCAAGGCGGCTCGCAGGCGCTTCCGGCAGGGCCTGCGCGCGATAGAGCACGAGCGAGATCTGCGGCAGCGAAGGCAGCGCCAGCGTCGAACGGTCGATGGCCCGCACGTGCGACGGCAGGCCGAAGGGCGTGCGCACCGTGAGGCCCAGCCCGGCCGAGGCCGCGGCCCACAGCGCCGCGAGGCTGGCGCTGCCGAAGGCGCGGCGCCAGGGCACGCCGGCCTTGTCGAGCGCCGAGATGACGATCTCGCGCAGCGGGCACGGTGCGTCGAGCATGATGAGCGGCAGCGGCTCCTTGCTCTTGGGCTGGCGCGCGCCCGCGCCGCGTTGCTCGCGCTGCGTCCACCACGGGGCCTCGACCCGCTCGGGCGTGCGGGGTCCGATCCACAGCAGCGGCAGCCGCGCAACGCGCTCGGCGTACGGCGACAGCGGCTGGTCGCCTGCGTCCCACGCCAGCGCGAGGTCGAGCTGGCCGAGTTCGAGCCGCTCGCGCAGTTCGCCGCTGCGCGCCACGCAGGCCTCGATGCGCACCTTGGGATGCGCGCGCGCGAAGCGGCCCAGCACGGCGGGCAGCAGCGTCTCGCCGAAGTCTTCCTGCAGGCCGAGGCGCACCCAGCCCTGCAGGTCGGCGCCACGCATGGCGGCGCTGGCTTCGTCGTTGAGCTCGAGCATGCGGTGGGCGTAGGCCAGCAGCGTCTCGCCGGCATCGGTGAGCTCCAGCCCCCTGCCCGCCTTGCGGAACAGCACGGTGCCGGCCTGCGATTCGAGCTTCTTCAATTGCGCGCTCACCGCCGAGGTCGATCGACCGAGCTTGTCGGCGGCACGGGCGAAGCTGCCGAGCGCGATGCCGGTGGAGAAAGTGCGCAGCACGTCGAGATCGAACATCACCTGGCTCATGTCGGTTCCTTCGGGGTTCTTCGGGGGCTTTGTCGATCATCCTGTTTTTCAGGACGATCCGCCAATTATTTTCTGATTTTCAAAACCATCGCCGAGGCGGAAACTGCCCGGCAACATGACCCATTCGCCCTCTTTTTCCTCTTCTCCCGCGTCGTTCCCGCCGCGCCACCGCTGGAAGGTGCTGGCCGCGGGCGTGGCCGCCAACGCCGCGTTCTCGGTGGCCTTCAGCGGCATCCCGATGACCGCCGTGCTGATGCGCACCGGCTACCAGCTCGACAACGCCACCCTCGGGCTGGTGCTCGGCCTCATGGGGCTGGGCATCGCCGTGAGCGAGCTGCCCTGGGGCCTGCTGACCGACCGCTGGGGCGACCGCCCCGTGCTGCTGGCGGGCCTGGGCAGCACTGCGCTCGCACTCATTGCGATGGCGCTATGGGCCGCGCCGGCCGCGGGGCACATTCCCGGACTGGGCTGGCTGGGCAGCGGGCTGCTGCTGGTGGGCCTGCTGGGAGGAAGCGTCAACGGCGCCAGCGGCCGCGCGGTGATGACATGGTTCGACGCCAGCGAGCGCGGCCTCGCGATGAGCATCCGCCAGACCGCCGTGCCCATGGGCGGCGGCATCGGCGCGCTGGTGCTGCCCTTCGTCGCGCTGCACTTCGGCTTCGCGGCGCTCTATGGCCTGCTCGCGCTGCTGTGCGCGCTGAGCGCGGCGATGAGCTGGGCCTGGGTGCACGAGCCGCCGATCGTCGCGCGCGACGACAAGGCCTCGCCCGCGGCCACTGCCCCGAAAACCGGCCCACTGCGCGACGCCCGCGTATGGCGCATCGTGGCCGGCATCGGCATCCTCTGCGCGCCGCAGTTCGCTGTGCTGTCTTTCGGCACGGTGTTCCTTCACGACTTCGGCCATGCGGGCCTCGCGACGATCACCGCGACGATGGTGTTCGTGCAGGTCGGCGCGATGGTCATGCGCGTGTGGAGCGGTCGCTGGACCGACCGCAACAGGAACCGGCCGGCCTACCTGCGGGCCTGCAGCGCGCTCACCGTCCTGCTGTTCGCGGGCTTGGCGGCACTGGCGTTGGCCACCGGCACGCACGCAGCCGACTCATCGGCGCTGCGCATCGCGCTGGTCGTGCTGCTGGGCGTGAGCGGCGTGTGCGTCTCGGCCTGGCACGGCGTGGCCTACACCGAGCTCGCCACGCTGGCCGGCGCATCGCGCGCCGGCACCGCGCTGGGCATGGCGAACACCAGCGTGTTCCTGGTGTGCTTCGTCACGCCCTTTTCCATTCCGCACCTGCTGGCGCTGCAGGGCTGGCCGATGGTGTGGCTGGCGGCCAGCGTCTGTGCGCTGGTGGCGATGCCGCTGCTGGTGGCGCGGCCCGCCGCCGCCGATCAGAAGCTCGCGAAGACCGCGTTGAGCCGGTCGACGTAGGCTCGCTTGGCGGCTTCGTCGATGAAGCTGCCCTCGAAGCTGTTGGCCGCGAGCTGCCAGGCCTGCTGCACGCTCAGGCCGGTGGCCGAGAAGGTCTCGGTGAAGTTCTGGTTCATGTAGCCGCCGAAGTAGGCCGGGTCGTCCGAGTTGACGGTGGCCACGAGCCCCGCGTCGAGCAGCGCGCCGAGGTTGTGCTTCGACAGGTCGGGGAACACGCAGAGCTTGAGGTTCGACAGCGGGCACACCGTGAGCGGAATGCGGTCCTGCGCGAGCCGCTTCATGAGCTCGGGGTCTTTGACGCTCTGCACGCCGTGGTCGACACGCTCGACCTTGAGCACGTCGAGTGCGCTCCACACGTATTCGGGCGGGCCCTCTTCGCCAGCATGCGCGACGAGATGGAAGCCCAGCTCGCGGCAGCGCGCGAACACGCGGGCGAACTTCTCGGGTGGATGGCCCACTTCGCTCGAGTCGAGCCCCACGCCGATGAACTTGTCGCGGTAGGGCAGCGCCTGCTCCAGCGTCTCGAAGGCATCTTCCTCGCTCAGGTGGCGCAGGAAGCACAGGATGAGCGCGGCGCTCACGCCCAGCTTCGAGAGCGCATCGACGCAGGCGCGGTGCAGGCCGCTGACCACCGTTTCCATCGCCACGCCGCGCGCGGTGTGCGTCTGCGGGTCGAAGAACATCTCGGTGCGCACCACGTTGTCGGCGGCGGCGCGCTCCAGGTAGGCCCAGGCCATGTCGTAGAAGTCCTGCTCCTTGAGCAGCACGCTGGCGCCGGCGTAGTAGATGTCGAGAAAGCTCTGCAGGTTGGTGAAGGCGTAGGCCTTGCGCAGTTCCTCGACGCTGGCGTAGGGAATGGCCACGCCGTTGCGCTGGGCCAGCGCGAAGATGAGCTCGGGTTCGAGCGAACCCTCGATGTGCATGTGCAGCTCCGCCTTGGGCATGGCGCGCAGCAGCGCGGGCAGGCGCTCGGCGGCGATGCGGTCGAAGCTCTTGTCGTAGGTGGGGCGGAAATCGGTCATGGTGGGGCTGCTGATGCTGATGCGCTGTGACTGCGCAAAACGCAAAGCATAAGGGCAGCGGCGGCCGGCGCCATGCCGGAAAACTTATGGCGTCAATCGACGCTGCGCGCGGAGCTGGTGAGCGAACGCGCGCACAGCAGCAGCGTGGGCGCCAGCTTGCGCACCGCCTCGTCCAGCGTCCAGCGGCTGGTGGGCGCCACCACGTGCACCGAGGCCACCGGCCGGCCCTGCGCGCCAAGCACCGGAGCAGCGATGGTCATGTCGCCGAGGAACAGTTCCTCCGCATTGGTGGCAAAGCCCTGCTGGCGCGCCTGTCGCAGTTCCTCGAGGATCTCGTCCACGCCGGTGCGGGTGTGCATGGTGTGGGCCACGCGATCGGAAGATTCGATGAGCGAGCGCGCCTCCTCCTCGGGCAGAGCGCTCAGGAAGGCGCGCCCAGACGCCGTGCAGTACATGGGAATGCGGCTGCCGATGGGCATGTGCACCGGCACGAACTGCGCGCTCACGAAGCGCGCCACGTAGACCATGTCGAGCCCGTCGGGCTCGGTGAGGCAGGAGGTTTCCGTCGTCACCTTGGTCAGCTCCGACAGGAAGGGGTTGGCCACGTCGATCAGCGCATGGGCCGCAAGGTAGTTGAAGCCGATTTCCATGACGCGCGGCGTGAGCTGGTAGCGCCGCGTCTTCGGGTGCTTGCGCACGTAGCCCAGCTTCTCGAGCGTGAAGACCATACGCTGCGCCGAACTCTTGGTGATGTCGGTGGCCTCTGCCACGTCGGCCAGCGTCATGGTGCGGCGCCGGGCGCTGAAGGCGCGCAGCACGGCCAGGCCCTTCTCCAGCGACTGGTTGAAAAGCAGGCTCTGGCTGTCTTCGGGGGCTGTGTCGGGCGTGAGGTCCATGGCGGTGGAGTATAGCTACAACCCTTTGAAATATCGAATATCGATTCGATAGATTCGACTAGTGGTTTTCATTTATTGATCAAAGATTCAAAAGAATCGAATATTGGCATGCATGTTGCATCGCGGATGCCGACCGTTTTCGCCCACCTCCACTCACCTTTTTCTTCAACTTCCCTTCCTTCGAGGAGTGCTTCCATGAATCGCATCGTTCGTCGCCTTCATCGCCTGGCCCTGGGTCTTTGCGTCGCCGGCGCCGCCTCCCTCGCGGCCGCGCAGGGCGCCACGCCGACCTACAACGTGGGCGCCACGGCCACCGGCGTGCCCTTCACCTTCCTCGACGTGAAGACCAACAGCATCCAGGGAATGATGGTCGACACCGTCACTGCCGTGGGCAAGGCGGGCGGCTTCGGCGTGAACGTGCAGCAGACGGTGTTCTCGGCACTGATTCCCTCGCTCACGGCGCGCAAGATCGACATCGTCTCGGCCGCCATGCTCAAGACGCCGGCGCGCCAGGAGGTGGTCGACTTCAGCGACCCGGTTTACTCGTACGGCGAAGGCCTGATCGTGAAGGCCGACGACGCCCGCGCGTACGTCTCCCTCGACGAGCTCAAGGGCGAGGTGGTGGGCGCGCAGGTCGGCACCGTGTTCCTCGACATGCTCAACAAGAAGGGCATCTTCAAGGAGGTGCGCAGCTACGACTCGGTGGCCGACATGACGCGCGACCTCTCGCTCGGGCGCATCAAGGCCGGCCTCGGCGACCAGCCCATCATGGCCTACCAGATCCGCCAGAACACCTTTCCGGGCGTGAAGCTGGTCGACAGCTACAAGCCGGTGAACGTGGGCGACGTGTGCCTCGTGGTGCGCAAGGGCGATGCAGAGACGCTGGCGCGCATCAACAAGGCGATCGCGACCATCAAGGCCGACGGCACCCTGGCGAAGATCGTCCAGAAATGGGGCATCTGAAGGCGCGCTGACCGATGGCTGCCCCCACCTTCCTACAGCATGCGCAGGACTTCCTGCCGATCCTCCTGCAGGGCGCGATCGTCACAGTGCAGGTGACCGTGCTCTCCTTCCTGCTGAGCAGCCTGCTCGGCCTGGCCCTGGCGCTGATGAAGCTCTCGCCGGTGCGCGCCCTTTCCTGGGCGGCCACGGTAACGATCAACGTGATCCGCGGGCTGCCGATCATCGTGCAGCTCTTCTACATCTACTTCGTGCTGCCGGAGTTCGGCGTGCAGCTCACGGCCTTCCAGGCCGGCGTGATCGGCCTGGGCATCGCCTACTCGGCCTACCAGGCGGAGAACTTCCGCGCGGGCATCGAGGCGGTCGATCCGGGCCAGCGCGAGGCCGCGCAGGCCATGGGCATGCGCTCGGCGCTGATCATGCGGCGCGTGATATTGCCGCAGGCCTTCCGCATCGCACTGCCTCCCTACGGCAACACGCTGGTGATGATGCTGAAGGACTCCTCGCTGGTCTCGACCATCACCGTGGCCGAGATGACGCGCGCGGGCCAGCTCATCGCCTCCTCGACCTTCCAGAACATGACGGTCTACACGCTGGTCGCCCTGCTCTACCTGCTCATGAGCCTGCCGCTGGTGTACGGCCTGCGCCGTCTCGAGCAGCGCTTCGCCGCCGGGAGGAAGCAGCCATGATCCACGTCGAGGGACTCGAAAAGCGCTTCGGCGCGCACCGCGTGCTGCAGGGCGTGAGCCTGCACGTGGACAAGGGCGAGGTGGTGTGCCTGATCGGCCCTTCGGGCTCGGGCAAGTCGACCGTGCTTCGCTGCATCAACGCGCTGGAGTCGTACGAGGGCGGCGAGATCCGCGCCTTCGGCGAGCGCGTGGACCGCAACGCGCCGAACATCCACCGGCTGCGCAGCCGCATGGGCATGGTGTTCCAGCGCTTCAACCTGTTCCCGCACCGCACCGTGCTGGAGAACGTGATGGAGGGCCCGGTGCACGTGCTGCGCCAGAGCGCGACGCAGGCGCGCGAGGAAGCCATGGCGCTGCTCGCCAAGGTGGGTCTGGCCGAGAAGGCGCAGGCCTGGCCGGCGCAGCTCTCGGGCGGGCAGCAGCAGCGCGTGGCCATCGCTCGCGCCCTTGCGATGAAGCCCGAGGCCATGCTGTTCGACGAGCCCACTTCCGCGCTCGACCCTGAGCTGGTCGGCGACGTGCTCGGCGTGATGCGCGCGCTGGCCGACGAGGGCATGACCATGATCGTCGTCACGCACGAGATGGGCTTCGCGCGCGAGGTGGCCGACCGCGTGTGCTTCCTGCACAGCGGCAGCATCGTCGAGGAAGGCCCCGCCGCACAGGTGCTGGGCGCGCCGCGCCAGGCGCGCACGCAAGACTTCTTGCGGCGCGTGCTGCATCCGTCCGGTGCCGCGGCGTCCACGGAGGTGCGCGCATGAGCATCGCGAGTGCCATGCCGCCGTCGCTGTGGGCCGCCACGGCGCCGCCCGCCCCGCCGACGCCGCCGCTGGCGGAATCGCGCAAGGCCGACGTGCTGATCGTGGGCGGCGGCTTCACGGGCCTCTCCGCCGCGCTGCATCTGGCCGAGGCCGGCGCGCAGGTCTGCGTGCTCGAGGCGAACGAGCCCGGCTGGGGCGCGTCGGGGCGCAACGGCGGGCAGGTGAACCCGACGCTCAAGCACGACCCGGACGAGCTCGTGCGGATCTACGGGGCCGAGCGTGCCGAGCCGCTGATCGACGCGGTATCGGGCTCGGCCGATCTGGTGTTCGAGCTGATCGCGCGCCACGGCATCGACTGCCAGCCGGTGCGCAACGGCTGGCTGCAGGTTTCCTATGCGCAGAAGGACGTGGCCGGCCTGCACGCGCGCGCAGAACAGTGGGCGAAACGCGGCGTGAAGACGCAGTCACTCGACCGCGCGGCCGTCGCGGCGCGGCTGGGCACCGACACCTTCGCCGGCGGCTGGCTCGACGGCCGCGCCGGCGGCATCCAGCCGCTGGCCTACACGCGCGGGCTGGTGCGCGCCGCGCAGGGCTTCGGCGCGGCCGTGCATGGCGGCACCGAGGTCACTGCGCTGGAGCGGCGCGGTTCGCACTGGCATGCGAGCACGTCGAGCGGAGCTGTCGTCACTGCCGAACAGGTCCTCATCGCGACCAACGGCTACACAGGCGCGCTGTGGCCCGGGCTGAAGCGCACGGTGCTGGCCGCCAACAGCTTCATCGTGGCCACCGAGCCGCTGCAGGGCGCGGCGGCCGACGCCATCCTGCCGCGCGGCGAGACCGCCTCGACCTCGCAGCGGCTGCTGCTGTATTTCCGCAAGGACGCGCAGGGCCGCCTGCTGATGGGCGGGCGCGGCCATTTCGCCGACCCCGGCGGCCCCGCCGATTTCGCGCACCTGGAACGCTCGCTGGAACTGCTGTTTCCACAGCTCGGGCCGCTGCGCTACGAGTACCGCTGGGCCGGCCGCATCGCCGTCACGCGCGATTTCATGCCGCATGTGCATACGCCGGCGCCGGGCATGACGATCGCGCTGGGCTACAACGGCCGGGGCATCGCGCTGGCCACGAGCATGGGCAAGCACGTGGCGGCACGGATCGCGGGCGCGCAGGCCGACTTTCCCTATCCGGTGACGCCGATCCGGCCGATTCCGCTGCACGGCCTGCAGCGCTTCTACATCGCCGGCGGCGTGGCCTGGTACAGCCTGCTCGACCGGCTGGCCTGAAGAGTCGCCTAGGCGCGCGCGACGCCTTGCCATGGGCGCCGCGCGTGCGTCAAATGGCGGGCATCGACCACAACAGCTTCAGGAGACCCATGCCGATCGACACCCTCGCCACCTGGCACCGGCTCGTCAAGGAACGCGACGTGGCGGGGCTCGATGCCCTGCTCGACGACGACGCCGTCTTCCATTCGCCGGTGGTGCACACGCCCCAGGCCGGCAAGCGCATCACGAAGAAGTACCTGGCGGCGGCGTTCCAGGTCTTCTTCAACGAGAGCTTCCGCTACGTGCGCGAGCTCAGGTCGGAGCATGACGCGGTGCTCGAGTTCACGCTGGAGCTGGACGGCATCCAGATCAACGGCGTCGACATGATGAAGTGGAACGACGAGGGCAGGATCACCGAGTTCAAGGTGATGCTGCGCCCGCTGAAGGCGGTGAACCTGATCCACCAGAAGATGGGCGCCCAGCTGCAGGCGGCTGGCTCCTAGCCTGCAACGCCCCTGCCCCATTTGCGGGACACCGCGGAACCGGCTCTGCCGGCCGCAGGTGTCGCCCTCGGCGAGGGGGCGGCGAAGCGCCACGAAGTGCGCGAAGACTGGGGAGAGCTTTTTATTCCGCGACGACCTGCAGGGTGCCCTGCTGGCTGTACGCTCGCACGCACATGCGGGTCAGCTGCACGAGAAACTGGAACACGGCCGGCTCGCCCAGGCAGTCGGGCGTGATCGCCATGATGTCCTTGCGCAGCTCCATCAGCCGGTTGCCCGACATCGCCATCTCGGCGGAAGCGCCGTAATAGTTCTTCCAGAAGTCCTGCAGCAGGCCGCGCTTGACCTCGTCGATCACCAGCGTGTAGCCGCGCTCCCAGACCTCCTCCTCCATCGGCAGGCAGTCGACCTGCGAATCCTCCAGACGGCCCCCCTGGGGCACCAGGCACACGCGCCGCATGGCCACTCGTTCAACGGTTGCTTGATGCATGTGCATGGCCGGACTCCTGAAATTCGATGACGGCCGCCGGCATTTCGCCGGATGTGGCCCGGGGGGCAGGATGGCGGGTGCTTTTCTTCATGGTCGTTGTCCTCAACGAAGCCACAAGGCGTGTGACAGGCTTTGCACTCAGGCCGCGGCGAGCAGGCGCAGGCGGCTTGCGTTGGAATGGGCCAGGCTCTCCGGCTGGTCCCAGCTTCCGTCCGCGTTCAGCGTGGTCGTCAGTGCGTAGACGCCAGGCGGGTACGGCAGCTCCAGGGGGTTGTTGATCGCGCTCACGTCGATCACGTCGCCTTCCTCGTAGTCGCCGTAGGCAATGAAGTACTTCGGATGCGGCGAGAAGGTCAGGTTCTGGCCGGAGCGCGCCTGCACCGCATACACCGTGCTGCCCCCCATGGTCACGCCCACCGCGGCAGCTGACTTGGCCGGGATGGCCGTCGACTGGGCCAGATAAAGCCGCGACTGCTCCGGCCCCCGCGCGGGGTTCATGAACTGATAAGTGCGATTGCAGTCGAGCGTGATCTTGTTGTTGGAGCCGCTCGGCTCGTAGGTCTCGGTGGGGGTGAACTGCACGCCGGGCTGAAGGTCGCCCGTTTCAGCCCAGGCGAAGCCGACGTCGACGCTCCACTGGAACTTGACGCGGGAGGTCGGCCCCGGATTCGAGAACCTGGCGAACCAGGCCAGCGACAGGGCGTTCGGCGCCAGCTGCGTCGGGTCGTTCTGGAACACCATGAAGTAAGCCGAGTGGCTTGCATGGTTGTTGACCGTGACGGAATAGATCATTCCCATGGCGGCTTCCCGAATGAAACAAACAGAGAGTGGTTGGCGACAGTCCGGGCCACGATGGCACCGGTCTGGACGTCACTCTAGGGAGCGCAGGGAGCGATGAGAATTACAGACGATTACAGAGGTTGCGCTCCGCCACGAATTTCGAAGGGGTAGTTGCCCAGGCGCACCGTACCGCGCCGGCGCTCGACCAGCGGCGGCTCGGCCAGGTGCGGCGGCAGCGCATTCAGGATCTGGTGCTTGGCGCGAAAGATCTGGATGTTCACGTAGGAGGGCTCCACGCCCAGCATGCGCGAGAGTTCGTCCAGCCCGATCCAGCCCTGGCTCTGGGGCGCGAGGCCCCGTTGCGCGTCCTTCTGGCGCAGCCGCGCCAGGGTGACCAGGGTGTAGTGATGGATGCGTTCGCCCAGCGGCACCGACTTGCCCTCCGCCAGCAGGTTCAGGCTCGTGTGCTCCTCGTTCTGGCTGACGTCGAAATGCAACGCGACGTCCGCTGTCGTGGGCATCGGCGCCGATGACGTTATCGGTGTCTCGGAGGTGAAGGCCAGGTCGTCGCACAGCACGAACTCCCAGATGCCGGCCGAGGTGCGCACCATGGCGCCGTCGCTCAGGTGCTCGATGCCCTCGATGTGCTCCAGCATCCACTTGCCGTCCTGGAAATAGACGTTCGCCTCGGGCTGCTGCTCGTCCGGCACCAGGTTCTCGCGCAGGTTCAGCGCCACCTGGGCGCCGCCCCCTTCCACGGGAAAGAGGCAGGTGGTGGGCGGCGCGAGGTCTTCCACGATCCAGATCGCCTCGTCGCCCACGCCCATGCGGACCTCGGCGCCCTCGGGCAGGGGCGTCCAGCGGCCGGCCGGAAGACGCTCGCCGTTGAGCGTGGTGCCGTTGCGGCTCTGGTCGACGATTTCCCAGGAATGCCGGTTCCACCGCACCATCGCGTGGACCTGCGACACGTCCGGCGCCTGCAGCACGGTCTGGCAGACCGAGGCGCGCCGACCGAAGGCATGCACCGGCCGCAGCACGGTGGCGCGCCGGTCGAGCTTGTTCCTGAAAATGGCCATCGGTTGTTTCTCCTTCGCGGTATCAGACGTACAGCGCCTGCGGATTCAGGTCGCCTTCACGCACAGGAGTGTCGCGCCATCCGAGGGCGACCGGCACGCGGTACAGGCGCGGATTGCCAAGCTCCGGCCAGATGTGGCAAAGGCCCGGCACCACCACCTTCACCGTGCACAGGGGAAGGTCGGGGCGCGTGTGGTCGAGGACGATGGTTTCCAGCCCGAGCGAGGCGGCAATGCCGACGCACCGGCGGATCTCCCCGGCGATGTCGGTGCGCGCGGCCGATGCACCAGATGAGGGCGCCGTGCCCGCCGGCACCAGGAAGCCTGGCGCGCCCTGCTCCTCTCCTTTCGCCCCATCCGCCCCACCCGTGGCAGGCACCGCGAAGCTCTTGCCCGCTGCGATCAGCTGGCTCATTTCCGTGAGCGCCCGCTCGCAGGCCAGGGCGCGGTCGGGACTGCAGCCGAAGCCGATGGCCCACGCGCCCGTGTCCAGGTGACGGCCGACGGCGACCACCACCGGAATGCCGAAGTCGTGCGTGATGTCGAGCACCCAGCGCTCCCAGCGCGGGCCGCAGGTGCGCTCGATGCGCTGGAGGATCTCGCCCGGCAGGCTGTCGAGCCCGATCGCCGGCCTGCGGTGCCGCCCGTACCACCAGACGGCGGCGGCATCGCGCTCCACCAGTTCGAGAAAGCCCTGCAGGATGGCTTCCTCGCGCGTGTTTCCTGCCGCGCAGCCGTTCGACGTCCAGCCCGCGTGGAACTGGCTTTGCGCCGGCGCGTTGGCAAAACAGAAGGCCAGCGGCAGGTAGCGGCGCTCGTCGGCGGTCAGCGACCAAGCGGGCGTCCACCACGACGGTGTTTCCTGCGGCGCGACGGGCGGGGCCACGGCATGCGGCGGCTTGTGCGCGCCGAAGCGCTCGCGCTGCCGCTCGCTGAAGAGCGCCAGCGCCCGTGGATCGATGCAGGGCGCGTCCAGCTCGGCGTCGGGCGCGACCACCCAGGCCTCGTCGCCCTGGAAGAAAGCGGAATGCCGCTCGGCCGCCTCGCACAGCGCGCTGGCGCGGGACTGCTCCATCGACATGCCCTTGCCGAGGCACACCTGTGTCAGCGCGCCGGGCAGTTCGTCGTCGCCCATGGGCGGCGTCCTGAAGATTTCGCTGCGATAGACCGTCAGCGCGCCCTCGGCCTCGGCATTCAGCGGCACGATCCGCGAGACCGCGCCGGTGAGCGGGCTGACGTGGCGCATCAGCCGCTCCACCGTGACCGAGGCCGGCACGGTGCGCCAGCCGCCGTCGTGGCTCGCGGTGGGCAGGCCGGGCGCCAGAACGATGCGCTCGCGCTGCCGCCGCGCCACGAGCCCCGGCACTCCGCAGTGCGGGCATTGAGGGCGGACGGCCACGAAATGCGGCTGGGGCGAATCCAGCGTCCGCACCTGTGCTCCGTCCGTGTGGGCCACGATCTGCTGCGCAATGGAAAGCAGCTGGTCGAGTCGTTCGCCGACGAGCCCCGCGCCGGCTCGCACCGGCGCGCCGTTCTCTGCGTTACCGTGCCGCGACTGCCACCAGGCGCGCGCCGGCCGGTTCCTGAGCCAGCGATGCGCGAGGCAGTGCCAGCAGGGGCCGGAAGCCTCTGCCGCATCCGCGCGCGGCCTGAAGACGGGGCCGGCCATCGCCTGCTCGCCCGTCGGCTTGACCAGCAGCCACGGGCGGCCCGAAGCGCGCTGTTCCGCGTCGATGGCGGCGAGCCGGGGGTCGAGATAGTCGTCGCAGAAGACGACGGTGAGTTCCGTGCCGGCGGACAGCGCCAGCGCCTGTGCCCAGCGGCTCGCGGCGTCGTCGTTCACCGCCTTCGACAGCGCGATCACGTCCACGCGATCGGAAAGAGCCGTGCGGCCATGCACGGCCGAATAGTCGGGAACGAGCCACAAGTCCGCGTCGTCGTTTGCGTTTGCGTTTGCGTTTGCAGCGGGCCGCACCAGCCTCTGGCGCGCCAGCGTCTCGAGCGCATGCAGCATCTGCGCGAGTTGGTGTGCCACGGCTGCGTCGGTACGGCAATGTTCGGCGAGGCTCACGCCCTCGCGCAGCACGCGTTCCAGGGCCATGACGCCGGGCGAGCCCAGCACCAGAAGATCGTTCTCGCTGGCCAGCAGCAGGCGGTCCTTCAACGCAACAGGCGGCAGGAACCTGTCGTGCCAGCGGAAGACGCTACCGAAGTAGTCGGGCGCCGCGCCGTCATGCATCGTCTTGCGGTCCTTGCTGTCCCAGGGCGAGCCGGACCACGCCGTAGGGCGATGCGCCCGTCGTGGCCCGGAACGCGGCCTCGAAGAGCTGGTGCTTCTCCGAGAACTGTCCGTAGATATGGTCTTCTGAGAGCACCCGCATCGACGGATGCAGGCGCGCGATCTGCGCGGCGTTCTCGAAGCCCGACACCACGGGCAGCCGCATGCCGCCCACGGCCATCGACTGCGCCGCGAGCACCGGATGCACATGGTCGAGCACGACAACGCACGGCGCGGCGCCTTGAGCGAAGCGCCCGGCGAGGCCACGCAGCAGGGCCTCCAGCGGAGCCTGCGGCAGGTAGGGGCACACGCCTTCGAGCATGGCGAGCACCGGCCGGTCGCCGGGCAGGCCGGCGGCGTCGAGCCAGCCTGGGTCGAGCACCGAGCAGGCGAGGTCGCTCTGGCCCCCGCCTTCATCGTCGCGCGGAATGTGCTGCGCCCGAAGCTCGATGGCATCGGGCAGGTCGATGTTCAGCCAGCGCGAGCGCGCCACCGCTTCGGCTGCGAGCCGGCTGCGGCGCGTGCAGAGCCCGGCGCCCAGCGTGATGCACAGGGCGTCGGGATGGGTAGAGAGGAAACCGGCCGCGAAGCGATCGAAGAGCGCCGCGCGCAGGACGATGCTGCGCACGAAGGCCGGATCGGCCGCGTAGGCCGAGATGTCGAAAGGCAGCGACGCGGCGATGCGCCGTGCCTCGGGATCGGAAAACACCGACGCATCGGCCACGGCGCCGGAATTGGCGCGCGCGGCCAGCGTCAGCAGGAGCGTGGCCGTGGCGCCCTGCAGCGCGCTTGCGGCCGGCCCCTGCCCTGCAGCGGACTCAGCAGGTGAACGGATAGGGGTCGCCCGTGTTGTTGTACGAGGTGAGCGCAACGGCGCGCATGCTCTCTTCCACCGGTGCCGTCGGGTAGTTCAGGCGGATGGCGTTCTTGATGAGCGTGCCGTCCGCGTTCTTCAGGTTCCATTCGCACTTCGTCGCGTCCCAGGTGAGGGCCGAGTTGGTGGTGAACAGGATCTTGAAGTTGAACGGGTTGTTGTAGCCCAGCCATTGGCTAAGCACGTTGGCCTTGTCGGTCTCCGGATCGCGCGTCAGCTGATAGAGCAGCTCGGGCGATTGCCACGCGATGGCGATCGCGCGCAGCACCACGCCACCGAAGGCCAGCAGCGAGCCTTCATTGCCGCCGGGAATGCCCAGGCCGGTGGGCAGCGCGCCGCCCACGATGCCGGGAGGAATCTCGAAGGCGGCCGAGGCGCCCATGAAGTTCGGGAACAGCTGGTAGTAGGCGGCCAGGGCTTCCGTGGCGTTCGACGCCGGTGCCTGCGGCAGCACGATCACGAAGGAGTCGTCGGGGCCGACCCAGCCGGAGGTGAGCATCGGCTTCCATTCGGCGCGCTGGGCCGGATCGGGGCTCTGGAACAGCGACACGTCGAGCTGGGGCCAAGCCGTCGGCAGGCCGAAGTCGCGGTGCAGCATCGGCTGGATGTCCTGCTGGTCGAGCAGGTCGCGACGGTAGGCGTCGTCCTGCCACGAGCGGGCGATGGCGCGCAGGTAGGCCAGGCGGAACTCGAGCAGCGGATCACCGCTTTGGACTTGGAAGGTCATGGTTACTTCATCCTTGGTTCAAGAGGAAATCGGCGCATGCGTCGGCACGCGCGCGGACAACTCCGGCCGCAGCTCGGCCAGATTCTTCAGGCGCGCAGCAATGTCGGGCGAGGCGGAATCCGCCAGTGCCTGCATCGCCGCCAGCGCCTCGTATTCGGTTCTGTGCTTGGCGCCCTCGCGCGCCACCTCGGCGGCCCTGGCGAAGCACGCGGCCACCGCGTCGCGGTCGCCACCCGCCGCCTGCAGGTAGCGGGCCTTCTGCAGGTGCAGCTCCGACCGGTAGAGCCCTTCCTTCAGCTCGTCGGTCATGCGCAGGCATTCGTCGATGCGCTCCAGCGCCTCGTCCCAGCGCTTGTTGGCGGCCAGCGTGTCGGCGGCGAAGGCGCGGTAGTAGGTCTGGCAGTAGCGGCAGCCCATGCCCCACAGCGCCTGCACCCAGCCGTCGGCCTGCGCGATGTTGTCGACGTCGCCGGTGGCCCAGCAGCGGATGATCTCGGCGTAGCCCTGGAACGCCGGCAGGCCGTAGCGCTGCGTGATGCCCAGCAGCTCGCCCGTGCTCACCAGCGCTCGCGCCTTGTCGTTGCGGCCCTGATGGCCCAGGCTCTGGTAGAGCAGCGCCATGCTCAGCGACGGGATGTGCGACATCTCACGGGCCCAGCGCACCGCGTTGGTGGCGTCGGCGCGCGCGGCCACGTCGTGGCCCGCGAACCAGCGCACCAGCGCGCGTCCGGTGGTCGCCCACACGCGGGTGTCGAAGCCGAAGTCGGCCGCATGGTGCGCGTGGGTCTCGGGGTTGTAGCGCTCGACGGCGTCGGTCAGCGACTGCTCGGCGCGCTCGAAGTCGCCGTCGGAATAGTGCGCGAGCCCGAGGTAGGTCTGCGCGGCGACGAACACGCCCTGGTCCTGCTGCTGCACGGCCTGGTCGAGCAGGCGGTTGCTCAGCTGCTGCACTTCGGCGCGGTTGCTCGCCACGTGGTGGAAGGTGATGAGCGTCCACAGGTGCTGCACCTGCTTCTCGCGCGGCACCTCGTCGGACAGCAGCTCCTGCGACAGCGCGATGCGGTCGACCACCTGCGCGTGCGCCCAGCCGTACTTGTTCATCATGGCCTGCGTGACGTAGCTGTTCACGTCCAGCCGCGCCTCGCGCTGCGCCTCGCCTTCAAGCTGCGCCATCCAGCCGTCGATGTGCTGGGCGTACGAAATCGTTTCGTCGTTGAGCGAGCGGTGCTGCGTGATGCGCAGCTGCCGCACCGCCAGCGCCACGGCCTGCGCGTGCTCGCCCGCGTCGGCCCAGTGCTGGGCCACGCTGCCCGGCTCGCTCGCCACGTGCTGCGGCTGGCTGTCGATCAGCGTCTGCGCGACGTTGCGGTGCAGCTGCCGGCGCTGCGCGACGAGCATGCTCTCGTAGGCGGTGTCGCGGATCAGCGCGTGGCGGAAGATGAAGCTGCCCGGCTGGCCGGCCGGCGCGACGAGGCCGGCATCGAGCAGCACGGCCATGTCCTTGTCCATCGCCTCGGCGGTCTTGCCCGAGCAGGCGCACAGCAGCTCCGCCTCGAACTGGCGCCCGATGGTGGCGGCGAGCTGCAGCAGGCCCTTGACGGGGCCGAGCCGGTCGAAGCGGCTGACCAGCGAGTCCCGCAGCGTGACCGGAATGGCCGCCGGCTGCGCCGTGTCCCTGAAGACCCAGACGTTGTCTTTCTCGACCAGGTAGGCGTCGAGCATCATGCGCGCCATTTCCTGGATGAACAGCGGCACGCCGTCGGTGCGCTGCACCACGTTGTCGATCACCTGCGGCGCGACGACGCGCGGCGCCAGCGCCTGGCGCGCAAGCTCGGCGGCCTGCGCGTCCTCGAGCCGGCGCACTTCGATGCACTCGGCCTGCACGGCATCGGGCTTCACCCACTCGGGGCGCGCCGTGAGCACCAGCAGCACGCGCCGCTGCGGCAGTTGCGCGATCAGCTGCTCGACGAACTCGATGGTCGTGGGGTCGGCCCAGTGCACGTCTTCGAGCAGCAGCAGGAGCGGCGCCGACTCGGCCATGTGCAGCAGCCACTGCGCGGTGGATTGCAGCAGCAGCGCCTTCTGCATCGGCGGCGACATCTGGCTTGGCGCGCGATCGCCCAGCGGAAGGGCAAGCCACGCGCAGAAGATCGGCAGCACCGCCTCGCCGTCGCAGCCGGCGGCGTGCAGGGCCTCGCGCAGGTACTCGCGCCGCGCGTCGGGCGAGGCAGCGTCGGGGGCGGCGTCGAGCCGCTGGCGCAGCAGAGCGAGGAACGGCGTCAGCGCGTTGTTCTGGTTCTCGGGCTGGCACTGCGCGACCACGGTCTGCAGGCCTTCCTTGGCCACCTGCTCGCGCAGCACGTCGGCGAGGCACGACTTGCCGATGCCCGGCTCGCCGCGAATCCACACCGCACCGCCCTGCCCTTCGCGGGCCCGGGTCCAGGCCGAGCGCAGTTGCTGCAGCTCGGGCTCGCGGCCGATGCAGGCCTTGTGCAGCGCCTGCTCGGCGAAGCCATCGGATGCCGGCGCCTGTTGTTCGCCGCCGAGGCGGTAGGTCTGCACGCCGCCGGACTGCCCCGGCAATGTGACGGTGCCGGCCTTGTCGAAGCGCGCGTGGCGGCTCAGCAGCCGGTAGCTGCTCTCGCTCGCCAGCAGCGTGCCGGTGTCGGCCACGCCTTCGAGCCGCACCGCGACGTTGACGGCATGGCCCGAGGGAATTTCGCCGGCGGCGACGATGGCCATGCCGGTGTGCATGCCCATGCGGATACCGAGGTGCACGCCATGTTCCTGCTCGATGGCGGCCGAGCGCTGTCGGCTCAGCGCGATCAGCTCCATGGCCGTCCTGCCGGCCTGCCGCGCGTCGGTGTCGCTGGCGTGCGGGTAGCCGAAGAGCACGATCATCCGGTCGCCCAGCGTGCCCGCAAGCAGGCCGCCGCGGCGCGTGGCGGTTTCGGAGAACAGGGCCAGCTCGTTGCGCTGCAGCAGCTCGAGGTTCTCGATGTCGGAAGGCAGGGCGTCGTCGGCGCTCTCGTCGTCGGCGGCGTCGGGCCATACCGAGACGCTGCAGCACAGCACGGTGAGCTGGCGTTTCTCGGAGAAGCCTCGCGTGGTGATCACGGTCTGCGCCAGAGCGTCGTCCTGTGCCTGCTTGGCCGAGCGCAGCACGCCCACGAGGTCGTCCAGCCGCAGGCGGCCGAGTTCGGCCAGCAGCGTGGCGGCGGAGTCGCTGCGGTCGGCCGCCTTCTTCCTCAGGGCCTGGCGCAGCACGGAAGCCACGGGGTGGCCGGCGATCTCGGCAGGCAGCTGCACTTCCTGCGGGCTCAGCTGCTGGTGAAGGATCTCGGCCGCCGAGGCGCCGCGGATGGCGGGCGCGCCGGTGAGGCACTCGATGAACATCAGGCCCCATGCGTAGAGGTCGGACTTCACGCCCGGCGGCTCGCCGCGAAGCTGCTCGGGCGCGCTGTAGGCCGGCGTGCCCAGGGCCTCGTCGGTCATCGTGAGCGTGGGGAACTCGTCGCCCCTGTTCGAGGGAATGACGGTGCCGATGCCGAAGTCGAGCACCTTCGCGTGCGGGACTGCGCCAGTGAACGTGACCATCACGTTGTCGGGCTTCAGGTCGCGGTGCACGATGCCCGCGCTGTGCGCGCAGTCGAGTGCGTCCAGCACTTCCGCCATCAGGTGGCCGGTCTCGGTGGCCGTGAGCGCGCCCTTGCGGCGGATCAGGCTGGTGAGCGTTTCGCCCGGCACGTACTCGAAGACACCGTAGACGCAGGGCCCCTGCTCGCCCTTGTCGAGCAGCTGCACGATGTGCGGATGGTGCAGCGAGGCACAGAGCTTCGTCTCGCGATGGAAGCGCGCCACGCGCTGGCTGCCGACCTGCAGCTTCACGACCTTGATCGCGACCACGGTGCCCGTGCTCTTCTGCAGCGCGCGATACACGGTGCCGTAGCCGCCAGCGCCCAGCTCCTCCAGCAACTCGTAACCGGGAATCTCCAGCGGATCGGGCAGATTCGGCTGCAACGCCGGATGCGTGGGATTGGTGACTGCGTCCTGCATTTCAGTCTCGTCGTGATGGAGCGTTGATGGTCCTCCGGGACTCGCCTCGGCTGCGTTCCGCCCTGCGACGGTACGCAATAGTGACACTAATTGTTACTTTAGCGGAGGCAGAGAGGTTTCAGGTGGGTAACCCCTCAAAAAAAGAAAACCCGCAACACGTGCGGGTTGTTAGAACTTTTCGGTGTATATGTGTGAAATACATCACAACGCGAGTCCATTCGTGAACTCCGCGGAACCGGCTTCGCCGGGCCGCAGATGTTGCCCCCGGCAGGGGGTTGGCGCAGCGGACACGAAGTGCCCGCGCAGCCTGGGGGCGAGCCTTACTTCTTGTCGCCGCCGGGCACTTTGCCTTCCACGCCCTTGACGTAGAAGTTCACGCCCGAGAGGAACTTGTCGTCGGCCACCGCGTCCTTGGCGACCACTTCCTTGCCGTCCTGGCCGAGGATCGGGCCCTTCCAGATCACGAAGCTGCCGTCCTTCAGGCCCTTCTTCACTTCCTCGACCTTGGCCTTGGTTTCGGCCGGCACGTCTTCGGCGATGGAGACGAGGTCGATCGCGCCTTCCTTCACGCCCCACCAGGCCTGGCCGGTGGCCCACTTGCCGTCCAGGGCTTCCTGGGTGGCCTTGATGTAGTACGGAGCCCAGTTGATGGTGGCCGAGGCCAGGTGGGCCTTGGGACCGTAGGCGGTCATGTCGGAGTCCCAGCCGAAGGCGCGCTTACCCTTTTCCTGCGCGGTCTTGAGCACGGCCGGCGAGTCGGTGTTCTGGAACAGCACGTCGGCGCCGCCGTTGATGAGGGCGGTGGCGGCCTCGGTTTCCTTCGGCGGGCTGAACCACTCGTTCACCCACACGACCTTGGTCGTGATCTTCGGGTTCACCGACTGCGCGCCGAGCGTGAAGCTGTTGATGTTGCGCAGCACTTCGGGGATCGGCACCGAGCCGACCACGCCCAGCGTGTTGCTCTTGGTCATGGCCCCGGCGATCACGCCGGCCATGTACGCGCCCTCGTACGTGCGGCTGTCGTAGGTGCGCATGTTGTCGGAGGTCTTGTAGCCGGTGGCGTGCTCGAACTTCACGTCCTTGCTGTCGGCCGCGACCTTGAGCATGGGCTCCATGTAGCCGAAGGTGGTGCCGAAGATCAGCTTGTTGCCCTGGCCGACCATGTCGCGGAACACACGCTCGGCGTCCGCGCCCTCGGGCACGCTCTCGACGAAGGTGGTCTTGATCTTGTCGCCGAATTCCTTCTCGAGCGCCTTGCGGGCGTTGTCGTGCGCGAAGGTCCAGCCGCCGTCGCCAACCGGGCCGACGTATGCGAATGCGATGTTCAGCGGCGCTGCCGGAGCCGGAGCCGCAGCGGCGGGTGCCGGGGCCGGCGCGGGTGCCGCGGCCGGTGCTGCCGCTTCTTCTTTCTTGCCGCAGCCGATCAGGGCCGCCGAAGCGACCGCCGTGAGGGCAGCCAGCTTGAGCAGGGAGCGCTTGTTCAGATCATTCATTGTCGGAAATCCTCAAAAGGACAGGTTGGCGGGAAAACGAAAAACGCGATTATGAGCCGGGGTAGAACGGTTTCCCGATGGAAGCCGGCATGTTGGCGCGGATGAAGGCCGGGTTGCGCGAGATCAGCGCCAGCACCACGATCGGCGCGATGTACTGCAGCATGCTGAGGAACTGCGCCGGCACGTCGACGCCGCTGCTCTGCAGGTGGAAGCCCAGCATCGACACGCCGCCGAACAGGTAGGCGCCCAGCAGCACACGCACCGGCCGCCAGGTGGCGAAGGTGGTGAGCGCCAGCGCGATCCAGCCGCGGCCGGCCACCATGCCCTCGACCCACAGCGGCGTGTAGACGGTCGAGAGGTACGCGCCCGCCAGCCCGCACAGCGCACCGCCCGCGATCACCGCCATGAAGCGGATGCGCCGCACCGGATAGCCCAGCGCATGCGCCGACTCGGGCGACTCGCCCACCGAGCGCAGCACCAGCCCGGCGCGCGTGCGGTAGAGGAACCAGATCAGCCCGAAGGTCAGCACCACCGCGAAATACACCATCGGGTGATGGCGGAACAGCGCCGGCCCGACCAGCGGGATGTCGCCCAGCACCGGAATGGCATACGAGGCGCTTTCCGGCAGCTTCGCCTGCACGAAGCTGATGCCGGCGAAGGCCGAGAAGCCCACGCCGAAGAGACTCAGCGCGAGGCCGGTCGCGTACTGGTTGGTGTTGAGCCAGATCACCAGCACGCCGAAGAAGGCCGCGAGCAGCGCGCCCGCCGCCATGCCGGCGAGAAAACCCAGCCAGGGGTTGTGCGTGACGACGACCGTCGCGAAGCCAGCGATGGCGGCGCACAGCATCATGCCCTCGGCGCCGAGGTTGACGATGCCGGCCTTCTCGTTGATGAGCAGGCCCAGCGCCGCGATGGCGAGCACGGTGCCCGCGCTCAGGGTCGAGCCCAGAAGGAGTGCGTAGCTTTCCATGGTCAGTTGCTCCCTTCGGTGGCACGCGCGACGGGTGCGGTAATGGGCGTGCTCGCCTGCAGCGAGGCAGTGGTCATGGAGGAAGCAGCCTTCGCAGCCGCCTTGCGCTTGATACGGTAGGCGATCAGCGTGTCGCAGGCCAGCAGCGTGAACAGCAGCAGCCCCTGGAACACGCCGGTGAGCGACTTGGGCAGGCCCAGGCGCGACTGCGCCAGCTCGCCGCCGATGTAGAACATGCTCATCAGGATGGCCGAGAAGATCATGCCCACCGGATGCAGCCGACCGACGAAGGCCACGATGATGGCCGCGAAGCCGTAGCCCGCCGGCACATAGGGCGTGAGCTGGCCGAGCGGCCCGGCCACTTCGAGCGCACCGGCCAGTCCGGCCGCGGCGCCCGAGGTCAGCAGCGCGACCCACACCGCGCGACGCGCCGAGAAGCCGGCATAGCGCGAGGCCGCCGGCGCCAGCCCGCCGACCTGCTGCGCGAAGCCCGCGCGCGTGCGGAACAGGAACACCCACAGCGCCCCCGCCCCCACCAGCGCGATCACCAGCCCGATGCTCACGCGCGAGCCCTTGAACAGGCGCGGGATCTGCGTGACCGCCTCGAAGGTCTTGGTCTGCGGGAAGTTGTAGCCGTGCGGGTCCTTCCACGGCCCGTAGACCATGTAGCCCAGAAGCAGCGTGGCCACGTAGACCAGCATCAGGCTCACGAGAATCTCGTTGGCGTTGCACCGGTCGCGCAGGAACGCGACGATGCCCGCCCACACCATGCCGCCGAGAATGCCCGCCAGCAGGATCGCCACGACGATCCACTGCCCCGTGTTCTTGTCGGCCAGCAGCGCCACGCCGCCCGCCGCAATGGCGCCGAACACGAACTGCCCTTCGGCGCCGATGTTCCACACGTTGGAGCGGAAGCACACCGCCAGCCCCAGCGCGATGATGAGCAGCGGCGTCGCCTTCACCATCAGCTCGCCGATGGCGTAGCCGCTCTTGATCGGCTCGTAGAAGAACACCAGCAGGCCCTTGACCGGGTCCTTGCCGAGCGCGGCGAAGAGCGCCACGCCGATCAGCACGGTGATCAGCAGCGCCAGGATCGGCGAGGCATAACTCCAGAAGCGGGAAAGCTCCGGACGCGGTTCCAGCTTAAGCATGGGCCGCCTCCGTGGTCTTGCCTGCGCCTTGCGAGCCCTGCCACAAGCCGCTCATCCACTCGCCGATCTGCGGCAGCGTCGCAGCCGCTCGGTCGATCGAGGGCGACAGCCGCCCCTTGGCGATCACGTGCAGCCGGTCGCTGATGTTGAACAGCTCGTCGAGCTCCTCGCTGATCACCAGCACGGCACAGCCCGCGTCGCGCAGCGCCAGGATCTCGGCATGGATCAGCGCGGCCGCGCCCACGTCCACGCCCCAGGTCGGCTGCGAGACGATGAAGAGCTTCGGTTTTGCGTCGATCTCGCGCCCGACGATGAATTTCTGCAGGTTGCCGCCCGAGAGCGAGCGCGCAGCCGCCTTCGGCCCGCCGGCCTTGACCTTGAAGCGCTCGATGATGGCCTTGGCCTGCCGCTCCAGTGCGCCGGTGCTGATCCACCCGCCCCGGCCCACGGCCTCGCCGCGCGTGAGCAGCAGGTTGTGCGCGAGCCCCAGCGTGGGCACCGCGCCGCGGCCCAGCCGCTCTTCCGGCACGAAATGCAGTCCCAGCGCGCGGCGGGCGCGTGGGCGCAGCCGGCCGGCCGGCTTGTCGAACACCCGCACCATCGCGGCCTCGGCGCGCACGTCCTCGCCGGAGAGCGTGTAGAGAAGTTCCTTCTGGCCGTTGCCCGACACCCCGGCGATGCCGACGACCTCGCCCGCGCGCACCTCGAACGAAATGCCGTCGAGGTCGACGCCGAACTGGTCCTCTCGCGCCAGCGACAGCCCGTCGACGCGCAGCGCCACCGCGCCCGCGTGCACCGGCCGGTGCTGCAGCGGCGGCGGCTCGCTGCCGATCATCAGACGCGACAGCGACTGGGTGCTCTCGTTCTGCGGATTGCACACCCCCGTCACCTTGCCGCCGCGCAGCACGGTGCAGGCGCTGCACAGCTCCTGGATCTCGTGCAGCTTGTGGCTGATGTAGAGGATGCTGCAGCCCTCGGAAGACAGCTTCTTCAGCACCGTGAAGAGCTTGATCACCGCCTGCGGCGTGAGCACCGAGGTCGGCTCGTCGAGGATCAGCAGCCTGGGGTTGGTGAGCAGCGCGCGGATGATCTCCACCCGCTGCATCTCGCCCACCGACAGCGTGTGCACCGGGCGCGAGGGGTCGATGTCGAGGCCGTATTCGCTGGCCTTGGCGGTGATGCTGCGCGTGACCTCGGCCAGCTGCAGCGATTTGTCGAGGCCCAGCCAGACGTTCTCGGCCACGGTGAGCGTGTCGAACAGGCTGAAGTGCTGGAACACCATGCTGATGCCCAGCGCCCTCGCCTGCTGCGGGTTGCGCAGGCTGACGGCCTGGCCGTCGAACATCACCGTGCCTTCGTCGGGCTTCACCGAGCCGTAGATGATCTTCATCAGGGTCGACTTGCCGGCGCCGTTCTCGCCGAGCACGGCGTGGATTTCGCCGGGCGCGACGCTCAGGGAGATGTCGCTGTTCGCCACCACCGCGGGATACCGCTTGGTGATGTTCGCGAGCTGGAGTCTGGGGGTTGTCATGCCGGGTTTCGTGGTTTTGTCTCGTTCATCAGCAACAAAGCGGGAACAGCTATCAGTTTAATAGCGTGTCCCCGCACCCTCGGCGCCCGACGGCGCTCCGCTCAGCTCACTGCTTCAATGCCCGCCGATATAGGCGAACTTGAAGAGGAACACGGCTGCGATGACCCAGACCATCGCATGCACTTCCCGTGCCCGGCCGGTGCACAGCTTCAGCACGGCGTACGTGATGAAGCCGAAGGCCAGGCCGTTGGCGATCGAGTAGGTGAAGGGCATCGCCAGCGCGGTGACCGCGGCCGGGATCACTTCGGTGGTGTCTTCCCAGTCGAGCTCGACCAGGTCGCGCAGCATCAGGCAGCCCACGAAGAGCAGCGCCGGCGCGGTGGCGTAGGCCGGCACCGAGCCCGCCAGCGGCGAGATCATCAGGCACGCCAGGAACAGCAGCGCCACCACCACGGCCGTGAGACCGGTGCGGCCGCCCGCCTGCACGCCCGCCGCGCTTTCCACGTAGGCCGTGGTGCTCGAGGTGCCGAGCAGCGAGCCCGCGAAGATCGCGCCGCTGTCGGCCAGGAGCGCCTTGTTCATGCGCTCCATCTTGCCCGGCACCAGCAGGCCGGCGCGCTTGGCCACGCCCATCAGCGTGCCGGTGGCGTCGAACATCTCGACCAGAAAGAAGACCAGCACCACGTTCAGGATGCCGCCCTTCAGCGCGCCCAGGATGTCCAGCTGCATGAAGGTGGGCGCGATGGACGGCGGCGCGTCGAACACGCCGTGGAACTTGTTGCCGCCGAAGAAGAAGGACAGCACCGTCACGGTGATGATCCCGATCAGGATCGCGCCGCGCACCTTGAGCTTGTCGAGCGCCACGATGATGAGGAAGCCCAGCGTCGCAAGGATCACCGGCGCCGAGTGCAGGTCGCCCAGCGTGACGAAGGTGGCGGGCGAAGCGGCCACCACGCCGGCGCTCTTCAGGGCGATGAGCGCCAGGAACATCCCGATGCCCACCGTGATCGCCGTTCGCAGCGACTGCGGTATGCCCTGTATGAAAAGCTCCCGAAGCCCCGTGACCGTGACGATCAGGAACAGGCAGCCCGAGATGAAGACCGCGCCCAGCGCCACCTGCCACGTGTAGCCCATGCCCAGCACCACCACGTAGGAGAAGTAGGCGTTCAGGCCCATGCCCGGCGCCATGGCGATCGGGTAGTTGGCATACAGGCCCATGATGAGCGTGCCCAGCGCCGCGATCAGGCAGGTGGCCACGAAGACCGCGCCCTTCGGCATGCCCGCGTCGCCGAGGATCGACGGGTTCACGAAGATGATGTAGGCCATCGTCAGGAAGGTGGTGAGCCCCGCGATGACTTCGGTGCGCACCGTGGTGTTGTGCGCGTCGAGCTTGAACAGGCGTTCAAGCAGACCCGAGCCGCTTGCGCTGCCCACAGCCGCGCGCGGGCGCGCGGACTCGACATGCCCCGGCGCGCGGGGCTCGGCGCCTTTCGGCGCCTGTTCAAACGTACTCATTCGCTTGTCTCCAGCTGTTGTAGTGGCGGTTTCATCGTTGACCCCGCTCACGACGCCGGCGCGAACGGGGTTTTCTCAGGGATCCGAGGTTTCAGGTGCGGCGGGCGGGCGCGCCGTGGCGCCGGATACGCCGGACACACCGGGCATGGCGGAGATAGGAGGCCGCAGCGACGCCGCCACCTCCTTGATGCATTCGCGCAGCCAGCGCGCCGAGCTCGACGAATGCGTGCGTTCGTGCCAGAGCTGGTAGTACATGAGCCGCGGCAGCGCCACCGGGCATTCGAGGATCTTCAGCGGCAGCCGCGAAGCGAAGCGCTCGCAGTACTGGCGCCCCGTGGTCAGCACCAGCAGGCTGGAGGCCACCATGTCCGGAATGAGCCCGAAGTGCGCGCAGCGCGCCGTGATGTTGCGCTGCCTGCCCAGCTCGTCGAGCATCTGGTCGATGATGCCGCGCCCGCCCGGGTGCATGGGCGTGGGCGCGATGTGCTCGGCCGCCAGCCAGGTCTCCAGGTCCCAGCCGCGGCGCACCGCCGGATGGTCCTTGTTGACCAGCGAGACCACGTCGTCCCCGAAGAGCCGCGCCATGTGCAGGTCTTCCGGGGGCTTGAGCCAGTTGCCGATCACCAGGTCGACCTGTCCGAGTGCCAGGTGCCCGTGGTAGTCGGAGTCGGGCGAGAGCGCATGGATCTCGATCTGGCACAGCGGCGCGTCGCGCTTGACCTGCGCCACCAGCATCGGCAGGAAGAGCGGGTCCATGTAGTCGCTGGCGGCAATGCGGAAGGTGGTGGCCGCCGACTGCGGATCGAAGCCGCGCGCATCCGAGAACAGCATCTCCGCCGCGCGCAGGATGCTGGCCGCCGGCTCGATCATGCGCAGCCCCGCGTCGGTCGGCACCATGCCCGAACCGGAGCGCACCAGCAGCGGATCGCCCGAGAGCTCGCGCAGCCGCTTCAGCGCCGCCGAGACTGCCGGCTGGTACATGCCCAGCCGGATGGCCGCCCGCGAGACGCTGCGGTCGGTCAGCACGGTGTGCAGAACCCGGATGAGATGAAGATCGATCTTGTCGAAAAGCGCCTGGTCTCTCATGGCTGTTCACACCTTTCCTGTCTGTGCGAACAGTAATACAGCGCGACATTTGGCGAAACCGGGTGTGGGGAGGGTGCAGCTCGGACCGTGCGAGCACGGCCCGTCGTCATTCGGCCGATGCCGCCTGCACCACCGTGATGGCGCGAAGGATCGACTCGCTCGTGGCCGGCGCCTTCAGCGGCGGATCGACCTTGTGGTCGCCCGCGGCCGACACCGCGTCGCGGATCGCGAAGAACACCGAGAACGGCAGCAAGAGCGGCGGCTCTCCCACCGCCTTGCTGCGGTGGATCGAGTCCTCGAAGTTCTGGCCCTCGAACAGGCGCACGTTGAACACCGGCGGGCAGTCGTTGGCCGTCGGGATCTTGTAGGTGCTGGGCGCGTGCGTGGTGAGCTTGCCGCTTTGCGGATGCCACACCAGCTCCTCGGTGGTGAGCCAGCCCATGCCCTGGATGAAGGCGCCCTCGACCTGGCCGATGTCCACCGCCGGGTTCAGCGACTTGCCCGCGTCATGCAGGATGTCGGCGCGCAGCAGCTTCCATTCGCCGGTGAGCGTGTCCACGATCACCTCGCTCACCGCCGCGCCGTAGGCGTAGTAGTAGAACGGGCGGCCCTGCATCTTGTCCTTGTCCCAGCTCAGGCCGGGCGTGGCGTAGAAGCCGTCGGACCACAGCTGCTTGCGGTCGAGGTACGCCTCGCCCACCACGGTGCTGAAGGCCAGCGACTTGCCGTTGACCTCGACCTTGTCGTTCGCGAAGCGCACTTCGCTCGCCTTGCCGCCGTGGCGCTCGGCCGCGCAATCGGCCAGGCGCTCGCGGATCTGGCGGGCGGCGTCCTGCGCGGCCTTGCCGTTCAGGTCGGCGCCGGTCGATGCGGCCGTGGCCGAGGTGTTCGCCACCTTGGTCGTGTCGGTGGCCGTGACGCGCACGCGCTCGAAGCTCACGCCCAACTCGTGCGCCACCACCTGTGCCACCTTGGTGTTGAGGCCCTGCCCCATCTCGGTGCCGCCGTGGTTCACGAGGATCGAGCCGTCGGTGTACACGTGCACCAGCGCGCCGGCCTGGTTGAAGTGCTTCACGTTGAACGAGATGCCGAACTTCAGCGGCGCCAGCGCCAGGCCGCGCTTGAGCACCGTGCTCTTCTTGTTGAAGGCGGCGATGTCCTCGCGCCGCGCACGGTAGTCGCTGCTTTGCTCCAGCTCGGCCACGAGTTCGTGGACGATGTTGTCGGTCACGGTCTGGCGGTACGGCGTGACGTTGTTCTCCGCCTTGCCGTAGAAGTTGACTCGCCGCACGTCGACAGGGTCGCGCTTCAGTTCGCGGGCCACCGAGTCCATGATGTTCTCGATGGCGATCGCGCCCTGCGGGCCGCCAAAGCCGCGGAAGGCCGTGTTGCTCTGCGTGTTGGTCTTGCCCGAGAAGCCGTGCATGGCCACGTTGGGCAGCCAGTAGGCGTTGTCGAAGTGGCACAGCGCGCGCGTCATCACCGGGCCCGAGAGGTCCGCCGAGTGGCCGGCGCGCGAGACCATCGTGATCTCCGCGCCGAGGATGCGGCCTTCGTCGTCGAAGCCGACTTCGTACTCGTACCAGAAGCAGTGGCGCCGGCCCGTGACCATGAAGTCGTCGTCGCGGTCCAGCCGCAGCTTCACCGGGCGCTGCAGCTGCCGTGCCGCGACGGCCGCCACGCAGGCGAAGAGCGCCGACTGCGACTCCTTGCCGCCGAAGCCGCCGCCCATGCGCCGGCATTCGACGTGCACCTCGTTCGACTGCAGGTGCAGCGCATGCGCCACCAGGTGCTGCATCTCGCTCGGATGCTGCGTGGAGCAATGGATGTGCAGAGCGCCGCCTTCCTTCGGAATGGCATAGCTGATCTGGCCTTCCAGGTAGAACTGCTCCTGCCCGCCCACGTCGAAGGTGGCCTTGTGGCGATGCGGCGCATTGGCGATGGCGGCGCGCACCGCTGCCTCGTCGCCCTCGTTGGCGGCACCGCCGCTGCGCACGATGTGCATCGGCGGCACCACGTACTGGCCGCGCTCGTGGGCGGCCTGCGGCGTGAGCACGGGCGGCTGCGCCTCGATGGTCAGCGCGTCCTTGGCCTTCGCGGCGGCACGGCGGGCGGCGTCGCGCGTCTCGGCGATCACGGCGAACACCGGCTGGCCGAGGTAGCGGATCTCGCCGCCGTCGTTCACCGGCAGCAGGATCGGGTCGTCGTGGATGATCGAGCCGCAGTCGTTGGTGCCCGGAATGTCGTCGGCGGTGATGACCGCGACCACGCCCGGCATCGCGCGGATGGCGTCCAGCGAAATCGCCGTGACGCGCCCGTTGGCCGCAGGCGAGAGCCCCAGCGCGCAATGCAGCGTGCCCGTGAGTTCGGGAATGTCGTCGATGTAGGTGGCCTCGCCGGCCACGTGCAGGTGCGCCGACTCGTGCGGGCGGCTGATGCCCACGCGCATGCCGCGCTCATGCGCCAGCGCTTCGGCGCCCACGTCGATGCGCGCAGCGGTGTTGGTCAGGTAGTCGGCAAATGCCTCGGCGGGCTGCAGCAGGCGGGCGTCGATGGGTTTGTTCATGGTCAGACTCCTTCCGCAGTCGCATTGACGGCATGGGGCATCACGCTCCAGACGCTGGTTTCCTCGATGGACAGCGCCTCCTCCGCCCGCGTTTCGAGCCAGAGACGCTGGATCAGGTTCTGCGCCACCAGCAGCCGGTAGTCGGCCGATGCGCGCATGTCCGACAGC
This sequence comes from Variovorax xiamenensis, assembly GCF_050916385.1. NCBI lineage: Bacteria > Pseudomonadati > Pseudomonadota > Betaproteobacteria > Burkholderiales > Comamonadaceae > Variovorax > Variovorax xiamenensis. Next base: position 5,225,774 of record NZ_CP139038.1, read on the forward strand.
GGCTTGAAGTCCTGCGCCAGCGCGAGCCTGGCAGTGGCGACGCTGGCCTGCGTCCACGGCTTGCCGACCAGCGCGGCCTCGGCGTTAGCGGCGCGCTTGACCGTCGCAGCCATGCCGCCGAAGGCCAGGCGAACGGCCTTCACCGTGTCGCTGCCCGATTCGAGCTCGATGGCGAAGCCCGCGCACAGCGCCGAGATGTCGCAGTCGAAGCGCTTGCTGATCTTGTAGGCACGCACCTGGCGGCGCATCGCGGCGTGCGGAATGGCCAGCCCCTGGACGAACTCGCCCGGCTGAAGCTGGTTCTTCATGTAGTCCAGATAGAACTCGGGCAGCGGCATGCGGCGCACGACATCGCCGCGGCGCAGCTCGATCTGCGCGTCGAGCGACATCAGCACCGGCGGCGAATCGCCGATGGGCGAGCCGTTGGCGACGTTGCCGCCCATGGTGCCGGCATGGCGGATCGGCGGCGAGGCGAAGCGCAGCCACACCTCGGCCAGGCTGGGCACGCGCTCGACCAGCGCCGCGAAGGCGGATTCGAGCGAGGCGCCAGCGCCGATGTAGAGCTCACCCTTGCGGTCTTCGATGGTCTTCATTTCGGCCACGTCGCCCACGTAGATGATGTCGCCCAGGTCGCGGAACTGCTTGTTGACCCACAGGCCCACGTCGGTGGAGCCGGCCAGCAGCTGCGCGCGCGGCTTCTGCTCGCGCAGGGCGGCGAGCTGGGCCAGGGTCTTCGGGGCATGGAAGTGGTCGATGCGCGCGCCCAGCGGGGCGGCGTAGTCGAGGCCGTCGTTCTTCAGGGCGGTGAGCGCGGCCACCACGGGCTTCGTGTCGAGGCGCACCGAAGGCAGGTCGAACATGCGCTGGCCTGCGTCGAGGATCGGACGGTAGCCGGTGCAGCGGCACAGGTTGCCCGAGAGGTCGTCGGCCAGCTGCTGGCGCGTGGGCTGCGTGCCTTCGGCCTGATGGTGCTCGTAGGTGGCCCACAGCGACATCACGAAGCCGGGCGTGCAGAAGCCGCACTGGGAACCGTGGCAGTCGACCATGGCCTGCTGGACGGGGTGCAGCGTGTGCACCGGGTGCTTGCCGTTGCTGCCGCTGAGCGTCTTCGGCAGGCACTGCGCCTGCGCCTTGAGGTCTTCGACGGTGAACAGGGCCTTGCCGTGCAGCGTGGGCAGAAACTGGATGCAGGCGTTGACGGTCTGCAGGCTCAGGCCATCGACGGTGCCGGGGACCTGGGGGTCGGCGGCCAACTCGCCGATGACGACGGTACAGGCGCCGCAGTCGCCTTCATTGCAGCCTTCCTTGGTGCCGGTGCAGCGGGCGTCCTCGCGCAGCCAGTCGAGCACTGAACGGGTCGGGTGGACGCCGGTGACGTCGACGATCTTTCCGCGATGGAAAAAGCGGATCGGTTGAATCTTGCTGCTGCTGTCGGTGCTCATGCTTCTTGGGCTCGTGGGCGACCCCTCGTGGGTCAGTCATGGACGTTAGCGGCTTGTCCGGCGTCTTGCATACGCAGGTGCCCATAACGCGTATGTGGGGGCCGGTATGCCACGTACGGGGAAACCCTTGCGTGGAGGTTGCAATTCCCGGGCCACCCGGCGATTCTCGGTGCGGCCGCGGCTCGCGGCCGGCGGCGCTCAGCGGTGCGCGATGGCCACCCAGGCAGTGGCGACCAGCGTCGATCCCGCGACCGCGAGCAGCCCGCCGACCAGCCACTTGAGCGTGCGCGGCGGCAGCTTGTTGGGCAGGCGATGGTGCAGCCGCGTCACGCCGTAGACCACCGGCATCGCGCATCCGGCCAGCAGCGCCGAATGCCACGAGAAGTGCCCCGTGGGCACCACGATCACCAGCCGCACCAGCGAGTTGAACGCGAACATCAGCAGCAGCGCGCGGCGCACCAGTTCGCGGTCCAGCGGCTGGCGGTACATGTGGAACACGATGGGCGGCCCCGAGCTGGAGAAGAGCCCGCCCAGCACGCCCGACAGCCCGCCGATGACGGCGAAGCTCGCGCGCCCCGAGACCGCCGGCAGCGGCCTGGCCTGCAGCACCAGCAGCACCGCGCAGCCCAGGATCGATACGCCCAGCAACCCGCGCAGCCAGTCGACCGCGCCGCCGCTGAGCCACGTGAGCAGCACGAGGCCCACGATCACGCCCACCGTGCTGCCGTTGAGCGCCGGCTTCATGAGCTGCCAGGGCACCACGCCCGGCCGGGCGCGGAAATACGTCCACGCGTTGATGAGGCTCAGCACCGTGGCCGCATTGGCCGTGTCGCTCACGCTGGCGACATGCAGCACCGACACCAGCCCGAGCAGGATCAGGCTGAACGCGAAGCCGGTGAGGTTCTGCGCGTAGGTGGCCAGCGCCACGCAGGCCATGAAGACCAGCACGGGGCCGGCCTGGGAAAGAATCTCTTGCACGGGCTGCTCGCTCAGATTGCGGCGGCAGGCGCGGGACGGAAACGGAATGCGTGGGGGAAAGAGGGAGACGGAACGGACATTCGGGGAGCGATCAGGGCGGCGGGAAGCGCGGGTAGCAGGGAAAGGCGCCTGCCCCGAGGATAACCCCGCCCCCGGACCGGGGCCCGCTCAAGGCTTCTCGGAGAACAGCTCGACGATGACCTGCCGCAGCCAGCGGTTGCCCGGATCGGACTCGAAGCGCTTGCTCCAGTGCAGCGACACCGTGAAGTCGCGCAGCGGAAACGACGGCTCGACGATAGCGTAGCCCCCCTCCTCGGCAAAGCCGCGCGCGATGTTGCGCGGCATCACCACTGCAAGGTCGGTCGCGCGCACGATGGCCGGCAGCACCATGAAGTGCTCGGTCGTGAGGCGCAGCCGGTCTTCCAGGTTCAGCAACTGCAGGATGCGCAGCGTCTCGGCGTGCGTGCGCACCGCCACGTAGTCGAGCTCCTGCAGGGCCTCGAGCAGCACCTGCCCGCTGCGCCTGCGCTTCACGAAGGGGTGGTCCTTGCGCAGCAGCACGATGTAGCGGTCCTTCAGCAACTGGGCGCGCTGCGTGTCCTTCACGCCGGGCAGGAAGCCGAAGGCGAAGTCGACCCTGCCGCTGTCGAGGCCGGTCGCCACGTCGCCCGCCGCCAGCGGCATGGTCTCCACCCGCACGCCCGGCGACAACTCGCGCAGCCGCGCCATCAGTGCCGGCAGGAAGCGCCCCTCGCCGATGTCGCTCATGTGGATGCGGAAGGTCTTGCGCGACACCCGGGGCTCGAAGCGGTCGGGCTCGTGCAGCGCCTCTTCCAGCGTGGCCAGCGCCGACTGCACGGCAACCGCGAGCCGGTCGGCGCGTGGCGTGGGGGCGACACCACCGGGGGCGCGGGTGAAGAGCGCGTCCCCCAGCAACAGCCGCAGCCGGGTCAGGCCGTGGCTGGCCGCCGGCTGGGTCAGGCCCAGTGCCTCGGCCGCCCTGCTCACGCTGCGCGCCCGGTAGACAGCGTCGAAAAGCCGCAGCAGGTTGAGGTCGACCGTCTCGATATGCATTGGATTCATATTGGATAGCTTGCTCATTTTATTGAGGTATGGCGCCCCGCCGACCAAACTCCCGTGTTCCCTCTCGGCCCCCAGAACAAAGAGACACGATGGAAGTTTCATTCAGCAAGGAAGTGGAAATGCTGCGCCTCGGCGCGGGCGACACTTTTCACGGCGAGGGCATCCTCGCGATCACCAAGGGCCTGCTGCAGTCGGGCGTGGCGTATGTCGGCGGCTACCAGGGCGCGCCGGTGTCGCACCTGCTCGACGTGATGGTCCAGGGCAAGGCCTACATGGACGAGCTCGGCGTGCACGTCGAGGCATGTTCCAACGAAGCCTCGGCCGCCGCGATGCTCGGCGCCTCCATCCACTACCCGCTGCGCGGCGCGGTGACGTGGAAGTCGATCGTCGGCACCAACGTGGCGGCCGATGCGCTGTCGAACCTGTCGTCACCGGGCGTGACCGGCGGCGTGCTCATCGTGGTGGGCGAGGACTACGGCGAAGGCGCGAGCGTGATCCAGGAGCGCACGCATGCCTACGCCCTCAAGTCGAGCATGTGCCTGCTCGACCCGCGCCCCGATCTCGGCGTGATGGTGCGTATGGTGGAGGAAGGCTTCCGCCTGTCGGAAAGCTCGAACATGCCCTGCCTGATGGAGCTGCGCATCCGCACTTGCCACGTGCGCGGCAGCTTCGAATGCAAGGACAACGTGCAGCCCGCCGTGTCCACCCGCTCGCTGATGGACGAGCCGGCCAGCTTCGACTACATGCGGCTCGCGCATCCGCCCGTCACTTTCCGGCACGAGAAGCTCAAGGGCGAGGCGCGCATTCCGGCCGCGCGCAGCTACATCGCCGAACACAGCCTCAACGAGCTGATGCCCGGGCGGCGCCACGCCGACCTCGGCATCGTGGTGCAGGGCGGGCTCTACAACGCGCTGATCCGCAGCCTGCAGCAGCAGGGCTTGGCCGATGCCTTCGGAGAGACGGACATCCCGATCCTCGTGCTCAACGTGACCTATCCGCTGGTGCCCGAGCAGGTCGCCGACTTCTGCGTGGGCAAGCGCGCGGTGCTGGTGGTGGAGGAAGGCCAGCCCGAGTACATCGAGCAGGACATCGCCACGCTGCTGCGCCGGCGCGACATCCAGACGCCGCTGCACGGCAAGGACATGCTGCCTTCGGCGGGCGAATACGGCGTGGAAGTGCTCTCTGGCGGCATCGGCGCCTTCGCCGCGAAATACATCGAGCCGGGCGAGGCCTCGTACTCGGCGCAGGCCTGGCTGGCGGGCAACCGCGAGCGCCGCGAAGCCGTGGCGCGCCGGCTGAGCACGCCGCTGCCCAACCGGCCGCCGAGCTTCTGCGTCGGCTGCCCGGAGCGGCCGGTGTTCTCCGCCCTCAAGCTCGCGCAGCAGGAAACGGGGCCGGTGCACGTGGCGGCCGACATCGGCTGCCACGCCTTCGGCACCTTCGAGCCCTTCTCGATGGGCCACTCGATCCTCGGCTACGGCATGAGCCTCGCGAGCCGCGCGGGCGTGGCGCCGATGATGAACCGGCGCACGCTCTCGATCATGGGCGACGGCGGCTTCTGGCACAACGGACTGCTCACCGGCGTGCAGAGCGCGCTCTTCAACGGCGACGACGCGGTGCTGCTGATCTTCAAGAACGGCTACACCTCGGCCACCGGCACGCAGGACATCATCTCGACGCCCGACGACGAGATCAAGGAACGCGCCGAGGACAAGCAGCAGAGCCTGGTCGACAAGAACCAGACCATCGAGGCCACGCTCAAGGGCCTTGGCGTGCAGTGGATGCGCACCGTGACCACCTACGACGTCGAGCGCATGCGCAAGACGCTGACCGAGGCGCTCACCAGCGACTTCAACGGCCTGAAGGTGGTGATCGCCGAGGGCGAATGCCAGCTCGAGCGCCAGCGCCGCATCAAGCCGTGGATCGCCAGCCTGCTGAAGAAGGGCGAGCGCGTGGTGCGCGTGAAGTACGGCGTGGACGAGGACGTGTGCAACGGCGACCACGCCTGCATCCGCCTGTCGGGCTGCCCCACGCTCACGCTGCGCGACAACCCCGACCCGCTGAAGGTGGACCCGGTGGCCACGGTGATCGACGGCTGCGTGGGCTGCGGCTTGTGCGGCGCCAATGCGCATGCGGCCACGCTGTGCCCGAGCTTCTACCGGGCCGAGGTGGTGCAGAACCCGAAGTGGCATGAGCGACTTTTGCACGGGCTGCGCGGTGCAGTGGTTCGCGCATTGCAACCGGCATGAGGGGCGAGGAAACCATGGAACATAACCGCCCCATCACATTGCTCGTCTGCGCCCTCGGCGGCGAAGGCGGCGGCGTGCTCACCGAATGGCTGGTCGACACCGCGCGCCATGCCGGCTACGCGGCGCAGAGCACGTCGATTCCCGGCGTGGCGCAGCGCACCGGCGCCACCACCTACTACATCGAAGTCTTCCCGGTGCCGCTCGCGCAGCTCGGCGGACGCCGCCCTGTGTTCAGCCTCAGCCCGGTGCCGGGCGCGCTGGATGCCATCGTCTCCTCGGAGCTGCTGGAAACCGCGCGCCAGATCGGCAACGGCATGAGCGCGCCGCAGCGCACGCTGGTCATCAGCTCCTCGGCGCGCATCCTCACCACCGCGGAGCGCATGGTGCCCGGCGACGGCCGTGCCGATGCACAGCGGCTGCTCGACGTGGTGAAGGCCTTCAGCCGCGAGCACCATGTGTTCGACATGAACGCCATTGCGCGCGAGAGCGGCACGGTGGTCAGCGCGGTGATGCTCGGCGCCATCGCGGGCAGCGGCCTGTTCCCGTTCCCGCGCGAGGCCTACGAGCACGTGGTGCGCGGCGGTGACACCAGCGCGCCCGAGAAGCTGGGCAGGATGGCCGCCGCCAGCCTGCGCGGCTTTGCATCGGCCTTCGACGCGGTGAATGCCCCGCGCGCGCAGGCCGCCTTCGTGAGCAGCGTGATGGCCGGCGACACCAACGACGCGCCGCCACCGGCCGCCGCCCTGCCCGCCGACCTGGCGCGGCGCTTTCCGCCGGCCGTGCACGACATGCTCGCGCTGGGCCATGCCCGCGTGCTCGACTACCAGGACGCGGCCTACGCCTCGCTCTATGCCGAGCGGCTCGGCCGCCTGCTCGACGCCGAGCGCGCCGCCGATCCGGCCGGCGCGCGGGGCTTCGCCATCACCCGCGAGGCCGCGCGCTGGCTCGCGCTGTGGATGGCCTTCGACGACATCGTGCGCGTGGCCGCCCTCAAGGGCCGCGCCAGCCGGGCGCAGCGCGTGCGGCGTGAGGTGCGCGCCGGCGAGGAAGACCTCGTGAAGGTCTACGACCACTTCAAGCCCGGCGCGACCGAGTTCGCGGCGCTGCTGCCGCCATCGCTGTCGCGCCGCGTCACGGCATGGGACCGTGGCCGCCAGTCGCGCGGCCTCGCGCCGTGGGCGCTGCCGCTGAAGGTGGGTAGCCACTCGGTGCTGGGCATGGCCTCGCTGCGGATGCTGGCCTCGCTGCGCTGGCTGCGCCGCAGGGGCAGCCGCTTCGCGGAGGAGCAGGCCCTCATCGAACGCTGGCTCAAGGCCGTGGAGGCGGGCACGCGCGAGACCTGGGCGCTGGGCCACGAGCTCGCGCTGTGCGGGCGGCTCATCAAGGGCTACGGCAGCACCAACGAACGCGGCAAGCACAACCTGCTGCACGTGATCGACGAGCTCGCCGGTCGAGGCGCGCTGCCCGCCGCCGCGCGGGCCACGGCCATCGGGGCGGCACGAGAGGCCGCGCTGGCCGACGAGGGCGGCAAGGCGCTCGACGCCACGCTGGCCGCGCACGGCGCCGCGCCGAGGCCGGTGCAGGCGCAGCCGATCCGGTGGATGAAGCGACCGCCGTCGGTCAAGGCCTGACGGAGCCGGACGAGACGCAACGAAATAAAAAAAATGGAGACAAGACCGATGACCCACCCCGCCCTCCCCTGGCGACGATGCCTGCTGTGCCTGGCCGCTGCCGCCGTGCTGGCCCCGGCGCATGCGAACAACACGAACAACTGGCCCGCCAAGCCGGTCAAGGTGATCGTCAACTTCCCCGCGGGCGGCGCCGCCGACCAGATCGCGCGCGCCATCTCGCAGCCGCTGCAGGAGTCGCTCAAGCAGCCGGTGGTGATAGAGAACCGCGCAGGCGCGAACGGCAACCTCGGCGGAGAGGCGGTGGCACGCGCGCCGGCCGACGGCTACACGCTGCTGATGAGCTCGGGCGGCATGGTGTCGGTGAACCCGCACCTCTATTCGCGCATGAGCTTCGACCCGGCGAAGGACCTCGTGCCCGTGGCTGCCGCCGCGCGCGTGCTTGTGTTCCTGGTCACGCGGCCCTCGCTGCCGCCCGCGAACGTGAAGGAGTTCATCTCGTACGTGAAGGCCAACCCGGGCAAGCTGACGTACGGCTCGCCGGGCAGCGGCAGCTCGCCGCACCTGGCGGGCGAGATGTTCAAGACACAGGCCAATCTCTTCGCGCTGCACGTGCCTTACCGTGGTGCCGCACCCGCGCTGCAGGACCTGCTCGCCGGCCAGATCGACTACGCCTTCGACCCCGGCATCGCGCTGACGCAGGTGCGCGCGGGCAAGCTGCGGCTGCTGGCCGTGGGCAGCCCGAAGCGCTCGCCGCTCTTTCCCGACGTGCCCACGCTCGACGAAGCCGGCCTGCGCGGCTTCGACGCAGACACCGTGTTCGGCTTCTACGCTCCGGCGGGTACGCCGCCTGAAGTGGTGGCGCAGCTCAACACGCAGATCAACCGCGCGCTCGCACTGCCCGCCGTGCAGGAACGCATCGCGTCGATCGGCGGCGAGGCGCAGCCCGGCTCGCCCGCGGCATTCCAGCAGCGCGCGGCAGCCGATTCGCAGCGCTTCGGCGCGCTGATCCGCGAGCGCCGGATCGCGGCGGACTGAGCGATGGCATTGCTGCTCAACGTGGAGGACTATCGGCGCCGCGCCCGCAGCGCGTTGCCGCGGCTGGTGTTCGACTACATCGACGGCGGCGCGGAAGACGAGCGCTGCCTGCAGCGCAACCGCGATGCGCTCGAGGCGCTGCCGCTGATTCCCGAATGCCTGCGCGACACCAGCAAGGTGGACATCGGCACCGAACTCTTCGGCCACCGCTGGCGCGCGCCCTTCGCCATCGCGCCCATCGGCCTGGCCGGCCTCGTGCGGCCGCGCGCCGACGCCCTGCTGGCCGGCGCGGCGCAGGCGGCGGGCGTGCCCTTCATCCTTTCCACCGCCTCCAACACGCGCATCGAGGACGTGCGCAACGCGGCCCCCGATGCCACGCTGTGGATGCAGCTCTACGTGATGGGCGAGCGCGCCATCGCCGAGCGCATCGTGCGCCGCGCGCGCAACGCGGGTTTCGAGGCGCTGGTGCTCACCGTGGACGTGCCCGTCAGCGGCCTGCGCGAACGCGACCTGCGGCACGGCTTTCGCGTGCCCATGCGCCTCACGCCGGGCACGGTGCTCGACATGGCGCGTCACCCCGCATGGCTGCTGCGGCTGGCCGGCGGCGGCATGCCGCAGTTCGCGAACCTGCTGCCGGACGAGGACGACGGCGCGCCGGTCTCCGCGCAAACACAGGCCGCGCTGCTCTCGCGCGCCATGGACCGCACGCTCACCTGGGAAAGCCTGGGCTGGCTGCGCAAGCTCTGGAGCGGTCCTCTGCTCGTGAAAGGCCTGCTGGGTGCGGAAGACGCGCGCCGTGCGCTGCGACACGGCGCCGACGGCATCGTGGTCTCCAACCACGGCGGCCGCCAGCTCGATGCGGCACCGGCCACCATCGCCGCGCTGCCGGCCATGCTCGATGCGGTCGGCGGACGCATTCCGGTACTCGTGGACAGCGGCATGCGACGCGGCAGCGACATCGTCAAGGCGCTCGCGCTCGGGGCCAGCGCAGCGCTCGTCGGCCGTGCACCGGTCTACGGCCTCGCATGCGACGGCGAACAGGGCGCGCTCTCCGTGCTGCAACTGCTCGCACAGGAAACCGAACGCACGATGACCTTGCTGGGCGCCTCGCGCGTCGGCGAACTGGGCCGCAGGCACGTCGAAATGCATGTGCCGCGTTCGCACCTCGAACACGTCGTGCATGCACCCGTACCGGCGCACGGGAAAGCCTCCATTTACCCGGCGCATGCAGCTGCCTAGATTGCGGATTCACTCGTAGAGAAACACAACACAACGAAGGAGACCATGAAAGCCACTCGCCAACCCCATCCGTCCCGTCGCCTGGCCTCGGCCCTCGCAGCGGCTACTGCAGCCCTCGTGCTTGTTGCTCCAGCCGTTCAGGCGCAGGACAAGCCGGTGCAGCTCAAGCTGTCGAGCTGGGTGCCCGCGCAGCATCCGCTCAACCCCGCGCTGCAGGCGTGGGCCGACGACATCAAGAAGGAATCGGGCGGCACCATCACCGCGATCCTGTTTCCGTCGGAGCAGCTGGGCAAGGCCTTCGACCACTACGACATGGCGCGCGACGGCATTGCCGACTTCTCGTACGTGAACCCGGGCTACCAGCCGGGCCGCTTCCCGGTGATGGCGGGCGCGTCGCTGCCCTTCCTGTTCGCCAACGGCAAGGAGGGCTCGGCCGCCATCGATGCCTGGTACCGCAGCTACGCGGCCAAGGAAATGAAGGACGTGAAGTACTGCTTCGCGTTCGTGCACGACCCCGGCACCTTCCACTCGCGCAAGAAGATCACCGTGCCCGGCGACGTCAAGGGCATGAAGGTACGCCCGGCCACCAGCACCGTGGGCCAGCTCATCACCTCGCTGGGTGGCACCAACGTGCAGGCCTCAGCGCCCGAGTCGCGAGACATGCTGGAGCGCGGCGTGGCCGACGCCATCACCTTTCCGTGGGGCTCGATCGGCCTGTTCGGCATCGACAAGGTCGTGAAGTACCACATGGACGTTCCGCTGTACGTCACGCCCTTCGTGTGGGTGATGAACAAGGGCAAGTACGACGCGATGTCCGTCGCGCAGAAGAAGGTGATCGACGACCACTGCACCAGCGAATGGGCGCAGAAGGTGGCGGGGCCGTGGGCCGACTTCGAGTTCGCGGGCCACGCAAAGATGGCGGCGCTCTCGGGGCACGAGATCTACAAGCTCACGCCGGAACAGCTCGATGCATGGCGCAAGGCGGCGGCGCCGGCGGAAGCGCAGTGGGCCGAGGGCGTGAAGAAGGCAGGCGAAGATCCGAAGACGGTGATGGACGCCCTGAAGGCCAGCCTCGCCAAGTACAAATCGGCGCTCTGAGCGATGGCTACACGGTCCGCCAGCTACATGGACCGCGCGATCAACACGATCGAATGGCTTGCCGCCATCTTCGTGGGGATCGTCGCGCTCAACATCTTCGTGGCCGTGGTGCTGCGCAAGTTCTTCGACACCTCGATTCCTGACGCCTACGACTTCGGCCGCATGCTGCTGGGTATCCTGATCTTCTGGGGCATCGCGGCAACCAGCTATCGCGGCGGCCACATCACGGTCGACCTGGTGTGGACGGCGGCTGGCCCGCGCATGAAGCGCGCGATCGACGTGTTCGCCACGCTGGTGCTGCTGTTCGTGGTGGCGGTGCAGACCATCATGCTGTTCGACAAGGTGCGCGGCACCTACGTCGACAACGTGCAGACCTACGACCTCAACATCCCGACCTGGCCCTTCTACGCCGTGGCCTGGGCCGGCGACGTGTGCGCCGTGCTGCTCATCGCCATCCGCACCTACAGGCTGATCTTTCATCCCGAGCAGCTCGAAGAGACCCACCCCGAACAGAAAGCGGACGAATGAGCGCCGACGCAGTTGCCATCCTGGGCTTCGTCGCCCTCTTCGCATTGATGCTGTTGCGCGTGCCGGTGGGCATGGCGATGGGCCTCGTGGGCGTGGTGGGCTACAGCTACCTCGTCGGGCCCGGCCCCGCGCTGAAGCTGGTCGGCCAGACCTCCATGCGCACCGTGACCGACTACACCTTCGGCGTGATCCCGATGTTCATGCTGATGGGCGCGCTGGTTTCGGTGTCAGGCGTGAGCCGCGAGCTCTTCAAGGCCGCCAACTCGATGATCGGCCACCTGCGCGGCGGGCTCGGCGTGGCCACCGTGGTGGCATGCGGCGGCTTCGCGGCGATCTGCGGCTCGTCGGTGGCCACGGCCGCAACCTTCTCGGCGGTGGCGTATCCGGAGATGCGGCGCTTCAACTACCCGCAGTCGTTCTCCACCGGCGTGATCGCCGCGGGCGGCACGCTGGGAGCGATATTGCCGCCCTCGACCGTGCTCGCGGTGTACGCGATCCTCACGCAGCAGGACATCGGCAAGCTCTTCATGGCGGGCATCGTGCCGGGCATCCTCGCGATGGCCATGTACGTGCTGACCATCGCGGTCATCGTGAAGACGCGGCCCGGCTGGCTGCCCGGCGGCGAGGTCAAGCCGTGGTCGGAGCGCCTGAAGGATCTGAAGAACGTGTGGGCGCCGCTGGTGCTCTTCGTGTTCGTCATCGGCGGCCTCTACGGCGGCTTCTTCACGCCGACAGAGGCAGGCGGCGTGGGCGCGAGCGGCGCGTTCATCCTCGGGCTGGTGCGGCGCAAGCTCGACGGCCCGAAGATCCGCGAGGCGCTGCTGTCGGCCACGCGCACGGCGGCAGCAGTGTTCACGGTGCTGATCGGCGCGCTGCTGTTCGGCTACTTCCTCACCATCACGCAGAGCCCGCAGAAGCTCACCGAATTCCTCACCGGCCTGGGCATCGGCCGCTATGGCGTGCTCGCGCTCATCATGCTCATGTACCTGGTGCTGGGCTGCCTGATGGACGCGATGGCGATGATCATCCTTACGGTGCCCATCATCTATCCGGTGATCGTGCACCTGGGCTTCGACCCCATCTGGTTCGGCGTGATCATCGTGATGACCGTGGAGCTGGGGCTGATCCATCCGCCGGTGGGCATGAACGTGTTCGTCATCAAGAGCGTGGTGAAGGACGTGAGCTTCACCACCATCTTCAAGGGCGTGCTGCCGTTCATCGTGACCGACATCGTGCGGCTGGTGATCCTGATCGCGTTCCCCATCATCGCCTTGTGGCTGCCGACGAGAATGGGCTGATGAGCAATACGAGCACTACTGCAAACAAGGAAGTCGTCTACACGGTACGCGTGGAGTTCGGCGACTGCGACCCCGCCGGCATCGTCTGGTTTCCCAATTTCTTCCGCTGGATCGACGCGGCCTCGCGCCACTTCTTCGCGGAGTGCGGCGTGCCGCGCTGGGAAGAGACCACGCAGACGCTGGGCGTGATCGGCACGCCGCTGGTCGACACGCACACGCGCTTCGTGAAGGCCGCGAGTTATGGCGACACGCTTCAGATCGCGGTGCGCATCACCGAGTGGCGCGAGAAGAGCTTCGTGCAGACCTACCGCGTGACGCGCGGGGACGACCTCATTCTCGAGTGCGAGGAGGTGCGCATCTTCGGTGCGAAGCGCGAAGGCGGAGGGATCAGGGCAGTGGCGATTCCGCCTTCGATACGGGTGCTCTGCGAGTAGCCGTTGCCGGCTCAGCGCGCATCGGCCTGCAGCTTCCCGAGCAGGCCGTCCACACCATGATCGATCAGGTCGAAGACCTCGACGAAGGCCTTCTGGCTGCCGTACCACGGGTCGGGCACGTCGCCTTCGATGCCGTCGGCGTACTCGGTGAACAGGTGGATCTTGCCGGCCGCACCTGCCGGTGCGAGCCTGCGCAGCGCGTCGCAATGCCCGGCGGTCATGCCGATGATCAGGTCGAAGCGCTCGAAGTCGGACTTGCGGACCTGCCGCGCGCAATGCGCGTGCATCTCGATGCCGCGCCGCCTGGCCTCGGCCACCGAGCGCGGGTCGGGTGGGTTGCCGCGCTCCTCGTCGGAGATGGCGGCGCTGTCGACTTCGACATCGAAGCCGGCTGCGCGGGCCTTGTGCGTGAGGAGCACGTGGGCTGTGGGGGAGCGGCAGATGTTGCCGGTGCAGATGAACAAGATGGATGGCGTTTTCATGAGCATTGAGTAGTCCCGTGGTTTTTCCGCCAATCCGGTATTGGTATGAAGCCCATTCCGGTGAAACGACAAATCGAACTTAAGTTCGAAATTGGGATGCAGATAGATCGTTTTGAAGAGACAAGTTGACGTCAAGGTTCAACAAAATGCCGTCGATCCGAACTTTTTTCACAACTCTAACGACCCGCAATGCAATGCTTACATCCTTCCGAATTCGCGGCAGGTACATTTTTCGCCAGCAAAACAAGGAGGTGCTCGTGCCCACGAATGACAACCTGGAAGAAATGGCCTGTGCGTGGCGCAATGCATTCGTCGCGGAATGGATCCTGCTGTCGAAAGGCCGCGCTGCTGGCGCCAATTTCGATGACCTCGTGAGCCGACTCTTTCTGGCCAATGCGCAATCGGACCCCCGACTCGTCGCACAGCAGGAATGGAATCGTCCGGTATTCGCAGTTTCCGATCCCGTCGCAACTTTTACGGCTGCTGCCGTCAGGTATGGGCTGGTGGCACCAGGCGACAGCCTCGATCAAAGGATGGCTGCAGTTGCTTTCGAATTGTTTGGAATGAACCGCACCCCTAGCCGCCCCTAGTGCTTGATAGCCGGTCAACGCACCACGCGCCCAAGAACCGAGTTCGGCAGTCCGAATGCCAATTGAAAGGTTCGCCTGTATCGGCTACAGCTGAATCGCAACACAGAGGCATCAAGGCCCTTTCGCACACTTCCAAATTCTCCAGACGGGTTGACGTTCCGCATGCCGCAGTGCAACAATCCGGAAATCTTCATTTCGGAGCCCCGTGCGTGGACAGTGCCAGTTGGATCAGTGACAAGACGCGTGCCTCGGCAGGCGTGACACATCCGGCCCTCTAGCGCAGGCTTCTCCCGCGCTGCGTGCCGGTGTTGCACACAGCGTGATCCGTTTGCCAATCCGGCGAGCGGCTCCCCTCCTCCCGATACCCGTCGTTTCGTCACTGACTTTTTCAGTCAGCTTGCGTGCGTCCGTGCGCGAGGCCCTTCTGTGCGAAGGAGCCTTGTCATGCGTCACTTTCATCTTCGTCGTCAGCCGCACGAACCGCGCGTTCGTCCGTCGGCACGCTTGATTGCCCCCGCTCAAGCGGCGGCGGTTGAAGCGTCGCCCGTCGTCGATGCAGCGCTGGACCAGGCCGCCGCGCTCTGGACCACGCGCCGCATCCGCAGCTTCCTGCTGCTGCAGCCGGTCTGCGTGCCTCGCCGCTGAGCCACGCCCCGCGCCCTTTTCCTTCTTCACTTCTTCGGCAACCTGCAAGCAACCCAGGAGCACACCATGGATCCCGCCTCTTGTTGGCGCCATAGCGCGCCCCCTTCGTCCAGATCGATTCCAACAACGACGCGGCCCGCTGCCGCGCCTCGCCAAGGGTTGCCGCCGGCAGGCTGACGTCTGCGGCGTTCTCCTTCGGCGGGCAGGCAGTGGCGGCCGCCCCGAAGGAGAACACCATGAAGAACGTCCTCAAATCCTTTTTCGAAAGCTTCCTGCGCAGCCGCCACATGCTGCACCACTTCGAGCGCTGGCAGACGCTGCTGGGCTCGAAGCCCGTCGGAACCGGCTCCATCAGCATGCCGCCCGACATCGCGAAGGCCCTGACCACGGCCTCGCGCACCGATGCTGGCGAGATGCTGGTCAAGCTCGGCAGTTCGCCACGCGGCCTCAGCGAGGGCCACGCACAGGTGCTGCGCAAGCGCCTGGGCAGCAACGAGGTGCGCCACGAGCAGCCGCTTCGCTGGTGGCAGCACCTGTGGCAGTGCTACCGCAATCCGTTCAACCTGCTGCTAACCGTACTGGCACTGGTCTCCTACGTCACCGAGGACATGAAGGCCACGCTGGTCATCGGCAGCATGGTGGTGCTGTCGACGGTGCTGCGCTTCCTGCAGGAATCGCGCTCCAACAAGGCCGCCGACCGGCTCAAGGCGATGGTGAGCAACACCTCCACCGTGCTGCGCCCCGCGCCTGGCCACAAGGAAGGCGCGGCCGGCGACGAGGGATTCGACACCACGCATGCCGGCACGGTGCGCGTCGAGGTGCCGATGCGCGACCTGGTGCCGGGCGAAGTGATCGCGCTCTCCGCCGGCGACATGATCCCGGCCGACTGCCGGCTGCTCACGGCGAAGGACCTGTTCATCAGCCAGTCGGCGCTGACGGGCGAAGCCATGCCCGTCGAGAAGTTCGTGGCCGATCGCGGCGACCATGCGGCGGGCGTGCTCGAGCGCGAGAACCTGCTCTTCATGGGCACCAACGTGATCAGCGGCACCGCCACCGCAGTGATCGTGCACACGGGCGACCGCACCTTCTTCGGCGCGCTGGCCCAGCGCGTGACGGCCACCGACCGCGGCACCAGCGCCTTCCAGGCCGGCATCAACCGCGTGAGCTGGGTGCTGATCCGCTTCATGCTGGTGATGGCGCCGCTGGTGCTGGTGATCAACGGCGTGGCCAAGGGCGACTGGTGGGAGGCGGCGCTGTTCGCGCTGTCGATCGCTGTCGGCCTCACGCCCGAGATGCTGCCGATGATCGTGACCGCCACGCTGGCCAAGGGCGCGGTCGTGATGTCGCGCCAGAAGGTGATCGTGAAGCGGCTCGAGGCCATCCACAACTTCGGCGCGATGGACGTGCTGTGCACCGACAAGACCGGCACGCTGACGCAGGACCGCATCGTGCTCGAGCGCCACACCAACGCATGGGGCGAACAGTCCGACCATGTGCTGCAACTGGCCTACCTCAACAGCTTCCACCAGACAGGCC
This sequence comes from Variovorax xiamenensis, assembly GCF_050916385.1. NCBI lineage: Bacteria > Pseudomonadati > Pseudomonadota > Betaproteobacteria > Burkholderiales > Comamonadaceae > Variovorax > Variovorax xiamenensis. The sequence goes on from NZ_CP139038.1 coordinate 5,242,042, forward strand.
TGAAGAACCTGCTCGACAAGGCCGTGCTGAGCCACGCCGAGATGCAGCTCGAAACGCGCCTGCAGACGGCCTACCGCAAGATCGACGAGGTGCCCTTCGACTTCTCGCGCCGCCGGATGTCGGTGGTGGTGGCCAACGGCGGCAGCGAGCACCTGCTGATCTGCAAGGGCGCGCTGGAAGAGATCCTGTCGGTGTGCACTTCGGTCGAACGCGGCGCTGAAGTGCTGGCGCTCGACGCCGACGTGCTGGCGCGCATTCACAGCGTGGCGTCGGAGCTCAACGCCCAAGGCCTGCGTGTGGTGGCCGTGGCCAGCCGTTCGCTGAAGCCCGAAGAGCAGAAGCCGGCCTACGGCGTGGCGGACGAGTCGGGGCTCACGCTGCTCGGCTACGTGGCCTTCCTCGATCCGCCGAAGGAATCCACCGCCCCCGCCCTGCGCGCGCTGGCCGAGCACGGCGTGGCGGTGAAGGTGCTGACGGGCGACAACGAGCTGGTCACGCGCAAGGTTTGCGCCGACGTGGGCCTGGAAGTCGGACGCATCGTTCTCGGCGGCGAGATCGAGGAAATGGTCGAGGCCGACCTGCGGCTGGTGGTCGAGGCGCACCAGGTGTTCGCCAAGCTCACGCCCGCGCACAAGGAGCGCATCGTGCACGCGCTGCATGCCAACGGGCACGTGGTGGGCTTCATGGGCGACGGCATCAACGATGCGCCCGCGCTGCGCGCCGCGGACATCGGCATCTCGGTGGACAGCGCGGTGGACGTGGCCAAGGAGTCGGCCGACATCATCCTGCTGGAGAAGAGCCTGATGGTGCTGGAGCAAGGCGTCATCCAGGGCCGCCGCACCTTCGCGAACATGCTCAAGTACATCAAGCTCACCGCGAGCTCGAACTTCGGCAACGTGTTCTCGGTGCTGGTAGCGAGCGCCTTCCTGCCCTTCCTGCCGATGCTGCCCCTGCACCTGCTGGTGCAGAACCTGCTGTACGACGTGTCGCAGATCGCCATTCCGTTCGACAACGTGGACGACGAGTTCCTCAAGAGCCCGCAGCGCTGGAACCCGGCCGACCTGGGTCGATTCATGGTGTTCTTCGGCCCGCTGAGCTCGGTGTTCGACATCCTCACCTTCACGGTGATGTGGTTCGTCTTCGCGGCCAACACGGTGGACCACCAGACGCTCTTCCAGTCGGGCTGGTTCGTCGAGGGGCTGCTGTCGCAGACGCTGATCGTGCACCTGATCCGCACCCGCAAGATCCCGTTCCTGCAAAGCCGCGCCGCGTGGCCGCTGCTGATCATGGGCGCCGCTATCGCCGCCGTGGGCATCTGGCTGCCGATGGGGCCGCTGTCGCACTACTTCAAGCTGCAGGCGCTGCCGCTGACGTACTTCCCGTGGCTGGTGGCGATGCTGCTGGGCTATGCGCTGCTGACGCAGGCGGTGAAGGGGTGGTACGCGCGCAAGTATGGGTGGCAGTGAAGGCTTGCGGCCGCTCGGGCTTCATGACATGTTCATGACACCCGGCGGCTGCACACTGCGGCGTCAACAAGACAAGAAGAGGGAATCCATCGATGCAAGCCATCCAGAACATCAACTTGGCCTCGCTGTTCGACACACTGATCAGCGTGGCTGCGGCCTTCATCCTCGGCTCGGTGATCGGCCTGGAGCGCCAGATAAGGCAGCGCACGGCCGGCCTGCGCACCAACACGCTGGTGGCCGTGGGCGCGGCGGTATTCGTCGACATGGCCTACCGGCTGGACGGCAGCGGTGGCGCGGTGCGCGTGGTGGCCTATGTGGTGTCCGGCATCGGCTTCCTGGGCGCGGGCGCGATCATGAAGGAAGGTGCCAACGTCACGGGGCTGAACACGGCGGCGACGCTGTGGGGGTCGGCGGCGGTGGGCGCCTGCGCTGGTGCCGACCTGCTGGGCGAGGCGCTGATCGCGGCGCTGTTCGTGCTGGCCAGCAACACGCTGCTGCGGCCCGTGGTGAACCGCATCAACCGCCAGCCGATCAGCGAGGAAGCCAGCGAAGCGACCTACGTGGTGCGCGTGATCTGCTCGCGGGCGGCGCGGCCCGAGGTGCTCGACCAGCTGCTGGTGCTTCTTGAGGCCGCGAACTATCCGGTGCGCGATGTCGACCAGCACCCCTTCGGGCCGGCCGACACCGAGATCGGCGCGACGCTCTATGCGACGGCGGTCGAGCCCGCGGAGCTCGACCGTGTCATCGAGGATCTGGAAGCACTCGACGGCGTGCAGCAGGCCTTCTGGAATGCCACCGCCGAGGAGTGATTGAGTCCAAGCGGACTCAGACGCCGAGGATCGAAACCGCCTTGGTGTTCAGGTAGGCCTCGAGCGCCTCGGGGCCGCCTTCCGAACCGTAGCCCGAATCCTTCACGCCGCCGAACGGCATTTCCGGCGACGGGGTGGCGGGCTGGTTGATCCACAGCATGCCCAGTTCGAGCTTCTGGCTCAGCAGGTGGGCGTTCTTGATCGACTTGGTGAAGGCGTAGCCGGCCAGGCCGAAAGGCAGGCGGTTCGCTTCGGCGATCGCTTCCTCGAGCGTGTCGAAGCCGCGGATGGCGGCGATGGGGCCGAAGGGTTCGTTGTTGAACACGTCGGCGTCCAGCGGCACGTCGGTCAGCACGGTGGGCGCGAAGAAGTTGCCGGCGTCGCCGACGCGCTCGCCGCCGGTGGCAACCGTCGCGCCCTTCTTGCGGGCGTCTTCCAGCACGTAGGCCATGGCCGTGAGGCGGCGGGCATTGGCCAGCGGGCCGATGCTGGTGCCTTCGGCGAGGCCGTCGCCGAGCTTCAGGCCTTCGGCGTGCTTGACCAGCAGGCTGGCGAACTCGTTGCGCAGGCTGTTGTGCACCAGGAAGCGGGTCGGCGAGATGCAGACCTGGCCCGCATTGCGGAACTTGGCGGCGCCGGCGGCCTTGACGGCCAGCGCCACGTCGGCGTCTTCGGCGACGATCACCGGGGCATGGCCGCCGAGTTCCATCGTCACGCGCTTCATATGCTGGCCGGCCAGCGCGGCCAGTTGCTTGCCGACCGGGGTCGAGCCCGTGAAGGTGACCTTGCGGATGATCGGGTGGGCGATCAGGTAGCTCGAGATTTCAGCGGGGTTGCCGAACACCAGGCCGACCACGCCGGGCGGAATGCCCGCGTCGACGAAGGCGCGCAGCAGCGCGGCGGGCGACGCCGGGGTTTCCTCGGGGGCCTTCACCAGGAACGAGCAGCCGGTGGCCAGCGCGGCGCCGAGCTTGCGCACGATCTGGTTGATCGGGAAGTTCCAGGGCGTGAAAGCGGCGACGGGGCCCAGCGGCTCCTTCAGCACCAGCTGCTGCGCGGCCAGGTTGCGCGAGGGCACGATGCGGCCGTAGACGCGGCGGCCTTCGTCGGCGAACCATTCGATGATGTCGGCGGCGGCCATGGTCTCGACCTTGGCCTCGCCCAGCGGCTTGCCCTGCTCCTGCGTGAGCAGCTTGGCGATGTCGAGGGCGCGTTCGCGGATCAGGCCGGCGGCGCGGCGCATGACAGCGGCGCGCTCGTTGGCGGGGGTGTTGCGCCAGGTTTCGAAGCCGCGCTGGGCAGCCGCCAGGGCGCGGTCGAGGTCGGCGATGCTGGCGTGCGCCACCTTGCCGATGGCCTTGCCGGTGGCGGGATTGACGACGTCCAGCGTCTTGCCTCCGGTGGCGTCGACCCACTCGTTGTCGATCAGCAGGCGGGTGTCGGTGTAGGTGGCGGTCATGGCGAGCTATTCCTTCAGGACTGGATGATGAAAAGAAGAATGGGGAATTCTGGGTGTGCGGCGCGGCACCTGGAGGGTGTGCATACGGCAACGGCAGCCAGAGGCCGCCGGGGGCATAGATTAACCCGAGTTCACAAACCTCGCCCGCAGGCGGTCACGGAGCAGCGAGCAGCAGGCCGCGTCATGCACGCCGAACATAATCGCCGCCCAACCAACACCAAGAGGGACCAGAGGGAACCATGCACGCAGCGCTGCGCAACAACCTGTTTTTCATCAAGGAACACGTCGGCATCTTCAAGGCGGCCAACAACTACGACATCTTCGACCCGCACTCGCAGCAGAAGATTCTGGAGTGCCGCGAGCCCGACCTGGGCTTCTTCAGCAAGCTGCTTCGCTTCACCGACTACAAGCGCTTCACACCCTTCAACGTGGTGGTGTCGACGCCCGAGGGGCAGAAGGTGCTGTCGGTGAAGCGCGGCGTTTCCATCTTCTTGTCGAAGGTGGAAGTGCTCGACGAGAACGACCGGGTCATCGGCTTCTTCAAGCAGAAGCTCTTTTCCATCGGCGGCAAGTTCGACGTGCTCGATGCGCAGGAACAGGTCGCCTGCACGCTCAAGGGCAAGTGGACCAGCTGGGATTTCCGCTTCGTGCAGGGCAGCAGCGAACTCGCCGCCGTGACCAAGAAATGGGCGGGGCTGGGCAAGGAGCTCTTCACCACCGCCGACAACTACATGCTGTCGATCGACCCGGGCGTGCCGGCCAACGACGCCCGCCGCCTGCTGGTCGTGGCGGCGGTGATGTGCATCGACATGGTGCTGAAGGAGTAGGACGCCCCTCCTGCGGCCTCTCTTACAACACCAGCAGCGCGCGGAAGTCGTTGACGTTGGTGTTCGTAGGCCCCGTCACGAACAGGTCGCCGATGGCATCAAAGTAGCCATAGGCGTCGTTGCGGTCGAGGTGGTCCGACAGCTTCTTCCCCGCGGCGCCGGCGCGCGCCAGCGTGTCGGGGGTGACGAAGGCGCCGGCGTTGTCTTCCACGCCGTCGATGCCATCGGTGTCGGCGGCCAGCGCCCACACCTGCGGCTGGCCCATGAGCGCGCCCGCCAGTCCCATGCAGAACTCGCCGGCCCGCCCGCCCCTGCCCTTGGCCTGGCCCGGCTGGCGGGGACGGATCGTGACGGTGGTTTCACCGCCCGAAAGAATGACGCAGGGCCGCGCGAACGGCTCGCCGCGGTGCGCCACGGCACGCGCCAGCGCGGCGTGCACCTTGCCGACCTCGCGCGATTCGCCTTCCATTTCGTCGCTGAGGATGTGCGCCTCGATGCCGGCCTCGCGCGCCGCCCGCGCCGCCGCTTCCAGCGACTGCTGCGGCGTGGCGATCATGTGCGTCTCGTGGCCCTTGAACGCGGCATCGTCCGGCTTGGGCGTTTCGAGTTCGCCGCTTTCCAGCTTCGCCCGGACCGGCGCCGGCACCTCGATGCCGTAGCGGTCGAGGATGGCCAGAGCGTCGGCGCAGGTGGTGGCGTCGGGCACCGTCGGGCCGCTGGCAATGACGGCCGGGTCGTCGCCGGGCACGTCGCTGATGGTCAGCGTCACCACGCGGGCCGGCGCGCATGCCGCGGCCAGCCGGCCGCCCTTGATGCGCGACAGATGCTTGCGCACGCAGTTCATCTCGCCAATGCTGGCGCCGCTTTCGAGCAGTTGCTTGTTGATGCGCTGCTTGTCGGCCAGCGTCAGGCCTTCGGCCGGCAGCACCAGCAGGGACGAGCCGCCGCCGGAAATCAGGCACAGCACGAGGTCGTCGGCCGTCAGGCCCTGCGTCAGCGCGAGGATGCGCTCGGCCGCCTGCTGGCCTGCCGCGTCGGGCACGGGGTGCGCGGCCTCGACGAGCTCGATGCGCTGCGGCACGCCTTCGGGACGCGGCGGAATGTGGTCATAGCGCGTGACGACCAGCCCCGAGAGCGGCGCATCGGCCGGCCACAGGGCCTCCAGCGCCTGCACCATCGAGCCGCCGGCCTTGCCCGCGCCCAGCACCAGCGTGCGCCCCTTGGGCGGCGGCGGCAGGTGGGGACCCAGCGTGGACAGCGGCAGCGCGCGGTCCACCGCCACGCGGTAGAGGTGTTCGAGGAAGGCGCGCGGGGCTTCGCGCGGATCGGGGGCGGGGCCGAAGGCCGGGGTCGATGCGGTCGTCATTGCTGCTTTGTCTCCAATCCGGCGATTGTGCTGCGGACCGTGACCCGCCTCCTTGCCGCCGGTCAACTTCTTCTATCTGACTAGTTGGTCTTTGCGCCGGCCTGGAACCAGCGGCCGATCAGGGCCCGCTCTTCGTCGGTGATGCCCGTGGCGTTGTTCATCGGCATGATCTTGGTGACCACCACCTGCTGGTAGATCGCCTGCGCATGGGCCGACACCTGCTCGGGCGAATCGACCCGCACGTTCTTCATCTGCACGGCGGCGCCGTGGCACATGAAGCAGCGCTGCTCGAGCACCTTCTGAACGTCCTTGAACTGCACGGCCGGCGCGGCCGCTGCCACCGCGGGTGCGGCGACGGGCTCGGGCTTCATCCAGACGATGGTCAGGCCCAGCACCACGATGCCGACCAGCGCATAGGGCAGCGGGTTGCCCGCATTGCCCAGCTTGAAGCGGTGGCGCACCACGAAGAACTGGCGGATGGCCGCGCCGCCGAGCATGATCAGCAGCAGAACGATCCAGTTGTACTTGTGCGTGTAGGCGAAGCTGTAGTGGTTGCTCAGCATCGCGAACAGCACCGGCAGCGTGAAGTAGGTGTTATGCACGCTGCGCTGCTTGCCGCGCTGGCCGTGCACCGGGTCCACCGGCTTGCCTTCGCGCAGCGCCGCCACGTTCTTGCGCTGGCCGGGGATGATCCAGAAGAACACATTGCCGCTCATGGTCGTGGCCATCATGGCGCCCACCAGCAGGAAGGCCGCGCGGCCCGCGAACCACTGGCACGCCAGCCAGGTCGCGAAGGCGATGAAGATCGCGATCAGCACGCCGACGATGGTGTCGCCGTGCTTGCGGCGCCCGAAGATCTGGCAGATGCCGTCGTAGACCATCCAGAACACGACGAAGAAGGCGAGCGCCACGGCAATGGCGGCGCCGGGCTGCCAGTCCATCTTCGACTTGTCGATGAGGTAGGTGCTCGCGTTCCACAGGTACGACATCGTGAAGAGCGAGAAACCCGTGATCCAGGTGGAGTAGCTCTCCCAGTACGACCAGTGCAGGTGGTCCGGCAGCTTCTTGGGCGCCAGCGCGTACTTCTGCATGTTGTAGAAGCCGCCGCCGTGCACGGCCCATTGCTCCCCGCCCACGCCCTTGTCGAGCGATTCCTGGTCCTGCGGCTTCTCGAGGCTGTTGTCCAGCATCACGAAGTAGAAGGAGGCGCCGATCCAGGCGATGGCGGTGATGACGTGGACCCAGCGCAGCAGCAGGTTGGCCCAGTCGAGGTAATAGCTTTCCATATGCTTCTCTCTCAACCCGCCCGGCGCGTGGGGGCGCCGGGAAAGGGTTTCAGCCTGCTCACCACCGCGGGCGCTGTAAGCAGAGAAAGTGCCGCGAACGCAGGCTCCATGGACAAATGGGCCTCGCTCCGCTGCGGCTTGTTGTGGACCGAAAGTGTATACAGTTTTGGCAAGGGACGGGGCGGTTTTTTCAGGCGCGACCGCCGGGAAAACCCTGTTCAGCCCAGCGATTGCAACAACTGTGCCGCCACCGCCACGGCGATCACCTCGGGCTCCTTGCCCGTGATGCCGGGCACGCCGATCGGGCAGGTGATGCGGGCCAGCTCGTCAGCCGTGAATCCCCGGGCCTCCAGCCGATGGCTGAAGGTGGCCCATTTGGTCTTGCTGCCGATCAGGCCGATGTAGGGCAGGTCGTTGCGCTCGCGCAGCCGCCTGAGGCAGGCGATGACGATGTCAAGGTCTTCGGCATGGCTGAAGCTCATGATGAGCACGCGGCTGCCCGGCGCGAGCGCGGCCACGGCGTCCTGCACGGGCTCGGAATGCTCGGTGTCGATCTGCGCGGGCAGCTCGTCGGGGAAGACACCGTCGCGGCTGTCGATCCAGCGCACCGAGAACGGCAGAGCGGCCAGCAGGCGAGCCAGCGCCGCCCCCACGTGTCCGCCGCCGAAGAGCGCCACGGGCTTGAGCTGCGCGACCAGCTCCCGCTGCAGCCTCGGCGCATCGGCAGCCGTGATGCGCTCGTACGAGAGGAACATCACCCCGCCGCAGCATTGCCCCAGGCTCGGTCCGAGCGGATAGCGCTGGATGCCGTCGAAGGGCTTGCGCGTGCCGGCGAGCATCTCGCGCGCCTCTTTCGTGGCCTGGAATTCGAGCTGCCCGCCGCCGATGGTGGCGGTGAGGCCGTCGGGCCAGACCGCCATCCAGGTGCCGGCCTCGCGCGGCGCCGAGCCCTGCGTGGACTCGACGCGCACCAGCACGCCGTCTTCATGGCGAAGACGCGCCAGCAGTTGATCTACCGCACCGCTCATCTTGATCGCTACCTTCGGTTGCCGGGCGCGCGATGACTCACGGTATAAACCCGGCCATGAATCGCCAGCTTACGCCTCGCCGCCTCGCCCTTGCAGCCTCTGTTCTTTCGGCCCTCTGGCTCGCCGGCTGCGGCTCCACCGGGTCGGTGCCTGGCCAGTTGAGCGGGGCCAGCGGCGATGTCGGCGCAGGCCCGGTGCCGCGCTCGTCGAGCGCTTCTTCCGCACGGGACTACCGCCGCGACGCCGCGCGCCACATCTACGAAACCAACCGCTCGCATATCTACAAAGGCCAGTTGCCGCCGGTGCTCTACGCCGTCGGCACGCTCGAGGTGAACATCGACGCGAGCGGCAAGGTGCGATCGATGCGCTGGCTGCGCGCTCCCAAGCATGCGCCCGAGGTGATCGCCGAAATCGAGCGCATGGTGCTGAAGGCCTCGCCCTTCCCGCCCGCGACGCGCCTGGGCACCGTCACCTGGACGGACACCTGGCTGTGGGACGAAAGCGGCCGCTTCCAGCTCGACACCTTGACCGAAGGCCAGCAGCAAGGGGACTGACCTCAGGAGCCGCGGTACGTGGAGTAGCTCCACGGGCTCACGAGCAGCGGCACGTGGTAGTGCTGGTCGGTGTGCGCCACGCCGAAGTCCAGCGAGACCTTGTTCAGGAAGTTCGGCTCCGGCAGCTTGACGCCGAGGGCCTTGAAGTAGCCGGCCACGTCGAACACCAGCCGGTAGGTGCCGACCTTCAGCGAGTTGTTGTCGTACAGCGGGCCGTCGCTTCGGCCGTCCGAATTCAGCTTGAAGCGCTTCACCAGCGTCGCGGCGTCGCCGTCGGTGGTGTAGAGCGCCACCTCCATGCCGGCCGCGGGGCCGCCATGCATCGTGTCCAGTACGTGAGTGCTCAGGCCCATGGGGCTCTCCTTGGAAATCCGAAAGAGTCGGATCGGTGGGTGCGGGAAATTCCGGTGGACAAAAGTGTATACAGTTACCGGCTTTGGGTCTATCATGAAAAACATGGAGTCCTCCACCACCCGTTCGATCGTCGATGCCCTCACGAAGGCCATCGTCGAGCACCGGCTTCAGCCCGGCACCAAGCTGGCCGAGCAGAAGCTGGCAGATCATTTCGGCGTTTCGCGCACGCTGGTGCGCCAGGCGCTGTTCCAGCTGTCGCAGAACAAGCTCATCCGGCTCGAGCCCGCGCGCGGCGCCTTCGTGGCCGCGCCGGCGGTCGACGAGGCCAAGCAGGTGTTCGCCGTGCGCCGCATGCTCGAGGCCGAGATGACGCGCGAGTTCGTGCGCACCGTCACGCCGGCCAAGATCAAGGCGCTGAAGGAGCACGTGGCGCTCGAGAAGTCCGCCGTGTCCGGCGAAGACATCTCGGGCCGCACCGAGCTGCTGGGCGACTTCCACGTTCGCATGGCCGAGCTCATGGGCAACCAGGTGCTGGCGCAGATCCTGGGCGAGCTCATCTCGCGCTGCGCCCTCATCACGCTGATGTACCAGAGCGCCAGCGCGGCCGAGCACTCCAACGACGAGCACGCCGACATCGTGAAGGCGCTGGCCGCGCGCGACGAGGAGCGCGCCGTGCGCCTCATGACCGAACACCTCGAGCACGTCGAGGCCAACCTCACCTTCGACCGCAAGGTCCCGACCAACGACATCTCGCTGGCGCTGTCCTGATCCACACAATGACCGTCTACGACTCCACCCTGCCCTACCCGCGCGACCTGATCGGCTACGGCCGCAACCCGCCCCATGCGCAATGGCCCGGCGGCGCGCGCGTTGCCGTGCAGTTCGTGCTGAACTACGAGGAAGGCGGCGAGAACGCCACGCTGCACGGCGACGCGGGCTCCGAGCAATTCCTCTCCGAGATGTTCAACCCGGCGAGCTTTCCCGACCGGCACATCAGCATGGAAGGCATCTACGAGTACGGCTCGCGTGCCGGCGTGTGGCGCATCCTGCGCGAGTTCGAGAAGCGCGGGCTGCCGCTCACCGTGTTCGGCGTGGGCATGGCGCTGGAGCGCTACCCCGAGCTGACCGCCGCCTTCAAGGAGCTGGGCCACGAGATCGCCTGCCACGGCTGGCGCTGGATCCACTACCAGAACATCGACGAGGCCACCGAGCGCGAGCACATGCGCCTTGGCATGGAAGCCATCGAGAAGCTCACCGGCGAACGCGCCGTGGGCTGGTACACCGGCCGCGACAGCCCGCGCACCCGCCGCCTCGTGGCCGACTACGGCGGCTTCGAGTACGACAGCGACTACTACGGCGACGACCTGCCCTTCTGGATGAAGGTGCAGAAGACCGACGGCACCGTGGTGCCGCAGCTCATCGTGCCCTACACGCTCGACTGCAACGACATGCGCTTCGCGCTGCCGCAGGGCTACTCGCACGCCGATCCGTTCTTCCAGTACATGAAGGACACCTTCGACGTGCTCTATGCCGAAGGCGACCCCGCCGGCGACAACAGCCCGAAGATGATGAGCATCGGCATGCACTGCCGCCTGCTCGGACGCCCCGGGCGCATCACCGCGCTGCAGCGCTTCCTCGATCACATCGCACAGCACGACAAGGTGTGGGTCTGCCGCCGCGTCGACATCGCGCGCCACTGGAAGCAGGCGCACCCCTTCGAAGCAGGAGCCGCATCGTGAGCCTCACCATCGCCCAACTCAACGCCGCAGCGCCGGCCGAAGCCGTCGCGCTGCTCGACGGCATCTACGAGCACTCTCCCTGGATCGCCGAGCGCGCCCTCGCCGCGCGCCCCTTCCGCTCGCTCGCGCACCTCAAGCACGCGCTGGTGCAGGCGCTGGCCGGCTCGTCCGCCGACGAGCAGATCGGCCTGATCCGCGCCCACCCCGAGCTCGCCGGCAAGGCGATGGTCAGCAAGACGCTGACGGCCGAATCGACCAACGAGCAGAGCAAGGCCGGCCTGACCGACTGCACGCCCGAGGAGTTCGCGAAGATCCAGCAGCTCAACGCCGACTACAACGCGAAGTTCGGCTTTCCCTTCATCCTCGCGGTGCGCGGCCCGCGCGGCACGGGGCTGGCCAAGCGCGAGATCATCGAGACCTTCGCGCGCCGCCTGCACAACCACCCCGACTTCGAACTCGGCGAGGCGCTGCGCAACATCCATCGCATTGCCGAGATCCGCCTGGACGACAAGTTCGCAGCCGACATCACGCTCGGCAACGACGTGTGGGACTGGCAGGAGCAGCTCTCGGTGCACACCGACCCCGGCTACGCCGAGAAGGGCCAGCTCACCGTCACCTACCTGACCGACGCGCACCGCGCCTGCGCCGCGCAGATCTCGGGCTGGATGCGCGACGTGGGCTTCGACTCGGTGCACATCGACGCGGTCGGCAACGTGGTCGGCCGCTATGAAGCCGCAGGCTTCGTCGAAGGTTCTGGCGCCACGCCCGACGCCAAGACGCTGCTCACCGGCTCGCACTACGACACCGTGCGCAACGGCGGCAAGTACGACGGCCGCCTCGGCATCTTCGTGCCGATGGCCTGCGTGCGCGAACTCAAGCGCCAGAACAGGCGCCTGCCCTTCGCCTTCGAGGTGGTGGGCTTCGCCGAAGAGGAAGGCCAGCGCTACAAGGCGACCTTCCTGGGTTCGGGCGCGCTCATCGGCCACTTCGACCAGCGCTGGCTCGACCAGAAGGACGCCGACGGCATCACCATGCGCGAGGCCATGCAGCACGCCGGACTGAAGCAGGAAGACATCCCGAAGATCCAGCGCGACCCGGCGCGCTACCTGGGCTTCGTCGAAGTGCACATCGAGCAGGGCCCGGTGCTCACCGAGCTCGACCTGCCGCTGGGCATCGTCACCTCCATCAACGGCAGCGTGCGCTATGTGGGCGAAGTGATCGGCATGGCCAGCCACGCCGGCACCACGCCCATGGACCGCCGCCGCGACGCTGCAGCGGCAGTGGCCGAGCTGATCCTCTACACCGAGCAGCGCGCGGCGAAGGACGGCGACTCGGTCGGCACCGTCGGCATGCTCGAAGTGCCCAGCGGCTCCATCAACGTGGTGCCGGGGCGCTGCAAGTTCAGCCTCGACCTGCGCGCGCCCAACAACGCGCAGCGCGACGCGCTGGCCACCGACGTGGTCGCCGCGCTGAAGGACATCTGCGAGCGACGCGGCGTGCGCTACGAGCTCGAGGAAACCATGCGCGCCGCCGCCGCACCCAGCGCGCCTGCCTGGCAGCAGCGCTGGGAGAAGGCCGTCGATGCGCTGGGCATTCCGCTCTTCCGCATGCCCAGCGGCGCCGGCCATGACGCGATGAAGCTGCACGAGGTGATGCCGCAAGCGATGCTGTTCGTGCGCGGCATCAACTCGGGCATCAGCCACAACCCGCTCGAATCGAGCACCAACGACGACATCCAGCTCGCCGTGCAGGCCTTCCAGCTTTTGCTGGACAACCTCGCCACCGAACAAGCCCACTGATTCACAGAAGAAAAATCATGACCGACTACGCAAAGCTCGACGCCTGGATCGACGCCCACTTCGACGAGGAAGTGAAATTCCTGCAGCAACTGGTGCAGGTGCCCACCGACACTCCGCCGGGCAACAACGCGCCGCACGCCGAGCGCACCGCCGAGCTGCTGAACGACTTCGGCCTCGAAGCAGAGAAGCACGCCGTTCCCGCACAGGAAGTGAAGGACTACGGGCTCGAATCGATCACCAACCTGATCGTGCGCCGCAAGTACGGCAACGGCGGCCGCACCGTCGCCCTCAATGCCCACGGCGACGTGGTGCCGCCCGGCGAAGGCTGGACGCACGACCCGTACGGCGGCGAGATCGTCGATGGCAGCCTCTACGGCCGCGCCGCCGCCGTGAGCAAGAGCGACTTCGCCAGCTTCACCTTCGCGCTGCGCGCTCTCGAAGCGGTGGCCAAGCCCGCCAAGGGCAGCATCGAGCTGCACTTCACCTACGACGAGGAGTTCGGCGGCATTCTGGGCCCGGGCTGGCTGCTCGAGAAGGGGCTGACCAAGCCCGACCTGATGATCGCGGCCGGCTTCAGCTACGAAGTGGTCACGGCCCACAACGGCTGCCTGCAGATGGAAGTGACGGTGCACGGCAAGATGGCCCACGCCGCCGTGCCGGCCACCGGCATCGACGCCCTGCAGGGCGCGACGAAGATCCTGAACGCGCTCTACGCGCAGAACACGCTCTACAAGCAGGTCACGTCGAAGGTCGAGGGCATCACGCACCCGTACCTCAACGTCGGCCGCATCGAGGGCGGCACCAACACGAACGTGGTTCCGGGCAAGGTGGTGTTCAAGCTCGACCGCCGCATGATCCCCGAGGAGAACCCGGTCGAGGTCGAGGCGACCATCCGCAAGGTGATCGCCGACGCGGCGGCCGAGAGCGAGGGCATCACCGTCGACATCAAGCGCCTGCTGCTGGCCAACTCGATGAAGCCGCTGGCAGGCAACAAGCCGCTGGTCGACGCGATCCAGAAGCACGGCGGCGAACTGTTCGGCGAGCCGGTCAAGGCCATGGGCACGCCGCTGTACACCGACGTGCGCCTGTACGTCGAAGCCGGCATTCCCGGCGTGATCTACGGCGCCGGCCCGCGCACCGTGCTCGAATCGCACGCCAAGCGCAGCGACGAGCGCGTGGTGCTCGAAGACCTGCGCCGCGCCACCAAGGTGATCGCGCGCACGCTCAGCGACCTGCTCGCCTGATCGAACCGGCGGGCCGCCCGGCCCGCCTTGGCCTGCCTCGCCTCAGCCCGCCCTGACGGACGCGGGCGCCGAGCGCGCGGCGGCCCACGCCATCACATCCGGCAACGGCGCGGGCCGCGCGAGGTGATAGCCCTGCACCAGCCCGCAACCCAGGTTGCGCAGCACATCGAGCTCGGCCTGCGTCTCCACGCCCTCCGCAACCACCTGCACGCCCAGCGAGTGACCGAGCTGCACGATGGCATCCACCAGCACCTCGTTGCTCGGCGAGGACGACAGGTCGAGGATGAAGCTGCGGTCGATCTTGACCTGCCGCACGTATTCGCTGCGCAGCGACGCCAGCGACGAGAAGCCCACGCCGAAGTCGTCGACCACGATCGCCACGCCAGCGGCCGAAAGCGCGTTCAGCCGGCCGCGCGTGGCGTGGGTGTCGAGCGCCACTTCTTCCGTGATCTCGATCTGCAGCCGACGCGGGGCGATGCCGCGCAGCTTCAGCATGCCGAGCACGATGTCGTCCACCGCCAGCTGCGCCATCTCGCGCGGCGAGACATTGATCGCCACGGGCACGGCGGCCAGGCTCGAGCCGGCCGCCTCCAGCTGGCGCATGCCCCGGCAGACCTCGTCGACAAGGTGCCGCAGCAGCGGCTCGGCGACGCCGGTGCTGGCGGCCGCGGAGATCACTTCCTCTGGCGCGATATGACCGTGGCGCGGGTGGTTCCAGCGCATCAGCGCCTCGAGGCTGTGAACCTCGCTGCCGTCGCTGCTCATGATCGGCTGGTACCACACGCCGATGCCGCGCGAGCCGATGGCCTGCAGCAGGTCGCGCTCCACGTCGCGGCGCGTGGCCAGGCGCTGGTTGAGCGCGCCGTCGAAGACCTGGTAGCGGTTGCGCCCGGTGCACTTGGCCTCGTGCAGGGCCTCGTCGGCGAAGCTGATCATGTCGGCGACCTCGGCCTCGCCCGAGACGGAGATGCCGATGCTCACGCCCAGGTGGCCGCCGTAGTGCGCCGTAGCGAAGGAAATCGAGCGGATCAGCGCCTGCGCGATTTCGGGGGGCGCCTGCCGCTCGTCGCGCAGGCAGTAGAGCAGCGCGAACTCGTCGCCGCCCCAGCGGCCGAGCACGGCCTGCATTTCGGCGGTTTCGCGCTGCAGCCAGTGGGCCACGTCCTGCAGCACGCGGTCGCCCACCTTGTGGCCGAAGGCGTCGTTCACCGCCTTGAAGCCGTCGAGGTCCAGCAGCAGCAGGCCGTGCTGGCGGCCATCGGGCGCGGCGAGATGCAGGCTCGCCGCGTCGGTGAAGCCCTCGCGGTTGAGCAGGCCGGTGAGCGAATCGTGCGAGGCGCGGAAAGCCAGCTGCTGCGTCGCGTCCAGCGACTGCGCATGCGCCTTGCGCAGCTGCAGCGCCATGGCGGTGGCTTCGTTGCGGATACGGCTGCTCTCGCGGAAATTCCGGTCGCTGTGCAGCGCGCCGCGCACCAGCGCCGCGAGGTACAGCAGCACCATCGCCGCCAGGCTCAGGTTGTCGAAGCCGCCCGCGTAGGCCAGGCAACCAGCCACCGACAGCAGCGCCGGCGTGACGAAGCTGATAGGCACGAATGCATAAGCGATGCCGTAAGTGACCGCACCTGCGCAGATACCGCACACCACCGTCAGGTAGAACACCGCCTGCGGCGACGAGTAGCCGTTGCACAGCAGCGGAATGAGCGCCCACACGCAGCCCGACACCGCGGCCATGGCCGCCGCGACCCGCAGATGCCATTCGACCGGGCGAGCGTCCGGCGAGGTCGCGATGCCGTTCTCGGGCACGACGCCCGGCCACGGCGCGAAAGGCCAGCGGCAGATGTAGCTGCGCACCCCGTTCACCATGAGCGAAAGCAGCAGCCAGCACAGCCCCTCGAACGCGCGACCGGCGTTGAGGGCGACCAGCGCCGCGACGCAGCTCAGCACCACGTTGATGGGAATGGCCGCGAGCACGCTGCGGCGCACCGCCACCATCTGGTCGGTGCGCACCATGCGGGACAGCACCTGGTCGTCGACGGACGCAGTGAGCTGTGGGGAAGGCGCGCTGGGAATCATGAAAGCGCACAGTTTATAGAGCGCAGGCCGCATCGACGCCTTGTTGGTGCGTGGCGACAACGAACTTTCGTTCAACTTTCATCCGGGCGTCATCGCACCAACCCAGACTCGCGGCTTTCTTCGAGACGCGCACTTCAGGTGCGCGTCGTTTTTTTTCAGCCTGCCATGTCCAATCTTCCGACTGCTCTCCCGGCTTCCCTGCCTGCCCTGCCCTCCCTGCCCTCCCTGCCATTTCGCCGCACCCTGTTCTCCACGCTCGCCGTCGGCACCCTCATGCTCACCGGCTGCGGCGGCGGGGGCGGCTCCAGCGGCCCCGCTTTCTTCCCGACAACGCCCAGCACCCCGACCGCGGTTGCGCCCGCGCCGGCACCCGCCCCGGCACAACCGCCGGCCCCCGCCCCGACCGGCCGCTGGACCGTCGGCGACCTGCACATCCACACGATGCAGTCGGACGACACCCAGCAGATCTCCACGCTCGACCAGGTGCTGGCCAAGGCCTTCGACCAGTTCGGGCTCGACTGGGCCGCGATCTCCGATCACCTGCGCCTGTCTTCCTATGACAACGCCGGCAACAAGCTGGCCGCGCAGATTCCGTTTTCGGAAGGCATGGCCAAGTACCAGGTGCCGCGCATCAAGGCGCTGCAGGCCAGCGGCAAGTACGCCGACAAGACGATCTTCGCGGCCTTCGAGTGGGACATGCCCTCGCACGACCACGGCAACGTCGGCATCCTGACCGACAACCCCATGTCGGACGCCGCTCTCAAGGCCGCGAGCCAGTTCGAATACCTCTTCACCAACCGCGACCCGGCGCTTTTCCCGGCGGCGGATGTGGCCGCATGGGGTCCGAAGGCCGGCACCGGCTACAACACGCACGCCGAGACCATGGCCGCGATCGCCTGGCTCAAGAAGAACTTTCCCGACACCAGCTACCTGCAGATCAACCACCCCTCGCGCAACCCAGGCAAGTACACGATCGCCCAGTTGCGCGAGATGAACGACCTCGCGCCGAACATCGTGTTCTCGCTCGAAGGCATGGTCGGCAACCAGATGGAGCCCGACCGCGGCGGCTACAACAGCGCCTACATCGCAGCCAACCTGCCCTCGCGCACCTATGGCGGCGTCGACTACCTCGTCGCCAAGCTCGGCGGCACCTGGGACGCGCTGCTCTCCGAAGGCCGCCGCATCTGGAACGTGGCCGACTCCGACTACCACTTCACCGTCTCGCAAGGCCAGTACAGCAGCGGCTACGCGCCGGGCGAATACGCCAAGAACCACCTGTGGGGCGACGTCAAGGATCCGAAGTCGCTGCTCACGGCCATGCGCTCGGGCAAGCTCTTCGCGGTGAACGGCGGCCTGATCGACGCGCTCGACTTCAAGGTGCAAGGCACCAAGGGCACAGGCGAGATGGGTTCGGAGCTTGGCGCGAAGTCGGGCGAAGACCTGAAGATCACGATCCGCTTCAAGAGCCCCGAGCGCAACAACTTCGAATACCAGCTCGGCAGCGGCATCTTCGCCAACGTGAAGCCGGTGGTCGACCACATCGACTTGATCGTCGGCGACGTGACCGGCCCCGAGTTGGCAGGCACGCCGGGCTATTCGCGCGACACCAACCCGTCGACGCGCGTGCTCAAGCGCTTCACGCGCAGCGACTGGAAGCTCGACGCCGACGGCTACTTCGCGGTGAGCTATACGGTGAAGGCCGGCAACAACCAGTACTTCCGCCTGCGCGGCACCAATCTGGGCACCGACGTGCCCAACGAGACCGCGGGCGGCGAACCTCTGTTCGACGCACAGACCACGGGCACCGACAACGTGGCCCGCTTCAACGCGATCAATGCACGCAACTACAGCGACCTCTGGTTCTATTCGAACCCGGTGTTCGTGAAGGTCGCGGCGCAGTAAGCAGGCAAGCCGCGACCGGCATCCGCGACCGGGCCTGCCCCGGCTCGGATGCCATCGATTCCGGTGGAGCTCGATTGACCCGAGCATCGACGTTTGCGATGCTCGCCGGATGATCAACGAACTCAAGACCTTCATCGCGGTGTGCAAGCTCGGCACCTTCGCGGCTGCCGGCGACCGCATCGGCCTCACGCAGTCCGCCGTGAGCAGCCAGATGAAGCGGCTCGAGGAAGCCCTGGGCTTCGAACTCTTCGACCGCACGGGCCGCTCGGCCACGCTCAACGTCGCGGGGCAGACAACGCTGCCGCGGGCGGAAGAAATCTGCGCACTCTTCGCCAGCCTCGGCGAGCTTCCGGGCGGCGATGCGGCACAGGGGCTCATCCGGGTCGGCTCGATCGCCTCGGCGCAGCCCACGCTGCTGGCGCGCGCGCTGGAACGGCTGCGCAAATCGTTTCCACTCGTTCGCGTTCACGTGTCGCCCGGCGTCTCGATGCGGCTGATGGACGACCTGGATGCTGGCAAGATCGACGCGGCCGTCATCATCCGCCCGCCTTTCGGAATGCCCGCCGACCTGACGTGGCAGCCGCTGGTGCAGGAACCCTTCGTGCTGGCCGTGCCCAAGACGCTGCCCGCCACGAAGGACTGGCGGGCGCTGATCCGGCAGCAGCCTTTTCTTCGCTACGACAGGGCTTCGTTCGGGGGACGGATGGTCGAGGGCTTTCTGCGGCGCGAGGGACTTTCGGTCAACGACGCGATCGAGATCGACGAGATTCCCGGGCTGATCCATTTGGCCGCACGAGGCCTCGGCGTGGCGCTGGTGCCGATGGTAGAGGCGCACCTGCCGTTGCCGCCCGGGGTGCGCATCGTGCCGCTGGGCGATTCCACTTTCCACCGCGAGATCGGCCTGCTGCAGCGCAAGCCCCGGGCGAGCCCGCCGATGGTGGCGCACTTCGCCCAATGCCTGAGGGATGCGGCCGAGGCACCGCCGAACAAGCGCCCCAAGTAGGAGCGCCCGCGCCTCACTCCCCCGGGATGCGCGGCGGATTCAGCTCCACGCGCCGGGCCGCCTTCTTGCGCATGCGGATGTTGAGCATTTCCACGGTCAGCGAGAAGGCCATCGCGAAATACACGTAGCCCTTGGGCACGTGATTGTCGAAGCCCTCGGCCACGAGCACCACGCCCACCACCACCAGGAAGGACAGCGCCAGCATCTTGATGGTCGGATGGGCGGAGACGAAGCGGCCGATCGGGCCGGCGAACAGCATCATCAATAGCACCGAGGCGATCACCGCTGCGATCATGACGCGCACGTCGTCCACCATGCCCACGGCCGTGATGATCGAGTCGAGCGAGAACACAAGGTCGATGATCATGATCTGCAGGATCACCGAGGCGAAGGTCGCCTTGGCCGCGCTCTGCTTGTGTTCGTGCTCGCCTTCGAGCGACTGGTGGACCTCGCTCGTGCTCTTCCAGATCAGGAAGAGCCCGCCCAGGATGAGGATCAGGTCACGCCCCGAGATCTCCTGGTTGAACACGGTGAAGAGCGGCGCGACGAGGCCGACGATCCACGCGAGCACCAGCAGCAGGCCGATGCGCATGAACATGGCCATGAAAAGGCCGATGCGCCGCGCGAACTCCCGCTGGGCCAGGGGCAGCTTGTCGACCAGAATCGAGATGAAGATGATGTTGTCGATCCCGAGGACCAGTTCCAGCGCGGTCAGCGTGGCGAAGGCAATCCAGACCTGGGGATCGGAGAGAAGTTGGAGCATGGACGCGACTCGGTTGCGGCAACGCGCGGTCGGCGACCGCTGCGGGCGAGCGCATCTTAAGGGCGTGCCGGCGCCGCGCGCCAGCGTCCCCGCGCCTCATGGGCCATTGCGGATTCAGCGGGCGAACAGCGAGCCCAGATCGGCGAAAGACTTCATCTCGATGGCGTTGCCCGAGGGGTCGAGGAAGAACATCGTCGCCTGCTCGCCGGGCTCGCCCTTGAAGCGGATGTAGGGCTCGATGACGAACTCGGTGCCGCACGCCACGAGTTTGTCGGCCATGGCCCGCCACTGGTCCATCGGAACGATCGCGCCGAAGTGGCGCACCGGCACGGCGTGGCCGTCGACCTGGCTGCTCTGGTGGTGGCCGCATTCGTCGGGCGCCAGGTGCGCCACGATCTGGTGGCCGTAGAAATCGAAGTCGACCCACTCGGGGGCGCTGCGGCCTTCGGGGCATCCCAGCAGATCGCCGTAGAAGGCACGCGCCTCGGCGATGTCGCGTACGGGGAACGCGAGATGAAAGGGGATGCGGGTGTTCGTGCTGCTGCTCATGGAAGTTCCATCGGTTCGGGGATGGAGACGACTTTAGGCAGTGCTTCTCACAATCGAAAGCGATATGTTTTTCTTCTGAGCCACACGGATTTCGATGAATCGATCCGGCGGCCATCCTCGTGCGGTCGACCCAAAAGGGTGCGCGGCTCGACGGCTCCAGGTCGCGCCAGGAGCCGCCAAAGACCGGTTGCGCCACTTTCCGCCAGCCGGCGAAGTCCCTTCAGCCCCGGGAGCGCATCAGGGAATTTACGGATATATGATTCCCCGAATGGTCTTGATTGCGTTCATTTTTTGTATACAAATAACGCATCCGAAAAGCCGGCGCGAAATTTGCGTCAAAACGGGTCCCAATCCAACCCACTCGCACGAGGAAAGACCATGAGCACAGTCGTCAGCCAGGCCCCCGCGGGGGCAAGCGAAGCCGGCATTGCGCCGCACGCGGAATCGAACGCCCTCATCAAGCCCGGCTACCACCCGCGCCTGACCAACGAAGACCTCGCTCCGCTGAAGAAGCAGACCTGGGGCCAATACAACATCTTTGCCTTCTGGATGTCCGACGTGCACAGCGTGGGCGGCTATATCACCGCAGGCAGCCTTTTCGCGCTGGGCCTGTCGAGCTGGCAGGTGCTGGTGTCGCTGCTGGTGGGCATCGTGATCGTGCAGATCTTCTGCAACCTCGTGGCCAAGCCCAGCCAGGTGACGGGCGTGCCCTACCCCGTGGTGTGCCGCGCGCCCTTCGGCGTGCTGGGCGCGAACATCCCGGCCATCATCCGCGGGCTGATCGCGGTGGCCTGGTATGGCGTGCAGACCTATCTCGCTTCCGCCGCCTTCATGGTGCTGGCGCTGCACATGGCGCCGGGCCTGGCGCCGTACGCCGAAGTCACCAAGTACGGCTTCGCGGGCCTGTCCGCGCTCGGCTGGGTCGCGTTCATGGTCATGTGGGTGCTGCAGGCCTTCGTGTTCTGGCACGGCATGGACGCCATCCGCAAGTTCATCGACTGGGCCGGTCCCGCCGTGTACGTGGTCATGGCCATCCTGTGCGGCTGGCTGGTGTGGAAGGCCGGCTGGAGCAAGATCGACCTGAACCTGGGCGGCATCAAGTTCCAGGGCTGGGACGCGCTGCCCGTGATGCTCTCGGCCATCGCGCTGGTGGTGAGCTACTTCAGCGGCCCGATGCTCAACTTCGGCGACTTCTCGCGCTACGGCAAGAGCTTCGATGCGGTGAAGAAGGGCAACTTCTGGGGCCTGCCGGTGAACTTCGTGTTCTTCTCGCTGCTGACGGTCATCACCACTGCCGCCACGCTGCCGGTGTTCGGCGAGCTCATCACCGACCCGGTGCACACCGTGGGCAAGATCGACAGCACCACCGCCGTCGTGCTGGGCGCGCTGACCTTCATGATCGCCACCATCGGCATCAACATCGTCGCTAACTTCGTCTCGCCGGCCTTCGACTTCTCCAACGTCGCACCGCAGCACATCAGCTGGCGCACGGGCGGCATGATCGCCGCCGTGGGCTCTGTGTTCCTCACGCCGTGGAACCTCTACAACAGCCCCGAAGTCATCCACTACACGCTCGACGTGCTGGGCTCTTTCATCGGGCCGCTGTTCGGCATCCTCATTGCCGACTACTACATCGTGCGCAAGCAGCGCATCGACGTGGACGCGCTCTACAGCATGAGCCCCAAGGGCGAATACTGGTACAGCGGCGGCTACAACCCGAAGGCGATCCAGGCGCTGGTGCCGGCGGCCATCGTGCCGATCCTGTGCGTGATGGTGCCGACGCTGCGCGGCGCCGCCAACTACGCGTGGTTCATCGGCATGGGCCTGGGCTTCATCATCTACGCCGTGCTGAACCGCAACGACAAGACTTGAACTTCTAGAGAGAAAGAAAGGGACCGCGCCGTGCGCATCAAGATCATCAATCCCAACACCACCTGGAGCATGACCGAGAAGATCGGTGCCTGCGCCCGAGCGGTGGCGCACGCCGGCACCGAAATCGTCGCCGTGAGCCCGGCCATGGGGCCGGTCTCCATCGAGAGCCATTACGACGAGGCCCTCGCCGTTCCGGGCCTGCTGCAGGAGATCGCGGCGGGCGAGCGCGAGGGCATCGACGGCTACGTGATCGCCTGCTTCGGCGACCCGGGCCTGAAGGCCGCGCGCGAACTCGCACGCGGCCCCGTGGTGGGCATCGCCGAGGCGGCGATGCACCTGGCCAGCATGATCGGCAGCCGCTTCAGCGTGGTAACCACGCTGGGCCGCACCATCGGGCAGGCCTGGCACCTGGCCGAGATCTACGGCATGGAGCGCTTCTGCGCCAACGTGCGCGCCTGCGAGCTGCCGGTGCTCGAACTTGAGGAGCCCGGCTCGCGGGCCCGCGAGCGCATCGTCGAAGAATGCCGCCGCGCGCTGGAGGAAGACGGCACCGACTGCATCGTGCTCGGCTGCGCCGGCATGACCGACCTGTGCGAGCACATCGAGGGCGTGCTGGGCGTGCCGGTGATCGACGGCGTGGCCGCCGGCACCAAGCTCATCGAGTCGCTGGTGACGCTGAAGCTGCGCACAAGCAAGCGCGGAGAGCTCGCAAAGCCCCTGCCCAAGCCCATCATTGGTGCGCTCGAGGGATTCACCCTCGCGCGGTAGGCCACAATCCGCGAATGCCCCGCGCCAGTTCCAAACCTTCCGTTTCCCCTGCTGCTGCCGTCGTTCCGGACGAGAACGGCGCAGCCGCGACCGACAAGAACAGTTCCATCGAGAGCATCGCCAACGACATCGCCACCGCGATCGTCGAGAAGCGCCTGCCGCCCGGCACCTGGCTGCGCGAAGAGGCGCTGGGCCGGGTGTACTCGGTGAGCCGCACCAAGGTGCGCGCTGCGCTGCTGATGCTGTCGAAGGACAAGCTCATCGAGATGATTCCCGACAAGGGCGCCTTCGTGAGCCAGCCCTCGGTGGAAGAAGCCCGCGAGGTCTTCGCGGTGCGCCGCATCCTCGAGAGCGAAGTGGTGCGGCTCTTCATCGCCGGCGCCCGGGCGCGCGACTACCAGGTGCTGGAGCAGCACATCAAGTTCGAGCGCACCGCGCTGCGCCAGACCACCACCACGGGCACCGTGCGCGAGAAGCTGCTGGGCGACTTCCACGTGGCGCTGGCCGAGGCCACCGGCAACCGCACGCTGGCCGAGCTGGTGCGCGAACTGGTGGCGCGAAGCTCGCTAATCGCCATGCTGTACCACTCGTCGAACGACCCGCACTGCTCGTCGGACGAGCACGCCGAGTTCCTGCGCCTGTGCCGCAAGGGCGACGTGGAAGCCGCCGTGACGAGCATGATCGAGCACCTGGAGCGCATCGAGGCCAGCCTCGAGCTCGGCACCGACAAGCCCGACCGGCAGCTCGACCTGGTCAAGGCCCTGCTGGCCTGACAGCGAAGGAGCAGGCGGCCATGCGCAAGAACCTCGGCCTCGCGCTGCGCCAGATGCGGCTGCTGCGCGGCATCAAGCAGACGCACTTCGCGCAGCTGATGGGCGTGAACCAGGCGACCGTGTCGCGCTGGGAACGCGGGCAACTCGCGCTCTCCCCTTCGCAGCAGGCCATGGCGCACCGGCTGCTCGCGGCGGCATGCGACCCGGCTCAGGATGCCGCGCTGAAGCGGCTGGTCGAATCGTCCACGCGCAAGGTGCACCTGGTCTGCGACCGCACGCACCGGCTGCTGGCGGCCTCGCCCTCGCGCCAGGCCGAATGGCGCGCCGACGCCAGCGAGTTCATGGGCCGTTCGCTGATCGGCTACGCCTCCAGGGAGATCCTGGAAGCCGAGGCCACTCTCGAAGCACTGGGCTGGCACGCGGGCGAGCTGGCGTCGCTCGAGGTCGCCACCGGGCCGAATACCGACCGGATCGTCCCGATCGTGTCCGGCCGCGTGCTGTGGGAGCGCATCGTGCTGTCCGACGGACGCGCGGGGCGCATCGTCACCACCATCGCCTGACCACATTGCCGGCAGGGCCGGCAGGTGCTGCTGTCACATAAGTGGGGCATGCTGTAGTTCAAAAGGGCTACTCGCTAGTTTTTTCTTCCGCGCGAGGGCCGCCGACGAACAATCACCACAGCATGCCCCGGCACCCCCTGCCCCGCGCCAAACCGCATCCTGCGATCGCCCCGTTCTTCCAGCCCATCGTGGATCTGCGCCAGGGAACGATCTTCGGTCACGAGGCCCTGATCCGCGGCGGCGCAGGCAATGCACTCCCCAACCCCGAAGCACTGCTTGCGCAGGCGGCCGCCGAGTCGAGGCTGACCGGCTTCGAGCTGCATTGCGTCGAATCCGTCTTCGCCCACTGGGGCCGGCTGACCAGGCCGGGGCGCCTCTTCGTGAACATGAGCGCCGACACCCTGATCGAGGCCATGGATGCATCGGACGGCCCGTGCTGGCTCGAGCGCATGCTGGCGAGCCACAGCATCGCGGTGCGCGACCTGACGGTGGAGCTCACCGAGCAGAGCGCCGCGGGCGATGAAGAGGCGCTGCGAAGGGCCGTCAAGGCACTTCACGCACTGGGCGCGTACATCGCGCTCGACGACTTCGGCGAGGGCCATTCCAATCTGCGGCGCTGGAAAGACCTCCAGCCCGACTACGTCAAGATCGACAAGCTGCTGACCCAGGGCATCGCAGACTGCCCGCAGAGCGTGGCGCTGGTCCGCGCCATCGTCGGGCTCGGCAACGCGATGGGCAGCGAACTCATCGCCGAGGGCGTGGAAAACACCAAGGACCTGCGGGTGCTGCGCGACCTCGGCATCGCCCAGGGCCAGGGTTTCCTGTTCGGCCTGCCGGCGCCGGAACTGCTGCCGGCCCTGCCCGAGCCCGTGGCCGCCTCCATCAGGGACACCCGCATCGCGGTGATGCCGCATGCGCCGCAAACATCGCAGCCCAATGTGCTGCGCAGCCTCTCGGTCATCCAGGCGCCGGCGCTGAACCCGCAGACACCGGTCGACGAGGTGGCCGCGGTCTTTCAGAAGCACCCGCAGTTGCATGCGCTGGCCGTGGTCGACGGCGGAACGCCCGTCGCGCTGATCAACCGGCAGTCGTTCATGAACGACTACGCGCGGCTGTATTTCCGCGAAGTGCACGGCCGACGTCCCTGCCTGGTCTACGGCAGCAACACGCCCCTCATCGTGGAGCGTGAGGAGAACGTCGAGAGCCTGCTCGGCATCCTGATGTCGGAAGACCAGCGCTATCTGAGCGAAGGCTTCATCGTGACCGAGAAGAAGCGATATGCGGGCCTTGGCACTGGCGACCAGCTCGTGCGCGCCGTCACCGAGGCGCGCATCGAGGCGGCGCGGCACGCCAACCCGCTGACCTCGCTGCCGGGCAACATCCCCATCAACATCCACATCGCGCGGCTGCTCGACAGCGGCGCCAATTTCGCCGCCTGCTATGCGGACCTGAACAGCTTCAAGGTGTTCAACGACCACTACGGCTACTGGCGCGGCGACGAGATGATCCTGCTGCTCGCGCGGCTGGCGACGCAGCACGCCGATGCCCACCGCGACTTCGTCGGCCATATCGGCGGCGACGACTTCCTCATGCTGTTCCAGAGCCCCGACTGGCACCGGCGCTGCGCCGGGCTGATCGACGAGTTCAACCGGCAGGCGCCCGGCCTGTACGACGAGGCCGACCGGCACTCCGGCGGCATCGAAGGCGAGGATCGGCACGGTGTCGTCCGGTTCACGCCCTTCGCCACGCTGGCGATAGGCGCGGTGCGAATTCCGCCCGGCATGTTCAGGCACGCGGAAGACGTGGCCAGCGAGGCCGCCATCGCGAAGCACGACGCCAAGCAGGCGGCCTCCGGGCTCACGGTGCGGGAAGCGCGGCCGCGCGCCTGACGCGCGCATAACTTATGCGTGGACGGTCCATGCGGCCGAAGCTAGTCTTGCGGCCATGACCATCCTGATCACCGGCAGCGCCGGGCACCTCGGCGAGGCCCTGATGCGCACACTGCGCTCGACCTCGCAGGACGCACGCGGCATCGACATCGCCTCCTCCGAATTCACCGACCGCACCGGCTCCATCGCCGACCGAGCCTTCGTGCGCGACTGCATGAAGGGCGTGCGCACCGTCATCCACGCGGCCACGCTGCACAAGCCGCACGTGGCGACGCACAGCCTGCAGGAGTTCGTCGACACCAACATCACGGGCACGCTGGCGCTGCTCGAGGAAGCGGTGGCCGCGGGCGTCGAATCCTTCGTGTTCACGAGCACGACCAGCACCTTCGGCTCCGCGCTCACGCCCGCCGAAGGCATGCCGGCCGCATGGATCACCGAGGACGTGACGCCCGTGCCGAAGAACATCTACGGCGTGACCAAGACATCGGCCGAGAGCCTGTGCGAGCTGTTCCACCGCAGGCAGCGCCTGCCCGTCGTGGTGCTGAAGACATCGCGTTTCTTTCCGGAGGAAGACGACGACGCGACCGCGCGCAGCCTCCACTCGCTGGACAACGCGCAGGCCAACGAGCTGCTGCATCGCCGCGCCGACATCGAGGACGTGGTGGAAGCGCATCTTCTCGCGGCCCGGCGCGCGCCGCGCATCGGCTTCGGCCGCTACATCGTCTCAGCCACCACGCCCTTCACGAAAGACGACCTGCCGATGCTGCGCGAGAACGCGACCGCTGTGCTGCGCCGCCTATTCCCCGAGGCGGATGCGCTCTATGCAAGGCAGGGTTGGACGCTGCCCGCGCAGCTCGATCGCGTCTACGTGAACGAACTGGCGCGGCGCGATCTCGGATGGCAGCCGCGCCATGACTTCGCTCATGTGCTGCGCTGCCTGCGCGAAGGCCGCGATTTCCGCAGCCAGCTTGCGCGCGACGTGGGCAGCAAGGGCTATCACGCCGAGGTTTTCGACGAAGGCCCGTACCCCGTCGCATAGCAAAAAAGGGCGGAGCAAGGCCCCGCCCCGGATACGGGTTTTCCTGAGTCTGGATTGTTGCATAAGTTGTATACAGTTTGGCGTACACAAACAGGTGTGCGCATGCCGAGCCGCGTCGCGCGCCTTCTTTCTCTCGCCGCAGCAGGAGACACACGATGACGGCCGAAAGCTCCCTCTCAACAGTCCATCCCGTGGACCAGCGGCTGCCCACGGGCAAGCTCGCGGCCCTCGGCCTGCAGCACGTGCTGGTGATGTATGCGGGCGCCGTCGCGGTGCCGCTGATCGTCGGGCGCGCGCTCAAGCTCAGCCCCGACGAGGTCGCCCTGCTGATCTCGGCCGACCTGTTCTGCTGCGGCATCGCCACGCTGATCCAGGCGCTGGGCGCCACGCAGTTCTTCGGCATCAAGCTGCCGGTGATGATGGGCGTGACCTTCGCCTCCGTCGCGCCGATGGTGGCCATTGCCAACGCCAACCCCGGCCAGAGCGGCGCGCAGCTTCTCTTCGGCGCGATCATCGGCGCGGGCGTGGTGTCGATACTCATCGCGCCGCTTGTCAGCCGCATGCTGCGCTTCTTCCCGCCGGTGGTCACCGGCACCATCATCGCGGTCATCGGCATCAGCCTGATGCGCGTGGGCATCAACTGGATCTTCGGCAACCCCGTGGGCCCGACCGCCCCCGCGCTCGTCGACCCGGTCTATGCGAAGTGGCTCGCCGAAGTGACATCGCCCGGCAGCTCCATTCCCGCCGTGCCCAAGGGTTTCGCGATCATGCCGACGGTGCCCAATCCCAAGTACGCGGATCTCTCGGGCTTCGGCGTGGCCGCGCTGGTGCTGGTGTCGATCCTGCTGATCGTGAAGTACGCCAAGGGCTTCGTCGCCAACATCTCGGTGCTGCTGGGCATCGTGATCGGTGCAGTCGTGGCCTCGCTCACCGGCCTCATGACCTACGAGAAGGTGGGCAAGGCCGCGTGGGTCGATATCGTGCTGCCCTTCCACTTCGGCATGCCGCAGTTCGACCCGATCCTGATCCTCACCATGACGCTCATCATGATCGTCGTGATGATCGAATCGACCGGCATGTTCCTCGCGCTGGGCGAAATGACCGAGCGCAAGATCAGCCAGAAGGACCTGGCGCGCGGCCTGCGCACCGACGGCCTGGGCACGCTGATCGGCGGCATCTTCAACACCTTCCCCTACACCAGCTTCTCGCAGAACGTGGGCCTCGTGGCCGTCACCGGCATCAAGAGCCGGTACGTGTGCGTGGCCGGCGGCATCATCCTGATCGTGCTGGGCCTGCTGCCGAAGATGGCGGCGCTGGTCGAGTCGCTGCCCACGGTGGTGCTCGGCGGTGCGGGCCTCGTGATGTTCGGCATGGTGGCCGCCACCGGCATCCGCATCCTCTCGGGCGTGGATTTCAGGAACAACCGCCACAACGCGATGATCGTCGCGGTCTCTCTCGGCATCGGCATGATTCCGCTGATCGCCCCCAACTTCAAGCAATGGATGCCGCACGCCATCCACTCGCTGATCGAGTCGGGCATCCTGCTGGCCTCGATCGCTGCGGTGCTGCTGAACCTGTTCCTCAACGGCGCGAAGCACGACGAGAGCGCAGTCATCGCGGCTGCGAAGCACGCCGACGCGCACTGAACAAGTTCTCCCCCAGGCTTCGCGCACTTCGTGTCGCTTGTCCACCCCCTTCCGGGGGCAACACCTGCGGCCCGGCAAAGCCGGTTCCGCGGTGTTCCACGAAAAAATCCGATCTTCAGATCATCGCCAACGGCGTTTTGCGCTTCGGCGGCGGATGCAGGCGATCCAGTTCGGCCAGGGTCGCCGCATCGAGCTTCAGCGCAGCGGCGGCAAAGTTCTCCTTCAGGTGCGCGCTGCGCACCGCCTTCGGAATCGCAGCCACGCCAGGGCGTGCGATCACCGCGGCCAGCGCAAGCTGCGCGGCGGTTACTCCCAGCCGGGCGGCCAGATCGGCCAACCCGTCGTCTCCGGCAAGCGCGCCCTGGTCGATCGGGCTGTAGGCCATCAAGGGCATGCCGCGCTCCCGCTGCCACGGCAGCAGGCTGAACTCGGGGCCGCGCTCGCCGAGCGACAGGTACACCTGGTTGGCCGCGCAAACCGGTCCGTCGCCCGTCGCCTGCACCAGTTCTTCCATGTCGTCGGTGTCGAAGTTGCTGACGCCCCAGTGGCCGATGCGACCATCCGCCACCAGCGAATGCATCGCCGCCACGGTCTCGCGCAGCGGGTGGTTGCCGCGCCAGTGCAGCAGATAGAGATCGATGGCGTCGAGCCCGAGCCGTTTCAGGCTGCGCTCGCAGGCCTCGCGCGTGCCGCGCCGGCTGGCGTTGTGCGGATAGACCTTGCTGACGATGAAGAGCTCCTCGCGTCGCACGTCGCCCGCGCGCAGGGCCTCGGCGACGGCCTGTCCCAGCACGGTCTCGGCGCCGCCCTCGCCGTACATCTCGGCGGTGTCGATGAGGCGATAGCCGAGCCCGATGGCCTCGCGCACCGCCTTGACCTCGGCCGCGCGATGGCTCGCGTTCTCGCCCATGCGCCAGGTGCCGAGGCCCAGCACCGGCATCTCGCCGCCGGAAGGAAGTTGGAGTGTTCGCATCGGGCCATGGTAAGTGGGATGCGTCCGCGTGTCAGCCCGCCGACAGCGGCAGCCACACGGTGGCGCACAGGCCGCGCCCACCCTCGCCGTCGGACAACGCGATGCGTCCGCCATGCTTCTCCAGCACCGACCTGACGATGGCCAGCCCGAGCCCGCTGCCCGACTGCGTCTGGTCCGGATTGCGGAAGAAGCGGTCGAAGACGCGCTCGCGCAGCGCGGGCGGAATGCCCGGCCCCTGGTCCGTCACGCGCAGCACCGCGTCCGACGGCTCGCGCCAGACACGCACCGTGACAGTGCCGCCATCGGGGCTGTACTTGATGGCGT
The DNA here is from genome assembly GCF_050916385.1 of Variovorax xiamenensis. Lineage (NCBI taxonomy): Bacteria > Pseudomonadati > Pseudomonadota > Betaproteobacteria > Burkholderiales > Comamonadaceae > Variovorax > Variovorax xiamenensis. Next base: position 5,272,107 of record NZ_CP139038.1, read on the forward strand.
TCTCCACGAGGTTGCTCACCATCGAGATCAGGCTCTCTCGCTCGCCGTGCACCGGCACCGGTTCGGCGCCTTCAGTGGCGAAATCCAGCGCGATGCCGCGCGCCCGCCCGAGCGCCTCGACGAGCGGAATGCGGTCGCGCACCAGCGCATCGAAATCCAGCGTCGCGGGCAAGGCGTCCTGCGGCATCTCGTCGCTTCGCATCAGCTGCTGCAGCTGCCCCACCAGCCGCGCGGCGCGATCGTTGCTTCGCAGCAGGTTGGCCATGAGCTCGCGCTGTCCGGCGTCTTCGGTCTGGGCCTTCAGGGCTTCGACGTTCACGCGCATCGCGTCGAGCGGGGTGCGCAACTCGTTCGCCGCGTCGGCAATCAGGCCGCGCTCGCGCGATGCCCGGTCGCGCACGCTGCGCAGCAGGCTATTGATGCCGTTCACCAAAGGCTGCAGCTCCTTGTGCGGCGGCTCGAAGGTCAGCGGCGAAAGATCGGCCGGGCCGCGCTCGGCGGTCTCCTTCGTCACTTGCCGCCACGGCCGCAGCGCGAGCATCACCGAGAGCCACGCCGGGAAGACGATGAACGGCAGGCTGATGGCCAGCGGCAGCAGGTAGTAGCTGCGATGCTCGATGGTGAAGTTCAGGCGCAGCACGTCGGGCTCGGCCAGCAGCACGCGCGTGTCCAGCAGCGGTGAGTTCATCGAGCGAGCGCGCCACACCCGATCGCCGGCACGCACGTTCTCCAGCCGCCCCGGCATCGCGGTGTGCATGACCGGCGCCGTCGCCGAAGAGTTGTAGATCAGCCTGCCCTGCTGCCACACCTGCATCACGGGCGCCTTGTCCTGGTCGGAGGTGAAGTCGCCCGAGGTTTCCAGCAGCGCCATGTCGAAGGCCTTGAGCGTCTGCTGCTGCCGGTCGGGATCGGAGGCGAGGTTCTGCGCGCAGGAGATGATGCTTTCGAAGACCTTGTCGTAGCGCACCAGGTCCGGCAGGCGGTTGGAGTCGTACAGGAAGAACGCCAGCGTGGCGCTCCACAACAGCCCGGCCACCGCGACCTGCGCCAACAGCAGGCGCCGCACCAGCGAGGGCTGGAGCCACCGTCTGATGCGCCCTGCGAGCGCCTTCGCGGCAACGGACAAGAAATTCATGGGTCTCCTGGCGAGCGGTCTCTGCGGAGCGCATCGCGAGCGCGCGGAGTATCCGGCACGCCCTTGCGGCGTGCTTCAGAAAGCCTTCATGAAAGAGGTTCAAGGGCCTTTTCGTGCTTGCTGGCGAACCCCTGAGCCTTCTAATTTTTCGAATTCAAAGTCAGTTCCGTGACAAGAAATCGGTTCATCTCCGAGTGAAGACCGCCTGCACCGCCTTCTTATTTTGTCAAGACGAACTGGGTGCCAACCCCCTGCGCGGGCCCGGTTCTCGCTTCTAGAATTTTTTCGAAAGCCCTGCGTCACGAGCGCCGGAGTCCCCCCGAACGAAACGAACTTTGAACAGGTTGAGCCAATGCAGAAAAAGCACAGGATTGCAGTCATTCCCGGAGACGGCATCGGCGTCGAGGTCATGCCCGAAGGGCTGCGCGTTCTCGACGCGGTCGGTCGCCGCTTCGGCATCGGCTTCTCCTACGACCACTTCGACTGGGGCTCCGACCACTACGTGCGCACCGGCCTGATGATGCCGGCCGACTGGGCCGACAAGATCCAGGGCCACGACGCGATCTACTTCGGTGCGGTGGGCGCGCCCGACAAGGTGCCCGACCACATCGCCGTGTGGGGCCTGCTCATCAAGATCCGCCGCGACTTCGACCAGTACGTGAACCTGCGCCCTGTGCGCCTCATGCCCGGCGTGCCCGGCCCGCTGGCGCACCGCAAGCCCGGCGACATCGACTTCCTGGTAGTGCGCGAGAACACCGAGGGCGAGTACACCTCCGTGGGCGGCCGCCTGTTCGAAGGCACGCCGCGCGAGATGGCGATCCAGGAGGCCGTGTTCACCCGCACCGGCGTGGACCGCATCATCGACTACGCGTTCCAGCTCGCCAACCGCCGCAAGCGCAAGAGCCTGACGGCCGCCACCAAGTCGAACGGCATCTCGATCACCATGCCCTACTGGGACGAGCGCCTGGCCGAGATCGCCACGCGCTACCCCGACGTGGCGACGAACAAGTTCCACATCGACATCCTGTGCGCGCACTTCGTGCAGCACCCCGACTGGTTCGACGTGGTCGTGGCCTCCAACCTGTTCGGCGACATCCTGTCCGACCTGGGCCCGGCCTGCACCGGCACCATCGGCATCGCGCCCAGCGCCAACCTCAACCCCGAGCGCAAGTTCCCGTCGCTGTTCGAGCCGGTGCACGGCTCGGCGCCCGACATCGCGGGCAAGGGCATCGCCAACCCCATCGGCCAGATCTGGTCCGCCGCGCTGATGCTGGACCACCTCGGCGGCGACGATCCGGTCTACGCGCAAGCCTCGGCCGCCGTGCTCTCGGCCATCGAAACCGTGCTGAGCGAAGGCCCGCGCACCCGCGACATGGGCGGCACGGCCAACACGGTGGACGTGGGCCGTGCGATCGCCGAATGCATCTCGGCAGCATGACGCCCTGCCTCCCCTGTAGCGACCTGAGAGGCTGAGATGGGCCTGTTCCTGCTGAAGCGCACGCTGACGCTGATCGGCACCCTGATCGGCGCCTCGGTCATCGTCTTCCTCGTGCTGGAGATCCTGCCCGGCAACGCCGCGCAGATGCTCATGGGCCCCGACGCCTCCCCCGAGGCGGTCGCCGCCCTGGCCACCAAGCTCGGCCTCGACCAGCCCGCCTGGACCCGTTACTGGCACTGGATCGGCGGCCTGCTCACCGGCAACCTCGGCGACAGCTACGCCTACAGCTCCCCGGTGCTCGACCTGATCCTCGAACGCCTCGCGCTCACCGTGCCGCTGGCCGTGCTGGCCATGGCACTGACTGTCGTGATCGCACTGCTGGTCGGCGTCACGGCCGCAGCCCGCCACAACAAGCTCGGCGACGTCGGCCTGATGGGCATGGCCCAGGTCGGCATCGCCATCCCGAACTTCTGGTTCGCCATCCTGCTGATCCTGGTGTTCTCGGTGCAGCTGCAGTGGTTCTCCGCCGGCGGCTTCGAAGGCTGGGGCGAAGGCATCTTCGCGGGGATCAAGTCGCTGCTGCTGCCGGCGTTGTCTCTGGCGGTGGTGCAGGCGGCGATCCTCGCGCGCATCACGCGCTCGGCGGTGCTCGAGGTGATGCGCGAAGACTTCGTGCGCACCGCGCGCGCCAAGGGCGTTTCGCAGCGCATGGTGCTTTGGACCCATGTGCTGCGCAACGCGATGATCCCGGTCATCACCGTCATGGGCATGCAGTTCTCCGAGCTGCTGGCCGGCACGATCGTGGTGGAGAACGTGTTCTATCTTCCCGGCCTGGGCCGGCTGATCTTCCAAGCCATCAGCAACCGCGACCTGATCGTGGTGCGCAACTGCGTGATGCTGCTGGCGGCCATGGTGGTCATCGTGAACTTCGTGGTCGACGTGCTCTACGCCGTCATCGACCCGCGCATCAAGGCCAGCGACATATGAGCGCCATCAACCCGACCTCCGGCGCGTTGCCCGCCGCCACCGGCGCGGCACTGAAAGCCCCCGGCTTCTGGCACCGCGCGCTGCGCCATCGCAGCTTCTGCATCGGCGGCGTGCTCGCCGCGCTGCTGGTGCTGGCGGCTCTGCTCTCCTACGTGTGGACGCCTTACTCGCCCTACGGCATGGACATGGCGAACAAGCTGCAGGCACCCTCCGGCTCGCACTGGCTGGGCACCGATGCCTTCGGCCGTGACGTGGCCTCGCTGCTGCTCGTCGGCGCGCGCGCATCCATCCTGGTCGGTGTGATCGCGGTCGGCATCGGCCTCGTGGTCGGCACCGCCCTGGGCTTGCTCGCGGCCGCCAAGCGCGGCTGGGTCGAGGAAGCGGTGATGCGGCTGTCCGACTTCACGCTGGCCTTTCCCGCAATCCTGTCGGCCATCATGATGACCGCCGTCTTCGGCGCGGGCATCGTGAATGCCATCGTGGCCATCGGCATCTACAACATCCCGACCTTCGCGCGCATCACGCGGGCGTCGGCCAATGCGATCTGGTCGCGCGAGTACGTCGCCGCCGCGCGCGCCTGCGGCAAGGGATCTTTCTCGATCACCATGCAGCACGTGCTGCCGAACATCTCGGCCGTGCTGATCGTACAGATCACCATCCGCTTCGCCATCGCCATCCTCGCCGAGGCCGCCCTCTCCTACCTGGGCCTGGGCACGCAACCGCCGCAGCCTTCGTGGGGCCGCATGCTGAGCGAAGCGCAGACCCTCATGTTCCAGCAGCCGCTGCTGGCCGTCTTCCCCGGCATGGCCATCGCGCTCGCGGTGCTCGGCCTGAACATGCTCGGCGACGGGCTGCGCGACCTGCTCGATCCGCGCCTCGCACGCGCACGCTAAGCGATATGCCTCTTCTCGAAGTCAACAACCTCCAGATCGGCCTGCAGACCCAACGCGGGCCGGCTCAGGCCGTGCGCGGCATCTCGTTCTCGCTCGAACGCGGCGAGACGCTGGGCATCGTCGGCGAATCCGGCTGCGGCAAGTCGATCACCGTGATGTCGCTGATGGGCCTGCTGCCCTCCAGCGCCAAGGTCGCGGGCAGCATCAAGCTCGACGGGCAGGAGCTCGTCGGCCTGCCCGAGAAGCAGATGTGCCAGATCCGCGGCAACCGCATCGGCATGATCTTCCAGGAGCCGATGACCGCCCTGAACCCGGTGCACACCATCGCGCGCCAGGTGGGCGAGCCTCTGCGGCTGCATCGCGGCCTGACCAAGGAACAGGCCCGCAAGGAAGCGCTGAACCTGCTCGACCGCGTGGGCATTCCCGACGCGGCCTCGCGCCTCGATGCGTACCCGCACCAGTTCTCCGGCGGCCAGCGCCAGCGCATCGGCATCGCCATGGCGCTTGCCTGCGGTCCCGACCTGCTGATCGCGGACGAACCCACCACCGCGCTCGACGTGACCATCCAGAAGCAGGTGCTCGACCTGATCCAGGGCCTGGTCAAGGAAATGGGCATGGCGCTGATCCTGATCTCGCACGATCTCGGCGTGATCGCCAGCAGCGTGAAGCGCATGCTCGTGATGTACGGCGGCAGCGCGGTGGAAAGCGGACCGACCGACGCCGTCTTCGCCAGCCGCGCACATCCCTACACCCGTGGCCTGTTCGCGGCACGCCCCGCCCTCGGCGCGGTGCGCGCCGGCCGGTTGCCCACCATCAGGGGCAGCGTGCCGGAGCTGGTCGACATGCCCCGCGGCTGCGCCTTCGCCGGCCGCTGCGCGCACACCATCGACCTGTGCCAGAGCACGAAGCCGCGCGAAACGCTGCTGCCGAACAACCACACGGTGCGCTGCCTGCGGCTGGGCGAGATCGCCGCATCGAACGCCAGGGCCGCCGCCGCATGAGCCAGTCAGCCACCGCCCGCCAGCCCCTGCTGGCCGTGAACAACCTCTATCGCCACTACGCGCTTCCGCGCGAGAAGCTGTTCGGCCCGCCGCCGACCGTGAAGGCGCTCAACGGCGTGAGCTTCGAAGTGCAGGCCGGCCAGAGCATGGGCATCGTCGGCGAATCCGGTTCGGGCAAATCGACCATCGCGCGCCTCGTGATGGCGCTAGACACGCCCACCTCGGGCACCGTCTCGCTCGAAGGCCGCGACCTGCACGCGCTCTCGAAGGAAGAACTGCGCGTGGCGCGGCGCGACTTCCAGATGGTGTTCCAGGATCCCTACGGCTCGCTCGATCCGCGCCAGACCGTCGCGCGCATCGTCGCCGAGCCCTTGGAAGCACTGGCCGCAACGAGCCGTGCCGAACAACGTGAACGCGCCAGCGAAACGCTCGCGGCCGTGGGCCTGCGCACCACCGACCTCGACAAGTACCCGCACGAGTTCTCCGGCGGCCAGCGCCAGCGCATCGCCATCGCGCGTGCCCTTATTACGCGCCCCAAGCTCATCGTCGCCGACGAGCCCGTCAGCGCGCTCGACGTCTCGGTGCAGGCCCAGGTACTCAACCTCATGCAGGACCTGCAGCAGCAATTCGGCATCAGCTACCTGCTCATCAGCCACGACCTCGCGGTGGTCAACCACCTGTGCGACGAAGTCTGCGTGGTCTTCAAGGGGCGCATCGTGGAGCGTGGCCGTCCGGCCGACCTGTTCGAGCACGCGCAACACGAGTACACGCGCACCCTGCTTTCCGCCGTCCTGCACACGCCCTCCCGCTAGCCGGGCCGGGCCTTCCTCTCCTTTCCACACTCACCTCAGGAACTATCGAATGTTGAAGCGACGCACACTCATGACTTCCGCCATGGCCGCGGCGATCCCGGGTGTCTTCCTGCCCCAGGCCCGTGCTCAGGCCGGCAAGAACACGCTGACGATCGGCATGCCGCTCGAACCGCCGGGCCTGGACCCGACGAGCGGCGCCGCATCGGCCATCGCGGAAATCACGCAATACAACATCTTCGAGACGCTCACCAAGGTGAATGCCGACGGCTCGGTCACGCCGATGCTGGCGGAGAGCTGGTCGTCCTCGCCCGACATGAAGACCTTCGTCTTCAAGCTGCGCAAGGGCGTGCGCTTCGAGAACGGACAGCCCTTCAACGCGAACACGGTGAAGTTCTCGTTCGACCGCGCGGGCGGCGCCAAGAGCACGAACAAGGACAAGCGCTTCTTCAGCGAGATCGGCACCGTCGTGCTCGACGAGCACACGGTGGGCGTCAACAGCACGCTGTCGAACCCCGACCTGCCCTTCATGCTCGGCCAGTCGACCGCCTGCATCGTGGAGCCCAAGAGCGCCGAGACCAACGCCACCGCGCCCGTGGGCACCGGCCCCTACAAGCTGAGCGCATGGCAGCGCGGCGCCTCGTGCACGCTGGTGAAGTCGCCGACCTACCGCGACCCCAACCTCGCGAAAACCGAGAAGTTCGTCTTCCGCTTCATGTCGGACACGGCCGCGCAGACCGCCGCGCTGCTGTCGAACGACATCGACATCTTCCCGCGCGCGGGCACGCGCTCGGTGAGCCAGTTCAAGGGCAACGCGCGCTTCCAGGTGATCGAGGTGGGCACGCGCGGCAAGGTGATCCTGACGATCAACAACCGCAAGAAGCCGCTGGACGACGTGCGCGTGCGCCGCGCGATCCTGGCGGCCATCGACCGCAACGCGATCATCCAGGGCGCGGCCGACGGCTTCGGCAGGCCCATCGGCAGCCACTACGCGCTGGGCGCGCCGGGCTTCATCGACACCACCGCGATGAATCCCTTCGACGTGGAGAAGGCGAAGAAGCTGCTGGCCGAGGCCGGCGTGAAGACGCCGCTGGAGTTGCGCCTGCAGCTGCCCCCGCCCTCCTACGCCCGCCAGGGCGGCGAGGTGATTGCGGCGCAACTCGCGCAGATCGGCATCAACGTGAAGATCCAGAACGTGGAATGGGCCCAATGGCTCAGCGGCACCTTCGGCGGTGCGCACGACTTCGACCTGACCATGGTCGCGCACGTGGAGCCGTTCGACCTGGTGAAGTACACCGAGCCCGACTACTACTGGGGCTACGACTCGAAGAAGTTCCGCGACCTGTTCGTCACCATCCAGAACGAAGAGAACAAGAAGCGCCGCGCCGACCTGCTGGCCGACGCACAGCGCATGCTGGCGACCGACGCGGTCAACGGCTTCCTGTACCAGGCGGTGTTCCCGACCATTGCGCGCAAGGAAGTGAAGGGCCTGTGGCCGAGCATGCCGATCGTGGTGAACGACCTGGCCGCGATCTCGTGGGGCTGATGCGATGAGCACGTCGACATCGAAGCCCCTGTACTCCCTGGGCGTGCAGGAGCTGCACGCGGCCTATGCCGCCAAGGAACTCTCGCCGGTGGAAGTGGCGCGCTCGGTGAACGAGCGTATCGCGGCCTACGAGCCCGAGCTGCACGCCACCTGGCTGTTCCGCCCCGAACTGGCGCTGGAACAGGCGCGTGCATCCGAAGCGCGCTGGCTCGCTGGCAAGCCGCTCGGCACGCTCGACGGCGTGCCCGTGACCATCAAAGACAACCTCGCGACCAAGGGCGATGCGATGCCGCTGGGCACTGCCGCCTACGACCTCGTGCCGATGACCTACGACTCGCCGCCCGCCGCGCGCCTGAAGGAAGACGGCACAGTGCTGGTCGCCAAGACCACCATGCCCGACCTGGGCATGCTGTCGTCGGGGCTGTCGAGCTTTCATGAGCTCTCGCGCAATCCGTGGGACCTGTCGCGCACGCCCGGCGGTTCCAGCGCGGGTGCCGGTGCCGCCGCGGCCGCGGGCTACGGCCCGCTGCACGTGGGCACCGACATCGGCGGCTCGCTGCGCCTGCCTGCGAGCTGGTGTGGCATCTACACGCTCAAGCCCAGCTTCGGCCGCATTCCGCTGAGCTCGCCCTACATGGGCCGCTGCGCCGGCCCGATGACCCGCACCGTGGCCGACTCGGCGCTGATGATGGCTTCGGTCGCGCAGCCCGACGACCGCGACTATTCCGAACTGCCGCCGCCCGTCATCGACTGGAACGCCTTCGAGGTCGATCCGTCGTTCATCAAGGGCAAGCGCGTGGCGCTGCACATGGACGCGGGCTGCGGCCTGCCGCTGGACCCGCAGATCGCCGAAGCCGTGCGCCGCGCGGCGAAGCGCATCGAGGCTGCCGGCGCGCACGTCGAGGAAATCCCGGCCTTCATGACGCCGAAGATGCTCAAGGGCATGGACCACTTCTGGCGCATGCGCTCGTGCATCGACATCCAGGCGATGACGCCGGAGAAGCGCGCGAAGATCCTGCCGTACATCCGCGAATGGGCCGAGAGCGCGGCCGGCTTTTCGGGCGCGCACATCTTCGAGGCCTACAGCGAATTCATCGCCACGCGCGCGGCGGCCATCGCCGCGACCAAGGCCTACGACTTCGTGATCTCGCCGGTGTCGCCCAACCTGCCCGCGCCGGCCGACCATGCCTCGCCGACCAACAATCCGATGCTGCCGCTGGAGCACATCGGCTTCACCGTGCCCTACAACATGTCGGAGCAGCCCGCTGCCTCGATCAACTGCGGCTACTCGGCCGAAGGCTTGCCCATCGGCCTGCAGATCGCCGGGCGTCGCTTCGACGACCTGGGCGTGCTGCAGTTCAGCCGCGCCTTCGAGCAGATCCGCGAAACGCAGAAACCCTGGCCGGAACCCAACGCGACCCGTTGACCCGGCCCCCAGGAGACAAGACACCATGAACGCAGCAGCAGCCCACTACATCGACGGACGCCACGTGCAGTCCGAAGGCAACGCCACCATCGACGTGATCGACCCGAGCGATGGCAGCAAATTCGGCGAGATCGCGCGCGGCACCGCCGCCGACGTCGACACCGCCGTGCGCGCCGCGCGCCAGGCCATGGGCGAGAACTTCGACGGCCCCTGGGGCGGCCTGACCGCGCTGCAGCGCGGCCGCCTGCTGGCCAAGCTCGGCGCAGCCGTCATGGAGCACCACGAGGAGCTGGCCCAGCTCGAGGCACGCGACACCGGCAAGGCGCTGCGCGTGGCGCGCAACGACGCCACCGCGCTGGCCCGCTACATGGAGTACTACGCTGGCGCCTGCGACAAGCTGCACGGCGACACCCTGCCCTACGAGCGCGGCTACACCGTGCTGACGGTGCGCGTGCCGCACGGCGTGACGGGCCACATCATTCCCTGGAACTACCCGATGCAGATCGCGGGCCGCAGCGTGGGCGCCTCGCTCGCCGCGGGCAACGCCTGCGTGGTGAAGCCGGCGGAAGACGCGAGCCTGTCGCTGCTGCGCCTGGCCGAGATCGCGACCGAGGTGGGCTTTCCGGCCGGCGCGCTCAACGTGGTGACGGGCTACGGCAAGGAAGCCGGCGCAGCGCTGTGCGTGCACCCAGGCATCGACCACATCTCGTTCACCGGCTCGACCATGACCGGCCGCAGCGTGGGCCTGGCCGCGGCCGAGCGCCATTGCCCGGTAACGCTCGAACTCGGCGGCAAGTCGCCGCAGATCGTGTTCGCGGATGCCGACCTCGACGCGGCCGAACCGGTGCTGCTCAACGCCATCATCCAGAACGCTGGCCAGACCTGCTCGGCGGGCAGTCGTGTGCTGGTGGAACAGTCGGTTTATGAAGAAGTGGTGCAGCGGCTTGCCAAGCGCTTCACCGCCGTGCGCGCAGGCACGCCCGCCGAAGACCTGGACATGGGCCCGCTCATCAACGAAAAGCAGTTCCGCCAGGTGCGCGACATGGTCGCGACCGCCGAGGCCGCCGGCCTGAAGGTGGCGGCGCGCGGCACGGTGTCGCCCAATGCGTCGTCCACCGGCTACTACCAGGAGGCCGTGCTGTTCCGCGACGTGCCGCACGAGAGCGACATCGCGCAGCGCGAGATCTTCGGCCCGGTGCTGGCCCTGACGCCCTTCGCCGACGAGGCCGAGGCGGTGCGCCTGGCCAACGGCACGGACTTCGGCCTGGTGGCCGGCGTGTGGACCCGCGACGGCGCGCGCCAGCTGCGCATGGCGCACAAGCTGCATTGCGGCCAGGTCTTCGTCAACAATTACGGTGCGGCGGGTGGTGTAGAACTGCCTTTCGGCGGCGTGAAATCCAGCGGCTTCGGCCGCGAGAAGGGCTTCGAGGCCCTGCTCGGATTCACGACCCTCAAGACCATCGCCATCAAGCACGGATGAAGACAACACATGACAACCACCACTGAACAGCAGCAAGCGCCGCGCAAGGTCGGCCTCGTCGGCGTCGGCCTCATGGGCCACGGCATCGCCAGCAACATCGTCAAGCACGGCCACCAGCTCACCGTGCTGGAGCACGCGGGCAACCAGCCCATCGACGGCCTGCTGAAGGCCGGCGCCACCTCGGTGAAGGACGTGGCCACGCTGGCCGCGCAGGTCGACGTGCTGATCCTGTGCGTCACCGGTACCCCGCAGGTCGAGGCCGTGATGCTCGGCGACAGCGGTGCGCTGACCACGCTGCGCCCCGGCACCGTGGTGATCGACTGCTCGACGGCCGTTCCCGCCTCCACCGCCAAGGTCGCGGAAGCAGTGAGCGCCAAGGGCGGCAAGTTCATCGACGCGCCCATGACCCGCACCGCGAAGGAAGCCGCCGAAGGCCGGCTGAACCTGCTGGTGGGCGGCGACGAGCAAGTGCTGGCCTCGTGCCTGCCGCTGCTGCGCTGCTTCGCCGAGAACATCACGCACGTGGGCGGCATCGGCGCAGGCCACGCGATGAAGCTGCTGCACAACTTCGTATCGCTGGGCACCGTGGCGCTGCTGTGCGAAGCCGCCGCTTGCGCTGAACGTGCCGGCGTGAAGCCCGACGTGTTCGTCGACGTGCTCGCCAAGGGCGGCGGCAACGGCGTGGCACTGGAACGCGTCAAGCCCAAGCTGCTGACAGGCAGCACCGATTCGCTGAAGTTCTCGATGGCGAATGCGAAGAAGGACCTGGGGTACTACAACGACATGGCGGAGCAGTCTTCTTCGAGCCATGGCATTGCGCAAGCCGTGGATGCGCTGCTGACTCATGGGGTCGAGAAGTTCGGTGGGGACCGGATGGTGCTCGATCTGGTTGAAGCGTTGCGCTGATTTCTTGCCCGCACTTGCTCTGTGCGGGCCGCTCGCTGTTCGGGGCGCGTGCGCAGGTGGACGCGCACTCGCGCACCAGTGAGTTGGGCGGCAGACTTGCTGCTCGGCAGCAGCGTAGGTCTAGAGCAGAAGGATGAGGCTTGCGATGGCAACTCACCACCAGGAGCCGCCTTCGGCAAACGGCGGGTTTCACGTAGGCTGCTCGTCCCAAATCATTGTCTTCTTGGCTATCGATGTCGCAACGGTTCTTGCGGATAACTTCAGTTCCGCCGGGAGAAGCACCGCATCCGGGTTGGGCCCTCTCATGTAGCCGTCCAGCGAAAAGCTGATGTCAAACACGCCCACCTGATTCAGGGATACCGTCCTTTCCGCTGTTCACCGCATCGACCGGGCTGCGTGCGCCTGTCCCGGGTCCGAACGCAGCGGCATAGAGCAATCCCGCCAAAAAGGTGAAATGGTCTATGAAGGAGCCGAAGTCCATTTGATTGGCTGACCACTTCGAAGGACCGTGAAAGGCAAACGCGAGAAAGACGACGTATGTACCGGCTGCGAGCGACGCCCACTGAAAGTATCGGCCGCTCGCAAGGCATAGCACCAATGCGGTTTCGAAGCCCACGGCCAACCAGGCCAACAGCATGGGCGCCGGAAACCCGGCAGAACCGATGAATCCGGAAGTCGCCCGGATGTCCTTCAGCTTGAAGAGCAGCGCCATGGCGAAAACAAGGACAAATATCCAGCGGGCGAGCAACGCCCCCCGATTCAGCCATGCGATCGTCGCGGAAGGTGGGGCAATCGATGCTTTCATATCGCGTCCTCCCTCGTCAAACGTTGGAGCCTGCTTGAGTGGCTCGATCTTCCTTGCGCAACACGATGTGCGTGGCTGCTTCGGTCACCTTGCGTTCCGCGCAAAAGTAACCTAGCGCATGTAGATCTAGGCCCAGAAAAAGCGGTTCACCGCTGCCCAGGAGCATCGGGGCGATCGCCAAATGCACTTCATCAACCAATCCGGCGCGCAGGTATTCGCGTACGGTGGCGACGCCGCCACCGACGCGCACGTCCTTGCCTGCTGCGGCCGCCCTTGCCTCCTGTAAGGCGGCATGGATCCCGCCTGTAACGAAGTGGAACGTGGTTCCTCCGTCCATCTCGATAGACGCGTGCGGATGGTGCGTCAGGATGAAAACCGGCGTGTGGTACGGCGGGTTGGCCCCCCACCATCCCCTCCAGTCGTCTGACGGCCACGGGCCACGCGATGCAGTGAACATGTTGCGGCCCATGATCCACGCGCCAACATTGGTGAAGCCGCGCGCGACGAACTGGTCGTCCACCCCCGTGCTGCCCCTGTCGTTTCCTGAAAGACGCCCGAAGGTGCGGGTCGGCAGCATCCACTGATGCAGGTCCTCGCCGCGTTTTCCGAGCGGCTCGGTCAGCGACTGCTCAGGACCGGCACCGAACCCATCCAGCGAAACAGTGAAACTCTCTACTCTCAACTTCGGCATGGTCTGTCTCCTTCAAGTTCAGCGGCAATCGCGTATCGCAGCCCTGTGATCTTCATCCGCGAGCACCATGATCGTCCGGAGTTGCCGCCCGGTATAGTGCGGCCACCTCGATCATGATCACCTCCGGCAATCACCCGGCTCGCATCACGGCTCAGCAGTTGCGCGATTTCATCGCCGTCCTCGGCTGTGGTGGCTTCCGCGCGGCCGCCCGGTCGCTGTCCGTTTCACAGGCGGGCCTGACGAAGAGCGTGGCGCGCCTGGAGGAGCAGTGCGGATTCGCCCTGGTCGCGCGGACGAATCGTGGCATTGAGCCGACGGTCCGGGGCGAGGCGTTTTTGCCCTATGCAAAAGCGGCGCTTGGCGAGCTTGAACGCGCCGAGCAGTGGATCAGCGATGCGGGGAAGGCACCGGTCCGGCACGTAGCACTCGGCGTTTCGATTGAGCCGTCGCTTATCCTGGCACCCTCGGTGCTGGCGGATTTCAGGCTCTCGTCGCCGGGTGTAACCGTCCATGTGTCGCAGTGCTCGCCGATGGAGTTGGTGGCACGACTACGGGACAACAGGATCGAGCTAGCCGTCACGCGTGTCCCCGATCCTGAAGCCATGGAAGGAATCCGTGCGGAGCCGCTCTACGAGGCGTCCGCAGTAGTCGTTGCCCGCGTGGGTCATCCGAAGGTAGATGCGCATTCGGTACGCGAGCTTGCTGACGTTCCATGGGTCGTTGTGGGCGATCCTTCGCGTCCGAGCGTCGACGACTTAAGCATCAGGGAGTTGTTCGTCGAACAGCGGCTCGGTATGCCGCAAGTCGCCGCTGTTTGTGACTCGCTTTTCGGCGCAATCTCGATGGTGATGACTTCCGATTGCGTCGCACGGCTGCCCCGGTCGATTCTCGGCCACCCGCTGGCGTCGGGTGTGCTGGTCGAAATTCCTGTGCGCGAGAAAGCCACGCACCTCATTGCGCTCCTGCGCAGGTCTGACCGCCGCCTGGGCAAGGAAGCGCGGCTACTCTCATCGATGCTGAAGTCGTTCTCGCGCGCGCGGTCCTCGTTCGCGCCTGAATAGGAAGTCCGCCGCCACGGCTGTCCGCTTAAGGGTCGAAAGCACGCATAGCCGTTCCCTGTCGGCGACCGACTGCTTTCGGGCAGCCAACCTCGCGCATGCGAGCGGCAGCTCCGGGCCCTAAGCAGACCTCGGAGACTCGCCGAAGCGGTCGTTCGAGAGGTCATCTGTATTCACTCAAACGAGAAATTTCCGCCTTGATTCAGTTCACTGGTCGTCCGCGTACGGGCTCCGCTGCTGTCTAATATATCGATGTCTCAAGATGATGATGGCCTCGACGAACTCTCGGCAGCGCTCGCAGCCGCAGGAGTGCGGAACGAACTCTTTCATGACTGCATTCACATTCCCTTGTGGGAAGACCGAGGTTTTGTCGAGGTGAAGTCCTGGGGCGACGGAGAGCGATCCGTACGGCTCTACAGGGGGAGCGGATCTTGTGACTTGACGGTGGCTCCAGGCGAGTTCAGTTGCGCGCCAAACCAAGCCGCAGAACGCCTGCTTCAAAGGCTTGAGGAGTACGGGGCATCGACGCACCCCATAAGCAAAGGATTGCGATCTGGCAATGGGCGAGTTGGGCAATAAACGCCAAGGTTCTGGCGTGTCGGCAGGCCACTCAGGTTGCGCTCGATGTCTGAGTCGAGTTTTCCCATCGGCTTGTCGCCGAATCGTAGGTGACCTTGCCATTTCGTTGCATTGCCTGCAACCGCTCGTTGACGGTGATGTCAGCACTTTCACTAGGCGAAGTGCCGGCCCTGCGCCTCGCGATGCGGAGGGCATCTTTGCGAACTGCGTCAACCGCAAGGATTTCTCTAAGACGAGATGGGCGCTCGGCGAGGACTTCGAGAATCGAAGCATCGAGAGAGGAAAAGTCGGTCTTCACGCCTGAATGTCGGTTATTGGCCGACTGCCGTCGCACCTAGACTTTGATCTTAGTTTCCAAGAACTCGAGGTACTTCGGATCGTCCTCCATGAAGATTTCCATGCCTCCTCCCATGTACGCGCGAGTAAGTTCATCTGCAGCTCTGTCGAAATTCTCGCTCCCGAAGTTCATCTGCAGCTCTGTCGAAATTCTCGCTCTCGAAGTTCATTTGTCCGAGTCTGAGGTGTATGTAGGGGTTACCTAGGCCATCCGGACACTGGACTGCATTGATGAAGCACTTGTGAGCCTTATCGAATGCACCCATTCGGAAATGTGCGTCACCCAAAGAGACGTACAGCCAGGTCGCTGCACTCCACTGAGTATGGTCATCGGGAAGCATTCGAAGAGCGGCGATGTACCGCCCTTTGGCAGCTTCCAAGTCACCCTTCTGCGCTAGATCATCGCCTTGCTTTGAGAGCAAAACGATCTGGTTGTAGATCTCGTCGGGAAGCTGTGCTGGCATCTGCATTCTGCCGAAACGGTGAACAGCCGGTTCTGGCCGACTGAAGCGGGACGCGGTGCTCTTTAATAGGCACCGCCCTTGGGCACACAGCCATCCGTGTCATGCAGCTTGCCTTCAGTAAGGACGTTTTCCATCTTGCAGACCTCGTTGAAGCTCCAGACCTCAAAGGCATCACCAGGAATCGCATGCTGCTCCAAGTGGGCCTCGAATTCCTCGATGTCCTCGAAGGAAATGACACGTGGCGAACTGGCTCCTCGATAGAACCAATGCTGAACAATGACAGGACCTCTGGCCAACGCATTCTTTATCTTCGCAAGGCTTGCTTCGGACAGAAGCTTGGCTCCTTCTTCAGTCCAGTCGTCAGACGCGTAGCGATCGGGAATTCGTTTCATAGGATATTGCGCAAAGTGAAGTTGTCACGACTCCAGAACCGAACGCCAATGCACGGTGTCTGGATAGCGGCGACCGTGCTTGAAGCACTGGAAGATCTCTACGACAGCGCTAGCGTGGAACCATTCGTCTGATTTGAGACGCAACTCGCCGCCGCCGAAAGCCAGAACCGTTCCGTCGGGGAATACGGGGCTCGGTTTGTCGTGAAAGGCTCGCAATCTCGTCGATGTCGCGGAGTCAAAGCTTTCGACCATACAGGTAACTCCACCGCCTGCAACCTGGACATAGTTTCCTCGGATATCCGTCAGGGATGCGTACGAATGGCGACCGTAGCTCTTGAGCGCGAGAAGCCTTTTTCTGAGGACCTCGTCCGATGGTGCATTCAACGCGGCGAAGTTCTGGCCCTCAAATTTCATTTTCGGGAGGTCGGTTTGAAAATCCAATTCTGCCGATCGTACTTATTCGCTTGCGGTTTTCGAACGACTGCAATCGCAAAGCGGCTGCTCGGATTGTCAGTCGATCAGCACAGAGCAGACAGCCGTCATCGAGGCTTATCACGGATTTCCTTCATCACGAAGGATTCTGCCGTCGTATCCGCAAATCCCCGCTCTCGAGGCGGGCCGCGAACCCCGCAGCCCGCAGACCGGCCACTACCCGCCAGTCTCAGGCGCCCCACGTCGCGCCCTCTCGCTCATCTGAAACAGCTCCCCAGCCTTGCGAGCAAGTTCAGCCGCAAGCCAGAGCAGGTTGTCCAGCCGTCGAGGCCCATCCCCGCTGCACCAGTCGATCTCTTCCCCGTAGCAAACCCACAGCAGAGCTTCAAGCTGAGAGAGGGTGTTTTCGAGAAGATCCGCTGGGTCTTGGGCGTTATCTTCGGAATCTACCGGCGTAGTTGGCCGGGCTATAGTCTTGGTAGCCATTTTTGTGCTGTCCTTTAGAGGGTAGTGCACGAACTTGGTTAGACGGTCGGGGTGCTCGCTACATCCCGGCCGTCGCCTTTTGATACCTCGCATCTGCATCGCTGCTTTCGCACCGACGACCTGCCGCGAGGCAAGCAGCCTTCGAAAATCGGGTTGAGTTGGGTGGGTGGCGCCTTTCTGCTCCCCTTGGTGGGGTATCGAGTGACAGGGGCATTCACTCTAGAGAAGAAGCCGGCGAAGCAACCGCTGCCACAGCGCGAAGTCGCAGAGACTGCGAACTAATGCAGCTTCCGCAACACGCCGCGCGCAGACCTCGCGAGCCCCGAGCCATATCAGCCCACAGCGGCTCCAAAACGCTCACGCCGATGGGGTGCCTTGCGCAGCGAAATAAAGGGGGAGCCCGAAGGGCGGAGGACATTCGCGGAGCAAGGTACCCCGTCGGCGTGAGCGTCGCCCTGAACGACCCCGAACCCCACGCACCGACATGTGCCGAGCGCGCTGGAGTCAAGCCTTACGTGTTCGCAGAAGTGCTCGCCAAGGGCGGCGTCGAAGCGTTGCACTGAGCAAGCGCAACGCCTCCAAAACTCTCAGGGCGCCCGCGTACGGGCGCCCACTGGCCAGGCTCAGTTCACCGTGTGCGAACCCAGGCCCGCCGAGGTGTCGATGGGGAAGTTGTCCCATTGCGTCGCCGTATCGAAAGCGATGCCCGGGTTGGGATCGCCCGATTTGATCGTGGGCTTGCGGCGCAGCGTCTGGTTCAGCGTGCTGGCACCGTTGGCGCTCTTCCACTCGGTTCCGGGGTCGAACCCGACCTGACCGATGCGGTCGATGACCGCGCCCGACTTCTCCAGCGTCAGGGCATCGTCGCCGTTGAAGTTGGCGACGCCGCTGTCCTGAGTGCCGGCCGGTTTGAAGGCAGCCGTGGCGCTGGCGTGCGCCAACACGATCGTGCCACCAGGCGGCAGGGAGCCGCTCAGCGCCTGCGTGCTCGTCGGCGCGGTCACTCCGTTCGAATACAGCTTGACGGCATAGAGGCTCAGGTCGATCGCCGAGGCGGTCGGGTTGTAGAGCTCGATCGCCTTGTTGTTCGACGAGCCTTCCACGTACTCGCTGAAGAACAGGTCAGGCGGGCCGGGCGGCAGCACCACGACCGTGGTGGTGACATTCACATTGCCCGTCTTCGTCGCGGTCTGGCCGGCGGAGTTGGTCAGCGTCACCGTCACACTGAAGGTGCCCGCTGCCGCGTAGGTGTGCGTCACCGCGCCAGTACCGGGTGCCGTGGTGGTAGGACTGCCATCGCCCCAGTCGACCACGAGCGAGGTCATCGTGTTGGCCCCGCCGGGAATGGCCTCGGTGATGTCCACGCTGTAGGTCTCGCCGGTCTTCGCCGAAGCCGGAATCGAGGCGCTGACGATGGGCTCCACCACCACGGTGTCGGCCGCGAGGTTCAGCCCCACGAGCACCGGATCGTGGTCCGACGCGCGGAACGGCGTGGGCGCGTAGCGGTCGTCGGTCGTGAAGTCGGTGTTGTAGTCGAGCGCGGTCGGCTCGTCGGAGTTGATGTGCCACACGCTCACGCCGTTGACCTGCGAAGCCAGGGAGGCAGAGGCATAGGCGTGGTCGAGCGCGCCTGTCTCGCCGCCGAACACGTAGGTGTAGCGGTCGCCGGCGGGCATGCGCTTGAGCAGGCTCTCGTTGGCCGCGCCTTCAAGCACCTTCGTCGGGTCTTCCAGCAGGTAGCTGTTGAAGTCGCCCATCATCAGCACGTCGTTCTCGCCGGTCGTGCCCTTGGCCTTGAGCTTGCTCACGAAGCTGTTGAGCGCGGTGGCCTGTTGGGTGCGCGCCAGGTTCCAGCAGCCCTGGCCCTGGTCGACGTCGCCCGAGGTGGGGCAGCTGCCCTTGCTCTTGAAGTGGTTGACCACGAACCAGAAGCCGCCGTTGTTGCCCACCGCGCTGAAGCGCTGGGCCAGCGGCGGCCGGCCGCTAGCGGCGGTGTAGTCCGTCAGGTCGGTGCCGGTCGGCAGGACGACGTTGCCGACGCGCTGGACCTTCGCGGGCTTGTAGAGGATGTCGACCTTGATCGCATCCGTGCCGAACACGCCGCTGTTGACTGCCGCGTAAGTGTTCGGCCCGAGCTTGGCGTTGAGAGCGGCCAGCAAGTCGTTCGTTGCGACGTCGGTGTTCTGGATCTCCATCAGGCCGATCACGTCGGCGTCGAGCCCTGCGATGGCGGCGACGATCTTGGCCTGCTGTCGCTTGAACTCGTTCAGGTTGTTGGCGCCGCGGCAGTCCGTTGCGACTCCTGTGCCGAGCAGGCAGACCTGGCCAGTCTGCCCTGCGGAGTTCGTGCCGTCCACGAAGGTGGTGAAGTAGTTGAGCACGTTGAGGCTCGCCACCTTGAGCGAGCCGCCGACCACCGGTGCGGTGGGCTGGCGCGGATTGGCCTGCGCGAACACGGGCGCCACCGTCGGCTGGATGCGATAGGCGCCGAAGTTGTGGCTCAGGATGCCGGTGACCTTCTGCGTCGTGTCGCCCATGCGGCGCGTGCCGTCGGTGCCGGCCGCGCTCAGGTAGGGAATGGGGTTCGGGTTGGACACCGAAGCGCCATCGTCCAGCACGATGCGCGAGAGCAGGTTCTGCGCATGCGTCGCCGTCGCGTTGCCGTTGGTGGGGTTGAACTGTCGGCCGTTCAGCGACAGCACCATCTGGCCGTAGCGGCCCAGCTCGAACAGTTCGGTCACGGCCAGGGGCTGCGCGATCTCGACGAGCATGCCTTCGTAGCGCTCGAGCGTGGACTCGTCAGCCACGGGCAGCGTGATCTTCGTCGGGGCAACGGCTACACCGCTGCCGCAGATGCTGATGGCGAGCGGGGTCGGGGCTGTGCCGGCAATCTGCGTGATGCTGTCGGGCTTGGCGCCCGCACCCGCTGTCTGGCCGAACTCGGTCACCACACCGGTGACCTGCACGTAGTCGCCGACCGCCACGCGGGTGGCGTTGCTCGGCGCATAGACGAAGACGCCTTCCGAGGTCATCGGGTCGGCATCGGGCACGAGCTGCTGTACGAAGAACCCATTCAGCTTCACCGACGTGGTGCCGGTGTTCTGGAAGTCGCCGACGACCACGCCGCGCACGGTCACGGCCTGCGAGGCCATGGGGCTGATGTCGCCCGTGCCCTGCACGGAAGAGATAGCTGTCAGCGGTGCACCGGCCGGAATGGCTGCCGCGCATGTGGGCGGCGTCACCACGGGCGTGGTGTTGTCAGGCTGCGCAGCCGGCGGCTGCGTGTTGTCCTGCGACTGGGGCGGTGTGCCGCCGGATGAAGGGGGAATCAGTGGAAAGGAAGCGTTGCCGCCACCACCACCGCCGCCGCAAGCGGTCAGCAGGATGGCCAGTGTCAGCGCCAATGTCTTGAACGGCCACGTGGGCCTCGATCCTCGTCCTCGGTGTGTCATTTGGGGTCTCTCTTGTTGTGGGGGCCGGCAAGCGAACCGCGGCCGTTTTTATGGTTCTTGTGTGTAACCCCCGAGACACCCCAGGCACGCCTGGGTGATAGCGCAGCCGCTAGCTCATGCCGCGCGCCAGCAGATGGTCGACCAGCCGCCGCTGCGGAAAGCTCAATGCCTCTTGCCGCGTGCACAGGTACATCCGTCGTGAAGCCCACGCATCGGTAAGGTTGATGAAGCGCAGCTTCATCTCCTTGCGATAAGTCACCGCGGCACCTTCGGGCAGGATGCCGACGCCCATGCCCGCTTCGATCATCCGGCACACGGCCTCGAAGCTCTTCACCCGCACGCGCAGGCGCAGCACCTTGCGCGCGCTCATCGCTGCGTCTTCCATGGTGCGGGAGATGGCCGAGTCGTCCTCCAGGCCGACGAAGTCGTAGTCGAGCAGTTCCTCGAACGACACCTCGCGGCCGCGCCACGGATGCTTCTGCCGCACGATGGCCACGAGCCGGTCTGTGCGGTAGGGAATGAAGTGCAGCGCGGGGTCTGCCGCCTCGCTGGTGATGACGCCCACGTCGGCCTGCCGGTCTCGGATGGCCTGCACGATGTAGACGCTGCGATGCTCCTCCACGCTCACGCGGATCTCGGGGTAGCGCTGGCGGAAGCTCGCCACGTCGTCGGGCAGGAACTGGCCCATGGCCGATGCGTTGGCATGCAGCCGCACGCGGCCTGTGGCGCCCTGCGCGTAGTCCGAGAGGTCGGCGCGCATGCGGTCGACGTCGCGCAATATCTGCCGCGCATGCACGGCCAGCGATTCGCCGGCGCCGGTGGGCGTCACGCCCCTCGAGGTGCGGTTGAGCAGCGCCACGCCCAGATGCTCCTCAAGGATGGCCAGCCGCCGGCTGGCGGCCGACAGCACCATGTGGCTCTCGGCCGCGGCCTTCGACAGGCTGCCGTGCTCAATGGCGCGCAGGAAAAGCGCCAGCGAATCGAGGTCGGGTCTCATGGGGTTCGGGGTCGGTCTGCAAGGCCGACATTGTCGGGCCAGCGGGGGCTATGGCCTCGGCCGAAATACTTTCGGCGGATAGCGCCCGCAAGAGACAGATCTTCCGCAAAGCGCCGCGCTTTGCCCAAACGAAGAAGCACTTTCAGCGGGCGAAGCGGAAGAATCGTTGCTGTTCCGGCGTCTACCCCGCCGGGGCGTTCCGCGAGCCGGCCCTCTACCGGGGCCATGCCCGCATTCCAACGAGTCCTACCCGGAGTCTTTTCCTGTCATGGCATCCCACGAACTGGCCAGCGTTGCGCTGGACGACAAATACACGGCCACCGAAGGCCGGATCTACCTCAGCGGCATCCAGGCGCTGGTGCGCCTCATGCTCGTGCAGAAGTGGCGCGACCAGAAGGCCGGGCTGAACACCGCGGGCTTCGTCTCTGGCTACCGCGGCTCGCCGCTCGGCGGCCTCGACGAAGCTCTGTGGAAGGCGCAGCCTCAGCTAGAAGCCAACGCCGTGAAGTTCCTGCCCGGCGTGAACGAGGAACTGGCCGCCACCGCCGTCTGGGGCACGCAGCAGGTGCACCTGACGGGCGAGTCCGCCGTCGATGGCGTCTTCGCCATGTGGTACGGCAAGGCGCCGGGCGTCGACCGTTGCGGCGACGTGTTCAAGCACATGAGCCACGCGGGCACCTCGCCCCACGGCGGCGTGCTGCTGGTGGCGGGCGACGACCACGGCGCGTCTTCGTCGACGCTGCCCAACCAGAGTGACCACCTGTTCGCCGCGTCGATGATCCCGATGCTCTATCCGCAGAGCGTGGAGGAGTACATCGAGCTCGGCCTGCACGGCTTCGCGATGTCGCGCTTCGCGGGGCTGCCGGTGGGCTTCAAGGCGCTGGCGGACACGGTGGAATCTTCGGGCTCCATTCCTGCCGGCGCGCTAGAGGTGCACACACGGCTGCCCGCGGACTTCGTCTTCCCGCCCGGCGGCGTGCACGCGCGCCTTTCGACCGACACGCTCGGCGTGCAGGCGCGCAAGCAGGAAGCGCTGATGCAGGACTACAAGATCTACGCGGCCATCGCCTACGCGCGCGAGAACAAGCTGAACCGCGTGACCATCGATTCGCCGAAGGCACGCCTTGGCATCGTGGCCTCGGGCAAGTCGTACCGCGACGTACTCGAGGCGCTGGAAGAACTTGGCATCGACGCCGACGAGGCCGCCCGCATCGGCATCCGACTCTTCAAGGTGTCGATGCCCTGGCCGCTGGAGCCCGATTCGATCCGCGAGTTCGCCGACGGTCTCGAGGAGATCCTGGTGGTGGAAGAGAAGCGCCAGATCGTCGAATACCAGCTCAAGGAGCATCTCTACAACTGGCGCGAGAACGTGCGCCCGCGCGTGATCGGCAAGTTCGACGAGCAGGGCGAATGGGGCGCGCATCCGCGCGGAAAGTGGCTGCTGCCGGCCACGGCCGACTTCTCGGTGGCGCAGATCGCGCGCGTCATCGCAGGGCGCGTGGCGCGCTTTCACACCAGCGACCGCATCCGCATGCGGCTCGCCATCCTCGACGCGAAGGACGTGGTGCTCGGCAAGGCAGTCGCCACGCCCTCGCGCCCGGCCTGGTACTGCTCGGGCTGCCCGCACAACACCTCGACCAAGGTGCCCGAAGGCAGCCTCGCGCTCGCGGGCATCGGCTGCCACGTGATGGCCACCGCCATCTACCCCGAGCACAACCGCACGACCACGCACATGGGCGGCGAAGGCGCGCCTTGGCTGGGGCAGGCCTGGTTCTCCAAGCGCAGGCACGTGTTCGCGAACCTCGGCGACGGCACCTACTACCACTCGGGCTCGCTCGCCATCCGCGCGGCCGTGGCGGCGGGCGTGAACATCACCTACAAGATCCTCTACAACGACGCGGTCGCCATGACCGGAGGGCAGCCGGTGGACGGCCCCATCACCGTGCCGCGCATCGCGCACCAGATGGCCGCCGAGGGCGTGAAGCGCCTCGCGCTGGTGGCCGAAGACCCGTCGCGCTGGGCCGACCGCAGCGTGCTGCCGCCGGAGCGCGAGGGCTTCGTGCTCACCGTGCACCACCGCGACAGCATGGACGCCGTACAGCGCGAGCTGCGCAAGTTCGAAGGCGTCTCGGTGCTGATCTACGACCAGGTATGTGCCGCCGAGAAGCGCCGCCGCCGCAAGAAGGGCGAGTTTCCGCAGGCCGCGCGGCGCGTGTTCATCAACGACGCGGTGTGCGAGGGCTGCGGCGACTGCGGCGAGCAGTCGAACTGCACTGCCCTCTTGCCGAAGCAGACCGACCTGGGCCTGAAGCGCGCCGTGGACCAGAGCGCGTGCAACGCCGACGAGTCGTGCATCAAGGGCTTCTGCCCCAGCTTCGTGACGGTGGAAGGCGTGAAGCCGCGCAAGCAGGCACCGGTCGCCGCGAAGGCCGCGGCCGAAGAGGCGCCGCTGCCCGAGCCGAAGCAGCTCGCGCTCGAAGGCATGCATAACATCCTCATCACCGGCATCGGCGGCACGGGCGTCATCACCATCGGCGCGCTGATCGGCATGGCGGCGCACCTTGAAGGCAAGGGCGTGAGCGTGCTCGACATGACGGGCATGTCGCAGAAGAACGGCTCGGTGACCTCGCACGTGCGCATCGCGCGCGACGCGACGCAACTGAAGGCGCAGCGCATTCCCACCGGCGAGGCCGACCTGATCCTGGGCTGCGACATGCTGACGGCCGGCGCGCCCGACGCCATCGCGCGGATGCGACCGGGCCGCACCTATGCGCTGGTCAACACCTTCGAGCAGCCCACGGGCCACTTCGCACAGCAGCCCGACTGGCAGTTCCCGGCCGCGCAGGTGCGCGCGCTGATCGAGGAATCGGTGGAAGGCCGCGCCGACTTCGTCGATGCTACGCAGCTCGCAACGCGGCTCATGGGCGATGCCATTGCGGCCAACCTGTTCCTGCTGGGCTTCGCCTTCCAGAAGGGCTTCGTGCCGCTGTCGGCCGAGGCGCTGGACAAGGCCATCGAGATCAACGGCGTGGCGGTGAAGGCGAACCAGTCGGCATTCCGCTGGGGCCGCAAGGCGGCGCTCGACCTCGCGGCGGTGACGCGCGAAGCCTCGCCGCAGAAGGTGGTCGCGCTGCAGCGGCCGCAGAGCTTCGAGGCGCTGGTGAAGAGCCGCACCGAGTTCCTCGTCTCGTACCAGAACGCCGCTTACGCACAGCGCTATGCGGAACTGGTGGAGCGCGTGCGCGCGGTCGAACAGCGCGAGCGCGGCAGCAACGTGCTGGCGAAGGCGGTCGCGTCGGGCCTCTTCAAGCTCATGGCCTACAAGGACGAGTACGAGGTTGCGCGGCTGTACACCGACAAGCGCTTCATTGAAAAGCTCGGTGAGCAGTTCGAGGGCAAGCCGGTGCTGCGCTTCCATCTCGCGCCGCCGGTGCTGGGCCGCCGCGACGCCGAGGGGCGTGCGGTGAAGACCAGCTTCGGGCCGTGGATGATGGGCGCGTTCCGCATCCTCGCCGGACTGCGCGGCCTGCGCGGCACGGCCTTCGACGTCTTCGGCCGCACCGCCGAGCGGCGCATGGAGCGGCAGCTCATCGAGGACTACCGCGCGATGGTCGAGGACGTGATCGCGCGCTTCGACGCCGTCGACTTCGACACGGCCCTGTCGCTGGCGCGGCTGCCCGAGCAGATCCGCGGCTTCGGGCATGTGAAGGAGGAAAGCGTCGTGTCGGCGCGGGTGCGATGGAATGCGCTCGCCGGGCAGCTCGACGCGCGCCCGGCGCAGCGGGCGCCGAGCCGGGCGCAGCCGGTGGCGGCCTGAGTGGCCCGAGCGGCCTGAACGGTGGCCGAGCCGGCCCGGAAGGATCAGGGCAAAATCCTTCCGCCGCGCCGGTCGGCCCTGCCCCTCCATGCCGCCCACCTTGTCCACCCCCGCCCCCAGCCCGACGCAGGCGTCGCCCTCGTCGTCGCCGACTTCGCAGGCGCGTCCGCGCCGCCGGCGTCGCAACGCGGTCGCCTGGGTGGCCGCGTGCGCGCTGGCCCTGCTGCTGATCGGCCTCGCGGGCCAGTGGGCCGCCAACCGCGAGGCGAACTTCCAGGCGGACTCGATCCGCCGTGCCATGGAAGTGCATGTGCTCGGCCTGCGCGATGCCGCCGGCAAGTACAGCTACCTGCCCTTCACCGCGGGCCTGCACCCAGACGTGCTGGCCGCGCTGGCCCGCCCCAACGACATTGCCGCCAAGCAGCGCGCCAACCTCTACATCGAACGGGTGAACCGGCAAGCGGGCTCCGACGTGCTCTACCTGATCGACATGCAGGGCCTCACGCTGGCGGCCAGCAACTGGAACACGCCGCAGAGCTTCGTCGGCCAGTCGTACGCCAACCGGCCCTACTTCATCGATGCCCGCGCTGGGCGCAGCGGCCTTTTCTACGGCGTGGGCCAGACCACCGGCGAGCCGGGGCTCTTCATCTCATCGCCGGTGCGCGGCGAAGGCGGCGAGATCCGGGGCGTGGTGACGGTCAAGGTCAGCCTGCGCCAGGTGCAGGAAACCTGGACCTTCGTGCGCGACCCCATTCTGCTGACCGATGCGCGCGGCGTGGTGTTCCTGAGCTCGGTGCCGTCGTGGATGTACCGGTCCTCGCGCCCGCTGCAGGCCACCGAGCTCGAAGGCATGCGGCGCGACCAGCAGTACGGCACGCGCACCAGCTTCGCGGCGCTACCGTGGAAGGTGGAGCGCGAGGAAGGCGAGCTCGGCTACCTGGTGCGCACCGAGATCGGCGGCCGCCCGCGCCAGTACCTCGCGGTGGACGAGCGCCTGCCCGACCTCGGCTGGACGCTGACCGTGATGACCGATCACGCGGAAGTTTCGAACGCGCGCGAGCGCGCCTGGATGCTGGGCCTGCTGTGCGCCGTCGTGCTGCTGCTGGCCGGCCTCTACTGGCAGCTGCGCGAACGCCGCTTCGCCGAGCAGCGCGACGCACGCCGCGACCTGGAGCTGCGCGTGCGCGAGCGCACCCACGAACTCGACGAGGCCCACGCCTTCCGCAAGGCGATGGAAGACTCGCTGCTGGTGGGCATGCGCGCGCGCGACCTGGAAGGTCGCATCATCTACGTCAACCCGTCCTTCTGCGAAATGACCGGCTACGGGGCGGACGAGCTGCTGGGCAAGCTGCCGCCCTACCCCTACTGGCACCCCAACGACGTGACGCAGCACTGGCGCCACTACGACGCCATGATGAGCGGCCAGCCCGTGCGCTCGGGCTTCGAGTCGCGCCTGCGGCACCGCGACGGGCACGAGGTGATCACCATGGTCTACACCGCCGCGCTGATCGATGCCGACGGCAAGCACAGCGGCTGGATGAGCTCGGTGGTGGACATCACCGAGCAGAAGCGCGCCGAACTGCGCCAGCGCCAGAACGACGAGCAGCTGCAGCACGCCCAGCGCCTGGCCAGCCTTGGCGAGATGGCCTCCACGCTGGCCCATGAACTCAACCAGCCGTTGATGGCACTGAGCAATTTCGCGAGCGCCGCCAAGGCCTTCGCCGAGCAGGGCAACCAGCAGCTGCTGGTGAGCAGCCTCGACGAGGCCATGACACAGGCCCAGCGCAGTGCCGAGATCGTGCGGCGCATTCGCGGCTTCGTGCGCCAGCGCACCGTGGGCACCGAGGACTGCGCCGTGGCGGCGCTGGCCGGCAACGCCATCGCGCTGCTGCAAGGCGAGATCCGCGTGCGCCAGGCGCGCGCCGAGCTTCGCATTCCGCCCGGGCTGCCCGAGGTGCGCGGCGACCGCGTGCTGCTCGAGCAGGTGCTGCTCAACCTGCTGTCGAACAGCCTGCATGCCATGCAGGCCGTGCCGCCCGAACAACGGCTGGTGGAGATCGAGGCGGGCCTGAAGGATGGGCGCATGCACATCCACGTGGCAGACCGCGGCCCGGGCATCGACGCCGCCGTAGCCGACCAGGTGTTCTCGCCCTTCTTCACCACCAAGACCGGCGGGCTGGGGCTGGGGCTGAACATCTGCCGCACCATCGTCGAGGCGCACAGGGGCCGCCTCACCTTTGCCGACCGTCCGGGCGGTGGCACAGTCTTCACCCTCGAGCTGGAAATATCGCCTCCGCCATGACCAACAGCAACGCCGCACCCGCCAACAACCTGTGCATCGTGGACGACGACGAGGCCGTGCGCCGCTCGCTGGGCCTGCTGCTGCTGTCGCGCGGATACGCGGTGCAGACCTTCGCATCGGGCGAGGCCTTCCTGGAAGGCACCGACCTGCAGCGCGCCGGCTGCGTGATCATGGACCTGCGCATGGAAGGCATGAGCGGACTGCAGGTGTTCGACACGCTGCGCACCCAGGACAGCCCGCTGGTGGTGATCTTCCTCTCGGGCCATGGCGACATCCCCATGGCCGTGGAGGCCGTGCAGAACGGTGCCTTCGGCTGGCTCGAGAAACCCTGCAACGACGAGCGCCTGCTCGACACCATCGCCCGCGCCCTGCAACAGGCCGGCGAGGTTGCCACCCGCCGACAGGCCCGCCATGCCGCGCAGGCCCTGTGGGACAAGCTCACGCCGCGCGAGATGCAGATCGCCCGCCTCGTTGCCGAAGGCAAGCCCAACAAGCAGATCGCGCAGGAGCTGGCGCCGCTGGAACAGCGCACGGTGGAAACGCACCGCGCGCACGTGTTCGCGAAGCTGGGGCTGGCGAACAGCCATCAGCTGGATCGGTTTTTACGGGAGCATGGGCTGTAGCGCTCGACGAGGTGCCCTTCGGCTGAAGCCCTTCAATGCGCCGCGCTACCTGCCGCGCAGACGAGCACTCCGGCTCATCGCCGCTACGATGATCCAGTCTCCCGGCGATTGCCGGTTCTCTTCAGCGCTTGCGCCCGCGCAGGACGCTGGCGACTGCACGAAGCGGCCGGGTGATGCGCCATGAGTTCGACGCGTGGATGGCCTCGATGGAAGCTGCCAGCTGCGCTACCCGCACACGCAGCCCATGGACTTCCGCATGCGCTTGCTCTTTCGCACCCAGCGTGCGATTGAGCGTCAGGATCTCCGACCGCATCTGGGTCGTCGCCGCGATCAGTCGCTTGTTTTCCTCCCGCGAATCGCCCAGGTCCAGGCCCTGCTGGCGCAGCTTGGCCACTTCCGCCTCGAGGCTTCTTGCATAGACAGTCGCATCGTTGAGTGTCCCTTGCAGGAGGTCGTGCGCATCACGCAAGCTCAGTGCATATTTTTCGGCTTCGTCGGCCTTGTCCATCATGGCGGTCTGTTCCAGACGGATCTGCTGCACGAACGGATCCGGCGTCGATTCCAATTCGCCATAGATGATCGGAAACCGGTCGCCAGTGAGAATGCTCCGCGTACGTGCGTCCATGCAGCACATGGTGAACGCACGTCGTGGCAGCGGCGAAGGATTGACACCGGAGCGATGGATCAACCAGTTGTGCAGGAGCACTGCGTGTCCCGAAGGAACCTCGAGCGGAACGACCGACTCGGGGAGGCAGTGCCGGCGCGCCTGCTCGTCCGTCAGCGTGCTGCCCTGCAAGCTCAACAGGCCGAGCCGATGAGATCCGGGGATCGCATCCATGCAGCCGTTGGCCTGCGTCGCCTCGTCCAGGGCGACCCAGATCGTCACCAGCGGATCGCGATCGAGCTGCCATACCGTTCCACCATCCTGATGCCACGGCAGGTGGGTTCCCTGGCCGGCAGGCTTGTTCATGACCATGGCGCGGAAGATCGACACTGCGGCGTGCGAGCCATACATCTGCGCGCAGATTTCGCGGAACAGCGGCCGGTCGATCAGCCTGGCGAACACGTCGTCCGATTCCAGGCCCTGGATCTTGCGATAGAGATGCGTGCCCTCTTCGAACCGGGCCACCGCGTCCGGCAACGCCTCGTACTCGCCGCCGGTGTCGTGCTGCATCTGGATTGCCGGGTTCGTCACCTGGCCCAGCGCCAGCGCATCGGCACGCTCCTGCAGCGTACGAACCTGTTCGGGATCGAGCACCTGCCCCAGGTGCAGGTATCCATCACGCCAGAACTTCTGCCATTGAGCTTCTGTCAGCATCATTCGATTTCTTTCGTCCCTGGAGGAGAAGGAAGAGTTGTGGCCCGTGGCCTGGGTAGAGTGCATGGCCGGTCGCGCCAGGGCCCCGGCGGCCCTTGCCTGATCGAGGCGCACGGGACGGGGCGGCACAGCCGCCGCGCCAGTGACGATCAAGCGCGCCAGTGCCTCCCGGCGCCGCCGTTCATCGTCGAAGTTGGGCTGCATCCGTGCCTCCAGATGCGCGCGCGCTTCGGTGCGACGACCCCACAGGTCGATCAACCGGGAAGTGAGCTGCCCCTGCAGAACGTCGCTGATGCCGCACGCATCGTCCGCGCAGTCGAAATGGCCCAAGGCCCCTTGCAGCTTGGTACGGGTGTATTCATCGACCCAGACCCCCAGGCATGGCACACCCCCAGCCAGACCGAAGACGATGGGGTGGTAGCGCGAACTCACGATCAAATGCGCCCGGGCGGTCAGGCGTGCGATCTGGTCGGCAGGCAGCACTGGCAGCAAATGCAACGTGACCGTGCGCATGCGCCGCGCCAGCGATCTTCCGACGTCCTCGTCCGACCAGTGTGCCCCCACCGCGGCAGCGACGCGGGCATGCGGAATGAACAGCAGGTGGCATCTTGTGCGCTGCGCCACCTGCGACAGCTGCTCCGCCAACCGGTCAAGCAGGTCATCGTCTCCGTCGGGATCGGCCAAAGGATGAAAGGTCACGCCGATCCACGGCTCGCCTTCCGGAAACGGCAACGGCGGCAGCGCGCGACCAGCGGTTTCGCGCGCCAGATCGGATGCATCGTCGAGTTGATATGAAAGGCGTTCCGGCGATGCGCCAAGCTCCAGCGCGAGTTCGAAGCTCGGCACTTCCCGGACGCCGATCCACGAGGCAGCCCGCAACAACTCCGCCATCATGTCGCGATGTCTTGACGTCAGCTCCGGTCCCAGCGTCTGCCCAAGGAGGACCACCGGGGCACCGTTGGCAACGGCCCGGCGGCAAAGCGCCAGGCGCTCGTAGATGCAGGCGGGCCAGGTGCTTCGAAGGTTGCCGCCGCCAGAGATCACCAGGCCGTCCGTTGCGTCCGCCAGCGCCGCGAAGACAGGAGGCGTACGGCCAGTCCAATGGCTGTTGGACAGCCGGTCGAGCAGCTCTTCGCGCGCCTCGTCCGACTCGCACGCGTCGAAGCCCAGCCGCGCAAACGCAGGGATGCCGTAGGTGCGGGTGGTGAATGCGGGATCGGCTGACACTGCATGCAGCACAGCATCAGGAGCGATGGCACGCAGCAGGCGCAGATTGCTCTCCAGCATGGCCTCATCGCCGGCGTGGTAGCTCGCGGCCCCTCCGACATCCCCGACCAGGGTCCATCGTCGCGGCGCCGCGGCTGTCCGCCTTGGCCCAGGGGCGAGCGCCGGGCCTTCGCTCAGCATGCAGCGACTTCCCGCATGGTGCTGCCGGGCGATGCGATTTCGTCAAGACGCCGCCGCATGCGTTCCGCGCAAGCCTCGGTGCCGAAGCGGACATGCAACTGCTTGCGCGCAGCCTGGGCTCGCCGTTCGGCTTCGTCGCGATGGTGAAACACATTGCGCATCTGCCACGCCGCGTGGCTTTCATCGGGCTCCGCCCAGGATTGACCCTCGTGAAAGGGGTAGTGGCCTTCGGGCACAGGCACCAGCTTGAAATCCACGGGCCATCCGGTATGCCGCGAGACCAGCTCCGTCGTGGCCGAATAGTCGGTGGCGATCACCGGCTTGCCCAGAACCATCGCTTCGGCGATCAGCAATCCCAACCCTTCGCTGCGGTGCAGCGAGGCCACGGCGTCGCAGCAAGCGATCAGCTGCAGCGTCTCCTCGCGTGCGAGGGTGCGTTCGATCAGAACGACATCGGGATCGTCGCGAAGTGCTTCGCGCAAGGCGCGGCCCTGCTCCGCGACGGCCTCCGAATTGAGTGTCTTGATCACCAGCGCCACGCGGTGATGCGCGCCGCCATGACGAAAAGCCTGGCGGAAGGCCCGGACCAGGGCCATCGGATTCTTGCGTTCCATGAACGAAAGAAAGTCGAACGAGAAGAAGAACAGGAAGGTGTCTTCGGGCAAGCCGAAGTGAGCCCTGCCGATGGGCGGCGGCGCATCGAAGGCCAGGGGTAGAGGCATGTGCAGCACGGGCTTGCCGAGCTTGCGAGCCAGCATTGTCTGGATGAAGCGAGTCGGCGCCCATACCTCATCGACCAGATCGAACGCCTGCAGCCACGGCGCGGGAAAGCCTTCGAGCTCCCAGAATGGCATGACAGTGCGATAGGCGTCGGAACGCACCGCCGAGCCCAGGTGCTCCACGACCGCCGGCAACTGGTCGGCATTCACGTTGAATATCTGCACTGGCGCCGCGGTGGTTTCGTCGAAGCAAGGCTCCAGCGAATGGTCCACCACCGCCGACATCGAGTTCAGGCGGATGGGCAGGCCGCGCGCGTCGAATCCGGCATGGCGCAACGCGCGCAGGACCTGGCGGCCGGCTTCGCCGACACCCAGTGCAAGGCGCAGATAGCCGACCACGGCAACATCCGGCGCCGCTTCTTCCTGCTTTGCCGGCGGCCGCCGCATACCGGCTGCCGGGACGGCATTGGCACGCAATGCAACCGGTTCGATCAGGCGCCCGTCCTTCAGCAGGCTGCGGCCGTGATCGATATACCAGTTGAGATAGCTTGCGACACCTTCCTGCCTGCTCAGGTCGAATGTGGATCGCAGCCAAGGCTCCCGCTGGTGCAGGTCAGCCATCAGTTGCGTCACATAGCCCGAGCTCGACGCAATGCCTTGCGCGCACGGAAGCTGCAGGTACTCCTCGTAGGTCTCGAACGGATCGCCGCCCGACCATCGGATGTGGCGCTCGCGGAACATGCGCCGCACCAGATCGGGTATCTGGGTACCGGAGGAAAACCTGCCATAGGCATACGTGGCATTGGGCACTCTACCGTGGCCGTTGGCCAGTACCTGCTCGGCGTAGTCCCGCATCAACGCCTGCAGCAACGGGGAAACGGCGTCGTCGCGGAATGCCTCCGTGTGCTTCGACAGCCGTCGAAGGTCGGTCGGTTCGATGCCGCTGAAATGGAAGAACCGAAGCGGAGCGCCGTCCACGAGCCAATTGCCTGGTGTGCCGCCGAGTGTGCGTTGCTGGAGATTCCAGTAGGCCACGTTGTAGGCAGTGTCCCGGAGAACGCGGGCGCCGTCCGCGAAGCCGGGCACAAGGTCCATGAACTTCTGATCCACGAAGATACCCCGGTCCGGCTCGTTGACGCATTCGTACTGGAGGCGTCGTGACCACCAACGAAGAATGCGATCCGTCTCCTCGCATGCGCCGACACCGAGGAAGCCGAGGTTGTAGACACCTGCCCGCATGATTCCGATGTCGTTCGGGAAGGTCTCCTGCTCCGCGGGCTGCGTCAGATGCGGCGTGAGAACGAAGGACGCACCGTCGTCGAGCAACCCGAACACGGCATCCAGCGGAGCGAACACCTCGATGTCCGGGTCGAGGTAGACGATCTCTTCATGTCCTCGGGCAAGCAGGTGCCTGAACATGAACGGCTTGACGGCCGTGTTGAACTCCATGATGCCGTAGCGGAACGCGAACTCGCGAAAGTCAGGGATCGAGAGGGCGTCGGCCGTGACCACTTCGCAGATCCCCGGGTAGAAGCCAGTATCCGCCACTCTCTCGTCAGCCAGACACAGGTAGATCGCGGCTTCCGGATGATGCCGCCTGGCGCTTTCGAGCAGCACCCGGGCCATTGGAAGATAGTTGTTCGAGCAGACAGTGAAGATCGCGCGGGGGCAAATGGCCATCGGACACCTTGTACTTGGCGCGCCCGGTCCCCGACAAGGCAGCACTGGGCATCGGGTTGCGGCGGCAGCCGATCGGCGCCTGAATCATCGGCGGATTCGGGATTATTACTTGAACGTGACACGTGGACCAAGGCACTGGCAACCGTTTTGCACGGCCGATCCTCGATCGGCATTCGCCGGTCCGAGCCCTATGCCACGAGTCCCCGATCTGCGCAATCGCCTCTTAGGGTGATCCCCCGGTGCCCGCATTCCCCGAACGCGGCTACATAATGCCGCCCCGACAACGAAACCGCCGCGATCGCGCGGAACTGGCAGCAAGAAGAAAACATGGCGATGAGCGGATTGGTGCCCGAAAGGCCATGGGACGATGCAGAACGGCATCTGGCCGGCGCCTCCCTCCGGGACGCGATGATCGCGCTGCTGCTGGCGGTCGCGTCTTTCCTGATCTTCAATGCCAACGGGCGCCTGATCTCGGCCGGCGACACGTATCCGGCGCGGTTCCTGCCGTTCTCGATCCTGAGCAATCACACCGTACTGCTGGACCCGATCGCCAGTTCTGTCGCCCAGGGACGAACGCCTCCGACCGCCCAGGTCGACGACGGCACGGCGTTCTGGATCATGAAGGGGATCGACGGACGACTCGTCTCCAGATTCCCGCTCGTCGTGCCAGTGGTTGTCTCGCCGCTTTACCTGCCGGCCGTGAGTTACCTCGACAGCGTCGCGTGGGATCCTCACATCTTCGACAAAGTAGCCCGCATCATGGAGAAGCTGTGCGCCTCCCTGATCGCGGCGACGTCGGTGGCCTTTCTCTACCTGCTGCTGCGCAGGCGCAGCTCCCCCCGCACCGCGGCATTCCTCAGCGTGGTATTCGCTTTCGGCACCACGGCGTGGGTGATCAGCAGCCAGGCACTGTGGATGCACGGCCTGGCGCAGCTTCTCATCATCACGACAATGTGGCTGGTCACCGGGCCGAGCACGCTGATTCGCGTGGTTGTCGCCGGCTTCCTGTGCGCACTGATCGGTGCGAACAGGCAACCCGACGCCCTGCTGGCCGCCGCGATCGGCCTCCTGGGATTGCGATGGGCACGGAACCGGTGGCCATGGTTCGTCCTCTCGGGCGCCATCCCGGTCATCCTGACCCTGGCCTACAACCTGGGTGCGGTGGGCCATGTGGCCGGAGCCTACGGGTTGAGTGTCAACCCCACGGACATCAACGACAACGTGATGGAGGGCATTGCCGGGCTGCTGTTCAGCCCCACGCGTGGACTGTTCGTCTTCTCGCCCTTCCTGCTGTTCGTCCCTTGCCTGATCTTCTACGCGCTCCGGGAGCGCAGCGAACGGGATCTGACCGTGGCGTTGTGCGTTGCCATGGTCGCACAGGTCGTCGGCTACGCGATGGTCGATTGGCGACAGGGCATCTCCTGGGGGCCGCGGTGGCTCACGGACATGGTGCCGTTGCTGATGTGGATGCTCCCCCCCATTCTTGCGGCCCTGTCGCGGACCGGACGCATGCTGTTCGCTGCAGCGTGCGCCCTGTCGATCGGCATTCAGGTCGTGGGGGCCTTCTGGTATACCGGCGCCATCGATGCGGCAATGATGGCCACGCAGGCCGGAGACCGGACGAAGCCCATGTGGGATCCCCGCAATGCGGCATTCATCGCCGAGCTGAAACACTCGCCGGTACCGCCGGACCTGTTCATGGCCCTGCGTGGCAACGTGGACCTGATCGATACGGTCGATGTCGCCGTGCACGACGCCATCAAGGGAACCCGCATGGAGCGGCAGATCGACGTTGCCGGCTGGGCACTCGTCGACTCGGACTCGCCCCATGACGTCGCGGTGCTGATCGATGGAATCGAGGTGGCTGGAACGAGCCATTTCTTCGAACGCCCCGATGTCCGCGCGACGGTGGGAGTGAAGAGTCCGGCCGGATGGCGGCTGCGGGCTCCTGCAGGCCATCTGGAGCCCGGGAGGCATATGCTGGCGGCCGTCGTTCGCCCGCGCGCCGGCGGCGGCGTCCGCCTCCTGCGCGAGCGCACCTTCGACCTCGCGCCCGAAAGCACGCTCGATCCGAAGGAACGCTATCTCAACTATGCGTCCCGGCTGGCGGTAGACCGCATTGCCCACGGACAGCAGGCACCGGGCTACTGGCTCACCTCGTTCACAGACACTCCCCGTTTCGACAGCCCCAAGCCTGAACTCAACACGTATCTCAACGCGGTCATGCTGGACATCGCCGCACCGATCGCCGCCCCCACCCGGATGCAGGAGATGCTGGACAAGGCGCGCAGCTATCTCACCAGCCAGATCGAGGCCGACGGCCTCGTGCGCTATCACGGCAGGCCTGATGCATCGACGATCGGGGTGCTGGGCTGTGCCATCACGCCCGACTCCGACGACACGGCCCTGGTATGGCGCGTCGCACCGGCAGAAGACCGGAGCCGGCTGGCGGCGGCGCTTCGCACCATCCAGAAATACCGAACCGACGACGGGCTGTATCGCACTTGGCTCGCACAGCGAGCTGACTTCCAGTGCCTGGATCCCGGCTCGGACCCGAACCCCGCGGACATCGGCATTCAGATGCATCTGTACCTGTTGCTCGTCCGGGAAGACCCCGCCGCGGCACGCGCGCTGTGCCAAGCGTTGATGCGGCGCGCCGACGACGGCAGCCTCTGGGTCTACTATTCGGGAGCACCCCCGATGGCTGTGCTTAGGCTTGGAGATCTGCATCGCGCCGGCTGTCCGTTGCAGTTACCCGCCTCGCGCCTGCAACCAGCCGGTCCCGGCCAGCAAATGTGGGTTCGTGCAGCGTCGCTCATCAACCAGCTGGACAGCGCACCGCACAGTCCGGCAATGCGCGCCGAGGTCCTCCGATTGCTGGAAGACCTCGCCTTCAACGATTTTTCGGCCCTGGCCAGCGATCCTCCGCTTCTGTATCACAACGACGTGACCGCCACCGTGCGCCGCTACTACTGGTCGCAGGAGGTGGGCTATGTGCTCTGGTTGAGGCTCTACCACGGCATCAACGGAATCGGGCTGCAGCCGGGCCCTTCAAGCAGCAACCCGGGAGTAGCGGACCGATGATCCAGCGGGATGTCGAACCCGTGGCCGCGCCAGCACGCCTCGCTTCGCTGAGGCGCCTTCTGTCGTGCATCCGCGTCGACGAGGTCTGCGTCCTGCAGGGGGCGCCAGTGATCGGCGCGTGCTTTGCGATGACCGACTTCAGCATGCCCACCCTGCTCGCGATCGCCGCGCTGGTGGCGGGCAACCTTCTACTCGTCGCCCATGTCTTCGTGCTCAACGACTGGTCGGGCATTCACGGCGACCTGAGGGATCCAACCCGCGCTGGCGGAACCTATGTGGCGAAGGGCGAGAATTCGGCAAGGATGGGCAGCCTGGCGCTGGCCCTGCTGGCGCTCAGCCTGCTGATCTTTGCCCTGGTCGGCCGGACATCGTTCGCCATTGCGCTGGCCATCGCCGCGCTGAGCGCCCTCTATTCCCTGCAGGGCGGGATCCACGGCAAGGGCGTGCCGTTGCTGAGCTCCCTCCTCCATCTTTGCGGCGGCACACTTCATTTCCTGCTCGGCTATGCCGCCCTGTCCCCGATCTCGCCGCACAGCGCAGCCATTGGCTGCTACTTCGGACTCGTATTCGCCGCGGGGCATCTGACCCACGAGACGCGCGACCACGAGGGCGACCTGCGCAACGGCATCCGGACAAACGCGGTCATGTTCGGCAAGAAAGGAGCATTCCTCGCCGGACTGCTGCTGTTCAGCGCCGCCTACATGCTGCTGGCCACGCTCGCGTTGCTCGGGCTTGTCCCTCGCGTGCTCTTGTTGTCCATCTTGCTGTATGTCATTCACCTGCGCGCGGCGTGGCGGACCCTGCGAGAGGGCCTCACCTATCCGGGCATACGCAGGCTGCAAACCGTCTACAGGAACATCCATGCAGTCATCGGACTCACCCTGCTGCTCACCTTGCCGCCGTGGTAGCCGCAACGCCCGTCCTCAACGAACGCACCATACGCCATCGAGCGTCAATCGCAATGCTCTCCATCGTGATTCCCGTCCTGAACGAGGTCCGCACGCTCCCCTGCGTTCTCGTCGCCGTCTCCAGGGTTCTTCCCGAGGTGGAGAAGGAAATTCTTCTTGTGGATGACGGCTCCGTCGACGGGACCCGCGAATGGATCGAGGCCAATTTTCCCGGAGAGCGATGCTCGGCTTCGCACCTGGAGATCGGGAGCGACGGGAATCTCGTCTTTGGAAGCGCGTCGGCGACGCCCCCGATCACGGTGCGTGCGCTCTATCACGAGACCAACCGAGGCAAGGGAGCCGGCCTGAATACCGGCCTGACGGCGGCGACGGGAAAGGTCGTGGTCATCCAGGATGCGGATCTCGAATACGACCCCGCGGACTGGAGCGTCATGTACGACCTCATTGCCAATCGCAAGGTCGCCGACGTGGTCTACGGCTCGCGCTTCAAGGGCAGGCGCATCGGTCGCGCGCGCTTCATTTCCCATCCCCAGGTCGTCGCGAACTGGCTGATCTCGACGCTGTTCGCCGTGCTCTTCTGGAAGCGGCTCTCCGATATCGAGGTCTGCTACAAGATGTTCACCAGGGAGGTGAACGACACCCTGGCCATCACATGCCGCGATTTCGGGTGCGAGATCCAGCTGAGCGCGCAGATCGTTCGCTCCCGTCGATGGAACATCTGCGAGGTTCCCATCGGCTATCGGGGCCGAACCTCCGAGGAAGGAAAGAAGATCAACTGGCGCGACGGACTCAAGGCGCTGTGGTATCTCGTGTGGTTTCGCGTCTGCGACCTTCCTTCGGGAAAGCGGACAGCCGCGGACCCCGGGGCCATCGCAAAATAGCGCCCCGCCGGCCCTTCCTCCCGCCGTCTCCTGCAAGGTCTGCCGTCGAGCGACACCTCCCCTTTCATGAAAATCTCAGTCTTCGGCGCCGGCTATGTTGGCCTGACCACTGCCAGTTGCCTTGCGGAGACCGGCAACGAAGTCCTCTGCTTCGACATCGACGAGAGCAGGATGAAGCTGCTCTCCTCGGGCTGCATCCCGATCCACGAAGAAGGGTTGCAGCAGCTCGTGGAGCGCAACATGTCCTGCGGCCGGCTCGGCTTCACGAGCGACGTTGCGTGCGCGGTGCACCATGGCGACGTGATCTTCATCGCGGCGGGCACGCCGTCCGGCGAGGATGGCCGTGCCGACCTGCAACAGGTCATGGCGGCGGGACGCAGCATAGGACTGCACATGCGGGGCCCGAAAGTGATTGCGGTGAAGTCCACGGTGCCGGTGGGAACCGCCGGCAAGCTGCGTGCAGCCATCGAGCAGGAACTCTCGCAGCGGCGGGCAAGCGGTGGCGAAGTGGCAGGCAGCGGCCCGGAGGAGCTTTCCGTCGCCATCGTCTCGAACCCCGAGTTCCTGAAGCAGGGCGCGGCGGTGGCCGACTTCATGCGCCCCGATCGCATCGTGCTCGGCTGCGAGCCGGGCGAGGCGGGTCGGTGGGCTCGCGAGGTCATGGCCCGGCTCTACGCGCCCTTCAACCGGCAGCGCGACCGGACGATCCACATGGACGTGGCTTCGGCCGAGTTCACGAAGTACGCCGCCAACGCGATGCTCGCCACCCGCATCAGCTTCATGAACGAGCTTGCGAACCTTGCGGAGAAAGTGGGCGTGGACATCGAGCAGGTGCGTCGAGGCGTGGGCTCCGATCCGCGCATAGGCCACAGCTTCCTCTATGCCGGCCTGGGCTATGGCGGCAGCTGCTTTCCCAAGGACGTCCAGGCGCTGGTGCACACGGCCGCCGCCCACGGCCAGCGCCTGCAGGTGCTGGAAGCGGTACGGGCGGCAAACGATGCGCAGAAGCTGGTACTGGTCGAAAAGATCGTGCGCCGCTTCGGCGAGGATCTTCGCGGCCGCCGGTTCGGCATCTGGGGGTTGGCATTCAAGCCCGGCACCGACGACATGCGCGAAGCGCCGAGCCGCCCTGTCATCAAGGCGCTGCTGCTGCGTGGGGCGGCAGTGGTTGCGCACGATCCGGCGGCCATCGCCGAGGCACGCAAGACGCTCGCGGACGATCTGCGCGACATGCCGGGGCTGGTGCATCAGCTGAGTTATGCCGATAGCGCCATGCAGGCCGCAGACGGTGCGGATGCCCTGGTGGTGCTCACGGACTGGAAAGCGTTCAAGAGCCCGGACTTCGGAGCGCTGAAGACACTGCTCAGGCAGCCGTCGATCTTCGATGGCCGCAACCTCTACGATCCCGAGATCCGCTCCCAGGGTTTCGACTACCACGCCATCGGTCGCTGAAGAAAATGCTTGAAGAGCCCCTCGCGCCCGTCCGCAATGCGCGGCACCGCATCCTGGTGACGGGAGGCGCGGGCTTCCTGGGCAGCCATCTTTGCGAGCGGCTTCTCGCCCAGGGCCACCAGGTGTTGTGCGCGGACAATTTCTCCACCGGCATACGCCGCAACGTGGAGCACCTGCTCCCAAATCCGCGCTTCGAGCTGATGCACCACGACGTGATCCAGCCATTGCATGTCGAGGTCGACCGGATCTACAACCTCGCCAGCCCGGCCTCCCCGGTGCACTACCAGCACGACCCGATCCAAACCACAAAAACCATCGTCATCGGGGCGCTCAACATGCTGGGACTCGCGAAACGCCTTGGCGCGCGCATCCTGCAGGCATCCACCAGCGAGGTGTATGGAGACCCCGACGTCCACCCCCAGCCCGAGAGCTACTGTGGCCGGGTGAACCCGATCGGCATCCGCGGCTGCTACGACGAAGGAAAGCGCTGCGCCGAGACCCTGTTCTTCGACTACCACCGGCAGCACCGCGTGAATATCCGTGTCGCGCGGATATTCAATACCTATGGCCCACGCATGCACCCCGAAGACGGGCGCGTCGTACCGAACTTCATCGTGCAGGCGCTGCGTGGCGAACCGATCACCGTCTATGGTGAAGGCTTGCAGACGCGCAGCTTCTGTTTCGTCGACGATCTTGTCGAAGGCCTTGACAGGCTCATGGAGACGGAATCAGGTGAACCTGGGCCGGTGAACATCGGCAACCCGGCGGAGGTCAGCGTGCGGGATCTTGCGCAATTGGTCATCGAACTCACAGGATCATCGTCGAAGCTGGTCTTTGCGCCGTTGCCGTCCGACGATCCGATGCAGCGCCGCCCCGACGTGCGCGCCGCCAGGCGCATCTTCGGCTGGCAGCCGGGCGTGCAACTCGAGGAAGGCCTGCGCAGGACTATCGAGCACTTCCGGGGGCAACTGTCGGATGGCAAGCCCCTGCCGCCCCGCTCGGCAGTCATGCACGATCCGGTGTCATGAGCAGCCCGCATCGGGCTTCTAGGTATTTACCCTTGCGTACCGATACGTAGACGGCTAACGGCCGGTTACGGACGACAGCGCCGCACCGGCCGGACAGACTCGCCGCAACGGCCCCCGCGTGCCTTTTTTTCTTACGCCGCGGGCCGCAGCCAGAGACAAGGACCCCTTCATGACCGCCATCGCAAGCGCGGCCGCCGGCGCATCCAGCCCCGACGCGGCACCCGCCTCCGCCAACAACAACACGCCCTATACCTTCGAGGAAAAGCGCAAGCGCATCTTCGCCATCTTCGCGGCCTCTTCCGGCAACCTGGTGGAATGGTTCGACTTCTACGTCTACGCCTTCTGCGCCATCTATTTCGCGCCGGCCTTCTTCCCCAAGTCCGACCCCACCGTCCAGCTGCTGAACACGGCCGGCGTGTTCGCGGCCGGCTTCCTGATGCGCCCGATCGGCGGCTGGCTGTTCGGCCGCATCGCGGACCGCAAGGGCCGCAAGACCTCGATGGTGACCTCGGTGGTCATGATGTGCGTGGGCTCGCTGGTCATCGCCTGCCTGCCGACCTACGCGCAGATCGGCGCGGCCGCTCCGGCGCTGCTGCTGCTCGCGCGGCTGCTGCAGGGCCTGTCGGTGGGTGGTGAATACGGCACCACCGCCACGTACATGAGCGAAGTGGCCATGCGCGGCCAGCGCGGTTTCTTCTCGTCGTTCCAGTACGTCACGCTGATCGGCGGCCAGCTGCTCGCGGTGGTGGTCGTGGTGGTGCTGCAGCAGGTGCTCGACGAGGCCGAGCTCAAGGCCTGGGGCTGGCGCATTCCCTTCGTGCTGGGTGCCGTGGCAGCAGTCGTCGCGCTGATGCTGCGCCGCACGCTGACCGAGACCGCCAGCAACAAGACCCGCGAGGCCAAGGGCGCGGGCACGATGCGAGAGCTCTTCACCAACCACAAGCGCGCCTTCTTCGTGGTGCTGGGCTACACGGCCGGCGGCTCGCTGATCTTCTACACCTTCACCACGTACATGCAGAAGTACCTGGTGAACTCGGCCGGCATGTCGATCAAGACCGCCAGCAACGTGATGACGGCCTGCCTGTTCATCTACATGTGCATGCAGCCGCTGTTCGGCGCGCTGTCGGACCGCATCGGCCGCCGCAGCAACATGCTGCTGTTCGGCGCGCTGGGCGCGCTGATGACGGTGCCGGTGCTGAGCAACCTGCAGAACGTGAGCAGCCCGCTCGTGGCCGGCGCACTGATCACCCTGGCGCTGGCGGTGGTGAGCTTCTACACATCAATCAGCGGCATCGTGAAGGCCGAGATGTTCCCGCCCGAGATCCGCGCACTGGGCGTGGGCCTTTCCTACGCCGTGGGCAACGCCATCTTCGGCGGCAGCGCCGAGTACGTGGCGCTGGGCCTGAAGTCGATCGGGCACGAGTCGTACTTCTACTGGTACGTGACGGCAATGATGGTCGTGGCGTTCACCGTGAGCCTGCTGCTGCCGAAGCAGGCGACCTACCTGCATCACGACAAGTAATCGGCACGGCCATGACATTCCGGGAGGCCCGCGCCTCCCTTGCAAAAAAACGCGGGCCCCTGGGAAAGCTTTTCGAGTCAGCGAGCCGCAAGAAAGCATGAGGGTACGAACATGGCGAGACGAATGGTCCACAACGCAACCATCACCTTGAAGCTGCCGTGCGACATGGACACCGGCGCGAGGGTCACGGCCCTGCGGGCCGCCGGTGTTCCGGTCGATGCGGAGGGCAACGCACAGCAGGGGTTTCTCTTCGTGCGCTCGGGTGACGGCTACAAGAGCCAGGTCAGCATCTTCAGATGGTTTCCCGACGAGGTGGGGCCCATCACCCGCAGCACCCCCAGCGCCCCGGAACTCCCTCGCGAGCATCGTCCGGCGCCGCCGCCGGGCGACACGCTCGATCACTGGCTGGCCCAGATCCTCACGACTCCCATCCCGAGCACCGACACCGCGTTGCAATGCGAGCCCGATGCGCAGCTGACCGCCGCTACCACTGCTGCCGCGGCGGGCTGAAACCGGCCGTCAGAGCTGGATGCTCTCGAAGCTCGTGACGAGCACCAGCCCTTCGCCCACGCGCGGCTGGCCCGCGCTGGCGATGGTGTCGGCCGAGCGGATCAGCTCGCCGAAGTCGAGCCCGGTCTGCGCCTCGATCTTCGCGATGGGCACGCGCCACTGGTTCACGTCCACCGAGGCGAGTGCCTGCGGCGTGCCGAGGCTGCGCCGGGGCTCAGAAAGAAGCTTCGACTGGTCCGCCACCAGCCCCACGGCCCTGGGACCGGCCTGCCCCTTCCAGACCACGACCTTGAAGAACGACGAGGGGATCTGCACGTCGTCGGCCCAGAGGTCGATCTTGTCGTCGAAGATCGGCCCCTGGAAGACGGCCAGCCTGCGCCGCACGTCGCCCGCGAGCGTGCCGTTCTCGAGCACGTAGCGCTCCAGCCCCTGCCAGTACCGCGCACTCTGGTTGAACCTGAAATGCTGTGGCGAGCAGTTGGTGAAATGGAAGGTGTCTGCATTGGCGCGCGCGGCATCCTCGGCGGAGCCCCATGTCGGGTCAGTGCGCCGCGTCAGGTGGCCGCGATCGAAGTAGGTAGACCACGCCGAATAGAAAGTCTGGTCGAGCACGAAGCTCGCGCTGACGCGCGGATCCTTGAACCACACCTCGCCTTCCGAGGCATTGGGCTGGCCGGTCTTGCGGTCGACCTCCAGGTAGGTTTCGCCATCGATGTTGGTCGCGGTGAAGACGGCGATGCGCTTCGACTTGTTGAGCTTCAGGCTGAAGTGCTCGTACTTCAGCTCGCCGCCGGCTGCATCGGGCTCTTCGGCGCGCAGAGGGGCGACCTGCCGCGCCAGCGTGGCGGAGGGCTCCGGAAGCGGCAGTTCCAGTCCGGGAATGAAGCCCGAGTCGTAGCCGTTGCGATTGGCGTAGTCCTGGTCCACCTGCACGGCCTCGGCGCCACGGGCCAGCACCTTCGGCTGGGCGGCTGCATCGCCGGCAAGCGCTGAAGGCTGCGCGACGACGACCACCGGCTGCGCCTGCACCGCCTGCCCGATGCTGATGGTCAGCTCGATGGGCACGGTCAGGCGGATGGAGTTGGAAGGCGATGCGCTGCTCGAGGTGGCCATGGTCTGTTGCTCCGTGGTTGGGTTCGTGATCTCGATGCTCCTGGCCTCCTGCGCCGAAGGCCGGGGCGGCGAAAGCCTGCGGTCGCTGCCCGTGGCCGGGGCGCTGCCCGCTGCCGCGAGCGCCTGGCGCAGCAGGGCCTGCCATTCGGCCGGCAGCCCGCTCATGCGGCTTGAGAGGTCTCTGTAGATGGCGCTGATGCGCACGCCCTCGTTCACGTTCTGCGGCACCTTGTCGCCGAGGGCATTGCGATCGATGAAGGGTTCGCCCCAGTGATGGAGGGCGACCAGCTGCCAGTCGTCGTTGAACACCGGCGAACCCGAGGAGCCCTGCTCCGTGTCGGTCTCGTACAGCAAGGTGCGGTCGGTGCGCGCCGTGAGGATGTTGTTGCGCACCGAGATCATCTTGGGCCAGCCGGAGGGGTGCTGGATGATGTTCGTGTTCATTCCGAGCACGTGCTTGTCGGGCTGGTCGGAGAGCGCGCAGAAGCCCAGATCGGTTGCCTCGGCCTGCCCCGACTGCCTGCGGCCCAGCGCGACGAGGGCGTAGTCGAGCTGGTCGTCTGGAGAGAACAGCGCGAAGCGGTCGGGGTCTAGCAGGAAGGTCGTGGTGGGCCGGGGCACGCCGCGCTCGTCGAGCTCGCGGAAGAAGGTCACCTGAGCGCCGCGCGCCGCGACCTCGTCCTCGATGACATGGCGGTTGGTGATGAAGAGACCGGGGCTGACCATGAAGCCCGTGCCGACCTCCGCCTTGGTGCCGTAGTTGACCTCGACATAGCCCACGGCCCGGGCGGTGATTGCGCCCTGCGACAGGAAACTGGCGCGCTGGAAATCCTCGGTGTCGCCGGTGATGGATTCCGCGCCGCCGCGCGCCATGAGCGTGCGGTGCCTCGCGGCATAGGCGCGCGAGCGGTCGATGTCGGGCTCGGCATCGCGCCAGCGGCCTTCGGCCACCAGCTTCCTCACCTGTTCGCGCTCCGCGGCGGTGCTTTCCAGGCTGGCCTTGAAGGCGTCGATCGCAT
Source organism: Variovorax xiamenensis (assembly GCF_050916385.1). Lineage (NCBI taxonomy): Bacteria > Pseudomonadati > Pseudomonadota > Betaproteobacteria > Burkholderiales > Comamonadaceae > Variovorax > Variovorax xiamenensis. The sequence continues at coordinate 5,316,803 of NZ_CP139038.1, forward strand.
CTTCGTTCACGGCGGTCCCCCTTGCGATGAAGGCGCGCGCTCCGGGTGAAGCGCGCGGCTGCGGGCCATTGAACCGGCGGAAGGCGTCAAACGGATGACAGACCGGCCACGGCGGCCGGCCTCTTCAGCGGGCCGCCTGCTGCGCCAGCGCGACCGCGTCCGCACCGGCGGGAAAGCGCAGTTGCCCGGTCGTGTCGTTGGCCGCACGCCAGACGGCCTCGGCCACGTCGGACTCCTTCGTCACCTGCGTGGTCTGCGACAGCAGGCCGAAGATCGATTGCGCAAGGGGCGCATACTGCTGCGTGATCAGGCCCTGCATGCGCTCGCCGCCGTTCTCGGTGAATCGCGTCGTGGGCGCGTAGCCCGGCTCGACCAGCTTCACGGCGACATCAAACGCAGCCAGCTCGTGCGCCAGCGAGGCCGTGAAGCCCTCGATTGCCATCTTGCTGGCGGTGTAGACCGCAACCAGCGGCATGGGCGCAAGGGTCGCGCTCGAAGTCACGTTGACGATCACGCCCCCGCGGCGCTCGCGGAACGCGGGCAGCACGGCCTGCGTCATGGCCATCACGCCGAAGGTGTTGGTCTCGAAGAGTTCGCGCGTCGTCGCCATCGGCGTTGCCTCGAAGGCGCCGAACAGTCCGATACCGGCGTTGTTGACCAGCACGTCGATGGGGCCGGCCGCCTCGAGCGCGGCGGCGATGCTCCCGAGCCGGGTCACGTCGAGCTCCAGCACGCGCATGCGCGGGGATTCTTCGAGCAGCTTGTCTCGCGGCGTGCGCATGGTTGCGATCACGTTCCAGCCCTGGGCATGGAAGTGACGCGCGGTGGCAAGGCCGTAGCCGGACGAGCAGCCGGTGATCAGAACAGTCTTCATGGTGGTCCTCTGTGTGTGAGTGCGTGGTTGGAAGGAGCCCGTACGATAGGCTCGATCAACCGGACTATCTACAATCATCAGTCCATCATTCGTTTGCGAAAGTCCAGCCATGGCCATCGATCCGCTCTCGCAGGTGATCTCGCTGCTCAAGCCCAGGGCGGTGTTCTCCAAGGTGATCAGCGGCGCCGGGCGCTGGGGCGTTCGCTACACGCAGTTCGGCCGGCCGAGCTTCTGCGCACTGCTCGAAGGCAGCTGCCTGCTGTCCGTCGATGGACAGGAAACGCTGACCCTCACCGCGGGCGACTTCGTCCTGCTGCCCACCACGCCCGGCTTCACGATGACGAGTCTTGAACCGGGCACGCCGACGCCCGTCGACGCGCTCGAGGCGGCCACGGACACGAGCGGCAGCGAAATCCGACACGGCACGCGCGGCGGCCGGCCCGACGTGCGGATGCTGGGTGGCTACTTCGAGTTCGACTCACCCGACTCGGCCATGCTGGTGTCGCTGCTTCCCGCTGTGCTGCATGTGCGGGGTTCGCAGAAGCTGCCGCTGCTGACGCAGCTGGTGCGCGACGAATCGCTGGACCGTCGGCCGGGCCGCGAGCTGGTGCTCACGCGTCTCGTGGAAGTGCTGCTGGTGGAGGCCCTGCGCACCACCTCGGGCGAACAGGCCTCGCCCGGGCTCCTGCGCGGCCTCGCGGACAAGCGGCTCGCCGCCGCCTTCCGCCACATGCACGGCGATCCCGCGCGCGGCTGGACGGTGGAGCAGCTGGCGCGCAAGAGCGCGCTGTCGCGCTCGGCATTCTTCGATCGCTTCAACCGCGCCGTCGGCATGCCTCCGATGGAGTACCTGCTTTCATGGCGGATGGCCGTGGCCAAGGAGCTTCTGCGCCGCGACGAGCTTGCGATCGCGGAAGTGGCCGAACGGGTGGGCTACGGATCGGCCAGCACGTTCAGCACCGCGTTCAGCCGGCACGTGGGACAGCCGCCGGGGAAGTTCGCGCGCATGCATTGACGCTGCGCGCGAACGCTACCGCCCGAAAGCAGGCCGGAAAGCAGTTCGCCGCGTCACCCGGATCGGGCAACGCGGCGAACATGGTCTCTACCTGATCGGGAGAGGCAGCCTGCCTGCTTATTCCTGAGGCTCCAGCGCGCCCACGGCCGGCGGCAGCGCGGCCCCCTTGCTCTTGCGCACCTTGATCAGGAACGAAGTCACCTGCCACACGATGAACACGCCGACCAGGCTCAGCAGCGTGGCGCTGATCGGGCGGGTGGCGAAGATGCCGAAGCTGCCGCGGCTCAGCAGCATCGCGCGGCGGAAGTTCTCCTCCAGCATCGGGCCGAGGATGAAGCCCAGCATCAGCGGCGCCGCGTCGAGTTCGAGCCGCATGAACATGTAGCCCATGAAGCCGAAGGCGGCGGTGATGAAGATGTCTTCCAGGCTGTTGTTCACGCTGTAGGTGCCGATGCAGCAGAAGAACAAAATCGACGGGAACAGCACCGCGTACGGGATCTTGAACACCGACAGCCAGTAGCGCACCAGTGGCACGTTCAGCACGAGCAGGAACACGTTGCCGATCCACATGCTGGCCACCAGGCCCCAGAAGAGCTCGGGGTGGCTGCCGATCATGTTCGGGCCGGGCTGGATGCCCTTGATGATGAAGGCGGCCAGCATCAGCGCCATCACCGCGTTCTCGGGAATGCCGATGCTCATCAGCGGAATGAAGCTGGTGCGCGCGGCGGCCTCGTCGGCAGCGGCCTGGCCGGCCACGCCTTCGATGCAGCCCGTGCCGATCTCGTGCTTGTACTTGCTGACCTTCTTGTCGATCGCGTAGGCCGCGAACTGGGCGATGGTCGGGCCGCCGCCGGGCAGGATGCCCAGGAAGGAGCCGATCGCGCTGCCGCGCAGTGCGCTGGGAATGATGCGCTTGAACTCGGCCCAGGTCGGGATCAGGTTGATCTTGCCGTTGAAGGGCGAGCGCTCCTCGCGCGAGTCGAGGTTCTTGGTGATCTCGGCAATGCCGAAGCAGCCCAGCGCGATGCTCACGATGCCCACGCCGTCGACCAGGAACGGCAGGTCGAGCGTGAAGCGCTGCATGCCGCTGTTCACGTCGGTGCCGATGGTGCCGAGCAGCACGCCGATCATGCACATCGCCAGGCCGTTGAGCAGGCTGCCGGTGGTCACGAAGCTCACGCACACGAAGCCCACGAGCATCATCGCCACATAGTCGGCGGGGCCGAACAGGAAGGCGACTTCGCCGAGCACGGGCGCCAGGAACGACAGCACCAGGATCGCGACCGTGCCGCCGATGAAGCTGGAGAAGCCCGCGGTGAAGAGCGCCAGGCCCGTCTGGCCCTTGAGCGTCATCGCATAGCCGTCGATGCAGGCCACGATGCTGCTGGCATGCGGGATCTTCATCGTGATGGCGCTGACGCTGTCGCCGTACTGCGCGCCGTAGTAGATGCCGGCCAGCATGATGAGCGCGCCGGTGGTGGGAATCGAGTAGGTCAGCGGCAGCAGCAGGCTGATGGTCGCCAGCGGGCCGAGGCCGGGCAGCAGGCCGACGAGCGTGCCCACCGTGCAGCCGATGGCGCAGAACAGCAGGTTCTGCATGGTCAGGGCATGCGAGAACCCGAACGCGAGGTTGTTGAGAACTTCCATGATGCTCGGTCCTTCCTCAATACAGCGGCAGGTTCAGGCCGAGCAGCTTCTGCAGGGCCAGCGCCATGAGGACCAACCCGGCGGAGATCTTCACGTTGCGCACCACCGAATAGGATGACGCGGCGAAGCCCGAGCAGAAGACCATGAAGATGATCCCGGCGATCATGTTCACGTACATGGAGATCACGGCCAGGCCGCAGAGGCTGCCGAGGATCAGCGCGATGTTCCTGAAGTTGAACTCCAGCGCCACGCGCTCCACGAAGAACGACCGGATCACGGTGGACACCGCGATCACCAGCAGCATGGCGCTGATCATGGCGGGGAACAAACCGGGGCCGGCGCGGCTCAAGTCTCCGATGGGGTAGCGAAGCGAGGTCAGGCCGAAGGCCAGCGCTATCGCCATGAGGAACAAGCCTCTGACAAGGGTTCTGTTTTTCATCTCTTCTTGTGCGATGGGTTTCGAAATCACCGGCACCGGCAAACCGGCGCTGATCGTCTCCATCCGGGCGGAAAGCCGGACCCCTGCATGCTCTGGCGTCAAACTGATTGCAATCTGACGCAGCCGTAAGGGGAATTACGTACGAACGGTCCGGCGAGTACCCCGAGATCGCACAGCAGGCGCGGCCGCAGCGGCCCGGACCATGCCGATCCATCGTTTTCCCTGATTCACCGACAACGCCGATACCGCCGAGGGCGGCGTGGTCCCCGGCCGCGTCAGGTCGGCTCGACCACCGCTTCCCTCGCGACCGCCACCGCCGGCCGCGTGCAGCGCCAGGCCACCAGCGCACCGATGCCCAGGAACAGTGCGGCGATGAAGAACGGCGCACCAGGCAGGCGCGCCGGCGCATCGGTGCCGATGAAGTAGCCGAAGCTGCCGGCGAACATCGCGGGCCCGACGATGCCCGCCACCGACACCAGGCTCGTCAGCGCACCCTGGATGCGCCCCTGCTCCGCCGCATCGACCTGCCGGGTGACCAGTGCCTGCGCGGCCGGCCCGGCACAGGTCAGCAGGGTGCCGAAGGGCAACGCGAGCATGAAGACCCACGCGGCATCGGCCACGCCGTAGATGACGAAGCCGAGCACGCCGCAACCCAGCCCGAACAGCAGCGCGAGACGCTCGCCGAAGCGCTTCACGCCCGGCCCGATCAGCAACACGTTGACCAGCACGCTGAGCACGCCCACCAGCCCGAGCACCCAGCCCACGGTGTCTTCCTTCCACTGGAACTGGTGGTCGGCGAACAGCACGAAGACGCTGGGGTAGACGTACTGCGCAAGGTTGATCAGGAAGATCACCGCCGCCAGGCCGAACACCTGTGGATAGCGCTTCAGCAACACCAGCGAGCCGATGGGGTTGGCATGCGACCAGTCGAGCTTCCTGCTGCGTCCCTCGGGCGGAAGCGATTCCGGCAGCACGAACAAGCCGTAGCAGAAGTTGAGCATCGTCAGGCTGGCCGCGAACCAGAACGGCAGGCGGGCGTCGATGTGGCTCAACTGGCCGCCGAGCACCGGCCCGATCACCAGCCCCACGCCGAAGGCCGCGCCCACGATGCCGTAGCTCTTCGCCCGTTCTTCCGGCGACGTCACGTCGGCGATGTAGGCATTGGCGGTGGTGAGGCTGGCCGAGAACACGCCCGACACCACGCGGCCGATGAAGAGCCACGGCAGGCTGTCGGCCAGGGCCATGAACACGAAGTCGACCGCCAGGCCCAGGCACGACAGCAGGATCACCGGCCGCCGCCCGAAGCGATCGGACAGCGCGCCCAGCACCGGCGAGCAGACGAACTGGATCGCCGCGAACGCCGTGCCGAACACCGCGATCCAGTACGCCGCGGTGGCGGTGCTGCCGCCTGCGAGGCGCTCCACCAGATGCGGCAGGCCGGGAAGGATCAGCCCGAACGCCAGGAAGTCGATCAGCACCGTCACGAAGATGAAGACGAGCGCGGCGCGGCGCACGCGCGGTGCCTGCAGGGTCGAGGTCATCGCCCGCTCCTCAACCGCTGCGGCTCAGGTACTTGCCCACGCGCGGGCGCGCCTCGCGGATGCCGCCGAGCCGGCCGAGCAGTCCGTCGAGGCAGCCGACCAGCAGCGCGATGCTCTTCCTGAGCCTGTCGCGCTCGAACATCAGCATGGGCAGGATCTGCTTGAGCGTGTAGACATTGATGAACAGGATCGCCGGAAAGGCACGCATGTGCGCCAGCGAGAGGTCGAGCGCGTTGCGCGAGATGTAGTAGCGCCGCACGGCCGGGTAGTTGATGAAATGGATCTTCCAGCCGAACAGCGACCTGGCCTCGATGTCGCCGATCTGGTGGCGCAGCACCACCTGCGGATTGAGATAGAGCGGCACCTCGCTGCGCAGGGCGCGCATGCAGTAGTCGGTATCGACGTGGTCGATCACGTAGCGCTCGTCGAAGCGGCCGACCCTGGCCCAGGCGCCGCGCGAGATCAGCGAGCCCGAAGAGATCATGAAGGCGCAACGGACCAGCGGCTCGGTGAAGGGCTTGCTCAGGTCGAACTGGTAGACGCGCTTGCCCTGCAGGCCGAACTGCGGAATCAGCGCATCGAGGTTGGTGTCGTGGACCAGCGGGCCTATGAGGAAGGCCGCGTCTTCCCGGCCTTCGCTGCGCCCCGTTTCCTGCGCCGTCGCCGCGGCCTGGCACATGGCATCGAAGTAGCCGCTCGGCAGCACCGAATCCTGGTCGAGCAGGAAGAACAGTTCAGCGCCCTGCTCTTCGAGCTTCGCGATGCCGCGGTTGAAGGCACCGGCGATGCCGCCGCGATTGCCGTTGTGCAGCACGGTGATGCCCGCTTCGACCAGCGCGCCGTGCCAGTCGCCCGCCTCCGGCGTGTTGTCGACCACGCAAAGACGCTGGCATGAGTGCGCGAGCGAATGGAGATTCGTCAGTTGCCCGTCGGTGGGGAAGTACGTGACGACGACGGCACCGAACGAAAAGGACATCGCGGCTTCTCCGGGGTGGTAGAGGGCTGGGGCATGGGCCCGAACCGGCGCGATTCTAGGTATCGAAACGCGTGCCGATCCGCCATCGGACACACCGGAATGCGGGTATTGCGAAAGAACAACGCGAGCGGGACTGCGAAAGTTCTAGTCCGCATCGAAGCGGACGCGAAACCCCGGCAACGCAACAGCCTCAGCTGCTTTCCAGGCTCCAGTGCACGCGCGAGAAATCGCCGATGGCCAGGTCCTTCTCGTGGATGCTGAAGGTGATGGTGCCGGCATCCCAGAAGCAGAAGCCCGGCTTGCTGTCGGATCGCAACGTCAGCAGGTTCACCCACTCCTCGGGCAGCCCGCCTTTATCGCGCGAGGCCTGCTCCTGTGGGTTCTCGTGCTGCGTGAACACGTGGGCGTTCATCAGGTGCGCGCCGTTCCTGCCCTCGCCGTCGCCGCCGAACTCGGCTTCGAGGGCCCAGTAGGCCTCCTGCTGCCCGTCGTCCTTGTCGATCGCGAGCAATGCGGAGTCCTCGCCGCTCAGGCGCCCGCCACCGGCGTTGTAGAGATTCGGCAGGGAAACGGTCGCGTCGATGCGGACCTTGAAGCCTTCGTGCGCATCGCCCACGCCACAGCCGTCGGAGAACTCCCCGTCCTCGGGCCATGCATGAGGCAGGAGTGCGGACGCGGGTGCATCCGAATGCAGGACGCGCACGCCATCGCCCTCCTCCTGGCCTTCGCCGAAGAAGTAGAGGCGGCCGGTGCGCGGCAGCCACGACTGCAGCGCGGCGATCTCCGCGAGATCGATCTGCGCGTAGAAGCGCCAGAGCCTTCCATCGGTGCTGGGGTAGTCGATGCCGGGCGGCAGGTCGGGCGTGCCGCCGATTCGCGTGCTGCCCGGGGTCGCGTAATCCTCGGACTGCGTGGTGCACAGGCGCAACGCCTGGCGCGCGTTGCGCCGCAGCGGCCCTTCGTAGTCCGTGAGTCCATGCCGCGCGAGTGCATCGCCGAGCAGCGCCACGTGCCGCGGGCTGCTGCATGCCATGAAGGCTTCCCGGTCGACCGCCACCTCCACGTCGGGGCGGTAGCGGATGTCGCGGAACAGCGCTTCGTTCTTCTTCTCGATATCGACTTTCGCGATGTTCTGCAGCGAGGCAGGCAGCGACTCGAACGGGTTCCGGTTGATGCTCAGCAGCTCGAGGGCCGGCAGCTTGCCCACCGACTCGGGCAGCGTGGTGAGCTGGTTTCCGTCGAGCAGCAGCCTGCGCAGCTTCGCGAGTTGGCCGATGCTGTCGGGCAATGCCTCGATGCGGCAGTGCTGAAGCGAAAGCACCTCCAGCTGTTCGAGCGCCCCGAGGTCTTCCGGAAGGCGGGCGAGATAGCGGGTGCGCAGATACAGCTCGCGCAGGCGCGTCAGCTTGCAGAAGGATTCGGGCAAGGCGGTGATGGCCGTCTCGGGTGTGCCGGTCCACAGGTCTTCCAGCGACAGGAACTCGAGCTGCGTGAAGCGCAACAGCTCGTCGCGCCAGCGGGCGTCCCAGGGGCTGACGAGCAGGCGGCGCACGCGTTCGGGCGGTGCGGCCATTGCCTCTTCGAAGCTGCTGTACGTGTAGGGGCGCAGCTGCACTTCTCCCCGCGCGCAGTTCCACACCACATGCACCGCGACGCCTTGCTCGTCCGTCTCGTAGTCGTGCCGCAGCAGGCCGTGCATCTCGATGCGGTCGGGCCGCAGGTCGATCTCGCCGAAGAAGCGCGTGCCGAAGGCGAAGCCTTTCTCCCACATGTAGAAGCCGTGCGTTGGCTGGTTCTTCAGGTAGCGCACCCGCCGGTGCGGCGCGTCGTGGTTGTCGTGGAAGTGGAAGGTCGAAGACCAGAAGGAAGGAGCGATCTGCCCGGGCGCCGGGTTGTCGGAGCCCTCGGGGTCGAAGGGCGGCGCGTGCAGCGTCTTGTCGAAGGCGACGGGCCGCGCCTTCAGGTTGAAGGACATGCCGCCGTCCTCGAAGAGGACTTCCGTGTCCGGCGCGAATTCGAACGCGTACTTGCCGATCTGGAACTGGTTGCTGGACATCGTGAGAAAGGCTCCGCCCGGAATGAGCACGCGAGCCTATCAGCCGCCGCGGCCGGCTTTCTTCGTCCCGGACGACGCGGCGTTCCGCGTGGCCTGCTCGCCGGGCTCGAAGCCCGTCGGAAGACCGAGGCGCATCGCCAGGTGCGCCGCGTCGTAGGGCGCGCGCACCTTGGTGTCGTTGTCGAAATAGCAGTAGACGTCGTGCCTGCCTCGCCGCGCGCCGACATCCGAAGCCAGCCGCGCATCGCGCACCTGCCGGCCCTGGCTCCATGCCTCGATGCGGGCCGCCCAGCGGTCGAGCGCCGCGTCGCCGTATCCGCTGGCGTAGAGCTGCAGGCATTGCCATGAACGCCGCTGCGCCCGCGGCAGGTTTCAGCGTGCTGCGCCGGCCTTCGCGCCCTGCGGATAGCGAACATCGGTCAGGCAGGCGCGCAGCCAGCCGGTGTCTTCGGCGCCGAGTTCGGCTTCGGCATCCAGCTTCGGCGCATCCGTGGGTGCCGAAGCGGCACGGCCGGGCTGCAGGTTCCAACGCGCGCCCGGCCTGCCGGAGCCGTCCGGTTCTGGGCACGGGCTGCCGCCTTCGGAACCATCGCCGCATATCGCCACGGTTTCGAGCCGGCCCCGGACGACGTTGCCGACCAGGCGCGTCTGGTAGTAGCCGCCGCTCGCCCAGTCGTCCTTGAGCGTGCAGACGCGGTCGCGGTGCTGGTAGCTGCGGTCGCTGAAGCAGCCGTAGCTCAGCTGCTGGCCGCCGGGCAGGAAGTCGCACGAGGTCGTGAAGCCCGCGAACGGCCCGCCCGTGAACTGCGCGAGGAACTTGCGCTGCTCCTGCGCCGTTTCGAGCAGGCGCGGCACGGCACGGTCGGCCTTGCCGGGTTCGCTCAGCATGCGGGTGCGGCGGCGCATTTCCTGCAGGAGGCTGCGCGGCAAGGCCGCTGCGTCGGGCGCTCCCGGGTAATCCATCGGCGTATCGAAGCGCACGTCGCGGGCTTCGATCCAGCGCTTCTGGCTGCGCCCCAGCATCGCGCGCAGCTCGGCGTCGTTGCCGGCCTGCTGCATGACGGCGGCGTAGGCCTTGCCCATCTCCGCGTCGGCGGCCTTGAGCTTCGCGTCGGCACAGATCATGTGCTCGACGCGGTTGCCGGCCTTCCTGCAGTCGATCGCGTGCGCGGAGCCTGCGCCGGCGACGAGCAGGGCGATGCAGGCGGCGTGTATTGCGGCGTATTTCATCTGTCTCGATCAGCGGCACTTGACGTCGTAGCCGACGACGTCCGGAAGGCCCTTCTCGCCGGCGGTGACGAGCGACAGCGCTCCGGCCGGGCCGGTGTAGCTGAAGCTGCAGTAGGCAAGGCCCGTTCCGGCGCAGGACTCGACCTCGACGATGCCGCGCTTGATGAAGCCCGCCTGCCGCGATTCGCCGTCCGGCTTGATGCGCACGGGCTTCCAGCCTTTATCGGCCAGCGCCTTGCGCGCCTTGTCGATCGGCATGCCGTAGACGTTCGGCACCTTCGCCTGGCCCTTGCAGACGGACTCCTCGTCGGCCAGCTTGCCCAGGCGCACGGTGCCGTCGGCCTCCACGCGCAGGTCGCCCACCGGGGAGCCGACGATGTCGCCGTCCCACACGCGCACCGTGCCGCCTTCGAGCGCGGTCAGGTTGCCGATGGCCGTGTCTTCTGCCGACTTGCCGTAAGCCAGCGCGACGAGCTTGTCGCCGTCGAACACGGCCACGTTGCCCTGGGTGATGTTGCAGGTGCCGCTGGTGCCGGCTTCCATCCGGCCGGCGAAGCTGATGGCGCGGTAGGCGCCCAGAGGCACGTCGGCCATCACGGCCCAACCCTGCGCGGCCACGAGCCTTGCCGCCGCCGATTTCGGCTGGATCACGCGCCACGGGCAGCCGTCGCGTTCACTGGCGCTGCCGCCCGCCTTGGGCAGGCTGGCGATCGCCTTCATGCGGATGTCCTTCAGGTCGGATTGCACGCGCGGCGACGGCGCGGCGGTCTGCGCCATTGCGGGCAAGACCAGTGCGAGGCCGAGTGCGAAACCAGCGCTGCGCAGGATATTCGATACCGCAAAAACAGAGGAACGGGAGAGAAAGAGCATGGCGGGAGATCAGAAAAAATGGCAAAAAATGAGCTGGATGGCGTTGCTATTTCGAATCGGCAGGAATTATCACTACGGATCGCAACGTTTACATGTCTTCCCGGCACTTAAAGTGAAAGAAGCTACTCCGGGTATCGATTGCCGATACCCAGAGATGCCCGGAACGGCGTGGTAGCACGGAAATCCAACAAGTCAATGAAAAATCAAATTATTTTTCAGCCATCATTGATATCAAAAAAGTGATTACAACTTATATCTGAATGAGGAAATTAAGATTAAAGTGTAAATACATAATTCAAATAGTATCTTCATATTACTATTCGAATGCATGGCTCAATTTAAAATTCAAATAAATTCAACAAAATGACTCCTAAATGAGACATTAAAGACAGCGCACATCCATTCATTCCATAAGATTTGTTTGCAAAAAAAATAATTTAAATATTGCACAGGGAGCCCGAACGGTTTTGGCCGTTCAACGACCTTTGAATGGATGGGACGGGGCTCATGAACAAGACTTATCGTTCGTTGTGGAACGAATCCCTAGGCGCCTGGGTAGCGGCGTCGGAAATCACTTCCTCCGGAGGAAAACGCAGCGGAACCCGCGTGGACGCCACCTCGGGCGGCGCCCTCTTTCTCCCCCCGTCGGGACGATGGCGCACAGGACTCATGACCGCGCTGATGGCGCTCGGCGCAATGGGCGCGGCCTCCCTGGCGCAGGCGCAGGCGGTGGATTGCTCGGCATCGCCTTTCAACCTGTACAACGGCACCGCCTCGTGCATGGGCTTTCAATCGAAAGCCTCGGGAATCGGGGCGACCGCATTGGGTTCGCTGGCGACCGCGGACGTCCTGGGCGGACTGGCGGTCGGATACAACGCCCATAGCGCCGCGCAGAACTCCATTTCCCTCGGTTTCCAGGCCTACAGCCTGGGCGCCAACTCCATTTATCTCGGCGCGCGCACCGCGGCGGGAACGGGTGCGCTGACCGACGGGGCCATCGGTATCGGCACGGACGTGACGGCGAGCAACACCAACACCGTCGCGGTGGGCACCCACGCAGTCGCCAGCGGGGAGAGCTCCACCGCCGTCGGCTTCGGCTCGAACGCGAGCGCATTGCGCACCGTCGCCGTCGGCTTCCAGGCAACCGCGACAGTGCTCGATGCCGTCGCCCAGGGCACCCGCGCCCAGGCGACCGCCCAGAACGCGGTGGCTGTCGGCTTCCAGTCGGTCGCTTCCGAGCTGAACTCGGTCTACATCGGCTCCCGCACCGTCGCGGGAACGGGGTCCACGGCGATCGGCGCCATCGCCGTCGGCACGGACGTGACGGCATCCAAGGACAACGCCACGGCCATCGGCTTCCAGAGCCAGGCCACCGCAGGCAGCGCGGTGGCTCTCGGCCCGACCGCGGTGGCCTCCGGCGCTTCGGCAATGGCGATGGGCACCGGCTCGGCCGCGAGCGATACCAACGCGGTCGCGCTCGGCGCGGCCGCCCGGGCTACCGCGGCGGGCGCAAGCGCCCTGGGCACCTTCGCCAATGCCGCGGGCGTGAACTCCACCGCTGTCGGGGTCAGCTCGACGGCCACCGGCCAGCGTGCGTTCGCGGGCGGCTGGGGAGTCAACGCAACAGGCACCGATTCCGCGGCCATCGGCACATTGGCCAAGGCGGCAGGAATCAGTTCGGCAGCGCTCGGCAACCTCGCCAACGCTTCTGCGGATTTCTCGCTGGCCATGGGCAACCAGGCCCTGTCGAGCGGAGTCGGCTCCGTCGCGGCGGGGTCGGGAGCCAACGCCGCGGCCGACGGGACCGTGGCAATGGGCAACAACGCCGCCGCAACCGTCACCCGCGCAACCTCCATCGGGTTTGGCTCGGCGGCGAGCGGCCAGAACGCCACCGCGGTGGGCGCGCTCGCAAGCGCCTCCGCGGCGCAGGCAGTCGCCATCGGCAACAGCGCCAAGGCCTCCGCGGCCAATGCGATCGCGATGGGCACCAGCACCGTCGCCGATTCCGCGGATGCAGTCGCCATCGGCAACAGCTCGAAGGCCACCGGCGGCAAGGCGGTGGCCATCGGCTCCGGCAACGTCGCCAGCGGCAACGGCGCGGTGGCCATCGGCGACCCGAACACAGCCACCGGCAACGGCGCCATCGCGAACGGCCTGGACAACACCGCCACCGGCGATGGCTCGGTGGCGATGGGCAACACCAACAAGGTCGGCGGCGGCGGCCAGGGCGTGAGCGTGCCCGGCACCCCGGCGCAGGGCGCGGTCGGCATCGGCTACCAGAACACGGTGGTCGGCCAGGGCAGCGTCGCCATCGGCAGCACGAGCAAGGCACTCGCGGCGGGCGCGGTCGCGTTCGGCGACACGGCCGTGGCGAACAACGCGCGCGACGTGGCGCTGGGTTCGGGCTCGGTGACGGCGACCGCAGTGGGCACGCCCGGCGTGACGATCAACGGCAAGGCCTACACCTTCGAGGGTATCAACCCCACGAGCACCGTCAGTGTCGGCACGGCCGGCGCGGAGCGCACCATCACCAACGTGGCGGCCGGCAGGATCTCGCAGACCTCCACCGACGCGATCAACGGCTCGCAGCTTCTCGCCACCAACCAGTCGATCGAGAACCTCAGCACCACCGTCACGGCCAACAAGACCAAGTACTACAGCGTGAACTCCACCGGCGGCGGCAACGAGGACAACCTCGGCGCGACAGGCGCCGATGCCATCGCCTCGGGCAAGAACGCGACGGCGGGCGGAACCTCGGCAGTGGCCATCGGCCTCGGTGCCACGGCCGCCGACGCCAACAGCGTGGCGCTGGGCTCCGGTTCCGCGACGGCGGCGGCGGTCGGCACGCCGACCACGACCATCAACGGCACGACCTACAAGTTCGAGGGGGTTGCGCCCATCGGCACGGTCAGCGTCGGCTCGGTGGGCTCGGAGCGCACCATCACCAACGTGGCGGCGGGCAGGATCTCGCAGACCTCCACCGACGCCATCAACGGCTCGCAGCTGTTCGCCACCAACAGCGCCATCGAGAACCTCAACACCACCGTCATCACCAACAAGACGAAGTACTACAGCGTCAACTCCACCGGCGGCGGCAACGAGGCCAACAACGGCGCGACGGGAGCCGATGCCATCGCCTCGGGCAAGAACGCGGCCGCGGCCGGCACGTCGGCGGTGGCCATCGGCCTGGGTGCCACTGCCGCCGATGCCAACAGCGTGGCGCTGGGCTCCGGTTCCGCAACGACGGCGGCGGTGGGAACCGCCAGCACGACGATCAACGGCACGACCTACAAGTTCGAGGGGGTCTCGCCCATCGGCACGGTCAGCGTCGGCACGGTGGGCGCGGAACGGACCATCACCAACGTGGCGGCCGGCAGGATCTCCGGCACTTCCACCGACGCCATCAACGGCTCGCAGCTCTTCGCCACCAACCAGTCGATCGAGAACCTGAGCACCACGGTCACCGCCAACAAGACCAGGTACTACAGCGTCAACTCCACCGGCGGCGGCAACGAGGACAACCTCGGCGCCACGGGCGCAGACGCCATCGCGTCGGGCAAGAACGCCAGCGCGACCATCGACGGTTCCGTCGCCATCGGCTCGGGCGCCGTGTCCGACCGCGCGATCGCGGCCGGCACCGGCAACATCCCCGCGGGCAGCGCGCTCATCCCGTTCAACACGGCCGACCGCACGCTGCTGGGCGCCCTCTCCGTCGGCAGTGCCACCACCTACCGCCAGATCACCAACGTCGCCGACGGCACGCAGGCGCAGGACGCGGTCACGGTGCGCCAGCTCAGCGGTGCGCTGCAGTCCTTCGCGGTCACGCCGATCAAGTACTTCCACGCCAACTCCGCGGCGGCCGATTCGCTGGCTATCGGCACGGAGTCGGTGGCGGTCGGCCCGCAGACGGTGGTCAACGGCAACAACGGCGTGGGCATCGGCAACGGCGCCGTGGTGCAGCAGAGCGCGCCGGGCGGCATCGCGATCGGCCAGGGCGCGACCTCGCACCTGGCCGACTCCATCGCGCTGGGCACGCAGTCGTCCGCAGCCGCGGTGCAGGGCGTGGCGCTGGGCGCCGGCACCAGCGTGACGCAGGCCGGCGGCGTGGCGCTGGGCGCAGGCTCGGTGGCATCGACGGCCGCGGGCGTGGCGGGCTACGTGCCGCCCACCGCGACCGACGCGCAACGCATCGCCATCGGCGCGACCACCAGCACGCTGGCGGCCGTGTCGGTAGGCAATGCCGCCAGCGGCCAATTCCGCCAGATCACCGGCGTGGCGGCTGGCACGGCCGACAGCGACGCGGTCAACGTGTCGCAGCTGCGCGGCGTGCAAGGCACGGTGGCGGCCATCGACCAGTCGACCGTCAAGTACGACACCAACGTGGACGGCTCGGTCAACTACAACAGCGTGACCATGGGCGGCAGCAATTCCACCGGCCCGGTCACGGTGCACAACGTGGCGCCGGGCGTGGCGGGTACCGATGCGGTGAACGTCAACCAGCTCAACGCGACCAGCGCCGGCCTGAACAACCGCATCAACGCCATGGGCGACCGTATCGACGGCGTCGAGAAGAACGCCTATGCCGGCGTGGCGGCCGCCATGGCGCTGCAGATGCCTGGCAGCTACGTGCCGGGCAAGACGGTCATGCGCATCGGCGCGGGCTCCTTCAAGGGCCAGAACGCCGTGGGCGTGAGCTTCCGCCGCACCGCGGAGAACAACGCCTGGAGCATCACCGGCGGCGTGGCCACCAGCCGTGCCGGCGTGGGCGCCACCGTCGGCGCGGAATGGGTCTTCAACTGAAGGGAAGGCGACACAGATGAACCGGACGAACCCCATCATGAACAAGCCTCTTCGCCCCAGGGCCCTTTTCACCGCTTCCGCGATCTGCATGGCCGCGCTGCTGGCCGGCGGCTGCGCCAGCTACTCCATCACCCCCGAGATGCAGGCCCGGGCCGCCGCGGAAAACCCGGCGCCGCCGAAGGACGAGGACTTCCCCGTGCCGGGCTCGGCCACGTGGAAGCAAGGCGCCTTCCCGAGCCTCGAGGCCCTGCGCGCCATGCGCACCGGCATGGGCAAGGACCAGGTGCGCGAGCTGCTGGGCTTTCCGCACTTCAGCGAAGGGCTGGGCGGCGTGCGCGAGTGGAACTACATCTTCCATTTCCGCACCGGCGCCGGCCCCGAGTACCTCACCTGCCAGTACATGGTCCGCTTCAACGCGGACGTGCTGACGAACGGCATGTACTGGAAAGGGCCCGGCTGTGCCGACCTGCTGCGGCCGCCGCGCGTGGCGGCCGCGCCCGTCGCCATCGCCCAGCCGGCGGCCCCGGCCACGAGGACCACCCTCGGCGCCGACGGCCTGTTCCGCTTCGACGGCCGCTCGCTGTCCGACCTGCTGCCCGAAGGACGGCGCAGGCTGGAGGCGCTGGCAAGCGACATCAGGAGCAGCGCCGGCCCCGTCGAGTCGATCAGGATCACTGGCCACACCGACCGGCTGGGCACCAGTGCCTACAACCAGGCGCTCTCGCTGGCACGCGCCGGGACCGTGCGCGACTACCTGGCGCAGTCGGGCGTGCCGGCGCAGGCCATCCAGGTACAGGGCAAGGGCGAGTCGGAACCGAAGGTGCAGTGCGCGCAGACCCGTCAGACGAAGCGGGCCGAGCTGATCGACTGCCTCGCGCCGAATCGCCGCGTCGAGGTCGAGGTGTTCGTGCGGCGATGAATGCCCGGGCGGGAGCCGGGGGTGCGCAATTCGCTGCTACGCTTCGCGCCAGCGCCGTTGCCCGCCCCACTCCCTTGGCTCTCGCATTCATCGTCCCCCTGATCTCGATCGCATTCGGCATCTTCCTCATCGTCTCCGGTGAGGAGCTCTGCCACTACGGGTGCTGGCTCGACGTGGCCGCGGACTGGCTGCTTCCCGCGGCCCTCGACGGCGCGTCGGGCGGGCTCCCGTTCCTCGTCATAGGCATCGCGCTTCTGGCCCACCTGCTCTGGAAGATGTGGAAGCGCCGCTAGGCGCTGCCCCATCCGCCCCCGAGCGCCTTGTAGAGATTGACGAGGTTCACCGCGTCCTTGAGCTGCAGCTCGATCAGCTGCTGCTGCTCGGCATAGAGTTCGCGCTGGGCGTCCTGGCTGGAGAAGTAGTCCTCCAGGCCGCTGCGGAAGCGGGTGCGCGAGATGCTGGCCACCTTCTCGAGCGACTGCACGCGCAGCTGCTGCGCCTCCAGCTGCGGGCGCAGGTGGTCGCCGGCGATCAGGGCGTTGGCGGTTTCGCGGAAGGCCACCTGCGCCGCCGACTCGTACGAAGCCATCGCGGCCGCAAGCTTTTCTTCGTTGCTCGTGATGTTGGCCGAGCGGCGCCCCCAGTCGAACAGCGGCAGCGACACGCCGAGCACGCCGGCCCAGCTCCTGTTGCCGCTGCTCAGCAGCGTCGACAGTTCGTTGCTGACGCCGCCCGTCAAGGCGGTCAGCGAGATGGTCGGCAGCATCGCTGCCCTGGCCGCGCCGATGCCCGAATTGGCCGCTTCCACGCGGGCCCGCGCCGCCAGCAGGTCGGGCCGGCGCTGCAACAGGCTGGAAGGCAGCCCCGCCGCCACCGACTGGGTTGAGCGCTCGGGCCAGGGCCGTGCGGAGCCGGTGTCGGGCGGCACGGGCTGGCCCACCAGCACGTTCAAACCCTGCAGGTCCTGGGCGACGCGCATGCGGTACTCCTCCTGCCGCACGCGGGCGTTCTGCTGCAGCGACTGCGCGCGGTAGACATCGAGTTGCGCCGCGCCGCCCACAGCCTTGGCGCGGCCGATCATGTCCGCGTTGGCCGACAGCGAAGCCTCGTTGGTGTCGGCCAGCGCGAGCAGCGCACGGTCGGCACGCAGCGTGAGGTACGCGTTGGCGATCTCGCCCACCAGGTTCATGCGCGCCGCCGCGTAGTCCTTGTCGCCGGCCTCGGCCAGCGCGCCGCTTTGCTGGGCCGTGCTCTGCTGGCGGCCGAAGAAGTCGAGCTCGTACGACATCACGCCGGCCTGGACGTCGAAGCTGTTCGACACCCGCCCGTCCGACGGAATGTTCCCCACCGGGCTGAGCGAGCCCTGCGGCGTGGTCTTCGCGCGCTGCGCGTTGCCCGAGAGCCCCAGCTCCGGGAACAGCGAGGCGCGGCTTCCCGCGTAGACCGCTCGCGCCTCGCGCGCACGCGCCGCGTAGACCCGCAGGTCGCGGTTCTGGCTCAGGGCGGTGGTGATCAGGCCGCGCAGCTCGTCGTCCTGCACGAAGCCGCGCCAGTCGGCGGGCTCCGCCGAGGGCACCGTCGTGCCGGCAGGCCAGCCCGACGGCACCGTCAGGTCCGGCTGCTTGAGCGGCGGCGTGAGATTGCAGCCGCTCGTCACCAGCAGCACGCACACCGCCAGCACGAGGAGCGACAGCCGCAGGAACATGCGCACGACACCGGCCCCCGGCGAGCCGAACCCCGCGCTCGCGAGCAGCGCGGAGGCCGCGCCCCAGGGACGCACCTGCACGGCGACGTGGCTCGGGGACACGTTGAAGACATGGCTCACCAGCTGCTCGCGCTGCGCCTCGGTGGCGGCGAAGCGCAGCTCCGCGCTCGCGCGCTTGCGACGATCGATGAAGGCCGGCAGCCAGCCCACGGGGTCGACGTACACCTCCAGCGGCTGCCCCACGCGCATGCGCTTGAGCAGCGTGCCGCCTTCGATCAGGGCGCCATCCGCGGCGATGTTGACGAAGCGCGAATCGCCCTCGCCCGCCGCCGTCCGCACCCGCGTCGCGACGCGCCACGGGAATCGCTCTTCGCCATCGGGCCTCGGCAGGTCGACGCAGGCGATGAGCGCGCCGAGGCACAGGATGAGCGCGATGCCGGTCCACACCAGGTTGAGCTCGTCGCCCGGCGCGAGCGCCGGCCCGGTCATGATGGCCGTGGCGCCGCCCAGCTGCAGGGCGACCAGCAGCCCGCCGAACACGGCGACCAGCTTCCAGTGCACCACCGTCTTCGAGCGGTCCAGGCCCTTGGCCGTCACCTTGAACGGATGGCCGAAGGGCTTGAGCATCGCGCTCAGCAGCGTGCCGGTGACGGCCATTGCCGCCACGAGCTGGCTCACTTCGCTGAACACCGGCAGGCAGCGCCGCTGGCTGATCCAGTAGCTGTAGGCCCAGAACATCATGAGCGGCGGCAGCCCGTAGGCGGCGAAGGCCTGCGGCGTCGCATGGAAGGCCGACACGCCTGCATACCAGTACAGCGCGGGCGCCAGCATGATCAGCGCCATGAAGGGCTTGCCCAGCCAGTGCAGCAGCCCGTGCAGGAAATGCAGCCGCGCCGAAAGGCTGTAGCCCTTGCCGCGCAACGGCCCGTGCTGCAGCAGCGCGAGCTGCACCGTGCCCAGGCACCAGCGGCTGCGCTGGTTGATGTAGTCGACGATGCTCTCGGCCGAGAGGCCGTTGGACAGCCGCTCGCCCAGCCAGCGCGTGATGTGGCCGCGCCGCAGCAGCAGGTAGGTGGTGTGGATGTCCTCGCACACGCTGCCCACCGGGAAGCCGCCTGCGGCGGTGATGAGGTCGCGGCGCACGATGAACGAGGTGCCCACGCAGAAGGCGGAATCGACCGCGTCCTTCGCCGGCTGCAGCACGTCGAAGAACACGCGCTGCTCGTCGACCCAGCTGTCGGTGGCGCGCAGGTTGTGCTGGATGGGGTCGGCGTTGTAATAGAACTGCGGCGTCTGCACCAGCCCGACCTTCGGGTCGTCGAAGAGCCCGAGCATGCGGTAGGCGATCTGGCGGCGCGGGGCGAAGTCCGCGTCGAGCACCAGGATGAAGGGCGCGTCGGTCACCCCCGCCGACAGCCGCAGGCCGTTGTTGAGGTTGCCGGCCTTGGCGTGGCTGTTGTCGGGCCGGCGCGCATAGTGCACGCCCCTGCGCTCGCAGTAGTCGCGCAGCCAGTCACGCCGGGTGTCGTCCAGCACCCAGACCGCCAGGCGCGGGTAGTCGATGGCCTGGGCCGCGATGATGGTCTTCTCGAGCACGGCCAGCTCTTCGTTGTAGGTGCAGATGAAGACGTCCAGCGCCGGCACGTCCTGGCCGCGGCCGCGCAGCGAGGCCTCGCCGCGATCGGCGAGCGGCCGGTTGTCGCGGCGCCGCATCAGCATGTGGATGGACATCAGCGTGTAGACGATGGCCGTCATCTCGAAGAACAGGAACACCCACGCGAACAGGGTTTCGAAGCCGAGGTCCGGGGGCGGCATGGTGGCCGTCACGCGCCATACGGCGTAGCGCATCAGCAGCAGCGCGGTCAGCGCCCCGAACAATGCGCGGTGGGCCGTGCGCTCGACGCGGCCCCACGTCATCAGGAGAAGCGCGAGCCCCGCCACGAGGGCGTTGAGCTGGAACTCCGGCGTGGCGATCAGGTGGGACATGATGGGATGGCTCCTGCTGCGGCGGTCTTGCCGGTGAATGGGTTGAAGCCGTTGGCGGCCAGCGCGATCCACGCGGTGGCGCCGAGGTGCGGCCAGTGGTAGTAGAAGAAGTCGGCACCGGGCGAATCGGGCCCGATGGCAAGCCCCGTGGAAATGCGTGCGCCGGGCGTGGCGTAGTACAGGCCGTTGCCCGCGCGCTGCGATGCCAGCAGTTGCCACAGCGCATCGGGCGCCGAGCCCTTGCTGGCCACCAGCGTGGCGGCGAGCTGCGCGCTGCCCTCGGTCCAGATGCCGTCGGGGTTGCGCGAGAAGCCGTAGCCCTCGCCGGAACGGTGGTGCTTCTGCGCCCAGTCGAGCGCCTTCATCCAGCCGCAGGAACGCTCGGTCGCCGCCAGCAGCGGCCACAGTTGTGCGTCGAGGCCCGAGCCCTCGGTGGAGACGGTCGCGCCATCTTCCCTGGTGCCGATGTGAAAGCGCTGCTCCGACGGGTTCCACATGCGGGCGACGAAGTCGAGCGCGGTGCGTGCCTGCCGGCGCATGGCGTCGTCCTGTCCCCCGGCTCCTCCTGCTCGCGCGGCCCATGCGGCGGCCACCGCGATGTCGATGTTGTGCTCGGTCGACTTCCAGGTCTGCGGGCGCTGGGCGTTGTCCCAGCCGTACCAGCCGCCGTTGTAGCCGTCGGGGTCGTTCTTCGCGCGAGTGCGCTGTTCGATCCAGCCGAGCAGCTTTCGCGTGCCCGCGAGGTAGGCCGGCGAGGGCTCGGCCTGCGACAGGTTCAGCAGCAGCAAGGCAGCCCAGGCCACGTTGCCGGTGGCGGTGCTCACCTGGTAGGCGTCGGCGATCCACTGCTTCCTGCCCTCGTCCCAGCGGCCGGGCAGCGCGGCCTTGTCCTCGGTCATCGGGCCGGCGCGGTAGGCGTTGCGCACGCGGCCGTCGGAGGCGTTCGGATCGCGCTCGATGGCGCGCACGATGGCATCGCCGATGCGCCTGGCGGAAGCCGCGTCGCCGCATGCCAGCAGCGCGATGCCGGCGAGTGCGTTGTCATAGGTGTAGGCGGCGTCGACCAGCGCCGGCTCCAGGGGTGGCGAGCCCTTGTCGTTGCCCGTGGTCCGGTAGCTCGCGAGGAACAACGGGCCCGTGGTGGCGCCCTTCTGTGCGTCCTTCACCGCTTGCCGCAGGCCTTCGCAGCTTTGCTGCGCAAGGCGCTGCTGCAGTTGCGGCTGTGACTGCTGCTGGGCAGAGGATGCCGCGGGCAAAGCCAGCGCCAGCGCGGCAGCCATGCAGGGCGCGAGGGCCCGCAGGATTGGAGGGGCTCGCATGGCTCTTCTTTCGTCGCCCCGGTCATGACCGCAGGCTGGCCGTGACCACCTTGCCCGGCGCGCAAAGATTGCTGCCTTCCACGGACTTCTGCGCCGCGCCGCCCTCGATGTCGGCCACGGCGTAGATGGAGCCCTGCTCGGCGAAGGGGAAGGGCACGCTGTAGGTGCTCTGCAGCGCATCCGATGCAACAGGCAGCAACTGCTGCACGCGCGCCGGCATCGCGGGGCCGTTCTGGTCGAGCTTCACGTCGAGCATCGAACCGATGCTCAGCCGCTTGGCCACCCGAGCCGGAAACACCGCCACCACGCCCAGCCGGCGGCAGTCGGTGACGCGCACCAGCGACGCGCCCGCCGTGACATACGCGCCTTCAGGCGCCAGCACGGTGTGGACCTGGCCCGGCTGCGTCGCCTTGACTTCGTAGGCGGAGAGCTTCTCGACCCGCTGGCGCTCCTCGTTCTCCAGTGCCGTCACCTCCTTCAGCTGCGAGAGGATGGCGGATCCGTCCTGCTTGGCGCGGTTCACGCTGTTGCGCAGCACCTCGCGGCGGCTCTCCAGCGTCTGGAAGATGCTGTTGCCGCCGGTGCCCACGAAGGCGCCCTGCCCCGCGCTGGCCACCGTCTGCGCCTGGCCGGCGAAGGCCTGCTCCGCCACCGCGGCGTTGGCGCGCGCCGTGTTCAGCTGGGCTTCGGACGCATTCATCACCTGCTCGCTGATCGCGCCCTGCTCGAGCAGCGCCTTGTTGACCTTGACCTTGTTCTCCTGCTCGTCCACCACGCTGTGCGCAACGTCGCGCTGGCGCTGCGCGATCTGCCACGCATCCCAGGCCTGCGCGAGCGAGGCCTCGCGATGGACGTTGGCTTCGTGCCCGACGAACTTCAACTCCTGGTTGTCGGCCTTGAAGTGGTTGCCCAGCTGCGAGAGCTGGCTCTGCAGCGCGAGGCGCTGCGAGCTCAGGGTGGTCAGGATCTCCTGGTTGATGGTCGGATTGCGCACCGTGGCCACGACGGTCCCCGGCTCGACCGCGTCGCGCGCATGCACGACCATCTGCGTCACCACGCCGTTGATCGGCGAGGTGATCAGCCCCACTGGCGCCTGCAGCACCGCCCGGGTCGCCTGCGAGGACAACAGCGGCTGGACCAGCGTCGAGACCATCAGCCACAGCACGAATGCCAGCAGGCCATAGGCCGCCAGCTTGGGAACGAAGGCCCCGCGCTGCCGGGACCGGCCGCGCGGACCGGAAAGCCGCCGGGCCGTCGCGTGGCCCACGACCAGCGGGCGCCTGGAGGGAAGAAAAGACCGGAGTTTCGAAGCGTGCATGACCACCCCTTTTGCGGCGGACGTGCGCCGCTCGGAACACCGGGCGCCCATCCATTGGTTGAAAAGACTTGCGCACCGCGCTCGCGAAGCTCGCGGTCATCGGGACTCGCGCCATCCGCTTGCTGCAGTGCAATATCAAGGTACGGCGGATGCCCGTTTTTGGCTGCATCGGAGCGAAACAATGTGTGCAAACTTCACATTTCGGCCACAGCGAGGTCGGGCGAAAGTCCTACAAAGCCACGGGAAGTGGCGCAAGCCGCGATGAGCCGGCGCAGCCGCTAGGCAAAGACGCAATCGGCATGAGGCTCCACAGGGAGCCGCTGAAAACGCGATGCCGATACGCCTCGAAACAGGCCCTGAAGGCCAGGGCGAGGCGGCGGGAGATTCAGTAACGTTACTGACCGATCTCTCCAATCATGAACAACACGAAGCCGGCTTCGCGAGGGTGCCCGGCTTCGGAATCGCTGCAGCACTCCCTCGACTCCGTCGGTGCGAAGTGAAGTCGTCCGACACGACCGCCCGCGACAACAGCCCAGATTGATTCTTTTCTGGAGGCCGCCATGTCCGGACCTGACCTGAAGAAACTCATCGCCATTGCCGCAGCCTGCCTGGCCGTGGCTCACGCAGGGGCGCAGCAGGCGCCGCTTCCGCTCCCGGCGGAAATCGACGCGACCAAGCCGGGCACCCCGAAGGGCGAAGGCAATGCACAGAAGGCCGCCGAGGAAGCAAGACTCGAGGCGATCCACCGCGCGGCCCTCAAGAAATGCGACGACCTGAAAAGCGCCGAGAAGGCCGCCTGCGCGGCACGGGCCGATGCGGAGAAGGCCAGGGGCGGTGCGAACAGCGACGCGCCTCTTCCCGATGCGCCTTCGGCCGCGCCGCCCAGCGGACAACCTCCAACCAGGAGTACGAAATGAGCAGATCGCCCGGTCACCGGAAGCATCCCGACCATCGGGTTCGCGAGACCCGGATGCAGCAACCCGTGGAGGTCGAGACCGAAGGCGTCGTCATCGCCACGTCCAACGACGTCGTGAAGGTCGACGAAGACCACGCCCCCGTGCGCTACTACTTCCCCCGCTCCGACGTGCGGATGGAGAAACTGGCGCGCTCCACGACAACCACCGAATGCCCGTTCAAGGGCACTGCGAACTACTACAGCCTCGACCTGGGCGAGCGGCAGCTGGAAGACGCGGTCTGGAGCTACGAAGACCCGTACGACGAGCATCTGGGCCTGAAGGCGAGGCTTGCGTTCTACGACGACAAGTACCCCGAGATCCACGTGCGGGTCGCGCCCGGCGGATAGCCATAGGCCCGCGAAGCCGATCCACGGCGCGCGCTCAGAACTTCGTTGCCGCTCGCGGCCGCTGTTCCTCGTCGGCGCTGCTTTCGTCATCGGCCGTCGCGATGCGCAGCCGCGCCTGCTCATGCCTGAGCGCGAGTTCGCCTCGTCGCTGGAGCGACGAGGCGTCGTCCTTGCCCTGCTCGTCGTCGAAGTCGACAAGGAACTGCGACTCTTCGAAGCTGAGCCCGTGCAGCACTTCCTGGCTCCTGGCATTGATGGCCAGCAGGCCGTCCGCCAGCAGGCGGGCGCGCCGCTCGTTCGACATCCGAAGCATCTGCATGGGGAGTTTCTTTCGTGGTCCACGCCATTCGCCATGCTCGACGACGCGCCGCCGGAGTCGGTCGGAAGGCGCAGAACGTCGACGTGAGAACTGTCCGGCACGACGCCGCGCGTCAGCATGCACTGACGGCCGTGCCACCCAGCGTCCTATCGACGCACCGGCCGTGCTTTCTAGTCTGGACTTCATACGCCGGACAACCCGAGCGAGCGAGCCGACCGACAACCCGTCCGGCTCTCCCGAACTCCCTGTGTGCAACGAGCGCCGGCGTTCCAAGGAGATGGACATGAAGAAACTCATCTACAGCTGCTTTGCCGCGACCTGCCTCACGGTGCTTTCGGCCCATGCGCAGATGAACGCGCCCGCAACGACGACACCCGCCGCCGACCCGGCGGTCGCCGAACTCAAGGCCGGCCGCGACAAGATTTCCGCCGACTACAAGACCGACCGCGCAGCCTGCGACGCCATGAAGGACAACGCCAAGGACGTCTGCGTGGAAGAGGCCAAGGGCAAGGAAAAGATCGCCAAGGCCGAGCTCGACCAGAAGGTCAGGCCCAGCGACAGCGGTGCCCGCAAGGTGGCGGAAGCCAAGGTCGAGGTGGCCTACAGCATCGCCAAGGAAAAGTGCGACGACCAGAAGGGCGACGCCAAGTCCGTGTGCGTGAAGCAGGCCAAGGCCGACGAGGAAAAGGGCAAGGCCGAAGTCAAGGCCATGAAGAAGTAGGACGGCCTTCCTTGAAGCTCCTGAAAAACGACGTGGAACTTCCGTTGTCGTGCCGGCAATGAAGGCGCAGGAGCAGCGGCCCGACAGCGGCGAACGCGAAGAGCGCCGCGTCTTCGCCTGGGGCATCGTGGCGGCGGTGATCGCGCTGCTCGGCGCGCTTGCGTACTTCCACGTGCTGCAGAAGCGCTTCGAGGTTCCGGTGGAACTGCCGACCACGCCCACCGCGCCGGTCGCGCCCGGCGAATCGTCTCCGGGCAGTCCGTCGCGCGGCAGATAGCCCTTCGCCTCGCATCGCGGCCCGTGACACCACCGGCTTTGCTGTGGTTGTCCTACACATCGGCCGCGGCAGCGGACTAGACCCGTGCATGTGCGGTCGGAGAAACGTACGACACCTGCATGCGGCCGCATTCATTTCATTCTCAGGAAAAGGATTCCAGATGCGAAAGATCAACGCAGTGATGACCCGCGACGTCGAAGTCATCAGCCCCGATGCGACCATCGCCGAAGCCGCGCAGCGCATGCGCGACGGCGACTTCGGAATGATGCCGGTGGGCGAGAACGACCGCATGGTCGGAGCGATCTCGGACCGCGACATCGCCGTGCGCGGCGTGGCCGAAGGACACGACGGCAATGCCAAGGTACGCGACGTCATGTCGGACGGGATTCGCTGGGCCTACGAAGACGACGTGGTCGACCACGCGGCGCAGATCATGGCCGAGCACCAGGTCAGGCGCCTGCCGATCGTCGACCGCGACAAGCGGCTCGTGGGCATCCTGTCGCTCGCCGACGTGGCGGTGAAGGAGCGCAAGACCAGGCCGGCCACGGAAGCGCTCTGCGGCATTTCCCAGCCGGTCGCGGCCTGAGGGCTTGTGGCACGGGATTGCATGGCGTCGCGTCGATGAACTCCGCAGCGATGAAGAAAGCCACGCTGGCGGCCTGCACCACCGCGATGCTTTGCTGTGCCGGGTCTCTCGCCGCCCAACCGGCTCCCGGCCAGCGCGCCCCGGCCGTTGAAGGAGATTCGCGCTCGGGCTCCGATCCGGAGATCGTCGTGAAGCCTCCCTCCAACGCAGACCCACAGCTGGCCAAACCTGCCCCGCCCACCAAGGATCAGGGCCTGATCCAGAAGCCGCCTCCAGCCGATGCGGCATCAGGCGATCGCGACAAGCCCCGCGCCAAACCAGCAGTCCCTCTCCCTCACCCGCATCGCGACCGCTGCAAGGGTTCCGCCGAGGACTGCAGGCGATGAAGCGCTTCGACCCCAGGAGTCCACGCAGATGAAGTTCAAGGTTCTCAACAAGCAGCCGGAGCGGACCATCGCGCTGGTCTTCGACAAGGGAGACGACGTCGTTCCCATCCTCGAGCAGTTCGCGAAGGAGCACGGGCTCTCCGCCAGCCGCTTCAGCGCCATCGGCGCGTTGCGGTCGGCGCAGCTCGGCTACTTCGACTGGGAGCGCAAGGACTACGACCGGATCGTCGTGAATGAGCAGGTCGAAGTGCTATCGCTGAACGGCGACATCGCGCTGGACGGCGACAGCCAGCCCAAGGTGCATGCGCATGCGGTGCTGGGGCGGCGCGACGGCGGCACGGTAGGTGGTCACGTGCTGCAGGCCACGGTGCAGCCGACGCTGGAGGTTCTGCTGATCGAATCGCCCGGCTATCTGCGCAAGACCTGCGATCGTGAAACGGGCCTGGCCCTGATCGACATCGACGCCTGAAGGCGCGCCCTGCTCCCGCTCACTCTTCGTCCTTCTTCGGCTTCCTGGACTGGATGTCCCCGGTCCACGCGGCCACGTCTTCCTGCGTCATCGCGCTTGCCGGGGTGAGGCGCACGTCCGAGTAGCCCATCTGCTCCACATCGGGCAGGTACTGCTCGCGCGAGAGCAAGGTGCCGGCGCACACATGCTCGTCAAGGTGCGGCGGCTCGCGCATCTCGTCCGCCAGCCGGCCGATGAGGCGGGCGACCAGCCATGCGGGAATGCGGTGGCGCTCGCCCGGATAGATGTAGCCGAACAGCGTCACGTGGGCCAGCAGCACCCGCCAGTGCTGGCCGAAGCGCTCCAGCAGGCCGGCCCAGTCCAGCCGCTCGGCGCAGGCCAGCATCAGGTGGGCGATGTCCCCGCCGTCGTAGCGCTCGCGTTCCATGATGAAGGCCTTCGACAGCAGGCAGTCCTCCGCGTTGGCGACGAGCACCGGCACGCCCAGCACCTCGGCCCGGCAGTTGCCGCGGAACCAGCGTTCGTCCACGGGGAACAGGCCATTGCCCGAGTTGAAGATCAGGTCGATGAACTCCTGGCCGTCATGCACCTTGGCCAGCCAGTGCGGATGGCTCATCTCGGCATGCCAGCCGTACTGCGCCAACAACTGCGCGATGCGCTCGTAGTCTTCGCGGCGGATGAAGAGATCCAGGTCCTTGGTGGAGCGGCGGATGCCCGTGTAGCAGGCTTGGGCGAAGGTGCCGCCCACGAGAAACGGAATGCCCGCGCCGCTCATGGCGCGCAAGGTCTGCCGGTAGAAGCCCGCCACGCGAGGATCGATCTCCTCATCCAGCGAAGGCGCGAGAGCGGGAGCATCAGCGGCGACAGCTGCGGGGTCCATGCGGGCAGCGTAGGTTCGGCAAACCGATGCAGGCCCGGCGCGAACGGCCTCATCGGGCGTCGGTGAGCACCTACAGCCGCAGCGGGATGAGGCCGATGACGGCAACCCGGGCAGGGGCGCAGCCTGACTTGGTGTCGCTCGAATCGACGAATCGACGATTGGACCGAAGCCATGCCTCATCCGAAATCCTCTTCCTACGTCCGCTTCGCCGCGGTCGGCGATCTCCATGTCCATCGCGACTCCGCCGGCTCGCTGCAAGGCCTCTTCGCGCAAGCCGCCGACGAAGCCGACGCACTGCTGCTGTGCGGCGACCTGACCGACTACGGCACCGCGGAGGAAGCCAGAATCCTTGCCGGGGAGCTGAGCAGCGTCTCCGTCCCCATCGTCGCCGTTCTGGGCAATCACGATTTCGAATCCGGCACGCCCGAGCGGGTGGTCGAGGCGCTGGCCCAAGCTGGCGTTCGCGTGCTCGACGGCTCCATCTGCGAGATCGAAGGCGTCGGCATCGCGGGCGTCAAGGGCTTCGGCGGCGGCTTCGGACGCGGCTCGCTCGGCGCATGGGGCGAGCCGGCGATCAAGCTCTTCGTGCAGGAGGCGCTGAACGAGGCGATGAAGCTCGAATCGGCACTCGCCAAGCTGCGCACCCGGCGTCGCATCGCGCTGCTGCACTACTCGCCCATCGTCGGCACGGTTCAGGGCGAGCCGGTGGAGATCTTTCCCTTCCTTGGCAGCAGCCGGCTGGAAGAGCCGCTGTTGCGCTACCCGATGGACGCGGTGTTCCACGGCCATGCCCATCGCGGCACGCTCGAGGCTCGCACCATCAACGGCGTACCGGTCTACAACGTGGCCAAGCCGCTGCTGCAGCGCAGCCGGCCCGAGATGCCCCCGTTCTTCCTTTATGAGCTGCCTCGCGAGGCGGCTGGGGAAGAAGCGCTGGCGGCAACGTAGGAAAACTGCGTCGATTCGACTTGCCCGGATCGCGCACGAGCCGCGCACACCAGAGGCCTCGCAGCACGACGAAGGAAGCCTCTGCAAGGCACTCCCAAGCCTCTCCGCAGGCACGCCTGCCTACGAGAACTCGTTGTTGCCTGCACAAAAGGATGGCACTTAGAGTCCGCGCTGGGTCGGGGCCGGCTGGGCCGCTCCACGCGCCCACCTCACAAACAGCAAACCACTCAAGGCCTTATGGTTCTAGCGATCAGCAGCGATGGATCCGGATCGAGGTCCGCCGCTCAAGCAGCGATGGATGCAATGGCGGCAGCCAGGGCTGCCGAAGAGGCGCGCCGCCGGGCCGAAGCTGCGGCGAAGCAGGCGGCCGAAGAAGCCAGGCGACAGGCCGAGGAGGCGCGCAAGCAGGCTGAGGCCGCGCGCCAGAAAGCCGAGGAAGCGCGCAAGGCCGCCGAAGCTGCCGAAGCCAAGGCCGAAAAGAGCAAGGCCGAAGCCGACCAGCAGGAGGCGACCAAGGCGCGCAGCGCGTCCGATGCGGCCGAGCTCGACGCACTCAAACAGGAAGCCGCGAGCAATCTCAAGAACAAGCAGTCCACGCTCGCGGATGCCAAGCTCGACGACATCCGGCAGCGCCGCGCGGACAACAATCCGTCGGAAGCCACGCGCGCCGCGCAGGGCGAGGTCGACGCGGCACAGAAGATGAATGCCATCTTCGAGCCGCCGGCCAACCAGCCCAAGGGCCAGGCCCCCGCGACCAGCCCGGGCACGCAGGACCTGCTCGAGAAGGCGCAGACCGCCGCCAAGCCGGTGTTCAAGGCGCAGGCGAACGGCGGCGACGGCACCAAGGAGCAGAAGGCCGCGGTCGACACCGCCATGACCGACTGGCTGCAGGCCGCCGAGCAGGACATGCGCAAGGCCAGCCTCAAGGCGATCGCCGAAGGCAAGGACCCGAACGCCGCCATCGACAAGGTGGCGGCCGACGCCCACGACGCGCTCGACAAGGGCGGCGTGTTCGACCCGAAGAGCATCGGCAAGTACATCGACAAGGCGCGCGACGGCGTGCGCGCCGACTCGCCCGAGGTGCGCCAGCTGCGCGGCGAGCAATACGACGCCGGCCAGGCCGGCAAGGCGCGCGTGGCCGACGCGCGCAGCCACGCGCAGGACACCGACGCGGCCGCGACCAAGGCCGAGAAATACGCCGCAAGCTTCGGCACCGACGGCGGCGGCAACGACACCATCATCACCGCGCAGCAGAACGCAAAGGCCGAAGCCGAGCGACTGCGCGCCGTGGCCAACCGCGCCAAGTCCGAACTCCAGAGCGCCGAGAAAGCCTTCGGCACCACCGATCCGTCGGACCCGCAGAACCCGAAGACGAACACCCTCGGCACGGTCGATGCCGACTACAACGCACGCGTCGCCGATGCCGAGGTCAACGAGCTGAGCTTCAAGTACGACCAGGCAGTGGCTGGCGGCAATGCCAAGGAGATCCAGAAGGCCGACGCGGCCCTGCGCGATGCGCAGCAGGGCCAGCGCTACATGCACGCGCTGCGCGACGACCTCGACGTCGGGCTCGGGGCCAGCGACGCCGAGAACGCGAAGACCGACGCGGAAAGCGCATGGAAAACGGCATCGCTGCAGCGCCCCGCCAGCGTGACGGTGACCGAGCACGACGGCGACAAGACCACCACCCGCACCATCAAGCCCGACGGCTACGACCCCGCGTTCTGGGCCAAGCCCGGCAGCGAGGAAGGCAAGAAGGTCAAGAACATCGACGGCAAGTACTTCTACGTCGATGGCGACAAGAAGACGGAGCTCGATCCGCTGACCGCAGCGCTCTACGCCGCGAACGAAAAGCAGGATGCGGCCAAGGCCCGCAGCGAGCAGACCACCACCACGCTGAACGCGGTCAAGGACGACCTCTTCGGCGGCGCCGACGGTAGCCGCGCCAAGCTCGACGAGGCCGGCTATCTCGATCGCGCGGACAAGATCAATCAGGCGCTGACCGACGCCAACAACGCCGTCGCCAATGCCAAGCCGCAGGACATGGGACGAGCGCTCGAGCAGCAGCGTGCCGCGCAGGCCGATGCCAATGCGCTGAAAGCCATGCAGGACCTGCGCGCGGCCGAGCGCGACCAGGCCGCGGGCAAGACCGTGGACGGCAACAAGCTCGATGACCTGCGCGTGGCCGCGCGCGAGGCCCAGCGCCAGGCAGACGCCGCGAAGCCGAAGCTCTCGGCGGACGACGAGAAGAAGATGCGCGAGACGCAGCTGCCCGCGGCGAAGGAGGCCTACGACAAGAAGGCCGCGGAAGTGACGAAGCTCACCGCGCCCGGCAGCAAAGCCACCGAAGCCGAGCGGCAGAAGGCGCTCGACGAACTCGACGCGCTGGACCTCTCCAAGCGCGACATCGAGACCCAGCTCGGCCAGGTCGACGCCGAGCGCGCCTGGTATGCCGCTCGCTACCAGTACGACCGCACGACCTTCGCCAAGCCGCAGCTGACGATGTTCATGCACGACGGCAAGTCGACGACCGGCGACGTCTACCCGAAGAACTACGACCCGACCTGGAACATCAAGCGCGGCGAAGACGGCAAGGTCAGCGCCGAGGGCCTGCCGCGCGGCCTCTCGCCCGACGACATCGAGGTGCACGCGGACTGCAACGGCGGCTACAACGTCACCATCAAGAAAGACTCGAAAGTCTTCGGCTGGCAGCAGTCCGACCAGGGAAAGATGGTCGACTTCTCGGTGCGCGCCGGCACCTACAAGATGAACCCCGCCACGGCCGCGCGGTGGAAGACCTCCGAGTTCGGCGACGGCGACCTGGCCAAGGCTCGCGGCGCGCGCGGCGACGTCGAGAAGCGCCTGGCTCAGGCCGCGGCCGATGCGCCGCCGCAGCCCGGCGCGCAGCCGGCGCCCGGACCCGACGGCAAGCCCGCGCCCACGCTGAACTTCGGCGACGACCTCGCGCCGCGCAAGAAGACGGTGGACCAGAACCTCACGGACGCGATCAAGGCGCGCGACAAGGCGCAGACCGCCTACGACGCAGGTACCGGCGACCGCACCGCGCTGGGCAATGACCTCGACGATGCCAAGGCACGCGTCACCATCGCCCAGAACGAACAGACCGCGGTCGATGCCGCGATCGCCTGGCAGGAGGCCAACCACGCCCGCCAGCGCATCGATGCCGACACACGCGCGGGCCGTGCGCAGATGTGCTACGCCACCTCGCCGCAGCAGACCGCCGACGATGCGCGCGACAAGGCCGATGCCGCGCGAAAGGACTGGCTCAGCTCGGTCAACAAGTTCCACGCCGACACCGCGGCGCGCGATCTCGCCGCCGCGAAGTCGGCGCACGAGAAATGGAAGAGCGCCAATCCAGGCCTGGCCGAGACCGGCAGCGACACCTGGAAGAAACTGCAGGCGGCGCAGGCGCAGTCGGACACGGCCGTGCGCTACCAGGCCGCCGGCGCACGCGACAACGCCTACGCGCAGCAGCAGAAATTCACCATCCAGAACCTGCCGTTCAACCAGCGCGACGACAAGCGCGCGCTCTACCGGTTGTTCGAGCAGAACCCGCAGATGATGGCGCAGGCCATCATGAACGACCAGTTCGTGCAGTACGGCGGCGGCCCGATCGAGATGAAGAGCCGCACGCAGCTCGAGAACGAGATCGGCCTGGCGCTCGGCTGGAACCCCAGCCGCTCGCTCGATGCAGCGACGCCGGCCGACAGCGAGCGCATCAGGCAGAACCAGCGCCTCTTCGGCAACCTCGGCGACGCGCAGAAGGACCTGCTCTCGAAGATGGTCGACAAGGTGGTGGAAGTCGGCGGCGAGCACGCGCGCGTGACCGTGCTGCCCGTCGTCTACGCGCTCGACAGCGACGACGGCGGCATCATCAAGACGGCGATCTTCAAGGTGGAGAGCAAGGACAAGCCCGGCGAGACCAAGCTCATCGACGAGCAGGCCTGGACCTACAAGGACCTGACGGACTACCGCGCCAACAACAGCCTGCCGGTCGAGGGCGTGAAGCTCGTGACGCCCGAGGACGCCAGCTATTCGCTCGACCAGAACGGCAACGTCAAGCTATTCGCCGGCGATGCGCGCACCGAGACCGGCTGGGAGACCTTCCGGCGTGAGAACCATCTGGACATGATCGTCGCCGGCGTCGGCCTGGTGGCCGGCGTGGCGCTGACGGTGGGTTCCCTCGGCACGCTCGCTGCGCCGGGCGTGATGCTGGCGGCCGGCGCGTTCACCGTGCTCGCGGCCGGCTACGGCGTCGCGACCTCGGCCGAGGACCTGAACAAGCTCAGCACGCACGGCCAGAGCATCAATCCGGCGAACAGCGAGCAGGCGCGCATGGACTGGCTCAACCTCGGCCTGTCGACGGTCAGCGTGCCGGTGGTGGGCGCGTCCACGCGCGCCACCATGGCCGCGCTGCGCGCGGGCCGGGCCGCCAAGGCGGCCACGGCCGCGGAAGCCGCCGGCGATGCCGTGGCGGCACAGGCACGCACGGCCGACTTCGCGCGCTACGCGAAGACCGCCCAGGCCTGGGGCAAGCCCGCGGCAATGGCCTCCAAGCCGCTTGCCGCCGGCAGTCTCTACGCCGCCGGCGAGGGCGTGAATTCGCTGGTGAAGAACTGGGACCACATGACCCCGGCCGAGCGCGAGCAGCAGATCATGATGCTCGGCCTCAACGTCGCGGGCTTTGCCTCGCCGATCTTCGCCAAGGGGTACGTGCGCGTGCACAACGCGATCAAGCCGCCAGCGGCCCAACCCACTCCGCCCGCCAAGCCCACGCCGTCCGATGCGCTCACGCCTTTCCGCGAGCCGCCTCGCATGACCATCGCATGGCCATCGACACCGCGTACCGTGGCCGCCGACGTGGCCGGTCCGGCGGCGATACCTTCTTCCCTCATGACCGACGCCTCGTTCAATCCGGTCATGGCGACGGTGCGCCGCTCGGCCGACGGTTCCGATGCCGCAGGCACCATGCGTTCTCCGGCTGGCGTGCGCAGCCCACAGGAAAAGCGTACGGCCCAGAGCACGAACGCCGGCGAGGAGATGCCGCTCGCCAATGCTCCCTACAAGAACCCTCCGCGCGCTGGCAGACCGGAGGGAGCGAACGGGAGCAGGAGCCCGGGGGATCTGGTGAGCGTGAAGTCCGCGCCGCTGTCGCGCGCCGAGGGCGGCGACGGAAGCTTCACCGTTCGCATGCCGGCGCAGGACACCGAAGCCGGCGGGTCCACGAGCCATCCGTTTCCGTCGGCCAGCCGTCTCGGTCAGCAGAACTGGTCGGATGCACTGCTGGCCGTGTTCGCCGCGGGCGGCCAGGTCGAAGGCGCGCGCTACTACCTCTACACGCAAGGCAACGACGGCGGCGCTCCCGTCCTTGCTGCGCCAGCGGGCGGGGCTCCCAGGCATTTCGCCACGCTGGACGAAGCACTCGCGGCGGCGCCGCCATCGAAGCGTTCATCGCCGGAAGCCGGGATCGCGATCGTGCACACGACAGGCATCGCGGCGGACGGCAGCGTCCCGCCGGGAGCCGTGATGGCGACGGTGAAGATCGACACCGCGCACGGCGGCGCAGCGAAGGCCACGCAGGCCACCGCCCGTCCGAACGGGCCTGCCTTGCGCATCGCCTACCCCGAGGGCCACTCGTCGGGCCAGCCGCTGATCTACACCACCGCCAGCGGCCGGCGCGTCGACCTGCTCAACACGCAGCCCGGGCGAGCCGGGATGGGCCTCGATGTGTTTCCCCGGCGCGTGGCCGATCTCGAGATCCTCGCGCCGGGCAAGTACGCCGCGCACGACGCCAACGGTCGCCCTGTCAGCGAGGCCGTCCCCGTTCCCGAGGGCTACTTCGCGGTCAACGGACACGGCGTCGAAGGCAGGCTGATCGACGCGAGCGGCAAGCCGGTCACGGCCGAGGCGCTGGCGCAGGCCATCGTCTCGCACGAGAACTATCACGGCCAGCCAGTGCTGATGCTGTCGTGCTTCAGCGGCGACGGCGCGCTGCCTCTGGCGCAACGCCTGGCCACGCTGCTCGGCCACGACGTGTACGCGGCAACGGACTCGGTCACGCTGAACAACCGGAGCCAGGGTGCGGAAGGCCCCGTCTATACCCGAGCCGTCTCCGTCAGCAGCCAGAGCGGCTCCCACAACGCGGGAGTGCTGAAAGCCGCTCCCGGCCAGCAATTGCCGATCGTCGGAATCCGGGAGAACGGCCGGACCGTCTACGACGACATCGGCGTGCAAGGCCCGCCGGTCTTCGCGCGCTTTCGCCCCGGTTTATCACTGGAGCCGGCCGGCGCACGGCCAGCGGTGCCGCGCGCCGCGGCCACCTTGCCGGAGCCCCCTGCAACGACACAGCCGATCGACTTCGGCCAGCCTTCCATGGCCGGTGTCGGCCGTGGACGCGGCAATGTCGACATGCCTTCCGTCAAGTCGACCAGCATGCAATGGGGGCCCGTTGCCTCGGGCGTGGATGCGAACGGCATTCCGCTGCCGCCGACCACGCTCGGCTCCGGCCGCGGCTGGCTGCAGGTCGCGCTGCGAAGCGGCAAGCTCGTCGCGTTTCACCAGCGCGCGAGCGAACAGAGCTCGGGCCTGCGTGGGTTGAAGCCCTCGCCCGACGAGGCGGCAGTGACGGCGCGCATCGCCGAAGAACCGGCCTCGGGCTCGAACGTCCGCTTCGCGGTTCATCAGATGGGCCCCGAAGAGACCATGTATGGCGGCACCGGCGTGCGTGCCAAGCGCAGCAACACCTTCTCGACTTTCGCGGAGGCCAGCGCCGCGGCGCAGCAGAAAGGCGGCGCCTGGGTGTATCGCATCCAGCCCGATGGCAGCGCAGCGCCACTGACGACGCGCGGCCGGGCTGCGTCCGAAGAGATCATGGGTTCGGTACATGTGGGTGCGAACGGCAAGATGATGCCCATCGGCATTCCGAACGTGCATTCGCCCGCATGGCGCACGGGCGCTTCCGCGTCGGCGGCGCCGAGCAAGGCTGCGTCCAACCACCAGGCCGGCGAGTCCACGGGTCTCGCGATGGCGGAGCCCGACATGGACGCGCTGCTCGAAGGATCGAGCGACTACGCCAAGCCGCGCCCCGCCTATGCGGGCCCTGCCTCGCTGCGCGAACTCCAGGCCGGCAAGGCCACGGCCACGCCCGAGGACGTCGAACAGACGCACTACCTTGCAAGCGCCGGCTCGCCGGACGGCCATGCCGCGCGCGACATCCCGCTGCGCACGCGCTTCATGCAATGGGCCCGCGGCCAGGCGCCTTCGTTCATCGGCGCACCGGACTTCGTCGGCGGCCGCTACGTGCTGGCCAGCGACGCGGCCGGCATCAACCAAGGCGCGCCCGATGCCACCTTCTCGCTGCTCGACCGCTCGCATGTGTACTCCAGCTTCGAGACCGCGCGCGCGGCAGCGGCCGCGCAGGCGAAGACCGAGGGAAGCGGCCTCGTGGGCGTGGTGCGGCTGATCGGCCCGAAGACCGAGATGGCCCAGGTCGCGGCCACCGGTCGCTTCACCCAGGCGCAGGTCGACGGCATCGTCGGCGTGCGTCCCGACGGCGCGGTGCATCCGGTCAGCGTCAGCAACCGGCAGGCCGCGCATGCGCCCAAGCCCGGCGAGGTCTTCGTCGATCCGCACAAGACGATGGAGAAGAACGAGCAGGTCATGACGCCGGCGCAGAAGAGGAAGATCTTCGCGAAATCGGCCGCCTACATGATCGGCACCGGCGCGGCCTTCTACGGCGCGATCCGCCTCGGCGGCGGGGCCTTGGGCCTGAACATGACCAACCCCGCGCTCGGCGTCGCCGGCGCATCGCTGGGCGGCTACGTCGGCGCGCGCGCCGTGTTCCTTCGCTACGCCTACGAAGCCTTCTTCTACCGCGGCGGCATCGCGGGCCTGAAGCAGGGCGGCAAGATCCGGCTGCAGAAGTACCTCAACCCCCAGGACCAGGACACCTTCGCGCTGATCGGCAACATCGCGGACCCCGCCAAGCGCGAGGCGTCGCTGTTCCAGCTCAAGAGCCAGCTCGACAGCTGGCACGCGGCCCGGCGCGGCATCCAGGGCCGCAACGACTACGGCGCGGCGCTGAAGGTGCTGGCCAGAGACCCTGCCGACGCGGCCGCCCTCGAAACGCTCTACAAGGGCGCGATCGAGCGCAGCGCACGTCCCGTGATCGGCAAGCGCGGCTGGCTCAACCGCATTCCGCCGGCGCTTCGCAACGAGTACGCAAAGGCGCTGGAGGCCTTCAAGGCCGACCCCCGCGACACCGCGGCCACGGCGCTGCTGATGACCGCCCCCGACGTGGGGCGCGGCACCCAGTATGCGGGTCGCGTGCGCGGACGCCTGCTGCGCAACGTGCCGGGTGCGGACCGCGCGCGCTACCGGGAGGCGGTGAAGACCGTGGCGGACAAGAACGGCGACGTCAACGCCGCGATCAAGACACTGGAGGGCATTCCGCTCGACACCGTCGCGCGACAGACCACGGGCGCCCGCGGCGCATTCCGCGGCATTCCCAAGGCCGACCGCCAGACCATCGCGATGGCAGCGGAGACACTGCGCGTCAATCCCTCGGACGCGCGCTCGCGCGCGGTGCTGGACCAGAGCCCGGGCAAGCTGACGTCGCCGAACTCTCCGGTGGGCCGCACGCTGTTCGGTGCCCGCGTGCTGAGCTTCGGCCTGAGCCATTCGGCGGGCACTCGGCTGTACCTGAACCCCTTCTTCGACGCGCCGAGTCACCAGTGGAGATGGGATGCCACCACGCTCGACGGCGTACGCCAGTGGATCAGCAACGAAGGCAGCCTGCACTACGCCGTGGGCAACGCCACCGGCCTCGGTGCCACCGTGGCGAACCGCTACGCCACCATCGAGCAGACGCGCACCGGCCAGGTCATGAGCGAACGCGGGTCGACCGACCCTGTCGCGTCCGGGGCAAGCCAGGCGCCGCAAACCAAGGCCACGACGCCGCCGCTCGACAAGAACGGCAATCCCATGCCGGTCTACAAGGCCACCAACGGCTACTCATGGTTCAGGCGCGTCCTCATCGGCCTGGGCAATCCGAATGCGATCACGCACAACGGCGTGGCTCCAGACGGCGGGCCGATGGTCAAGCGCACGTTCACGCAGCGCCTGGCGCAGTTCTCGTCGTGGGGCGACTCCAGCGGAACGATCGGCCTGACGATCTCCGACAGCATCCAGGCCTACATGTACATCCGCGCCGGCCAATGGGACCTCGCGACACCGCAGCTGCTGAAGGTGGCGAGCGACATGGGCATCTTCCGCGGCACGCAGAAGGACTACATCGACGAGTACCGCTCGAACCGGCAGATGGGGCCGATGGTCTACCACTCGCGCCTGACCAACTACTTCAACGCGCCGCTGGGCGAGGCCAGGACGAATCCGACCGAGACCTCGCATGGCTGGATCCGCCGCGGCGCACCGCCGCTGGTGCTGCTGGGCGTGGCCGTCGCGGCGCGCGTGGCCGCCGAGGAATGGTCGATGCACGAGAAGAACAAGAAGCCGCAGCAGAACCAGCCGGCCACCACGCCCACGCCCACGCCGTCGCAGAGCACGTCCCCTACGCCGTCGCCCACTCCATCGGCGACGACCACGCCAACGCCGACACCGTCCCCCACGCTGACGCAGACACCGACACAGACACCTTCGCCCACCACGACGTCGAACCCGAAACCGGCGATCCCTCGAGGCGGCGGCGTGCGCTTCATCGCCGACACGATGCAGCCTTCTGCCACGGACCTCCAGGCAATACTCGACGCCGGCACCGCAAGCGACCCGCAGCACGCCAACCCTGCGCTGTCGGACTTCCTCAACATAGACCCGGGCCACACCCGGCGCACGAAGGCCGCCGAAGTGCTGCTCGCCTGAGTCGAACGCGGCCCGGGGGCCGCGGGCTTCAGTCGAAGATGCCGTTCCTCGCTGCCGGCGGCTGCAGCGCGTCGAGCGCCGACAGCCGCCGGTACTCGCCGGGTACCACCGCGTAGGTGCTCATGAAGGTCTTGTGCAGATGGCTCTGGTCGCTGAAGCCGGCAGCATGCGCCGCATAGGTCACGCGCGCGCCGCCGGCCATGAGGTCGCGCGCGTATTCGATGCGGTGCCCCACCAGCAGCTCGTGCGGCGTGAAGCCCCACGCGTCCTTGAATCGGCGATGCAGATGGATCGGATGCCAGTTGACCGCCTCGGCAAGGTCGTCGAGCGTCAGGCGTTGCTGGAAGCCGGTGGCGATCAGGCCGTAGGAGCGGCGCAGGCGATCGTCCGCTTCGCCTGACTCGGCCGTCTTGCCGGCTTGCAGCGGTATCCAATGTGCGAGCAGGCGACGCACCAGCGCGCGCGCCGCGATGCCCGCATCTTCGCGACCCGTGTCGGCGATCTCGTGCAGCAGCCGGTGGCATTCGGAGAACTCCCGGCCCCAGGGCTCGCGCGCGAACACCGAAACCGGATCGGGCGCGGGCGTGCCGTCGTCCGCCTCGAGCACCGGGTTCACGCAGCGGGCCACCGCCACGCTGCAGTACATCGCCTCCTCGCGCCAGGGGGTGACGCGCGCCTTGACCGAATGCCAGACCTGCGGGCCGATGCGCAGCAGCGCGCCTGGAGGCACCACCGTGACGCCGGCGCTGGTTCGCACATGCAACTCGGTGTCGGAAACCGACAGCGTGTAGCCCCCATGCCGGTGTGCCCGGATCTCTCGTTGAGCGAATCGGTTGGCGGTGAATTGCAGGCCGGCCAGCTCTCTGTCGCGCCAATAGGAAGATGCAAGAAGTTCCATGGAAGCTAAGAATCTACATGGCGGGAAAGCCGCCGCTTGCTAATGTCCCGGCATCGATTTGCGCCCACGGATTCAACGATTCGAGCGCATGAATGTGTGTCGATGGCGGGCTGGATTCTATGAATCCCGAACCGTTGCGACAACCGGAATTCCAACGGAGACAGAGCCCATGAGACCGACCCTGAGTCACTGGCGCGCGCTGCTGTGCGGCGCGCTTCTCGCATGCCTTGCATGCCTTTCGAACGCACAGGAGCTGCGCATCGGATTGAGCAGCAATCCTTCGTCGGTCGATCCGCATTTCGTCAACAACGATGCGATCAGCGCAGTGGTGAGCCATGCCTACGAAACCCTCATAGCGCTCGACGCCGACACGCGCCTGGTGCCCGCGCTCGCGACCTCGTGGCGCGCAGTCAACGACACCACCTGGGAGCTCAAGCTGCGCGACGGCGTGAAGTTCCACGACGGCAGCCCGCTCACCGCGCAGGACGTGGTGTTCTCGCTCGACCGCCCCGCGACCATCGTCAACAGCCCGAGCTCTTTCGCCGCCTACACGCGGGCCATCACCGGCAAGAAGGTCATCGATCGCCTCACCGTGCAGCTGACGACCGCCACGCCCGCGCCGCTGCTGCCGAACGACCTGACGCGCATCTTCATCGTCTCGAAGAAGTCGGCCGAGAACGCCACCAGCGACGACTTCAACCAGGCGAAGGTGCAGGCCGGCACCGGCCCCTTCAAGCTCGTGAAGTTCACGCCCGGCACCGGCGTGCAGTTCACGCGTTTCGACGGGTACTGGGGCGCCAAGCCGGCGTGGTCCGGCGTCACGCTGCGGGCCCTGCCGGCCGAATCGGCGCGCATGTCGGCGCTGCTGTCGGGTGACGTGGACCTGGTCGAGAACGTGCAGGCAAACCTGGTTTCGCAGTTCCGCAAGAACAAGGACCTGAGCGTCTTCACCAAGGTCTCGAGCCGGGTGATGTTCCTCTACACCGACCACCGCGAGACCTCGCCCTTCGTCACCGACAAGGACGGCAAGCCGCTCGATCGCAATCCGCTGAAGGACGCACGCGTGCGCCAGGCGATCTCCAGGCTGATCGACCGCGGCGTGCTGGCCGATCGCGTGCTCGACCAGCTCGGCGTGCCCACCGGCAACCTGGCCGCGAGCGGCATGTTCGGCTTCAACCCCGAGCTCAAGCCCGACACCGCCGACGTGCAGGGCGCGCGGCAACTGCTCGCCGAGGCGGGCTATCCCGCGGGCTTCGGCCTCACGCTGTTCGGCCCGAACGACCGCTACGTCAACGACAAGCAGGTCGCGCAGGCCATCGGCCAGATGCTCACCCGCGGCGGCATCGTGACCAAGGTGCAGGTCTCGCCGATGGCGACCTACGTCGGTCGCGCATCCAAGAAGGAGCTGGGCTTCGGCCTTCTCGGCTGGGGCGTGGGAGGCGGCGAGCCCTCGGGCGCGCTGCGCGGCCTGCTCGCCACGCCCGACAAGGAGCGCGGCATGGGCGCGACCAACTGGAGCAGCTACAGCAACCCGCAGTTCGACGCGCTGCTGGGCGAGGCGCTCAACACGGTCGACGACGCGAAGCGCGAGGACCTGCTGCGCAAGGCCACCGCGCTCGCGCTGAAGAAGGACTACGCGATCATCCCGCTCTACCACCAGGTCTCGACCTGGGCCGCGCGCAAGGGCCTGACGATGGTGCCTCGCGTCGACGAGTTCACGCTGGCCTACCAGGTGCATGCCGAAGCGGAGGACCGCAAGTGAACGACATGTCCGGCCTGCCGCAGGTACTGCACCACCTGCCTCCCGCATTCCTGAACGCTTCGGCGCGCACGCTGCACCAGGTATTGCCGAACCCGACGCTGATCCACCTGCCCGGCCTGCAGCCGCGCCCGGTCTTCGTCTCGGTGCTGCTGCACGGCAACGAGGACGTGGGGCTGCTCGCGCTGCAATCGGTGCTCGCGAAATACGGCAATCGCCCGCTGCCGCGCGCGCTCACGATCTTCGTCGGCAACGTGGAGGCCGCGCGGGCCGGTGTGCGCCGCCTGGAAGACCAGCCGGACTACAACCGCATCTGGCCGAACGCCGAGCCGGTCACGCCGCATCAGCGCATGGCGGCGCGCGTCATCGAAGCCATGCGCGCGCGCGAAGTCTTCCTGGCCATCGACCTGCACAACAACTCGGGGCGCAATCCGCTCTACTCCTGCCTGAGCTCGACCGGCGCGGAGCACATGCGGCTCGCGCGCATGTTCTCGCCGCTGGCCGTTCTCATCCAGGCGCCGCGCTCGCTGGGCGCCGCATTCACACGGTTCTGCCCGACAGTGTGCTGCGAGTGCGGAGAGATCGGCAATGCCGAGGGCGTGGCGCAGGCCGCGAGCCTGATCGAGCGCTGCCTCGGCGACGACTTCGGCGACGGTACCGCGCACGACGACATGCAGGCGCTCGACATCTACCAGGCCTTCGCGATGCTCAAGGTCACCGAGGGGCTCACGCTGAGTTGCGATGGCGGTGCAGCCGACCTCCAGCTTTCGCCGGAGATCGAGTCCCTGAATTTCCGCGCGCTCGAGCCCGGCCATGTGATCGCCACCACGCTGTCGCACCCCGATGTCGAGCCGCTGCGCGCCTATCGCCTCGACGGCGAGGCGATCGCGGGCATGCTGGTGCGCAAGGGGTCCGACGTCTGCCTGTCGACGCAGGCCATCGCCGCGATGTTCACCCGCGACCTGCGCGCCATCCGCCAGGACTGCCTCGGCTACCTGATGCAGCGCGTGCCCGCGCACGTGCTCTAGGCCCTGCACGCATTCATCACAACGGAAACTTCATGCTGGTCTATGTGATCCGCCGCCTGGCGCAGAGCGTCGGCGTGCTTCTGGCAATGTCGATGCTGGTGTTCGCCAGCGTCTATCTGATCGGCAACCCGGCCGACATCCTGATCAGCATGGATGCCGATCAGGCCGAGCGCGCACGGCTCGTGCAGGCCATGGGCCTGGACCAGGCACTGCCGCTCCAGTACTGGAACTTCCTGCGGCATGCGCTGCAGGGAGACTTGGGCAATTCGTTCGTTCACGGCGTGCCGGCGATCACGCTGGTGTTCGAGCGGCTGCCCGCCACGCTCGAACTCGCCTGCGTCGCGATGCTGATCGCTATCGCCCTCGGCGTGCCGCTCGGCCTTTGGGCCGGCCTGCGGCCGCAGTCGTGGATCGGCAAGAGCATCATGACCGGCTCGATCCTGGGCTTCTCGCTGCCGACCTTCTGGGTCGGGCTGATGCTCATCGTCGTGTTCGCGGTGCAGCTGGCCTGGCTGCCCGCGGGCGGGCGCGGACCGACGCGCGAAGTACTGGGGCTCTCGCTGTCGATCTTCAGCCTCGATGGCTGGAAGCACCTGCTGCTGCCCGCGGTGAACCTCGCGCTCTTCAAGCTCGCGCTGGTGACGCGGCTCACCCGGGCGAGCACGCACGAGGCGCTGACGCAGGACTACGTCAAGTTCGCGCGCGCCAAGGGCCTCTCCCCGGCGCGCGTCGTGGGCGTGCATGTGCTCAAGAACATCCTCGTGCCGATCGTGACGGTGGTGGCGCTGGAGTTCGGCGCGCTGGTCGCGTTCGCCGCGGTGACCGAGACCATCTTCGTCTGGCCCGGCGCGGGCAAGCTGATCATCGAGTCGATCTCCTCGCTCGACCGCCCTGTCATCGTCGCCTACCTGCTGGTGGTGGTGTCGATGTTCACCCTGCTCAACCTGCTCGTGGACATCGCGTACTCGAGCCTCGACCCCCGCGTCCGGCTCGACGAGCAAGGCGCATGAACCCCATGATCGAAGAAGACGAATCCCCCCTGCGCCGCCTGCTGCGGCAGTACGCGCGTTCCAGGCTCGCGGTGCTCGGCGCGGTTGTGCTGCTGGCGCTCATGCTCGCCGCGCTGCTCGCGCCTTTTCTCGCGCCGCAGAACCCGTACGACCTCGCGCAGCTCGACATCCTCGACTCCCGCCTGCCGCCGGGCTCCCATGGCGGCGACAGGCTCTATCTGCTGGGCACCGACGACCAGGGCCGCGACATGCTCTC
The DNA here is from genome assembly GCF_050916385.1 of Variovorax xiamenensis. NCBI lineage: Bacteria > Pseudomonadati > Pseudomonadota > Betaproteobacteria > Burkholderiales > Comamonadaceae > Variovorax > Variovorax xiamenensis. The sequence continues at coordinate 5,360,235 of NZ_CP139038.1, forward strand.
GGGCATGCTCTACGGGCTGCGGATCTCGCTGGGCATCGGCGTGGTCTCGACGCTCTCGGCGCTTTCGCTCGGCGCCGCGCTGGGCCTGCTGGCGGCGTACGCCGGCGGGCGGCTCGATGCCTTCATCATGCGCATCGTCGACATCCAGCTGTCGTTCCCCGCGATCCTGGTCGCGCTGGTGCTGATCACGCTGCTCAAGCCCGGCGTCGGCAATGTCGCGATCGCGCTGGTGGCCGTGCAATGGGCCTACTACGCTCGCACGGTGCGCGCCGCCGCGCTCGTCGAGCGCAAGAAGGAATACATCGAGGCGGCGCAGGGCCTGGCCCTGAGCGACGCGCGCATCGTCCTTCGGCACCTGCTGCCCAACTGCCTGCCGCCGGTGATCGTGGTGGCCGCGCTGCAGGTGGCCAACGCGATCTCGCTGGAGGCCACGCTGTCCTTCCTGGGGCTGGGCGTGCCGATCACCGAGCCCTCGCTCGGCCTGCTGATCGCCAACGGCCAGCAATACCTGCTGGCGGGCAAGTACTGGATGTCGCTCTATCCCGGCATCCTGCTGCTGCTCACGATCCTTGCCATCAACCTCGTGGCCGACCAGCTGCGGGACGTGTCGAACCCCCGGCTGCAGAAACAATGACGACCGCTTCTCAACCCGTCCTGCTCGTCGAGGGCCTGAAGACGCAGTTCGCCACGCGCGCGGGCATCGTGAAGGCCGTGGACGACGTGTCGTTCTCGATCGAGCGCGGCCAGATCATGGGCCTGGTCGGCGAATCGGGCTCGGGCAAGTCGATGACGGGCTACTCGCTGATCGGCCTGATCGACCCGCCGGGCCAGGTGGTCGCCGGCCGCCTGCGCCTGGCGCTGCGCACCGGCGAGGTGCTCGACCTGCGGAGCCTGTCGCCGCGTGCCCTGCAAGGCGTGCGCGGCAACCGCATCGCGATGATCTTCCAGGACCCGATGATGACGCTGAACCCGGTGCTGCGCATCGACACGCAGATGATCGAGACGGTGCGCGCGCACCACAAGGTCAGCGAGCGCGTGGCGCGCGAGCGGGCGGCAGCGGCACTCGCGAAGGTCGGCATCGCGTCGCCGCACGAGCGACTGCTGGCCTACCCGCACCAGTTCTCGGGCGGGATGCGCCAGCGCGTGGCCATTGCGATCGCGCTGCTCAACGAGCCCGACGTGATCATCGCGGACGAACCGACCACGGCGCTCGACGTCACGGTCCAGGGCCAGATCCTCGCCGAGATGCAGGCCCTGTGCCGCGCATCGGGCACCGCGCTGATCTGGATATCGCATGACCTCTCCGTGGTGGCGGGCCTGGCCGACACGGTCTCGGTGATGTATGCCGGGCGCATCGTCGAGCAGGGCCCCGTGGCCGAGGTGCTCGAGCGCCCGCGCCATCCGTACACGCGCGGACTGATCGCGAGCGCGCCGTCGCGCAACCCGCGCGGCCGCCCGCTGCAGCAGATTCCCGGCATGACGCCCTCGCTGCTCGCGCTGCCGCAGGGCTGCGCATTCCAGGCGCGCTGCGCCAACGCCGATGTCGTCTGCCGCAACGAGCCGCCACTGGTGGCGCTCGACGGCCGGCGGCTGCGCTGCTTCCACCCGACTCCCCTGCCCTCTTCTTCTCTCGCGATTGCGAACTGACACCATGGATGCCGTCACCCCGTTGCTCGAGCTGCGCGCCAGCACCAAGCGTTTCGTCCGCAAGCCCGATGCCGTGGCGAAGATTGCGCGCCTGTTCGGCGCACCGGTGCCCGCGCGCACCGTGCATGCCGTCGACGGTGTCTCGCTCGCGGTGCGCCCGGGCGAGGTGGTCGGACTGGTGGGCGAATCGGGCTGCGGCAAGTCGACACTCGGGCGCATGGCCGCAGGCCTGCAAGCGCTGAGCGAAGGCGAGCGGTGGTGGCAGGGCGAGAACGCCGAGCTGCGCAAGCGACGGCTCTCGGCAAGCGAACACCGGCGCGACATGCTCGGCGTGCAGATGATCTTCCAGGACCCGTACGCGAGCCTCAATCCGCGCATGCGCGTGCGCCAGATCATCGGCGAGGCGCCCGTGGCGCACGGGCTGGTCGACGCGAAGGAGCAGGAGGCGCATGTGGCCGCGCTGATGCAGAAGGTCGGCCTGGACGCCGGCTTCATGCGCCGCTTCCCGCACCAGTTCTCGGGCGGGCAGCGCGCGCGCATCGGCATCGCGCGCGCACTGGCCGTACGGCCCCGGCTGCTGATCTGCGACGAGGCGGTGGCCGCGCTCGACGTATCCATCCAGGCGCAGGTGATCAACCTGTTCATGGCGCTGCGCGAGGAACTCGCGCTCACCTACCTTTTCATCAGCCACGACCTCGGCGTGGTGCGGCACATCAGCGACCGCGTGGTGGTGATGTATCTCGGGCGGGTGGTCGAATCCGCGGGTGCGGACGCGCTCTTCGAGCAGCCGCTGCACCCCTACACCGAGGGCCTGCTGGCCGAGGCGCCGAAGCTCGAGGTGCGCAAGAAGGCCTTCGTCGCGATCCGGGGCGAGATTCCCTCGCCGCTGAATCCGCCGCGCGGCTGCCATTTCCATCCGCGCTGCCCGCGCGCGACGCGGCGTTGCGCCGAGGAGGTTCCCGCGCTCGCTCGCGTGGCCGGAGACCGCTGGGTCGCCTGCCATCTGGTCGAGGGGGCGGCGAGCGCATGAAGATCGTCGTCATGTGCTGGCTCGCACGGGCCTCGGTCGATGTCTTCGTCGGGCGCAACATCGTCCTGCGACCCGACCTCGCGGCCAAGGCGCCTCATTGCGTTGCCGCGGAGCTCTCCGCGCTCGCGCCCGACGTGGTGATCGCGCGCGAATCGCAGTTCGAAGCGGCGTCCGCGATTGCGGCGAACATCCCGGCCTGCCGCTTCGTCTTCTGCGGCCTTGTGGCCGCGCGGGCCGCGATCGAGTCACCGGCACTCGCGGCGCGCTGTGCCTTCGTCACCGGCTCGACCTGGGAACGCGCCGAGTACGAAGCCTTCCTGCTCGCCGAATCGCTGTGCCGCCCGCGCCATGCGCTGCGCATGAAGGCCCGTGCGCGTGAAGCGGGCGAGGTGATGCTGGTGGGCGCGGGCGTGGTCAATCTCGTCACGGCACTGGCACTGTGCCGGCGCGGCCATCGGGTCTCGGTGTTCGACCGCATGGCCGATCCGCGCGCGCACGGCACGCCTCGGCCCGAGCACACCGGCGCGACCTTCGGCGGCAGGGATGCGCGCATCTTCTCGTACAACGAATCGCGTCATCACCTGGCCTGTTCGCCGCTGCATGCGCCGCACGATACGCCGCGCTTCCGCCTGGGCATCGCGCAGGACGGCTGGCTCTCGCGCCGCTACGAGACCCTGTCGGACACCGATCGCCGCTGGATCGCGCAACTGGAACAGGTGCCGCCGTGGGCAGCGCTGCAGTATGGCAACGACATCGTCGGCTTCAACCGTCAAAGCCACCGGCTGTGGCTCGATTTATTCAGCCTCTATCCAGAGCTGCTGCGCGAGACGCACCATGTAGGACGGCTGCTGCGCATCTACCCGAGCGATGCGTCGCTGCGCGCGGCGCAGACGGCCGAAGCCGAGATCGGCGCGCTGCTCGACACGCTCGCCCTGCCCCAGCTGCGCGAGCGCGAACCTGCCTTGAGCGGCGCGATCGACTCCAGCGCCATCGCCGGCGCACTGGAAGTGCACGGCTTCTCGCTCAACATCGTCTCGTTCTGCCGCAACCTGATCACGCTGCTCGAGCGCCTCGGTGCGCGCTTTCATTGGCAGCAGGAAGCTGGCGAGGTGCGGCACGCAGACTCGGGTGCGGTGACGGGCATCGTCGTCAACGGCGCACTGCGGCGCGCCGACCACTATGTGCTCTCGCCCGGTGCGCAGGCGCGAGGCCTTGCGCCGGGGACGACGGGCCTGGCCGCCATCGGCGCGATGGTGGGCATGTGGGTCACGCTGCCCAACGACGGAGCACCGCTGCACGCACCGCTCAAGGTGCGCCGCCGCTCCTTCGGCAGTGCCGAGGCGGCGCAGGGCGCCAACATCGTGCCCGGCCGCGACCCGACCGGACGGCCCGTATTGCACTGCAGTTCGGGACACGGCTTCGTCGGCGCCTGCGCCGGTGACGTGCGGCTTGCCGACCTGCCCGAACTCGCACGCTGCGTGATGGAAACGGCGGAAGAACTCTTCGGCGACAAGTTCCTGCGCGCCCGGCAGAGCGGCATGCTCGGCGAGCGCCCCGGGTTCTGCGTGCGCCCGTGGACGCCCTCGGGCCTGGGCGTGCTCGAGGTGCAGGAGACCGATTCGGGCGGCAAGCTGGTACTCAGCGGCGGCCACAACACCGGCGGCTTCGCGCAATCGCCGGCCGTCGCCGAAGCCGTGGCCTGCGCGCTCGAGGCGCGTCCGCATGCCATGCACACGCTCTACCACCCGCGGCGTTTTGCCGACGTGTTCGAGGTGGCGGCATGAACGCGCGGCAGCCTTCTCTCACCGCGCTGCTGCGCGACGGCATGCGTACCGGTGCGGCGACGCTGTGGGTCGATGCCGAAGGATCGATGCGCCGCGAGGAGTTCGCGGCCCTCGTGGTCGCGCAGGTGGCGCTGCTGCGCCGGCACGGCATGAAGCCCGGCGATCGCGTGGCGCTGCATGGCACGGCTTCGCGCGGCCTGGTGGCCATGCTCGTGGGATGCCTGCTCGAAGGCGTGGTCGTCGTGCCGATCGACGCGGCACTGCCGCGCGCGCGCAAGCAGGCGATGCTGGACGCATCGACACCCGCGCTTGCGATCGATTTCGCGAAGCAGGCACCGCTGGAAGCGACCGGCGTCGCCTGCATTCCCGGCGAGCTGTCGCCACAGCCCGGATGGACGCTCGACGACCTGATCCTGCCGGAGACGGCGCCCGATGCCGGCTGCTACATCTTCTTCACGTCCGGCACGACGGGCAGCCCCAAGGGCATCCTCGGGCGACGCGGCGGCCTCGCGCACTTCCTGGCGTGGGAAGCCGGCATGCTCGGCCTGCAGCCCGGCGACCGCGTGGGCGTTCTCACCCGCCTGTCGTTCGACGTGGTGCTGCGCGACCTGCTGCTTCCGGTCGTCGCGCGCGTGACCGGCTGCCTGCCGCCTGAAGATTCCCCGATGACCCCGGCCGGCATGCCCGGCTGGCTGGCCACGATGGCGGTCAGCGTGCTCCACGCGGTGCCGTCGCTGGCCCAGGCCTGCCTGGCGGGCCTGCCCGCGGGTGCCCGCAACGACACGCTGCGCCACACGCTGTTCGCGGGCGAGCCGCTGGGCAGCGCGCTGGTCGAGCGCTGGCGCGCGGCATTTCCGGCGAGCGAGGTCTACAACCTGTACGGGCCGACCGAGACCACGCTCGCGAAGTTCTGCGCCCGCGTGCCCACGCCCGCGCCAGAGGGCATTCAGTGCTGCGGCCTGCCGCTGCCTGAAGTCAACGTCAGCATCGTCGACGAGGCGCTGCGGCCGCTGGGCGCGGGCTGCCTCGGCGAGGTCGCAATCCGCACGGTGCATCGCTCGCTCGGCTACCTGGACCCGGCGGAGCCCTCGGCCACGCGCTTCGTCGTTCTCGATGCGGAGCCGGCCTACCTGAGCGGCGATCTCGGCTTCCTCGACGACAACGGCGCACTGCACCTGCGCGGGCGCAAGGACCACCAGGTCAAGATCCTCGGCACTCGCATCGAGCCCGCGGGCGTTGCGGCGGTGATGCAATCGCACGAGTCGGTGACCGACGCCGCAGTCTTGTGCGTGACCAGCGAAGAAGGCGGCGCTCAACAGCTCGTGGGCTACTTCAGCACGCAAGCGGACGCACAGGCCGTACGGCGGAGCCTGCGCCCATTCCTCGCCGAGCGCCTGCCGGCGGCGGCGGTTCCTAGCCACCTGGTCGCTCTCGATGCGCTGCCGCTCACGCCCAACGGCAAGCTCGATCGCGCGCGCCTGCCCGCGCCGCCACTGCGCGCAGACGTCGATCCGGCGGATGCCGACGAGCTCGCACTCGGCGTGGCCGCCGCGATCGCGCGGGTACTGCGGCAGGCGCATGTCGGTGTCGACGACGACTTCTTCGCGCTCGGCGGCGATTCGCTCGCGGCGATGCTGCTGTGCGCGGAACTCGAAGCGCAACTCGGCGTGCATGCGCAGCCGCTGTTGCTGATGCATGCCCCCACCGCGCGCGAACTGGCGCAGCATCTGCGAACGGCCGATGCCGCCGCGCCCGCGCCGATACCGCCCACGCCGCGCACGCGCTGGTTCGCATTGAGCCCGCAGCAGTGGCGCTACTTCCGCACCTTCTGCGCGGGCGGCAACCGCAACTGGTGCAACATGGTGGCGCTGTTCGAGCTGCCCGACGGGGTCGATACCTACGCGGTGGAACGCGCGCTGACCGAGATCGCACTGCGCCATGACAGCCTCTGCCTGCGCTTCGACCTCGACGAAGAGGGTGTGGTGCGCCAGTCGATCGTTCCGACAGCGGACATCGTGGTGCCCCACCTCGACCTCGGCGCGCTCGATGCGACGGCGCTCGCGCACCGCATCGACGCGCTGCGGGTGGCCGAAGGCGAGGCGGAGATCCCGCTGTTCGCCGACGCGCCGCTGTTTCGCGCCACCCTGCTCGCCTTGCCCGGCGAGCGGCGCCGGCTGTTGTGGACCGTCCACCATCTGGTCAGCGACGGCACCAGCCAGGGACTGCTCGCGCGCGAGCTGGCAGCGCGCCTCTCTGGCCTGCCCTGGGCGACGCCGGCGCCGCCGTCGATGCGCGACATCGCGGCCTGGGCACACGCGAGTGCCGCCGCGGCGCAAGACGCTCACGCGCACTTCCGCGCGCTGCTCGGCCCGCCCTACCGGCACCGCTATCTGCCGAACAAGCTGCCCTGCGACGATCCGCAGCGCTGCCATGCGATAGAAGCCGCCTTGCCCGGCCCCTTGCGCGACGCAGTCGGCGCGGCGGCGCGCCGGCTGAAGTGCACGCCCTATGTGCTGTTCGTGGCCGCGTACTTTCGCTGGCTCTCGGCGCTGACCGGCTCCGACGACTTGGTGGTCGTGACTCCTCTGGCCGGCCGCGCCCATCCCCAGATCGCACAGGCCATCGGCGACTTCATCAACCTGGTGCCGCTGCGCGTCTCGCGGCTGGGCACACTGCCGGCACGCCAGTTGATCGAGAACGTGCGCGACGGCATCGCACTCGCCGCGCGCAGCCAGGAGTGCCAGTTCGACCAGATGCTCGACGAACTCGGGCTGCCATTCGATGCCGATCGCAATCCGTTGACCGGCTTCTCTCTCAACTTCATGCCGCAAGGTACAGGCGATGCCCCCGCCCTCGCGACGGTGCGGCATGCGGACCGCGGCTACCGGTTGAAGTACGACCTTCTGATGCTGATCCGCGGATGGCACGACGCCACGCACATCGAGATCCAGTACCGCGCCGGCCTGCTCACCCGGGCCGGGATCGAAGTGTGCTTCACGGACTATTGCGCACACCTGCAGGAGCTGAGCCATGCCTGAGACAACGACGAAGAATCCGGCGCCGGCCAGCGAATACCTGCTGCTGGTGCTGCTCGCAGTCCTTTGGGGCGGCTCGTTCACGCTGATCAAGATCGCCGTGGCCGACTATCCGCCGGCCACGCTGGCCGCGATCCGCATCCTGCTCGGAGGTGCACTGCTGACCGCGCTGGCCATGGCGAAGGGCTTCGCCTTTCCGGCGCGCGCCGGCCGCTGGGGCGCGCTCTGGGTTCAGGGGCTGCTGCAAGGCGCGCTGCCCTTCACGCTGATCGGCTGGGGCGAACTGCATATCGCGAGCGGCCTCGCGGGTGTTCTCAACGCGACCGTGCCGCTCTTCGCCTTCATGCTGTCGGTGTTCGTCGTCGGCTCGGCACCTTTCGTGCTCACGAAGTTCGTGGGCGTGCTGCTCGGGCTCGCGGGCGTCGCCAAGATCGTCGGCACCGGCTCGATCGCCGCGTTGGGGCAAAGCGACTTTCTCGCGATCGTGGCGGTCCTGGGCGCGAGCGCGTCCTACGCGTGCGGCGCGGTGTTCGGCCACCGCTTCGGCGACCAGCCGGCCGTGGTCACCGCTGCAGGCTCGCTGCTGTGCGGCGGGCTCACCATGCTGCCGGTCAGCCTCGCGCTCGACCGGCCGTGGACGCTGGCGCCGGGCCTCGAGGCCACGCTCGCGGTGCTGGCGCTCGCGGTGCTGTCCACCGCGTTCGCCAGCGTCATCTTCTTCCGGCTGATACGCACGCTGGGCCCGGTCGCCACCACCAGCAACGCCTATCTGCGGGCGCTGGTCAGCGTGGGGTTCGGCGTGGTTTTCCTGTCCGAGCCTGTGAGCTGGAGCCTGCTGGCCGCGAGCGCGCTGATCGTCGTCGGGGTGATGCTCGTCACGCTGCCGGGCAGGCCTGGCCGGGAGCTGCGCCGTGCAGGTTGAGATCGCGATCGTCGGCGCCGGTCCCTGGGGCCTGGCGGTGCTCGACCGGCTGGTCACCGCCGCGCGCCGGCAACCGCAGCTCGCGCTCACGGTGCACCTGATCGATCCTGACGAGCCGGGGCCGGGCCTGCACAAGCCACTGCAGGAAGACTTCCTGCTGCTCAACACCGTCACCGGCCAGCTCGACAGCTTCAGCGCACGCCATTTCGGCGAGCCGCCGCTCACGGGTGCGATGCCGTTCATCGACTGGCTGCGCGAGGCGCGCGACATCGAGGCCGATGCCCACGGCTTCCTGCCGCGCGCGCTCTTCGGCGCCTACCTGCGCCACGTGCACGCGGTACTGTGCGACAACGCGCCATCGCACCTGCGGATCTCGTCGGTTCGCCAGCGCGCGCTCGACGTATCGCTCGTGGCCGAGGGAAAGGCACGCGTGCGCCTGGACAACGGCCCGGCACTCACGGTGGACCATGTCTTTCTCTGCACCGGCCACGGGCTGGCGAATTCCACCGGCAAGACACAGCCCTCGTCGCATGCAAGGCCTATAGCCCCCTATCCGCTGGCGCCGCTGCAGGCGCGCATCGAAGCCGGATCGGCAGTGGGCATCTCGGGTACCGGGCTGGTGGCGGTCGACGTGGTGGCGGCGCTCACCGTGGGCCGCGGCGGGCGCTTCGCGCGCGAGGAAGACGGCATGCTGCGCTACCTGCCCAGCGGCCGCGAACCCGTCATGTTCGTCCACTCGCGCAGCGGCGCGCCGTTCGCATGCCGGCCCGCCCAATCGCTCGACCTGTCCGGCAGCTTCGCTCCGATCTTCTGCACCGATACCTACCTGGCCCTGAGGCGGGCAGCACGGGGGCCCGAAGGCCTGCAGCTCGACGAAGACCTGCTGCCGGTGCTTGCGGCCGAGATGCGCGCGACCTATCTGATGCGCGCATTGACGCTGTCGCAGGGCGCCGACGCGGCGGCTGCCTACCGGCGCGCGCTCTGCGTGCTCGCGCCGGCCGATGTCCGGGCCTTTTGCGAAACGGTCCTGCCGTCGATGGTGGAGTTCTTGCCGGAAGTGCTGCTCGCGTCGGTGCCCGCGCCGTCGCAGCGCAGCGCCGCGGAATTCAGCGCGGCCTTCGCGGCGCGCCTGAGATTCGATGTGGGCGAAGCACTCAAGGGCGAAGCGGACAGCCCCTACAAGTACGCGGTGGAGATGCTTCGCGTGTTGCGCGGCTTCATCCGCCAGGCGGTGGAGTTCGATGCGCTCACGCCGGCGTCGCGTCGCCGTTTCTTCGACGTGGTGGCGCCGCGGATCTCGCAGCTGGTCGTGGGCCCGCCGATCGCGCGCGGACTCGAGTGGCTGGCGCTGATGCGTGCCGGGTTGCTTCGCGCCGATCTCGGTCCTTCGCCCGTGCTCGAACGCGATGCGGCGCTCGGCGTCTGGCGGGCACGCTCCCGCGCTTTCGACACGCCCTTCGTGGCCTGCCTCGATCATCTGGTGCACGGACGCTCGGGGCACGGCGCCATCGACGCGGCGGACGACTCCCTGCTCGCCGCGCTGTGCCGCTCGGGGCTGTGCGCCGGTGCCGCGCTGCCGCACGCGGTGGACACGCAGAGGCGGATGCCGCGTACCGACGCCCTCGGGCATCCGCTCGACGCGACGGGCCTGCCGGTGCTCCAGCTGACGCTGCTCGGCGTACCGACCGAAGGCCTGCGCTACTTCAACCACTACCTGCCTTCGCCCAAGAGCCGGTCGCGGGTCTTCGACAGCATCCAGGCGGCGCTCGACGCCCTGTGGGAGCGGCTCTCACCGGTGCCCGCCGGGAGCGTGCAGGCAGCCGATACGCCGGCGTTCGAGCGCGACGGCTGAACGCTGCCCGGGCGCGGCAGGTCGCCCTGGCTGGGAGGTCCAGCGCAGTGCGCGCCGGACCGTCGGTTCCTAGATTTCGCTCAGTACGCCGAAATCGCTGTCGCCCTGCTGCACCGCGTTCACGAGCTGCACCCTGTTTCGTGCGGCGAAGCGGCGGCGCAACTGGCGCATGTGGTAGTCCACGGTATGGGACGACAGGTCGAGCCGGTTGGCGATTTCCTTGTCGCTGCGGCCCTGCAGCAGATGCTGGAGGATGTCCTGCTGCGTCGCCGAGATCTCGATGCGGCCAGTGCCCGGCGCTCCGACGATGCGCGTGTGGCGCGACACGTACTCGTGCACGCTCAGGCCCAGGATCAGCCCCTGCCCGATCACGCTGTCGGTGATCCAGTCGCTTCCGGGCCTGCGCGACAGCAGGCTGATCACCGTGTGCTGGTTCACGTGCGTGGGAGACGCAAGACGGAACAGCAGCCCGCTGCGGATGCCGCTGGCATACAGGTCGTCGAGAAACCGCTGCCGCTCCTCGCTCAGCTCGTCCGATGTCTCCGCCGCCAGGGCTTCGAGCCGGGCCACGTCCCACGCCAGCGGGAGGCTGGAGGCGGGCACGCCCTGCTGCCGGAGATCGACACCGCAGTAGTTGTGGGCGAAGTAGCGCTTCGTCCATTCGGGGTTCGCGTAGGCGGTGAAGAAGCTCAGCGGCCACCAGTGGCCCCGCATGTACGCCACCGCGCCGTAGCCCAGCCAGTCGAAATCGAGCGCGTGGAGCATGCTGCGCACCAATGCCGCGCGGGCTTCGGTGCTGGGCGCATCCATCAGCTCGCCGACTATGGCCGGCACGTCGCCCGCGTGGGGCCGCGCGCTTCGCGGCAGGTAAAGGTGTTCTTCGTCGTAGAACTGCGGAACCGGATTGGCGGGTTGCGACTCTACGTTCGACCGCTGCACCGGATCGAAGTCCTGCGCCTCCGCCGCCGACGCCGGCGAGGCACGATGAAACAAGGTAGACAGAATCATGGGAGGCCTGAAGGATGTGCCGCCATACCGGAGAGGGCGACGGACTTGGGGTCAAAGTACCGCAAGGGTGTGCTCACCGCCTTGTAAATTTTTAGCTTCCGACGCATTTGCCCCCTCCCGGACGGGTGGCGAGCGGCAGTGACCCGCAGCCCGCGCATCCAATTGAATACCTTCGCCTGAACAATGGGCTGCATGCGCGGGTCCGTTCGCGGCCGAGGCTTCACAGATGCGGACTGCGCTGGCATGCTGCACACCGCGCGAGGCAAAAGCCCGACCTCCGCACACACCCGGTCCTCCATGGCGCAGCCTGCCTCCCAGTACTGGCGAGACGCGGATCTCGCAGGTCTTCAATTCACGATCAACCGGTTTCGCCATCGCGAAGTCCGGCCGCACAGGCACGTGGGCTTCACGCTCGCGGTGGCCGACACCGAACTCCAGGTGCGCAGCGGCACCCGCGTCACCGTGGTGCCGCCGGGCGCACTGTTTCGCATTGCGCCGCATGTCTGGCACTCGGTGCAGGCGCGCACCCCGTCCTGGCGCGAGGACGCCCTCTTCTGCAGCCTCGCCGTGGCGCGCTGCATCAGCCCGCCGGACGACGCCCTGCCGTTCGCGCGGCTGGAGGACGACTCGGGTGTCTCGGTATTCATCGATGCCGCCGCGGCGCTCGAATTCCTCGAATGCCACCGCCTGCTGTTCGTTCCAACGAGCACCGGCGATCCCGACGACATCGCGGCGGGCCGCGCCTTGCTGCGCAGGCGCCTCGCGCAATGGCTGCCCGCCCCCTCGCCGGCGGAGGACGACTCTCCCCTCGACGCGGAGCGGCCGTTCCCCGACAGCGGCGACGAACGCCTGAACCGGCTCTACGCCATCATCGCCTCCGGCTTTCATCAGCGCATGACGCTGGACAGCCTGGCCGACGCGGTCGGCTGGCACCCCGTGCACGTGCAGCGTCGATTCAGCGCCGCCTGGGGCTTCACGCCGCACGAGATGCTGGTCGGCCATCGCATCGAGTACGCCCGCGATCTGATCGCCGGCGGCGCCCACGTCACCTATGCGGCGCATGCGGCGGGCTTCACCGACCAGAGCCATCTGCACAAGACATTCATGAGCACCTACGCCGTGCTGCCGGGCGACTACAGAAGGCTCGCAGCCCTCGACGCGCTGCAGCCACTCTCGGCCAGGAACGGCATCGCGGGGTAGGCGCCCGGTCATACGCCTTGCGCCGCGACGATCGAGACGCCGTGGTCCGCCAGGTAGAGGCTGACCGGTGCGCCAGGGGCCAGCGGCTGCCGGACTTCGGGCGACACCACGAAGATGTCGCCCAGCGGGCTGCGGAAGGTGTATTCCATGGTGCTGCCCACGTAGGTCTGCTTGAGCACGCGCGCCGCCATGCCCGTGTGGGCGACCGGCCCGATCACCCAGGCCTCGGGCCGCACCGCGATCTTCACCGGGCCGGGGCGCACGCCCGGCGGCGCCACCACGGTCAGCGCGTCGAGCGACACGCGGCCGTCCTCCCCGCACTCGCCGTCGAACAGCATCGCCTCCCCCATGAAGCCCGCGACGAACTCGGAGTTCGGTGCCTCGTAGAGCTCTTGCGGCGTACCTTGCTGGGCGATCACGCCCTGGTCCATCACGATGATGTGGTCGCTGACGGCAAGCGCCTCGTTCTGGTCGTGCGTGACGTAGGCCACGGTCAGCGCCAGCCGCTGCTGCAGCGCGCGGATCTCTTCGCGCATCGAGCGCCGCAGGCGCGCGTCGAGGTTGGACAGGGGCTCGTCGAAAAGCAGCACGGCCGGCTCCAGCGCCAGCGCACGCGCCAGCGCCACGCGCTGCTGCTGGCCGCCCGAGAGCTCGCTGGGCGTGCGTTCGTTCAGCCCGCGCAGCCCGACCGTCTCCAGCATCAGCGCGGCCTTCTCGCGCGCCCGCGGCACGGGCAGGCCCGACATGCGCAGCCCGTAGGAGACGTTCTCGATCACGTTCATGTGCGGGAACAGCGCATAGCTCTGGAACACCAGGCTCACGTTGCGCTGCGCCGCGCCGAGCGTCGTCACGTCCTTGCCGTCGATCAGGATGCGGCCCGAGCTCGGGCTCTCCAGCCCCGCGAGCATGCGCAGCGTGGTGGTCTTGCCGCAGCCCGAGGGACCGAGGATGGTTGTCAGCGTGCCCCTGGGCACGCCGAAGCTGACGTTCTTCACGACCAGCGGCGCGTCGGAGGCGGCGCCGTAGCGCTTGGAGACATTCTGGAATTCGAAGCCGTACATCTGGATCTGTCTTTCGAAAATGAAAACTCAAGGCTGCGCAGCCACCGGCGATGCGCGTTCAGGCCCGCGGGGGCGCAGCTCGCGGTCCGGGCGGGCCGTGCCCGATGCGCGCCGGCCCAGCTTGCGGTCGCCCACCAGCCACTGGATGGCCGCGGTAGCGAGCGCCATGAACACGATCAGCGCCGTGCTGTAGGCCAGCGCCACGCCGTAGTCGCCCTGCCCCACGCGCCCGATGATGAAGGTGGTGGCCAGCTCGGTCTCGGCCGTCACCAGGAAGATCACCGCCGACACCGTCGTCATCGCACGCACGAAGCTGTAGATCAGCGATGCCGTGAGCGCAGGCTTCAGCAGCGGAAGCACCACCGACCACAGCGTGCGCGCGGTGGAGGCGCGCAGCATCAGCGAGGCTTCGTCCAATGACTTGTCGAGCTGACGGAACGCCGCCGATCCGGCACGCACGCCGACCGGCAGGTTGCGGAAGATGAAGCACATCACGATGATCAGGCCGCTGCCCGTCATCTCGAAGGGCGGCACGTTGAAGGCCACCACATAGCTCACGCCCAGCACGGTGCCCGGGATCGCAAAGGCCATCAGCGCCGAGAACTCGAAGGCACCCTGCCCGCGAAACTGGATGCGCGCCAGCAGCCAGGCGATCAGCAGGCCCAGCCCGGTCGTCAGCGGCGCCGCGATCGCGGCCAGCTGGATGGTGGTGAAGAGCGAGTTCCACGCCAGGCCCGCCCACTGGATCGCGCCGCCATCGAAGGCAATGCCGAAGGCGGTGCGGAAGTGGTCCAGCGTCGGCGTGTAGTTGCGCCCCCAGGTCTGCACGAAGCCGCCCGTGAAGGCAAAGCAGTACACCACCAGCGTGAAGACCAGCCACGGCACCGCGACGGCCAGCGCCACCCGGCGCAGCCCCTTGGGCAGCCGCATCGGAATGCCGGCGTCGCCCTTGCCCGATACCGTGGTGTAGCTCTTGCGACCTAGCACGCCGCGCTGCAGTGCGAACACGCCCAGCGCGAACAGCGTGAGCACCCAGGCGAGCGCGGCCGCCCTGCCCTGGTCGAACTGGGCGCCCACGATGGCGAAGAAGATCTCGGTCGACAGCACCGAGAACTGGCCGCCCGCGACGATGGGATTTCCGAAGTCGGCGATGCTCTCGATGAAGCCCACCAGGAAGGCATTGGCCAGGCCCGGCAGCATCAGCGGGAAGGTCACGTTGCGGAAGGTGCGGGCCGAGTCGGCGCGCAGCGTCTGCGACGCCTCTTCGAGCGACGGCCCGATGCCTTGCACCACGCCGCGCACGATCATGAAAGCGATGGGCGTGAAGGCGAACAGCTGCGCCAGCCAGACGCCGAACCAGCCGTAGAACCAACGCCCCGGCTCGATGCCGAAGGCCCACTCGAGGAACTGGTTGACCAGCCCCGCACGGCCGAACAGCAGCACCAGCCCCAGGCCGACGACGAAAGGCGGCGTGATGATCGGCAGCGGCGCCAGCAGGCGCAGGGCGCGGCGCACGCGCGAATCGCTGCGGTCTTCGATCAGCGCCAGCAAGGTGCCCAGCGCCGTGGTGCTGAGACCCGTGAGCACCGCGAGAAAGAGCGTGTTCCAGGCCACGCCGCAGTTGCGCGCCGAGTTCAGGCAACCCAGGCCCCATGTGCGCTCGTTGCCCACCCGGGCCAGCCAGGCGGCGAGGCTGGGCGTCCCCGTCTCGTCAATGAAGGCACCAGCCAGCGCACGCAGCACCGGGAAGGCCACGAACACCATCAGCAGGCCGCCGCTGCCGACCACCGCCGCGGCCACGAACAGGTCGCCCCTGAAGGCCCCAGAGCGCGCGACGCCGAAGGCCGTGAGCATCATCAGCGACGCGAGCACGGCCACCGCTCCCCAGCCGAATCCCGGCTGGCCCGCGCCGGCCATGCCGAGGAGGCCGCTCCATGCGCCAGCCTCGCCCGTGTTCGGCAACCCGATGGCGAAGCCCTGCGCGAGGACGCCGAGCAGGCCCAGCGCCCCGCTCCATGCCAGCAGGCGGCCCTGCGCGCGTCCCGGCGTCATGCCCGACGCGATCAACCCGGCCAGCAGGGGCCACGCGCCCAGCACCAGCCACGGCCGATGGTGCAGCAGCACCTGCGCAAGCGCCGACGAGGTGTCGTGCCCGACCGCCAGCTCGCTCAGCCCCTGCAACCCGAAGAGGCCGTCGGGCAGGCTGTACCACGGAAGCAGCACGAAGGCCGCGAGGCCCAGGCCGGACCACAGCCCGATGGCGCGGTTGTCATCTTGGAATTTCATGTCGATCCGTCGTTTCAGCGCGGCAGCGCGTTCACTTCGCGCTCCCAGCGCTCGATCAGCCGCTTGCGTTCCGCCGACCGGCCGTACCTGGCGTAGTCGTAGTCGATGAACTTGATCTTCCTGAAGTCCGGGATACGGCTGTCCAGCGGCGTGCCCTTGTTCGAGGGCAGCTGGAACTGCTTGGCCGCCACGCCCAGCTGCTGCGCCGCCGGCGTCAGCGCCCATTCGTAGAACTTCTTCGCGTTCTCGAGATTGCGCGCGCCCTTGACGATCGACATCGATCCGATCTCCGCCCCCGTGCCCTCGCAGGGCGTTTCGGTCGCGATGGGAAAGCCCTGCATCTGCTCGCCTGGCGCGTCATGCACGAAGCTGATCGACACCGTGGTCTCGCCGCGCGCAGCCGCCTTGATCGGGCCGGTGCCCGAGCGGGTGTACTGGCTGACGTTCCTGTGCAGGCCCTTGAGGTACTCGTAGGCCTTGTCCTCGCCCATCAGCTGGACGATGGTGGCGATCATGGTGTAGGCCGTGCCCGAGCTCGCGGGGTTGGCCACCTGCACTTCGCCGCGCAGCGCGGGCGACAGCAGGTCTTTCCAGCATTTGGGCGCGGGCAGCTTCTTCTTGGCCAGCAGCTCCGTGTTGAAGGCAAAGCCCAGCGGCCCCGAGTACACGCCCACCGTGCGCCAGCCCGACTGCTCGGCCTGCGCCTGCGCCCAGGGATGCAGCTGTGCGAGCGAAGGCGACTTGTAGGCCAGCGTCAAGTCCTGTTCGGCGGCCTGCAGGTGCGGATCGCCCGTGCCGCCGAACCAGACGTCGCTCTTCGGATTGGTGCGCTCGGCGATCAGCTGCGCCAGCGCCTCGCCGCTCCCCCGCTTGAGCATGTTGACCTTGATGCCGGAGCTGCGCGCGAAGGTGGTGCTGATGAGCGAGCACCATTCGTCCTGCACCGAGCACACCACGTTGAGCTGGCCCGATCCCTGGGCCTGCGCCAGCAAGGCGGTCCCGGCCAGCGCCACTGCGGGCACGAGCCTGCGGAGGCTTGTGTTTCCTGTCGTCGTCATCTTCTTCATCTCCTGGTTGTTCGTCATGCTTCTGGAGGCCGCAATCGTCCACCGATCGCGACGGCGTCGGACGACATGGGCAGGGAAAGGAAAGGGCGCCGGAGGGCGCCGAAAGGCGCTGAGGGGCGCGGCGCTCAGGGGCCCTGGCCCCAGGTGACCACCGCATCGACACCGATCACGCGGCCGTCGTCGACGCGGTCGTACAGGTCCATGCGGGCGCCCATCGCATCCGCGATCTGGCGGCAGATCGACAGGCCCAGCCCCACGCCGCCCTTGGTCGCGGAGAAGGCCTGGAAGAGCCGGGGCTGCACCTCGTCGTCGAGGCCAGGCCCTTCGTCCCACACCACCAGTTCGGTGCTGTCGGCATAGCCGCGCATCAGCACGCCCAGCCGGCCGGCCACCGGCGTGTGGTGGATCGCATTGGCCAGCAGGTTGCGCAGCAGCTCGCCGAGCATCAGGGCATCGGCCGGCGCCTGCAGCTCCTCGCCTTCGAGCGCGAAGTCGAGCCGCTTGGCCGCGATCAGGGGAGACAGTTCCATCACGGCATCGCGCGCGACCTCGTTCAGGCCGATCGGCTTGAGTTCGCCGGCCCGCTTGAGCTGCTCCAGCTTGCTCAGGCTCAGCAGCTGGTTGGCCATGCCGGTGGCCCTGTCGACCGTGTGAAGCAGCTGCGGAAGCACCTCGGCCAGCGGCACGTCGCCCGCGATCGCCGACTGCAGCTGCGTACGCAGCACCGACATCGGCGTGCGCAACTGGTGCGACGCATCGGCCAGGAAGCGGCGCTGCTGGCCGACCCATTCGCGCTGCCGGCGATGCAGGTCATGCATGCGCTCGACAGCGGGCCTCAGCTCGGCCGGGCCGTCATAGTCCGGCGCATCGGCATTGCGCGCGTCGAGCGCCTGGCGAGCTCGTTCGAGCCAGCGTGCCGCGATGGTCACCCCGCTCAGCACCACAAGCGACATCAGCGCCGCACTCGCGTAGAGCCAGGCCAGCAGGCGGTGCGGCAACGCATGCCAGAGCGCGATGCGCTCGCGCAGCGGCTCCGCCACCTGCACGATCACCCCCTCGCCATTCGCCGCGCCCGGCACATGGCGCAGCGCGGCGGCGGCACGCATCGCCTCGCCGCCGCGCTGGGTGACGTAGAAACTCGGCAGGCCCGAGACCTGCAGCGACCCGCGCCATGGATAGGCCGCAAGGGTGCGGTCGCCGCCGAGCCACTCACCCTGCATATTGCTCACCCTGTAGAACAACGGCTCGATGGTGTGCGTGAATGCAAGGCCGTCGCCCTGCACCGTGGCCTGCTGCACCACCTGCGATATCGCCACGCCCAGGCGCTCGTCCTGCGCAAGCGCCACTTCGACGAAGGCCGCGACCGCTTGCCACAAGGTGGCGAGCCCCACGATCAGCCAGAGCCCGCCGAGCATCCAGGCCAGCAGGAACTGCCGCAGCGAAGCCGCGCGAAAACGTCGTTGCAGCCATGCCTTCACCTACCGCGCCGCCCGTTGCTGCTGCTGCTGTTGCTGCACCACGCTGCTGGCGTCATCGCACAGCAGGTAGCCCACGCCGCGCAGCGTCATGATCTCGACGCTGGCGCCGGCCAGCTTCTTGCGCAGCCGGTGCACGATCACCTCGATGGCCTCGGCATTGGCCTCGTCGGCGCCGAACACCGCGTTCCGCAGGGCTTCCCTGGGCACCACATGGTCGACGCGCGACATCAGGCTCTTGAGCAGGTCGGCCTCGCGCGGCGACAGCTCCAGCGGGCTTTCGTCGCGGTAGAAGGCGTTCGACGCGGCCTCGTAGCGCAACCGGCCGCAGCGCAGTTCGCCGTCCCGGCCCAATCTGCGCGTGAGCGCGCCGAGCCGGGCGATCAGTTCGTCGAGATCGAAGGGCTTGGCGAGATAGTCGTCGGCGCCGGCATTGAGTCCGGCGATGCGCTCGCCCACCGCGCCGCGCGCCGTCAGCACCAGAACCGGAGTGCGGTTGCCGTCGCCGCGCAAGCGCTGCAGCAACTCCAGCCCATCGAGGCCGGGCAGCGAGAGGTCGAGAACCACCACGTCGAAGCGCTTCTTGCGCGCCGCCGCCAGCGCCTCGATGCCGTCGGCGCAGCACAGCACCTCGAAGCCCCGGTGCGACAGGCTTCGGCCCAGCACGCCCGAGAGATCGAAATCGTCTTCAACCAGCAGCAGCTTCATGCCTTGCATGGTGCCATCCGCGGGGCGAGCGCGAACCGGGGGTTGCCCGGCCGAATGGTGAAAGGGAGTCGAAAGGCAGACTCCCGCCGCGCCCCCGACTTCAGGCCGACCTCTGCCCGACCTGGATGCGCCAGCCGTCGAGAAGCGTGTCCGGATCGCCCGCGACGTTGCTCGGCACGCCATCCATCAACCGCCGGTCGAAGCGCGGGTTCAGGTTGAACAGCTGCGACAGCGCCTCGTCGATCACCCGGATCTCCCCGCCCTCGCGCTGCGCCTCGCCGATCTGGATCGGCGTGAGCAGCGTCTTCTGGTTCTCCTCGGACATGCCCCAGAGCGTGGCGGTGGCGGGGTCGCCGCCGTCGACCGTGACGAAGATGGGGGTGGGCTTGCCGGACGTGGGGGGCGGCGTCGTAGGCGTCGACGGGGGTGTCGATGTGGGCGGGGACGTCGGCGTGTTCCGCGAGGGGCTCGAGGATGGCGTAGGGGACGGCGTCGTGGATGGCTTCGCGGAAGTCGATGCGGACGCCCCCGGTGAAGGCGTCGTGGTGTTGGCGGGCGTTGGCGTGACGGTCGGTGCGGGCGTGCCCGGCTTCTGCTCGAACAGCCCGGTGAAGCCGTTCCACACCATCTTCACCACGCTGTCCGACTTCTTCTGGTCACTGCCCGCGATGGCCTTGTACAGCGCGGTGGCCGCCGGCACGAGCGCGATCGCCCCCACGGCGGACCACTTGAGGGCCTTGGTGAGCCTCGGCGCCGCGCCGTTGCGCAACGCCGGGACCTGCTGGAGCCCGACCCATGCGAGCGTCAGCCCGCCCTGTGCGAAGGCGCCATAGGCCAGCACCTCCGGTCCCGCCTCCATCAGGCCCATGCCTACCGCCGTCGCGCGCGCCGCGCTCAGCACGCCCGCGAAATCGCGGTGCTTGTTCCACTTGTCCTTTTCCTTCTTCGTCGCCGCCTGCGTTTCCTTCAGGTCCGGGTTTTCGTTGAGGTATTCCTCCACCGACTTGTTCTGTGCCTTGGCGCCGTTGCTGATCTTCAGATCGATGGTCGCCAGCTTGTCCACCTTGTTGTTGTAGATGTAGTTCGCGCCCAGCGTCCCGATCGAGAGCGAGTCGGCGAAATTCCCGGCGTCCGTCTTCCAGCTCCCCCCCGCGTTCAGCGGCTTGAAGAAGACGCCCGCGAAGGTGTTCATGCTCACGGCGATGGTTGCGCGACGGCTGACCAACCCGATGCGCGTGTTGGGCGAATTGGTGCTGCCGCCCAGGCCCTCGGCCGCCTGCGGATCGACGCCCTTCTCGCCCTTGAACATCGCTATCAGCTTGGTGTAGAGCGCGTCGTGGGCTTCGCGCATGGCGGCGCGCTGGCCGACCGAGTCGTTGAACTTCGCGAGCACCTCGGGAAACTCCCGCAACAGCCGTGCCTGCGGCGAGTCGTCGGGATGAGAGGCATCGGCCGCGCGCTGCAGTTCGTCGGCGCTCATCCGGTCGATGCGAACCAGCAGCTCGTCGCGGATCTTCGACCTGCTCTGCCCATGGAACTCGCCTGCGGCATCGGCCTGCTGCCGGCCGAGGAAATCGCGCAGTCCCGCAACGCCCTTGAGGTAGCCCGACGGAGCCAGGGCCAGGGCGCTGTCGTCGGTCGGCCGGATCGTGTGCAGCTGGAAGTCCTTGCCCGAGGGACCGCCCGGCACGGCCTCGCGCGCCTGGGCGAATTTCTCCCCGAGGGTCGTCACCTCGTCCACCTTGCCGCGCAGGGAGTCGGCCTTGGCGGAGTCCATGATCTTGTCGCCGCGCCAGCCGGAGCCGGCGATCACCTTGTTGACCAGCTTCTCGGCCGTAGCCCGGTCGCCACGCGTGGCGGCGGCCATCGATTCCTTCATGCGCTGCGACGCATTGAGATAGGCCGCGCGACCGAAGCTCGACAGCGGATAGCTCAGGTAGCCCGCCGTCTTGCCGCCGGCCCACTCGGCCGGAAACGCGACGACCGGCTTGATCGCCTCGAAGACGACGCGCGTGCCCCCGGCGATCAGGGACATCCCCTTGGCCCGGATCAATGCGTCCTTGGGCTGCTCGGAGAGCAGGCCCTTCGTGCCCTGCTTCCACGTCGGCACGCCCGTGGTCGCCGCCAGCGTGGCAGCGTCGCGTGCGTTGGGTATGCCGACCGGCATCACCTGCCCTTCGCCGTCGACGTGGAGCGCACCGACGATCTCGCTCGCACCGACCTTGCGGCGCGCTCCGAGCGGCAGCTTGTCGGGGTCGGGCTTCACGCGCTGCACCCAGCCTCCGCCATCGCGCGCCGCGGCCGTGCTGGCATCGGCGAAGTTGTCGAACGTCCTGCGGTTGGGCGCGCGCATGCCGGCCTGGTTGCCGTAGAAGGTGTCGCGTGGGCCCAGCCTGGTGACGACGAAGCGCTCGCTCGAGCCCGGGGCCGGGTCGGCCATCAGCGAGCTCGTCACTGCCGCTTCGTCAATCGAAGGCTGCAGGGGTGCGACACCTGAATCGGGGTCCGCCGCAAGTTGCTGCCTGCGCACCAGGCCGTTGGCATGGTTGGCCACGTTTTCCCACTTGCGGCCCGCGCCATGCGTGGTGGGCGCCAGCGGCGTTCCATCGGCGTCGAAGCCCGGCTTCGCACCACCTGCCGGCGTCCCGGCGATCAGCTCCTGAGGGCCGTGCGCAGGCGCCTCGTCGGGCGATGCGGCCAGGAAGCGCGCCAGCCGGGGCCCCGAAAGCACGGTCCGGTCCACCGGGGAGCTGCCTCCTTCATGCGTCACCATCACCTTGACGTCGGAGGCCTCGAAGCGCTCGACCTGCCGGCCCGCCTGCGCGTCGATCAGTTCGGTGCGACCGCCGCGCCGCAGGAAGTTCACCACGTGCGACTCCGCCCCGGACGCGCCCATGACGACGAATCCGCGCGATCCGTCCGCGAGATTCGACAGGCTTCCCAATGCATCGGCCGCGCTTCCGTGCGAGGTCAGGGGCGCGTCGCCGTAGAGCGCCAGCAACTGGCTCCAGCTCTTGGGGCCCGAAGGCACGGCTTGCATCGCCACGCCCGGGGCGCTCAGGACGCGATCGAGCGTGACGGCACTGTTGACGCAGTTCGCGTCGGAGCCGGTGGGATTGATGTCCGCCGCGATCGGCTCGGCCTTGCCGTGGACGATGCGCCAGGGTGTGCCGCCCTGGCCCTGGCGCTGGCGTTCCGCCGCGGCGCGCTGCGGCGAACGGGTGAACGGCGCATTCGCCGCACTGTTTCCATCGGCATCGGCCCTGATGCGTTGCGTCTCCTGCGGCCTGCGCACCGAGACCGGAACCGCTCCCGGCTCGGCATCGGCGGCGCCACCGCCGGAACGGCGCAGCACCAGCGGGATCACGGCGGCCACCGCCGCATCGCCCGTTTCGGCAGGGGCAGGAGGCGCTCCGTCGGGATGCAGCAGGGTCACGTTGTCCGGCAGCGGCTCTCCTGCGCGGGGCAACTGGGCCGCGGGCGATTCCCGGAAGGACTGCAGCGGATCGTCGGCGGCCACCACGGGCGGGGCCTCATCCGATACGCTCGTGCTGCGCTTGGTACCTGGCGCCTGGACGGTGTCCATCACGGCCGGAGAAGCTTCGGTCGTGCGGCCCGCTGGGGCGGTTGCCTGCGGGCTGCGCAGGTCGTTCACCATCGGCTTCACCGCATTGTGAATGCGCGAGTAGCCACGCGCGAACACCGGCGAAGCGAAGCCCGCCACGTTCAGGCCCAGCATGCCCAGTTGCTTGTTGCGCTCGGCAGGCGTCATCCGGTCCCAGTTGTCGACCAGATAGCGAGCACCTTCCTCGAAGGCCACGGCGCTGCCCACCCCGAGCGGCTTGGCCGCGGCAGCCGCGGGCTTTCCCCAGACCTCGGAACTCTGGGCATAGCGCTTGTAGTCGGTCAGGTGCTTCGCGGCGCCGGACACATCGCCTGCCTCTCGTGCAGCCATTGCCTCCTTGAGCGCCGTGCGTGCGCGCATCGCCTGCATGGTCGCCCGCGTGGAAACGCCGATGACAGGCACGCTGACCGCCGACAGGCCGAGATTCATCCAGTCCATCCGCGCCTGCGCACTGGTCAGTGGATTGATGTCCTGCCCATGCTCCGCCTGCCGGATCAGGCTCTCGGTCGAAGTCGCGACCCCGTAGCCCGCCGCCAGCACCGCCGCCGACCCCGCGATCAGCATCGCGCCGGGAGCTGACAGCGTGCCCATCGACCCGACGGTGAGCACCACGCCCGCCACCAGGCCGACCACGCCGGCCACCACGTCCAGGTGACCGACGCGGCGAACTTCCTCCCATGTGCTTTCCGTGCGCGCATCGCCGCTGAAAAGCTTGACGTTGCCGTCCTGGTCGAGCGAGAACTTGCCGTCTTCCGCCGTGACGAGATCGACGCCCTGCACCGGCAGGTTGTTGTTGGCGCGGTAGTCGCTCAGGTCGTCGTAGTCCCAGCCCTGCTCGTCGACGAGGCGCGACTTGCCGGGCCCGGTCTCGACCTTGAAGATCGCGGTCTTCACGATGCCGCCCTTGTCGCCCTCCAGCCCGTAGACCACCGGCAGCACCATGACCCTGGCCTTGTCGCCGCCCTGCTTGACGAGGGCGTCCACCGTCTTGTCGAGCACGGCCTTCTGGTCCTTGCCGAGGTGGGTGAAGAGGCTTCGCGTCTGCTGCAGCCGGTCGTTGTTGGCGGGCGTGGCGGGGTCCAGCTCCACGTCGGGCTTCCAGCCGAGGCCGGTGGCGACGATGTTCTCCAGATGGGTGCGGTTCTGCACCTGCGTGAAGTCGCCGCCGTATTGCACGTAGTGGCTGTTGATGATCGACTGCGCCATGAGCTTCGGATCGCGCATGAACAGCTTGTAGAGCTCCGCGCCGTTGTCGTGCTGGTCGGGCCTCAGGTTCTGGGCGATGAAGTCCTGCTCGCGCGAAAGGGCTCCCTGGGAGGCGCCGGCCGCCAGGTAGCGCTGGGCGACGTCGACCTTGCCCCTGGCGTCCTGCAGCTTGTTCCAGGTGGTGCTGCTGGTCTCGGCCAGCGAGGGATTGGCGCTCTTCCACTTGTCGTGGGCCGCCTGCGCGGCATCGAGGTCCCGCTTCGTGCTGTCGGAATAGAAGGTGTTGCGCGACGACAGCCATTTGTCGCGCAGGTCGACCACCTTGGCGCGGGCATCGCTCTCCATCTCCGACGGCGGCTTGACGTAGGACATGTTCATGCGCCCGGCACGCTCGTTCGATTCGAAGAGCTGGCGCGTGCGCTGCGCGTCCTGCCAGAGCATCACCGCATCGACGGCCGCCTGCTCGTTCCGGGCGATAGTGACGCGCGCCTTGGCATCGTCCAGGTCGTTCTTCAGCTGGGTGCGGTCGCCGGTGGCGTTGTCATAGGCGGCCTGCGCCTTGTCGAGTGCGGCGCCGGCGTCGCCGACGCCCTTGTCCACATCCTTCTTGCGCTGCGTCATGTCGTCGCCCATGCGCAGATCGGGCACCGGCTTGCCGTCGGGGCCCATGACGGGCTTGGCATCGGGCGCGGTGGGTGCCTCTTCCCGCCGCTCGCCGATCAGCTTCTCCACGGCGCCGCGTTCGGCGCGGGCCTTGGCCAGCGCGCCATCGCCGTTCTCCGAGGTCGCCCACAGCCGCGCCGTGGCGGGGTTCATCTTGTAGTCGCCCTCGAGCACCACGAAGTTGCGCATGTCGCCATTGCGCTGCGACTTCTGCCAGCCGACGACCTCCGAGTTCTTCTTGATGTGGACGGTGTAGCCGCCGCCGCACGGATTGAAGCGCACCTCGATGTCGTCGGGCGAGAGGCCGCGCGGCAGGCCTTCGGCGCTCACCTTGCCGTCGGCGCCGG
Organism: Variovorax xiamenensis; assembly: GCF_050916385.1. Lineage (NCBI taxonomy): Bacteria > Pseudomonadati > Pseudomonadota > Betaproteobacteria > Burkholderiales > Comamonadaceae > Variovorax > Variovorax xiamenensis. The sequence goes on from NZ_CP139038.1 coordinate 5,385,151, forward strand.
GCTTGAGATTCCAGGTCGGGTCGTAGTTCTTCGGATAGATGTCGCCGGTCGTCGACTTGCCGTCGTGCATGAACATCGACAGCTGCGGCTTGGCGAAGGTGGTCCTGTCGTACTCGTTGCGCGCGGCGTACCAGTCGCGCTCGGCATCGATCAGGCCGAGCTGGCTCTTGTAGTCGCGCCGGGCGAGATCGATCGCGTCGAGTTCCTTCTGTGCCTTCTGGCGCTCGGCCGCCGTGGCGGTGCTGCCGGGGGCGTTGAGCTTGTCGACCTCCGCGGCCTTGGCGTCGTAGTCCTTCTGCGCCTGCGGCAGCTGCACGTCGCGCATCTTCTTCTCGTCGTCGGGCGAGAGCCTGGGCTTCGTCTCGTCGTCCTTGCGCTGCAGGTCGCGCGCGGTATCGCGCAGCTGCTGCAGCCGCTGCGCGTCCACCGGCTTGCCCGCGGCCTGGTCTCGCTCGGCGGTGCGCAGTTCCTGCATGGCCTTCAGCGCATTGAACTCGGCCTGGGCGGTGCGCTGCTTCTCGAGCGCGGCGCCCAGGTCCTGCGGCGAAGCTTTCTGCACCGCGTCGTTGGCATCGATGAGCCGCTGGTTGATCGCGTCCGCGTTGTCCACGTAGCGCCCCGCATCCACCTTCGGCCCCTTGCCGTCGGCACCGCCGATCAGGTCTTCCTTGAGCTTGTCCAGTGCGGAGGCCGTGGCGGCGGTGTTCTTCCCGGCCGCATCCTTCTTGTCCTTCGCCGCCCATAGCCGGGCCGTGACGGGGTCGAGCTCGGTCTTCCTGTCGCCGTCGACGTAGAAGTACTTGCCGTCGATGGGCTTTACCTTCTCGCCTTCCTTTGTGTCGGGACGCGCCCAGAACGCCGGGTCGTAGCCCTCGGCCTTGACTTCCCTGGTGGTCTGCTTGTCGCCATCGCGCTCGGTCACGGTGTAGGTGCCGGGTCGCTGCAGCGACTGCGCCTTCCAGGCGCTTTCGGCATCGGTGTATTCGATCTTCGCGCCGCTCGCGTCGACGGCAGCCTGCGCGTCGTCGCTCACGGCATGCATGTAGCGCTGGCCGTCCTGCGCTTCGCGCAGCGCCGTCTCGGCCTCCTTGATCTTCTCGGGCTTGCCGCCGGCCACGGCGAGGTCGTACCGGGTGCTGAGGTCTTTCACCTCGGCATCCGCCGCGCGCGCGTTGTAGTCGGCGTTCACCGCGCCGACCACGTTCTTCTTCGGGTTGGTCGGGTCCGACGCATCGCTGGTGCCGAAAGCCTTGACCAGTCCGTCCAGCCGGGTGTCGGCCTCGTTCGCGATGCCGCGCAGCCGCTGCGCCTCGGCCTTGGCGTCCTGCTTGGCGGTGATGATGGTGTCGTTGCCGCCAGGGCCGTCGCCGAAGCTCGCGGCACGCGCCTCGGCCTTGGTTGCTGCCGCCTCGGCATCGCGAGCCTCGGTGCGCGCGTCGGCCACCTGCTTCTTTCCTGCCTGGCCGACGTCGTACTGCTCGGCGCGCAACTGCCGCACCGCGGGGGCCTCGGCCTTCACGCCATCGCGGGCCTTGCCGACGTATTCGCCCATCTTCTGCGGCTCGAAGACGCCGCCCTCGTCGACGGCCTTGTTGAGCCGGGCGGCTTCCTGGTCGATGGCCGCGTTCGGATCCTTCCCTTCGGCCTGTGCCTTCAGGCCCGCGTTGCGCAGGTCGTTCTGGGCCGATTCGAGCCAGTCGTTCATGGACGTGTTGAGCGCGGCCTTCTGCTCGGGCGTGCCGTCGCCACCGGCTGCCTGCGCGCCAAACACGGGCTTGGCGGCGTTCTGTGCCTTCTCCAGCAGATCCTGCGTGGCCTTGCCCGACGGCGCCTGTTCTGCGCCCGGCTGCGCGGCCGGGGCCTCGTACAGGGCGACGGTCTTCTTCGCGGCATCGACCTCGCTCTGTGCCGCCCGCGTCGCCTCCGAGGGGTTCTTCGGTGCGCGGCTCTGGCGCACATCATCCAGCTTGCTCTGCGCGAGGGTCGATTCCTTGTCGCCGAGGTTGGAGGCCGCTTCCTTCTTCAACGCATCGAGTTCGTCGGCCTTGGCCTGAGCTCGCGCCTTCTGCGCCTCGGCCTGGTCGGCTTCGGCCTTGCTCTGCGCGGCCTTGGCCTCGGCCGCTTCGGCGGCCTTCCTCTGTTCTTCCGCCTTCTTTCGCGCCTCCTCTGCAAGGCGCCTGGCCTCGGCCGCCTTGCGCGCGGCTTCTTCCGCGAGCCGGCGCGCCTCGGCCTCGGCGGCGCGGCGCTGCTCTTCGGCGGCACGCGCGGCCGCGGCCTGGTCGATGGCGGCCTGGGACGCGCCCGAGGATGAAACAGCAGCTGCGACCATGGAACCTCCGGAAATGATCGGTTTCAGACAGGAATCGAAAAAGACAGGCGCCCGGCCCCGGCTTCATCCGTGGCCCTGCGCCCAGCGCAGAAGCGTGGCCACCGGGGCGTACAGCGAGCGCGGAATCGGCTGGTCCACCGGCACCTCCGCATAGATGCGCTCGGCCAGCGAGGGATCGAACTCCATCGGCACCAGGCCCTCGCCGGCGAAGCGCCGGATCTGCGCGGCGACCTCGCCCTCGCCGCGCGCGATCACGCGCGGCAGGTCCGTCTCGCCGAGGTATTGCAGGGCGACGGCCGTGCGGGCCGAATGGATCACCGCCGAGGCCATGCGCACGCGGTCGCCCAGGCTCGCGTAGACCGCCTCGAAGTGCGCGGAGCGGCGGCGCGACTGGTTGATCGGATCGCCCTCGACTTCCTTGTATTCCTGGCGAATCTCGTCGATCGACATGCGCTGCTGCTTCATGAATTCGTAGTGCTCGTGGGCATAGTCCACCGCGGCCATGAGCGCGTAGATGACCACCGCCCAGCCGAACGCCACGAGCACCATGTGCGCCGCGGCGGTCATGATGGCGGCCGGGTTGGCATACCCCAGCTTGAGCGAGGTATCGACGAAGCCGCGCACCACCACGAACATCAGGCCCGCGAGCAGCATCGTCTTCACGGTCATCTTCAGCAGGTTGATGAGGTTGCGGGTGGAAAAGATGCGCTGCAGCCCCTGCGCCGGGTTCATGCGGTTCACGTCGGGCTTGAGCCGCTCCCACGCCGCCACGCCTCCCACCTGGGCCAGGGAACCCGCGATGCCGGCCACGGCGGCGATGGCCATGACGGGCAGCGTGCCCCACGCCAGCGCCTCGCCCGTGTGCAGCAGCAGCTCGGCGAAGCGGTCTTCGGGCTGCGTCAGCAGGCTGGTGCTCGTGGCGTGAAGCCAGAGTTCGCGCAGGAGGCTGTAGAGGGCTCCGCCGCCCAGCCACATGCAGACCACGACCACGGCGAACACGGCGGTCGAGGCCACGTCGGTGCTGAACACCACTTCGCCGCGCTTGCGCGCATCGCGCAGCCGCTTGGGGGTTGGGTCCTGGTCTTTCTCCGCCATGTGCCTGATGGAGCTAAAGCGTGGCGCGCAGGAAATCGAGCACGCCGTTCTCGGGCCGCAGGAATTCCTGCAGCGACTCGTACACGAAGAACACGAACAGCAGCATCATCAGGTGCGCCAGCAGGCTCTTGAGCGGCTGCGAGAACACGAACACGTTGAGCTGCGGTGCCACGCGGCTGACGAGGCCCATGCCCAGCTCCACCAGCAGCAGCACGAAGATCACCGGCGAGGCGAGCTTGACGATCCACAGGAACAGCGTGTCGCCCTGGCGAATCGCGAACTGCTCGATCACCAGGCCCAGGTTCGGAAAGAACGAGGCCACGGGCCAGAGCCGGTAGGAATCGACGATCACGCCCAGCATCGCGAGCAGCCCGCCGGCCGAGACGAACAGCGTGATCACCATCCAGCCCAGGAACTCGCCCGTGGGTCCGTTCTCGTGGCCCGCCACGGGGTCGAAGAACGATGCGTTGCTGGAGCCGGTCTGGAAGTCGATCAGGTCGCCCACGCTCTGCACCGCCCAGATGAAGATGCCGAAGCCCAGGCCCAGCAGCAGGCCGATGAAGGCTTCCTTGCTTGCGATCAGCACCCAGGTGCCGATGGAGGCCTGGGGCATGTCCCCCGCCACGGGCGACATGAACAGCGCGAGCAGCAGCAGCAGGCCGTTGCGCACGGTGCCGGTGATCATGCCGCCCGAAAGAAAGGGCACCACCGCGAAGATCGCGAACAGCCGCGGCAGGGTGAGCACCACGGACGAGAAGAACCTCTCGAGGCTGGCCAGTTCGATGGAGGAAGCATCCATGGGCAATCCGTCTTTTCCCGTGCCGCCTAGACCGGGCGTCGCGCGGCCCATGCCTGCGAAGTCGCTTCCTCGATCGCCTCGTCGTGCCGGAGCTCCCGCAGGCGCTGCTGCTCGCTGCGTGCGCGCTGCTGCATCTGCTGCGCCTTCTCGACATCGCCGCTGGCGGCCCGCAGCTTCCGGCGGCTGGCATCGAGCGTGCTTTCGCGCAGCGCGTGGGCCTGCCCGGCCTGCGCGGCGAGCTGGCCCGCCTCTGCGATCCGTGCATCGAGCGCGGCGCTCCAGGCGCCGGCGTGCCGGAGTTGCGCGACGCTGCATTCCCCATGCGACAGCGCGCCGGTGGTCGCCTGCCAGTGCGCGGCCTTGTTCTGCACCTGCTGCTGCTGCCACGCCTGGGCCTGCTGCAGCTCGGCGCGGCTCTGTTCGGCGGCGGCACGGTCGCGCGCGACGACCCCCATGGCCACCGTCTTCTGGCGCTCGCGCACGCCGATCAGCAGCTTCCAGTCGACGCCGCTCATCGCGCGAGCTCCCCTTGCCCGCCGAAGTGCTGCAGCTGCTGCACCGATTGCACATAGGGCAGGCTCGCATCCGGCGGCTGCGACAGGAAGTCGAGCATCGCGGGCCGCGCGCCGATCGCCTCGTCTGCGAGCGCGTCGCTGCCGGCCTTGTATTCGCCGATCTGCACGAGCAGTTCCATCTCCTGGTACTTGGCCAGCAGGCCGCGAAAGTGCGCCGCCGCCGCGCGGTGCTCGCGCGAGGTCACCAGCGGCATCACGCGGCTGATGCTCGCGAGCACGTCGATCGCCGGATAACGGTTGGCCGCCGCGACCTTGCGCGACAGCACGATGTGGCCGTCGAGGATGGAACGCACTTCCTCGGCAATCGGGTCGCTCTCCTCGTCGCCCTCGGTCAGCACCGAGTAGACGGCGGTGATGGAGCCGGTCCTGCCCTGCCCCGCGCGCTCCAGCAGCTGCGGCAGCATCGAGAAGATCGAGGGCGGATAGCTGCGCCGCGTGGGCGGCTCGCCGCTCGCCAGGCCGATCTCGCGCTGGGCGCGCGCGAAGCGCGTGAGCGAGTCGACCAGCAAGAGCACCTTCTTTCCCTGGTCGCGGAAATGCTCGGCGATGGTGGTGGCCGCATAGGCCGACTTGATGCGCTCCATCGGCGGCCGGTCGGAGGTGGAGACCACCATCACCGTCTTCGCCAGGCCCTCGGCGCCGAGGTTGTGCTCGATGAATTCCTTCACCTCGCGCCCGCGCTCGCCGATCAGCGCGATCACGTTCACGTCGGCCGTTGCGCCGCGCGCGAGCATGCCCAGCAGGGTGCTCTTGCCCACGCCCGGCGGCGCGAACACGCCCACGCGCTGTCCTTCGCCGAGCGTGAGGAGGCTGTCGACCGCGCGGATGCCGGTGGCCAGCGGCGCGTCGATCATCCGGCGCGCCAGCGGGCTCACGGGTTCGCGATGCACCGGCAGCAGCGCGCGGGTCTTGAGCGGCCCCTTCTCGTCGATGGGCTGGCCCAGCGCGTCGAGCACGCGCCCGAGCAGGCCCGCGCCGACGGGGCAGACATGGCCGCGTCCCGTAGGCAGCACTTCGGTCAGCGCGGAGATGCCGGTGATCGGCCCGAGCGGCGTGAGGATGGCCGTGTTGTCGCGAAAGCCCACCACCTCGGCCAGCAGCGGCGGCTCGCCCGGCGTGACCAGCTCGCACAGCTCGCCCACGTGGGCCTGGATGCCCGATGCATCGATCAGCATGCCCACCGCCTTGCTGACGCGCCCGCGGATCGTCGCGGGCGTGACGCGGCCCAGTGCCTGCTCGAGCTCGGCGACGATGCCGAGCGCCGCGTCGGACACCGGGTTCACGAACTTCCCTCCGCGCTCTCGGTGAGGCCGCTGCGCTCCACCGCGCGGCGGAATGCCTCGAGCTGCGCCTCCACGCCGATGTCCAGCACGCCGGACGCCGTCTGCAGCACGCAGGCGCCGACGGGCAGCGCCGCATCGGCCACGAAATGCACTGTCATGCCCCAGTTGGCCTCGCTGCGCAGCCGCGCGATCACCCCGCGCAGGATCGCCTCCTGCGCGGGCGCCACGCGCACGGTGATGAAGGGTTCCTGGCGGATCAGGGTATCGACGCGCAGCAGCGCGGCCTCGAACAGCGCCGCGGGATCCGCGTCGGCAATGAACTGCCCCACCGCCTTGACGACGATCTGCGCCATGGACGCGCGCAGGGCATGCAGCTGGCGCTCGGCGGCCATGGTGTCGGTCACCAGCTGGGTCGCGTACTCCGCCTTGGCACGCCGCAGGCCCTCTTCGTAGCCCTGCTTGCGGCCGGCCTCGGCATCCTGCGTGGCCTGCTGCACGATGCGGCGCGCCTCGCGCCGGGCGGTATCGACCACGGTCGATGCGTCGAGCAGCGCCGCGTATTCGTGTTCCTTCAAAACCTTGCGCTCGCTCAGGAGCTGCAGGTTCTCGGTGGTGATCAGAAAAGCCAATCCCATTGGGGCAGTCTTTCGGGAACGATGCACGAGAGCATCAGTTCGTTGAGTTGCAGGAGCTGGCGCCGCTGCAGCGACGGCGCGCCGAGCACCGAGATGCGGCGCGGGAGCTTGTGTCCGAGGCGGCGGCGAACCACATCGCCTTCGGCCGCCGCCGTAGCGAGCAGCAGCCGGTAGCCCCGGTCGACAGCGACCCGGCCGGCGGAAAGCGGTCGCTGCTGAAGCGCGGCGTTGTCCATGCGCAGCTCGGTGAGCTGCGGCACGCGCTCGAGCAGGAAGTCCACGGCGTCTGCATCGAAGCGGCGGGCCTGGCGACGGATCTGCGCCCCCGCCGCGCCGCGCAGCCGGAACAGCGGCAGGTGCACGCAGAAGCCCAGATAGGCCGCGAGCCGGCGCAGTGCGGCGGCGTCGAGCAGCGCCACGCGCTTGAGGCGGGCGTCGAAGTTGTAGTCGGCCGCGCCGCTCGCCGGCCCCTGGCCGCGCCGCAGCTGGCCGGCAAGCACCGCGCGGCCCGCCTCTCCCAGCCGCGCCGGGATGCGGTGGCGCGCAGGCCAGTCGGCGGGAAGCCAGCTCGGGTGCAGGTCGATCTCGGGATGCAGGTTGAAGCGCACCACCAGGCGCACGAGGTCCATCGGGCCGGTTCCGGCCTGCGGGATCTCGCGGACGATGGAAGGCGATGCCGGCATTGCGGATCAGCGCCTGAACACCTGGCGGCGCGTCCAGTTGCGCCAGTCCACGCCCTGCCTGCGCAACAGCGCCGGCAGCACCATCAGGCAGACGGCAGCCAGCAGCAGCAGGCCCAGCAGCACCATCGCGGTCGAGGCCGGGAACAGGCCCAGCACCATCGGCCGCTCCCTGGCACCACCCGCAAGGGCGGCCGCCGACGCCACCGGGCGGCGTGCCTCGAAGAGGGACAGGGACACCTGGTCGTGCGTCAGCCCCTCGATGCTGTGCGCCACCATCTCCTTCACGGCCGGAGCCAGGAGGCGGATGTCCACATCGGGCCGGTGCTTGATGAACACCGCGGCCGACGACGGCCGCATCTTCTCGCTCAGCGGATCGTTGGCCGGAATCACCACGTGCACGCGCGCGGACACCACGCCGTCCACGTTGCGCAGCGTCTGCGACAGCTCCTGCGAGACCGCATAGATGTAGCGCATGCGTTCCTCGGAGGGCGTGGACACCAGGCCCTGCTTCTGGAACACCTCGCCCATGGTGGCGAAGCGCTCGTGGGGCAGGCCCTGGGCGCGAAGCACGTCGAGCGCGGTGCCCATGCGGCTTTCGTCCACCTCGACCTGCCAGTTGTTGCCCTCCACGCGGCTCTTGCCCGCCTCGATGCCTTCGGCCGACAGCGCGGCGACGATCTCGTTGGCCTCCTGCTCGTTGAGGTTGGAGTAGAGGCCGACCTTGCAGCCGCCCAGTGCCATCAGCAGGGCCAGCGCCGCGAGCCAGCGGCTGCGACGCGGATTGAATGAAAGGGTGCGGGACAGCAGGTTCACGGCATCCTCATTGCTGGTTCTTCAGCAGGGTGCCGAACAGGCTGGTGGCCGCGCTCGCCAGGCCCGTGGAAATGTGCATCTTCGCGAACATCATGTGGGCCTCCATCGCGTGGTCGGTCATCGCGAACATGGTCTTGATGGGGTCGGACATGTCGATCGACTCGAGCATGCTGTGGCGCATCTCCTCGTAGGAGCGCACGTTGCCCGAGAACTGCGACGCGAGGGCCTTGGCCGCGTCGCCCAGCGCGCTGGGGGCCGCCACCGAGGACGGCGGCGCCTGCACGCCCTGCATCATGTTGGCGAACATCCGGGTCTCGCCCGGATCGAGGCGCGAAGGGGCTCCGGCCTGCTGCTGCGCGGCGGGCCCGGATACGCCGGCCGGCTGCGCGCCTGCCGCGACGAGCGCGGTGGGATCGGTCATGGTTCACCTCTTTCGGGGGTCCTTGGAGAAAAGGACCGCGCGATGCACCCCGGGGGCACCGCGCGGACCTGCTTACGAGGACTTGGCCGACTGGCGGATGTCGTTGCCGGTGGACTTGGCCACCTCGCCGCCGGCGGCGCTCGCACCGTTGACCGTGTGCGCGGTGGAAGCCGCGCCCTGGATGCTGGTGGAGGCGGCCATGCTGGCCGACATCAGCCTGGCGTTGTCTGCCGCGGCCTGGTTCATCTGCTGGATAGAGCTGTCAACTGCGCCTGCCATGTGTATCTCCTGGTCAAAAAAGGATGATTTACGAGGGTTGAAGCGCTCCGTCCCGGCGGGACGGAGCCATTCCACGCGGCGCACGGATGTGGCGCCGAATGAAATCCGGGGTGCGCGCGAGAGGGGTGTTGCCTGTGGCCATGCCCTCACCTCCCGCGCCTGTTGTTGTTGTCGGGCACGCCGCCGCTCAGGACCAGCCCGTCGGCGTCGATGCGCTTGAGTTCGGCGCCGGAGCGCAGCACCGAGCCTTCGTAGTACCGGCTGCCGTTGGACAGCTGGATGTGGCGCAGGCCGTTGCCGTCCTCGGTGATGCTCACCATGCGCGCCGGCAGCACGCTCTGCCAGCCGTCCCACTGCGTGCGCAGGTCGGTCTCCTTGGGCTCGGCCGCGGGCTTCTCGCGGTACTGCACCTTGTCGGAGACAAGCACCGAGGGATGCAGGTCTTCGCTGAGCCTGCGGATCTTCTGGCGCACCGCGGCGTCTTCCACCGTGCCGCTGAGCACCAGGCGGCCCTGCCCGGTGTAGGCGACCGCCACGCCGGGGTCGCCCACGTAGCGGCGGGCCTGCTCCACCATGTCCTCGGCCGAATGCACGTTGACGCTGACCTGGCTGCCGAAGGGCTCCATCGCCTGCTGCAGGGCCTCGCGGCGCTGCCTCGACTCCACATAGCCCTTCACGCCGAGCCGGCCGCCCTGCGCGGCCACCACTTCCACTTCCGGGAACGGCACGAGCGCCTTCTCAACCGCGGCCAGGTCCACGCGGCCGGTGCGCCGCGCGCTGGCGCCGGCATCGCCGAGCGACACGGCCGCCAGGCCGACGAGCGCCAGCAGGGCCATCACCCCGCCCGCCCAGTAGCCCAGGCGCCGCGACGAGGCCCCCGACGGAATCGGCTGCGCGCCACCGGCGGGCTGCGCCTCGTGGTCCGGGGCGAACATGCGGTCCTCACGCACCTGGGCCGCGTAGCTGCGGTCGAGCTGGAAGTCGATCTGGCCCAGGCTCACGACGTCGCCCGCGACCACGCTCCTGCGCGGCTGCCGCATGTCCTCGCCGTTGAGGCGTGCCGAGGCCGTGCCCAGGCGCTGCATCGACACCACCAGCTCGCCGACGGTGAACGCCAGGTGGCGCGGCAGCACGTCGCCGCCCGGCAGCATCACTTCGCAGTCGCCGCCCGAACCGAGCACATTGAGCCCGGGCTTGAGCGCGATGGTGCGCCCCTTCACCGCGCCGCTGAGGAAGCGCAGGCACCAGCCGTCGCCGAGCGCCGCCCGCGCCGGCTCGGCTGCGGCCTGCTCTTCGCCGTCGATGGAGATGTCGTCCGTCTCTTGCACGCTCAGCCTCCCACTTCCGGCAAGGGCAGCGTCGGCACGTTCGCCGTGGCGCCGGGCAGCACCAGGCGCGGCGTCAGCAGGTAGAAGCGCTCCATGTTGGACTGCTTCTTCTCGGTCGAACGGAAGAGTCCGCCGACGCCCGGAATGTCCTTGAGCAGCGGCACGCCAGTGACGGCATTGCTCTTCTCCTCGGACGAGTAGCCGGCGATGAGAAGGCTCGCGCCCTCCTCGACAAGCGCCTGCGTGTTGACGGTGCGGCGCCGCACGATCGGAATCTTGTCGACCGACATCGGGCTGAGGTCGCCGTCGACGATGTCGATGGACATCATCACGCCGCGGGAGGCCTTCTCGTCGATGACCAGCGGCGTCACCCGCACGGCGGTGCCGGCCGTGATGCTGAACAGGCCCGCATCCTGGAAGCCGTCCACGCGCACGTAGAACTCGCTGAGGTTCTCCAGCACGGCCTCGGTGTTGTCCAGCGTCATCACCTTGGGGCGGGCCACGAAGTTCGCGTTGCCGTTGGTGGCCAGCGCGGTCACGCGGGCCAGCAGGTAGTTGCGCGCACTGTTGCCGATGGCCGCGGTGAACATGCCGCCCAGCGGCGTGAGCGGATTGCCCGAGCCGTCGGAGCTGCCGATCTGCCCGGCCTCGCTGCCCGTGCCGCCCCAGGTGAGCTGCCCGCGATCGCCGCGGCCCGTCTGGAAGTCGGCGTGCCGGCCATGCAGGCGCCAGTCGATGCCCAGGCTGTTGAGCGTGTCGGAGCTGATGTCCATGATGGTCACTTCGATCTCGACCAGCCGCGGGCGCACGTCCATCGACTCGATCAGCTTCGCGTACTGCGCCATCTTGTCGGGCATGTCCCGCACCAGCACCGCGTTCATGCGCGTGTCGGCCTGGAACTGGGGCAGCTCGCCCCCGGCGATATTCGCAATGCCGCCCTGCGTTGCCGCATCGCCGCCGCCGCCCGCGATCTCGACCTTGGGCGCGTTGATGGTCTCGCCGCTGCGCAGCTTGATCTGCCGGTTCGGCCCGAGCGACATGCCGCCGCTCATGCCCCGGGGGCCGCCGCTGCCCGACGGGGCATTTCCGCTGGCACGGCCATAGAGGCTGCGCAGCACGTTGGCCACGCCGGGGATGACCGTCTCCTTGCCGGAGCGGTTGATCCGGAAATCGGATGCCCAGGCGTACTTGAGCGGGAACAGCCGGATCTCCGCGCCCTCGGCCATCGCGCTCTTCTGGTCGGCCAGCTTCACCGCCTGGCGCACCATCTCGACGTAGCGGCGCGGGCCGGTCACGTACACGCTGGCGTCGCGCTCGCTGATGCTCAGCGGATAGCGTTCGTCGGAGATGTGCAGGCGCACCAGCGTCTCGGCGATGCGCCCCGCGTTCTCGGCGGCGATGGGCAGCACCTCGCTCTTCGCGTCGGAGGCCAGGTCGATGAAGAGGAAGGCGCCGTCGAAGTACCAGGTCAGCCCGTTGACCGCGCACACGCTGTTGAGCGTGGTCAACGCGGAGCCCGCGAACTTGCCGCTGATGACGCCGGCCACCTTGGAATCGATCACCGCCGTGACGTTCTGCGACGAGGCCAGCTCGCGCAGGAAATCGGCCAGGGGCTTCTCGTTGGCAACGATCTGGAACGGCCGGTTGCTCCAGCGCAGTTCGGCCGCGCGACCCTGCGGCTGCACCGCCAGCAGCACGAGCGCGGCGCAGACCCACAGCAGGAAACGGCGGTGGCAGAAGGCTTTCAGGCGCGGAGCGAGCATGTCGGGGAAGTACTTCTTCACGGCAGGGAACTCAGCGTCTGGATGGCGCGCTCGGCGAAGCGCATCACGTCGCGCCCCATCCAGCCCGCGGTGGCGATGATCGCGACCATCACGGCGATCATCCGGATCGACTGGCCGATGCTCTGGTCCTGCACCTGGGTCACGGCCTGCAGCACGGCCACCACGAGGGCCGTGAGCGTGGCCACTGCCACTACCGGCAGCGAGATCCACAGCACGAGGAGCAGGCCCTCGCGCGTGATGTCCAGGATGTTCTGCGGAGTCATGGCGTTCTTCTTGTGGTGCGCCTTCGAAGGCGATGGGAGGTTCATCGAGATCAATGGGCCTGCGGATTGGTGACCCAGCCCACCGGCTGCAGGGCCACGTCTTCGTCGACTTCCTGGTAGGACAGCACCGGCAGCAGCGGTGCCACCGGCTCGATCAGCGTCTTGATGTAGCGGCGCACGTCCGAGGACGCGATGGCCACCACGCGGGTCGCCGCCGAGCCGAGGATGCGGCGCACCTGCTCGCGGATGTCCTGCGTGACCGCCGGGCTCAGCAGCAGCAGGTTGCCGCGCGGCGAGCGCTCGATGGCGTTCTGCACGCGCTCCAGCAGGCTGGACTCGAACAGGATGGCCTCGAGCTGCCGGTTCGGCCCCACGTAGCGGCTGGTGATGTAGCGCCCGAGATCGATGCGCACCAGCTCGGTCAGCGCAATCGCGTCCTGCTCCTTGGGTGCCCAGGTTGCGAGGCACTCGAAGATCGCGTGCAGGTTGCGGATCGGAATGCCTTCCTGCAGCAGCCTGCGCAGCACCTCGGCGATGCGCTGGCCCGAAGCCACGCGCGACACCTCGGCCGCGAGCTCGGGCGCATCGCGTTGTACCGAATGCAGCAGGCGCTGCACTTCCTGCAGGCCGATGAGCTCGCGCACGTTGCCGCGCACCGCGTGGTCCAGGTGCAGGCCGACCACTTCCTCGTTGTTCCAGGCCCTGAAGCCGTCCGCTTCGCCCGGAACCCAGACCACCCGCGCGAACGGGCCGAAGGGCTCCGCCACTTCGGCGCCGGCCGGCGGCGCGGCGGCCTCGGCCGGATCGAGCATCCGCCATCCGGGCCGGAGCGTGCCCTGGGTCACGGCGACGTCGTGCACGAGAACCTGATAGCCATGCTCGGCAAGGCCGTCCGCGTACGCGAGCTGCAGGCGCGGGAACACGGGGCCGAGGTCGGACTCGACCGAGGTCTTGACCCTGGCCAGATGCAGGTCGAGCGCATGGCGGTCCACGCCGCCGCGCAGGCCGCTGGACAAACGCACCGCCAGAGGCGCGGCGATGGCGTGATCGCCGTCGTCGACATCCTCACTGGCGTCGCCTTCGCGGTGCGAGATCCAGCCCGGCGTCTGGTTCTTCTTGCGCCGCATGCGCACCGCGAAGCCCAGGCCCAGAAGCACAGCCGCCAGCAGGCCGAACACCCACTTCGGAAAGCCCGGCACGATGAGGAAGCTCGCGACCGCGAGGCCCGCGATGATCAGCGCGCGCGGATGCGCCATGAGCTGCTGCCCGATCTGGCTGGCGAGCTGCGTGTCGCGGCGCTCGCCGGTGCTCACGCGCGTGATGACGATGCCGGCCGCGATCGACACCAGCAGCGACGGAATCTGCGAAACCATGCCATCGCCCACCGTGAGGATCGCGTAGCGCTGCAGCGCGCCGCTCAGGCTCATCTCGTGCATCATCGTGCCGATGGCGATACCCGCCAGGATGTTGACCAGCGCGATCACGATGCTCGCGATGGCGTCGCCCTTGACGAACTTCATGGCGCCGTCCATGGCCCCATGGAGCTGGCATTCCTGCTCCAGCATCTGGCGACGTTTCTGCGCCTGCGCGGACGACAGCACACCGGCGCGCACGTCGGCGTCGATGCTCATCTGCTTGCCCGGCATCGCATCGAGCGCGAACCGCGCAGCCACTTCGGCCACGCGCTCCGAACCCTTCGCGATCACGATGAACTGCACGATCGCGATGATCAGGAACACCACGCCGCCGACCACCACGTTGTTGCCGACGATCAGCTTGCCGAAGGTGTCGATGATGTGGCCCGCATGGGCATGCAGCAGGATCAGCTTGGTCGATGCAATGTTGAGCGCAAGGCGAAACAGCGTGGTGAACAGCAGCAGCGAAGGAAAGGTCGACAGCGACAGCGCCGACGGCACGTACATCGCCACGATCAGCAGCACGAGGCTGATGGCGAGGTTGCTCGCGATCAGCAGGTCGAGCAGCGGCGTCGGCAGCGGCAGCACGAACAACGCGACGATCACAACCAGGAGAGCCGCCAGCAGCAGGTCGTTGTAGCGGCCGGCGCTGCCCAGCAGGTCGCGCACGCCACCACGGTAGGTTGAGAAGGATCGCGGAGAACTCGCCATGGCGTCTTTGTCTTGCGGGTTTTGCGAAGCGCCGCGCGATGCAGGTCGCATCGCATTGCTTCGCTTCGTTTTCGATCGCGGGGAATCGCGTCGCGACGGACTCTATGCGCCGCCGTCCATTCGCGGCAACAACGAGTTTTCGTAGATGGCCGGCGTGTGTGGCGTGCGCGGCACTACGTGTTTGCGGACTACCTTCGCGCAACGCGTCTGGCTAAGCTGCCGGTCCCGATGCGAACTGACTCGCGTTGCTCCGAGGCATGAAGAAGGTGACAAAAAGTAGAGCCACCCGCATCCGCGTATCGAACGAAAGCGTGCATGCCGAACACAGGGGCTGACGTGGTGACGGAGCTCGACGAAGCCCGCGCATTGCCGCGTGCCGATGCCACCAGCGTGCGCGCACTGAATCGCCTGTACGGTGCGGCGCCGCTACCGGACATGGCTGTCGCGCGCGGTGCGCGCTACCGCATCCGCTGGCACCATGACGAGACCTTCGGGCACACGGCGCGCGAGAGCTTCCGCTTCAGGCTCGGCGCGCATGTCGGCCATCTCGCGGTGGACACGCCGAGCCTTCAGTCGCTGCTGGGCGAGCGCCGCATCGACCTGCTGCCGCGCGACCTGCGCTACATCCTGCTCGCCGATGCGCTGCATCCATTGGTCGACGCACTCGAGAAGGCATTGCGTCTTCACTTCGAATGGCAGCCCTCGGAAGCGGAAGCCCGCGAGGCCCATGAGCGCGGCCAGCAGGCAACGCCGCTGCATTGCGACCCCGAACGCGCCGCCTTCTTCGTCGCGATGCCCCTCGAAGGCAGCGCCGTGCTGCGAGGCTTCGTGCAGTTCGAGGACGCCGTCACGCTGGACACGCTGCTGCCGGCGGCCACCGGCTCGCGCCACAAGGCTCATGCGGACGATGCCTTCGACGCGCTGCGCCTGCCTGTGAGCTTTCGCCTCGGCAGCACGCCGATCCGGTTGCGCGAGGTCGGCAGCATCCGTCCGGGCGACATCGTCGGCATCGAACAGTGGAGTTCCTCGGGGGCCGCCATCGTGGTGACGGCCGAGCTCGGGGGCCCTGCGGGGCGACATCTTTCCGCCTTTGCCGAAGGCTCGCGCATCACCATCCAGCAATCCAGAGACAGTGCCATGAAGCCAGACACACCTGCCCTCGCGAGCGATGCCGCGGACAACGCCAACCTGCCGATAGACCGGCTCGACGCTCTGGAGGTCACGCTGCGCTTCGAGGTCGGCGACCTCTCGGTGTCGCTGGGCGAACTCAAGAGCATTCGCGCCGGCCATGTCTTCGACCTGGGCCATCCGCTCAACCGAAGCCCGGTGCGCATCCTTGCGCACGGCAACGTGCTGGGCAAGGGCTATCTCGTCGCGGTGGGCGATCGTCTGGGCGTGCGCGTGTCGGAGTTCGCGCCGGGCGAAGTCTGAGGGGCAGCCCCGCACCCGGGCCACATCCATGCAAGGCGGACTCCCCGAACCCCTCACGCTGGTCGCGCTGATCGTCGCATTCGGCATCGCGCCGTTCGTGGCGCTGATGGTGACGAGCTACACCAAGCTGGTCATCGTGTTCGGCCTGCTGCGCACTGCGCTGGGCCTTCAGCAGACGCCGCCCAACATGGTGCTCAACGGCATCGCGATCATCCTGTCCGTCTACATCATGGCGCCGGTGGGCATGGACATCGGCGACGCATTGCGCGGTCGCAGCTTCGGCGCCAAGGGCGAAGGGCTCGGCGACATCATGGCCGTCGTCGACGCGGCCAAGGCACCGGTGAAGGAGTTCCTGCAGAAGCACACGCACGAGCGCGAGCGGCAGTTCTTCCTGAAGTCGGCAGCCAACATCTGGCCGAAGGCGCGTGCCGAGCAGCTCAGGGACGACGACTTCATGGTGCTGGTGCCGAGCTTCACGCTCAGCGAACTGACGCGCGCCTTCCAGATCGGCTTCATCATCTATCTCGTGTTCGTCGTGGTCGACCTGATCGTCGCCACGGTATTGCTGGCGCTGGGCATGTCGATGATCTCGCCCACCACCATTTCGCTGCCGTTCAAGCTGCTGCTGTTCGTGATGCTGGACGGCTGGACCCGGCTGGTGCACGGGCTGGTGCTGTCGTACCGTTGAAGTGATCGGGGGCGTCGGCCCGAAGAGCGTCTTCCACGCCATCGGCATCGGGTGAGCGGGCGAGCCCGTTCACCGGTGCTTCGTTCGGCTTCCACGCGGGATGCGGAAGCCCGAATCCCTACAGGGCTTGCAGCCCTTCCACCCCCCTATCTCCCCGCCCGAGCCTTCATTTCCATCCCGGATAGGCCCGGGAATACCCTCTGACGCCCTCAGGTCTTCTTGCCTACATTTCTTGCATGCAAGACACGGCATCTCTTGCATGCAAAACCCAGACAAGACAGACAGGAGACATCCTCATGCCCCGCTTCGCCAAGTCGCTTTTCGGTCAGGTGGTCATCGCGCTGGTGCTCGGCGTGCTCGTGGGGCTGGTCGCTCCCGAGTACGCCGCCAAGCTCAAGCCGCTCGGTGACGGATTCATCAAGCTGATCAAGATGATCATCCCGGTGCTGGTGTTCTGCGTGGTGGTGCATGGCATCGCCGGCGCGGGAGATCTCCGGCGCGTGGGCCGGGTGGGCGTGAAGTCGCTCATCTACTTCGAGGTGCTGACCACCATCGCGCTGGCGATGGGCCTGGTGCTGGCCTTCGTGTTCCAGCCCGGCGCGGGCATGAACGTCGACCCGTCCAAGCTCGACCCGGCCGCGATGAGCGCCTACGCGTCGAACGCCGACAAGCTCACGAGCGGCGGCACGGTCGAGTTCCTGATGAAGCTCATTCCGACCACGGTGGTGAACGCCTTCGCCACCGGCGACGTGCTGCAGGTGCTGCTGTTCGCGGTGCTCTTCGGCTGCGCGCTCACGCTGCTGGGCGAGCGCGGCAAGCCGGTGGCCGCGGTGATCGACGCAACCTCGCTGGTGCTCTTCAAGATCATGGGCATCATCATCAAGCTCGCGCCGCTGGGCGTGCTGGGCGCCATCGCGTTCACGGTGGGGCAATACGGCATCGGCTCGCTCAAGCAGCTGGGCATGCTGGTGGCGCTCTTCTACGGCGCGGTGCTGGTTTTCGTGTTCGTGGTGCTGGGGGCGGTGATGCGCATGTCGGGCTTCAGCCTGATCAAGCTGCTGCGCTACCTGCGCGAAGAGCTCACCATCGTCTTCGCCACCACCTCGTCTGACAGCGTGCTGCCGCAGGTCATGGCCAAGCTGCGCCGCATGGGCATCCGCGACTCGACGGTCGGCCTCGTCATTCCCACGGGCTACTCGTTCAACCTCGACGCCTTCTCGATCTACATCACGCTGGCGGCCGTGTTCATTGCGCAGGCCACCAACACGCCGATCTCGATGGCAGACCTGCTGACGATCCTGGCGATCGCGCTGGTCACCTCCAAGGGCGCACACGGCGTGCCGGGCTCGGCCATCGTGGTGCTGGCGGCCACGCTGCACGCCATTCCGGCTATTCCCGCCATCGGGCTCGTGCTGGTGCTGTCGGTCGACTGGTTCATGGGCATCGCCCGCGCGCTGGGCAACCTGATCGGCAACTGCGTGGCGACCGTGGCCATCGCCGCCTGGGAAGGCGACATCGACCGCGAACGCGCCCATGCGGTGCTCGACGGCAACTATTCTCCCGATGACGAGCCGCTGGCAGAAACCGAGGCCGCGCCAGTGCCCGTGGTAAACACCGCAAGCCACTGAAAGAGAAAAGCGAAAGCACCCGGACCACCGACATGCCCACCCCCGACGTCAGCCCCACCGTCATTGCCGAACGCGTCGTCGAGGCCATCCTCGCGCAGAAGCTCGCACCGGGCGAGCGGCTCGGCGAGCAGGCGCTGGCCGAGAACTTCTCGGTGAGCCGCACGATGGTGCGCGAAGCGCTGATGCAGCTGCAGGCGCGCGGCTTCGTCGAAGTGCAGTCGCGCCGCGGCTGGTACGTGGTGGAGCCCTCTGCGGAGGAAGCGCGCGATGCCTTCTCGGCCCGACGCATCGTGGAGGCCGGCATCCTCGAGGCCAGCGAAGGCCGGCCGCTCGCGAAGGTGATCCGCAAGCTGCGCGACCACATCGCCGACGAACAACGCGCCATCGAGGGCGCCGACGCCGCGACGCGCGCCTTCCTGCTGGCCGACTTCCATGTCTGCCTGGCCGAGCAGATGGGGCACCAGCTGCTGGTCGACGTGCTGCGCGACCTCACGGCGCGCACCACGCTGGCGGCCACGCTCTACCAGTCGAAGCACGAGGCCGGGCAGTCTTGTGCGGAGCACGAGGCGATCGTCGCGGCGCTCGAAGCTGGGGACACGGCTGGGGCGCGGCAGCTGATGCTGGAGCACATTGGCAATGTCGAACGCGCACTGGAGGTGGATGCAGCCGCGGAGCAGGATGCGCCGAGCAGGCTCAAGGCCACGCTGGCGCCGGTGGCGCTGCCGCGGGCGCGGCGCTGAGGCTGTGCATTAATTCCGCGCAGCGCTATCGAATTGGCAGCACCCGGCGCAATACCGGCGCGCACATCAGGCGAATCGGCCACCCAAAACTACCGCGGCGCACAAGGGCGCACCCGCTGACACGGCCGTGGGTTCCGGCTCGGCTACAGTCCGAGACACTTATGAACTCACCCCAACTCCAGCGCGGCGTGTTCCTCGCCCTTCTCGCCGCCGTGACCGTCGCCTTCCTCTGGGTGCTGATGCCGTTCTTCGGCGCGGTGCTGTGGGGCGTGGCGCTGGCGATCCTGTTCACGCCGCTGTACAAGCGGCTGCTGAAGCGGATGCGCGGCAAGCCCAATGCGGCGGCACTGTCGACGCTGGCGATCTGCCTGTTCATCGTGATCCTGCCGCTGGCGATGGTGGGGGTTTCGCTGGTGCAGGAGATCGCTCTGGTCACGCAGAGCATCCGCTCGGGCCAGATCAACTTCGCGGCCTATTTCCAGCAGATCCTCGACGCCTCGCCGCAGTGGCTGCTGAACCTGGTGGAGCGCTTCAACCTCGGCGACATGGCGGCCTGGCAGGCGCGCATCTCGGCAGCCGCCGGGCAGGCAAGCCAGATCATCGCGAGCCAGGCGCTGGCCATTGGACAGAACACCTTCGACTTCATCGTCAGCTTCTTCGTGATGCTGTACCTGCTGTACTTCCTGGTGCGCGACGGGGCAACGCTGTCGAAGACGATGCGCGACGCGGTGCCGCTGGCCAAGCCGCACACGCACTACCTGCTGAACAAGTTCACCACCGTGATCCGCGCCACCGTGAAGGGCAACGTGGCGGTGGCCGTCGCGCAGGGCGCGCTCGGCGGGCTGGCGTTCTGGTTCCTGGGCGTGCAGGGCGCGCTGCTGTGGGCGGTGCTGATGGCCTTCCTGTCGCTGCTGCCCGCGGTGGGCGCGGCGCTGATCTGGGGGCCGGTGGCCATCTACTTCCTGGCCACGGGGCATTTCTGGCAAGGCGGCGTGCTGATCTTCGTGGGCGTGTTCGTGATCGGCCTGGTCGACAACATCCTGCGCCCCGTGCTGGTCGGCAAGGACACGCAGATGCCCGACTACATCGTTCTGATGTCGACCATCGGCGGCATGGCGATCTTCGGCATCAACGGCTTCGTGATCGGGCCGGTGATCGCGGCGCTGTTCATGGCGGCATGGGGTCTTTTCGCCGACTCCGGCCACGTGGGCGCCGGGCACGAGCAGCCCGAAGGCGCGCAGGCCACGCAGGGCGCCAAGGACGACAAGGCCAGCTGAGGCGCCCGCCGTCCGCTCCCCGCCGCGCGCATTTCGCGCGCGCAATCCCGCATTCCGTCGCATCAGGCTGGGCACCGCGCCCGGCCTGCGGGATCGTCGGGCCTTCCATAACCAAAGAGGCCCGTCATGCAACTCCGCCTTCTCCCGCTTCGCCCCGCCGTGCGCGCCCTGTGCGCGGCCGCGATCCTCGCGCCCCTCGGCGCCCTTGCCGCCGACCTGAGCCTGAGCGTCGCCGACGGTCCGGCCGCGGACGCCACGCTCTACGTCGCGGTATACGGCGACGCCGCCAGCTACGCGGACGGAAAGCCCGTGGCCTCGCAGACCGCGCCGATGCGCGACGGCAAGGCCCGCCTAGTGTTCACTGGGCTGGCGCCCGGGCGCTACGCGCTGCGCGTGTTCGCCGACGAGAACGGCAACGGCAAGCTCGACACCAACCTCATGGGCATGCCCATCGAGCGCTACGGCTTCTCGAACGACGCCAAGGGCAACCGCGCGGCGCCCGGCTTCGAGGCGGCGGCGATCAGCGTCGATGCCGACATGCAGACCGTGATCCACCTGCACTGAGAAGAAAAGGAGCACCGCCATGGAACGACGCGAACTCCTGCGCCTGCTGGCTTCGGCCGGCGCCCTACCCCTATTTGCGCCGCTGGCGCGCGCAGCCGGCACGGCGGACGACTGGCAGTCCCAGTTCGAAGCCTCGAGCGCCCCCTGGAAGAACGGCTTCGCCACGCCGTCCGGCGACTTCCCGCTGACCCGCGCGACGGTGCGCGGGCGCTTCCCCGATGCCGTGGCCGGCACGCTGTTCCGCATCGGCCCGGCCGGCCATGACCTGGGCGGCGAGCGCTACCACCACTGGTTCGATGGCGACGGCATGGTCCATCGCTTCGTGATCGAAGGCGCCGATGTGTGGCACCAGGGCCGCTATGTCGCCACGCCCAAGCGCGTGGCAGAAACGAAGGCCGGCCGCCGCCTTTTCGACGCCTTCGGCACCACGCCGCCGGGCGTCGAGCCGCCGACCTCGGCCGACAGCATCAACGTCGCCAACACCAGCGTGCTGCCGATGGCCGGCGAGGTACTGGCGCTGTGGGAAGGCGGCTCGGCCACGCGTGTCGACGCACGCACGCTCGACACGCTGGGCGTGAAAACCTGGCGCGCCGACCTCGCGGGCATGCCGTTCTCGGCCCACCCCAAGGTCGATCCGGACGGTACGGTGTGGAATTTCGGCGTGAGCTCCGGCCAGGGCCTGCTGGCGCTGTACGAGATCGCACCCGAAGGCGCACTGCGTCGCGCAGCGGTGGTGCCGGTGGCAGACATGCCGATGGTCCACGACTTCGCCGTGACGGAGCGGCACCTGGTGTTCCTGCTGCCGCCGCTGGTCTACGACGGCAAGCGCAAGGAAGCCGGCGCCACCTTTCTCGACGCGCACGTCTGGCGGCCCGAACTCGGCATGCGCGCGCTGGTGATCGACAAGCAGAACTGGGAACGCCGCCAGATGCTCGCGCTGCCGGCCGGCTTCCTGTTCCACGTCGGCAACGCCTGGGAGGAAGACACGCCGCGCGGCACGCAGATCCACATCGACTACGTGCGCTCGGAGAACGCCGATTCGGTGTTCACGAGCAACCGTGAAGTGATGCGCGCGCGCCGCGTGAAGACCACCGAGCCGCACCTGACCGTCGCCACGCTGAACCTGGCTTCCGGCCGGGCCACGCAGACGGCACTGGCGCAGGAGGCCGAGTTCCCTCGCATCGACCCGCGCCGCGTCGGCCTGCGACATCGCCAGGTGGTGCACGCCACGCAGATCCGGCGCGACCTGCCCGGCTTCGGCGCGATCGCGCGCACCGACGTCGAGACCGGCCGCAGCCAGCGCTACAGCTACGGTGCGCAGGCCATGGTGGAAGAACACGTCTTCGTGCCCGACGGCTCGAAGCCGGGCTGGGTGCTGGGCACGGCGTTCGACTTCGGAAAGCAGAAGACGGTGCTGTCGTGCTTCGCGGCCGACAACCTGGCTGCCGGACCGGTGGCGCAGGCCACGCTGCCTTACGCCCTTCCTCTGGGCCTGCACGGCGCCTTCGTGAGCGCCTGAAAAAGAAGTTCAGGCCGCCCACCAGCCTTCGTCGAAACGCCCCTGCAGGAAGGCCACGAAGCCCGACACCTTGCCCGGCACCAGCTTGGGCGAGGGAAAGACGGCGTGGATCTCCTGCTCGGGCAGCGCATGGTCGCCCAGCACCTCGCGCACCTTGCCGCTGGCCAGCGAGTCGCTGGCCACGTAGCGCGGCATGAGCGCGATGCCCAATCCGTCGCGCGCCGCCGCCAGCACAGCCGAGAGGTTGTTCGAGCGGAAGCGGCCCGACACGGGCACCGTCACCGGCTCGCCCCTGGGCGTGTGCATGCGCCAGAACTCGTCGCCCACCACGCTGCTGTAGATGAGCGCCACGTGCGCGCTCAGGTCCTGCGCGCGCTTCGGCGTGCCGTGCTTCTTCAGGTAGGCGGGCGAGGCGACCATCACCCACGGGTTGGCGCCCAGGTAGCGCGCACCCAATGACGAGTCGGCCAGCTTGCCCATGCGGATGGCCACGTCGATGCCCTGCGCGATGAGGTCCACGTAGCGGTCCTCGAAGCTCAGGTCGAGCTGCACCTGCGGATGCCGGCTCATGTACTCGAGCGCCAGCGGCACCACCACGCGCCGCCCGAAGGCCACCGAGGTGCCCACGCGCAGCAGCCCCTGCGCCTGGGTCTGCCGCAGTTGCACGATGCTGTCGGCTTCCTCCGCCTCGCGCACGATGGTCTTGCACTTCTCGTAGTAGAGCGCGCCCGGCTCGGTGAGGCTCACGCCGCGCGTGTTGCGGTTGAGCAGGCGCACCTTCAGCCGCTCCTCGGTGGCCGCGATCTGCTTGGTCACCGTGGGCTGCGTGGTGTTGAACTCGCGCGCGGCCTTCGAGAAGCTTCCCGTCTCGACCACGCGCACGAACATTTCCATTGCCAGCAATCTGTCCATGGGCCGGATCGTAGTCAGTTATTCCAACCTGGAATAGGTTTTATGGTCCGCAGCCGTCTTCTTGGAATCCGCCCCGCTTCCTACAGTGAGCCCATCCCAAAGGAGACTCAGATGGCAAAGATGACAGCGGTCCAGGCCGCGGTTCTGGTGATGGAAAAAGAAGGCGTCACGCAGGCCTTCGGCGTGCCGGGCGCGGCGATCAACCCGATGTACTCGGCACTGCGCCAGCGCGGCAGCATCGCTCACATCCTCGCGCGGCACGTTGAGGGCGCCTCGCACATGGCCGAGGGCTATACCCGCGCCGTGGCCGGCAACATCGGCGTGTGCATCGGCACCTCGGGCCCGGCGGGCACCGACATGATCACGGGCCTGTACTCGGCCTGGGCCGATTCGATCCCCATCCTCTGCATCACCGGCCAGGCGCCCCGCGCACGCCTTTACAAGGAAGACTTCCAGGCGGTGGACATCGAATCGATCTCCAAGCCCGTCACCAAGTGGTCGGTCACGGTGCGCGAGCCGGGCCAGGTGCCGCAGGTGTTCCAGCAGGCCTTCCACCTGATGCGCTCGGGCCGCCCGGGCCCGGTGCTGATCGACCTGCCTTTCGACGTGCAGATGGCGCAGATCGAGTTCGACATCGACAGCTACGAACCGCTCAAGCCCTACAAGCCGGCCGCCACGCGTGCCCAGATCGAGAAGGCCATCGCCATGCTCAACGCGGCCGAGCGCCCGTTGATCGTGGCCGGCGGCGGCGTCATCAACGCCGACGCGTCCGACCTGCTGGTGCGCTTCGCCGAGGCCACCGGCGTGCCGGTGATCCCCACGCTCATGGGCTGGGGCTCCATTCCCGACAACCACCCGCTGATGGCCGGCATGTGCGGCCTGCAGACCAGCCACCGCTATGGCAACGCCACGATGCTCGCCAGCGACTTCGTGCTCGGCATCGGCAACCGCTGGGCCAACCGCCACACCGGCTCCGTCGACGTCTACACCAAGGGCCGCACCTTCGTGCACGTGGACATCGAGCCCACGCAGATCGGCCGCGTGTTCACGCCCGACTTCGGCATCGTCTCCGACGCCAAGGCCGCGCTCGAACTCTTCGTCGAAGTGGCCGAGGAAATGAAGGCCGCCGGCCGCCTGACCGACCGCCGCGAGTGGGCCAAGGCGTGCATCGAGCGCAAGAAGACCATGCTGCGCAAGACCAACTTCGACGAAGTGCCGATGAAGCCGCAGCGCGTGTACCAGTGCATGAACAACAACTTCGGCAACGACACCTGCTACGTGAGCACCATCGGTCTCTCGCAGATCGCCGCAGCGCAGTTCCTGCACGTGTACAACCCGCGCCACTGGATCAACTGCGGCCAGGCCGGCCCGCTGGGCTGGACCATTCCCGCGGCCCTGGGCGTGCGCGCCGCCGACCCCACGCGCAAGATCGTCGCGCTCTCGGGCGACTACGACTTCCAGTTCATGATCGAGGAACTGGCCGTGGGTGCGCAGTTCAAGCTGCCGTACATCCACATCGTGGTCAACAACTCCTACCTCGGCCTGATCCGCCAGGCGCAGCGCGGCTTCGAGATGGACTACTGCGTGCAGCTCGCGTTCGACAACATCAACGCGGCGCCCGACGCGGGCATCGAGAGCAGCTACGGCGTGGACCACATGAAGGTCGTCGAGGGCCTGGGCTGCAAGGCGATCCGCGTGAACAGGCAGGAAGAAATTGCACCGGCCATCCGCCGCGCCGAGGCCCTGATGGCCGAGTTCAGCGTGCCGGTGGTGATCGAGGTGATGCTGGAGCGCGTGACCAACATCGCGATGGGCACCGAGATCGACAACATCACCGAGTTCGAGCCGCTGGCCGAGACGCCCGCCGACGCGCCCACCGCCGTCGCGGCGCTGCTCGACTGAGACGAAGGAAGAGAAAAGACATGCCCAAGTTCGCAGCCAACCTGACGATGCTCTTCACCGAGCTGCCCTTCATGCAGCGCTTCGAGGCCGCCGCCAAGGCCGGCTTCAAGGGAGTGGAGTACCTCTTCCCCTACCCCTTCGAGAAGAAGGAACTCGCCGCCGCCCTGCGCGACAACGGCCTGCAGCAGGTGCTTCACAACCTGCCCGCCGGCGACTGGGACAAGGGAGAGCGCGGCATCGCCTGCCATCCCGACCGCACCGGCGAGTTCGCCGAAGGCATCGGCGTGGCGATCGACTACGCGACCGCTCTCGGTTGCCCGCAGGTCAACTGCCTCGTGGGCAAGGTGCCAGCGGGCGTCGACAGGGACGCGGCCCACAAGACGGTGGTGGCCAACCTTCGCCTCGCCGCGCGCGAGCTGGAGGCAGCGGGCCTGCGCCTGCTGATCGAGCCCATCAACACCTTCGACATTTCGGGCTTCTTCCTCACGCGCACCGACCAGGCGCTGGCGCTGATCGAGGAAGTCGGCTCATCCAATCTGCGCGTGCAGTACGACATCTATCACGCGCAGCGCACGGAAGGCGAGCTGGGCAACACGCTCACGAAGCACCTCGCGCAGATCGGCCACATCCAGCTGGCCGACAACCCGGGCCGCGGCGAGCCGGGCACAGGGGAGATCAACTACCCGTGGCTGTTCCAGCACATCGACTCGCTGGGCTACGACGGCTGGATCGGCTGCGAATACAAGCCCCGCGCCACCACGGTCGAGGGCCTCGGCTGGCGCCAGGCGCTCACGCAGCAATGAATGAATGAAATCGGACAAGGAAACAGAGACATGACGACCCAGCAACAGAAGATCGGATTCATCGGCCTCGGCATCATGGGTGCGCCCATGGCGGGCCACCTGCTCGACGCGGGCTACCAGCTCTTCGTGAACACGCACGGAAACACGCCGGAGCCTTTCGTCTCGAAGGCCACCATCTGCGCCTCCGCAGCGGAAGTGACGCGCCAGGCCGACGTGATCTTCATCATGGTGCCGGACACGCCCGACGTCGAGAAGGTGCTCTTCGGCGCACCCGGCTCCGAAGGCGTGGCCGCCGGCCTGAAGGACTCCAGCGGCAAGATCGTGGTCGACTGCAGTTCCATCGACCCGATCGCCACCAAGGACTTCGCGCGCCGCATCACCGCGCTGGGCGCCGGCTACATCGACGCGCCGGTCTCCGGCGGCGAAGTGGGCGCCAAGGCCGCCAGCCTCACGATCATGTGCGGCGGCGACGAAGGCACCTTCGGGCGCGTGAAGCCGCTGCTCGACAAGATGGGCAAGAACGTCACGCTCGTGGGCGGCGCCGGCGACGGCCAGGTCTGCAAGGTGGCCAACCAGATCATCGTGGCGCTGAACATCGCAGCCGTGGGCGAGGCGCTGGTGTTCGCCTCGAAGGCCGGCGCCGATCCGGCCAAGGTGCGCCAGGCGCTGATGGGCGGCTTCGCCAGCTCGCGCATTCTCGAAGTGCACGGCGAACGCATGATCAAGCGCACCTTCGCGCCGGGCTTCCGCATCGGGCTGCACCAGAAGGACCTGAACCTCGCGATGCAGAGCGCCCGTTCGCTGGGCGTGTCGCTGCCGCAAACGGCCGGCGCGGCCCAGTTGATGAACGCGTGCGCAGCACTGGGTTACGGCCAGCTCGACCACTCGGCGCTGGTGCGCGCGCTGGAAGCGCTCGCCCAGCACACCGTCACGCCGGACTGACCAGGTACTCCCCCAGGCTTCGCGCACTTCGTGTCGCTTCTCCTTCCCCCTCGCCGGGGGCAACACCAGCGGCCCGGCAAAGCCGGTTCCGCGGTGTTCCTCGCAAAGGATCAGGGTTTTGCAGCGGTCTCCAGGGATTCCTTGAGATTGCGCCGGCGCCACGCCCAGGTCTTCACGGCCTGCGGCAGGATGCCCAGGCACGAGGCGTAGTACGTCACCTTGAAACCCCAGAAGCGCGGCCCGATCGGTGTGTCCCGGAACAGGTCACCGGCAAGGATGGACAGCAACGCCTCCTGCATGCGCCAGATGTTGCGCGGCGCCATGAACAGGCGGCGAATGGCCGGCGAGGTGATGCGGTAGATGAACCACGAGAACATCTTCGGCCCTCGCTTCATGACCTTCTCGTAGTGGCGGAAGGCACGCTCGGCTTCCTTTGCCTCGCCCTTCAGCCAGTGGTCGGCCGCCGTCGCGGCCTCGAAGCCGCTGTTCATCGCCAGGTACACGCCCGACGAGAACATCGGATCGACGAAAGCATAGGCGTCGCCCACCATCATGAAGCGGTCGCCGCGGCAGAACTTGGAGTCGTAGGCGTAGTTGCCGGTGGAGGTCGCGCCTTCCATCAGCGTGGCGTTCTTCAGCCGTGCCGCCAGCTTGGGTGCCAGCGCGATGGTCTCCATCAGGAACTCTTCGAGCGAACCCTTGCGGCGCTTGAAGTAGGCCGGCGATGCCACCGCGCCCACGCTCACCGTGCCGTCTTTCAGCGGGATGTACCAGAACCAGCCATGGTCGAACCAGAACAGCGAGATGTTGCCCTCGAAGCGGCCGGGCCGGCGCTGGGCGTTGGCAAAGTGGCCGTAGAGCGCGGCGCTCGCATGCTTGCGGTTGCGCTGCTTGGCGTCGAACTGGTTCGACAGCAGCGTGTCGCGCCCGCTCGCATCGATCACGAAGCGCGGCCGCCAGCTGGTTTCGGTGCCGTCGTCGGCCTTGACCTTCACCAGCGGGCGGTTGTCGGCCGTGCCCTTGCCGGCGTCCATGTCCACGCCGGTGACGCGCTGTCCCTCGAAGGTGCGCGCGCCCCGGTTGCCGGCATGGCGGAACAGCAGTTCGTCGAATTCCGAACGGCGCACGTGCACGGCGTAGGGAAAGCTCTTGTCCATCGCCTGGCCGAAGTCGAAGTGGCTGCTGTGGTCATGCCAGGGCGAGACGAACTCGGCGCCGTGCTTTCGCAGGCCGATGGCCTCGACCTCGGTGCGCACGCCGAGGCGGTCGAACAGCGGCATGTTCATCGGCAGCAGCGACTCGCCGATGTGAAAGCGCGGATGCTGCGCCTTCTCGAGCAGCACCACGTCGTGCCCCTTGTCCGCGAGCAACGCGGCCACCGTGGAGCCCGAAGGGCCGCCGCCGATGACCACGACATCGGGGTCGTTGCTGGTGAAAGGTCCGGATGTCATGCGTTGTTGCCCCTCTTGTCGTGGTGTTGTCGTTGTCGGCGATACCCCGGCCCGATTCCCGGCTGGACGGCCGGTCAGTTAACCAGTTGGTAACGATCTGCAGTTTAGCGAACCCGCCAGCCCCCCCGATCCACCGGAACCCGCCTTATCAGGCAGAAGCTATGAATCCAGGCGTTTTCGGCATTTCCCCAGTAAGAAGAGGCCCTGCTTTTGCGGTAGCCTCATTGCCCGTCAGAAACAAGGAGACTTTCATGGCTGCACCCCTTTCACCCGCAGAAGAAGCACTTCGCGAGGCAGCGCGCGAATACCACCGCTCGCCCGTCAAGGGCAAGATCTCGATCACCCCGACCAAGCCCCTGCTGAACCAGCGCGACCTGTCGCTGGCCTATTCGCCCGGCGTGGCCTATCCCTGTCTCGACATCGCCGCCGACCCTGCAACGGCTTCCGAATACACCGCCCGCGGCAACCTCGTGGGCGTCGTCACCAACGGCACCGCCGTGCTCGGCCTGGGCGACATCGGCCCGCTGGCCGCCAAGCCGGTGATGGAAGGCAAGGGCTGCCTGTTCAAGAAATTCGCCGGCATCGACGTGTTCGACATCGAACTGGCCGAGCGCGACCCCGACAAGCTGGTCGACATCATCGCGGCGCTGGAGCCCACGCTGGGCGGCATCAACCTCGAAGACATCAAGGCGCCCGAGTGCTTCTACATCGAGAAGAAGCTGCGCGAGCGCATGAACATCCCGGTGTTCCACGACGACCAGCACGGCACGGCCATCATCTCGGCCGCCGCGCTGCTCAACGGCCTGGAGCTGGTGGGCAAGAAGATCGATGAAGTGAAGATCGCCGTCTCGGGCGCGGGCGCCGCAGCCATCGCCTGCCTCGACGTGATGGTCGGCCTGGGCGCCAAGCCCGCCAACATCCACGCCTGCGACTCCAAGGGCCTGATCTACATGGGCCGCGCGGGCGGTTTCGACGAATCCAAGGCACGCTACGCCCAGAAAGACACCGGCGCCCGCACCCTGGCCGACGTGGTGAAGGACGCCGATGTGTTCCTGGGCTGCTCGGCCCCCGGCGTGATGACGGCCGAGATGGTCAAGACCATGGCCAGCCAGCCCATCATCCTGGCGCTGGCCAACCCCGAGCCCGAGATCCGCCCCGAGCTGGCCAAGGCCGTGCGGCCGGACTGCATCATCGCCACCGGCCGTTCGGACTACCCGAACCAGGTCAACAACGTGCTGTGCTTCCCGTACATCTTCCGCGGCGCGCTCGACTGCGGCGCCAGCAAGATCACGGAAGAGATGAAGCTGGCCTGCGTGCGCGAGATCGCCGAGCTCACCAAGGCCGACATCAGCGAAGAGGTGGCCACCGCCTACGCCGGCCAGGAGCTGGCCTTCGGCCCCGACTACATCATTCCCAAGCCCTTCGATTCGCGCCTGATCCTGCGCATCGCGCCGGCCGTGGCCAAGGCGGCCGCAGCCTCGGGCGTGGCCACGCGCCCGATCGAGGACATGGACGCCTACCGTCAGCACCTGACGCGCTTCGTCTACCAGACCGGCATGTTCATGCGCCCGGTGTTCAGCGCCGCCAAGATCGCCACCGCCAAGCGCGTGGCGTACGCCGAGGGCGAGGACGAGCGCGTGCTGCGCGCCGCCCAGTGGGCGGTCGACGAAGGCCTGGCCAAGCCGATCCTGGTGGGCCGCCCCGCCGTGATCGACGCGCGCATCAAGAAGGCCGGCCTGCACATCCGCGCGGGCGTCGACTTCGAGATCGTCAACCCCGAGGACGATCCGCGCTTCCGCACCTACTGGGAGAGCTTCCACAAGATCATGGGCCGCCGCGGCGTGACGCCGGAGGCCGCCAAGACCATGGTGCGCCGCTCGAACACCACCATCGCCGCGCTGATGATGCACCTGGGCGACGCCGACGCCATGATCTGCGGCCTGGTCGGGCGCTTCGACGTGCACCTGGAGCACATCCGCAACCTGATCGGCCTGAAGCGCGGCGCACCGGGCTTCGCGACGCTGAACGCGCTCACGCTCGACAAGCGCACGGTGTTCATCACCGACACCAACGTCAACGAAGACCCCAGCGCCGAGCTGCTCGCCAGCATCGCGGTGATGGCCGCCGAGGAAGTGCGCCGCTTCGGCCTGCCGCCGAAGGTGGCGTTCCTGTCGCACTCGAACTACGGCACCTCCAGCCGCTCGTCGGCCCGCAAGATGCGGCTGGCGCGCGACCTGTTCGCGCAGATGGCGCCCGACATCGAATGCGACGGCGAGATGCACGGCGACGCGGCGCTGTCGGAGGAAATCCGCCGCACCGCCCTGCCCGAGACCACGCTGAGCGGCGAGGCCAACCTGCTGGTGTGCCCGAACCTCGATTCGGCGCACATCCTCTACAACGTGCTGAAGATGACCGGCGCCAACGGCATCACCGTGGGCCCGGTGCTGCTGGGCGCCGCGAGCTCGGCGCACGTGCTCACGCCTTCGTCGACGGTGCGCCGCATCATCAACATGACGGCGCTGGCGGTGGCGAAGGTCACGGTCGACAAGTAAGAGAGGCGGCGGGCCCCGGCCCGCTCAGGCATGGAACGGTGACGCGACCGGCACGTCGTCCGGGTCGAACACCTTCCATGCCAGCAGTTCCTCTTCCTCCGGCGGCGGCTCGCAGCCGCCCACGCGGCTGGGCTTCCAGCCGAAGCGCTGCCGCGTGTCGGCCAGTATCTCGGCGCGCTTGAAGGCGGCCAGCGCCGAATCGATGACCGGCACGCCCAGCACGTCCTGCAGCTGGCGATAGAAACCGAACTCCAGCGTGCAGCCCAGGATCAGCGCCTCGGCGCCGTCCTCCTCGATGGCGCGGCGGCCCTGCTCGATCATGCGGCGCGCGGTTTCCTCGCGGTCGCGCTGGAAGTCTTCCACCCCGAGCTGCAGCGCGCGGCACGAGGCCAGCAGATGGCCGTGCCCGTACTCGCGCACGCGCGACTCGATGCGCGGCACCCACTTTCGTCGCCCGACGATGACCGACACCTTCTGCGCCAGGTTGGCCGCCACCTCGAAAGAGGCCTGGCAGGGCGCGACAACCACCGTCTCGCCCGAGATCTCGCGCGCCTCGACCAGCACCGGGTCGTAGAAGCAGCCGAGCACCACCGCGTCGAACTTCTTCACGGCCGCGTCGCGCACCACGCGAACGATGTCGGCGCCCAGCAGCGCCTCGTAGCTCTGGTACTCGACGTGATGGCGCACCGAGGCGTTGCGCAGCGAAACCACCTCGACCTCGGTGCCGGGGTTCTTCACCTCGGCGAATTCACGGGCGAAGCGCTCGTTGTAGGTGTCGTTGCCGACCGTCCGTATCCATCGCACGCGCAGCGTCATGGCGGCTCCTCCTTGCGCGCGCTCAGGCCAGCGCTTCCTCGGCGGGCGCGAAGGCCTCGCCGAGCGACTTCTCGAGCGGCCGGTAGAGCTCGGGCATGAACATCGTGCGCGACAGCAGCAGCCGCGCGCGCGGCGCGACCAGCACGCGCAGCCGCGCGCCCTGGCGCACGTGGGCCGACACCACCGGCTTGCCGTCGTCCGAGAAGGTCATCACGAGGTCGGGGAAGCGCGCGATGCGCTTTCCTTCCTGCTCCAGCAGCATGTATTCGTTGATGAAGCGCAGCGTGGTGCGCGCGGCGTCGTCGAGTTCGACGATGCCCACGTCCAGCCCCTCCTGCTGTTCGCAGCGGTAGGTGCGCACCTCGCCCTCGGCCACGATGCGGCCTTCCAGCGAGCGGGCGACCGCATCGACACCGCCATCGAGGTAGGTCTGGCCCAGCGCGATGGCATGGCTGATGGCGCCCGGCGCCCCGTGCCGGCGCGCATAGCCCACGCTGACGGGGTTGCGCGCCACCGCCACGAGGCCGCCTGCCTCGACGGAGGCGCGGCGCACCACGGCGGAGGTCTGCTCCAGGCGGCCCGACACCACGCCTTCGACATAGCGATGCGGCTCGCCGCCCGCGTAGGCCTGCACCGAGAGGTAGTCGGGCTCGGTGTGCAGGCCCAGCGCGCCCATCACGCTCGACGGATGCGCGCGGCCGTTGCAGGCCAGGTCGATCACGGGCAGCCCGCTCATCGCGGCATGGAACCAGCCGTTGACCGTGGTCTCGGCGCCGTTCTCGTTGGCATGCAGGCCGACCAGCTTCTGGCCCGCCGGCAGTTCGCGGCGCAGCAGCTCCAGCGTGCGCAGCAGGTGTGCGGGCTGCACATGCGGATCGGGCGCGGCCGGGGCGCCGACCAGCGCCATGGTGGCGGTGAGCGCCGAGTCGTCGAATTCGTCGATGCTCCACAGCTGCGGCGTGCCCACCTGCAGCGCGAGCTTCGCGGCACGCTCGCCGGATTCGATCAGCCCGCCGCCACCGCCGCCGAGGATGGCTCCGCCCCAGATGGCCGCGCGGACGTCGTCGCTTGTCAGATTGCGTTTCATGGATTCGTGGTTCCTGTGTGATGAAGGGAATGAGGAAAGGCGGAGCGCGGTGCCGTGGCGCTACTTGTGCAGGCTCTTCACCGCGCCGGAGAAGAAGCTGTAGAGCGCGTCGCCCGCGATGACGCCGCCCGCGAACACTTCGAGCCGCTCTCGCGCCGAGGCGCCGAGAACGCGATGCACGACCAGCCGGCAGGCGATGCCGGCCGCGACCATCCAGCCCGCCATCGGGCTCGCGATGAGCAGGCCGGTGGCGAACAGCACGCCGAGTTGCTGGCGCGCGCCGCCCACGATCTGCAGCAGCGCGCCGGGCAGCGCCCACAGCGCGAGGTTGCGCGCCGTGTCGCCCGAGATGCCGGCCTTGATGGCCGCCACGTAGGCCGCGTTGATGGGTGCCGTCTGGTGATTGGCGAAGAACAGCCTGTAGCTGCAGGCCACGACCACGATGGCCACGGCGAAGCCCACCATGCCCGCGATCATCTGTTCGCGCCGGCCCTCGGTCTCGAAGGGCGTGCCCGACGTCTCGCCGCGCAGCAGGTGCCCGGCCTTGAGGTCGTAGCCCATGTCGGCGAAGGCCGGCCCGGTGGCCGCCGAGAAGCCCGCCAGCACCACGAGTGCCTCGGGCGGAAAGCCGATCAGGATGCCGATCAGCAGCGAGATCAGCGCCACCGCGAAGGCCGGGAACCAGCCCGAGTGCATGGCCGCGATACCCACGATCAGCTCGTGCACGAAGGCCGCGAAGGTGCCGTAGATGACGAAGCACACGAGCATGCCGGGCGACATGCCGGTGTACACGCCCGTGCCCACCGCCAGCAGCACCATGATCGCGAGATAGCCCACGCCGCCGAGACGCAGCGAGCGGCCCAGCGCGGTGGCGCCGCGTGCCTCCAGCGACGCAGCTGCTCCTGTGCCGGGCGCGGCGGAGCCGTGCTTCTTCAGCACCACGCGCCCCACTTGCACCAGCGCCACGATGCCCGCGCCGATCATCATTCCGTGCGGCACGTAGCGCGCGCCGATGTCGAAGCCGAAGAGCTGCGCCGAGTAGCCCCGCAGCAGCAGGCCGATGCCGAAGGCCGTCATCGCGCCGAGCCCGCCGATCAGCGCCACGCCGAAGGCCGACATCGGCAGCTTGAACACCGCGCCCGCCACGCCCGTTGCCAGCCCGCCCAGCAACAGCCAAGCCTGCTTGCCACCGCCGTCGCCCGCCTTGATCGCCTCGGCCGCCGCGATGCCCAGCGGCCACGGGTTCTTAGCCGGGAAGGCGGGCGTGTCGAACATGCGGTAGAGCAGCCAGGCATCGAGCAGCATCGCCAGGCTCACGCCGACGAGCATGGGCACCACCATGTCGGGCAGCCCGAACAGGAAGGGAATGCCGATGGGCAGGAACAGGCTGTTGGCCGCACCGAAGGTGGCCGACGAGATGCTGGTCTGCGCGAGGTTCTGCGCATGCACCGAGCGGAAGCCCCGGAACATGGCCAGCGGCACGCGCGCCAGCGTCATCGCCGCGAGCGCACCGATCAGCGAAGTGCTCGGCGTGATGCCCAGGCTCGCCAGCATCTGGATGCCGACGATGGCGCCGAACACGCTCAGCACCACCGTGAGGATCAGGTTGGCCGGCGCCAGTGCCTTCGGGTGCAGCTCGGGTGACGGATGGGCGGCGTCGCCCTCCTGCAGCGGCATCGCCGCTGTTGCCTCGTGGTTCATGGTCATTTTCTGAAGTTCCATTTTTTGGAACTCAATCCAATAAAATTGAACCAAATGATAGAACCCGCCGAAGCGCTGTCAAGGCTGGTTCACCCCGAGCCGGCGGACGCGTTGCGCGCCGAACCTATGATTCCCACCCGCCAACCCATCTGAACTATGAGCACTCTCGCCAACGCCATGGACGTCCTGAAGCTGATCGCGCGGCTGCGCCGCGACATCACGGTGACCGACGTGGTGACGGAGCTGGGCCTGCCGAAGAGCTCGGCCTCGCGCACCCTCAGCATGATGGCGGGCTACGGCTTTCTCGATCGCGACGCGGCCACGCGCGCCTACCGGCCGGGCGGCGTGATCATGGAAGCCTCGTACCACTTCCGCGCCTCGCGCAACGCCGCCTCGCTGGTGGAGGAAGCGCTCGACGCGCTGGTGGCCGAGACACGCTTCACCGGCTACATCAACGTGCTCGACGGCGCCGACACGCTCGTGATCCAGATGCGCGCCGGCGCCGGCGCGCTGCAGATCTACACGCCGCCGGGCAG
Source organism: Variovorax xiamenensis (assembly GCF_050916385.1). NCBI lineage: Bacteria > Pseudomonadati > Pseudomonadota > Betaproteobacteria > Burkholderiales > Comamonadaceae > Variovorax > Variovorax xiamenensis. The sequence continues at coordinate 5,420,113 of NZ_CP139038.1, forward strand.
CCGTGCCCCGGCCTACTCGAGCGCCATGGGCCGCGCATTGCTGGCGCGCATGAGCGATACCGAAGTGACTGCGCTGCTGGGCGGCCGGCTCGACCAGGGACGCGGCGACGCACCGCGCACGCGCAAGGACCTGCTCGCGCGCCTCGCCGTCATCCGCGAAACCGGCTGGGCCCTGTCGCGCGGCGAGTACGTGACCAACGTGGCAGGCATCTCTTCGGCCGTGTTCGACCCGGCGACGCGACAGGCCTACGCCTTCGGCATCGCGCTGCCCGCGGAGCTGCTGTCGGACGCGCTGGTCGAGCGCTTCGGCGCCATCGTGCGCGATGCCGCCGCGAGCGTCGGCAAGCGCGTCGGCGATCCTTACTGGCTCGCATTCGGTGCAAGCGCCCCCTGAAACCGAAGGGATTTCCCGCGAAAGGTGCGAAATACGAGGGCGACGCACCAGCTCGATCCACAGGAAGGGTTCGCACCAATCACGTGCGGGCACCGTTTTTGCTTGAATGCAGAAGCATTCAATCCCCTTTCATCCAACGGATCGATCTCCGCATGAACAAGCGCCAACTGCTCCAGTCCTTCCTCGCCGCCTCGGCCATCAGCTTCGGCCTCGCACCGGCCTTTGCACAGAGCCCGACGCCGATCAAGTTCCAGCTCGACTGGCGCTTCGAAGGACCCGCGGCGCTGTTCCTGCATCCCGCCGCCAAGGGCTACTTCAAGGCCGCCGGCCTCGACGTGACCATCGACGCCGGCAACGGCTCGGGCGGCACCGTCACGCGCGTGGCCTCGGGCGCCTACGACATGGGCTTCGCCGACCTCGCGGCGCTGATGGAGTTCCACGCCAACAACCCCGACAGTCCCAACAAGCCGGTCGCGGTGATGATGGTCTACAACAACACGCCGGCATCGGTCATGACGCTCAAGAAGAGCGGCATCACCAAGCCGGCCGACCTCACGGGCAAGAAGCTGGGCGCGCCGGTGTTCGACGCGGGCCGCCGCGCGTTCCCGATCTTCGCGAAGGCCAACAACATCGGCACGGTCAACTGGACCGCCATGGACCCGACTCTGCGCGAGACCATGCTGATGCGCGGCGACATCGACGCCATCACCGGCTTCACCTTCACCTCGCTGCTCAACCTCGAGGCGCGCGGCGCCAAGACGGCCGACGTGGTGATCCTCCCCTACCCCGACTACGGCGTGAAGCTTTACGGCAACGTCATCATCGCCTCGCCGAAGCTCATCAAGGAGCACCCGGAGGCGGTGAAGAAGTTCCTCTCGGCCTTCGCCAAGGGCGCGAAGGAAGTCATCGCCAACCCTGCCGTGGCCATCGAATCGGTGAAGGCGCGCGACGGCATCATCGACAGCAAGCTCGAGACGCGCCGCCTGCAGCTGGCCATCGACACCGTCATCAACAGCGCAGACGCGCGCGCCGAGGGCTTCGGCGCGGTCAACGCGGGGCGCATGTCGCTGATGGCCTCGCAGGTGTCGGACGCCTTCAACACCAAGACGCGCGTGAGCCCCGACGCGGTGTGGACGGCAGCGCTGCTGCCGCCGGCCGCCGAACTGAACATCCTGAAGAAGTGATGGCCGCCGCATCGCAGGACGCGGCCGCAGCCCCTTTCGTCGCTCCCTTCGTCGATTTCCAGGACGTCTGGCTCGCCTACAACGAGGAGCTGCTGCGCGCCAACCACTTCGCGGTCGAGGCCATCGACCTGAAGGTCAAGCGCGGCGAGTTCATCGCCATCGTCGGCCCCTCGGGCTGCGGCAAGTCGACCTTCATGAAGCTCACCACCGGGCTGAAGATGCCGTCGATGGGCAAGATCCGCATCGACGGCCAGCCCGTGACCGGGCCGTTGAAGATCTCGGGCATGGCCTTCCAGGCGCCTTCGCTGCTGCCGTGGCGCACCACGGTCGACAACGTGCTGCTGCCGCTGGAGATCGTCGAGCCCTACCGCTCCAGCTTCAAGTCGAAGCGCAAGGAGTACGAGGAGCGCGCCCGCCGCCTGCTGCAGAAGGTGGGCCTGGGCGGCTACGAGGACAAGTTCCCGTGGCAGCTCTCGGGCGGCATGCAGCAGCGCGCGAGCATCTGCCGCGCGCTCATCCACGAGCCCAAGATGCTGCTGCTCGACGAGCCCTTCGGCGCGCTCGACGCGTTCACGCGCGAGGAGCTGTGGTGCATCCTGCGCGACCTGTGGACCGAGCAGCAGTTCAACGTGATCCTGGTGACGCACGACCTGCGCGAATCGGTGTTCCTCGCCGACACGGTGTATGTGATGAGCAAGAGCCCGGGCCGCTTCGTGGTGAAGCGCGAGATCGACCTGCCGCGCCCGCGCGAGCTCGAGCTCACCTACACGAAGGAGTTCACCGACATCGTGCTGGAGCTGCGCGGGCACATCGGCGCCATCCGCAATACCGGCGCGAGCGCCGCCCAGTCCGCCGCGGCCGTTTCCCACTGAGGCGCAGGATCTCATGAGAAACACCAAGCAAATCGAACGCTGGTCGCCGTGGCTTCTGCTCGTGGCGGTGATCCTGCTGTGGCAGATCATCTGCTCGGCCTTCGAGGTTTCCGACTTCATCTTCCCGAGCCCGTGGCGCATCTGGAACCAGTTCTGGGAATTCAAGGAAGTCATCGCGGGCCACGCGTGGCGCACCTTCTGGGTCACGATGGCGGGCTTCGGCCTGGCGATCGTGGTGGGCGTGCTGCTGGGCTTCGTGATCGGCAGCTCGCGCATCGCGTACGCGGCGATCTACCCGCTGATGACGGCCTTCAACGCGCTGCCCAAGGCGGCCTTCGTGCCGATCCTGGTCGTGTGGTTCGGCATCGGCATCGGGCCGGCGATCCTCACGGCCTTCCTGATCAGCTTCTTCCCGATCATGGTCAACATCGCGACCGGCCTCGCCACGCTCGAACCCGAGCTGGAAGACGTGCTGCGCGTGCTGGGCGCCAGGCGCTGGGACGTGCTCATGAAGATCGGCCTGCCGCGCTCCATGCCCTATTTCTTCGGCTCGCTGAAGGTGGCGATCACGCTGGCCTTCGTGGGCACCACCGTCAGCGAGATGACGGCGGCCAACGAAGGCATCGGCTACCTGCTGATCTCGGCCGGCTCGGCCATGCAGATGGGCCTGGCCTTCGCGGGCCTGATGGTGGTGGGTGCGATGGCGATGCTGATGTATGAACTCTTCAGCGTGGTCGAGAAGCACACCACGGGTTGGGCGCACCGGGGCTCCCAGAACCAGTGAGCCACCGTGCCGATGCGGGCCATGCAGGCTGCGGCTACGAGGCCGAACGCTGCAGCCGCATCGACACCGAGAACCGGTCCGCCGGGTGGACCGACACCGAGACCTCGAAGGCCAGCCCCTCGGCATCGAGATAGCGGCGCACGATCTTCAGCGCCGCCGCACCCTGCTCCACCTGCAGGGCCTTCGCCATCGCCGCGTCCCTGACGATGTCGGCGCGCACGTCCTGGTGGATCTCCACGATCTGCCGGCCGTAGCGCTCGGCGATCAGTGAGCTGACGAGGGTGCCGGGCGACTCCCGCACCAGGTCGCGAACTTCCGAATACGCCGGGTCGACGTACAGGTCGGTCCATCCGATGGGTCCGCCTTCTCCGCCGGTGTCGAGCCGCAGGCTGGAGATGCGCAGCCAGCGCGTGCCGGGCGCGCAATCCAGGTCCCTGGCCACAGGAGCCGCCACGGCCACCTCCTCGATCGACTGCACCTGCCGCAGGTACTCGGTGCCGAAGTGCACGAGATCGTCCACCGACGCGATCGAGGGACGGAAGGTGTCGCGCGGCTTGGTCGCCTCGACGCGGGTTCCCGCGTTCTTGCGCCGCGACACGAGGCCCAGCCGCTGGAGTTCGGCCAGCGCCGCCCTCACGGTATGGCGGCTGGTCTTGTAGTGGTCGCAGAGCTCGAGTTCCGTCGGGAGCACCGAGCCGACGGCGAAATGGCCGCTGGCGATGGCTTCGGTGAGGTGACGCGAGATGTCGCTGTGGTGAGGCTTGGATGGCGAAGACATGTTGCCCCCGAGGATCGCATTCATGGCGTCAAGGGTAAACCCCGATTCGTTGAATATGTTCGGACATATTAAAGTTGAATATGTCCGAACATATTTGCGTTCGCTGCTTCCACTTTCAACAACTCCCATGACCCTTACCCGCTCCTCGATTCCGATGGCCAGCACCGTCGTCGACTCCATCCTGTTCCGCGACGCCTTCGGCACCCAGAAGATGCGGCAGCTCTTCTCCGACGGCGCGCTGGTCCAGCGCTACATCGATGCCGAGATCGCACTGGCCAAGGCCGAGGCGCGCACGGGCGTGATCCCGGCCGAGGCGGCGGAGGCGATCGCGCGCGAATCGCGGATCGAGCGCATCGACTTCGACCACATGCGCGAGGAGACGGACATCGTCGGCTACCCCATCCTCCCGCTGGTGCACCAGCTGGTCGGAATGTGCGGCGAGGCCGGCCGCTACGTGCACTGGGGCGCGACCACGCAGGACATCATGGACACGGCAGTCGCCCTGCAGGTGCGCGACGCGCTCGACAGCATCGGCGAGGACATCCGCGAGCTGCGCGGCATCCTCGCCTCGCTCGCGAAGAAGCACCGCGACACGCCGATGGCCGGCCGCACCCACCTGCAGCAGGCACTGCCCATCACCTTCGGCTACAAGGCCGCGATCTGGCTCGCCATGTTCGACAGGCACCAGCAGCGCATCGCCGAGCTGCGTCCTCGCGTGGCGGTGGTCGAGTTCGCCGGTGCCGCGGGCACGCTGGCCTCGCTCGGCGACAAGGGCTTCGAGGTGCAGAAGGCCATGGCCGAGGAGCTGGGACTGGGCGTGCCCGCCACCACCTGGCACGTGGCGCGCGACGGCTTCGCCGAGGCGGTGAACCTGCTCGCGCTCGTCACCGGCTCGCTGGGAAAGATCGCACTCGACATCATGATCATGGCCTCCACCGAGTTCGCCGAGGTCTACGAACCCTTCGTCAAGGGGCGCGGCGCGTCGAGCACGATGCCGCAGAAGCGCAACCCGATCTCCAGCGAGCTGATGCTGGCCGCCTCCAAGGCCGTGCGGCAGCACGCGGGGCTGATGGTCGATGCGATGGTGCAGGACTTCGAGCGCGCCACGGGCCCATGGCATGCCGAGTGGATCGCCATTCCCGAGAGCTTCATCCTGACTTCGGGCGCCCTGCACCAGGCGAAGTTCGCGCTCGGCGGCCTGATCGTGGACGAGGCGCGCATGAAGCACAACCTGGGCATCAGCCGCGGCCTCATCGTGGCCGAGGCCGTGATGATGGGCATGGCGCCCCACATCGGCCGCCAGCAGGCGCACGACGTGGTCTACGACGCCTGCCGCACCGTCAACGAGAAGGGCGGCACGCTGGCCGAAGCGCTGGCGGCGCTGCCCGAGGTCACGAAGCACTTCGACCGCGCGGCCATCGATCGCCTCACCGATCCGGCGAACTATCTGGGCCTTGCTCCGCAGATGGTGGACCGCGCGCTCGCAATGTCCGCCGAAGTTGCAGCCTGAACCACCAACCCCGAGGAGACAAGACAGATGATCGACATCAGGAAGCTGGCCGCCCGCGCGCTGCTGGCCATGACATTCGCTGCCACGGCGCACGGCGCAGGCGCGCAAACCTACCCTTCACGCCCCGTGACCTGGATCGTGCCCTTCGCGGCGGGCGGTCCGACCGACGCGCTCGCGCGAGCCATGGCCGAAAGAGTGGCGCGCGAACTGGGCCAGCCCATCGTCATCGACAACGCGCCGGGCGCCGGCGGCACCGTGGGTGCCGGCAAGGCATCCCGCGCGGCGGCCGACGGCTACACCATGCTGGTCGGGCACATGGGCTACATGGGCGCGGCGCCCGCGCTGTACAAGAAGCTCGCCTACGACCCGGTGAAGGACTTCGCGCCCGTGTTCCGCTTCCCCGACACGCCGCTGGTGCTGATGGTGCGCAACGAACATCCCGCGAAGGACATCAAGGCGCTGGTCGACTTCGGCAAGGCCAACCCCGACAAGCTCTTCATCAGCAATGCCGGGGTGGGCTCCAGCTCGCACCTGATCGCGGCGCTGTTCGCCGCCTCGGCCGGCATCAGGATCTCGCAGGTTCCGTACAAGGGAGCGGGCCCTGCGCTGATCGATGTGATCGGCGGGCAGGTCGACGGCATCTTCGACCAGACCAACACGGCCCTGCCGCAGATCAAGGAAGCGAAGGTCCGTGCACTGGCCGTCACCTCGAAGGTGCGGCTGCCGCAGCTCAAGGACGTGCCCACGCTCGCCGAGACGGTGCTGCCCGGCTTCGAGGCCTCGACCTGGTACGGCATCTACGCGCCCAAGGGCACGCCGCAGCCGGTGCTCGACAAGGTGCAGAAGGCCTACCTGAAGGTGATGGGCGACAAGGCGTTCACCGATCGTCTCGCCGAGCAGGCGATCCAGATGCTGCCGGCCGAGCTGTACACGGGCGCCGCATTGGGCAAGCACACCGAGGCGGAGGTGGCGCGCTGGAAGGCCGTGGCGGCCAAGGCCAACATCTCGCTGGACTGAGCCGCATGGCCGCCAGCATACGCATCGAACACGACGCGTTCGGGCCAGTGGAGATTCATGCCGGCATGTACTGGGGTGCGCAGACGCAACGCGCCGCCGACGTCTTCGACGTCGGAACGGAGCGCTTCGCGGCATGCCTGCCACGCGCCTTCGGACTGCAGAAGATCGCGGCCGCGAGGGCCAATGCACGCTGCGGCGCGCTCGACGAATCGCTGGCCCAGGTGATCGCCGCGGCGGCCGGGGAGGTGTCGCGCGGCCTGTTCGACGAGCACTTCCCGCTCACGATCTGGCAGACCGGCTCAGGCACCCAGACGAACATGAATGCCAACGAGGTGATCGCGAACCGGGCCAACGAGCTGCTCGGGCAGCCGCTGGGCACGAAGTCGCCGGTGCATCCGAACGATCATGTGAACGCATCGCAGTCGTCGAACGACAGCTTTCCGACGGTGATGCACATCGCCGCCGCGATGGAGCTGACGCAGCGGCTCGTTCCTTCGCTCACCGTGCTGAATAACGCTCTGCAGGACCGGGCGCGCGCATTCGCCGACGATGCGAAGGTGGCGCGCACGCACCTGATGGACGCAGTGCCGATGACGATGGGCCAGGCGTTCGAGGCATTCGCTTGGCAAACGGGCAGCGGCATCGCACGGTTGAAGGACGCATTGCCGCGACTGCTGCTGCTCGCCCAAGGGGGCACGGCGGCGGGAACCGGGCTCAATGCGCCGCAGGACTTCGACGTGTTCTTCTGCGAGGAGATCGCCGGGCTCACGGGTCTGCCGTTCACGCCCCATCCGTGCAAGTTCGAAGGCATGTCGGGCCACGATGCGCTGGTGGAGCTTTCCGGCGCGCTGAACGTGATCGCCGCCTCGCTGACGAAGATGGCCAACGACATCCGCTGGATGGGGTCGGGGCCGCGCTGCGGCATAGGCGAGCTGCTGGTGCCGGACGACGGACTGACCTCGTCGATCATGCCGGGCAAGCGCAACCCGACCATCGCGGAGGTGGTGGCCCAGGCGGCCATGCAGGTGGCCGGAAACCACGTGACGGTGACGATAGCCGGCGCCTCCGGCAACTTCGAGCTCAACGTTGCCAAGCCGGTGCTGATCCACAACGTGCTGCAGTCGATCCGCATACTGGCGGACAGCTCGCTCGTCTTCGCGAACAGGCTGGTGGCCGGGCTCGACGTCGATCGCGAGCGGCTCGAAGCGAACCTGGGCAATGCGCTGCTGTCGGTGACGGCGCTCAACCCGGTGCTCGGCTACGACAAGGTGGCGCGCATCACGCGCACTGCCGTGGAACGCCGCGTTGCGCCAAGAGAAGCGGCCGTCGAACTGGGCTACCTCGACGCCGAGGAATACGACCGGCTGGTCGACCCGCTTCGCATGGCAAGGGGAAAGAGCTAGCCCAGCAGCAAGGAAGCCTCGTCCCGCCAGTAGGCCACCGCGGCCAGCCACCCTTCCCACACGCAGCCGTTGCAGCCGCGCCCGCAGCAGGTGGTGGGCTCCTGCGGCGGCGCGCGCATCGAAAGCCCTTCCGCATCGAGTTGCGCACGGACACGGCCGATCAGCGCCTGTGCGCTGGCGAGGTCAATCGGAGGAAGAAGGTCTTGGTCGGCGAGAGGCATGGCGGCAGGCTGCGATTGTCGGTGCTTCAGGAGGCCTTCAGCCGTCGCGCGACGGACGGCCACAGAATCGTGCGATGCCGTCCTCCGCCCCGCTCCCGCGCCTGGCGCATGTCGACCTGCTGCGAGGGCTGCTCGCGATCTTCGTGGTGCTGCTGCACGCCAACCTGCGCATTCCCTTCGGGCCGCCGGAGCTGGCCCAGTGGCTGGGGCCGCGGACCACGGGCATCCTCTTTCGCAGCGGCTACTACGCGGTGATCGTGTTCTTCGTGGTCTCGGGCTACCTGATCACGAGCGCGTCGATACGGCGCTGGGGCGATCTGTCGCGCGTGCGGCCCGCATCGTTCTACCGCTTTCGTGCGGCGCGCATCCTGCCGCCGCTGTTGCTGCTGCTCGCGGTGCTGGCTGGGCTGCATCTTGCGGGCAGTGCATGGTTCGCGCTCGATGCGTCCAAGGTCTCGCTGTGGCGGGCGCTGCTCGCCGCGCTGGGGCTGCACATCAACTGGCTGGAGGCGCGGGTCGGCTACCTGCCGGGGCCGTGGGGCGTGCTGTGGTCGCTGTCGGTGGAGGAGGTCTTCTACCTTTGCTTTCCGCTGGTGTGCGTGCTGTGCGGCAGCGAGCGGCGGCTGGCGCTGCTGCTGGTCGTGCCCATCGTGCTGGGCCCGCTCGCGCGCAGCGTGTTCAGCGACAACGAGCTGTGGCAGGACCACTCGTACCTCTCGGGCATGGATGGCATCGCCTTCGGCTGCCTTGCCGCACTCCTCGCACACCGCGTGCCCCGCGCTCCGACTGCGGCGGTGCGACGGGCCGTTCTGCTTGCGGGCATCGTGCTCGCCGCAGCGGTCTTCTGCTTCCGCAAGGAGGTGTACCAGCTCGGCCTCACGCGCTTCGGGCTGCAGGTGACGCTGCTGGAGCTGGGCGTCGCGCTGATGCTCGTCGCGGCGCACTGGCGTCCGTGGGCGTGGTCCGCCGGCGCTGCGGTCGCACCGCTGCGCTGGTTCGGGCGCAACAGCTACGAGGTCTACCTGAGCCACATGTTCGTGGTGATTCCAGGCGCGTGGGTTTTCCAGTGGCTGGGAGCATCGCCCTCCTGGATTGCGCTGTGGTTCGTCGCCGTTGTCACGGCTTCCGGACTGCTGGGGCAGCTCGTCGCCCGTTGGTTCTCCGAGCCCTGCAACCGCGCGCTCAGAGGTCGAGGTTCAGCTCCAGCCGCATCTTCGCCCCACCCGATTCGCTGGAACCGATCGTGAGCTGCCCGCCGTGCAGCCGTGCGACCTCGGCCACGAGATGCAGGCCCAGCCCCGCGCCGCGCCCGCGCGGCACCAGCCGGTGGAACGGCGCCACCACGCGCTCGCGGTCGGCCTCGGGAATGCCCGGCCCCGAGTCGAGCACTTCGAAGCCCGAGGGCTCCCACAGCCGCACCTGGATGTCGCAGCCCTGTCCGCCATGCTCGATGGCGTTCTGGATCAGGTTGCTCAGCGCGCGTTCGAGCGAAGGCGCATCGCCGCGCACCCACAGCGGCCTGGGCGCTTCGACAGACAGCGTGCAGCGGTTCATGATGGCCAGCGGCGCGATGTCGCCGGCCACGCGCTCGCACAGCGCCTTCAGGTCGACCTGCTGCTGGTCGTGCGCTGCGATGTGGTCCAGCCGCTGCAGATCGAGCAGTTGCTCGGCCAGCGTGGCGAGCCGCGCCGAGGCCTGCAGGAGCTTCACCTTGAGCGGTCCGTCCTGCAGGCCCTCGAGGTGGATCTGCAGCGTGGTGATGGGCGTGCGCAGCTCGTGCGCGGCGTCGGCCAGGAAGCGCTCCTGCCGGTCGTAGCCTTCGTTGAGACGGTCGAACGCGCGGTTCACCGCATTGACCAGCGGGCGGATCTCGCTCGCCACGTTGGCCAGCGGCAGGCGCGTGGTGCGCTCGTGCACGTCGATGCTCTCGGCATGCTCGGCCGTGGCCACCACGCCCTTGAGGCCGCGCTTCACGACGAAAGGCGTGGCCAGGATCACGCCGAGGCAGGTCACCAGCGCCATCGGCGCCACCAGGAACAGGAAGGCGATGGCTGTGCCCTTGAGCGTGGTCTTCACGGTCAGGGGACTGCCGGTCTGCGTCATCACGGCCACCAGGCCCGCGCGCGTTTCCACGCGATCGAAGCGGGCCTTGGGACGGGTGTTGTCGCTCTCGGGGTTGATGGCCATGCGCTCCATGCCGTCGAGCGATTCGAAGAGCGCGGCATAGATGGCCGGCACTTCGCCGTTGCGCACCTCGGAGCCCTTCGCGTCGCGCGCGATGAACCAGAACGGCGGGTCGGCCTCGCGCAGGCGCTGCACTTCCGGCGTGGGCTCGACCACGAGCTGCCCGTCGGGGCCGCGCGCCAGCGCCCGCTGGATGGCGGTGATGGTCTCCTGCCCGGTCTCGTCGACCACGCGGCCCAGCACCCAGGCCAGGCCGAGGAAGCCGCCCATCACCAGCGTGCCGACCACCACCTGCAGCAGGATCAGGCTCCAGATGAGCTGCCAGCGCAGCGAAAGCAGGCCCTGCCTCATGCGGTTGCCGTCATGCCGCGGGACGCGCCGCGCAGATCAGGTAGCCCACGCCGCGAATCGCATGGATCTCGACCTGCGCCCTGGCCTTGTCGAGCTTGGAGCGCAGCCGGGAGACGTGCGTGTCGAGCGCGTTCGACTGGATGTCGTCCGCATGGCCGTACACGCGGTCCTGCATGGCCTCGCGCAGCACGGTGCGGCCGCGATGCTCGAGCAGCGCTTCCAGCACCAGCAGCTCGCGCCGCGGCAGCGTGAGGCACTCTTCGCCGACGTGCGCCTGCCGCGTGTGATGGTCGAAGCGCAGCTGCCCGAGCGTCATGACGAGGTTCGCGCGCACCGCGGGGCGCCGCGCCAGCGCACGCACGCGAGCCATGAGCTCGTCCATGGAAAAGGGCTTGGCGAGATAGTCGTCGGCGCCGCCGTCGAGGCTCAGCACGCGCTCGGCCACGTCGGTCATGGCGGTGAGCACCAGCACGGCGGCGGGGATGTCGTTCTGGCGCAGGAAGGCAACGAGCGAAAGGCCGTCGCCGTCGGGCAGGCCGCGGTCGAGCACGATCACGTCGTGCTGCGCGGACAACGCGGCGTCTTCGGCCTCGCGCAGCGAGCCCGCCACGTCGACCACCGCCTGGTTCTGCCGCAGCGCCGAGGCCAGGGCCTGAGCCAGGTCGACTTCGTCTTCGACGAGCAGGATTCTCATGGGAGTACGGAGGAAAGAGAGGCCACAGGAGGCCAGCGAGAGGCCAATGGAAGGCCGGGGCCGGCCATTCTAGGAGAGGCGTTCCCGCAACCGGCGCAATGTTCACGCAATGCAGTTGCATAAGCTGCAACGCCGATGACCTTCCGCGCCGCGCCCTCCTCCCCTGCAAGTTCCACTCCCTGGTACGTCGAGCTGGGCCGGCGGATCGCCACGCTCTGGGTGGTGAAGATGATCGGTACCACCGTCGGTATTACAGGCTTCTTCGTCGTGTACTTCTGGGTGATGCACAACCCGCCGACGGAGCCCACGGTGATGCCCCTCACGGCGCTCGACCACTGGGTGGGCGTGAGCGACGACGCGATGCTGCTCTATGGCTCGCTGTGGTTCTACATCTCGCTCGGGCCGGCCCTGACGAAGAACAAGGCCGAGCTCTGGGCCTGCGCGCGCGACGCCGCCATCATGGCTGGCGTGGGCCTCGCGGTGTTCTGGTTCTTTCCCACGACGGTGCCAGCATTCGCGATCGACTGGACACAGTACCCGGCGCTGCAGTTCCTGAAGACCGCCGACGCGGGCGGCAACGCCTTCCCTTCGCTGCATGTCGCGTTCGCCGTCTTCACCGCCGTGCTGATGGAGCGCCAGTTGCGCGAGGTGCGCGCCCCGGCATGGGTGCGCGTGCTCAACCTGCTGTGGGCCTTCGGCATCGTCCATTCGACGCTGGCCACGCGACAGCATGTGCTGCTCGACGTGCTCGGCGGCACGCTGCTCGCGGCGCTCGTCTGCTGGGCTCGCAGCACGCGCGAACGGCTGGTGCTGGCCCAGGCCTGAGCGACGGCGAGCCGAGTTCAGGCGGCTTGCGCGCCCACGGCCGCCACCTGGGCATCCTGCGTCGACTGCATGCCCGAGACGCCGATGGCGCCGACCAGGCAGCCTTCGTGCATCAACGGCAGGCCGCCCTCGAGCGGGCATGCGCCTTCGGTGGCCAGCAGGCGCAGGTTCAGCCCGCCCGTGGCCAGCGCCTCTTCGAACACGCGCGTCGGCCGCTTGAAGCGCACGGTGCTGCGCGCCTTGGCCTGCGCGATCTCCACGCTGCCGGTCTGCGCGTGATCCATCTTGTGAAGCACAACGAGGTTGGCCGCGCTGTCCATCACCGCGATGACCATCGGCCAGCCATGGGCCAGCGCCTCGGCCTCGGCGGCCGCCGCCACGCGGCGCGCGACTTCGAGAGAAACGGGTGGCCCATAGGCGATGACGGGCTGCTGCTGCGGGATCGGCGTGGTGCTCATGGCGGGAACTCCTCGAAGTGATGAACGATGCACCGGACGATAGCGGCGGGCAGAATGCCTGCCCATTCCCCATAAATTCGCATCCGTTGTGCACGAATCGCCAGCTCCCCACCCCGGCTCCGGCACGCTCGCGTCCCTGTCGTGGGACGACGTACGCTTCTTCGTCGCCGTCGCGCGCGAGGGCAGCCTCTCGGGAGCGGCGCGGCACCTGCGCGTGGAGCATTCGACGGTCGCGCGGCGGGTCGGCGCGCTGGAGTCGCACATCGGCGTGCGTCTTTTCGACCGCCTGCCGCGCAGCTGGGCGCTGACACCCGAAGGCGAGACGCTGCTCGCGCCCGCCGAACGGATGGAGCAGGAAGTGCTGGCCTTCGCGCGCGCCGCCGCAGCGAACACCGCGGGCCAGGGCACGGTCCGCGTGTCGGCACCGCCGGCCTTCGCGAGCCACTTCATCGTGCCGCTATGGGCTGCGAGCGCCAACCGCTGGCCGGGCATCGAGCTGGACATCGTCGGCGAACTGCGCAGCGCCAACCTGCAAAGGCGCGACGCGGACATCGCCATCCGCTTCATGCGCCCCACCGAGCCGGGCCTGGCGGCGCGCAAGCTCGGCGAACTGGCCTTTCGCCTCTATGCCGCGCCGGCGTGGCTCGCGCGTCCGCAGGCCGACTGGCGATTCCTGGGCTACAGCGATCCGCCGGGCAACGTGCCGCACCAGCAGCTGCTGGCGGACATCGCCGGCGCACGCCCTTTCGTGCTGCGCAGCAACGATCTGGCTGCGCTGCACAACGCCTGCCGTGGAGGACTGGGCCTCGCGATGCTGCCGGACTTCATGGCGCGCGAGGACCACGCGCTCACCGAAGTGCCCGGCGAAGGCCGGCCCGTGATGCGAGAGGTATGGAGCGTGGTGCACCCCGACGTGAGGCGCTCGCCGCGCGTCAGGGCCGTGGCCGATGCGCTGGCGGAGATGGTCGGCGCCCACGCCGGGCGCCTGCGTTGAGGGGCACGGCGTGGCGCGCCCCTCCATCGACGGCTACCAGAAGATCCAGAGTGCCAGGCCGCCGAAGATGGCCCACTTCACGAGGTAGTACACCCGCTTGTCCCACGCCTTGAGGCGCTTGCCGACCACGCGGATCTGGTAGATGTACTTGAAGGCGCGGTTGATGCCACCGGTCTTGTCGCCGGCATCGTTGGGCGATGCGGCAGCGGCCAGCAGGTTCTTCGCGAACCAGCGGTTCACCGCGCTGGCCCAGCGGTACTTCAGCGGACGCTCGATGTCGCAGAACAGGATCACGCGGTCGTGGTCGGTCGTGTTCTCGGCATAGTGGATGTAGGTTTCGTCGAACACCACGGCCTCGCCGTCACGCCAGTGGTAGCGCTGGCCGTCCACGTCGATGTAGCAGCCCTCGACGCCCGGCGTCCACAGGCCCAGGTGGTAGCGCAGCGAACCAGCGAACGGATCACGGTGGCGCACGAGGCGGCTGCCCGGCGGGAGCTCGGCGAACATGGCGGCCTTGATGGTGCCGATGCCCTTCAGCAGCTCGGTGGTGCGCGGGCACAGCACGGCGGCCGAGGGATGCGCATCGTCGTACCACTTCAGGTAGAAGCGCTTCCAGCCGCTCTTGAAGAAGGAGTTGAAGCCCACGTCGTTGAACTGGCTCGAGGCCTTGATGCTGCCGCCGTTGCGCATGGCCAGGGCTTCCTCGCGGATCACTTCCCAGTTTTCCTCGAGCACGCGCATCTCGGGGAACTCCGCGGGCGACAGGTAGGGCGTACCCGGCACCTTCGAGAAAAGGTACATGAAGACGTTCAGCGGGGCGAGGAAGGTCGAGTGATCAGAGAGCTGTCTGAAGAAACGATGCCGCACCTGGCCGCGGAAATGAACGTAGAGCGCGCTGAGCGCGAAGATGGCAAGAATGACCCACTTCATGGGAAAGCGTCCTGTAAACAGCGCCGGGTAGTGTAATTCCTCGCCCCAATTCGGGCCTGACCAGGCCCTTTTAGGCCCATTCATGCCCTTGGCCGTGCCTGGGGGAAGATTTCAGCTGCACAGCATGGGTTGCGGCGCGTCGGCCATGGCCAGCGGCAGCCGCACGGTGGCCAGCAGGCCGCCGCTCGCGGTTTCGCCGAGCGTCACCTCGCCGCCGTGCCGGTCGACCACCGACTTGACGATGGCCAGGCCCAGCCCGCTGCCGCTCTGGCTCTGGTCCGGATTGCGGAAGAAGCGGTCGAACACCCGCTCGCGCAGCGCGGGCGGCACGCCGGGGCCCTGGTCCGCCACCGTCAGCAGGGCCTGCGCGCCGTCGCGCGACACGTGCACGACCACGGTGCCGTCGGACGGGCTGTACTTGATGGCGTTGTTGATGAGGTTGTCGATCATCGAGACCAGGCTCTCGCGCTCGCCGAGCACCGGCACGCGGTCTTCGCACACCAGCTCGAGTTCGATATTGCGCGAGCTGGCCAGGCTTTCGATCATGGCCAGCCGGTCCTGCACCAGCGCGTCCAGCGAGAGCATCACCGGCAGCGTGTTGTCCGAAACCGCGTCGCTGCGCATCAGCTGCAGCAGCTGACCCACGAGGCGCGCGGCGCGGTCGTTGCTGCGCAGCAGGTTGCCCATGAGTTCGCGCTGGTGCTCGTCGGTGCTCTGCTCCTTCAGCGCCTCCACGTTCACGCGCATCGCGGCCAGCGGCGTTCGCAGCTCGTGCGCGGCGTCGGCGATCAGGCTGCGCTCGCGCGAAGTGCTGTCGCGTACCCGCTGCAGCAGGCTGTTGATGCTCTGCACCAGCGGCTGCAGTTCCTTGTGCGGCGGCGTGTACGACAACGGCGTGAGGTCGGCCGGCCCGCGCTCGGCGGTCTCCTGGCTCACCCGCCGCCATGGCCGCAGCGCGAGGCGCACCGAGAGCCACGCGGGGAAGATCAGGAAAGGCAGGCTGATGACCAGCGGCAGCAGGTAGTAACCGCGGTACATCACGGTGACCGTGAGCCGCCAGACGCTGGGCTCGGCCAGCATCACGCGGATGTTGGAATCGGGCGAGGCCAGCGTGCGCGCGCGCCACTCGCGGTTGCCGGCCTTCACGGTCTCGATGAGGTTCGGCGCGGTGTTGAGGATGACGGGCACGGCCGCCGTCGAGCGATAGACCAGCCTGTCGCCCTGCCACACCTGCATCACCGGCGAGGTGTCGGAGGCCGCGTCGCCGTCGCCCACGGTTTCCAGCAGCGCGGCATCGAAGGCGGCCAGGGTCTCCTGCTGCTTGTCGGGACGGTCGGCCGTGTTCTTCGCGATGGCGATCACCGTCTGGAAGATCTTCTCGTACTTCAGCAGCTCGGGGTCTTCGTAGGAGTCGTACAGCAACAGCGCGATGGCCATGGTCCACAGCAAGGCGACCACGCCCATCTGCGCAAGCAGCAGGCGCCGCATCAGGGAAGGTTGTTTCCAGTTCTTCCAGCGCTGCGCCAGCGCCTGAATCATTTCTGCGTGCTCCGCGCCAGCGATTGCACGTCGATCACGTAGCCGATGCCGCGTACCGTGCGGATGTAGCCCTGGCCGATCTTCTTGCGCAGGTTGGAGATGTGCACCTCGAGCGAGTTGCTGCCGTTGGCCTGTCCGCCGGGCAGCACCTGCTCTTCCATCACGCGGCGCGTGACCACGCGGCCGGTTCGCTTGAGCAGCAGCGCCAGCAGGTCGAACTCGCAGCGCGAAAGCTCCACCGGCTCGCCGTCGACGATCACGCCGCGCGTGGGCTCGTGCAGCGCCAGGCCGCGCATGCGGATGGTCTCGTCGTTGAAGCCGTAGCTGCGGCGCGCGAGCGCACGAACGCGCGACAGCAGCTCGGCCAGCGCGAAGGGCTTGACCAGGTAGTCGTCGGCGCCGTCGTCCAGGCTGCGCAGCCGGTCGTTGAGCGCGTCGCGCGCGCTGAGCACCAGCACCGGCAATATCTGGCGGTCACGGCGCAGGCGGAACAGCAGGTCGAGGCCGTCGCCGTCGGGCAGGCCGAGGTCGAGCAGCACCATGTCGAAGGTGCCGCCATCGAGAGTGCGCAGGGCGTCGTCGAGTCTGCGGACCCACACCACATCCATGCCTTGATTGGCCAGCGCAATGCGCACGCCATTGCCGAGGTCAAGGTCGTCCTCAACAAGCAAGAGATTCATGAGCCTCCACGTGAACTGACCACTCCGTTTCCGGAATGTGGGCGGAAGTATCTGCCAAGCGGCTGCGCGGTACTTCAGGAAATCTTCATGAATGCCGAAGCAGGCCTTCAGGTGCGGCTTGGACACTCGAGCCACTCCCTGAAAACGGAAACGGAACCCCCAAGTGAATCGATTGCTCTCGCTGCCGGCTGGTACTGCCCGATCGGACCGCTACCGCCTCCGGCGCCGGGACGTGCTCCGTGTCGTGGCGCTGGCCGGTGCCACCACCGGCATCGCGGCCTGCGGCGGCGGCAGCCACGGCCATGGCGGCGTCGGGGTCGGGGTCGGCACGGGTGGAGGCAAACCCACGGTCATCGACCGCCGGGTGAAGGTGTCGGCCACCCCCGAGGTGTCGCTGCAGGTGCGCGACTGGCAGCCGCCCGGCAGCAGCACCGGCCCCGTCATCGTGCTGCTGGCCGGGCTGGGCGGCAATGCGCGCTACTTCGACAGCCTCGCCCCCGCGCTGGCCGCGCGGTCGCGCGTGATCGCCATCAGCCGGCGCGGCTACGGCCTTTCGGACAAGCCGATGCCGGTGAAGACCGCCACGCAGTACTACGAAGTCGACACGCTGGTCGCGGACCTGAAGGCGGTGCTCGACGCGCTGGGCGTGCAACGCGCGGTGCTGGGTGGCCATTCGATCGCGGGCAACGAGCTCACGCGTTTCGCGGGCCTGCATCCGCAGCGGACACAAGGCCTCATCTACCTGGACACCACCTTCGACTACACCGTCGACGCCGACAGCGGCGGCGAGACAGTGCCGGACAACCGCCTGCTCCACGAGCCCAAGCCGACGCCGGACGACGGCCGGTCCCTGCAAGCCGCGATCGCCTTCTTCCGGCGCAACTCGAAGAACTGGTGGCCTGCGCTGGAAGCGAATCTGCGCGACGCCATCGACATACGCAGCGACGGAAGCGTGCGCCTCAATACCCCCGATGAAGTGGAGACCGCCGTGGACACAGCCGGACACTCGTTCTCGCCGGACTACAAGGCCGTGCGTGCGCCGTCGCTAGTCGTGACCGCCCTGCCCGCCGAAAGGCGCGACATGTTCCCGTGGCTCGAGCTGCCGCTCGACGCGAGGACACAGAAAGACGCTGACGACTATCTGCGCATCTTCCGCCGCGTGTGCATCACGAATTCGAATCAGCTCGTGGCGGCGCTCAATACGCCGAACCGCCTGACCCTGGACAACGCCAGCCACGGCGACTTCATCATGGAGCGCGAAGCCGAGGTGCTTCGCGCCATCCAGTTCATGACATGGGCCTGAGCTATGCCGATGCTTCCTTCGCGCGCAGCAGCTTGATCAGCGCCGCGAGCTCTTCGCCGCCGAGGCCGGCTTCGTCCGCCCGCCGGAAGATGCCTGCGGCGAAGGCCGGGAACTCGGTATTGATGCCCGACGCCTGCGCCGTCTGCAGGATGCGCTGCGTCGCCTCGACCGAGATGCGCATCGGGCTCTGCGAGATGGCGAAATCGCCCGACTGGATGACGGAGCCCTCGTGCTGAAGAAAGCCGGCGAAGGTCGGCATGATGCCCGCGACGATGCGGCCGTACTCGGCCACGTCGAAGCCCTCGTTCTCGGCGATGCGCGCGCCGTGGATGAAACCAAGCATCGTGCCGTAGATGGTGGAGAGCGTGGCGAGGTCCATGGCCGCCGCCGCGCTCGCGGCCTCGCCCAGATAGACGATGCCACCGGCCAGCGCCTTCAGCCAGGGCTCTGCTTCGTCGAACACCGGCTTCGCGCCCGACACCAGCAGCGGCGTGTCGGGCTGGCCCATCTGGTCGGGTGCGGCCTGGATCGCGCCTTCGAGGTAGGCGGCGCCCTGCTTGTGCGCCCACGCCTGCGCGTCGCGCGCGTCCTGCGGGCTGCCGGTGGTCAGCTGCACCAGCAGGCGGCCGTCCATGGCGGCGGCCACGCCGTCGAGCGCGAAGATGGCCTCGGCGGCGCGGTAGTCGTAGACGCACATCACGACCACCCGTGCCGCGCGCACGGCCTCGCTCGCGCTGCGCGCCAGCACCGTGCCCTTGGCGACCAGCGCACTGGCCTTGTCCGCGCTGCGGTTCCATACGGTGACCTTGTAGCCCTGGTCCAGATAGATCTGCGCGATGGCTGCGCCCATCGCGCCCAGGCCCAGAACCGAAACTTCCTTGATGTCGTTGCTCTTGCTGCTCATGACGATTCGCTCGTTGCGTGTTGTGAAGATGGACGTATCGTAGGAATCGGGCTCCGGAACGGTCAAGTACCTACAATTAAGTTAGGTACTTACCAAAATGTATGTATTACCTACTGATGGGGATGAAGATGAAATCCAAGAAACCCTACAACTGCGGCATCGGCCCGGCCTTCGACGTGATCGGCGGCAAGTGGAAAGCCGTCATCCTGTGGGAGCTGCATGTGCAGCCGCTGCGCTTCGGCGAACTGAAGCGGGCGCTGCCCGACATCAGCGAGAAGATGCTGATCCAGCAGCTGCGCGAGATGGAAACCGACGGCATCGTCCACCGCGAGGTGTTCCACGAAGTCCCACCGCGCGTGGAGTACTCCGAAACGAAACTGGGTGCCACGCTCAATGCGGCACTCGCGCCGCTGGCCGACTGGGGCGATCGCTATGCCAAGCGCGTGGAAGCGGCGCGCACGCGGGCCGAGGCCGCGAAGTGACGACGATGCAGGCGAAGGCCGCGGCCGCGCTGCTTTCGCTGTGCGCGGCCCTGCATGCTTCGCCGGGCATGGCGCAGACGGAGTGCACGCCCTCGCCCTACTGGGCCGGCCCTTCGATGCGCTCGGCGCCCGAGGCGATCTGGCAGAAGGACTTCAGGCGCTCCATCGACGGCGAACTGCCCGCCGCGCTCCAGAAGACGCTCGGCGGCGCGCTCGACAAGATGCTCGAGCACGTACCCGCAGCGAGCGTCGCGGTCGCGATCCCCGGCGAAGGCACATGGTCCGCCACGCGCGGGCTGGCACGCAAGGAGCCGCCGCAGCCCGCGGTGCCCGACCAGCCCTTCCAGGTCGCGAGCACCGCCAAGACGCTGACGGCCGCCGTCGTGCTGCAGCTCGTGGAGGAAGGCAGGCTGAAGCTCGACGACACCATCGACAAGTGGTTTCCCGATGCGCCGAACGCGAAGCTCACCACCGTCGAGCAGCTGCTGCGCCACACCAGCGGCCTCGTGAGCTTCAACGCGCTGCCGTTGCTGGGCACAACCTACCGCACGCCCGCCGAAGTGATCGCGCTCGGCACGTCGCAAAAGCCGCAGTTCTGCCCCGGCGCGAACTGGAGCTACAGCAACACCGGCTACGCGATGCTCGGCGTGATCGTCGAGAAGGTCGATGGCGCTCCGTTCGCGGACGTGCTGTCCAGGCGCCTCATCAAGCCGCTGGCACTCACCCACACGGTCATGCGCAAGCCTGGTGTCGAGCTGCCTGTCGCCACCGGGCACGCGGCGGGACGGCCGGTCGAGGCACCCGACCAGTACGCCACGCCCTATGCCGCCGGCGCGCTGGCATCGACGGCCGGCGATCTCGCGGTGTTCTGGCACGCATTGCTCGCGGGCAAGGTGCTGCCGGGCCAATCGGTGCACCGCATGTTCACCGGCATGCCCGCGATGATCGGGCCCTATGCGGGCAGCAACTCGTTCTACGGCATGGGCGTGCAGCTCTACGACGTGCCCGACGGCCCCGGGCTGATGCTCGGGCACAGCGGCGGCATCGAAGGCTTCACGAGCATCGTGGCCTACGTGCCGGCTGACGACGTCTACATCGCCGTGGCGTTCAACGAGAAGAAGGTGCCGGCCGAGGCTGGCCTGTGGGCGCTGCTGCGCGCAGTGCGGACATATCGCGCGCTGCAGTGATTGGCGAGAGGAAGAGCCGGCTCACTCGGCCCAGCCGGTCTCGATCTCGGTCTTCACTTCGGTCATGAGCTTGTGCACCGGGCACTTGCCGGCCACGCGCAGCAGTTCGTCTCGCTGCGCCTCGCTCAGGTTGCCGCTCAGGCGCAGGCCCGATTTGAGGCGGTAGACGCCCTTGCGCTCCTCGCTGTCGTCGCGGTCGACCACGACCTCGATGTCTTCCACCGGAATACCCTTGCGGCGCGCGTAGATCAGCACGGTGAGCGCCTTGCAGGCCGCGAGCGACGCGTCGTACAGGTCGTGCGGCTCCGGGCCGGCGTCGCTGCCGCCACCGGCCGGCGATGCGTCGACCGGGATCTCGTGGTTGCGGATCTTCAGGATGTGGCGCGTGCCAGTGGTGCCGTCGCGGCGGATCGTGATGCTCATGCGTGTGTCCTCTGGGAAGGGATTGCGGTGTGATGAGAAAGCGTCTTCACGTACAGGATGGTTGTGAAGCCGCTGTGCCATTCGAGGTCGGGGTAGCGGTCGGCTTCGCGATAGCCGAGCGCGAGATAGAAGCCCTGGCTCTGCGTGTTGAAGGTGTCGGTCTCCAGCCGCGCCAGTTCCACGCCATCGGCGCGCATGCCGTCTTCGGCAAAAGCCATCAGCGCCCGGGCGATGCCCTTGCGCCGATGCCTGGCCGGCACGTGCAGCGCGTGCACGAAGTCGCCCTCCCAGTGCACCATGCCGACCACCTCGCCGTCGATCTCGGCCACGAAGAAGGCCGGGCCCTTCTCGTCGATGTAGCCCACGGGCTCGCCGCTGTCGCGGTAGGCCTTCGCGGCCTCGGGCGTGAGCTGCGGCAGCCAGGTGCCGGCGAAGGTGTCGTCGAGGATGGCCTTCACCGCGTCGAAGTCGTCGAGGCGCCAGGGCCGGATGGAGACGTCCGGAACGTCGTTGTTCGTGCTCATCGGTTCAGCGGTCCACGGCCAGCATCAGTGTTTCCTTGATTTCTTCCATCACCACGTAGCTGTGCGACTCGGCCGCCACCGGCAGCTTCTTCAGGATGTCGCCCAGCAGGTGGCGGTACTCGCTCATGCCGCTCAGCCGCGCCTTCACGAGGTAGTCGAAGCTGCCCGACACCAGGTGGCATTCGAGCACCTCGGGCATGTGCAGCAGTTCCTTGCGCACCTTGTCGAACACGTCGCCCGACTTGGCCGAGAGCTTGATTTCGACGAACACCAGCAGCGTCCGGCCCAGCGCCTCGGGCGACACGTGGGCGTGGTAGCCGGTGATGACGCCGTCGCGCTCCATGCGCTTCACGCGCTCGGCGCAGGGCGAGGCCGACAGGCCGATGTGCTCGGCCAGTTCGGTCATCGACATGCGGCCCTGGCGCTGCAGGACGTCGAGGATCTTGCGGTCTATGCGGTCGAGTTCGGGCATTTCACTTCGGAGGGCGCCTTGGGCGATTCGCGGCAGTGTATTCCACTGCCAAATCGTTGAAATCAGTGGAATCCACTGCATTGAGGACTTTAGATTCCATTCATTCCATTTGAATCGGCGAATACACCATGAAAGTCATCGTTCTCGGCGGCGGCGTGATCGGCACCACCACGGCGTACTACCTTGCCCGCTCGGGCGCCGAGGTCACCCTGCTCGACCGGCAGGCCGGCCCCGCCGAGGAAACCAGCTTCGGCAACGCCGGCCAGGTGTCTCCCGGCTACTCCACGCCGTGGGCCGCGCCGGGCATTCCGCTGAAGGCGATCAAGTGGATGTTCAAGAAGCACGCGCCGCTGTCGATCCGCCCCGACGGCACCCTGTTCCAGCTGCGCTGGATGGCCGCCATGCTGCGCAACTGCTCGCCCGAGGCCTACGCGGTGAACAAGGAACGCATGATGCGCGTGGCCGAATACAGCCGCGGCTGCCTGCAGCAGCTGCGCGCCGACACCGGCCTGCACTACGAGCAGCGCACCGGCGGCACCCTGCAGCTGTTCCGTACGCAGGCCCAGCTCGACGCGGTGGAGCGCGACATCGCGGTGCTCGAGGAATGCGGCGTGCCCTACGAACTGCTCGACCGCGACGGCCTCGCCCGCATCGAGCCCGCGCTGGCCGGCGCGCGCGACCGGCTCACCGGCGGCCTGCGCCTGCCCAACGACGAGACCGGCGACTGCCACCTGTTCACCCGCGGCCTCGCCGAAATCGCGCGCGGCATGGGCGTGGACTTCCGCTTCGGCCAGACCATCGCCGCCCTCGAAACCGACGGCGGCCGCATCACCGGCGTGCGCACCACCGCCGGCAAGATCCTCACGGCCGACCGCTACGTGATGGCCTTCGGCAGCTACTCGCGCGCCGCCATCGCCTCGCTGGGCCTGGACATCCCGGTGTACCCGGTCAAGGGCTACTCGCTGACCGTTCCGCTCATCAACGAATCGCTGGCGCCGCAGTCGACAGTGCTCGACGAGACCTACAAGGTGGCCGTCACGCGCTTCGACAACCGCATCCGCGTGGGCGGCATGGCCGAGCTCGGCGGCTTCGACCTGCGCCTGAACCCGGCGCGCCGCGCCACGCTCGAGAAGGTCGTGACCGATCTCTTCCCCGGCGGCGACGTGCCCCGCGCCACCTTCTGGACCGGCCTGCGCCCGATGACGCCCGACAGCACGCCCATCGTCGGCGGCACGCGCTACGCGAACCTGTTCCTCAACACCGGCCACGGCACGCTGGGCTGGACCATGGCCTGCGGCTCGGGCAAGCTCATCTCCGACATGGTGATGGGCCAGCGCCCCGAGATCCGTACCGACGGCCTCGCGATGGACCGCTACGAGAAGGGCTCCTCGCGCGGCGCATCGCGCCCGAGCCCGGTGGCCACGCCGGCCTGAGGCTGCGCTTCGCCCGCCCCGAAGGCCGCCTTTCTCAGGCGGCCTTTGCAATCGGGATCACGGCGTTGTCGTCCATGCCGCGATAAACCTCCGCCTCGCCGTGCTTCGCGAGCAACTGCATCAGGTGCTTGCGGATCAGCATGCCGGGGCGGTCCGACTCCATCGAATACTCCACGCCGCGCCGGCGCGTGTCGACCAGCGCATCGGGGTCGGTCGACTCGAGGATGTCCTTGTCTTCGCGCGTGATCGCGTCGTCGAAGTCGATCAGCATCTGCGCCGCGCAGTCGGCCTCGGTGTCGTTGCGGAACAGCCATTGGCACAGCTGCATGCGGCCGTCGTCGATGGGCGTGAAGCAGTTGATGATGATGTGGCGCACGCCGCTCGGGTACTCGATGTCGAGCCGGCGCGAGAACGGCAGGAAGTACGCGTTGCGCATGTGGCGCGTGGTGATCGGATCGGTCACGCCGCTGATTGCATGGAACTTCACCGGATTGGTCGCCTCGATGACCGTCTCCGCGTAGAAGCCCGAATCGTTCTCCACCAGCTCGTACTTGCTCGGCTTCGGGCTCGCCGCCACGCCGAAGGTGGCGCGGTGCACGAAGCTGAAGTGCGAGTTGTCGAAGGAGTTCTCCAGCGCGCGCATCGGGCTGGTCTGCCACTCCTCGTAGAACTGGAAGATGGTGCGGTAGCCCGGGTCGTCGAACTCCGGAATCGCCGGGATGTCGGCGATGGGCTCCTCCAGCGCCACCCATGCATAGCCGTAGCGCGCGGTGCAGCGGTAGGCGGTGGTGCGGTATTCGGGCGAGATCTTCCGGTCGGGCTCGTACTGCGGGATGCGGATGACCTGGCCGCTTCGATCGTAGGTCCAGCCGTGGTAACCGCACTGGATCGCGCCCGTGCCGCAGGCCTGGCCCGCGCTGTCCACGCACCAGCCCTTGGAAAGCTTCGCTGTCCGGTGGCAGCAGCGGTCGCGCAGCGCGGCGGGCTGGCCGTCGGCATCGATGAAGAGGACGATGTCTTCGCCCAGCAGCCTGAAGGGCTTCGGGCCGTTGGCCAGTTCGGTGAGCGGCATGACGGCATGCCAGAACTTGCGGAAGACGGGTTGACGGGTGACGAGCATGCGCGGACTCCTTCTGAGGTCGTGTGGGGACGAACTGAAAGAGCAATTTCCTGCCTGGGCCCGGCGAATGCCGGAGGCTGAACGCTTCTACTCTGCGCAAGCTGCCTTGCAAGTTGCGCGCCCGGATTGTGCGCGTGGCCGGCCACGTCTCCAAGCCCCGGGGCCAATCCCGAGCAAAAGCCCTTGGCATGCCTCGTGCATCACCCGCCCCAAGAGTAGAAGCGTTCAGCAGCGCACGCACCACGACTGTGCGCCCGCCCGGAAATTGCTCTTGAACCGCCCGCCGCCCTCCTTCCGATGATCTTCTTCAGGAAGGGGCGAACGGATTCAAGACACGAAGCTTCCGAGGCCCCACATGCAACGTCGATCCTTCCTCGCGGCCAGCGCCGCAGCCATCGCCGCTCCCGCCGTGCTTGCGCAAGGCGGCAAGCTCACCCCGCTCAAGTTCACGCTCGACTTCCGCATCAACGGGCAGACAGCCCCCTTCTTCCTCGCGCTGGCCAAGGGCTACTACAGGGAAGAAGGGCTGGACGTGAGCATCGACACCGGTGCCGGCTCGGTCGCCTCCATCACGCGCATCGCGAGCGGCGTGTACCAGTTGGGCCTGGGCGACATCAGCTCGCTGATCGAGTTCAACGCCCAGAACCCCGGCACGCCCATGGTGCAGGCCGTCTACCAGTACTACAACCGCGCACCGTTCGCGATCATCGGCCGCAAGGACCGCGGCGTGACGGGCGACTTCAGGAGCCTCGCAGGCAAGAAGGTGGCGGCGGCTGCCGTCGAATCGACCCGCCGCGCCTGGCCGATGGTGGCGCGCAAGCAGGGCATGCGCGCCGACGCCTTCCAGTGGCAGACCACCGACTTCAGCGCGCGCGACAACGTCATGGTGCGCGGCGACGTCGATGCCGCTACCTACTTCCACGACTCGGCCATTTCGCTCTTCGCGCGCATGAAGCCGGAGGAGCTGTCGGTGCTCAAGTACGCCGATGCGGGCGTGAACCTGTACGGCAACGCCATCCTCGCGGGCAGCAACCTCGTCGCGCAGAACCCCAAGGTGGTGGCCGCCTTCCTGCGCGCGAGCAACCGCGCCATCGTCGAGACCTTCGCCAATCCGGCGCCGAGCATCGCGGCCATGCGGCAGCGCGAGCCCATCCTCGATGAGAAAATCGAACTCGAGCGCTGGGGCATCACGGCGCAGTACGTCGGCGCGGCCGACACCCGCGGCCATGGCCTCGGCGACATCCGCAAGCTCACGCTCGAGCAGCAGGTCGACGAGGTGGCCGAGGTCTTCGGCCTCAAGGTCAAGCCCGCGTCCGACGCCATCTTCAACACTTCGATGCTTCCATCGCGCAGCGAACGCACTCTTCCGACGCTTCCCAAGGCATGAACGATCTCAGCGACAACAACAGCCCCATCTTTCCACCGGAGACGGCCCTCGACGAGCGCGACGGCCGCTACCTGCGCAAGGCCATCGTCTGGTCGCACGCGGCGCGGCGCAGGGGCAACCGCCCCTTCGGCTGCGTCATCGTCTCGGCCGCGGGCGAGGTGCTCTCCGAGGCCGCCAACAGCAATGCCGAGACCGGCGACTGCACCGCCCACGCCGAGGTCAACGCGCTGCGCGGGCTGGCCGGGCGCGGTCTCTCGCGCGAGGAACTGGCCGGCGCCACGCTCTACGCCTCGGGCGAGCCCTGCGTGATGTGCGCGGGCGCGATCTTCTGGTCGAACATCGGCCGCGTGGTGTTCGGCATCGACGCCGAGCGGCTGCGCGTGTTCCGCGGCGAGCGGCAGGACCAGCGCGACGCGGAGCTGTCGTGCCGCGACGTGTTCCGCGCCTCGCCGCATCCCATCGAGTGCATCGGCCCCGCACTGATCGACGAGGCCAGCGCAGCGCACGACGGCGCCTGGAAGGCCTGAGAGCCCCGAAGCAGCCGAACTAGACTCCCCGGATGCCCTGGCACGCCCGTCTCCATCTCGCCTACCAACAGGAAGCCGCCCGCACCGTCGCCCGCTTCCGCCATGACGGCCCGCTGCGCATCCTGCAGAGCCTGTACCCCGAAGGCGATGCCGTCTGCCACAACGTGCTGGTGCATCCGCCGGGCGGTCTGGTGGGCGGCGACACGCTCGACATCGAAGTCGAGGGCGTCGATGGCAGCCACGGGCTCATCACCACGCCCGGCGCCTCGCGCTTCTATCGCAGCGACGGCGAGCTGGCGCTGCAGCGCACCCGCATCCGCCTTGCAGCCGGTGCGCGGCTCGAATGGCTGCCGCTCGAAGCCATCTGCTACAGCGGCTGCCGGGCGGAGAACCGGCTCAGCATCGAGGCCGAGCCCGGTGCCGAGCTGATCGGCTGGGACGTGACCGCGCTGGGCCTGCCCAACGCCGGCCAGCCCTTCGAGCGGGGCACCTATCTGCAGCACATCGAGGTGCCCGGCACATGGCTCGAGCGCGGGCGAATCGACGCGGCCGACCACCGGCTGCTGCAAAGCCCCATCGGCCTGGGCGGCCATCGCTGCATGGCATCGCTCTTCTTCGTGGCGGGCTCGCCGGTGGCGCGCGCCCGCCGCGACGCCCTGCTCGCGCATGCACGCACGCTGCTCGAGGCGAGCCCCCTGGCCGACAGCGCCGGCGCCACCAGCCCGCATGCCGAAGTGGTGGTGCTGCGCGTGCTGGCCCCCGTGGTCGAGCCCGCGATGCAGCTGCTGCGCCAGGTCTGGCAGGCATGGCGCGGCGAGCTGTGGCGGCTGCCAGCGGCCACGCCGCGCATCTGGTCGACCTGAGGCCGTTTCTCTACGCGCTCCGGGCACCGGAGCCGAATCTGTAGGCGCCGTCTGACGGACAGCCGCCGCGCAAAGGCGCACTCTGCCTCTTTGCCCAGCGGATGACGAGGATCGGCCATGTCCACTGACGACACCCCGGACGCCAGCGCAGACAGCAGCACGCAGCTTCACCGGCAACTGGCGCGGTTCAACGCCGCGCGGCTGAGGCCCGGCATCCCTTCGCCACGGTGGAAGGACGAGCTCGCCGACGAGCATGCCTGCCGCCTGCTGGAAGGCGACTATCTCGAAGCCCTGCGCGCCACGGTGCAGGCCGCGGCATCGGCCTCCACCGGCAACGCGGCCCACTTCGCCGCATGGTTCGAGTCGCTGGAGCAGGCCGGGCCGGGCCAGCACCATCCGCTCTTCGACTGGCTGGCCGGCGAGGCCACGCTAGCGCAGATGCGCTGGTTCCTCACGCAGGAGGCCGCGGGCGAAGCCGGCTTCGAAGACCTGCTGGCCTGCACGCAGGTCAAGCTGCCGCCCCGGCCCAAGCTGGAATGCGCGCGCAACTTCTGGGACGAAATGGGGCACGGCAAGCAGAGTGCCATGCACGGCCAGATGCTGGAGCAGATGGTGCGCGAGCTCGACCTGCATCCGGCCATCGACACCACCGTCTGGGAATCGCTCGCGCTTTCCAACACGATGGTCGCGCTGGCGACCACGCGGCGCTATGCCTACCACTCCATCGGCGCGCTCGGCGTCATCGAGCTCACGGCCCCGGGGCGCGTGAAGCAGGTGGCGGCCGGCATGCGCCGCCTGGGCCTGGGCGGCCGCGCGCGCGCCTACTTCGACCTGCATGCGGCGCTCGACATCTCGCACTCGCGCGCGTGGATACGCGAGGTGATCCAGCCGCTGGTCGATGCCGACCCGGCCTGCGGGCAGTTCATCGCCGAAGGCGCGCTGATGCGGCTGGCCTGCGGGGAGCGCTGCTTCGAGCGCTACACCGCCGAACTGCGCGAGACCGAGGAGCTGGCCGCATGATGGACGCGGCCGGCGTGCTGCGGCAGGTGGCTGGCACGGGTTATCGCTTCACCACCGTCACGCCGCTCACCCACCAGCGCGTGCTCGCGCGGCGCGGGCGCGAGCCGGGCACCACGCTGCGCGACATCTTCGGATGGAACCTGTCGTTCGAGCCCCGTGCGCTGCCGCCCGAGCTGCTGGCGGCCATGGAGCACGCCGGCATCGTGCGGCGCAACGGATCGCTGCTGCGCAGCACGGTGCGCATCGCCAGCCTGGAGGACGACCTGTTCTTCCACTCCGCCTATCCGACGGTCGAGGAGAACGCCGTGTTCTTCGGCCCCGACACCAGCCGCTTCGCGCGTTTCATCCGCCATGAACTGGCCGGGCACCAAGGGCGACAGAAGCCCCTGCGCGTGCTCGACGTGGGATGCGGCAGCGGCGCGGGCGGCATCGCGGTGGCGCGCGCGCTGGCGGCCACGGGCACGCCCGCGACGCTCGTGATGAACGACATCAACCCGCTCGCGCTGCAGTACACGGCCGTCAATGCGGAAGCGGCGGGCATCGCGGTGACGCTCGCGCAGGGCGATGCGCTGTCGGCGGTCGATGGCGACTTCGACCTCATCGTGTCGAACCCGCCCTACCTCGACGATGCCGCGCAGCGCGCCTATCGCCACGGCGGCGCGCGGCTGGGGCGGGCGCTGAGCGCGCGCATCGCGGCCGAGTCGCTGAAGCGGCTGGCGCCGGGCGGGCAACTGCTGCTCTACACCGGCGTGGCGATGGTCGATGGCGAAGACCCGTTCCTGGCCGAGATGCAGCCGCTGCTGGCGGCGCCGGGCTTCGACTGGTCGTACGCCGAGATAGACCCCGACGTGTTCGGCGAGGAGCTGGAACGGCCGGTGTACGCGCACATCGACCGCATCGCCGCCGTGGGCCTCGTCGCCACGCGCAGGCCGGAGGCCGGGTGATGGCGGCCGAACTGGAGCTTGGCGGCACCGACACCTCGCGGCTGGCCGTGGTGCGCGAATGCAGCGTGCTGGAACGCATGCCCAAGTGGCTCATCTGCGTGCCGCTGGTGGTGCAGTGGCTGTGGCTCTCGCTGCGCCACGGCGGTGCCACCGTGCCCTGTGCCGCCAATCCGCACATCACCTCGGGCGGACTGGCGGGCGAAGGCAAGCTCGAATACTTCCGGGGCATGGGGCGGCTGGCGCGATCGGTCACCGCAGACTACTGCGCGGTGTTCAACAACAGTACGGCGACGGAAGAATCGCTGCGGCAAACGATCGCCGCCGGAGGCCTCACCTTTCCCATGGTCGCCAAGCCCGATCTCGGCCTGTGCGGCTACGGCGTGCGGCTGCTGCCCGACATGGCTGCGCTTGCGGCCTACCTGGCGGTCTTTCCCCAGGGCGAGACAGTCGTGCTGCAGCGCTACCTGCCGCAGGAAGGCGAGGCCGGCATCTTCTACGCACGCGACCCCGTCACCGGCGATGGCCGCATCGTCGGGCTGGCGCTGCGCTACTTTCCGCGCGTGACGGGCGATGGCCGCAGCACCGTAGCCCAGCTCGTGGCGGCCGACGTGCGCGCTCGCCGCATCGCGCGTTCGCCGCGCCACGAATGCAGCGTGCCGCCCGACAGCGTGCCGGCTGCCGGCCAGCAGGTGCGGCTCGCCACCATCGGCTCGACGCGCGTGGGCGGGCTCTACCGCAATGGGGCGGCGCTCATCACCGCCGAGCTGGTGCGCGCCATCGACGCCGTCGCGCGCGACATGCCCGACTTCCGCTTCGGCCGCTTCGATGTGCGCTACGAAAGCCTGCGCGAACTCGGTGCGGGGCGCGGCTTCACCATCATGGAAGTCAACGGCGCGGGCTCCGAAGCGATCGAGGCCTGGGACCCCGACATCGGCGTGATCCAGGGCTTTCGCATGGTCTTCGCCAAGCAGAGGCTGCTGTTCGCCATCGGCGCGGCGCAGCGCAAGGCCGGCGTGCGGCCCATCGGCCTGCTCGCGCTCGCACGGCTCAACCGGCGGCAGAACCGCCTGGTCGGCCGCTATCCACCCTCCAACTGAGCCTTCGCAAGCACATGGACATCGCCTCCTCGCAAGCCCTGCCCCGCCACCAGTTCGCCTCGCCCGCCGCCACGCCCGCGCTGGAAACCCGCTGGGCCGACTGCGAGGACGACGTGCGCGACGCCCAGCGCCTGCGCTTTCGCGTGTTCGCTCAGGAGATGGGCGCCCGCCTGACGCCGCCCGAGGGCACGCCGCCCGGCCTCGACGTCGACCGCTTCGACAGCTATTGCGACCACCTGCTGGTGCACGCGGTCGACCCGGTGAATGGCCCGGGCCCGCTCATCGGCACCTACCGCGTGCTCACGCCGGGCGCGGCGCGCCGGGCCGGCGGCTTCTACACCGACACCGAATTCGACCTGTCCCCGCTCGCCCCGCTGCGCGGCAACGCGCTGGAGCTGGGCCGCTCGTGCGTGGACGCCGACTGGCGCTCGGGCAGCGTCATCATGGCCCTGTGGACCGCGCTGGGGCAGTACATGGTCGACCACGCGCTCGACACCATGATCGGCTGCGCCAGCATCGGCATGGACGACCAGGGCGCGACGGCCGCGCGGCTGTGGCACCGGCTGTGCCGCACGCACCTGGTGGAAGAGCGCTGGCGCGTGGAGCCGCGCATCGCGCTGCCGCTGGACGCCGAGCCGGACACCGATGCCGACAGCGACACGCCGCCGCCGGCCGCACCGCCGCTCATCAAGGGCTACCTGCGCTGCGGCGCGCGCCTGCTCGGCCCACCCGCGCTGGACGTCGCCTTCAACACGGCCGACCTGCCGCTGATGCTGCGGGTGGACGACGTGGCGCCGCGCTACCGGCAGCATTTCTTCGGGGTGGCGGGCTGAACCCGGCTCGCGGGTAGAAGGCGAAAGCAAGGCGAAGGGAAGGCGGAAGGGGGCCGCAAGAAGGGCCAGGGGAGCGCTTCGGATACAGTCCCGCACCTACCGCCTCCAGACCCGACGCCAGAGTGACCCTCCGAAAATCCGCCAGCAGCCTGGTTTTCCGTCTTCTCGTCATGGGTCTGGTGATGGCGCTCATCGGGACCGCCGCCAGCTACATCCAGCTCACCCGCTTCCTGCGCGAGGACCTGACGAAGTCGGTGGCGACGCAGCAAAGCGCACTGGCTGCCTACGTGGCCCGCGACGTCGACAACTACCTCGGCGAGCGGCTGTCCTTTTTGGAGCGCCTGGCGGGCGCCCTGCCCCCCGAACTCCTGACGCAGCCCCGGCAGCTGCAGACATGGCTCGCCGATCACGGCACGCTGAGCGCCCTCTTCCCGCTCGGCCTCGGCGTTGCCGACACCGCCGGCAAGCGGCTCGACGATGCGGGACAGCCGGTCACGGAGGGTCCGGAATTCGCCGCCGCGCTCGCCGGCCGCCGCGCGGTGGGACGCCCCCACGCCACCCCGTCGGGGCACTCGGCGCTGCCCATGGCCGTGCCCATGCGCAACAGCGCCGGCCAGGTGGTCGCGGTGCTGCTGGGCACCGCCGACCTCACGGCCGATGGCCTGCTCGACCATCTGCAGGACGGGCGAGTGGGCCAGTCCGGCGGCATCCTGGTGATCTCGCCGCGCGACCGGCTCTTCGTCGCCTCCACGGACGTCTCGATGTCGCTCACGCCCACGCCGCGCGATGGCGTGAACCTGCTGCACGACCGCGCCATGGCGGGCTTTCGCGGCAGCGGGACGACGCGCAACGCCAAGGGCATCGACGAGATCTCCGCCATCGCCTCGGTGCCCAACAGCGGCTGGTTCGTGGTGGCGCGGCTGCCCGTCTCGGAGGCGCTGGCCCCGGTGGGGCGCATGCAGTCCTTCATCCTGCAGCAGCGCGCGCCCGCCGTTTCGGCGGTGCTCATCATCATCGGGCTGATCATGGCCTGGC
Source organism: Variovorax xiamenensis (assembly GCF_050916385.1). Lineage (NCBI taxonomy): Bacteria > Pseudomonadati > Pseudomonadota > Betaproteobacteria > Burkholderiales > Comamonadaceae > Variovorax > Variovorax xiamenensis. The sequence goes on from NZ_CP139038.1 coordinate 5,452,485, forward strand.
TGCTGCGCCCGCTGCTGCGCGCCGCCGACCAGGCCGACCGCATGACCCGCGGCGAGCTCGCGCTCGCGCCGTTGAAGGTGGTGCGCGACGACGAGATCGGCCACCTCACGCAGGCCTTCAACCGGCTGCTGGCCAAGCTGCTCGACAACCAGGAGGCGCTGGCGCGCCTCGCCCACCACGACACGCTGACCGGCCTGCCCAACCGCAAGCTGCTGGACGACCGGCTGCAGCAGGCGCTGGCCCACGCCGGACGGCACGGGCACATGGTGGCTGTGCTCTACCTCGACCTCGACGGCTTCAAGGGCCTCAACGACACCTACGGCCACGAGGCCGGCGACCGGGCCCTCAAGGAAATCGCATGCCGGCTGCAGGAGCTGGTGAGGCAGACGGACACAGTGGCCCGTATCGGCGGCGACGAGTTCGTGCTGCTCGCCACCGGCCTCAAGGAGCCCGCCGAACAGGGCGCGCTGGTGCTTGCGCAGCGCTGCATCGACGCGATCACCGAGCCGCTGCCGCAGGAGCAGGCCGACATGGCGATCGGCGTGTCGGTCGGCATCGCCCTGGGCAACGGAAGCGAGGCGCCGCAGGAGTTGCTCGCCGCGGCCGACAGGGCCATGTACCGGGCCAAGCAGGGCGGGCGCGGCAGCTACGCGATGACGGGGCCGGCCTCCAGCAGCTGATCTCCGGGCCTACGCCGGCACGTCCGTGCGCGGCAGCCGCAGGTGCTTCTTCAGCGTCTCGAACACCTGCCGCGTGACCGGGTTCACCACGTGGCTGCGCACGTAGAGGTAGTAGGCAAGGTCGGGCAGCCTCGGCATGCCGTCGCCCGCACCGAGCACGCGCAGGCCGGCGTCGAGCTGTTCCACGCCGCGCGCCGTCACGCCGAGCCCCGCTCGCAGCGCGGCCTTGATGCCGATCAGGCTCGACGAGGTGTAGCGCGGCGTCCAGGCCACGCCCGCCGTGTCCAGCGCCTCGTGGCCGATGCGGCGGAAGATGCTGGGCCCGTCGGCCATGATGAGCGGCACCGGCTTGGTCGGGTCGTGCACGTAGCTCGCCGCGCACAGCCACACGGTGGGCGAGTTGCGCAGCACCACGCCCTCGAACTGCGACTGCGCGTCCGCGCGGTTGGAGATGATCATGTCGACCTCGCCGCTCTTGAGCGAAGTCATCAGGTAGGGGCTGCGGCCGATGTGGATGTCGAGCTGAAGCAGCGGCGAGGTGCGCGCCACCTCGGCCAGCAGCAGCGGCAGCATGGTCTCGGCCACGTCGTGCGGCGCGCCGATGCGCAGGTTGCCCTCGAGCTGCCCCTGCCGCAGGCTGCGCAGCGCCTCGTCGTTCAGCGCCAGCATGTGGTGCGCGTAGGTCAGCAGCCTCTCGCCGTGCTCCGTCAGCCGCTTCTGCCGGCCTTGCTTGGCGAAGAGCGGGTGGCCGATCTGCTCCTCCAGCCGCTGCATCTGCTGCGTGATGGCCGACTGCGTGCGCCCCAGGTGCACCGCCGCCGCCGCGAAGCTGTGATGGCTGACGACGGCCGCGAAGGAGCGCAGCAGTTCGAGATCGAGCGTGGGCATGTATTAATTTTATTGAAGTGTTTCCTGCGCCGGCTGGATTGTTGCGTCACGTCCCCGTCACTACAGTGGATGCACACCAAACAGGCAACCCCACTGGAGAAACCGCATGAGCACCCCATCCGAGCAACGCAGCCGGGCCGTCGAGGCGTCCATCGCCGACATGAAGAAGGCCATAGGCGGCGCTGAAGCCACCCGGGAAAAACTCGACGTGGTGCTCGATTCGCTGCAGGGCCTGGCCGCGCACACCGAATACTGGGGCGCCGCCGACTTCCCGCCGCCCGAGGCCGGCGAGCACCAGGCCCGCTACCTGATCGCCGAAGACCCGGACCAGAGCTATGCGCTCTACCTGAACGTGATGCGCCCGGGCAAGAAGATCGTTCCGCACAACCACACGACCTGGGCCTGCATCGCGGCCGTGGAAGGCACCGAGCACAACCGCGTGTACGAGCGCACCGACGACGGCAGCGTGCCGGGCGTGGGCAAGCTGAAGCAGATCGAGCTGGTCGTCGTAGCACCGGGCAAGGGCATCGCGCTGATGCCCGAGGACATCCACTCGGTCGAGATCCAGGGCGAGCAGGTCATCCGCCACCTGCACATGTACGGCCGCGCCCTCGAGACGCTGAACAGCCGCACCGCCTACGACCTGGCTGCCGGCACGTACCAGACCATGGGCATCGGCGTGCAGACGCGCCGCTAGCCGCTTCCCCATTCGCATCCCTTCCTCATGCGGGCCGCGCGCCGTGGCCCCGCAGGACTTCGTTCGTCCCGACGACTTGCCCTCATGACTTCCTTCATCGACCCGAAGACCCTCAAATCCTGGCTGCACGACGGTGGCGAGATCGCATTGCTCGACGTGCGCGAGCACGGCCAGTACGGCGAGGCGCACCTGTTCTACGGAATCCCCCTGCCCTTCAGCCGCTTGGAGATCGATGCACCGCGCCTCGTGCCGCGCCGCGGCGTACGCACGGTGATCTACGACGAGGGCGATGCCGACGTGGCGGAACGCGCCGCCGCACGGCTCGCCGCGTTGGGCTACGCCGACGTGCACGTGCTGCGCGGCGGCGCCCCTGCGTGGAAGGCGGCCGGCTACGTGCTCTTCGCGGGCGTGAACCTGCCATCGAAGACCTTCGGCGAGCTGGCCGAGGAGGTCTATCACACGCCCCGCGTCAGCGCCGACCAGCTGGCCGACATGCTGGCGCGCAAGGACAAGGTGGTGGTGCTCGACGGTCGCCCCACCGGCGAGTTCCGCAAGATGAACATCCCCGGCGCCACCTGCTGCCCCAACGGCGAGCTGGCCTACCGCGTGCGCCGGCTGGTGCCCGACACCACCACGCCCATCGTCATCAACTGCGCGGGCCGCACGCGCAGCATCATCGGCGCGCAGACGCTCATCAACCTCGGGCTGCCCAACCCCGTGTATGCGCTGGAGAACGGCACGCAGGGCTGGTATCTCAACGATCACAAGCTGGAGCACGGCGGCACGCAGCGCTATGCCGACGACAGCGGCAACACCGACCTGCGCCCCGCCGCGAAGGCGCTGGCCGCGCGCTTCGACGTGCCGACGGTGAATGCGCAGACCGTGCGCCAGTGGGCCGACGACGCGGGACGCAGCCTCTTCCTGTGCGACGTGCGCACGCCGGAGGAGTTCGCGGCAGGCAGCCTGCCCGGCGCGCAGCACACGCCCGGCGGCCAGCTGATGCAGGCCGGCGACCAGTACTTCGGCGTGCGCGGCGCGCGGCTGGTGCTCTTCGACAGCGACGGCGTGCGCGCACCGACCATCGCGAGCTGGCTGCGGCAGATGGGGCACGACGCGAGCGTGCTCGAGGGCGGACTGGCGAGCGGGCTGTCGCTCGCGCCCGTTGCAACGCCGAGCGCACCAGCACTGGCCACCATCGATGCACAGGCACTCGCCGCGCGCATCGAGCGCAACGACGTGGCGGTGATCGACCTGCGCGGCAGCATGCAGTTTCGCGCCGGCCACATTGCGCAGGCGCGCTGGTCGATCCGGCCCCGCCTGGCCGGCGACCTGAAGAACGAGACGCGCCAGCTCGTGCTGGTGGCGGACGACGCCGCGCTCGCCGCATGGGCCGCGGCCTCCGAACTCGCCGGCGTCTCGCCGGCCCCGCTGCTGCTGTCCGGCGGCATGGCCGCCTGGAACGCCGCCGGCCTGCCGGTGGAAGCCACGCCCGCGCTGCCCGCCGACGCGGACTGCATCGACTACCTGTTCTTCGTGCACGACCGGCACGACGGCAACAAGGAGGCCGCGCGCCGCTATCTCGCATGGGAGACCGGCCTCGTCGCGCAGCTCGATGCGCATGAGCGCGCCGCCTTCCGGCTGCCGGGCACCGCGTCGCACGCCTGAGCCACCTCCCTCCCGCTTTCCGTTCGTCCTTGTCAGTTCCCAGCCCCAGGAGTTCCGTCATGCCGTTCGCCAGCCGCATCCCGCACATCGCCCGTCTTGCCGTCGCCGCCGCATGGCTCGCGGCACTCGCACTGCAGCCCGCCACAGCCGACCCGATGGCGTCGCGCAACGGCTTTCCATCGCAGACAGTGAAGTTCATCTCGCCCTTCCCTCCGGGCGGCGGCAACGACGCGACCGCGCGCCTCGTCACCACGAAGCTGCCGGAGATCATGGGACAGCCCGCCCTGGTCGACAACCGCGGCGGCGCGGGCGGCAACATCGGCGCCAAGGCCGTGGCCGACGCCAAGCCCGACGGCTACACCGTGCTCACCTCGCAGGTGTCGATCATGGCCGTGAACCCGTCGCTGTACGCATCGCCCGGCTTCGACCCGATCAAGAACTTCGTTCCCATCACGCAGATCAACGCCGCGCCGCTCGCGCTGGTGGTGGAGGCCAACTCGCCGATCAAGAGCTTCGCCGACCTCGCCGCGAAGGCGAAGGCCAATCCGGGCAAGGTGACCTACGCGACGCCGGGCAACGGCACGCTCTCGCACCTCGTCGGCGTGGTGCTGGCAAAAGACAACGGCGTGGAAATGACGCACGTGCCCTACAAGGGTGCCGGCCCGGCGCTGACCGATCTGATCGGCGGCCAGGTCGATGTGATGGTCACCTCCACCGCCTCGGTGGCCGGCTTCGTGCAGAACGGCAAGCTGCGCGTGCTGGCCGTGACCAGCCCGCGCCGCATCGGCGTGTTCGCCAAGGTGCCGACGCTGGAAGAGCTGGGCTACAAGGGCGCGCGCTTCGAGGACTGGTACGGCTTCTTCGCCCCCGCCGGCACGCCGCCCGAGCGCGTGGCATTCCTCAACGAAGCCATCGTTCGCACCCTGCACCTGCCCGACGTGACCAAGCTCGTGACCGACGGCGGCAGCGAGGTGGTGGCGAGCACGCCCGAAGCCTTCGCGGCGCAGCTGAAACAGGACATCGAGCGCTGGTCGCGCATCGTCAAGCTTTCCGGTGCGCGCGCCGACTGATTGGCGCAACATAGCGGCCCGCCTCCTCATCGACTCCTCGAACATGTCCGATTCGCACACCGTTCCCGCCGGCCTGGCGCTGGACACCCGGCTCACCCGCACCGGCAAGAACCCCTCCCACGCCGGCGGATCGCCCGTCAACACGCCGCTGGTGCGCGCCAGCACGGTGCTCTTCGACAGCGTGGGCGCGATGCGCGACGCACGCACGCGGCGCGACGAGGAGCGCATCTTCAGCTACGGCGCACGCGGCACGCCCACCACCTTCGCGCTGGAAGATGCGGTGAGCGAGCTGGAGGGCGCCTACCGCACGCGGCTCTTTCCCACGGGCCTCGCGGCCATCGGCATGGTGCTGCTGTCGTACCTGAAGCCGGGCGACCATGTGCTGATGTCAGACAGCGTCTACGAGCCCACGCGTAACCTCGTGCACTCGTTCCTGGAGCCGTACGGCATCCGCAGCACATTCTTCGCAGCGGACGGCAGCGGCATCGAGGCGCTGTTCGAGCCGAACACGCGGCTGGTGTACGCCGAGTGCCCCGGTTCGCTTGTCTACGAGATGTGCGACCTGCCGAAGCTCGCCGAATTGGCCCACTCGCGCGGCGCGCTGCTCGCGGCCGACAACACCTGGGGCTCCGGCGTCCAGTACCGCCCGCTCGCGCTGGGCGCCGACATCTCGACCATGGCCGCGACCAAGTACCTCTCGGGCCACTCCGACGTGATGATGGGCACCGTCGCCACCACCGAAGCCGCATGGCGCCCGCTCAACGAACGCTGCGACGCCTTCGGCATGACCGTAAGCCCCGACGACGCATGGCTGGTGCTGCGCGGCATGCGCACCCTGTCGGCGCGCCTGCAGGTGCACGAGCGGCACGCGCTCGAAGTCGCACACTGGCTCGAGAAGCGCCCCGAGGTCGCGACCGTGTTCTGCCCCGCCCTGCCGCAGCATCCGGGGCACGAAATCTGGAAGCGCGATTGCACCGGCACGAACGGGCTGCTTTCCATCGAACTGCAGCGGGGCGTCGAGAACGCAGCGGTCGAGCGCTTCGTCGATGCGCTCAGCCTGTTCGGTCGCGGCTCCTCATGGGGCGGCTACGAAAGCCTCGTGGCCTGGACCAACATGCGCGCCGCGCGCAGCGTGACGGACTGGAGCAAGCGGGGGCCGGTGGTGCGGCTGCATGTCGGGCTGGAGGCGCCGGCGGATCTCACGGCGGATCTGGCGCGTGGGTTCGATGCGATGAACCCAACAGCCTGAAGTGACAGCGATGGGCAGATACAACCGAGGAACTCAGCGGTTCATGAACTCGTTAGAAAAGAACTCATGCTGAACGTATTCCGCGAGATTTAGACCGTAGATGATTACGTCGTTGCCGACGATGGAAATGACGGGTGACAACGTACGGTCCCTGAACACCGCCAGCGCCCTGTGCCCATAGAGCGGTACAAAACCAATCAGATCCCGCACGTCAAATCCTTCAGCCTCGAGCACGTCGTCGACAAAGGACCTGAACTCCGCTATCTGATCGAGCCACCCCTGAACGTGCAGCAGGTCATCGGGGTACTTGTAGAACTGTCGGGAATACGAGGGCTTGGCATCTTCATGGCTGCCGTGGACGTTGATGCATTCGCGATCGAATCCGTTGATGCACCGAACCATCTCCTGGTAATCCAACGGTAGAGGAAATCCAAGCCGCTGCTCGAAAAGCTGGATATCGGGCTCGCTCATCCCAGCATTCCATCTCGTCCCCGACACGATCTGAAAGCCGAAGACATGAGGCTCGACGTCAACTTCGACCCACTGCGCCTCCGTTCGGGCCTTGAACTGCATCCAATCCATCGGGTTTCCAGCGCGATCCATTCGGAGGCACCCGGTCAAGCTACTTTCGCGGCCAGTCCAGAGACTGCGGCGTACTGAACTCCAGCACCGGTGAACCGTTCTGGAAGGCGTTGAATTGCACGAGGATCTTCTTTGCCTTCTTCGCCGATGCGATGAACTTGTTGGCGCCTTGAAGAAAGATCGTCTCGCTGCTGTGGTCAGCCGGCCCATTTCCGCCGAAGCGGACCGGAGGCCCATCGTCGAACTTGATCGACACCTTGCAGTCGTAGCTGCTGCAGAGCATCTGCCCCTTGTCGATTGAAATGAGAACATCGAGGCCGTACTGGGGATGCTGGCGAACGGTGATATAGCCCCGGTTCTTGCCTTGATAGGGAAAACTGAAATCCAGCGAGTTGTCCGAGACCGTCTGCGCGCTTGCAGATTTCTTTCCCGTCATCTTGTCGGCGGACTCTTCGTAATTCCAGCCTACGGCATGCGCGGCCGAGCAAGCGGCCAACAAAACGGCAACGCCGAACTTCTTCATTTCCTCGCTCCTTGTGTTGAAGGAGCGACCTTACCTCATCGTCAGCGGCGCGAAGGCAGAGGTCCGCTAGCGATTTCCCCGATCAACGCGCCAGATGCCTGTCGAAGAACCGCGCGATATCGCCGAACGCCTCCTTCGTCTCGGGCGCATCCGGATTGATGCCGTACTGCGCGTGCGACTGCCCTTCGTACACGTTGAGCTCCGCCTCCACGCCCGCGCGGCGCAGCTTGCGATGCGTGCGCACGGTGTTCGAGAGGAACAGGTCGCGCGTGCCGCTGGTCAGGATCGCGGGCGGAAAACCCTTGAAGTCGCCATAGATCGGCGAGAGCTGCGGGTCCTTCAGGTCGCGGCCCGCCGCGTACAGCAACGCGGCGCGGCCCAGCCATCCGTCCCAGGTGACGAGGATGTTGTCGATCCACTCGTTGGTCTGGTAGCTGTCGCCGATCTTCGAGATGTCGGACCACGGCGTGCCCGGTGCGATGGCGGCGGGCAGCGGCACGTTCTCGGCCTTGGCACGCAACACCAGCGCCAGGGTCATTGCGCCGCCGGTCGAAGTACCGAAGACCGCCATGTTCCTCGGCCTGTTGGTCTTCAGCAGTTCCTTCCACACGGCCATGGCGTCGTCCATGGCGGCCGGGTACGGAAAGTCCGGTGGCATGCGGTAGTCGACCGAGACGACCTTGTAGCCACCGATGCCCGCGAGCAGGATCGCCTCGGGCAGGGCCGATTCGCCGGGGCCGAACACGTAGCCGCCGCCGTGCACGTGCATCAGCAGCCGCTTCTCGTTGCCCGGCGCGATCTTGTTGGGCGTGACGATGAAGGCGTTCACGCCCGCGATCTTCGTGGCCTGCACGGAGACGCCGAGCTTCTGCTTCAGCGCGGGTATCGCCGCGATCACGGGCGCGGCGCGGCTGTTGATGAGCTGCTTCCACTCCGCCGCGTCCTTGGGCGCCGCGTTGAAATGCGGCGGGTACGGCGCCGCGATCAGCGCCTGCATCTGCGGGCTCACCTCGTTCGTCGGCACGGGGCTGAGCTGGGCCGGCGAACGTCGGGCACCGGGCTGCGCATTGGCCGTGGCCTGCGCGGCCGCCTTCTCGGCATAGGTCTGCGGGGCCTGGGTGGAGCATGCGGAAAGCACGGCGGCAATGAGCAGCGCCGCGACGCGCGAGGTCTTGGGAATCATCGGCTTCCTCTTCTTCGTCTTGTGTGGATGGCACCGGCGCGGGGCCGGGCGCATCGATGCTCGCATCGCACGCACACGGCAAGCACCCGTTGAAACCCGAAGCGGAGCGCGAGCCTTGGCGCCCGATGCGGACAAAAGCACTCAAACAGGAGGAAGGATCAGCGCCACTGCGCCAGTATCCGGCGAACTTCTTCATCGCTGGTCGCACCGAACGACCGGTACCAGTGGCCGACCGCGACAAAGGGCTCAGGCACCTGCATGCACACGACCTCGTCGGCACAGGGCGCCCCCATGCCGCGCAATGCCTGGCACGCCTCCACGCTGCCCACGGGCACGGCCACGACGACCGACGCGGCACCGAGCGCCCGTGCGGCGATCACCGCCGCGCGCATCGAAAGGCCCGTGGCGAGCCCGTCGTCGACCAGCAGCGCCGTCATGCCGTGCAGGTCCAGCGGCGCGCAGTGCTCGCGGTACTCGTGCTCGCGCCGCTGCAGTTCGCGCCGCTCCCGCTTCAGGACGTGTGCCACGGCCGGTACGTCTTCGCCGGTCACATGGATGCCGCCCGCGGCGATGGCGCCGACTGCGTATTCCTCGTGGCCCGGGAAGCCCAGCTTGCGCACTACGAGCACGTCGAGCGGAAGGTGCAATGCACGGGCCACCTCGGCGCACACCGGCACGCCGCCGCGCGGCAATGCGAGCACGATGCAACGCTGCGCATCGCGGTACTGGCTCAGCAGTGGCGCGAGCTGCCGGCCGGCATCGGTTCGGTCACTGAACATGGCACGCCTCTTTGCACGCGCTTCATCCGTGGCTGCCGGGCGCGTGGGCATCGCCGCCCTCGAGGACAGTTTCAGCGCGCATGCCCATGCCGCCGCCACTTCCGCCGCCACCACCACTCTTCGAACCGCCAGCGCGCCCGCCACCGGCGCCCTCGCCGCGCGCGGGCGTGCCCTTGGCTCGCACGGGGCCCTGCCTGGGAATGCTCAGTTCCGCCGGAACAGGATCGAGGTCGAGCACGTCGCGAATGAAAGTGCGCAGCGCCACGACCAGCTCGGCGGTCTCGACCGCTCGGCCCGCGACCATGTCGTTGGCGGCCTTGGTCGCGAGGCGCACGTGCGTCTCGGTGCCCAGCAGGATCACGTCGGAGAGCGCGGCTTCCACCGCATCGCGGATGCGCCGGCGCCGGTCCGAGGCGGACAAGCCGGCTTGAGCATCCGCATCCTCCGGCGACGCAGCCCCCGCCCGCTGCCTGAGTTCACGCAGATGACTGGGGTCGACGGCCAGGTCTCCGGTGAACGAGCCACCCAGCACCTTGTAGGCCGCGATGAGCGTCTTGAGCCGTTCGTTGATCTGCCTGTTCTGCCGCTCGCGCCGCTGCTGCACGCTGTGCATCACCAGCAGTCGGATGCCGACCGCCACGACGGAAACAAGCACCAGTCCCAGCAGCGTCGTGAAGAGGCCCTGCCAGGAACTGAAGTCGAGCACATTGCGCATGGTTGACTGTCCTTGCGTCGAGGGCGACCGGATGCCCTCGCCATGCGGCATTGTGCGACCGTCGCTCGGACGCGGCCGTAGTCGGATGCCAATTCAGTCAGTCGCAGGCGCGCTTGCCGGCCGGCGAGGTCCGCAGCCGATTCAGGAAGGTGAGCTGCACCTTCGCCGTCTCGCTGCCCTGCATCGCCGCGCGGCGCATCCACACGCCCGCTTCGCAGCGGTCGGCCTTCACGGCGCTGCCGTAGAGCGTGGAGCCGGTCATCAGCACCATGCCGAGCATTTCCTGCGCCTCGGCATGGCCCTCGGTGGCAGCCTGCCGCAGGTGCTCGAGCATCGCGCGGTAGTCGCGCCCGGCCTGGGCCTCGAGCGCGAGCTGGAAGCGCTGCTCGGCCTGCAGGTCGATGTCCGCGCCGCCCGAGGGACGCGCCGCGCTGATCGCAGCCACGAGCAACAGCGCACCCGACAGCAGGACGCGCAGGCGCAGCGACAAGCCGGTCATCTGGTTGAGGTTGAGTTGTTCGGATGGCATCGAGGTTCTCCACGAATGATGTTGTCGTGGAGGCATCGTCGCGCCGCGGCACCGAACGGAAAAGCTGGAATTCGCGCAGGCGGGCTCAGCCGCAGACTGAGGCGGCAGCGCCCTCCTCCGCGCTCAACGCACCCGGGCGCGCGTCAGCAGGTAGTTCTGCTGCACCACGTTGTCGACGTAGTACGGCCCGGCAAGCGCGTCGAATTCGGCCCGCAGCGCCGCCAGCTTCTGCGGGTCGCCGGCGAGGTTTTCAACGAGCTTGCGCATCGGGCCGACCGAGCGCTCGAGGAACAGGCGGAAGTGCTCGATGCTCAGGGCCGGAAACTGCATGGTGCCGCGCCCGAAGAACGGCGCCTCGAAATGCGGGCCCAGGCGCTCCGCGACGATGCCCGGGTTGCCCCACTGCGGCGGAGGCGACGCACCGGCCGGCGGGGGCGGCGAGTTGCGCCCGATGAAGGCGAACATTCGCCCCACGAAATCTTCCGGCGGCCAGGTGGCGAAGGCGATGCGGCCGTGGGGCCTGAGCACGCGGCGCATCTCGGCGATGGCCACCTCGGGGCGCGGCGCGAACATGTGGCCGAACTGGCTGAGCACCACGTCGAAGGAAGCGTCGGCGTACGGCAGGTTCTCGGCATCGCCTTCGGTCCAGTCGATGTCATCGAGCCCGGCGATGCGGGCGTTCTCGCGCGCGGCCTCGATCAGCTCGGGCGTCAGGTCGAGCCCCGTGACGCGTGCGCCGCGGCGTGCCGCCGAGACGGCCACGACGCCGGTTCCGGTTCCGACGTCCAGCACCGACTCGCCCTGCTCGACCTGCGCGAACCTGACGAGGTGCCCGGCCACCGGAGTCGTGAACATGGCGGTCGGCGCGAAGGTCGACCACATCTCGCGCTGCCGGTTCTTGAACTCTGCAAAGGGATCCTGGGACATATCACCCTCCATGCCAGCCACGAGGCTGCGGACATGGGCGGGACTCTAGGCCCGGCTAACGACCCCGTCCATCCCTCGGGACGGGGCTTCCATAGGCAAGAGCTGTAACGCAATGCCGCGCCGCGCTCAGCAGCAGCGGCCCTTGCCCGCGCCGTAGCGCGCCTCCAGCCGCTCGCGGAAGAAGGCCTCGTAGCTCATGGGCGCCCGGTCGGGGTGGGTGGCCGCCATGTGCGTCAGGTAGGCGTCGTAGTCGGGCAGCCCGACCATGAGCCGCAGCGACTGCTTGAGCGAGCGCGCGAAGTAGCGCCCGGCTTCCGGCAATGCGAGGCCCATGGCTTCAGTGGGCGGCCGTGGTGGCGGCGCCCATCGCCTCGAACGGCGTCTCTTGCGTGGTCGGCCGGTTGGCCGCGCGCGCCGCGATGCAGGCCTTGATGCTGTACACCAGCACGCTCAGCACCACGAAGATGAAGAGCGCGCACAGCGCGGCGTCGAGGCGGTCGTTGAAGACGATGCGCGACATGGCCTCGGGCGTCTTCGCCGGCGCCACCAGCACGCCGTTGGCGATGCCCTCGGTGTACTTGGCCGCGTGCGAGAGGAAGCCGATCTTCGGGTCGGACGAGAAGATCTTCTGCCAGCCCGCCGTGAGCGTGCACGCCAGCAGCCACGCGGCCGGCGCAATGGCCACCCACGCATAGCGCTCGCGCTTCATGCGGAACAGCACCACCACGCCCAGCATCAGCGCGACGGCTGCCAGCATCTGGTTGGAGATGCCGAAGAGCGGCCACAGCGTGTTGATGCCGCCCAGCGGATCGACCACGCCCTGGTAGAGGAAGTAGCCCCAGGCCGCCACGCACAGCGCGGTGGCGACGAGGTTGGCCGGCAGCGAGTCGGTGCGCTTGAGCGCAGGCACGAAGCTGCCCAGCAGGTCCTGCAGCATGAAGCGGCCGGCGCGGGTGCCGGCGTCCACGGCCGTGAGGATGAAGAGCGCCTCGAACAGGATCGCGAAGTGGTACCAGAAGGCCATCATGGCCTGCCCGCCGATCGCCTGGTGCAGGATGTGGGCCATGCCCACGGCCAGCGTCGGTGCGCCGCCGGTGCGCCCGAGGATGGTGGTCTCGCCCACGTCCTTGGCGGTCTGCACCAGCATCTCGGGCGTGATCACGAAGCCCCAGCCCGACACGGTGGCAGCCACCTGCTGCGCGGTCGTGCCGACCAGCGCGCCGGGGCTGTTCATCGCGAAGTAGATGCCGGGCTCGATGCACGAGGCCGCCACCAGCGCCATCACGGCGACGAAGGACTCGGCCAGCATGCCGCCGTAGCCGATGAAGCGCGCATGGCGTTCGTTGTCGAGCATCTTGGGCGTGGTGCCCGAGGAGATGAGCGCGTGGAAGCCCGAGACGGCGCCGCAGGCGATGGTGATGAACAGGAACGGGAACAGGCTGCCCGACCACACCGGGCCGTTGCCCTGCGCGAACTGCGTGACGGCGGGCATCTGCAGCGTGGGCATCACGAACACGATGCCGATGGCCAGCGCGATGATGGTGCCGATCTTCAGGAAGGTCGAGAGATAGTCGCGCGGCGCGAGCAGCAGCCACACCGGCAGGCTGGCGGCGACGAAGCCGTAGCCCACCAGCATCCAGGTCAGCGCCTTGCCGTCGAAGGTAAAGAGCGGCGCCCACTCGGGGCTCTGGCTCACGGCCTGGCCGCCGAAGATGGCGAGCATCAGCAGCACGAAGCCGATCAGCGACACCTCGCCGATGCGCCCCGGGCGGATGTAGCGCAGGTACACGCCCATGAAGAGCGCCACGGGAATCGTCGCGGCCACCGTGAAGGTGCCCCACGGCGATTCGGCCAGCGCCTTCACCACGATCAGCGCCAGCACCGCGAGGATGATGATCATGATCATGAAGGTGCCGAACAGCGCGATCATGCCGGGCACCGGCCCCATCTCCTGCTTGACGAGATCGCCCAGCGAACGGCCGTCGCGCCGCGTGGAGATGAACAGCACGATGAAGTCCTGCACCGCGCCGGCGAACACCACGCCGGCCAGCACCCACAGCAGGCCGGGCAGGTAGCCCATCTGCGCCGCGAGCACCGGTCCCACCAGCGGCCCCGCGCCCGCGATGGCCGCAAAGTGGTGGCCGAACAGCACGTTCTTGTCGGTCGGCACGTAGTCCAGGCCGTCGTTGTGGCGGTGCGCCGGCGTCTTGCGGTTGCCGTCCAGGCCCAGCACCTTGTCGGCGATGAAGAGGCTGTAGTAGCGGTAGGCGATCAGGTAGGTGCAGATCGCGGCGGCCACCACCCAGAGGGCGTTGACGCTTTCGCCTCGGGTCAGGGCCACGGTGGCAAGCGCGAACGCGCCGACCACGGCCACGACCAGCCACACCAGATGGCGTCGGATGCTGTGCATGCGGATGTCTCCTCGGAATTGAACCCGGGGAGTTTTGCCGGCCCAGCGCCGTGGCGCATCCGTCGGACCGCGCGGGGCGGGCGCGTGGCTTTGCGTAATGGGAAACCCTCGATTCCACCGGTACGAGGCCCGGAAACGGGTCTTCCCGAGGCCTTGCATTTCTCATAAATGTGATAAATTCACATAATTAACAATGTGAAACATTCCTTTCGAGCCACGATGAACCAGCATTCGCAGGCACGCAGACGCAGCAGCGGCTTCACATTGATCGAGCTCATGATCACGGTCGCGATCGTGGCCATCCTGGCGTCGATCGCCCTGCCGAGCTATCAGCAGTACGTCGTCCGCTCGAAGCGCTCGGCGGCCCAGGCGCAGATGCTGGACATCGCCAACCGGCAGCAGCAGTTCCTCATCGCCAACCGCGGCTACGCCGACAAGGCGGCACTCACCGCCAGCGGCTACAGCCTGCCCGCCGAGGTTTCCGGCAACTACAGCTACGACGTCACCCTCTCCACCACCGGCATTCCGGGCTATACGCTCACCTTCACGCCGACCGGCGCGCAATCGGGTGACGGCAACCTCACACTCACCAGCGAAGGCGTGAAGGCGCCGTCCGGCAAATGGTGAAGAGCCGCTTCATCCGCCGCCAGCGCGGCACCACGCTGATCGAGGTGCTGGTCACGCTGCTCGTCGTGGCCATCGGCCTGTTCGGCCTCGTCGGGCTCCAGGCCCGCATGCAGGCTTCCGAGATGGAGTCGTACCAGCGCTCGCAGGCGCTGATCCTCCTGAACGACATGGCCAGCCGCATCGCGACCAACCGCCGCACTGCCGCCAGCTACGTCACCAGCGCGCCGCTGGGCGCCGACGCCGCCTGCCCCACCGCCACCGGCACGCGACAGCAGACCGACGCCAAGGAGTGGTGCAACGCGCTGCAGGGCGCCGCCGAAATCTCGGGCGGCAGCAAGCTGGGCACCGTGATCGGCGGGCGCGGCTGCGTGGAAGACATGGGCAACAACGAGTACCTGGTCACCGTCGCGTGGCAGGGGCTGGGGCCGATCTCCGCACCGCCGGCCGGCGTGGCCTGCGGCAAGGGCCAGTACGACACCGGCACCCAGTGCACCGGCGACAAGTGCCGCCGCGCCGTGACCACGCTGGTGCGCATCGGGTCGCTCTCATGAACCGCACGCGAGCCCTGGGGCATGCCCAGCGCGGCCTCACGCTGATCGAGCTGATGGTGGCCATCACCATCACGCTCATCGTGGTGGCCGCGCTGCTCGCGCTCTTCCTCAACGTGAGCAACTCCCAGCGCGAGCTGGAGCGGGTCAACCGCCAGATCGAGACCGGCCGCCTCAGCATCTTCGTGCTCGAGAACGAGCTTTCCCACGCAGGCTTCTGGGAAAACTACATGCCCGAGTTCGACGATCTCACCGTCACCGGCGCCCCCACGCACGTGCCCACCGGCGCGCTGCCCGACCCGTGCCTGCCCTACTCCGCCGCGAACTGGACCGACGACTACAAGCGCCAGTTGCTCGACCTCCCGGTGCAGACCTACGACAGCGTCCCCGCGAGCTGCGCCGACCTGCTGAAGAACAAGAAGGCCGGCACCGACATCCTCGTGGTGCGCCATGCCGAGACCTGCCTGCCCGGCACGTCCAACTGCGACGCCGACACGAGCGGCGCGATGTATTTCCAGTCGTCGCTGTGCGGCACGCAGAAGCCGTCGTCCTTCTCGCTGTCGATCGCCGGCTTCGACACCACGTTCCGCAAGGACTGCACCACCCCATCGCCCAAGCGCAAGCTCGTCGCCGACATCTACTACGTGCGCGACTACGCCGACACGGTGGGCGACGGCATCCCGACGCTCGCGCGCTCGCGCTTCGACCTGGCGGGCGGCACGCTGGCGCAGCAGCCGCCGACGCCGCTGATCGAGGGCGTCGAGGGCTTCCGCGTAGAGCTCGGTCTCGACACGCTGAGCAAGACCGGCGCCGCCGTGGACTACACCACGGCCATCGCCTGGGCCGATCCCGCGAACAAGTCCACGCCCGCCAACCGCGGCGACGGCAGCCCCGACGGCGCATTCGTGCACTGCACCACGAGCCCCGCCTGCACCGCCGATCAGCTCGTCAACGTGGTGGCCGTCAAGCTCAACGTGCTGGCGCGCAGCGTCGAGGCCTCGCCCGGCCACACCGACACCCGCACCTACCAGCTCGGCGGCGCCACGCTGGGGCCGTTCAACGACCACTACAAGCGCCACGCGTTTTCCACTTCCGTGCGCCTGAGCAACGTCACCGGCCGGAGGGAAACGCCATGAAGACACGCATGCCACGCATCGGCGGCACCCGTGGCGGCGGCCAGCGCGGCGCCGCCCTGCTCATCGGGATGATCATGCTGCTGCTGATCACGCTGGTGGTCACCGCCGCCTTCAACCTGAGCAACGCCAACCTCAAGGCGGTGGGCAACCTGCAGACGCGCAACGAAGCGGTCGCGGCCGCCAACCGCGCGATCGAAGAGGCCGCCACCAGCCTGCTCGTGCCCGGCAGCGACGGCAGCCCGACGCTCTCGCCGCCGCAACCCACCGTGAGTCTGGTGGACATCAACAACGACGGCGTCACCGACTACACGGTGAACGTCGCCGCCCCCGTGTGCGTGCGCGCCACCAAGGCCCTGGACAGCGGCAGCGGCGGCACCACGGGCCCGGGCGGCGTCACGGGCGGCGCCTCCACCAGCGGCTCCGGGCTCGCGACGCTGCCCGACCAATACAACTCGGTCTGGGACATCAGCACCACGGTGACCGACACCGCCACCGGCACTTCCACGGCCGTGCGCCAGGGCGTGCGCGCGCTGCTCAACAAGGCGCAGTTCGATGCCTTCTGTGCCTCCTAGGCATGCCACTTCACGACAACCCGACGACGAACAGGCCCGCACCATGATCCGGAAACTTCTCGCTTCGCTGTGGACGGCCGCCGCGCTCACCGCGTTGACGGCACTGCCGGCGGGCCAAGCCCGCGCCGAGGACATCGACCTCTTCGTGGGCTACAACCCCAGCGCGGCGCAGGCGCCGAACGTGCTGTTCGTGCTGGACAACACGGCCAACTGGAACCAGCCCTTCACCGCCGAGATGACCGCGTTGGCCTCGGCCTTCGAAAGCCTGAAGGCCAACAAGTTCAAGGTCGGCCTGATGATGTTCACCGAGACCGGCCAGGGCAACTCCAACTCCGACGGCGGCTACGTGCGCGCCGCGGTGCGCACGCTGGACGACGGCACCAAGGTCAAGTACGGCGCGCTCATCCGCAGCCTCGACAAGATCGGCGACAAGTCCAATGGCGGCAAGGCCGGCAAGACCATGGCCGAGGTCTACCGCTACCTGGCGAGCGGCACGCCCATCGCCGGCAGCGGCAAGGTCAAGGCCGACTACGCCGGCAACGTGAGCGGCACCCAGGCCTCGAAGGACATCTACGCGCTCACGCGCAACGCGCTCGGCAGCTTCTCCGCCACCACCTACGTCGGCCCGAGCACCGAGAACTGCACCGGCACCTACGTCATCTACATCAGCAACGGCGCGGCGCAGGACAACACCAACGACAGCCAGACCTCCAACGCCGCCCTGCGCGCCGCGGGCGGCGACGCGACGCAGATCGCACTGAGCCCCAGCGGCTCGCAGGACAACACGGCCGACGAGTGGTCGCGCTTCCTGCAGACCAGCATGGGCGTGAAGGTCTACACCATCGAGGCCGCCAAGGCCACCGGCGGCCAGGGCCCGGGCTGGAGCGCGCTGCTCAAGAGCATGGCCACCCAGAGCAAGGGCGAGTACTACGACATCTCGGCGCAGCCCAACCTCGGCAGCGCGCTCGGCGCGGCGCTGGACGACATCTTCAGCAAGATCCAGTCGGTCAACAGCGTGTTCTCCTCGGTAAGCCTGCCGGTGAGCGTGAACACCCAGGGCACCTACCTGAACCAGGTGTTCGTGGGCATGTTCCGCCCCGACCAGGACGCCTTCCCGCGCTGGAACGGCAACCTCAAGCAATACAAGCTCGGGCTGGACAGCAGCAACCAGCTGATCCTGCAGGACTCGGTGGGCAACAACGCCGTCAACAACCAGACCGGCTTCGTCGCGCCCTGCGCCCGCAGCTTCTGGACGCCCGCTCCCAGCGACACCGACCTCTACTGGAGCTTCCGGCCCTCCGGCGACTGCATAGGCAAGGAAGCCGCCGACAGCCCCGACGGCAACGTGGTGGAAAAAGGCGCGCAGGGCTACATGCTGCGCCGCCTCGCGGTGGCCAACCGCAACATGAAAACCTGCGCGCCGGGCAGCTGCACCGCCCTCACCGCCTTCGCCGACGGCAACTCCGCCATCACCAAGGCGGCGCTGGGCGTCACGGCGGACACCGACCGCACCGCGCTCATCAACTGGGCGCGCGGCCTCGACAACAAGGGCGACGAGCGGCTCGACGCGCAGGGCAATCCCGTCACATCGACCTCCATGCGCCCATCGGTGCATGGCGACGTGGTGCACTCGCGGCCGGTGGCCATCAACTACGGCACCGATGCCTCGCCCCAGGTGGTGGTGTTCTACGGCGGCAACGACGGCGTGCTGCGCGCCGTCAACGGCAATCGCAGCGCGGCCATCGGCTCGGCGGCCGCCGGCGACGAGCTCTGGTCCTTCATGCCGCCGGAGTTCTACGGCAGCCTCAAGCGGCTCTACGACGACACCACGCGCATCAACTTCCCCGGCCTGCCGGTCACCGCCGGCGCGGTCGCGCCCAAGCCCTACGGCATGGACGGCCCGGTCTCGGCCTACCGCAAGGACAGCACCGCCTGGCTCTTCGCGAGCATGCGCCGCGGCGGCCGGCTGATCTATTCCTTCGACGTTTCATCCGCCTCCGCGCCCACGCTGAAATGGCGCAAGGGCTGCCCCAACCAGGGCGACGACACCGGCTGCGACACCGGCTTCGAAGGCATCGGCCAGACCTGGTCGGCCCCCAAGGTGATGCGCGCCAACGGCTACGGCGGCGGCAACAGCCCGCTGCTCATCTTCGGCGGCGGCTACGACAAGTGCGAGGACGTCGACACCAACAGCGCAGCCCAGGCCTGCGGCAGCGGCGCGAAGGGCAGCGGCATCTACGTGCTCGACGCCGACACCGGCGCACGCCTGCAGATGTTCGCCACCGCGCGGCCGGTCGCTGGAGAAATCACCGTCGTCACCGACTCCCTCGGCATCGCCAGGATCGCCTACGCGGCGGACCTGGGCGGCAATGTCTACCGCATCGCCGTCGACAGCGGCGCTCCTTCGGGCTGGACCATGACGCAGATCGCCTCGCTCGGCTGCGACACCGTGACCACCTGCACGCCCAACCGCAAGTTCATGTTCGCCCCCGACGTGGTGGAAGACAACGGCGCCTTCGTGATCCTGCTGGGCTCCGGTGACCGCGAGAAGCCGCTGCGCTACTACAACGTCGCGCTCGGCGTGGCCAACCGCTTCTACATGCTGGTCGACAAGCCCACCGACAGCACCTGGCTGAGCAGCGAAACCAGCCGCTGCGGCACCGGCAACGGGCTGCTGTGCCAGGCCTCGCTGCAGCCCATCACCGACACCTCCACGCCGACCTCCTCCGACCTCGCCACGAAGAAGGGCTGGTACCTCGCCCTCGCCGCGGGCGAGCAGGTGGTGACGAGCTCGGTCACCGCCTACGGCATCACCACCTTCAACACCCATACGCCCAGCAACCCGAACGCGCAGTCGTGCCGCGCCGATCTGGGCACCGCGCGCGTCTACAACGTGTCCTACGTCAATGCCGCGCCCCAGGGAACCGGCGGCCGCTTCCAGAACGTGGTGGGCGGCGGCCTCGCGCCCTCGCCCGTGGTGGGTCGCGTACAGCTCGACGACGGCAGCATGCGCGACGTGGTGATCGGCGCCAACCCCGACTCGTTCCTCAGCCCCAAGGGCACCGCGCCCAAGGCGGCGTTCAAGCAGCCCAAGGGCCGGGTCTACTGGTTCATCCAGAAGTGAGCCCGCGCAGCACCGGCAACATGCGCAACCGCCCCCGCACCTCCCGCGCATACGGCTTCACGCTGGTGGAGCTGATGGTCACGGTGGCCGTGCTGGTGGTGCTCGTCGCCATCGCCGTGCCTTCGTTCGACGGCATCCGGCTTTCCATGCGCCTGAGCAACTACTCCACCTCGCTCGTGGCGGGCAGCCAGCTCGCTCGCAGCGAAGCCATCAAGCGCAACGCCCCCGTCACACTGTGCGCCTCGGCCGACGGCACCAGCTGCAGCACCAACGGCCAATGGGAAACCGGCTGGATCGTGTTGAGCGGCACGCAGGTGCTGCGCGCGGAAAGCGCCGCCGCCTCGGGCTACCTGCTGCGCGAGGCGGGCGGCGCGAGCGCCATCGTGTTCCAGGCCACCGGCATGGGCGCGAGCCAGAGCCGGATCACCATATGCCGCACCACCCCCAGCGCCAACCAGTCGCGCGCCGTAAGCATCAGTGCCACCGGGCGCACCAATGTCACGAGGTCGAACGACGGCACCTGCACCGCGACCTAGGTCCGCCCCGGCATGCCGGAAAGGCCGGCCATCGGGACGAACGACAATACCCCGCTGCGCAGGGGACCGGCCGGCGGCCCGGGCCCCTTTACTTTTGTCTCGGACGCACAGAACCAGGAGCAACGACCGCATTCATGGAACATCGGCTGGATTGGGCCCTTGCCGCCTGCGCTCGCATCCTTCGTCCCGTCGTCCGGCTGGCGCTCGCCATGGGCGTCAAGCATCCGCACCTGGAAGACCTGCTGCGCGACCTGCTCATCGAGGAGGCCCAGCGCTCTTGGCGCCAGCAGGGCGTGCGCCGGCCCAACCTCAGCCAGATCTCGGTCACCACCGGCCTGAACCGCAAGGCCGTCACCGCCAAGGTCCGCGCCACCGTCGACCCGCTGCCCCATACCGAACTCTCGGCGGCCGCCAAGACCTTCACGCTCTGGCTGCAGATGACGGCCGACGACGACGCCTTGCGCCGCATTCCCGTCACCACCGAGGACGAGACGCCCTCCTTCGAGCGCGTGGCCCGCCTGGCCAGCCGCGGCAACATGCATCACCGCACCATCCTGGATGAACTGGTGCGCCTGAACATGGTGGCCGAGGACAACGGCGTCGCCGAGCTCATGGCCGACGGCTTCGTGCCGGTCGAAGACCTGCAGTCGATGCTCGCCTTCCTCGGCGACAACGGCCGCGACCACCTGCTGGCCGCCGTCTCCAACACCCTGGGCGCGTCGCCCCGCATGCTCGAGCGCTCGGTCTACGCGCGCGGCCTCACGCTGGAAGACTGCGAAAAGATCCAGCTCCTCGCGCGCGAACGCTGGGCGGCCCTGCACCGCGAACTCGCCCGCGAAATGACCCAGGCCGTCGAGCACGCGCCCGCCGACAGCAAGGCGCGCATCCGCGTCGGCATCTATACCTACTACGAAGACGACGAAGCCGCGCCGAAGAAGAGCGGGCCCTCACGATGAACACGACTCTCACATTCCCCGGTTCCTTCCGGCTCGCGCGCGGCTTCCTGCGCAGCCTGCTGATCGCAGGCGGCATGACCATGCTCCTTTCCTGCGGCGGAGGCGGCGGTGGCGGCGGCACGTCCGGCCTGGGCGCCGCCGGCATCTCGGGGGCGGGCTCCAGCGCAACTGGCGCGGCAACTGGCAGCAGCACCGACACCAGCGGCGGCGGCACGGGCGGCTCCGGCAGCGGTTCCGCCAGCTCGGGCGATAACGGCGGCGCAGGTGGCAACGCGAGCAGCGGCACCAGCACCGCCGGCAACACCAACGGCGAAGGCTCCGGCGTGGGCTCCGGCGGCACAGGCGTGAGCGCGGACGCCGCCGGCATCGGCGCCGCGGACGGCCTCGGCAGCGTCATCCTCAATGGCCTGCGCTACAACACCGACAGCGCCACCTTCAGCCTCGAGGACACCACCGAGCTGCAGATCGGCATGAGCGCGCGCATCGCCGGCAAGGTCGACGCCAACTTCACCAGCGGCACCGCCGCCCAGGTCGTCTCGGCGGCAGAACTGCGAGGCGCCATCTCCAACATCGACCTCTCGAACGGCAGCTTCACCGTCATGGGCAGCCGCGTGACCACCGACACCGCCACCGTCTGGGGCGACTCCAACGGCGCAGCCGACCTGCGCGACGGCGCCGTGATCCAGGTCTGGGGCCTGCCCGCCGCACCGGGCACGCTGCGCGCCACGCGCGTCCAGATCACGCCGGGCTCCGTCGAGCCGCTGGTGACAGGCACCGTCCAGAGCCTCGACCTTGTCGGCCGGCACTTCACGCTCGGCCTGCTCACCGTCGACTTCGGCCCCGGCCTCGACACCGCCAGCCTGGCCGAAGGCGCCATCGTCCGCGTGCGCGGCACAGTGGCGCCAGTGGCCGGCCGCTTCACCGCCTCCACGGTCAAGGGCTGGTACGCCATCCCGACGGCCGACGGCATCGCGCTCCAGCTCGCGGGCGTCGCCACCGACTTCGCCTCGATCGGCGACTTCCGCGTGCTCGGCAACAAGGTCGACGCACGCAATGCGCAGATCACCGGCGGTCCGGCCGGCTCCATCGGCAACGGCGTCAAGGTCGAGGTCGACGGTTTCCTCTCCGGGCAAGTGCTCGTGGCGAAGAAACTGCGCATCCGCTACGTGCCGGGCACCGGCGGGCCGGCGTCCTTCACGGTGATCGGCCCCGTCGCCGGCTACCAGTCGGCTTCCGACTTCATGGTGCGCGGCCAGCGCGTGAACGCCGGCGGCTCCGCTACCATCTTCGAAAACGGCACCGCCGCGGACCTGGGCAACGGCAAGCGCGTGACAGTCGTCGGAGACCGCGTGGTCGACGGCGTTCTCATCGCCCAGCGCGTCACCTTCGCGCAACCCTGAGCCGCGGGGCGCCGAGCCCGGTACTGCGCGGTGCCGGGCAACCCAGGCCACGTCGTTCGCGGCGCGACCGGATCGATCGATCGGAGCCATGGACACGCCAACCGCCCAAGCGAGCGCATCCTCGACGCCACGCTGCTGCATCGCAGGTGGCGGTCCTGCCGGCATGGTGCTGGGCCTGCTGCTGGCCCGAGCCGGCGTGCCCGTCGTCGTGCTGGAGAAGCATCTCGACTTCCTGCGCGACTTTCGCGGCGACACCGTGCATCCGTCCACGCTTGAAGTGCTGCACGAGCTGGGCCTGCTCGAAGCCTTCCTGCAGCGCCCGCACGATCGCATCGACGAGCTTCGCGCCACCTTCGAGGGCCGCAGCGTTCCGGTGGCCGACTTCACCCACCTGCCCTCGCACAGCAAGTTTCTCGTGCTGATGCCTCAATGGGAGTTTCTCGATTTCATGTGCGACGAGGCCCGGCGTTACCCGGGCTTCGAGCTTTGGACCGATGCCGAAGCCGTCGGCCTGCTGCAGGACAAGGGCCGCGTGAACGGCGTGAAGGTGCGGCGCGGCCGGCATGCCGGCCAGCCGCGCGACGTCGAACTTCATGCCTCGCTGGTGGTGGCCGCCGACGGCCGGCATTCCGCGCTGCGCGATGCGGCGGCGCTGCCGCACATCAGCTACGGCGCGCCCATCGACGTGCTGTGGATGGCCGTTCCGAGGCTGGCCGGCGACCCAGCTGCCACCGCGGGCCACGTCGCGGGTGGCCACTTCCTGGTGACGCTGAACCGCGGCGACTACTGGCAATGCGCCTTCGTCATACCCAAGGGCGGCCATGACGCGCTGCGCGCGCGCGGCATCGGCGCCTTCCACAAGGAAATCGGCCGCATCGCGCCCTTCCTCGCCGACCGGCTGCCTTCCGCACTGCCCGACTGGGACGCGGTGAAGCTGCTCGAAGTGACGGTCGACCGCCTCGAAAGCTGGTCATGCCGCGGCCTGCTGTGCATCGGCGACGCCGCGCATGCGATGTCGCCGGTGGGCGGCGTCGGCATCAACCTCGCCGTGCAGGACGCCGTGGCTGCGGCGAACCTGCTGGCCGCCGCGCTGGCCGGCGACGCGACCGAGAAGCAAATCGACGCCCTGCTGCCCCAGCTGCAGCGCCGCAGGGAACTGCCCGTGCAGGTCACCCAGGCCGTGCAGCGCTTCATACAGGACCGCGTGCTCATGGCCGTGCTCGACGGCAAGCCGGCGACAGGCCCGCGGCGCCTGCCCTTGCCCCTGCGGCTGCTTGCGCGCTGGCCGCTGCTTCGCCGGCTGCCGGCGCGGGCCGTGGGGCTGGGCCTGCGGCCCGAACACGTGACTTCGCCGCGCTCGCCGCGCACATGATGAAAAAACTGGCATTTCGTTACATAGCCGGGGGCTGACGGGGCCTGGCGGGAGGGCTCGGACAGAGGGCCCTGTTGTAGACTGCCGGGTTTTTCGGATCACGCGCAATCAGGCGCTTTCAGGGGGCATGGAGCAAGTTTCAAGGCGCACAGGTTTCAACGGCTCGGCGCTCATTCGCTTGCTCTCAAGGCTTTCCAACGTCGACGCCCGGGAACCCGCGCAACCCACCGCCGACCGGCTGAGCCAGTGGTTCGGCTGGACCGATGCCATCTCGCTGTCCGCTGCGCTCGACGGTGCCCCGGCAACGCCGCAAACCGGCCTTCGCGCCCCCCGCAACAACGAAGAAAGCGAATGCCAGCGCGTGAAAGCCGCACTGGCCACTGCCATCGTCGAGGACAACACCTTCGGCGCCGGCAAGGACGCAGCCTCCGACTTCACCCCCTACAAGCGCCGCTACCTGGCCCGGCAACAGGCCATGGAAGCGGGCGCGAGCACGCTGCGCGGCAAGCTGCGCGCGGCCATGGCGGCCAAGTCGCCGGCCATGGCCCGGCTCGCATCGGTCGACGTGGTCATGGCCCAGGTGCTCGAAGCACGCGAATACAGCCTGCTGTCGGCCGTGCCGGGCATCCTCGAGCGGCACTTCGAGCGCCTGCGCAAGGCCGCCGAAGCTCCGCCGGCAGAAGCCGACGCCGAAGCATCCGAGACAGAAGACAACCCCCACAGTGCCCAGCCCGCCGACGAGTGGCTGGACGTGTTCCGCAAGGACGCCCAGGACGTGCTGCTCGCCGAACTGGACTTCAGATTTCAACCGGTCGAAGGGCTGCTCGATGCCCTTCGCACCCAGGCCACCAGGACCTCATGACCCGATTCCTCCACTACGCCGTATTTGTCGCTGGCCTTGCCGTCGTGGGCTGGGTAGGCGCCGGATACATCGGCACCAACCCGCTGGCACTGGCCGTCACGCTGATCATCGGCGCGTTCTACATCATGGGCGCGCTGGAGCTGCACCGCTTCCAGCAGGCCACCGACAGCCTGACGCAGGCCACGGCCGACCTCTCAGCCCCGCCCGACAGCCTGGGCACCTGGCTCGACCGGCTGCATCCCTCGCTGCGCAACGCCGTGCGCCTGCGCATCGAGGGCGAGCGCGTGGGCCTGCCGGGCCCCGCCCTCACACCGTACCTCGCCGGCTTCCTGGTGCTGCTGGGCATGCTGGGCACCTTCATCGGCATGGTGGTCACGCTCCGGGGCACCGGCCTCGCGCTGGAAAGCTCGACCGACCTGCAGACCATCCGCGATTCGCTCTCCGCCCCCGTGAAGGGCCTCGGCCTCGCCTTCGGCACCTCGGTGGCGGGCGTGGCCGCATCGGCCATGCTGGGCCTGGCCTCTGCGCTGAGCCGCCGCGAGCGCCTGCAGGCCGGGCAGGTGCTCGACACGAAGATCGCCACCGTGCTGCGCGTCTTCTCGCAGACGCACCAGCGCGAAGAGTCGTTCAAGCTGCTGCAGCAGCAGGCCCACGCCATGCCCGAGATGATCGGCCAGCTGCAGGCCATGGTGCACGCCATCGAACGGCAGAACCAGTCCCTCAGTGACCGGCTCGCGGCCAGCCAGGACAGCTTCCACAGCAAGGCCGAGGCCGTGTACGGAAACCTCGCTTCCTCCGTCGACCAGTCGCTCAAGCAGAGCCTGACCGAGAGCGCGCGCGTCGCGGGCGCCGCGATCCAGCCCGTGGTCGAAGCCACCATGGCCGGCATCGCGCGCGAAACGGCCGCGCTGCACCAGACCATCTCGAACACCGTGCAGCAGCAGCTCGACGGCCTCTCCGGCCGCTTCGAGGCCACCACCGACCGCGTGGCCGACACCTGGAAGACCGCGCTCGCCGAACACCAGCACACCACCGAAGCGCTGTCGAAGGACGTGCGCGGCTCGCACGACCACTTCGCGCAGACCTTCGAGCAGCGTTCCGCCGCGCTGGTCGACAGCGTCTCCGCGCGCCTCGAAAGCACCGTCGGCAACGTGTCGAAGACCTGGGGCGACGCGCTCGCGCAGCACCAGCAGGTCAGCGAAAAGCTGTCGGGCGATGCGCACCAGGCCCTCACCTCCGCCACCGCCGCGTTCGAACAGCACACCGCATCGCTGCTGCAGACCGTGGACCAGGCGCACGCCAAGCTGCAGACCGAGCTGGCAGCGCGCGACGAACAGCGCCTCTCGGCCTGGACACAATCGCTCACCGACATGGGCGCCTCGCTCCACCAGCAATGGCAGCAGGCCGGCGCGCACAACGCGAGCCAGCAGCAACAGCTGCTCGACACCATGGCGCAGACGGCACGCGACACGATGGCGCAGACCGAGACGCATGCGAAGAGCACCGTCGCCGAGATCGCACGACTGCTGCAGGCCGCGGCCGAGGCACCGCAGGCCGCGTCCGACGCGATGTCGCAGATGGCACAGCGAGATGAGCAGCGCCTTGCCGCCTGGACGCAATCGCTGACCACCATGGCCGCATCGCTGCAGCAGGAATGGCAGCAGGTCAACGCGCACCACGCGGGCCAGCAGCAGCAACTCATCGACGCGATGACGCAGACCGCACGCGACACGATGGCCCAGACCGAAGCGCATGCAAAGAGCACGGTCGCCGAGATCGCGCGGCTGCTGCAAGCCGCATCGGAGGCACCGCAAGCTGCTGCCGACGCGATGTCGCAGATGGCATCGCGCGACGAAGAGCGCCTCGCGGCCTGGACGCAATCGCTGACCACCATGGCCGCATCGCTTCAGCAGGAATGGCAGCAGGTCAACGCGCACCACGCAGGCCAGCAACAGCAGCTCATCGACACGATGGTGCAGACCGCGCGCGACACGATGGCGCAGACCGAGACGCACGCAAAGAACACTGTCGCCGAGATCTCGCGGCTGCTGCAGGCCGCCGCCGAGGCACCTCAGGCCGCGGCCGATGCGATGTCGCAGATGGCATCGCGCGACGAACAGCGCCTCGCGGCATGGACTCAATCGCTGGGCGCCATGGCTGCCTCGCTGCAGCAGGAATGGCAGCAGGCCAACGCGCACAACGCGAGCCAGCAGCAGCAGCTCTTCGACACCATGGCCCAGGCCGCGCGCGACATGTCGGCGCAGACCGAAGCGCACGCGAAGAGCACCGTCACCGAGATCGCGCAACTGCTGCAGGCCGCATCGGAAGCACCACGAGCCGCGGCCGAGGTGGTAACGGAACTGCGCCAGAAGCTCGCCGACAGCATGGCGCGCGACAACACCATGCTGGAGGAGCGCAGCCGCATCCTCGAAACGCTTTCCACCCTGCTCGACGCGGTGAACCACGCCTCGACCGAACAGCGCGCGGCCATCGACACGCTGGTGTCGGCATCGGCCGAAATGCTGGAGCGCGTCGGCAGCCGCTTCACCGAGAAGGCTGAAGCCGAGTCCGACAAGATGAGCAACGTGGCCGCGCAGATCGCCGGCAGCGCCGTCGAGGTGGCCAGCCTGGGTGAGGCCTTCGGCCTCGCGGTGCAGCTCTTCAGCCAGTCGAACGACAAGCTCGCGGCCCACCTGCAGCGCATCGAAGGCGCGCTGGGCAAATCGATCTCGCGCAGCGACGAGCAACTCGCCTACTACGTCGCGCAGGCGCGCGAGGTGATCGACCTGAGCATCATGTCGCAGAAGCAGATCGTCGAAGACATGCAGC
The DNA here is from genome assembly GCF_050916385.1 of Variovorax xiamenensis. Lineage (NCBI taxonomy): Bacteria > Pseudomonadati > Pseudomonadota > Betaproteobacteria > Burkholderiales > Comamonadaceae > Variovorax > Variovorax xiamenensis. The sequence continues at coordinate 5,480,344 of NZ_CP139038.1, forward strand.
AGATCGCCAGCAGGCAAGAGAAGCAACTGCAGGCACCCGCGGACAGCGAAGCATGATGGGCACCCGCGAAGACATCGAGGCCGGCTTCGACGAGCCCGGCGTGCCGGTGTGGGCCGTGTTCGGCGACCTCATGGCCGGCCTGCTCGGCGCCTTCGTGCTCATCCTCGTGTGCGCGCTCGGCATGCAGATGGAGCTGGCCTCGAAGCTGGAGACCGAAGTCAAGCAGCGGCAGGCCGAGGCCAAGCGCCTGCAGACGCTCGAACAGGCCCTGGCGGCGCCGCTTGCGGCCGGCCGCGTGACGCTGACCAACGGCCGCATCGGCATCAGCGGCAACGTGCTGTTCGCCTTCAACTCGGCAGAACTGCAGCCCGAGGGCAAGCAGCTGCTCAAGAGCCTGGCCGCGCCGCTGACCACTTATCTCAAGTCGCGCGACGAAATCCTGATGGTGAGCGGCTTCACCGACGACCGGCAGATGCGCGACAACGCGCGCCAGTTCGCGGACAACTGGGAGCTGTCGGCACAGCGCGCACTGACCGTGACGCGCTCGCTGATTGAGGCCGGCGTGCCGTCATCGACGATCTTCGCCGCCGCCTTCGGCTCCGAGCAGCCCGTGGCGTCGAATGCCGACGCGGATGGCCGCTCCAAGAACCGCCGCGTGGAAATGGCGCCCACGCCGCGCCCTTCTTCTTCCAGCGCCAGCGCGAAGCCTCGTGACTGAGCAGGAAGAAGCCACCACTCGCGACACCGGCGCCATGGTCGCCGCGGCGCTCGCGCGTGGCGACCAGCGCTTCGACCCGGTGCGCTTTCGCGTCATCGAGGCGATGGCCCGGCGCGCGGCTGCGCTCGATGGCGAAGTGCGGCGCATCGTCGACAACAAGGTGATCGCGCTGCTTGCGGCGTATGGCGACGATCTGGAGAAGGCGAAGTCCGCGGAAGCTGCGGAACAGCCGGCCGAGCCCGAGCGCGACGCATTCGCTGAGCTCATCGAGCACATCGCGAAGCATGCGCCGGCTGCCGTCGACGTTCCCGCAGCAACGGCAACAACGGCAGCGAAGACAACGGCAACGGGCAAGGCAGTGCCCCGCCCCTCTTCTCGCGCTGCAGCGCCTGCGCCAGCCGCCGAGCTGAAGTCGATCCGCTACTTCAAGAGCACGTGGTCCAAACTCAGCGCCGACCGGCGGCTGAATCAGTCGCGCGCGAAGGTGCCCCAGAACGCCGGCCCGCTCAACTCGCACCAGCTCGTGCACCGCTCGCTCACACTCATGCGCGACATGTCGCCGGAGTACCTCAACCGGTTCATGGCGTATGTCGATGCGCTGTCGTGGGTCGAGCAGTTGAATGCTGGTGGTGCCGCTGCTGCGGGTGCTGCGAGCCCGCGCGCCGAGGGCGCGAAGAAGAGCGGTCGCGGCAGCAAATCCGGCTGAGGACTCTACTCGCTCAGCCGAAGCAGCTCAGGGCCGCCGCGCCTGCACCACCTGGCGCGACCAATACACGCCATCGAGCCGATCGAGCCGCACAACGCCGCCCGTCGAAGGCGCATGCACAAAGCGCCCATTGCCCACGTAGATGCCCGCATGCGAGGGCGTGGAAGAGCCGAAGAGCACGAGATCGCCGGTGCGAAGCTCGGACACTGCCACCGGGCTGCCGAAAGCCGTCATGCGCGCCACCGTGCGAGGCGGCGATTCACCCACGCTGTTGAGGTATACGTAGCCGATGAGCCCGCTGCAATCGAAGCCGCCATCGGGCGTGTTGCCGCCGTAGCGGTACGGCGTGCCCACGAGGCCGAGCGCATGGATCGCGATGCTGTTCGATTGCTCGGCCGTCAACGTGCTGGTGCCGCCGATGACGGGCCCGGGGCCGCCGCCCTGTCGTGGCCCGGAGGGGCTCGCACAGCCGATGAACAGAAGGCAGGCCCCTATCGAAAGAAGCCGAAGCAGCCACTGCTGCAATGTGGTGGGGGATGAGGGTGTCGGCACAGGCGCGTCGTACATGTCGGAGGGCTGGGCTCGTGAACCTGCACGAACTCTAGCGCGGAATGCGACGGTTTCCTGAAGATGCCGGCCCTCCGCGGCCCGCACTGCTGCGCGGGCGCCACGGAGGGAGGTTGGGCAAGAGGCCTGCGCGTGCCTCCTGCGGGTTCTTTTGGGGTCTCTTTTCTTACTGGCTTACTGAGCGGCGGGCGCGTTGACCGCGTCCTTCAGCGCCTTGCCGGCGGTGAACTTCGGCGCCTTGCTGGCCTTGATGATCATCTTCTCGCCGGTCGAAGGATTGCGGCCTTCGCGCTCGGGACGGCTGGCCACGGCGAAGGTGCCGAAGCCGATCAGTTGCACCGTGTCGCCCTTTGCCAGGGCACGCGACAGGTTGTCGATGGCGGAGTCGAGCGCGCGAGCGGCATCGGCCTTGCTGAGGTTGGTGTCCGTGGCGATGGCGGCGATGAGGTCGGTCTTGTTCAAAACGGGTGTTCTTTCTTTGCTTGGATCAAACGGTGGAAAAAAACGGTGGCGCATGAATGCGCACCGGGCTTGAATGTAATCGCGCTCGGCTGCAGGCGTGGAGCGCCGATGCGTTTCAAAAGTGAAACATCGTGATCGATGCACGCCGGTGCGCGAAACTTGGGCAACCGGCCGATGAGGCCACGCATCCGCAATGAAACGACTGATCGACCGATTGCGAACCTGGAGAACGGCAGCGCACTGGCGCCGCGCCGCGAGCGAACGCGCACTGGCCGAGTTTGCGCTCACGCATGCGGAACGGGCGATGGGAGCGCATGTTTTGCGGCTCGATGAGCATGGGGCCGTGGTGCGCGTGATGTATGAGGCCGGGCATGTGCCGCCTGCGCGTTGCTGGTATGCGGTGCCGCGCGATGGGGGCAGTGTCCGGGCGATGACCTTCGAAGAAGTTGCATCGATGGAATCGCCCTGGCGGTGAGGTCCGCGGGGGGCCGCCATCGCGTGCCCCTTCAGCTCTTGGTGTCTCTCTTGCTGCGCCGTCGCTGAAACAGCCAGTTGCCGATCAATCCACCGACGACAACACAAACAGCCTGCGCCAGCAAGGCAATCATGAAAGCGTCCGAGAGGTCGTACTCGCTACGCGCCATGTTCATTTCGTACCAATGGCCGATCGCGACCAGGATGAAGTTCGAGATGAGTCCGAGCAGCAATGCGCCTGCCGCGATGAAAAGACCCCGAAACGCCACATGCGCAGCGTGCGCCCGCACAAAGATTGACACTGCTTCCTCCCGCGATCATCCGGGGCCTGATTTTTCTGCAGCCCCATGCACGAGTCGAGCAAGCTACCCGACGATCAAGAATCGCCGGTGAAAGATTCAGTGCTGGCCAAAGACCAGCAGCAGGTTGTTGGCAGGCATCGAATGCCGCTCCCGCAACACAAGCCCCGCCTGCTGCGCCTGCGCAGCCACATCAGCAAGCCGCCGAATGCCCCACGCAGGATTGCGCCCACGCAAGTCCTCATCGAACGCCAGATTGCTCGGTGCCGTCGGCACGTCGTCCTCGAAGTAAGGCCCGTAGGTAACGAGCACTCCGCCGGAACGCAGATGCCGGGCCGCCCCTTGCATCAGCCCGACGCAGGCGGCCCAGGGTGCGATGTGGATCATGTTCGCGCAGTAGATCGCGTCGAATTTCTCCTCTCCTTCGGCGAAGGAGAAGCCCTGCGAAGGCCATTGGGGTGCCGTGACGTCGAGCAGGACTGGCGCCCGGAGGTTGGGCCGCGCGGCTTGCGCGATTCGGGTTGCGATGCCGGGCAGCGCGCGGGCGTCCGCGTCGGTGGGCTGCCAGGTCCACTTGCTCAAGGCCGTGGCGAACCAGACGGCGTGCTGGCCTGTGCCGGATGCGATCTCCAGCATGGCGCCCTGCTCGCCGAGGATGCCGGCGAGTGCGTCGAGGATGGGCTGCTTGTTGCGTTCGGCGGCGGGGCTGTGGGGAAGATCGGGCATTCTGGAGGCACCTGGACGAAGAAGGAGGGTTGGAGCTCGTCGGGGCAAGAATAGCTTCGAATGACTCGCAAGGATGCCCGGGAATCCGGTACGGCATATAACAATGCAACCAACCCGACGCACCGGCAACGGGCCCCAGCCCGGCTGGGCCGCTCATCATCTTCACCTTCCGCGCGTTCTCATTTCCACAAGGACCCGACATGACCATCGAAACCCAAGACGACGTTGTAGCCCTGAAGCGAATCGGCCGCATCGTTTCGCTGACGCTGCAGCGCATGCTCGATGCTGCGGAGCCCGGCATGACCACGCGCGAGCTCGACCTCATCGGCCAGCGGCTGCTGGAAGAGCATGGCGCGCGGTCTGCGCCGAAGCTCACGTACAACTTTCCGGGCACGACCTGCATCAGCATCAATGAAGAGGCGGCACACGGCATACCCGGCGACCGCGTCATCCGTGCCGGCGACGTGCTGAACGTCGATGTGTCGGCCGAGCTCGGCGGTTACTTCGCCGACACCGGCGGAACCACGGTGGTGCCGCCCACCAACCCGCAGAAGACCCGCCTGTGCCACGCCACCCGCACCGCGCTGGCCGAAGCGATGAAGACCGCCAGGGCCGGGCAGCCGATCAACCGCATCGGCGCCGCCATCGAGCGCACGGCCAAGGCCTACGGCTTCAAGGTCATCGAGAACCTCGCGAGCCACGGCGTCGGCCGCACGCTGCACGAGGAGCCCGAGCACATTCCGGGCTACTTCGATCCCTCGGACACGCGCACGCTGCACGAAGGCATGGTCATCACCATCGAGCCCTTCCTGTCGACCAAGAGCCGCATCGTCACCGAGGCTTCCGACGGCTGGACGCTTGCGGGCGTGAAAGGCAACCTGTCTGCGCAGTACGAGCACACGATGATCATCACCAAGGGCGCGCCCATCGTCGTCACCCAGCACTGACGACTGAAGAAGAACGAAGGCGCCAGCGGCGGCGCCTTTGCCTTGCCCCCCTACCCCGCCGCCACGATCACATGCGCCTGGATCTTGCCGGCCACCGGGCCTTCGCCATGACGGCTCGCAATCGCATGAGCCGCGCGGTCCGTGGCCAGCTGGAGCGCGTTGGCGTCGCGTGACTCGATCTCGTTGCGCAGCGGTGTTCCCTGGCAATAGGCGGTGGCGACCTCGCGCGCCGAGGGTGAACGGCTGAGCTTCTCGCGCGTGTCGATCTGGATGCTGGTGAAGCCCGCGCGGCGCAGGTCTTCGCGGATCAGCGCGACGTCGTGATAGCCGTGCGGCGTGCGGGCCAGGAAGCGCGGAGGGTCTTGCGGGAACAGCTCGGCCATGGCGTTGGTGACCTCGTCGGCAAAGGCGTTCTCCTCGATGCGGTCCCACACGTTGAAGACAAAACGCCCGCCCGGCCTCAGCACGCGGCGCGCCTCGGCATAGCCGGCAGTCCGGTCAGGGAAGAACATCGCGCCGAACTGGCAGCAGACGACATCGAACGAGGCATCTTCGAACGGCAGCTTGAGCGCATCCGCCTGCCGCCATTCGATGTTGATGCCGGTGCTGCGGCCATCGGTGCCGTCGCCCTGCCGGGTGGCGGCGTAGTCGAGCATGGGCTGGTTGAGGTCGGTCACCACATAGCGCGCGCCGGCGCCGAGCCTGGGCGCAAGCGCCCGCGTGACCACGCCGCTGCCAGCCGCCGTTTCGAGCACCGCGCCGGGCGAAGAGGGCGCGACCAGCTCCGCCATGTCGAGGGCATAGGCCTCGAAGATCAGGGGGACCATGAGCGTGTCGTAGAACTTCGGGATCGAACCTGCGAATACCTTGTCGGTTTCGGGCATGGGGTGTCTCCTTGAAGGCTTGTTCGGAGCAGTGCCCTTGGGTGCCCTGTTGGGGTTACCTAGTCCGGGGCTGGCTAGGTGGCTGCAACAGGGGCGCGGGCTGATCGGGCATCGGCCGCGTTGTGCGATGGTGGCCCTGTCTGCAGGCCTCGTCAACGTCGTGACGTGGAGTGGCCTAGCGCGAAGGTCCGTCGAAGAAGAAGCGGGTCGTGGCCATCATCCGTACGTTCTTCGTCGAGTTGACCGATGGCGTGTGCAGCACGCGCATGTCCATCAGGAAGACATCGCCTGCGCGGCCGGACATCTCGATGATTTCAATGCCCAGTTGATCGAGATTGCGCTTCAGGTCGCCGGGGGTCTTCAGCACTTCGCGCAGTCGGGAAGATGTGGGCATGCCCTGGGTGTCGACTCGATGCGAACGGGTCAGTGCCAGCGTCGCGCCCCCTCCGGGGGCTACGTCGTCGATGAGGAAGAAGGCCTGGATTCCGGGTAATGGGCCTTTGGGGTTTGCGGCGATGTCGACGTGCCAGTTCAGGTTTTCGAGTGTCGAGGTGCCCTGGTTGGGTGGGGACAGGAGCAGTTGAGTATCTTGAATCGCTGACGGAGGGCGTCCGCCTAGACGAGTGATGCACTCGATCAGCTCGGGCGTTGACAGCGCTTCGTGCAAGCCCGGAACTTTGACGAGCGCAGATAGCTTTCCGATCTGCTGAAAGACAGGAAGCTTTTGCAGTGAGTTCGCCGAACCTTGTCCTCTCGGCGATGAATTCAGCCGCTTGAATTCATCGAGCAATTTCTGCCTGATACCGGTGACCTGTCTCTTTGAATGGAAGCCTTTCAGTCGCTGGTATCCGCTGTCAATGAAAGAACTGTTTTGAAATTGGCTCATAGCTTTTTCGTGGCAGCAGGTCAAGAGTGGACGTGAGGCCGCAGGCAATCAAGCGTACTGGAGCAGCCGCACACGGTGACAAGGGCCACATTTGAGGTCAAGCAGCAGTCACCTGGCCCTTTCTACCGCATGGCGGCTTCAGACTGGTTGCAGACGTTCGTTCTCGCAGTCACCAGCGACCGCTCTAGTCGCAGTTTCTGGCCAATCGTCGAGTTGTCTAGCAAAGTCACGCACATCAAACGCGGCGGCGCCCTCGATTCCAAGATATCGCACCGTACTCATCAGCCTGCTGTGATCCAGGCGAAGAGAATGGCGGAAACCTCGCCGTACATGGCACGCCCTCGCCCGTCGCCACATAGGTGGGACGGCGCCCATTGCGACCTCCGCGTCAGGCGTCAATCCAACCGAAGTTCGAACTGTGCCTTTGTCCTGTCCCAGCTCTCACCGAAAAGTGCTTCTTTCGCATCGGCCGTTGTCGCCCAGCGCGTCGACACCGCTACCGGATACAGCTCTAGTTCTTTGACCTGGATGTAGCGCAGTGCGTCGTCATCGAGATGCTTCTCAATGAAACTTTTGAGCAAAGGACCTGCCTGGACCCGCCAGATCATGAGCCGGCGAACAGCGCGAACCAAGTTTCCCAGCGGTGAGGGATTTGGCAGCAGGTTGACATCTAAGGTCCTGCTCCGGATTCGAAACAGATAGTCTTCTGAGCAGATAAGTTTCTTTTCCTTCAGATCGTACGCGGCTGCATCCCAATCAAAAAAAGTACTGGAGACGATGTCTTCAAGCGAATTCAAAGGGACGTACTTACGCGCCCAAGTCGTCTCGAGAGCCCAAAAGTCAATCTTCCACGGACCTTGCTTGCATCCGAAGCCGCCAAATCGATTCGGCGTAGCACGTAGCGAGGACGCAATTTCAGCGATCCTCTCCTTAGGCGCATCGATCACGAGATCTAGGTCGGAGCGAAAACTCCTCCGCCCTTCATATGCAAAATCGCGAACAAGGCCGCCGATTACCGCCACGCGCTCGAAGCCAATGAACTTATCCTTGAGCACTTGACGGAGAAACTCCATCTCTCCGGTGTTGTTCGCCCAGAAATATCGATCCAGACGACGCTTCAGGGCGTCATTACTAGGCGCCGTTGACATGAGGGATCTCCTGGATCTCGTCCCAGAGACGCATCGCGAACGAGTCCGTCATGCCAGACACCATATCAGTCAGAAGCCGTAGTTCGCGATAGCGTAGCCCGCCAGCGCCGTGGTCGGCCTGCGCCGCCGCAGCAGCCTCCTGAACATAGTTGGGGCTAATGACAGAGAAGATAAATTTGGACCGAGCGCTCACCCGCTTGGACTCGATGTCATCGTCCTTCTTGCGATCGCTAATCGCCTCCCAGAACGCACTCATCAATCCGTCGAGCGCTGCTGCACCGAGGGCCTCCGCTTTCAGCACGTCGGCATTCTCGAACGCATACTTTTGCGCAATCTTTTTCAGCGCTGAGCACAATGGTGAGTTATCCATCAACGGCGTCGCATGGCTGTACGAGAAGATGGCCGTTACGTCGCTGCTGAACTGATCGCTCGCGTGCGAAACCAAGGCCCCGATGAAGTGCGCGCGTAGATACTGAATTTTGATGTCACGCAGCGTGTCTGGGCGCAGGTCTTTACCCTCGATCCTGCCAAACAGCTCATGTAGGCCCTCAACTGTTGGATCGCCCGGAACTTTGCGGCGCAGTACGACAAGCACGTCGTCGGGCGACATCACTCCCTTCTTCAGAACATCATCCACGTCCAGCACGGAGTAGGCGATGTCGTCGCAGGCTTCCATGATCCAGGTCACCGGATGTCGCTGACCTTCGCTCAGACCTGTTTGAGCTCGAATCCATTCGACCACGCTTCGCTCTGACGAAAAATACCCCCCCTTTTTCTTGACCGGGCAGTCATCGTCGACCGTCGCAAAGCTGACGGGATACTTAAGTCCAGCAGCCAAAGTCGCAGCCGTCAGGTCGAGCCCCATGCCATCCACGTGGGTCTGAAGGCGCGTAAGCAACCGGAGCGCCTGCGGGTTGCCGTCGAACGCTGTGAACTCCATGCGAAGGGCGTCCGGCACGATGTCCTTTGAGTTCAGGTCGTCGCCATCAGGGGTTTTCTTGCTGAAGATCCATTTCGCTCGCTTCTTGAACCAGCGGCCGATAGCGGCTTCGCCCTGGTGGCCAAAAGGCGGGTTGCCAAGATCATGACCGAGCCCTGCAGCCTGGAGGATCGGTTGGATGACATTAAGCAGGGCATCGTCACCGATGTCCGATTCATCGAACTTAGATTTGTTTTTGAGGTAGACACGCGTGCCGATAGACCGAGCGAGGTTCGCCACTTCGTGAGAGTGCGTCAGACGTGTCCGCACGCCGTCATTCTCATCCATCGGCCAAACCTGCGTCTTGTCAGCGAGTCGCCGGACGGGCGTAGAGAACAGCAGCCGGTCGTAGTCATGCTGGAAATCCGAGCGCGGATCATCGGACTTGGCACTGTCCGCACGGGCACCCGACTGTGTGTCATTCTCCGGGTGCAGAGGCGCCCGACCAGGACGCGGCCGACGGACGTTGGACCAAATATTCAGAGAAAGAGCCGGCTTAGTCATGGCGCATTCTACTGAGGCCAGTCCGCACCCGACCGTAGATGCTTGGAGTTCGCGATCCTGCACAAAGCAGCGCCTGAGTGTCCGGTAGATGTCCCACTCCGATCGGTGGTGGACCTACCCACCGAAGTCAGCAGCCGCTGCAAAACGGAAAGCCGCGAAGAGAGCCGAAGTTCCACAGCAAGCGCCAAGCCACTTTCAGAGACTTGGCGCCCGACGCCCGGTCACCCAGCCGGACTCATCTCCTGATAAAGCACCACAGCCTCCCGCGCCAAATCCGAAGCAATCCAAAGCAGATTGTCCCGATGCGCCTCCCCCGCATCCTGGAACCATCCATCCCCGGCGCCGTAGAAGCACCAGAGCAGCGAGTTCAGTTGCTCCAGCTTGTTCTCAAGAAGACCGGACGGGTCCCGTGTCGTGGTGGTCGCGTCCGCGGATGCCGGCTTTGCGGCCCCGGCCATAATTCGTTTAGCCATCTGGTGTGCTCTCTTTCCAAAGTTCTGCACGTCACTTGGTCAGACGGTCAAGGTGTTCGCGCACCTTGGCCGTCGCCTTTTGCGCCTCACGTTCGCGTCGATGCAAGTCGCACCAACAGCCCGCCGCAAGGCAATGCGGTTCACTCAAGAGAAGTCTTTGTGTGCTCTGCCCTCCATGCCCACTTGGTGGGTCGTTCAACCACAGGGGCATTCACTGTATAGAAGACCAGCCCTGCGCAGAAATAACTTTCTGCCCAGAATTTCTCGATTCCTTCGAGTAATCGCGAGGCCGCAGCGCCAGTACACAAAGCGCTGACAGTCGCCGGGTCAATCAACGAAAAAGAGGCTGCAGAAGCGGCTGCATCAACTTAAGAATCGCGCCCGAATTCGCGCGCATGTTCCACCGCGTACTTGATGAGCTCTGCCTGCCCCTCGATGCCCAGGCGGCGCTTGATGCTCTGCCGGTGCGCCTCCACCGTGCGCACGCTCAGGCCCAGTTCGCGTGCGATCTGCTTGCTCGATTCGCCCCGGCCCAGCGCCGAAAGAATCTCGCTCTCGCGCGGCGTGAGCAGCGGCCTCGGCTCCTGCGTGCGAAACAGTTTTTTCGACACGGCCGGGCTCAGGAATGTGCCGCCGGCCGACACGGCCTCTATGGCCGCGACGATCTCGGCCGCGGGCGCGTCTTTCAGCACGTAGCCGCGCGCGCCCACCTGCAGGGCCTTCTGCACGTACTCGGGGTTGTCGTACATGCTGAGCATCACGATGTGCGTTGCGCTCTGGCGCTGCAGCAGCACTTCCGCTAGCTCGATGCCGTTCATGTCCTTCATGCCTACGTCCATCAGCATGAGGTCGGGCCGCACGCTGTCGACCAGTTCCAGCGCTTCGGCGGCGCTGCCGGCCTCGCCGACGATCTCCAGGTTGGGCATGGAGCCGAGCCGGGCGCGCAGGCCGTCGCGTACCAGCGGGTGGTCGTCGACAAGAAAGAGCCGGATGGTCTTGGCGGTGGTCATGCTCTGGCGCCTGATGCGGGCGCGTGTGCCTGCTGTTTCTGGTCGGCCGCTGCTGCCCTCGCGCTGCGTGCGGGCACCTCGGCCTCGATGGAGGTGCGCCCTGCGTTGCTGCACATGGTGAGCCGCCCGCCGATGGCTTCCATGCGCTCGCGCATGTTGCGCAGGCCGATGCCGCGCCGGGGGTCGAGCTGCACGGCCTCGATGTCGAAGCCGGTGCCGTCATCGCTCACTTCGAGCCGCACGCCTTCTTCCTCGTCGAAGTTCAGCGCAATGTGCACGTGCTGCGCGTTGGCGTGCTTGCGCACGTTGGTCAGCGCCTCCTGCGTGAGGCGGAAGAGCGCGGTCTTCACCTCGGGCTGCAGCTCGAAGGATTCGCCGCCGATCATCATCGAGGCATCGACGCCGCCGCCCTCTTCCCTGAACTCGTCGACCAGCCGCTCCAGCGCGGCGGGCAGGCCCAGGGTGTCGAGCAATGCGGGGCGCAGCCGGTGCGAGATGCGGCGCACCTCAATCAGCGAATCGTTGAGCCGCTGCAGCGCCTTCACGAGTGCAGGGGGCGTGGGCTGCTGCTGGCGGTCGAGCGATTCCACTGCCGATTCGATCAGCAGCTTGGCCGACACCAGCGTCTGGCTGGTGCCGTCGTGCAGCTCGCGTGCGAGGTGGCCGCGCTCTTCTTCCTGTGACTGCACCACGCGGCGCGCCAGCAGGCGCAACTTGGCTTCCGCCGTGCGGTGCTCGCTGAGGTTGAGCAGCAGGCCGGCGGCGCTGACCACGCCGAGGCACAGCGCGGCAATGCCGGCTATCCACAGCAGCGTGGCGGTGACGTTGGCGTTCACCTGCCGGTCGAGGGTGTCCATGGTGGTCTGGATGTCGTCGAGGTACAGGCCGGTGCCCACCATCCAGTTCCAGCGCGGCATGGCGGTCACGTAGCCGAGCTTGGGCGCCAGCTGCGCGCTCGAGGGCTTGCGCCATTCGTACTCGACGTAGCCGCCGCCGTTTTCCTTCGCGCCCTTGATCAGCTCCTGGATGGTGTAGCGGCCATGCGAGTCGCGCAGCTCCCAGAGGTTCTGTCCGACCAGCTCGGGCTGGCGCGAGTGCATGAGGGACTTGCCCTCCAGGTCGTACACGAAGAAGTAGCCGTCGTCGCCGTAGTTGAGCGCGGCCAGCCGGCGCAGTGCTTCGTTGCGGGTGGCCTCGTCGTCCTGGCCCGATTCGTACAACGGCATCAGGTTGCTGACGGCCAGGTCCACGTAGCTGCGCAGCTCGCTGCGGCGCTGGGCCATGTAGCTGTTCTCGATGAGGGCACGCTCGCGCTGGGCGAGGTCGTTCTCCTGGTGGCGCACCGCAAGGGCCACCAGCACCAGCGCCAGGAGCAGCGGTGCGACGGCGAGCGCAACGATCTTGGTGCGGAGGTTCATCGGGTGGCAAGGCTACCACCGCGCCTGGAGGCCGCCAGGCCGGGTCAGCCGCCGACGGCAGCAGGCACCGATGCCCGCCTGAACTCCGTCGCGTAGTAGAGCAGCGCCACCAGCACGTACCCGCCGCCCAGCAGGCACAACCCGCCCCATCCGTGAAAGGCGTATACGGCGGCCGCGATGCCCGAGGCCACCGCCGCGCAGATGAAGATGAAGGTCATGAACAGCCCGTTGATGCGGCCGCGCAGCTCGGGCGCCAGCATGAACAGGCTGCGGAAGTTGAGCACCTGGCACAGCTGCACGGCCCCGTCGAGCAGGATGCCTGCCGCGACCAGCCCGGCCAGCGAGTGGTAGTGCATGGAGACGGCGCCCAGCACGAACGAAAGCAGCGCGACGACGATGGCCCAGCCGGTGGCGGCCCGCGTCCAGCCCCTGTCGGCCAGCCGCCCTGCCACGGGCGCGAGCAAAGCGCCCGCGGCCCCCGCCAACGCGAACAGCGCGATGCCGCCCTGCCCCATGCCGAACTCGTGCACCAGCGCCAGCGGCACGGCCGTCCAGAAGGCCTGGAAGCCGGAGAACATCATTCCCTGGTAGAGGCTGCGCCTGCGCAGCAGCGGCGTGTTCCACACGATGCCGGGCAGCGAGGCCATGGTGCGCGCGTAGCCCACCGAGGCATGCGGGTGCCGCTGCGGCAGCACGCGCCACAGCACGGCGATGAGCGAAGCCATCAGCGCGGCCGACAGGCCGAACACCGCGCGCCAGCCCAGCGCCGAGGCCACCACGCTGGCAAAGGGACGTGCCAGCATGATCCCGCCCAGCAGCCCGGCCATGATGTTGCCGACCACCTTGCCGCGCGTGACCTCCGGCGCGAGGTGCGAGGCGAAGGGCAGCAGCACCTGGGCCGCGACGGCGCAGGTGCCCACTACGAAAGAAGCCGCCAGGAAAGTGACGGCCGAGCCCGACAGCGCGATGCCGACCAGCCCGATCACCGCACCGGCCAGCGCGCCGATGATGAGCTTGCGGTTCTCGACCACGTCGGCCAGCGGTACCAGCAGCAGCAGGCCCGCGCCGTAACCGAGCTGGGTGAGCGTCATGATGAGCCCGGCCAGGCCGGCGTGCAGCTGCAGCGTGTCGGAGATGGGGCCGATCAGCGGCTGGGCATAGTAGATGTTGGCTACGCAAAGGCCGCAGGCGACGGCGAAGACCAGCGTGAGCGCGGGCGTGAGCCCTGGGGCGGAAGGATGGGCAGCGTGGGCCGCTGGGGCCGCTGGGGCCGTGGAGGATGAAGAGGACACGGAGGAATCCCGGTTGCCGGTTGCGAGAAGGCTGGATTCAGGGTTAACCCGAAGGCCGGGCACCTTAGCACGCGCAGCCGGTTTCTGCTGGCGTGGGCCTTGTGCAGGCCCTCGGAACACCGCCGAAGCGCTCAGTCGACCGTGGTCGGCCGGCCCGAGGCCACCCATGCATCGAGCCCGCCCGTCAGCGGCAGGGCCCGACGCGCACCGCGCGCCAGCAGCACGCGCGCAGCCTGCGCGGCCGACACCTCGTTGGGGCAGTTGCAGTACAGCACCACGTCACGCCCCGCCGCGTGCGACAGGTCGAGGCTGCGCTGCTGCAGCGCCTTGAGCGTATAGGCCTGCGCGCCCGGAATGCGGCGCGGGTCGACCTGTACGCCGGCCTTGCCGCGCACGTCGATCACCAGCGGGGGCTCCTCGCCGCTCAGCAGCTCGTGCAGCTCTTCCACCGAGATGCGCGGCATGCCCGTGAGCCGCATGAAGGCGCGCCGGCGCCAGTAGCGCACCGCGAGGATCACCAGCAACACCACGGCCAGCGCGGCGGTGGCGACGCCGCCGGCCTGCGCCATGATGGCCAGCACCTCCTGGATCTGGTTGCGGAACACCCAGCCCAGCCCGAGGAAGAGCCCGGTCCAGACCAGCGCCGCGCCCACGTCGAAGCCGATGAAGCGCCGCACCGACATGCCCAGCGCCCCGGCCATCGGCGGTGCAACCACCGACACGCCCGGCACGAACTTGGCGGCCACCAAAGAGAGCCCGCCCCAGTCGGAAATGAGAGATTCGCCGCGCCGCACGCAGGAGTCGGGCGACAGCGAGATGCGGCACAACATGCGCATGAAGCGGTAGCCGAAGCGCCGCCCGGCATAGAACCACGCGCCGTCGCCCAGAAGGTTGGCGACAACCGCCGCCACCACCACGCCGGCCACCGAGACATCGCCCGCCGCCAGCAGCGCGCCCGTGAGCACCAGCACCGCCGCCGCCGGCACCGGCAGCCCCAGCCGCGCGGCGAAGCTGGCGGCGAAGACCACCAGGATCGCGTTCTGCACGAGCAGGGACATCAGCTGCGCCATGGCTGCCCTTGTGGCCCGGATGCGGGCGGAATCTGCGGAGGTTGCGTGCTGTTCATGCCGGCAGCGATTCTCGGGCATGGCCCAAGAACGTACCGGGCACAGGCCATTGGCGGATGGCTCCAGCCCTCGTCAGCCAGCGTCAACCGGCGGTTTTTTCAGGGGTGCGCGACACGCTGAAGCCGAAGGTATTCAAGCCTCCCTGGCTCGACGCGCTGACCTGCCCGCCATGCATGCTCGCCACGGCCTTCACGATGGCCAGCCCCAGCCCGTGGCCGTGGTGCTCGCCGCCGTCGTTGCGCGCCTCGTCGACACGGTAGAACCGGTCGAACAGGTGCTGCAGATGCTGCCCGTCGATCGGCGCGCCGGGGTTCGAAACCGTGATCCACGTCGCGGCGGCCTCCTCGCGCAGCGTGACCGTGATTCGCGCGCCCGGCTTCGAATGCTCGATGGCGTTCTGCAGCAGGTTCGACATGGCGCGGCGGAACAGCGCGCTCTCCAGCCGCGCCTCGGCCAGCACGTCGCCCTCGATGACGACCTGCGCGCGCGTCTCGTCGAGCACGAACTCGAAGAACTCGATGGTCTTGCACACCTCCTGCGCCACCGGCGTGAGCACCAGCCCGGTCGCCACCTCGCCGCGGTCGGCGCGCGCGAGGAACAACATGTCGTTGACGATGGAGCGCACCCGCTCCAGGTCTTCGAGGTTGGCCTGCAGCACCTCCTGGAACTCGCCCGCGCTGCGCTGGCGCGAGAGCGCCACCTGCGTGCTGCCTATGAGGTTGGCCAGCGGCGTGCGCAGCTCGTGCGCCACGTCGGCGTTGAACGATTCGAGCTGGCCGTAGGCTTCTTCCAGCCGGCTCAGCGCGCCGTTGAAGGCCTCGGCCAGCGCCGAGAGTTCCACCGGCAGCGGCTCCGCGCGCAGCCGCTGCGACAGTGTCTTGGGCCGCAGCGCCTGCGCCTCCTTCGACAGCCGCTCCAGCGGCCGCAGCCCGACCCGCGCGATCCAGTAGCCCGCGAAGGCCACCACCAGCACCGCGCCCAGCCCGAGCGCGACCAACGCGCTCAAAAAGGCCTGCCGCGTGCGCGCATAAGGCTCGGTGTTTCGCCCGACGATCAGGCGCACGGCCGGGCGCTGCTCGAAGGGATCGATGTGCACGGACAGCGTGCGGAACGGCCGCTCCTGCCCCGGCAGCTCGATCACGCTGGTGTGGCCGTTGGCCTCCCGCGTGAGGCCGTCGATCTCGGCCAGGCCCTTGCCGTACTGGAAGCGCGGATCGTCGCTGAGCACCCAGAAGCGCACGCTGCCGTCTTCGGGCGTGAGCGCGTCCATGCGCGACTGCACGCGCGACCAGCGCTCGGGGCTGCCGATGGCCTTGATCCAGAACTGCAGGCTCTTGAGCGTGGTGTCGAGCTCTTCGTATTGATGCCGCTCCAGCTCGCGCGCCAGCACGCTGTGCAACGCGAAGCCGGCCAGCGCGAAGGTCGCGAGCGCCACGGCCGCGAACATGATCACCAGCCGAGCGGTGATGGAGCGCTTCACGACGCGGCGCCCTCCCCGCCGCTCTCGCGTACCTCCATCACGTAGCCCATGCCGCGGATGGTGTGCAGCAGCTTCGGGCTGAAGGGCACGTCGATCTTGTCGCGCAGCCGCTTGATGGCCACTTCGACCACGTTGGTGTTGCTGTCGAAGTTCATGTCCCACACCAGCTCGGCGATGGCGGTCTTCGAGAGGATCTCGCCCTGGCGGCGCGCCAGCACCGCGAGCAGAGCGAACTCCTTGGCCGTGAGGTCGATGCGGGTGCTGCCCCCACCACTGCCACGAAAAGCCTTGCGCGCCAGCAGGTCGATCTGCAGGTCGGCGATGCGCAGCTGCATCGGCTCCTGCTTGCGGCCACGCCGGTTCAGCGCCTGCAGCCGCGCCAGCAGTTCGAGGAAGGAAAAAGGCTTGACGAGGTAGTCGTCGGCCCCTTCGTGCAGGCCCTTGATGCGGTCTTCGACGCGGTCGCGCGCGGTGAGCATGATGACCGGCGTCTGCTTCACGGCGCGCAGCGCGCGCAGCACCGAGAAGCCGTCCTGGCCCGGGAGCATCACGTCGAGCACGATCACGTCGTACTCGTGCGTGAGGGCGAGGTGCTGGCCGTCGATTCCGTTGTGTGCCATGTCGACGGCGCAGCCCTGCTCGGTCAGCCCCTTGGAGAGGTAGTCCGCGGTTCTCAGTTCGTCTTCGACTATCAGGATCTTCATGGCGCGTTCTGCCTTCTTGTCTTCGTCTCCACCCCTTGCGGCATCAGCCAGCATCAACCGGCATCAACCCGCGTTCATCCGTGCACCTCGGCAGGCACGGGAGCCTTGCCTTCCTTCGCGGCCTTGCGGGCCTTGCGCGCTTCCTTGCGTCGCATGTACCAGTAGTGGGCGCGGTCGAGGTACAGGTAGACCACCGGGGTCGTGAAGAGCGTGAGCGCCTGCGAGAGTATCAGCCCGCCGACCATCGCGTAGCCCAGCGGGCGGCGAAGCTCGGAGCCCGAGCCGTGGCCCAGCATCAGCGGCAGGCCCGAGAGCAGAGCGCACATGGTGGTCATCATGATCGGGCGGAAGCGCAGCAGGCAGGCCTGGTAGATGGCGTCATGCGGCGTCATGCCCTGCTCACGCTCGGCCTTGAGCGCGAAGTCGATCATCATGATGCCGTTCTTCTTCACGATGCCGATGAGCAGGATGATGCCGATCAGCGCGATCACGCTCAGGTCGTAGCCGCCCGCCATCAGTATCAGCAACGCGCCCACGCCGGCCGAGGGCAGCGTCGAGAGAATGGTCAGCGGGTGGATGTAGCTCTCGTACAGCAGGCCCAGCACGATGTACACCGCCACCAGCGCGGCCGCGATCAGGTAGGGCTGCGTGGCCAGCGAGTCCTGGAAGGCCTGCGCCGTGCCCTGGAACGAGCCGGTGAGCGACTGCGGCAGCCCCATGTCGGCCTGGGCCTTGTTGATGGCGTTCACCGCGTCACCCAGCGCATGGCCCGGCGCGAGGTTGAACGAGATGGTCACGGCCGGGAACTGGCCCTGGTGGCTGATCGACAGGTAGGCGGTCTTGCTGGTGTCCACCTTCACGAAGGTCGACAGCGGCACCTGCTGGCCGGTGATGGGCGAGTTGAGATACAGCTTGCTGAAGAGCGCCGGGTCCTGCTGCAGCGCGGGCGTTACCTCGAGCACCACGTGGTAGCTGTTGAGCTGGGTGAAGTACTGCGCCACCTGGCGCTGGCCGATGGCGTCGTACAGCGTGGCGTCGATGACGGCCGGCGAGATGCCGAAGCTCGATGCGCGGTCGCGGTCGATGGTGAGCACGGCAGAGGCCGCCGCGTTCTGCTGGTCGGTGGCCAGGTCGGTGAGCTCGGGCAGCTGCTTGAAGCGCTCCAGCAACTTGGGCGCCCAGGTGTTGAGCTCGTCGAGGTTGGCGTCGGTCACCGTGTACTGGTACTGCGTGCGCGAGGCCCGGCCGCCCACGCGGATGTCCTGCCCGGCCTGCAGGAACAGGTTCACGCCCTGCACCTTGGCCAGCTGCGGACGCAGCCGCGTGATGATCTCGTCGGCAGAGGCGGTGCGGCCTTCGTCCTTCGGCTTCAGGCTGATGAAGAAGTTGCCGGTGTTGTAGGTGGAAGAGCTGCCGTTCATGCCGAAGCCGGTCACGTCGGGGTCTTTGCGCACCACGTCGGCCAGCTCGAGCATGCGGGCGTTCATCGAGGCGAAGGAGGCGTCCTGTGCCGACTCGGCAAAGCCCGAGATGAAGCCCGTGTCCTGCTGCGGGAAGAAGCCCTTGGGGATGAACACGAAGAGCACGCCCGTGGCCGCCACAGTGGCGATGAAGGTCATGAGCGTGATGAACTGGTGGTCGAGCACCACGTGCAGCCCGCGCTTGTAGGCGCCGAGCATAGCGTCGAAGCCGCGCTCGAAGAGCTGGTAGAGCCGCCCGTGCTGGCTGCCGTGCTCGTTCTTCAAAAAGCGCGAGCACAGCATGGGCGTGAGCGTGAGCGAGATCACCACGCTCACCACGATGGTGAGCGTGACCGTCACCGCGAACTCGCGAAAGAGCCGCCCCACGATGCCGCCCATGAGCAGCAGCGGAATGAACACCGCCACCAGCGACACCGAGATCGAGATGATGGTGAAGCCGATCTCGCCCGCGCCCTTGTACGCGGCCTCGACGGCCGACATGCCCTCTTCCACGTAGCGGTAGATGTTCTCGAGCATCACGATGGCGTCGTCCACCACGAAGCCGACCGCGATGGTCAATGCCATGAGCGAGAGATTGTCCAGGCTGTAGCCCAGCAGGTACATCACCGCCACCGTGCCCAGCAGCGCGAGCGGCACCGTCACGCTGGGGATGAGCGTGGCCGGCACGTTGCGCAGGAACACGAAAATCACGGCCACCACCAGCGCGATGGTCAGCAGCAGCGTGAACTCCACGTCCTTCACCGAGGCGCGAATGGTCTGCGTGCGGTCGATGATGGCGTTGACGTCCACCGTCGGCGGGATCGAGGCCTTCAGCCTGGGCAGCGCGGCGTTGATTCGGTCCACCGTCTCGATGACGTTGGCGCCCGGCTGCTTGGTGATGGCGAGCACGATGGAGCGGCCGTTTTGCACGGTGCTGCCCTCGGGCGCGGCAGCGCCGGCGTAGGCCCAGCCGGCGATCTTGGCGTTCTCGGGGCCGTCGACCGCCACGCCCAGGTCGCTCACGCGGATGGGCGCGCCGTTGCGGTAGGCCAGCACCACGTCGTTCCACGGTTTGGCCTTCAGCAGCTGGTCGTTGGTATAGACGGTGAAGCTCTGGTTGGGCCCGTCGATGGTGCCCTTGGGCGCGTTGACGGTGGCCGAGGCGAGCACGGTGCGCACGTCTTCCAGGCTCAGGCCCAGTGCCGCGAGCTTGGCCGGGTCGACCTGGATGCGCACGGCCGGCTTCTGCACACCGCCGATGTTGACCAGGCCCACGCCCGAGATCTGCGAGATCTGCTGCGCGAGGATGTTGTCGGCGTAGTCGTTCACCTCGGTGAGCGGCAGCGTCTTCGACTGCACCGAGAGAATGAGGATGGGCGCGTCGGCCGGGTTCACCTTGCGGAAGGTCGGCGGGCTCGGCAGGTTGGCGGGCAGCTGGCCGGTCGATGCATTGATGGCGGCCTGCACGTCGAGCGCGGCGGCGTCGATGCTGCGGTCGAGGTCGAACTGCAGCGTGATCTGCGTGGAGCCGAGGCCGCTTGTCGATGTCATCTGCGACAGCCCCGCGATCAGCGAGAACTGCCGCTCCAGCGGCTGCGCCACGTTGGAGGCCATGGTTTCCGGACTGGCGCCCGGCAGGTTGGCCGAGACCTGGATGGTCGGAAAGTCGACCTGCGGCAGCGGCGCCACCGGCAGCAGCGGAAACACCGCCGCGCCGACCAGCAGGATGGCCAGCGCCAGCAGCGTGGTGCCGATGGGGCGCTTGATGAATGCGGCGGAGATGCTCAATTGCTGCTCCCGCTGCTGGTGGCGACCTTCGCCGCATCCTTCACGGCGTCCTTGACGGCATTCTTCGCGGCGGGCGGCGGCTCGACGATGGTGGCGCCGGGCTTGAGCTTGTACTGGCCGTCGACCACCACGCGCTGGCCGGCCTCCAGGCCCTTGTCGATCACGGCCGTGCCGTCGGCGATCTGCACCACGTGCACCGGCACGTTGGCGACCTTGTTCTCGGCGTCTACAGCCCAGACGTAGGTGCTGTCCTGGCCGCGCTGAACGGCGGCGGCGGGCAGCGTGAGCGAGTCGGCCCGGCGGTCGAGCTGCAGCCGCACGTTGACGTACTGGCCCGGCCACAGCGTGTGCTGCGGGTTGGTGAAGCTGCCCTTGAGCTGCACGGTGCCGCTGGTGGTGTCGATCTGGTTGTTCAGCAATATCAGCTTGCCGGTGCCCAGCATCTGCGTGCCGCTGCGGTCGTAGGCCACCACCGAGAGCGGCTGGCTGCTCTGCTGCTGCACGCGGTTGATGTCCTGCACCGCGTCCTCGGGCAGCGTGAACTGCACGGCGATGGGGTCGATCTGGTTGATGACGACCAGCCCGTTGGTGTCGGCCGCGTGCACGATGTTGCCCGGGTCCACCAGCCGCGCACCCACCCGGCCGTTCATGGGAGAGGTGATGCGCGTGAAACTCAGCTGCACCTCGGCGTACTGCACCTGGGCGGCGTCGTTCTGCACTGCAGCTTCGAGCTGGTTGACGAGCGCCTTCTGCGTGTCGACCTGCTGCTGCGTGGCGGCGTCCTGCGCGATCAAGGTGGTGTAGCGCTTGAGGTCGGCGCGGGCGTTCGTCAGCGTGGCCTGGTCCTTGGCCTTGGTGGCCTGCGCCTGCGCGAGCTGGGCCTGCAGCGTGCGCGGGTCGAGCTGGGCGAGCAGCTGGCCGGCCTTCACGTCCTGCCCCTCGACGAAGCCGACCTTGTCGAGCTGGCCGTCGATGCGCGCCTTGACGGTGACGGTGGCCATCGAGGCGACGGTGCCGATGCCCGAGCGGTAGACCTGCACGGTCTGGGTGGCGACGCGCGCGGTGGTCACCTGCACGGGCGGCGTCTTCGGCGCGTCGGGCTTGGCGGCGTTGGCCGCGTGATGGGTGAGCGCCCAGGCGCCGCCGCCGAGCACAAGCACGAGCGCGGAGGCCGCGAGCCAGGTGGATCGGCGTTGGTACAGGGGGTGCGTCGTGGTGGTGTCTGGGGTCGCCATGGCATCAATTCCCGGAAGTCGTTGTGGCGGCGTTCCAGCCGCCGCCCGTGGCCGCGATCAGCGAGACGCTGGCGGCCAGCTGGCGGCCGAGCACCTGCGCGGCCGTGCGCTGGTTGGTGAGCGAGAGCGTCTGCGCCGTCACCACGCTGAGGTACGTTGCGGTGCCGGCGCGGTACTGGCTCAACGCCATGCGCTCGGCGAGCTGCGCGGCGCGCACCGCATCGGCCTGCAGCGCGGATTCGTTGTCGAGCACGCGCAGGGTGGCGAGGTTGTCCTCCACCTGCTGGAAGCCAGCGAGCACGGTCTGCTTGTATTGCGCGACGGAGGCGTCGTAGGCGGCCACGGCCTGGTCGGTGTGGGCCTTGCGCAGGCCGCCGTCGAACACGGTCTGCGCCAGCGCGGCGCCCAGCGACCACACGCGGCTGGGCGTGTTGAACAGCGTGCCCAGGGTGGCTGCGCTGAAGCCGCCGCTGGCGCTGAGCACGATCTGCGGGTAGTAGGCGGCCTTGGCCACGCCGATGTTGGCGTTGGCCGCCTGCACGCGGCGCTCGGCGCCGGCGATGTCGGGGCGGCGCTCCAGCAGCTCCGACGGCAGGCCCGCGGGCGTGACCGGCAGCTGCAGGCGCAGCGCGGCGGCGGAGAAAAGCGACTCGGCCGTGGGCGCCTGCGACGAGGTCTCGAGCGGCGGCAGCGAGAACGACGCGGGCGCCTGCCCGGTCAGCACCGCGATGGCGTGCTCCAGCTGGCTGCGCTGGGCGTCGAGATCGACGGCCTGGGCCTGCGCGGTCTTGAGCTGGCTCTCGGCCAGCGCCACGTCGGAGCGCAGCACGGTGCCGGCCGCGTACTGGTGCTGCGTGAGTTCGAGCGCCTTGGCGTAGGCGGCGGTGGTGCTGGCGTACAGGTCGCGCTGCAGGTCGATCACGCGGATCTGCAGATAGTCCTGCGCCAGCGTGGTCTGGATGCTGAGCCGTGCACCGGCCAGGTCGTCGGCGCTGGCCTGCTGGCTCGCGTTGCCGGCCTCGACCGAGCGGCGCACCGCGCCCCAGATGTCGGGCTCCCAGCTCGCGGCAAGGCCGAGGGTGTCGGTGGTGCCGAGCTTGACGGTGCCGGTGCTGTTCGACTGCGCGCGGGTGGCGCCGGCATTGAGGCCGACGGTCGGGAAGAAGCCGGCACGCGCCGCCGCGGTGATGGCCTGCGCCTCGCGGTACTGGGCCTCGGCGACGCGGATGTTCTGGTTGGCCGCGTTGGCCTGAACGATCAATGAGCTGAGCGTGCTGTCGCCGTAGGCATCCCACCAGGGGTGGTCGGCGTCGATGGTCTGCGGTGCGGCGGTCTTCCAGGGGCCGCCGGTTTCCTTGAAGGCGGCGGGCACGTCCAGCTGCGGGCGGACGTAGTCTGGGCCGACGGCGCAGCCCGCGAGGAGCAAGGCGGCCAACGCAAGGGCCGAGGGCCTGAATGCCTTGCGCGATGGGGAGGTTGCGTCGGAAGAATCCATGATGAGGGCACTCTAGGCACCCCCATCAAACCCCTCGCTGTCGACTAACTGACAGTTCTGACAGTTTCAGTTTGTCAGCGCGGGGCGTCGCCCTTGCGGTACTCGGCGGTCAGCTCGTCCAGCTTCTGCTTGAGCGCCGGATCGAGCTTGTATTCGGCGGCCGCGATGGTCGCCTCGAGCTGGTCGGGGCGGCTGGCGCCGAGCAGGGGCGCGGTGATGAGCGGATTCGCCATCACCCAGGCCACCGCCAGCGTGGCCAGCGGCACGCCGGCCTCGTCCGCCAGCTTGTGCAGCTGCGTCACGGTGTTGAAGCTGCGCTCGTTCCAGTAGCGGTCCTGGTACATGCCGCCGGCGGTGCCGAGCGTGAAGCGGGTGTTTTCCTCGGGCTTGCCGCCGGGCTTGTACTTGCCGGTGAGCAGGCCGCCCGCGAGCGGGTTGTAGGGGATCACGCCCAGGCCCTCTTCCGCCGCCAGCGGCAGCAGTTCGCGCTCGATTTCGCGGAACAGCAGGCTGTAGCGCGGCTGCACCGACACGTAGCGCGTGAGCCGCAGCAGGTCGGCCTTGCCCAGCGCGCGGGCCAGGCGGTAGGCCAGGAAGTTCGACACGCCGATGTAGCGCGCGCGGCCCGACTTCACGATGGTGTCGAGCGCCTCCAGGCTTTCTTCCAGCGGCGTCTCGCGGTCGTCCATGTGCAGCTGGTACAGGTCGACGTGGTCGGTCTTCAGTCGCTTGAGCGAGGCGTCGATGGCGTCCAGCAGGTGCTTGCGCGAGGCGCCCTGGTCCCAGCTGTTGGGGCCGACCTTGTTGACTGCCTTGGTCGCCAGCACGAAGCGGCGGCGGCCCGAGGGGCCCTGCTTCTCGAGCCAGTTGCCGATGATCTCCTCGGTGCGCCCTGCCGTCTCGATGGTGCCGCCGAGCGGATACACGTCGGCGGTGTCGAGGAAGTTGATGCCGCCTTCGGCCGCCTTGTCGAGGATCTGGTGCGACACGGCCTCGTCGGTCTGCAGGCCGAAGGTCATGGTGCCGAGGGCGAGGCGGGAGACGGTGAGGCCGGTGCGGCCGAGACGGGTGGAGGGAAGGCTCATGGTGTTCGGTTCTCGCTCGGAAGGGAAGGAGATGGGTGGGAAGGAGCGGCGGCCATCATAGGCACGACCGCGCGACCCTGCAGGCGAGCGAGGTTTCAGCTGCTTTCGACATGCATGCCGGGCGCGCCGCGCTCGACCGAGAAGCGGGCCATGGTGCCGACCGGCGAGTCGGCCGTCTTCTCGTCTTCCACCGCGCGGAACTCGACCGAGCAGCCGCGCGCATCGAGCGTCGCGAGCGCGTAGCCGCGTCTGTCGGCCCGGCCGTAGCGCAGCTGCGGATTCTTCGCGAGCATGTTCGCCACGCTGGCGGCGCTGGGACCTTCGGAGGTGATGGCGCCGCCGACGAACTCGGTCGCGACCAGCGGCCCCTGCTGCGCATCGCCGCGCCGCAGGTCGGCGGCCCAGAAGGCGTGCACGTCGCCGCTGGCCACCAGCGCGTTGCCGCCGCGCGCCTTGTGTTCCGCCAGCGCGTCGAGGAGGCGCGAGCGGGCTGCGGCGTAGCCGTCCCAGCCGTCCATCCAGTAGCCGTGCTCGGGGCCGCGCTTGCGGTCGGCCTCGGCCAGCAGCGTGGGCTGGGCGACGACGGTCCAGCGCGCGGGCGGCGCGGCGAGTTCGCGCGCCAGCCAGGCCTCCTGCTGCGCGCCGAAGAGGCTGCGTTCGGGCGCGAGCCGGTCGGGGCAGTCGGCCAGCGGCGAGGCGCTGCGCCCCGCGAGGCAGACGTGGTGCGAGCGGTACTGGCGCCCGTCGGTCAGCAGCAGGTCGAGCATGCGGCCGAAGCGATGGCGGCCGTAGATCAGGGCATTGGGGCCGCGCGGGCGCATGCTGGCGGGCACCGGCATGTGCTCGTACCAGGCCTGGTAGGCGGCCGCGCGGATCGCGAGGAACTGCGCGGCGTCCGCCGTGCGCGGCGACTCGTCGTTCGTGTAGTCGTTGGCCACCTCGTGGTCGTCCCAGGTCACCAGCCAGGGGAATGCGGCGTGCGCGGCCTGCAGTTGCGCGTCGGCCTTGTAGAGCGCGTAGCGGTCGCGGAACTGGGCCAGTTGCGTGGGAATGCCGCCCTCGTGGCGCCGCACCTGGCGTGCCTTGTGGGAACTCTCGTAGATGTAGTCGCCCAGGTGCACCACGAAATCGAGCGGCTGCGCGGCCATGTCGCGGTAGGCGGCGAAGTAGCCCTGCTCATAGTGCTGGCAGGAAGCGAACGCGAAGCGCAGCGGCTGCGCGGACTCGTCGGTTTCCGCGGGCGCGGTGCGCGTGCGCCCGGCCGGGCTGCGCGCGCCGCCGGCCGTGAAGCGATACCAGTACCAGCGAGCCGGCGACAGGCCCTGCACTTCCACGTGCACCGAGTGGGCGAGCCCGGCCGTGGCGATGGCCGTGCCCTTCGCCACGACGCGCCTGAAGCCTTCGTCGTCGGCGACTTCCCACTTCACTTCGACGGGCGCGTCGCCCATGCCGCCGCCCTGCAGCGACTCGGGAGCGAGCCTTGTCCAGAGCACGAAGCCGTCGGCGCGCGGCACGCCCGAGGCCACGCCCAGCGTGAACGGATCGCGCTCGCCCCATGGTGTTGTTGTGGTCGTTGTTGTTGCCGGCTGCGCGTTCAGCAGCAGGAACGGGTGGCCGAGCGAAGCGGCCGCGAGGCCGCCGCACAGCAGGCGTCGGCGCGAGAGTCTTTCTTCCTTCATCCGGAGCAATGTCGTCCGGTTCGCTCGCCCCTGTCAATCGGGCCGCGTGCCGGTCAGTGCGTGCCGCCGGTCATGAGCCCGGCTGCGACCCCACGACGGTGACCCGCGCCGCCATGTACGGATGCACCGAGCAGACGTAGTCGTACACGCCCGGCTTGTCGAAGACGCGGGCGAAGGCCTTGCCTGGCAGCAGCAGGTCGATGCCGGTCGAGCCGTCCTTGAAGGCCAGGCCGTGCGGCGCGCCGTCGTCGTTCTGCCAGCTCACGCGCTGGCCGGCCTTGACGGTGATCTGCGCGGGCTCGAAGGCGAAGTTGCGGATCGTCACGTGCGCCGCCCCGCCGGCGTGCGCGCCGTCCGGTGCAGCGGCCGCCGAGGCGGTGGTTGCCATGCGCTGCACCGCGATCTTGCGCGGCGCGTTGCCCACCGCCACCGTGTGCATCGGCCCGCCCGCGAGGTCGACCACGCTGACGTCGTTGGAGCCTTCGTTGCTCACCCAGAGCTTCTTGCCGTCCGCCGACAAGTCGAGCCAGTGCGGCTGCTTGCCGACCGGGATGCTGCGCACCGCCGTGCGCGCGGCAGGGTCGAACAGCATGACTTCACCCGGCCCCTGCACCACGACCACGCCGCTGGACATGCCCGCGAAGTGCTGCGCGATGTGCGGCGACACGCCCGTGGGAACCGGCGCGCCCCACTGGTTGGTGGCCGGATCGAGTACCTGCACGGCCGGCAGGCCGGCCAGCGTCAGGTACAGCGCCTTGCCGTCGTGGCTGAACTCCAGGTCGCGCGGCGGCTTGTCGAGCGGGATCTGCGTGACCACAGCGCGCGTCGCCATGTCGATGACCACCAGCGCGAAGTGCCCCGGCTCCTGTGAGGCGACGTACGCCTGGCGCCCGTCGGGCCGGATGGCGATGGTGTGCGGCTTGGGCACCGGCACGGTGGCGCTCACGCCATGGGCGGATGTGTCGACGAAGGCCACGCGGTCGTCGCCGTTGACGGCCACCAGCAGCCACTTGCCGTCCGCAGTCATGGCCAGGCCCTGCGGACCCTTGCCGACGTCGATGGAGCGCGTGACGCGGTCGCTCGCGGCGTCGATCTCGCTCACGGCGGCAGCGCCCGAGCCGCTCACGAACACGCTGCGTCCGCCGGGCGCGACGATGATCCCGTCGGGCCCCGCCGCCACCGGCAGCGTGGCCACGACGCGCTCGGAAGCGGTGTCGATCACGCTGACCGTGCTGTCCTTGAAGTTGCCGACATAGGCCTTGGGGCCGACGGCGAGCGCCGGGCCGGCCGAGGCCGCCAGGGCCGCGAAGATGACGAGGATGCGCGCGAAGCCGGGCATGGCGATCATGGTGAAGACCTCCTGGGAGAAGAAAGAAGAAGCAGAATCCGCAGAGGGCATGACGCATGGCATGCCTTGCTTATTCCAGCCGGGGCCGAAAAAAAGCTGGAATAAAAAACCGGGCTGCCACGTCATGCAGGAAGAAGGAGCCCTTGAGCCTGTCGACCGACCGCACACGCCAGTTCGAAGCCGCCGCGCTGCCGCATCTCGATGCGGCATGGAATCTTGCGCGCTGGCTGCTTCGCGACGACCAACTGGCCGACGACGCGGTGCAGGAGGCCTACCTGCGCGCGTTCCGCTTCTTCGACGGGCTGCGCGGCGAGAGCGCGCGGCCGTGGCTGCTGGGCATCGTGCGCAACGCCTGCTACGACTGGATGCGGCAGAACCGGCAGCTGGCCGACCAGGTGGAGTTCGACGAGCTGCGCGACAGCGAGGCGGTTTCAGCGCCCTCCTCGCCCGAAGCCGGCGATCCGGCTCGGCAGTGGGAACAGCGCGTGCAGGGCGAGCGAGTCAACGCCGCCATCGACGCGCTGCCGCCGGTGTACCGCGAGGTGATCGTGCTGCGCGAGCTGGAAGAGATGCGCTACGAGGACATCGCGCGCATCGCGGGCGTGCCGCTGGGCACCGTCATGTCGCGGCTGTCGCGTGCGCGCTCGATGCTGCGCGAGAGCCTGCGCGACGAACGTCCCGGCGACGCGGGAGGAAGGACACGCCATGTCAATGTCTGACGAGGAACTGGGAACGCTGATACGGCGCCATGCCACGCGCCATTCGCCACCCGAGGGATTGGCCGAACGCATCGGGCATGCGGTGCGTGCCGAAGCGGTTGTTGCGCCGGTACCTGCTCCGATGCGGCGCCGTCTTTCCATGTGGCAGGGACTGGCATGGTTCGGCACCGGCGCCGCGACGGCCTGGGGCCTGGCGCTCGTGCTGCTGGCAACGCCGATTCCGCCTGCGGATGCGCTCGCCGAGGGCGTCACCTCGAACCATGTGCGCTCGCTGATGGCCTCGCACCTGGCCGACGTGGCCTCGTCCGACCATCACACGGTCAAGCCCTGGTTCGCCGGCAAGCTGGACTTTTCGCCGCCGGTGGTGGACCTTGCCGCGGAAGGTTTTCCGCTGACGGGCGGGCGGCTCGATTACCTCGACGGCCGGACGGTGGCAGCGCTGGTCTACCGCTCAGGGCCGCACGTCATCAACCTGTTCGTGTGGCCGGCTGCCGACGCCAAGGCGCAGCCGACGACGCTCTCCGCACGACAGGGTTACCAGCTGGTGCACTGGGCCCAGGGCGGCATGCAGGCCTGGGCGGTGTCGGATCTCAATGCAGCCGAGCTGCAGAACTTTGCGGCGCTACTGCGCGAACGCACCGCGCCGAAGTAGCACCGGCCTCAGTACGCGACGACGGCCGGCCGGCGCGCGGCGGCACGGGCGCTTGCCACCGCCCAGCCGAAGATGCCGAGGCCGGCGAGCGCCAGCAGCGCACCGACCCAGCCGGTGGAAGTCCAGCCCAGGCCTGCCGCGATCGCCACGCCGCCGAGCCACGCTCCAAGCGCATTGGCCATGTTGAAAGCCGAGTGGTTGAGCGCGGCCGCGAGCGTCTGCGCGTCGCCCGACACGTCCATCAGGCGGATCTGCAGCGCCGGGCCGATGGCCACGGTGGTGCCGATGAGGAACACGTTGATGGCGGCCGTGATCACGTTGTGCGCCGCGAAGGTGAACATCGCGAGCACCAGCGCCGCGTAGACCATCAGGCCACCGATGGTGCGCATCACCGACTTGTCGGCCAGCCGCGCGCCCACGAGGTTGCCCGCGACCATGCCGAGGCCGAAGAGCGCGAGCACGAAGGGCACGCCGCCCAGCGGCAGGCCCGCCACCTCGATCAGCGTGGGCTTGATGTAGCTGAACACCGAGAACATGCCGCCGAAGCCGATGGCCGCGATGCCGAGCGTGAACCACACCTGCTTGCGCTTGAGCGCGCCGAGTTCGCGCCATGGGCTGGCGCCGGCAGCGGGCGCCATGTCGGGAATGTCGCGGCGAAGCAGCGCGATGGCCACCAGCGCGATGACGCCCACGAAGACGAAGGCCGCGCGCCAGCCGAAGATCTGGCCCAGCCACGCCGCGATGGGCACGCCGACCAGCGTGGCGCCGGTGAGCCCCAGCATCACGAGCCCCACGGCCCGAGCCCTGCGCCCCGGCGGCGCGAGCGTGGCGGCCACCAGCGCGGCCACGCCGAAGTAGGTGCCGTGCGGCAGGCCGGCTGCAAAGCGCAGCAGGTTCAGCAGCAGGTAGTTGGGGGCGACGGCGCTGGCGAAGTTGCCGGCCGCGAACACGGCCATGAGCGCAATCAGCAGCGCGCGGCGGCGCCAGCCGGCGGCGAGCACCGCGAGCACGGGGGCTCCGATGACGACGCCGAGCGCATAGGCGCTGATGACGTGGCCGGCCTGCGGGATGCTCACGCCGATGTCCTTCGCCACCTCGGGCAGCAGGCCCATGATGACGAACTCGCCGGTGCCGATGGCAAAGCCGCCGACGCCGAGCGCGAGCACCGCGCGCAGGAAGTTGGCGGGTGCGCCCGAAGGCAGCTTGAAGGAAGAAATATCGGTGACCGCGCTGTCCTGCGCGGGTGGGGAGGCGTTCAAGGCCAGGCTCCTGGGAGGGGTGCCCGGCGGCAGCGGGCAAGGGGCGATTTTAGGGTAAACCCTGAAATCGCGCCGATACGCAATTGCCGAAGACCTTGTACTGGCAGGGCCGGGAGGCCCTCGCCAGCGGGCTCAGATCGCCACCAGCTGCCTCACGCCCTGCGCTTCCATGTCCTTGCCGAGGCCGCGCGCGATGACTTCGCCGCGCTCCATCACGAGATAGTCGTCGGCCAGCTCCTGGGCGAAGTCGTAGTACTGCTCGCACAGCACGATGGCCATGTCGCCCCGGTCGGCCAGCATGCGGATGACGCGGCCGATGTCCTTGATGATGCTGGGCTGGATGCCCTCGGTGGGCTCGTCGAGGATCAGCAGGCGCGGCTTGGGCGCCAGCGCCCGGGCGATGGCCAGCTGCTGCTGCTGGCCGCCGGAGAGGTCGCCGCCCCTCCGGTTCATCATCTGCTTGAGCACCGGGAACAGCTCGTACAGCTCCGCCGGAATGGGCGTGCCGCCGCTCTTGTAGGCCAGGCCCATGCGCAGGTTTTCCTCGACCGTGAGCCGCGCGAAGATCTCGCGGCCCTGCGGCACGAAGCCGATGCCCGCTCTCGCCCGCTCGTAGGGCGTGGCCTTGTGGATCGGCTTGCCTTCGAGCTCGATGCTGCCGCTCTTGATGGGCACGAGGCCCATGAGCGACTTCAGCAGCGTGGTCTTGCCCACGCCGTTGCGGCCCAGCAGCACCGTGACCTTGCCGAGCTTCGCCTCGAAGCTCACGTCGCGCAGGATGTGGGAGCCGCCGTAGTACTGATGGATGTTCTTGACTGTCAGCATGGTTCGTTCTCCCTCAGCGGCCCAGGTAGACCTCGATCACGCGCTCGTCGGCCTGCACCTCGTCGAGCGTGCCCTGCGCCAGCACGGAGCCATCGCACAGCACGGTGACGATCTCGGAGATGGTGCGGATGAAGCTCATGTCGTGCTCCACCACCATCAGCGAATGCTTGCCCTTGAGCGAGAGGAACAGCTCGGCGGTGCGCGCGGTCTCCTCGTCGGTCATGCCGGCCACGGGCTCGTCGAGCAGCAGCAGCTTCGGGTCCTGCATCAGCAGCATGCCGATCTCGAGCCACTGCTTCTGGCCGTGGCTCAGGTTGCCGGCCAGGCGTGACACGCTGTCGGCCAGGTGGATGGTTTCGAGCACTTCGGCCAAGCGATCACTCTGCGCCGAGTCGAGCCTGAAGAGCATCGACGAGCGCACGCCCTTGTCGGTCTTCAGCGCGAGCTCGAGGTTCTCGAACACGGTCAGGTGCTCGAACACGGTCGGCTTCTGGAACTTGCGGCCGATGCCCAGCTGAGCGATTTCCGCCTCGCGGTGGCGCAGCAGGTCGATGGTGCTGCCGAAGAACACGGTGCCCTCGTCGGGCCGGGTCTTGCCGGTGATGATGTCCATCATCGTGGTCTTGCCCGCACCGTTCGGGCCGATGATGCAGCGCAGCTCGCCCGGCGCGATGTCGAGCGACAGCTTGTTGATGGCCTTGAAGCCGTCGAAGCTCACGCTCACGTCTTCGAGGTAGAGGATGCGGCCATGCGTGACGTCGACCTCGCCCGGCGTGACGTGGCGGCCGAAGTCGGCGGCGCGTCCGCCCGACTCGGTGCTTCCGCTCACGTAGTGGATGCCGCTGGCGCGTGCGGCGCGCTCGGCGCCGGCTTCCATGAGATCCGGTGTCATGCACGTGCTCCCTTCGCGTCCACCGGCAGCGAGGCCAGCGCATCGGGCTCGACGCCCTGCTCTGCAGCAACCGCTCGGCGCACATCCTGCACGGGCTCCGGTGGCGTGGTCTTCTTTTTCTCCCTCGACAACCACTTGCGCACCAGCCCCACGATGCCGTTCGGAAGGAACAGCGTGACAGCAATGAACAAGGCGCCCAGGAAGTACAGCCAGTACTCCGGATAAGCCACAGTGAGCCAGCTCTTCGCACCGTTGACGATGAAGGCGCCGATGATCGGCCCGATCAGCGTGGCGCGCCCGCCCACCGCCGCCCAGATGGCGATCTCGATGGAGTTAGCCGCGCTCATCTCGCCCGGATTGATGATGCCGACCTGCGGCACGTAGAGCGCGCCGGCCACGCCGCACATGACGGCCGAGATGACCCAGATCGTGAGCTTGTACGGCAGCGGGTTGTAGCCCGAGAACATCACGCGCGTTTCCGCGTCGCGAATCGCCTGCAGCACGCGCCCGAACTTGCTGCCGATGAGCCACTTCGCGAACAGGAAGAAGCCCAGCAGCGTGGCGCCGGTGAGCGCGAACAGCGTCATGCGCATTTCCTGCGTGGCGATCGGGATGCCCAGGATGCGCTTGAAGTCGGTGAAGCCGTTGTTGCCGCCGAAGCCCGTCTCGTTGCGGAAGAACAGCAGCATGGCCGCGAAGGTCATGGCCTGCGTGATGATCGAGAAGTACACGCCCTTGATGCGCGAGCGGAAGGCGAAGAAGCCGAACACGAAGGCGATGAGGCCCGGCACCGCGACGATCAATATCAGCGTGGCGATGAAGCTGTCGCTGAAGGTCCAGTGCCAGGGCAGCGTCTTCCAGTCGAGGAACACCATGAAGTCGGGCAGGTCGCTCTTGTAGTTGCCGTCGCGGCCGATCTGGCGCATGAGGTACATGCCCATCATGTAGCCGCCCAGCGCAAAGAAGAGGCCATGGCCCAGCGAGAGGATGCCGGTGTAGCCCCAGATCAGGTCCATGGCCAGCGCGCAGATGGCGTAGCACATGATCTTGCCGACCAGCGCCACCGCGTAGTCGCTCATGTGCAGCGGGCTGTCCGGCGGCACCCACATGTTGAGGACGGGCGCCACGGCGCACACCACGATGAGCGCGACGAAGAAGGCCGTCCAGCCCTTGCCGCTCAGCAGCGGCCCCTTGGTTGGCAACGTTACCTTGCTCATGCTTCCGCGCTCCGGCCCTTCATGGCGAAGATGCCCTGAGGTCTCTTTTGAATGAAGATGATGATGAAGACAAGCACCGCGATCTTCGCGAGCACCGCGCCCGCCCAGCCTTCGATGAACTTGTTGAGAATGCCCAGCCCCAGCGCCGCGTACACGGTGCCCGCGAGCTGGCCCACGCCACCCATCACGACCACCATGAAGCTGTCGACGATGTAGCTCTGGCCCAGGTCGGGGCCGACGTTGCCGATCTGGCTCAGCGCGCAGCCTGCGAGACCGGCGATGCCCGAGCCGAGCGCGAAGGCGTAGGTGTCGATGCGCGCGGTGTTCACGCCCATGCACGAGGCGATCGGGCGGTTCTGCGTGACGCCGCGCACGAACAGGCCCAGGCGCGTGCGGCCGATGAGCCAGCCCATGGCGACCAGCACCAGCGCCGCGAAGACGATGATGCAGATGCGGTTCCACGGCAGCGTGACGTTGCTCAGCATGGTGAAGCCGCCGCTCATCCAGCCGGGGTTTTCAACACCGACGTTCTGCGCGCCGAAGATGGACCGCACCAGTTGCTGCAGCATCAGGCTGATGCCCCAGGTGGCCAGCAGCGTCTCGAGCGGGCGGCCGTAGAGGAAGCGGATCACGCCGCGCTCCAGCACCGCGCCAACGAGCGCCGATGCCATGAACGAGACGGGAATGGCGGCCACCAGGTACCAGCCGAACGCCGCCTCGGGCATGTACTTCTGGAAGATGCCCTGCATCACGTAGGTCGCGTAGGCGCCGATCATCATCAGCTCGCCGTGCGCCATGTTGATCACGCCCATCAGCCCGTAGGTGATGGCCAGGCCCAGCGCGGCCAGCAGCAGCACCGAGCCCAGGCTGATGCCGCTGAACACGGCGTTGATGCGGTCGCCCCAGACCAGCGCGCCGTCGATGCTTGCAATGGACGCGACGATGGCGGCCTTGACGTCCGCCTCGGTCTCGTCGGCCAGGCGCTGGTTGAGCAGCAGTTTGGTGTCGGGGTTGCGGTTGTTGCCCAGCTCCTTCGCCGCGGCGAGGCGCTTCGCCTTGTCGGCGCTGCCGAGCATGCTGGCGGCGCGCACCAGCTCGAGCTGGGACTTGATCTTCGGGTTGATCTCGGCGGCCAGCGCCTTCTCGACCATGGGCACGCGCGACTCGTCGGGCTCCTTGAAGAGCGCCTGCGCGGCCTCGGCGCGCACGGCGTCGTCCTTGCTCGTGAGCTTGAGCGCGGCCTGCGCTGCATCGAGCGCGCCGCGCATGAGGTTGTTGTTGACGACGTCCTCGGCGGTGTCGGGCACCTTCAGCTCGGCGCCGCTCACCGGGTCATAGCCCTTGTCGTCCTTCATCACGAAGACCTTGTCCTCGGTGTACTTCACCGCGTCGTCGGACATGGCCTGGATGAAGGCGGAAGTCTTCTCGTCGGCCGTGAGCACGGCCTTGTTGAGCGCGGCGATGCGGGCTTCGGAATCGCCGGAGGCGATGGCCCGGGCTTCGTCGGCGGTCAGCGCATGAACGGGCACTGCCACCAGGAGCAGCAGCGCCGTCGCGCAGGAACAGATTGGGCGCAATAAGAAATGCACAGCGTTTCTCTCATTCAGGAACACCGAGGAACCGGCTTTGCCGGTCCTCAGGTGTTGCCCCCGGTAGGGGGTTGGCGAAGCGACACGAAGTGCGCGCAGCCTGGGGGCGAGCCCAGTTACATCGACTTGCCGGCGGGGTAGTCCGGCTTCTTGTCGTTGCCTTCGATGTACGGGCTCCACGGCTTGGCCTTGACCGGGCCCGGCGTCTTCCACACCACGTTGAACTGGCCATCGGCCTTGATCTCGCCGATGAACACGCTCTTGTGCAGGTGGTGGTTCTTCTCGTCCATCTTCGAGACGATGCCCGAGGGAGCCGTGAAGGTCTGGCCGGCCATGGCGGCGATCACCTTGTCGGTGTCCGTGCTCTTGGCCTTCTCGACCGCCTGCTTCCACATGTGGATGCCGATCCAAGTGGCTTCCATCGGGTCGTTGGTGAGCGGCTTGTCCTTGTGGCCGGCGATGTTCTTGGCCTTGGCGTACTCGCTCCACTGCTTGATGAAAGCGGTGTTGGTCGGGTTCTTGATCGACATGAAGTAGTTCCATGCGGCCAGGTGGCCCACCAGCGGCTTGGTGTCCACGCCGCGCAGCTCTTCCTCGCCCACCGAGAAGGCGACCACGGGCACGTCCTTGGCCTTCAGGCCGGCGTTGCCGAGTTCCTTGTAGAAAGGCACGTTGGAGTCGCCGTTGATGGTCGACACCACTGCCGTCTTGCCGCCGGCCGAGAACTTCTTGATGTCGGCGACGATGGTCTGGTAGTCGCTGTGGCCGAAGGGGGTGTACTTCTCGTCGATGTCCGATTCCTTCACGCCCTTGCTCTTCAGGTAGGCGCGCAGGATCTTGTTGGTGGTGCGGGGGTAGACGTAGTCGGTGCCCAGCAGCACCCAGCGCTTGGCGCCGCCGCCTTCCTTGCTCATCAGGTAGTCGACGGCCGGAATGGCCTGCTGGTTGGGCGCGGCGCCCGTGTAGAAGACGTTCTTCGAGAGCTCTTCACCCTCGTACTGCACCGGGTAGAACAGCAGGCCGTTCATTTCCTCGACCACCGGCAGCACCGACTTGCGCGACACCGAGGTCCAGCAGCCGAAGATCACCGAGACCTTGTCCTGGCCGAGCAACTGCTTGGTCTTCTCGGCGAACAGGGGCCAGTTGGAGGCCGGGTCGACCACCACGGGCTCGAGCTGCTTGCCCAGCACGCCGCCCTTCTTGTTGATGTCGTCGATCGCCATCAGCACCGTGTCTTTCAGCACGGTCTCGGAAATGGCCATCGTGCCCGACAGCGAGTGCAGCACGCCGACCTTGATGGTGTCGGCAGCGAATGCGGGCGCAGCAGAAATGCTGGCCAGCGCGACGGCGGCGGTAAGCGCCTTGAGTGTGAAACGACGTTGCATGTGGACTCCTGCTCCGGGGTTGGTTGAACCTTGTCGACAGCGCTTGGCTGGCGTGGGAGGGAGTCTGCGGAACGCACCACAAAGGGGAAATACGCCGGGTGGCGTACACGGACGTACTCAGCCGGGTGGCGAGACAGGCGGTGCGGGGTACTTGCGGGCGTTGACCAGCATCTTGCTGCGCGCCGCTTCGATCATGTCGATGCCGAGCTTGTCTGCGAGCTGCAGCAGGTAGAGAAAGACGTCGGCGATCTCGGTGCCGATCTCGGCGCGCTTGTCGGCCGGCAGGTCGCGGCTCTGGGCTTCGGTGAGCCACTGGAAGTGTTCGAGCAGCTCTGCCGCCTCGACCGAGAGGGCTGAGGCGAGGTTCTTGGGGGAGTGGAACTGCTCCCAGTCGCGGGCTTGCGCGAAGTCGCGCAGGGCCTGGGTCAGTTGCTGCAGATCGGTGGCCATGTCTGTCCTGTCGTGCGGACGGGAGAGTTTGGCACGGCCACCCGCCGCCCCACACTTCAGCGCTGTCGGCTGCCGCGCCGGTGCAGCGCGGCCACCAGCAGCGCCGACACCGTCAGGTACAGCAACGACGCCCCGAACGCACTTGAATATCCCGCCGCATCGGGCGCGTGGCCCAGCCTCCCGTAGAAGAGGATGCCGATCAGCGCCACGCCCAGCGCGTTGCTCGCCTGCTGCACCATCGACATCACGCCCGAAGCCACACCCGCATGCTGCGGCGGCAGGCCGGCCAGTACGGTGGACACCAGCGGCGCCATCACCATGCCGAGCCCGGCGCCCTGCACGAACAGCAGCGGCACCATCCACGCCACGACGTGCGAATGCCCGGCCCATCCGGCGACGTTGACGAACTGCAGCGCATGCCCCGCCGCCAGCACGAGCGCACCGAGCGCGATGGGCGGCTTGCCGCCGAAGCGCCGCGTGATGCGCGCACCCGCGATGGAGGTCGCGAAGAAGCCGACCGCCAGCGAGGTGAAGACGACGCCCGAGCTCAGCGCGTCGAGCCCCAGGCCCTGCTGCAGATACAGGGCGAGCACGAAGTACAGCGAGGCGTTGCCCACGTAGAAGGCCAGCGTGGTGAACAGGCCCGTGACGAAGCGACCGTCAGCCAGCAGCACCGGCGCCACCAGCGGCGCGCCGCCGCGTGCCGCGAGCCGGCGTTGCTGATATGCGAAGGCCGTGAGCAAGGGCACTGCTGCCGCGAGGCACAGCCAACTCCACAACGGCCAACCTTGTTCGCGGCCCTCCACCAGCGGCAGCACCACGGCCACCGAAGCCGCGGCGACGAGCAGCACGCCGGTCAGGTCGAGCTTGCTGTGGCCGGTGTTCGCCAGCGGCGG
Source organism: Variovorax xiamenensis (assembly GCF_050916385.1). Taxonomy (NCBI): domain Bacteria; kingdom Pseudomonadati; phylum Pseudomonadota; class Betaproteobacteria; order Burkholderiales; family Comamonadaceae; genus Variovorax; species Variovorax xiamenensis. The sequence goes on from NZ_CP139038.1 coordinate 5,517,122, forward strand.
AATGACGCGCGGCGCGAGCACCAGCGCCAGCAGGCCGACCGGCACATTGATGAGAAAGCAGCTGCGCCACCCCTGCCCCGCCAGGTCGGCATGGATCAGCAGCCCGCCCACGAGTTGGCCCAGCGTGGCGGCGAGCCCCAGCGCGAGCCCGTAGGCCGCGAAGGCCCGTGCGCGGTCTTCACCGGTGTAGGCCAGGCCGATCATGGCCAGCACCTGCGGCTGCAGCAGCGCGCCGGCCAGCCCCTGCAGCACGCGCGCGGCCACCAGCAGTTCGATGGTCGGCGCGAAGCCGCAGGCTGCTGAGGACAACGCGAAGAGCAGCAGGCCGAGCATGAACATCCGCCTGCGCCCGAAGATGTCGCCCAGCCGCCCGCCGGTGACGAGGCCCGCCGCCATGGCCAGGCCGTAGCCGGCCACCACCAACTGCAGGGTGCCCGCGCTCGCCTGCAGTTCGCGCTGCATCGACGGCAGTGCGACGTTGACGATGAAGAAATCCAGCACCACGAGGAAGGTACCGCTGAGCATGACCCACAGGCCGAGCCGGCCGGGCCTGGTCACGCCCGCGCCATGGCCGGCCGCGGGAGAAAGGGAAGTTGCTGCAGCGGAGGCAGCGGGATTCGACTGCGTCATGATGGCCCCAAGTCTTGGGGCGACGCAGTGCTGCGGCAATGACCTGGGAGGTCATGGCCGGGCTCTGGCAGCCGATCGATCGAGCCAGCCGCTCAGGTCTTTGTGGCGGCCTTCTTGAACTGGGCGGAAGCGAAGGCCCAGATCATGCGCGTGGCATCGGGCCCCTCGGGATCGCTGAACAGGAGGTTCGGCGCCCCGCCGCTCCATGAATGGCCCAGCCCCGCAATCTCGCAGAGCGTGACGAGCGTTCGCCCCCTGCGCCTGAAGTCGGTCACGCGCATCGCGCGGCGCTTGCCACGCTGCACATCGCGCGGCAGCCCGGGCCGCGCGCCCACCGCCGTGGCCCAGACCGCGGCGCTGCTGACGGCGTTGCTCGGCGCGACCACCGCGTCGGCGTCGCCGTGCAGCACCAGCATCGGCGGCAAGGTGGTGAAGACGGCCGCGGCGCCCATCGCCTTGCCGACAGCCGTGGTGGGCATCGGCGGTACGTGCTCGCCGCGCATCGCGCCCAGGGCCGTGGCTGGCGACTTCGCCGCGCCGGGCGCCACGCCCGAGTGCATGACGACGGCGCAGAAGCGGTTCGGATAGCGCGTCGCAAGCAGGGCCGCCATGCTCGCACCGGCGGAGAGGCCGGCCAGCGCCACGCGATCGCGGTCGACGGGGTAGAGCATGCAGGCTTGGTCGATGGCGGCCATCAGCGTGGCGGCCTCGGCATCGGCCTTGCCGGAGCGGCGTTCGTACCAGTTCCAGCAGCCCTGCGGATGGGCGAGCCGGTCCTGCTCGGGGTAGAGCACCAGGAAGCGCTGGCGCACGGCCAGTGCGTTCATCCGGGTGCTCGCGGCAAAGTCGCGCCCGGTCTGACCGCAGCCGTGCAGCATGACCATGAGCGGCAGGCGCTCGCCCGGCTGCAGTTCGAGACCGGCCGGCCGGAACAGGTGATAGCCGCGCGCGCCGCCCGGCCCCACCGCGACGCCGCCGAGCCAGTCGCCCTTGCCGGGCGGCGGCTTGAGCCGCTTGGCGGCTGCGCGCTGGACCTGTCCCGCGATGCGCTTGCCGATGCGCTTGCTGTTACTCAGCGTGGCCTTGGTGAGCGCACGCAGGTTGCGCTCGTAGGCGCGGGCAAAAACGGAAGCTGTGGAACGGCTGGCCATGGCGCGCAGTGTGACCGCAAAGCGCCGGCCGGCCTACCCTCGCCCTAACTGCGGGAACGGCGCCGCCGCCCCGGGGCATGCGTCAGTAGATTTCAGGAACGATCATGTTCGCCGGCACGGGCTGGCGCAGGTAGTCGGCATGGCGCACACGCTCGGGCAGCTCGACCGGCGGATGCGGCACTTCCTGGTAGGGCAGCTGGCCCAGCAGGTGGCTGATGCAGTTCAGGCGCGCCTTCTTCTTGTCGACCGCCTGCACCACCCACCACGGAGCCTCGGGGATGTGGGTGCGCTCGAGCATGGTTTCCTTCGCCTTGGTGTATTCCTCCCAGCGGCGGCGGCTCTCGAGGTCCATGGGGCTCAGCTTCCACTGCTTGAGCGGGTCGTGGATGCGGCCGAGGAAGCGCATGTGCTGCTCGTCGTCGGTGATGGAGAACCAGTACTTGATGAGCTTGATGCCCGAGCGCACGAGCATCTTCTCGAACTCGGGCACGGTGCGGAAGAACTCCTCGTACTCGTCGTCGGAGCAGAAGCCCATGACGCGCTCGACGCCCGCGCGGTTGTACCAGCTGCGGTCGAAGAGCACCATCTCGCCGGCCGCCGGCAGGTGCGCCACGTAGCGCTGGAAGTACCACTGCGTGCGTTCGCGATCGTTGGGCGCCGGCAGCGCGGCCACGCGGGCCACGCGCGGGTTCAGCCGCTGGGTGATTCGCTTGATGACACCGCCCTTGCCCGCCGCGTCGCGGCCTTCGAACAGGATGACGACTTTCTGCTTGCTGTGCTGCACCCAGTCCTGCAGCTTGACCAGCTCGCCCTGCAGGCGGAACAGCTCCTTGAAGTAGGCCTGGCGGGCCGCCTTGTCGGTGGAAGTGGCCGTCGTTCCCGCGGCGGGGTCGAGGCCGTCGATGTTGCGGTCCTCGATTTCCAGCTCGAGCTCTTCGTCGTAGCTGTCGATCAGGTCGCGGGCGATGCGTTGCATCAGGTCTTCGTGGTCGGGAAGTGCGCTCGTCAGCATGGTGGGGGCAGCGGAAGAAAGGATTGAAAAGAGAGGCGAAAAAGCATGCTGCTCGCCCTATATGACGACTACGTGACGGTTTTGACGCCGTTGACATGTAGTTGTCACACACGGCGAACACCATCTGAAGCCATTCCAACACCCCAGAATCCCCCATGAACACGCTCGCAGCCCCGCATGCCGAGTTGCCGTCGGCGTCCGCCTCGCAACGGCCAAAGCTCGACGCCAAGCCCGGTCCGCTCACGCTGATCACCTTCGTGGGGCTGCTGGCCGCGGGCCTGCTCTTCACGGCCTGGAGCCTGGTCGGCGACGTGACCGCCTCCGGAGCGCCCGTCACCACCTGGGTGCCCTACATACTTCTTGGCGTGGCACTGCTGATCGCGCTGGGCTTCGAGTTCGTCAACGGCTTCCACGACACCGCCAACGCCGTTGCCACCGTCATCTATACCCACTCGCTGCCGCCGAACTTCGCGGTGGTGTGGTCGGGCTTCTTCAACTTCCTGGGCGTGATGGTCTCCAGCGGCGCGGTGGCCTTCGGCATCATCGCGCTGCTGCCCGTGGAGCTCATCCTCCAGGTGGGCTCCAGCGCCGGCTTCGCGATGGTGTTCGCGCTGCTGATCGCCGCCATCATCTGGAACCTGGGTACCTGGTGGCTGGGCCTGCCGGCCTCGTCGTCGCACACGCTGATCGGCTCGATCATCGGCGTGGGCGTGGCCAACGCGCTGATGCATGGCCGCGACGGCACCAGCGGCGTCGACTGGGCGCAGGCCACCAAGGTGGGCTATTCGCTGCTGCTGTCGCCGATGGTCGGCTTCGGCTGCGCCGCCCTGCTGCTGCTGGCGCTGCGCGCCTTCGTGAAGAACCGCGCCCTGTATGAAGAACCCAAGGGCAGCGAGCCGCCGCCGTGGTGGATTCGCGGCCTGCTGATCCTCACCTGCACGGGCGTGTCCTTCGCGCACGGCTCCAACGACGGACAGAAGGGCATGGGCCTGATCATGCTGATCCTGGTGGGCACGGTGCCCATGGCCTATGCGCTGAACCGTGCGATGCCTGCCAACGAGAACGTCAAGTTCGTGGCCGTGGCCGAAATGGCGCAGACCGCCCTGAGCCGCAACGTGCCGACCTCGCTGCCCGCGATGGAGCCCGCCGCCGCGCGCGACACGCTTTCCGCCTATGTGCGCACCCGCGAGTTCAACCCGACCGTCGTTCCCGCCCTGGCCGTCACGGCTGGCAGCATCGGCACGCAGGTGCGCCAGCACGGTTCGCTGGCAGGCGTTCCGGCGGAATCCGTCGCCAACGTGCGCAACGACATGTACCTGGCCTCCGAGGCCATCCGCCACCTCGACAAGAGCGGCGCGGCCAAGTTCGACGAAGAGACGAAGCTGCGCGTGAACACCTTCCGCCAGGAACTGGACAGCGCCACGCGCTTCATCCCGTTGTGGGTCAAGGTGGCGGTGGCCATCGCGCTCGGCCTGGGCACGATGATCGGCTGGAAGCGCATCGTGGTCACCGTGGGCGAGAAGATCGGCAAGACGCACCTGAGCTATGCGCAGGGCGCCTCGGCCGAGGTGGTGGCCATGGTCACGATCGGCGCGGCCGACATGTACGGGCTGCCGGTGTCGACCACGCACGTGCTGTCTTCCGGCGTGGCCGGCACCATGACGGCCAGCGGCTCGGGCCTGCAGATGTCCACGCTGCGCAATCTCGCGCTGGCCTGGGTGCTGACGCTGCCGGTGGCGATGCTGCTGTCGGGCTCGCTCTACTGGCTGTTCACCCGCATCTTCTGATCCTGCTCATCTATCTACCATCTTGTCGGCATTCCATGACCTCGCAGCCCAGTCGTACGGGGGCGACGAAGCCGGGCTGATCTGCGGCTACCTCTTCGACACCCGCGCGCCCGAGCCCGCGCGGGCCATCGACTCGGCCCAGGCCGCCGCCTGGCTGGCCGGGCAGCGCGACGCCGAGACCGGCGAAGGCCAGGATGGCCGCGCCGGCTGCGAAGACGACGGCCAGGACAACCCCGCCTACGTCTGGCTGCACTTCAACCTGAGCCATGCGCACGCCGAGCGCTGGCTGGTGCGGCACGCGAACCTATCCGACACCTTCTACGAGACGCTGCACGAGGGACTGCCCTCCACGCGCATCGAGCGCGACGACGACTCGCTGATCGCCGTCATCAACGACGTGCACTTCGAGTTCAGTTTCGAGCCCTCGGACATCTCCACGCTGTGGATCAGCGTGGGCCCGCGCCTCGTGGTCACGGCGCGCACCAAGCCGCTGCGCTCGGTGGACGCGCTGCGCACCGCGGTGAAGGCGGGCGACGCGCCGCGCTCGAGCACCGAGCTGCTCGAACACCTGCTGCGCGCGCAGGCCGACGTGCTGGTGAAGATCGTGCGCGGCGTCACTTCGCGCATCGACCGCATCGAGGACGAGCTGCTGGCCGGCCGCCTCGACCACAAGCGCGCGCGGCTGGGCGTGCTGCGCCGGCTGCTGGTGCGGCTGCAGCGGCTGCTGGCGCCCGAGCCGGCGGCGCTGTTCCGGCTGCTGCAGGGGCCTCCGGCGTGGATGGCCGAGCCCGACTCGCAGGCGCTGCGCGGATCGACCGAGGAGTTCTCGGTGGTGCTGCGCGACATGCAGGCGCTGCAGGAGCGCATCAAGCTGCTGCAGGAAGAGATCGCCGCCAACGTCAACGAGGACAACAACCGCAGCCTCTTCGTGCTGACGGTGGTCACGGTGCTGGCGCTGCCGATCAACATCCTGGCCGGCCTGTTCGGCATGAACGTGGGCGGCATCCCGCTGGCGGACCACAAGCACGGCTTCTGGATCGTGGTGGCGATCGTGGCGACCTTCACCGCGGTGGCGGCCTGGGCGGCTTTCCGCAAGCAGCGCTGAGGCGCATGCAGCGGCGCATTAATGCTATTTATTTAATAGCATCTTTTGCAGTATCCACGCGCCCGCAACAGGGTTCCAGACCCCATAGAATGCGAGGGTGTCCTCCATTCTCAATGCCGATCTCCACTGCCACTCCGTGGTCTCCGACGGCACGCTGACGCCCGAAGAACTGGCCGCGCGCGCCGCCGCCAACGGGGTCGAGCTCTGGGCCCTCACCGACCATGACGAGATCGGCGGCCAACACCGCGCCGCCGCCGCGGCCCGTGCCAACGGCATGCGCTACCTCACCGGGACCGAGATTTCCGTCACCTTCGCGGGCGAGACCGTGCACATCGTCGGCCTGGGCTTCGATCCCGACGACGCGGCCATTTCGCAAGGCCTCTACGACACGCGCGGCGGCCGCGGCAAGCGGGCGCAGGAAATGTCCGAAGGGCTGGCCAAGGTCGGCATCCACGGCGCCTACGAAGGCGCGCTCAAGTTCGTCGGCAACCCCGAACTCATCTCGCGCACGCACTTCGCGCGCTTTCTCGTCGAGCAGGGCCACTGCCGCGACACGCCCGAGGTGTTCCGCAAGTTCCTCACCGAAGGCAAGCCCGGCTACGTGCCGCACCGCTGGGCCACGCTGAAGGACGCGGTGCACTGGATCACCGCCGCCAAGGGCATGGCCGTGATCGCGCACCCTGGCCGCTACAAGTTCACCGCCAACGAGGAATACGCGCTGTTCCTCGAATTCAAGGCGCATGGCGGCAAGGCGATCGAGGTCGTCACCGGCAGCCACACGCCGGCCGAGTTCGTCGAGTACGCCGACAAGGCGCTCGAATTCGATTTCGCCGCCTCGCGCGGCAGCGATTTCCACAGCCCCGACGAGAGCCACTGCGATCTCGGCAAGCTGCCGCCACTGCCCGGCGCGCTCACTCCCGTGTGGGAACTGCTCGGCGACCGTATCCAGCAGTGAGCCCAAGCCCCGGGACCAGCACCGACAACGCGGCGACCGTTGCGCTGGCCGCCGCACGCGCGGCGCAGCAGCGAAGCCTCGGCAAGGAATCGGAACGCATCCTCGCCGGCATCGGCCTCGTGATACTGGCCGTGGCCTGCTTCGCCACGCTCGATACGGCCACCAAGTACTCCACGCTCGGCGTGCCCATCCTGATGGGCGTGTGGTTCCGCTACGCCTTCCAGGCGGTGGCGACCACGCTGGTGCTGCTGCCGCTGCGTGGTACGGCACTGCTGCGCACGGGGCATCCGCGCTACCAGGCACTGCGCGGCGCGCTGCTGCTGGCGTCGAGCATCTTCGCCTTCCTGAGCCTGCGCTACATGCCGCTGGCCGAGTTCACGTCGATCGTGCTGATCGCCCCGCTGGTGATCACGCTGCTTGCAGCCACAACGCTCAAGGAGCATGTCTCGCCGCTGCGCTGGACGCTGGTGGCGGGCGGCTTCATCGGCACGCTGGTGATCCTGCGCCCGGGGGGCAGCGCCTTCAGCTGGGCCATATTCCTGCCGCTGGGGCTGGTGCTGAGCAACGCATGGTTCCAGGTGCTCACGAGCAAGCTCGCGCAGACCGAGAACCCGCTGACCATGCACTTCTACACCGGCTGGGTGGGCACGCTGATCGTCTCTTTCGCAGTGCCTTTCGTGTGGACCTCGCTGCCCTCGTGGGAGTGGTGGGCGCTGCTGTGCCTCATGGGCTTCATGGGCACGGTGGGGCACTTCATGCTGATCCTGGCCTACCAGCGCGCGCCGGCTTCCACGCTCACGCCTTATCTCTACGCGCAGATCGCGTTCGCCATGCTCGGCGGCTGGATCGTCTTTTCCCACGTGCCGGACCGCTTCTCTCTCATCGGCATGGCGATGATCGCGGTCTGCGGCGCGGCCGGCGCGTGGCTCACGGTGCGCGAGCGCCGCGTGCCCATCGAGCCCGCCGAATCCTGACCAGGAACCCTTCTTCATCATGGCCCAGTACTTCGAAGTCCATCCAGAGAACCCGCAGCAGCGCCTGCTGAAGCAGGCCGTCACGCTGCTGGAGCGCGGCGACATCGTGGCCGTGCCCACCGACTCCAGCTACGCGCTGGCCTGCCACCTCGACGACAAGGACGCGGTCGACCAGCTGCGCCGCATCCGCCAGGTCGACGAGAAGCACCACCTCACGCTGCTGTGCCGCGACCTGAGCGAGTTGGCCAACTACGCGCGCGTCGACAACAAGCAATACCGCCTGCTGAAGGCGGCGACGCCCGGCCCCTACACCTTCCTGCTCGAAGCCACCAAGGAAGTGCCGCGCCGCGTGAGTCACCCGCAGCGCAAGACCATCGGCCTGCGCGTGCCCGACCACAAGGTGCTGCTGGAGCTGCTCGCGCTGCACGGCGCGCCGCTCCTGGCCACCACGCTGATCGCGCCCGGCGAGACCGAGGCGCTGAACGACGCGCAGACCATCCGCGAGCGCTTCGAGAAGCAGATCGCCGCCGTCATCGACGCCGGCGCCTGCCCGTCGCAGCCGACCACGGTGGTCGATCTCACGCCCATGGGCACGGGCGACGACCCCGTCGTGGTGCGGCAAGGGCGTGGTGCGCTGGCCGTGCTGGGCCTCTGAAATCGGGCAAAGAAGCACTCCCTGTCTGACACAATCGCCCAGTGGATATTTCCAATCTCATACAGACCGTCCTGATCTACGCTCTGCCCGTGATCTTCGCGATTACCGTGCACGAGGCGGCGCACGGTTACGTTGCGCGCCATTTCGGCGACAACACGGCCGAGGTCATGGGGCGAGTCACGCTCAATCCGGTGAAGCACATCGACCCCATCGGGACCATCCTGATGCCGCTGATGCTGTACTTCGCGACCTCGGGCGCCTTCCTGTTCGGCTACGCCAAGCCGGTGCCGGTCAACTTCGGGCGGCTGCGCCATCCGAAGCGCGACATGGTGTGGGTGGCTCTGGCAGGGCCTGTTTCCAACTTCGTGCAGGCGATCCTTTGGGCGGTGCTGTTGATCGTGCTGGTCGCTGCGGGCCTGGAGAGTAAACACTTTTTCATTCAGATGGCGCAAGGCGGCATCCTGGTGAACCTCGTCATGTGGGCCTTCAACCTGTTCCCGCTGCCCCCGCTCGACGGCGGCCGCGTGCTGGCCGGCCTGCTGCCCAGCGGCCAGGCGCAGATGTTCCTCGCGCGCATCGAACCGTACGGCTTCTTCATCGTGATGGGCCTCGTCCTCGCGGGCATCGTCAGCAACTACTGGCTGCGACCGCTGATGGACGTGGGCTACTTCGTCATCAACCTGCTGATCACTCCGCTCAAGGCGCTGCTGCTTTAAGTATTTCTTCGTCTGTCCCATGGCTTCGTCTTCCAAAGCTCCCCTGCGCGTCCTGACCGGCATCACGCCGTCGGGCACGCCGCACCTCGGCAACTATGTCGGCTCGATCCGCCACTCGGTGCGGCAAAGCGTCGCGCCCGGTGTGCAGAGCTTCTTCTTCCTGGCCGACTACCACGCACTCATCAAGGTGCAGGAGCCGGCGCTCATCCAGCGCTCCACCCTCGAGATCGCCGCCAGCTGGCTGGCCTGCGGGCTCGACCCCGAGCGCGTCACCTTCTACCGCCAGTCGGACATCGTCGAGATTCCCGAGCTGACCTGGTTCCTCACCTGCGTGACCGGCAAGGGCGTGCTCAACCGCGCGCATGCCTACAAGGCGCAGCTCGACAAGAACGTGGCCAAGGGCGAGGACCCCGACGCCGACGTGACCGCCGGCCTCTTCATGTACCCGGTGCTCATGGGCGCCGACATCCTGATGTTCAACGCCCACAAGGTGCCCGTGGGCCGCGACCAGGTGCAGCACATCGAGATGGCGCGCGACATGGCGCAGCGCTTCAACCATCTCTACGGCGATCACTTCACGCTGCCCGAAGCCGAGATCGACGATGCGGTCGCCACCCTGCCCGGCCTCGACGGCCGCAAGATGAGCAAGAGCTACGGCAACACGATCCCGCTGTTCGCGCCGCGCGCGCAGCTGCAGAAGCAGATCTCCAGCATCGTGACCGACTCCCGCGCGCCCGGCGAGCCCAAGGACACCGAGGGCTCGGCGCTCTTCCAGATCTACCAGGCCTTCGCCAGCGCGGAGGAAACCGAGACGCTGCGCAAGGCTTACGCCGACGGTATCGGCTGGGGCGACGCCAAGCAGATGCTGTTCGAGCGCATCGACCTCGAAGTGGCGCCGCTGCGCGAGCGCTACGAGGCGCTCATGAACGACCCGGCACAGATCGAGCGCACCCTGCTGCTGGGCGCACAGAAGGCGCAGGCGCTGTCGAAGCCGTTCATGGCCAGCCTGCGCCACGCGGTCGGCCTGCGCAATCTCGCGACCGGCAAGGACAAGGGCGCAGCCAAGGCGGCGAAGGTCGCCAGGCCCAGTTTCAAGCAGTACCGCGAGAAGGCGGACGGGCTTTTCTATTTCAAGCTGTTGGATGCGCGCGGCGAAACCCTGCTGCAAAGCCGTGGATTCGCCTCGCCGCAGGAAGCGGGCCGTACCATCGCAATCCTGCAGGCGCAGCGCGGCGAGGCATTGCCCGCGCTGGCCGGCCAGATGGAGCCCATCGACACAGAGGTAATACGCGCCGTCAACGAGGCGCTGGAGGCACTGACGGAAACAACGCCCGGCACAACCAGCGGGAGTTGATCCGCCAACGCCCATCGGCTTATCCGCCGGTGAGCATGACGAGAGAAGACGGTGCGATCACAAAGGAAGAAAACATGAGCATTTATGTCATCGATGACCACCCCCTGATGCGCGACGCGATCGTGATGGTCTTGCGGCGCTTGCGCCCGGCCGAGAACATCGTCGAGCTCGAACGCCTCGACAAGCTCGCAGGCTCCGTGCAGCAGCGTGGTGCGCCTACGCTTTTCTGCCTGGACCTGAAGCTGCCGGACACCAACGGCGTGTCGGGCGTGATCGCGGTCAAGCAGGTCTATCCGAACGTGCCGATCGCCGTGTACTCGGCGGCGCCGTCCGCCGACATGGAAGACGCCTGCATCGAGGCCGGCGCCGACACCTACATCGAGAAGTCGGCCAGCTCCAACGAGCTGGCGGCCGCCCTGCGCGGCCTGCTGATGGCCGGCTCGGAAGACGAAGCCGACGAGATGCCGGCCGCCAACAGCGGCAAGCTCTCGAAGCGCCAGACGCAGCTGATCGCCATGCTCGACAAGGGCATGAGCAACCGCGACATCGCGACCGACCTGGAGATCAGCGAACACACGGTGAAGGTTCACCTGTGGCGCCTGTTCCGCAGGCTGGGCGTGAAGAGCCGGACGCAGGCGCTGCACTACGCGCGTACGAACGGATTGTTGTCGGGCTGAGAAAAGGCCAGCCGCCCCGACGGTTCCGCCTCCAAAAAGAACCGCGCCTGATGCGCGGTTCTTTTTTGCCTTCAAGCGCGCAGCGCCATCAGTTGGCTTTTCTCTTGTAGGCCACCTGGTGAGACACGCTCAAGGCGTAAGTCCCCTGGTCGCCAGCGAACTGCGGGTAGGCCGACGGGTCGAGTTCGACATCGACGTTCTCGGAAAAGTCTGCGCTGAACTTCTTCGTGTACACGTTGAACTTCGTCGTCGGCGTCGAGCCGCTATATGCCGTCACGTCGATATTCACAGTAGTTTCGACGACAGCTTCCCAGCCCTGGGGCGCGTTCAGCGGAGCAACTGCCCCGGCGATACGGTATGTGGCCTTGGAACCCGGGCTGCTCAACGGGGCATACATCCTGTACCCAGGAACGACGTAGTCCAGTGAGGTTCCACCGGCTTTCCCGATCGATGTACGGGCCAGCCCCGTGAGGTTCGCTGCAACCTCGTAGCTCATGCGGATCGGCGTCACGGGCAAGTCCGTGGGGAACGCGCCGGCTGCAACCGTGCTGTGCTCCCCCAATGGGCCGGGGAACAGGCCCGCGACAACCGGCAGAGAGCCCGCGCTTCGGTATTGGGTCTGGAAATCAGCAGGAAGGCCCAAGCCTGAATTGCAGTTCGAGGCATCCAACCCTGGAGTCCAGAAATCTGCAAGATGGCTATCGAGCCGGTACGCATCGCATACCTGGATGCTGGCGGTCCTGCTCGAGTCGGGCGTCGTGGTCGTCTCGACGAGCACGAACTTCAGCACAGGCCCTGTGGACGCAGGCACCACAGAGGTGATCGTCGCATCCACCGGAGCGCTGTCCCGCTCCCCATCATTGACGATCAGGCGGACAACGTAGTCACCCGCAACATCCAGCAGAAGAGAAGGCTTCGCGCTGGCCGAATCAACGAGAGCCGCCTGGCTCGTGGAGGGTTTGGACCGCAGTTCCCAACGATAGGTCTTGGTCTTGCCGCTCGCCACGGTACTCGTGCTGCCATCGAGATTGAAAACCTGGCCCAGTGCTCCGCTGGAAGGCGAGGTCACCACCGCGACGGGTGACGAAACCACACCCGGATCCGATGATGGATTCCCCGAAGACGGCGCTGGCGCCGGTGCCGGTGCTGGAGCCGGTGCAGGCACCGGAAATGGAAAGCCGCCTCCCGATGAACCACCGCCGCCTCCGCATGCGCTCAGCAACAGAAGCGCGGCACTGCCTGCCAAGACATGCTTGACTTGTCTCTTCATATCTATTTGATCCCCCCACCCGAATAGAAATAGTTCTCCAGCTCACAGAATCGTGGTTCTGGAGGCATCGCAAGATGCGCCGGGGATCGTAGATGACGTTACCGAAAGTATCCAAAGCGGCCCTATGCGATCGGGGGTCGTCGGAGCTTCCGAGCGCAGAGTGCGCGGAAATATGCAGGCATCCGGGCCTGCGATCAGGTCAGCCGCCGGAGGCCGTCACCCGCGCCTGCGCCACCGCCTCGTCCGCATCGTGCAGCGCCACGCGGAACACGCTGCCGCTGCCCAGCCGCGAACGCACGCTCACCGGGTGCCCCAGCACATGCGACAGCCGCGCGACGATGGCCAGGCCCAGGCCGAAGCCATCCGAGGTGCCGGCGTGGTCGGCCACCTTGTAGAACTCCAGGAACACGTCGCGCAGATGCTCGGGCGCGATGCCGATGCCCGTGTCCCACACTTCCACGCGCAGGCCGTCGCGCGCCTGGCGGGCGGCCAGGAGCACGCCGCCTTCGGTCGTGTACTTGATCGCGTTGGCCAGCAGGTTGCCGATCATGCGGCGCACGCGGATCGGGTCGGTGAGGAACGAGCCCTCGCACATGTGCACGCGGAAATCGAGACCGCGGCTCTCTGCCACGGGGCGGTATTGCAGTTCCAGGTCGTGCAGCAGCTCGGGCACGTCGACCCGCTCGACGTGCAGGCGCACCTGGCCCGAGTCGATGCGCGCCAGGTCGAACATGGAGTCGAACAACGCATTCACCGCATGGGTGGCGCGCACGATCTTCGGGGCGAGCTCCAGCACCAGCTCGGGCTCGTTGCGCAGCCAGTCGGCATACAACGAAAGTGCCAGCACCGGCTGGCGCATGTCGTGCGCGGCGCTGGCCAGGAAGCGGTTCTTCATGGCCACGGCCGACACCGCCGCCTGCCGCTGCTGGGTCAGCGACTTGATCAGGATGTGGTTGTGGAACAGCAGCTCCAGGCTGTTGCGCGCCGTCTCGTGGATGTGCCGCCCGGCCCGCAGCAGCAGGAACCAGTGCAGGATCGGCAGTATGGGCATCAGGTAGCCGTACTGGAACTGCGGATGCTGCAGCGTGAGGGACACGAGCCGCAGCAGCACCGCCGCCAGCATCGTGATGAAGAGCGTGTTGACGTAGCGCTTGAGCAGCGGCGGATGCAGCGCCAGCCCGTTGAGCGGAAAGGTGCCCACGCCGGCCACGATGAGCCAGCTCATGAACTGGTTGACCTGCGGCGTGCGCTCGAAGAACAGCAGCACCGACAGCCCCCACACCACCGCGCTGGTGCTCCAGACGAAGCCATAGCGCTCGGTGAACTGCTGCTGCGCCGCGGCGCTGCGCCCGGCATAGCGCACCGCGTAGACGCGCGCGCCCCATGCGCGGCAGGCTGTGGCGATCAGGCCGGCCACGAGCCAGGTGAGCAGCTCCCAACGTGGCACGTAGGCCCAGTTCAGGCCGACCATGGCCGGCATCAGCGCCGCGGAGACGAAATACGAGCCCTTCGCCGAGCGCATCAGGCTGCGGATGAGCTCGCCGCGTACCCACGATTCGGCTTCATCGGCCGAAGCCGGGGCGGGGGTCATGCTGGCGATCGACGCATTGGCCATAAGCCGGCGATCTTAACGGCCAGTCCGCCAGTGTTTCTTGGGGTAACAATCGAGATTCAGGTCAACAATCGAGCCGTTAACCAGGAAGAATTAACTCGCATGTTGTCCCACGTCTACATCGGTGCGAACGACTTCGAGCGCACCTTCTCCTTCTATTCCGCGCTCCTCGGCGAACTGGGCCTGAAGCTGAGGTTCCGCGACGACGGCAAGCCGTGGGCCGGCTGGCAGAGCCCCGATGCGCCCCGCCCTCTCTTTCTGGTGGGTACCCCGTACGACGAACAGGCGGCCTCGCCCGGCAACGGGCAGATGGTGGCGCTGATGGCCGCCGACCGCGCCACGGTCGATCGTGCCCACGCCACGGCCCTGGCTCAGGGCGGCTCATGCGAAGGCCCGCCGGGCCTCAGGCCGCACTACCACGCGGACTACTATGGAGCCTATTTCCGCGATCCCGACGGAAACAAGCTCTGCGTCTGCTGCCACACACCTCATCCATGCTGAACAACCTGACTCCCTTCCTCATCCACTGGGCCATCACCGCCATCTCGCTGTGGGTGGCCAGTCATCTCTTCCGCGGACTCAAGTTCGACAGCACCGGCGCGCTGGTGGTCTCGGCGCTGCTGCTGGGCCTGGCCAACGCCATCGTCAAGCCGCTGCTGATCGTGCTAACGCTGCCGCTGACGCTGGTGACGCTCGGCCTCTTCCTGCTGGTGATCAACGCGCTGATGATCCTGCTGGTGGCCGCGCTGGTGAAGGGCTTCAGGGTGTCGGGCTTCTGGACCGCTCTCTTCGCAAGCATCTTCATCTCGCTGCTGAGCGTGGTCATCGGCTCCTTCGTCACGGGCAGCGACCCCGCGGAGAAGGTGCAGATGCCGCAAAGCGGCAACTGGCTCTGAACGACTCAAGAAGCCCGGGCGCCTAGGCGAGCACCGCGCCGGCGCGCAGCAGCGCCTCGCGCAGCGCCGGCACCGCGACCGCACGCACCTGTGCGCCCATGCCCTCTTCGGCCGCTTTCGCCGCCATGGCCGCGGCGATGCCGGCCGCGTGCCCCACCGCCATCGAGATCGTCATGACCCGGATCGCCGCCAGCGCCTCGTGGCTGGCCGAGATGCCCCGGCCCACGCCCAGCGCGTTGTCGAGCGTGCACGGGATCAGGCTGCGATACGGAATCTGGTAGGCATGGTCGTCGCCCATCGGCACGTAGTGCAGCGAGCCTCCCTGCGCCGGATGGATGTCGATCGGATAGGCGCCCGCCGCGATGGCGTCGGCGAACTGCACCGGCTCCAGCAGTTCGGCGGCCGTGAGCACATGGTCGCCTTCCACCCGGCGCGTCTCGCGCACGCCCACCTGCGTGGCGAAGGCGCGTAGCCGGCCATTTCCGCACCCGGGCACCGAAGCAGCGATGAACTCCGCCGCCTTCCATGCCTGCCGCCGGCCCTCGATCTCGGCTCCGCCGAGTGCCATCGGGTCGGTGGCATCGATGGCCAGGCGGCTGATGTTGAACCAGGCGTCGTCCGAATGCGGAACGCGGCTCGAGTGCAGCGCGGCTCGCGCAAGCCCGCCCTGCGCGTAGCCCCGCGCCGCGAGCTCGGCCAGCTCGGCCTTCGAGAGCGCGCCGAAGCGCCCGAAGTCGACCGGGCCGAAGCGGAACATCATCGTGGCCGGCTGCAGTGCCTCGCCGCCGCCGAGTTCGAGAAAGCGCGCGCCCGCCTGCTTCAGCGCGTCCATATCGCCCGAGGCATCGACCAGCACGCCCGGGCGCAGCGCCAGCAGGCCGCCCTTGGTCAGCACGCGCAGGCCGACAATGCGCCGCCCCTCGCACTGCACGTCCAGCAGGCTCGCGTGCAGCAGCGGCCGCACGCCGGCCTCGGCCACCATGTCGTCGAGCACCAGCTTGAGCACCTCGGGCTCGTACTCGACACGGTCCATGTGATGCCCGGTGGACATCACGAAGCGGTCGTGCTCGCGCGCACCGCCATATGCCCGCAGCCGCCGGACCACTTCGTCGGCCAGCCCCGCCACCACGGTGCGGCCGTTGCCGGTCTGCCAGCTGTTGAACTGCGCCACCGCGCCCGCAGTGGCGTTGCCGCCCAGGAAGCCGTAGCGCTCGACCAGCACGACGAATGCGCCCTGCCGCGCCGCCGCCACCGCGGCCATGGTGCCCGCGACGCCGCCGCCGCACACCACCACGTCGGCCTCGACCGCGCGGCTCGTTCCGATGTTTTCGCTGCTCATCCTAGTTCTCGACCTGGATGCCGCGGCTCTTCACCACCTGTCCCCAGCGGGCGCCTTCGGCCTTCAGGTACTGCGCGGTGGCCTCGCGGCCGCGGATGAAGGTCTCAAGGCTCAGCGCGTCGAAGCGCTTCTTCACCACTTCCGACTGCTGCGCCGAGGCCAGCAGCTTCTCGAGCCGCGCCAGCCCCTCGGCCGGAATGCTGCCCTTGGGCGCCACCAGCGTGGCCCAGCCTTCGACCTCCAGGCTCTGCAGCTTCAGGCTGCGCAGCGTGGGCACGTTGGCCAGCTCGGCCACCGGCTGGGCCGACGACACGGCCAGCGCGCGCAGCCGGCCCGAGCGGATGTGCACGATCACGCTGGGCAGGTTCAGGAAGCCCATCGACACCAGCCCCGAGATCAGGTCGGGCATCAGCGCGCTCTCGCCCTTGTAGGGCACGCTGACCAGCGAGATGCCGGTCTCCTGCGCGAACAGCTCGGCCGTCAGGTGCGCCAGCGTGCCCGTGCCGCTGTTGCCCGCGCTGAGCTTGCCGGGCTGCGCCTTGGCCTGCGCCACGAGCTCGGCCAGCGTCTTCGCCTTCGAATCGGCCGGCACCACCAGCACCAGCGGCTGCTGCGAGACCATGCCGATGGCGTCGAAGTCGCGCGCCACGTCGTAGGTCAGCTTCGGGTTGAGCGAGGGGTTGATCACCATGCTGTTGCTGCCCATCAGCAGCGTGTGGCCGTCGCGGCTTTGCAGCGCCGCCATCACGCCGATGGCGCTGCCCGCGCCGGGCTTGTTCTCCACGATCACCGGCTGGCCGAGCTGCGGCGCCAGCACTTCGGCCAGCACGCGGGCAGAGCCATCGGCGCCGCCGCCGGGGGCGAAGGGAACGATGATGCGCACCGGCTTCGTGGGCCAGGCTTCGCTGGCATGCGCGCGGTGGCCAACGGCCATCGCAAGTGCCGCGAGCGAGAGCGTCGAGATCGCATGCCTGCGTGTGATGCCGCGCGCGGCGGTGGCTGTGGCCATGTCTTCTTGCCTCTTTGGTTGTTCTGGAAAAGAAACCCGATGCTAGGAAGCCGTCATGCATGCGGCAAATACCAAGACGTGCCAACGCCATAACATCGCGTTATCGAACCACGCCGATGAAACGGGCGATGTCATGAACCTCCGACAGATCGAAGTCTTCCGCGCCGTCATGCTGGCCGGCTCCGTCACCGACGCGGCGCGCTCGCTGCACGTGTCGCAGCCGGGCATCAGCCGCATGCTCTCGCACATCGAACTGCAGCTGGGGCTGCGCCTCTTCGAACGGCGCAAGGGCAGGCTGCTGGCCACGCCCGAGGCGCAGGCGCTGTTCGCCGAGGTCGAGCAGGTGTACCGAGGCGTGGCGCGCATCGACGACTGCGCGCAGGCATTGAAGGACGGCAAGATGCTCACGCTGCGCGTGCTGTGCAGCCCGAGCACCGGCCTGGACATGGTGCCGCGCGCGCTCACCGCGCTGGGCGAGGAGTTTCCTTCCGCGCGCATCTACTTCGAGGTGCTGCTCGCGAGGGAAATGGTCAAGCGCCTCGCGGCCCACGAGGCCGACGTGGCCATCTCCACCCTGGCCATCGACGATCCGCTGCTCACCTCCCGCCCCATCGGCCAGTGGACGCTGGCCGGCGTGTTCCCTCGCGGCCACGCGCTGGAGGCCCGCCGCACGCTGGCGCCGGCCGACATCCTGAAGGAACGCATGATCTCCTTCAGCCCCGACACGCCGCAGGGCCGCATCATTGCCGACTGGTGCGTGCAGCACCGCCTGCAGCCCGAGGCGCGCATCGAGGTGCGCGCCGGCCAGAGCGCCTGCGCTATGGCTGCGGCGGGCGCGGGCGTGGCGATCGTCGACGACCTCACCGCGCGCGGCTGCATGACCGACAGGCTGAGCTTCCGGCCGATACGCAACGCGCCTTCGTTCGACATCTTCGCGGTGACCAACGAGAACTTCGCGGCCTCGCTGCTGGCCGGCCGTTTCGTCGCGCACGCCGAGGCGGCCCTGCGGCAGCTGAAAAAAGAACGCGGCTGAACGGGCTGCGCCATCCCATGTTCTACGGAGGGACAGCGCGCGGCGGCTGCCTATGATCCGCCTCACCCGGCAGCCAGAGACCGGAGAACGAGGAGTCCCCATGAAGATCGCCTTCACGTCGTGCATGAACTTCAAGCCCGGCCCCGAGGGCTACCAGCGCGTGTGGAACCGCATCGCGCAGGAGCAGCCCGACTACCTGTTCCTTCTGGGCGACCAGATCTACATGGACTACTTTCCCAAGCTGGGTGAGCCGTCCGAATGGGACGCGGCAAAGTTCGCCGACGTGATGCAGGGCAAATACGAAGCGCAGTGGAACGTGCCCAACTTCAAGGCCCTGCGGGACGCGCTGCGCCAGAGGCAGGACAACGGCGGCGGCGTGTACGGCACCTGGGACGACCACGACTTCGCCTGGAACAACGCCCACGGCTCGGACGTCGAGCCGCAGGTCAGGCAGCAGACCCGCCGGCTCTTCACGCAGTACATGCAGATCGAGCAGCTGAAGAACCCGGCGCACCTCGACCCGACCGTGGACGGCATCTACTACTCGATTCCCCTGATGCACCAGCAGCAGCGCATCGGCCGGGCGATCTTCCTCGACACCCGCTGGTACAGCACCGCCCCCGGCGACGCCAGCCCGCTGCTCGGGCAGAAGCAGCTCGATTACCTGAAGCAGGAGCTGGCCGACGAGCAGGGCTACGTGGTGATCTGCGCCGGCACCCCGATCCGCGCGACCGGCAACGGCTGGATGCGCTACCGCGACGACTACGCGAAGTTCCGCGCGATCATCCAGGGGCGCAAGTCGATCTTCCTGACCGGCGACATCCACGAGAACGCCTTCCTGCCGCCGGCTGGCGAGACGAAGATGTTCGAGATCGTCTCCTCCGGCGCCTTCGTCACCAAGTACTACCTCACGGGCCAGCGAGAGAACTTCGGCATCCTCGAATACTCGAGCGCGAGCACCGACATCAAGCTGTTCGACAAGAACGGGCTGGAGATGCACAACGTGATCGACAACGCCACCTTCATGCACCAGGAGATCCAGTGAAAGCATCCCGGACCTTCTTTCGAGGCATCCTCGCGGCGGCCGCCCTCGGCGCGGCATCGATGCTCGCGCACGCGCAATTCGTCGGCGATCTGGTGCTGGAGCCCGCGGGATGTACCCAGACCGGCAAGTGCAAGGTCAGGAACAAGCTGCGGTTCACCGACAGCAGCAAGCTCGTCTGGGAAACCGACGACGGAGAAGACACCGACGGCGCCTCCATTCCGCCGATCTTCCAGCCGATCGTCGGCAAGCCCTTCGAGGAGTCGTTCCTGAAGGCGGCCATCATCCACGACCACTACTGCGTGCGCCATGTGCGGTCGTGGCGCGCCACGCATCGCGTCTTCTACGAAGGGCTGATCGACCAGGGCGTGCCGCAGTCGAAGGCCAAGCTCATGTACTACGCGGTCTACCTGGGCGGTCCCAAGTGGATCAAGCTGATTCCGGGTACGAACTGCGGCGGCAACTGCATCAAGAGCCTCACGACGAGCGGCGGCGACCCGGTGATCCGCTACCGCGAGGCCGACTATGCGACGGTGACGAACGACGCCGAACTCGCCGCGCTCGAACAGGAACTGCAGGCCAATCCCGACGGCATCAGCCTGGAAGACCTCGAGAAGCGCGCCGAGCAGAAGCGCCCCAACGATCTCTACTACCGCAACGGGGATCAGGTGCGCATGAAGAACCTGCTGGCCACCGAGTGACCGGCGGGCATTGACTCCCGCGAGCGGTGCTTCACGTCCGGGTCGGACCGCCCACCGTGAACGCGGCGTCGCCACCGCCCGCATCCATCCGCAGCTCCGCCCCCAGGAAGTACCACGAGGTGGGCCTCGAGCGCTGGTGCATGGCGGGCGACCGGGCCGCTCCCGACGACCAGCAGCGCACGGCCCCGTTCGGCTCGAACACGTAGCCGAAGCCCCGCACGGTCTGTATGAACCTCGGCATGGCCGGATCGGCCTCCACGAGCTTGCGCAGCCGCGAGACCTGCAGGTCGACGCTGCGGCTGAGCGGCGCGTCGGGGCACGACCGCGTCAGCCGCGCCAGTTCCTCGCGCGACTGCGGCTGACGGGGGCGCCTCGCCAGGGCGCCGAGCATGGCGGCGGCGCCCGCGCTCATCGGCACCATCGCGCCGTTCCTTGTCAGCACGCCGGCGCCGGCATGCCATTCGAAGCAGCCGAAGCTCACCATGTCGTGCCCGCGGAGGTTCGCGCCGGACGGCGGCCATGCGGTTGTCTGCGTATGCGTCGGCATCTTCTCTTGTCTCCTTGATCCTGTGCCGCCAGGCGGACTGGCGAGCGGCCCTGATGTGTGACGGGCGCACGATAGCGAAGCGGAACTTTCGGCTTGCTTTCAACCCGCGCACAAAACCCTCGGGGTTTTCCCGGGCGGCCCGCCCGGGCCGCGAGACAGCACGGATACACAGATGGATCGCCCCGGCCACCGGCAATACGATCCGCGCCCGCGAGGCACCGGGCCCCGTGCGGCAGGCCTGCGGCGGCGCGCTCCTTCGCTCGAAGAAGAGTTCACGACAACACACCAGCGAGACATTCATGAAACTCCGGCTTTCGCGCGGCGCCGCATCGGGCGCCGCCCTGCTCCTGTCCCTGTTGCTGCCGCTGTCCGCGCGTGCGGAAGACGGCGTGGGCAAGTCCGCCGTGCTGTTCGGCGTCTCCAGCGAGTTCAGCGGCCAGGCCGTGGCCAGGGAGGGCACCGATGGAGCGCTCGCCTACTTCGCCTACGTCAACAAGCGCGGCGGAGTGAACGGCAGGCGCGTCGAGCTCAAGACCTACGACGACGGCCGCGACGTGAAGAAGACGGTGGACAACACCGAGCGGCTCATCACGCAGGACAAGGTGTTCGCCCTCTTCGGCTACCGCTCCACCCCCACCGTCGAGGCCGCCATTCCGGTGGCGGTGCGCCACGGCGTGCCCATGATCGGGCCCTTCAGCGGCGCGCAGTCGCTGCGCGAGCCGTTCAGCCCGCTGGTGTTCCACCTGCGCGCGAGCTACCAGCAGGAAGCCGGCGCGATCATCGACCAGCTCGCCGTCCAGCAGATAGGCAGGATCGCCGTGCTCCACCAGGACGACAGCTTCGGCAAGGACGCCCTCGCCGGCTTCGAGAAGGCGCTGGCCCGCTACAAGCTCTCCGCCGTCGCGACGGCCAGCTACAGCCGAAAGGATCTGAAGGTCGAGGAAGCGAGCAAGGCCCTTGCTGCGGCGTCCCCGGGCGCCATCGTGATGGCATGCACGCCCGGCGCCTGCATCGACTTCATCAAGCGGACCAGGGCGCGCACGCGGGGAACGCAGTTCTACCTGCTGTCGAACGTCAACACCAACGAGTTCGCCAGCGAACTCGCGGCGGACGGCAACGGCGTCGTGGTCTCGCAGATCGTCCCCTCGCCCTGGAACACCGCCCTGCCGCTGGTGCGCGAATACCAGGACGCGCTCCGGGAAGCCGGAGGCCAGGCCGCGCCGGGCTACTCGGGCTTCGAGGGCTTCATCACGGCCAAGCTGCTCGTGACCGCGCTCCAGCGCGCCGGGGCCGAACCCACGCGCGCCAGGTTCATCGCCGCGCTGGAATCCATGCGCGAAGTGGACCTGGGAGGCATGTTCGTGCGCTTCTCGCCTTCCAGCCACCAGGGCTCGACGATGGTCGAACTGACCATGATCAACCGCAACGGCAAGTACATCCGGTAGGGGCACGGGGCTCTCCATCGCATATCCTCGAACCCGCGTGTCCGAGAGCGACAGAAAGAAGCCCCTTGCCCCCGTCCAAAGCCCCTGCCCCCGCTGCTGCCCTCACCCGTCCCGCGACGATGGCCGACGTGGCCGCGCGCGTCGGCGTGTCGAAGATGACGGTGTCGCGCGCGCTCAACCGCAACGGGCGCAGCGACCGCGTGACCTCCGAGGCATTGCGCCAGCGCATCCTGCAGGCCTGCGAGGAAATGGGCTACGTCATCGACCAGACGGCACGCACCTTCTCCAGCAAGCGATCGGGCTTCGTCGCGGTGCTGATCCCCTCGCTCAACAACTCCAACTTCTCCGAAACCGCGCAGGGCATCACCGCCGCCGTGGAAGCGCGAGGCCTGCAGCTGCTGCTGGGCTACACCGACTACCGCGTGGAAACCGAGGAGCGCCTGCTGCGCGCCATGCTCGCGCGCCGGCCCGAGGGCGTGATCCTCACGGGCGGCTCGCACACGCCGGCCGCGCGCGCCATGCTCCAGGCCGCGGGCGTGCCGGTGGTCGAAACCTGGGACCTGCCTGCCACGCCCATCGAACACACGGTCGGCTTCTCCAATGCCGAGGCCGCCGGCGCGATGGTGCGCCACCTGCACGCCAAGGGCTACAGGCGCATCGCGTTCATCGGCGGCACTTCCAACCGCGACACGCGCGGCGCCGACCGGCAGCGCGGCTACGCGGAGGCGATCCGCGATCTCGGCCTGCCCGACGGCCGCGTGATCAGCTTCGGCCAGCCGCCGATCTCGATGGAGCAAGGCGGCGAAGCCGTGGCGCAGCTGATCCGCCAATGGCCCGACGTGGATGCGGTGCTCTGTGTGTCCGACCTCTCGGCATTCGGCGCACTGATGGAATGCCAGCGCCGCGGCTGGGACGTGCCCGGGCGCATCGCGATCGCGGGCTTCGGCGACTTCGAAGTGGCGCGTGCCTGCCATCCGCGCATCACCACCGTGGCGGTGGATTGCGTGGGCATCGGCAAGGCTGCCGGCGAGCTGCTGCTGCGCGTGATCGACGGCGCGCGCGAAGGGCAGCGGCCGCCCGCGGAGACGGTGCTGATCCCGTTCCGCATCGAGCAGCGCGAGAGCTCCTAGCCTTTCCCTCTTCGGGGCTCAGGGATGCCAGGTCGAGACGACCGCGGGCGTCTGTGCGGTGGGCCGGCCCGCGAGCGCATAGGAGAGCTCGTTCGCGGCCTTCATGATGGTCTTGGCGTGGCCGATCAACCTGGCCTTGGGCAGGCGGTCCGCCGGCCCCGAGATGCACACCGAGCCCAGCAGCGCCCAGCGCAGCCCGAAGACCGGCGCGGACACCGTCGCCACGTTCTTCTCGCGCTCGCCGATCGAGTAGTGATAGCCCTTCTTGCGGATGTCCTCGTACAGCTTTCCGGGCTCGCCGGAAAACGCGAGGATCACGCGCCCCGGTGAACCCAGATCCAGCGGCAGCATCGCGCCCATGCGTGCGTGATGCCGGATGGGCTGCGGTCCTTCCACGCGCGCCAGGCAAGTCCTGGAATTTCCCTCGCGCACGTAGAACGCGGCGCTCTCGCCCGTTGCCTTGGAAAGGGCCAGCAGCATCGGCTCGACGACGTTGTTGGCGTCGAAGCTGGCCTGGTAGCGGGCACCGAGCCAGCCGGCCGCTGGGCCCAGCCTCCAGCCGCCGTCGTCGCGCTGCACCACGTAGCCGGCAAGCGCCAGCGTGCGCAGCAGGCGCAGCGCGGTGGTCTTGTGCATCTGGCTGCGCCGGGTCAACTCGGCCAGCGAAAGGTGCTCGTCCTGCATGCCGAAGGCATCGAGCAGTTGCAGCGCACGCGTGACGGCGGTGACGCCACCCGTGGCCTCGGAGTCCGCCTCGCGCGGCATCTCGATCACTTCCGTCCGGGTGGATCTGGTTCTTGGAGTTTGTTTCACACAGTGGTCCATGGTCCGTTCAGTGGACCACCATTGTATGGAATGGAACGCAAACCTAAAGTCGCTCCACGCCTCGCAGCACGGCCTGCAGGCGCCCAACGAACGATTCGGAGACACATCCATGCGTACCTCGAGCCTCGGCTCCATTCCTCGCCGCGCGGCCCTCGGCCTCGCCCTTCTTCTCGCCTCGGGCATGGTGCTGGCGCAGGCCTATCCGGCGCGTCCGATCAAGCTCGTCGTGCCCTTCCCGCCGGGCGGCGGCACGGACATCATCGCCCGCGAGGTGGCGAACAAGGTCGCGACCTCCGAAGGCTGGACCATCGTCATCGACAACAAGCCCGGCTCCGGCGGCAACATCGGCGTCGACGCCGTGGCCAAGGCCAACGCGGACGGCTACACGCTGGTGCTGGGCCAGACCAGCAACCTCGCGATCAATCCATCGCTCTACGCCAAGCTGCCCTATGACCCGGTGAAGGATCTCGCTGCGGTGGGCCTCGTGGCATCGGCGCCGCTGGTGGTGGTCGTTTCTTCCTCCTCGCCGTACAGGAAGCTCGCCGACGTGGTCGCCGCCGCGAAGGCCAAGCCCACCGCGCTCAACTACGCGAGCTCCGGCAACGGCACCGTGGCCCACCTCGCGACCGAGCAGTTCCAGAAGGTCGCCGGCATCCAGCTCACGCACGTGCCCTACAAGGGCGCGTCGCAGGGCCTGACCGATCTCGTCGGCGGGCAGATCCAGATGTACGTCTCGTCGGTGCCGACGCTGATCGCGCAGATCAAGAGCGGCCAGCTGCGCGCGCTCGCCGTGACCTCGCTGCAGCGCAACCGCGACCTGCCCGACGTGCCGACCATGGTCGAGGCGGGCTACAAGGACTTCGAGGCCGTCACCTGGTTCGGCGTGGCCGGCCCCGCTGCCATGTCCAGGGACGCGATCGCCAGGCTCAACGCGGCCTTCAACAAGGCCCTCGCAACGCCCGATGTGCAGAAGAAGCTCGCCGCGCAGGGCGCGGAGGTGCTGTCCGGCCCGCCCGAGAAGTTCGCGTCGCTGATCCGCACCGACGGCGTGCGCTGGGGCGCGATCGTGAAGGCTTCGGGCATCAGGCTCGATTGACGGCGCGGCGCTCCTCTTTCTCTTTTCCCTCCATCCCCGAAAGCACTTTCATGTCTTCTCCCCTTCCCGACGTCATCCGCGACTTCGAGCGCGTGCCGGCGCACATCGTGGCGCAGGCCGCCGTGTTCCAGCCAGCCATCCTGGCCGACGTGGCCGGCCGCCGCGGCGCGCTGGACGGCCGCATCAAGGCCCTGCGTCCCCGCATGAAGCTCGCAGGCACAGCCATCACCGTGGAGGTCCGCCCCGGCGACAACCTGATGATCCATGCCGCCATCGCCATGGCGAAGCCCGGCGACGTGCTCGTCATCGACGGCAAGGGCGACCAGACCTCCGCGCTCATGGGCACGATCATGATGACCGCGTGCAAGCAGATCGGCATCGCTGGCGTGGTGATGGACGGGGCCTGCCGCGACAGCGGCGAGATCGACGAAATGGACTTCCCGGTCTTCTGCGTGGGCACCAACCCGAACGGGCCGACCAAGAACATCGGCGGGCGCATCGGCCATCCGGTGTCGATCGGTGGCGTCACCGTGCACCCGGGCGACTTCGTCGTCGGAGACGGCGACGGCGTGGTGGTGGTGGAGCGCGCGAAGATCGAATCGCTGCTGCCGCTCGCGGCGAAGAAGGTGCAGGACGAAGCCGCGCGCATTGCCGCCATCAAGGAAGGCAACACCGCCGCCAAGTGGCTCGACTCGGCGCTGCGCGCTGCAGGCGTTCTGAAGGAAGGCGAGACGCTGTGACGGCCATTCTCGTGACGGGCGCCGACCTGGCACCGCAGGCCGTCGGCCTGCTCGAAGGCTACGAGCTCGTCTACGCGGGCAGGACGCCGACCGAGGACGACCTCGCGGCCCTGTGCCGTGCCCACGACCCGGTGGCCATCATCGTGCGCTACGGCAAGGTGGGCGCAGCCGTCATGGACGCGGCCCCTTCGCTCAAGGTGATCTCCAAGCACGGCAGCGGCACCGACACCATCGACAAGGCCGCCGCGCAGGCACGCGGCATCGAAGTGGTCGCGGCCGCGGGCGCCAATGCCGCCGCGGTGGCCGAGCAGGCGCTCGCGCTGCTGCTGGCCTGCGCGAAGTCGGTGGTGGCGCTGGACGCCCGCATGCATGCGGGCCATTGGGACAAGGCGACGCACAAGAGCCTCGAACTCGGCGGCCGCACCGTCGGGCTCATCGGCCTCGGTGCCATCGGGCAGCGCTTCGCTCGCATGGCCGATGCGCTCGGCATGCGCGTGCTCGGGTTCGACCCGTACGCGAAGAGCCTTCCGGAGTACGTGCAGGCCGTGGACCTCGCGACCATCTGGGCCGAGTCCGACGCCATCTCGCTGCACTGCCCGTTGACCGACGACAACCGGGGCCTGCTCGATGCCGCCACGCTGGCACGGTGCAAGCGCGGCGTGATCGTCGTCAACACGGCGCGCGGCGGCCTGATCGACGAAGACGCGCTGCTGGCGGCCGTGCGCTCGGGCCAGGTCGCCATGGCCGGGCTCGACAGCTTCGCGGTGGAGCCTATGACCGCCGGCCATCCGTTCCACGGCGAGAAGAGCATCGTGCTGAGCCCGCACATCGGTGGCGTGACCAGCGATGCCTACGTCAACATGGGCGTCGGCGCCGCGAAGAACCTGCTGCAGGTGCTCGAGCGCCAGACGGCCGCGAGCTGCTGAAACGCCTGGCCGGCCGAGACCGATCGAACGCACATTCCAAGGACACCAGGAGATGAAGACAACCATCCGCCGCATGCTCGCGGCATGCCTGCTCGCCGCTGGCGCCGCCTCCGCGCAGGCGGCTTTTCCGGAGCGCCCCATCACGCTCGTCGTGCCGTATGCGCCCGGCGGCTCGGCGGACGCGCTGGCGCGCGTGCTGGCCGTGCGCGTGGGAGCGAAGCTGGGCACCAGCGTGATCGTCGACAACCGGCCCGGTGCCAGTGGCACCATCGGCGCGAGCTTTGCGGCCAAGGCCGCGCCCGACGGCTACACCATGCTCTACGACGCCACGCCCTACTCGATCAATCCGCATCTCTTCGCGCGCATGCCGTATGCCGCCAATGCGCTGCAGCCGCTCTCGCTCGTCGCGCTGGCGCCCAACATCGTGATCGTGCGTGCCGAGTCACCGGTGAAGAGCATCAAGGACCTCGCTGACAGGGCGAAGGCCGAACCCGGAAAGCTCAACTTCGCATCGGGCGGCAGCGGCACCGTGCAGCGGCTTGCGGCGGAGCTGCTGCACCAGCGGCTCGGGCTGGACATGGTGCACGTAGGCTACAAGAGCGGCGGCCCGGCCATCTCCGATGTCATGGGCGGGCAGGTCGACTTCATGTTCAGCACCATCGCCGCCTCGTATCCGCTGGTGTCCTCCGGCAGGCTGCGCGCGCTGGCGGTGTCGTCGCCGCAGCGCTCGGCGCGGCTGCCCGAAGTGCCGACCATCGCCGAGACCGTGGCGCCCGGCTACGAGGCCTACGAGTGGAACGGCCTGCTCCTGCCGGCCGGCACGTCCGCGCCGATCGCCGAGAAGCTGCACAAGGCCGTCGTCGAGACGCTGAAGGAAGACGAAGTGAGAAAGCGCTTCGTGGACGTGGGCGTGCAGCCCGTCGGCTCGACACCTGCCGAGTTCGCCGACTTCCTGAAGAAGGAAGATGCGAAATGGGCGGACGTGATCCGCAAGGGCAACATCAAGCTCGACTGAAGACGCTCCACGAATGAACGCTGCCTCCATCGCACGGCCGGTTCCCCACTCGGTGGGCACGGGCCGCCCCGTGCCCGCGCTGCCCGCCGGTGCCTGCGACAGCCACATGCACATCTTCAACCCGCGCTTCGCCGCGTCGCCGCACTGGAAGCGCCAGCCGCCGCGCG
Organism: Variovorax xiamenensis; assembly: GCF_050916385.1. NCBI lineage: Bacteria > Pseudomonadati > Pseudomonadota > Betaproteobacteria > Burkholderiales > Comamonadaceae > Variovorax > Variovorax xiamenensis. Next base: position 5,544,931 of record NZ_CP139038.1, read on the forward strand.
CCGAGGTGGCGGCCTATCGACTGCTGCAGCAGCGGCTCGGAACCTCGCGCACGGTGGTCGTCAATCCGTCGACCTACGGCACCGACAACGCCTGCACGCTCGACGCGCTCGCGCAACTGGGCGAGAGCGCGCGCGGTGTCGCGGTCGTCGCCGACGACGTGAGCGACGCCGAGCTCGACCGCCTCGCGGCGCAGCGCATCCGCGGCCTGCGCGTGAACTTCGTGACGCCGCAGTCCTGGGGCGTCACCACGCCGGCGATGCTGACCACGCTGGCGCGCAAGGTGGCGCGGCTGGGCTGGCACATCCAGGTCTTCGTGCATCCGGAGCAGCTGGTGGCGCTCGAACCCGTGCTGGCGTCGCTGCCGGTACCGCTGGTCATCGACCACATGGCGCGCATCGATCCGGCCGATGGCGTCGGCGGCGCAGCCTTCGCGGTGGCGCGACGGCTGCTCGACGGCGGCAACACCTGGATGAAGCTCTCGGGCGTCTACATGCGATCGCGCGACGGGGCTCCGGCCTACCGAGACGCCTTCGCGCTGGGCCGCGCACTGGTCCAGGCAGCACCCGAGCGGCTGGTGTGGGGCAGCGACTGGCCGCACACGACCGAGACGCCGGGAACGGTGGACGACGCCGCGCTCGCCGACGTGCTCGCAGCCTGGTGCGGCGATGAGGCCGTGCGCAGGCGCATCCTCGTCGACAACCCGGCGACACTTTACGGATTCGCGGTCGCCTGATCCGCGCCGCCGAGGAGACCGACTTGTACTTCCTGCAAGCCCCCCAGGTACTGGAGCTCCAGACCTTCACCAGCATGCCCGAAGCGTTCCGCCGCCATGAGCCGAGCGCCTGGGCCGACGCCAACCGCGGCGGCCAGCCCACCGACTCGTTCCTCGAAGGCCCCGTGTTCGACGACGCCGGCAATCTCTACGTCTCGGACATCCCCTTCGGCCGGATCTTCCGCATCGACAGCGGCGGCGCATGGATCCCGGTGGCCGAGTACGACGGCGAGCCGAACGGCATGAAGTTCATCGATGCGAACACGCTGCTCGTCACCGACTACAGGAACGGCCTGATGCGCGTGGACGTTCGCACCGGCAACGTCACGCCGCACCTGCGGCGGCGCAACACCGAGAGCTTCAAGGGCGTGAACGACCTGGTGCTGGACGCGCAGGGCAACGTCTACTTCACGGACCAGGGCCAGAGCGGGCTGCACGATCCGTCGGGCCGCCTCTATCGCCTGCGGCCCGACGGGCAGCTCGACCTGCTGCTGTCCAACGTGCCCAGCCCGAACGGCGTGGCGCTCTCGCCAGACGGCAAGGTGCTCTACCTCGCCGTGACGCGCGGCAACTGCGTCTGGCGCGTGCCGCTGCTGGCGGACGGGAGCGTCGCCAAGGTGGGCCAGTTCTTCACCTCCTACGGCCCGAGCGGCCCCGACGGCCTCGCCGTCGATGCGCAGGGGCGGCTGCTGGTCGCCAACCCCGGCCTGGGCCATGTCTGGGTGCTCAATGCGCGCGCCGAGCCGGTGATGGTGCTGCGCGGCCCCGTCGGCGCATCCACGACGAACCTCGCCTTTGGCGGGCCCGACAGGTCCACACTGTTCGTCACCGACTCCACGCACGGGGAAGTGCTGAAGATCGCGCTCGACGTTCCCGGCGTCGGGCTGCATCGCCCGCAAGGCGAAGGCGCCTGAACCCCGGTCAGGCCTGCGCCTCCGGGGGCGGCGCCTCCAGCCTCGGCGTCCAGTCCTCGACGCGCATCGATGTCACGCGCTTGCGGAAAGTCTGGCGCCAGCGTTCGGCCAGTGCGGGGATTTCGGCGGCGCGCTCCCACTCAGGTGCAAAGCGTTCGTCGCGCGAGAACAGCAAGGCGATGAGGCGCGACAGCGGCCACTCCGGATGCGGCCGTTCGACCAGCGTCAGCGCCGCGCCGTTTCGTACCCAGCCGGGCTCCAGCGTTCGGTAGTACCAGCCCGTGCAGCCGCGCGACTGCATCTCGCGCGCCATGCCGGGCTCGCCGAATCGCAGGTCGAGCTTCCAGCAGGGTTGCCGGCCTTGCGACACCTGCGCCAGCGCTTCGCCGATGCGCACCACGTCGCCGATGCAGACCTTCGATTCGTCCCAGCCCGTGGTGGAGATGTTCTCGCCGAACGCCCCCGCGCGGCCGAGCAGATCGGCGCGACGGCTCCACGAAGCCCAGCCTGCGTAGTGTTCGCGCGGATAGTGATGCACGGCCTTCTCGACACCGCCATGCACGCGCAGATCGGCCTGCGCATCGCCCTGCAGGCCGGTGGAGGACAGCCACAGCGCGCCATCGACGGGCGACTTGAGAATGCCGCTGCGCGTGCGGCCGTCGGACGGCAGTGCGACCTGCCCCACAAGCAGCGCGTCGATCGTGATCGCAGCGGGCTTCATGGCTCGAGCTGCAGCAGCCATGCCGTGAGCACGGCCACGGCCGCCGCGCGCGTCCTGGCACCCTGCGCCGCGCTCTGGCGTCGCAGCGCCGGGATGTCGATGCCGGCCTGCTGCAGCTCGCAGGCATGGCCGATCAGCCAGGGCTCGATGCGCGCCGGGTCGGCCTCGGGGTGGAACTGCAGCGCCAGTGCATTGCGGCCGTGGCTGAAAGCCTGGTGCGGCGTGGCCGCCGTCCGCGCGAGCAGCTCGCCGCCCGGCGGAACATCGAAGGTGTCTCCGTGCCAGTGCAGCACCGGCACGTCCTGCAGCGCGGCGAGGCACGAGGCCATGCCCGCCGCATTCAGCTCGACCGGCGCCCAGCCGATCTCCTTGCCACCCGACGGGTACACGCGCGCGCCGAGCGCGCGGGCCATCAGTTGCGCACCCAGGCAGAGCCCCAGGGTCGGGCGCCGCAGCGCGAGGCGCTCGCGCAGGCCCCCGATCTCCGCTTCGAGAAAGGGATAGATGTTCGTGTCGTAGGCAGCGATGGGGCCACCGAGGACGACGATGAGTTCGGCCTCGCGCCATTCGTCGGTACGGAGGGTATCGAGGCCCGCCTGCCGGTACTCGACCTGGTAGCCCGCGTCGGCCAGGATGTCCGCGAACAGGCCCAGATCCTCGAAGGCGAGGTGCTGCAGGGCGATGCATTTCATGGGGTCGTCTTTCCTTTTCCTCATCCGGTCGTGCTGGCCCGGCAGCCGTGCCCGTCGCATCCTTCACTCACGGTTCCGGCCTCGCGGACGGCATCCGCAATCAGGGGCAGCGTCGATTCTTCCGCGGCCAGCTGGCCGATGGCGGCGCCGAGCGCCATGTCGTCGAGCAGGCCGAAATGGCTCAACCGTATGCGACCCTGCTTGTCGATCAGCACGGTGCTCGGCGTTCCCTGCAGCTGGTAGGCCCGCATCGTCGCCGGAATGCTTCCGTGCGCCGGACTGTCGATGCCGATGGGAAAGATGAAGCGGTGCTCGCGGATGAACGCCTCCAGCGCCGCGGCCGTCATCACCTCGTGATGCTCGAACACGGTATGCAGGCCGATCACCGCGACGTCGCCCGGCGCGAAGAGCTGCCGCATCTTCTTCGCCTGCGGCAGCCCGTGCGACACGCAGGCCGGGCACAGCATCTGGAACGCGTGCAGCACCACCACGCGGCCGCGCAGGGCCTCCAGCGTGAGGTCTGCATCGGTGTTGAACCACCGGGCGACCTGCAGCGCCGGTGCCTCTGGATGATGGCGGTGCGTGGCCATGCGCTTCTCCCGCCGGCTCTCAGGCGGCCTTGCGCAGCTTCACCGCCGGAAAGTCGAGCGGCACGTCGAAGGCAACGTTCACGTAGTTGGTGAAGAGGTTCAGCGCCACGTGCGCGACGATCTCGACGATGAGCCCGTCGTCGAAGCCCGCGTCGCGCAGCGCCTGCACGTCGGCCGCATCGACCTGCCCGCGCGCCTCGACCAGCTTGAGCGCGAAGCGCAGCGCAGCGGCGGTCTTCGGGTCGCGCGACTCGCCGGCCTGGGCGGCGGCCATGTCTTCGGCCGACGCCCCGGCCTTGCGGCCCAGCGCGGTGTGCGCGGCAAGGCAGTAGTCGCACGCGTTGCGATCGGCGACGGCAACCGCGATCTGCTCGCCGAGCTGCGCAGAGATGGCGCCGCCTCCCAGCGCGCTGAACGAACCCCACATGCTGCGCAGCGCCGCCGGCGAATTGGCGACGGCGCGGAACATGTTGGGCGTGGCGCCGAAGGCGCCGTGGATCTCGGCGAGCAGCGCCTTCGATTCGCCGGGAGCTGCCGATGCGTCGGCGATGAGATGAATGCGGGACATGGGTACTTCCTTTGCCTGTGGCGAGTGATGTCGATGAAGGAAGTGTCTTTCGCCCGGCCGTATGATTCGGCTCTTTTCATCCACAAAAGATATCTTTTCGTCCAATGTCGCAAGAGATGCCGCCGCCCATCGACAGGCTGTCGTCCCTGCTCGAGCGCTTTCGCGTCCGGGCGCACCTGTTCCATACGGGCCCGCTGTGCGGCACCACGCACTTCGCGGCGAAGAAGGGGCGCGGCTTCCTGCACGTGCTGCGCCGGGGCGAGATGGTCGTCACGCACTCGGCGCGCTCGGGTGCGCCGCGCAAGCTCTCGGTGAAGGAGCCGAGCCTGCTTTTCTACCCGCGGCCGCTGGCGCACGACTTCCACAACGCTCCGACGGAAGGATCGGATTTCGTCTGCGCCACGCTCGACTTCGACGGCGGCGAGGCGCACCCGCTGGCGCGCGCCCTGCCCGCGCTGGTGCGCCTGCCGCTGCATGCGGTGGAAGGACTGGAGCAATCGCTCGCGCTGCTGTTCGCGGAAACCACGCGGGTGATGTGCGGCCATCGCCTGCTGGCGGACCGGCTGTTCGAGGTTGTGCTGATCCAGCTGCTGCGCTGGCTGCTCGACCATCCGCAGGAAAGCGGCCTGCCGTCCGGCCTGCTCACGGGGCTGGGCGATCCGCAACTTGCGCGCGCCCTGGTCGCCATGCACGAGCGGCCGGGCGAACCGTGGATGCTGGAACAGATGGCGCGCGAGGCCGGCCTCTCGCGCAGCGCATTCGCGCTGCGCTTCAGGTCGGTGGTGGGCGCCACGCCGGCCGACTACCTGGCCGGCTGGCGCCTGAGCATCGCGCAGGCCGAGCTGCGCAACGGCGCCTCGATCAAGACCATCGCGCAGTCGCTGGGCTATGCCAACGCCTCGGCGCTGTCGCGCCTTTTCGCGCAGAAGGTCGGCATGTCGCCGCGCGAATGGATGGCCCGCGCGCAGCAGTGAACGAATGAAGCGTGAAGGGCAGCGGCTCAGGCCGCGACGGCTTCGGCGCCCTCGCCGGCGAAGTCGATCAGCACCTTCATCGCCTTGCGCCTATCGCTCGCCAGCTCGAAGGCCTGGCGCGCCTGCAGCATCGGGAAGGTGTGCGAAACCACCGGCGAAAGATCGACGCGCCCTTCGTTGATGAGCTTCACCGCCAGCGCAAACTCGGCGTGGAAGCGGAACGAGCCGCAGATGCTGAGCTCCTTGGCCACCACCATGTTCTGAGGAATGCTCACGTCGCCGCCCAGGCCGAGCTGCACGACCACGCCGCGCGGGCGCATCACCTCCAGGCCGTCGCGCAGGGCGCGCTCGTTGCCGGAGCATTCGAGCATCACGTCGAAGGTGCCCTTGTCGGCGGAGTAGCGCGACACCCAGGTCCTGTCCTGTGCCACGTTGATGGCCTCGTCTGCGCCCATGGCGCGCGCGGTGGTCAGCGGCTCGTCGACGACGTCGGTGGCGGTGATCGCGGCCGCGCCGTGCGCGCGCGCCGCCGCGATGGCGAGCACGCCGATGGGCCCGCAGCCCGACACCAGCACGCGCTTGCCCAGCAGCGGGCCGGCGCGCGACACGCCATGCAGCCCCACCGAGAAAGGCTCCGCCAGCGCGGCCAGCCGCAGCGGCACGTGATCGGCCACCTTCACGCACTGCGTGGCCTCGCACAGCAGCATGTTGCGGAAGGCGCCCTGCACATGCGGCGTGCGCATCGCGCTGCCGTAGAAGCGCATGTCCAGGCACTGGTTGGGCAGGCCCTCGAGGCAGAACTTGCAGGCGCCGCAGGGGCGGCTCGGGTTGACGGCCACCTTGTCGCCGATGCGAACGGTCTCCACGCCGGGCGCCACGGCCACCACGGTGCCGGCCACCTCGTGGCCCAGCACCATCGGCTCCTTGATGCGCACGGTGCCGAAGCCGCCGTTGTGGAAGTAGTGCAGGTCGGAGCCGCAGATGCCGCCCATTCCGACCTTCACCAGCACCTGGCCGGGGCCGATCTCGCCGGCGTCCTGTTCGTCCAGGCGCAGGTCGTCGGGGGCGTGAATCACGAGGCACATGCAACGCAGGCGCATGGTTCTTCTTCCTTCTTCAGGCAACGGGAGTGATCAGGGGAAGGCCCGCGAAGTGGGCCTCGAGGTTGCGGCGCACCAGCTCGCCCATGGCGCGGCGCGTCTGTTCGGTGCCGCTGCCATGGTGCGGAGTCAGCACCACGTTGTCCAGCGCGGCGAAGCGCGGGTCGATGCGCGGCTCGTTGAGGAACACGTCGAGCGCCGCGCCGGCGATGCCGCGCGTCTCCAGCGCCTGCAGCAGCGCGCCTTCGTCGACGGTGGTGCCGCGCGACACGTTCACGAGCCACCCCTTGGGGCCCAGCGCGCGCAGCACCTCGGCGTTCACGATGCCGCGCGTGGCCTCGCCGCCGGGCAGGATGACGATGAGCACGTCGCACCAGTCGGCCATCGCGCTCAGGCTGGTGAAGTGGCGGTGCGGGCTCTCCGCCTTCGGCGTGCGGCTGAAGTAGCCCAGCTCCACGTCGAAGCCCGAGAGCCGGCGCGCGATGGTTCCGCCGATGCGGCCGAAGCCCGCGATGCCGACGCGCTGGCCGAAGACGCGGGTAGCCAGCGGCATGGCCGATGTGGCCCACGCGCCGCTGCGCACGAAGACGTCGCCCGCCGCGATGCGCCGCTGCACCGCCAGCATGAGCCCCACGGCAAGGTCGGCCACGTCGCCGTTGAGCACGTCGGGCGTGTTGGTCACGCGGATGCCGCGCGCGCGGCAGGCGGCGAGGTCGATGGCGTCGGTGCCCACGCCGTAGCAGGCGACCAGCTCCAGCCCGGGCAGCGCGGCGATGAGCTCGGCGCTCGCGCCCAGCTCGCCGCGCGTGGCGATCGCGCGGATCCGCGATGCGTGTTCAGCGATGAAGGCCTGCCGGTCGGGCGCCTCCCAGAGGTGATGCAGCGAGTAGGCCTCCCGCATCGGCGCCATGTCCCATTCCGGGTAGGCGCCTGCCATCAGCACGTGCGGGGATGCGGCGGTAGTGGTCAAGCGGGTGTCCTTTTAGCTGGCCTCAATGATACCGGTAACTTTATATGTTCTGCGAGATCAGGCAAGTTCAGGCTTTACCTATTGACTACACTCAAAGATACCGGTAACTTTATCCGCCAGTCACGCACCAGGAAACTCCCTTGAAACTGTTCGACCTCTCCGGCCGCACCGCCCTCGTCACCGGCTCCAGCAAGGGCATCGGCTTCGCGCTCGCCGCCGCGCTCGGCAACGCGGGCGCGCGCGTCGTGCTCAATGCGCGCGACGCCGCGCTGCTCGCCGCCGCCCGCGACGCCCTGCGCGCCCGAGGCATCGCGGCCGAGGCCCAGGCTTTCGACGTGACCGATGCCGCGGCCGTTGAAGCCGGCGTGGCCGCCGTCGAGGCCGGGGTCGGCCCCATCGACATCCTCGTCAACAACGCCGGCATGCAGCATCGCGGGCCGTTCGCCGAGTTCCCGGTGGACGCGTGGCACAAGATCACCACCACCAACATCGACAGCGTGTTCCTGGTCGGCCGCGCCGTCGCGCAACGCATGATCGAGCGCAAGCGCGGCAAGATCATCAACGTGTGCTCGGTGCAGAGCGAGCTGGGCCGCCCGGGCATCGCGCCCTATGCCGCCACCAAGGGCGCGGTGAAGATGCTCACCAAGGGCATGGCGATCGACCTCGGCAGGCACGGCATCCAGGTCAACGGCCTCGGGCCGGGCTACTTCAAGACCGAACTCACGCAGGCGCTGGTGGCCGACGAGGCATTCACCGCGTGGCTCTCGGGCCGCACGCCCGCGGGCCGCTGGGGCGACGTGGAAGAGCTCGGCGGCGCGGCCATCTTCCTTGCCTCCGACGCATCGAGCTTCGTCAACGGCCACATCCTGTATGTGGACGGCGGCATCACGGCGAGCCTGTAGGCGGGCCGCGCCGTGTCCACCCAGCCGCAGCCGCAGTTGCAGTTCCAGCGCCTGCCCGTGGTGGTGATGGGCGTGTCGGGCACCGGCAAGAGCAGCGTCGCGGCCGGGCTCGCGCATCTGCTCGGCGTGCCGTGGGTAGACGGTGACGACCTGCACTCGCCCGAGGCCGTGGCACGCATGCGCGCAGGGCTGCCGCTGGGCGACGAAGACCGCTGGCCCTGGCTCGACCGCGTGGGTGCCTGTCTCGCCGACAGCACGGCCGCGCCCCGCGGCGTGGTGGTGGCCTGTTCGGCGCTGCGGCGCGCCTATCGCGACCGGCTGCGCGCAGCCTCGCCCGACCTTCGCTTCGTGTTCCTCGACGGTCCGCCCGAGCTCGTGCGCCAGCGCATGGAGCAGCGCACCGGCCACTACATGCCGCCCGCCCTGCTCGACAGCCAGCTGCTCACGCTGGAGAAGCCCGACGGGGGCGAGCCCGACGTGCTGCACACGGCCATAGACATGCCCGTCGCGCTGGTCGTCGCCAACGCCGGCGCGCGGCTTCCTCGATGGCCGCGGGATGCCGCCGCCAGGGTCTGCGCATGAGTCTTCGCATCACGGCAGGAAAGGCAAGCTCCATGTTCATCCGCTGCGCGTTCTTCAGGGGCCGGGTCAGGCCCGGCATGGAAGAAGCCTTCGACCGCCACGTGCACGAAAAGCTCGTGCCGCTGTGGACCCGCTTTCCCGGCGCGCTCGAAGTGCGCGTGCTGCGCCAGCTCGAGAGCGACGTGAGCGACCCGGAGCTGGCGATGGTGCTGTCGATCCGTTATGCGAGCCGCGAGGACATCGCCCACGCGCTCGAATCGCCGGTGCGCTACGAGAGCCGCGAAGTCTCGAAGAAGCTGTTCGAGATGTTCGACGGCACGGTCTTCCACACGGTGTTCAGCGCCGGGGAGTTCGCGCTCGCGAACGCTTCCTGAGCGGCGCAGCCTTCTTTCCGGCGGCCGTTGCCTTCTTCTTCGGCGCCGCCTTGCCGTCGAGATCCGCCAGCTCCCACATGCCGCCGGCCGCCGACACCAGCGCGTGCGCGCCGTTGATCAGCCCGATGTGCGAGAAGGCCTGCGGAAAGTTGCCCAGCTGCCGCTGCGCCACCGGGTCGTATTCCTCGGCGAACAGGCCCAGGTCGTTGCCCAGCGCCAGCAGCCGCCTGAAGAGCGCGCGCGCCTTGCGCACCTTGCCCATGGCCACGTAGACGTTCGACAGCCAGAAGCTGCACGCGATGAACGCGCCCTCGCCGCCCCCGAGGCCATCGACGCCCTTCTCGGTGCGATAGCGGTACACCAGCCCGTTGAAGACCAGTTCCTTCTCGATGCGCGCAACGGTCCCCTGCACGCGCTCGTCGTGGATCGGCAGGAAGCCGATCAGCGGCATCCACAGCAGCGCGGCGTCCACCGTGTCGGCGCCGTAGTACTGCACGAAGGAATTGCTTGCCGCGTCGTAGCCGCGCGCGCAGACCTCGGCATGGATCTCGTCGCGCGCCTCGCGCCAACGGTCGACCGGGCCTTCGAGCCCGAACTCGGTGGCGCTCGCGATCACGCGATCGAAGGCCAGCCAGCACATGATCTTGGAATGCACGAAGTGCCGGGGCTCGCCGCGCACCTCCCACAGGCTGCAGTCGGGCTCGCGCCAGAGCTCCAGCAGCTGCTTCGCGATGGCGCGCTCCAGCGGCCAGAGCTTGTCCATGTCGGCCAGCCCGGCCTTGCGCGCCGCATGGAAGGCCGCGATGACCGATCCGTACACGTCGAGCTGGCGCTGCCCGTGCGCGTCGTTGCCTATGCGCACCGGGCGGCTGCCCTCGTAGCCCGGCAGCCAGTTCAGCTCGAGCTCGGTGAGCGAGCGTTCGCCGTGCAGGCCGTACATCACCTGCAGCTCCTCGGGCGATCCGCCCACCGCGCGCATCAGCCACCAGCGCCACGCGCTGGCCTCCTCGACGTAGCCCGAGCCGATCAGCGCGTAGAGCGTGAGTGCCGCGTCGCGCAGCCAGCAGAAGCGGTAGTCCCAATTGCGCTCGCCGCCTGGCAGCTCTGGCAGCGAGGCGCTCGGTGCGGCGACGATGCCGCCGGTCGGCTCGTAGGTGAGCGCCTTGAGCGTCAGCAGCGAGCGCATCACCGGCTCGCGGAACTCGCCGTAGTAGCCGCAGCGCTCGGTCCAGGTGCTCCATTCGGTCACGGTGCGCGCCAGCAGCGCATTGGCATCGCGCGTCACCGGCGGCTTCAGGTGCGAGGGAAACCAGTCGAGGCTGAATGCGATGGACTGTCCCGCCGACACCTCGAAGTCGGCGAAGCTGGCGAAGCTCTCGTTGGTCAAAGGCACGCCGGAGCTGATGCGCACCGAGTCCGGCCCGGCGGTCGCGAACACCGCGCCGTCGCGCCGCTCCATCCACGGGCACCACTCGCCGTAGTTGAAGCGGATGCGGAACTCGGTGTGCATGCCGACCGTGCCGCGCACACCCCGCACGATGCGAATCACCTCGTGCGTGCCGTCGAGCGCGGGGCGGGGCATGAAGTCGGTGACGACGGCCACGCCCTTGCCCGTGCGTATCGTCGTTTCGAGAACCACGGTGCCGGGCAGGTAGCGCCGCGAGATTCGCGCCTTGCGGTCGCGCGCGCACATGGTCCAGTGGCCGTTGCGTTCGTCGCCGAGCAGGCTGGCGAACATCGCGGCCGAATCGAAGCGCGGTAGGCACAGCCACTCGATGTCGCCGCCACGATGCACCAGCGCCGCGCTGTGGGTCGAGCCGATGAGCGCGTACTCGCCGATCGGGCGGCTGGCCTGCAGCCTTGAAGAGGGTTGCTTGCGGGTCTTTGGCAAGCCACCGAGTGTTCGGGCGCGCGCAGGCGTTGCGCGCCGGAGGCGGGCTCGCCTCGCTGACGGACAACGCCTATTCAACGCCCGTTCAGCGCCTGTCCGTCACCTCGTGGCGAACGAAGACGCCCCTAGAGCAGGTCCTTCAGCTTCGCCCGCAGCCTGCTGATCGCCTGGCTGTGCAGCTGGCAGACGCGCGACTGGCTCACCTCGAGGATCGCGCCGATCTCGCGCAGGTTCAGCTCTTCCTCGTAGTAGAGGTTCAGCAGCAGCTGGTCGCGCTCGGGCAGCGCCGAGATGGCATCCACCAGCTGGTGGCGGAAGCCGCTTTCCAGCAGCTGTTCCAGCGGGTCGTCGCTGCTGCGCCGGTCCTTGCGCGCATCCTGCGAATGGCTGTCGAGAAAACCGTTGTCGGCATCGTCCTTGGAGAAGTCCTCGACGTAAAGAAGCTGGCAGCCCTGGATCTCCTGCAGCAGCGACTGGTACGCCTCGATGTCCATCTTCAGTTCCCTGGCGATCTCCCCTTCGGTGGGAGCACGCCCGAGCCTGTGGCCCAGCGCCTGCATCGCCTTCTCGATGCCGCGCGCCGACTGGCGCAGGCCGCGCGAGCCCCAGTCGGCGGCGCGCAGCTCGTCGAGCATCGCGCCGCGGATGCGCTGGCTCACGAAAGTCTCGAACTGGGCGCCGCGGTTGTCCTGGTAGCGTGCGGATGCGTCCAGCAGGCCCAGCATGCCGGCCTGGATCAGGTCGTCCAGCTCCACGCTGGCCGGCAGCTTCGCCATCATCTGCAGCGCGATACGGCGCACCAGCGGCTGGTGCTGCGCGAGCAGGTGCGATTTCTCGATGGTTCCTTGTGCGGTGTACATGGCCGTGCTTCCTTCCTCGGTGCGGAGCCGGCGGGCTCAGGCCACGGCCTGCAGCGGCGCTGCCTCGGGCCACGGCCATCGGTCCAAGTCGCCCGCCGCGCGGCGGAAGTCGACCGCCGCGTCGCTCGCGGGAAACGCCTCCGCGATGGTCTTCTTCAGCCGCCACGCATCGGCGACGAGCGGGTCGAAGCGCACCCAGCCCGCGGCCTGCAGCGACAGCGCGAGATAGCGACTGCCGGCATGGGCGAGGTTGTTCATGATCTGCCGCGCCGCCTGCACGTCGGCCACGCCGTTGAGCAGAAAGCGCATCTGCTTCAGGCCGTGCGCGTGGTGCAGGCGCTTGATGCCCGCGTACGCCGACGTGACCGAGGCGGGATGCGGCTGCAGCACCAGCAGCAGGTCGTCCGCGCATTGCGCGAGCGGCGACAGGCGGCCCTCGCGGTCGAAGGCCGCATCGATGACGACGACGCCGTCGTACCAGAACCTGCGCGGATCGATGGCGCCATCCGTTGAGCCATCCGTTGAGCCATCCGTTGAGCCATCCATTGCGCCATCCATCGCACCGGTTACCGCTGAAGGCGGCGCCGGCAGCACGTGCACGCCGCAGGCCGTGCGCACCTCGGCGCCGTCCAGCGTGAGGCGTCCGCCCGCGACGTCGACCAGGCTGCCCAGCGGATCGATGTCCCAGACCTCGCAGGCCGAGCCCTCGGCCGGGCAGTGCTCGTCCAGCAGCAGCACGTTGCGGCCCTGCCCGACCAGCGCCACGGCGAGATTCATCGCAGCCGTGGTGCCGCCCGCGCCGGGGCCCATGCCGAGCACCGCGACCACGCGCGCCTGCGTCGGGGCGAGCAGGCGCCGCAGGCCGTCCGCCTGATCCGCGACCAGCTTGTTCATTGCCTTACCCTCAATCCTGCCGCTCCAGCTTCTGCGGCTTCTCCAGCGCGCGGGGCGGCTGCACCGGCGCGCTCGACTCGGTGCCGAGCGCATCCAGCAGCAGGAAGAGCTTGCCCACGCCCGCATAGAGCGCGCTGCCGCTCATGGCGCGGCCGTTGCGCGCCGGGCGCCCGGTGAGCTGGCCCAGCAGCGCGCGCGCACGGTCGGCCCATTCGCCTTCTGCCTGCAGCAGGCGCCACACGGTGGTGGTCATCTGGCCGGCGATCAGCAGCCGCTTCATGATGTCGGGGTCGCCCAGCTCGCCGATGCCGCCCACCAGCTGCACGCCGTCGCGCATCAGGCGGAAGCAGGGCTCTGCCTCCACGGCCCAGCCCAGCCATTGCGCGAGCTGGCGCGCGGAAACCTCGGTGCCGACGTTCGACAGCGCATGGCCCAGCGCGAGCACGTTGCCGCTGCGCGCGTCGACCACCCGCGTGGCGACGCAGCGCAGCGCGGGCATCTCGTCGCGCCCGATGCCCGCCGCCATCGCGGCCGCATTGAAGCGCAGCACGACGTCGGCATGCGCCTCGGAAAGCAGCGCCGCCTTGCCGCGAAAGCGCACGGGGCGGCCTTCGCCGAACTCGAAATCCATGCGTGCGAGCGTGTCCGGCGAACCGGTGCGCATGTCGATCACCGCGGTGGAGCCCGGCGCGCGCGCCAGCCAGCGCTGGCCGGCGGCCTGCCACTGCACCATGGCCTCGATGCCGGGCAGCCTCGTCAGCAGATGCACCAGCGGGCGGGAGCCGAAGTCCTGCTGGCGCAGCCACGGCACCTGGCGTGCGCCCGGCTTGCGGGCGGCATCCTTCGCGCCGCGCGTGGCCGCGGTCGAGAGCCACTGGTTGGGCGCCGCCAGTGGCAGGCCCGTGCGGTCCGACAGCAGCAGGCTGCCATGGCATTCGTAGGCATCGCCGCCTTCGTTCGAGCGCAGCCCGACCTGCCCGCACAGCGCGAGCACATGGCTTTCGCAGCCTGCGGCCACTTCGCCGCGCGCGTGCACCAGCAGGTCTTGCAGCACGGCCTTCTGGCCCGCTTCCTCGTCGCTTGCCTGGCGCCACAGCGAACGGGCGCGCTCGAAGCCGATCTGCGCGCCGGCCAGCGCGCTCGCGGTGGTGGCGAGTTCCTGCGCGTCGTGCGCCATGGCACGGATCAGGTTCTGGTACTTCAGGCGCAGCAGGTCGGTCTCTCCCTGGGCCACCTGCACGGCCTGCTGCGAAGCGCCTGCCGAGGCGGCGTCTTCCTGCAGGTCGCTCTCGGCGGGCACGAACAGCGGGCTGTGCTGGCGCGGCTCGAACACGCTGTCCACCAGCTGCGCGCGGTCGGCCTGCATCAGGTTCTCTGGCACCTTCTGGCCGCTGGAGATGTAGTGCACCGGCAGGCGGTGGCGGATGACGGTGTCGATCAGCGCGCCCGGGTGCGTGGCCTCGTCCACCTTGGTGAAGATGCAGCCCGCGAGCTCGTTGCCGTGGCGGTAGGCGTGCACCACCTCGTTGAGCGTGTCGCCGTGGCTGGTGGCGTTGAGCAGCAGCAGCTTCTTCACAGGACGCGGGCTCTGGCCCAGCATGGCGATCTGCTCGGGCACGGCGCGGTCGCGCTGGCTCATGCCGACGGTGTCGATCAGCACCATGTGCTTCTCGCGCAGGTCGCGCAGCACCAGGTGCAGGTCGGCGGCGTCCTTCACCGCGTACACCGGCACGTTGAGGATCTGGCCGTAGATGCGCAGCTGCTCGTAGGCGCCGATCCGGTAGCTGTCGGTGGTCACCAGCGCGAGCTTGTCGGCGCCGAAGCGCATCACGCAGCGCGCGGCCAGCTTGGCGGTGGTGGTGGTCTTGCCCACGCCGGTCGGCCCCATCAGCGCATAGACGCCGCCCTGCGCGAACAGGGCGTCCTCGTCCTCATGCACGGGCACGGCGCGGATCAGCTCCGAGCGCACGTAGGCCATGCCTTCGGCATAGGTGCGGCCGGTAGGCAGCTTCTCGAGCATGGCCTTGGAAAGCCGTGCGCTGAAGCCGGCGCCCAGCAGCGTGCGCAGGAGGCGGCCGCGCACGGGATCGCGGCGCTGCCTGTCGTTCCACACCACGCTGGCGAGCTGTTCCTCGATCATGCCGCGCATGGAGTGGAGCTCTTCGAGCACGGTGTCGGCAGGAGCAGGTGCTGCGCCCGGTGCGGCCGACACGACTGGAGCCGGCGCCGCCGGCATCTGCATCGCACGTGCGGCCGGTGCGGGAACAGGAGCCACAGGTGCCACCGGGGCCGCCGCAACCGGAGCCGCCATGGGCTTCGCGGGCGCACTGCCGCCCTGCTGCAGCACGCCCTGCACTTCGCCCTCGACCATGGCGACGATCTCCACACCTTCCGCAGTAGCGCGGTGCGAGAGCACGATGGCGTCGGCGCCCAGCGCCTCCCTCACCAGTCGCAGGGCTTCGCGGCTGGTGGCCGCGACGAATTTGCGCGCGGTGGCGCGCACGTCTGTCTGTTGGGGGGAATTCAACCTCGTCCTCCGATGGCGGTGGTGACCTTGATGGTTCGGGAATCAGGAATTTCTGCGTGCGAAAGCACCTTGAGCTGCGGCAGGCTGCGCCGCAGGAAGCGCGACAGCAGCACGCGCAGCGCGTGCTGAACGACCAGCACGGGCGCGAGGCCCATCTGCTCCTGTCGCGTGATGGCTGCCTGCGCCTGGCGCAGCAGGTTGTCGGCGATGCCGGGCTCGATGCCGCTGCTGTTGGTGAGGGCCTGCTGCAGCACGCCGTCGAGCGAGCCGTCCAGGCCGATGACCTGCATCTCGGCATCGCCCGGGAAGAGCTGCTGCGTGATCGCACGGCCCAGCGCCAGGCGCGTGAGCGTGGTGAGCTCGGTCGGGTCCTTGACGGTCGGCGCGTGCTCGGCCATCACGTCGAGGATGGTGCGCATGTCGCGGATCGGCACCTCTTCGTCGAGCAGGTTCTGCAGCACCTTGTGCAGCGTGCTGAGCGACAGCACCTTGGGCACCAGGTCTTCCGTGAGCTTGGGCGCGGTCTTGGCGATCTGGTCGAGCAGCTGCTGCACTTCCTGGCGGCCCAGCAGCTCGGCGGCGTGCGTCTGTATGAGGTGGTTCAGGTGCGTGGCCATCACCGTGCAGGCATCGACCACCGTGTAGCCGTACACCTGCGCCTGCTGGCGCAGGCTCGCGTCGATCCACGTCGCCGCGAGGCCGAAGGCCGGGTCGCGCGTGGGGGTGCCCGGCAGCGTGCCGCTCACCTGGCCCGGGTTGATGGCCATCCACTGGTTGGGGAAGGCCTCGCCGCGGCCGATCTCCACGTCCTTCAATGTGATGACATAGGTGTTGGGCTTGATCTCCAGGTTGTCGCGAATGTGCACCACCGGCACCAGGAAGCCCACTTCCTGCGCGATCTTCTTGCGGATGCTCTTGATGCGCCCCAGCAATTCACCCTGCTGCGACTGGTCCACCAGCGGAATGAGCCGGTAGCCCACCTGCATGCCCAGCGGGTCGACCATGGCCACGTCGTCCCATGTGGCCTCGGCCGTCTCGGCGGACGACGCGGCAAGGTTCGCGGCCTGCGCGGCGGCGGCCTCCTGCGCGGCCTGCTGCTTCGGCTGGCGCAGCAGCAGCCCGCGACCCAGCCACACCAGGCCGCCCGCGATCAGCAGGAAGGCCAGGTTTGGCATGCCCGGGATCATGCCCAGCAGGCCGACGATCCCGGCCGTAAGAAAGAGCACCTGCGGGTTGGAAAAGAGCTGGCCCGTGAGCTGGCTGCCCACGTCCTCGTCGGTGGTCACGCGCGAGACGATCACGCCGGCGGCGGTGGAGATCACCAGTGCCGGGATCTGCGCCACCAGGCCGTCGCCGATGGCCAGCAGCGTGTAGGTCTTGCCGGCCGTGGAGAAGTCCAGCCCGTGCTGCACCATGCCCACCACCAGGCCGCCGATGATGTTGATGACCATGATGAGCAGGCCCGCGATCGCGTCGCCGCGCACGAACTTGCTGGCACCGTCCATCGAGCCGTAGAAGTCGGCCTCCTGCGCAACTTCCTGGCGGCGCTTGCGGGCCACGTCCTCGCCGATCAGGCCGGCGTTGAGGTCGGCGTCGATGGCCATCTGCTTGCCCGGCATCGCGTCGAGCATGAAGCGCGCGCCCACCTCGGCGATGCGGCCCGCGCCCTTGGTGATCACCATGAAGTTGATGAGCACGAGGATGATGAACACCATCACGCCCACCGCGAAGTTGCCGCCCACCAGGAAGTGCCCGAAGGCCTCGATCACCTTGCCCGCCGCGTCTGGGCCGGTGTGGCCGTTCATCAGCACCACGCGCGTGGAGGCCACGTTCAGCGACAGGCGCAGCAGCGTGGAGAACAGCAGCACGGCCGGGAAGGCCGCGAAGTCCAGCGCCTTCATCGTGTACATGCTCACCAGCAGCACCATCACCGACATGGCGATGTTGAAGGTGAACAGCAGGTCGAGCAGGAATGGCGGCAGCGGCAGCACCATCATGCTCAGGATCATGATGATGAGAAGCGGCCCGGCCAGGCCCTTGAGCTGCGAGCCCGGGAAGAAGCGCGCGGGCATGCGCATCAGGTTTGTCATCGCGTTCATGCGGCTTGCTCTGCCGCTTCGGCGGCGGTGTATTGAAGGTCTGCGGGAACCGGCAGATCGGTGGGTGTGCGCGGCGCTTCACCGCCCTCGGCCTTCCAGCGCCTGAGCTGGTAGACCCAGGCCAGCACCTCGGCCACTGCGGTGTAGAGGCCGGCCGGGATCTCGTCGCCCAGCTTCGTGTGCCTGTAGAGGGAACGCGCGAGCGGCGGCGCCTCGAGGATCGCCACCTTGTGCTCCTTGGCGAGCTCGCGGATGCGCGCGGCCACGAGCTCGGTGCCCTTGGCCACCACGCGCGGCGCGCGCATGCCGCCTTCCTGGTACTTGAGCGCCACCGCGAAGTGCGTGGGGTTGGTCAGCACGATGTCGGCCTTGGGCACCTCGGACATCATCCGGCGGCGTGCCATCTGCTGCTGCTGGCGGCGGATCGCGGCCTTGATGTGCGGATCGCCTTCGCTTTCCTTGTGCTCCTGGCGCACGTCCTCGCGCGACATGCGCAGCTTGCGGTAGTAGCTCCAGAGCTGGAAGGGCACGTCGATCAGCGCCACGAGAAAGAGAGTGGCCGCGATCAGCACGCAGTGCTTGGCCACCAGCACCATCGCGTGCGGCAATGCGTACTGCGCGGGCTGCGCCATCAGCGCCATCAGGGTGCCGATGTCCCTCGACACCACCCACCAGGCCACGCCGCCGATGAGGGCCGACTTGGCCAGCGCCTTGAGCAGTTCGGCGAGCGACTGCGCGGAAAACATGCGGCCGATGCCGGCCAGGGGATTGAGCTTGCCGAAGTTCGGCGCCACCGACTTGGTGGAGAAGAGCCAGCCGCCGAGCATCATCGGCGCGACCACGGCGGCGACGATCATCATCGCGAACATCGGGCCGATGGCGCCCAGCGCCTGCATCGACATGAGCCCCGTGCGGGACAGCATGTACGAGGAATCGAAGGCGCTCGCGCGATCGAACTGCAGGCCCATGCGCAGCGCGCCGTTCATGCTCGTGCCGAGCGACTCCGACGCGAGCCACAGGCCGGCACAGGCCGTGCCCAGCATGACGAAGGTGGTGAGCTCGCGCGAACGGGCTACGTTGCCTTCCTCGCGGGCCTTTTCCAGGCGCCGCTCGGAGGCGGGTTCCGTTTTCTCGAGATCGCTTTCCTCAGCCATTCATGCTCCGAACCAGCAGTGGCGAAGTACGCCTTGCTCATGGCCAAATTATTGAATTCGACCCTCCGGAACAATCTGTCGATCAGGGCCCTGATAGCCCTGCAATTCGGACAATAGAAAGGGCCTGGCAGGCCCTCGCGATCAGAAGCCGAGGCTCTCCAGCAGGTCGTCGACCTGCGCCTGGTCGGTGACGGCGTCGGGGTTGCCTGGCTTGACCTGCGGGCCGTTCTGAAGGCTCTGCGCGGCCTCGTGGCGCTTCTCGGGCGCCGAGTTGTCGATCAGCACCTGGAGCAGCTGCGTCTCCACGTCGTTGACCACTTCCATCATCTTCTTGATGACCTGGCCGGTGAGGTCCTGGAAGTCCTGCGCCATGAGGATTTCCATGAGCTGCGAGTTGATCGCGCTGGCGCGCTCGGGCACGCCGTCGAGATAGCCGCGCGTGTCCAGCACGAGCTCGCGCGCATGGTCGAGCTCGATCGGGTTCTTGAACCACTCGTCCCAGCGCTTGCTCAGGCCCTTGGCATCGGTAGCCAGCGCCTCCTGCAGCGGCTGCGCGACGTCGATGGCGTTGAGCGCGCGGTGCGCCGCGCGCTCGGTGGTGGCGGCCACGTAGCTCAGGCGGTCGCGCGCATCCGGAATGGCCTGCGCGGCCCTGGCCACCTGCTTGTCGAGGCCCAGCTCGCGCAGGCCTTCGCGCAGCTGGCGCGTGAGCTGGCCAATGCGGCCCAGCAGTTCTTCGGTGGTGTTGGCGGATTCCGCGACGGCGGCGGCAGTGTTCTGGCTCATGTCACGCAGCCTCCTTGGCCAGCTTCTCGAAGATCTTGGTGATTTTTTCTTCCAGCGTGGCTGCGGTGAAGGGCTTCACCACATAGCCGTTGGCACCGGCTTGCGCCGCCGCCACGATGTTCTCCTTCTTGGCCTCGGCCGTGACCATCAGCACCGGCAGCTTCTTGAGCTCCGGGTCGGCGCGGATGGTCTGCAGCATGGTCAGGCCGTCCATGTTGGGCATGTTCCAGTCCGAGACCACGAAGCCGAAGTTGCCGCCGCGCAGCTTCTCGATGCCGGCGGCGCCGTCCTCGGCCTCGTCGACGTTGTGGAACTCGAGTTCCTTCAGCAGGTTGCGCACGATGCGGCGCATGGTCGGGAAGTCGTCCACAACCAGGATTTTGATGCTCTTGTCCATCACGATATTTCCAACTCCAAGGTCGTTTTCTTTCTCTCAAACTCGGTTCGCACGTTCACCGAACGTGCGAAGGTGCGCCAGCACGCGGCGGCTCACTTCGGCCAGCGGGGACACGTCGTCCACCGCGCCCAGCGCGATGGCCTCGCGCGGCATGCCGAAGACCACGCAGCTGGCTTCGTCCTGCGCCAGCGTGTGGGCTCCAGCGCGCCGCATGCGAAGCAGGCCCTCGGCGCCGTCCTTGCCCATGCCGGTCAGGATGATCCCGATGGCGTTCTTGCCGGCATGCTTGGCGGCCGAATCGAACAGCACGTCGATGGACGGCCGGTGGCGGTTCACCGGCGGCTCCTGGTCGAGGTGCGCCACGTAGTTGGCGCCGCTGCGCGCGAGCGACAGGTGGAAGCCGCCGGGCGCGATGTAGGCATAGCCCGGCAGCACGCGCTCGCCGTGCTCGGCCTCCTTCACGTTGATGCGGCACAGGCCGTCCAGGCGCTGCGCGAACGAGCGCGTGAAGCCGGCCGGCATGTGCTGCGCGATCATCACGGCGGGCGAATCGGGCGGCAGCGGCTGCAGCACTTCGCGGATGGCCTCGGTGCCGCCGGTGGAGGCGCCGATGATGATGAGCTTCTCGGTACTCAGCAGCGGGCTGCGCAGCAAAGACTCCTGCGGCGGGTCGCCGCTGGGCCGCGCGGTTGCGGCGGGCCGCAGGCGCGCGCTGGCGGCCGTGCGGATCTTGTTCGCGATCAGCTCGGTGTAGTTGAGCAGGCCGTCGCGCACGCCCAGGCGCGGCTTGGTCACGAAGTCGATGGCGCCCAGCTCGAGCGCGCGCAGCGCGATCTCCGAGCCGCGCTCGGTGAGCGAGGAGACCATGACCACCGGCATGGGCCGAAGCCGCATGAGCTTCTCGAGAAACTCCAGCCCGTCCATGCGCGGCATTTCCACGTCGAGCGTGAGCACGTCGGGGTTGGTCACCTTGATGAGGTCGCGCGCCACCAGAGGGTCGGCGGCCGTGCCCACCACGGTCATGTCCGGCTGGCTGTTGATGATCTCCGTCATCACGCTGCGGATGAGCGCCGAGTCGTCGACGCACAGCACCTTGATCTTTTTGACGCTCACAGGTTTCCCTTGCTGTTGCTGTTGTTGTTTTCGGCAGCGGTCGCCGACGCCGCGCGCTGGCCTGAAAGCCTGCGCAGCAGTTCGCCTTCCTCGTGCTGCAGCTGCCGCACCTCGGTCTGCGCGCGCAGCTTGCGCACGATGGCCTTGCCTGTCGACGGCACGAAGCACACGCGACGTGCGTGCGGACCGCGCAGGTCCTGCGCGGCGACCTCGATGCGCTCGTTGTTCAGGTAGCGCAGCACGAAGTCGGCGTTGCGGTCGCCGATGTTGAGCGTGGTCATGTTGGCCAGCACCGCGCCGCCGCCGAACACCTTGGCCTTGAGCCGGTCGCGGCGCGCGCCCGCGCGCACCAGCTCGCGGATGAGCACGTCCATGGCGTAGGCGCCGTAGCGCATCGATTCGGCGGCATCGCGCGTGCCGGCCCCGGCACCCGGCTCGCCGTCGTCGGGCAGCATGAAGTGGTTCATGCCGGCCACGCCGGCTTCGCGGTCGTGCAGGCAGGCGGCCACGCAGGAGCCCAGCACCGTGCTGAGCACGGTGTTGCTCGATGTCACGTAGTACTCGGAGGGCAGCAGCTTCACCGCCATGAGGCCGACGTCGCGGTCGAAGTAATGGTGGCTTGCCACCGAGCCCGGCGCGGCAGCGTTGGAGGCGGCCGTCATGAGGAAGCACCCGCGGCACGGGTGCGTGCCAGCTCGTACACGGTCTGCCCCAGCGGGCGGAAGGCCTGGTTGACCAGCGACGCGTTCTCCGAATGCCCGGCGAACAGCAGGCCGTCGGACTTGAGCAGCGGCGCGAAGCGGTCGAGCACCTTCTTCTGCGTCGGCTTGTCGAAATAGATCATCACGTTGCGGCAGAAGATCGCGTCCACCGGCTCCTTCACCGCCCAGGCGCTGTCGAGCAGGTTGAGCCGCGAGAACTTCACCATCGCCGCCACTTCGGGGCGTACGCGCACCTTGCCGGCGTTCGAGCCCGTGCCCTTGTTGAAGAAGCGCCGCAGCCGCTCGGGTGCGAGCCTGCGCACCTGCTCGGCAGTGAACACGCCGGTGGAGGCCTTGGCCAGCACGGCCGTGTCGATGTCGGTCGCGATCACGCGCGAGGCGGCGGCCTTGTCGCCCAGAGCCTCCATCAGCGTGATGGCGATCGAATAAGGCTCCTCGCCGGTCGATGCCGCCGCGCACCACACGGTGACGGGCTGCTTCGCCTTGCGCACGTGCTCGGCCAGCGTCGGGAAGTGATGGGCCTCCCGGAAGAACGAGGTGAGGTTGGTGGTCAGCGAGTTGATGAAGAGCTGCCACTCCTCGCCGTCCTGGCGCTGTTCGAGCCAGTCGAGGTACGAGGCGAAGTCGGGCAGCTGGAGCTCCCTCAGCCGCCGCGAGAGCCGGCTGTAGACCATCTGCCGCTTCTGCTCGCCCAGGGCGATGCCTGCGCGGCGGTGGATGAGGGTCCGTATCCGGGAAAAGTCGCTATCGGTGAAGAGGAACTCGGTTGTCACGGCCAGCCTGGAAGGATGGCTTTCAATGTACATAGCGCCCACCGTTTCCAATGGACCGATCAGACGCGCAAATGCCTTGCACTTTCAGCACTTCAGGCCTCCCGCGCTTCATGGCTCGCCCGCGGCCGGGCCGGCGTCCTGCGCCCACACCAGCGCCGAGAGCTGCGCCGCGCTGACCTGCGCCGGGCTCAGGAACAGCGCCTCCGACAGGCGCGCCGCCTGCCCGTCGTCGAGCTCGCAGCTTTCGGCCAGCGCCACGAAGGGGCCGTACAGGCCGCCGCGCGAAAGAATGGCCTGCTGCACCGACTCGGTGAGCTGCACCTTGCGCAGCACGCCTTCCATCGAGACGCCCAGCAGCTGGTCGAGCAGCGAGAACATGCCCGCCACGAACAGGTTGTCGGCCTCGCTGGCCGGAAGCATCCCCTGCCCCACCAGTTCGACGAAGCGCCCGCGCAGGATGGCCTTCTTCATCATGTAGGGCGAGCCTGCCTTGTTGCTGGTGGCCAGCAGCAGCGAGAGCCAGCGGTACAGCGGCGAGTAGCCGAGCATGGCCACCGCGTGGCGCAGCGAATGAATTTCCACCGCCATGCCCACCGCAGGCGAATTGATGTAGCGCAGCAGGCGGTAGGTGAGCGCCGCGTCGTGCTTGAGCGCGGCCTCGATGACGCGCAGGTCTTCGTTGCGCTGGAGCATCTGCATCAGCTGCACGATCAGCAGCGATTCGGGCTGCAGCGCGTCTTCGGTCTCGAGCACCGGCGGATTGCGGAACGCGCCGTCGACGAACACGTTCACGCGCCGCGCGGCGCAAGCGTCGAACTCTCTCCAGTCTTCCACGCGCGAGGCCACGGGTTCCACCGGCGGGTGGCCCAGCTGCACGTCCTGCCGCAGCCGCTCCACGGTGGCGACATCGTGCGCGCCGACCTCGAAGTGGGTGACGATGGAGCGCAGCTCCGGGTCCTCGGGCAGTCCGGAGGCACCGCACAGCATGAAGCCGAAGCCCTGTTCGCGCAGGAACAGCAGGATGGAGCGCAGGTCGGCGTCCATCAGTTCTTCGGCGCGCATGCACAGCACCACCTGCTGCGGCGGCAGCGACTGGAGCTCGCTCTGGAAGAGCGCGTCGACCGTCACGTCGACGAACAGCAGCTGCGGCCCCAGCAGCCAGCCGTCGCCGCCCGGGTTGAGGTGCATGGAGAGCGTGTCCATGAGCGCCTTGACTCCCGCGGCGCCGGAAGCGCCGGAGTCTGCGCCCGCGGTGCGCCACGCCATGCGATAGCCGATGACGCGACGCTGCGCGTCGAGCAGCATCGCGTAGGTCACGTGGCCTTCGGAATTGGCCTCGGATTGCGCGGACGCATCCGCGCCGGCGCCTGCGTCTTCGGAAGAGCGACGGAAGAAATCGAACCGCATTCAGCTGCCTCCGTTGTTGTCAGAGCGCAATCGCGTCGGTCCTCCGGGCCGCGCCGGCGAGCGCGGCCGCGCTGGCGGCCTGTGCGCGCTGGATGCGCGGCATGGCGCCCACGTCGATGATGAAGGCCACGCTGCCGTCGCCGAGGATGGTCGCGGCCGAAATGCCGGGCACCTTCCGGTAGTTGGTTTCCAGGTTCTTGACCACCACCTGGTGCTGGCCCAGCAACTCGTCCACCAGCAGCGCGAAGCGGCTGTCGTCGGCCTGCACGATCACCAGGATGCCTTGGGTGGGGTGGGTCTGCGCGCCCTCCACGTCGAACACGCGGTGCAGCTCGATCAGCGGCAGGTATTCGCCGCGCACGCGGATCACGTGGCCGTCGGCGGTGATGGAATGCAGGTGCTCCGGCAGCGGCTGCAGCGACTCGATGACGTAGCTCAGCGGCAGGATGTAGGCCTCGCTGCCCACCTTCACCGACATGCCGTTGAGGATGGCCAGCGTGAGCGGCAGCACGATGCGCGTGGTGGTGCCCTGCCCGCCGCGCGAGTGGATCTCGACGTGGCCGCCCATTTCCTGGATGTTGCGCTTGACCACGTCCATGCCCACGCCGCGGCCCGAGATGTCGGTGATCTGCTCGGCCGTGGAGAAGCCGGGCGCGAAGATGAGCTGCCACACCTCCTCGTCGGGCATCGATTCGCTGACCGGCAGGCCCTGCTGCATGGCCTTGGCGAGGATGCGCTCGCGATTCAGGCCCGCGCCGTCGTCGCTCACCTCGATCACGATGTTGCCGCCGTGGTGCTGCGCCGACAGCAGCAGCTGGCCGGTGGCGTCCTTGCCCTTGGCAAGGCGCACGTCGGGCGTCTCGATGCCGTGGTCGAGGCTGTTGCGCACCAGGTGCGTGAGCGGATCGACGATGCGCTCGATCAGGCCCTTGTCGAGCTCGGTTTCCTTGCCGTAGGTGTCCAGGCGCACCTGCTTGCCCAGCTTGGCGCTCACGTCGCGGATGACGCGCGGGAAGCGGCTGAACACGTAGTCCATCGGCATCATGCGGATGGACATGACCGACTCCTGCAGGTCGCGCGCGTTGCGCTCCAGGTGACCAAGGCCGCTGAGGAAGCGCTCGTAGGCCACCGGGTCGAGCATGGTCGCGGCCTGCGTGAGCATCGACTGCGTGATGACGAGCTCGCCCACGAGGTTGATGAGCTGGTCGACCTTCTCCACGTCGACGCGGATGGAGCTCGACTCCTTGGCGGCAGCCGACGATGCGGCCGCAGCGGCGGCGACGGGCGCGGGAGCCGGTGCAGCCTGCGGCTTCGCGGCTTCCGCGACCGGGGCTGGCTCCGGCGCAGGCGCGGCCACTGGTGCTTCGGCGGCAGCCGCGGGTGCCGTGGGCACAGCGGAAACGGCCTCGTGCGTGATGTCGATCTGCGATTCGTCGATGACGAAGCAGCAGACCGCGACGATATCGTCGGGAGCACAGGTGGTTTCCAGGAGCACAGTGAGCTGGTCGTTGCTGCGCGTGCGCGACAGCACCTTGCCGAGGTTGGCCAGCTCGCCGGTCAGCAGCTCGCACTCGCTCTCCGACAGCCGCGCGAAGCGAACGCGCAGCGCGCCGCTACCGCCGGCAGCGGCAGGTGCCGCCACGGGTTCGGGCGCCGCGACCGGCGCAGGGGCCGGGGCTGGCGCGGGTGCCGCTACATGCTGCGCCGCGGCGCCTGCATCGCCGCTTTCGAGCGCGAGTTGCTGAAGCACGCCGCAGATGTGCGCGACCATGTCCGGGTCCGGCTCGTTGCCGGCCTGGTATGCGGTGAGTTGTTCTTGCAAGGCGTCCTTCGTTTCCAGGAATGCATCGATCATCCGGCCCGTCAGACGCAGCTGCCCGTGGCGGGCGCGGTCCAGCAGCGACTCGAGAACGTGCGTGGTGTTGGTCAGGGCGGTGAAGCCGAAAGTCGCCGCGCCGCCCTTGATGGAATGCGCCGCGCGGAATATGGCGTTGAGCTGTTCGCTGTCGGGCGCGTCGACATCGAGCTCCAGCAGAAGCTGCTCCATCTCCGCGAGCAGTTCGATGGCTTCGACGAAGAAGGCTTGGGTGAATTGACTGAGGTCCATCTCGTGTCTTGGGGTGTTTCTTGTTGTTGTGCCGCCTGCTGCCGCGCGCTCGTCATTCCGCCTTCGCGGCCGCCTTGCCGATACGCAGCCCGCCCACGGGCTCGACGCTGTTCTCGCGCTCGATGCGTTCCTGGGTGCGGTGGTTGAGCAGGATGATGCTGATGCGCCGGTTGATCGGGTTGCGCGGCTCGGCCTTGTCCAGGTGCATGCTGTCGGCCAGGCCGATCACGCGCAGCACCTTGCCCTCGGTCATGCCGCCGGCCACGAGCTCGCGCCGCGAGGCATTGGCGCGGTCGGACGACAGCTCCCAGTTGCCGTAGGAACGGTCGTTGGTGTAGACGATGGCGTCGGTGTGACCCGACAGCGTGATCTTGTTGGGCAGGCCGTTGAGAGCCGGTGCGAGCTCGCGCAGGATGGCGCGCATGTGCGGCACCACGCGGGCGCTCGCCAGCTCGAACATGGGTCGGTTCTCGGTGTCGACGATCTGCAGGCGCAGGCCCTCGGTGGTGATGTCGATGAGGATCTGCGAGCGGAACTGCTGGAACACCGGACTCTTCTCGATCAGCTCGTCGAGCTTCTTCTTCATCTCGACCAGGCGGCTGGCGTCGGCCTCGTCCTCGCTCGCCGTCTCGGTGAGACGGACCTCGCCCTCGACGTGGGTCGGGTCGGCGCCTCCGCCCGGAATCATGCTGGTGCTGAGACTGGCCTTGTCGCCGCCGTTCAACGCCACGCGCAACGGCATGCGGAAGTGCTCGGCAATGCCTTCGCGCTGCTTCGGACTCGAAATGGATAGCAGCCACATCACGAGGAAGAAGGCCATCATGGCGGTCATGAAGTCGGCATAGGCGATCTTCCAGCCGCCGCCGTGCGCGCCGCCGCCGTGCTTGCCCTTGTGGACGTGCTTGAAGATGACCCGGGGCTTGTCGTCGCTCATGATCGCTCGCGGCTGGCTCGTGCGATGGGCGCGTCAGCGCGCCTTGACCTCGCGGACGTGGTCGTCCAGCTCGGTGAACGAGGGGCGCTCGGTCGAGAACAGCACCTTGCGGCCGAACTCCACCGCGAGCTGCGGCGCGTAGCCGTTGAGGTTGGCCAGCAGCGTGACCTTGGCGCACTGGTAGATCTTCATGCCCTCTTCCACCTTCTGCTCGATCAGCGAAGCCAGCGGCGACACGAAGCCGTAGGCCAGCAGCACGCCCAGGAAGGTGCCCACCATCGCGTGCGCGATCAGCGCGCCCATCTCGGAAGGCGGCAGGTTGGCCGAGCCGAGGGCGTGCACCACGCCCATCACGGCCGCGACGATGCCCAGGGCGGGAAGCGCATCGCTCACGCGCGAGAGGCTATGGCCGGGCACGGCGGCCTCGTGGCGGATGGTTTCGATCTCGTGGTCCATCAGCGCCTCGATCTCGTGGGCGTCGGTGTTCCCGCTGATGACCAGGCGCAGGTAGTCGCACAGGAAGACGGTGATGCCCTCGTGCGCGAGGATGCCCGGGTAGCGCATGAATATCTCGCTCTGGGCTGGGTCCTCGACGTCGGACTCCAGCTTCATCATCCCTTCCTTGCGGGCCTTGGCGAGCAGCTCGTACAGCAGTGCGAGCAGGTCCATGTAGAGCTGGCGGTTGTGCTTGGAGGTGCGCAGCAGCAGCGGCAGCTCCTTGATGGTCGCCTTGATGGTCTTGCCGTTGTTGCCGGCGATGAAGGCGCCCAGCGCGGAGCCGCCGATCATGAGCAGCTCGACCGGCTGGAACAGGACACCGAAGTGTCCGCCCATGAGGCCGTAGCCACCGAAGACGGCACCGATCACCACGATGTATCCAACCAGAACCAGCACGCGCTACCCCTATCGCCCGAAGGCGTCGAATCAACAAAGCCCGAGCCGCGACGATCGCGGCAGGGGCGCTTTTCCTAGACGGCGCCGCCGATGTCCATCACGGGCGCCACTGCGACGAGTCCGCCGCGGCGCCGCTCCGTCGCCTTGGGCTTGCGTGCCTTGCCCGCGCGCGAAGGCGGTCGGCACAGCACGCACACGTATCCGTTCTTGTTGTCGTGCGCATGCGCCACGAAGTGGCCTCCGCACCGGCAGCAGGTGCTCAGCTGGAGCATGTCGCTGTCGAAGAAGCGCACCATGGTCTCGGCGCGGGTGAAGTCGAGCACCACCTCGCCGCCGTTGGCCTCGACCTGCTGGGTGTAGAGGCGATAGGCCTTGATGAGCGCGGGCAGTTCGTTCTCGTCCGCCTCGTCGAGCATGAAGCGGTAGATGTTGTAGAACATCGACGAGTGGATGTTGGCCAGCCACGTCATGTACCAGTCGGTGGAGAACGGCAGCAGGCCCTTGGGCGGGGAAACGCCCTTGAGTTCCTTGTAGAGGCGGATCAGCCGCTCCCGGCTCAGCGTGACCGCCGCCTCCAGGAACTGCAGGCGCGCGCCGAGCCCGATCAGCTCGATCGCGAGCTGGACCTGGCGCACCTCGCCCAGGACGCTCTTGCTGGTCACGCCGCGCTCGCTCCGCGCATCGGCGCCTGGGACTGGGCCTGCGCCTGGCGCGCAGCCATCAGGATCGACATGTGCGCCTGCTGCAGCGCGGGCTCCTTGCCCTCGCCGACCACCGCGAACATCGGGCGGTCGTCCAGCCGGAAGCTGCACAGCAGGAAGTTGGACGCGGCCAGCTTCACGATCTGGCTGAGCGACATGTTCGCCAGCAGATCGGCCAGCTCGCGGCCCACGCCGAGGCGGAACATGGCCTCTGCCCGGTCCTGCTTCACCAGCTTCTGCGCCAGCAGCATATAGGCCAGATTTATCTCGCCGATTTCCCTCGAAATCACGCCGTTGGCGGTGATGTTGACGTTTTCCATGTCTGATCCCATTTCCGATTCAAAGCTCACTTCGTGCTCCTAACAATCGTGTATACATTATATACACAAAGTTTTACATGTTGAAGTGTTTTGTATGACAGCAGGATAAAAAAGGTAGGAGGCGTCTGACACGATACCCCTCATCTCCCAATGGAGAGGGTGTGTTTACAGGTGTCAGACGTTTGGGTAACAAATGTTTCAGGCGCAACCAAAAAATGCCTGAATTTATTCACCCGTAACATCGAATTGATAAATACTATGGGTTTATTTCGCCTCGATGAAAGCCCGTTTTCGTGAATTTCACGATTCATGATTTCACATTGGTCCATCTGGTCAATTAGTCGCCTGAGCGACCCTCCAGGCGGTAGATCCACGCCATCACCTCGGCCACCGCGAGATACAGCTGCGGCGGGATCTGGCGGTCCAGGTCGACCTGCATCAGAAGCTTCACGAGGTCGGCCGACGAGTGCACGTACAGCCCGTGCTCGCGCGCCTCGCGCATGATCGATTCGGCGACCACGCCATAGCCCTTGGCCACGACGACGGGCGCACGCGTCTTGTCCGCGTACGACAGGGCGACGGCGCTGTTGCGGTTGTCGAGCACCTCGCTCATGCCGGCTCCTTTTCCGCAACCAGCACCTGCTGCAACTGCAGGCCCGCGGCGTCGAAGCGCTTCGCGAGCTGGCCGGTGTCGCCGCGCAGGCGCGCCATGGTCGAAGCCTCGCGCGCGAAAAGATGCGCCTGCACGGCGGAGCCGTCGAGGCTCAATCGCAGATCGACCTCGCCGAGCCTGGGCAACTCCAGCGACACGGTGGTCGACCAGCGACGCGCGCCCTCTTCTTCCACCGCCGCGCCATCGCGCGCATCGGAGCGGGCCTGTTCTTCCTCCACGGTCCAGCTCATTGGCACGTCGGGCCAGGCGTGGCCGTTCCAGCGGAAGACGGAACTGGCCAGCAGGTCGAGCTGCTGGTGCACGAGCGTCACGGCCTGCGGATGGATCACTTCGGCGGTGCGCGATGCCGGCAGCGCCGCGGCGTTGTCCGGCTGGCGCCCCGATTCGCGCACACGCTGCGTAGGCAGCGAATCCAGCGTGCCGCCGACGGACGCGCTCTCGGGCTGGCGATAGGCGGCCTGAACCCTGGCCGCGTCGCTGGCCGCGGTTTGTCGTTCCAGAGGCTGCGGTTTGTCTTGCGAAAAAGAGCGACCGGCGTCCTGCGGCTGCGCTTCTGCAGCCGACGCCTGTGCCGCGGCAGGGCTCGCCATGCGGGCTTCGTCGCCCCGCAGCGCCGGCACCTGGGCTTGCGCCTGCGCCACGAGCGAAGGCAGCGCATCCGGCAGATCGGCGATCGACGCCGCCGGACCGGCAACCACAGCCGCCGACGCGGCCGATGCGCTCGCCTGTGCCTTCGCGATCACCGGCACGGCCCATTGCGCCTGCGGCTCCTGCCTCATCTGAGCGATCGTGCGGCCTCCCGCGGCGAACGACGCCAGGTGCGATTCGTAGAAGAGCCCGCTGTCAGACAGCGTCTGCGCCAGCGTGCCCGCCAGGGCGGCGGCATTCACCGGCTGCCCGCGCGAAGGCATCAGCGGCACGGCGCCGCGCACCGGTCCGGGCTGCGCCTGCAGGTCCGCCAGCACCGCGCCGATGACACGCGCCGCCACCGACAGCCGCGTCGCCATCGAAGGCTGCGCGCCCATGCCCGCATGCGGCGCACCGCCGGCCGCGGCTCCCGGAATCTGCCTGTCGAGCGCTGCATTGGAAAGCAGCCGGACGTCGTTCTCGACCTTGCCGACCGCCACCGCCGGGCCGGGCGCGCCGATGGTCGCCTCGGGCTTGATGCCGAGCACGTCCAGCCGTGGCGCGAGCCTTGCGGCCAGCAGCGCGTCGAGCAGTCCGGCGAGTGCGGTCATGGTGCGGTTTCTTCAGCGTGTCGCGTTCGGTCGGCCGACGGGCGCGCTCAGTGCGGCGGCCCGTAGGCCCTGCCGAGGTTCTTCTGCTGCGTGAGATAACCCATGCGGCTGATCAGATCCTCGAGCTGCGGCTTGATGAGACCCGACACCTCGGCCTGGTCGGAACGGATGCGCTCGAGCAGGTCGAGCACGTGCTCCACCTGCGTCGCGTCCAGCGACTCGTAGGGCTCGATGGCCCGAAGGCGCTCCACCATCGCCGAGCAGCGGGCTTCGAGCGCGGGGAGCTGGCCCCACTCCCTGGCGCGAGCCAGCACCAGCATCGATGCGATGCCGGTGGCCAGCTCTTCGTAGCAATGAACGACCTCACTCCGGAATGCCATGTTTTCCTGTTTCTCTTTCGGTTGCATTTCAGCCACGAGCCCGGTCGTCGATCTCCCGCCAGGCGGAAGCGATGTTCTCGAGCAGCCGGTCGGCCTCGTCCAATGCCTGCACGTCGTTGTGCAGGTTGGCGCGGAAGAGCCGCTGGACGATGTAGTCGTACAGCGCCGAGAGGTTGCCCACCAGTTCGGCCCCGGCCTCGCCGGCCGCCTGAGCGTCGAGCCCGGCCTTCAGGCCGTTGTCGACGATGCCGATGGCCTTGGAGATCGCGTTGCCCTTGGCCTCGGTATCGCCCGCCGCCATGTGGTGGCGAGCCATGCCGATGGCGGTCTTCGCGCCGTCGAACAGCATCGTGATGAGCTGGTGCGGCGACGCGCTCATCGCGGTCGTTTCCACGCCGAGGCGCGCATAGGCGCCGGCACCGGTGCGCATGTTGTGTGGGGTGTACATCGGCTGATGCTCCGGGTCTGCGCTTGCTGCGCCTTACTTGGTCTGGCTCGACAGCGCCTCGAACTGCTGCGTGAGGTAGTTCTTGGTGTTGTTCATGTTGTTGATCAGCACGTCCAGCTGGTTGAACTGCTTGCGATAACGGTCGACCGTGGCGTCCACGCGCAGCTGCATCGCGTCGTACTGGGTGTCGAGCTCCTTGATCGTCGCGGTCACGCCGTCGCTGGCCACCTTCAGTGAGCCCTTGGTGACGTCGTCCACCAGCGCGTCGAGCTGCTTGCCGTAGCCGGCGGTGCTGCCGGTGGCGCTCGAGAACAGGTTCGCCACGCCCTTCAGGTTGTTGGCGAGGGCCTTGTCGAGCTTGTCGGAATCCACGGCCAGGGTGCCGTCCTTCTGGAAGGACACGCCGATCTCCGTGAGCACCTTCATGTCGTTCGCGCCGCCGGCCTGCGGCGTGGTGAGCGCCTGGCGGATGCGCGTCTGCAGG
The DNA here is from genome assembly GCF_050916385.1 of Variovorax xiamenensis. Taxonomy (NCBI): domain Bacteria; kingdom Pseudomonadati; phylum Pseudomonadota; class Betaproteobacteria; order Burkholderiales; family Comamonadaceae; genus Variovorax; species Variovorax xiamenensis. The sequence continues at coordinate 5,576,893 of NZ_CP139038.1, forward strand.
GTGCGCAGCGTGTTGTCGCCCACCAGCGCGGCGGCGGTATTGGTGTCGGCGTCGTAGGAGGTCAGCGTCTTGGCGGTGCTCTGCAGGCTGTTGTAGGCCTTCACGAAGTCGTTGATCGCCGTCTTCACGCCCGCCGTGTTCTCCTTCATCGACAGGCCGGTCTTACCGGTGCTCACCAGCGTCAGCGTGGCGCCCTGGATGGCTTCCTTCACGGTGTTGGTCGCGCTCGTGATGTCGATGCCGTTGACGTTGAGCTTCGCGTTCTGGGCCGCGGCCGTCTGCTTCAGGTTCTGCGTGCCGGCCGGGTCGTTGTTCAGCAGGTTCTGCAGCGACGCGTCGCCGTCCACCGAGATGCGCATGCTCGACTTCTCGCCGGTCTGCGAGGAACTCAGCACCAGGCGGTTGGGCGAGCCGCTGCCGTCGTTCACGATGGTGGCCGTCACGCCGGCGTTGGCGCCGTTGATCGCGTTGCGGATGCCTTCCAGCGTGTTGTTGGTCGGGTCGATGGTGATCGACTTGGCGGGCTGGCTCGCATCCGCGGTGAACGTGGAGCCGGTGTACTTGCCCGTCGCGGCGTCGAAGGTTCCGCCCGTGATGGCACCGAAGTCGATGGTGATCTTGCCGTTGCCGATCGCGGTCTTGGAGCTGGCCTGGCCCGCGGTGATGACGGTCTGCGACTGCGCAAGCTGCGTCACGTCGATGGTGTAGTTGCCCGCCGCGCTCACGTCCGTCGCGGATGCCGACAGGATGCCGCTGACCGTCGGAGTGCCCGTCACGCTCTGGAACAGCGCCGGGTCGCCCAGCTTCTTGGCGGCCGTCTGCAGCGTGGCGAGCGCGCTCTGGATCGTGCCGTAGGCCGACAGCTTGCTCGTGTAGCTCTTGGCCTTGTTCTGCAGCGCCACCAGGGGCTGGCTCTCGGCGTCCTGGAGCTTGGTGAGCAGGTCCGCCAGGTTCAGGTTGGAGCCCACGCCCAGGCTGCTGATCGTTGCCATGTCTTTGCCTTCTTGAATGTGTAGATGTGTGTCGTTGCCGATGCGTACGTGCCGCGGACTCAGGCCGCGTGGTCCACCAGCAGCCCGTTGCCGTCGTTCATCAGCTTCGCGATGCGCACGACTTCTTCGTTCGGAATCTGGCGGATGACCTCGCCGCTGGCGCGGTCCACCACCTTGACGATGACCATGTCGGTTTCCTTGTCGACCTCGAAGCGCAGGCCGACCTCGCGCAGCGCGAGTACCTCGTTGGCCTGGCGCACCGCCTGCTCGACCTGCACCGGCGTCGCCTCGTCCTTTGCGGCACCGCCCTTCGCGTCGGCAACCGCGCCGCGCGCGCCCGCGGCGCCACCGATGAGCAATTGCGCCCAGGGGCTCTCCGTCGCGGGTTTTGCAGGCACGGGGTTCAACATCATTTCCACCTTGTCTTGCTGGGTTTCCTGTCCTCTGCGGCCTCGCCCGTGGGCATGGCCGCAGAGGACAGGGCAGGCACTCGCGGCTCGCGCCACGGGCCTGCTCCGGCCGGGACCTCCCTTGCGGAAGGGCCCCGGCATTGCTTTCAGTTGCTACCGGACTCCTTCGATCAACGCAGGAGAGACAGCACGCCTTGCGTGGTCTGGTTGGCTTGCGACAGCACCGAGGTACCGGCTTGCTGCAGGATCTGGGCGCGCGTCATGTTCGACACTTCGACCGCGTAGTCGGCGTCCTGGATGCGCGAACGCGACGAGGACAGGTTAGTCACCGTGGTGCCGAGGTTGGCGATCACCGAGTCGAAACGGTTCTGCACCGCACCCAGCGAGCTGCGCAGCTTGTCGACCTTCGACAGGGCAGCGTCCAGTGCCTTCAGGGGATCGACCGTCGACTTCGCGTCGCTCACGGCGTTGGTCGTCAGCTTGCCGGGCTTGGCGGAGTCCGCGTAGACGACGCTGCCTTGCGAGTCGGTCACCACGCCGTTGGCGTTCAGGTTGATCGATTCGGCGGCGGTCGTCGTCAGGCCGCTCACGCCGATGAAGGCACCGGTCACGGCACCGCCGGCTGCTGCCACGGCGTAGGCGGGGGTAGCGCCACCACCGTCGATGTCGATGCTGCCTGCGCCAGCGTTGATCTTGGCGGCAACCTGGTCGGCCGTGGCGCGCTCGCCTGCAACCGCGAAGGTGCTGGCGCCGGCTGCTGCCGTCACCACGGTGTACGAAGCGCCGGTCGCGCCGATGGTGATCGAGTCGCCGGCGGCGGACATGCCGGTGGCTTGCTCGAGCACTGCCGACAGGGTGGCGGCGGTCGTCGCGCCAGCGCCGGTCTTCGTCAGGTTCTTCGAAGCGTCGAGGTACAGGGCCGAGCCGTCGGCGGCGTCGGTCATGGCGCCGTTGCTGTCGATCTTGACGTCCATCGAACGGTTGCCGAGCTTGACCGTGGCGGTCACGCTGGTGCCGGCCGGCGGGGTCAGCGATGCGAGCGTGTTGGCCTGGCTGCGAGCGGCTTCCGTGGCGGTGTAGCTCTTGGTCGCTGCGCTGTAGGTGTAGGTTGCGCCGCCGGTCATGGTGACCGTGCCGCCGTCCTGCATCTTGGCCAGCACGTCGTTGGCCGTTGCGCCGTTGGCGGCAGCGGTCAGCGTGCGGCTGTACGACGTGACGCCGTTGGTCGTCGCGCCAGCAGTGAAGCCGGCGACCAGCAGGTCGGAAGCCGTGGCGGTCTTGTTCTTCGAGCCGGTGTTGTTGACGTTGAAGCCGTCCAGGCCCAGGGTCTTGGCGCTGATTTCCTGCAGGTCGATGTCGATGGTTTCGCCATCGTTCGCGCCGACTTGCACGGTCAGCTTGCCAGCGTCGGCCGACAGGACCTTCACGCCGTTGAACTGCGTCTGTGCCGACACGCGGTTGATTTCGTCCAGGCGCTGGCCGATTTCCGACTGGATCGAGTCCAGGTCGCTGGCCGAGTTCGTGCCCGTGGCGGCCTGCACCGACAGTTCGCGGATGCGCTGCAGGTTGTTGTTGACTTCGGTCAGGGCGCCTTCAGTCGTCTGGGCGATCGAGATGCCGTCGTTGGCGTTGCGCGTTGCTTGCGTCAGGCCCTTGATGTTGGCCGTGAAGCGGTTGGCGATGGCCTGGCCGGCTGCATCGTCCTTGGCGCTGTTGATGCGCATGCCCGAGGACAGGCGCTCGATGGCGCTGTTCAACGCCGACTGCGACTTGTTGAGGTTGTTCTGCGTGATGAGAGAGAGGCTGTTCGTGTTGATGACTTGCGCCATGTTCGACTCCTGATTGATGAAAAAAGGTTGTGGACTCCGGCTTTCGGCCGTAACGCTGGACCCGCTTCCACTGTGAGACTCAAGCCATCGTTGACTTGGTTATCGGCGGGGGTTGCGGAACCTTTAGGGCGGCGTACAAAAAAGTTCGCCACCACTTCGGCAAGGCCACACCTCTCAGGAATTCAACCCCTCAGGCCTGCAGATTCATCACTTCCTGGTAGGCCGTCACCAGGCGGTTGCGCACCTGCAGCCCGGTCTGGAACGCGACGTTCGCCTTCTGCAGGTCAACCATCACGTCATTGAGTGCGACACCGGGCTTGCCCAGTTCGAAGGACTCGGCCTGCGCATAGGCCTGCTGCTGCGCGCCGCTGATGTTGGCGAGCGAGCGCTTGAGTTCGGCCGCGAAGCCGCCGGCCTCGGCCGGGGCGGATGCCGACGGGCCGATGCCCGTCTGGACCGCGGTGGCCCGCATCTGCTGCAGGACCGATTCGATGGCGCTGATGGACATGGTGATCCTCTTCCTCTTGTTTGTCTGAACACTTCCGCGTGACTTGACACGGAGGATCGAAGTCCTCCGGCTGGCCTGCAGCGTATCAAGGGAAGACCCCGATTCAAGCGCGCAACTGAGGGCAAAAACCCCGGCTGTTCGGGCATTCGAATTCCGGGTGACTGCTGACAATCGTCCGCGAAACGAACAGGCCGTGGACGACATCACCGGCCATCCGGAATGAAATCTCTAAATCGAAATTCCTCTCCCAGCATGGCAATGGCCGCGAAGAAGAAGGTGCGTCCATGAGCACGGCGGCGCCCGCGGGCGCGCTGCCCGAGGCCGGCAACGGCCCCTCGTCGCTTCTGGAACGCATGCGCGCGCAGCCCAGGCTGCCGCTGATCATCGGCGGCGCGGCCGTGGTGGCCGCCGTGGCCGCGTTCATGCTCTGGAGCCGCGGGCCTGACTACAAGGTGCTCTACACCAACGTGTCGGACCGCGACGGCGGCGCGATCATCGCTTCGCTGCAGCAGATGAACGTGCCCTACAAGTTCGCCGAAGGCGGCGGCGCGATCCTGATCGCGGGCGACAAGGTGGCCGAGACCCGCCTGAAGCTCGCGGCGCAGGGCCTGCCCAAGGCCGGCGGCGTGGGCTTCGAACTGATGGACAACCAGAAGTTCGGCACCAGCCAGTTCGCCGAGCAGGTCAACTACCAGCGCGGGCTCGAGGGCGAGCTGGCGCGCTCCATCGAATCCATCGGCGCCATCGAGTCGGCCCGGGTGCACCTGGCCCTGCCGAAGCCCTCGCTCTTCGTGCGCGACCAGAAGAAGCCCTCGGCTTCGGTGGTGCTCGCGCTGGCGCGCGGACGCAGCATCGACGAAGGCCAGGTCAGCGCCATCGTGCACATGGTCTCCAGCAGCGTGCCCGACCTCGACGCCAAGAGCGTGACCGTGGTGGACCAGCGCGGCAACCTGCTGTCCTCGGCGCGCGGCACCGACCGCGGGCTGGACGTGAGCCAGCTCAAGTACGCGCAGGAAATCGAACAGGGCTACATCCGCCGCATCGAGGCGATCCTGCAGCCCATCGTGGGCGCGAACAACGTGCGCGCGCAGGTGGCTGCGGACATCGACTTCTCGGTGGTCGAGCACACCGACGAGAAATACAAGCCCAACCAGGACCCGACGCAGGCCGCCATCCGCAGCCAGCAGAGCAGCGAATCGGCACAGCACGGCGGCGGCCAGCCCGGCGGCGTGCCGGGGGCGCTGTCGAACCAGCCGCCGGTGAACCCGACCGCGCCGATCACCGGGCCGAGGGCACCGAACGCGCCGGGCACGCCGCCTGCACCGGGAACGCCGGGAGCACCCGGAGCACCTGGCGCCACCGCATCGACCGCTTCCACGGCCCCCACCGGCCCGAGCAGCTCGCGCAAGGACACCACCACCAACTACGAGCTCGACCGGACCATCCGCCACGTGCAGCAGGCCGCGGGCGGTGTGAAGCGCCTGTCGGTAGCCGTCGTGGTGAACAACCGCGACGTGGCCGATGCCGCGGGCAAGACCACCAACCGCGCGCTGACGCCGGCCGAGCTGGAGCAGATCCGCAACCTCGCGAAGGAAGCCATGGGCTTCAGCCAGGATCGCGGCGACTCGCTCAATGTGGTGAACAGCGCCTTCGCCCGCGATGCCGACAGCGCCCCCGCGCCCGAGGTGCCGATCTGGCGCGACCGCGAGAACATCGAGCTCGCCAAGACCGCCGGCCAGTACCTGCTGTACGCGCTGCTCGCGCTCTTCGCCTGGTTCGCCGTGCTGCGTCCGCTGATGCGCAAGCACCTGGCACCGCCGCCCGCGCCCGCCGCGGCAGCGGCTCCGGCCTTCGTGGCTGCCGCCGAGCCCGACGAGAACGCGCCCTCCCCCGAGGAGAGCCTGCGCGAACGCGAGGCCAACCGCCGCAAGGCCGACATGGAATACGCCCACCAGACCGCCGACAAGGACCCCAAGGTGGTGGCGGCGCTGATCCAGCACTGGATGAACAACGATGAGTAGCGAACAGGGAACCCGCAAGAGCGCCATCCTGCTGATGGCACTGGGCGAAGACCGCGCCGCGGCCGCGCTGCACCAGCTGCCCACCTCCGAGGTGCAGGCGCTGGGCCTGGCGATGTCGAAGCTCAGCTCCGTGTCGAAGGAAGAACTGGCCGAGGTGCTGGCCGAGTTCCGCAACGAGACCGAGCAGCTCTCGGCCCTGCACCTTGGCTCGACCAGCTACATCCGCGCCGTGCTGCGCAAGGCGCTGGGCGAGGACCGCGCCAGCAACCTGCTGGAAGACATCCTGCAGCCCGACGAGCCGCACGGCGGCATCGAGCGGCTCAACGAGCTCGAGGCCGGCGAGGTGGCCGAGCTCATCCGCGACGAGCATCCGCAGATCCTGGCGACGCTGCTGGTGCACCTGGACCGCATGAAGGCCTCCGAGGTGCTCGAGAAGCTGCCGGCGCGGCTGCGCCACGACGTGATCATGCGCGTGGCCACCTTCGGTGGCGTGCAGCCCTCGGCGCTGAACGAGCTGACCGACGTGCTCACCGAGATGCTCGCGGGCCAGGGCCTGCGCCGCAGCCGACTGGGCGGCGTGCGCACCGCGGCCGAGATCGTCAACCTCATGAGCACCAGCGTGGAGGAAGAAGCCATCGCCCACGTGCGCGAGCAGGACGAGGCGCTGGCGCAGCGCATCGTCGACGAGATGTTCGTGTTCGAGAACCTGCTGGGCCTGGAAGACCGCAGCATCCAGCGCCTGCTCAAGGACATCGAGAGCGACTCGCTCATCATCGCGCTCAAGGGCGCGCCGATGGAGTTGCGCGACAAGTTCCTCAACAACATGTCGCAGCGCGCCGCCGAGACGCTGCGCGAGGACATGGAGCTGCGTGGACCTGTGCGCGTGTCGCAGGTCGAGACCGAACAGAAGGCCATCCTGCAGGTCGCCCGCCGCCTGGCGGAGGCCGGCGAAATCGTGATCGCGACGCCTGGCACCGATGAGTTCGTCTGATTCCAACGGCAACTTCGGCAGCTTCGGCGAGTCGCGCGAGCGGCTCGCGGCCATCCATGCCGCCGCGCGCCACGCGGCCGGCGGGCCGAGGACCGAGCGCCCCGAGGTGCCACCGCCCGCGCTCTCCGCATGGGAGCGCTGGGAGATGGGAACCATCGACGGCAGCCCCCGCGTGCCCGCCGCCCGCAAGGCGGCCGAGCGCCGCAACACGGCGCCGCCGCCACCGCCGCCCGCGCCCAAGGTCGACCTCGCCGATCTCGCGCGCATCCGCAAGGAAGCACGCATCGACGGAGAGGCGGAGGGCCGCGCCGCCGGCCTCGCCGAGGGCCGCAAGGTGGGCCACACCGAAGGCCTGGCCACCGGCCTCGCGGCCGCGACCGCGCATGCGGAACGCCTGCGCGCTCTGGCCCAGTCGCTGCCCGACGCGCTGCGCCGCGCCGAGGAAGAACTTTCGCAGGCCGTGCTCGCGCTCGCACTCGACGTGGCGCGCCAGGTGGTGCACCGTACGCTGACGGCCGAGCCCGAATGGGTGCTGCCCGTGGTGCGCGACCTGCTCAACACCGAGCCCGCATTGCGCGGCGAACCGCGCCTGCTGCTGCACCCCGATGACGTGGCGCTCGTGAGGAGCAGCCTGGGCGAAGAGATCGAGGCCGCAGGCTGGCAGATGCGCGCCGACGACACCATCACCCGCGGCGGCTGCCGCGTGCAATCGGCCACCGGCGAACTCGACGGCACGCTGGAAACGCGCTGGAAGCGCGTGACCGCCGCGCTCAACGGCGACACCGACGGCAGGGCCGAGGCCAAGTGAGGGGCACCATGCAGGCCACCGCCCCCAACCCCCATCTGCAGTCGGTGCGCGCCGCGCTCGACAAGGCGCGCGCAAGCGTCGCGCAATGCGAGACCACCATCGCATCGGGCCGGCTCACGCGCGCCGTGGGACTGGTGCTCGAGGCGGTGGGCCTGCAGCTGCCCGTGGGCAGCGACTGCCTGATCGAACTGCCGCCGGGCCATGCGCAGCGCCATGCCGAAGCAGAAGTCGTGGGCTTCGCCGGCGACCGGCTCTTCCTGATGTCGCAGACCGAAGTGGCGGGCCTGCTGCCCGGCGCGCGCGTGTATGCGCGCCCCGGTGCGCCCGAGCCCGACGCGGGCCTGAACGGCGGTGGCGGCAATGCCCACACCAAGCGCCTGCCCGTGGGCGAAGGCATGCTCGGCCGCGTGGTCGATGCGGCCGGCCGCCCGCTCGACGGGCTGGGCCCGCTCGACATGGCGCGCAAGGTGCCGCTGAGCTCGCCGCCCATGAACCCGCTGACGCGAGCGCCCATCGACTCGGTGCTCGACGTGGGCGTGCGCGCCATCAACGGCATGCTCACCGTGGGCCGCGGCCAGCGCATGGGCCTGTTCGCCGGCTCCGGCGTGGGCAAGAGCGTGCTGCTGGGCATGATGGCGCGCTACACCAGCGCAGAGGTCATCGTGGTCGGCCTGATCGGCGAACGCGGCCGCGAGGTGAAGGACTTCATCGAGAACACACTGGGCGAGGAAGGCCTGGCCCGCGCGGTGGTGGTGGCGGCCCCTGCCGACAACTCGCCGCTGCTGCGCCTGCAGGGCGCGGCCTACGCGACCTGCCTGGCCGAGTACTTCCGCGACCGCGGCAAGGACGTGCTGCTCATCATGGACTCGCTCACCCGCTACGCGATGGCGCAGCGCGAGATCGCGCTGGCCGTGGGCGAGCCGCCCGCCACCAAGGGCTACCCGCCATCGGTGTTCGCCAAGCTGCCCGCGCTGGTGGAGCGCGCCGGCAACGGCGCGCGCGACGCCAACGGGCGCGGCGGCTCCATCACCGCCTTCTACACGGTGCTCTCGGAAGGCGACGACCAGCAGGACCCCATCGCCGACTCGGCGCGCGCGATTCTCGACGGCCACGTGGTGCTCTCGCGCACGCTGGCCGAGGCCGGGCACTACCCGGCCATCGACATCGAGGCCTCCATCAGCCGCGCCATGACAGCGCTGATCCCGTCCTCGCAGTTCGACACCGTGCGCCGCTTCAAGCAGATGCTGTCGCGCTACCAGCGCAACCGCGACCTGATCAGCGTGGGCGCCTATGCGCCCGGCCACGACCTGCAACTCGACCAGGCGATCGCGATGTACCCGCGCATCGAAGGCTTCCTGCAGCAGTCGATGGACGAGCGCACGGACTACGCCGAATCCATCGCCCGCCTGGAGAAGCTGTTCGACGGCGAGCCGCGCACACCCACTCCGCAAAGAAACGCAAGATGACACGCAAGCTCCCCCTCGGCATGCTGATCGACCTGGCGCACACGCAGACCGACGACGCCGCGCGGCGTCTCGGCGCGCTGCAGAACGCCCACCTGGACGCCAGCCAGAAGCTCGACCTGCTGCTGCAGTACCGGCAGGACTACCACGAACAGCTCGACGCCCTGATGCGCGACGGCCTGCCCTCCTCGCAGTGGCGCAACTACCGCAACTTCCTCGGCACGCTGGACAACGCCATCGAGCAGCAGCGCGCCATCGCGGCCCAGACCGGCACCCGGCTGGACCACGGCCGCGACGACTGGCAGCAGCAGCGGCGCCGCCTGAGCTCCTTCGACACGCTGGCCGAGCGCGTGCGCATGCAGGAGCTCATGGCCGAGGCCAAGCGCGAACAGCGCGACAGCGACGAGCGCGCGGCGCGCAAGTTCTTCGACCGCGCCTCGCACCCGACCCTTTGAGAAACAGAAACATCCGCACGCAGGAACCGAAATGCCTTCCATGATCACGCCCCCCGTCACGACGAATGCCGCCGCACAGCCAGCGGCCGCGCAGGCCGCCTCGCGCGGGCGCGGCGCGGACGACGCGCAGGGCCTGAGCTTCGGCGCGGCGCTGGAGCGCTCGCGCGCGAACGGCGGCAGCCGCGCCGATGCGGCCGCGAAGGACGGCACGCAGGACGTCGCGGCCGCCGACCGCAAGGCTGCGCGCAAGCCCGGCACGGATGAAGACACGAAGAACGACGACACGACGCTCGCAGACCCGAACCTCGCCTTTCTCGCGCAAGGGCACGCGCCGCTGCATGCCCTGACGCTCGCGGGCCGCTCGGCTGCACGGGCGGGCGACGGCACGGCCGATGCGCTTGCGAAGACGACGGCGCCCGCCGGTGCGGCGGCCGATATCCCGCTGGACCCGGCCCTGCAGGCTGCTTCGGCGAAGACGGCCGCCGACGCGGCGCCTGTCGCAGCCGATGCGCAGGACGCGTCCGAAGCCGCCATCGCGGCCAATGCGGCCAACTCGGCGAAGGATGCAGCGCAGAAGCCCTCCGCATCCGCGGCGCAGGCAGCTCCCCTGCAGGCCGATGCCGCGCCGGCCGCATCGCTGCACGACGCCGCCCGCGCCGCCATCGCGGCACAGACCATGGCTGCCGGCTTCGCGAAGCCGGTGTCCGCTCCTGCAGGCCCGTCCGTGGGCACGGCCGCGACCGGCCGCGGCCCCGCATCGCGCGCCCCCATGAGCGCCACCACCGCAGAACAGCTTGCGAGCGCGGCCCAACCCGCCGCAGCCGGCGACGCGCAGGCCGCCAAGGCCGTTCCCGCCGCGAGCCCGTCGACTGCCGCAGCCGACGGCGCGGACAGCCAGCCCGCCGTGGACCCCATCGCGCTGCAACAGCCGGCTTCGGTGACCGCCTCCGCTTCGGATCGGCCGAACGACACCGCATCCGCCGCGCGCGCCCCGGCGCATGCCATCGCGCCCGAAGTCGGCAGCGACAAGTGGGCACCGGCGCTCGGCCAGCAGCTGCTGCGCATGAGCACCAGCGGGCATCACACGGCCGAACTCAGCCTGAACCCGGCCGGCCTGGGCCCGCTGAAGGTGACGCTGTCGATGGGCGACAACCAGGCGCAGGCGATGTTCGTCTCGGCGCACGAGAGCGTGCGCAAGGCCGTCGAGGCTGCGCTGCCGCAGCTGCGCAACTCGTTGTCGGAACAGGGCATCACGCTGGGCCAGGCTTCGGTCGGCACCGAGGCGCGCCAGCCCAACGGCAACGACGCAGCCTTCGCGCAGCAGCAACAACAGCAGAGCCAGCAGAACGCCGCGCGGCAGCAGGCCGCGGCCTCCTGGCCCGGCGCGGGCCGCGCGACGGTCGATGCACCGGCGGCCCCCGTCGCCGCCGCGCGTGCAGCAGCCGCCGCCGGCTCGCGCTCCGGCGTGGACACCTTCGCCTGAGGCAACGGGACACGCACGCAACCACACACCCGCCCCCGCCCCGCGACGGCGCCGCCTTGAACGGCGCCTCGCAATGAACGGATATGAAACGCCTTTGTGCGCTTGTTCGGCCGTTCGTCCGCGAGGGACTTCGCAAAGAATAGACCGGACAAGAAAAACCGCTTCACCATGGCTCCCCCAACATCTGTCGCAAACGCCGCACCGGCCATCGCCACGCTGCCATCTCCGCGCCGCTCCCCGAAGCTGCTGATCGGGATCGTGGTCGCCGTCGGTCTTCTCGCCGCGGCCGGCGCCGCCGCATATGTCTTCCTGCCGCGCTTCATGGGCGCCCCCGCCACGGCGGAGGCCAAGCCCGCGGCTCCCGAGAAGCCCATCTTCGTCATGCTGGACCCGCTGACGGTGAACCTGCAGGCCGAAGGCCGCAGCCGCTTCCTGCAGATCGGCATGGCGCTGCGCGTGCGCGACGAGCAGGCCAAGGCGCGGATCGTCGAATTCATGCCCGAGCTGCGCAGCCGGCTGCTGGTGCAGCTTTCCAACCGCCCGCCCGAGTCGCTGGTCACGCCGGAAGACAAGGCCAGGCTGGCCGAGGAAATCCGCGCCGCGCTGAACGCGCCGCTGACGCCCGATACGCCCGAGCTGGGCGTCTCCAGCGTCTCGTTCAACATCTTCGTCGTGCAGTGAGCACCACGTCACCTTTCTCCGGACGACAAGCGATCCATGGCGTATGAACAGGTGCTCTCGCAGGACGAGGTCGATGCGCTGCTGCAGGGCGTCACCGGCGACGTCGACCAGGCGCCCCCTCCGTTGCCCCCGAAGGACGGGCTGCCCGCCTACGACCTCGGCGCGCCCGACCGCGTGGTGCGCAACCGCATGCACACGCTGGAGGTCATCAACGACCGCTTCGCGCGCGGCCTGCGCAGCGCGCTGCTGAACTTCATGCGGCGCAGCCCCGACATCTCGGTGGGGCCGGTGCAGATCCAGCAGTTCGGCGAGTTCGTGCGGCACCTTCCGGTGCCCGCGAACATCAACATGATCCACATGAAGCCGCTGCGCGGCACCGCCCTCTTCGTGTTCGACCCGAAGCTGGTGTTCCTCGTGGTAGACAACCTCTTCGGCAGCGACGGGCGCTACCACGTGCGCGTGGAAGGCCGCGACTTCACGCGCACCGAGCAGCGCATCATCAAGCGCCTGCTCGACCTGTCGCTGCAGTGCTATGGCGACGCGTGGCAGCCGGTGTTCCCGCTGGACTTCGACTACGTGCGCGCCGAGATGCACGGCAAGCTCGCCAACATCGTCGCGCCCAACGAGGTGGTGATCAACACCACCCTGCAGATCGAGTTCGGCCCCATCGGCGGCTTCCTGCACGTGTGCCTGCCCTACTCGATGATCGAGCCGATCCGCGACCTGCTCTCCAACCCCATCCAGGACGAAGTCGAGGTCGACAAGCGCTGGGTCACGCAGATGTCGCGCCAGATGCAGTCCGCCGACGTGGAACTGGTGGCCGACTTCGTGACCATGCCCTCGACCATCGGCGAGGTGATGAAGCTGCGCGTCGGCGACGTGATTCCCATCGAGCTGCCGGAGACGGTCGTCGCCAAGGTGGGCGGCGTGCCGGTGATGGAGTGCGGCTACGGCACCTCCAACGAACGCTACGCACTGCGCGTGCAGAACATGATCACCCATCAAGACAGCGACCTGAAGAACGAACATGACTGACAACACCTCTTCCGCCGGCAGCGAAGCGGACGACTGGGCCAGCGCGCTGGCCGAGCAGACGGCCGCCACTGCCGCAGCACCGGCTCCCGCCGTGGCGCCCGCCACCGCGCAGGTCTTCCAGCAGATCCAGGACACGCCGGCCGCCGCGCCCCTGCCGGGCGGCAGCGCCACGCCGGTGGACATCGCGCGCGTGCTCGACGTGCCGGTGCAGCTCACCGCCGAGATCGGCCGCACGCGCATCACCATCAAGAACCTGCTGCAGCTCTCGCAGGGCTCGGTGGTGGAGCTCGACGGGCTGGCCGGACAGCCGCTCGACGTACTGATCAACGGCTACCTGATCGCGCAGGGCGAGGTGGTGGTGGTGAACGAGAAGTACGGCATCCGCCTGACCGACATCGTCACCCCTTCCGAGCGCATGCAGAAGCTCGCACGGGCATGAGCCTTCCCACCGTGCCCACGCCAGTCCACGACGTGGCGCCGGCCGCCGTCGGCGCCTCGGGCCTGCTGCAGGCGGGCTTCGGCATGGCGGTGGTGGTCGGCCTGATCTTTCTGTGCGCCTGGCTGGCGCGCCGCTTCGGCCTGCAGCGGCTGGGCGGCGGCCACCTGGTGAAGGTGGTCTCGAGCGCCGCCGTCGGCCAGCGCGAGCGCGTGGTGGTGGTCGAAGTGGCCGACACCTGGCTGGTGCTGGGCGTCACGCCGAGCCAGGTCAACACGCTGCACACGCTGCCTGCGCAGGCGCAGCCCCACTCGGCAGCGCCTTCCGCCCCGGCAGCGGCGCCTTCGCGCCACGTCGAACTCTTTGCCCGGAAGCTGCGCGAATCGCTCTCCGGCAAGACGCAGGACCGCGCCGCCCCATGACCCGCCCCGCATTGCGCCGCGGCCTGCGCGCCGCGCTGCTGCTGCTCGCCGCCGCCCTGCTGCCCGCAGCCGCATGGACCCAGGGCCTGCCCGGCCTCACCAGCACGCCCGGCCCCGGAGGCAGCCAGACCTGGTCGCTGAGCGTGCAGACCATGGTGCTGCTGACCTCGCTCACCTTCCTGCCCGCGCTGCTGCTGTCGATGACCAGCTTCACGCGCATCCTCATCGTGCTGGGCCTGCTGCGCACCGCCATCGGCACGCAGACCTCGCCGCCCAACCAGATCCTGGTGGGTCTGTCGCTGTTCCTCACCTTCTTCGTGATGGCGCCGGTGCTCGACAAGGCCTACGACGAGGCCTACAAGCCCTTCTCCGAGAACAAAATCAGCGCCGAGAAAGCCATGGAGCGCGGCATCGCGCCCTTCAAGACCTTCATGCTCAAGCAGACCCGCGAGAGCGACCTGGCGCTGTTCGCGCGGCTGGCCAAGGTGCCCGAGATGCAGGGCCCCGAAGACGTGCCGCTGCGCATCCTGCTGCCGTCCTTCGTCATCAGCGAGCTGAAGACGGCGTTCCAGATCGGCTTCACCATCTTCATACCCTTTCTCATCATCGACCTCGTGGTGGCGAGCGTGCTGATGTCCATGGGCATGATGATGGTGCCGCCGGCCTCCATCGCGCTGCCCTTCAAGCTGATGCTCTTCGTGCTGGCCGACGGCTGGCAGCTGCTCATCGGCGCGCTGGCGCAGAGCTTCTATCTGTAGGTACCAGGCAGAGATGACACCCGAATCCGTCATGACCATGGGCCACCGGGCCATGGAAATCTCGCTGCTGATCGGCGCGCCGCTGCTGCTGGTGGCGCTGATCATCGGCCTCGTCGTGAGCATCTTCCAGGCTGCCACGCAGATCAACGAAGCCACGCTCTCCTTCATTCCCAAGCTGCTCGCGGTGTTCGCGACGCTGGTGGTCGCCGGCCCGTGGATGCTCGACCGCATGCTGGACTACATGCGCGCGCTGTTCGCGGGCATTCCGCAGCTGCTGGCCTGACGCGATGTGACGCCGTCGATCATCTCGGTCACCTCGGCGCAGCTCGAGGGCTGGATCGTCGCCTTCCTCTGGCCCTTCGTGCGCATGCTCGCGCTGGTGAGCACCGCACCCGTCTTCGGCGAGCCGTGGGTGCCGCGCCCGGTGAAGGTGGCCATGGCCGCGATGCTGGCCTTCGTGGTCTCGCCCACCATCGGGCCGCTGCCGGCCGTGCCCGTGGTGTCCGCGGGCGGCATCTGGATCATCGCGCAGCAGGTCCTGATCGGCGCGGCCATGGGCTTCACGATGCGCCTCGTGTTCGCGGCCGTGCTGGCCGCCGGCGAATACATCGGCCTGCAGATGGGCCTGTCCTTCGCTTCCTTCTTCGATCCGATGAGCCATGGCAGCACCATGGTGGTGGCTCGCCTGCTGAACATGCTGGCGATGCTGATCTTCCTGGCGCTCGACGGGCACCTGCTGATGGTGAACGCGCTGGCCGAGAGTTTCCACACGCTGCCCGTGGCCGATGCGCCGCTGGCCTCGGGCGGCTGGATGTTCCTGGTGCTGGGCGGAGGCGAGATCTTCGCGAGCGGGCTGATGCTGTCGCTGCCGCTCATCACGGCCCTGCTGACACTGAACCTGGCCATGGGCATCCTGAACCGCGCCTCGCCGCAGTTCAGCATCTTCGCCGTGGGTTTTCCGCTGACGCTGCTGGCCGGCATCTTCATGCTGCAGCTGCTGATGCCGAACCTCGGCGCCTTCCTGGAGCCGCGCTTCGCGGAAGGCATCGCCAGCATGCTGCGCTTCACGCAGGGCCTGCGGCCCTGAGCGGATCAGCGCAGGAGTTCGGGCAATCCGGCGGCTTCGGCCGGTTCGGCGGGCCAATCGACCTTGGAGCGGATCTCGCCCCGGCGCCACTCGGCCAACCGTTGTGAGTAGCGGGGCGCGATGCGGTCGAAGTTCTCCCAGCTGTCCTGCGTCATCGCCTCGCCCGGCTTGCGCCAGTTGTTGCTGTCGCCGAATATCTCCTCCGTGTCGGGGGGCGCGGATGCCTCGCCCGGTTGCATCAGGCGGTTCATGTAGGCATGGCAGAACGCCGCATGCTCAGGGCGCACGTCGTTTTCCCAGAGCAGTCCGTCGAGGCTGGAAGACAGGAACTCCAGGGGTGACAGCTCCCGCTGGCGGAGAGCATCGAGGCGGCTGGCCGCAAGACGGTCTTCCCGCAGGATGCCGTTCAATGCGCACCAGCTTGCGAAGAAAGCGTCCTCCACCGAATGCTCCGGCTTGCCGCCGGGAAAGATGGTTGCGTAGGTCTCCTCCTCATCGACGCCCAGCAGCATGACCTCGGGCAGCCCGGCCGAATCGACCGTGACCTTGGCCCGAAGGCCTTCGCGGGGCGGCGGCAGCGTGAAGCGCACTTCCTCGACCATGCCCTCGATGCGCCGGATGAAGCGCGAGCCGAGCGCCGCGTCATCCATCTTCCAGTCGAAGCCCGCCGGCAGCGAGCCGCGGTAGTTGGGATAGATGAAGGCGTGGGAAACCCAGGTGACCCAGGTACGCCCCTCCTTGCGCGGCGGGAAATGCGAGCGGGTGCTGATGTTCATGCTGGTGCCGACCTCGATGCCGAGCTTGCGATTGACGATGTCGGGGCTGTTGTTCGGCGTCGCGTTCTTGAAAGGCTTCTTGCCGAGGGCTTCCGCCAGCCGGATGGCGGCGGGGTCGTCGATGCGCTTGCCGAGGGCGTCGAGCAGCAGAGGGGTCAGGTCTTCGGTAGTCATCAGGTCCTGCAGGTTCGATGTTGGAGTCTCGCGCCGGCGGATCTCGCCCTTCGCGCGGACCCGGGGATTGTTCCAGCGTCGCGGATATCTGCGTAGATGTACTGGTCGCCGTCACGTCAAAAACAGGCGTGATCGGGATTGGCGTCCCGTGTAACTGCTGCGACGAAAGCCGCAGACTCCTCCGCAGAGACCCTGCGGCTTTCTTCGTTCGTGCCTCCAGTTTTGGCGGCTCGGGCAGGGAGCCGCAAGGTCAGGCCCTGCGGCCCTGACGAACCGCGAACTCAATCCACGGCGCCGTACTGGACGAACCTGTTCTTGCCCATGCGCTTTGCCTCATAGAGCGCGACATCGGCTTCTCTCATCAGCTCCGGCGGAATGCGATGACGCCCCACGCCGGAGATGCCCACGCTGACCGTGACGGGCCGGCCCTCGATGCGGACGCCGTGCACCTGATCCAGGATCCGAGCCGCCATCGACCGCGCCTGCGTCGTGCCGCCGCCCGCCAGCATGATGCCGAACTCCTCGCCGCCGAGCCTGCCGAAGGCATCGCCGACCCCGATCTCCCTGAGCACGGCCGCGACCCGCTGCAGCGCCAGGTCGCCAGCCGCGTGCCCGAAGTCGTCGTTGATCTTCTTGAAGTCGTCCACGTCGATCATCAGGAAGCATCCTTCGCCAAGCCGTCCCTGCTCGTGAAGGTTCTGGACGTCGGCCAGGAACTTGCGCCGGTTGCTCATGCCCGTGAGCACGTCCTTGTACGCGAGCTGTTCGAGCTCCTGCCGCAGTTTCAGGCTCTCGCGGTGCAGCGTCGCAAAGATGACGTTCATGATCAGCCCCATCGTGATGGTTCCGCAGGGCATCAGCAAGCTCCAGCCGGCATCCAGGCCATGGGGAGTGCCTGACCACTCGCCACCTCCCAAGATGAGCCAAGCCCCCGAACTCGCCAGCGCCGAGACACTCAACCGGGAGAAGAGCGGCGCGCCCATGATGGAGACGATCACGCTCATGGACACCGCCCACACTTCGCGATCGGGGCTCTGCGACATGAGAATGGAGAACCCCAGGCACAGCAGCCATACGGTGATGATCGAGAAGAACGAAAGGAACCTGGTCGCGCAGCTTCCGGCGATGGACAACGCGATGCAGCATGCGAGCAGCACCAGGTGCGAGGTCACGTACTGGTAACCCGGGTCCGCGAGCCACCACGCAGCGCCCCAGAACATGAATCCGATCGCCTGGGTAGCCACGGAGATCGGCTTGATGAGCCGGAAGAAGTCTCGCAGCCGTGCCTGCTCGTCGATGGATGGAGAAAAAGCGATCATGATCCGAAACCTGCAACCTGGTGCTACGCGCATGGGCGCTCCGGTGGGGCATGGAGTGGTGACAGCTTTTTCTTCTCAGATCCGATCCGGCCTCGGGCTCTTCAGTGCCCCGTCCACGCGGAACGCAGCTCTGCGACGAGCCATCTGGATCAGGTCGTCCATCGGCACCGCCCTCGAGAAAAGATACCCCTGGCCGAAGAGCACGCCCATCTCCAGCAGAAGCGTCGACTGGTCTTCGGTCTCCACGCCCTCGGCCACCAGCGTGGCGTTGTAGCGCGTGGCGCTCTCGAGCGCGAGCGACACGGCTTCGCGCATGCGCGGCTGGTCGATCCTGGAGATCATGCTGTGGTCGATCTTCACCTCGGTGAACGGGATGGTCGCCAGGGTCGTCAGCGCCGAGTAGCCGGTGCCGAAGTCGTCGAGCGAAAGGCCCACGCCGGCGCCTTGCAGCACGGCGATGTTGGTGCGCACCGTTTCCACGTCCGGCACGTGGCCGCTTTCGGTGATCTCGACGTACAGCAGTCGCGGCGGCACGTGCAGCAGTTCGAGGAACGACAGCACGCGGTCGCCGAAGAGAGGAAGCGTCAGCGTGGTGGCGGAGATGTTGACGGAAAGAGGTATGGGGCAGCCGGCGGCCAGGCACCTCTGGATGTCCCGCCCGACGACCTCCAGGGTGCACCACTCGAACTGCGACAGCAGCTGATGGCGGGTCGCGATCTCGATCACATAGGGGGGAGGCAGCAGGTTCCCGTTCACCGGATGCGCCCGCAGCAGGGCTTCCGCCCCGCAGACATGGCGCGTCAGGAGATGGAACTTGGGCTGGTACTGCATCGGCGGGCTGGCGGTGCGGATCCAGTCGATCAGCAGGCGCCGCACATCCTCGTCCTTGTCCGCCTGCTCGGCGAACGACTCGTGAAAGTAGCGCACCATCTGCTCGTTGCTCTGCAAGGCGAAGTTCAGGTCACGCAGAATCGAGGCGGCGTTCGCCTGCGAATTCATCCGCACGTTCGAAACACCGATGCGCAGCTGCAGCGACACATAGGCCGCATGAGTGGCCCGCAGCGCAGCCACCGCTTCCGCCTGCACCTTCGACGCCAGCTGCTGCTGCTCCATCCATTCCAGTGAAGTGTCCTGCAACACGACGGTCAGCGACAGGTCGTTGAGTTGAAAGCACAGGGGATGGAATGCCTCGACCAGCTGGCTCGCCTGCCCCTGGGTCAGGGCAACGGAAAGCTGCGCCCAGAGATGGTCCGTCCAGTCATGGCCGAGCGCGCGGGCCATCTCGGCGAGGTTGGCGACCTGGAAGGTCATCAGCACATGCTGCCTGCCGTCGGCGGCCAGCAGCCTTTCGAGGAGCTCCCCGAGCGCGCGCCGGTTGGGAAGCCCGGTCAGCAGGTTCGTGTGCGACGCGGCGAATGCGCGCGCGCGGGACTCCCGTTCCCTGGCATCGCTGCGCAACAGGGCGAGCACGCAGGCGATGATCATCAGCGACAGCCCGCTGCTCAAGGCGTGCAGCACCAGCACCCTGGCGTTGACCATGGGAGGCACAAGCTGGAATGCGTGGATCAGGCTTATCGAAAGCATGGTGAACGCGACACGTACGAGCCAGGCGCTGCCGATGTCACGCCAGCCGAAGGACGTGATCGGCCTGCGGCCCAGGCGGTAGTGCATGACGATGCCCCCGCCGACCATCAGCGTCATGTCCAGCAGGAACGCGGCTGCCTGGTGGGTTCCGCCGAACAGGAGCCTGGCGCCCACGATCAGCGTCCAGCCGATGGCCCCGCCGCGCAGGCCGCCCAGCATGCCGGACAGGAAGAGCAGGTCGGACCCGAGGTACGGCTTCGACGGCAGGTTCATCAGCTGGAACGCCATCCCCAGCAGGACGAACCCGGTCAACCCCACCGTCCAACCGTAGAAGGTTGCCCGGGAATGCAGCATTGCTTCGGACGACTTCGACACCATGAGCACCAGACTGAAGACACCCAGCAGCGCTGCGGCCTGCATCAGGAGGATGGGGTAGTTGGCCACCTCCACCTTCCACACGGAAAGAACGAATTCCCACACCCTCGTACTCCCAGGTTCTCGCGTCGCGCTGCAGGCACCTACGCGAACATCTACAGGCTTTCAGGCTGCCGTGGCGAATCTCGCCCGACTTCCTTTCATCCGGCATCCGGCGGCAGGGCATCGCGCAGCGGCCTGCAAGCGGCATCGACGATCTGGGAGTAGTAGTTGTATTTGTCTCGTCGCCTCTGGAATCGCCGGCCTTGCGCGAATGCCGTGTCCGGAATCGGAATGGAGATTCACGGTCCATCGGGAAGCCCTGGGCGATCAGAGGTGGGTTCCGCCCGCCGCGGAAACCGGCGGCCCCTCGGGCCACCGCGTCCTTCCTCTAGAGGTAGTTGAACAACGAAATGCTGTTGAGCCGCGCAAAGGTCATCTGCGTGGCCTGCAGCGAGGTCTGGCGCTGATAGAACTCCGCGATCGCGCTGTAGGGGTCCAGGTCCTCGATCGAGGAACGATAGGACTCCTCCTGCAGCTTGCGGTCTGCTCCGCCCGAATCGAGCTCATCGATCTCGCTCTGCCTGGAGCCCACCGACGACAGCACGGTCAGCACGTTGTCGTGGGCGTTCGTCACCTTCACGTTGGCGGTGCTCAGCGCGTTCTGCAGCTTCGCCTGCGCGGCCGCTCCACCACCGGTCAGCGGCGTGCGAAGCGCGCTCACCAGCTCGCCGATGGCGGCGAACACGTCGGTGCCGGCATTCTTGGCGGCCGACACGTCGAAGCTGTCGCCAGCGGCCGGCTTGCCGGTGATCTTGATCTGCAGGCCGCCGAAGCTGATGGGCGTGTCCGGCGAGAACGCGCCGGTGGCGGCCACCACCGGAGGCGTGTCCTTGGTCATCACCGTGTAGTCGGTGGCGGTGAAGGAGATGGTGAAGTCCTTGCCGTAGTTCGGTGCGGTGGCATCGGCCACGCTGACCGAACCGAACACGCCGGTGCCGGTGTTGCCCGCGGCACCCGACGCCACATAGCCCGCGCTGCCCTGCACCGACTGGAAGACGGTGCGCCCGTCGTCCGCCGTGGCCATCTGGCGCGCCACGTCGACCTGCATCAGCCGCTGGCCCTGGTCGCCCACGTATTGCACGCCGCCGCCGGCCGCTGCCACGAAGGGCGGCGTGCCGCTCTTGAAGCCCGCGAACAGGTACTGGCCGCTGCTGTCGGTGGAGTTGGCGATGCCCATCAGCTGGTCGTAGCTGCTCTGGATGGCGGTGGCGATCGATGCGCGGTCGGCATCCGACAGCGCGGCGCCGCCGGCCTGCACGGTCAGGGTCTTGATGTTCTGCAGGATCGAGGTGACCGAGTTGAGCGCGTTCTCCTCGTTGGACAGCGACAGCGACGCGCGCTGGCGGCTGGTGGCGTACTGCGAGATCTCCGACAGCGTCTGGCTCACGCCGAGCGAGCGGGCCGCGCCCACGGGGTCGTCGCCGGCCGAGAGGAACTTGGAGTTGGTCGCCAGCTGCTGCTGGACCTTGAACAGCTTCTGCTGCTGCTGGCCCATGGCCAGCACGTTCTGTTCGTAGAAGGATTGGGAGCTGATGCGCATCGCTTTGCCTTGACTTTGTGGATCTTCCGGACGGACTCCGGGCTCAGCGGCCGATGCCGAGGATGGTGTCGAAGATGGTCGAGGCCGTCTGGATCACCTTCGCGTTGGCCTGGTACATCTGCTGGAACATCAGCAGGTTGGCGGTTTCCTCGTCCTGCACCACGCCCGAGACGGAATCGCGGTTGCCCTTGATCTGGCTGGTGACGCTGTCCTGCGTGGTGGCCGCCACCTTGATGGCCATGGACCGGTTGCCGACTTCGCTGACGATCTGCGAATAGGCGCCATTGAAGGTGGCCGTGCCGTTGGCCATGATGGTCTTGCGCTGCAGCGCGCCCATCAGCAGCGCGTTGCTGCCGTCGGACACGCCCGAGCTGTTCTTGCCGATGGTGAAGGTGTCGCCGTTCGCGGGCGCGCCGGTCATGGTGACGCTGATGCCGTCGAAGCTCATCTTCGCGCCGGCGGTGTAGGGCACGGGCGCGCCGGCCGCATAGGTGGTGCTGGTGCCGTTGGCCAGCGTGACGGTCACGGCCGAGGTCGCGGGAAAGCCCGTGAGGTTGCCGGTGGCGGCGTCGTAGCTCAGCGTGAGGTTGGCAGCCAGCGGCGTTGCGGGATAGCTGGCGTCCACCGTGGCCGCGCCCAGCGCGCCGGTGCCCTTGTTGCCGGCGGTATTGCCGGTGACGATGGGCGATGCCGCCGCCACCTTGGAGGGGTCGCGCGTCAGCACGTCGAGGTCGCGCGCGCCGGTGCGCGTGGGCTGGATCAGGAACGAATCGCCGGCCTGCGCCGTGCCGCTGGCCGCCGTGAGGCTCACGCCGTCGAAGGTGATCGGGAAGGTGGTGAACGCGCCCATCGACTGCTTGTCCGACAGGCGGGTGACGTTGTAGGTGAGCGTGCCAGCCACGTTGGTGACTTCCACGCTGTAGTCGCTGGTCGTGAGCTGCGAGGCGTTCGAGATCGAACCGCTGAGCTCGAGACTGCCCGTGTTCTTCGAATTCGCGAGCGCGCCCGGTACCGATTGCGTGAAGAAGTCCTTGCCCAGCGCGCCGCTCAGGTCCACGCCCAGCTTGTGCTGCGTGTTCACCGCGTCGGCCACCGACATGGCGAGCCGGCCGATGGCGTTCTGCGTGGGAATGAGCGTGTCGCGGCGGAAGGAGAGCAGCCCGCCGAGCGAGCCGCCGGTGATGGCGCCGTCCGACAGCTCGGCCGTGTTGCCCGCGAAGCCCTGCAGCGCGATGGCCTTGCGCGACGGGTCGGCCGCGGAGTTCACCGCCGCCATGGAGGAGGCGTAGTCGCCCACAACCAGCGACTGGCCGGTGGCGATGAACACGTTGTACTTGCCGTTGTCCTGCTGCAGCACCTTCACGTCGACGATCTGGCTGAGCTCGCTCACGAGCTGGTCGCGCTGGTCGAGCAGGTCGTTGGGCGGCTGGCCGCCGGCCATGGCGCTGATCTGGCTGATCTGCTGGTTGAGGTTGGCGATCTTGCCGGCATAGGTGTTGATCTGGTTCACGCTGCCGACGATCTGGTCGTTGATCGAGGTGTTCATGTCCGACAGGTACTGGTCTGTCGAACGGAACTTGCCGGCCAGCGCTTGCGCCGAGCTGATCATCTGCTGCCGCGCGGCCGGGTCGGCCGGTGTGTTGGCCACGCCCTGGATGCTGGTGAAGAAGCTCTGCATCAGCGGCGCGATGCCCGAGGTCTTGTCGGCCAGCAGGGTGTCGACGCGCGTGACCTGCGTGCCGTTGGCGGCGAGCGCCGCCGAGGCCGACTGCGCCATCGACAGCTGCGCCGTCAGGTAGCGGTCGTAGCTGCGCGAGACGGTCGAGACATTGGCGCCCGAGCCGATGAAGCCCGTGCCGCTGGAGATGGCGCTGCCGGTGGCGATCTCTGCCACCTGGCGGCTGTAGCCCGTGGTGTACGCGTTGGCCGTGTTGTGGGCCGTGGTCATCAGCGCGGTGCGGGCAACGCCGAGGCCGCTGAGACCCGTGTAGAACAAACTTCCGGACATATGGCTTTTACCTGTCGATGAGGTGTGTGAGTTGGAGTGGCGCCGATCGCATCGGCGCCTCTGCATCTATATCGGCGGCAGCCGCCGAAAGTTGAGGGCTAGGCCGTTCAGAACTCGGTCCAGTCGCCCTTGGCGTCGCCGGCCATGGCGAGCTGGGGGGCGGCTGAGGGTTCCTTGCGCGCCGGCAGGGCCTTGGACGGACGCTTCGGCGCCGGTTTCGCAGGCTTCGGGATCGGCGTGATGTGCGTGAAGCCGGGGCGTACCGTGGCAACAGCGTTGGTGTCGAGCTTGAAGATGCTGACTGCGCGAACGAGGCTGCCGGCTTGTTCCTGCAGCGATTGCGCTGCGGCCGAGGCTTCCTCGACCAGCGCGGCGTTCTGCTGCGTGACCTGGTCCATCTGCGTGATGGCCTGGTTGATCTGCTCGATGCCCGAAGTCTGCTCCTGGCTCGCCGCAGTGATCTCGCCCATGATGTCCGTCACGCGCTTGACGCTGCCCACGATCTCTTCCATCGTGCGGCCTGCTTCTTCGACCTGCTTGCTGCCTTCTTCGACTTTCTCTACCGAGTCGCCGATGAGCGTCTTGATTTCCTTGGCTGCTGCGGCCGAACGTTGAGCGAGGCTGCGGACTTCGGAGGCCACCACTGCAAAGCCGCGACCTTGTTCACCAGCGCGAGCGGCTTCTACAGCGGCATTGAGTGCGAGGATGTTGGTCTGGAAGGCAATGCCATCGATGACGCCGATGATGTCGACGATCTTCTTGGACGACGCATTGATCGAGCCCATCGTGTCGACCACCTGCGAGACGACGCTGCCGCCCTTCACTGCCACCTCAGAAGCAGACACAGCCAGCTGATTCGCTTGCCGAGCGTTGTCCGCGTTCTGCTTGACCGTCGAGGTCAGCTCCTCCATCGAAGCGGCCGTCTGTTCCAGCGAACTCGCCTGCTGCTCCGTACGCGAAGAAAGATCCTGGTTGCCCGAGGCAATCTGCCCCGAGGCCGTCGCGATGGTCTCGGTACCGGTACGCACTTCACCCACCACCTTCGCAAGGCTCGCATTCATCTCGCGCAGCGCATGCAGCAGCTTGCCCGTCTCGTCGCGGCTTTCCACCGTGATGTTCGAGCGCAGGTCACCCGAGGCGACCGTTTCGGCCACTTCCACCGCATGCCCCAGCGGGCGCACGATACCCACCGTCAGGCGCCATGAGAACAGTGCACCCAGCGCCAGCGCGATGATCGACAGCACCAGCAGCGTTCTCTCGCCGGTCGTGTGATCGGCCTCGATGCCCTTGGCCAGCTCGTCGATGCGGTCGCGCTGGTATGCGGCGAGCTTCGCCACGGCTTCCTCGTAGACCGCGAGCGCGGCCGCGAACTGGGTGTCGGCCATCACCATGGCCTCCTCGTCCTTGCCTTCGGCCTTGAGCTTGTTGATGTTCCCGATCACCGTGAGCACCACGCTGCGCGGGTCGGCGATGGCGGAATACAGCTTCTTCTCCTCGGGAGAAGTCAGCAGCTCCTCGAGCTTCTTCTGCACCGGGTTGATCTGCGCCGACTTGTCGGCGCGGGCCTTCTCGAAATACGCCACGACCTTGGGATCGCTCGCCTTGACCATCGCGAAGGAATTCGCAATGGCTGGCCCGAGAAACACCGACCACTGGTTGGCCAGCCGCTCCTTGACCAGCGCGCGCTGCATCACGTCCTCCGTGGCCTTGCCCACGCTCGCCAGCCGCAGCATGCCGGTGGCCGCGATGACCGCCATCAGGAGCAGGACGGCCGCGAAGCCGAGTCCCAGGCGGGTTCCGATTTTCAGATCCTTCAAGCTCATTTGACTTCCTCCTACCTTGTTCAGAATTCGGTCCAGTCGCCCTTGGCATCGCCGGCCATGGCGAGCTGCGGGGCTGCTGATGGTTCCTTGCGCGCGGCAAGAGCCTTGGCGGGACGCTTCGGCGCAGGCTTCGCGGGCTTCGGAATCGGCGTGATGCGCGTGAAGCCGGGGCGAGCGGTGCCGACGACGTTGGAGTCCAGCTTGAAGACGCTCACGGACTGGACGAGAGTGCCTGCCTGCTCCTGCAGCGACTGGGCTGCGGCCGAGGCTTCTTCCACAAGGGCTGCGTTCTGCTGCGTCACCTGGTCCATCTGCGTGATCGCTTGGTTGATCTGCTCGATGCCCGAGGTCTGTTCCTGGCTTGCCGCCGTGATCTCGCCCATGATGTCCGTCACGCGCTTGACGCTGCCCACGATCTCTTCCATCGTGCGGCCGGCTTCCTCGACTTGCTTGCTGCCCTCTTCGACCTTCTCTACCGAGTCGCCGATCAGGGTCTTGATTTCCTTGGCTGCTGCGGCGGAGCGTTGAGCGAGGCTGCGGACTTCGGAGGCCACCACTGCGAAGCCACGACCTTGCTCGCCAGCGCGAGCTGCTTCAACGGCAGCATTCAACGCGAGGATGTTGGTCTGGAAAGCGATGCCATCGATGACGCCGATGATGTCCACGATCTTTTTGGATGACGCATTGATCGAGCCCATCGTGTCCACGACTTGAGACACAACGCTGCCGCCCTTGACGGCAACTTCGGAAGCAGAGACAGCCAACTGGTTCGCCTGACGCGCGTTGTCGGCGTTCTGCTTGACTGTCGAGGTCAGCTCCTCCATCGAAGCAGCCGTCTGCTCCAGCGAGCTAGCCTGCTCCTCAGTGCGCGACGACAGATCCTGATTGCCCGAAGCAATTTGAGCCGAAGCCGTCGCGATCGTGTCCGTACCTGTACGCACTTCACTCACGATCTTCACGAGGCTGTCGTTCATTCCCTTCAGCGCTTCGAGCAACTGACCGGTCTCGTCCTTCGTCTGCGCTTCGATGCGGCTGGTGAGGTCGCCGCCGGCCACCGATTGCGCGACCTTCACGGCCTCTTCCAGCGGGCGCGAGACGATGCGCGCGATCCAAAGCGCCAGGCCCAGACCCAGCGCCACGCTGCCCAACAGCAGGCCGAGCACCCAGATCCTGGCCTGTTCGTGCACGGCGTTGGCGGTCTCGCCCGCGCGAACAGCGCCCGCCAGGTTCACCTGCGTCAGCTTGTCGAGCGCGGCATTCATCTCGCGGCTGAGCTGCTGCGACTTGCCGCGGATCATGGCGCTCGCCTGGTCTGTGTCCTGGGTGTGGGAGACGGCAACGATCTTCCTGTGCTCCAGCTCGTACTGCGCGAGCAGTTTCTCGAACACCGGAAAGACTTCGCGCTCCTCGGGCTCCGAGATGAGCCCCGCGTACTCGGTGCGCTTCTTCTGGAGCAGCGCCCACGACTCGTCCATCGCCTTCTCGTACGCGGCCATTTCGTTGAACGATCCCGACAGGGCGTGCGCCATTTCCTGCGAGCGGTAGTTCGCCACCATGCCCTTGAGTTCGAGCAGCGAACGCGTGGCGGGCAGCCAGTTGGTCGAGAGGTCGGTGGACGTCTCGTGCACCTTGGCAAGCTGCAGCATCGAGATCACGCCCAGGCACGCCGTGAGCATGAGGACCGCGACGAAGGACACTATCAGCTTGGTCGCGATCTTGAGGTTGTAGAAGGCTTTGATGATCTTTCCTTGGGACCCGCAGGCCCGATACGATGTTTTTTCCGGTCCTCGCCGGGGATCAGAACTCTCGCCAGTCGCCATCACCGGCCACGGCCAGCTGCTGCGGCGCGGGCAGCGAAGGTTCGATGCGTGTTGCGGGTTGCGTTGCCGTCTGGGCGCGCTGCGCCGAGTGCGTGCTGCTTGCGTCGAGCTTGAAGATGCTGACTGCGCGCACGAGGCTGCCGGCCTGTTCCTGCAGCGACTGGGCTGCGGCCGAGGCTTCTTCGACCAGTGCAGCGTTCTGCTGCGTCACCTGGTCCATCTGCGTGATGGCCTGGTTGATCTGCTCGATGCCCGAGGTCTGCTCCTGGCTTGCCGCAGTGATCTCGCCCATGATGTCCGTCACGCGCTTGACGCTGCCCACGATCTCTTCCATCGTGCGGCCTGCTTCTTCGACCTGCTTGCTGCCTTCTTCGACTTTCTCTACCGAGTCGCCGATGAGCGTCTTGATTTCCTTGGCTGCTGCGGCCGAACGTTGAGCGAGGCTTCGGACTTCAGAGGCCACTACTGCGAAGCCACGACCTTGTTCACCAGCACGGGCAGCTTCAACAGCTGCATTGAGCGCCAGGATGTTGGTCTGAAAGGCAATGCCGTCGATGACGCCGATGATGTCGACGATCTTCTTGGACGACGCGTTGATCGAGCCCATGGTGTCGACTACCTGCGAGACGACGCTGCCGCCCTTGACGGCAACTTCCGAAGCAGACACAGCCAGCTGATTCGCTTGCCGAGCGTTGTCCGCGTTCTGCTTGACCGTCGAGGTCAGTTCCTCCATCGAAGCGGCCGTCTGTTCCAGCGAGCTCGCCTGCTGCTCCGTGCGCGAAGACAGATCCTGATTCCCCTCCGCAATCTGCCCCGAGGCCCTGGCGATGGTCTCGCTCGAATCCTTGATCTCCACGACGATCGACGTCAGCTGCGACTGCATCTTCCGGATGGAGTTCAGCAGGCTGCCGTCGTGCGCGGCATTGGCCTCGACCGCCAGCGACAGATCGCCGTCGGCGATGCGGCCGACCACGTCGGCGGCGTACTGCGGCTCTCCGCCGAGCTGCCGTCCCATCAGGCGCGCCACCAGCACGCCCAGCCCGACGCTGACCACGATGCCAGCCAGCGCCAGCCCGAGCATCGTCAGCCTGGAGGTCTTGTAGGTCGCGTCGGCCTGTTCGGCGCGCTCGCGTGCCAGATCCTTGCTGTAGGCGACCATGCGCTGGAGCACTTCTTCCAGACCGCGCGATTCCTTCAGCAGGCGCGCACTGTCCTCGCTCACCTGGTTGTCGAACTGGGAGCTGTCCAGCGGCTGCTTGTTCAGCAGCGCCACGAAGTCGTTCATGTGCGCCGTCAGCGGCCCGATCAGTCCTTCGAACTGGCCGAACAGCTTGGCACCGTCTTCGGTTTCGCCGAAGAATGACTTGACCTCGGCGGCGCGCGCCGAGAGGTTTTCGATGGATGCCTTGACCTCGTTCGCACCTGCATTGCGCTCGCCGCGCGTGCCGGCCGACAGCAGCGTCATCTGCGCGCGGCTGGCATACAGCAGGCGGATGTTGGCGTCCTGCACGGCCTGCAGGGCGCGAAGCTCGTTGGCATAGAGCGCCTCAGTCGACGCGCTGATGCGCCCCATGTGGAAGATGCCGAGTGCGCTCACGGCGGCACCGATGGCCGCGACCACGAGAAAGCTGATGATCAGCCGGACGGTGACGCGAAGATTCTGGAACCACTGCATTGTCTTGCCTTCCGTTTCTTCGTTCATGCCGCCGACGCTGCGAAGGTCAGCCGATGCGACTGGTCTTCGGAATGGCCGACTCCGAGGCGGAACACTCCGACCACCTGCGACAGGCTGCCGGCCTGCTCACGCAGCGATTGCGCTGCGGCCGAGGCCTCTTCGACCAGTGCCGCGTTCTGCTGCGTCACCTGGTCCATCTGCGTGATGGCCTGGTTGATCTGCTCGATGCCCGAGGTCTGTTCCTGACTCGCGGCAGTGATCTCGCCCATGATGTCCGTCACGCGCTTCACGCTGCCCACGATCTCTTCCATCGTGCGGCCTGCTTCTTCGACTTGCTTGCTGCCTTCTTCGACCTTCTCTACCGAGTCGCCGATCAAGGTCTTGATTTCCTTGGCTGCGGCGGCCGAACGTTGAGCAAGGCTGCGGACTTCAGAGGCCACTACTGCAAAGCCGCGACCTTGTTCACCAGCGCGAGCAGCTTCTACAGCGGCATTGAGCGCGAGGATGTTGGTCTGGAAAGCAATGCCATCGATGACGCCGATGATGTCGACGATCTTCTTGGACGACGCATTGATCGAGCCCATGGTGTCGACGACTTGCGAGACGACGCTGCCGCCCTTCACTGCCACTTCCGAGGCCGAGACAGCCAGCTGGTTCGCTTGACGCGCGTTGTCCGCGTTCTGCTTGACCGTTGAGGTCAGCTCTTCCATCGAAGCAGCCGTCTGCTCCAGCGAGCTCGCCTGCTGCTCCGTACGCGAAGAAAGATCCTGGTTGCCCGAAGCGATCTGCCCCGAAGCCGTCGCGATGGTCTCCGTGCCCGTGCGCACCTCGCCCACAACCTTCGCCAGGTTCGTGTTCATGTTCTTCAGCGCCTGCATCAGTTGGCCCGCCTCGTCGCGGCTGCGCACCTCGATGTTCGCGCTCAGGTCGCCCGCCGCCACCGTCTCCGCCACCTGCACGGCTTGTGCCAGGGGGCGCACGATGCTGCGCGAGATGAAGAACGCGAAGACGCCGCCACTGACCACGACCAGCACGGTCAGCAGCAGTTGCAGGTTGAAGCTGCGCGTGTTGGCCGCGTCGATGGCTTCGCTCATGTCGTCGATGGCCTTGCGCTCCAGCGACAGCAGGTCCAGCACGCGGGTTTCATAGGCCTTGGCGGCCGGCTGGAAGACTTCCTTGAAGACCCGCGCGGTCGCCACCGTGTCGCCGCCCGCCTTGGCCTTGCCCACGTCGTCCTTCGCGGCCTGGTACTTCGCGCGCAGCTCGATGATGGATTTGAGGATCGCCTTCTCTTCGTCCGTCACCAGCAGCTTCTCGACCTTGGCGATAGTCTCGCTGCCCTTCTTCACGCTGTCGGAGATGACATCGGAAAAAACCACCGGCAGGCTCTCGTCGGTGGTGCGGGCGATCATCGACGTGCGGGCGATGGCCGAGTAGGTCAGCACGTACCAGTCGGAGATCAGCCGCTCCTTGGCGAGCGGGCTGCGCATCATGACCCGCGTGGCCTCCGCATTGCTGCGCGCGGAGACCAGCGCGATGGCGGTCGAAACCACGGTGAGGCCCAGGACGATGGCGAAGGCCAGCGCCAGCCGGTTGCCGATGCGAAGGTTGGTGAGGAAGTTCATGGTGCAGGCGTTGAGGGGTGGAAGATCGGGAGCCGGGCCAGGCCTTGCGGCCTTGGTGCCGGCCTCAGGCGGTGGCGGCGGCTTCGACCAGGCCCATTTCCTCGCTGGACATGAGCCTGTCGATGTCCACCAGGATCAGCATCCGCTCCTCCAGCGTGCCCAGCCCGATCAGGTAGTCCGCGTCCAGCACCGAGCCCATCTCCGGCGCGGGCTTGATCTGCTCTCCCGTCAGCGTGATCACGTCCGACACGCTGTCCACCACCATTCCCACCACCCGGCCACCGATGTTCAGCACGATCACCACCGTGAACTGGTCGTACGTCGGCTCGCCGAGCTTGAACTTGATGCGCATGTCGATGATCGGAACGATGATCCCGCGCAGGTTCACCACCCCCTTGATGTACTCCGGCGCGTTCGCGATGCGCGTCACCGCGTCGTACCCGCGCAGTTCCTGCACCTTCTGGATGTCTATGCCGTATTCCTCTTCGCCGAGCTTGAAGGTCACGACCTCCAGGCGGCTCACGCCGGTGGCAGCGGACGAGGCGGTTTGTTGCAGGGGATCTCTTGCCTTGTTCAGCATCTTTTCTTCTCCGGTTTGAATGGGGTTTGGCGCTGCACGTGGTGTCAGGCCGCCTCGGCGAAGGCCTCGGCGTTCTCGGCCTTGAATACGCGCACGGCTCTCACCAGGCCGTCGGCCTGCTCCTGCAGCAGCTGGGCGGTGGCCGAGGCTTCCTCGACCAGCGCGGCGTTCTGCTGCGTGACCTGGTCCATCTGCGTGATGGCTTGATTGATCTGCTCGATGCCCGAGGTCTGTTCCTGACTCGCGGCAGTGATCTCGCCCATGATGTCCGTCACGCGCTTCACACTGCCGACGATCTCTTCCATCGTGCGGCCTGCTTCTTCCACCTGCTTGCTGCCCTCTTCGACCTTCTCTACCGAGTCGCCGATCAGGGTCTTGATCTCCTTGGCTGCGGCTGCGGAGCGTTGAGCAAGGCTTCGGACTTCTGATGCCACGACAGCGAAGCCGCGGCCCTGCTCGCCAGCACGCGCGGCTTCAACGGCTGCGTTAAGTGCCAGGATGTTGGTCTGGAAGGCGATGCCGTCAATCACGCCGATGATGTCCACGATCTTCTTGGACGACGCATTGATCGAGCCCATGGTGTCGACTACCTGCGAGACGACGCTGCCGCCCTTGACGGCAACTTCCGAAGCAGACACAGCCAGCTGATTCGCTTGCCGAGCGTTGTCCGCGTTCTGCTTGACCGTCGAGGTCAGCTCTTCCATCGAAGCAGCCGTCTGCTCCAGCGAGCTCGCCTGCTGCTCCGTACGCGAAGACAGATCCTGATTGCCCGAAGCGATCTGGCTCGAAGCCGACATCACCCCCGACACATTGGCGCCGACATCCGCGACGATGGCGAACAGGTTCGCGCTCATCTGGTTCAGCGCGCGCAGCAGCCCGGTGATTTCGTCACCACGCCGCACGTCGAAGCGCACGAGGTCGCCACCCGCAATGGCGCGCGCGACGTGCACGGCTTCGTCCAGCGGGCGGAACACGGTGCGCACCAGGAACTGCCCCAGGCCCAGCCAGGCCAGCGCGAAGCCCGCGCCGCTGGCGACCATGGCGCCCGGCAGCCAGCTCTGGGCGCCGGAGGACGCGGCCAGCCGGGATGCTTCCATCCAGCCGAAGATGCCGAGCCCCAGCGACAGCAGCGCCCCGATGCCGGTCGCGCCGAAGACGCGCTGGCGCACGGGAATGCGGCGCAGCCGCGCCAGCGGGTCCGTCCAGCCGCGCGAGACCACTTCGCCCTGCAGCAGTTCGAAGTCCTTCGCGCGGCCTTCGCGGATGCGGGCGTAAAGCGCCTCGGCCTGCGCCACATCGGCGCGACCGGGCTTGCTGCGCACGGACATGTAGCCCTGCGTGCGGCCGTCGCGGCGGATCGGCGTGACGTTGGCCAGCACCCAGTAGAAGTCGCCGTTCTTGCGGCGGTTCTTGATGAGTCCTGTCCACGGCAGGCCCTGGCCCAGCGTCTGCCACAGGTCGGCGAAAGCCTCGGGCGGCACGTCGGGATGGCGCACGATGTTGTGCGCCTTGCCCATGAGCTCGGCCGCGGCGAAGCCGCTGGCCTCGACGAAGGCCGGATTGACGTAGGTGATGCGACCCTTCAGGTCGGTGCGGGACACCAGTGCGGCGTCCGGCGACAGTTCGTATTCGATGCCGGTGACGGGGAGATTGACGCGCATGGTCTTGTCGTCCTCCCTCAGGCCAGGGCCACGCGGTTGCCGCCGTTCAGGCGGAAGACGCCGACGACGCGGGAAAGGCTGCCGGCCTGTTCGCGCAGCGACTGCGCTGCGGCCGAGGCCTCTTCGACCAGTGCCGCGTTCTGCTGCGTCACCTGGTCCATCTGCGTGATGGCCTGGTTGATCTGCTCGATGCCCGAGGTCTGTTCCTGGCTTGCCGCAGTGATCTCGCCCATGATGTCCGTCACGCGCTTGACGCTGCCCACGATCTCTTCCATCGTGCGGCCGGCTTCCTCGACCTGCTTGCTGCCCTCTTCGACCTTCTCCACCGAGTCGCCGATGAGGGTCTTGATTTCCTTGGCGGCGGCTGCGGAGCGTTGAGCGAGGCTGCGGACCTCGGAAGCCACCACTGCAAAGCCTCTGCCTTGCTCACCGGCGCGGGCAGCTTCAACGGCAGCATTCAGCGCGAGGATGTTGGTCTGGAAGGCGATGCCATCGATCACGCCGATGATGTCCACGATCTTCTTGGACGACGCATTGATCGAGCCCATGGTGTCGACGACTTGCGAGACGACGCTGCCGCCCTTCACTGCCACTTCCGAGGCCGAGACAGCCAACTGGTTCGCTTGACGCGCGTTGTCCGCGTTCTGCTTGACTGTCGAGGTCAGCTCTTCCATCGAAGCGGCCGTCTGCTCCAGCGAGCTAGCCTGCTGCTCCGTACGTGAAGAAAGATCCTGGTTACCCGAAGCGATCTGCCCCGAGGCCGTCGCAATCGTCTCGGTCCCTTCCCGCACCTCGCCAACCACCTTGGCGAGGCTTTCGTTCATGTTCTTCAGCGCCTGCAGCAGTTGCCCCGCCTCGTCGCTGCCGTGCACATCGATGCGCGCGCTCAGGTCGCCCGAGGCCACCGTCTCGGCCACTTCCACCGCATGCCCCAGCGGGCGCACGATGCCCCGCGTCAGGCGCCAGGAGAGCAGTGCGCCCAGCACCAGCGCAACGGCCGACAGCACCAGCAACGTGGTGCGGCCTGTCGTGAAATCGGCGCCGATGCCCTTGGCGGCCTCGTCGATCTTCTCGCGCTGGTGATTGGCCAGCGCCTCGACCGCGCCGCCGTACACGCCCAGCGCATCGGAGAACTTGGTGTCGACCAGGGTGTTGGCTTCGGCGAGATTGCCGGAGTCCTTCAGCTTGTTGAGAACGCCCACCGTCTCCAGCACCACCGCGCGGGACGAAGCCACCTTCGCGTAGAGCGCCTTCTCTTCCGGCGTGCTGAGCATCGACTCGAGCTTCTTCTGCGCCGGGCTGATGCGTGCGGAACCCGCCGCCTGGACCTTGGAGAAATAGGCGGCGACCTGCGGATCGGTGGTCTTCACCATGGCGAAGTTGGCCACGGTGTTGGAGCGCAGGTTGCTCAGCCATTCGTTGGCCAGGCGCTCCTTGACCAATGCCTGGGCCACCATCTCATCGGTTGCGTTGCCCACGTTGGTGAGCCGCAGCACGCCCGTGCCGGCAATGAGCGCCATCAGCACCAGCATCGCTGCAAAGCCGAGGCCCAGGCGGGTTCCGATTTTCAGATCCTTCAGACTCATTGCTCTCTTTCTTCAACAACAGGGAACGGATTCATCCTGTTATCGGCATCGGAGCGCCAGACTTGAGTCCTTTCTCATCAAAATTCGGTCCAGTCGCCCTTGGCGTCGCCGGCCATGGCGAGCTGCGGTGCGGCCGATGGCTCCTTGCGCGCGGGCAGGGCCTTGGACGGACGCTTCGGCGCGGGTTTTGCGGGCTTCGGGATCGGCGTGATGTGGGTGAAGCCGGGGCGTACCGTGGCGACCGCGTTGGTGTCGAGCTTGAAGATGCTGACTGCGCGCACGAGGCTGCCGGCCTGTTCCTGCAGCGATTGCGCTGCGGCCGAGGCTTCCTCGACCAGTGCGGCGTTCTGCTGCGTCACCTGGTCCATCTGCGTGATGGCCTGGTTGATCTGCTCGATGCCCGAAGTCTGCTCCTGGCTCGCCGCAGTGATCTCGCCCATGATGTCCGTCACGCGCTTGACGCTGCCCACGATCTCTTCCATCGTGCGGCCTGCTTCTTCGACCTGCTTGCTGCCTTCTTCGACCTTCTCTACCGAGTCGCCGATGAGCGTCTTGATTTCCTTGGCTGCCGCGGCTGAACGTTGAGCGAGGCTTCGGACTTCTGAAGCAACGACAGCGAAGCCACGGCCCTGTTCACCAGCGCGAGCAGCTTCGACGGCTGCGTTCAGCGCGAGGATGTTGGTCTGGAAGGCAATGCCATCGATGACGCCGATGATGTCGACGATCTTCTTGGACGACGCATTGATCGAGCCCATCGTGTCCACGACTTGAGACACAACGCTGCCGCCCTTCACTGCCACTTCCGAGGCAGACACAGCCAGCTGATTCGCTTGCCGAGCGTTGTCCGCGTTCTGCTTGACCGTCGAGGTCAGCTCCTCCATCGAAGCGGCCGTCTGTTCCAGCGAACTCGCCTGCTGCTCCGTACGCGAAGAAAGATCCTGGTTACCCGAAGCGATCTGCCCCGAAGCCGTCGCGATCGTGTCCGTACCTGTACGCACTTCGCTCACGATCTTCACGAGGCTCTCGTTCATCTCCTTCAGGGCATGCATCAGCCGCCCCGTCTCGTCCTTCGACTTCACGTCGATGCGCGAGCTGATGTCGCCCGCCGCCACCTTCTCGGCCACCTGCACGGCGTCGCCGATGGGCCGGGTGATGGAACGCGTGATGAGCCAAGCGACGCCCGCGCCGAGCAGTATGGCGAGGCAGCCCAGCGCCAGCATCAGGTCGCGCGACCATGCATAGCCCGCGGCGGCCTCGTCGTTGGCGGCCTGCGAGCGCTTTTCCTGGTGTTCGCTCATCGCGTCGAGCTCCGCGAGCACCGCGCGCACGGCGGGCTGGAACTTCGAGATGAAGAGCGATGTCGCCTCGTCGTTCCTGTTCTGCTGCGCGAAGTCGCTGAGCTGGGTGTTCAGGGGCACGAGCACGGCCACCTTCTCGTCGATGCGCGCCAGCAGCGCCTTGCCCTCGGGGGTCGCCAGCAGCTTGGCCAGCGCCGAGCGGCTCTCGGTGAAGCGCTCGCGCGCGGCGCCGATCTTCTTGACCTCCTCGCGCATCGCCGCCTCGTCGATCAGCAGGATCAGGTTGCCATCGAGGATGGCGATGTCGCGGATCGCATCCGCCATTTTGTTGACCGAGGCGACCTTGACGTTGTTGCCGGTGACGATGCCGTTCAGCCGTGACTGGATGTCGGTCATCGCGCTGAGCCCGAGGCCCGCGATGCCGGCCAGGAGAAGGAGTACTGCTGCAAAGCCCGCGCCGAGGCGGGTGCCTATCTTGAGATTGAGAAACGAATTCATGGGGGAGAGTGTGTTTTTCTAGGAATCCTGTGCGTTGACGTGCTCGAACACCCGGTCGAGCCGGTCCGAGACCTTGGCGGCGTCATGGGTCGAACGGGTGACCGAGCGCATGACGAGCCATACGACGGCAACGGCTGTAAAAAATGCGGCCACGCCCAGCACGCAGACGGTCTGTTGCGCCCACTCGTAGCCGGCGCCGGCCTTGAAGCCGAGGCTCAATGCCACTGCCAGCAGGAACAACAGGATGGCGAAGCCCGCGCCGATGCGCAGGGCAAGCCTGGGACTGATACGCGTACGCATGGGTTTTTCAGGCTGGCTGCGCTTCTTCTTCTGCGTCGAGCTTGAAGGTGCTGACTGCGCGCACGAGGCTGCTGGCTTGTTCCTGCAGCGACTGGGCTGCGGCCGAGGCTTCTTCGACCAGCGCGGCGTTCTGCTGCGTCACCTGGTCCATCTGCGTGATGGCCTGGTTGATCTGCTCGATGCCCGAGGTCTGCTCCTGGCTTGCCGCCGTGATCTCGCCCATGATGTCCGTCACGCGCTTGACGCTGCCCACGATCTCTTCCATCGTGCGGCCTGCTTCTTCGACCTGCTTGCTGCCCTCTTCGACCTTCTCTACCGAGTCGCCGATCAGGGTCTTGATCTCCTTGGCGGCTGCTGCGGAGCGTTGAGCGAGGCTGCGAACTTCGGAGGCCACCACTGCGAAGCCGCGACCTTGTTCGCCAGCACGGGCAGCTTCAACTGCTGCATTGAGCGCGAGGATGTTGGTCTGGAAGGCGATGCCGTCGATGACGCCGATGATGTCCACGATCTTCTTGGACGAGGCATTGATCGAGCCCATCGTGTCCACGACCTGCGAGACGACGCTGCCGCCCTTGACCGCTACCTCGGAAGCAGACACAGCCAGCTGATTGGCCTGCCGCGCGTTATCCGCGTTCTGCTTGACTGTCGAGGTCAGCTCTTCCATCGAAGCAGCCGTCTGCTCCAGCGAACTCGCCTGCTCTTCGGTACGAGACGACAGATCCTGATTCCCCGCCGCAATCTGCCGCGAAGCCACCGCGATCGAATCGCTGGACGCCTTGATGCGCGTCACCAGGTCGGTCAGCGTGTCCTCCATCTCGCCCATGCCGCGCAGCAGCCGGCCGAAGTCGCCGCCGCGCTCGGTCTCGAATTCCTGGCTCAGGTCGCCCGAGGCGACGGTCTCGGCGATCAGCAGTGCCTCGCCGATCGGTTCCACGATGCTGCGCGTGAGCAGCCATGCGGTCACCGTGCCGACGATCAATGCAAGTGCGGCAAGCACCCCGATCCAGATTCGGCCGGAGCGGTACTTCGCATCGATGGCGAGAGCGGTGCGGTCGATCTCCTGCTGCTGGTGGTTCACCATGGCGCGGATGCTCGCGTCGTAGGCGTCCAGCGCGGGCACGAGCTGCGTGTCGGTCAGCCTGGTCGCGTCTTCCTTGCGGCCGTCGGCCTTGAGCTTGAGGATCTGGTTGCGCAGATCGACATAGTCGCCGCGCTTCTTCTTGATGTCCGCGCTCAGCGCCAGCTCTTCGGGCGACTCCAGCACGGCTTCGAGCTTCTTCTGCGTTTCGGTGATGACGGTGCTGGTGGCCGAGA
Source organism: Variovorax xiamenensis (assembly GCF_050916385.1). Classification (NCBI taxonomy): domain Bacteria; kingdom Pseudomonadati; phylum Pseudomonadota; class Betaproteobacteria; order Burkholderiales; family Comamonadaceae; genus Variovorax; species Variovorax xiamenensis. The sequence goes on from NZ_CP139038.1 coordinate 5,614,330, forward strand.
TGTTCTTCTGCAGGTAGGCCTGCACGGCGGCATCGTCGCTCTTGAGCAGCGAGAAGGTGCGCACGCTGTTGGTGTTGGTTGCCAGCTGCCAGGCGGCCGCGAGCCGCTCCTTGGCCAGCGAGGCGCCGGCCATGGCCTGCGTGGCTTCGCCCACGGCCTGCAGCCGCAGCACGCCGATGCCGGCGATGAGCACCACCAGCGCAAGCACCCAAGCAAAGGCGGCGCCCATGCGCCGTCCCACTGTCCAGTTCTTCATCATGTCGCGTCTCCTGCGGAACCTCTGTCTCGTCGTTGTGTGGGTTCGGGGGTGTGGGGCGCTCAGGCGGCCATCTTCTCGACCAGGCCCATTTCCTCGCTGGACATGAGCCTGTCGATATCCACCAGGATCAGCATCCGCTCCTCCAGCGTGCCCAGCCCGATCAGGTAGTCCGCATCCAGCACCGAACCCATCTCCGGCGCAGGCTTGATCTGCTCTCCCGTCAGCGTGATCACGTCCGACACGCTGTCCACCACCATCCCCACCACCCGCCCGCCGATGTTCAGCACGATCACCACCGTGAACTGGTCGTACGTCGGCTCGCCGAGCTTGAACTTGATGCGCATGTCGATGATCGGAACGATGATTCCGCGCAGGTTCACCACCCCCTTGATGTACTCCGGCGCGTTCGCGATGCGCGTCACCGCGTCATACCCGCGCAGTTCCTGCACCTTCTGGATGTCTATGCCGTATTCCTCTTCGCCGAGCTTGAAGGTCACGACCTCCAGGGGCGCGCGTGCGCTTTGAAGCTGCGGCGCCTGTGCGTGCCTGGTTGCTGCTGCCACTGCTGCTGCGGTCTCTGCCATGGGTGTTCCTTGGTGCGGTGAGCGCTCTCGCGGCTCAACCGAATTTCTGCATGATGCGAACCAGCTTCTCGCCGTAGCGAGGGTCGGTCGCGTAGCCCGCACGCTGCAGGCCATGGGCCGCCTCGTTGGGGTCGTCGGTCGCCAGCACGTTCGCGTAGCGCGGGTTGCGGGTGATGAAGCGTGCGTAGTCGGTGAAGGCTTCCTCGTAGGAGGCGTAGGCCCGGAACTTCGCGCGCACCTTCTGCGGTTCGCCGTCGACGTACTCGGTGGTCGTGGTCTCGACCGTTGCGCCCTTCCAGCTTCGGTCGGCCTTGATGCCGAACAGGTTGAAGCTCTGCGTTCCGTCGTCGGCGCGGATCTCGCGCTTGCCCCAGCCCGACTCGAGCGCGGCCTGCGCGAGGATCAGCGGCGCGGGCACGCCGCTGGCCGTGCTGGCGGCCTGCGCCGATGCGCCCATGCGGCCCACGAAATCATCGACCTGCCCCTGCAGCGTGGCGCTCGCACCCGCGCCGGGCGCGCGACGTTCGCTGTTGAACTGGTAGATGCCGAGGTCGGCCGCACGCGCGGTCGGTGCCGAGCCGAGCGGAATGCCGGCCCGATCCCCGAGGGGGAACCCGCCCATGCGCGGCTCCAGCGGCATCGGCCTGACGCCGATCTCCGCATCGGCCTGCGCGTCGGGCGGGCCCGACGGCATGCTGCGGCGCAGCTGCGCGAGCATCGCTTCGGCCAGCCCCACGCCACGCCCCGAGAGGTTCTGCGTGAGCTGCTGGTCGAACATCGACAGGTACACCTTCTGGTCCTGGCTGTCGAAGAGGCCGCTCGAAGGCGTCGCCTCGCGCATGCTCTTGAGCACCATGTTCATGAAGAGCGCCTCGAACTGCCGCGAGACCTGCTGCAGCCCTTCCTCGGGCGAACTGCGCACGGTGCGCCGCAGGGCATCGACGCCCTGCACGTCGAGCGCGAAACGCTGGTCGAGCGCGCCACTGCGGTCGGAAGCCGATACCGTCATCGCCCCGGCCCCGTCAGATGATCTCGAGCTCGGCGCTCAGGGCGCCGGCCGACTTCATGGCCTGGAGGATGGAAACCAGGTCCTGCGGATTCGCGCCCAAGCTGTTGAGCCCCTTGACCACGTCCGACAGCGAAGCCCCGCCGCGCACCATCTGGATGGCGCCGCCGCCCTGGTTGACCGAAATCTGCGAAGTCTGCGCCGCCACCGTGCTGCCGCCCGAGAACGCGCCCGGCTGGCTGATGACAGGCTCGGTATTGATGACCACCGACAGGTTGCCGTGCGCGATGGCGCAGTCCTTCACGCGAACGGCCTGGTTCATCACCACGGAGCCGGTGCGAGCGTTCACCACCACGCGGGCACCTGCCTGCGTGGGCGTCACTTCAAGATCCTCGAGCCGCGCGAGAAAGCCCACGCGCTGCTGCGGTTCGGGCGCCCTCACGCGGATCGAACGCGCATCGATGGCCTCCGCCGTTCCCGAGCCGAACTGCCGGTTGATCGCGTCCACCGCGCGCTGCGTGGTGCCGAAATCCGAGCGGTTGAGCTCGATGGAGAAAGTGCCTTCCGCGCCCACCGGCGACTCCACCGTGCGCTCCACCAGTGCCCCGGCCGGAATGCGCCCCGAGCTGAGCTGGTTGACCTGCACCTTGCTCCCGTTGGCCGACGCGCCCGCGCCGCCGACCACCATGTTCCCCTGCGCCACGGCGTAGGTCTGTCCGTCCACGCCCTTGAGCGGCGTCATCAGCAGCGTGCCCCCGCGCAGGCTCTTCGCATTGCCCATCGAGGACACCGTCACGTCGATGTTCTGCCCCGGCCGCGCGAACGAAGGCAGCGTGGCCGTGACCATCACCGCCGCCACGTTCTTCAGCTGCATGTTCACGCCCTGCGGAATCGTGATGCCCAGCTGCTGCAGCATGTTGTTCAGACTCTGCGTGGTGAACGGCGTCTGCATCGTCTGGTCGCCCGTGCCGTCCAGCCCCACCATCAGCCCGTAGCCGATCAACGGGTTGTCGCGCACGCCCTGGATGCTCGCCAGCTCTTTCAACCGCTCGGCATGCACAGGACCAAGGAAAAAGGCGCCCAGCACCGCCAGCGCCGCGATGCGCAAGCGAGCCGAAAATTTCGTGGGATGCCACGGAACCGGCTTTGCCGGGCCGTTGGCATCGCCCCCTGCAAGGGGGTGGGAGTAGCGACACGAAGTGCGCGAAGCCTGGGGGTGTTTCATCAGAATGGCATGACGTTCAGGAAGAAGCGCTGCATCCAGCCCATGTGCTGCGCCTCGTCGATATAGCCCTTGGCCGAATACTCGATGCGTGCATCGGCCACCAATGTGGAGGGCACCGTGTTGTTGCCCGAGACGGTGCGCGGGTTCACCACGCCCGAGAAGCGGATGTATTCCGTGCCCTGGTTGATGCCCATCTGCTTCTCTCCGCTCACCAGCAGGTTGCCGTTGGGCATCACATCCGTCACCGTGACCGTGATCACGCCGTTGAAGGTGTTGTTGGCATTGGCCCCGCCCTTGGCGTTGAGCGAATTGGTGCCCGAGAGCTTCGTGTCCTGCCCGTCGAGCAGGCCGCCGATGAGCTTGGGAATGGCGGCGAACACGCTGGTGGTGCTGCCGGTGCGGCTGGCGTTCGCGCCGGAAGTCTTGGTGGCGTTGACCTTCTCGCTGATGACGATGGTCAGGATGTCGCCGACGTTGCGCGGGCGGCGGTCTTCGAAGAGCGCGTTGGCGCCGGGGCCGTCCTGGAAGATGGCGCCGGGCGAGCGCCGGGACTGCACCGCCGCGTAGCTGTCGGCGCGCGCCGTCATCGGCTGGTGCACCAGCGGCTCGCGCGGAACCTGCGCGCAGCCGGTGGCCAGCACCGCTGCCGCGACCGCGAGCAGCGACAGCAGCCGTGCCCACGCATCGGCCGCACCGCTGCGAGGATGAAGACGCAACAGAAGAAGACGCAACGCCTGAAGCATCACAGCTGGGCCAGTCGCTGCAGCATCTGGTCCGAGGTCTGGACCGCCTTGCTGTTGATCTCGTACGAACGCTGGGTCGCGATCATGTTGACCAGCTCTTCCACCACGTTCACGTTCGAAGCCTCGACGTATCCCTGGCTCAGCGTGCCCGCGCCGTCGACGCCGGGGTTCACCTGGTTGGGCGCGCCCGACGCGTCGGTCTCGGCGTACAGGTTCTCGCCCAGGCTCTGCAGGCCCGTGGGGTTGACGAAGGTGGCGAGCTGCAGCTGGCCGATCTGCACGGTGTTGGTGCTGCCCGCCTGCACCACCGAGACGATGCCGTCGCGGCCCACGGTGATGCTGGTGGCGTTGGCCGGCACCGTGATGGCGGGCTGCACGGGGAAGCCGCTGGCGGTGACCAGTTGGCCGTCGCGGTCGGTCTGGAACGAGCCGTCGCGCGTGTACGAAGTGGTGCCGTCGGGCATCAGCACCTGGAAGAAGCCGCCGCCGCTGATGGCCACATCGGTCGGCTTGTCGGTCTTGGTGAGGTTGCCCTGCGAGTGGATGCGCTCGGTGGCGACCACGTGCACGCCGGTGCCGACCTGCAGGCCCGAGGGCAGGCGCGTCTGGTCCGACGACTGGCCGCCGACCTGGCGCAGGTTCTGGTAGACCAGGTCCTCGAACACGGCGCGGCTGCGCTTGAAGCCGGTGGTGCCGACGTTGGCGAGGTTGTTGGAGACCACGTCGAGCTGCGTCTGCTGCGCGTCGAGGCCGGTCTTGGCGATGTAGAGGGAGCGGATCATTTTTCTGGGAGTCCTGCGGAAGAGGTTGCGAAAGAGCGTGTCAGCCGTAGGCCAGCAGCTTGTTGGCGGACTGCGCGTTGGTGTCGGCCGTCTGCAGCGACTTCATCTGCATCTCGAAGCTGCGTGCGTTGGCGATCATGGCCACCATGGCCTCGACCGGATTGACGTTGCTGCCTTCGACCACGCCGCTGACCAGCGTGACCGCCTCGTCGGCCTCGGCCGGCTGCTGGCCGGCGCGCATGCGGAAGAGGCCGTCGTCGCCGCGCTCGAGGTCGGTGACCGCCGGGTTGACCAGCTTCAGGCGGCCGACTTCGGCAATGCCCGTGAGCGTGTTCGACGCCGCGTCGCGCGCGCCCACCAGCCCGTTGGCCGCGATGCTCACGGTGGAGCCCGGCGGCACGGTCAGCGCGCCGTTGTCGCCCATCACGGGGCGACCGCCCATCGTCGTGAGCTGGCCGTCGGCGCCGATCTGCAGGTTGCCCACGCGGGTGTAGGCCTCGCCGCCGTCGGGCGTCTGCACCACCAGCCAGCCCGAGCCGCTCACGGCCACGTCGAGCGCGCGGCCGGTTTCGGTGAGCGGGCCGTGGGTGAAGTCGGCGCCGGGCGTGGTGGCGGCCACGAAGGCGCGCGTGGGCGCCTCCTGGCCGACTACGGGCACGGCGCGGAAGTTGGCGATCTGCGCGCGGAAGCCCGGCGTCGAGACGTTCGCCATGTTGTTGGCGACGGCGGCCTGCTGCTCCATGACCTGCTTGGCGCCGCTCATGGCGACGTACAACATGCGATCCACTGGGTGCTCCTGCTGTTATCGGTCTGTCGGTAGCGCCGCGTCAGCGGATGTTCATGAGCGTCTGCATGACCTGGTCCTGCGTCTTCACGGTCTGCGCGTTGGCCTGGTAGTTGCGCTGCGCGACGATGAGGTTGACCAGCTCGGAGGTGAGGTCGACGTTGGATGCCTCGAGCGCGCCCGACTGCAGCGAGCCGAGCTTGGTGCCCTCGCCCGGCGTGCCGGTGAGCGGGTTGCCCGAGGCCTGCGTCTCGGCCCACACGTTGTTGCCCTTGGGCTCCAGGCCGTTCGGGTTGGCGAACGACGAGAGCACGACCTGGCCCAGCAGCTTGGTCTGTTCGTTGGAGAACTTGCCGGTGATGGTGCCGTCGGCGTTGATCGAGAACGAGGTGAGCTCGCCCGAGCGGTAGCCGTCCTGCGCGAGCTTGCTCATGGCGTTGGCCGCGCCGAACTGCGTGGTGCCCGAAATGTCGAGCGTGGGAGTGAGTGCCGCGGCGCCGTTGGTGAGGGTGAGCGTGCCCAGGCTCAGCTGGCCGCTGGCCGGCGCGGTCATCTTGCCGGCGGAGTCGAAAGTCAGGGTGCCGAGCGCGGCGCCTGCGTTCAGCGCCGCACCGTCGGCCGTGCCGTACACGCTCCAGGTGTTGGCGGGCGTCGCGCTCTTCACGAAGTAGACGGACACGTCGTGCGGGTTGCCCAGCGAGTCGTAGATGGGGCCGACGGCGTTCGAGTAGTTGAAGGTGTCGGAATCGGCCGCGTTGAAAGGCGTCTTGGTGGGCGTGGTCTTGCGCGCGTCGAGGTTGAACTCGGCGTCGATGCCGGTCGTGGCCTTGGGCGTCATGGGCGTGGTCGGAATCTGGATGGCCGCCGGCGTGCCGCCGCTGATGCCGCCGTTCGCGTTCGCGCCGAAGCCGGTGAGGCGCAGGCCCGAGGCGTTGACGATGTAGCCGTCCTTGTCGCGCGTGAACTGGCCGTTGCGCGAGTACATGACTTCGCCGGTGGCGCTGGTCAGGCGGAAGAAGCCGTCGCCGTTCAGGATGGCCACGTCCAGCGGGCGGCTGCTCGACTGGGTCACGCCCTGCGAGAAGTTCTGCGTCACGCCCGAGACCGAGGCGCCCAGGCCGACGCGCGAACCCGCGTACACGTCCTGGAAGGTGGCCGCTGCCGACTTGAAGCCGACGGTGCCCGAGTTGGCGATGTTGTTGCCGATGACGTCGAGGTTGGCCGCGGCCACGCCGAGTCCGCTGATGCCCTGGGAAAAAGCCATGATGGTTCCTTGCTTGTTGGTTTCGGTGCGTTGGATGCGATGGGGAAAGAAGCCCTGGGGCTCAGAGGAACAGGCGCACGTCGGACAGGCCGATGTTGGTGCCCGTCATCAGCTCGAGCGTGACGCCGTTGGCGCCCTGCTTCACTGCAGCCACCTGTGAGAAGGTGAGCGCGGTGGCCTTCACCGTCGTGCCGTTGTTGGTCGCGTTCACGTTGAAGCTGTAGGCGCCCGCGGGCACCACGTTGCCCGCGTCGTCCTTGCCGTCCCAGGTGACGGCGTTGACGCCTTCGGTCATGGAGCCGGCATCGATGGTGCGCACGACCTTGCCGGTGGCGTCGACGATCTTGATCTCGACGTCGGATGCAGTGCCCGGAAGCTCCACGGCGAAGGCCTGCGACGCGGGCTCCTTGCCTGTCTCGGGGGTCTTGGTGGTGAGCGTGCTGCCCGGCGACAGCACGTTGTAGCCGATGAGCGAGGTGGCCTGCAGCAGCTGGTTGGAGCTGGTCTGGTTCACCAGGCCCGAGAGCGTGCTGTTGAGCTTCTCGATGCCGCTGACGGTGCTCATCTGCGCGAGCTGCGAGGTGAGCTCGGCGTTCTGCATCGGGTTGAGCGGGTCCTGGTTGTTCAGCTGCGTGACCAGCAGCTTCAGGAAGCGCTGCTCGCTGTCGACGTTGGAGGTGCTGTTGTTGCTGCTCACCGCGGAGGTGGCGTTCTGTCCGGTGATGGACGAGGTATCGGAAATGGCCATGGCGCGTTCGTGCCTGTTCTTTGGTGTTTCTTCGGGGGTTACTGGCCGATGCTCAGCGTCTTGACCATCAGCGTCTTGGCGGTGTTGAGCACCTCGACGTTGGCCTGGTAGCTGCGCGAGGCGGAGATCATGTTGGTCATCTCCTCGACCACATTGACGTTGGGCATCGCCACGTAGCCTTCGGCGTTGGCGTGCGGGCTCTTGGGGTCGAACACCAGGCGCGGCGGAGACTGGTCTTCCACCACGCCGGCCACCCTGACGCCGCCGATGTCCCCGCCGCCGTACGACGAGGGCGCGACCTGGAACACCACCTGCTTCGCGCGGTAGGGCATGCCGTCGGGTCCGGCCACGCTCTCGGCGTTGGCCATGTTGCTCGCGGTCGCGTTCATGCGCTGCGATTGCGCGGTCATGGCCGAGCCGGCCACGTTGAAGATGTTCATGGAGGTGCTGTTGAAGGGCATGGAATGGGCTCCTGCCGCTTACTGCTGCACGGCAGACAGCAGCGACTTGATCTTCGAGTTGATGACCGTGAGGTTCGACTCGTAGCGCAGGGCGTTGTCGGCGAATGCGATGCGCTCGACGTCCATCTCGACGGTGTTGCCGTCGAGGCTGGACTGATTGGGCACGCGGTAGAGCAGGTCCTTGTCGGAGACGGCCTGTGCCTGTCCCGCGAGATGGCGCGACGAAGTGGTGGCCAGCGACATCGACTGCGATGCGCGGCCGCGCTCCACGGCTTCGCTCAGGCGCGCGCCGAAATCGAAGTCGCGCGCCTTGTAGTTGGGCGTGTCCGCATGGGCGATGTTGGCCGCAAGGACCTCCTGGCGCTCGGCGCGGAGGTTGAGGGCTTCGCGGTTGAAGCGAAGCGCCGCATCCAGCTTGTCGATCATGTCTTTTCCATCCGTTGAGGCGTCGCCAATGCGCGGGGCGCAGCGACAGATGGAAAGCGAGTCTATGCATGAGCCGCTTTTGCAATCGCCCGAACAAAGGGGGTTTTCGCCTGCTGCTCGCACCTTCGATCGACGCGTGGATTTCTAGAATTTCCGGGCGGCGGCATGCCTTGTCCTCTTGTGAGACGCATGCCATCGAGGCCACTCAAACACACGTATCCGATGACCTTCTTCGAGCTTGCAGAGCTTCGCGATCACGCCCTGCGTACGGTGCTGCCGGCACTGGCGCTGGCGGCCTGCTGCGCGTCGGCGCCCGCGTACGCGGCCAATGCAGCCAACGCCGCCGATGCCACCGGCAACGCCGGCACGAACGGCAACACAGGCGCGGTCATCGAGAAGTATCTGCAGATGCAGGCGGCCGGACTGCCGGGCAAGGTGACGATCAGCCTCGAGGGCCGGGGCACATCCGCCCTGCCCGCCTGCGATGCGCCCGAGGCCTTCCTGCCGCCGGGCGCGAAGCCGTGGGGCCGAGTGTCGGTGGGCGTTCGCTGCCAGACGGAACGGCCATGGACACGCTTCGTGCAGGCCCACGTGGCGGTGGAAGGCAGCTATTTCGTGGCGGCGCGCGCGATCGACGCGGGCCGCCCGCTGGGCGCGGGCGACGTAGCCGAGCGCACCGGCGACCTCACCAGGCTGCCGCGCTCGGTCATCACCAGCGCGGCCGAGCTGGCCGGCGTGGTGACGGTCAACCGCGTGGCGCCCGGCGCGCCGCTGCGCAAGGAGCTGGTGCGCGGCGTCACCGTCATCCAGCAGGGGCAGGCGGTGAAGGTCGTGGCGCAGGGCCAGGGCTTCGTCGTGAGCACCGAGGCCAAGGCCATGACCGGGGCGGCGGTGGGTGCCGTGGTGCAGGCCAAGACCCGCGACGGCCGGCTGGTCAGCGGCGTGGCGGACGAAGAGGGGCAGATCCAGCTGGCGCAATGACGCGCTGCACAAGACCGCCGTTCACGCCATTCCTAAAGTTCTTGCGCGGGCTGCCGATATACGGGTCAGCCCCTGAGGAATCACCTTGAAAATCGATCAACCCGCCCCTTCGGCCACGCCCCTCCATCGAACGACGCCCGCCACGGCAGGCACGGCTGGCACGGCCGCTGCGACAGGCGCCGACGCCGCCCAGCGCGCCGCCAGGGCGGCGGCGCCGGCGCCTTCCGCGCACGTTCATACGCTGCCGAGCGCCGCGGGCACCGCCAGCGATTTCGACGCGGCGCGCGTGGCGGCGATCCGCGAGGACATCCGCGCGGGGCGCTACCAGATCCGGCCCGAACGCATCGCCGACGGCCTGCTGGCCAGCGTGCGCGACCTGCTGACACCCGGCGCCCCCGGAACTCCCGGTACCCCGGGTGCTCCCGGCGAAAAGGGCGACGGCGAATGAAGAAACAGCCCGACCTGCTCGCCCATCTGCGCACCGAGGCGGCCTGCATAGAGGAATTCCTGTCCGTGCTCGACCGCGAGGCCGAGGCGATGTCGGGCGGCACTTTCACCGACCTGGCGGCCATCGCCGGGGAAAAGACCGTGCTGATCGACCGCATGGCCGAACTCGACGCGCAGCGCGAGGCACTGCAGGCGGCACTGGGCTTCGAGCCCGGACGCGCGGGCGCCGATGCGGCCGCCGCGGCGGCCGGCCCGCAGGTGCGGCAGGTCTGGGGAGAACTGCTGGAACTCGCCGGACAGGCCCGCGGCCACAACCTGCGCAACGGCTCGATGGTCTACGCGCATCTCGATTTCACTCAACAGGCACTGCACTTCCTGCAGGCCAGCGCACAGCTGTTCTACGGACCGGACGGCGCACGCAAGACGCAGGCGGGCTCCGGCAACCGCCTCGCGGCGGGCTGAGCCGCGTGAGGGCCGGGCTGCTGGTCGTGCTGTGGCTGTGCGCCGCCGCCGGACACGGCGCGGCAAGCGCAGCGGATGGCGTGCTGGTCTCGAACCTGGCGCCGGGCGTGCAACCGGGCGACGCAGTCAATCTCGGCCAGCTGAACCAGACGGGCGCGGCGCTGCGCGACGTGGAGCGCGTCGCGTATTCGGGCACAGCGATGGCCGTTGCGATGACGGCGGCGTACGTGCCCGCCCTCCTGCCCGGCGAGAAGACCGTGGGCCTGGCCTTCGGCGGCTACAGGGGCTACACGGCAGTGAGCCTGGGCTTCAGGACTCTTTCGGACGACGGGCGGACGGCCTGGGGCATGGCCGTCGCCAACGCGGGGCGGGACTGGGGATTCAACGCCGGCATCGGCTGGAAGCTGCCGCGCGGCGACAGCCGCTGACGCGGGCCGGCCTCCCCCACCAACACATGGAAGCTTTCGACATGAACAACGATGCTCACGGCGACGCGCGACAGGTGGCCATGGTGGGTTGCGACGAAGCACAGACGCGCGCCTGGGGCCAGAAACTGCGCCTGATGGGCTGCACGCCGGTTTCCTTCGACAGCAGCGCCGACTTTCTGCGCGCGGCCACGCACGGCACCAATCACTTCGACCTGCTCCTGGTCGTGCTGAAGGACGAAGGCGCCTGGCCGGTGCTGACCTCGATGTGCCAGGCGCTGCGGGTGCCGATCTTCCTGGTTGCCAACGCGCTGCAGCGCGAACTGCTGGCCGAGGTGCTGTCGGCGGCCGAGCCCGAGTCGCAGGGCCCGGGCATCGATTTCGCGGTGCTGCCCGTCGACGACTTCGAGGTGGAGCTGCGCGTGCGCGAGGCGCTGCGGCGCAACGAGACGCTGCTGCATCCGCAGGCGACGAGCGCGCTGTTCGGCGACTACCGCTTCGTCGGCAGCCGCAAGGTGGTGGTGCACAAGGGCGAGGAAATCCGCTTGAAGCCGCGCGAGTTCGAACTGGCGCTGCTGCTCTTTCGCAACGCGGGCCAGTTGCTGGAGCGCGAATGGCTGCTGGGCTCGCTGTGGCCGGACTCCCGCGTCGAACGCAAGAGCCGGGTGCTCGACTGCTGCGTGGCGAACATCCGCCGCAAGCTGTCGTTGCACAAGAAGAACGAGTTCGTCCTTCACTCGGTCTATGGACGGGGCTACGAGCTCAAGCATGCGGCCGCTCAGCCGATGGAAGGAACAGTGACGGGGACGGTGGACGACTCGGGCTTTCCGGACACGTCGAACGAGCCGAGCTGGCTGGCGGAAGCCGCCCGCGCATAGCCGCGCGAACGCGCAACAGCGCTGCGGGCAGGAAGAAATGGCGTGACGATCGCCGGCCTCGAGGAACCGCCCGCATTCAGCGGCGCGGGTGCCAGTGGCAACCTCTACCAACGCCAGCAGACCGTCGACTCCAGTATCGGCCGTCAAACTTAAGCCGGGCTGAATCGCGACAGCAACGCAAGTCAGGATGACGGCCGCCGCGGCAGGCCAGAATCCTGCGCATGCAATTGCAGATCGACCCGCACCAGGTCCACCTTTGGCACCTGTACGTTCCCGAACGGGACGACCCCACCGGCGACGCGGCCATCATGGCCCTGCTGGCGCCCGAGGAGCGGGAGAAACACGGACGCTTTCATTTCGCCCGCGACCGGCGCCGGTATCTCATGACGCGGGGGCTGATCCGCTCGCTGCTTTCGCGCTACGTTCCCTCGGTCGCGCCCGCGGACTGGAGCTTCGAGAACAACGAATACGGCCGCCCGCGCATCGCCAACGCGCTGCCGCAGGCGCAGCGCATCCGCTTCAACATTTCGCACAGCGCGTCGCTCGTCGTGGCGGCAGTGAGCGTCGAGCGCGAAGTGGGTGTGGACGTCGAGCACACGGGAAGGACCGCACCATTGGAGATTGCGGAGCATTTCTTCTCGTCGAAGGAAGCCCTGGCGCTGCAGCGGCTTCCCGCCGGGCTACAGCCGGCCCGCTTCTGGGATCTCTGGACGCTCAAGGAGAGCTACATCAAGGCACGCGGCATGGGCCTGTCGATTCCGCTGGACCGCTTTTCCTTCGACCTCGACGGTGACGACGAAGCAGCCATAGGCTTCGAGCACGCCCTCGACGGCGATTCCGCCGCGCGCTGGCGGTTCTGGCGGCTGCAGCCGGACGATGCGCATGCCGTTGCCCTCTGCCTTGAGCGGACTCCCGACGAGCGCGACGTACAGCTCCGGTGCCTGAAGGCGACGCCGCTGCTTGCGTCGATGGAGGAATTCCAGGGCACGGTGACGCGCCGATCGGCGGACCTCTGAAGGGCGTGCGCTACCTGCAGCTCCTATTGCCGGTTCAGGTTCGCCTCGAATTCGGCGCGGTTCCACAAGCCGAAATACAGCACGTCCGTCCATTGAAGGCCGAGCGGATGCTTCGTGGCGCCGTTGCGGGTGCTGTCGCAGTCGTCGTCGAGGCGAAGGCCGAAGAAGGCGTCGAGCGGTGCCGGGCATTTCTGCGCGATGGCTTTCTTCAATTGCCGCCCTGCTTCGGCGATGTCGGCGGGCAGCGCATCGATGGCTGCGCCGACGTGGATGCAGCGCGCGATCTCCTGCTCGACGCAGGCGCGCAGCGCTTCTTCCGTCTCTTCGGACATGGTGTCGAGCTCGACCGTCTCCAGCAGCAGGTAGCCGTCGCGATGGGCTTCGAGGAAGGCGATCGTCTCGTCCAGCCAGGCCGGGAGTTGCGCCGGAGCCGAAGGCGCTGCTGGCGGCGCGGCCTCCTTGCGTGGCGAGGCCAGCGCCGCGAGGCGGCCGAGAAGGGAGACGGGTTTCGTTGCCGGGGCGGATTGCGGCCCCGACGCCGGTGCCGCCATTGCGAGCGGCCGCACGATGTCGATGAAACGCTTCACGCGCCCGAAGCCGGGGTCGAAGGAGCTGCTGATCGCATGGAGCCTGGTCTTGCTGCCAGGCTCGTCGGTATCGAATCCGTCCGACACCAGCGAGGCGCACAACCGCGGATCGCCCGACATGAGAACCCGGAACATGAAAGGCACGTCGTACGGCCACTCGGACAGGCCCGAAATGGTTTCCGGGCGGTCGGCGTAGGAAGAAGGCCGATTGCCGAGGCTGTAGAGATAGGAACGGTTGGCCACCGGAAGCTCCCTGATTTCTTGCACGCCCTGCCTGGGCGAGGTCGGCGCATTCTAGGTAGGAGGCCGCTTTTCGCGGTACCCGGGAGTGGTCTTTTCATCCGGGTCAAACACTTTGGCATTAGATGAAGTTAATTCTTAAGAATTAAGAACCAAAGAACTCCTTATCCAACATTACAGAATTACGAGTGATTTGTTCCCAAATGAAACCGCTGCGTCTGCTACCGTGCCACACTGTGGAGCACACGGAGCCACCCGGCTTGCACAAGCGACAGGATCGAACCATGTCTTTGTCCATCTGGGCCAGGATTCGCCTGCCGTTGGCAATCTTCATGCTCGGCACGGCGCTGTCGATCGCCCTCGGAATATCTGCTCATCAGGAAATCGGGCGCAGCGCCCGGACGCGTTTCGACGCAACCGCCCTCGACCTGGCGCGAAAGGTCGAAGCCCGCTTCGACGACTACATCGCCGTGCTGATCGGCCTGCGCGCGCGATTCAACACCGCCGACGCCGTGACCAGGAGCGACTTCAGGGACTACGTCACGGGGCTGAACCTTCCAAGCGCGTACCCCGGCTTCCAGGCCGTGAACTACGCGCCCCGCGTCATGCCCGGCGACAAGCGCAACTTCGAGGAGCAGGTGCGCGCCGATACCGGCCTCGACGTGGCTGTTTCTTCCGGCTTCGCCATCAAGCCGCGCGGCGAGCGCGACATCTACTACCCGCTGGCTTTCATCGAGCCGCTGGCCGGCAACGAGAAGCTGCTCGGCAACGACCTGGGCGCGATGCCCGATCGCGGAGACGCGCTCGAGCAGGGCCGCGACACCGGCGGGCTCGTCACCTCCGGCCGCAAGATCCGCATCGCGGGCCGCGACTCGGAAGTCGGGCTTGCGATGCGGCTGCCGGTGTACCGCCCGAAGATGCCGATCGATACGCTCGAACAGCGGCGCCAGGCCTACATGGGCTCGGTCGGCGCGGGCTTCAGCATCACGGGCATGCTGCGCGACATGGTCAGCGTCGAAGCCGCCAGGACGCTGCGGATGCGCCTGGTCGATGCCGGGCCGGGCAAGGGGCCGATCGGGACGCGCATCGAAACCAGGTTCGTGACGCCGGTGGCGTTCGACGATCGCCAGCTGCTGTTCGACAGCGCAGCCCTGGCAAAGCCGGTTCCCGAGCCGACGCACAGCCTGGAGCGCATGCTCGGCTTCGAGCTCGGCGGCCACTCCTGGCTGGTGGAGGTGAGGCAGGACGAGAACCAGGTTCTCGGCCCGCTCGACAGGGCCATTCCGTGGTTCGTCTTCCTCGGCGGCCTCGCCACCAGCACGCTGCTGGCCGGCATCGTGCTGTCGCTGGCCACAACGAGCAGCCGGGCGCAGGTTCTCGCGACCGAGATGACCAGCCACCTGCGCGCCAGCGAGCGGCAGCTGGAAGACGCCCAGCACCTGGCCAGCCTCGGCAGCTGGACGCTCGACCCCGAAACCGGCACCCTGCAGTGCTCGGAGGAGGCGCGGCGCATCCTGGGCTTCGGGGACGACCCCTTGCCGCCGGACCTGCACGCGCTGCTCTCGCGCGTCCCGGCGATGGAGCGCGCCACTGTCAAGCGGCAGATCGCGCTGGCCACGCAGTCCACGGAGCGCAGCGAGTTCGAGCACCGCCTGTGCCTGCCCGACGGCACAGAGCGCTGGCTGCACGTCATCGCGCAGTCGGGCGAAGACGCGGGCCGGAGGCTGGTGCGCGGCACAGTGCGCGATGCCACGCGGCCGCGCAAGGACGCATTGCGCCAGAAGCTCGAATACAAGATCGCCCGGCTGCTGGCCGGCGACGGCCGGACCGAGACGGTAATCGCGCTGGCGCTGGAAGCGATATGCAACGACCTGCGCTGGGACTGCGGCGCGCTGTGGAGCGTGGGCGAAGACGGCCTGGCCCACTGCACCGTGGCCTGGCATGCCGACAACAACCCGGAGGTGCGGCGCTTCGTGGACGCCAGCCGGACGCTCACCTACCGCCCGGGCGAAGGCTCGCTGGGCCGCGCATGGGGCATCGGCAGCGTCGTGCGGATCGACACGCACGCCTCGCCGGGCCATTTCTCGCGCGACGCGCTGGCCCGCGAGGCGGGGCTGACCACCGGCCTCGTCGTGCCGATGGTGGCGACCGAGGCGACCACGGCGCTGGAGCTTTTCGGCGCCGCGCCGTATGCCTCGGATGCCGAGACGCTGGAGTCGCTGCGCGTCATCGCGCTGCAGATCGCCCAGTACAGGCAGCGCAAGCTGGCCGAGCGCAGCCTTCGCTTCATGGCCAGCCACGACGAACTGACGGGGCTGCTCAATCGGGCGGCGCTGCAGCACGAGCTTGCCCGGGCCATCAGGCGCAGCAACCGGCAGGAGAAGCAGTTCGCCGTGATGTTCGTCGACCTGGACCGCTTCAAGCAGATCAACGACACCCTGGGCCACGGCGTGGGCGACGAGATGATCAAAACCAGCGCCAAGCGCCTCACGACGCTGCTGCGCGATACCGATGTCGTGGCGCGCTTCGGCGGCGACGAATTCGTGCTGCTGATGGAGAACCTGGACAGCGCGAGCGATGCCGCGGTGCTCGCCGAGAAGGTGCTCGACTGCTGCGCCGAGCCCTTCATGATCGAAGGACGTGAGCTGCACGTCAGTGCCAGCGTGGGCGTGAGCATCTATCCGGAGAACGGCGCCGATGCCGAGACGCTGCTGAAGAACGCCGACACCGCGATGTACCGCGCCAAGGAAAAAGGCCGCAACACCTATCGCTTCTACGCCGCGAAGATGAACGCGCAGAGCACCGAACAGCTCATGCTGGAAAGCGCGCTGCGCCACGCGCTGGAGCGCGGCGAACTCGAAATGCACTACCAGCCGAAGATGAACCTGCAGACGCGGCGCATCGTCGGCGTGGAGGCGCTGATGCGCTGGCACCATCCGGTGCTGGGCATGATCCCGCCGGTGCAGTTCATCCCGATCGCCGAGGAGCTCGGCCTGATCGTGTCGATGGGCAAGTGGGCGCTGGAAAAGGCCTGCACCGACGCGCTCGCGTGGCGCAGGCACGGCCTGCCGGAGGTGCTGACCAGCGTCAACCTGTCGCCGCGGCAGTTCGAGAGCCGCACGCTCGTGGCCGATGTGAAGGCCATCCTGGATTCGTCAGGCCTCGATCCGTCGCTGCTGGAGCTTGAGATCACCGAGAGCGCGATGATGGCGAACCCCGAGCACGCGGTGAAGCTGCTGCGCACGATCCGCGACATGGGCGTGGGTCTCGCCATCGACGACTTCGGAACGGGGTACTCGTCGCTCTCCTACCTGAAGCACTTTCCGCTCTCGACGGTCAAGATCGACCGCTCCTTCATCAACGATCTCTCGCAGGATGCCGATGCGCGCGCGCTCATCGACGGAATCATCACGCTGGCCCACGGCCTGCGGATGAAGGTGGTGGCCGAGGGCGTCGAAACCGACGTCCAGTTCAACTACCTGCACAGCCATGGATGCGACGAAGCCCAGGGTTACTGGCTGTGCAAGCCGGTGCCCGCGGACGAGGCTCGCGATTTCATGGCGCGTCACCTGCGCAACCAGTTTGTCCCGTCGGTGGCGGCCTGACGGCCGGGCCTTCGCGGCAATCGTTACCGGGCACGTTCGCTCGGGCTTCCCCGCAACCTCACAGGAGCACTCATGACCGATTCAACCCACAGCAAGACATTGGAGCAGACGATCGCCGCGATCCACGCGCTCGACCTGACTCCGATCAAGTTCAAGGCCTGCCGCAAGGAGGACGGCTACGGCTGGTCAGCAAGCTACGCGGATCAGATGGAAGTGGCCTACAAGCGCTACCTGATCCTTCACGCCAGGCACTCCGACCTCACGCTGGCCCCCGACCAGGACGTCGACCGCTTCTGGCACATGCACATCCTCGACACGAGGAAATACGCGGCCGACTGCGAGGCCACCTTCGGATATTTCCTGCATCACTTTCCGTACCTCGGCCTGAGGGGCGAGGAAGACGCGAAGGCGCTGGAGGCGGCGTTCCTGCAGATGCAGCGCTTGCTTGCCGAAGAGTTCGGCGAGCCCATGCCCCGTCACGCGGTGGCGGAGGGTTCGGCCGCATGGTGTTCACTTGAAGCGGGCAAGGCATCGGCCGCCTGGTGCTCGCTGGAAGCGGGCAAGGCGTCGGCTGCGTGGTGCTCGCTCGAAGCAGGCAAGCCTCAGGCCGCGTGGTGCTCATTGGAAGCGGGCAAGCCTTCGGCTGCCTGGTGTTCGCTCGAGGCAGGCAAACCCCAGGCCGCCTGGTGTTCGCTGGAGGCGGGCAAGGCCTCGGCTGCATGGTGCTCGCTGGACAAGGAAGGCGCGGTCGTCGACCCTGCCCTCACGGTACGGCCCTCGGCGCAGGCCGGCGTGGGCGCTGCTGCAAACGGTTGAGAGCGCGGTCTATCCGCAATAGGCGCGAACGATCTTGCCGGTCGCGGGATCGGTCTCGATGGTCACGCGCTCGCGCCGGTAGTCCATCGTCACGCCCTGGCCCGGCTGGACCTGGCGCACGATGGATGCGCCGGTCGCCTGTCGCGCATCGGCATCGCTGATGCGGTTCTTGCCCGTCAGGGCGGCGGCCGCGTCCTGCCGGCAC
The DNA here is from genome assembly GCF_050916385.1 of Variovorax xiamenensis. NCBI lineage: Bacteria > Pseudomonadati > Pseudomonadota > Betaproteobacteria > Burkholderiales > Comamonadaceae > Variovorax > Variovorax xiamenensis. The sequence goes on from NZ_CP139038.1 coordinate 5,632,274, forward strand.
ACGGCGGCGGGCGCACTGCCGGCATCCTGTGCCTGCGGTGTTCCGCAGGCCGCGATCGACAGAGTCGCCAGCGTCAGGGCTACGCCCGGAATCAGTCTGGAATCGAGCTTCATGGCAAATCCTTTCCTGGAAGTACGAAGAGTCTGTCTGTCAGCTTGACGGCCCCAAAAGAAAACGGCCTGACCCATGTTTTCATGGATCAGGCCGTCATTTTTTGGAGGAGAGGGAGGGATTCGAACCCTCGGTACTATCGCTAGTACGCCTGATTTCGAGTCAGGTACATTCGACCACTCTGCCACCTCTCCGGTGCTGTCGAGCCTGCGATTCTAGCAGACAAAAACGGGGCTTTTGAAGCCCCTGCCGATCAGGCCTTCAAAACTTCGAGTCCGCCGAGGTACGGGCGCAGCGCAGCGGGCACGTTGATCGAGCCGTCTTCGTTCTGGTGGTTCTCGAGCACGGCCACGAGCGTGCGGCCCACCGCAAGGCCGGAGCCGTTGAGGGTGTGCACGAGTTCGTTCTTGCCCTGCGCGTTCTTGAAGCGGGCCTGCAGGCGGCGCGCCTGGAAGGCTTCGCAGTTCGAGACCGAGCTGATCTCGCGGTAGGTGTCCTGCGCCGGCAGCCAGACTTCGAGGTCGTAGGTCTTGGTGGAGCCGAAGCCCATGTCGCCGGTGCACAGCAGCACGACACGGTACGGCAGCTCCAGCGCCTGCAGCACGGCTTCGGCGTGGCCGGTCATCTGCTCGAGCGCGTCGTAGCTCTTCTCGGGGTGCACGATCTGCACCATCTCGACCTTGTCGAACTGGTGCTGGCGGATCATGCCGCGCGTGTCGCGGCCCGCGCTGCCTGCTTCGGAGCGGAAGCACGGCGTGTGGGCGGTGAGCCTGATCGGCAGCTGCGATTCGGCCACCACCTCGTCGCGCACGAAGTTCGTGAGCGGCACTTCGCTGGTCGGGATGAGGTACAGCGCCGAATGGTCGGGCGCGGGCTCGCCGTCCTGGCCGCCCTTCTTCGCGGCGAACAGGTCGCCCTCGAACTTGGGCAGCTGGCCGGTGCCGCTCAGCGTGGCGGCGTTGACGATGTAGGGCACGTAGCACTCGCTGTAGCCGTGCTTCTCGGTCTGGATGTCGAGCATGAACTGCGCGAGCGCGCGGTGCAGGCGGGCGATCGGGCCCTTCATGACGGTGAAGCGCGAGCCCGCGAGCTTGGCGCCCATTTCGAAATCGAGGCCCAGCGGCGCGCCGAGGTCGACGTGGTCCTTGGGCGCGAAGGCCAGCGGCGTGGCGCTGGCACCGGCACCGCCCTTCGGAGCCCAGCGGCGCATTTCGACGTTGCCGGTCTCGTCCTCGCCCAGCGGCACGCTGGCATGCGGCAGGTTGGGCACGGCCAGCAGCAGTGCATGCAGCTCGGGCTGGATCTCCTCGAGCCGCTTCGACTGCGATTCCTGCTCGGCCTTCAGCGCGTTGACTTCGGCCATCAGCGCGTCGGTCGATTCGCCCTTGGCCTTGAGCGGGCCGATCTGCTTGTTCAGCGTGTTGCGGCGGGCCTGGATTTCCTCGGTGCGGGTCTGCAGCGTCTTGCGTTCGGCTTCGAGCGAGGTGAATGCCGAGACGTCGAGGTACGGCTGGTTCTTCTTGCGTTTTTCGAGGCCGGCCACTGCGGAGGCCAGGTCTTTGCGGAGCAGGGTGATGTCAAGCATGGGGTGATTTTAGGTGGGCGTAGCATCGGCGCCCCACCAACCCACCTCGAAGGGATTCAGCGATGGAAGCCTATCTGACATTCAACGGCAACGCCGCAGAGGCGCTTGCCTTCTACGCCAAGGCGCTGGACGGCAAGATCGCCTTCAGCATGACGTTCGGCGAAAGCCCCGCGGGCAACGAGATGCCCGCCGGCTACAAGGACAAGATCATGCACGCCACGCTCGAAGCCCGCGGCCACAAGCTGATGGCCTCCGACGCCCCGCCCGAGTGGCCCTTCGAGGGCTACAAGGGCTTTTCGCTGTCGGTCCAGGCCAACAACGTCGACGAGGGCAGGAAGCTGTTCGACGCGCTGGCCGAAGGCGGCAAGGTGACGATGCCCTATGGCCCGCAGTTCTGGGCCACCGGCTTCGGGATGCTCACCGACAAATTCGGCGTCGCCTGGATGGTGAACTGCGAGAAATAGGCCCCCCGGCTTTTCACTGCGCTTCGCTCCGTGTAATTCGCCACCCCCCGAGGGGGAGGCGCGGCCCGCCTTGGGGCGGCCCGGCGGCGGCCGCCCTGCCCGAATGAGCTCTCAGGCGACCGTCGAAGGATCGACGTTCGCCCCGCAGACGATCAGGCACACCTTCTCGCCCGCGCGCGGCACGTAGGCGCCGGTCTGCAGTGCCGCCAGCGGCAGTGCGGCGGCCGGCTCCACCGCCAGCTTCAGTTCCTTCCAGAGCCACTGCTGGGCCGCGCGGATGGAGTCGTCTGACAGCAGCAGCGCGTCCTGCACCTGCTGCTGCGTGATTTCCCAGGCGATGGCGCCGATGCGGCGTGCGCCCAGCGAGTCGGCGGCGATGCCGCCCACTTCCACGTCGACCGGCTCGCCGGCTTCGCGGGCGCGGAACAGCGTCGGCGCCTTCTCGGGCTCGAGGGCAACCACGCGAGCACGCTTCTCGAACCAGCCGGCCAGGCCGCCGATCAGGCCGCCGCCGCCGACGCTCACCAGCACCGCGTCGGGCAAGCCGCCCTGCTGCTCGATCTCGCGGCCCAGCGTGCCGGCGCCAGCCACCACTTCGGGCTGGTCGTAGGCATGGGTGAGCAAGGCGCCCGTTTCCTTCTGGCGCGTCAGGCAGGCGGCCAGCGCATCGGGGTACAGCTCGCCGACCACGACCACCTCGGCGCCCAGTGCACGCAGCCGCGCGCGCTTGGCTTCGGGCGAAACGCCCGGCAGGAAGACCTGGCAGGGCACGCCGAGCGCACGCGCCGCGGCAGCCGTGGCGATACCCGCGTTGCCGCCCGAGGCCACGATCACGCCGCTTTGCGGGATCTCGTTGGCCAGCAGCCGGTTCATCATGCCGCGCGCCTTGAAGCTGCCGCTGACCTGCATGTGCTCGAGCTTGAGCCAGATCTCGGCGCCCGGCGCATCGTCGATGCCGAAGGCCGCCGCCGGCAGCTTCCACAACGGGGTCTGGCGCAGGAAATGGCCGGCGCGCTCGTTCAGCCGCTGCGATGCGCTATCTATTTCGGAGCGCCAGCCGGTGGTCTTCGTGTCGTTCAAGAGATATGTCCTGGTGGCGGAATGTCGTCGAGCTTGAGGCCCTTGGGCAGCGGGAACTTGATGGTTTCTTCGATGCCGTCCATCTTGCGCACCGACACCGCGCCGAACTCGCGCACGCGATCGATCACCTCGCGCACCAGCACTTCGGGCGCCGAGGCGCCGGCCGTGATGCCGATGCGCGCCTTGCCCTCGAACCACTCGGGCCTGAGTTCGGCAGCCGAATCGACCATGTAGCTCTCGGTGCCCAGGCGCCGCGCCAGTTCGCGCAGGCGGTTGCTGTTGGAACTGGTGGGGCTGCCGACCACGATGACGAGGTCGACCTGCGGGCTCATGATCTTCACCGCGTCCTGGCGGTTCTGCGTGGCATAGCAGATGTCCTGCTGCTTGGGCTCGCGTACCGCCGGAAAGCGCGCGCGCACCGCGGCGGCGATCTCGGCGGCGTCGTCCACGCTCAGCGTAGTCTGCGTGACCACGGCGAGCCTGTCGGTCTGCGCCGGCGCGACCTTCGCCACGTCTTCCACGTCTTCCACAAGGTGGATGCCGCTGGAAAGCTGGCCCATCGTGCCCTCGACCTCGGGATGCCCCTTGTGGCCGATCATGATGAACTCGTAGCCTTCCTTCGCGAGCTTGGCGACCTCGACGTGCACCTTGGTCACCAGCGGGCAGGTGGCGTCGAAGATGGAGAAGCCGCGGTCGCGCGCCTCCTGCTCCACCGCCTTGCTCACGCCGTGCGCACTGAACACCAGCGTGGCACCGGGCGGCACGTCGGAGAGTTCCTCGATGAAGATCGCGCCCTTGGCCTTGAGCTCGTTCACCACGTAGGTGTTGTGCACGATCTCGTGGCGCACGTAGATGGGCGCGCCGAACTTGGCGATGGCGCGCTCGACGATCTCGATGGCGCGGTCCACGCCCGCGCAGAAACCGCGCGGCTCGGCCAGGATGACTTCGGAGATTCCGGGGTTCATAGCACGCCGATGAGCTTCACTTCGAAGGTCACGGGCTGGCCCGCGAGCGGGTGGTTGAAGTCGAAGCGCACCGCGGTGTCGTTCGACTCGATGACCGCGCCCGCATAGCTGCCGGTGCCGTCGGGCGTGGGGAACTGCACGACGTCGCCCACGGCGTACTGCTCGTCGGGGTCGCCCATCTGCGCGAGCAGCTTCCTGGCCACCCACTGCTGCATGTCGGGATTGCGCTCGCCGAAGGCTTCGCCGGCGGGCAGCTCGAAGGTGGCGTGCGTGCCCTCCTCCAGGCCCATCAGGCGCTGCTCCATGGCGGGAGAAAGCTCGCCGGTGCCGAGCGACAGGGTCGCGGGCTTGTCGGCGAAGGTGTTGATGATGTCGCCCGCCGGACCGGCCAGCCGGTAGTGCAGGGTGAGAAAAGAGCCGGAATTCACGACTTGGGACATGGAGCAGCTGATGTGTGCGGAGACGGGGAGGTGTCCCGATAAACTGGCCTCATTTTAAGGACCGGGGCTTCCACCCGGCTCCGCCAAGGTTTCACCCCGGGGTTTCATGTCTTTCAAGGATCTCCCTCTGGACGCCCGCCCGCGCGAAAAGCTCATCTCGCGCGGTGCTTCCGCGCTGGCCGACGCCGAGCTGCTGGCCCTGCTGCTGCGCACCGGCGTGGCGGGCAAGAACGTGCTGCAGCTCGCGCAGCAGCTGCTCGAACGCTTCGGCGGGCTCTCGGGGCTGCTGCACACCGGCCCCGAAGACCTCAAGTCGGTCAAGGGCATGGGCGGCAGCGCCAAGCGCTCCGAACTGATCGCGGTGCTCGAACTCGCGCGCCGCGCCATGGGCGAGAAGCTGCGCGAGCGCGCGGTGTTCGATTCGCCCGACGCGGTCAAGCAATACCTTCAGCTGCACATCGGCACGCGCCCCTACGAGGTGTTCGCGGTGGTTTTCCTCGACGTGCGGCACCGCATGATCGCGCTGGAGGAAATGTTCCGCGGAACGCTCACGCAGACCAGCGTCTACCCGCGCGAGGTGGTCACGCGCGCCATCCACCACCGTGCCGCGGCCGTGGTGCTGGCGCACAACCATCCGAGCGGCAGCATCGAGCCTTCCCGCGCCGACGAAGCACTCACGCAAACGCTGCGCGCCGCGCTGGCGCTGGTGGACGTGCGGGTGCTCGACCACATCATCGTGAGCCCCGGGCAGAGTTTCTCGATGGCCGAGAGGGGGCTGCTCTGATGGCCGCGCGTGCTCCTTCTATCAAGAATCTCGCCGACCTCAAGCAGGTGCAGCGCGTGCTCGCCGAAACCCGCGAGCGCGAAGCCGCCGAGGCCGCGGCCAAGGCGCTGGCCGAGCGCAAGCGCGCCGCCGAGAAAGACCTGTTCACCCGCGCCATCGGCGCCACCGAGCCGCTGCGCCGAAAGGCAGCGGTGCCGCTCGCGCCGGAGCCGCCCGCGCCCATCCCGGTGCAGCACCAGCTCGACGAGCAACGCGTGCTGCGCGAATCGCTCTCCGACGAGTTCGACGTGACCACGCTGCTCGACGTGGACGACGCCATGAGCTTCCGCCGCCCCGGCATCGGCACCGACGTCACCGCACGGCTGCGCAAGGGCGACTGGGCCATCCAGGCGCAGGTCGACCTGCACGGGCTGCGCAGCGACGAGGCGCGAGAGGCCTTGGGCGGCTTCATCCGCAATGCCTACAAGCAGGGCCTGCGCTGCGTGCGCGTCGTGCACGGCAAAGGCCTGGGCTCGCCGGGCAAGCAGCCGGTGCTCAAGACCAAGACGCAACGCTGGCTGATCCAGAAGAACGAGGTGATCGCCTTCGTGCAGGCCAAGCCGGCCGAGGGCGGGGCCGGGGCGCTGGTGGTGCTGCTGGCGCCTGCGCGGCGCTGAGCTGGGCCACAGGGCGGAGGGACAGAGGGCCTCCAGTGCCCCCTGCCCTCTTCGCCTTTCTCTCTTCTTACTGGCTCAGGTCGACCTTGTAGACCGAGCGGCCCTTGCCGCTGCCGTCATCGGCGGTCAGCAGCGAGATGTTGGTCAGCCCGGCGTCGGTTGCCGCGCTCAGCTGCCCCTGGCCCGAGGTGAACACAACGTTGCCCGCCGTCGTCGCCCGTGTGAAGCGCCAGCTGCGCGCCGTGCCGTTGGCGGCGCGCGTGATGGTCTTCTTGGCCTTGATGTACTCGATCAGCACGTCGCGGTTCGCGTCCGGCGAGGCATAGATCGTCGCGCGTCCGTCCAGCGCCGGGATGAAGCTCGCGCCGCTGGTCGCGCGGTAGTTGTTCGTCGCGATGACGAATTCCTTTGCCGGATCGATCGCCGCACCCAGGTAGCTGAGGTTCTTGATCCGGCTGCCCTCGGCCTGCGTCACGTCGATCTCGTACTGCACGTCCGGCGTGGTGAACATGTCGAAGTTGTAGCCCGGGAAGGTGCTGATGAGCTGCTGGTCCGCCGTCACCGCCGGATCGATGCGCTTGAAGCGCTTGGCCGCAGCCTCGAGCCAGCCCTTGATCTCCGCCCCCGTCACCTTCACCGCGTACACCGTGTTCGGGTACAGGTACAGGTCGGCCGCGTTGAAGATCGCGAGGTTGCCCACGGCCACGTCGGTGTAGTCGCGCCCGCCCTCGTAGCCCGACTTGAACGGTGCGCTCACCGACAGCACCGGCAGACTCGCGTACTGCGGCAGGTTGCCCTGGATGTAGGCCTTGACGTAGTCGGCCTGGGCCTGGTTCACGATCTGGATCGCTCCCGGATCGCCTACGTCCGCGAAATAGGTGTTCATGCGGAAGTCGGTGCTGCCGATGGGCGTCTTCACATAGGTGATGGCGGCCTGGTGCTGCGTTTCGATCAGCGGCGCGACGCTGGGGTCGGCATCGACGTAGATCGCCTTGCCCGCGCCGTCCTTGCCGGTCTGCGTGGAGCGCGCCTCGACGAAGGTCTTGCTCTTGTCCACGCTCCAGGCCTTGCCGTCGTACACGAGTTCGAGCTTGATCAGGCCCAGCGCCTTGCCCCAGGAACTGCCCATCACGGCCGGCACGCCGTTGACGGTGCCGGCGGCGTTGTCGACGCCTGCCTGCGTGTAGCCCGGCTTCGCGCCGCGGTCGGGGAAGGTGCCGTGCTGGTGGCCCATCATCAGTGCGTCGATGCCCGGCACCTTCGACATGTAGAGGCCGGGGCTCTCCATCGTCGGCGAGTACGGCGAGGCATCGAGGCCGCCGTGCTGCAGCGCGACCACAATGTCCGCTCCCTTTGCGCGCAACTCGGGAACGTACCTGGTGGCCGATTCCACCGCGCCCTCGGTGCGCACCTTGCCTTCGAGGTAGCGCTTGTCCCAGTTCAGGATGCCGGGCGTGGTGAAACCGATCACGCCGACCTTGACCGGCACCGTCACGGGCTTGCCGTCGGGGCCGGTGGCCGTGAACTGCTTCGTCACGATGGTGTACGGCGCGATCAGCGGCTTGCCGCTCTTCACGCTCTGCACGTTGGCCAGCACCATCGGGAAGGTCGGCCCTGCGCACTTCTTCGAGCCGTCCACGCCCTCGACATCGAGACCGCCGCCGATCACCTGGTTGAGGAAGTCGAGGCCGTAGTTGAACTCGTGGTTGCCAAGCGTGCCGGCGTCGTAGCCGGTCGCGTTCATGACCTTGTAGATCGACAGCGGCTGGGTGCAGGGAATGCGGCTCACCAGCGCTTCGTAGTCGGCCAGCGCGGTGCCCTGGATGGTGTCGCCGTTGTCGAACAGCATCGTGTTCGGGAATTCCTTGCGCGCCGCGTTGATCAGCGTGGCGGTGCGTTCGTAGCCGTACGACTTGTCTTCGGCAAGCTTGAAGTAGTCGTAGCTGCGCACGTTGAAGTGCAGGTCGGTGGTCTCCAGCAGAGCCACTGTGGTGCGCGTGCCCGCTGCGACGGGAGCGGGCGCCGGTGCGGGAGGATTCGGCGCGGGCGCCGGCGGGAATGCGATGCCGCCACCGCCATTCCCACCGCCACATGCGGTGAGCGCTGCGATCAGGACGGCGGCACAGGCGGACATGGGGGCAAGGCGCCACGAGGGCGCAGCCACTGCTTTCTTCATCGGGGTCTCTCTCTCTGTGGATTGGAGGAAGACCCAGTCTCAGAAAGCAGAGTGACAGGTCAGTGAACCGAAACTGACCTGCGGCGCGCCCGCGACAGATGCTTAACGAAAGATTAAGAGAGGTGGTTCTTCAGGGGCACGGACGCATCCGCCACCGCCGCCGCATCGGGGCTGCGGCCCGCCTCGAGCAACTTGCGGCTCATCATGTGATCGACCGGCGCGTTCACCGATTCCACGCACACGAGCTGGCCATCGACGTAGTGGAAGAGCGAGAACGCTTCGGGCTTCGGACCCGCGCGTCGCACGCTGCTCAGGCCCGGCGTGCCTTCGGCCGGCATCAGGCCCACCATCTGCAGGCGCATGCCGCCCTGGTCGGACCAGAACCACGCGACCGCGTCGTGCGCGCGCGCCTCGCCGGTCAGCGTGGCAACGGCCGTGCGCGCCTGGTCGTTGGCGTTCTGCACCGATTCGAGCCGCAGCGCGCGGCCCGCGCGGCGATCAGGAAAGCGCGTGCAGTCGCCCACCGCGAGCACGCCGGCCGCGCTGGTCTGCATGTGGCCGTCGACCACGATACCGTCCGCGCACTCGATGCCGGCCGCCTGCGCGAGCGCGGTCTCGGGCACGGCGCCGATGCCCAGCAGCAGCAGGTCGACCGGCTGCTTCTCGCCGTTGACCTGCAGCGACACCAGGCGATCGCCCTCGACCTCGAACGCGCCGGTCTGCGCGCCGAGCACGATGTCGATGCCCGACGCGCGATGCGTGGCCAGCACATGCGCCGACAGCTCGGGCGACACGGCGCGCCCCAGCAGGCGCGGCGCGCTCTCGATGACCTGCACCGTCTTGCCGAGCGCCTTGGCGGTGGCCGCCACTTCGAGCCCGATGAAGCCGCCGCCGAGCACCGTCACCTTCTCCGCCGCTGCGAGCCGCGTGCGCAGGCGATGCGCCTCGTCGGCCGCGCGCAGGCTGGCGACGTTCTCCAGGCCGGGCTTCAGGTCGGGCATCTGGCGCGCGCGCGTGCCGGTGGCCAGCACCAGCTGCTCCCACGGCAGGATCGCGCCCGAACGCAGCGTGACGGTGTGCGCCTCGCGGTCGATGGCCACGGCCGCATCGCCCAGGTGCAGCGTGATGCCGGCTTCGCGATACCAGTCGGCGGCCTTGTGCGGCTGCGTCGTCTCTTCCGCGCTCTTCAGGAAGGCCTTGGAAAGCGGCGGCCGGTGATACGGCTCACAGGCCTCCTCGCAGACCAGGTGCACGCGCGCGCCCTGTCCGGCTTCAGCGAGGCCGGCGCAGAGCTGGGCCGCGGCGTGGCCGCCGCCGATGATGACGATGGAATTCATGGAAAGGTCCTTCGAGTCAATGTCTATTCAGTTCGCTGACGGTCCCGCCCTGTTCGCGGAACACCGCGGAACCGGCTTTGCCGGGCCGCAGGTGTTGCCCCCCGGCAGGGGGTTGGCGCAGCGACACGAAGTGCGCGCAGCCTGGGGGACGAGCCTTATTCACCGCGGTTGCGCATCCAGTCGGCGGTCTTGAAGAAGGAGTCACGCAGCCTCGCACGCAAATCCTCAGGCACACCCGTCTCGCCCATCGCCTGGTCCATGCAGGCCAGCCACTGGTCGCGTTCCTTGATGCCGATGGTGTGGCCGCCGATGCTCTGCGGCAGGTGGCGCGCGCGCAGCATCGGGTGGCCGAAGCGGTCGGTGTAGTGCTGCGGCCCGCCCAGCCAGCCGCAGAGGAACCAGAACAGGCGCTGGCGCGCGTTGTCGAGGCTGGTGCCGTGCACCGCGCGCAATTGCGCGTAGGCGGGCTCGAGGTCCATCAGGTCGTAGAAGCGCTCGACCAGCGCTTCCACCTTCGCCTCGCCGCCGATCCAGTCGAACGGCGTGCCGGCGGGCGGCTTTTCTTGAATCTGCATGGGCGGGAGTATCCCCTCAGGGGCCTGCTAGAGCTGCACGAGGCCCGGAATGCCCACATCGGGGTTCACGTCGGCCTCGTAGTCCACGCCCTCCACCGTGAAGCCGAAAAGGCGCAGGAACTCGGTCTTGTAGCCGGCGAAATCGGTGAGCTCGCCGAGGTTGGCGTCGGTCACCTGCGGCCAGAGCTCCAGCACGCGCGACTGTACCTGCGGCGCCAGCTCCTTGTAGTCGGCGCGCAGGCGGCCTTCCTCGTCGATGTGCGGCGTGCCGCCGTAGAGGCTTTCGGCGTAGAGCCCGTGCACCTGCTCGATGCAGCCCTCGTGCGTACCCTCTTCCTTCATCACCTTGAAGAGCAGCGACAGGTACAGAGGCATCATCGGAATCGCCGAGCTGGCCTGCGTGACCACCGCCTTGAGCACCGACACGCGCGCGTCGCCGCCCTTGGCCGCGAGCTGCGCGCGGATGCCCAGCACCTTCTGGTCGAGGTCCTTCTTGGCCTCGCCGATGGAGCCGTTCCAGTAGATGTCGTGCGTGATCTTCTCGCCCAGGTAGGTGAAGGCCGTGGTCTTGGCGCCGTCGGCCAGCACGCCGGCCTGCTGCAGCGCGTCGATCCACATCTGCCAGTCTTCGCCGCCCATCACGGCCACGGTGTTGTCGATTTCCTCCTGCGTGGCGGGCTCGAGCACCGATTCCTTCACGGTCCCGCTGTCGGTGTCGAGGCCGCGCAAGGTCACCGCCTTGCCCACGGGCTTGAGCACCGAGTTGAAGACCTCGCCGGTCTTCGGATGCGTGCGCCGCGGCGCGGCCAGGCTGTAGACGACGAGGTCGACCTGCCCCAGGTCGGCGCGGATGGTGTCGATGACCTGCTGCTTCATCGCGTCGGAGAAACCGTCGCCGTTGATGCTCTTCGCATAGCGGCCCTCGGCGTGCGCCGCCCGCTCGAAGGCGGCGGTGTTGTACCAGCCGGGCGAGCCGGGCTTGGTCTCGGTGCCGGCGCGCTCCATGAACACGCCCAGCGTGTCGGCGCCGCAGCCGAAGGCGGCCGTGATGCGCGCGGCGAGGCCGTAGCCGGTCGATGCGCCGATCACCAGCACCTTCTTCGGGCCGCCTTCGATGGCGGGCCTGGCCTTGACGTATTCGATCTGCTGGCGGACGTTGGCTTCGCAGCCGGCGGGATGGGTGGTGACGCAGATGAAGCCGCGCACGCGGGGTTTGATGATCATGAGGATCTCGCTCGAAGAGATGCTGGAGGGAGGCGAAAAGGACCGGGAGAAAGGCGCCCGAAGCGCGTTTTTTGCGCCGCGAATTTAACCCAGCCCGAAAAAGCGGCCTTCAGCTTAACCATATGCATATGTCGATTGACGATTTAATAATCAGGGGTTTTATTGATATGGTCTCGCCCCTCTGCTTTCCACCAAGGAGAAGAACATGCGCATGAACCTGATTGCAGCCGCGGCCCTCGCCGCTTCCACTTTCCTGCTCGGCACCGCCGCCCACGCGGACCAGCTGGCCGACATCAAGAAGAAGGGCGAACTGGTCGTCGGCGTGCTCGGCACGGACGAGCCCGCGACCTTCGTCGACCCCAAGACCCGCCAGATCGTCGGCTACGAAGTGGACCTGGTGAACGCCATCGCGAAGAAGATCGGCGTGAAGCCGGTGCTCAAGCAGATCGCCGTGGCCGCGCGCATTCCCGAGCTGCAGCAGGGCCACGTGGACCTGGTGGCCGCCGGCCTCACGCACAACAAGGAGCGCGAGGCGCAGATCGACTTCTCGCTCACCACCTTCGTGACGGGCCAGAAGGCCATCGTGAAGAAGGACAGCGGCATCTCCGAAGTACCGCAGCTCGCCAGCAAGAAGGTGCTGACCATCCGCGGCGGCACGCAGGAGCCGAACATCCGCAAGGCCGTGCCCAACGTCGAGGTCGTGACCTTCGACACGAGCCAGCAGGCCTTCCAGGCCCTGCAGCAGGGCAAGGGCGTGGGCTACGTGGACGACGAGGCCGCGCTGCTGCGCAGCTACGCCAAGCTGGGCCCGCAGAAGGCGCAGTACGTGGTGCTCAAGCAGAACCTGAGCACCGAGGCGCTGGCCATCGGCATCAAGAAGGGCGAGAGCGGCCTGAAGGCGGTGGTGGACGACACGCTGCGCGAGCTCGAGAAGTCGGGCGACGCCGAGAAGATCTTCATCAAGTGGTACGGCCCGAACACGGCCTCGGGCTTCCAGTCGCGCGACTTCAAGCTCGACAGCGACAAGATCGACTGATCCCCTGGCTTCCTCCTTCCCCCGCCGGGGGAAGGCCGGGACGGAGGCTGCCGGCCTCCGCTCCTCGCGGCGGTGATACTGTCGCCCCCCATGCCCCTGTTCGACTATTCCTTGCTGCTGACCGGCAAGTACCACGACATGCTTGTCGCGGGCCTGCTGTTGTCGCTGCAGCTGCTCGTGGCCTCGCTGGTGCTGGCGCTGCCCATCGCGCTGGTGGTGGCGCTGCTGCGGCTGTCGCCCTTCGCGCCGCTGCGCTGGCTCGGCTTCGCGTACGTGGAGTCGATCCGCAACATCCCGCTGCTCGCGCACATGCTCTTCTGGTACTTCGGCGCGCCCGAGCTGCTGCCGGAGGACATCAAGCAGTGGCTCTACGCGGGGCACATCGAGGCCTACAGCGCCATCATCGCGCTCGCGCTGTACACGGCGGCCTTCATGGCGGAAGACATTCGCAGCGGCATCCGCGCGATTCCCACCGTGCAGTTCGAGGCCGGCCGCGCGATGGGCTTCAGCTACCTCGCCACCATGCGCCGCGTGGTGCTGCCGCAGGCGCTGCGCGTGACCATCCCGCCGCTCATCTCGCAGACATTGAGCCTGTGGAAGAACACCTCCATCGCCACCGTGATCGGCGTGGCCGAGCTGATGTACCAGGCCGGCCAGGTCGAGAGCGCGACCTTCCGCAGCTTCGAGTCCTTCGCGTTCGCGAGCGCGGCGTACCTCACGGTGTCGCTCGCCATCACCGGGCTGGCGACCTGGTACCACCACCGCTATCCGGTGCGGACCATCTAAAGGCCCGACGCGATGTTGCAGATCATCAACGACTACTGGGTCTACTTCCTCATCGGGCAGTATCCGAACGGCCCGCTCGGCGGGCTGGTGCTCACGCTGCTGCTGGCCTCCTGCGGGCTGGTGCTGGCGCTGCCGCTGGGCATCGTGCTCGGGCTCGCTCGGGTGAGCCCGTGGCGCTGGCTGCGCTGGCCGGTCACGGGCTTCGTGTTCGTGGTGCGCGGGCTGCCGCTGCTGATGGTGATCTTCTGGGCCTACTTCTTCCTGCCCAGCGTCACCGGAGTGAAGACCGACCAGTTCACCACCATGCTGATCGCGCTGGTGATCTTCGATGCCGCCTACCTCGCCGAGATCGTGCGCGCCGGCATCCAGGGCCTGCCGCGCGGGCAGATGGAAACCGCCCGCGCGCTGGGCCTGGGCTACGGCGCCGCGATGCGCCTCGTGGTGCTGCCGCAGGCGCTGCGCAGCATGCTGCCCTCGCTGGTGAACCAGTTCGTCTCGACCATCAAGGAGACCTCGCTGGGCTACATCATCGGGCTGGCCGAGGTGTCGTTCATCGCGACGCAGATCAACACGCAGGTGTTCACCAAGCCCGCGCAGATCTACCTGATCCTGGGCGGCACGTACTTCATCCTGTGCTTCGGACTTTCGCGCTTCGCCTACTGGCTCGAACGCCGGCTCGCGCGCCGCGGCATGTCCACCGTCGCACCCAAGGTGTCCGCATGATCGAACTCGAAAAAGTCAACAAGTGGTACGGCAGTTACCACGCGCTGGTCGACGTGACCGAGACCATCCACAAGGGTGAGGTCGTCGTCGTGTGCGGGCCCTCGGGCTCGGGCAAGTCGACGCTGATCCGCACCTTCAACCGGCTGGAGCCGATCCAGTCGGGCCGCATCGTGGTGAACGGCCAGGACATCCATGCGCCGGGCCTGGACGTGAACGAATTCCGCTCGCGCATCGGCTTCGTGTTCCAGCAGTTCAACCTGTTCCCGCATCTCACGGTGCTGCAGAACTGCACGATGGCGCCGATGCAGCTGCGCGGCCTCACGCGCAAGCAGGCCGACGAGCGCGCGATGGCGCTGCTGAACCGCGTGGGCCTGTCGAACAAGGCCAACGCATGGCCGGGCGAGCTGTCGGGCGGCCAGCAGCAGCGCGTGGCGATCGCACGCGCGCTCGCGATGCAGCCGCCGCTGATGCTGTTCGACGAACCCACCAGCGCGCTCGACCCCGAGATGGTCGGCGAGGTGCTGCTGGTGATGCGCGACCTCACGCGCGACGGCATGACCATGGTGTGCGTCACGCACGAGATGGGCTTCGCGCGCGAGGTGGCCGACCGCGTGCTCTTCATGGACGAAGGCAAGGTGCTGGAGCGCGCCACGCCCGACGACTTCTTCAACCGGCCGCAGCATCCGCGCGCGCAGCAGTTCCTGGCCGACATCCGATCGCCTTTCGCGAGAGACGCATGACCGACTCATCCCTCCCCCTCATCGACGTTTCCGCGCTCGTCGCGGGCACCGCCGCACGCGCTGCCGTCGCCGCGCAGATCGGCGCCGCCTGCCGCGCACACGGCTTCTTCTACGTGACCGGCCACGGCGTCGACGCGGCGCTGGTGAAACGGCTCGAAGACCTGAGCCACCGCTTCTTCGATCTGCCCGAGGAAACCAAGATGCAGTGGCGCATGGCCCTCGGCGGTCGCGCCTGGCGCGGCTTCTTCCCGCTGGGCGGCGAGCTGACCTCGGGCCGGCCCGACTGGAAGGAAGGCCTGTATCTCGGCACCGAGCTGCCCGCCACGCATCCGCTGGTGCAGGCGAAGACGCCGGTGCACGGGCCCAACCTGTTTCCCGACGTGCCGGGCTTTCGCGAGACCATCCTCGAGTACATGGCGGCCGTCACGCAGCTCGGCCATCGCCTGATGGAAGGCATCGCGCTGAGCCTCGGCCTGGAGGCGGACTACTTCGCCGCGCGCTACACGGCCGACCCGCTGATCCTTTTCCGCCTCTTCAACTACCCGTCGCAGCCGGTGCCCGAAGGCCTCGACGTGCAGTGGGGCGTGGGCGAGCACACCGACTACGGGCTGCTGACGATCCTGCACCAGGATCACATCGGCGGCCTCGCGGTGCACACGCCCGATGGATGGATCGACGCTCCGCCAGTGGCGGGCTCCTTCGTCTGCAACATCGGCGACATGCTCGACCGCATGACCGGCGGGCTCTACAAGTCGACGCCGCACCGCGTGAAGCGCAACACCTCGGGGCACGACCGGCTGTCGTTTCCCCTGTTCTTCGATCCGAACTTCGAGGCGCGCGTGCAGCGCATCGAGGGGCTGGCGGGCGCGGAGGCACGAGACGACAGCGCCGAGCGCTGGGACCGCGCCAACGTGCACGCCTTCAGCGGGCGCTACGGCGACTACCTGCTCGCGAAGGTGTCGAAGGTTTTTCCGCAGTTGCGCGACGAAGTGCTCTGAACGGCCGGCACCGGCTCGTCGAGGAAGGCGTCTTCCCAGCGCTCGATCTCGGCGTCGGGGTCGGAAATGGGCACGAGCTTGTCGCTGCGGCAGTAGAAGGTCCAGCCCTCGAACAGCACGTCGTAGTAGGTGCCGGGCAGGTAGCGCTCGCTGGGCGCCTCGTAGGGCGCGGAGACCACCTCCACGATCCGGCCCACGGCACGCTCGGTGAAGGGCGACGCCAGGCAGCTGTCGACCACGTGGCAGAGCGTGCCGATCTTGATCATGCGGATTGCGCGTTGCGTGCCGGCTGCAGAGGAAACCAGCGCGGCAGGTGCGCCAGCGCGTCGTGCAGCGAATCGAGCACATGGAAGGCCCGCTCGACGATGGATTCGGGCGGATGCTTGAGATCGGGCACGACCACCACCCTCAGGCCCGCCGCCAGCGCCGCCTTGGCGCCGTTCTCGCTGTCCTCGAAGGCGATGCATTCGGCCGGGTCCACGCCGAGCCGTTCGGCCGCGAGCAGGTAGAGCGCCGGATCGGGCTTGGCGCGCAGAACCTCGTCGCCGCCCGCGAAGGCCGAGAAGTGATCCAGCACGCCGAGGCTGCCGAGGCAGGACTGGATCTGCACGCTGGTCGACGAAGAGGCCACGGCGCAGCGCGTGCCGCGTTCGCGCAGCGCCGCCAGGATCTCGGTTGCGCCGGGCTTGATCGGGAACAGCGGCGTACCGTCGGAGCGCTCCAGCTGCAGGCGCTGGCGCACGAGGCCTACCGCGTGGCTGTAGGCAGCCGATCCACCCAGCAGCGAGGCAAGGACGATTTCGGACTCCGCCGTGGACAGCCCCACCACCTGCAGGTACTGGCTGTGCGAAAGCTCGATGCCGAGCGTGCGGGCGACGTCGATCCAGGCGGCCATGATGGGGCGCTCCGAATCGATCAGCAGCCCGTCCATGTCGAAGATTGCAGCGGCGAACATCGGGGCATCCTAATGAAAAACGAAAAAGGGGCCTGAGCGGCCCCTTTTTCTTTCCTGTGCGAAGAGACTTCAGTCCCGCGCCAGCGCCCGGTTGAGCCCCAGCGCCGCCAGCGTGGCGATCGCGCCCGACAGCAGGTAGACGCTGACGTAGGCCAGGCCGAAGTGGGCCGAGAGGCCAAGGGCCACCAGCGGGGCGAAGGCCGCGCCGATCAGCCAGGCCACGTCGGCCGTGAGCGCCGCACCGACGTAGCGGTACTTGGGCGCGAAATTGGAGGTCACCGCGCCGGCCGCCTGGCCGTACGACAGGCCCAGGATCACGAAGCCCAGCAGGATGAAGATGTCCTGGCCGATGCGGCCGCCGTCGAGCAGCGTGGGGGCGAAGCCGCTGAAGGCGGCGATCACCGCGGCCAGGCCGCCCAGCGTGAAGCGGCGGCCGATGCGGTCGGCCAGCAGGCCCGAGGCCACGATGCCGGCGGCGCCGAAGGCCGCGCCGATCATCTGGATCACCAGGAACTCGGTGACCGACTGGTCGGAATACAGCGTGATCCACGACAGCGGGAACACCGTGATCAGGTGGAACAGCGCGTAACTGGCCAGCGCGGCGAATGCGCCGATCAGGATGTTGCTGCCCTGGGAGCTGACCAGCTCGCTCACGCTGGTGGGTTCCAGTTCGCGCTCTTCGAGCAGGCGCGAGTACTCGTCGGTGGCCACGAGGCGCAGGCGGGCGAAGAGCGCCACCACGTTGATCGCGAAGGCCACGTAGAAGCTGTAACGCCAGCCCCAGTCGAGGAAGTCTTCAGAGGGCAGGCTGGAATACAGGTAGGCGAACAGCGCGCTGGCGATGAAGAAGCCGATGGGGGCACCCAGCTGGCCCAGCATGGCGTACCAGCCGCGGCGGTTGGCGGGCGCGTTCAGCGCCAGCAGCGACGGCAGGCCGTCCCACGAGCCGCCCAGCGCCAGACCCTGGCCGAAACGGAACACCGACAGCAGCACGATGGCCGTGAAGCCCAGGCTCGAATAGCCCGGCAGGAAGGCGATGCCGGCGGTGGAGGTACCCAGCACGAAGAGCGCCAGCGTCAGCTTGGCTTCCCGCCCGAAACGTCGCTGGATCATCATGGAGATGACAGTTCCGAACGGACGCGCGATGAAGGCGAAGGAGAAGATCAGGAACGAGTAGAGAACGCCCTCGAGGTGCTGCTCGAACGGGAAGAAGACCGCCGGGAACACCAGCACCGAGGCGATGCCGTAGACGAAGAAGTCGAAATATTCGGAGGCGCGGCCGATGACCACACCGACCGCGATCTCGCCGGGGGCGATGTGCGAGTGGTCGTCGCCCTGCCGGGCGCCGCCGTGGTCGGCAGGGTTCGGCAGCGGCTGTGCGCCTTGCGAAATGATGCTGGACGTCGTCATTGCTTGCTGTAATTCAGGTGTAACGCCGCGGCGCGACACCATAAGACCATGGGAGACCCCAGAGCGTCGCACCGAATCACATTTACCGCCATAGGACAAAACGTCCAATAGGCGAAACCCGTCATCGGGCGTAGATTGTGGGGTCTTTTTGCGTCGCCCCTGCACCTCTTTTCCCCCGGCATGCACATCCTCAAGAACCTTCGCCGAGCGCTCCTGCTGCTCTCCGCCATGCTCCTGGCGGGCTGCAACACGGTGCTGATGAACCCCTCCGGCGACATCGCCCATCAGCAGGGACGCCTCATCGTCGTCTCCACCGTGCTGATGCTGATCATCATCATTCCGGTGATCGGCCTGACCATCTTCTTTGCCTGGCGCTATCGCCAGTCGAACAAGGAGGCCACCTACAGCCCCGACTGGGACCACTCCACCCAGCTCGAGCTGGCGATCTGGGCGGCTCCGCTGCTCATCATCATCGCGCTGGGCGCCATCACCTGGATCAGCACCCACGTGCTCGACCCCTACCAGCCGCTGCGCCGCCTCGACGCCCAGCGCCCGATCCCGGCGGAAACCAAGCCGCTGACGGTGGAAGTGGTGGCCCTCGACTGGAAGTGGCTCTTCATCTACCCCGAGCAGGGCATCGCCACGGTGAACGAGCTGGCCGCCCCGGTCGACCGCCCGATCACCTTCAAGATCACGGCCTCCTCGGTCATGAACTCCTTCTTCATCCCCGCGCTGGCCGGCCAGATCTATGCCATGCCGGGCATGGAGACCAAGCTGCACGCCGTCATCAACAAGCCGGGCGAGTTCGAAGGCTTCTCCGCCAACTACAGCGGCGCGGGCTTCTCGGGCATGCGCTTCAAGTTCCACGGCCTGAGCAACGAAGGCTTCGACCAGTGGGTGCAGAAGGTCAAGACCGGCAAGGACGGCGAACTCTCGCGCGACCTCTACAAGAAGCTCGAAGTGCCGAGCGAGCGCGAGCCCGTGCGCCACTACCCCACCGTTGCCTCCGACCTGTACGACGCGATCCTCAACCAGTGCGTGGACCGCAACAAGATGTGCATGAAGGAAATGATGGCCATCGACGCCAGCGGCGGCATGGGCAAGCCCGGCGCCTTCAACGTCGCCACCAAGCAGGCATGGGACATCGACTCCCTCGATACGCCCAAGCGCAAGTACGTCACCGCGATGTGCACCACCGAAGAATAAGATGTTGCAGAACCTTGACCTGACGAAGCTCGTCTTCGGCCGCCTCTCCTGGGAGGCGATTCCCCTGCACGAGCCGATCCTGCTCGTGACCTTCGCCGGCGTGATCCTGGGCGGCCTGGCCGTCCTGGGCGCACTGACCTACTTCAAGCTGTGGGGCACCCTGTGGCGCGACTGGATCACCAGCATCGACCACAAGAAGATCGGCATCATGTACATCATCCTGGGCCTGGTGATGCTGCTTCGCGGCTTCGCCGATGCGCTCATGATGCGTGCCCAGCAGGCCATCGCCTTCGGCGACAACGCGGGCTTCCTGCCGCCTCACCACTACGACCAGATCTTCACCGCCCACGGCGTGATCATGATCTTCTTCGTGGCGATGCCGCTGGTCACGGGCCTCATGAACTTCGTGGTGCCGCTGCAGATCGGCGCGCGCGACGTGGCCTTCCCGTTCCTGAACAACTTCAGCTTCTGGATGACCACCTTCGGCGCCGGCCTCGTGATGGCGTCGCTGTTCGTCGGTGAATTCGCCAAGACCGGCTGGCTGGCCTATCCGCCGCTGTCGGGCATCCTCTTCAGCCCCGACGTGGGGGTCGACTACTACATATGGTCGTTGCAGATTGCGGGGGTGGGCACATTGCTATCCGGCGTGAACCTGCTGGCCACCATCGTGAAGATGCGCGCACCCGGCATGACCATGATGAAGATGCCCGTCTTCACCTGGACCGCCCTGTGCACCAACGTGCTGATCGTCGCCGCCTTCCCGGTGCTGACCGCCGTGCTGGCCCTGCTGTCGCTCGACCGCTACGCAGGCACCAACTTCTTCACGAACGACCTCGGCGGCAACGCCATGATGTACGTGAACCTGATCTGGATCTGGGGCCACCCCGAGGTGTACATCCTGATCCTGCCGGCCTTCGGCATCTTCTCGGAAGTGGTCTCCACCTTCTCCGGCAAGCGCCTCTTCGGCTACGCCTCGATGGTGTACGCCACGGTCGTGATCACCATCCTGTCGTACCTCGTCTGGCTGCACCACTTCTTCACCATGGGCTCCGGCGCCAGCGTGAACTCGTTCTTCGGCATCACGACGATGATCATCTCCATCCCGACAGGGGCGAAGATCTTCAACTGGCTCTTCACCATGTACCGCGGCCGCATCCGTTTCGAGCTGCCCATGATGTGGACCATCGGCTTCATGATCACCTTCGTGATCGGCGGCATGACCGGCGTGCTGCTGGCCGTTCCCCCGGCCGACTTCGTGCTGCACAACAGCCTGTTCCTGATCGCCCACTTCCACAACGTGATCATCGGCGGCGTGCTGTTCGGCATGCTGGCGGGCATCACCTACTGGTTCCCGAAGGCCTTCGGCTACAAGCTCGACCCGTTCTGGGGCAAGTGCTCGTTCTGGTTCTGGATCGTCGGCTTCTGGTTCGCCTTCATGCCGCTGTACATCCTGGGCCTGATGGGCGTCACCCGCCGCATGAGCCACTTCCAGGACATGTCGCTGCAGATCTGGTTCCAGGTCGCCGCCTTCGGCGCCGTGCTGATCGCGCTGGGCATCGCCTCGTTCCTGATCCAGCTGGTGGTGAGCTTCATCCGCCGCGACCAGCTGCGCGACACCACGGGCGACCCGTGGAACGGCCGCACGCTGGAATGGGCGACCTCGTCGCCGCCGCCGGCCTACAACTTCGCGTTCACGCCGCGCGTGCATGACAACGACGCCTGGTCCGACATGAAGGCCCGTGGCTACCAGCGTCCGCTGGAAGGCTTCAGCCCGATCCACATGCCCAAGAACACGGCCGCCGGCTTCATCATCGCCGCGCTGGCAGCGGTGTGCGGCTTCGCGCTGATCTGGCAGATGTGGCTGGTGGCCGGCATCGGCTTCGTCGCCATGCTCGCCGCCACGATCATCCACACCTTCAACTACAAGCGCGACTACCACATCCCCGCGGAAGAAGTCGTCCGTACCGAAGAAGCGCGCACGCGCCTGCTGGCTGCCAATGTCTAACAGTACCGCCCTCAACTCCAGCCACACGAACACCGTGGGCAACGCCGCGAGCGTGCCCACCTTCGAGGTGTTCAACGTCCGCAACGAAGACCACCACCCCGAGAACGGCACGCTGCTGGGCTTCTGGCTCTACCTGATGAGCGACTGCCTCATCTTCGCCTGCCTGTTCGCGGTGTACGGCGTGCTGGGCCGCAGCTACGCGGCCGGCCCCTCGGGCGCCGACCTGTTCGACCTGCCGCTGGTGGCGATCAACACCTCGCTGCTGCTGCTGTCGTCCATCACCTACGGCTTCGCCATGCTGCAGATGCAGCAGCGCCGCATGGGCGGCGTGCTGGTCTGGCTGGCCATCACCGGCCTGCTGGGCGCGGGCTTCATCGGCCTGGAGCTGTATGAATTCGCGCACCTGATCCACGAAGGCGCGGGCCCGCAGCGCAGCGCCTTCCTGTCGTCGTTCTTCGCGCTGGTGGGCACCCACGGCCTGCACGTGACCTTCGGCATCGTCTGGCTCATCGTGCTGATGATCCAGCTGCCCAAGCACGGCTTCACCGCCGCCAACCGCCGCCGCCTGATGTGCCTGTCGATGTTCTGGCACTTCCTGGACGTGGTCTGGATCGGCGTCTTCACCTTCGTGTATCTGATGGGATCGCTGCAATGAGCGCGCACACCGAAACCGCCGGCCACGGCGCACATGGCCACGACGATCACGGGCACGGTCACGACGACGGCCCGGTGAGCCACAGCACCTTCAAGGGCTACATGACCGGCTTCGTGCTGGCCGTGATCCTCACCGCCATTCCGTTCTGGCTCGTGATGGGCAAGGTCTTCGACAAGCCCGGCACCACCGCGCTCGTCATCCTGGCCTTCGCCGTGGTGCAGATCGTGGTGCACATGGTTTACTTCCTGCACATGGACGCCAAGTCCGAAGGCGGCTGGAACATGCTGGCGCTGATCTTCACGCTCGTGCTCGTGGTCATCACGCTGGCCGGTTCGCTGTGGGTCATGTACCACATGAACACCAACATGATGCCGCACTCGATGCACGACATGAAGAACATGCCCTGATGGCGGAGCAGGCCGTCCGCCAGCGCTCCACCGCCGCACGGGTGGCGCTGGCGGTCTGCGCAGTCCTCGCCTTCGCCGGCTTCGTCGCGCTCGGCACCTGGCAGGTCGAGCGCAGGGCCTGGAAGCTCGATCTCATCGCACGCGTCGACCAGCGCGTGCACGCCCCGGCCGCCACGGCCCCCGGGCGAACCGAATGGCCCATGGTCAATGCGGCCAACGACGAATACCGGCATGTCCGCCTTGCCGGCACCTTCCTCCACGACAAAGAAACGCTGGTGCAGGCCAGCACCAGGCTGGGCGCCGGCTTCTGGGTGCTGACCCCGCTGCGCAGCAGCGCCGACGGCACCGTGGTGCTCGTCAACCGCGGCTTCGTGCCGCCTGAAGCGCAGAAGCGCGAGGCGCGCGCCGCCACTGAGCCCCAGGGCGAGACCACCGTGGCCGGCCTGCTGCGCCTGACCGAGCCCAAGGGCGGCTTCCTGCGCAAGAACGATCCGGCCGGCGACCGCTGGTTCTCGCGCGACGTGCAGGCCATCGCCGCCGCACGCGGCCTGGCCGACGTGGCGCCCTACTTCGTCGATGCGGAGGCCGCGCCGGCCCCTGCGAATGCCACCGACACCCCCGCCTGGCCCGCCGGCGGCCTGACGGTCATTTCCTTTCCCAACAGCCACCTCGTCTACGCCCTGACCTGGTATGGCCTGGCCCTCATGGTGCTGATCGCGGCCTGGTTCGTGCGGCGCAGCGAAAATGCGGCCCATGCCGACGCCCGCCCCGCCGACCAAGATGCCCGCCGCGACGGCTGAGTCCGCCGCGGTCGCGGGCGAGCTGCACCCGCCCCGCGCCGGCGTCGCGAGCCTGGACAACGCCATCGGCCACCAGAACATGCAGCAGCTGATACAGCTGCGCTGGTTCGCGGTGGTCGGGCAGGTCGCCACCATCCTGGTGGTGCACTACGGCTTCGAGATCCGGCTGCCGCTGGACCACATGCTGCAGGTGCTGGCCTGCCTCGCCCTCTTCAACATGGTGAGCCTGCTGCGCTCGCGCAGCCACCGGCGCGTGACCAACGGCGAACTGTTCCTCGCGCTGCTGGTCGACGTGGCCACGCTCACGGCGCAGCTCTACCTGAGCGGCGGCGCGACCAACCCTTTCGTGTTTCTCTTCCTGCTGCAGGTGACGCTGGGCGCGGTGCTGCTGAAGGCCTGGTCGACCTGGACCATGGTCGTCATCACCAGCATCTGCTTCGCCGGACTGGCGCTGTTCTCGCGCCCGCTCGCGCTGCCGCTTGACCACGACCGCGGCCTGTGGAGCCCCTACATCCAGGGCATGCTGGTGTGCTTCGCGCTGAACGCCGCCCTGCTCGTCATCTTCATCACCCGCATCAGCCGCAACCTGCGTGCGCGCGACGCGCGGCTGGCCGACCTGCGCCAGCGCGCCTCGGAAGAAGAACACATCGTGCGCATGGGCCTGCTGGCCTCGGGCGCGGCGCACGAGCTGGGCACGCCGCTGGCCACGCTGGCGGTGATCCTGGGCGACTGGCGCCGGCTGCCGCACTTCAGCTCCGACCCGGAACTGCTGACCGAGGTGGCCGAGATGGAGCTGCAGATCCAGCGCTGCAAGAGCATCGTGAGCGGCATCCTGCTGTCGGCCGGCGAGGCGCGCGGCGAATCGTCGGAGGAAACCACCGTCAGCACCTTCCTCGACGACCTGGTCGAGGAGTGGCGCACCACGCGCCCGGTGGAAGACTTCGAGTACGACAACCGCTTCGGCCGCGACCTGCCCATGGTTTCCGACTCGGCCCTCAAGCAGATGATCTGCAACGTGCTCGACAATGCGCTGGAGGCGTCGCCGCACTGGCTGCGCCTCGAGGCGGCGCACGACGCCGACGCGCTGACGATCACCGTCACCGACGCGGGCCCGGGCTTCCTGCCGGCCATCCTCAAGGAGTTCGGCAAACCCTACCAGTCGAGCAAGGGCCGCGCGGGCGGCGGGCTGGGGCTGTTCCTGGTGGTGAACGTGGCGCGTACCGTGGGCGGTCGCGTCGCCGCGGCCAACCGGCCTGAAGGCGGCGCCATCGTGAAGATCACGCTGCCGCTCGCGGCCATCGTGCTCGAGGAAGAAGATTCGGAAGTGGACGATGACGAGGCCGATGCCGAAGCCATCGCCGCCAGCAGGACCATCGGAATGGAAGGCAATGAGCGAAACCGGAGCTGAAGAGCAGCGCCAGCTGCTGATCGTCGAGGACGACGGCGCCTTCGCGCGCGCGCTCGGCCGCTCCTTCGAGCGCCGCGGCTACGGCGTGACGCACGCGAGCAACCTCGCCGAGGTCGAGGCCCTGCTGGCAACCGCCACGCCAGGCTACGCAGTGGTCGACCTCAAGCTCAACGGCGAGGCCTCGGGCCTGGCCTGCGTGCAGATGCTGCACCGGCACAACCCGAAGATGCTGATCGTGGTGCTCACCGGCTTCGCCAGCATCGCCACCGCGGTGGAAGCCATCAAGCTCGGCGCCTGCCACTATCTGGCCAAGCCCTCGAACACCGACGACATCGAGGCCGCCTTCGGCCGCGCCACCGGCACCACCGAGGTCGAGCTGACCAACCGCTCCACTTCCATCAAGACGCTCGAATGGGAGCGCATTCACGAGACGCTGGCCGAGACCGGCTTCAACATCTCGGAGACCGCGCGCAGGCTCGGCATGCACCGGCGCACGCTGGCGCGCAAGCTGGGCAAGCAGCAGGTCAAGTAGACCGATCTTCAAACCACACGCGCTTGCGCACGGATTGCCGATGACCTCCAACTCTTCCCTGCAGACACGAGCTTCGCAACACAGCAAATCCTCCGTCCTCGCGGCGCGCGACCAGACGGCGATGGAAGAGCTCTTCAATGCCCTGAGCCACGGCCTGGGCCTCGCGCTGGCCATCGCCTCGCTGCCCATCCTGGTCTATAGCGCGGCCCAGAAGGGCCAGGCCGCGGGCGTGGTCGGCGCCAGCCTGTTCGCGGGCACGGCCATCGTGCTGTACCTGATCTCCACGCTCTACCACGCGCTGCCCATCGGCCGTGCCAAGGCCTGGTTCAACCGGCTGGACCACGCGGCCATCTACCTCTTCATCGCGGGCAGCTACATGCCCTTTCTATTCGGCGTGCTGCGCGGCCCGCTGGGCTGGACGCTGTTCGGCGCCATCTGCGCGGCCGCAGCGCTGGGCGTGAGCGCCAAGCTGTTCAACCGGCTGCAGCATCCGCTGTGGTCAACCGGCCTGTACGTGGCGATGGGCTGGATGGCGCTGATGGCCGCCGTGCCGCTGTACGAGCGCATGTCGGCGGCGGGACTTGGCTGGCTGGTGGCCGGCGGGCTCTTCTATACGGCCGGCGCGGTGGTGTTCCTGTTCGACAACAAGGTGCGCTTTGCACACTCGGTGTGGCACCTGTTCGTGCTCGCCGGCAGCACCTGCCACTTCTTCGCCGTGCTCTGGCACGCGCACGGCTGACCGCTCATTCCAGGAACGCCATGGAACCGGCTTTGCCGGGCCATCGGTGTTGCCCCCGGCGAGGGGTTTGGCGCAGCGACACGAAGTGCGCAAAGCCTGGGGGAGTATCAATAATGCGGAGGGAGTTCGTCGCGTGGATTGCGTGCAGCGCCATCCTGGCCTGAGCTCTGCATTTGCTCCTTCAGCTGCGTGACCTGCAGGATCAGCCGGTCGATCTGCTGCTGCTGGCGGTAGATCGTCATGTTCAGCTGGTCGAGCAGGTCTTCGGCGTAGCTCGACTTGATCTCGAGCTCGGTCACGCGTTCGGTGATGTCGTGGGGCGGGTTTTCCATGCCGCTATTGGACAGGAAGACCGCCCCGCTCTTTGTGACGCCTTGCTTAGCGGCGCACTTTCGCCTCGAGCAGGTCGGCCATGCCGATGCGCCTTGCGAACTCGATGCGCACGCGCTCCGACACCTCGAACACCTCGGCCGCGCCGTCGCCCACGAAGTCGATCAGCGAACGCATCGGCCGCGTGCCGGCCGGCAGGCCCACGATGCGCACGATCTCGTCGGCCACGGCCTGCGGGTCGGCGTTGTCGGGCGTCAGCGCCGAGAGGCGCGCGCCGATCTGGTCCATCAGGCCGTCGTAGCGGCCGTAGGCAGCGGCGGTCGCAGCATCGACCGGCTTGCCCGCGCTCGGGAAGTGGTCGGTGCCTTTGGTGAAGGCGCCCGGCACGACGATGGAAGTCTCGATGCCGAAGCGCGCGATCTCGTAGGCCAGCGTGGCGGCCAGCGAATCCATTGCCGCCTTGGCCGCGCCGTAGGGGCCCATGAACGGCGGGAAGCCGCCCTTGGTGGTGGTGCTGCTGATCCACAGCATCAGCCCCGACTCCTGGGCCCGCAGGTACGGCAGCACCGCGCGGTTCACGCGTTGCGCGCCGAGCACGTTGGTGTCGAACACCTTCACGATTTCCTCGGGCGTGAAGGCCTCCGTGGGCCCGACCACCAGGTGGCCGGCGTTCTGCATCACGACGTCAATGTGGCCCTGCTCCCGCACGATGGTCGCGGCGGCCGCATCGGCCGATTCCTGCGAGAGCACGTCGAGTTCGAGCGGATGCAGCTGGATGTTCTTCGCCGCGGCCAGCGCGCGCAGTTCGGCGGCGCGGCCGGCATTGCGGCCCGCGATGTCGCGCATCGACGCGTAGACGACGTGTCCGGCCTCGGCCAGCGATTGCGCACTGAGCCTGCCGATGCCGGTGCCCGCACCGGTGACAAGGACGATCTGCTTTTGCATGAGTGATTTCTCCGTCTGGTTCGTTTGGGATGAAAGCTCGCCGCCCGTCAGGCCAGGCCGCCGTTGGCGCGCAGGATCTGGCCGTTGACCCAGCCTGCGTCGGGCCCGGCGAGGAAGGAGACCACCGAGGCGATGTCCTCGGGCTGGCCCAGGCGCTGCAGCGGCGGCGCCTTCGCGAAGTTCTGGATCTGCTCCTCGGTCTTGCCCTCGAGGAAGAGCGCCGTGGCGATCGGCCCCGGCGCCACCGCGTTCACCGTGATGTTGCGGCCGCGCAGTTCCTTGGCGAACACGTGCGTGAAGGACTCGACCGCCGCCTTGGTGGCGTTGTAGATCGCATAGCCCGGCATGTTCAGCGCGAGCACCGTGCTCGAGAAGTTGACGATGCGCCCGCCCTCGTTGAGGCGACCGGCGGCCTCGCGCAGCGTGTTGAAGGTGCCGCGCACGTTGATGTCGAAGGTCTGGTCGTAGAGCGCGTCGGTGTGCTCGGCCAGCGGCAGGGTCTTGAGCACGCCGGCGTTGTTGACCAGCACGTCGACCTTGCCGAGCTGCGCCTCGACGGCGTCGAACATGGCACGCACTTCGCCGGCGCTGGCCACGTCGGCCTTGACGGCGACGGCCCTGCCGCCAGCGGCCTGGAGTTCGGCCACGAGGGCCTCGGCCTGCGCCGGGCTCGACGCATAGTTGACGGCGACCGCGAAGCCGTCCCCGGCGAGGCGCCGGGCAACGGCGGCGCCGATGCCGCGCGATGCGCCGGTGACGATGGCGACCTTGGGTTGGGGTGAGTGGGTCATGGCTGTTCCTTTGCAGTGGTGGGTGGTTGGTGAAGCGAATCTTCGATCGTTCCATTCAAAAGATAATCAGCCGCCATTTGCCATTACCATTCCATTTACTTCAACAATAGAACCCGGCGCCGCCCATGGACCGCTTCCAGGAAATGCAGGCCTTCGTGCGCATCGCCGAGCGCCAGAGCTTCACGCAGGCATCCGAAGACCTGCAGATCCCCCGCGCGACCGTCACCAACCTCATCAAGCGCGTCGAACAGCGCCTCGGCACCCGGCTGCTGGAGCGCACCACCCGCACCGTGCGCCTCACGCAGGACGGCGAGGCCTACTACCGCCGCTGCGTGCGGCTGCTGGCCGACGTGGAAGAGGCCGAGGGCCTGTTCCGCGACGCCGCGCCCAAGGGCCTGCTGCGCGTGAACCTGCAGGGCACGCTGGCGCGGCATTTCGTGGTGCCGGCGCTGCCGGACTTCCTCGCTCGCTACCCTGACCTTGAACTGCACATCGGCGAGGACGACCGGCTGGTGGACCTTGTGCGCGAAGGCGTCGACTGCGTGCTGCGCGCGGGCACGCTGCAGGATTCGTCGATGGTCGGGCGACGCGTGGCGCTGCTGCCGCAGGTCACGGTCGCGAGCCCGGCCTACCTGGCGGCGCACGGCGAGCCTCGCAGCCCGGAGGAATTGGCATCGCACCGCGCCATCCACTACATCTCCAGCGCCACGGGCAAGGCGGTGCCGCTCGAATTCACTGTCGACGGACGCGTGACGAGCGTGCAGCTCGGCGGCATCGTCTCGGTGACCGGTGCCGACCTGTACACCGGCTCGGCCGTCGCCGGCCTGGGGCTGGTGCAGGTGCCGCGCTACCGCGTGGCCGGCGAACTGGCGGACGGGCGGCTGAAGGTTTTGCTGCCGGAGTTCGCGCCGCCGCCGATGCCGGTTTCGGTGCTCTATGCGCAGAACCGGCAGCTGTCGTCGCGCGTGCGCGTGTTCACGCAGTGGCTGCGCGACATCTTCGAGGCCGCCGAAGCGGCCTGAAGCATCAGCAGGCCGTCGACTCCAGCGCCACGGCGCCGGCCTCGGCATGCGTCTCGCCGCGCAGGAAGGCGAACACGACGATTGCCGTCAGCACCGTCACGCCAGCCAGCACGTACAGCAGCGTGCCGAACGCCGCGCCATAGGCATGCAGCAGCCCCGCGCGGTCAATTCCGGGCAACAGCGCCAGTGCTTGCGAGAGGTTCCCGGTGGTCATGCGCTGCGCCGCCTGCGATGCGGCAGCGGCATGGCCCAGCTGCGCCGTCACCAGCGCAGTCAGCCCGGCGCCGACCAGCGCCAGCGCAATGCCCTCCCCCGCCACCCGCACCGTGTTGAAGATGCCCGAGGCCATGCCCGCGCGCTCGCGCGGCACCACGCTCACGGCCAGCCCGTCCATCAGGCCCCAGGGCAGTCCGATGCCGGCGCCGATCAGCAGCAGCGGCCACACCATTCCGGCGAGCGGCGTGCCCGGCGCACAGCGGCTGAGCCAGAAGAGCCCGGCAGCGCAGACCAGTAGCCCGACGGCCGAGATCGCGCCCGCCGAGAACCGGTGCGCCAGCGATGCCGCCAGCGTCGGCACGACGAGGATCGGCCCCGAGAGCGCGAACATGAAGGCGCCCGCCTCGATCGCGCTGCGCCCTTCGAGCCCCACGAAGCGGATCGGCAGCAGCACCAGCAGCACGACGAAGCCATAGGCCGGCGCGGCGGCCAGCAGCTGCACGCCCACGAAGCGCGGAAAGCGGAACAGCGACAGGTCGAGCATCGGATGCGCCACGCGCCTCTCGATGGCGACGAAGACGACGCCCATCGCCGCCGCGCCCGCCAGCGCGCCGAGCACCCACGGGCTGCCCCAGCCGCTGTCGGGCGCCTGCAGCACGCCCAGCGTCAGCAAGCTCAGCGCGGCGGTGAAGCTCAGCGTGCCCGGCACGTCGAGCCCCATGGCCTGCGGGTTGCGCGATTCGTGCATCGACAGCGCGGCGATGCACAGCGCCACGAGACTGACCGCGCCGGGGCTCAGCATCACCGCCTGCCAGCCGAAACTCTCCGCGAGCCAGCCCGAGAGGATGGAGCCGCAGGACAGCCCCACGCCGAACGCGGTGCCGATCAGGCTGAATGCCCGCGTGCGCGCCGCGCCGTCGAACACCTGCGCCAGCGCCGCCGTGCCTGCCGCGAAGGCCGCCGCCGAGCCCAGCCCCTGCAGCGCGCGCGCCAGGTCGAAGGCCACGATGCCCGGTGCCAGAGTCAGCAGCGAGGCGCTGAGCGCCACCACCGCGAGCCCCAGCAGGAAGACGCGCTTGCGCCCGTACGCATCGGCCAGCGCGCCGGCGGCCATCAGCGTGGCACCGAAGCTCAGCATGAAGGCGTTGGTCACCCAGTTGAGCTGCACCGGGCTGCCGCCCAGCGCATCGCGGACGGCGGGCAGCACCACCGCCGGGCCGGTGAAGCTCAGCGGCATGCCCAGCGCCGCGAGGCAGACGGCGGCCAGGAGCCAGTTTCTGGAGAAAGACGGGGACATCGGGAGCGTGCTTTCGCGGAAGGTAAAAAAGGAAGGCACGAAGATAGAAAGGAATCAATGCGATGAAAATTGCCCCATTGCTCCTCACACTCCCAACCAAAGGTTGCCAATCCATGGACAGCTTCAGCGGACTCGAATCCTTCGTGCGAGCGGCCGACCACGCGAGCTTCGCCAAGGCCGGCCGGGAGCTCGGCATCTCGGCCTCGGCCGTGGGCAAGAACGTCGCGCGGCTCGAGCAGCAGCTCGGCGTGCGCCTCTTCAACCGCACCACGCGGCACATGCGGCTCACGCAGGAAGGCGCCCTCTTCCACGAGCGCTGCCGCCGCATCCTCGACGAGCTGGACGACGCGCGGGCCATGATGCAGGACGCCATTGCCGCTCCGCGCGGACGCCTGCGCGTGAGCCTGCCGACCATCGGCTACCGGTTCCTGCTGCCGATCCTGCCGGCCTTCAGGGAGCGCTACCCCGAGATCGAGCTCGACCTCGACTTCAACGACAGGCTGGTCGACGTGATCGCCGAGGGCGTCGACGTGGCGATCCGCAGCGGCGACCTTGTGGATTCACAACTGGTGGCGCGCCGGCTCGGCCCGTTCCGCTTCGTGCTGGTCGCCTCGCCGGCCTACCTGGAGCGCCACGGCGTGCCGCAGACGCCGGCCGACCTCGCGCGGCACACCTGCCTGCGCTACAAGTTCGTCACCGGCGGAAAGATCGAGGACTGGGACCTGCCCGGCCTGCCTACGCAACTACCGCCCGGCCTGCTGTGCAACAACATGGAAGCCATGCTGGGCGCGGCCGTGGCCGGCCTCGGCGTGGCCTACATGCCCGATTTCCTCGCACGCGATTCGCTCTGCCGAGGCGAACTGCAGCGCGTGCTGGCCACGCACCTCGTGCGGCAAGGCCAGTTCTCGGCGCTTTGGCCGTCGAGCCGGCAGCTGTCGCCTAAGGTGCGGGCGTTCGTGGATTTCGCGGGGGAGCACATGTTCAGGGAAGAAGGCTGCCTCTGAACAAAGGCAGCCCCTCGACAGGAGCCAGCGGGATCAGGCGGGTTCGGTCTGCGCCACCGGAGCCTCGACGGGCTCCGCAGCCACGGCGACCGGCACTGCGGCGACAGGCTCGACGGGCTTGGCGCTCTCGGCGACCACCGGCTTCACCGGTTCGGGACTCGCAGGTGCCGGCACTTCCGCAGGCGCGACGGCCGGTGCAGCGACTGCAACAGGCACCGCTTCCGCAGGCTTTGCGCTTTCCACGACGACTGGCTCCACCGCCTCAGACTTGACTGTCTCGGCCTTTGCAGGAGCGACGACCTTCGCCGGCTCGGGCACGGGCATGGCTGGTGCCGGCGCAGCCACTGCGACAGGCGCTGCTTCCATCGGCTTGGCGCTTTCCACGACAACGGACTTTGCAGGTTCGGCCTTGACGGGTTCAGGCTTCGCAGCCTCGGTCTTCGCGGGAGCCGGAATCACGGCCGCCGCCTCGGCGGACTTGGCCGACTTCGCAGGCTTCGCGGGCGCGGGCTTCACCGGTTCCGGCGTCGCCACCACGGGCTTGGAGACGTCCTGCTTCACCGGCTCGCTCGCCATCCGGCTCAGCGCCACCGCGGCCTTCAACGGGAACAGCGTGCGCTCGTCGCCCTCCGCGGCATTGCTCACAGTGGTGCCGCCGACTTCGTCGAGGCTGGCCGTGCGCACCGCGTCGAGCCGGTGCGCGGGCACCATGAACGGCGAATGCGTGGTGTAGACGATCTGGTTGCCGAAGTCCTTCTCCAGGTGCGCCAGCAGGTCGGCCTGCGAATGGGGGTGCAGGTGAAGGCCGGGCTCGTCGAGCAGCAGCACTGCGTCTTCCGCGTTGCCGCCGCGGGTGTCGGCGAAG
Source organism: Variovorax xiamenensis (assembly GCF_050916385.1). Lineage (NCBI taxonomy): Bacteria > Pseudomonadati > Pseudomonadota > Betaproteobacteria > Burkholderiales > Comamonadaceae > Variovorax > Variovorax xiamenensis. Next base: position 5,664,541 of record NZ_CP139038.1, read on the forward strand.
AAGGCGACGTAGAACGAGAAGAACCACTGGAAGCCGCGGCTGCGCTCCTCGAGGTTCACCTCGACCTCGTAGGCGGCGTTCGGGTCGGACACCAGCGTATCGAGGTACTGGCCGTCGAGGTTGAAGCGCACCTTCAGCGCGCGGTCCTTCCACAGGCGGCGGATCTCGGCGGTCACCACCGAGCCGGCGCGGTTGACGAGCTGGTTGCGAGTGGCCTGGTCGTTCTTGTCGAGCAGGGCCTGCAGCTGCCGCAGGTCGAGCCCCGCGACCTTGCACAGCTTGCCGAAGCTCTGCTGCTCGGGCGTGAGCTGGCCCCAGCCCTCTCGCCCCAGGTATTCGGCGATGTTCTGGCGGCCGGGCAGTGCCGGGTATTCGTCGACGTAGACAAAACGCGGCAGCTTGCCGATCACCCATTCCTGCGCGCGCTCCAGCGCGGGCGTGTCGTTGGCGATGGAAAGCGCGGTTTCCTCCAGCTCGGCGAGCATCTGGTCCTGCTTGTCGCTGAGCTCGGCGCCCGACACGGCAAGCGCCTTGCGCAGGGCCTGGGCCGCCTTGATGGCGCCCGCCGACCACTTGATGTAGTCGGGGCTCATGATCATCGCGGCGTCGAAGGCGTCGGTTTCCTGCTCGAGCGCGGCCTTCGCGGCTTCGTCGGCGACCTTCTCTGCGGCCGCCTTCACGGCCGGCACGATCTTGCGGACCTTGGCCTTGGTGTCGCTCACGTCGAGCGACAGGGCGCCAAGCCCTTCGAAGCCGGCCGAGCGGCTTGCGGCATAGCCCCGGCTCGCAGTGACGTGGCGCACGCCCGCCGCGCGCGGCAGGATCGCGGCCAGCTCGGCCTGCTCGCTCTCGTCGAGGCTCCAGCGCGTGAAGACGACGGGGGTGTCGCCAGTGCACTCTTCCAGGCGGCGATGGCGCGGAAAGTCCTTGATGGGGCTGAGTTCGGCAATGCCTTCGGCGGGGTTCAGGCTGTGGAGCGCACGCAGCAGGTTCGATTTGCCGCTGTCATTCCGGCCGAGGATCGCCGTGATCTGCGTGGAGTCGATGAGGCCGCTGTCGTTGATCGAGCGAAAGTTGGTGATCTGGAATGACGCCAAGCGCATGCAGGAATTTCTCTTCTCTGAAATGAATACGGGGCCGGGGAATGTATTGCATTCCACGGCCCCGTCCGGCCCGAGGCCGAAGAAAAAGATTGCTTCCGGCTGCTTCTACTCGGCGGCGCGGCGCAACGTGTCGACCACCGGCCGGCGCAGCACTTCGCGCAGGCCCCACCATCCCGCGCCGAGCGCCAGCACCGCCCCGGCCAGCGCACCGGCCACCGGCACCAGCGGCGAAGCGGTCCAGGTGAACTCGAACACGAAGCGCGCCAGCCCCCAGCCGATCAGCGCGGCCACGATGCTCGCGAGGAAGCCCGCCAGCAGGCCCACGCCCGCGAGTTCGGCGCGCTGCACCTGCCGCAGCAGGCTGGCGCGAGCGCCCACCGCGCGCATCACGGCGAACTCGCGCGCGCGCTCCTCGCGCGTGGCCGTCACCGCGGCGAACAGCACCACGAGGCCGGCCGCGAGCGTGAAGCCGAACAGGAACTCGACCGCGCGGATCACCTGGTCGAGCACGCGCTGCACCTGGTTGATGGTGGCGCTCATGTCGACGTTGGTCACGTTCGGGTAGCTGCGCACCAGCGCGTTGTCGAAGCCGCGCGTCTCGGGCGCGCGGAAGGCGCCCATGTAGGTGGTGGGCACGTCGGCCAGCGAGGCCACCGTGTACATCACGAAGAAGTTGGCGTGCATCGAGCCCCAGTCGACCTTGCGCAGCGAGGTGATGCGCGCGTCGTTCTGCATGCCGCCGATGTCGAAGCGCAGCATGTCGCCCATCTTCAGGCCCAGCGTCTCGGCCAGGCCCTCTTCCACGCTCACCTCGCCGGCGGCACCGGGTGTCCACTTGCCGTTGGTGATGCTGTTGTGCGCGGGCGCGTCCACGCTGTTGCTGAGGTTGAACTCGCGGTCCACCAGGCGCTTGGCGCGGTCTTCCGTGTAGTCGTCGGGCGTCACGGGCTTGTCGTTGATGGCGACGAGCCGTCCGCGGATCATCGGGTACCAGTCGAACTTGCTCACGCCCGCGTCGCGCAGCGACTTCTGGAAAGCCTCGCTCTGGTCGGGCATGACGTTGATGACGAAGCGGTTCGGCGCATCGGGCGGCGTGGCCTGGCGCCAGCTCGCCACGAGGTCGGTGCGCAGCAGCACCAGCAGCACCAGCGCCAGCAGGCCCACCGAGAGCGCGCTGACCTGCACCACCGCGTAGGCCGGCCGCGCCGAGATCTGCCGCGTGGCCAGCACCAGCCAGCGCGGCGCGGTCGCCTCGTTGACGCTGCGGCGCAGCACCTTCACCGCCAGCCAGCTCAGCAGCGCGAACACCGCCACCGCGCCCGCGAAGCCGCCGACGGCGATCAGGCCCAGCTTGATGTCGCTGCTCGCCGCCATCAGCAGCGCCGCGAAGCCCGCGACGCCCACGCCCAGCACCGCGAGCGAAGCCGGCTTGAGGCCGCCCACGTCGCGCCGGATCACGCGCAGCGGCGGCACGCGCGCAAGCTGCAGCACCGGCGGCAGGCCGAAGGCGAAGAGCAGCGTGAGCCCCATGCCCAGCCCGAAGGCCACGGGCCACAGCGTGGCCGCGGGCAGCGCGGTCTCGACCAGCCCCGCCAGCAGCAGCACGAAGACATAGTGCACCGCGAAGCCGATGGCCACGCCCAATGCGCTGGCCACGATGCCGATCACCGCGAACTCGAAGGCATAGGCAATGGCGATGGTGCGCTGGCTCTGTCCGAGCACGCGCAGCATCGCGCAGTCGTCGAGATGGCTGGCCGCGAAGCCGCGTGCGGCCAGCGCCACCGCCACGGCCGACAGCAGCGCCGCGAGCAGCGCGACCAGGCTCAGGAATTTCTCGGCGCGGTCGAGCGTCTGGCGCATCTCGGGCCGGCCACTCTCGAAGGAGTCGAGGCGCACGCCGCGCAGCTCGCCCTTCTTGATGGTGGCGTCGGCCCAGTCGGTGAAGCGCTTGACCGCGGCGTCGCTGCCCGCCACGGCATAGCGATACCCCACGCGGCTGGCCGGCTGCACGAGCCCGGTGCGGGCCACGTCGGCCTGGTTGAGCATCACGCGCGGCGAGAAGCTCATGAAGCCGGCGCCGCGATCGGGCTCCAGCGTGATGACGCGGCCCACTCGCAGGCCGGTGTCGCCCAGCAGCAGCGTGTCGCCGACCTTCAGGCCCAGCGAATCGAGCAAGGATGCATCGACCCAGGTTTCACCGGGCGGAGGAATGTCTCGCGTGACGGCGCCGGCGCCGTCGATGGTGGTGGAAGTCTGCAGGCTGCCGCGCAGCGGATAGCCGGCCGTCACCGCCTTCAGCGCCACCAGCTTGCTGGCGCCGCCCTGCGCATCGTCGGCGCGGGCCATGGTCGGAAAGCCGTAGGTGCTGGTGCCCTCCAGCCCCAGCGACTTCGCTTGCGCCACGAAGGCCTCGGGTGTCGGGTTGTCGCTGACGATCACCGCGTCGCCGCCCAGCAGCTGGCGCGCGTCGCGCTTCAGGCCGCCTTGCAACCGGTCGGCGAAGAAGCCGACAGCCGTGAGCGCGGCCACGGCCAGCAGCACGGCGACGATCAACAGGCGCAACTCGCCGGCGCGCAGGTCGCGCCAGAGCGTGCGCCAACCCAGGCGAAGGGAGGCATTCATGGCGCGAACAATAGCCGACGCCCGGCGCCACGGGTCGCTTCGAGGGTTATTGCGCTCCTTTTGCCCTTGATCCTGGCAGGATGCTGTCGCATGATGCGACAAACGCATCCCGTTTGTCGCAAACCGGGCACACCCGGCGAGCGGAAGACGAGGCCATAAAAACAGCCCGTTGCCGGATCCGCCCTTCCCACAAGGAGTGTCGATGCCACGATGTCAGCAGCGCTTGCAGATCATCGGCCTGTGCCTTGCCGCCGGCCTGCTGGCAAGTGCATGCGATCCCAAGCCCCCCGCGCCGAAGGCCTCCACAAGCACCGGCGCCACCGGCGCGAGCCCCACGGGCGTCGCGCCCGCCGCATCCGGTGACAAGGTCGAATCCTCCAGTTCCCACCAAGGCCCGTCCGAGGGCGGCGCAGCCGTCGGCGGCATGAGCGGGCCGGCCGGCAGCGGCGGCACCTCCGGCGGCGCGGCGCCCGCGCCCAGCGGAGGCGACGGCACGGCGCCCAAGTAGCGCGGCCGGCACGCAAGGTTCATTCGAAGTTACCCCGCAAGAAGAAAAGAAGACCACGATGAAACAACCCATCACTTCACCGCCGCAGGAGGTTCCGTCATGGACATGAACCGCCGGCAATTCTTCCGCGTCAGCAGCGCGGGGCTGGTCGGCTCCAGCATCGTCGCACTCGGCTTCTCGCCGACCGCCGCGCTGGCCGAGGCCCGCAACTTCAAGCTCGCGCGCACCACCGAGACGCGCAACACCTGCCCGTACTGCTCGGTGGGCTGCGGGCTCATCATGTACAGCCTGGGCGACAAGGCGAAGAACGTGGTATCCGACATCCTCCACATCGAGGGCGATGCCGACCACCCCGTGAACCGCGGCACGCTGTGCCCCAAGGGCGCCGGCCTGCTCGACTTCGTGCACAGCCCCATGCGGCTGAAGTACCCCGAGGTGCGCGAACCCGGCGGCACCGAGTGGAAGCGCATCGGCTGGGACGAGGCGCTCGACCGCATCGCCAAGCTGCTGAAGGCCGACCGCGACGCCAACTTCCAGACCACCAACGCCGACGGCAAGACCGTGAACCGCTGGACCAGCTCCGGCATGCTCTGCGCCTCGGCCTCGTCCAACGAAACCGGATACATCACGCACAAGGCATTCCGCTCGACCGGAATGCTGGTGTTCGACAACCAGGCACGCGTCTGACACGGACCCACGGTGGCCAGTCTGGCCCCGACGTTCGGCAGAGGCGCGATGACCAACCACTGGCAGGACATCCAGAACGCGGATGTCGTGCTGATCATGGGCGGCAACGCCGCGGAGGCGCATCCGTGCGGCTTCAAGTGGGTCATCGAGGCCAAGAAACAGAACAAGGCCCGCCTGGTGGTGGTCGACCCGCGCTTCACGCGCTCGGCCGCCATGGCCGACTACTACGCGCCGATCCGCGCGGGGTCGGACATCGCCTTCCTGGCCGGGGTCATCAACTTCCTTCTGACCAACGACAAGATACAGACCGAGTACGTCCGCAACTACACCAACGCGACCTTCATCGTCGGCCCCGACTACAAGTTCGAGGACGGCCTGTTCAGCGGCTACAACGCCGAGAAGCGCAACTACGACCCCAAGTCGTGGGGCTACGCGCTCGACGAGCAGGGCATGGCCAGGGTCGATATGAGCATGCAGGACCCGAACTGCGTGCTGCAGGTGATGAAGCGGCACTATTCGCGCTACACGCCCGAGATGGTGAGCCGCATCACCGGCACGCCGCAGGACAAGTTCCTGAAGGTCTGCGAGTACATCGCGAGCACCAGCACCTCCCAGCGCACCATGACCATCATGTACGCGCTGGGCTGGACACAGCACAGCCAGGGCTCGCAGATGATCCGCACCGGCGCCATCGTGCAGCTTCTGCTGGGCAACATCGGCGTGCCCGGCGGCGGCATGAACGCGCTGCGCGGCCACAGCAACATCCAGGGCCTCACCGACCTGGGGCTGCTGTCGAACTCGCTGACGGGCTACATGTCGCTGGCGCGTGACAACGAGCAGACGCTGGAGGACTACTACAAGACCCGCGCGCTCAGGCCCCTGCGTCCCAACCAGATGAGCTACTGGCAGAACTACCCGAAGTTCTTCGTCAGCATGCAGAAGGCCTGGTGGGGCAACGCGGCCACGGCCGAGAACGACTGGGCCTTCCACTACCTGCCGAAGATCGACAGGCTCTACGACGTGCTTCAGGCCTTCGAGCTCATGAACCAGGGCAAGCTCAACGGCTACATCTGCCAGGGCTTCAACCCGGTGGGCTCGTTCCCCGACAAGAAGAAGATCGTCGACGGGCTCTCGAAGCTCAAGTTCCTGGTCACCATCGATCCGCTGCAGACCGAGACCAGCGAGTTCTGGCGCAACTTCGGCGAGTTCAACGACGTCAAGTCCGCCGACATCCAGACCACGGTGTTCCGCCTGCCTTCCACCTGCTTCGCGGAGGAAGACGGCTCGCTCACCAACTCCAGCCGCTGGCTTCAGTGGCACTGGAAGGGCGCGGAGCCGCCGGGCGAGGCCAAGGGCGACATCGAGATCGTCGCGGGCATCTTCAACCGCATGCGCGCGGCCTACGCGAAGGACGGCGGCGCCTTCCCCGATCCGATCGTCAAGCTCACCTGGCCCTACAAGATTCCGCACTCGCCTTCCGCGCAGGAGCTGGCGATGGAATACAACGGCCGCGCGCTGGCCGACCTGACCGATCCGAAGGACCCGACCAAGCCGCCGCTGGCCAAGGCCGGCGAGCAGCTCTCGGGCTTCGGCCTGCTGCGCGACGACGGCAGTACCGCCAGCGGCTGCTGGATCTACGCCGGAGCATGGACGCAGGCCGGCAACCAGATGGCGCGGCGCGACAACGCCGACCCGTACGGCATCGGCATGGTGCAGAACTGGGCGTGGGCCTGGCCCGCGAACCGGCGCATCCTCTACAACGGCGCCTCGACCGACCCGACCACCGGCAAGCCGTGGATCGCGAAGCGCGGCCTCGTCGCGTGGAACGGCAAGCAATGGGGCGGCGCCGACGTGCCCGACATCCGACCCGACGCGAGCCCGACCGACGCCGAGGCGGTGCGTCCCTTCATCATGACCGCCGAGGGCGTGGCGCGACTCTTCGCTCCCACCGGCATGGCCGAGGGACCGCTGCCCGAGCACTACGAGCCCTTCGAGTCGCCGCTGGTCAACAACCTGATGCACCCGAACAACGAGAAGGCGCGCGCCAATCCCGCGGCACGCATCTTCAAGGGCGACCTCGAGAAGCTCGGCGTGCCGAAGGACTTCCCGTACGTGGCGACCAGCTACCGGCTCACCGAGCACTTCCACTACTGGACCAAGAACGTGCGCACCTCGGCCATCATCCAGCCGCAGCAGTTCGTCGAGATCGGCGAGGAGCTCGCGAAGGAGAAGGGCATCGGCCACGGCGACATGGTGAAGGTGTCGAGCAAGCGCGGCTACATCAAGGCCGTGGCGGTCGTCACCAAGCGCATCGTCGGGCTGCAGGTGGACGGCCGCACCGTGCACACCGTGGGGCTGCCGAACCACTGGGGCTTCGTGGGCGTGGCCAAGCCGGGTTACCTGGTGAACACGCTGACGCCTTTCGTGGGCGACGCGAACACGCAGACGCCCGAGTATAAGTCGTTCACCGTGAACATCGAGAAGGCCTGAACGATGTCCTCTCTTCAAACCCTCGACATCGCCGCCCGCTCGGCCACGACCACGCCGTCGCCGGAGATCCGCCACCGCCCGCAGGTCCAGCAGGTGGCGAAGCTGATCGACGTGTCGACCTGCATCGGCTGCAAGGCCTGCCAGGTCGCGTGCATGCAGTGGAACGACCTGCGCGACGAGGTCGGCACCACGCACGGCACCTACGACAACCCGGTCGACCTCACGCCGGCCTCCTGGACGGTGATGAAGTTCTCCGAGGTCGAGCCCGAGGCCGGCAAGCTCGAGTGGCTGATCCGCAAGGACGGCTGCATGCACTGCGACGACCCCGGCTGCCTGAAGTCGTGCCCCTCGCCGGGTGCGATCGTCAAGTACGCCAACGGCATCGTCGACTTCATCAGCGAGCATTGCGTGGGCTGCGGCAACTGCGTCACCGGCTGCCCCTTCGACGTGCCGCGCATCAGCAAGGTCGACAACAAGGCCTACAAGTGCTCGCTGTGCTCCGACCGCGTGGGCGTGGGCCTGGAGCCGGCCTGCGTGAAGGCCTGCCCCACCGGCGCGCTGCACTTCGGCACCAAGGAAGACATGCACGAGTACGCCTCGGAGCGCATCGTCGACCTGAAGGAGCGCGGTTTTTCCAACGCCGGCGTGTACGACCCGGCGGGCGTGGGCGGCACGCACGTGATGTACGTGCTGCAGCACGCCGACCGGCCGCAGCTCTACGCCGACCTGCCGAAGGATCCGCAGATCAGCCCGCTGGTCTCGCTGTGGAAGGGCGTGGCCAAGCCGCTCGCGATGGTCGCCATGATCGGCGCCGTGGTGGGCAGCTTCTTCCACTACATGAAGACCGGCCCCATCGAGCCCAAGGACGACCACCCCGACGCCGACCGCGACGGCAGGCCCGACGACGTGGTGGTGATCGAGGAACCGCCGGCCTCGGCTTCTTCGCCGCCGTCCGCCGCACCCCGCGCATGAGGAGAAGAACGCGATGACACGCTACTACCTTCGCCGCTACCGCGACGCCACGCGCATGAACCACTGGTTCGTCGCGATCATGTTCTTCGCCGCCGCGCTCTCGGGCCTGGCCTTCTTCCACCCCAGCCTGTTCTTCCTGACCAACCTCTTCGGCGGCGGGCCGTGGACGCGCATCCTGCATCCCTTCATGGGCCTCCTGATGGTGCTGGGCTTCGTGTTCCTGTTCTTCACGATGTGGCGCGAGAACATCCTCGACAAGGGCGACCGCGAGTGGATCGCCAACGCGCCGAAGATGCTCAAGGGCGACAAGTCGGGCATGCCGCCGGTGGGCAAGTACAACGCCGGGCAGAAGCTGGTGTTCTGGGCCTTCGGCATCAGCCTGCTCCTGCTGCTGGTGACGGGCTTCATGTTCTGGAGCCCGTGGTTCGTCGGCTTCTTCCCGATCCTCGTGCGGCGCATCGCGGTGGTGGTGCACGCGGCTTCGGCCGTGGTGCTGATCCTTTCGGTCATCACGCACATCTACGCGGCGATCTGGGTCAAGGGCACGCTGCGTGCGATGACGCGCGGCACGGTCACCGAGGGATGGGCGAAGCTCAACCATCCTCTCTGGCATCGCAAAATGACGCGAGGTGAGTGATACTGCGCCGATGACGAGTTCCCCCGGCAACCCACCGCCGACCCGGACCACACGCATCCTCGAGCCTGAGCAGATCGCCATGCAGGCCGGGCGGCAGATGCCGTTCCTGCGCCTGCCGGTGCGCTCCCTCGTGTTCTCCGACCGGCAATTGCGGCTTCGCCAGCTCGCGGCTTCGCATCCGATGCGCGAGTACCTGATCTTCATCGCCGACCTCGCGCAGGCGCAGCACCAGGTGCTGCAGGACTATGCGCCAGTCGATCTGCCCGAATCCGAAGCGCTCGAAGCCGCCGCGAAGGTGCTGAAGCCGCCGATGCCCGCCTTCGGCTGGACGCGCGATCCCGTGTGGCTGAAGGAACTGCGCCGCCTGCTCGGCCTCTTCCGCGCCCGCTTGCCCGAGGGCCCCGCGCGCGACACGCTCGACCGCGTGATGGCCACTGACGATGCATGGATCAACGAGCAGGCCGACCGTCTCTCGCGCCGCATCATGTTCGGGCTAGACCTCGCGGCCGCGCCGCTGATCGCAGCCGGCCTTCAGGCGTACTGGACGCAGCTCGTGCTGCAGGTGGCCGAACGCGAGGGCGAGAACATCTACGGACGCACCGACCCCGGCAACGAATGCCCCTGCTGCGGCAGCGCGCCCACCGCGAGCATCACGCGCATCGGCGCCGACGAAGCGGGCTTCCGCTACCTGCACTGCTCGCTGTGCGGCACCGAGTGGCACTACGTGCGCATCAAATGCACGCACTGCGAGAGCACCAAGGGCATCCACTTCGAGTCGCTCTCGCCGCAGCCCGGCGTAGAGCTGCCCGCCACCGGCGCGCGCGAAGGCGCGGTGAAGGCCGAGTGCTGCGACAGCTGCGGCCACTACCTCAAGCAGATCGCGATGGAAAAAGACCCCGAAGTCGAGCCCGTCGCCGACGACCTCGCGAGCGTCACGCTCGACCTGCTCGTCTCCGAAGCCGGCCACCAGCGCAGCGGCCACAATCTGATGCTCCTTTTCGGCGACCCCGAAATACCCGACGACGGCGGAGGCGGCTGATGGCAGCGCCCGAAGAGTCCGTGGTCCACGGCTCGACGGCAAGGCCCCAGGATCTGCCTTCTGTCGATCAACTGCTGCGCCTCGCCGTGCCGGGCGCATTGCTGGCCGAGCACGGCCATACGCTGGTGGTGAAGGAAGCGCGCGCGCTGCTCGAAGGGCTTCGCGCTCGGGCCGTGGCGGGCAAGCTCGCCGCTGCCGACGTGCAACCCGACGCGCTGGGCGCTGCGCTCGCATCGCGCATCCAGGCCCGCCTCGCGCCGCGCATGAAGGCGGTGCTGAACCTCACGGGCACCGTCATCCACACCAACCTCGGTCGCGCGCTGCTGGCCGATGCGGCGCTGCAGCGGCTGCTCGCGGTGATGACATCGCCCAACAACCTCGAGTACGACCTCGCCACCGGCAGCCGCGGCGATCGCGACTCGCTGGTGGAAGAGCTGCTGTGCACCATCACCGGCGCCGAAGCGGCCACGGTGGTCAACAACAACGCGGCTGCCGTGCTGCTCACCATCGCGGCGCTGGCGCGCGAGCGCGAGGCGATCGTCTCGCGCGGCGAGCTGGTGGAGATCGGCGGCGCCTTCCGCATGCCCGACGTGATGGCCAGCGCGGGCGCGCGCATGGTCGAGGTCGGCACCACCAACCGCACGCATCCGCAGGACTATGAACGCGCCATCAACGAGCGCACCGCGCTCGTGATGAAGGTGCACACCAGCAACTACGCGGTGCAGGGCTTCACCGCCGCGGTCGACGAAGCCACGCTCGCCGGCATCGCGCACGCGCGCGGCGTGCCGCTGGCCACCGACCTGGGCAGCGGCTCGCTGATCGACCTCGCGCACTATGGCCTGCCGCGCGAGCCGCTGCCGCAGGAAATGCTCGCGGCCGGCTGCGACGTGGTCACCTTCTCGGGCGACAAGCTGCTGGGCGGGCCGCAGGCCGGGCTCATCGTGGGCAGCAAGGAGGCCGTGGGCCGCATCCGCAAGTTCCCGATGAAGCGCGCGCTGCGCATGAGCAAGCTGCCGCTGGCCGCGCTCGAGGCCACGCTCTCGCTGTACCTGCGGCCCGAGCGCCTGGCGCAGGACCTGCCGACGCTGCGGCTGCTCACGCGGCCCGCCGATGCGATCCGCGAGATGGCCGAGGCGCTGAAGGCGCCGGTGCAGGCCGCCGTGTCGCCGCGCTTCACCGTCGAGGTGGTGCCGCTGCTTGGACAGATCGGCTCCGGCTCGCTGCCGGTGGAGCGCCTGCCCTCGGCGGGCCTTGCGCTCGCGCCGGCCGGCACCTCGAAGAAAGGCATCGGCACCGCGCTCGATGCCCTCGCCACCGCGCTGCGCGGCCTGCCGCTGCCGGTGATCGGCCGCATCGCCGAAGACCGCCTGCTTCTCGACCTGCGCTGCCTGGAAGACAGCGCCACCTTCACAGGCCAGCTCGACACCCTGCGCGAGCGGCTGATGTAGCAGACCCCGATTCCCTCAACCACCTGTCTGGAGAAAGCGATGAACCCCCTCGAAGTGCTCGCCGGTATCGAAACGCAAACGCTGCAGCCCCTGGCGCAGCGCACCGACGCAGAGGGACGCTTTCCACGAGAGACGATCTCGGCGCTGGGCGAGGCCGGCCTGCTCGGGCTGGTCTCGGCCGCGTCGGTCGGGGGCCAGGGGCTGGGCCTGAAGGAAGCCGCGCAGGTGGTGTCGCGCATCGCGCAGACCTGCCCTTCCACCGCGATGGTGGTGTGCATGCACTACTGCGCCACTGCCGTGCTCGAACAGTTCGGCCCCGAGTCCGTGCGGCGCGCAATCGCCAGCGGCAAGCACCTGAGCACGCTGGCCTTCTCCGAAGCCGATTCGCGCAGCCACTTCTGGGCACCCACCGGCACCGCGCGCGCGGACGGAAGCAACGTGGTGCTCGACGCCCGCAAGAGCTGGGTCACCTCGGCCTTCGAAGCCGACAGCTACGTGTGGTCGAGCAAGCCGCTGGCGGCCGAGGGCGCCAGCACGCTGTGGCTGGTCGATGCCAAGTCCGATGGACTGAGCCAGCCTGGCCGCTTCGACGGGCTGGGGCTGCGCGGCAATGCCTCCACGCCAATCACGGCGAAGGACGTGCGCATTGCGGCCAACGCCCGGCTCGGCGAGGACGGCAAAGGCTTCGACACCATGATGGGCGTGGTGCTGCCGTGGTTCTCGGTGCTCAGCGCCGCATGCTCCACCGGCCTGATGGAAGGCGCGCTGCGCGGTGCCATCGGCCATGTGAGCCAGACGCGGCACCTGCACCTCGATTCGTCGCTGGCCGACCTGCCCACCATCCGCGCCTATCTGGCGAAGGCACGCATCAAGGCCGACATGGCGCAGGCGCTGCTGGACGACACCATCGCCGCCATCGGCGCGGGCCGCGCCGACACCATGCTGCGCGTGCTCGAGGTGAAGGCGGCAGCAGCCGAATCCGCTCTCGAAGTGACCGACATCGCAATGCGCGTGTGCGGCGGTGCGGCCTTCCGAAAGGAGGCGGGCATCGAACGGCTCTTCCGCGATGCGCGCGCATCGAGCGTGATGGCGCCGACCTCCGACGTGCTCTACGACTTCATCGGCAAGGCCATCACCGGCCTGCCGCTGTTCTGAGAAAGGAGCCGCGAGATGCCGCAGCAGACGCTGATCATGGGCGCCGTGGCCTACGCGCCCAAGGTCGTCACCATCTGGGAGGGCTTCAAAGCCTTCTTCGTGAAGAACGGCCTGCCCTTCGACTACGTGCTGTATTCGAACTACGAAAGCCAGGTCGAGGCGCAGTTCGACGGCACGCTGCACCTGGCGTGGAACTCGCCGCTGGCCTGGGTCCGTGCCGAGCGCATCGCACGCAGCCGGGGCCTTCAGGTGCAGGCCGTGGCCATGCGCGACACCGACTGCGACCTGCGTTCGGCGATCGTCGTGCGCGCCGACAGCCCGGTGCAATCGCTGGCCGACCTGCGCGGCAAGACCGTCGGTTTCGGCGCGCTCGATTCGCCGCAGGCCACGCTGATCCCGCTCGACCACCTGCGCACCGAAGGCCTGCTGAAGCCGCGCGACTTCCAGGCGCGCTACTTCGACGTGCTCGGAGGCAAGCACGGCGACCACATCGGCGGCGAGCGCGACGCGGCCGTCGCGCTGATGGCCGGCGAGGTCGACGCCTGCTGCCTGATCGACGGCAACCACCTGGCCTTCGGCCTCGACGGCACGCTGCCCTCGGGCAGCACGCGCGTGCTGGCGCGCACCGGCGCGTACGACCACTGCAACTTCACCACCAGCCCCGGCGCGCCTGCAGCGCTGGTCGATCGCTTCGTCTCGCTGCTGATGGCGATGCGCTGGGACGACCCGCAGGTGCGCCCGCTGCTCGAACTCGAGGGCCTGCGCGAATGGCGCACCGGTCGCACCAGCGGCTACGCCCTGCTCGAACGCGCGGTGGACGACGAGCTCTTCTACGACGGCGATGGCCGCATCACCAATCCCGACTATCGATATTGAGTCGCTGGGCCTCGACCAGGGCGCCCTGCTGCTCATCCGCCGCGCGCTGGCCGAGCGGCCGGTGGGCGGCGAGCTGCGCGTGCGCGGGAACTCGCCCGACTGGCGCATGCACCTGGAGGCATGGTGTCGCAGCCAGGGGCACGTGCTGCACTTCGACGCGGCGCAGGAAGAAGCACTCGTCACGCGCGGCCCGCATGCCGAAGGCCGCTGGCTCGGTGCGCAATCCACGGGCTTCGCGCAGGGCGACGCCAACGGCACGCCCGCCGAAGACGCCGCGCCCGGCTGGGGCCTCGCCGCCCGCGGCGCCACGGTGGAAGCCGGCAGCCCGCCCTTCTTCTTCGCGCTGCACCGCCGCGACGAGCTCTGGGCCGAGACGGCCGGCGAGCTCTATCGGCAGGCGGCGGCAGCCCAATGGGATCCGGCGACCGCCATCGACTGGGACGCGCCCTTCGAGCTGCCGAGCGCCGTCGAAGCCGCCGTGGTGCAGGTGATGACCTACCTGATCGAGAACGAGAACGCCGCGCTGCTGGTGCCGGCGCGCCACCTCGGACAGATCCACCCCCACTTCCGCGAAGTGCTGCAGTTGCTGGCGCTTCAATGCGCCGACGAGGCGCGGCATGTGGAGGTGTTCACGCGCCGCGCCACGCTGCGTGGCCACCAGCCCGCGCTGTCGACGGCCGGCGGGCAGGCCTCGCTGCGCACGCTGTTCGACGCGCCCGACTTCTCCATCGCAACCTTCCTGCTGGCCGTGCTCGGCGAGGGCAGCTTCGTGAACCTGCTCAACTTCCTGCACGCGCACGCGCCCGACCCGGTGACCCGGCAGATCGCACGGCTCGCTGCGCGCGACGAGGCACGCCATGTCGCCTTCGGCATGGCGCACCTCGAATACCGGCTCTCGGTGCAGCCCGACTACCAGGTGCGGCTGCGCAATGCCATCGAGGTTCGCTACGACACGCTGGCCGGCACGGCGGGCCTCAACGAGGAAGTGTTCGACTCGCTGGTGCTGCTGGCCGCGGGCGAACTCTCTCCCGATACCGTCGCGCGCGGCCATGCGGCCGTGCAGCAGCTTCAGCGCGACATGGCGGCCGGCCGCCGGGCGCGGCTCGCGCGGCTGGGCTTCGGGCACGACGAGGCGCAGCGGCTCGCCGAGCTGCACACCCGCAACTTCATGTGACGACGCACCCACGATGATCATCGGCACCGCAGGCCACATCGACCACGGCAAGACCACGCTGGTGCGCGCGCTCACCGGCGTCGATACCGACCGGCTGCCCGAGGAGAAGCGGCGTGGCATTTCCATCGAGCTGGGCTATGCGTACCTGCACGCGCCCGACGGGGTGTCGCTGGGCTTCGTCGACGTGCCGGGCCACGAGCGCCTGCTGCACACCATGCTGGCCGGTGCGACCGGCATCGACCACGCACTGCTGGTGGTCGCCGCCGACGACGGCGTGATGCCGCAGACACGCGAGCACTTCGCGGTGGTGGCGCTGCTGGGCGTGCGCGAGGCCACGGTGGCCATCACCAAGATCGACCGCATCGACGAGACCGTCCGCGAAGCGCGGCTGGCCGAGGTGCGGGCCGACATCGCGGCTCTGCTCGCGCCAACGCCGCTGGCTTCGGCGCCGATGCTGGAGGTGTCGGCCACGACGGGCGAAGGCATCGACGCGCTGCGCGAGCGGCTTCTGGAAGTTGCGCGGCAGGAACGGGCACACGAAGACGACCTGGCCTTTCGCCTTGCCGTGGACCGGTCGTTCAGCCTCTCGGGCGTCGGCACCGTCGTCACCGGCACGGTCTTCAGCGGCACGGTACGCATCGGCGACGAGCTGCGCGTCGCGCCGGGCAGCCGCCCGGTGCGCGTGCGCGGCATCCATGCACAGAACCAGCAGGCCGAGACGGCGCACGCGGGCCAGCGCTGCGCGCTCGCGCTGGCCGGTGTCGGCAAGGACGAAGTGCATCGCGGCGATTGGGTCTGCGCGCCGGATGTCGCGCTCGCTTCCGCGCGCATCGACGTGCTGCTCACGCTGTGGCCCGACGAGGCAAGGCCTCTGCGCTCGGGCGCGACGGTGCACGCGCACCTGGGCGCGAGCGATGTGATGGCATCGGTCGCGCTGCTGGATCGCGATGCGCTCTCGCCCGGCGAGACGGCACTTGCCCAACTGGTGCTGCGGGAGCCGGTCGGTGCATGGCACGGCGATCGCGGCGTGCTGCGCGATGCCTCGGCCACGCGCACCGTGGCCGGCGTGCGCGTGCTAGATCCGTTCGCGCCGGTGCGGTATCGCCGCACGCCGGAGCGGCTACGCACGCTGACGGCCTGGGCCAACGACGACCGCGCCGCTCGCGTGGCCGCGCTGCTGCACAACGCGCCACTGGGCATGGACACTGCGCAGGCCGCGCGCGCCCTCTCGCTGGCCGATGAAGAGGCCCTGCCGCTGCCGGCCGATGCCGTACGCATCGGCCACACGGCCATCGCGCAAGCGCACCTGGACGCGCTCGAGGAACAGATCGCCGGCCGCCTCTCGGATTTCCATCGCACCGCGCCCGACGAAGTCGGCCCTGATGCGCGCCGACTCAAGCGTCTCGCCGGGCCGCGCACGGACGACGCGCTCTGGCGCCATGCGCTCGACGAGCTCGTCGCGCGCGGCACGCTGGTGCGCAGCGGCACCTGGCTGCATCTGCCGGACCACGCGGCGCGCCTCAACGAGGCCGAGCAGAAGCTCGCGCAGAAGCTGCTGCCCAAACTGGCCGATGGTGGCTTCGATCCGCCATGGGTGCGCGACCTCGCCAAGGACTGCGCGGCGAGCGAGGCGATGGTGCGGCAGACGCTCGCAAGCCTCGCGCGGCGTGGCGAGGCCTTCCAGGTGGTGAAGGACTTGTACTATCCGCTGGCGACCATCGAACGGCTGGCAGCCATTGCGCGGGATTGCCTCGACGGCCCCGAAGGGCTGCAGGCCGCGAGTTTTCGCGATGCGACCGGGTTGGGGCGCAAGCGCGCGATCCAGTTGCTGGAGTTTTTCGATCGTGTCGGCTACACGCGACGGGTGAAGGACACCCACCTGCTGCGGCCGGATACGTCGTTGTTCGGGGTAAGGCCTTGAACAGCAACGGAAACGATCATGGGAGGGGATCGTCCCTGGTGGGGCGGCCGGGCTTCAAACCCGGTTGGTGGCGCCAGTCGTCGCCGGGAAGGTTCGACTCCTTCCCCCTTCCGCCTTTTGGCGGGCATTCGCCTGCTGCGCAGTCCGATCTCGCACCTGCGATGCTCGACGTACCCATGTACGTCTGCGCTTCTCGGCGCAAGCTCGGACCGCTCGCGACGGCGACTGCCCACCAAAAGCGCTGGCGTAGGACCGCTCTGTCAAGGCACCACGTGCAGCGAGGGCTCTCCTGCTTCGACACGGCCGATCACCGCGGCGCGCGCAAAACCTTCGTCACGGAAGACCTTCAGCACCGCATCGACCGCATCGGGCGCGCAGCTCACGAGCAGGCCGCCGGAGGTCTGTGGGTCGCTCAGCAGGTTCTGCGTGGTGGCGTGCAGGCCGGGCGCGAGGCTCACTTCCGCGCCGTAGCCGGCCCAGTTGCGGCCGGATGCACCGGTCACGAAGCCTTCGGCGGCCATGGCCAGCACGTTTTCGAGCAGCGGCACCTTCGACCACTCGACGACCGCCTTGAGCTTGGCGCCGCGCGCCAGTTCGAGCGTGTGGCCGGCCAGGCCGAAGCCCGTGACGTCGGTCAGCGCATGCACGCCGTCGAGGGCCGAGAGCGCGATGCCGGGGGTGTTGAGCTTCGTCGTGCTCTCGATGAGCTGGCGGTAGCCGGTCTCGGAGAGCTTTTCCTTCTTGAGAGCTGCGGAGAGCACGCCCACGCCGAGCGGCTTGCCCAGCACGAGCACGTCGCCGGCCTTCGCATCGGCATTGCGGCGCACGCGCTCGGGGTGCACGAGGCCCATGGCGACGAGGCCATAGATGGGTTCGACCGAATCGATGGTGTGGCCGCCGGCGATCGGGATGCCGGCCGCGCGGCACACGTCCTGCCCGCCGCGCACGATCTCGGCGATGACCTCCACCGGCAACTGGTTGATCGGCATGGCGACGAGCGCCAGCGCCATGATCGGGCGCCCGCCCATGGCGTAGACGTCGCTGATCGCGTTGGTCGCGGCGATGCGGCCGAACTCGTACGGGTCGTCCACGATGGGCATGAAGAAGTCGGTGGTCGCGATCAGCGCCTGCTGGTCGTTGAGCCGGTAGACGGCCGCGTCGTCGGCGGTCTCGATGCCCACCATGAGCTCGGGCGGGATCAGCCCGCCGGCCTGGTTCTTGAGGATCTGCGACAGCACGCCCGGCGCGATCTTGCAGCCGCAGCCGCCGCCATGCGAAAAACTCGTGAGGCGCAGAGGCGCGAGCGGGTTCATGAGCGTTGGGTTCATGGGGCGATTATCGAATCGGGCCCGCTTTCTACAATCCCGTCCCTTCCTATCCCGCACGCACCTGAGGCGCATCCATGAAAAAGACACTCACCCGACTGGCCCTTGCCCTGACCTTCTCCGCCGCGAGCCTCGGGGCCTTCGCCCAGGGAGTGCTGCGCGTCTCGGCGATTCCCGACGAGGCCCCCACCGAGCTGCAGCGCAAGTTCACGCCGCTGGGCGACTACCTGAAGAAGGAAACCGGCATGGACGTGCAGTTCACGCCCGTGACCGACTACGCCGCCGTGGTCGAGGGCCTGGCCACCAACAAGATCGACCTGGCCTGGCTGGGCGGCTTCACCTTCGTGCAGGCGCGCATCCGCACCAACGGCGGCGCGGTGCCGATCGTGCAGCGGGCGGAGGACGAGGTGTTCACCAGCAAGTTCATCGTGCCGGTGGACAGCACCGCGAAGACGCTGGCCGATTTGAAGGGCAAGACCTTCGCGTTCGGCGCGCCCTCCTCCACCTCGGGCAGCCTGATGCCGCGCTACTTCCTGCTGCAGGCGGGCATCAACCCCGAGAAGGACTTCAAGACGGTCGCGTTCTCGGGAGCGCACGACGCCACCGTGGCCTTCGTGGCCGCATCGCGCGCGGAAGCCGGCGTGCTCAACGCCTCGGTGTGGGACAAGCTGGTGGAGGCCAAGAACCCCAACGCCGCCAAGGTGCGCGTGCTGGCCACCACGCCGACCTACTACGACTACAACTGGACGGTGCGCCCGGGGCTCGATGCCGCCGTCACGAAGAAGCTGACCGACGCCTTCCTGAAGCTCGATCCGGCCAACCCGGCGCACAAGGAAATCATGGCGCTGCAGCGCGCGAGCAAGTTCATTCCGACCAAGTCGTCGAACTACGACGGGATCGAGACGGCGGGCAAGTCGGCGGGCCTGATCAAGTGAGCCTGCGCGGATGAGTTTTTCGCTGGAAAGCGCGGGCGTCGTTCACCCCAACGGCCAGCGCGCTCTGGCCGATGTGACGCTGGCCGCGCGCGACGGCGAACGCATCGCCGTCATCGGGCCCTCGGGCGCCGGCAAGACCACGCTGCTGCGCGTGCTCGGCGCGGCGCAGCGGCCCACCGAAGGCGAAGTGCAAACGCTCGGCGCCAGGCCGTGGCAGTTGCCGTCCGCGGCGCTGAAGAAGCTGCGCGCGCGCATCGGCACCGTGCACCAGTCGCCGCCCATCGCGCCGAGGCTGCGCGTGGTCACGGCCGTGCTCGCGGGCCGGCTCGGCGAGTGGTCGATGCTGCGCGCGCTGGGCTCGCTGCTGCATCCCTCGGACATCGCCGGCGCGCACGAGGCGCTCTCGCGCCTGGCGCTGGAAGACCGGCTGTTCGAACGCTGCGACCGGCTCTCCGGCGGCCAGCTGCAGCGCGTGGGCATCGCGCGCGTGCTGTACCAGCGCCCTGCCCTGCTGCTGGCCGACGAGCCGGTGTCCGCGCTCGACCCCACGCTGGCCGACGCTGCCATCGGCCAGCTCGTCGCGCAGAGCGAATCGACGGGCGCCACGCTGATGGCCTCGCTGCACGCGGTGGACCTGGCGCTGCGCTGGTTTCCGCGCATCGTCGGCATGCGCGGCGGAACGGTGATGTTCGACCTGCCAGCCGCGCAGGTCACGCCCGAGATGCTCGATGCGCTCTACGCCAGCGAAGGCGGCATCGCGACGCAACGGCCGCTGCCGGCCGGCGCGATGGTGGAGGCGGCCTTCCACCGGCCGGACTGTCCTTGAACGCCGCAACCAGGGCTGCCGCACAGCGCGATCCGCACGCCGCGCGGCGGCTGGCCGCCTGCGCCGCCGCGCTCGTCATCGCGTGGCCGATGCTGGCGCTGTCCGAATTCAACCCATGGGCGCTTTTCAGCGGCGGCAATCTCGCGGTCATCGGCGGCTTTCTCGCGGGCTTCTTCCCGCCCGACGGCTCGCCGGCCTTTCTCGCCCTGCTCCTCAAGGCCACGCTGGAGACGCTGGCCATGGCCACGGCCGGCACCGCGCTGGCGCTGCTGATCGGCGCGCCGCTGGGCTTCGTGACGACGCGCGCGCTTTCCATCTCGCGCATCGGACCGGGGCCGGGCCGCGTGCAGGCAGGCATCGTGCGGCAGGCCGCGCGCTGGCTGCTGATGGTGCTGCGCGCGATTCCGGAGATCGTCTGGGCGCTGCTCTTCGTGCGCGCGCTCGGGCTCGGCCCGGCCGCGGGCGTGCTGGCGCTGGCCATCACCTACGGCGGCATGCTGGGCAAGGTCTACGCGGAGATCCTCGAATCGGCCGACACTCGCCCCGCCCGCGCGCTGCTCGAAGGCGGCAGCGGCCGGCTCGCGGCGCTGTGCTACGGCCTGTTGCCGAACACGGCACAGGAGCTGGCCTCGTACACCGTCTATCGCTGGGAATGCGCTGTGCGCGCCTCGGTGGTGATGGGCTTCGTCGGCGCGGGCGGGCTGGGGCAGCTGATGGACCAGTCGATGAAGATGCTCAACGGCGGTGAAGCCAGCAGCATCCTGCTGGTGTTCCTGGCGCTGGTGCTGCTGGCCGACCTGCTGAGCAGCGCGCTGCGGAGGCTGCTGGCATGACGGCGAAGACGCTGCCCCCGCGCCCGCCGCCGTGCTGGCGATGTCGCATCGCCCTTCTGCTGATCGGCGTGGCAGTGGTTGCGAGCTTTGCCTATCTGGGCATCGACTACCGTGCGCTGGGCTCGGCGGAGTCGCTGCGGCTCATGGGCAAGTTCATCGCCGAGTTCTTCCCGCCCGACGTGTCGCCGGACTTCCTCGCCAGGGTCGGGCATGGGGCCTTGCAGACGCTGGCGGTGTCGGCCCTCGGCACGGTGCTGGCGGCGCTTGCGGGCGCGGTGCTGGCCCTGCCCGCCTCCGGCCGCGCCGGGTGGATGCCGCGCCATGTGGCGCGCTTCGCCCTCAACTTCCTGCGCAGCGTGCCCGAGCTGGTCTGGGCCGCGCTGATGGTGCTGGCCGCCGGCATCGGGCCGTTCGCGGGCGCGCTGGCGCTGTCGCTGCACACCACGGGCGTGCTGGGCCGGCTGTTCGCCGAGGCGCTGGAGAACGCGCCGCGCGAACCCGAGCACGCGCTGACGCTCTCGGGCGCGGGCCCCGTCGCCTCCTTCAGCTACGCCAGCCTGCCCATCGTGCTGCCGCAATGGGTGGCCTACACGCTCTACCGCTGGGAAATGAACATCCGTATGGCGGCCGTGCTGGGCTTCGTGGGCGGCGGCGGGCTGGGGCAGCTGCTGTACTTCCACCTGTCGATCTTCCAGCAGCAGCAGGCGATGACGGTGCTGATCGCGATGTTCGTGCTGGTCACGCTGGTGGACTTTGCGAGCGCTCGCTTGCGAAAAGGCCTAGGACCGGCCTACGCCTGATTGCCTCGGTCGCCGACAATCAGGGCATGAGGTTCTTTCTGCCATGAGTCATCGCCAGCCCGTGCGGGTGGCCGACCGCCACGCCTTCGACACGCTGATCGACGCCCGCTCGCCGGCCGAGTTCGCGCTCGACCACATCCCCGGCGCCATCAACTGCCCGGTGCTGAACGACGAGGAGCGCCACATCGTCGGCACCGTCTACGTGCAGACCGGTGCCTTCGAGGCGCGGCGCATCGGCGGCGCGATGGTGGCAGCCAACATCGCGCGGCACCTGCGCGAGACGCTGGCCGACCGGCCCGAGAACTGGAAGCCGCTGGTCTACTGCTGGCGCGGCGGCATGCGCAGCGGCTCGATGGTCACCTGGCTGCGCCTCGTGGGCTGGGATGCGCAGCAGCTCGCCGGCGGCTACAAGAGCTTCCGCCGCCACGTCATCTCGCAGATCGACTCGCTGACGCCGAAGCTGGACCTGCGCGTGATCTGCGGCGCCACCGGCAGCGCCAAGACGCGCGTGCTGCACGCGCTGGCTGAGCGCGGCGCACAGGTGCTCGACCTGGAGGACTTCGCCAGCCACAAGGGCTCGCTGCTGGGTTCGCTGCCGGGTGTGCCGCAGCCTTCGCAGAAGCATTTCGAGACGCGCATTGCGGCGGTTCTGGAGGCCATCGACCCTTCGCGCCCGCTGTACGTCGAGGGCGAGAGCATCCGCATCGGACGGCTGTCGCTGCCGCTGCCGCTGGTGGCCCGGATGCGCGCCGCGCCATGCATCGAGGTGTCGGCCACGCCCGAGGCCCGGCTGGCCTACCTGCTGCGCGACTACGCCTACCTGGGCGACGACCGCGACGCGCTGGCCGACAAGCTCGGCGCGCTGAAGGAACTGCAGGGCAAGGAAACCGTTTCCCGCTGGCAGCAGTGGGCGCACGAGGCCGACCTGCCGCATCTGTTCGCGGAACTGATGTCGCTGCACTACGACCCGCACTACCAGAAGTCGCAGGAGCTGCACTTCCGCGCCTGGGCGCAGCGGCAGCGCGTGGCGGCGGGCGATCTATCGGATCAGGGCATCGAGGCCGTGGCCGATGCGGTGCTGGCGCTCGACAGCGGCGCTGCAAGCCCGTCGGCATAGAGCACGCCGCGCGGCGCACGGCACAAGCCCCAGAAGCGCAGGCCGCAGAGTTCGGCCATGCGCACCCCCATGGCGGTGGGCGCCGAGATGGTGGCCATCGCCGCGATGCCGAGGCGCGCGCACTTGCGCACCAGCTCATGGCTGCCGCGGCTGGACATCAGCACGAAGCCCGGCTCCTGCAGGCGCCCCGCTTGCGCGAGCCTGCCGAGCAGCTTGTCGAGCGCGTTGTGGCGGCCCACGTCTTCCATCAGGTCGGTGAGCTCGCCATCGATAGTGGCCCATGCGGCTGCGTGAATGGCGCCGGCTTCGGCGTTGAACACCTGGCGCGGCGGCATGGCGGCGAAGGCGCGCAGCACGGTCGGCAAGTCGATGCGCTCGATCCAGTCGCGCGGCGGCACGGGCTGCGGTGAGAGGTCCAGCCCCGCGAAGCTCTCGACGCCGCACACGCCGCAGCCGGTGCGGCCCGCGAGGCTGCGCCGGCGGTCCTTCAGGCGCTCGAAGCTGCGCGTGGAGATCTCGAGCTGCACCTCGATGCCGGGCATGCCATCCGGCAGGCCGGCTTCGGAAGCGTCAATGGTGCGCACGTCGATGCCGCGGCAGTCGGCTGCGGTGTCGAGGATGCCTTCGCTCAGCGCGAAGCCGAGCGCGAAGGCTTCCAGGTCTTGCGGCGTGGCCATCATCACCGCGTGCGAGACGCCGTTGAACACCAGCGCCACCGGAACCTCGGACGCGAGGGTGTCGTCGCGCAGCACGCCTTCGGGCGCAACGCCGCGTTCGCCGAACACGCGCACGGCGTGCCGCGACAGCGGCGGCAGGGTGTCTTCGGACTCGTGGGTGTCTGGCTGCGGCATGTTGGCTCCGGCTCGGCGGGCCATTGTCGGCTCAGTCGCGGTTTTCGTCTTCGGGAGGCAGGGTTCCCACCTGTGCCCGCCCGGCTTCGAGCAGGTGCGCGACCCAGCGGTCGTCGTGCTGCACCACGCGCACCCAGCCAGGGCCGCGTACGCCGCCGATGGCTGCGTCGCCCATCATCGTGAGTCGGCGCATCAGCACGCTGGCGCCCTGGCCGAGCCGCTTGCCCAGGCGCGGCAGCGAGACACCGGTGCCGTCGGGCTCCTGCGCGAGCATGCGCAGGATGGCCACCGACAGGCTGTCCTGCAGCAAGGCACTCATGCCGCTGCCACCATGCCGTCTGCTTCGTCCTCCGCCAGCTTCTGGATGGGCAGCTCGTGCGGCACCAGCACCACGGGAATGGACTTGGAAGTCGGCGTGCCCGCGTTCTCCGCCACGGCCGACAGCGGCACCAGCGGATTGGTCTCGGGGTAGTAGGCCGCGATGTTGCCGCGCGGGATGTCGTAGGCCACCAGCTTGAAGCGGTCGGCGCGGCGCTCCTGGCCGTCGTTCCACACTGTCTGGATGTCGACCCAGTCGCCGTCCTTCATGCCGAGCGCGCGGATGTCTTCCTTGTTGATGAAGACCACGCGGCGCTGGCCGAACACGCCGCGGTAGCGGTCGTCCATGCCGTAGATGGTGGTGTTGTACTGGTCGTGCGAACGCGTGGTCAGCAGCGTGAAGACGATGGTGTCGCCCTTCTTCGCGAAGCGCGCGCGGGCGCGGTGCGAAGGCGTGTCCAGCGGCACGGCGTGCGTGAAGAACACGGCCTTCTTCGAGGCGGTGTTCCACACGCGCTCGCTCGCGGTGTTGCGCAGGCGGAAGCCGCCAGGGTGGGCCACGCGGGCATTGAAGTCCTTGAAGTCGTCGAACACGGCTTCGATCTTGTCGCGGATGCGCGCGTAGTCCTCGATGAGCCACAGCCACGGCGTGCTGCTGCGCGCGCCGATGGTGGCCGCGGCGAGCCGCGCCACGATGGCTGGTTCGGACAGCAGGTGCTCCGACGCGGGCGGGTTGATGCCCATCGAGATGTGCACCATGCTCATCGAGTCTTCCACCGTCACGCCCTGCTGGCCACCGGCCTGCATGTCGATCTCGGTGCGGCCCAGGCACGGCAGGATGAGCGCCTCGCGCCCGTGGATCACGTGGCTGCGGTTGAGCTTGGTGGTCACGTGCACCGTGAGCTCGCACTGCTTCAGCGCCTTCCAGGTCTGGTAGGTGTCGGGCGTGGCGGCCGCGAAGTTGCCGCCGAGCGCGAAGAACACACGGCCCTTGCCGTCGAGCATCGACTGGATGGCCTCGACGGTATCGACGCCCTTGCGGCGCGGCGGCTCGAAGCCGAACACCTTCTGCAGACGGTCGAGCAGCGCAGCGGGCGGCTTCTCCCAGATGCCCATGGTGCGGTCGCCCTGCACGTTGCTGTGGCCGCGCACCGGGCAGGCACCCGCGCCTTCTCGGCCCATGTTGCCGCGCATCATGAGCAGGTTGCCGATCATCTGGATCGTGGCCACCGAATGCTGGTGCTGCGTGATGCCCATGCCCCAGCAGGCGATGACGCTCTTCGCGCCCAGGTACACGTTGGCCGCGGCGCGGATCTGCTCCTCGCTCAGGCCCGATTCGCGTGCCAGGATGTCCCACGACTCGGCGCGCAGGTCGGACGCCAGCGCCTCGAAGCCGGTGGTGTGCCCGGCGATGAATTCATGGTCGAGCACAGAGGGCTTGCCGCTCGCGACCGCCTCGTCCTCGCGCTCGATGACGTGCTTCATCATCCCCTTGATGGCGGCGAAGTCGCCGCCCACGCGCAGCTGGAAGTAGTGCGTGCTGATGGGCGTGGAGCCCATGGTCGCCATCTCGAGCTTGTCCTGCGGGTCGGCAAAACGCTCCAGGCCGCGCTCGCGCAGCGGGTTGAAGCTCACGATGCGCGCGCCGCGCTTCGAGGCCGCGCGCAGTTCGCCGAGCATGCGCGGGTGGTTGGTGCCGGGGTTCTGGCCAAAGATGAAGATCGCCTCGGCCTTCTCGAAGTCGTCGAGCGTGACCGTGCCCTTGCCCACGCCGATCTGCGGACGCATGCCGCTGCCGCTGGGCTCGTGGCACATGTTCGAGCAGTCGGGAAAGTTGTTGGTGCCGTACTCGCGCACGAAGAGCTGGTACAGGAAGGCAGCCTCGTTGCTCGCCCGGCCCGAGGTGTAGAAGATGGCCTGGTCCGGGTCGGGCAGCGCGTTCAGGTGACGGGCGATGCGCGCGAAGGCGTCGTCCCATTCGATCGGCACGTACTTGTCGCTCGCCGCGTCGTAGACCATGGGATTAGTGAGCCGGCCCTGATCCTCGAGCCAGAAGTCGCTCTGCTCGGCCAGCTCGGCCACCGTGTGCTTCGCGAACAGCTCCGGGCCGGCACGGCGCGCGGTGGCTTCGGCGGCCACCGCCTTCACGCCGTTCTCGCAGAACTCGAAGGTGGAGGCGTGGTTGCGGTCAGGCCAGGCGCAGCCGGGGCAGTCGAAGCCGTCAGGCTGGTTGGCCGAGAGCAGCGTCTTGGCGCCCTTGATGGGAATGTCCTGCCGCAGCAGCGCATTCGTCACGCTGCGCAATGCGCCCCAACCGCCCGCGGGGCCCTTGTAAAACTCGATCTTCTGCTCGCTGCTCATGCGAGCGAGTGTTCGCCGTGGGCCGGCGGAGCGTCAAATTGAATCGGGACATGCGGCGATTCAAAAAGGAAATGAATCGGCCGCCTTGTCGTCAGTGATAGTCGTCTTCGCGCTGGTGCCTGACGGCGGCCACGACGATCGAGTCGCTTGCCTCTATTTCGAACAGCGCCACATAGCCGCTGGCGCCGAACGGGATCACGAGCTCGCGGATGAAGGGGCTGTCGCCGGCTTTGCGGCAAGTGAAGGGCGAAAAGCCGAGGGTCGCCATGCCCTGTTCGATCGCTTCGAGGGCCCGCGCAGCCAGTTCAAGATCGCCGCCCCTGGCGAGTTCCCGTTCCAGGACGAAGTCGTACAGCCGCTCCAGGTCTTCGGCCGCCTGGCGCGTGAACCTGACCGTGTAGCTCACCGGCGGGCTGCGCCTTGCTGCTTCTTCGCTGCCGATTCGAGCTTGGTCCTGAGGCGTTGCACCACTTCACCCGCCTCGACGTATTCACCGCTGCGCCGCGCGCTGGCCAACGACTTCATGCCGCGGGCGACGAACTCGGCCTGGCTCTTTCGCTGCAGCACACAGGCGCGGACGGCCGCTTCGACGAACTGGGACAGGGTCTCGCCTTCGCCCAGCACCCGCTCGACCTCGTCCCGGAATTCGGGCTCTACACGCACAGAGGGAATGGTGGCGGTCTTCATCGCCAAAGTGTATCGCTTATGCGATGCAAGCCGTCAGTTGCGCACGTCCTGCATGAGCAATCCCCGAAGCTTGCGCCGCAGCGGCGTGTCTTCCACCTGGGGCACGCCGGCGACGTCGCGCAGCGCGAAGTCGCGGCTTTCGGCGTTGTGCAGGTCGATCTCGCGCACTACGCGGCCTTCGCTGTAGACGAAGGCCACGTCGGCCAGGGCGAGCACGTCCTCGATGTCATGCGTGATCATCAGCACTGGGATGCCCCACTGCCTGCGCACCTGCGCGAGTTCTTCGCGCAGTTCGGCGCGCAGCATGGGGTTGAGCGCGGCGAAGGGCTCGTCGAGCAGCAGCACCTGCGGCTCGCAGGCCAGCGCCCGCGCGAGGGCCACGCGCTGCCTCTGGCCGCCGGAGAGGTTCTGCGGGCGGCTGTCGGCGAGCGTGGCGAGGCCGAAGCTCTCCAGCAGGGCCTGCACGCGCTCGGCGTCCTTCGCGGCGGGCTTGCGGCGGTGCCATGCGGTCAGGCCGAAGGCGACGTTCTCGCGCACGCTCAGGTGCGGGAACAGCGCGTAGTCCTGGAAGAGGTAGCCGATGCGCCGCGCCGGCGCGGGCACGTCGATGCCCTGCGTCGAGTCGTACAGCGTGCGGCCGTCGAGCCGCACATGGCCCGAACTGGGATGCAGCAGGCCGGCAATGGCCTGCAGGGTGAGCGACTTGCCCGCGCCCGACGGGCCGTAGAGCGCGGCAAAGGGCACGTCCGTCGCGAAACGCACCGCGAGATCGAAGCGCCGGCGGCCGTCGGCCACCGTGAGCTTCAGATCGACATCGATCATGGCTTGCCGAATCCGTAGCGCGTGAGCACTTCCTGCGCGGCGGGCGTCGAGAGGAAGGCGATGAAGTCGCCGGCCAACGCCTTCTGCTTGCTCTCGGCGACCACGGCGATCGGGTAGGTCACGGGCGTGTGGCCGGTAGGTGTGAAGGCGATCTTCACCTTGTCGCCGGCGATGGCGGCGTCGGTGCGGTAGACGAAGCCGGCCTCGGCCTCGCCGCGGCTCACGTAGTCGAGCACCTGGCGCACGCTGTCGGCCTGCACGAACTTGGGCTCGAGCGCGGTCCAGAGGTTGGCGTTGTCCAGCACCTGCTTGGTGTAGCGGCCGACCGGCACGGTCGCGACCTTGCCGACGGCGATCTTCTTGACGTTGGCGCCGCCCAGGTCCTGCAGCGACTTCAGGCCCACGCCTTCCTTGGCGGGTTCGATGAGCACCAGGCTGTTGGTGACGAAGTCCTTGCGCGTGGCGGCATCGATGGCCTTCTGCTCGACGCCGCGGTTCATCGTTTCCTGGTCGGCGCTGGCGAACACATCCACGGGGGCGCCCTGGCCGATCTGCTGCAGCAGCACGCCCGAGGCGGCGAAGTTGAAGCGCACCGAGGCGCCCGCCTTGGCGGCCTCGAACTTCGGTCCGATTTCCTTGAACGCGTCGGTCAGGCTCGCGGCGGCGGACACGGTGATCTGCTGGGCCGCGGCGCCCAGCGGCAGTGCGAGCGCGACGACGAGGGACAAGAGGCGGAACGGACGCATGGCAACTCCTTATGGGTATGAATGGAAGACGAAGAAATCAGATCAGCGAAGGGAGAAGAAGCGGTTCGACAGCACCAGCACGGTGATCGACAGCAGCGAGGTCACGATGACCAGCAGCAGCGCGAGGTCGTCGTGCCCCGCCTGCACCGCGTCGTATATGGCCATCGACAGCGTCTGGGTCTGCTTGGGAATGGAGCCGGCCACCATCAGCGAGGCACCGAACTCGCCCATGGCACGCGCGAAGGCGAGCAGCGTGCCGGCCAGAATGCCGGGCCATGCCAGCGGCAGCGTGACGCGCAGGAAGACGGAGAACGGCGACTGCCGCAGCGTGCTGGCGGCGGCTTCGAGCGAGCGGTCCACGCCCGAGAACGCCGCGCTGGCCGACTTGAGCACCAGCGGCAGCGCCACCACGGCCGAAGCCACCACGGCGCCGTGCCAGCTGAAGATGATGGTGTAGTCGAGGTGCTCGCGCAGCCACGCGCCCAGCGGGCTGCGGCGCCCGGCCGCCACGAGGATGGCGTAGCCGATCACCGTGGGCGGCAGCACCAGCGGCAGCATGAAGACGGCCTCGAGCACGTTGCTGCCGAAGAACTTCCTGCGCGCGAACACCCAGCCCAGCGCCACGCCGGCGATCAGCGCCAGCACGGTCGCCACGGCGGCGACCTTGAGCGACAGCACCAGCGGAAACCAGTCGGTCGAGGCGATGAGCGAATTCGTCGTGTTCATGAAAATACGGCGGGATTGTTACACGGGTGAGCCCTAAGGTTCACACGGGGGTGCGCAAACCAATGAGTCTTCATATACTGAGGAATACAGCGTTGGAGACATCCCCATGCGCCATGCAGCCCACGACACCGTTGTCCGCTCGATCTCCGGCCAGCCGGAGCTTCGCCATCACGTGACGCAGGTGCGGGAATGGCGCATCGAGCGCACCATGGATGCCGACGGCTTCGTGCTGTCCATCACCGGCTCCGACGGCGCGAGCCAGTCGTTCTTCGTGGCGACGGCCGACGCGGACGACATCGGCGAGGTGCTGCGCCGCCAGGCGGTGTGGGCCGACCGGCCGCAGAGAGTATTGAACGAGCAATGAAGGAGCGATGGCACGCATGTGGCGGCACATGACAGGCGCGGAGCGCATTCTCGAAGTACTGCTGACGCGCCGCTCGGTGTCGCCCCGCCGCCTGGAGCATCCGGGCCCCAACCCCGACGAGCTGGACGCGATCATCCAGGCCGGCCTGCGCGCGCCCGACCACGGCGGACTGCATCCGTGGCGCGTGATCGAGTTCCGCCCGCAGAACCGCGAGGCGCTGGCATGGTGCTTCGAGCAGGAAAAGCTGCGGCGCGATCCGCTGGCCAGCCCTACCGACCTCCGGCGCGCGCGCGAACACGCCACGCGGCCGCCGCTGCTGCTGGGCTTTGTCGTATCACCCCGCGAACGCAGCAAGATCCCGGCGCGCGAGCAATGGCTGAGCGCCGGCGCCGCGCTGGGCAACCTGCTGAGCGCTGCGCACCAGCTGGGCTATGGCGCGATCGTGCTGAGCGGCGAGCGCTGCTTCGACGAGACGCTGGCGCGGCAGGTGGGCGTGCTGCCGGGCGAGTACCTGGCGGGCTTCGTCAGCGTGGGCAGCATCCGCGAGGCGCCGCCGCAGGCGCGCGAGGTGCTGTCGCAGAGCGTGTGGTCGTGCTGGCAAGGCTGGCAGGACCAGCCGCAGGGCACGGCCCCGGACCCGGCCGGTCAGCCCATCCTTCCGTCGGAGCGGGTGCGCGGCAGCTGATCGAGCCTGTCGCCGAACCAGCCGACCCGCGCGGTCTCGCGCACATCGAACTTCGGCACGTAGGGCTTGATGTCGAGCACCGGCGTGCCGTCCATCATGTCGTTGCCGCTGAAGTGCAGCGTGGTGCCTTCCACCGAAGTGAGCCGCACGATCGACAGGCCCAGCCGGTTCGGCCGTGCCGGCGCGCGCGTGGCGAAGACGCCGTGCGATGCGTTGCCCTGCTCCAGGAACGGCACCACCTCCAGCCGCTCGTGCGCGCAAAGATGCAGGTGGGTGACGAGGATCAGGTAGTCGAAGCCTTCGATGTCGCGCAGGCCGGCCGCGAACTCCGCAAAGACCTCGATGCGCCCGGTTTCGTCAGGCGCGCCGGCGGTCTGGATCGGCATGCCGGTGGCTTCGGTGAAGCGGCTGCGCACGATGCCGACCGGGCGGCAGACGACTTCGGCGACGGCTTCGGAACTCATGGCGCCAGCAGCCGTGTCAGCGCGCGGATGTCGGCAGCCGCGGCAAGACGCGCCGCGTTCTCGATGGCCCTGTAGTGCTTGACGATCTCCTCGCCCACTGGCGTCAGCGCCGTGCCGCCGCCGCGCGAGCCGCCGGCTGCCGTGTTCACGGCCGGCGAGGCCAGCGACTGGTTCATCTCGTCGATCAGCATCCAGGCCCGGCGGTACGACATGCCCAGCAGCCGGGCGGCCGCCGAGATCGAACCGGTCTCTGCCACGGCTTCGAGCACCGCGATCTTGCCGGGGCCGATGGCGATGGCGTCGTCCCGGTAGACGCGCAGACGGAACTGGACTTTGGATTTCATGTGGGCGCCAAGCGTAAACCAATGCGGGCCGCCATTGTCCGCCCGCAACAGGCCCGATCGTCATGCAAGAATGAATACGACGCCCCACCCTGGGAAAACGAGGAGTTCCTGTGAAAGACCGCGCACCGTTCCCTTCGCCAGCCTCCTGCCTGCGCTGTGTTGCAGCCGCTACGGCCATCGCGGTGCTCGGCGGCTGCGCCGGCAGCGCGCCGCCGGCCGCGATGGCGGCACATGCTCCGGCCGCCGCAGCCGGCGAGAACACCCCGCCGGCCTTCACCGTCTCGGGCGCCGTCGGCAAACGCGCCAGCTTCGACCTCGCCGCGCTGCAGGCGCTGCCCGCCACGACGCTGACGGTCGGCAGCAACAGCTACACCGGCGTGAGCCTCTGGACTCTGCTGAACGATGCGTCGGTCGGCCTCAGGCCCGACACCACGGCGCGTAACCCGGTGCTTTCGATGTATGCGGTGCTGGTCGGCAGCGACGGCTACCGCGCGGTGGTCTCGCTGGGAGAGATCGCACCCGAATCCGGCAACCGCGTTGCGCTGGTTGCCTACAGCCTGAACGGCACGCCGCTGGGTCGCAACGGCATGGCGCGGCTGGTGATGGCCGGCGACGTGAAGCCCGGCCGTTCGGTGGCCCGGCTGGCGGCGATCGAAGTGTTCGCCGCGCAGCCTTCGGGCCGCTGATCCTGCGAAAAGAAAATCAGCCGAAGAACTTGGCCGCGCTGACCAGCGTCTTGTAGACGCCCCAGGCCAGCGGAATGCCCACCGCCAGCCAGGCCAGGGCGACGACCGCCGGGCTCACCGTGTCGGCGCGGCCCGAGCCGCTGCCCACTTCGGCGGCCGAGGCCTTCTCGTGCGCCAGCTTCTTCTCGACGGCCAGTTCCTCATCGCTCATGAAGTGCTTGTCGGCCACCGGGCGCACCAGCAGGTTGGCGATGAAGCCGATCACCAGCATGCCCACGAGGATGTACATGGTCTGGTTGTAGACCTGCTCGCGCGGCAGGCCCAGGCCCAGTTGGTACTCGCGCATGTAGTTCACCACCACCGGGCCGAGAATGCCGGCCGTGGCCCACGCCGTGAGCAGGCGGCCGTGGATGGCGCCCACGAACTGCGTGCCGAACAGGTCGGCCAGGTAGGCCGGCACGGTGGCGAAGCCGCCGCCGTACATCGACACGATCACGCAGCACGCGCCCACGAACAGCAGCTTGCTGCCCGCGCCGGCGGAAGAAGGAATGCTCGCGTACAGGATGCCGCCGAGCACGAAGAACACCGTGTAGGTGAGCTTGCGGCCCAGCTTGTCCGACAGGCTCGCCCACACGAAGCGCCCGCCGATGTTGAAGAGCGACAGCAGCGCCGTGAAGCCGCCCGCCACCACGGCGATGGCCGCCAGTTGCGTCTTGTCGAGCTCGCCGTACTTCGCCGGCAGGTCGATCAGCGCACCGCCGAACACTTCCTGCAGCATGGGCGAGGCCATGCCGATCACGCCGATGCCCGCGCTCACGTTCATGCACAGCACCAGCCACACGAGCCAGAACTGGGGAATGCCCCAGACTTTCTTCACGTGCACGTGGCGCTGGGTGATCATGGTGTTGCTGGTCTGCGCCGGAGGCGGGGTCCAGCCTTCGGGCTTCCAGCCCGAGGGCGGCACGCGGTAGCCCAGCGCGCCGGCCATCATGAACACGAAGTAGCCCAGCGCCATCACGACGAAGGTCTGCATCACGCCTACGTCGGTGGCAGTGGAGAAGCGCTTCATCAGGTCGACCGCCAGCGGCGAGCCGATCATCGCGCCGCCGCCGAAGCCCATGATGGCCATGCCGGTCGCCATGCCGCGGCGGTCGGGGAACCACTTGATCAGCGTGCTCACCGGCGAGATGTAGCCCAGACCCAGGCCGATGCCGCCGATCACGCCCGAGCCGAGGATCATCAGCCAGAACTGGTGCAGGTGGATGCCCAATGCCGACAGCAGCATGCCGCCGCACCAGCACAGCGCCGACACCACGCCGGCCTTGCGCGGGCCCGCGCGTTCGAGCCAGCCGCCCCACAGGGCCGCCGAGCAGCCGAGGAAGACGAAGAACAGGGTGTACATCCAGCCGAGGGTGGCCACGCGCCAGTCGCAGCCGGTGGCGAAGAGCTCGGCGAAGAAGCTCATGTCCTTGGCGCAGGACTGGGCGCCGGTGCCGGCGGTACCCAGCGCCTTCGACAGCGGCAGCCAGAACACCGAGAAGCCGTAGGCCATGCCGATGCACAGGTGGATGGCCAATGCGGCCGGTGGAACGAGCCAGCGGTTGAAACCGGGGCCCGCGATGATGCGTTCTTTTTCCAGGAAGCCGGGCTGCGGTTGCGCCCCTGCTCCAACGATGCGCTCTCCGTCGAGGGCGCCTGCAGTCGAACCTGCCATATTTCTCCTTGTTCGCCGGATGTGTAAGTTTTTGCTAATCCGGGGCGCGGAGTGTCTGCGAACGGTTTAAGCGCCGTCAAATTCGATCAGGGCATGGCCTGATTCAATAACTAAATGAGGGAGAAGAAGGACGGCGACGGCAGCCGCCCGGCGATCAGTCGCCCAGCGAGCCCTCGTGCTCCCGCAGATGCGCCTGCCACTCAAGCGCCTGCATGAATGCCAGCGCGGCCTCGAGGGCGCGCGAGGCACGCACGCCGTCCTGCGTCATGAAGCCGATGGGCGTGCGCACGTCCGGCCCCACCAGCGGCAGCGCTTCCAGTTCGCGATGGGTGCGCACGGCATCCACCATGCTGCCGGGCAGCACGCTGTTGACATTGCCCGCGCTCACCGCGAGCGCCAGAGCGAGCACGGAGTTGGTCTCGATGGCCGGCGTCACCGGCGCGCCCGCCTCGCGCAGCGCCTGGTCGACGATGGCGCGGTTGTGCATGTCGGATGTGAGCAGGCACAGAGGCAGCCTGCCCGCCTCGGCCCATGACATCGGCTCGCCGATACGCAGCTCGTCGGACGAGGGCTTCTTCGCGCGGCGCAGCAGGAAGTAGTGCTCTACGCTCTGCGGCCAGGCCGCGAGCTTGATGCCCGGCAGGTGCATGCGCTCGGTGTAGCCCAGCGCGAGGTCGATGGAGAGGCTCTCCAGCCCCGTTTCCAGGTCTTGCGAGCTCATCGAGAGCACGGTCGGCACGATGCCCGGATGGCGCTCCTGCAGCATGGCCGCGAAGCGCGAGAGCATCGGGATCGCGGTGGGCACGGCCGCCATGCGCAGGCGCCCGTGCGGGTTGTCCACGTCGCTGCGCAGCTCCTGCAGCAGCACCTCGTTGTCGCGCAGCATGCGCTGGGCCGTGGCCAGCACGCGCTCGCCCTCGTGCGTGAGGCCGACGTACACGCGGGCCCGCTGGACGATGACGACGCCGAACTCGGTCTCCAGCGCGCGCAGCGCATTCGACAGGGCCGGCTGCGTGATGTGGCAGGCCTGGGCGGCTCGGCCGAAGTGCTTGTGCTCGTTCAGCGCCACCAGGTAGCGCATCGAGGCGAGCAGGTTCATCGGAAAGGGCCGTTCTTCAGGTGTTCTTGCTGATCGAGATCGTCGGGAACTTCGCCGAGAAGTCCTTCGCCTTCTCGGCGATGCCAACTGCCACGCGGCGGGCCACCGCCTTGTAGATGCCGGCCGCCTCGCTGTCGGGCTGGGACACCACGGTGGGCGCGCCGCTGTCGGCCTGCAGCCGGATGTCGATGTCAAGCGGCAGCGCGCCGAGGTAGTCCATCTGGTACTCGGCCGCCATCTTCTTGCCGCCGTCGGCGCCGAAGATGTGCTCGGCGTGGCCGCAGTTCGAGCACACGTGCACCGCCATGTTCTCGACGATGCCCAGGATCGGCACGCCGACCTTCTCGAACATCTTGATGCCCTTCTTGGCATCGAGCAGCGCGATGTCCTGCGGCGTGGTGACGATCACCGCGCCCGTCATCGGCACGCGCTGGCTCAGCGTGAGCTGGATGTCGCCGGTGCCGGGGGGCATGTCGACGACGAGGTAGTCCAGGTCTTTCCAGTTGGTCTGGCGCAGCAGCTGCTCGAGCGCCTGCGTGGCCATGGGGCCGCGCCAGATCATGGCCTGGTCCTGGTCGACCAGGAAGCCGATGGACATGACCTGCACGCCGTGGCGCTCCATCGGCTCCATGGTCTTGCCGTCGGCGCTGTCGGGGCGGCCCTCGATGCCCATCATCATGGGCTGGCTCGGGCCGTAGATGTCGGCGTCGAGCAGGCCGACCGTGGCGCCTTCGGCCGCCAGCGCCAGCGCCAGGTTGGCGGCCGTGGTGCTCTTGCCCACGCCGCCCTTGCCCGAGGCCACCGCGATGATGTTCCTGACGTTGGGCATCAGCTGCACGCCGCGCTGAACCGCATGGCTGATGACCTTGGTGACGATGTTGACCGACACGTTCTCCACGCCCGGCACCGCCTTGGCGGCCGCCACCAGCTCCTTGCGGATGACCGCGTGCTGGCTCTTCGCCGGGTAGCCGAGTTCGAGGTCGAACGAGACGTCGCCCTCCGAGACCTGGAGGTTTTTGAGCGAGCGGGTCGCCGCGAAAGGCTTGCCGGTGTTAGGGTCCTGGATGGCCTTGAGTGCCTCCATGAGCCCTTCTGGGGTGAGTGCCATTGATCAAACTCCTGAATGGCCGGTAGTCTAAGGCGCTCTCCAGGCCCGCATCGCACGGTCCTCCAATAGCCCGACAACGAACAAAAATGCCCGAGACAAGCCCCGTCACCGGACTTCTGCTCACCGGGGGCGGCGCCCGGGCCGCCTACCAGGTGGGCGTGCTGGAAGCCATCGCCGAGATCCGCCGCGCGGCCGGGCCGGCAATCACCGGCACCGCCAACCCCTTCCAGGTCATCACCGGCACCTCGGCCGGCGCCATCAACGCGGCGGCGCTGGCCTGCGGCTGCGACGACTTCGACTACGTGGTGGGCCACATCGCCGAGGTCTGGGGCCAGTTCCGCGCCGAACAGGTGTACCGCGCCGACTCGCTCTCGGTGATCGGCAGCGGCACGCGCTGGCGCATGCTGCTCGGCTTCGGGCGCTTCGCGGCCAACTGGATGCGCATCAAGCCGAAGTCGCTGCTGGACAACACGCCGCTGTCGGAACTGCTGCGGCGCATGGTGCTGCTCGACCGGCTGCCCCAGCTCATGAAGGAAGGCCACCTGCAGGCGCTGGCCGTGACCGCGTCGAGCTACAGCTCGGGCGAGCACGTCACCTTCTTCGAGGCGGCCGTGCCGATGGAGCCGTGGGTGCGCTCGCAGCGCCTGTCGGTGAGCGACAGCATCACGCATGCGCATCTGCTGGCCTCGTCGGCCATTCCCTTCGTGTTTCCGGCCACGGCGTTGCCGATGCAGGGCCACACCGAATACTTCGGCGACGGCTCGATGCGGCAGTCGGCGCCCATCGCGGCGGCCATCCACCTCGGCGCGCAGCGCATCGTGGTGATCGGCGCGGGCCGCATGCACGAGCCGCGCGACGCCACCGCGCCCAACACCCACAGCGGCTATCCGACGATGGCGCAGATCGCGGGCCATGCGCTCTCCAGCATCTTCCTGGACGCGCTGGCGGTGGACATCGAACGCCTGCGCCGCATCAACCACACGCTGGGGCTCATTCCCGAGGAGGCGCGCGCGGCGAGCTCACTGCGCCCGCTCGACCTGCTGGTTATTTCGCCATCCGAGCGCCTGGACGTGATCGCGGCACGCCACGTCGACGCCCTGCCCGGCGCGGTGCGGCATCTGCTGGGCGGCTCGAAGGTGGCGGCCGACGTGAAGGGCGGCGCTCTCGCGAGCTACCTGCTGTTCGAGTCGGGCTACACGCGCGAGCTGATGGCGCTGGGGCGCACCGACACGATGAAGCAGCACGACGAGGTGCTGCGCTTCTTCGGCTGGAACGCGGCCTAGCGCGCCCTCACGCGCGCCTGCCGGCCAGCCATCGGGCCTGCGCCGCGACGACCTCTTCGCCGGAACGCCCGGTGATCGCCCGGTACACGCCCGGCGCCGTCGCGCCTTCGGTGCTGATGAGAAGCACGCGCGCATCGGCTCCCAGCTGCGCGGCGTCGCGGGCGACGGGGTCGGCTGCGAGCGCCTGCAGTGCCGCGAGACCGGCGGCGCCCGATTCGCCGCTGAGCACGGGCACGTCGCCGGACTCGCCGCCCGCGAGCGTGCGCATCGCCTGCTCGGCCTGCGCGTCGGTCACGGTCATGAACACGTCGACGACGGGCTGCAGGAAGCGCCATGCGAGCGGCGAGGTCTCGCCGCAGGCCAGTCCCGCCATCACCGAATCGACCGAGCCCGTCGCGCGGCTCGGGCGGCCGTTGCGTGCGCTCTGCAGCAGGCAGTCGGCCTGTTCGGGCTCGACGACGATGAAGCTCGGGCGGGCCGTACCGAAGCGCTCCCAGAAATGGCTCACGACGCCCGCGGCCAAGCCGCCGACGCCACCCTGCACGATGACGTGAGTGAAGGGGGTCGGCGCGCCCGATGCGCAGTCTTCGAGCAGTTCGTCGACCAGGATGCCGTAGCCCTGCATCACGTCGCGCGGCACCTCCTCGTAGCCCTCGTAGGAGGTGTCGGAAACAACCTCCCAGCCGTTGGCACGGGCCAGCCGCGCGGCCTCCTCGACCGATTCGTCGTAGTTGCCGGCGATACGCACGATCTCGGCACCCAGCGCCGCGATGGGAGCCTCGCGCTCCTCGCTGACCTGCGCATGCAGCACGATCACGCAGCGGCAGCCGATGCTCTGCGCGGCCGCGGCCAATGCGCGGCCGTGGTTGCCGTCGGTAGCGCTGACGACCACGAAGTCGCGCAATGCTTCAGCGTGCCTGCCCGCGAGCAGGTCCGCAGGCGTCCAGCCGCTTTCAGGCCAGCGGCGAAGCACCAGCCGCAGCAGCGCCACAGGTGCGCCGAGTACCTTGAAGCTGCCGAGCGACGAGCGCGCCGACTCGTCCTTCACCGTCAGCGCGCTGATACCGAGCTGGCTCGCAAGCCCGGGCAGCGACCATGCAGGCGTGGGCGAGGGCTGCAGCCGGCTCCATGTCGAGAGCCATTGCCGGCTTTCCCTGCCGCGCGCGATGCTCATCACCTCGCGCAGCGGTTCGTCGTATGCGCGTCGCCGCGCCTGGGGGTTCCTGAAAATCATGGGGTCCGTTCGATCGATCAGTTGGTGGCGCCGGCCTGTGCGGGCAGGCGCATGCGGACGATCTCCGCGAAGTAACGGGCGCCCGCGGCGAGCACCTCGTCGTTGAAGTCGTAGCTGCCGTTGTGCAGCGGCGTGCCGCCGGCCTCGCCCTCGGCGCCGTTGCCGAGGAAGACGAAGGCGCCCGGCACCGCCTGCAGGAAGGCGCCGAAGTCTTCCGAGATCATCATCGGCGCCACGTTCGCATCCACGTTCTGCGCGCCCACGACGGCCGTGGCGGCGGCCACCGCCACGGGCACGCACTCGGCCCAGTTCACGGTGGGCGCGAACTCGTGGGTGCAGCTGAACTCGCAGCCGGCGCCGTGCATGCGGCAGATGCCCTCGCTGATCTCGCGCATGCGCGCGGCCAGCATGCGCTGCACCTCGGGGTCGTAGCTGCGCGTGTCGCCCTTGATGACGACGTTCGACGGGATCGCGTTGCGGATGCCGTCGGTGATGAACTCGGTGCACGACACCACCGCCTGCGCGCCGGGGTCGAGCGTGCGCGACACGATGGTCTGCAGCGCCAGCACGATCTGCGCGCCGATGACGATGGAGTCGACACCCATGTGCGGCCGCGCGGCGTGCGTGCCGCGGCCTTTCACGTGGATCACGAAGTTGTCCTCGCTGGCCATGAGGCCGCCCGCGCGCGTGGCGAAGGTGCCGGCGCGCATGCCGGGCATGTTGTGAAGGCCGTAGATCTCGTCGACCGGGAAGCGCTCGAACAGGCCGTCTTCCATCATCGCCTTGGCGCCGCGGCCGTGCTCCTCGGCCGGCTGGAAGATGAAGCGCACGGTGCCGTCGAAGTCGCGGCGCTCGCTCAGCAGTTGCGCCGCGCCGAGGATGATCGACATGTGGCCGTCGTGGCCGCAGGCGTGCATCTTGCCGGGCGTGCCCGAGGCGTAGGCACGGTCGGTGGGCAGCTCGGTGATGTTGAGCGCGTCCATCTCGGCACGCAGGCCGATCACTCCCTTGCCGCTGCCCACCTTCAGGTTGGCCACGAGGCCGGTGCCGCCGATGCCGGTGATCACCTCGAGGCCCAGCGCCTTCAGCACGCGGGTGACGAAGGCTGATGTCTTCGCCTCCTCGAAGCCGGTTTCGGGAATGGCGTGCAGGGCGCGGCGCCAGCCGGTGAGCGTGTCGCGCAGGGGTGCGTCTTGGAGGGTCATGGCGGGATGCTATTGACAATGGAGCGAGACAGGCACGCAAAATCGCCGCCTTTGACGCAACGTTTTTGCACACCCTAACCTTCATGACCCCACTCGATGCCCTCGACCTGCGCCTGCTGGAGCTGATCCAGGCCGACAGCCGCATGCCCCAGAGCGAGCTGGGCGAGCGCGTGCACCTGTCGACGGCGGCGGTGAACCGCAGACTCAAGCGCATGCGCGACGAGGGCGTGATCCAGCGCTACGGCGCCGTGCTGTCGCCCGCCGCGCTGGGCCATCCGCTGACCATCGTGGCCGAGGTGGAAACAGAGAGCGAGCAGATCGAGCTGCTCGATGCGATGAAGCAAAGCTTCAGGAACTGCCCGCAGGTGCAGCAGTGCTACTACGTGACCGGCGAATGGGACTTCATCCTCGTCTTCGTGGTGCGCGACATGGCGCAGTACACGGCGCTCACGCGGCAGCTCTTCTTCCAGAGCAACAACGTCAAGCGCTTTCGCACGCTGGTCACCATGGACCCGGTGAAGCTCAGTCTGGACGTGCCGGTGTCCGGGAACTGAGCCGTTCGGCCGGCGACATCAGCATCGAACGCAGCAGCAGCGCCACCGCGCAGACGATGGGCAGCAGCGCCAGCAGCCTGCCTGGCTCGAAGGCCAGGCCGGCTGCCACGCCGAAGGCGCAGCCGATCTTGATCCACCGCGCCACCGACTCCCATCCGCGCCGGTGCGTCACGGCAAACCCGACGAGGGCGACCCAGCCATAGAAGCCGCCGAAGACGGAGAAGACCCAGCTCAGCAGGTAATAGACCGTGTCCATGTCCCGGAACACGATCGCCGTGCCCAGGCTCTGCCAGGTGTGGCGCCAGCCGTCGAAGAGAAAGAAACCGGTGGCCGAGGCGGCCCACCAGAAGAAGGCATACAGGCTCGCGATGCCTGCCAGCGCGGCGAGCCATGCAAGCGCATGCCGCGTGATGTCGTCGAAGGGCATGTGGTCGCGCCACGCGACGGTGTGTCCGTTGTCCATTCGGGGCTCCAGTGGTTTTCGCAATGGAGACCGAAGTTAGGCACCGGATGTGCGGGCTGCGTGAAGCCCGTGTGAAATGCGGTGAACGGAAAAAGCCGGCGCGCGGGTGGCTATCGCTACTGCAGGAGCGCGATGAAGGCGTAGATGCCGGCAACCAGCCAGCCCGCCTTTGCTGCATTGCCCGCGCTTTCCCTGGAGATCGGATACATCTTCGCGCGCCTCCAGGCCCAC
Organism: Variovorax xiamenensis; assembly: GCF_050916385.1. Taxonomy (NCBI): domain Bacteria; kingdom Pseudomonadati; phylum Pseudomonadota; class Betaproteobacteria; order Burkholderiales; family Comamonadaceae; genus Variovorax; species Variovorax xiamenensis. The sequence continues at coordinate 5,704,954 of NZ_CP139038.1, forward strand.
GCGTTGAAGGCCACCGCGAGCACCAGCCCGCTTACGAAGCAAAGCCCCGAATGCAGGCCGAGCCCGCCGATCAGCGAGACCATGAAGATCACGATGCTGCCCACCCGGATGCCGCTGCTGGTACTGGCCAGCACATGCGAAAGGCCGCCGCAGGCGGAGCATTCGGCCGGCACGGCACGGCTGGACCAGCGCTTGGCGAGGCTGCCGATGCCGGATTCCTTGCAGCGTGGACAGATGTGCTTCATGCGTGGACCATCGCGATGGTCACCCCCACGACGACGATGATCATGGCCAGGAGTATCTCGAAGCGGGCGATGCAGAACATTACCGCGATCGGCACATGGCTGGCGAACCGACGGAGGCGGTCCGCCACGAGATTGCCGCGTGGAAGCACCGCCGCGATGACCAGCGGCACCACCGTGAGCACGAAGCCCAATGCGAGCATCGCCGCCACAGCCTTGAGCAAGAAGAAGAGCGGAACCTTCATCGGCGCCGTCCGGAGGTCAGCCTGCCTCGGAAATCCCCAGCTCCGAACACACCCGCCCCAGCAGCGCCTTCAGCGACGCCACCTCGGCTTCCAGCCTTGCCACGTTGGCCTTGAGCGCCGCGACCTCGCCGAGCGACACGTCGTTCGCCGCATATGCCGCGTCGGACGAGGCACCCGCAGGCCCAGCCACCTCTTCGGCCGGCGCACCGCTCAGCAGGTGCGCCCATCGGCTCTCGCGCGCGCCCGGCAGGCGCGCCAGCTTCACCACGAGCGCGCCCGCCGGCCGTTCCGCGAGCTCGTTGAGAAAACCCTCGACCGACGAGATGTCGGCGAAATTGTGCATGCGGTCGCAGGCGATGCGCAGCTCGCCCGCCGTCTGCGGGCCGCGCAGCATCAGCACGGTGAGCAGGATCACCGACTGCGACGGAATGCGCAGCACGCGATCGACGTTGTGTTCGTAGCGGAAGGCCCGCCCGCCGCTGGTCTCGGCCACGAGGCTGTAGCCCCTGAGGCTGTCGACGGCGGCCTGCACCTGCGACTCGGTCAGTTCGAGCACGGGGTTGCGGCTGGTCTTCTGGTTGCAGCCCGACACCAGCGAGTTGAGCGTGAGCGGATAACTGTCTGGCACGGTGCGCTGCTTTTCGGCGAGCACGCCGAGCACGCGGGTTTCGACAAGGGACAGGACGGGCAGCGAGGTGGAGGAAGACATGGCTCGAAATCGATGATGAAACTCAGGGCGACGCAACGCCGAGGATAGGCCCCAGCTCCCGCACGAAATCGCTTCTGTGCAGCGACGGCGAATGCAGCGCCGAGACCGTGCCGTCGAGGTACAGCGCGTCGCGGCAGTGGAGCACGTCGCGGAAGTAGAGCGCGAACTCGTGGAAATTCACCGGTACCTCGCTGATGACGAAGATCGCGGTGTGGCCGATCACGCCGACGCCGTTGCGGATCTTGCGCGAATCGGAATGGGGAATGAAGGCAGGATGCACGACGCCGCGGCGCAGCAGCAGCGGGCCCGACTGGGTCGCCAGGCGCACGCCCTTCGCCAGCGCCGGGTACTCCGACGACTCGATCACGCGCGGCCCGGCGTCCGACACGAGGAACACGCCGTTGGGCTTGAGGAAGAAGTTGCCAGCGCCGTCGGCCAGGTTCAGGGGCGATTCCTCGCGGCCGTCGCGCACCAGCAGGCCGACCGGCGAGAAGTCCTCGTGGTACATGCCGGCGTTCATCGCGAAGCCCAGCTGGCGGCCATGCGCCTTCAGCCAGGCATCGAGCCGGTCGAAGCGCTTGAACGGCACGCCCTCGTCGTCGCGCAGGAACAGCTCCAGCCGCTCCTTGCGCAGGTCGATCTTCACCACGGTGAAGCGCGGGTCCGCCGCGGCAAGACCAGCCAGCCCCGCGAACAGCAGAGCTCCCAGGAGCAGCGCAAGCCTTTTTCTCATGCAGCGCCCGCGAGCCCCGGCCGGATTCAACCGCCGTTGATGCGGCTGACCAGCGCCTTCGTGAAAGCCGCCGTACCGGCCGTGCCACCCAGGTCGCCGGTGCGCACCTTGTCGATGTTCAGCGTCTCGTCGATGGCAGTGCGCAGGCGCGTGGCCAGTTCGGGCAGCTTCACGTGGTCGAGCATGAGCGCGGTGGCCAGCAGCAGCGCGGTGGGGTTGGCGATGCCCTTGCCGGCGATGTCGGGCGCGGAGCCGTGCACGGCCTCGAAGATCGCGGCGTCGGTGCCGATGTTGGCGCCGGGCGCCATGCCCAGGCCACCGACCAGGCCGGCCACGAGGTCGGACAGGATGTCGCCGAACAGGTTGGTCGTGACCAGCATGTCGAACTGCCAGGGGTTGAGCACCAGCTTCATCGCGCAGGCGTCGATGATGACCGTGTCGAGCTCGAACTTGCCCTTGTACTTCCTCTCGTAGAGGTCCAGGCCGGTCTCCAGGAAGATGCCCGTGAGCGCCTTCATGATGTTGGCCTTGTGCACCAGCGTGACCTTCTTGCGGCCGGTGGCGATGGCGGTTTCGAAGGCGTATTCGAGCAGCCGGCGGCTGCCCTGGCGGGTGTTGATGCCGGTGGCCATGGCCACGGCGTGCGGGTCGCCGTCGATGGGCACGTAGTGCTCGTGGCCGATGTAGAGGCCTTCGAGGTTCTCGCGCACGACCGTCAGGTCGATCTTGTCGAAGCGACCGCCCGGGATGATGGTGCGCGCGGGGCGCAGGTTGGCGTAGAGCTGGAATTCCTCGCGCAGCCGCACGTTCGACGAGCGGTACCCGCCGCCCGAGGGGGTCTCCAGCGGCCCCTTCAGGGCCAGCCGGGTCTTGCGGATGCTGTCGAGCGTGGCCTGCGGCAGCGGATCGCCCGAAGCCTTGACGCCGCCCAGGCCGGCGATCTGCGTGTCCCAGGTGAAGGGGGCCTTCAGCGCGTCGAGCGCGGCCAGCGTGGCGTCGACGATTTCGGGGCCGATGCCGTCGCCGGGAATCAGGGTTGCGGGAATGGAGGTGGTGGTCATCGGCTTCGTCTCGCTTTCTGTCTGCGCTTGCTGTATCGGGGGCTGGAGCATACGTCGCCCGCGCGACAGCGGCGCGCCGAGTGCCCCCACGCTCAGACCTCCTTCTGCCTCTGGTACCGGTGGTAAGCAAAGGTGCCGATGACGCCCTGCAGGTAGAAGTAGAAGAAGACCGCCGCCATGACCAGGCCCGTTCCGTTGGCGTGGCCCAGCCGGATGAGGACGACCTTGGCCCACACGAAGTACGCCAGCATCAGCACCGCGCAGATGCGGCTCTTCTTGTAGATGCCGAAGGCGAGGCCGAGGATCAGCACGACGTCGAGCAACTGGTAGGCGCTCATGCCGATCAGGCTGGTGCCGGCGACCGCGATCAGCACGAAGACGAGCGTGACCGCCGCCGACACGAGGCCCGCGATCCAGGCGTTGCGGATCTTCCTGAGGATGGCGTCGGGCACCTCCCGCGCCATCTCCGGCATGAGCACTTCGGCGCCCGGCGGGGCGAAACGATCGTCGGACATGGTTTTTTCTCCCTGATCTCGGCCCCTGCGGCGCCGCTGCAGCCACTCTATAGGCCGGGCAGTTCCTCGTCCACCAGCGCCAGCCGGCCCACGACGCGGCCAGGCGCCAGCAGCGCCCCGGGCGCGATCACCGCATTGGCCCCGATGCGCACGCCGTCGCCGACGAGCGCGCCGAACTTCTCGCACCCCGTGCCCTGTAGCGCCCCGCCCTCGCCGCTGCGCACGAAGACCTGCTTGTCCGCGCGCTCGTTGCGGTGGTTGCAGATGATGCTGCCGGCTTCCATGTTCACGCCCGCGCCGATGACCGAATCGCCGACGAAGTTGAAGTGCGCGAGCGCCGTGCCCGCGAAGACGAAGGACGATTTCAGCTCCACGCCCGGCCCGATGCTGCAGCGGGCATCGACCCAGTTGCCGCCGCGCAGGTAGGCCCCCGTGGCCACGAAACAGCCCGGGCCGAGGATCAGCGGCCCCTTGAGCACCGCGCCCGGCTCGACCCGGGCGCTGCGGTGAATGGCCACTTCACCATCGACGGCATAGTCGCCAACGGGCAGCCCGGCCAGCAGCCGGCGCACGATTTCCGGGGCCTGCGGCGGCAGTTCCCACGGCGGCGATGCAGCCCACGGCGCGAGGGGAGACCCGGCGAATCCGGCGATGTAGGCGGCGAGTTCGATGGCGTGCGGCATGGGGTCGATGCTGCCACCGAAGGCACCCGGGAGCCACGCCACCTAAAATGTCCGGTTCTCCCCGTCAGCCACTCCGAAAGCGCCCTCCCCGATGTCCGCCCCGCGCAAGCTCTTCGTCACCACCGCCCTGCCGTATGCCAACGGCAAGTTCCACATCGGCCACATGATGGAATACATCCAGGCCGACATCTGGGTGCGGAACCAGCGAATGAACGGCGCCGACGTCAACTTCGTGTGCGCCGACGACGCCCACGGCGCGGCCATCACCATCGCGGCCGACAAGGCCGGCGTGACGCCGCAGGCCTTCGTGGCCGAGATCGCGGCGGGCCGCAAGCCGTACCTCGACGGCTACTACATCTCCTTCGACAACTGGCACTCGACCGACGCGCCCGAGAACCACCAGCTGGCGCAGGACATCTACCGCGACCTGCGCGCCAAAGGCCTCATCAGCACCAAGAGCGTCGAGCAGTTCTACGACCCCGAAAAGGGCATGTTCCTGGCCGACCGCTTCATCAAGGGCGAGTGCCCCAACTGCCATTCGAAGGACCAGTACGGCGACAACTGCGAGGTGTGCGGCGCCGTGTACGCGCCCACCGAGCTGATCAACCCCTACTCGGCCCTCTCGGGCGCCAAGCCCGAGCTGCGCAGCTCGGAGCACTTCTTCTTCAAGCTCTCCGACCCGCGCTGCGAGGCCTACCTGAAGGAATGGACCGCCGCAGCCGGCCACGTGCAGCCCGAGGTACAGAACAAGATCCGCGAATGGCTCTACAAGGACGACGAAGGCAAGGGTGGCCTCGGCGACTGGGACATCAGCCGCGACGCGCCCTACTTCGGCATCGAGATCCCCGACGCGCCGGGCAAATACTTCTACGTGTGGCTCGATGCCCCCGTGGGCTACCTGGCCTCGCTGAAGAACCTGCTGGACAAGCGCTGCATCGAGCTCGGCGGCGACGGCATCTCGTACACCGAGTACATGGCCGACCCCGACCTGGAGCAGGTGCACTTCATCGGCAAGGACATCATCACCTTCCACACGCTGTTCTGGCCCGCCATGCTGCACTTCAGCGGCCGCAAGGCGCCCGACGCGGTGTACGTGCACGGCCACCTCACGGTGAGCGGCGAGAAGATGAGCAAGAGCCGCGGCACCGGCATCGACCCGCTGAAGTACCTGTCGATCGGGCTCGACCCCGAATGGCTGCGCTACTACATCGCCGCCAAGCTCAACGGCCGCAACGAGGACATCGACTTCAACCCCGAGGACTTCGTCGCGCGCGTCAACAGCGACCTCGTGGGCAAGTACATCAATATCGCCAGCCGCGCGGCGGGCTTCGTCGGCAAGCGCTTCGGCGGCAAGCTGGGCGAGGTCTCGGCCGACGGCGACGCGCTGCTGTTCACGCTGCGCGACGCGGCGGCGCAGCTGCATTCGCTGTACGACGGCCGCGATTACGCCCGCGCGCTGCGCGAGGTGATGGCGCTGGCCGACAAGGTCAACGAGTACGTCGACCAGAACAAGCCCTGGGAGCTGGCCAAGAAGGAAGGCGCCGAGGCGCGCCTGCACGACGTGTGCACCGTGTGCATCGAGGCCTTCCGCCTGCTCACGCTGTACCTGAAGCCTGTGCTGCCGGCGCTGGCGCTGAACGTCGAGGCCTTCCTGAACATCCAGCCGCTGGCCTGGGCCGATGCGGCGCAGCCGCTGCCCGTCGGCCACGCCATCGGCGAATACAAGCACCTGATGCAGCGCGCCGACGCCAAGCTGGTCGACAAGCTGTTCGACGCCCCGGAACCTGCCGCGGCCCCCGTGACCGCACAGCCCCAGGAACTGCCGGGCGGCGAAGCCATCGCGCCCGTCATCACCATCGACGACTTCGCGAAGATCGACCTGCGCATCGCGAAGATCGTGGCCTGCGAGAAGGTCGAGGGCTCGACCAAGCTGCTGCGCCTGACGCTCGACGCCGGCGAGGGCAAGACCCGCAACGTCTTCAGCGGCATCGCCTCGGCTTACCAGCCCGAGCAGCTCGTGGGCAAGCTCACGGTGCTGGTCGCCAACCTCGCGCCGCGCAAGATGAAGTTCGGCGTGAGCGAAGGCATGGTGCTCGCGGCCAGCCACGGCGACGAGAAGGCCCACCCCGGCATCCACGTGCTCGAACCCTGGCCGGGCGCTACGCCGGGCATGCGGGTTCGCTGATCGACTTCGAAAGAGGAACCGCCATGACCACCCTGCTGCGCCGCGCCCTTGTGCTCGTCTCGCTTTCGACGCTGCTGGGCGGCTGCGCGGTGGTGACGGTGGCCAGCACGGCGGTGAGCGTGGGCGCCGGCGCGGTCGGGCTGGCGGCCGACGCGGCCATCGGCACCGCGCGCATCACGGGCAAGGCCGTGGGCGCGGCGGCCGACGCGGTGATTCCCGACAGCCAGTAAGGCTCTCGCGAAACTCAGTCCGCCAGGCCCAGCCGGGCCACGTGCGGCGGCGTGTGCAACGCCTTTTCCTTCCGCACGAATGCTGATCTGAGCCCCGCATGGGGCTCGCGCGCGTCGAAGAAGTTGCGGCGCATGTGGGTCAGCTCCTCGTCGCGGTAGCGCTGCAGCGGCTTCACCGACTCGTCCTGCTCGCGCATCGACTTCTTTTGGGCGATGCGCTCGGCGATGTCCGGTGACGCGGCCAGTTCCGCCGCCAGCCGGGCCACCTCGTCGCCCAATTCCTCTGACGCGGCCTGCAGCACGCGTTCCGCCATGCCCAGTTCGACCGCGCGCTTCGCGCTCACCGGCAGCGCCGACTGCGTGAGACGCAGCGCCTCGCTCTCGCCCACGCGGCGCGGGAGGATGTAGGTCCAGTATTCCGAGCCGTGCAGCCCCATCAGCTTGTAGTGCGGGTTGAGCACTGCGCCGTCGCGGCACCAGACCTCGTCGGCCGCCAGCGCGAGCATCACGCCGCCGGCCGCCGCGTTGCCGCCCAGCGCCGATACGGTGATCCGGTCGGTGGTGGTGAGCACAGCCTCGACGAGGTCGTTCATCGCATGGATGTTGGCCCACGACTCCTCGGCCGGGTCTTCGGCCGCTTCGATCACGTTGAGGTGGATGCCGTTGGAAAAGAAGTCGCGCACGCCGCCCAGCACCAGCACCGAGGTCGGCCGGGTGCAGGCGAAGCGGTAGGCCTCCAGCAGCCGCCGGCATTGCCTGGTGCTCATCGCGCCGCCGGGAAAGGAGAAGTTCAGCACCCCGACCGCGCCCTGCTCGCCGTAGCGGATGTCCGACCAGGTGCGGCGCCCGGCCGGCAGCTGCAGCGGCGCCGGCACCTCGGGCACTTCGAAGGGCAGCAGGTCGCCGAGCGCCTCGACGGCCGGCAGCTTGTAGCTGGGCAGGCGCGAGCCGGGTTCGCGCCAGGGCCGCAGCTGCTGGATCCACACCGCGCCGTCGACGGTGGCGCGGCAGATCGCGCCGGCGCGGGTGGCGATCAGTTCGCCGGGCCGGCCGCGCAGTTCGTCTTCGGGATGACCGCCGTGCAGGTACCAGCGCACGCCCAGCAGTTCGTCGAGCACGCCGGGCTGCGAGTCGGCAGCGCGCAGCCGGCGCAGCACCGCCTCTGTCGGGTCGGACGCCCAGTCGATGCGCCGCTGCTCCTGCTTCATGAAGGGCCGCCAGCCGGCGGCGAGCGCGGCTGGCTCCTGCTTCTGCGGCTTGTGCCTGCCCGAGGCGAAGCGCTCGACCGCGAGCAGCACCGCGTCGAGCGCCGCGTCGGCCACCTCGCCCCGGTAGAGATCGCTCTTGCCGGCCAGCGGCGGCAGCTTCAGCGGCGACCAGGCCCAGACATCGCCCGCGTCCATCTCGGCCACGGCCTCGAGCACGGTGACGCCCCAGCTTTCGGCGCCGCCCTGCAGCGTCCAGTCGAGCGACGAGGGGCCCCGGTCGCCCGGCGGGCCGGGATGCACGATCAGGCAGGTGTGGGCGGTCCAGACGTCTTGTGGGATCGCGCTGGTCAGCATCGGCGCCACGATGAGCTGCGGCGCATGCACCCGCACCGCCTCGCGCAGTGCGTCGTCATTGCCGAGGGCCAGCGCCACGCCGACGGTGTGGCCGCGATCCTGGAGTTCGGCGAGAACCCGTTGCGTCAGGCTGTTGAACGCGCTCGCGACAAGCAGGATGTGCATCGGACGGCCCCGGTAATGTCGGTGACGAAATGTCAACTAATGTCAAAAATGTATCTGTAACCCTCGTTCCGGATAAGTTGACTGAAAGTTCGCATGGCCCCTGCCGCAGCCCTTACTCGACGTAGGAAAGCGGCAGCGCGGTGGTGAACTTGATTTCCTCCATCGCGAAGCTGGAGCTCACGTCCGACAGGTCGGTGTCTGCCACCAGGCGCTTGTAGACCTTGTCGTAGGCCGCGATGTCGGGCACGACCACGCGCAGCAGGTAGTCGATGTCGCCGCTCATCCGGTAGAACTCGACGACCTCGGGAATCACGTCGACCACGGCCTTGAAGTGCTCGAACCACGCCAGCGAGTGCGTGCGGGTGCGCACGGCGACGAACACGGTGACGCCCACGTTCACCTTCTGCGGATCGACCAGCGTCACGCTGCGGGTGATCACGCCGGCCTCCTTCAGGCGCTGGATGCGCCGCCAGCAGGGCGTTTGCGACAGGCCGACCCGGGCGGCCAGTTCGGCGACCTGCCATTCGGAGTTCTGCTGCAGCAGTTCGAGGATCTTCCGATCCATGGAATCTATTTTTATCTTCTTCATATTTCTGAGAACAGGATTCTCAAATACTGAAGAAATGGAGCCTGGAACGCAAGCCTTTTCCTCGTACGGCTTTGCAGAATCATGCCCATGGAAATCTATCTGGACGCCAACGCCACCACCCCCGTTCTGCCCGAGGCCCGCGCCGCGGCGCTCGCCGCCATGGCCGGCGATTTCGGCAACCCCAGCAGCACCCACACCACCGGCCTGAAGGCCCGGGCGCTGATGGACGCGGTGCGCGCCCGCGCCCGCCGGGTGATCGGGGCGCCCTCGGGACAGCTGCTGTTTCTCAGCGGCGCGACCGAAGGCATCCAGACCGCCGTGCTGTCGGCCCTGAGTTCGCTGCGCGCACGCCACCAGGCGGGCGACACAACTACGCAACTGCTGCTCTACGGCGCGACCGAGCACAAGGCCGTGCCCGAAGCGCTTCGGCACTGGAACGCGCTGCTGGGCCTGAACCTGGAGGTGCTCGCCATCCCCGTGGGCCGCGACGGCCGCCACGACCTCGGCTGGCTGCGCGCGCACGCGCCGCGCGCCGGCATGGTCTGCACGATGGCCGCCAACAACGAGACCGGCGTGGTGAGCGACCTCGACGGCATCGCGGCCGCGCTCGCGAACAGTCCGGCGCTCTGGATGGTCGACAGCGTGCAGGCCCTCGGCAAGCTGCCGCTGTGGCTGGGCGAACGGCCCATCGACTACGCGCCCTTCTCCGGCCACAAGCTCTACGCGCCCAAGGGCATCGGCCTGCTGTATGTGCGCCAGGGCGCGCCCTTCACGCCGCTGATGGCCGGCGGCGGCCAGGAAGACTCGCTGCGCTCCGGCACCGAGAACATGTCGGGCATCGCGGCGCTGGGCGCGGTGCTCGAGGCGCTCGAAGAGGGCCGGACCTTCCAGGACCACGCCACGCTCGCCGCATACCGCGACCGCCTCGCCACCGCGCTGCAGGACGCCTTTCCGGGGCTGGTGTTCAACGCGCCGCCCGAGCTGTCCCTGCCGACGACCCTGAACTTCTCGGTGCCCGGCCTGAGTTCCAAGCTGCTGCTGGACCTGTTCGACGCCGCCGACATGCGCGTCAGCGGCGGCTCCGCCTGCGGCGCGTCGAAGGCCCGGCCCAGCTACGTGCTCGAAGCGATGGGGCTGCCCGCTTGGCGCACCGCCTCGGCGGTGCGGCTGTCCTTCGGCCCGGCCACCGACGAGGCCTTCATCGACGAAGCCTGCGCCCGCATCGGCGCCTGCGGCGAGTCGCTGCGCGAGAGCTGCCTGAGCACCACCCCGCAGAGCCACGCGCTGCCGCCCGAGCGGCTGACCCGCTTCGTCGTCGACGGCGCCTGCTGCTACCTGCTGGCCGACGCAGTGAGCCGCCGCTGCGTGGTCATAGACCCGCTGCCCGAATTGACCGGCCAGCTCACCCAATGGCTGGGCTGCCACGGCTACACGCTGGCCGCCGTGCTCGACACGCACAGCCACGGCGACCACGCCTCCTCGGGCCCCGAGCTGCTCGCCGCCGTGCCCGAATCGCAACGCGAGCCGGGGCCCGTGGACGCGCTCGGATGGCCGCAGGGCGCGCAGCAGATCGATCTCGGCGCGCAGCGGCTCACGCGGCTGGCGCTGCCCGGCCACACCGCCGACTCCACGGCCTACCTGCTGCACGATGCCGGTGGCCTGCGCCTGGCCTTCGTCGGCGACACCGTGATGCCCGGCGCCCTGGGCCGCAGCGACTTCGCGCAGAGCGAACCGATGGCCTACGGCCCTTCGCTGCTGAAGCTGAAGCAGGCGCTGGAACCCGGCACGCTGATGCTGCCGGGCCACGACTACGACGACCGCTTCGCCGCCACGCTGGACACCGAATGCGCGGCCCAGCCGCTGCTGCGGGACGTTCTCTCCGGCGCCCTGGACGCGGCCGGCTTCGCGCGCGCAAAGGAGGCGCTGGAGCGCGGCCTCGCGCTCACCGAATACCAGACCATGGCCTGCGGCGCGCGGGTCGACACCTGCACCGCCGGCACGTCCTTCGAGCTGGCCCCCGAGGCTCTGTCGGCACTGCTGCAGGCACAGCCCGGACTGGTGCTGGTCGACGTGCGCGAGCCCTACGAGCAGCGCCTGGGCCACGCGCCGGTGCTGGACTCGGCGAGCCGGCAGCAGGCCGTGTCGCTGTCGAGGCTGACCAATGCCCTGCCCGACTGGCTGGCGTTGCCCGAGGAAACGCCGGTGGTGTTCTTCTGTCGCAGCGGCAACCGCAGCGCGCAGGCCGCCAGGGCGCTGCGCAGGCTGGGCCATGCGCAGGCCTGGAGCCTCGCCGGGGGCCTTGCGCTTTGGCCGCGAGAATCGTCCGCCGAAGCCCTGCACGTGCAATCGGCCTGATCCCCTTGAAAGCCCCAGTGAATCTCCGCCGCAATCTTCTCCTCGCCACCTGCGCGCTCGGCACGCTGCCGGCCTCCGTCGCCTTCGCCCAGCGCCGCTCCGATTCCGTCGAAGGGCGCTTCGGCAAGCTCGACGGGCTGCGCTTCGATCAACTGCCTTTCCAGGACGCGATCAAGGTCGTGCATGGCAATGGCAAGCGGCAGATCGCGGTGTTCTCCGATCCGAACTGCGGCCATTGCAAGCGCGTCGACAAGGACCTGAAAACGCTCGGCAACGTCACCGTGCACGTCTTTCTCTACCCGGTGCTGGGCGAGGATTCATCAGCCAAGGCGCGCGACCTGTGGTGCGGCAAGGACAGGGCCGCAGGCTGGCAGGCATGGATCGAAGCGGGCACCGTGCCTGCGGCATCCACGGGCGCGTGCGATGCATCGGCGCTGCAACGCAACGCAGCGCTCGGGCGCAAGCTGGGCATACGGGGCACGCCCGCGCTGATCTTCGGCGACGGCACTTTCGTGCCGGGCGCGATTCCCGTGCGCTGGATCGAGCAGCTGCTCGGCGCGGGCGGCTGAGCCGGGCCGGGCCGAATCGAGGCTAGGGCGCCTCGGTGCCGCGGTCGGGCGAGGAGCCGCTGCGCACCACGCGCTGGTCGTCGTTGAGCGTGGCGGTGAAGACCATGGACGAGTTCGGCGGCTGCACCCAGCGCCACTCCCACTCGGTCTCGCGCTTGAGCGCATAGGGCGTGACCTTCGCGGGCTTGCCCAGCATCTTGCGCAGGTCTTCCATCATCATGCCGGGCTGCACCTTCGCGAAGTTCTCGGGCGTGAGCACCTGGCGCAGCGCGCTCATCTTTCCGTCGGTGCCGATGGTGATCATGTAGTTCTTCTGGCCGGCCGGCTGGCGGTTGTACTCGAACACGCGGGCGCCGCCAGGGGCGTCCCAGATGTTCTCGGGCTGGCCGAAGCGGGCCCGCACGTCGGCCTCGGTGGAGACGCCTTCCTCGAGTTCGCTGATGTTCTTCGAGTCGCATGCCGCGAGCCCGATCGCCGCCGCCAGACACCCGATTGCCATGCCGATCCGCCATCCCTGAATTTGCTTCATGCCGTCCCCGGTAAAATTCGCGCCAACAAAGGTCCAGTCTATGTCCATCTTCCGCCGCCCCCACTACACCTCCGAGATCACGAACTTCATCGAGGAGATGAAGGAAAAGAAGCCGACGCTGGAGGCCGAACAGCGCGCCGGCCGCGCCCTGCTCTGGGACAAGCACCTCGACCGCGGCCTGCTCGAGGAGTACAGCGAAGCCCGCGTGCCCCAGAAGCCGTACGTCTACCAGACCCAGACCAAGTAATTTCGCTGATGCCGAATTGGCAGCACACACCCGTCCGCATTGCGTTGGTCGCTACTGAAACAATAGCAACCACCCGATGAACAGCGACGAGGACACCGGCACGCTGGTGGTCGACATGCCCGAGGTGGTCGACCAGGTCGCGCTCGCGAGGCTCTATGGAGAGCCGCTGTTCGCGATGCCGAAGGACCTGTACATCCCGCCCGAGGCGCTGCAGGTGTTCCTGGAGGCCTTCGAAGGCCCGCTGGACCTGCTGCTCTACCTGATCCGCAAGCAGAACTTCAATATCCTCGACATCCCGATGGCGGGGCTCACGCGGCAGTACCTGAGCTACGTCGACGAGATCCGCCAGACGAACCTCGAACTCGCGGCCGAGTACCTGCTGATGGCCGCGATGCTGATCGAGATCAAGTCGCGCATGCTGCTGCCGCCCAAGAAGGTGGCCGACGGCGAAGAGGCGGAAGACCCGCGCGCCGAGCTCGTGCGCCGCCTGCTCGAGTACGAGCAGACCAAGCTGCAGGCCGCCGCCATCAGCGCCATGCCGCAGTACGGCCGCGACTTCTGGAAGGCGCAGGTCTACATCGAGCAGTCGCTGAAGCCGCGCTTTCCCGACGTGGACGTGATCGAGCTGCGCGACGCCTGGGCCGACATCATGAAGCGCGCCAAGCTCGTGCAGCACCACAAGATCTCGCGCGAGGAACTCAACGTTCGCGAGCACATGAGCATCGTGCTGCGCCATCTGCAGGGGCAGCGCTTCGTCGAATTCGAGAAGCTCTTCGACGTGTCGCGCGGCGTGCCGGTGCTGATCGTCACCTTCATCGCGATGCTGGAGCTCGCGAAGGAGACGCTGATCGAGATCACCCAGGCGGAAGCCTTCGCCCCCATCTACGTCCGGCTGGCGTACTCACCCTCCTGATCCACCCCGTGCGCGACTTCGACGTCCTCATCGTCGGCAGCGGCCTCGCCGGCCTCTCGGCGGCGCTGCACCTGGCACCCACGCACCGCGTGGCCGTGCTGACCAAGCGCGCGCTGAACGACGGCTCCAGCGCCTGGGCGCAGGGCGGCATCGCGGCGGTGCTGGCGGCGGGCGACAGCTTCGACGCGCACGTGGAAGACACCCTGATCGCCGGCGCCGGCCTGTGCGACCCCGAGGCCACGCGCTTCGTGGTCGAGCACGCGCCCGAGGCCATCGGCTGGCTGCGCGAGCTGGGCGTGCCCTTCTCGGAAGAAGACGGCGATCTGCATCTCACGCGAGAAGGCGGCCACAGCCAGCGCCGCATCGTGCACGTGACCGACGCCACCGGCGCGGCGGTGCAGCAGGTGCTGATCGAGCGGGTGCGGCGCACGCCGAACATCACGCTGTTCGAGCACCACACGCTGGTCGACCTCATCACCGGCCCGAAGATCGGGCTCGACGACCCCGCCTGCCTGGGCCTCTACGCGCTCGACGGCGAAACCGACGAGGTGCAGGCCTTCCGCGCGCCGCACACCATCCTGGCCACCGGCGGCGCGGGCAAGGTGTACCTGTACACCACCAACCCCGACACCGCCACCGGCGACGGCATCGCCGCCGCGTGGCGCGCGGGCTGCCGGGTGTCGAACATGGAGTTCATCCAGTTCCACCCGACCTGCCTGTACCACCCGCACGCCAAGTCCTTCCTGATCAGCGAAGCCGTGCGCGGCGAAGGCGGCCTGCTGAAGCTGCCCGACGGCACGCGCTTCATGCCGGAGCACGACGAGCGCGCCGAACTCGCGCCGCGCGACGTGGTGGCCCGCGCCATCGACTTCGAGATGAAGAAGCACGGCCTCGACTGCGTGTACCTCGACATCTCGCACCAGCCGGCCGCGTTCCTGAAGGAGCACTTTCCCAACATCCTGGCGCGCTGCCTGGAGTTGGGCATCGACATCACGCGCGAGCCCATCCCGGTGGTGCCGGCCGCGCACTACACCTGCGGCGGCGTGCTCAGCGACCTGAGCGGGCGCACCGACATCCCAGGCCTCTACGCCATCGGCGAGACCGCCTGCACCGGGCTGCATGGCGCGAACCGGCTGGCCAGCAACTCGCTGGTCGAATGCATGGTGTTCGCGCGCGCCGCGGCCGGAGCAATTGCTTCGGCGCCGATGCGTGAACGCGCCGAACTGCCCGCCTGGGACGACAGCCGCGTCACCGACGCCGACGAGGCCGTGGTCATCTCCCACAACTGGGACGAGCTGCGCCGCTTCATGTGGGACTACGTCGGCATCGTGCGCACCAACAAGCGCCTGGAGCGCGCGAGCCACCGCATCGCGCTGCTGCAGGCCGAGATCCAGGAGTTCTACGCGAACTTCCACGTCACGCCCGACCTGCTCGAGCTGCGCAACCTGGTGCAGGTGGCCGAGCTGATCGTGCGTTCCGCGCAGGCCCGCCACGAGAGCCGTGGCCTGCATTTCAGCCGCGACTACCCCTCGCTCGCCGAGCCCACCGCGCCCACGGTGCTGGTGCCTCCGGCAGACCGATAACCCTCACCCGTTCGTTTTTCTTCACTCAAGGATGCCCGGCCACCGACGCCCGCAGGGAGAAACCCAACCATGTCGAACACCACACCCGCCACCGCCGCTACTGAAGCACCGCCGGCCTCGCCTTACGGCACGCTGCCGCCGGCCTCCCCGCCCGCATCGCGCAAGCCCGTGAGCCTGCCGCGCCTTGCCGACATGCACGCGCGCGGCGAGAAGATCGCGATGCTCACGGCCTACGACGCCACCTTCGCGGCCATGGCCGACGCGGCCGGCGTCGACTGCCTGCTGGTCGGCGATTCGCTCGGCATGGTCTGCCAGGGCCTGAACAGCACCGTGGGCGTGAGCCTGGACACCATGCGCTATCACACCGACAGCGTCTCGCGCGGCCTGCGCCGAGTGCAGGGCACGGCCTGGCTGATTGCCGACCTGCCATTCGGCAGCTACCAGGAATCGCGCGAACAGGCGCTGCGCAGCGCCACCGTACTGATGCAGGCCGGCGCGCACATGGTCAAGCTCGAAGGCGGCGGCTGGACCACCGAGACCGTGCGCTTCCTGGTCGAGCGCGGCATTCCGGTGTGCGCCCATCTCGGCCTGACGCCGCAGACGGTGCACGCGCTGGGCGGCTACCGCGTGCAGGGCAAGGGCGACACCGCCAGCGCGCTGCTGAAGCAGCAGGCCCACGAGTTGCAGGACGCGGGCGCCGCGATGGTGGTGCTCGAGATGGTGCCGGCCGCGCTGGCCGCCGAGCTCACGGCCGAACTGAAGCACTGCGCCACCATCGGCATCGGCGCCGGCAAGGCCACCGCCGGACAGGTGCTCGTGCTGCACGACATGCTGGGCATCAACCTCGGGAGGATGCCGAAGTTCGTGCGCAACTTCATGGCCGACGCGCCGGGCGTGCTGCCCGCGCTCAAGGCCTACGTTCAGGCCGTCAAGGACGGCAGCTTCCCCGACGACCGACTCCACGCCTGGTAAGGAAGGAAACCTCATGCACATCGCACACACCATCGACGACCTGCGCAGCCACCTGGCCGCCTTCGGGCGCCCCGCCTTCGTCCCCACCATGGGCAACCTGCACGACGGCCACCTGGCCCTGGTGAAGCAGGCCAAGCCGCTGGGCGACGTGACCGTGGCCAGCATCTTCGTGAACCGCCTGCAGTTCCTGCCGCACGAGGACTTCGACACCTACCCGCGCACCTGGGACAGCGACTGCGAGAAGCTGCGCGCCGCCGGCTGCGACGTGCTGTTCGCGCCCGACGAGAAGGCGCTCTACCCCGAGCCCCAGACCTGCAAGGTGTACCCCGACCCGGCGCTGGCCGACATCCTCGAAGGCCACTTCCGCCCCGGCTTCTTCATCGGCGTGTGCACGGTGGTGATGAAGCTCTTCCAGTGCGTGCAGCCGCGCGTGGCGGTGTTCGGCAAGAAGGACTACCAGCAGTTGATGATGATCCGGCACATGGTCCGGCAGTTCGCGCTGCCGGTCGAGATCGTGGGCGGCGAGACCTTCCGCGCCGAAGACGGCCTGGCGCTTTCGTCGCGCAACGGCTACCTGAGCGAAAGCGAGCGCGCCGAGGCCGTGCAGCTGTCGAAGGCGCTGAAGGCGATGGCCGAGGCGGTGCGCTCGGGCGAACGCGACCTGGGCGCCATCGAGGCGCGGGCCATGCAGACGCTGACCGGGCGCGGCTGGCAGCCCGACTACCTGGTGCTGCGCCGCCGTTCGGACCTGCAGGCGCCGGCCCCGGGCGACGCGCTGGTGGCGCTGGCCGCGGCGCGCCTGGGCACCACGCGCCTGATCGACAACCTCGAGATCGAGACGCCGGCCCCATGACCTACAGCGTCAAGGAAATCTTCTACACGCTGCAGGGCGAAGGCGGCCAGGCCGGCATGCCGGCCGTGTTCTGCCGCTTCGCGGGCTGCAACCTCTGGACGGGCCGCGAGGAAGACCGCGCCTCCGCCGTCTGCCGTTTCTGCGACACCGATTTCGTCGGCACCGACGGCACGCTGGGCGGCAAGTTCAAGACCGCCGACCTGCTCGCCGACACCATCGCGGCGCAATGGCCCGCCACCGATGCCGACCACCGGCTGGTGGTGCTGACCGGCGGCGAGCCGCTGCTGCAGGTGGATGCGGAGCTGGTCGACGCGTTGCATGCGCGCCGCTTCCGCATCGCGGTCGAGAGCAATGGCACGGTCGAGGCGCCCGAGGGCATCGACTGGCTGTGCATCAGCCCCAAGGCCGGCGCGCCCTGGGTGCAGCAGCGCGGCCAGGAGCTGAAGCTGGTGTGGCCTCAGACCGAATTCGACCTCGACACCATGGCGCGCACCGGCGAGTTCACGCACCGTTTCCTGCAGCCCATGGACGGGCCCGACCGCGTCGCGAACACCGAGCTTTGCATTGCCGAATGCATGAAGCAGCCCGCGTGGCGCCTCAGCGTGCAGACCCACAAGATCACCGGCATCCGCTGAGACAGCGACCCTTTTCCCTCTGAGTTTCTTTTTGACGATGCGATTCACCATCAGCCAACGCTTCTTCTTCGATGCCGCCCACACGCTCAAGCGCGAGATCGAAGTCGAAGGCAGCCGCCGTATCCACGGCCACACTTACCACGCGGAGGTGTGGCTCACAGGCGAGCGCGACCCGGTGACAGGCATGGTGATCGACCTGGGCCTGCTGCGCCGTCGGTTGGAGGATGTGCGCGAGCAGCTCGACCACCACCTGCTGGACGACGTGGAGGGGCTGCATCCGCCGACGCTGGAGAACCTGTGCGTGTTCATCGCCGATGCGCTGCCCGACCTGCGGCCTTCGCTTGCGCGCGTGAAGGTCTGGCGCGAGGCGCTGGGCGACAGCTGTACGGTCGACTTCTAGCCGCCGCCCGCCTGGCGCTCGCTCAGGCCGCGCCGATGCCGGCCACCAGACTGCCGGGCGCCTGCCCGTTCTTCAGCCCGGCCGTGAACGCCAGCATCCGGTCGATCGGCACACGGGCCCGCAGCCCAAGCGCCGGATCGACGTGGATCTCTCCGGCCCCCGTCTCCAGGGCATTCGCCAGTTCCACCAGCCCGTTCATCGCCATCCACGGGCAATGCGCGCAGCTCTTACAGGTGCCGCCGTTGCCGGCCGTGGGCGCCTCGATGAAGACCTTGCCGGGGTTCAGCGTGCGCAGCTTGTGCAGCATGCCGCTGTCGGTGGCGACGATGAATTCGTTGGCGTCCATGCGCTGCGCCGCGTTCAGGATGGCCGAGGTGGAGCCCACCGCGTCGGCCAGCGCGATCACGTCCGAGGGCGACTCGGGGTGCACCAGCACCTTCGCCTTCGGATGCTCCTTCATGAGCAGCTCGAGCTCCAGCGCCTTGAACTCGTCGTGCACGATGCACGCGCCGTTCCAGCTGACCATGTCCGCGCCGGTCTGGCGCTGGATGTAGTCGCCCAGGTGGCGGTCGGGGCCCCAGAGGATCTTCTGCCCCGCCGCATGCAGCGCATTCACCACGTCGAGCGCGCAGCTGGAGGTGACGAGCCAGTCGGCGCGCGCCTTCACGGCCGCGCTGGTGTTGGCATAGACGACCACGGTGCGGTCGGGATGCTGGTCGCAGAAGGCGCTGAACTGGTCGACCGGGCAGCCCAGGTCGAGCGAGCAGTTCGCGTCGAGGTCGGGCATCAGCACGCGCTTCTCGGGCGAGAGGATCTTCGAGGTCTCGCCCATGAAGCGAACGCCCGACACCACCAGCGTCTGCGCGGCGTGGTCGCGGCCGAAGCGCGCCATTTCGAGCGAATCGCTCACGATGCCGCCGGTTTCCTCGGCAAGGTCCTGCAGGTCGGGATGCACGTAGAAGTGCGACACCATCACGGCATTGCGCTCGCGCAGCAGGCGGCGGATGCGCTCCTTCAGCGCGATGCGTTCGTCGGGCGAAGGCTCGGGCGGCACGCGGGCCCAGGCGTGGCGGGTGTCGCAGACGGCGCCGGCTGTGGTTTCGGCGGGCTGTTCGTAGTCGACGTCGATGACCGTGGACGACATGGGCGGATCAGCCTTCCTGGAAACGCATCGAGTAGTCGATGGCCTTGACGTCCTTGGTCAGGGCACCGACGGAAATCCGGTCGACCCCGGTTTCGGCCAGGGCGCGCAGGCCGTCCAGTGTGACGCCGCCGGAAATCTCCAGCACGGCCTTGCGGTCTTCGCCGGCCTCGTCGTTGATGCGCACGGCCTCGCGCAGCGTGGGCAGGTCCATGTTGTCGAGCAGCACCATGCGCGCGCCGGCATCGAGCGCCTCGCGTAGCTGGGCCAGCGTCTCGACCTCGACCTCGACGAACTCGGCCTGCGAAGCCACGGGCGCCACGGCGCGCAGGGCCGCGGCCACGCCACCGGCCGCGGCGATGTGGTTTTCCTTGATGAGCACCGCGTCGTACAGGCCGATGCGGTGGTTCAGGCCGCCGCCGGTGCGCACTGCGTACTTCTGCGCGAGGCGCAGGCCGGGAATGGTCTTGCGGGTGTCGACGATGCGCGCGCGGGTGCCGCGCACGGCATCTGCATGGATCGCGGTCTTGGTGGCGACCGCGCTCAGCAGCTGCAGGAAGTTGAGCGAGGTGCGCTCCGCCGTCAGCAGCGCGCGGGCCGAGCCTTCGATCCCGAGCACGGTCTGGCCGGCCTCGCAGCGCTCGCCTTCGGCGCACAGCCACTGGATGCGCACCTGCGGATCGAGCTGCCGCAGCGTGGCTTCGACCCACGGGGCGCCGCACACGACGGCGGCTTCGCGCGCCAGCACGCGGGCGCGGGCGGTGCGGGCCGGGTCGACCAGCGAAGCGGTGAGGTCGCCGCCGGCGACGTCTTCCTGCAATGCGCGGGTGGCATCGGACAGGGCCAGCGCGGCCACGGCCGACGCTGAAAAATCAAAGCGAAGGCTCATGGCTCTCTTTGTCTCTGCGTTTTTCTCAGGGGGATTGACGGGGGGAAGCGGCGGCGCCCGGCTGGAGCTGCACCGATTCCGGCACCGGCTCGCGGCCGACGAGGGCCGCCACGGCGTCCTGCGGGCTCATGCGGCCGTCGAGCAGCGCGACCACGCCTTCGGCGATGGGCATCTCGATGCCGAGGCCGCGCGCGCGCTGCACCACGGTGCGGGCGCAGTACACGCCCTCTGCCACGTGGCCCAGCGAATCGACGGCCTGCGCCAGCGTGCGGCCCTGCGCCAGCAGCAGGCCGACCTTGCGGTTGCGCGACAGGTCGCCGGTAGAAGTCAGCACCAGGTCGCCCAGGCCCGAAAGGCCCATGAAAGTCTCGGCGCGGGCGCCCAGCGCGAGGCCGAAGCGCGTCATTTCGGCAAGGCCTCGGGTGATGAGCGCCGCGCGGGCGTTGAGCCCGAGCGCGAGCCCGTCGCACAGCCCGGTGGCGATGGCCAGCACGTTCTTTACCGCCCCGCCCACTTCCACGCCGACGATGTCCTCGTTGGCATAGACGCGCAACGCAGGGCCGTGAAAGGCGTCGACCAGCATGTCGCGCACGGCGGCGTGCGGGCTGGCAGCCACCAGCGCGGTCGGCCGCCCTTCGGCGACTTCCTGCGCGAAGCTGGGGCCGCTGAGCACGCCCGCTCTCAAATCAGGAGCAACCTGCGCCCAGATCTCGTGGGCCAGCAGGCCGAAGGATGCGGGGGAAGAACTGTCGAGCGCGGGCTCGACGCCCTTGCAAAGCCACGCCACAGCGGCGCTGCTGCCGCGCAACGCGACGAGTTGCTCGCGCAAGGCGGCCATGGGCGTGGCGACGATGACGAGGTCGGCACCGGCCTGCGCCTGGGCGATGTCGCCGGCGCGCACGGCCAGCGAGGCCGGCAGGGCCAGCCCGGGCAGGTAGCGGGAGTTTTCTCGCGCGGCCGACATGGCGTCGGCCTGGGCGGCGTCGCGCGCCCAGAGCGTGACTTCGTGGCGGGCCGCCGCGTTGACGGCGACCGCCGTGCCCCAGGCGCCGGCGCCATGAACGCAGATCTTCATCGGCGTCTGTGGCTGCTACGGCTGCAATGCCGCGATTACTGTGCCAGCGAGGGCGCAGCCTGGCCGGCGGCCTGGGCCTGCTGCTGCTCGTACATGGCCTGGAAGTTGATCTCGGCCAGGTGCACGGGCGGGAAGCCGCCGCGCTGGATCACGTCTGCCACGTTGCCGCGCAGGTACGGGTAGACGATCTGCGGGCAGGCGATGCCGAGGACGGCGCCCATCTGCTCTTCCGGCAGGTGGCGGATCTCGAAGATGCCGGCCTGCTTGGCCTCGACCAGGAACACGGTCTTGTCGCCGATCTTGGTCTGCACGGTGGCGGCCACGGTGATCTCGAAGATGCCTTCGGCCACGGGCTGGGCGTCCACGCCGAGCTGGATGTCGACGGTGGGCTGTTCCTGCTCCAGCAGGATCGCGGGCGAATTGGGCTGCTCGAGCGACAGGTCCTTGAGGTAGACGCGCTGGATCTGGAAGACGGGATCTTGGGCTTGCTGGTCGGCCATGGCTGAACTTTCGAGGATCAAAACAATGCCCGCCGGGGAGGGGGTCCCGCAGCGGGCTGCAGATGAGTGAACTGGCGATTATGGCCCCGTCGGAAGACGGTTCCGGGGCAGGACCGGTTTCAGGCGGCCTGCAGCAGCGGAACGAGGCCGCCGCGGCTGTCGAGCGCCATCAGGTCGTCGCAGCCGCCCACGTGGGTGTCGCCGATGAAGATCTGGGGCACCGTGCGGCGCTGGGTGATCTCCATCATGGTGTTGCGGGCCTGGGGGTCGGTGTCGATGCGGATCTCCTCGATCTGCTCGACGCCCTTGGACTTCAGGATCTGTTTCGCGCGGATGCAGTAAGGGCAAACGGCGGTGGTGTACATCTTGACTGCTTGCATACGCTCCATCTCGGGGGATTTCAGGCCTTTTCAACGGGCAGGTTAGCGTCTTTCCAGGCTTTCAGTCCGCCGGCCACGGCTTGGGCCTGCTCGTAACCCAGCTTCTTGGCAACCGCCACGGCGCGCTGGGCGCGGGCGCCGGTGGCGCATACCAGCAGGAGCGGCACGTTCTTGTTCTTGACCGCGCCGGCGAGTTTTTCCTCGAGCTGGTTCAGGGGAACGTTCTTGGCGCCGATCATGTGGCCGGTGGCGAATTCTTCCGGTTCGCGCACGTCGACCAGCACGGCGCGCTCGCGGTTGATGAGCTGCACGGCGCCCTGGGCCGTGAGCGTTCCGCCGCCCGCCCCCCGCACCAGCGGCCAGGCCAGCATGGCGCCCGAGCTGAGCGCGATCAGGATCAGCATCCAGTTCGCGGTGACGAATTCGATCAATTTCACGGGGGTTCCTTGAATGGCAAACCGGGGATTTTAGAATGCGAGGTTTCGCAAGCGCAGCCAAAGGCCTCCCACATGCACAAACTGGTATTGATCCGTCACGGTGAATCGACCTGGAATCTGGAAAACCGCTTCACCGGATGGACCGACGTCGACCTGACCGAAACCGGCGTCGAACAGGCCAAGCAGGCCGGCCGGCTGCTGAAGGCCGAGGGCTACGACTTCGACGTCGCCTACACGAGCGTGCTCAAGCGCGCCACCCGCACCCTCTGGCACACCCTCGACGAACTCGACCGCACCTGGCTGCCCGTGGTGCACTCCTGGCGCCTGAACGAGCGCCACTACGGCGGCCTGCAGGGCCTGAACAAGGCCGAAACCGCCAAGAAGTACGGCGACGAGCAGGTGCTGGTCTGGCGCCGCAGCTACGGCACCCCGCCCCCGCCGCTGGAAGCCGACGACCCGCGCAGCGAGCGCGGCGACGTGCGCTACGCCAAGCTCTCGCCCGAGCAGATCCCGCTGACCGAGTGCCTGAAGGACACGGTGGCGCGCGTGCTGCCCTTCTGGAACGAATCGATGGCGCCGGCCATCCGCACCGGCCGCCGGCTGGTGGTGGCGGCCCACGGCAACTCGATCCGCGCGCTGGTGAAGTACCTCGACGGCATCTCCGACGACGCCATCGTCGGGCTGAACATCCCGAACGGCATTCCGCTGGTCTACGAGCTCGACGACGACCTCAAGCCCCTGCGCCACTACTACCTCGGCGATGCCGCGGCCGCCGAGAAGGCCGCCGCCGCGGTGGCTTCGCAGGGCAAGGGCTGAAACAGGCCCCGAACGGGCCTCGGGGGGACGTTCTGTAAAGCCCCCGTCCGGCACTCCACCCGTGGAACCCCGGCAAACAATTTGCTTCCAAGCTGTGTATATTGGACTGACAGCCGCCGACAAGGACAACCACTCATGATGGGCCAGAAATTGAAGATCACCGGCTGGGTCGCCGCCGGCGCCGTTGCCGGCGTCCTGACCACCGTCTCGCTGCAGACAGTCGCACGCGGTTCGCTTGCGCCCCTGCCGCTCGAGGAATTGCAGCAGCTCGCCGCCGTCTTCGGAATGGTCAAGAGCGACTACGTGGAGCCGGTCGACGAGAAGAAGCTCATCTCCGACGCCATCTCGGGCATGGTCGCCGGGCTCGACCCTCACTCCCAGTACTTCGACAAGAAGTCCTTCAAGGAATTCAGGGAAGGCACCACCGGCCGCTTCGTCGGCGTGGGCATCGAGATTTCCCAGGAAGACGGCCTCATCAAGGTCGTCTCGCCCATCGAGGGCTCCCCCGCCTTCCGCGCGGGCCTCAAGCCCAATGACCTGATCACCAAGATCGACGACACCGCCGTGCGCGGCCTGTCGCTGAACGAGGCGGTCAAGCGCATGCGCGGCGAAGCCAACACCAAGGTGCTGCTGACCATCTTCCGCAAGGACGAGAGCCGCACCTTCCCCGTGACGATCACGCGCGAGGAAATCCGCACGCAGTCGGTCCGCGGCAAGATGATCGAACCCGGCTACGGCTGGATCCGGCTGTCCCAGTTCCAGGAACGCACCGTCGACGACTTCGTCAAGAAGATCGACGAGCTGTACAAGGAAGACCCGAACCTCAAGGGCCTGGTGCTCGACCTGCGCAACGACCCGGGCGGCCTGCTCGACGCCGCGGTGGCGGTGTCGTCGGCCTTCCTGCCCGAGAACGTTACGGTGGTCACCACCGACGGCCAGCTGGCCGAGAGCAAGTCGGTCTACAAGGCGGCGCCGGAGTTCTACCAGCGCCGCTCGGGCAGCGACCCGCTGCGCAGCCTGCCGGCCGCGCTCAAGAGCGTGCCGCTGGTCGTGCTGGTGAACGAAGGCTCGGCCTCGGCCAGCGAAATCGTCGCCGGCGCCCTGCAGGACCACAAGCGCGCCACCATCATGGGCAGCCAGACCTTCGGCAAGGGCTCGGTGCAGACGGTGCGTCCGCTCGGCCCCGACACCGGCCTGAAGATCACCACCGCGCGCTACTACACGCCCAGCGGCACCTCGATCCAGGCCAAGGGAATCGTGCCGAACGTGCTGGTCGACGAAAGCGCCGAAGGCAGCCCCTTCGCCGCCCTGCGCATGCGCGAGGCCGACCTCGAGAAGCACCTGGCCAGCGGCCAGGGCCCCGAAGTCAAGGACCCCGAGCGCGAGAAGGCCCGCGACGAAGCCCGCAAGCGCCTCGAGGAAGAAGCCAAGAAGCCGCCGCAGGACCGCAAGGTGCCCGAGTTCGGCACCGACAAGGACTTCCCGCTCGTGCAGGCGCTCAACCGCCTGAAGGGCCAGCCGGTGCTCGTGAGCAAGACGCAGGTCATCGTCGACAACAAGGAAGAGAAGAAGGAAAACTGAGCCCGGTGGCGCATGGAAGATAGCGAACTGCTGCGCTATTCGCGCCACATCCTTCTCGAGGAATTCGGCATCGACGGGCAAGCCCGCGTCAGTGCCGGACGGGTTCTCGTCATAGGCGCCGGCGGGCTGGGCTCGCCGGTGGCCCTGTATCTCGCTGCGGCGGGCGTCGGCCGCATCGTGCTGGTCGACGACGACGAGGTCGATCTCACCAATCTCCAGCGCCAGGTGGCCCACAGCCACGCGCGCGTCGGCCTGCCCAAGGTCGAATCGGCCGCGCAGGCCATGCGCGACATCAACCCCGAGATCGCCATCGAAACCCACGCGCTGCGCGCCGACGAGGCGCTGCTGTCGCGCCTGGTCGCCGAAGCCGACGTGGTGGTCGACTGCTGCGACAACTTCGCCACCCGGCAGGCCGTCAACCGGGCCTGCGTGACCCATGCGAAGCCGCTGGTGGCGGGCGCGGCGATCCGCTTCGACGGGCAGCTGAGCGTCTACGACACCCGGGACGACGCATCGCCCTGCTACGCCTGCCTGTTCCCGCCCGATGCGTCCTTCGAGGAAACGCGCTGCGCGGTGCTCGGGGTGTTCGGCCCGGTGGTGGGCACCATCGGCACGCTGCAGGCCAGCGAGGCCCTGAAGCTGCTGGCCGGCATCGGCCCGTCACTGGCAGGCAGGCTGCTGATGTTCGACGGGCGCAGCACCTCGTTCGATACGCTGCGCGTGGCGCGCGACCCGCACTGCAGCGTCTGCGCGCAGCGCCCCCGCTCCAACTAAGGCTGCTTCGCGCCCTTCGCCCGGGCGGCGCCCTTGGCCGCGGCTCCTGCCGTGGGCTTGTTCGCCTGCGCCACCACGCCCTTGCAGTCGGAATCCTCGCCCGGCCCCGTCTCAATGGTCGCGGCCAGCGCCAGCAGCGGATTGACCGCACCCAGCGCCAGCGCGGCCAGTCCGCGTCCGGCCAGCGGCCCGACCTCCAGGCCGCCCTTCGGATCGCCGAAGGTGCCGCTCACCACCAGCGGCGTGCGGATCGAGAGGATGTTCTTGCTCTTGGGCTCCGGACGGACCACGAAGTCCAGCCCCTCGGTCGCCAGGTTGGCTTGGCCGGTGGCGATGAACACGGCGTTGGTGGTGTCCACCACCAGCGTGCGGCCGGTCATCAGGCCCTTGTTCACGTCGAAGGCCAGGGCCGCGCAGCGCAGTTCCACGTTGCGGTCGCCGCGCAGGATGAACTTGATGATGTCGCCGCCCACCAGCGTCGCGAACACCGGCAGCAGGTTGCCGAACTGCCCGCGCCCCGAAATGACCGCTACATCGCCCGACACGCCCCCGAGCCAGTTGGCCACCGTGCTGCCCGAGCCCGAGAGATTGATCCGCCCGTCCAGCCGGCCCACGCTGTTGCCGGTGGTTTCGAGCTTCGGGAACAGCCGGGCCAGCTTCATGGCCCGCGCGTCGAGCGAAGCACGGATGTCCGCCGGATTCTTCGAGCCGTCGATGCGGATCGCGCCGGCGAGCGTGCCGCCGGCCACGCCCAGGTCGAGCGGGTCGAGCGTGAGGACGCCCTCGGCCAGCTTCACCTGCACGCTGCCGCGCTCCAGCGGCACGTCGCGCACGTTGCGGATGCGGTCGGCCGTGTATTTCACGTCGGCATTCATGGCGCGCAGGCGCTCGAAGTCCAGCGGCGCCGTGGGCAGCACCTTGCCGCCGGGGCGCTTGACCTGGGTGACGGTGGGCGGCGGCGCCACGCCTTCCACAGTTGCGGCGGTACGCGCCGTGGGCGGCAGGCCGATCAGCGGGCCGAGGTCATCCATGTCCATCACGTTCGAGCGCAGGTCGCCCGCCAGGTGCGGCAGCTTGCCGGCCTGATCGAAGCGCATGTCGCCGGCAATGTCGGACAGGCCCAGCCGCCCCTTGAGGCCTGAGGCCTCCCACAGCTTGCCGCGCTTGTCGAGCTTGCCGCTCAGGGTGTAGGGCGAGGTCTGCGGCAGCGCGATGCCCAGCAGCGGGAACAGCGCGCCCAGCGTCTGGCCCTTGATGTCGAACCTGGCGTCGATGCCGTCCAGGTCCGACAGGCGGGCGATAGTGCCAGCCGCCTTCAGTTGCGTCTGGCCGGCGGCGGCGCGGATCTCGATCGGAAATGGCGGCGCGTTCGTGGCCTCGATCTGCAGCACGTTGCCGGTACGCCCGCTGGCGGTCAACGGCTGGCCCTTGTAGCGGCCCTTGATGCGGTAGTCGAGCGGCATCTCGCCGCGGCTGCTGTCGTAGCTCAGGTCGGCATGCACGTCGACGCCAAGATGCTTGGCCAGGAAGTCGACCGCGCCACTGTCGATCTGCACCTGGCCGATGGTGGGCACGGTGCCGCCTTCGGAGCTGTCCTTGCCCTCCTTGCCCAGCGACCACGTGCGACGGCCGTCGGCCTCCATCTGCAGCCCCACCGTGGGCGAGGAAAGCGCCAGCCTTGGAATGACGATGCTGCTCGAGATCAGCGGCCACAAGCGGATGTCGAAGTCGGCGCGTTCCGCCTTCACCAGATAGGGATCGCGTGCCCAGGCAGGATTGGCGAACTCGATGCCGTCCAGCTTCACGGTGGCCTGCCGCCACCCGAGCCCCACGTCGAGCCGCCGGGTGATCTCGAACTTGCGCCCGGTCTTCTCGCTGACGTAGCGGTTGACCGGCTCGCGCAGCATGTCCCAGGGGAAGAAGGCGAGCCCCACGGCCAGCGCCGCGAACAGCAGCACGAAGCCCGCCAGCACCTTCGGCCAGAGCGGCCTCTTGCGCGGGATGCTGTTCATGGTCTCGTTGTTTTCCATGGGCTCCTTGTAACTCCGATGATGGCTTCTCTCCGGTCGGCGGCGGGCCGCAGAAACCGTGAGGTATTGCCTACGAAACGGTTCGCGCATGCATGCGTGGGAACCCGCCTACAGCCGTGCCGCGCCGAAGCTTGCATGATGTGGAACGGGAAAGCCGCACAGTTGGTTTGCAGGCTTTCCCTGCCAACGAGGCGCCGCGAATGCGCCTGCCAACCAGAGAGGAAGCGCGGTTCGGCATGGATTCCAGATTGCAGACCTACGTTGTCGAAGACAACCTCACGATCCGTGAAAACCTCATTGGCACGCTGGAAGAACTCACCTGCGCCTCCGTCGTCGGCTTCGCTGAAACCGAAAGCGGCGCGCGTGCCTGGCTGCTCGGTCACGACGGCGACTGGGATCTCGTCATCGTCGATCTCTTCCTCAAGCAGGGCAGCGGCCTCGGCGTGCTGCAGGCCTGCCAGGCCCGCAAGCCGGTGCAGAAGGTGGTGGTGCTCAGCAACTATGCGACGCCCGACATCCGGCGGCGCTGTGCGGAATTCGGAGTCGACGCGGTGTTCGACAAGTCCAACGAGATCGACGCTCTGGTCGAGTTCTGTCTCGTGCAGGCCCGGGACCGGGCCTCGCGCTCCTCGCCCGGTGCGGGCTGAGGAAAGAGAAGAAGCCGCCTTGGACCCCCTCCCCGCCTGCCAGCCGATCTCAGTCGATCAGCTTGTTCTTCAGCGCGTAGTACGTGAGGTCGCTGTTGGAGGAGAGATTCATCTTCTCCATCAGCCGCGTGCGGTAGGTGCTCACGGTCTTCACCGACAGCGACAGCGTCTTGGCGATGTCGCCGGCGGTCTCGCCCTTGGCGAGCTTCAGGAACACCTGGAACTCGCGCTCCGAGAGCTGCTCGTGCGGAGCCGCGTCGTCCTTGCGGTCGAGCTGGCGGGCCAGCAGTTCGGCCACGGCGGGCGTGATGTAGCGCCGGCCCAGGGCGATGGTGCGGATGGCGTTGACGATCTCGATCGGATCGCATTCCTTGTTGAGGTAGCCGCTGGCGCCCTGACGGATCAGGTTCATCGCGTAGTGCTCCTCGGGGTATCCGCTCAGGATCAGGATGCCCACGTCCGGCGCCTTGGCGCGGATCATGGCGAGCGCGTCGATACCGCTTTGCCCGGGCATCGAAAGGTCCATGACCAGCACATCCAGCTCCGTGGTGCGCACCAGCTCGATGGCCTCGCGGCCGCTGGCTGCCTCGCCCGCCACGCGCAGGTCCACGTGCTCGGAGAAGAACTGCCGGAGGCCCGATCGCACGATGGCGTGGTCGTCCACAATTCCGATTTTGATCATTTGTTACTTTCGTCGTTGTGTTGCGCACGCGAGGGTCGCAACATGCCAGGTCCCTGATTGTTATCAATTATTCACGAACTTGCGCCGCAAGCAGCCTTGAAAGTTTCATGCACTGGTTAGCCCCTCCAAGAATGGCCGTGAGCCTGCTGCTCGCGGCGCTCGCCGCACTGGCCCTCGTCGGGATCAACGAGGCCGGCTACCGGCAGTCCAGCCGCGCCCTCGGCGACATCGACGAGGCGCAGCAGGTGCGCGGCACGCTCAACCAGATCCTGCAGAACATGCTGGACGCCGAAACCGGCCAGAGAGGCTACCTGCTGACCGGCGAGGCAAGCTATCGAAAGCCCTACGACGACGCGGTCAAGCAGGTCGACGGCCATCTCGCCACGCTGCGCCGGCTGTACGCCGGCCGGCCGGCCGAACTCACCCAGCTGGCCGAACTCTCGAAGCACGTGCTGCGCAAGATCGCCGAGATGGACATGAGCGTTCGCCTGCGCCAGGACGGCAAGGAAGACGC
The DNA here is from genome assembly GCF_050916385.1 of Variovorax xiamenensis. Lineage (NCBI taxonomy): Bacteria > Pseudomonadati > Pseudomonadota > Betaproteobacteria > Burkholderiales > Comamonadaceae > Variovorax > Variovorax xiamenensis. Next base: position 5,734,395 of record NZ_CP139038.1, read on the forward strand.
CTGGAAGTTCGTCATAACAACCGACGTGGGCAAGGAGGAGATGGAAGCCATCCGCACCACGGCGGGCGAGCTGGTCAAGATCAGCAACAACACGCTGCACCAGAGCCAGGCACAGGTGCTGCGCTCGCTGCAGCTCGCGCGCATCGGCACTTCCATCGTGGCGATCGCCGCGCTGATCGCCTTCTTCCTGTACCTGCGCCAGACGCATGCGCTGCGCTCGATCGGCGAGCGCCAGCAGGAGGCCCTGCAACGCGAGCGCAACGCGCTGGAAGACGAGGTGCGCGAGCGCACCGCCTCGCTGGCCGAGCTGGCTACCCACCTGCAGGACGTGCGCGAGACCGAGCGCGGCTTCCTCGCGCGCGAGCTGCACGACGAACTGGGCTCGCTGCTCACCGCCGCCAAGCTCGACGTCGCGCGGCTGAAGTCGCGGCTGGCGGACGCGCCCGACGCGATCCAGCGGCTGCAGCATCTGACCGAGCTGCTCAACAGCGGCATCGCGCTGAAGCGCCGGATCATCGAGGACCTTCGGCCCTCTTCGCTGGCCAACCTCGGGCTGGTCGCGTCCCTGGAGATCCTGGGACGCGAGTTCCGGGAGCGCTCGGGCCTGCAGGTCGAGATGGTGCTGGAGCCGGTGACCATGGACGAGTCGCGCCAGCTCACCATCTACCGGATGGTGCAGGAGAGCCTCACCAACATCGGCAAGTACGCCGAGGCCACCGAGGCCACCATCGTCCTGAAGAACTACGAAAACCACGTCGTGGTGGAAGTGGCGGACAACGGCAAGGGCTTCGACACCCAGCGTGTGCGCCCATCCACCCACGGCCTCGCGGGCATGCGGCACCGCGTGGAAGCCGCGCGCGGCAGGCTCACGGTCGCGTCGGCGCCGGGCAAGGGCACGCGGCTGAGCGCCATGCTGCCGGTCGTCAAGCCGGCTACCGGACCAGCCTGAGCATCCGGTCCGGCGCAGGGCGCGGGGCAGCAGCGGAACTCCTGCACACCCCGCCGCAAGGCAACTCGGCCATCTCCTACGCACCCCATCCCCGGCCGCTGACAGGTCCGGGACAGGGCCCCACTTAAGGTTGCACCCACGCCATCGGTGCTTTCCTTTCGAGATTGCCCGGTGCGATGTTTTCAAGACAACGAGCCAAGCCTCGAAGGAGTTCCAAATGCTGCATTACGCCGTGGTGTTTCTGGTCATTGCCCTGATCGCCGCCCTGTTCGGGTTCGGCGGCATTGCCGCCAGCGCAGTCGGTATCGCCAAGATCCTCTTCGTGATCTTCGTGATCCTCGCGATCGCGAGCTTCCTTGCCGGCTTGCTACGACGCAAGTAGCGTCGTTACGATCAACAGGCTTGCGCATTTCACTTTTCCGGAAAGGACTTTCACATGAACACGACGACCAAGACTCCCTCGCAACTCGCCGACGAAGCGCGCCAGACCGCCCGTGACGCGGTCGAAACCACCCGCGCCTACGCACAGAACGCGGTGAATGCGGCGGGCGAAAAGGTCCGCGACCTGCAGCGCGATTCCGAGCCGGCCGTCGAGCAGCTCGCCGCCCGCGTGCAGCAAGCCGTTCAGCGCGGCCTGGACGCCGCGTCCACCACCAGCGCACGCGCCCAGCGTCGCCTCGAGCAGGCCGCCGACGTGACCGGCCGCTACATCTCCGACCAGCCCGTGCGCTCGGTGCTGCTCGCAGCGGCCGCCGGCGCCGCCATCACGGCGCTCATCGTGCTGGCAAGCCGCCGCAGCCGGGACGACTACTGATCCACGAGGCGTTTGTCGTCGACCGATCCCGGCACCATGCTCCATCCGATTTTCTCCACGGTGCTCGGGCATCCGGAACTCGTCGCTGAACACCTCGCCAACTACGCCGCCCTCGTCCGCCAGGAATCCGCGCAGGCGGGGCGCGGCATTGCCGCCCGCATCGTCGCGGCCGTGCTGGCGGTGGCCACCATCACGCTGGCCCTCGGGCTGATCGGCGTAGCCATCCTGCTCGGCGTGATGCACGGCAGCTTCCACTGGGTGCTGGTGGCCGTGCCGGGCGTGGCCGTGGTGATCGCGGCCATCTGCACCTGGTATGCGATGCGGCCCGCACCGAACTACGCCTTCGAAGACCTGCGTTCGCAACTCGACGCCGACCTGCAGGCCCTGCGTGAGGCCGGAGCCCACCATGACCGGTACTGATCGCCGCCGCCGCCAGCAGCAACTCACCCCGCAGCAACGCCTGGCCCTCTCGCGCCGTGCGCTGGTGCGGCAGCTGAACGGCGGCGCGGACGACGACGGCGGCAGCTACGGCGGCAGGCCCGATCCGGACGATCTGGAATACGCATACAACGAACCGCACGCCGCCACACCCGACGGCCGGCGCGGCAGCCACCCGCAAGGAACAGGAGAAGGAGACCCAGGAGGACGAGGAGAAGGCGGAGCAGGAAGAAAGAGAAACGAGAACGTATGGCTCGCCGTGGGCCGCAGCGTGGCGGAACGCTGGTGGCGCAGGCATCCCGCGCATGCGGTCGGCCAGCTCGCGCGCCCGATGCTCGAGCACTACGCGCGCAAGGAACCGGCCAAGCTGATGGCCGCCGCGGCGGCCACCGGCGCGCTGCTGGTGCTCGCCAGGCCCTGGCGCCTGCTGTCGGCAACGGCGGTGCTGGCGGCGGTACTGAAGACATCCGACGTGGCCGACCTCATCAACACCCTGATGAGCAAGACCCCAAGTTCAACTCGCCCCCCACGAAAGGACTCTCCATGAAAACCGACGTTTCCTCCACGGCAGCCTCCAAGGCCTCCGGACACCAGCACCTGGCGCTCGACCAGAGCGGCCTCGACGCCGCCCGCAAGAGCCTGGACGACGGCGCAGTCACCCCGAGCTACGGCCCCTGGCGCGACGACGTCGTGAAGCTGCTGAACGATGCGCTGGCTACCGAGCTGGTCTGCATCCTGCGCTACAAGCGCCACTACTTCACCGCCAACGGCGTGGAGTCTCCCGCCATCGCCGACGAATTCCTGGTGCACGCGAACGAGGAATCGGCCCATGCCGACCTCATCGCCGAGCGCATCGTGCAGCTGGGCGGCGAGCCCGACTTCGCGCCCACCCACCTGCTGGACCGCAGCCACGCCTCGTACGACGAGTCGACCGACCTGCAGGCGATGGTGCGCGCCAACCTGATCGCGGAGCGCATCGCGGTGGAGTCGTACCGCCAGATGATCTCGCTGATCGGCGACAAGGACCCGACCACGCGCCGCATGCTCGAGGGCATCCTCGCCGACGAAGAAGAGCATGCCGACGAGCTGAAGGACTGGCTCGACCACTGACGGCCGCCCCGCCCACGAAGAAAAGCCCGGCATTGCCGGGCTTTTTCGTTGGAGGGAGTGAAGAGGAGCGCGGCGCTCAGTCAGCTCTTCACTTCGAGCTGGTTGCTCACCGAGGTCACGCCCTGCACGCCCTTGGCGATCTCCTCCGCACGCGCCTTGGCGGCCGCCGAGGGCGCCGGGCCCTTCAGGCTCACCGCGCCGGCCTTGGTGTCGACGTCGATCTTGATGGCGCTCAGGTCCGGGTCCTTGGCCAGGCCCGCCGACACGGAAGCCGTGATGGCCGCATCGTTCACCGTCGCGCTCACCGCGGCACCGGCGTCCTTCACCGCCTCCTTGGCATTGGCGGCGCCTTCCTTCACCTCGGCGGTGGTGTTCGACGACTCGACCTTGGCCTTGGCGTCCTTCAGGGCTTCGCCCGTCTTGGCGGCCGCGGTGTCGGCGGCCTGCTCGGTCTTCGCGACGGCGCTGTCGAGCTTCTCGCCCGCCGTGCGGTTGTCGCCCTTGTCGCAGCCGGCCAGGGCCAGTGCGGCGCCGGTCAGGAGCACTGCGAGCCAGACGTGCGCATACGGCATGGCCGCGATGCGCTGGTTGTTCGATACGTTGTTGTTCATGGGAATCCTCCTGTCGCTCTCGGAGTTGGAAAGAGAGAGTGGTTGCTCGAAGCGACGGCGGCCGGGCGGCAGGTGAATGCCTGCCCGGCCGCCGCGTCCGGTCACAGCTTGTCGGCGCCAGACTTGATCGCGTCCTTGGCCTTTTCCTTCACGTCGCCGTAGGTCTTCTGCACCTTGCCGGCGGCCTGGTCGGCAATCCCCTCGCCTTCGAGCTTCTCGTTGCCGACGACCTTGCCGGCGACTTCCTTCAGCTTGCCCTTGGCTTCCTCGACGCGGCCTGCCACTTGATCCTTGTTCATGTCGCTTCCTTCCTGATCGGGTGATTGATTGACGAAAAACGCGGGGGCCGGAACGACCCGCCGCATTCAATCTAGGCCCTGGCCCGTGGCATCGAACGCCGACGGAACCCCGAAGCGGTGTAGGACAACAAGGCTCAGGCGCTGACGATCCATCCTTCAAGCGGATCGATGCCTTCCGGCAGGCCATAGCCCGGGCCGGGGCTGCCGGCGCGCAGCAGGCCCCAGGCGGCCTGGAGCAGGCACAGCACGGCGTCGATGTCGTCGCCGCGCGCATCGGCCAGCAGCTCCGCGCGCTGCGTCGCAGTGACGGCGAGCCGCAGCCCGAGGCGGGGCGACCCGGCTTCGAGCGCGGCCAGCAGGTCGGCACGGGCGGCGTGCCGCTCGGGCGTCTGCTTCTGCAGGTCGTCGCTCTTGTAGCTGCGACGGCCGATCAGTTCGCGTGCCAGCAGGCCGGGGTAGGCCTCCAGTGCCACGCGATCGGTGCTCCGGCCAGCGTGCAGGCCCGGAATGCGCGCACCGGCGGCCAGCAGGCGCGGCACGCCCGCATGGAGCATGTAGGCCACCGGCGGGTTGACCCATTTCATCGAGGGGCTGGAGCCCGCGGGCCCGTCGGCCGCGCGGTGCGCGAACTTGCCGCCGGCCGGACGCGCCGCGCAGAAGGCGGCGAAGGTCTCGCGGATCCCGGCGCGGCTCAGGCTGGCGTAGTGGGCCATCAGCGGCTCCCATTGAAGCGGCCATCGCAGGTGCTCGACGAGCTCGCGCGGCAGGCTGAACGGAAAGTCGAAGCCGCCGGTCCACGCCGGCGTGGCGTTCAGCCATTCGCCCCATGCGTCGAGCGTCGGGAAGCGCCGCAGGCTGCCCAGCACGACCCGGTCGGCGCCGGCCAGTTCGCCGGTGGCGATGACGATGGGCTTGCGTGCCGTCGGCGCGCTGGAGAAGTCGCAGCCGAACAGCAGCACGGCCTCAGCCCATCGCGAGCGCCACCACGCCGGCGGCGATGAACATCGCGCCCAGCAGCCTCAGCAGCCGGTCGCCCTCGCGCAGCAGGTGGCCGCCGATGAGCGCGGCGAACAGCATCGACACCTCGCGCGCGGGGGCCACGTGCGAGATCGGCGCCTGCTGCACCGCGTACAGCACGAGCACGTACGACACGGGGCTGATCGCAGCCACCAGCAGCGCGTACTTCCACTGGTCGCGCCACATGCGCACGGTGGTCGCGCGATCCTGCAGCGCGGCGGGCAGCAGCAAGACGATGCGCACGAGGTTGCCCATGTAGTCGAGCAGGATCGGCGACATCGCAAGGAACTTGACCGCGTAGCTGTCGGTCACCGTGTAGGCCGCGATGAAGCCGCCGGTCAGCACGCCGTAGCGCATGCCCTTGTGCACCCGCGCGCGCTGCGCCGGGTCGTGCGCCTTCTGCCAGAGGCGCGGGCCGCCGGCGATGAGGAACACGCCGGCCACCACGCCAAGGATGCCCGCCACGCCGACCGGGCTGATCTTCTCGCCGAGGAAGAGCACCGCCACCAGCGACGACAGCAGCGGCCCGGAGCCGCGCGCCAGCGGATAGACCACCGTCAGGTCCGACTTGCGGTAGCCGCGCAGCAGCACGATGAAATAGAAGACGTGCAGCACGCCGCTGAGCACGACGAAGCTCCACTCGGCCCTGCCCCAGCCCGGCACCACGTTCCAGCCCAGCACGATACCCAGCGGGGCCCAGATGACCATGTTGAACACGCTGGTCTGGAAGCTGAAGCGCGCGTCGCCGTTCGCCTTCTTTGCGGCGATGTTCCAGCTGGCGTGGATGATCCCGGCGAGCAGGATCAGGGCGAATGCTGAGAGCGGCACCTCGAGCTATGCGAGACCGAGCGCCGCCGGGCCGCCCCAAGGCGCGAGCGGCCCCCTCGGGGGGCAGCGAGGACACGAAGTGCCGAGCGTGGGGGCCACCACTTTCAGTGGCGGCCGACGATGGCTGCGGTGGCCATCAGCTCTTCCAGCAGCGCCAGCGAGACCTTGCCCGACACCGCGTAGGGGTTGAGTTCGGGTTTCTCGGAGTACTTCAGCAGCGTCGACGCATTGAGCTTCGACAGGTTGACCTGCCCCATCGTCCAGCCGCCGAAGCGGCGTTCGGAGATTTCTTCGTAGTGCAGCAGCACCACGTCCTTGTGGCGCGCGTCGCGCTGAATGTGGCCGTAGAGCTCGCTGATGGCCATGCGCCCGCCCTCGATGGCCTGCAGGAAAGTGCCCGCGCCGTAGCAGAGGATGCCGGTGATGCCGCAGGCCGTGTTGTGCGAGCGCGATTGCGCAAGGATCGACTCGATGGCCTCGGGGCTGGTGTCGACGGCGCGGCTGGCGTAGAGAAGGCGGACCAGCATGGCTCAGTCCTTTCTGGGCAGGAGGGACAGGAATTCGCGGCGCAGGCTCGGGTCTTTCAGGAACACGCCGCGCATCACGGAATTGATCATCTTGCTGTCCATTTCCTTCACGCCGCGCCAGGCCATGCAGAAATGCTCGGCCTCCATGACGAGGGCGAGGCCGTCGGGCTGCGTCTTTTCCTGGATCAGGTCGGCCAGCTGCACCACGGCTTCTTCCTGGATCTGCGGACGGCCCATGACCCACTCGGCCAGGCGCGCGTACTTCGACAGGCCGATCACGTTGGTGTGCTCGTTGGGCATCACGCCGATCCAGAGCTTGCCGATGATCGGGCAGAAGTGGTGCGAGCACGCGCTGCGCACGGTGATCGGGCCGACGATCATCAGCTCGTTCAGGTGTTCGGCGTTCGGAAACTCGGTGAGCGAGGGCGCGGCGACATAGCGGCCGCGGAACACCTCGTTCAGGTACATCTTCGCGACGCGGCGCGCGGTGTTGTCGGTGTTGTGGTCATTCTCGACGTCGATCACCAGGCTCTGCAGCACGCCCTTCATCTTGACCTCGACCTCGTCGAGCAGCTTCTCGAGCTCGCCGGGCTCGATGAACTCGGAGATGTTGTCGTTGGCGTTGAAGCGCTTGCGCGCGGCAGTGATGCGCTCGCGGATCTTCACGGAGACGGGCGTGCCCTCGTCATCGTCGTTTCGATCGGGGCGCGGGTCGACGTCGGTTTTCCTCAGCATGGCGAAGATCGTACCAGTGAATGGCTCCAGACATTCGGGGCCGCAACGCCCGTCCCTTCTCGGAGCAATGCTATCAATTAAGGAGTGAAAAATCGGCCACCAGCGGCAGGTGATCGGACATGCGGGCCCAGACCGGACCGCGCGGCACCACGCAGGCCGTGGGCTCCAGCCCGCGCCCGTAGACGAAGTCGAGCTGCGTCACCGGCAGGCGCGATGGGTAAGTGAGCGTGCGAGGACCGCGCAGGTCGCTGGTGTCGCGCAGGCCCATGGCGTTCATGGCGTAGCGCATGCGCGCCCCCCAGTCGTTGAAGTCGCCCGCCACCACCACGGCCTCGCCGGGCGGCACCTCGCGGTCGATGAACTCGCGCAGCCGCGCGATCTGCCGCACCCGGCTGCCCTTGATGAGCCCCAGGTGCACCACGATGGCGTGCACCCGCCGGCCTTCCACGTCGATCACCACGTGCAGCAGCCCGCGCTGCTCGAAGCGGTGGTCGGAAATGTCCTGGTGGTTGGTGCCCAGCACCGGCCAGCGCGTGAGCAGCGCATTGCCGTGCTCGCCGTGGCGCGTGACCGCATTGGTCTCGTAGACGGCCGTGTAGCCCTCGGGCGCGAGGAAGTCGGCCTGCGGCAGCTCGGGCCAGCGCGCGAAACGCGCGGCCGCCTGCCGGTTCATCTTGCGCACTTCCTGCAGGCAGACGATGTCGGCGTCGAGTTGCTCGATGGCATGGCCGAGGTTGTGGATCTCGAGCCGCCGCGCCGGCCCGATGCCCTGCACACCCTTGTGGATGTTGTAGGTCGCGACGCGGAGGTTCTGCACCGCTGCTGCTGCCGGCTGGTTCATCGCACAAATTCTGGCAGCAACAGAATGGCTTCGGCATTCGATGGGGAAAAGCAGGCGTCCGCCGCCTCGCGGTACGGCAGCCAGCGCCAGTCGGTGTGCTCGCGCGGATCGAGCGTGGGCACGAGGCGCTCGGGCACGCGCAGCCCGAACAGGTGCTCGGTGTTGTGCGTGATGCCGGGCGCGTAACGGGCGCGCCAGCGCGGGTAGATTTCGTAGACGTTGCGCAGCTGCCAGTCGACAAGCTGCGAGGCCAGCGGCGTGCCTTCGCCGCATCGGATGCCGGTTTCCTCGGCCACCTCGCGCGCCGCGGTGAGCGCCAGCGGCTCGTCGGTCACATCCTTGCTGCCGGTGACCGACTGCCAGAAGTCGGTCTCGGCATCCGCACGCCGGATCAGCAGCACATCGAGCGCCGGCGTGTGGATCACGACCAGCACCGACTCCGGGATCTTCCAGGGCCGGGGGCTGGTCGTCATGGCCGCATCAGGCCGTTGCCTGGGGCGCGTTGCGCAGCTTGATGTGCAGCTCGCGCAGCTGCTTCTCGTCGACCGGGCTCGGGGCCTGCGTCAGCAGGTCCTGCGCGCGCTGGGTCTTGGGGAAGGCGATCACGTCGCGGATCGACTCGGCGCCGGTCATCAGCATGACGAGGCGGTCCAGGCCGATGGCAATGCCGCCGTGCGGCGGCGCGCCGTACTGCAGCGCGTCCAGTAGGAAGCCGAACTTGAGCTGCGCGTCTTCCGCGCTGATCTTCAGCGCGCGGAACACCTTGCTCTGCACTTCCTCGCGGTGGATACGAACCGAGCCGCCGCCCATCTCGATGCCATTGAGCACCATGTCGTAGGCCTTGGCGATGCACTTCTCGGGAGCGGTGTCCATGAGGTCCTCATGGCCGTCCTTCGGCGCGGTGAACGGGTGGTGCACGGCGCTCCAGCGCTGGCCTTCCTCGTCGAACTCGAACATCGGGAAGTCCACCACCCACAGCGGTGCCCAGCGGTCGTCGAACAGGCCGCTCTTCTTGCCGAAGGCGCTGTGGCCGATCTTCACGCGCAGCGCGCCGATGGCGTCGTTGACGACCTTTTCCTTGTCGGCGCCGAAGAACAGGATGTCGCCGTTGCGAGCACCCGTGCGGGCGATGATCTCGGCCAGCGCGTTGTCGTCGAGGTTCTTCACGATCGGGCTCTGCAGGCCTTCGCGGCCGGCGGCTGCATCGTTGACCTTGATGTAGGCCAGGCCCTTGGCGCCGTAGATCTTGACGAACTCCTGGTAGGCGTCGATCTCGCCGCGCGACAGGCCGCCCTCGGCACCGCCGCCGGGCACGCGCAGCGCGACCACGCGGCCGCCGGTCATGGTGGCGGCGTTGGAGAACACCTTGAACTCGACGCGCTTCATCAGCTCGGTGAGCTCGGTGAACTCGAGCTTCACGCGCAGGTCGGGCTTGTCCGAGCCGTACTTGAACATCGCGTCCGCGTACGTCATGGTCGGGAACACCGGCAGGTCGATGCCAGCGGCGTTGCGGAACACGTTGCGGATCATGCCTTCGAACATCTCGCGGATTTCCTCTTCGGCGAGGAACGAGGTCTCGATGTCGATCTGCGTGAATTCGGGCTGGCGGTCGGCGCGCAGGTCTTCGTCGCGGAAGCACTTCACGATCTGGTAGTAGCGGTCGTAGCCGGCCACCATCAGCAGCTGCTTGAAGAGCTGGGGCGACTGCGGCAGCGCGAAGAAGCTGCCGTCGTGCACGCGGCTGGGCACGAGGTAGTCGCGCGCGCCTTCGGGCGTGGACTTGCCGAGCATCGGCGTCTCGATGTCGATGAAGCCGTTGGCGTCGAGGAACTTGCGCGTTTCCATCGTCACCTTGTAGCGCAGCAGCATGTTGCGCTGCATGGCCGGGCGGCGCAGGTCGAGCACGCGGTGCGTGAGGCGCGTGGTTTCCGATAGGTTGTCGTCGTCCAGCAGGAAGGGGGGCGTGACCGAGGGGTTCAGCACCTTCAGCTCGTGGCACAGCACTTCGATCTTGCCGCTCTTGAGCTGGTCGTTGGTCGTGCCTTCGGGGCGTGCGCGCACGAGGCCGGTGATCTGCACGCAGTATTCGTTGCGCAGGCTCTCGGCCACGGCGAAGGTGGAGGCGCGGTCGGGGTCGCACACCACCTGCACGTAGCCTTCGCGGTCACGCACGTCGATGAAGATCACGCCGCCGTGGTCGCGGCGACGGTTGACCCAGCCGCAAAGGGTGACGGTCTGGCCCAGCAGGGCTTCGGTCACGAGACCGCAATAGTGAGTACGCATGGCCATAGGAATCCATTCCGGCGCCTCGAGGGCGCGTTCGTTCTTTTATGAGTTGGAAGACTTCACCGCCACCGTGGAAGGGCCGCCTGGAACGACCACCCCCATCGAGACGATGTACTTGAGCGCTTCGTCCACGCTCATCTTCAGTTCGATGCAGTCGCTGCGCTTGAGCATCACGAAGTAGCCGCCCGTGGGATTGGGCGTGGTCGGCACGTAGACGCTGAGGAACTCGCCCTCGCCGAGATGCGCGGCGACCTCGTTGCCGGGCGCGCCGGTCACGAAGGCGATGGTCCACACGCCTTCGCGCGGCCATTGCACCAGCACCGCCGTGCGGAAGGCATTGCCGTTCTCGGAGAACAGCGTGTCCGACACCTGCTTGACGCTGGAGTAGATCGAGCGCACCACCGGGATGCGCCGCACCACGGCGTCACCCCAGCCGAGCAGGCGCTTGCCGACGAAGTTGCTGGCCGTGGCACCCACCACCAGCAGGATGGCCAGCGTGAGCAGCACGCCCAGGCCGCGCACCTTGTGGTCGCTGAGCCAGGTCTGCCACTGCTCGGGCAGCAGCCACAGCGTCTGGTCGAGCGTGCCGATGATCCAGTTCAGCACGCCGAGCGTGATGACCAGCGGCACGATGACCAGCAGGCCGGACAGCAACCATTTGCGCAGGGCGAGCATGGCGGTCAGGGGTGTTTCAGTCGCCGCTCGTCGCGGCCGGCGCGGGAGCCGGTGCGGCGGGCGCCGGAGCGGGGCTCGGCGCGGCGGTCGTGGTGGAAGAAGGAGAAGAGGAAGACTCGGCGGAAGCGGGGGCCGTGGCCGGCTCGGACTTCTTGCCGCCGCCGTCGCGGAAATCGGTCACGTACCAGCCCGAGCCCTTGAGCTGGAAGCCGGCCGCCGTGACCTGTTTTTCGAACGCGCTCGCGCCGCACGCCGGACACACCGTGAGCGGCGCATCGGACATCTTCTGCAAAGCGTCCTTGGCGAAGCCGCAGGCGCTGCACTTGTAGGCGTAGATGGGCATGGGGAAATGAGGTCTAAAAGCGGCGCAACGGCCGCTCGCAAAGCCCTCGATTATAGGGGCGCCCCCGCCAAAGGACGCCCAGCCCGACCGCCGGGCCCGGGCTTCAGGCCGGTTCGGTGGCCAGCGGCCTGTGCGGCGTGTGAGTGTTCGCCAACCATTGCGGCAGCAGCGAGCCGGCCACCATGCCCGCGAAGGAGCACAGCACGCCCGCCAGCTGGGCCGGGAACACGGCGCCCCAGGACGAAACCCCCAGGAAGAGCAGCCAGACGCCGATGCCGAGAACGATCGAGGCAACCGCCCCCTGGGTGGTGGCGCGGCGCCAGTAGAGACCGCAGACCAGCGGCACGAAGGCTCCCACCAGCGGCACCTGGTAGGCGCCGGACACCTGCTCGTAGATGGAAGTGCCCTGCATGCGGATCGCGTAGGCCAGCACGGCGGCGCTGAAGAGCAGCACCGTGATGCGCATCGTCATCAGGTTCTGCCGGTCGGTGCCGGCCGGGCGGAACTGGCGCCAGATGTTCTCGGTGAAGGTGACGCTCGGGGCCAGCAGCGTGGCCGAGGCGGTCGACTTGATGGCCGACAGCAGCGCGCCGAAGAACAGCACCTGCATCACGAAGGGCATCTTCTCGAGCACCAGCGTGGGCAGCACCTTCTGCGGGTCTTCCTTCAGCAGCGTGGAGGTCTGCTCCGGCATGATCAGCAGCGCGCTGGCCACCAGGAACATCGGCACGAAGGCGAAGAGGATGTACGCCAGGCCGCCGATCACCGGACCGCGCCGGGCCGCCTTGACGCTGTTGGCCGACATCACGCGCTGGAACACGTCCTGCTGCGGGATGGAGCCCAGCATCATCGTGATGGCGGCCGCGAAGAAGAACACCATGTCGTGCAGGTTCGGCTCGGGCCAGAACTTGAAGAGGTCCTTGCTGACCGCGAAGGCCACCACCTTGTCGGCGCCGCCGGCCATGTTGCCCGCGAACATCGCGATCACGGCCAGGCCGGCCACCAGGATGATCATCTGGATGAAGTCGGTGACGGCCACCGACCACATGCCGCCGAAAAGCGTGTACGCCAGGATCGAGACCACCCCGATCACCATGCCGAGCGGAATGCTGATCACGCCGCCCGAAAGCAGGTTGAACACCAGCCCCAGCGCCGTGACCTGCGCCGACACCCAGCCCAGGTAGCTCAGCATGATGATGAGCGAGCAGGCCACCTCGACGCCGCGGCCGTAGCGTTCGCGGTAGTAGTCGCTGATGGTCAGCAGCGTCATGCGGTAGAGCTTGCCCGCGAAGAACAGGCCCACCAGGATCAGGCAGGTGCCCGCGCCGAACGGGTCTTCCACCACGCCGTTGAGCCCGCCCTCGATGAACTTGGCCGGGATGCCGAGCACCGTTTCGGAGCCGAACCAGGTCGCGAAGGTGGTCGTGACGATCATGTAGAGCGGCAGGTGCCGCCCGGCGATGGCGAAGTCGGTGGTGTTCTTCACCCGCTTGGCGGCATAGAGGCCGATCGCGATGGTGACAAGCAGATAGACGATGACCAGCGTCAACAACACGGCGGAGACTCCTCTAGAACAGACGCACGCGCACCAGCAATTGCATGGCGAGCAACCCCAATACAAAACCTATGCCACCGTAGACGATGGTCTGCAGCAACCGGTTGGTGCGCTTCTGTTCGGCCAGCAGTTCGAGCAGCTCGCGACGGTTGTCGACCGGGCGATTCTCCAGGAAATCGTGGAGCAAACGAGGCAATTGGGGCAGCAATTTGGCGTACCGCGGCGCCTCGGCCTTGAGCTGCTGGAACAGCTTCTTGGGGCCGATCTGGTCGACCATCCACTTCTCGAGGAAGGGCTTGGCCGTGGCCCAGAGGTCGAGTTCGGGGTCGATGTTGCGGCCCAGTCCCTCGATGTTGAGCAGCGTCTTCTGCAGCAGCACCAGCTGCGGCTGGATCTCGACGTGGAAGCGTCGCGAGGTCTGGAAGAGGCGCATCAGCACCATGCCCAGCGAGATCTCCTTCAGCGGCCGGTCGAAGTACGGCTCGCACACGGTGCGGATGGCCGCCTCGAGCTCGTCGATGCGCGTGCCCACCGGCACCCAGCCGCTTTCGAGGTGCAGCTCGGCCACGCGCTTGTAGTCGCGCCGGAAGAAGGCCACGAAGTTCTGCGCGAGGTATTCCTTGTCCGACTCGGTCAGCGTGCCGATGATCCCGAAGTCCAGCGAGATGTAGCGCCCGAAGGTCTCGGGCTCCAGGCTCACCTGGATGTTGCCGGGGTGCATGTCGGCGTGGAAGAAGCCGTCGCGGAACACCTGCGTGAAGAAGATGGTCACGCCGTCGCGCGCCAGCTTGGGAATGTCGACGCCGGCCGCGCGCAGGCGGTCCATCTGCGCGATGGGCACGCCCTTCATGCGCTCCATCACGATGACCTCGGGGTGGCAGAAGTCCCAGAACATCTCAGGGATCAGCACCAGGTCGAGCTCGGCCATGTTGCGGCGCAGCTGGGCCGCGTTGGCGGCCTCGCGCACCAGGTCGAGCTCGTCGTGCAGGTACTTGTCGAACTCGGCCACCACCTCGCGCGGCTTCAGGCGCTTGCCGTCGGCCGAGAGGTTCTCGAGCCAGCCGGCCATCATGGCCATCAGCGCCAGGTCTTTCTCGATCACGCCGCGCATGCTGGGGCGCAGCACCTTCACCGCGACCTCGCGCTCCTGGCCGTCGTTGGTGCGGATGGTCGCGAAGTGCACCTGCGCGATCGACGCGCTGGCGATGGGCGTCTCGTCGAACTGCACGAACACATCGCTCACCGGGCGGCGGAACGCACGCTCGATGGTGGCGATGGCCACCGCCGAGGGAAACGGCGGCACCCGGTCCTGCAGGAAGGCAAGCTCGTCGGCGATGTCAGGCGGCAGCAGGTCGCGCCGGGTGGACAGCACCTGGCCGAACTTCACGAAGATGGGGCCGAGGCGCTCGAGTGCCTCGCGCAGCCTCTGGCCGCGCGGCGCGTCGAGGTTGCGCCCGAAGGAAAGGACGCGCGTGACCGCGTGCACCCAGGGCTTCTGGAAGCTCGAGAGCACCAGCTCGTCGAGGCCGTAGCGCAGCGCGACCCAGACGATGAAAAGGCCGCGGTAGAAGCGCCTCATTCGGCGTTGCCTGCCGGGCCGACGGCCGAACCGCCGGCCTTTCCGGCCGTGCGGTCACCGACAAACTGGCGCAGCGCACCCACCACGCGTCGCACGGCGTTGCCCAGCGTGTGCGCGGGCACGTCGCCGATCACGCGGGCGAGATCGTCCTCGATGTCCCAGCGCACATGGTCGACCAGCCAGTTGACCTCTGCAGCCAGTTGCACATCACCGATGATCTGCACGGCAGGCTTGTCGCCGCGCAGCGCGGCGCGGGCGATGTCGAAGGGGGATTCGTCGGTGACGGTGAGCGTCAGTTCGGGCACCGAGCCGGCCGGGGCCAGGTCGAGCAGGCCGGCCGGCGTGGCCACCAGTTCCATGGTCACGAAGCGCCACTGGAAGCGCACCACCCGCCCCTGCTGCCGCAGCAACCGCTGCTGGGCTTCAGGCTCCTGCTGGAGCACATGGTTCAGGAACAGCACCGCGCGGTTCTGAATCTCGTGGACCGCCCACTCCGGGGGCTGCAGGCGCTCGCCAATGGTGTTGAAGAGGTCGCCTAGAAAAGAGAATGGGGACGATGGTGTGGCCATGTCCCCATTATCCCGCCTGCATCGCGGCCCCGTGAGGGCCGCTTTTCAGCTTTTTATTACTGCAGTGCCTGTACGCCCGCAACCAGCCAGCCGCTGTTGCCGCTGACGGGCTTGGTCATGTTCCACACTTCACGGAACGGACCCGGACCAGCCGAAGCGTCTTCGCGAATCATGCCGGAGAACTCCACGCTGGCCATGTAGGCGTCGGGCAGTTCCTCGATGCCGAGCAGCTTGGCGTCGAGCATCACCACTTCGGTCTTGTTCGAGGCACCGCCGGTGTGGCTGGCACGGTCCGCCAGCTGCGCGCGGATTTCATCGACCATGCCGTCGGTCATCATCGAGCGCAGCGTCGACACGTCGGCGCGGTCCCAAGCGTCCTGCAGCGTCACGAAGTTGCGCTTTGCTGCACCGAGGAAGCCATCGACGTCGAAGCCCGCGGGGATGCCCCACGACTGCGAACCGCCGAGCGCCGAGCCGATCATGCTGCCGCCGGCCGCTGTACCGGCCGCCGAGAGGCTGCTGCCGTGCGGCGTGGAATCGAAGGCAGCGTTGTTGCGCTCCCAGGGACGCGCCGATGCGTCGTTGCCCACGTTGGCGGGGCTGTACTGCACGGGAGAGCTCGCGTTGCTCGGGCTGGCGCCCGCGCCCTGGAAGGCGAAGCCGCCTTGTCGGTTGCCGGCAGGCTGCGAGCGCGACTTGATCATGCGCCACACCACCACGCCAGCCAGCACCAGCAGGCCGATCAGCAGGATGTTGGCGAAGCCGGCGCCGAGGCCGAGCGAATTCGCGAGCCATGCGAGACCCAGGCCGGCGGCCAGGCCACCGAGCATTGCGCCCCACGGACGCTTCGGTGCGGCTGCTGCAGCGGGCGCAGGCGTTGCGGGTTTCGCCGCCGCCGCGTTGGTCGCGTTCTGCTGCGCGGGCGCCGAGGGCGATGCGGCCTCGCGCTGCGTCACGTTGGACGACTGGCGCCCCACCGACTTGCCGCCACCCATGCGGGCAGCTTCGGCCTGAACACTGACCAGCACCAATGCGGCTGCCAGGAACAAAGAACCCAAACTCTTCATATCGTCGTCTCCTCTCGAGCGAAAGATCCGCTTCATCAACACTTGATTCCAACATGGAGGGCAGCGATTCCCCCAGTCATGTTGTGATAGTCCACATGTCCGAAACCGCCCTCTTTCATGAGGGTCTTGAGCTCCTCTTGCGAGGGGTGCATCCGGATCGATTCGGCGAGATAGCGATAGCTCGCGTCATCGCCGGCCACGAGCTTGCCGAGCCTCGGCAGCACGTTGAAGGAGTACCAGTCGTAGGCCTTGGCGAGCGGCTTCGCGACCTTCGAGAACTCGAGCACCAGCAGCTTGCCGCGCGGCTTGAGCACGCGGTTCATCTCCTTGAGCGCGGCGTCCTTGTGCGTCATGTTGCGCAGGCCGAAGGCCACGGTGACCACGTCGAAGTGGTTGTCGGGAAAGGGCAGCTTCTCCGCGTCGCAGACCATGGTGGGCAGCACCACTCCGGCGTCGAGCAGGCGATCGCGGCCGGTGCGCAGCATGGCCTCGTTGATGTCGGTGTGGACCACCTGGCCGCTGGCGCCGACCTTCTTCGCGAAGGCCAGTGCAAGGTCGCCGGTGCCGCCTGCGATGTCGAGGACGCGCGAGCCTTCGCCCACGTTCGCGACCATGACGGTGTACGCCTTCCAGGCGCGGTGCAGGCCGGCCGACATCAGGTCGTTCATGATGTCGTAGCGCGATGCGACCGAATCGAAGACACCGCGAACGCGGCTGGCCTTCTCGCTTTCGTCGACCGTTTCGAAGCCGAAGTGTGTGGTACTCATGCGACCGATGTTAGGCCGGAAGCCTTCACATCAAGTCGACGACCCCGCGCGCACGGCGGACATTTGTTGCTTTTTCCGCCCCGCCCTTTCTGGACGTAGGGCTATCTTTTCAATAGCACCGCGCGGATTTTCAGGCGATTCGGCGAGCCTCAGTGGCTGCTGCAGCCGTGCCCGCTCTTCTCGATCATCGGCGCATCGCGATCGACGCCCGCCTCGGCGAGCCGGCGCTCGTAGTCGGCCCACAGCTCGGCCTGCTTCTCGCCCAGTTCGTAGAGCAGGTCCCACGAGTAGATGCCCGTGTTGTGGCCATCGCTGAAGGTCGGCTGCACGGCGTAGTTGCCCACGGCTTCGAGTTCGACGAGCTCGACCTCGCGCTTGCCCGTCTGCAGCACTTCCTGGCCCGGGCCGTGGCCCTGCACTTCGGCCGAGGGCGAATAGATGCGCATCAGCTCGAAGGGAATGCGGAAGGTCGCGCCATCGGAGAAGCCCACTTCGAGCACGCGCGACTGGCCGTGCACGGTGATCGATTGCGGCGTCGGTGCGCCCGGTTTCAAGCCTGCCATCAGAAACTCCTGTTGCCCAGGCGTTCGATCATCGCAGCCTCGGCGGCCGGCAGGCGAGCGGCGATGCTCGCCTCCTGCGCGGCATCGCGTTCGTGCTGCACCGGTGCCCAGACCGATCCGGGGAAGTGGCTGTCTGTCGAGAAGCGCGCGATGACGTGCCAGTGCAGGTGCGCCACCATGTTGCCGAGCGCGGCGAGGTTGATCTTCGCCGGGTTCAGGTGCTCGCGCAGGCATTGCTCGACCACCGTCACAGCCTCCATGCACAACGCACGGTCGGCAGCATCGAGGTCCGAGAACTCGCGCGCATGGTCGCGCCACACGACGCGATAGAAGGCCGGAAAGCCCGCCTCCTCCGCATGGATCACGCGCAGCTTCGCGCCCTCGAACACGAGGCGGCCACCGGCCTCCTCGCACAGCACGCAGCCCTGGACCTTCGTCATACCAGCACCCGTTCGATGCCGCCCTGGTTGGCGGCATCCACGTAGTTCGGCATCCAGTCCTCACCCAAGATCTTGTTGGCCATCTCGACCACGATGTAGTCGGCTTCGAGCAGGCCGTTGTTCAGGTCGTTGCCGTAGCGCGAGAGGCCCTGCAGGCAGCTCGGGCAGCTGGTGAGGATCTTCACGTTGTCCTTCTCGCCGACCTTGCCGGCCTCGCGCAGCGCGGCCTCGCCCTTCTTCAGCTCTTCTTCCTTGCGGAATCGGATCTGCGTGGAGATGTCGGGCCGCGACACGCCCAGCGTGCCCGACTCGCCGCAGCAGCGGTCGTTCTTGAGCACGTTGTCGCCGACCAGCGCCTTCACCGTCTTCATCGGGTCCTGCTGCTTCATCGGCGAATGGCAGGGGTCGTGGTACAGGTAGCCGCCACCGGTCGCATCGGCGAGCGTGATGCCCTTTTCGAGCAGGTACTCGTGGATGTCGATGATGCGGCAGCCCGGGAAGATCTTGTCGAACTGGTAGCCCTGCAGCTGGTCGTAGCAGGTGCCGCAGCTCACCACCACCGTCTTGATGTCGAGGTAGTTGAGCGTGTTGGCCACTCGGTGGAAGAGCACGCGGTTGTCCGTGATCATCTTCTCGGCCTTGTCGAACTGGCCGCTGCCGCGCTGCGGATAGCCGCAGCACAGGTAGCCCGGCGGCAGCACGGTCTGCACGCCAGCATGCCAGAGCATCGCCTGCGTGGCCAGGCCCACCTGCGAGAACAGCCGCTCCGAGCCGCAGCCCGGGAAGTAGAAGACCGCCTCCGTCTCGGAGGTGGTTGCCTTCGGGTTGCGGATGATCGGCACGTAGTCCGCGTCCTCGATGTCGAGCAGCGCGCGCGCCGTCTTCTTCGGCAGGTTGCCCGGCATCTTCTTGTTGATGAAGTGGATCACCTGCTCCTTGACGGGAGCCGGCCCCAGCGAGGCCGGCGGTGCCGAGGTCTGCTTCTTCGCGAGGCCGCGCAGCAGGTCGTTGGCCAGGCGCTGCGCCTTGAAGCCCACGCCCACCATGCCCGCGCGCACCGCCTTGATGGTCTGCGGATTGGTCGCGTTCAGGAAGAACATCGCGGCCGCGTTGCCGGGACGGAAGCTCTTCTGGCCCATCTTGCGCAGCAGGTTGCGCATGTTCATCGACACGTCGCCGAAGTCGATCTTCACCGGGCAGGGCGTGAGGCACTTGTGGCACACCGTGCAGTGGTCGGCCACGTCCTCGAACTCTTCCCAATGCTTGATGCTCACGCCGCGCCGCGTCTGCTCTTCGTAGAGAAAGGCCTCCACCAGCAACGAGGTCGCGAGGATCTTGTTGCGCGGGCTGTAGAGCAGGTTGGCGCGCGGCACGTGCGTGGCGCACACCGGCTTGCACTTGCCGCAGCGCAGGCAGTCCTTCACGCTGTCGGCAATGGCGCCGATGTCGCTCTGCTGCATGATGAGCGACTCGTGCCCCATGAGGCCGAAGCTCGGCGTGTAGGCGTTGGTCAGGTCGGCATGAAGCGTCTCGGGCTTGCCGGCGGGCGCGCGCAGCAGCTTGCCCTTGTTGAAGCGGCCCTCGGGGTCGACCTTGGCTTTGTATTCGGTGAAGGGGCGCAGCTCCTCGTCGCTCAGGAACTCGAGCTTGGTGATGCCGATGCCGTGCTCGCCCGAGATCACGCCGTCGAGGCTGCGCGCCAGCGCCATGATGCGCACCACCGCGGCATGCGCGGTCTGAAGCATGTCGTAGTTGTCGCTGTTGACGGGGATGTTGGTGTGCACGTTGCCGTCGCCCGCGTGCATGTGCAGCGCGACCCACACGCGGCCCTTGAGCACGCGCTTGTGGATGGCCGTGCACTCGGCCAGGATCGGCGCGAACTCGGCGCCCGTGAAGATGGCCTGCAGTGGCTGGCGCAGCTGGGTCTTCCAGCTCGCGCGCAGGGAGTGGTCCTGCAGTTGCGGGAAGAGCGCGTCGACATCCGTCAGCCAGCCTGCCCACAGCGCGCGCGTTTCCTGCACCAGCGTCACGGCCTGCGCGACGCGGTCTTCCAGCAGCTCGGCCGCGGGAATCTCGTGCGCGTCGTCGGTCTTGCCCAGCGGCAGGTTGCCGCGCGTGAGGAAGGCTTCGAGCTCGTCGGTGAGCGCGAGCTTGTTCTGCAGCGACAGCTCGATGTTGATGCGCTCGATGCCGTCGCTGTACTCGGCCATGCGAGGCAGCGGGATCACGACGTCTTCGTTGATCTTGAAGGCGTTGGTGTGGCGGCTGATGGCGGCCGTGCGCTTGCGGTCGAGCCAGAACTTCTTGCGCGCCTCGGGGCTGATCGCGATGAAGCCTTCGCCGCTGCGCGAGTTGGCGATGCGCACCACTTCCGAGGTGACGCGGGCCACCGCATCGGCGTCGTCACCGGCGATGTCGCCGAACAGCACCATCTTCGGCAGGCCGCCGTGCGTCTTCGACTTGGTGGCGTAGCCCACGGCCTTCAGGTAGCGGTCGTCCAGGTGCTCCAGGCCGGCCAGCAGCACGCCCGAGCGCTTCTGCTCGGCGAACATGAAGTCCTTGATCTCGACGATGCTGGGCACGGCGTCCTTGGCGTTGCCGAAGAACTCCAGGCACACGGTGCGCGTGTGCGCCGGCATGCGGTGCACCACCCAGCGGCAGCTGGTGATGAGGCCGTCGCAGCCTTCCTTCTGGATGCCGGGCAGGCCCGAGAGGAACTTGTCGGTCACGTCCTTGCCGAGGCCTTCCTTGCGGAAGGTGCGGCCCGGAATTTCGAGGCGCTCGTTGCGCAGCTTGGTCCTGCCGTCGGCGGCGTAGTACTGCAGCTCGAACACGGCGCTGTCCACGTCGTGGATCTTGCCGAGGTTGTGGCCGATGCGTGTGACCTCGAGCCATTCGGCCTGCGGCGTCACCATGCGCCACGAGGCGAGGTTGTCGAGCGCCGTGCCCCACAGCACGGCCTTCTTGCCGCCCGCGTTCATGGCCACGTTGCCGCCGACGCACGAAGCCTCGGCGGAGGTCGGGTCGACCGCGAAGACGAAGCCTGCGCGCTCGGCCGCATCGGCCACGCGCTGGGTGACGACACCCGCCTCGGTCCAGATGGTCGGGACGGGGTCGGCCAGTCCGGGCAGCGCGACATGCTCGACCTCGGTCATCGCCTCGAGCTTCTCGGTGTTGATGACGACGCTGTTCCAGGTCAGCGGGATGGCGCCGCCGGTGTAGCCGGTGCCGCCTCCGCGCGGGATGATGGTCAGGCCCAGTTCGATGCAGCCCTTCACCAGCAGGGCCATCTCGGCCTCGCTGTCGGGGCACAGCACGACGAAGGGGTACTCCACCCGCCAGTCGGTGGCGTCGGTGACGTGGGCCACGCGCGAGAGGCCGTCGAACTTGATGTTGTCCTTGGCGGTGAGCCGGCCCAGCACGCGGTTGGCCTTGCGGCGCAGGGCGGCGACGTCGCGGAACTTGGTGTCGAAGGCGGCAACCGCATCGCCCACGAGGCTGGTGAGCTCGCCCACGAGCTGGTCGCGCGGCAGGTCGCTGTCGGGGGTGCGGCGCTTCTGCACCTCGGCCAGGCGGTGCCTGAGGGCATCGACCAGCTGGCCGCGGCGGCGGGGGTTGTCGAGCAGGTCGTCGACGAGGTAGGGGTTGCGCTGGACCACCCAGATGTCGCCCAGCACCTCGTAGAGCATGCGCGCCGATCGGCCGGTGCGGCGCTCGGCGCGCAGGGTCTGGAGCAGTTCCCAGCCGCGTTCGCCCAGAAGGCGAATCACGATCTCGCGATCGGAGAAGCTGGTGTAGTTGTACGGGATCTCGCGCAGTCGTACAGGCTCTGCGGCCTGCGACAACAGCGTATTCAACGCGGTCGGAGCATTCATCGGGTGGGGCGCCTCGGCCGGGCGCTGCGCGCCCATAGCCGGGCTGGGGATTTTATTGCAGCGCCTGGGGTCTTGCCTCGTGGCGGGGGTTGCGGCCTTGTGCTAGGCGCAACTTCCCGCGCATCGCGGCCCTGCTCCCGCCCGTGCGCCCCGGCTCAGAACAGCACGCGGCTGCGAATCGTCCCGTTCACCTTCGCGAGCTTCTCCAGCGCCAGGTCGGAAGAGGCCGCGTCGATGTCCATCACCACGTAGCCGATCTTCTCGTTGGTCTGCAGGAACTGCGAGGAGATGTTGATCTGGTTGTCCGAGAAGATCTTGTTGATCTCCGACAGCACGCCCGGCACGTTGCGGTGCACGTGCAGCAGCCGGTGCTTGCCCGGGTGCGCCGGCAGCGCCACCTCGGGGAAGTTGACGGAAGACGTCGAAGTGCCGTTGTCGCTGTACTTGACCAGCTTTTCCGCCACTTCCAGCCCGATGTTGGCCTGCGCCTCCATGGTCGAGCCGCCGATGTGCGGCGTCAGGATCACGTTGTCCAGGCCACGCAGCGGCGACTGGAACTCGTCCTTGTTGCTGCGCGGCTCGACGGGGAACACGTCGACGGCGGCGCCCAGCAGCTTGCGGGCCTTCAGGGCCTCGGCCAGCGGCTCGATCTCGACCACCGTGCCGCGCGAGGCGTTGATGAGGATGGCGCCGGGCTTCATCGCCGCGATCTCCGCCGCGCCGATCATCCATTGCGTGGCCTGCGTCTCGGGCACGTGCAGCGTCACGATGTCGCTCTGCGCCAGCAGCTGGTGCAGTTCGCGCACCTGGCGCGCATTGCCCAGCGGCAGCTTGGTGACCACGTCGTAGAAGGCGACGTGCATGCCCAGCGCCTCGGCCAGCACCGACAGCTGCGCGCCGATCGAGCCGTAGCCCACGATGCCCAGCGTCTTGCCGCGGATTTCATACGCGTTCTCCGCCGACTTGAGCCAGCCGCCGCGATGCGCCACCGCGCTCTTCTCGGGCACGCCGCGCAGTAGCAGGATGGCTTCGGCGAGCACCAGCTCGGCCACCGAGCGGGTATTGGAATAGGGGGCGTTGAACACCGCCACGCCATGCTCGCGGGCGGCTTCCAGGTCGACCTGGTTGGTGCCGATGCAGAAGCAGCCGGCAGCCACCAGCTTGTGCGCTGCAGCGAAGACCTCCGCGGTGAGCTGGGTGCGCGAGCGGATGCCGAGGAAGTGCACGTCGGCGATCTTTTCCTTCAGTTCGGCATCGGGCAGCGCGCCCGGCAGCGACTCGATGTTGGTGTAGCCGGCGGCGCGCAGCACCTCCACGGCCGAGGGATGGATGCCTTCGAGCAAGAGGAACTTGATCCTGCTTTTGTCGAGGGAGGTTTTGCTGCTCATGGAGGTTCTCTTGGAAGCCCCGGCCACGGCGACAGGCTAGGCCAAAAAAGGGAGGGCGATGCTAGCATGCTGCAGCGCAGCAAGCAGGGCCAGGGAAGGCCAGTTCCTCACTGGCCAGGGGGGTTTACCCGGGTTTCTCGGCATGTGCACTCCGTGCGACAAAGCCGCAAAACCGTCACGTATGTAACCTAACATCGCCGGTTTACTTTTTCCCTACAGGAGTCTTATGCGCTTCAAGACGCTCGCCATCGCCTCTACGCTGGCTGCCGCCCTGGCCGTGCCAGCCCTCGCCCAGGCCCAGACCGAGATCCAGTGGTGGCACTCGATGGACGGCGCCCTCAACGACTGGGTCAACGACCTCGCCAAGCAGTTCAACGAGAGCCAGAAAGATTACAAGGTCGTGCCCACCTACAAGGGCGAATATGACCAGTCGATGGCCGCCGGCATCGCGGCGTTCCGTTCGGGCAACGCACCCGACATCCTGCAGGTGTTCGAAGTGGGCACCGCCACCATGATGTATTCCAAGGGCGCCATCAAGCCCGTGGCCGACGTCATGAAGGAAGGCGGCCAGAAGTTCGATCCCAAGGCCTACATCCCCGCGGTGGCCGGCTACTACACCGCCCCCAACGGCCAGATGCTGTCGTTCCCGTTCAACAGCTCGACGACGGTGTTCTATTACAACAAGGACGCCTTCAAGAACGCCGGCCTCGACCCCGAGAAGGCCCCCGCCACCTGGCCCGAAGTGGTCTCGGCGGCCGCCAAGCTCAAGGCCAGCGGCAACCAGTGCCCCTTCACCACCTCGTGGATGAGCTGGGCCCAGCTCGAGAGCTTCTCGGCCTGGCACAACACCTCCTACGCATCCAAGAACAACGGCTTCGGCGGCCTGGACGCCCGCCTGGAGTTCAACTCGCCGCTGCACGTGCGCCACTTCGAGAACCTGTCGAACATGTCCAAGCAGGGCCTGTTCGTCTACAAGGGCCGCGCCAGCAAGCCGATCACCTCGTTCACCTCGGGTGAATGCGCGATGTTCATCGGCTCGTCGGGCAGCTACGCCAGCGTGAAGCGCGACGCCAAGTTCAAGTTCGCCGAATCGGCGCTGCCCTACTACCCGGACGTGCAGGGCGCTCCCCAGAACACCATCGTCGGCGGCGCCAGCCTCTGGGTGATGTCGGGCAAGCCGGCCGCCAACTACAAGGGCGTGGCCGCGTTCTTCGCCTTCCTGTCGAGCCCCAAGGTCCAATCGGAAAGCCACATGCGCACCGGCTACCTGCCGATCACCACGGCCGCCTACGAGCTGACCGAGAAGACCGGCTTCTACAAGGAAAACCCGGGCACCGACGTCGCGGTGAACCAGATGATCAAGAAGACCACCGACAAGTCGCGTGGCGTGCGCCTGGGCAACCTGCCCCAGATCCGCGCCATCGAGGACGAGGAAACCGAGCTGATCTGGACCGGAAAGAAGACCCCGAAGGAAGCCCTGGACAGCGCCGTGAAGCGCGGAAACGAACTTTTGGTGAAATTCCAGGCCGCAAACAAGTAAGCTCCGCACCCGGGCCGGCGCGAACGAATGTTCGTTTCGGTTCGTTTTACCCGCCACAAGCCAGGCTGCCCGGTGCAGTCCTGGCTGTTTGCTTATTTAGTGTGTCTGTGACCTGAGCGCTCCCTACCCATGGAAAAACGCGTCATCTTTCGTTCGAACTGGCTGCCCTGGGCATTGCTGGCGCCGCAGCTGATCATCGTCGGCGTCTTCTTCTTCTGGCCCGCCGGCCAGGCGCTGGTGCAGTCGCTGCAGCAGCAGGACGCCTTCGGCACGTCGATCACATGGGTCGGTTTCGACAATTTCGCGACGCTGTGGAACGACAGCACCTACATGGCCTCGTTCCACACCACCATCGTCTTCTCGGTGCTGGTGACGGTCCTGGGCCTGAGCATCGCCCTGCTGCTGGCGGTGTTCGCCGACCGGGTGGTGCGCGGCACGCGCTTCTACCGCAGCGTGCTGATCCTGCCGTACGCGGTGGCGCCGGTGGTCACGGGCCTGCTGTGGTCGTTCATGTTCTCGTCCTCCATCGGCATCGTTTCCTACACCCTGCGCAAGATGGGCTTCAACTGGAACCACCTGCTCAATGGCGACCACGCCATGGCCCTGGTCGTGATGGCCGCGGTCTGGAAGCAGATTTCCTACAACTTCCTTTTCTTCCTCGCCGGCCTGCAGTCGATCCCCAAGTCGCTGATCGAGGCCGCCGCGATGGACGGCGCCCGCCCCATGCGCCGCTTCTGGACCATCCAGTTCCCGCTGCTGACGCCCACCACCTTCTTCCTGCTGGTGATCAACATGGTGTACGCCTTCTTCGACACCTTCGCGATCATCGACGCCACCACCCAGGGCGGCCCCGGCAAGGACACCTCCACGCTGGTCTACCGCGTGTATTTCGACGGCTTCCGCGGCATGGACTTCGGCGGCGCCGCGGCCCAGTCGGTGGTGCTGATGGTGATCGTCATCGCGCTGACGGTCGTGCAGTTCCGCTACGTCGAGAAGAAGGTGCAGTACTGATGACCGCCCCGATGCAACCCCTCCTCGCCCTTCCCTTCGCCGCGACCACGGAGGCCCGCCATGGTTGAGCGCCGTCCCTCCCTGGGCATCCTCGCGCACGCGATCATGATCATCGGCGTGCTGCTGGTGATGTTCCCGATCTACCTGGCCTTCGTCGCCTCCACGCACACGCCGCAGGAAATCATGCAGGCGCCGATGCCGATCCTGCCCGGCAGCAACTTCTGGGAAACCTACAAGGCTGCGCTGACCGGCGGCGGCCGCACGAGCGCCAACGTGTCGGTCGCGCGGATGATCTGGGTGAGCACGGTCATCACCCTCGTCATCACCTTCGGCAAGATCAGCATCTCGCTGCTGTCGGCCTTCGCGGTGGTGTATTTCCGCTTCCCGCTGCGCGGCCTGTGCTTCTGGCTGATCTTCATCACGCTGATGCTGCCGGTCGAGGTGCGCATCGGCCCGACGTACCAGGTCGTGGCCGACCTCGGCATGATCAACAGCTTCGCCGGCCTGTCGGTGCCGCTGATCGCCTCGGCGACGGCCACCTTCCTGTTCCGGCAGTTCTTCCTCACGGTGCCCGACGAACTGGTCGAGGCCGCGCGCGTCGACGGCGCGGGGCCGATGCGCTTCTTCAAGGACATCCTGCTGCCGCTGTCGAAGACCAGCATCGCCGCGCTCTTCGTGATCCAGTTCATCTACGGCTGGAACCAGTACCTGTGGCCGCTGATCGCCGCCACCAGCGAGGACATGTACCCGATCGTCGTCGGCATCAAGGCCATGATCGGCAACGGCGAGTCGCCGGTGGACTGGAACGTGGTGATGGCCACCGCCGTGCTGGCGATGCTGCCGCCCGCGGTGGTCGTGGTGCTCATGCAGAAGTGGTTCGTCAAGGGCCTGGTCGATACCGACAAATAAAAACGCTGAACGAAAAAAATGGCTGCTATTTCCCTACGCAACGTCATCAAGCGCTACGGCCACGGGCCCAAGGCCAACCAGGTCATCCACGGCGTGAGCGCCGAGATCACCGACCACGAATTCATCGTCATCGTCGGCCCCTCGGGCTGCGGCAAGTCCACGCTGCTGCGCATGGTGGCCGGCCTCGAGGAAGTCTCCGCCGGCGAGATCGCGATCGGCAACAAGGTGGTGAACAACCTGGAGCCCTCCGAGCGCGACATCGCCATGGTGTTCCAGAACTACGCGCTCTACCCGCACATGAGCGTGTTCGCGAACATGGCCTACGGCCTGAAGATCGCGAAGGTGCCGGCGGCCGAGATCAAGGCGCGCGTCGACAAGGCCGCGAAGATCCTCGAGCTGGGCCACCTGCTGGAGCGCAAGCCGCGCGAGCTTTCCGGCGGCCAGCGCCAGCGCGTGGCCATGGGCCGCGCGATCGTGCGCCAGCCGCAGGTGTTTTTGTTCGACGAGCCGCTGTCGAACCTCGACGCCAAGCTGCGCGCCCAGACCCGCCTCGAGATCCAGAAGCTGCACCGCGAGCTCGGCATCACCTCGCTGTTCGTCACGCACGACCAGGTCGAGGCCATGACGCTGGCCCAGCGCATCATCGTGATGAACGGCGGCGTGATGGACCAGTTCGCCACGCCCGAGGAGGTGTACTCGCGCCCCGCCACCACCTTCGTCGCGAGCTTCATCGGCTCGCCGCCGATGAACCTGCTGAAGCATGCGCCGGGCGTACGCCCGGGCCAGATCCTGGGCATCCGCCCCGAGCACCTGAAGCTCGACGAGAGCGGCTGGTCGGTGCAGGTCGAGCAGGTCGAGCTGCTGGGCGCCGAACGGCTGGTGTACGGCCGCATCGGCGACGAGCAGATCATCATGCGCACCGACGAGGCCGACCATCCGCCGGTCACGGGCGACACGGTGAAGATCGCCGCGCGCGAAGACAAGCTGCACTGGTTCGACGCCGGCTCCGGCAAGCGCGCTGATTGATGCTCGCCCCCAGGCTGCGCGCACTTCGTGTCGCTTCGCCAACCCCCTGCCGGGGGCGGCACCGGCGGCCCGGCAAAGCCGGTTCCGCGGTGCCCCACGAAGAAACCGGGGCCTCACTCAAGGAATGATCATGAAATCCTGGCCCTACCCTCGCTGGGTCGCGCACCGCGGCGCCGGCAAGCTCGCGCCCGAGAACACGCTTGCGGCCTTCCGGCTCGGCGCATCGCACGGCTACCGCATGTTCGAGTGCGACGCCAAGCTCAGCGCCGACGGCGTGGTCTTCCTGATGCACGACGCCACGCTCGATCGCACCACCAGCGGCCGCGGCACCGGCGGCGCGCAGCCATGGAGCGCGCTGGCGCAGCTCGACGCGGGCGGCTGGCACTCGCGCGCCTATGCGGGCGAGCCGCTGCCCACGCTGGAGAACCTGGCGCGCTTCTGCCTGGCCAACGAATACCAGCTCAACATCGAGATCAAGCCCACGCCCGGCACCGAGCGCGAGACCGGCGAAGTCGTGGCCCGCGAAGCGGCCCGCCTGTGGCAGGGCGCGGCCGTGCCGCCGCTGCTCACGTCCTTCCAGGTCGAGTCGCTCAAGGGCGCACAGGCGGTGCAGCCCGACCTGCCCCGGGGCCTGCTGCTCGACAAGCTCTGGGATGGCTGGCTCGAAGCGGCCAGGCAGCTCGGCTGCGTCGCCATCGTCTGCAACCACGCGCTGTGGGACGCCACCGTGGTGGCGCTGGTGCACGAAGCAGGCATGCGCGCGCTGAGCTACACGGTGAACGACGACTGGGCCGCCCAGCGGCTGATCGACCTGGGCACCGACGGCATCATCACCGACCGGGTCGACCTTTTCAGTCCCGCCGGCTGAGGCCGCGAAGGCCGCGAAGGGCCGGGCTATGCAGGCTGCACTTGTGCACTTGCCTTACCGGTCTTTACGAAATGGCGGCTTCTATGATGCGGCCATGAGTTGGACCCTACGCTTCGCGAGCTTCTGCCTCGCGGCCCTGTTCATCTGCGGCGCCGCCCAGGCGCAGCCCGACCTCGGCACCGGCGGCAACAGCGCCGCCGCGGCCGCGGCAGCGCCCGCCCCCACGGTGGCCGAGCTGCGCGCGCAGTTCACCAAGCTCAGCACCGCCGCCGAGACCGACGAGGACGCGCGCAAGCTGCTCGCGCAGATCAACGACATCGGCGTGCAGGCCGACAAGTTCGTCACCGCGCGCACCGGGGAGCTGGCCGACCTGAACGCCAAGCTCGGCGAGCTCGGCAACCCGCCCGCCACCGGCGCCACCGAAGACCCCGACATCACCCGCCAGCGCGCCCGCCTGACCAAAGAGCGCAACGCGCTGGATGCCGACATCCGCCTCGCGCGCCTGCTGTCGGTCGACGTGCGCCAGCGCGGCACCGAACTGGTCACGCAACGGCGGGCGCTCTTCGAGGCGCAGCTCACCGAGCGCGCGGCATCGCCGCTGACCACCGAGTTCTGGAGCGACCTGCGCGAGGCCTGGCCCGACGACTTGGCCCGGCTGCAGGCGATGGCTTCTTCGGTGAACGACGGCCTGGTGGCCGCCACCCAGCCCGAGACCCGCCTGACGGTGATCGCCGCGCTGATCGGCGCGCTGCTGCTCGCGGTGTTCGGCAACTGGGCGGCCGAGGCCCTGCTGGTGAAGCTGGCGGCGCGCTTCCTGCCGGCGGGGCGGCTGCGGCGCTCGCTGCTGGTGATCGGCATCGTCGCCAGCCACATGCTGCTGGTGGCCGTGGCGGCGCACGGCTTCGTCGAGGTGCTCAAGGAGTTCGCCACCTGGGAGCCGCAGGCGCGCAAGGTGCTGAATTCGACGGCGCAGGCGCTGGTGTTCATGGCTTTCGTGATCGGGCTGGGCCGCGGGCTGCTGGCCACGCGCCGGCCCTCGTGGCGGCTGCCGCCCATTCCCGACGCCATGGCGACCCGGCTTGCCGCCCTGCCCTGGCTGGTGGCCCTGGTGGCCGTGCTGGCGTGGACACCAGCCGAGGTCAACGCGCTGATCGATGCGAGCTTCGCGGCCGTGGTGGCCACGCACGTGCTCACGGCGCTGGTGCTGACGGCGCTGGTCGGCTCTGTGCTCTACCTCGTGAAGCCGCTGCGCGCCGACGCGGCCGAGGCCGGCCTGCCCGAGCGGCCGATGTGGGTCGGCCTGCTGGTGGCGCTGATCGGCATGCTGATGATCGCCATCTGGGTGCTGGTGGGCCTAGGCTACGTGGCGCTCGCGAGCTTCCTGGCCTCGCAGCTGGCCTGGAGCGGCATCGTCGCGGCCGCGTTCTACGTGCTCTTCAAGTTCGCGGACGACGTGTTCATGGCCACGGTGTCCTCGCGCGCCGGCTTCGGCCAGCGGCTGCAGAAGAGCTTCAACCTCGCGCCGCAGACGCTGGACCAGGCCGCCACGGTGCTGTCGGCGCTCAGCCGCGTGGCGCTCTTCTTCTACATGCTGGTGGCGCTGGCCGCGCCGCTGGGCACCGGGCCGGGCGAGGTGTTCCAGCGCGGCGGCAAGATCGGCACCGGCATGAAGGTGGGCGAGTTCCAGCTGGTGCCGGGCGCGATCCTGAGCGCCGTCGGAGTGGCCGTGGTGGGCTTCATCCTGCTGCGGATCTTCAAGCGCTGGCTCGCGGGCAGCTACCTGCCGAACACCAAGTTCGAGCCGGGCATGCAGAGCTCCATCACCACGCTGCTGGGCTACGTGGGCGGCATCCTGGTGATCGCCTTCTCGCTGTCGGCGCTGGGCATCGGCATCGAGCGCATCGCGTGGGTGGCGAGCGCGCTGTCGGTGGGTATCGGCTTCGGCCTGCAGGCCATCGTGCAGAACTTCATCTCGGGGCTGATCCTGCTGGCCGAGCAGCCGGTGAAGGTGGGCGACTGGGTCGTGCTGGGCACGGCCGAGGGCGACGTGCGGCGCATCAACGTGCGCGCCACCGAAATCCAGCTGGGCGACCGCTCGACGCTGATCGTGCCGAACTCGGAGTTCATCACCAAGACCGTGCGCAACATGACGCTGGCCAACGCCGAGGGCCGCGTGCTGATCCGCCTGCCGATGCCGCTGACCACCGACGCGCAGCGCGTGCGCGAGCT
This sequence comes from Variovorax xiamenensis, assembly GCF_050916385.1. Lineage (NCBI taxonomy): Bacteria > Pseudomonadati > Pseudomonadota > Betaproteobacteria > Burkholderiales > Comamonadaceae > Variovorax > Variovorax xiamenensis. The sequence continues at coordinate 5,765,254 of NZ_CP139038.1, forward strand.
GATCCTCGCGGCCTGCAAGGCGCACGAAGGCGTGCTGGAAACTCCGGCGCCCTCGCTCACGCTCGAGGGCATCGAGAACGGGCTGCTGATCTTCCAGGCGATCGCCTACGTGGCGAGTCCGCGGCTGGCGGGCGGCGTGCGCAGCGACCTGCTGTTCACGATCCTCGACGACCTGAAGAAGGCCTCGCTGCCGCTGGCGGTGCCGACGATGGTGATGGCCGCCGCACCCGAAGTGCCCGCCGCGCCGGCGGCCGTGCCTTCGTCGCCCGCCTCGCCGATCCCGGGCGTACCGCCGGCCTGAGCAGGCCGGCCGTTCACTCCAGCGGCAGCGCGGTGGTGAACTTGATCTCGTTGAGGCACACGCTCGAGCGCACCGCCGACACGCCGGGCATGTGCATCAGCGTGTGCATCAGGAACTGCGAGAGTGCCTCCAGGTCGTGCGCGACGACCTTGAGCACGTAGTCGAAGTCGCCCGTCACCGAATAGCACTCCAGGATCTGCTTCATGTCGGCGATCAGGTCCTGGAACTTGGGCAGCTCGTCGACGTGGCCGCGCGCCATGGTCACGTGGATGAAGGCGATCACGCCCAGCCCGATGTGGCGCGCGTTCAGCCGCGCCGCGTAGCCGTGGATGAGCCCCAGCTCCTCCAGCCGGCGATGGCGCCGCAGGCACTGGGCGGGCGAGAGGTTGGCCACCTCCGCCAGCTCCAGGTTGGAGGCCCGGCCGTGGGCCTGCAGGTGCTCGAGAATCTTCCGGTCGATCCGGTCCAGTGCGATGTCATGCAATTTCTTCTCCCTTTGCACCAAGTCGATGCAATTTTATGGCGCAAAGCGGGGTAAGCCCGAGGCTTTCATGCACCTTAATTGTGCAAAGTACGATCTAGACTTCGAGCCGCCCGGACCGCATGCCGCGATGTCCAGCCGCTGAATCCCTTGCCGCCGGCACCCGCCGGCGGCTTCAGACGCATCCATTCCCCACCCGGAGACCCTTTCCCGTGAAAAACGCTTTGCTTCGCACCCCCTTCAGCGCAGTGGCCCTGGCCCTCGGCATGCTGGCCGCCGCGCCTTCGTTCGCGGCCGACACCAAGTCGGTGGCCGTGACCGCCATCGTCGAGCACCCGGCGCTGGACGCGGTGCGCGACGGCGTGAAGGCCGAGCTGAAGGCCTCGGGCTACGAGGAAGGCAAGAACCTCAAGTTCACCTACCAGAGCGCGCAGGGCAACGTGGGCACCGCCGCCCAGATCGCCCGCAAGTACGTGGGCGACCAGCCCGACGCGATCGTCGCCATCGCCACGCCGTCGGCGCAGGCCGTGGTGGCCGCCACCAAGAGCATTCCGGTGGTGTACTCGGCGGTCACCGACCCGGTGGCGGCCAAGCTGGTGAAGAGCTGGGAGCCCACGGGCACCAACGTGACGGGCGTGTCCGACCTGTCGCCGCTGGAAAAGCACATCGCCCTCATCAAGCAGGTGGTGCCCAATGCCAAGCGCGTGGGCGTGATCTACAGCCCCGGCGAAGCCAACTCGGTGGCCATCGTCGACTCGCTCAAGAAGGCCGCTTCGGCCGCCGGCATGACCGTGGTGGAAGCCGCGGCCGCTCGCACGGTGGACGTACCGACCGCCGCGCAGAGCCTGGTCGGCAAGGCCGACGTGATCTACACGCCCACCGACAACAACGTGGTCTCGGCCTTCGAGGGCATCGTGAAGGTGGCGCAGCAGGCCAAGCTGCCGGTGGTGGCGGCCGACACCGCCACCGTCGAACGCGGCGCCGTGGCCGCCCTGGGCCTGAACTACACCGACATCGGCCGCCAGACCGGCAAGGTCGTGGTGCGCATCCTCAAGGGCGAGAAGCCCGGCGCCATCGCCTCGCAGACCAGCGCCAACTTCGAACTGGTGGTAAACCCCGGCGCCGCCAAGCTGCAGGGCGTGACGCTGTCCGACGAGCTGCTGAAGACCGCCAAGGTCGTGAGCACGAAGTAAGAAGCCGCCGGCTTTCCGCTTTTTCCCATGTCGCTCATCGCTTCGCTGGGCGCCATCGAGATCGGCCTGATATTCGGGCTGGTCGCGCTGGGCGTCTTCCTGTCGTTTCGCATCATCAACTTCCCCGACCTCACGGTGGACGGCAGCTTCCCGCTGGGCGCCGCCGTGGCCGCGACGCTGATCGTCGCGGGCTGGAACCCGGTCGCCGCCACCGCGGTGGCCTGCGTGGCCGGCGCCGCCTCGGGCTGGGTCACGGCCTGGCTCAACGTGAAGCTGAAGATCATGCAGCTGCTCGCGAGCATCCTGGTGATGATCGCGCTGTACTCCATCAACCTGCGCGTGATGGGCAAGCCCAACGTGGCGCTCATCACCGAACCCACCGTGTTCAGCATGGCCAGCTTCGGCGGCATGCCCGAACAGTGGGCCAAGCCGCTGTTGCTGCTGCTGATCGTGATCGTGGCGAAGATCCTGGTCGACATGTTCTTCGCCTCCGAAGCCGGCCTGGCGATGCGCGCCACCGGCGGCAACGCGCGCATGGCGCGGGCCCAGGGCATTTCGACCGACTTCCACACCATGGCGGGGCTGGCGCTTTCGAACGCGCTGGTGGCGCTGGCCGGCGCGCTGTTCGCGCAGAGCCAGGGTACGGCCGACATCTCGATGGGCGTGGGCACGATCGTGATCGGCCTGGCGGCAGTGATCATCGGCGAGACGCTGATACCGGCGCGAAGCATGATCATCACCACGCTGGCCTGCATCATCGGCGCGCTGCTCTACCGCTTCTTCATCGCGATGGCGCTGAACACCGACTTCATGGGCCTGCAGGCGCAGGACCTGAACCTGGTGACCGCCGTGCTGGTGGCCTTCGCGCTGCTGGTGCCCGCCTACAAGCGCAGGCTGGGTGGCCTGTTCAAGGGGAAGAACTGATGCTGCGCGCCCAACAACTCGAGATGACCTTCAACCCGGGCACGCCTATCGAGAACCGCGTGCTGCGCGGGCTCAGCCTGGAGATTCCCACCGGCCAGTTCGTCACCGTGATCGGCTCGAACGGCGCGGGCAAGTCGACCTTCCTGAATGCGGTGAGCGGCGACCTGATCGTCGACAAGGGCCGCATCGAGATCGACGGCAAGGACGTGACGCGCATGAACGCCTGGCAGCGCTCGGGCATGGTGGCCCGCGTGTTCCAGGACCCGATGGCCGGCACCTGCGAGGCGCTGACCATCGAGGAGAACATGGCGCTGGCCTGGAAGCGCGGCGAGCGCAGGGCCTTCGGCTTCGCGCTCAACCGCAACCTGCGCGAGCTGTTCCGCGAGAAGCTGTCGATCCTGAAGCTGGGGCTGGAGAACCGCCTGGCCGACCGCATCGGCCTGCTCTCTGGCGGGCAACGGCAGGCGGTGAGCCTGCTGATGGCATCGCTAAAGCCCTCGCGCATCCTGCTGCTTGACGAGCACACGGCCGCGCTCGACCCCAAGACCGCCGCCTTCGTGCTGGAGCTCACGGCCAAGATCGTCGAGGCCGGACAGCTCACCGCGATGATGGTGACACACAGCATGCGCCAGGCGCTGGACTACGGCTCGCGCACGGTGATGCTGCACGAGGGCCAGGTGATCCTCGACGTGGCCGGACCGCAGCGCTCGGGGCTCGACGTGCCCGACCTGCTTCGCATGTTCGAGCAGACCCGCGGCGAGAAGCTGGACGACGACAAGCTGCTGCTGGCCTGATGGAGCCGGACGCCGTCCTCGTGCGCGGCATGCGCGCCGACGACCTCGACGCGGTGCTCGCGATCCAGCTCGCGTGCTACGGCGCGGGCTTCGTGGAAGACGGCGCGCTGATCGCGAGGCGCCTTTGCGCCGCGCCGCACACGGGATGGGTGGTGGAGCATCGGGGCGGCGTGCGGGCTTACCTGGCGGGCTATCCGTCGGTGGCCGGCAAGCTGACGCCGCTGCACGGCGAGTTCGAAGTGGCGCAGCGGCCCGATTCGCTCTACCTGCACGACCTGGCGGTGGACCCGGGCGCCTCGGGCCTTGGGCTGGGCCCCCGGCTGGTGCGCCATGCCTGGGCCCATGCGATGCAAGCCGGCTGGCGGCATTCGACGCTGGTGTCGGTGCAGTCGTCGGTGGGTTTCTGGCAGCGGCAGGGCTACGAGGCCACGCTGCCCGACGGTCCGGCGCAAGAGGCCCGCCTGGCCACCTATCCGGGCGAATCGGTCTACATGATCCGCCGGCTGGACTAAGGAAGGCCGGCCCTCAGCGGCGCCAGCCGCGCATCGCCAGCCACTGGACGACGCCGCAGACCACGACGAGCGCGGCATAGGTCGCCATCGCCCCGTCGCGCCCGAACGCCACCAGCCCGACAACCAGCACCCCGACGCCGGCGGCGAAGGTCAGCGCGAACTGAACCCACCAGCGCGGAACGCCGGCGCGTGCGCCGCCCAGGAAGCGCCCGGCAAAGGCCAGCACCATGGCCAGGAAAGCCGCGGGTGCTACAAAATTAAGCAGGTGGTTCAGGAGGGCCGGCAGGTCCATCGGAGGGGGTTGCGCACTCGCCGGATCATGCGTCCGGGGTTATGGCTGTCATAGGGAAAGCCATTTGTCCCCTGGCCAGCCTCGTGCGGCTGCTGATTTTATAATCATGGGCATGTCAGTCTGGGCCCTCGGCTTGAACCACACGACCGCGCCGCTCGATCTGCGCGGTCGTTTCGCGTTCGCGCTCGACCAGATCGCCCCCACGCTGCAGAGCCTGCGCAGTTCCTTCGCCTCCGGCCGCCATCCCCAGGTCGAGGCCGCGATCATCTCCACCTGCAACCGCACCGAGATCTATTGCGCCTCGGAGCACGCCGCGCTCGACCACACCTTCGGCTGGCTCGCGCAAAGCGGCGGCGTGGCCCCCGCCCTGCTGCGCTCGCACGCCTACACCCTGCACGACGGCGACGCCGCCCGCCATGCCTTCCGCGTGGCCAGCGGGCTCGATTCGATGGTGCTGGGCGAAGCCCAGATCCTCGGCCAGATGAAGGACGCCGTGCGCGCCGCCGAAACGGCCGGCGCCCTCGGCAGCACGCTGAACCAGCTGTTCCAGCGCTCCTTCGCGGTGGCCAAGGAAGTGCGCACGGCCACCGAGATCGGCGCCCACTCCATCAGCATGGCCGCCGCCGCGGCGCGACTGGCCGGCCAGCTCTTCGAAGACCTGCGCAAGACGCGCGTGCTGTTCGTCGGCGCGGGCGAGATGATCGACCTCGCGGCCACGCACTTCGCCGCCAAGGAACCGAAGGCCATCGCCATCGCCAACCGCACGCTCGAGCGCGGCGAGAAGCTGGCCTCGCGCTTCGGCGGCGAGGCGATGCGGCTGGCCGACCTGCCCGCGCGGCTGGCCGAATTCGACATCGTGGTGAGCTGCACCGCCAGCACGCTGCCGATCATCGGCCTGGGCGCCGTGGAACGCGCGCTCAAGGCACGCAAGCACCGCCCGATGTTCATGGTCGACCTGGCCGTGCCGCGCGACATCGAGCCCGAAGTGAAGGCGCTCGAGGACATCTACCTCTACACCGTCGACGACCTCGCCCAGGTGGTGCAGCAGGGCCAGGCCAACCGCCAGGCCGCCGTGGCGCAGGCCGAAGTGATCATCGACGCCGGCGTGCAGAGCTTCATGCACTGGCTGGGGCAGCGCGGCACCGTGCCGCTGATCCAGCAGCTCAACGCGCAGGCCGACGAGTGGCGCGCCGCAGAGATGGCGCGCGCGCGCAAGCTGCTGGCCAAGGGCGAATCGGTCGAGGCCGTGCTCGAGGCCATGTCGCGCGGCCTCACGCAGAAGATGATGCACGGCGCGATGGCCGAGCTGCACGCGGGCGATGCCGCCTCGCGCGAGCAGACGGCGCAGACGATCTCGCGCCTGTTCCTGCGCAAAGAGCGTTAGCGGCGCTCGTCCGCTGCCCGGCTCCAGAGGCCGCGGCTTTCATGCGCATCGCCGCTGCATCGCGGCTTTTTCCTCCATTCATCCCGAGCTTCTTCCGTCGTGAAATCCTTTCTGCGCCACCAACTCGAACGCTACGCCCAGCGCCTGGGCGAGCTCGACTTCCTGCTCTCGCGCGAAGACATCATGAGCGACATGGCGCAGTACCGCACCATCTCGCGCGAGCATGCCGAGGTCACGCAGATCGCCGGCCGCTACGAGCGCTACAGGCAGCGCGAGGCCGACATCGCCGGCGCGAAGGAAATGCTCGACGACCCCGACATGGCCGAGATGGCGAAGGAGGAAATCTCCGGCGCCGAGGCCGAGCTGGTGCAGCTCGAGGACGAGCTGCAGCGCCTGCTGCTGCCCAAGGACCCGGACGACGCACGCAACGCTTTTCTCGAAATCCGCGCGGGCACGGGCGGCGATGAATCGGCCCTCTTCGCGGGCGACCTGCTGCGCATGTACACGCGCTACTGCGAGCGCGCCGGCTGGCGCTGCGAAATCGTCAGCGAGAGCGAGAGCGAGCTCGGCGGCTACAAGGAAGTGGTGGTCCGCGTGGTGGGCGACGACGTGTTCGGCCACCTGCGCTTCGAATCGGGCGGCCACCGCGTGCAGCGCGTGCCCGCCACCGAGACGCAGGGCCGCATCCACACCAGCGCCTGCACGGTGGCCGTGCTGGCCGAGCCCGACGAGACAGTGGCGGTGCAGATCAACCCGGCCGACCTGCGCATCGACACCTACCGCGCGAGCGGCGCCGGCGGCCAGCACATCAACAAGACCGACTCGGCCGTGCGCATCACGCACATCCCGACCGGCATCGTGGCCGAGTGCCAGGACGACCGCAGCCAGCACCGCAACAAGGCCAAGGCGCTGCAGGTGCTGTCGGCGCGCATCCAGGAGAAGGAGCGCAGCGAGCGCGCCGCCAAGGACGCGGCCATGCGCAAGGGACTGATCGGCAGCGGCGACCGCTCGGACCGTATCCGTACCTACAACTTCCCGCAGGGGCGGCTGACCGATCACCGCATCAACCTCACGCTCTACAAGCTGCTCGCCATCATGGAAGGCGACCTGGGCGACGTGCTGGGCGCGCTGCGCGCCGCGCGCGAGGCCGAGCAGCTGGCCGAGTTGGAATCGAGCCTGCCGGCATGAGCGCCGTCGAGAACCCGCAGCCGGCCACAGTGGCGCAGGCACTGTCCGCGTCCATCGCGCTGGGCGTGGACAGGCTCGACGCCCAGCTGCTGCTGCTGCATGCGCTGGGCCGCGCGCCGCATGACCGGGCCTGGCTGCTGGCGCACGATACCGATGCGATGCCCGACGCGGCGTGGTCCGCGCTGGCCGCGCAGCTGTCGCGCCGCCGGGCCGGCGAGCCGGTCGCCTACCTGCTGGGCGAAAAAGAATTTCACGGGCTCAGCCTGCAGGTCGATGCCCGCGTGCTGGTGCCGCGGCCCGACACGGAAACACTGGTCGAGTGGGCGCTGCAATGCCTCGAAGGCCATTCGGCCCCGCGCGTGCTCGACCTCGGCACCGGCAGCGGCGCGATCGCGCTGGCCCTGCAACACGCTCGTCTCGATGCACAGGTCGATGCGGTCGACGCCAGCGCCGACGCGCTCGCCGTGGCCCAGGCCAACGCCCGAAAGCTCGACCTGCCCGTGCGCTTCGCCCAGGCCGACTGGCTCGACGGCGCCGCCAGCGGCTACGCGGTCATCGCCAGCAACCCGCCGTACATCGCCGCGGGCGACCCGCATCTGCCCGCCCTGTGCCACGAGCCGTCTTCCGCGCTGGTCTCGGGCGCGGACGGCCTCGACGACATCCGCCGCATCGTGCAGGACGCCCCCACGCACCTCGCGGAGGGTGGCTGGCTGCTGCTCGAGCACGGCCACGACCAGGCCGCGGCGGTGCGCGAACTGCTCGCCGCCCGTGGCTTCGCCGAAGTGCAAAGCCGCGACGACCTCGCCGGCATCCAGCGCTGCTCCGGCGGAATCTGGCGCACGGTGAAATAATCCCCTCAGCCTATTTTTCAGGAGTCCCCATGTCCGACGCCCAGCAACGCATCGACGACCTCGTCAAGACCAACGACCTCGTGCTCTTCATGAAGGGCAACGCCAGCTTCCCGATGTGCGGCTTCTCGGGCCGCGCGATCCAGATCCTGAAGGCGGTCGGCGTCGACACCAAGACGCTCAAGACCGTCAACGTGCTCGACGACGACAGCATCCGCCAGGGCATCAAGGAATACAGCAACTGGCCCACGATCCCGCAGCTCTACGTGAAGGGCGAGTTCATCGGCGGCTCGGACATCATGATGGAGATGTACGAGTCGGGCGAGCTGCAGCAGGTGGTGAACGGCGCCAGCGCCTGAAGCCCGGGGGAACGGTCATGAGCCACGATCACGCGGACCACGACCATTCCCATGAAGACGGCAGCGACAGTGCAGCCCCGGCCTGGAAGCACGACGGCGTGCGTGTGATCCCGGCCGACCGGCTCGACGCCAACACCGCCCAGACGCCCGGCATGAACCGGGCAGCCGCCATCAACTTCGCCCGCGTGGGCGCGCAGAAGCTCTGGGCCGGCACGGTGACCATCCATGCCGACGCCAAGACCGGCGCCCACCATCACGGGCATCTCGAATCGGTGATCTACGTGGTGCGCGGCCGGGCCCGCATGCGCTGGGGCGAGAAGCTCGAGTTCACGGCCGAGGCCGGGCCGGGCGACTTCATCTATGTGCCGCCCTACGTTCCGCACCAGGAAATCAACGCCAGCGCGACCGAGACGCTCGAATGCGTGCTGTGCCGCAGCGACGGCGAAGCAGTGGCTGTGAACCTGGATATCGAACCCGTCGAAAAGCCCGAATCGGTGCTCTGGGTCGACCCCACTCACCCGCAGGGCGGGGTTTGAACGCTTTTCGGGTGCCGAGTCATGGCACCATGGTGGCCGTCTTCGACGTGCCAACATGACCCTCACCCAAAGCCTGCTCATCATCGCGCTGCTGATCGCGCTGAGCGCCTTCTTCTCCCTCGCCGAAATCACCCTGGCCGCCTCGCGCCGCCTGCGCCTGCGCCAGATGGCCGACGAGGGCGACCCACGGGCCGAGAAGGTGCTGCGCGTGCAGGAACAGCCGGGCCACTACTTCACCGTGGTGCAGATCGGGCTCAACGCGGTGGCGATCCTAGGCGGCGTGGTCGGCGAGGGCTCGCTCAGCCCGTACTTCGCCATCTTCTTCGAGAAGTGGCTGAGCCCCGAGGCCTCGGCCAGCGCGGCCTTCCTGTGCTCGTTCGTCATCATCATCGCGGTGTTCCTGGTGTTCGCCGACCTCTTTCCCAAGCGGCTGGGCATGAGCAACCCCGAGCGGCTGGCGGTGCGCATGGTCGGGCCGATGCTGCTGCTGATCACCACCTTCAAGCCGCTGGTGTGGTTCTTCACGCGCTGCACCGACCTGCTGTTCAAGCTGCTGGGCATGCCGATGGCGCGCGACGACAAGATCACCTCGGCCGACATCCTCGCGATGACCGAGGCCGGCGCGCAGGCGGGCGTGCTCGCGGCACGCGAGCAGCAGGTGATCGCCAACGTGTTCGAGCTCGACACGCGCCTGGTCAGCAGCGTGATGACGGTGCGCGACAACATCACCTGGTTCCTGCACGACGACCCCGAGTCGGTGCTGCGCGCGCGCATCATCGCCGAGCCCTTCTCGGCCTATCCGGTGTGCGACGGCGACATCGACCACGTGCTGGGCTACGTGGACGCCAAGGACATGTTCCAGCGCGTGCTCAGCGGCCAGCCGCTGGCCTTCGACCAGGGGCTGCCGCTGCACAAGGCGCTGGTCATTCCCGACCGGCTGTCGCTCACCGAGGTGCTGGAGCAGTTCCAGCAGGCGCACGAGGACTTCGCGATCATCGTCAACGAATACAGCCTGGTGGTGGGCGTGATCACGCTGAACGACGTGATGAGCACGGTGATGGGCGACCTGGTGTCCACGCCCGATGAAGAGCAGATCGTCCAGCGCGACGAGAACTCCTGGCTGATCGACGGCGTCACGCCCATCCAGGACGTGCAGCGCGCACTGCAGATCGACGAGATGCCGCACGCCGAGGAGTACGAGACGCTGGCCGGCTTCCTGATGGTGATGCTGCGCCGCGTTCCGAAGCGCACCGACAACGTGAGCTGGGGCGGCTACACCTTCGAGGTGATGGACGTGGACAGCTACCGCATCGACCAGGTGATGGTCACCAAGGGCTCGGGCACCGCGAAGGCGCCCGCGAACTGAGCGGACGGAAGAAGGAAGGCGTCAGGCCGCCGAGCGGTCCTTGTCCTTTTCTTTTTCCTTCTCGCGCTCCCTGTCGTTGAACACCCAGAGCCGCTGGTTGGAAAACACCGCGTTCGGATACGGCGACTTGCCGCGGCTGCCGTTGTAGCGGCCCAGCGTCATGAACAGGTCACCATTCTCTCGGTCGAGGTAGTGGCGAAGGATGACGCAGCCGAAACGCAGGTTGGTCTGCATGTGGAAGAGCTTGGCCGGGTCGCTGTCGCCGATCACGCGCGTCCAGAACGGCATGACCTGCATGTAGCCGCGCGCTCCCGCGCTCGACACCGCGAACTTGCGGAAATTGCTCTCGACCTGGACCAGCCCCAGCACCAGGCTCACTTCGAGCCCCGAGCGCTTGGCTTCGTACCAGACGGTCTGCAGGAATTCGATGCGCGAGGGCGCGTCGGCGATCTTCTTCTTGAGCCGCTCGCTCATCTCGCCCAGCCAGCGCAGATAGGCGAGCCGGGCTTCGGTGCTCGCGAACTGCGGCACCGGCGGTGCCTTGTTGTGAATGGCGGAGCTCAGCGCGGTGCGCACCGAGTCGATCAGCGGCTCCTCGATCTGCGCGCCTGCATGGGCGGCCTGCGGCAGCGACAGCACGGTGAGGGCGCCAGCGGTCACGGCGCCGCCCAGGCACTGGCGTCGCGAGAGGCCGCCCTCCAGGCTCATTTGGCGAGCTTGCCGGCGATGAAGTCGGCGATGCCGGCCGCGGGCACCTTGGTGGCGGCCGTGTCGCGACGGTGCTGGTACTCGAGCTGGCCTTCCTTGAGACCGCGGTCCGAGATGACCACGCGGTGTGGCACGCCGATCAGCTCCCAGTCGGCGAACATCGCGCCGGGGCGCTCGCCGCGGTCGTCGAGCAGCACGTCGGCGCCCTTGGCCAGCAGCTCTTCGTAGAGCGCTTCGGCTGCAACCTTGACCTCGGGGCTGCGGTCCATGCCGATCGGGCAGACCACCACCGTGAAGGGGGCGATGGCGTCCGGCCAGATGATCCCGCGCTCGTCGTGGTTTTGTTCGATGGCGGCAGCAGGCAGGCGCGTGATGCCGATGCCGTAGCAGCCCATCTCGAGGAACTGCGGCTTGCCGCCTTCGTCGAGGTAGGTGGCGTTCATGTCCTTGCTGTACTTGGTGCCCAGCACGAACACATGGCCCACTTCGATGCCGCGCTCGATGGCCAGCACGCCCTTGCCGTCTGGAGAGGCGTCGCCGGCGACCACGTTGCGGATGTCGGCCACCAGGTCGGGCTCGGGCAGGTCGCGGCCCCAGTTGACGCCGGTCATGTGGAAGTCGACTTCGTTGGCGCCGGTGATCCAGTCGGCCATGACGGCGGCTTCGCGGTCGGCCACGAGCTTCACGGGCTTCTTCAGGTTCAGCGGGCCCAGGTAGCCGGGCTTGCAGCCGAAGTGGTCCTCGATCTCGGCCAGGGTCGCGAAGCGGAAGCCCTGATTCAGGCCCGGCAGCTTGCCGACCTTGATCTCGTTCATGTCGTGGTCGCCGCGCAGCAGCAGCAGCCAGACCTGCGAACCCTTGATGTCGCCGGCCTCATTGACGACGTCCGTGGCCAGCACCAGCGACTTGATCGTTGTGGAAAGCGGCACGCCCAGCAGCTCGGCCACGTCGGCGCAGGTGCTCTTGCCGGGGGTCGGCGTCTTCTCGAGCGCCTTGGCGGCCGCGGGGCGCGGACCGGCCGGCGCCAGCGCCTCAGCCTTTTCCATGTTGGCGGCGTAGTCGCTGTCGGGGCAGTAGACGATGGCGTCCTCGCCGGTGGCGGCGATCACCTGGAACTCTTCGCTCAGGTCGCCGCCGATGGCGCCGCTGTCGGCCGCCACGGCGCGGTAGCGCAGGCCGAAGCGGTCGAAGATGTTGCGGTAGGCCTGTGCCATGACCTGGTAGCTCGCCTTGGCGGCGTCGAGATCGCGGTCGAAGCTGTAGGCGTCCTTCATGATGAATTCACGCCCGCGCATCAGGCCGAAGCGCGGACGGCGCTCGTCGCGGAACTTGGTCTGGATCTGATAGAAATTCTTCGGCAGCTGCTTGTAGCTGCGGATTTCCTGCCGGGCGATGTCGGTCACCACTTCTTCGCTGGTCGGCTGGATCACGTAGTCGCGGTCGTGGCGGTCCTTGATGCGCAGCAACTCGGGGCCCATCTTGTCGAAGCGGCCGGTTTCCTGCCAGAGTTCGGCCGGCTGCACCACGGGCATCGTCATCTCGACGGCGCCGGCGCGGTTCATCTCCTCGCGGACGATGGCCTCGACCTTGCGGATCACGCGCAGCCCCATGGGCATGTAGGTGTAGATGCCCGTGCCGAGCTTCTTGATCATGCCGGCCCGCATCATGAGCCGGTGGCTCGCCACTTCGGCGTCAGCGGGCGCTTCCTTGAGGGTGGAGACGAAAAAACGGGAAGCTTTCATCGGGATTGCGGTGATGGATTCGCTGGATTCGAGGTTCGGAAGTGGGGAACTGCTCCCCCGGAGAGACCCTGAGAGCCTGGCATCGGCAGCTTGCCGAGGGCAACCCGGCATGCATAATCGACTCAGTTCAAAAATTGGGGTTTGATTATGCTCGACCGGGACGGCTTCAGGCCCAACGTCGGCATCATCCTGCTCAACCAGAGAAACCAGGTTTTCTGGGGCAAACGCATACGCACGCATTCCTGGCAGTTTCCGCAAGGCGGCATAGACCGCGGCGAAAGTCCCGAGCAGGCCATGTTCCGGGAACTGCACGAGGAAGTGGGGCTCCACCCGGAGCATGTGCGCATCGTGGCCCGTACCCGCGACTGGTTGCGCTACGAGGTGCCGGATCGGTTCATTCGCCGTGACGCACGGGGCCACTACAAGGGCCAGAAACAAATCTGGTACTTGCTGCAACTCGTCGGCCACGACTGGGATCTCAACCTGCGTGCAACCGACCATCCCGAATTCGACGCCTGGCGCTGGCATGACTACTGGGTGCCGCTCGACGTGGTCGTCGAGTTCAAGCGCGGCGTCTACGAGATGGCGCTCACCGAGCTCGCTCGCTACCTGCCAAGGCAGGATTTCCGCAACCGCTTCCTGCGCAGCAACGTGCGCGCCCGAGAGTTCGAGCGCCATTCGCCGGACGCCGGGGCACCTCCCGGACTCGATCTGCCGCCCGGCGGCAGTTTCGATCCGCATCCCGACATTCCTTCTGCGAGCAATGAACCTCCTGTCCAAGACAACAAGGCACCACCGCCCCTTCCGACGCAGCGCTGAGCGCGTCCTCCTCCTGGCCTGCTTCGGCATCCTCGCGGGATGCGCCTCGGGCCCGCACGACACCGACAACCCCGACTGGGCGCAGGCCGGCCTGCCGCCGCCTCCCAAGCGCTACGAGACGGACAAGGAGTGGGAAGAGACGGCCACGCCGCCTCCGCCGGCCTTCAGCGAAAGCCGCCTGCTGCCGATCGAAATGCCGCCCTACATGAGCCTGAAGTTCGGCGTCGACCCGCAGACGATCGCCATCACCGGCGACGGCATCGTGCGGTACGTTGTGGTTGCCCAGAATCGCAATGGCGGCGCGACCAACGCTTTCTACGAGGGCATCCGCTGCTCCACGGCCGAGATGAAGAGCTACGCGCGCTACAACAACGGCACATGGCAGGACGTGGCGAAGCCGGAGTGGAAGCGCCTGAGCGACATGAACTCCAGCTACACCCGCAAGCTGGCGACGCAGGCCCTGTGCCGCGGCAATGCGCCGCGTGCTTCGGTGGGCGACATGGTCCAGAACATCCGCAATCCGGTGCGGGAAGTGCAGTAAGCGATCCGCGCCCGAGTCGAGCGCAATGAAAAACGGGGCCCATGGGCCCCGTTTGTTTTTGTTCTCGCTCAACCCGGCATCAGCACCATGTTGTCGCGGTGAACCATCTCCGGTTCCGCGACATAGCCCAGCAGGCGTTCGAACTCGGACGATGGCTTGCGGCACAGGAGACGCGCCTCCACGCTCGAGTAGTTGGCGAGGCCCCGGGCCAGCTCGACGCCATCGGCATCGCGCACCGCGATCACGTCGCCGCGCGAGAACTCGCCCGAAACGCCGGTCATGCCGATGGGCAGCAGGCTCTTGCCCTCGGCCCGCACCTTGGCAGCCGCGCCCGCATCGACGACGACGGCGCCGCGCAGCTGCAGGTGGTCGGCCATCCAGCGCTTGCGGGCCTGGTGCTTGGCGGTCTGCGCAACCAGCAGCGTGCCGATGGGCTCGCCCTTCGCCAGCCGCAGCAGCGCGTCGGACTCGCGGCCCCAGGCGATCACGGTGGAAGCACCCGAGCCGGCGGCCCGCTTGGCAGCAAGGATCTTGGTAATCATGCCGCCCTTGCCGATGCTCGAACCCGCGCCACCGGCCATCGCCTCGAGCACCGGGTCGCCGGCGGCGGCCTCGTGCACGAACTTCGCGTCGGGATCCTTGCGCGGGTCGGCCGTGTAGAGACCCTTCTGGTCGGTGAGGATGACCAGCGCATCTGCCTCGACCAGATTGGCCACCAGGGCGCCGAGCGTGTCGTTGTCGCCGAACTTGATCTCGTCGTTGACGACCGTGTCGTTCTCGTTGATGACCGGCACCACGCCCAGCTTGAGCAGCGTGACCAGGGTCGAGCGGGCATTGAGATAGCGCTCGCGGTCGGCCAGGTCGGCGTGGGTCAGCAGCACCTGGGCGCTGCCGATCTCGTTCTCGCGCAGCTTGGTCTCGTACATCTGGGCCAGGCCCATCTGCCCGACAGCCGCAGCGGCCTGGAGCTCGTTGATCTCGTGCGGCCGCGTGCGCCAGCCGAGACGCTTCATGCCTTCGGCGATCGCGCCGCTGGACACCATCACGACCTCGCGCCCGTCGCGCACCAGCGCTGCCAGTTGCCGGCACCACTCGCCGATGGCGACCTCATCGAGACCGCGCCCCTCGTTGGTCACGAGGCTGGAGCCCACCTTGACGACGATACGGCGGGCATCCCGCAAGGCAGTGGATCCGGAGTTCGAGGTCATTTTCGGGGTGCTACGGTCTTTGGATACGGCTTGGGTTGTTGTCTTGTGCCCGGCGCGGCCGGGCCGTCAATGCTGCGGCGATGCCGCTCAGGAGCCTTCGGGAGGCAGGGGCACGAAGCGCGGATCGACCTCGACCGGCTGGTGCTCGGCTACCTGCTGTGCCTTGACCTGCTGATAGATGGCCTGCACCAGATGCTCGCAGCCTTCGCGCGTGAGCGCCGAGATCTCGAACACCGGGCCTTTGAAGCGCAGGCGCTTCACGAAGTCCTTGATGCGCGCGGCGCGCTCGTCGGCGGGCACCATGTCGAGCTTGTTGAGCACGAGCCAGCGCGGCTTCTCGTAGAGCTCCGCGTCGTATTTCTTCAGCTCGCCGACGATGGCCTTGGCCTGCGCGACCGGGTCGACGCTGTCGTCGAACGGAGCCATGTCGACCACATGCAGCAGCAGGCGCGTGCGTTGAAGGTGACGCAGGAAGAGATGGCCGAGGCCTGCGCCTTCGGATGCACCTTCGATCAGGCCGGGCAGGTCCGCCACGACGAAGCTCTGTTCGGGGCCGACGCGCACGACGCCCAGGTTCGGGTGCAGCGTGGTGAAGGGGTAGTCGGCGATGCGCGGACGGGCATTCGAGATCGCGCTGATCAGCGTCGACTTGCCGGCATTCGGCATGCCGAGCAGGCCGACATCGGCCAGCACCTTGAGTTCGAGCTTCAGGCTGCGCTTCTCGCCGGGCCAGCCGGGGGTCTTCTGGCGTGGGGCGCGGTTGATCGCGCTCTTGAAGCGCATGTTGCCGAAGCCGCCGTCGCCGCCCTTGGCGATGGTGATGACCTCGCCGTCCTTCAGGAGCTCGAAGAGCACCTCGCCGGTCTCGGCGTCGGAAATGATGGTTCCGACCGGCATCTTGAGCGTGATGTCGTCGCCGGCGGCGCCGAACATGTCGGAGCCCATGCCGTGCTCGCCGCGCTTGGCCTCGTGGCGGCGCGAGTAGCGGAAATCGACCAGCGTGTTGAGGTTGGAATCGGCCACCGCGAAGACGTGGCCGCCACGGCCACCGTCGCCGCCATTGGGGCCGCCGAATTCCTTGTACTTTTCATGACGGAACGACACGCAGCCGTTCCCGCCATCGCCCGCGGCGATGTCGATGAAGGCTTCGTCGACGAACTTCATGGGATGTGTAGTTTACAAATGAAGAAGCCCCGGCAATGCGGGGCCTCTGGATGGTCGAATGGACTCGGGGCTTAAGCCGCGGGAGTCACGTTGACCGTGTGCTTGTTGAGCGCACCCTTGGTACCGAACGACACGTGGCCGTCGACCAGGGCGAACAGCGTGTGGTCCTTGCCCACGCCGACGTTCACGCCGGGGTGAAACTGGGTGCCGCGCTGGCGCACGATGATCGAGCCTGCGCTGATCAGTTCGCCACCGAAGGCCTTCACGCCGAGCATCTTGGGCTTGGAATCGCGCCCGTTTCGCGTTGAGCCGCCGCCTTTTTTCTGTGCCATGGAATCTGCTCCTTAGCCAGCGATCGCGCCGATTTGCAGTTCGGTGAACTGCTGGCGATGGCCTTGACGTTTCTGATAGTGCTTGCGACGGCGCATCTTGAAGATGCGAACCTTGTCGTGCTTGCCGTGCGACAGTACCGTGACCGTCACCGTTGCACCGGACACCAGGGGCGTGCCAACCTTGATTTCAGCGCCGTTGCCGACTGCCAGAACCTGGTCGATCACGATTTCCTGGCCTACGTCCGCAGCAATCTGTTCTACTTTGATTTTCTCGCCGGAAGCAACGCGATACTGCTTGCCACCGGTTTTTATGACCGCGTACATGTAAACCTCTTAGAAATGAGTCCCTACGGCGAATTCCGCAGAGCCCAAGATTATAGCGCGGATCGCGCCTGCTAGCCACTCCCCGGTCGGCGCCCCGCCGGCAGGCGGCCTCGGCTCCCTATAATTTGCGCCTTCCGGCCCTGCTCCCTACTGGGCTGCCCTCATACAAACTCAGCAGCGCCCCGCGCCTTCGCTTTGCCAGTTCCAGCCGCCGACACCTCCCCCACCGCCACCGTGCTGGACCTGATTGCCGGCGACATGGTCGAAGTCGACCGCGTGATCGCCCGCCGCCTCGACACGGGCGTGCCGCTGGTCAGCCAGGTTTCCAGATACATCATTTCCGCCGGCGGCAAGCGCCTGCGGCCGGCGCTGCTGCTCCTGATGTCGGGGGCGCTGGGCTACACCGGTGAGCAGCGTTTCAATCTGGCGGCCGTGGTGGAATTCATTCACACCGCGACCCTGCTGCACGACGACGTGGTCGACGAATCGACCCTGCGACGCGGACGGGCGACCGCCAACGAATCGTTCGGCAACCCGGCCAGCGTGCTGGTCGGCGACTTCCTCTACTCGCGCGCGTTCCAGATGATGTTGGATGCCGACAACATGCGCGTGATGCAGATCTTGGCCGAAGCCACCAACATCATCGCCGAGGGCGAGGTGCTTCAGCTGATGAACATGCACGACGCATCGCTGGACGAAGCAGCCTACCTGCGCGTGATCCGCTCGAAGACGGCGAAGCTCTTCGAGGCCAGCACCCGCCTAGCAGCCGTGCTGGCGAATGCCACTCCCGAAATGGAAGAAGCCTGCGCCACCTACGGCCAGGCGCTCGGCACTGCCTTCCAGGTGATCGATGACGTCCTGGACTACACAGGCGACGCCAACGAAACAGGCAAGAACGTCGGCGACGACCTGCGTGAAGGCAAAACCACGCTGCCGCTCATCTTCGCAATGCAGCGGGGCACCCCGGCCCAGAGCGAGCTCGTGCGCGCAGCCATCGAGGCTGGCGACACCGCCCAGCTCGGCAAGGTCATCGAGATCGTGCGGGAAACAGGAGCCCTGGATGCATCGCGCGCGGCTGCCGCGGCTGAAGCGCAACGTGCGATTCATGCATTAAAAGACTTCCCGTCCAATTTGCACGCTTCAGGTTTGCTACAATTGGCGGCTCAGTTGCTTGAGCGACGTGCCTGAACACCTCTCCTGAGTTGGCATCTAGGACGATTTCTTTTTTCTTGCAACCATCGGGGTGTAGCTTAGCCTGGTAGAGCGCTACGTTCGGGACGTAGAGGCCGGAGGTTCGAATCCTCTCACCCCGACCAGCCTTTGGCTGGCATAAATAGACAAATGGCCAGCCTGTTGCTGTGTAGCGATTTACAGCACAGGACTGTTCAGCGATGATCGTGAAGCAAATTTTCACATCTTTTTCACTCGCTGAATGGCTGCAGCCGAACTTCCTGTTAAAGAACCTTCGCAAATTGCCCTACCCGGGCTTGCGCGCGCCCTGGTCTCGGCCGGCAAATTGCCTGCCAGGGCAGCCGAAGACATCTATCAGAAGTCTCTCAGTGGCCGCACCAGCTTCATTGCCGAACTGACCGGCTCCGGCGCCGTCTCGGCCGCCGATCTCGCTCACACGCTTTCCAGCGCATTCGGCGCCCCGCTGCTCGATCTCGACGCCATCGACCCGCAGCGCCTGCCGAAGGACCTGCTCGACCAGAAGCTGTGCCATGCCTATCGCATCGTCGTCCTCAGCAAGCGCAACAACCGCCTGATTGTTGCAACGGCCGATCCCTCAGATCAGCAGGCAGCGGAGAAGATCAAGTTCGCCTCCCAGATGGGCGTGGACTGGGTCATCGCCGAATACGACAAGCTGTCGCGGATGATCGAAGCCGCCGCGGTCAGCGCGGCGGAAACCATCAACAGCATCGTCGGCAGCGAGTTCGAGTTCGACGATGTCACGGCCGAAACCGCGAACGAGAGCAACGACCAGGCCATCGCCGAAGTCGAGGACGCGCCGGTCGTGCGTTTCCTGCACAAGATGTTGCTCGACGCCGTCAGCATGCGGGCGTCGGACATCCACTTCGAGCCCTACGAGCACAACTACCGCGTGCGCTTCCGGGTCGACGGCGAACTCCGCGAGGTTGCCAGCCCGCCCACCGTCATCAAGGACAAGCTCGCCTCGCGCATCAAGGTCATTTCCAGGCTCGACATCTCCGAGAAACGCGTGCCGCAGGACGGCCGCATGAAGCTCAAGATCGGGCCCGACCGCGTGATCGACTTCCGCGTGAGCACGCTTCCCACGCTGTTCGGCGAGAAGATCGTGGTGCGGATTCTCGACCCGAGCAGCGCGCGCCTGGGCATCGATGCCTTGGGTTACGACGCGGATGAAAAGGCGCGGCTGCTGCATGCCATCGGCCGCCCGTACGGGATGGTGCTCGTCACCGGTCCGACCGGCTCCGGCAAGACCGTGTCGCTCTACACCTGCCTGAACCTTCTGAACCAGCCGGGCGTCAACATCGCAACGGCGGAAGATCCGTCGGAAATCAACCTGCCCGGCGTCAACCAGGTCAATGTGAACGAACGCGCAGGCCTGACCTTCGCGGCTGCGCTGCGCGCCTTCCTGCGCCAGGATCCCGACATCATCATGGTCGGCGAAATCCGCGATCTGGAAACCGCAGACATCTCGATCAAGGCCGCGCAGACGGGTCACCTTGTGCTGTCCACGCTGCACACCAACGACGCGCCGACCACGCTCACGCGGATGCGCAACATGGGCATCGCGCCATTCAACATCGCGTCGAGCGTGATCCTGATCACGGCCCAGCGCCTCGCGCGGCGCCTGTGCACAGTCTGCAAGCTGCCGGCCGACATCCCGCGCGAAACGCTGCTCGAGGCAGGCTTCCAGGAAGAAGAACTGGACGGCTCCTGGAAGCCTTACCGCCCGGTCGGCTGCTCCGCCTGCAGCAGCGGTTACAAGGGTCGCGTGGGCATCTACCAGGTGATGCCGATCTCGGAAGCCATCCAGGAAATCATCCTGCGCGACGGCAGCGCGCTCGACATCGCGACGCAGTCGGAGGCCGAAGGCGTGCGCTCGCTGCGCCAGTCGGGCCTGCGCAAGGTCATGCAAGGTCTCACTTCGCTCGAAGAAGTGGTCGCCTGCACCAACGAATAACGAACACACCGAATACCGGAGATCGAATGGCTACAGTGGCATCCTCCCGCACCCAGCCCACACACAAGGAATTTGTCTTCGAGTGGGAAGGCAAGGACCGCAACGGCAAGCTGGTACGCGGCGAACTTCGTGCAGCCGGCGAAAACCAGGTGCAGGCCGCACTGCGCCGCCAGGGCGTGCTCGCCTCCAAGATCAAGAAGCGCCGCATGCGCTCGGGCAAGGCGATCAAGCCGAAGGACATCGCGATCTTCACGCGCCAGCTGGCGACCATGATGAAGGCCGGTGTGCCCCTGATGCAGTCCTTCGACATCGTCGGGCGCGGCAATGCGAACGCGAGCGTGGCCAAGCTGCTCAACGACATCCGCAGCGACGTGGAAACCGGTACGTCGCTGTCGGCTGCCTTCCGCAAGTTTCCGAAGTACTTCGACAACCTCTACTGCAACCTGGTGGAGGCTGGTGAAGCGGCCGGTATTCTGGAAGAACTGCTGGACCGCCTGGCCACCTACATGGAGAAGACCGAGGCGATCAAGTCGAAGATCAAGTCGGCCCTGATGTACCCCACCTCGGTGATCGTCGTGGCGTTCGTGGTGGTGGCGATCATCATGATCTTCGTGATTCCAGCATTCAAGCAGGTGTTCACGTCATTCGGGGCCGATCTGCCTGCTCCGACACTGTTCGTGATGGCGATGAGCGAGTTCTTCGTCTCGTACTGGTGGCTGATCTTCGGCGGCATCGGCGGCGGAGTCTATTTCTTCCTGCAAGCCTGGAAACGCAACGAGCGCTTCCAACGATTCATGGACCGCCTGTTGCTGAAGGTGCCGATCTTCGGCGTGCTGATCGAAAAATCCTGCGTAGCCCGCTGGACCCGCACGCTGGCCACGATGTTCGCCGCCGGCGTTCCGCTGGTCGAAGCCCTCGACTCCGTGGGCGGCGCCTCCGGCAACACCGTCTACGGTGACGCCACCGCGAAGATCCAGCAGGAAGTCTCCACCGGCACCAGCCTCACGGCCGCCATGACCAACGTCAACCTGTTCCCCTCCATGGTGATCCAGATGACCGCCATCGGCGAGGAGTCCGGCTCCATCGACCACATGCTGGGCAAGGCTGCCGACTTCTACGAATCCGAGGTGGACGACATGGTCGCCGGTCTCTCCAGCCTGATGGAGCCCATCATCATCGTGTTCCTCGGCACCATCATCGGCGGCATCGTGGTGTCGATGTACCTGCCCATCTTCAAGCTCGGCCAGGTCGTTTGATGCTCGTTTCGCGGGAGTTCGACACCGTCTTCGCCGGTGTCCTGGGGCTATTGATCGGCAGCTTCATGAACGTGGTCATCTACCGGGTGCCGGTGATGATGTATCGCGAATGGCTCGCCGACGCGGTCGCCAATCTCACGTCGTCGAAGGAGGCGCCCTCGCTGTGGTCGCTCGCCTTCGGGCCGAAGGTCGCGGCACCCGCCGGGCTCGAGGCCGCGGCCGACAAGGCGGCCGAGATCGTCGAGAAGCAGCCCCCCTTCGACCTGATGCGCCCCGCGTCGCGCTGCGGCGCCTGCGGCCACAAGATCCGCTGGTACGAGAACATCCCGGTGCTGAGCTACGCCGTGCTGCGCGGGCGCTGCTCGTCGTGCAAGACCACGATCAGCCCGCGCTATCCACTGGTCGAATTGATCACCGGCGGCCTGTTCGCCCTTTGCGCCTGGCGCTTCGGCATCACGCCGGCGGGGGCGCTGTGGGCCGCCTTCGGTGCTTTGCTGATCTGCCAGTTCCTGATCGACTTCGACACCCAGTTCCTGCCCGACTCGCTCAACTACCCCCTGCTGTGGCTCGGCCTGATCGGCGCGGCCATGGGCTGGACCGGCGTCCCGCTGAGCTCGGCCGTCTGGGGCGCCGTGTTCGGCTACCTGAGCCTCTGGCTTGTGTACCATGCCTTTCGCCTGGTCACGGGCAAGGAAGGCATGGGCTATGGAGACTTCAAATTGCTGGCCGCTCTGGGCGCATGGCTCGGCGGCGACTACCTCATCGCGATCATCCTCGTCTCTTCGCTGGTGGGCGCGGTGATCGGCATCGCCCTGCGCATCGCCGGCAAGCTGGCCCACAAGGACATCCCCATCGCCTTCGGACCTTTCCTGGCTGGCGCGGGCCTCGTCTGCCTCGTGGCGGGCCCGGAAGTCGTAAGGCAGTGGATTCCGTTCGCCTTTCCCCTCGGCGCGCTGATCCACTGACATCCGGATGGTGGTGCAGCGCATCGGCCTGACAGGCGGCATCGGCAGCGGCAAGAGCACTGTCGCGGGCCTGCTGGTAGCCCAGGGAGCGGTGCTGGTCGACACCGACGCCATCGCGCGAGCCATCGCTCTACCGGGCGGCATCGCAATGCCCGCCCTGGAGGCCGCCTTCGGCCCCGGAGTCATCGATCCGGCCGGCGGCCTCGACCGTGCCGCCATGCGCCAGATCGTCTTCGCCGACGCCGGCGCCAAGGCCCGTCTCGAATCCATCCTTCACCCCCTGATCGGCGCCGAAACCCGGCGCCAGGCCGCGGCGGCCGGCGAGGATGCGGTCGTCGTGTTCGACGTTCCCCTGCTCGTCGAATCCGGCCGCTGGCGTGCCATCGTCGACCGGGTGCTGGTGGTCGACGCTACAGAAGAAACGCAGCTGAAGCGCGTCGTCGCACGCTCGGGCTGGGCGCCCGAGGCCGTTCAGGCGGTGATCGCCCAACAGGCCCCGCGCAGGGCGCGCAGGGCCGCCGCCGACGCCGTGATTTACAACGAGTCCCTGACCCTGGAGGAACTGGCTCAACAGGTCCGGGGTCTCTGGGAACGGTGGGCTAAGTCAAGCACGCGATAATTTGGGGTTGACGCCGCGACGGCTAAAGGACGATCACGTCAAACGGCGCATGCCCAAGCGCCCCTCACGATGCTTTTCAATTCGTATCCCTTCATCTTCGTTTTCTTCCCGCTGGTCCTGATCGGCTTCTTCCTGATCGGTGCGCGCAGCCCCCGGTCGGCGGCGGGGTTCCTGGCACTGGCTTCGCTCTTCTTCTACGGGTGGTGGAGCGTCAAGGCGCTTCCGCTGCTGCTGGGATCGATCTGCGTCAACTACTGGTTCGGGCTGCGGCTCACGCCCTCCCCCAGCCGCGAGGACAAGTACCGCAAGACGCTGCTGGTCATCGCGCTGGTGGTCAACCTCGGGGTGCTGGCGGTCTTCAAGTACGCCAACTTCTTCCTGGAAAACGTCGATGCCGGCCTGGCCGCCGCGGGCTTCGAGCAGATCGACCTGGTGCACATCGTGCTGCCGATCGGCATCTCGTTCTACACCTTCACGCAGATCGCCTTCCTGGTCGACTGCTGGCAGGGCAAGGTGCACGAGCGCAGCTTCATCCACTACGTCCTGTTCGTGACCTACTTCCCGCACCTGATCGCGGGCCCCGTGCTGCATCACGCGCAGATGATGCCGCAGTTCAACAACCCGGCCACCTACAGGATCAACGCCAACAACATCGCGCTGGGCCTGGGCATCTTCGTCTTCGGCCTGGCCAAGAAGATGCTGATCGCCGACCCGATGGGCCAGTACGCCGACATGATGTTCAAGGGCGTGCACGAAGGCGTGATGCCCTCGCTGTACACGGCCTGGTTCGGGGTGCTGGCCTATACGCTGCAGATCTACTTCGACTTCTCGGGCTATTCCGACATGGCCGTCGGCCTCTCGCTGTGCGTGGGGGTGCAGCTGCCTCTCAACTTCAGGTCGCCCTACAAGTCGACCAACATGATCGAGTTCTGGCGCCGCTGGCACATCTCGCTGTCGACCTTCCTGCGCGACTACCTCTACGTGCCGCTGGGCGGCAACCGCAAGGGCCCGGCGCGGCGCTACATCAACCTGTTCCTGACGATGCTGCTGGGCGGCCTCTGGCACGGCGCCGCCTGGACCTTCGTCATCTGGGGCGCCCTGCACGGCTTCTACCTGATGGTCAACCACTTCTGGAACGCCAAGGTACGTCGCGGCAGGACCGAAACCACCTGGTACGGCCGCGTGATCGGCTGGTTCATCACCTTCCTGTGCGTGATGATCGCCTGGGTCGTGTTCCGCGCCGACAGCATGGCGGCCGCCATCGAGATCTACAAGGGCATGCTGGGCATGCACGGCGCGCCCGTGTCGGCCTTCAGCGAGTTCCGCGTGCCGTTCCGCAAGCCCGAGTTCTTCCAGACGCTCCTGGTCGGCATCGTGATCTGCCTGGCGCTGCCGCCCACCATCACGCTCGACCGCTGGATTCCCAGCGTCGCCGGCCTGGCCGGGCGCCCACGCCTGCAACGCCTGGCCACCTGGGTCACCGGCCTGGGCTGTGTCTATCTTTTTGGCCTGTGCGTGTCCAAGTTCGGCAGCTACAGCCCCTTCCTCTATTTCCAGTTCTGACATGGAAGACACGAAATCGGCCAAAACCTGGCTTCGCATCTTCGCCGCGGGCTATCTGGTGTGCTGCGCCCTGCTGTTGGTCAGCCTCTTCACGCCCATCCCCTATGGCGACCTGACCCGCATCGGGCGCATTTCCGAGCGTGAATTCGGCTGGCACGAGCCGCCGCCGCCCATCCCCGACGCGGATGTGAAGACCTGGCCCATCAACGAATCCGACATCCTGGTGATCGGCGACAGCTTCTCCGTGCGTTACGCATGGCAGTCGTCGCTCGTGGGCGCGGGCTACAAGGTCACGACCACGCACTGGGACAACCTCGGCGGAGTCGTCTGCGACGACTTCTCGGGCTGGCTCGAGAAGTCGGGCTTCAAGGGCAAGGTCGTGATCGTCGAGAGCATCGAGCGCCTGCTGTACGACCGCATCGAGAAATCGCAGTCGTGCAAGACCATGAAGCACGCCTTCAAGCCGACGCCGCCGCCGTTCGAGAACCCGTCCAAGCCGGCCCCCGGCTTCCAGCTCAACTGGGACGCCCAGCTGCTCAGCGGCTGGTTCACATACCAAAACACCAAGGAGATTCTGGCCTCCGACAGCTGGACCAACACGCCCGAGCGCTGGGGCCCGCTGATCGACGCCCGCGTGGTGCCCGAAGGCTGCAGGCAGTTCAGCCACCACGCCTGCGACAAGCTGCTGATGACCGCGGAAGACCGTGTCAACCCTGCCCTGACGGCCGAGTCGGCGCAGTTCATGAAGCGCTTCGAGAGCACCGCCGCGCCCTACAAGGTGGTGTGGATGGTGGTGCCCAACAAGACCAGCGTGTATTTGCAACAAAACCATGCCGACGCGTTCCGCGCTGCGTTCAACCCGCAAAATATCGGACCGGACCTGTTCGCGCTGGCCGAGCAGAACCGTTTCAAGATGAAGGATCTTTTCCCTGCCAACGAGACCCACGTGTCGACCCGGGGTTACATTCTTTTCGGGCAGCGTATGCTGGAGGCTGTGCGCGAGGTGTTCCCGCCACCGGCCGCCAAATCGCAATGAGCTCGAACCCGACGTGAAAAACCGATACGCGTGATCCTCTACGAGTACCCCTTCAACGAGCGCATCCGCACGTACCTGCGGCTCGAGCACCTGTTCCGCCGCCTCGGCGAGTTGGTACCGGCCGAATCCCCGCTGTCCCACCACTACGCCCTGGTCACGATCTTCGAGATCATGGACGTCGCCGCGCGCGCCGACCTCAAGGCCGACGTGCTGCGCGACCTGGACAAGCACAAGAACGTCTTCAACAGCTACCGGGGCAATCCGGCCATCGCCGAGGCCGTGCTCGACCAAGTCGTCGGCCAGCTCGAAGGCAACTTCGCCACCCTCAACAGCGTGGCCGGCAAGGCGGGCCAGGCGTTGACCGAGAACGAGTGGCTCATGAGCATCCGCAGCCGCGCCGGCATTCCGGGCGGCACCTGCGAGTTCGACCTGCCCGCCTACTACGCCTGGCAGCACCGCCCCGTCGCCAGCCGCCGCGCCGACCTCGAACGCTGGTCGAACACGCTCTCGCCGCTGGCCTCGTCGATCTACCTGCTGCTCAAGCTGCTGCGCGACGCCGACGTGCCCTACAAGGTGATCGCGGTCAACGGCCAGTTCCAGCAGAACCTGCCCCAGGGCCGCAGCTTCCAGCTGCTGCGCCTGCGCATCGACCCCAAGCTGGGGCTCATCCCTGAAATCAGCGGCAACCGCCTCATGGTCTCGGTGCGCCTGATGCGCCACGACAAGGACGACCGCCTGCACCAGAGTTCGGAAGACGCGCCCTTCGAGCTCACCCTCTGCGCATGACCGCCGGCGTGAACGACAAGGGCGAGCGGATCGTGCGCTGCCCCACCTGCGGCGGCGACAGTGTCTTTACGCCCCGCAACACCTATCGGCCCTTCTGCAGCGCGCGCTGCAAGGGCATCGACCTGGGCGCCTGGGCCAGCGAGGAATTCCGCATGCCAGCCGAGGCACCGCCGGACGACGAGCCTTTCGGCGATCCGAAGATTCAGTAAGAACCAGGAACGGGCATTTGGGCGAGGTGGCTACTTGCCAGCCGCACCGCTCTCGCCATCCAGCAACGCCGGATCGATGTAGTTCGCGAAGCTGCGTGCGTAGCGCGGCCGGAGATGGCCGATGTCCTTGTACGCCGGCGAACCGTCGTCGGGCATGCTGCGAAGGCAACGGCCATCGGCGCACAGGCTGGCAAAGGGCTCGATGACCCGCGCGCCGTTGGCCAGCGCCACCTGCTTCAACCGTTCGTTGAACCGCGCCTGGTCTTCCGGCATCGGCGCCCCGGCCTGCCCGGAGGCGGCCGTCATCCTGCCCAGCCGGCTGCCCTGGATTTGCCCGAGCGGGTCGAAATCCATGCCCACCGGGTTGCCGAGCACCAGGTAGACCGTCTTTTTCGCCGACAGGCGCTTCAGCACCTGGCCCAGCGACTCGAGCGACCGGTCGATGCCGTCGCCGCCGATGAACGGATGCACCACCTTCCGGTCGTCGACGAAGTAGTTCACCGTCGGCCCCGCGCCGGTGAAATAGCAGCTCCAACAGGCGCCCAACACCACCGAATCGATCTCCGGCTTGAGCGCCAGGTCGAGCACTGCCGTGCGCCGCTCGTCGCAGCCGGTGTCGGGGCCGCTGAACAGGCCCGGTACGGGTGGGCACGAGCCCTTGGTCGCGAAGTACACGGTGCGCGCCTTGTCGGGCTGCGTGCGCACGAGTTCGAGCGCGCGCGGCGCGTACTGCTCGACATGGCTGTCGCCGATCAGCAGCACGTTGTGCTTGCCGCTGCCGGCGCGGTAGACGAACTGGTCGCCCAACGCGGACTCCTCGAAGCCATCGTAGTAGTTGTCCTCGCGCGTCGCGTCGGCCACTGCCTGCAGCGCCGGGCTGTCGTGGCGCGGCGATGGCGTGCCCAGGAAGACCAGCACGCCGGCCAGCGCCAGCGCCGCGCCCGCGCCAGCCAGCCCGCGCAGGATCGCCTGCGAGAGGTGCAGCTTGACGAAGCGCTCGAGAAAACGATACGTGGCCCAGGCCAGCACCACAGACGCCACGACCAGCACGATGCGCAGTTGCAGCGGCGGCTCTCCTCCGGTCACGATGCGCGCATATGAAAGCAGCGGCCAGTGCCACAGGTACAGCGGGTAGCTGATCAGCCCGATCCACACCATGACCCGGTTCGACAGCAGGTACTTGTTGAGCACGCCGTTCGGCCCGGCCGCGATGCAGCTCACCGCGCCCAGCACCGGCAGCAGCGCCCACCAGCCCGGAAACGCCTTCGTGCTGCGCGTCATGACGAGGCCCAGCACGAGCAGCGCCATGCCGACGATCGATTGCAGGTGCCTCTTCCAAGGGCGCGAATCCGCCGCGCCCGATGCGGCAGCCTGCAGCCGCATCGCCGCCAGCAACCCGCCCGCCATCAGCTCCCAGGCGCGCGACAGCGGCGAATAGAACGCGGCGGCGCGGTGCGCCTGCACCGTCAGCACGTTGACGAGGAAGGAGATCACGGCCACCACCAGCACCACGCGCAGCATCGGCCAGCGCTTGCGCCAGGCCAGCCCCAGCATCAGCGGCCAGAAGATGTAGAACTGTTCCTCGATGCCCAGCGACCACAGGTGCAGCAGCGGCTTGGTCTCGGCCGTGGCGTCGAAGTAGCCGGCCTCGCCCAGGAAGACGAGGTTGGCGAAGAAGGCTGCGCCACCCGTGGTCTGCTTGCCCAACTGCGAGAACTCGCCCGGCAGCAGCACGTACCAGCCGAAGGCCAGCGTCGCCAGCAGCACCAGCACCAGCGCCGGGAAGATCCGCCGGATGCGCCGCGCGTAGAAGTCGCGATAGCTGAAGTCGCCCGCCGCAAGGCTCTGCAGGAGGATGGTCGTGATCAGGAAGCCTGAGATCACGAAGAAGATGTCGACGCCGATGAAGCCGCCCGGCAGCAGGCTCGGGAAGGCGTGGTACGCCAGCACCGAGCCGACTGCGATGGCTCGCAGGCCGTCGATGTCCGGGCGGTACTTGGGATGCATGGTCGCGTTGTCGATCTGGCGGTCGGCCGGCGGAGTCCGCTCAGCGCGACGGCTGCTGCGCAGGGGCAGCGAGCACGGTGCGGTCGAAGTAGCTCGCCTCTTCGCGCGTGTAGCGCGGGCGCAGGTGGTCGGCGTCCTTGTATGCGGGGGCGCCGTCGGGCAGCGTGCGCAGGCAGTGGTCGTCCTTGCACAGCACAGCCATCGCATCGATCGGCTCCGCCCCGCTCGCCTCGGCGATGGCGCGCAGCCGGTCGTTGAGCTGCTTCTGGTCGGCCGGCAGCGGCGCCGTCGGCGAGGAAGTCATGGCCTCCATGTGCGTGAGGCGGCTGCCTTCGATCAGGCGCTTGGGCGTGAATTCGGGGCCGCCGGGGTTGTCGAGCAGCAGGAACACCTTCTTGTGGCGCGCCAGCTCGCGCAGCGTGGCTTCCAGCGAGGCCAGCGAGCGCTCGATGCCGTCGCCGCCCTGGAAGGGATGCACCTGCTTGTCGGGCCCGCGGTAGTAGTACTCCAGCGCGCCATGGCCGACGAAGTAGCAGTTCCAGCAGCCGCCGATGACGACCGAGTCGACCTCGGGGCCCATTGCATAGGCCAGCATGGCGTCGCGGCGTTCGGCGCAGCCGATGTTCTTGTCCGCGTACACGCCGGGCACCGCCGGGCATGCGCCCTGGGTCACGAACCAGGCCGACTTGTCGGGCATCGACAGCGTGCGCGACAGCTCCATGATGCGCGGCGCGTATTGCTGCACATGGCTGTCGCCCACGAAGAGCACGCGCTTCGGCCCGCCACCGGTCTTGTAGACCAGTTGCTCGCCGAGCTGGTCGAGCTTGAAGCCCGCGTAGTAGTCGGCGTCCAGCGTGGCGTTGGCGACGATCTGCAGCCTTTCGCTGTTGTTGCGGGGCCCGAACGCGCCAAAGAAGATCGCGGTGCCCAGCGCGGCGATCAGCACCATGCCCACGCCCAGCGCTTTCAGGATGCCCGAGCCGGCGCGGCTTCTGGTGTGGCGCTCGACGAAGCGGTACGTGCCCCAGGCCAGCAGCACGCTGGCCACCATCGCTCCGGCGCGGTAGACCGGCGAGGGATGCAGCGGGTCGGCCTCCACGATGCGCACGAAGGCCAGCAGCGGCCAGTGCCACAGGTACAGCGGATAGCTGATGAGCCCGATCCACACCATCACCCGGTTCGACAGCAGGTACTTGTTGAGCACGCCGTTCGGCCCCGCGGCGATGCAGCTCACTGCGCCCAGCGTGGGCAGCAGCGCCCACCAGCCCGGGAAGGCCTTGTTGCTGCGGATCATCACCAGCCCCAGCACGATCAGCCCGACGCCCAGCACCGACTGCACATGGCTGCGCCAGGCGCTCGGCGTCGATGGCTTCAGCCGCATGCAGGCCAGAATGCCGCCCACCATCAGCTCCCAGAAGCGGGAAGCCGGCGAATAGAACGACGCCGCAGGCAGCGGATGCACCGTGGCCACGTTCACCACGAACGAGACCGCCGCGACAGCCAGCACCACGCGCACGATCGGCCAGCCCTTTCGCCAGGCAAGCCCCAGCAGCAGCGGCCAGAAGATGTAGAACTGCTCCTCGATGCCCAGAGACCACAAATGCAGCAGCGGCTTGGTCTCGGCGGCCGTGTCGAAGTAGCCCGATTCGCCCCAGAACACGAGGTTGGCGACGAAGGCCGCGCCGCCCACCGTCTGCTTGCCCAGCTCGGCGAACTCGTCGGACAGCAGCAGGTACCAGCCCGCGCACAGCGTGGCGAACAGCACCACGATCAACGCCGGGAAGATCCGCCGGATGCGCCGCGCGTAGAAGTCGCGGTAGGTGAAGTCGCCCGCCGCGAGGCTCTGGAGAATGATGGTCGTGATCAGGAAGCCCGAGATCACGAAGAAGATGTCGACCCCGACGAAGCCGCCCATCAGCGCCGTCGGGAACGCGTGATACACAAGCACGGAGCCCACGGCGATTGCACGCAGGCCGTCGATGTCCGGACGGTACTTGGGATGCATCAAGCGATCAGTTGGCCGGCGCGACCACCGGCGGCGGCACGAACGGCAGGCCGCGCTCTTCCGACAGCCACTGCAGCACCGGGAACGCGCCCGGCAGCACCGGCGTCACGTCCAGCGGCAGCTGCTGCCAGGCCATGCGCTGGCCTTCGCGCATCTCGAATTCGCCGCTCCAGGCCGTGACCTTGCACCAGTGCAGGCGCACCAGCGCATGCGGGTAGTCGTGCTCCGTGACCTTCCAGACCTCGGCGCCGTCGATGGTGATGCCGAGTTCTTCCTGCAGCTCGCGCCGCAGCGCCTCTTCGACCGTTTCGCCCGCCTCGATCTTGCCGCCCGGAAACTCCCAGAAGCCCGCATAGGCCTTGCCCTCGGGCCGGGTGGAAAGCAGCAGCGCGTCGTCGGACAGGCGGATCAGCACGCCGACCGCGACTTCCGTATGCTTGCGGGCTTGTTCGCTCACGCCTTGCTCCGCCCCGCGTAGTCGCGCGCGAACTGGTAGGCCACGCGGCCGCTGCGCGAGCCGCGCTCCAGCGCCCACACGAGCGCCTCGGGCCGCGCCGCCGCGATGGCGGCCTCGTCCACGCCGAACGACGAGAGCCACTGGCCCACGATCGTCAGGTATTCGTTCTGGCTGAAGGGATAGAAGCTCACCCAGAGGCCAAAGCGCTCCGACAGCGAGATCTTTTCCTCGATCACCTCACCGGGATGGACTTCGCCGTCCTCGGTGTGGGTGTACGAAAGGTTGTCCTTCATGTACTCGGGAAGCAGATGGCGCCGGTTGCTGGTCGCGTAGATCAGCACGTTGGGCGTCGAGGCGGCGATGGAGCCGTCGAGGATCGACTTCAGCGCCTTGTAGCCCGGCTCGCCCTCGTCGAAGCTCAGGTCGTCGCTGAACACGATGAACTTCTCGGGTCGCTGCGACACCACCTCGACGATATCGGGCAGGTCGGTGAGCTCGGCCTTGTCCACCTCGATCAGCCGCAGCCCCTGCGGCGCATAGGTCTGCAGGCAGGCGCGGATCAGCGACGACTTGCCCGTGCCGCGCGCGCCCGTCAACAGCACGTTGTTGGCTGGCTTGCCTTCGACGAACTGCTGCGTGTTGCGCGCGATCTTTTCCTTCTGGACGTCGATTTCCTTCAGCGAATCGAGCGACATCGCCGCCACGTGCTTCACCGGCTCGAGCACGCCGTGGCCCGAGCTGCGGCGGCGATAGCGCCAGGCGATGGAGGCGTTCCAGTCGGCCGGCTCCGCCAGCGGTTGCGGAAGAATCGATTCGATGCGGGTAATGAGCTGTTCGGCGCGTTCGATCAGCTTCTGGAACTGCTCGTTCATGACCGGTAGTCGGCGTTGATCGTCACGTATTCGTGGCTGAAGTCGCAGGTCCACACGGTTTCGCTGGCATTGCCGCGGCCCAGGCCGATGCGCACGGTGATCTCGCTCTGCTTCATCACGCGCTGGCCGTCTTCCTCGCGGTACGACGGATTGCGCCCGCCCTTCACCGCCACGTGCACGTCGTCGAGGAACAGGTCGATGCCGGTCTGGTCGAGGTCGGCAATGCCCGCATAGCCCACGGCCGCCAGGATGCGGCCCAGGTTCGGGTCGCTGGCGTAGAAGGCCGTCTTGACCAGCGGCGAGTGCGCCACGGCGTAGGCCACCTGCTTGCACTCGGCGGCGTCCTTGCCGCCTTCGACCTGCACGGTGATGAACTTGGTCGCGCCCTCGCCGTCGCGCACGATGGCTTGCGCCAGCTTGCGCGCCACGTCCTGCATGGCGGCCACGAGCGCCTGGCCCTCGGACGAGTCGAGCGAGGTGATGGTGGCGTGCGCCGCCTTCTGCGTCGCGATGACCACGAACGAGTCGTTGGTCGAGGTGTCGCCGTCGATGGTCACGCGGTTGAACGAGGCGTCGGCCAGCAACTTGGCCAGCGGCTGGATCAGCGACGGATCGATCTTCGCGTCGGTCGCCATGAAGCCGAGCATGGTCGCCATGTTCGGGCGGATCATGCCGGCGCCCTTGCTGATGCCGGTGATGGTGACGGTGGCGCCGCCGACCTGCACCTGCTGGCTGAACGCCTTCGGGATCGTGTCGGTGGTCATGATGCCTTCGGCCGCGCGCGCCCAGTTGTCCGCCTTGGCATCGGCCAGCGCGGCCGGCAGGCCCGCCTCGATGCGGTCGACGGGCAGCGGCTCCATGATCACGCCGGTGGAGAACGGCAGGATCTGCTCGGGCGAGATCTCCAGCTTGCGCGCCAGCGCGATGCAGGTGGAGCGCGTGCGCATCAGGCCGTCTTCGCCCGTGCCGGCATTGGCATTGCCGGTGTTGATGACCATCGCCCGGATGCCGTGGTTCGCGGCCAGGTGATCGCGGCAGACCTGCACCGGCGCGGCGCAGAAGCGGTTCTGCGTGAACACGCCGCCGACGGCCGAACCCTCGTCGATCAGCACGACCGTCAGGTCCTTGCGATTGGCCTTGCGCACACCCGCTTCGGCCACGCCGATGCGGACGCCGGGCACCGCGAACAAGGCGGCGGGATCAGGGGCTGACAGGTTCACGGGCATGGCACTTATTCCTTCTTGCGTATCAATTTTTCATCGGCACCGACAAGACGCACTTTTCGTCGCCAGGGATACCGGGGAACCGGCTTTGCCGGGCCGCCGGCATCGCCCCCGGCGAGGGGGTTGGCGGCCACACGAGGTGCGGCAAGCCTGGGGGAGTATGTTTACTTCAGGTGAGCTTGCCGTGGCACTGCTTGTACTTCTTGCCGCTGCCGCAGGGGCACGGATCGTTGCGGCCGACGCGGGCAAATGCCGCGGCCTCCGCGCTGAGCGCGCCCAGGCCTGCGGCCGCGATGCGGCGCTGGTTTTCCTCGTCGACGCGGACCTCGACCTCGCCCGTCTCGGTCGGTGCCGAGTAGGTGATGTTCGAGACGTTCTCGCCGCGGCTTTCCATCGCTTCGGCGGCCTGCTCGAGCTGCTCGCTCGACTGCACGCGCACCGTCATGAGCTGGCGGGTGACTTCGTTCTTGACCGAGTCGAGCAGCTGGCCGAAGAGCTCGAAGGCTTCGCGCTTGTATTCCTGCTTGGGCTGCTTCTGCGCGTAGCCGCGCAGGTGGATGCCCTGGCGCAGGTAGTCGAGCGAGGCCAGGTGTTCGCGCCAGTGGGTGTCGATGCTCTGCAGCAGCACCATGCGCTCGAACTGGGTGAAGTTCTCCTGGCCGATCAGCGCGACCTTGGCGTCGAAGGTCTCGTTGGCGTTCTTGAGCACCTTCTCGACGATGTCCTCGTCGGCGATGGCTTCGGAGGCCTCCACTTCCTTCTTGAGCGGCATGTCGATGCCCCACTCGTTGAAGAGGCTCTTCTCGAGGCCGTCCAGGTCCCACTGCTCCTCGACCGACTCGGCCGGCACGTACTGGCGCGCGAGGTCGACGAAGCAGCCTTCGCGCAGCGCCGCGATCTGCGCCGTGAGGTCGGCTGCGTCGAGGATGTCGTTGCGCTGCTGGTAGATCACCTTGCGCTGGTCGTTCGACACGTCGTCGTACTCGAGCAGCTGCTTGCGGATGTCGAAGTTGCGCGCCTCGACCTTGCGCTGCGCGCTCTCGATGCTGCGCGTGACGATGCCGGCCTCGATGGCTTCGCCGTCGGGCATCTTCAGGCGGTCCATGATCGCCTTCACGCGGTCGCCCGCGAAGATGCGCATCAGTGGATCGTCCAGGCTCAGGTAGAAGCGCGAGGAGCCCGGGTCGCCCTGGCGGCCCGAACGGCCGCGCAGCTGGTTGTCGATGCGGCGCGACTCGTGGCGTTCGGTGGCGATGATGCGCAGGCCGCCGAGCGACTTCACGAAGTCGTGGTCCTTGTTCCACTCGGCGCGGATGTGCGCGATGTCGGCCTGCTTGGCCGCCTCGTCGCGGCCTTCGTCGTTCTCGATGGCCTCGATCATCTTCTCGATGTTGCCGCCCAGCACGATGTCGGTGCCGCGGCCGGCCATGTTGGTCGCGATGGTGATCATCTTCGTGCGGCCGGCCTGCGCCACGATGTCGGCTTCGCGTGCGTGCTGCTTGGCGTTGAGCACCTGGTGCGGCAGGCCCGCCTGGGTGAGCAGGCCGTCGATGATCTCGGAGTTCTCGATGGACGACGTGCCCACCAGCACCGGCTGGCCGCGCTCGTAGCACTCGCGGATGTCCTGGATGGCGGCCTCGTACTTCTCGCGCGTCGTCTTGTAGACGCGGTCGAGCTGGTCGTCGCGCTTGCTCTGGCGGTTCGGCGGGATGATGACGGTCTCGAGGCCGTAGATCTCCTGGAACTCGTAGGCCTCGGTGTCGGCCGTGCCGGTCATGCCGGCCAGCTTGCTGTAGAGGCGGAAGTAGTTCTGGAAGGTGATGGAGGCCAGCGTCTGGTTCTCGGCCTGGATCTCCACGCCTTCCTTGGCTTCCACGGCCTGGTGCAGGCCGTCGCTCCAGCGGCGGCCGCTCATGAGGCGGCCGGTGAATTCGTCGACGATCACCACTTCGCCCTGCTGCACCACGTAGTGCTGGTCGCGGTGGTAGAGGTGACGTGCACGCAGCGCCGCATTCAGGTGATGCATCAGCGTGATGTTGGCCGGGTCGTAGAGCGACGCGCCCTCGGGCAGCAGCTTGAATTCGCTGAGCAGGCGCTCGGCGTTCTCGTGGCCGTCCTCGGTCAGGAACACCTGGTGCGTCTTCTCGTCGACCGTGAAGTCGCCGGGCACCGTGACGCCCTCGCCCGTGCGCGGATCGGCTTCGCCTTCCTGCTTCTTGAGCAGCGGCACCACCTTGTTGATGGCGAGATAAAGGTCGGTGTGGTCTTCGGCCTGGCCGCTGATGATCAGCGGCGTGCGGGCCTCGTCGATCAGGATGGAGTCCACCTCGTCGACGATCGCGAAGTTCAGGCCGCGCTGCACCCGGTCGCCGGGCTCGTAGACCATGTTGTCGCGCAGGTAGTCGAAGCCGTACTCGTTGTTCGTGCCGTACGTGATGTCGCTGCCGTAGGCCTGCTGCTTTTCCTCGCGCGGCATCTGCGGCAGGTTGATGCCCACCGTGAGGCCGAGGAAGTTGTAGAGGCGCCCCATCCAGGTCGCGTCGCGGTTGGCGAGGTAGTCGTTCACCGTGACCACGTGCACGCCCTTGCCCGACAGCGCGTTCAGGTACACCGGCAGCGTGGCGGTCAGCGTCTTGCCTTCGCCGGTGCGCATTTCGGAGATCTTGCCGTTGTGAAGCGCCATGCCGCCCAGCAACTGGACGTCGAAGTGGCGCATCTTCATGATGCGCTTGGAGCCTTCGCGCACCGTGGCGAAGGCTTCGGGCAACAGGGCATCGAGGGTTTCGCCCTTGGCGATGCGGTCCTTGAACTCCTGGGTCTTGGCGCGAAGTGCGTCGTCGTCGAGCTTCTCGAACTCGGGTTCGAGCGCATTGATGCGTTCCACCGTCTTGCGATACTGCTTGAGCAGCCGGTCGTTGCGACTGCCGAAAATCTGGGTCAGGAAGTTGGTTGCCATGGGTGGAGATGGGCGGGCGCCTGAGATACGGCAGGCACTTCGACCGGATTCCCTAAGATATGGTGAAAGCAGTTGGGCGCGCTTTCAATGAAAGCAAGCGGCCTTTTTCCGGCGCGGACGCCGGCAAACCGGGCATTTTAGCTGTCTTGTTTCTGACCCCTGTATTACCCATGTATCGCCGACTCCCCCCCGCCATTTCACTGCAGGAAGCTGCGGAAGGAGCCCCCACGCTGGGCAGCCTGATGGCGCGTGCGCGCGACACCACCGAGCGGCTGAAGGCCGTGGAAGGGCTCATCCCGCCGGCCATGCGCCCGGCGGTCCAGGCCGGGCCTGCCGAGGGCGACGTCTGGTGCCTGCTGGTCAAGGGCAGCGCCGCGGCCGCCAAGCTGCGCCAGCTGTCGCCGATGCTCGTGACCAGGCTCAGGAACCGGGGCTGGAACGTGGCGACGATACGGATCAAGGTGCACACGGGGCGCTGACGGCAACGGCCTGTTCGGCCGTTTTTTTGATTTTTTGTCTGGAGATAGATAATATTTCCAGATGACATCCCCCACCGCGCCCGCCGACGCCCGGCTTCTTCTGCTCGACAAGACCCAGGTCGACGCCCTCCTCTCCCACGACGAAGTGCTCGAAGCCGTGCGCGAGGCCTTCGTGCTGCACAGCGAACGCCAGGGCCGCGTGTTCCCGGTCGTGCGCGAGCCGCTCGCCACGGGGGGCGTGTTCGGCATCAAGTCCGGCGACGTGCAGACCCAGGGCCTGCTCGGCTTCAAGGCTGCGGGCTTCTGGCCGGCCAACCGGCAACGCGGCGGCGAGCCCCATCAGGCGACCATCATGCTGATCGACCCGGCGATCGGCCGGCCGCTGTGCGTCATCGACGGCAACACGGTGACGACCGTGCGCACCGGCGCGGCCGGCGGACTCGGCCTGCGGAAGCTCGCGCGAACCGACAGCACGCGGCTTTGCATCTTCGGCACCGGCGTGCAGGCGCGCATCCAGCTCGACTTCGCGCTGCGCCTGCTGCCCTCGCTGCGCGAGGTTCTCTATATAGGTACAAGCGGCCAGCGCAATGCCGCCTTCGAAGCCACTTTCGCCGGCCGCTGCAACATCGCGCCGGCCGGCGACCGCAACGTCGCCGTGGCCGGCAGCGACGTCGTGATCACCGCCACGCCCGGCGGCGGCGCGCTGTTCGACCTCGACGCCGTCCAGCCCGGCACGCACCTGAACTGCGTAGGCGCCGACACCCGCGGCAAGCGCGAACTCCCCGAAGGCCTGCTGCCGCGGGCGCGCCTGTTCGTGGACGACCGCACGCAGGCCCGCCAGATCGGCGAGACGCAATGGGCGCCTGAGACGGAGTGCGTCGAACTGGGCGATCTGCTGAGCGGCAAGGCGGTGTTCGAGCGGGCCGCCGACGACATCACCGTTTTCGACATGACAGGCCTCGCGCTGCAGGACCTGACCGTCGCTCGCCTGCTGCATGCGCGCGCTGCCGAGACCGGCACGGGCACGCGCGTCGCCTGGCCCTGGTAAAGACTGCGCGGCAGAAAAGACGGCACACACGGCCCGTGCGTGCCCCAGCTTTCCTTGCATCGGAAGCGTGATTTTTTGATGCAGGAGAAGAACATTCCGGGCGCCGTGCACGCCGACATCTTTCGCCAACCTCCGTCATCAATGAATGGCGAGCGCATTTGCATGCGCAGATCACTCCCAAAGATGGCGTGAAAGCGCGAATTTCTGCTCGCGCCGAGACAGAAAACCTTCCTCCTCGAATTCTCTGGAACCACCAATTGCCGTCATCGACTGGCAGTTAGTGTCATTGTCCAATTCGCCTGCCAATCGATAAATTCCGCAGCCCCAAGGGTCATAGCGGAGTTTGGCAGCACGCCTCTCTGTGATGTTCATTCAAGAATAGACAGAGAGGTTGAAATGATTTCGCCCGAAATCCACATTTAGCTCCGCCTCATCGTCAGCGCACCCAACCGCGTGTGCGCCATCAGCCGTCGGTGAGGCTTGGCATCCCGCAATAGCCGGGACGCCAATTTCCCTCCCCTTTCGAACATTCCGAATCAAGCCGCCCATTACGCAGCGGCCGCGCCGTCGCGCCTCTCAATTGCGGAAATTATTTTCTCAATTCATTTTTTGAAGAATTCATGAACGACATTTATCGAAACAAC
Source organism: Variovorax xiamenensis (assembly GCF_050916385.1). Lineage (NCBI taxonomy): Bacteria > Pseudomonadati > Pseudomonadota > Betaproteobacteria > Burkholderiales > Comamonadaceae > Variovorax > Variovorax xiamenensis. The sequence goes on from NZ_CP139038.1 coordinate 5,803,561, forward strand.
CGGGACAGCCGTGTCAATTTCAAACCATCGGCAATCGCTGCCGCGGTTCTGCTCGCCGGCCTGCAGATGGCGGCATCGGATGCCAGCGCGTCGACCTACGCCCCCAGCCACTGCATCAACACGACCGGCGCAACCGTCGGACAGGCGACGGTGAACGGAACCAGAGAGATGCCGGTCGACGGAAGCAGCACCCTGTCCAACGTCGCCGGCTGCAATGCGAGCGGCAACAACCAGGACGGTGTTTCGGTATTCGGCAGCTACTCCCAGGGCACCGCAAGCGGGGCGTCCGCCTTCGGGTTCTCCAGCACCGCCGGCAAGTGGGGCAGCGCGGTCGGTCTCTCGAGCGACGCTTCCGGCACCGGGAGCTCGGCGATCGGCTACGGCTCCAAGGCTCCGGGCATCAACTCGACGGCGATCGGTGCGGCATCCACGGCAACCGGGCAAGGTTCGGTGGCCGTCGGCAGCAGCGCCGCGGCGCACTACGAGGGCAGCGCCGCCATCGGGGCAGGCAGCACCACGGCGAATTCGCTCGCCGCATTGCAGGGCGACGCGGCCTACGTGCCGTCCGCGGGTGCGGCAATCTCCGGCGCGACGCCGGCCGGCGAAGTGTCGATAGGGTCCAGCGGCAGTGAGCGCAGGCTCACCAACGTCGCCGCAGGCGGCGCCCCGACGGACGCCGTCAACGTGAGCCAGCTGTCGACGGCAACAGCCTCCCTGTCGACCAGCCTCGGCACGACGAACGGCGCCATCGCCAGCCTGTCCACCTCCACGGCGACCGGCCTCGGCAGCCTCTCGACCAGCCTCAACACCACCAACAGCAATCTCCGCAGCCTGAGCACGTCGGTCAGCACCCTCTACAACACGGGGCCCAAGTACTTCCACGCCAACTCGACGGCGGGCGATTCGGTGGCCAGCGGCAGCCGCGCCGTGGCGATCGGGCCTCAGTCGGAAGCCAGCGGCCCGAGCGCCCTCGCCGCCGGCAACGGCGCGAAGGCAGCAGCCAATGGCGCAGTGGCGATGGGCTCCGGCGCGCACGCTACCGGCGTGAACGCGATCGCCATCGGCACCGGTGCGCTGGCCACGGGCTCGCAGGCCATCGGCGTCAGTTCCCGTGCGGGCGGCGGCGGCGCAGCACTGGGCGACAACGCGGATGCCGGCGGCACCTCGCTGAGCCGGGCGCAGAACGTCGTCAAGGGCACGGCCATCGGCTTTGGCGCGGTGGTGCAGCAAAGCGAAGGCGTGGCACTGGGCTCCGGCTCGGTGGCGGCCACCGCTGCCGGCGTTGCGGGTTATCTGCCCCGCAATGCACCGGTGCAGCATCAGGCTGCGGTCAAGGCAACGACCGGCACGCAAGCGGCTGTGTCGGTAGGCGATGCGGCAAGCAGCCAGTTCCGCCAGATCACAGGCGTGGCCGCCGGTACGACGGACAGCGACGCGACGAACGTGGCCCAGCTCAAGGCATCCGAAGCTGCAGCGAGGGCCAGCAGCGTGCAGTACGCGACCAACCCCGACGGCTCGGCCAACTACAGCCAGGTCGTGCTGGGCAACGGCCAGGCGCCGGGCGGCACGCGCATTTCCAACGTGGCGCCGGGCGTGCTGCCCACCGACGCGGTCAACGTGAACCAGCTGAACCAGGTGCGCAGCCAGGTCGGCGACGTGGCCCGCATCGCCTACTCGGGCACGGCCATGGCGTTCGCGATGTCGGGCACCTATCTGCCGACGCTCTCCGCCGGCGAGAAGGCCGTTGGCGTCGGCGTCGGCAGCTACAAGGGCTACAGCGCCCTTGCGCTGACTTTCAAGGCGCTGTCGGACGACGGCCGGATGTCCTGGGGCGCGGGCGTTTCGACCACGGGCAAGGAATGGGGCTTGAACGCCGGCGTCGGCTGGAAGTGGAAATGAATGAAGTAAGCGAGGGAGGAAGCCGACAGCTGAATCGGCCAGCGTGAAGATGGCTCCCGTGCCACCCGGCATGGGAGCCATTTGCTGAAAGACAAGCGCCGCGCTAGGCCGCTGCGGCGTCGCCGAACAGGCCGGTCATGAACTGCGTCGACTTCAGCCCGGTGCCCGTCAGCAGCGCCACCGTCGTCTCGCTGCTCCTGATGTCGCCGCGCTGCGCCAGCACATCGATGGCCGCCGCGGCTGATGCGGAAGTCGGCTCGGCGTAGAGACCGCAGGCCGCAAGCCGGCGCACCGCCGCCGCGATCTGCTCTTCGGTCAGCGCCACGGTCCTGCCGTTCGTCTCGCGCAGCGCCTGCAGGATTTCCGCGAGCCGCACCGGCCGCTTGATCGCCGTGCCTTCGGCGATGGTCGGTTGCACGGCGCGCTCCACCAGCGTGTCTACACCCGCCGTGAAGCTCGCATCGATCGGCGAGCAGTTCAGCGGCTGCGCGACGAAGATGCGCGGCAGTTTCGCGATCTGCCCCGCCGCGAGAAGCTCCTTGAAGCCGATCCAGCAGCCGAGCACATTGCTGCCCGCGCCCGTCGGAATCACGACGTTGTCCGGCGCCACGAAGCCCAGGTCTTCCCACAGTTCGTACGCCAGTGTCTTCGTGCCCTGCAGGAAGAACGGGTGCCAGTTGTGGCTCGCATAGAAGATCGATTCCGACTGCCGCACCGCCTCGTATTCCGACTCCTCGCGCGGCCCCGGCACCAGCTGCACCTCGGCGCCGAAGGCGCGGATCTGCGCCACCTTCGGCGCGGGCGTGTAGCTCGGAGCGAGCACCTTCACGCGCATGCCGGCCGCCGCGCCCGCCGCTGCGATGGCCGCGCCGCCGTTGCCCGAGCTGTCTTCCAGCACCGCATCGACGCCGATCTGGCGCAGGAAGGACATCATCACCGCCGCGCCGCGGTCCTTGAAGCTGCAGGTCGGGTTGAACCATTCGAGCTTGAAGTGCGGCTCGAACTCGCCCCAGCGCTTCTGCACCAGCGGCGTGCAGCCCTCGCCCATGCTCGCGGGCCTGTCGATGACCAGCGGCAGCGCCGCGCGATAGCGCCACAGCGAGCGCGTGCGCGAATCGATGTCGTCGCGCCCGATGCCCGGCAGCGGCGTGACCAGCATCGGATTGCCGTCGTCCGAACGCCAGCGGCGCTCGGACAGCTCGTGGTGCCTGCCGGTGCGGGGATCGACGTAGCGTGCGCGTTCTGTCATTCGTGGCTCCTGGGTCAAATCCGAAAATCAGATGATACATCTAATATTGTACTTTTTGTATAAATCAGATTGTTCGTCCAGAGCTGGATACATTCCCCGGTATGAAGAAAAAGCCGAACAAGCAGCTGCTCGAGATGCTGAGCAACATGGCCGAAGGCCTGGGCCAGACCTTCGCGCCCTTCTGTGAAGTGGTGGTGCACGACCTCAGCAACCCCAAGAACGCGATCTACGCGATAGAGAACAGCCTGAGCGGCCGCGAGGTCGGCGAATCGGTCACCGAGCTCGGCCTCGCGCGCATCCGCGATCCGGAGTTCCCGGCGGTGATCGCGAACTACGCCAACACCTTTCCCGACGGGCGCAAGGTCAAGAGCACCTCCATCGGCATCAAGGACGAGAGCGGCGAGTACGTTGCGGCGCTGTGCCTGAACGTCGACCTCACGCTGTTCCAGAGCTTCCAGGGCGCGATCTCGCAGTTCACGCGCATCGACGACAAGGAAGTGCACGAGCACCTGGAGGCCGGTGGCGGCAACCATTCCGACCGCATCCACGCGCGCATCGACGAGTTCGCGGCCGCGCGCGCGACCACGCCGCGCTCGCTGAAGCCGGCCGACCGCAAGCAGCTGGTGCAGGAGCTGAAGAAAGCCGGAATGCTCGAAGTCCGCCGCGGCGCCGAGATCGCGGCGGCGCACATGGGCGTGTCGCGCGCCACCGTCTACAGCGACGCGAAGTAAGAGCGCCGGCCGGAGCCTATTGCGGCTGCAGGCCGATCTCGTGCGCGGCCTTCTGCCAGCGCTCGGCCTCCGAGCGCAGGAAGGCGCGCAGCTCGACCGGCGTCGATCCCTTCATCTGCACGCCGAGCACCGACAGCCGCTCCTTCACCGACGGATGCTCCAGCGCGGCGATGGCTTCGCGGCGCAGCTTCTCGATCACGTCCAGCGGCGTGGTGGCCGGCGCCACCATGGCCCACCACTGGTCGATCTCCAGGCCCTTGAGGCCGTTCTCCGCCAGCGCCGGCACGTCCTGCAGGCCGGGCAGGTTCACGCGCTGCGTGCTCGTCACCAGCAGCGGGCGGATGCGGTTGGCGCCCAGCAGGCTGGAGCCGCTGGCCAGCGTCGCGAAGTGGCCCGCCACGGTTCCCGCCGCCACGTCGGTGAGCGCAGGCGCCGAGCCGCGGTACGGAACCATGTTGAACCTGATCTTCGTGCGGCTCGCCAGCAGCTCCGCGGCCAGGTGGCTCACGGTGCCCGCGCCGCTGTGCGCGATGGCAGGCGGCGCGCCTTTGGCCGCAGCTGCCGCCGCGGTCTTCAGGAAGGTCTTGAAGTCCTTGCTGCCCTCGTCCATGCCCGCGAAGAACACCAGCGGCGAGGTGCCGATCATGGTCACCGGCGTGAAGTCGCGCAGCAGGTCGTAGGGCAGCTTCGCCGTCACCGCCGGCGCGATCGCATGCGGCAGCTCGACGATGGCGATGGTGTAGCCGTCGGGCGCGGCCTTGGCCGCCGCGTCGGTGCCGATCATGCCGGCCGCGCCCGGCCGGTTGTCCACGATCACCGGGCTGCCGATGGTCTGGCTCATGCGCTGCGCCATGGCGCGCGCGATGGCGTCGGTGCTGCCGCCGGCCGCCCACGGCACGACCAGCTTCACGGGCTTGTCGGGGTAGGCCGCCCACGCGGGGCTCACGGAAGAGGCGAGCAGGGCTGCAGAGCCGGAGGCCACGAAGGCCCGGCGATTCATCGTCGGCATATCTGATTCCTGAAGAGGTTTAGATCGGGCGATCGGGCCAGCTCGGGTCGCCCGTCGCATTGGCGGTCAGCATCAGCACCACGTGCGCGTCCGCAGCGATGGAGTTGCTCTCGCGCAGTTGCCGCAGCGCGGCGAGGCCACCCGCGGCGCACAGCTCGGCGCTCACGCCGGCCGCGGTGAGCAGCCGCCGCGCGGCGCGCGCTTCGTCGTCATCCACCACCACGGCACCGCCGCCCGTGGCCGTGGCTGCCTGCCACTGCAGGTAGGTGACGGTGGCACCTGCCGTGGAGAACTGCGCCGTATGCCCCGGGTAGCTGCCGTTGATGGCACCGCCCGCGAACACGCGCGTGAGGCGCGGGAACGGCTCCACCAGCCAGAGCCTGGGCAGGCGCGCGATGCGCCCTGCCGCCAGCAGGTCGCGAAAGCCCGCGTAGATGCCCCACGCCAGGTCGCCGCGCGCGGTGGGAATCACGACGTGGTCGGGCAGGCCGCCGTCGTTCAGGCATTCGAGCGCGATCGGCTTGTAGCCCTCGATCGCCAGCGGCGCGCTGCCCAGTGCGGGCAGGCGGTAGTTGGTCAGCGCGAAGTAGCCCGGGTGCTGCGAGCGCTCGCGCACGAAGGCCCAGCGGCCCGCGTTGTCGGAGAACACATAGCGGCGCGCGCCCAGCGCATCGAGCTGCCGCGCGTAGGTGGCCGGCATGCCCTCGTAGGTTGCCACTTCGCAGCCCAGGCCCGCGGCCCATGCGTAGTGCGCCGCCGAGACGGCCGCGTTGCCCGACGAGGCCAGCACCAGCGTGTGGGCGTCGAAGTCGAGCGCCTGCGCCACGCCCACGGCTGTCATGCGGTCCTTGTGCGAGCCGGTGGGGTTGCACGACTCGTCCTTGATCGCGAGGCGCGCCACGCCGAACTGCTGCGCGAGCCCGGGCAGGTCCTGCAGCGGCGTCTGCCCCTCGCCCAGCGCGAAGCCGGAGGTGTAGGGCATCGGCATGAGCTCGGCGCCGTCGGGCAGGTAGCTGGCGCGCAACGCAACGTGGAAGCCCGCTTGCTTGCACGCCGGGCAGCCGTCGTGCGTCAGCGTGACCGGGTAGAGCGCATCGCATCGCAGGCACTGCAGGCCGCGCAGGTTCGGGTTGCGCACGGGCTTGGGCGTGCGGTCGCGGACCATGCCCAGCGGATGCCCCGGCGACGAGGGATGGCTCAACGGATCCAGCGGGGGAGCGGCGAACTTGAAGTCGAGAACGGGCGATGTCGTCACGGGGTCATTCGTCTGATGAAGTTGTGACTAAATCTTATGCAATCGGAAATAAAATTATGCAGCCTCAGATACTCAACCGATAACAGAACTTATCGATGCGATTCGGCGAAATCGAAACGTTCCGGGCCCTCATGCGCAGCAGCTCCACCCGCAAGGCCGCTGCCCTGCTGCATGTGACGCAGCCCGCCATCAGCCAGTCGCTCAAGCGGCTCGAGGCGCAGGCCGGCATGCTGCTTTTCCAGCGCATCGGCGGGCGGCTGGTGCCTACGCCAGAGGCGCGCGCGCTTTGGGTGGAGGTGGAGCGGGTCTTCATCGGCATGGACGCCATCGAGCACCGGGTGCGCAGCCTGCGCGACTTCGGTGTCAGCCAGCTGGAGCTGAGCAGCTTTCCGGCCTACGGCCTGGGCTTCATGCCGCGGGCGCTGGCGCGGTTGAAGGCGCACCGCGGCGCAAGTCCGTGGCCGCAGGTGTCGCTGCAGGTGCTGAGCTCCAAGGACGTGCGCGACCGCGTGGCCATCGGCATCTCCGACTTCGGGCTGATGGCCGACGAGCTCTCGCTCGAGGGCATCGACCACTCCACCTTCTCGCGCTTTCCCGGCGTGGTGGTGATGCCGCCCAACCACGCGCTGGCCCGTTTCAAGACCATCAAGCCCGAGCAGCTCGCCGAGGCGCCCTTCATCTCGCTCAACCCCGAAGACCCCTCGCACCAGCGGCTCGAAGCCGCCCTGGCGCCGCACGGCGTAGCGCTGCGCGTGCTGGTGCAGACGCCCTACGCCGCCAGCGTGTGCGAGATGGCGCTGCGCGGCCTGGGCGTGGGGCTGGTCAATCCGATCACCGCGCTCGACTACGTGGAGCGCGGCCTGGTGGTGCGCCGGTTCTCGGTCGACGTGCATTTCACCTGCCTGCTGGCACTGCCGGCGGGCAAGGTGCTCTCTGCCACGGCGCGGGATTTCATCTCGCTCATGCGCCAGCAGCTGGCCGAGGACGAGAAGCGCATCCAGCGCCACCTGCGCTAGCCGGTCAGGACAGGGCGTTCACTTCCAGGTGAACTCGTGGTTCAGCCCGATCACGAAGCCCCGCACGCCCTGCGGCCCGGTGCGCGATGCGCTCACGTCCACGCTGATCAGCGGCGTGATGCTGAAGCGCCCGCCGACGCGCGAGGTCCAGACGTTCGACGCCCGGCTGCGCTCGGCGATGAGCGACACGGTGTCGTTCAGCGCCCATTCCACGCCGACACCGCCGCGCGGCGTGCGCACGCCGGTTCCGGTGGCCCAGTCGGCGCCGACGTTCGCGTGGATCTGCAGGCTGTCGAGCGGCCTCCAGGTCACAGGAATGACGAACTGCCCGCCCGCGCGGCCGCCGCGCTTGAAGTCGAAGACCGCGCCCATCGACACGGCGGCGCTGAAGGGCGCGTCGGCCGCCTGCCCGTAGAAGTTCCACTTGAGCTGCGGCCCGCCCGTGACCGAATGAACGCCGTCGACCGAGGTCCGGTCGAGGTTCAGGCCCAGCTCGAAGGGCCCGACGCGGCAGGCCGGCCCGAAGTGGAAACCCGTGACGGGCTCGACGCCCGTGCGGCCCCACCAGGTCTCGTACTGGCACTGGCCCGGGTCGAGCGTGCTGGCGTCGTCCACGTCGAAATGCCCGGCCGCCTGCGCGCCCAGGCCCGTGAACAAGCCGGAAGCCGCGAGCATCCAGCCGCGCCATGGCGGCTGGGGTGTTGCTCTGCCGTATCTGTTGCTGTTGTTCATCGCTCGCGTCCCGTGGGCCCTCGAACCATTCTAGGGACGCGGAAAGTAGGCGCCATGACGCGGCGCCGCACGGTGGGTACCCTTCAGATCTCGAACTGGGGCTGCAGCTCGCGGATGCGCTTGATGGCCACGCCCGCCGCCGCCGTGCGCGTCTCGACGCCCAGCTTCACATACACCCGCTCCAGGTGCTTCTTGGCCGTGGCCGGGCTGCTGCCGAGGATCTCGCCGATGTCCCTGTTGGTCTTGCCCTTGACCACCCAGTACAGCACCTCGGCCTCGCGCGCCGTGAGCTTCAGGCTCAGGCTCATGGCCTCGATGACCGCCGTGTCGGACACCTCGCGCATGATGATCATCCACTCGTCGCCGTCGTCGTCGCCGCCGGTCTGCTGGTGCAGCCGCAACGTGAGGCTGCCGGCGCCCTGCACGATGGACAGCGCCGGCGGCTCGATGCCCCGCTCGCGCGCGGCGGGCGTGTGGCTGCGCAGCCATTCGAGCACCGCCGGCGGCGTCTCGGGCGCGCGCGTCTCGCAGTAGCGATGCAGCAGGTCGCGCGCAAGCGCTGTCTGCCAGATCAGTCGCCCCTCGGGCAGCCGCACCGTGATGCTCGCGTAGCCGAAGGCGTCGAGCGCGTTGCGCGCCTGGCCGGCCTGCCGCGCGTCCTGCCTCGCGCGGCGCGCGCCCTGCAGGTGCACGTTCATGCGCGCCAGCACTTCCTTCGGCTTGATGGGCTTGGTGACGTAGTCGACGCCGCCCGCCTCCAGCGCCGCCACCAGATGCTCGGTCTCGGTGAGCCCCGTCATGAAGACGATGGGGATGTGCGCCGTCGCGGCATCGGCCTTGAGCCTGCGCGCGACCTCGAAGCCGTCGATGCCCGGCATCATCGCGTCGAGCAGCACGATGTCGGGCTTGGCCTGCACGGCGCGCTGCAGCGCCTGCTCGCCGTTGGTGGCGATGAGCACGGTGTAGCCCGATTCGTCGAGGGCGTCGTGCAGCACCGCGAGGTTGTCGGGCACGTCGTCCACGATCAGCACGAGGTCGCTGTTGGCGCCCTGCTGTTCGCGCAGGGCCCTGGCGAGGGATGAGGTTTCCATGGCGGGAGGTTGCGTCGGCGGGGTCATGCGGCGCTTTCGACTGCTTCCGCAAGCGCGCGGCTCATGGCCTCGAACTGGAACTGGCGGGCCAGTACGCGCTGGGCTTCGGTCCATGCCGCGCACTCGGGCTGCGCGGCGTCGATGTCGTCGAGCTGGTTCATGATGCCCCGGAAATAGCCAAGCCCCACGGCCTCCTCCAGCGCGCGCAGGCGGGCCAGCGAGGGCGCAAGCATCGCGCGCGGCACGGCGGCGGGTGCAGGCTTGGCGGCGGTATCGGTCCACTGCAGGCCCAGCCTGCGCTCGAGCCAGTCGAGCAGCTCCGTGTGGCGCACGGGCTTGACGAAGAAGTCCTCGGGCGCGATGCCCACGTCGTTGTCGAGCCCCTTGTCGAAGGCGTTGGCCGAGACGATGGCCACCGAGGCTTCGGTCAGCCCCAGCTTGCGTGCCCGGCGGATGGTCTCCCAGCCGTCGATGCCGGGCATCGCGAGGTCGACGAACATCGCGTCGGGCCGGTAGCCCGCCGCGACCAGGTCGAGCGCGTCGTGCCCGCTGGCCGCGCTGCGCAGCTCGAAGCCCAGCGGCGCGAGCAGGTGGCCCAGCAGGTCGCGGTCGGCCTCCTCGTTGTCGACCACCAGCAGCCGGCGGCGCGGGCCCTCGTAGCCGCGTCGCGCGCGCGGAACGGGCAGCGCGCGTCCGCTGCCCGTCGCCGTCTCGTGCACGCGCGGCAGGAAGAGCCGCACGCAGAAGAGCGACCCCACGCCCGGCGTGCTGCTCACCTTCATCTCGCCACCCATCAGGTCGGTGAGCATCTTTGCGATGGTGAGGCCCAGCCCCGCGCCCGGCGCGGCGGCCGTGCCCGTGGCGTTGCCCCGCGCGAAGGGCTCGAAGATGCGCTCGATGTCACCGGCCGGCATGCCCGGCCCGGTGTCCTCGATCTCGATGGAGGCGAACTCGCGCGCATAGGCCAGCCGCAGCGTGACCTGCCCCGCCGCCGTGAACTTGATCGCGTTGCCCAGCAGGTTGATGAGGATCTGGCACACGCGCTTCTCGTCCGCGCGCACCACCTCGGGCAGCGCCCCCGCCGCCTCGAAGCGGAACTGCAGCCCCTTCTCCGCAGCCTGCAGCTCGAACATGTCGGCCAGCTCGCGCAGCGTGTCGGCAAAGCGCATCGGCCGCGCATGCAGCGTGAGCTTGCCGGCCTCGATGTGCGCGATGGCCAGCGTGCCCTCGATGAGCGACAGCAGGTGCTCCCCGCCGCGCTTGATGACCGCCACCGCCTGCTGGCGGTGCGGCGGCACCGAGTGGTCTTCGCCCATCAGCTGCGCATAGCCCAGGATGCTGTTGAGCGGCGTGCGCAGCTCGTGGCTGATGGCGCTGATGTAGCGGCTCTTGGCCTGGTTGGCCTGGTCGGCCGCCTGCTTGGCGAGCTCGGCCGCGAGCTTGGCCTGCTCCGCGATCTCGCGCGCCTCGTCGGCCGACTGCTTGGCGGCCTGCAGCGCGCGGTCGGTCTCGCGGTGCAGCTCGATCTCGCGCACCAGCAGGTGGGTCTGGCGGTTCGACTCCTCCTGCGCCACCTTGCGGCTCTGGTGCGCGAGCACCAGCCACCACGCGACGATGCCCGCGATGACCAGCAGCGCCATGTACGCCTTGAGGAAGCCCGAGCGCAGCGACAGCTTCTGCACGCCGGCCAGCGCGGCGGCCACGTCGGGCTCGGAAGCCAGCTCCAGCGCGCCTTCGGCGAAGGCACGCAGCTCCTGCTGGTAGAGCACGCCGAACACCACCGCCAGCAGCGGCACGATGACCAGCATCAGCAGCAGGAAGTGCCCGAGTCCGGTATCGAGATAGCGCCAGCTGCGACGCGGCAGCAGCCATCGCAGCACCGCCGACCATTGCGAGGACAGGCTCGCGTGCGGCTTGCACAGGTCGCCGCAGCGCGCGTCCAGCGTGCAGCACAGCGAGCAGATCGCGCCCTGGTAGGCCGGGCAATGGGCCATGTCGGGCCCCTCGTACTCGCGCTCGCAGATCACGCAGTGCTGCACCTTCAGCCGCTGGTAGCTGCCCTCGTGTTCGACCCTGGCCCAGCGCACCGCGCCGGCCCCGGAGGACGGCACGCCGCGCGCCAGGTAGTACTTGCCGCCGGTCGCCCAGGCCAGCAGCGGCGAGGCCACCAGCGCCGTGCCCAGCGCGATCAGCGCCGAGAAGGCCTGTGCCAGCGGCCCGAACACGCCCAGGTGCGCCGTGATCGACAACCCCGAGGCCAGCGCCATCGCGCCCACGCCCACCGGGTTGATGTCCCACAGGTGCGCGCGCTTGAACTCGATGCCCGGCGGCGACAGGCCCAGCGGCTTGTTGATGACCAGGTCGGCCACCACCGCCATCATCCAGGCGATGGCGATGTTGGCGAACAGGCCCAGCACGTCGCCCAGCGCCTCGAACACGTTCATCTCCATCAGCATGAAGGCGATGAGCGCGTTGAACACCACCCACACCACCCGCCCCGGGTGGCTGTGCGCCACGCGCGAGAAGAAGTTGCTCCAGGCCAGCGAGCCGGCGTAGGCGTTGGTCACGTTGATCTTGAGCTGCGAGATCACCACGAACAGCGCCGTGGCCGCCACCGCCCAGCCGTAGTGCGGGAACACGTATTCGTAGGCCGCCAGGTACATCTGGTTCGGGTCCACCGCCCGGTCGGCCGGCACCATGTGCGTGATCGCCAGGTAGGCCAGCAGCGCCCCGCCCAGCATCTTGAGCACGCCCAGCACCACCCAGCCCGGCCCGCCGGCCAGCACCCCGGCCCACCAGCGCCGCGCCGTGGCTGCCGTGCGCGCGGGCATGAAGCGAAGGTAGTCGGCCTGCTCGCCCATCTGGGTGATGAGCGCGATGCCGACCGTGAGCGCCGCGCCAAACAGGTGCAGATCGAAGCCCTTGGTGCCCGACCTCACGCCGTTGTAGTGCACGATGCCCGCGAACGCACCAGGATCGCGCACCAGCACATAGGCAAAGGGCACCACCAGCATCAGCAGCCACAGCGGCTGGGTCCACAGCTGCAGCCGGCTGATGGCCGACACCCCGTGCGTGACCAGCGGAATCACCACCAGCGCGCACACCAGGTAGCCCCAGACCGGCGGAATTCCCAGCGCCAGTTCCAGCGCATAGGCCATCACGGCCGCCTCGAGCGCGAAGAAGATGAAGGTGAAGCTCGCGTAGATCAGCGAGGTGAGCGTGGAGCCGATGTAGCCGAAGCCTGCGCCGCGCGTGAGCAGGTCCATGTCGACGCCGTAGCGCGCCGCGTACACGCTGATCGGCACGCCCGCCAGGAAGATGATGAGCCCCGTCGCCAGGATCGCCCAGAAGGCGTTGGCGAAGCCGTACTGCACCAGCAGCGTGGCGCCCACCGCCTCCAGGATCAGGAACGAGGCCGCCCCGAAGGCCGTGTTGGCCACCCGCCATTCGGACCACTTGCGAAAGCGCTGGGGCGTGTAGCGCAGGGCGTAGTCTTCCAGCGTCTCGCTGGCGACCCAGCTGTTGTAGTCGCGCCGCACCTTGACGATGCGCTGCGGGGCGTCGTCGGGGGTGGCGGTCGTGGCTTCAGGGTTCACACCGTTTCGGTGCATCTTTCATGCCATCCGTACGGCTTTTGGCGAACAGGGCACGACTGTTGCAAAGAAGCCGGCTTGCCCATAATGGCCGCCTCCTCCCGCCACCCGACGCCGATCTCATGGAACTGACCCCGCGCGAAAAAGACAAGCTGCTGATCTTCACCGCGGCACTCCTGGCCGAACGCCGCAAGGCCCGCGGCCTCAAGCTCAACTATCCCGAAGCCATCGCCCTGATTTCCGCCGCCGTGATGGAAGGCGCGCGCGACGGCAAGAGCGTCGCCGAGCTCATGAGCGACGGGCGCGCGGTGCTGACCCGCGCCGACGTGATGGACGGCATCGCCGAAATGATTCCGGACATCCAGGTCGAAGCCACCTTCCCCGACGGCACCAAGCTGGTCACCGTGCACCAGCCCATCGTCTGAAATTCGAAGAACAAAAGGACTTTCCATGCGCAACAACAGCACTTCCAGAACCCTCGCCCTGCTCGCCCTGCTGCTGCCCCTCGCGGCCAGCGCCCACACCGGTGTCGACGGCGGCATGCACCACGGCTTCGTCACCGGCTTCATGCACCCGCTGACCGGCGCCGACCACCTGGCCGCCATGGTCGCGGTCGGCCTGTGGAGCGCGCTGGCCGCGCGCCGCGCCTGGCCAGACCTGCTCTGGGCGCCGCTGGCCTTCGCCGGCATGCTGCTGGCGGGCGCGCTGATGGGGCTGGCCGGCGTGCAGCTGCCGGCGGTCGAGCCGATGATCGCGGCCTCGCTGCTGGTGCTGGGCCTGCTGGTGGTCACGCGCGTGCACCTGCCGGCCGTGGCGGCCATGGCCGTGGTCGGCGTGTTCGCCGTCTTCCACGGTGTGGCCCACGGCTACGAACTCGCGAGCGAACAGGGCGCCGCCCTCACGTTGGCCGGCATGGTCTGCGCGACGGTGCTGCTGCACGCGGCGGGCATCGCGCTGGGCTGGGCGCTGCGCCATGCCAACGCATGGCTGCCGCGCATCGCGGGCGCCGCCGTGCTCGGCCTCGGCGCGACGCTGCTGGCGCAAGCCATCTGAGGCAGGCCCACTCATGATTCCCGGAGAACTCCTCACCGACGACGGCGAGCACACGCTCAACCCCGGCCGCCGCACCCTCACGCTGGTGGTGCAGAACACCGCCGACCGGCCGATCCAGGTCGGCTCGCACTATCACTTCGCCGAGACCAACGGCGCGCTCGGCTTCGGCCGCGAGGCCGCGCGTGGCATGCGACTGAACATCGCCTCGGGCGCCGCGGTGCGCTTCGAGCCGGGCCAGCAGCGCACGGTCGAGCTGGTCGACTTTTCCGGCGATCGCATCGTCTACGGCTTTCGCGGCCTCGTTCAAGGGAAGCTCTGAAACATGGCCACCATCGGGCGACGCGCCTATGCGGAAATCTTCGGCCCCACCGTGGGCGACCGTGTCCGCCTCGCGGACACGGAACTGCTGATCGAGGTCGAGGCCGACTACACCCTTCGCGCCGGCGGCTACGGCGAGGAGGTGAAGTTCGGCGGCGGAAAAACCATCCGCGACGGCATGGCGCAATCGCAGCGCACCAGGGCGCAGGGCGCGGTCGACACCGTGCTGACCAACGCGCTCATCCTCGACCACTGGGGCATCGTGAAGGCCGACATCGGCCTGAAGGACGGCCGCATCGCCGCCATCGGCAAGGCCGGCAACCCCGACGTGCAGCCGGGCGTGGACATCGTCATCGGCCCGGGCACCGAGATCATCAGCTGCGAGGGCAACATCGTCACCGCCGGCGGCATCGACAGCCACATCCACTTCATCTGCCCACAGCAGATCGAGGAGGCGCTTTCCTCCGGAGTGACCACCATGCTCGGCGGCGGCACCGGCCCCGCCACCGGCACCTTCGCCACCACCTCCACGCCCGGCCCCTGGCACATCGAGCGCATGCTGCAGGCGGCCGACGCCTTCCCGATGAACCTGGGCTTCCTCGGCAAGGGCAACGCCAGCCTGCCGCACGCGCTGCACGAGCAGATCGACGCCGGCGTCATCGGCCTGAAGCTGCATGAAGACTGGGGCACCACGCCCGCAGCCATCAACAACTGCATGGACGTGGCCGACGCCACCGACACGCAGGTGGCCATTCACAGCGACACGCTCAACGAATCGGGCTTCGTCGAGAACACCATCGCCGCGGTGGGCGGGCGCGGCATCTGCGCCTTCCACACCGAGGGCGCGGGCGGCGGCCACGCGCCCGACATCCTTCGCGTGGTGGGCGAGGGCAACTTCCTGCCGTCGTCCACCAACCCGACGATGCCCTACACCGTGAACACGCTCGACGAGCACGTCGACATGCTCATGGTGTGCCACCACCTCGACGCCGGCATCGCGGAAGACCTGGCCTTCGCCGAATCGCGCATCCGCAAGGAAACCATCGCCGCGGAAGACGTGCTGCACGACCTGGGCGCGATCAGCATGTTCAGCTCCGACAGCCAGGCCATGGGCCGTGTCGGCGAGGTCGTCATCCGCACCTGGCAGACCGCGCACAAGATGAAGCTGCAGCGCGGCACGCTGCCCGAGGACAGCGCGCGCAACGACAACTTCCGCGCGAAGCGCTACGTCGCCAAGTACACGATCAACCCGGCCATCGCGCACGGCATCGCGCACGAGGTGGGCTCGATCGAGGTCGGCAAGTGGGCCGACATCGTGATCTGGAAGCCGGCCTTCTTCGGCGTGAAGCCCTTCACCATCCTGAAGGGCGGCAGCATCGCGCTGGCCGCCATGGGCGACCCGAACGCATCGATTCCCACGCCGCAGCCGGTGCACTACCGCCAGATGTTCGGCGCCTACGGCGGATCGCTCGCGAAGAGCTCGCTCACCTTCGTCTCGCAGGCCGGGCTGGCCGCGGGCATCGGCGAACGCTACGGCCTGAAGAAGCAGCTCAGTGCGGTGAAGAACATCCGCAACGTGCGCAAGAAGGACCTGATCCACAACGGCTACACGCCGAAGATGGAGATCGACGCGCAGACCTACGCGGTGCGCGCCGACGGCAACCTGCTGACCTGCGAGCCGGCCAAGCTGCTGCCGATGGCGCAGCGCTATTTCCTGTTCTGAAGCCCCGGGGAATGCGCCTGCTTGACAGGCTGCGTATCCTCGAAGGTATTCATCCAGCCAGCGGGCGCCCTCCGGGGCGCTCCATTTGCACCATGCTCACCGCCAACAAACTCATGCCCCAGGGCCGCGGCCTCGCGCCCGTGCTGCTCAAGCGCGCAGCCACCATCGAGCTCGACTGGGACATCCGCCAGAAGAGCCGCTTCGACGCCACCGACTCGCAGGGCCGCCAGATCGGCGTGTTCCTGCCGCGCGGCACCGCCGTGCGCGGCGGCGACGTGCTGGTGGCCGAAGACGGCTCGCTGGTGCGCGTGGTCGCGGCGCCGCAGCCCGTGCTGCGCATCACGCACTGCACGGCGCACGGCACGCCCTTCGACCTGACGCGCGCGGCCTACCACCTGGGCAACCGGCACGTGCCGATCGAGCTGAAGCCCGACCACCTGAAGATCGAGCCCGACCACGTGCTGGCCGACATGCTGCGCTCGATGCACCTGATCGTCGTGGCGGTCGAGGAGGCCTTCGAGCCCGAGGGCGGTGCGTATGGATCGCACGAGCATTCGCATGGCGGGCACGGCCACGGCCATGACCATGGGCACTCCCACCATGACCACGACCACGGGCATTCGCACGGAAGCGGCGACGGACAGAAGCCGCTGGTCCTCGCGCCGGAGCTGCTGGACGACCATGACGGTCACGGCCACTCGCACGGCCATGACCGCGGCCACGGACATCACGGCCACTCCCACTGATCGCCGACATGTCCGCCCAGGGCCTCCTGCAACTGATCTGGCTGGCGTCCCCGGCCCTTCCGGTCGGCGGCTTCTCGTACTCCGAAGGCGTCGAGGCTGCCGTCGAATGGGCTGGCATCGACTCGGAGCCGCGCGCCGCCGAATGGCTCTCCGACCAGCTGCACCTGAGCTTCGCCCGCGGCGATCTCGCCGTCTTCGCGCAGGCGATGCAGGCCTGGCGCGCCGACGACATGCCTCGCGTGCGCCAGCTCAACGACTGGGTGATGGCCACGCGCGAATCGGCCGAGTTCCTGCTGCAGACCGAGCAGATGGGCCGCTCCTTCGTCGAATGGCTGAAGCTGCACCATGCGGACACGGCAGAAGTCTTCGCCGACCTGGGCGCGAGCTACCCCATCGCATTTGCCTTCGCAGCGAACCGCTCGGGAGCCTCGGCGCACGACGGCTGCCTGGCCTTCGCATTCGGCTGGGCCGAGAACATGGTCGGCGCCGCCGTCAAGGCCGTGCCGCTGGGCCAGAGCGCGGGCCAGCGCATCCTCGGGCGGCTGGCACAGGAGATCCCAGATGCCGTGACCCGCGCGATGGCCCTCGGCGACGACGAACGCCAGGCCTTCGCGCCCCTGCTGGCGGTGCTGTCGGCCCGCCACGAAACACAATATTCCCGCCTCTTCCGAAGCTGAACCGAGCACCATCCCCATGACCTCCGCCCTGCACCACATTCCCAACCGCACCAAGAGACTTCCGCCGCTGCGCGTGGGCATCGGCGGCCCGGTCGGCTCGGGCAAGACCACGCTGCTGGAAATGCTCTGCAAGGCGATGCGCGACAAGTACGACCTGGTCGCCATCACCAACGACATCTACACCAAGGAAGACCAGCGCCTGCTCACCGTGGCCGGCGCGCTGCCGGCCGAGCGCATCATGGGCGTGGAAACCGGCGGCTGCCCGCACACCGCGATCCGCGAGGACGCCTCGATCAACCTCGAGGCCATCGACCGCATGCTGGAAGACTTTCCCGACGCCGACGTGGTGTTCGTCGAATCGGGCGGCGACAACCTCGCGGCCACCTTCAGCCCGGAGCTCTCGGACCTCACGATCTACGTGATCGACGTGGCGGCCGGCGAGAAGATTCCGCGCAAGGGCGGCCCCGGCATCACCAAGAGCGACCTCTTCGTCATCAACAAGACCGACCTCGCACCCTACGTGGGCGCCAATCTCGACGTGATGGAGCAGGACACGCAGCGCATGCGCCGCCAGCGCCCCTACGTGATGACGAACCTCAAGACGCTCTCGGGCGTGGCCGACGTGGTCGCGTTCATCGAGGAAAAGGGCATGCTGGCCGCGGCCTGAAGCCGGCCCGCAAGGATCAGGGCAGGCCGAGGTAGACCCGCAGGTCGTCCCTCACCGTGCCGGCGGAGGCCACGGCGGTGCGCAGGCGCTCCTCGCTCACGCCGAACCATTGAGTCCAGTAGTCGACCTCCTTGAGGTCTGTGACGTCGATCCGTTCATCGTCCCGTGGAATGCGGATCTCGGTGTCTTCGCGCATCGTCTTCTCCTGAAGAGCCGGAAATTGGTTGCTGGAATGAAGTGCCAGGGCGGCGGGGGCCGGTGAAGCAGTTTCTCCGTGCGCCCCATCCGGGCCGCCGGACGAATCCGCCCCACCTTGCAGGACAACTGCCATAGTCCCCCCACGGCCGCGTGCATGCGGTGCCGTCCTGCAAGCCTGCCGCGGCCCGGATGCTTGAATCACGCAGTTACCTTGATTCATTCATTCGCGGAGAAGCGACCATGGAGCCTCATAACCAGCGGCTGCTGAGCATGGGCGTGCCGGGCCTCAACGATGTGCTCGGCGGCGGCCTCGAGCCAAACCGGCTTTATCTGTTCGAAGGCACACCCGGTGCCGGCAAGACGACCATCGCGATGCAGTTCCTGCTCGAAGGCGTGGCGCGCGGCGAGTCGGTGCTGTACGTGACGCTGTCCGAGACCGAGCCCGAACTGCGCGGCGTCGCCGACTCGCACGGCTGGGACATCTCCAGGGTCCACGTGCGGGAAATGCTGCCCACCCAGGACAGCCTGCAGCCCGAGGAGCAATACACCATGTTCCACCCCTCCGAGGTGGAGCTGAGCGAAACCACGCTGCGCATCCTGAGCGACGTGGAGGCCATCAAACCTTCGCGCATCGTTTTCGATTCGCTGTCCGAGCTGCGGCTGCTCTCGGGCACCTCGCTGCGCTACCGCCGGCAGATCCTGGCGCTCAAGCAGTTCTTCGCGGGGCGCCAGTGCACCGTGCTGCTGCTGGACGACATGACCGCCACCGAGCACGACCTCCAGGTGCAGAGCATCGCGCACGCGGTGGTGCGGCTGGAGCAGTCGAACTCCGACTACGGCGCCGCGCGCCGCCGCCTGCTGGTCGTGAAGTACCGCGGCCAGTCGTTCCGCGGCGGCTATCACGACTACAAGATCCATCGCGGCGGCCTGCAGGTGTTTCCGCGACTGGTGGCGGCCGAACACCTCAACGACATCGCGCTGACCAAGCTGCCCAGCGGCATCGAGGCACTCGACGCGCTGCTGGGCGGGGGCCTCGAGAAAGGCACCAGCACCCTGTTCGTCGGCGCGCCGGGCACGGGCAAGTCGTCGGTGGCGGTGCAGTTCGCCATCGCCGCGGCCGAGCGCGGCGAGGCTGCCGCGCTCTTCATCTTCGACGAGAGCATCAACACCTTGCGCACCCGCAGCGCCGGCCTGAGCATGAAGCTGGAGCCTCATCTTCAATCGGGCCGCATCCGCATCAAGCAGGTCGACCCGGCCGAACTATCGCCCGGCGAGCTGGTGCACGAGATCCGCCAGGCCGTGACGCGGCACGGCGCGAAGGTCATCGCCATCGACAGCCTGAACGGGTATCTCAACGCGATGCCCGACGAGCGCTTTCTCATCGTGCAGCTGCACGAGCTGCTCACCTACCTGGGGCAATCCGGCGTGGCCACGCTGCTGGTGGGCGCGCAGCACGGGCTCATCGGCGCGCAGATGCAGACCCCCGTGGACGCCAGCTACCTGGCCGACGCCGTGGTGCTGCTGCGCTACTACGAGGCCGAAGGCGAGGTGCGCCAGGCCATCTCGGTGCTCAAGAAGCGCGGCGGCGCACACGAGCGCTCCATCCGCGCTTTCTCGATGGACCAGCGCGGCCTGCACGTGGGAGATCCGCTGCACCGTTTCCGAGGCATCCTGACCGGCGTGCCCGTGCCGATCGACGGCGTTTCCAAGCCCCCGCCGTGACCGAGAGCCCGGCGATCCAGCTGCCGCAACTGCGAGATCCGCAGCTGCGCGTGCTCATGAGACCGGCGACCGCGAAGGACGCCGCGATGACCGCCGCCGTGCTCCTGCGCGCCGGCATCGAGGCGCAGACGTGCGCCGGCATTCCGGAGCTGCTGCGCGAAATGGGCCACGGCGCCGGCGCGCTGCTGGTGTCCGAGGAGATGCTCGCGGGCAGCGGCGCCGGCGAACTCGCCGCGGCAGTGGCGGCCCAGCCCCCATGGTCCGACCTGCCGGTGCTGATACTCGCGCGGCAGGGCGCCGACTCGCGCGCCATCAACACTGCCATGGAAGGCATGGCCAACGTCACGGTGCTGGAGCGCCCGATCCGCGTGGCCTCGCTGGTGAGCGCATTGCGCAGCGCGCTGCGCGCGCGGCGGCGGCAGTACGAACTGCGCCGCATGCTCGACGACCTCAACGAGGCCGACCGGCGCAAGACCGAGTTCCTGGCCACCCTCGCCCACGAGCTGCGCAACCCGATGGCGCCGCTGAGCACGGCGCTGGCCATCCTCAAGCGCAAGCCGCTGACATCCGAGGCCGCGCTGCCCTACTACGAGCTCATGGGTCGCCAGCTCGACCACATGGTGCGGCTGGTGAACGACCTGATGGAGGTCTCGCGCATCACGCGCGGCAAGATCGAGCTGAAGCTGGACGAACTCGCGCTGGACAAGGTGATTCGCAGCGCGGTGGAACTCAGCCGCCCGCTGATGGACGCCGGTCGCCACACCCTCGAGGTGCACCTGGCCGGCGCCTCGCTGGCCGTCAGGGGCGACAGCGTGCGCCTCACGCAGGTATTCGCGAACCTGCTGAACAACGCCGCCAAGTACACGCCCGAGGGCGGACGCATCGACGTGTTCCTGGAGAGTGACGGGCATGGCCATGCGGTGGTGCGCGTGAAGGACAGCGGCACCGGCATTCCGGCCGCCATGCTGGACGCGATCTTCGACATGTTCGTGCAGGTCAGTGGCACCGCGCGCGCCGCGCAGGGCGGCCTGGGCATCGGCCTCACGCTGGTGAAGAGCATCGTGGAGCTGCATGGCGGCACGGTCGACGCCAGGAGCGACGGCGTGGACCGGGGCAGCGAGTTCACGGTGTCCCTGCCACTGCTCGACCACGGAGTGCGCCCCGGCGCGGAAACCGGAGCGCCCGAAACCACCATCGCGGCGCACCACCGCATCCTGGTGGTGGACGACAACCGCGACGCGGCCGAGTCGCTCGAGGCGCTGCTGGAGCTGTTCGGCGCACAGGTCGCGGTGGCGTTCAACGGCCCGGATGCGTTGGCGAAGGCCGAGCAGTTCGATCCCTCGATCGCCATCCTGGACATCGGCATGCCGGGCATGGACGGCTGCGAGCTGGCGCGTCGCCTGCGAGCGCATGCGCGGCTGCATGGCATCGGCCTGATCGCAGTTACGGGCTGGGGCCAGCCCGACGACCGGCTGCGCATCGCGCGGGCCGGCTTCGACCATCACCTGCTGAAGCCGGTCGATGTAGACGAACTGGCGATGGCCCTGCAGAAACTCGACCAGCGCGGCACGGCCTGAGGCAGGCGGCCCTTCTCTTCAGAGCTCGCTGCCGTCGCGCAGCTGCCGTGCCTTGTAGACCAACCGCACACTGGCCCGGCGCGGATCGCCCGACTGCTGCTGCACGTAGATGTCTGTGTCGCTGCTGACCCATGCCGCATACGCGCTGCCGGGGTCGCGCGACGAAAGCTCGTTGCCGAAGGCGCCGCGCCCCCACTGCACCAGCGCCGCGAAGGCCGCCGCGCCGGCATCGGGCGCTGCCTGCGCCGAGGCCACGTATTCGACGCGCCGCAACTCGGAAGCCGCGAAGAAGAAGGTCGGCTCGAACAGCAGCCCCGCCATCTCGACTGGCGCCGCGCGCCATGAGCCGACAAGGCCGCCGCCCAGGCGCTGCGGCCTCTGCACGCGTTCGGCGGCGGGCAATGCGGCCTGCAGTTCCTCGGCCGACATGCCCAGCCGCACGCCGGGCGGCAGGGCCTGCGCATGCAGGGCGCCTGCTGCGAAAAGAGCAGCGCTCATGGCGAGCGCACGAAGAAGGATCGAGGGAGAAGGAAGTCGCACGACGGGCATCGAAGGGAAGGAAGGCGGCGGCAGCGTGGGACCGCAAGTATCGCGCGGAGTTCCGGTCCGACGCCCTTCCCCAGCCTTCCCGGCCCTTCCCTCGTCGTCAGTCCTCGACGAAGGCCTCTTCGCGCTTGGCCTTCACCGAAGGCAGCAGCACGATGATCAGCAGCAGCGCGGCGGCGACCAGCAGCCCCGCCGACAGCGGCCGCATCACGAACACGCTCCAGTCGCCGCGCGACAGCAGCAGCGCGCGGCGCAGGTTCTCTTCCATCATCGGCCCCAGGATGAAGCCCAGCAGCAGCGGCGCGGGCTCGCACTTCAGCTTGAGGAACAGGTAGCCCACGATGCCGAAGATCGCCACCATCCACACGTCGAAGGTGTTGTTGTTCTCCGAGTAGACGCCCACCGCGCAGAACAGCACGATCGACGGGAAGAGCCACTTGTAGGGAATGGTCAGCAGCTTGATCCAGATGCCGATCATCGGCAGGTTCAGCACGATCAGCATCAGGTTGCCGATCCACATCGAGGCGATCAGGCCCCAGAAGAGCTCCGGGTTGCTGGTCATGACCTGCGGGCCGGGCTGGATGTTGTGGATGGTCATCGCGCCCACCATCAGCGCCATCACCGCGTTGGGCGGAATGCCCAGCGTCAGCAGCGGAATGAAGGAAGTCTGCGCGCCTGCGTTGTTGGCCGACTCGGGGCCGGCCACGCCGCGGATGTTGCCCTTGCCGAAAGCGATCTCGCCCTGCTTGAGCTTGATCTTCTTCTCGATGGTGTAGGCCGCGAAGGCCGACAGCAGCGCACCGCCGCCGGGCAGGATGCCCAGCGCCGAACCCAGTGCCGTGCCGCGCAGCACGGCGGGCGTCATGTCCTTGAAGTCCTGCTTGGTGGGCCACAGGCCCTTCACCTTGGCGGTGAACACCTCGCGCTCGTGCTCGGGCACCGCGAGGTTGGCGATGATCTCGCCATAGCCGAACACGCCCATCGCGATGGCGATGAAGCCGATGCCGTCGGTCAGTTCGGGAATGTCGAAGCTGTAGCGCGCCACGCCCGAGTTCACGTCGGTGCCCACGAGGCCGAGCGCCAGGCCCAGCAGGATCATCGTGATGGCCTTGAGCAGCGAGCCCGAAGCCAGCACCACGGCGCCGATCAGGCCCAGGATCATCAGCGAGAAGTATTCGGCCGGGCCGAACTTGAAGGCCAGCTCGGTCAGCGGCGGAGCGAAGGCGGCCAGGATCAGCGTGCCCACGCAGCCCGCGAAGAACGAGCCCAGGCCTGCCGCCGCAAGTGCCGGCCCTGCCCTTCCTTTCCGCGCCATCTGGTAGCCGTCGATCACGGTCACCACCGATGAAGACTCGCCCGGCAGGTTCACCAGGATGGCGGTGGTGGAGCCGCCGTACTGGGCGCCGTAATAGATACCGGCCAGCATGATCAGCGCCGACACGGGCGGCAGCGCGTACGTGGCAGGCAGCAGCATCGCGATGGTCGCGACCGGGCCGATGCCCGGCAGCACGCCGATCAGCGTGCCCAGCAGGCAGCCGACGAAGGCGTAGACGAGGTTCTGCGCCGTGAAGGCGACGCCGAAGCCGATCGAGAGATTGGTAATCAGGTCCATGTGTCTTGTCTTTGGTCTTGTTGTTCTTCTTTGCGCATCAGCCCGAGATGAAGGTCGGCCACACCTGGAACTGCAGCTTCAGCGCGACCACGAAGGCCAGGTAGCTGCCGAGCGCGAGGATGGTGGCGAGGACGGTCACGCCCTTCCAGCCGAAGTTGTCCCCGGCGAGGCTAGCGATGAAGGTCAGCGCATAGATGGCGACGATGAGCCCCATCGACGGCAGGCCGATGCTCGGCAGGCCGCCCAGCAGCACGCCGAACATCAGGTTCGCGCCGATGATGAAGGCCAGCGGCTTCCATGCGATGCGCCCGATGGGCTCGCCGTCGTCGGTCTCCACCGCGAGCGCCTTGAGCGTGATGAGCACGCCCATGAGCGCGATCAGGATGCCCACGATCAGGGGAAAGTAGCCCGGCCCCATGCGGGCGCCGGTACCGACGTTGTAGGTCGTGGCGCCCCACGCGAAGGCCACGCCGAAGGCGCTGAAGAGCACGCCCGAGCAGAAGTCTCTCTGACTCTTGATTCTCACCGTTGATGTCTCCTGGAACTGCATTGATCGGCACGGGATGTGCCCCAGGCGATCCTAGGAATTCACGGCTGCGCTGTGCATGAACAAAACATTGCCATCCGGCAATGTTGCGAACGGACGAGAGGCAGGAAGAACGAAGGCAGCGAAGGCGCCCGGCCTTCAGCCGTCCGCCATCGGCAGGTCGATGCAGGCACGCAGGCCCGGCTTCGCATCCGCGAAGTCCAGCCGCCCGCCGTGCAGCGCCACCACCGCCGACACGCTAGCCAGCCCCAGCCCGTGGCCTGGCACGCTGCGGTCGAGCCGGTGGAAGCGCACGCCGATGCGTTCGTGCTCGGCCTGCGGGATGCCGGGCCCGTCATCCTGCACGAAGAGCTGCGCCCTGCCATCCACCGTGTGCGTGCCTATGCGCACGGTGGCGCCGGTGCCGGCGTATTTCAGCGCGTTGTCGAGCAGGTTGGCGGCGGCGCCCGCCAGCAGGTCGCGGTCGCCCAGCGCCACGGCCATGTCGGCGGGATCGCGCAGCAGCACGATGCCGTGCAGCTCGGCCACGGCCTCGTAGAGCTCCGCCACGTCGTCGGCGATCACGTGCAGCGCCACCGGCGCGAACTGCTGCCGCCGCGCGCCGGCTTCCACTTCCGCGATCTGAAGCAGCTTCTCGAACACCACGGCCAGTTCCTCGAGTTCGCGGATGGCGGTGGCCACGGCCTCGCGCTGCGGGTCGTTCGCGTCGAGCCCCGACTCCACCGCGCGCAGCCGCACCAGCACGCGCGTGAGCGGCGTGCGCAGGTTGTGCGCGATGGTGTTGGAGACGTGGCGCACGCCGTCCATCAGCGACTGGATGCGGTCGAGCATCGCGTTGATGTCGTGCTCCAGCAGCGCGAATTCGTCCTCCTCGCCCGAAGGCTCCACGCGCTCCTGCAGCTCGCCCGCCGCGATGCGCGCGGCCGTGCGCCGCACCGCGCCCACGCTGCGCTCCAACTCCTGGCGAAAGACGAAGGTGCCGCCGATCAGCAGCAGCACCGCCACGATGCCGGCCGCCGCGCTGGCGCTGGCCACCAGCGATTCGATGGACTCCTGGTCGCGCAGGTCGTGCCCCACCACCAGCAGGCCGCCGTCGGGCAGCGGGCGCATCACCAGATACGCGATGACGGTCTGGCCCGCGCGGACCACGCGGCGATGCACGCCGTCGCCGGCATCGGGAGCCTGCGAGGGCATCTGGTCGAGGTTGCCCGCGAGCTTGTTGCCTTCGCGGTCGGTGAGCAGGTAGATCTCGTTGTCGGAGTTGCGCCCGTCGGAAAGCGCATTGGCGATCTCGCCGGCCACGCCGTCGGCGCCGCGCGCGTCGTAGCGCACCATCAGCTGCTGCATGCTCGCGGCCACCTGTCGCACCATGCGCTGCTGCAGCACGCCCACCGTCTGCATGTAGACGATGGCCAGCGCCGCGAGCATGGTGATCGCTACCAGCAGCCCGTAGTAGAAGGCGAGCCGGAAGCCGACCGAGCGCCACAGCCGGCGCAGGGCGGCCGTCATTGCGGCGGCGCCAGCGTGTAGCCCACGCCGCGCACGGTGTGGATCAGCGTGGGAGCGCCGCCCGCGTCGAGCTTGCCGCGCAGCCGGCTGACCTGCACGTCGATCACGTTGGTCTGCGGGTCGAACTGGTAGTCCCACACCGCCTCCAGCAGCATGGTGCGCGTGACCACCTGGCCCGGATGCATCATCAGATAGGCCAGCAGCCGGAACTCTCGCGGCTGCAGGGCAATGGCGCGGCCGCCGCGCTCGACGTGGCGGCGCGCGAGATCGAGCGTGAGGTCGGCCACCTGCAGCGTGCGGATCTCGGGCCCGGTGCGCGAGCGCCGCACCAGCGCCTCGGCGCGCGCCGCGAGCTCGGAGAAGGCAAAGGGCTTGGCCAGGTAGTCGTCGCCACCGGCCTTGAGGCCGCGCACGCGCTCGTCGAGCGCGTTCAGCGCGCTGAGCACCAGCACAGGCGTCTTCTTGCCGAGCGCGCGCATGGTCGAGAGGATCGACAGGCCATCCACCTCGTTGGGCAGCATGCGGTCGAGGATGACGATGTCCCACTGCTCGCCCGTGGCGCGCGCGAGCGCGTCGGCGCCATCGCGGCTGATCACCGCCACGTGGCCGAGCGAGCGGAAGCCGTCGGCGATGTAGCGCGCGTTGTCGGCGTCGTCCTCGACGATGAGGCAGCGCCACATGGCCGTGGGGCCTAGCACTCCCGCGCGGCGCCCCGAAGCGGGACGGCGAAAGAGGCTGGCGATGAAGAAGGAAGACCGGAAGGACCGGAAAGAGGCTGCGTTCTGATGCTCATGGCGATGGGGTCGGCCGGCGCCCCATCGTCACGTTCACGCGGGCGCCGCCGGGGCCATCCTAGCCGCCATTGGATCAGAGAAAGCGCAGCCGCTTCATTACCGTTTGTCCATGTTCGGCTGCCGCACCCAGGCCCTCAGGCCTGCAGCAGCGGCAGGCGCAGCGTGAGCCCCAGCACGCCGCCGCCGTCGGGCGCCGAGTAGATGCGCCCGCCGTGATGGCCGGCAATGCGCTCGCAGGCTCTTGCGCTGGCCGCCATGGCGGCCGAAAGCTTGCTGTCGAAGAACCTTGCGAGCGGGGGATGCGCATCGACTGCATCGAGATCGCGCCAGTGGATCACCGCCTGCCCGCCATCGGCGTGCGCCGACACCTGCAGCGTGGCTCCGGCGCGCATCACGCTGGCCGCATAGGCCGTGACCTTCGCGAGCAGTTCGCGCAGTTCCGCCTCGATGGCGAACACGCGCACCGCTTCCTGCGGCAGCTGGATGTCCAGGCGGATGGCCCTGCCGTCGGCCTGGGCCGAGGCCGCGTCGAGCAGCGGACGAATATCTTGCGCGCGGCTCGCGCCCATGCGCTGCTGCGCTTCCTTCCGGGCCTGCTGCGCGAACTCGCGCGCCTTCGCGCTCTGCCGCACGTTGGCGATGAAGAGCGAACACATCATGCCGACCACGCTGCCCAACCCGAGAAGGATCACGGCGGCGATGATGAAGCCGAGGTTGCCCGAGTGCAGCTGCGCGCCGCTCATCAGCGCGCCCCCGGAGGCTGCTGCCCCGGTTCGCCCGGCAGGTCGCGCGCGCAGCGTTCCTGTGCCGGAGCATGGCCGGCTTCGCACATGCCCCATCCCGGAGGCGGCGGGCGGCGGGCATCGCCGAAGAGCATCGGCGGGGGTGGTCCCTCGCCACGGAAGCCCGGCGGCGGCGGACGGTAGGGCATGGGCGGCGGGGGCAGCATGATGCAGCCGGTCAGGCCGGAGGCCGCCAGCACGCCCGCGAGAAGTCGGACTCGGTTCATGGGTCGAAGCTCACTGCTGGTTGGATGGAATGAAGAAGAGAAGCGGAAACGAAAAAGCCGCGCGGAAGAAAAAGGGCTGCATGCGCATGCCCCTTCTCTTCCGCGCGGCGCGCGTTCAATCTCAGAACGCGTGGCGGATGCCGAAGTCGTAGCCGGTGGAGGAACGCGGCAGGCCCGTGTAGCTCGTGCCCGTGCTGCCGTAGCCGGTGGTGCTGGCCGACACCAGGCTGCCCGTGTAGTTCACGTCGTTGCGGTTGTTCACGCGCGCCACCGTCGCATACAGCGCCGTGCGCTTGGACAGGTTGTGCACGTAGCCGATCGCGAACTTGCGCGCCAGCGGGTCTTCGCCCGTGATGCCGGCCGTACCCTCGTTGTAGCGAACCTGCGAGTACGCCACGCGGATCAGGCCGGCACCCACCGGCACGGTCGCGCCGATCAGGTAGCCGTTGTAGCTGTCGTGCCTGTCGGCCGCTGCCGAGTAGTCGAACTTGTTCTTCACGTTCGAGAGTTCACCGAACAGCTTCACCGGACCGAAGTCGTACGAAGCACCCAGGTTGATGGTCTGCACGCTGCGCTCCAGCGCGGTGGTGTCCACCACGGTGCTGCGGCCCACGCCCAGCGCCACGTCCAGAGGACCGTTGGCATAGCCGAAGCGGCCACCGACGTAACGGCCCGCGCTGCTGCTCGAGGCTGCGGTGGTGCTGGTCGCGTCGGTGCTGGCGTTCTCGTGCAGGC
The DNA here is from genome assembly GCF_050916385.1 of Variovorax xiamenensis. Lineage (NCBI taxonomy): Bacteria > Pseudomonadati > Pseudomonadota > Betaproteobacteria > Burkholderiales > Comamonadaceae > Variovorax > Variovorax xiamenensis. The sequence continues at coordinate 5,831,569 of NZ_CP139038.1, forward strand.
TGTACTGCACCTGGCCGTAGAAGCCGCCCAGGTTCGGCGGCAGGAAGTAGCCGATCGAGTTGCTGGCGCGCACGTAGTTGGCGTTGTTGATGGTGGTGTTGCCGCTGACGGTGCTGATCACGTTCGTGCCCGAGCCGTTGGTGCCGAACGGGTCGAAGACGGTGTCGTTCCAGAAGGTGGGCGTGTAGTCGCGGCCCAGGCGCAGTTCGCCGAAGCCACCCGACAGGCTCACGGTGGAGCGGCGCGAGAAGGTGGAGATGCCGGTGGCGCCGTCGTCGTTGGTGATGGGCGCTTCGAGCCAGAAGCTCGCGGCCAGCCCGCCGCCGAGGTCCTCGGTGCCGCGGAAGCCGATGCGGCTGGAGTTGTAGGCGGAGTTGCCCAGGCTCGTCTTGCTTTGCTTGACCGACGCGCCGGTGGTGGTGTCGCGCGAGGTCGTCGACTGGTAGGTCAGGCCGGCGTCCACGACGCCGAACAGCGTGACCGACGATTGGGCAGAAGCCAGGCCGCAGACGGCCAGGGCAGCGAATGCCGTGAGGGTTTTCTTCATTCAGGGTTCTCCAGTTGCAGCGGCTCCACATCGAGCAGCAGGCATGCATGGTCCCGTTCAAATTCGGAGGAATCTTGTGGTTGACCGTTGCTTTGCGAGAACTGTTGTTTGCACGCAAACCATCGCCATCGACCGAAGGAAACACCTCGTTCAAGAAGTCTCCCAAAAGCGGCGCGATGCTCCCCCGATCGAAGGAGCTCTCCATGACCATTGCCTTGCCGCCGAGCACCACCGCCACCTCGCTGGGTGTGCAGCAGCTCGCCAGCGCATTCAGCCCGACCTTTTCCTACCTGCGCATTCTTCGCAACCTCATCATCCCGATGCCCGAGGGGCACACGATTCCTACCGCGCGCGTCGATGCGGTGCTGGTGTGCGAGACCGGCGTGTACCTCTTCGAGATCAAGGCCTGGCGCAACGCCTTCGTCTACCGCAAGAAGTCGGACCAGTCGCCGCCGCGCTGGTTTCTTCGCCTGCACGGCGGCAAGAACGCGCGCGAGGTGAAAGACCCCGCGTGGCAGGGCGGACGCAAGACATCGCAGCTGCGAAGCCTCTTGTCCGACGAGCTGCGGCTGCAGTACTTCGTGCTGCTGCCCTGCGAGGGCATCGAGCTCGAGGGCGTGATGCCGGCGGCCGTCATCACGCAGCAGGATCTGCCCTACATCGCGCGCCTGGTGCGCAACAACGGGCGGCTGGCGCGCAACTACCCGCTTCTGGACGAGCAGGCCGTCGATCGCACCGTGGAGCGCCTGCTCGATATACAGGGAGGCCTGACGATGGAGGACCACCTGCGCAACTGCCGCGAAAGAAGCACGCACGCCCCGCAAGGAGCCGCGGCGCCGGCATGGGCGGCATCGAACGCGATGGGGTTGCAGTAAGCCGGAAGTAAAGACCCCGACCGTTCCGGGGCAGCCGGGAGAAAGTCCCAAATTTCTCCGACATTGGCGGGAACCATGCGGCGATGCAGTTTCCCAAGTCACTCGCAGCTGCAGCAGCGCTGCTTGCCTCCATCGTCGTTTCTCCCGCCTGGGCATTCGATCCGTTCACCATCAGGGACATCCGGCTCGAAGGCCTGCAGCGCGTCGAGCCAGGCACCGTCTTCGCCACCATGGGCCTGAGGGCCGGCGACACCTACAGCGACGAGCGGGCCAGCGCGGCCATCCGCGAGCTCTTCAAGCTCGGGCTCTTCAAGGACGTGCGCATCGACGTGAACGGCAACGTGCTGGTGGTGGTGATGGAAGAGCGCCCCACCGTCGCCGACGTCGACTTCGTGGGCACCAAGGAATTCGACAAGGCCGCGCTGCAGAAGGCGCTGCGCGAGATCGGGCTGGCCGAGGGGCAGGCCTACGACAAGGCGCTGACCGACCGCGCCGAGCAGGAGCTCAAGCGGCAGTACATCAGCCGCAGCCTCTACAACGCCGAGGTCATCACCACCGTCACGCCGCTGGAGAAGAACCGCGTGAACCTGACCTTCACCGTGACGGAAGGCGAGAGCGCACGCATCAAGGAAGTGCACGTGGTCGGCAACAAGGCCTTCAGCGAGAGCACGCTGCTCGACCTGTTCGACCAGGACAGCGGCGGCTGGCTCGACTGGTACACGAAGTCCAACCAGTACTCGCGCACCAAGTTCAACGGCGACCTGGAGACGCTGCGCTCCTACTACATCACGCGCGGCTACCTGGAGTTCCGCATCGATTCGACGCAGGTCGCCATCTCGCCCGACCGGCAGACGCTGACGCTCACGATCAACATCACCGAGGGCGAGAAGTTCGCGGTGGCCGGCGTGAAGCTGGCGGGCGACTACCTGGGCCGCGAGGACGAGTTCAGGACGCTCGTGACCATCCGTCCTGGCAAGCCCTACAACGGCGAGGACGTGGCCGCCACCACCAAGGCCTTCACCGACTATTTCGGCACCTTCGGCTACGCCTTCGCGCGCGTGAAGGCCGAGCCCGAGATCGACCGCGCGAACAACCGCGTGACGCTGGTGCTGAAGGCCGAGGCTTCGCGCCGCGCCTATGTGCGGCGCATCAACATCGGCGGCAACTCCAGGACGCGCGACGAAGTGATCCGCCGCGAATTCCGCCAGTACGAAGGCGCCTGGTACGACGGCAACAAGATCCGCGCCTCGCGCGACCGCGTCGACCGCCTGGGCTTCTTCACCGACGTGAACGTCGACACCGTCGACGTGCCCGGCTCGCCCGACCAGGTCGACCTGGCGGTGAACGTGACCGAGAAGCCGACCGGCTCGCTGCAGCTGGGCGCAGGCTATTCGTCGACCGACAAGGTTTCGCTGAGCTTCGGCATCACGCAGGAGAACGTGTTCGGCAGCGGCAACTACCTGGGGCTGAACGTGAACACCAGCTCGTACAACCGCACCGTCTCGCTCACGGCCACCGACCCGTACTTCACCAAGGACGGCATCTCGCGCACGCTGAACGTGTTCCACACCACCACGCGGCCCTACTACGAGGCCGACGGCAACTACAAGCTCGCGAGCGAAGGCGGCTCCATCCGCTTCGGCTTCCCGGTGGGCGAGCAGGACACGGTGTTCCTGGGCATCGGGCTGGAGCGCTGGTCGTTCACGCCCGGCACCAACGGCACCTACACGCTGGTCGACGGCTCGTACGTGTACACCGCCACGCCGCAGGCCTACCTCGACTACTTCAAGTGCACCGGCACCGCGCCGAGCGTAACCTGCGCCAAGTCGAGCGTGGTGGGCATCCCCGCCACGCTGGGCTGGTCGCGCGACGACCGCGACAGCGCGCTGGTGCCCACGCGCGGGCGGCTGCAGAGCGCCAACCTCGAAGTGGGCGTGGGCAGCGAACTGCGCTACCTGAAGACCAACTACCAGTACCAGCAGTATTTCCCGCTGTCGAAGCAGTACACGCTGGCCATCAACGGGCAGCTCGGCTATGCGCGGGCGCTGGGCGACAGCACCTACCCGATCTTCAAGAACTTCTATGCCGGCGGCCTGGGCTCGATCCGCGGCTTCGAGCAGAACTCGCTCGGCCCGCTCGACTCGGTCACGGCCGGTGCGCTCGGCGGCACGCGCAAGGCGATCTTCAACATGGAGTTCAGCACACCCTTCCCGGGCGCGGGCAACGACAAGACACTGCGCCTGTACACCTTCCTGGACGCGGGCAACGTGTTCGCCGACCGCACCGCGAGCATGACGGACGCGCAGTGGAAGGCGCAGAACCGCATCCGCGCCTCGACCGGCATCGGCATCAGCTGGATCTCGCCGTTGGGCCCGCTGCGGCTGGCCTACGCGGTGCCGCTGCTCTACCAGAAGGCCGACACCGCCAACAACATCGCGGCCGACCGCACGCAGCGCTTCCAGTTCCAGATCGGAACCTCTTTCTGAGCCAAAGGAGTCCTGGCCATGGGTCGCATCCTGCTGGTGGAGGACGAACGACACGACAGCGCCTCGCTGCTGACGGGCCATCTGCAGGGCGCGGGCCACGAGATCGAACACGTCGGTGACGGCGAGGCGGCGCTGGAGCGCATCCTGGGCGAGCCGCCGGCGCTCACGCTGCTCGACGTGGTGCTGCCGCGGGTCGACGGCATCCAGGTGCTGGAGAAGGTGCGCTCATGCGGCACGCACCCGATCATCATGCTGACGGGGCGCACGCACGAGGCCGACCGGCTGCTGGCGCTGGACATGGGCGCCGACGACTATGTGTGCAAGCCCTTCTCGCCGCGCGAGGTGGTGGCGCGCATCCAGACGGTGCTGCGCCGGCATGCGCAGTGGCGCGACAGGGTCGCGCAGCCCTCCGCCGCAGTGCGCTTCGACGATCCGCGAGGCAATGCCTGCCTCGAGGGCCGCGCGCTGACGCTCACGCGCCGCGAGTTGCTGCTGCTGCGAGCGCTGTCGCGCGACCCCGGGCGGGTGTTCACGCGCTCCAAGCTGCTGGAGGCGGCGTTTCCCGAAGCCTTCGACGTGAACGAGCGCGCCGTGGACGGGCACATCAAGAACCTGCGCAAGAAGCTCGCGGCGGCCGTGCCTTCGCACGACTGGATCCGCTCGGTCTACGGCGTGGGCTTCAGCTTCGCGGAGCGGCCGGCCTGAGCCTTCCGAGGCAGGAAGGCTCAGCCTTCGGCGCGCGGCGGCACGATCGCGCGGATGCGCGCGGTGCCCTCAGGCGAGCGTGGACGCGGCATGCGCAGGCCGTCGGGCGGCATGCCTCCTGCATGCGGCATGCCTCCGGGCGGCGGTCCGCCAGGGCGCGGCGGACGGTCGACTACCGGGTTCGCCGCCGGATCGACCACCAGCGCGAGCGTGGCGACATAGCGCTGGCGCTCCTCACGCACCGAGCCGAGCACGGTCGCGCCGGCCTTCAGCGCGATGCCGTCGGCGCTGTTCAGCGTGTCGCGCAGCCGCGAGCGCTGGTAGGGCGAGACCTGCGTGTAGAGGAACTCGCTCAGCGCGTCGGGCAGGAAGAACTGCGAGGTGAGCACCGCGCGGGCGCCGTTGATCACCTTGAAATGGATGTGCGTGGTGCGCCCCGCGTACCAGCCCGGGTAGACGGTGCGGAAGGCAACGCCGCCCTCGCGGTCGGTGCGCTGGCTGCCGCGCAGGAAGGTCTTGCCCTCGAAGGACAGCGCGCGGTCGTCGCCCTGCTCGCCGAAGCCCGAGTAGCGGCCCAGCGCGTCGCAGTGCCAGAGGTCAACGCGCAGCTTCGGCAACGGCCGGCCAGCGGTGTCGCACACGGTGAAGCGCACCTCCAGCGGCACGCCGTCGAGGCCTTCGGTGATGTCCGAACGCTCCAGGGCGAGGTCGAGGTAGTAGGGCCCTTCGGTGGTCTGCGCGGTCAGCGGCAGTTGCCGCACGGCGGCGGGCGCCGGGCTCGCGGCGGCCGAAAAGCCGGCCGCGCCCAGGGCGGCCAGCAGGCCGCGGCGCCCGATGGGCGCCGGCGAATCGGGGATCGTCGTCATGGATCGGTCTTTTCTTCCGCCTCATCGGGCGAGGTGGGCCGCGTGGCCCGGCTCTCCGCCCAGAAGACGATCAGTGTCCAGGCCTGGGCGAGCAGCCAGAAAAACACCGTGATCGCCAGCAGCAGCGACAGCGGCAGGTCCATGTGCGGGTTCATGGCGCGCATCGTGCGGGCCGATCGGGGAGAAATGATGGAGAACAGTTCTCCCAGATTCCTCCACATTCGGCCGCGATGATCGGCTGCCGACCTACCCAGACTCCCCCTCGCCTGCCCGCCATGCATGCCGCAGAATGCGGCAATGCCCCCTGCCAGCCCATGCCCCACCTGACCCTTTCCAGAAAGATCTTCCTGGCGCTGGCCGCCTTGTTGATCGTGCTGCTGATCAGCTTCGCGGGGCTTTCGATCATCGCGCTGCAGCGCGGCCTGGGCTCCTACGTGGCCGAGATCGAGATCCGCCGCATGGACTGGCTCTCGCAGGTGCTCCTGAAATACTACGTGGCCAACGGCGACTGGAAGGGCCTGCACAACAACGACGACGCGTGGCGCCGCCTGCAGATGGGCCGCATGGCCGCCGCGTTCGACAACGCGGGCGGCAACGGCGGCAATGGCGACGAACGGCGACTGCCGCCCTGGTACGAGTACCGCGCCATGCGCGGCAACCCTCCGCCGGATGGCGGTGGCAACAACGGCAACAACGGTGGCGACGGCGGCCCGCCTCCCCCTCCTCCGCCTGAATCCGGCCTGTCGTCGCAGCAGCTCGACCTGGTGCCGCGCCGGCTGCCGACCATGCCGCCGCCGTGGTTCTTCCGCGACCCGCGCGAAATGCCGGACTCCATCTTCCAGCGGCTGGCATTGCTCGACGCGCATGGCGCGCGCGTGGTGGGCGCCGAGGGCGATCTCGCGAACGCCGCGCGCATACCCATCCGGCGGGAGCGCAGCGTCATCGGCTATCTGGCGCTGACGCCGCTGCAGGGCCTCGAGAGCGAAGCCGACCGTGCCTTCGTCGCGCGGCAGTCGGGCGTGATCGTGCTCACCGGCCTGTGCGGACTCGGCTTCGCGCTGGTGCTGTCATGGCTCCTGGCGCGCCGCTGGTTCAGGCCCATCGACGAACTCACGCAGGCCGCGCAGGACGTGGCACGCGGCCGGCTCTCCACCCGCGTCGCGGTACAGGGCTCGGACGAACTGGCGCTGCTCGGCCGCACCTTCAACGACATGGCGCAGCGCCTGGACACCATGGAAGCCTCGCGCCGTGCCTGGCTGGCCGACGCGGCGCACGAGCTGCGCACGCCGCTGGCCGCCATGCGCGCCGAAATCGAGGCGCTGCAGGACGGCGTGCGCACCTTCGACGAACGCACCGCGCTGCGGCTGCACCGGCAGGTGATCCGCCTGGGCCAGCTGGTCGACGACCTGCGCAGCAGCATGCGCGAGCCGCAGAACGACCTGCTCACGGCCACGGTGTTCCCGCTCTCGCTGCTGAAGGAGGCGCTCGACCACACGCGCGACCGTTTCGCCGCGCGCAACATCACCGTGGACCGCCGCGCGGTCGACCGCATCGGCGCCTCCGCGCAGCCCACCGTCGAGGGCGACGCGCACCGGCTGCACCAGGTCTTCATGAACCTGCTGGAGAACGCGCTGGCCTACACCGACCAGGGCGGCGAGCTGCGCATCGACGTCATCGTCGAAGGCGCCTGGACCGGCAACCGCCTCACGCTGGTGTTCGACGACAGCGAGCCGGGCGTGCCCGAGGCGGAGCTGCCGCGCCTCTTCGACCGCCTGTTCCGCGGCGAGAGTTCGCGCAGCCGCGAACACGGCGGCTCCGGCCTCGGCCTTTCCATCTGCCGCGCGACCGTCGAGGCGCACGGCGGCACCATCGACGCATCGGCCTCGCCCCTGGGCGGCCTGCGCCTGACCATCACCCTTCCACTGGCAGCAACGTCATGACACGCATCGTCATCGTCGAGGACGAAACCGACATCGCCTCGGTGGTGCAGGACTACCTGCGCCACGCGGGCTACGAAACCGAGCACTTCACCGACGGGCAGAGCGCGCTCGAGAGCATCGTCGCCTCGCCGCCCGACCTCACGCTGCTGGACATCATGCTGCCGCGGCTCGACGGGATCGAAGTGCTGCGCCGCGCGCGCGAGCACACGCCGCATCCGATCATCATGCTGACCGCGCGCATCGAGGAAGTCGACCGCCTGCTGGGCCTGGAACTCGGCGCCGACGACTACGTGTGCAAGCCCTTCTCGCCGCGAGAGCTGGTGGCGCGCGTTCGCGCCGTGCTGCGGCGCACCGCGCCGGGCCTCGCTCAGGGATCGTCCCCGCAGGGCGACGCGCCGGGGCTGGTGCTGGACGACGTGCACTGGCGCGCCTCGCTGGAAGGCACGCCGCTGAACCTCACGCGGCGCGAATTCGGGCTGCTGCAGGTGCTCTCGCGGCACCCGGGACGCATCTTCTCGCGCGCCCGACTGCTCGAACTGGCCTACGACGACACGGTGGACGTGACCGAACGCGCCATCGACAGCCACGTGAAGAACCTGCGCCGCAAGCTCGGCGTGGTGACGCCGGAGCATGACTGGATACGGTCGGTGTATGGGGTGGGATTTGCGTGGGAGGCGCCGCCGGGCTAATCACCGCGATCGACGGGGCCCGAGGCGCGGATCTGCGTCGCGGTCTTCGCCCAGGCTTTCTCCAGCATCCGGGACAGGTACGAGCCCGACTCCCAGCCCACCTGCAGGGCGATGGAAAGCACCGAGTCCCGCGTGTTCCTCAGCAGGTACTCCGCGCGCTCCAGCCGCCGGCGCTGCAGGTAGGCCAGCGGCGACACGCCGTACTTCGCACGAAAGACACGCTCCACCTGACGGCGCGAAAGTCGATGCTGCTGTGCGAAGGCCTCCAGCGACAGCGGCCGTGACAGGTCGCCCTCGATGGCTTCCGCCAGCAGCTCGGCCACCAGCAGGGCCGAAGAAGGATCGCCGTCCGACAACGGATTGCCGCTGAGCCGCGCCGCCTCCATGACGAGCGCACCGCACAGCGCGTAGTTCTCCGCGTCGCCGGTCCTCGCGGACTCGAACATCCGCTGCGACAGCGCGCGCAGCGCCGTGCTGCCTGCGCGCATGCCCTGCTGCGGCGCCGGAACGCCCTGGGCCTGCAACGCGGTCGCCCACAGCGCGGGATCGACATAGACCGCGATGTGCGTCTGGCCTGCGGTGAGCGTGGTCGTCGAATGCGCGCTGCCGGCGGCAAACCACAGGAAGTGCCCCGGCCCCAGGGCATGCGCGCCGCCCTGCGCATCGCCGACGCTGAAGCGCCCCGCCAGCGGCACGAAAAGCATGTCGCAGTCGTGCACGTGGGTGTCGGTGGCATAGCGGTCGCGGGCGTTCGCGACCATGGTGGCGTGGTGCGACAGCCGTTCGACGAACAGCGACCGGCGCGGTGCCGGTATCCGGATGTTCATTGGGTGCATGGCCATTCCTTGTCGCATTTGAACTCGTGCATGTCGCAATCGGCCGCGCGCGTTCGCGCTGGCTCAACAGAATCGGGAGACACCACTCCCGCTAGCAAGAAACATGAAACCTCAACCACTGCGCCGCGCGCTCCTCGGGCTGGCGGCCGCCGGCCTGCTGTACGGCCCCGCCGCCTCATGGTCGGCCTCCGGGACGGCCTATCCGGCCAAGCCGGTCACGATCATCGTACCCTTCCCCGCCGGCGGCGGCACCGACGTGATCTTCCGCTCGGTGCAGCAGCGGCTGCAGGCCGCGCTCGGCGTGTCGGTGATCATCGACAACCGCTCCGGTGCCGGCGGCACCGTGGGCACGGGCTTCGGCGCGAAGGCGAATCCCGACGGCTACACGCTGGTGGCCGCCACCACGTCGACCATCGCGTCCGCCGACGCGGTGTATCCCAAACTGCCCTACGACCCGGTCAAGGACCTGGTGCCGGTGGGCACCATCGGCACCACGCCCTTCGTGCTGGTGGTCACGCCCTCGCTGGCGGCACGGGACATCAAGGGCTTCGTCGACTACGCCAAGGCGCATCCGCAGGCGCTCAACTACGGCAGCATCGGCAACGGCAGCCTGAGCCACCTGGCGGGCGAGCTGTTCAAGCAGCGCACCGGCATCGAGATGACGCACGTGCCCTACCGCGGCGCGGCGCCCGCGCAGGCCGACCTGATGGCCGGGCAGATCCAGGCGCTGTTCGACAACCCGCCGGCACTGCTCGCGCAGGTGCGCGGCGGCCGCATGCGGGCGCTGGCGATCAGCGAGCCCTCCGCCGGCTTCGACGGCGTGCCTACATTCGAGCAGGCCGGCATCAAGGACTTCAGGCCGCAGCTCTGGTATGGCCTGATGGCACCGGCGGCCACGCCGCAGCCGGTGGTGCAGCGCCTGCGCGCCGCGCTGGACACGGCCATGCGCGACCCGGCGCTGCGCGCCGACATGCAGTCCAAGGGCGTGACGCCGTGGAGCGTGCAGCCCGATGCGTTCCAGGCGCAGATCCGCGGCGACATCCAGCTCTGGGGCGGCATCGCGCGCTCGGTGAACGCGAAGGCCGAGTGACGTAGATGACAGCAACGACTCTTTTCCCCAGCGCTCACGACATCCGCGTCTTCGTGGGGGCCGACCCGAAGACCGGCGGCAACCCCGCTCCGGTCTGGCTCGACGCCGACGAGCTCTCCAGCGCGCAGATGCAGGAGTACACACGGCGCAGCGGGCACGAATCGGTCTTCGTGCTGAAGCCCGAAACGCCCAAGCACGCCCTGCGCATGCGCTACTTCGTGCCGAACCACGAGATGGAAATGTGCGGCCACGCCACCGTCGGCGCGCTGTGGCTGCTGCACCGTCGCGGCGAATGGGACGGATCGCCGATTGCCATCGAGACGCTGAGCGGCACCGTGATCGGTCGGCGCGTGAACGGCACGGTGCAGATCAGCCAGCCGCGCGCCGTGGTGGAGACAGTGACGCAGCAGGCGCTGGTCGAGGAGATCGCCCGGTGCCTGGGAGTCGATGTCGCGCACATCACGGGGCCTGTGCTCAATGCCGCGACCAGCCGCGTGAAGACGCTGGTGCGACTGGCGGATACGAAGCAGCTGCACGGCCTGCGCGTGGACTTCCCGCGGGTCGAATCGCTGTGCGAGCGACTGGGCTCCACGGGGCTGTACCCGTATGCGATGTCGGAGGACGAGGCTGACATCGTCAGCGCCCGGCAGTTTCCGAAATCGTCCGGCTATCCCGAGGACGCGGCCACGGGCATCGCCGCGGCGGCGCTCGCATGGGGCCTGCGCCATCTGGGACTGGTGGGCAACGGCGCGCTCTCGGTGACGGTACGCCAGGGCGAAGCCATGGGGTCTCCTTCCGCCATCCATGTCGGACTTCCTACGGAAGCGATGGCGCAGGAAGGGTGCCGGGTGGGCGGCGAATGCTGCGAGGAGCCGCCGGAAGACCTGCGCCTCGACGTGCTCTGCCCGCCGGAAGCGGCGGCTGCCAGTCCTTCGGGCACCTACGCGACCTTCTCCAAGGTGGGCAGCCTCTGGCATTCGAGTGGCGTGGTCGGGCGGGAAAGCGGCGAAGTCATTTCCGGGCCATTGCGGAGCCCGGACGACGTGGCGCGCGGCCAGCGCGCGGCGGTGGCTGCCGTCGCCGCGCTGCTGCGTGCCGCCAGGGAAGAGCTGGGCAGCCTGTCGCGCATCGCCCGCGTCGTCGCGCTGAACGGATACCTCCAGACCAGCGGCGATTTCGGGGAGCATGCGAAGGTCATGGACGCGGCCTCGGGCCTGCTGGAGCAGATCTTTCCCGAGGCTGCGCTGCCGGCGCGCACCACCGTCGGCGTCGCGTCGCTGCCGCGCGGCGGCGTGGCCGAGGTGTCGCTGATCCTGGAGATCCGCGACTGACCGGCGCGGGGCCGCCTGCCTGCTCCTACTGGTACGCCGCCAGCTCCTGCTTGGCAATCGCGTTGCGATGCACCTCGTCGGGGCCATCGGCCACCCGCAGGTGCCGCTCATAGGCATAGAAGTGCGTGAGCAGCGTGTCCTGGCTCAGGCCCATCGCGCCGAAGGCCTGCATGGCCCAGTCGACCACCTTCACGCAGTTGTTGGGCGTGAGCACCTTGATCATCGCGATCTCCTTCGCGGCGACCTTGTTGCCCACGGTGTCCATGCGGTAGGCGGCGTTGAGCACCATCCAGCGCGACTGCTCGATGAGCATGCGCGACTCGGCGATGCGCTCGCGCCAGACGCCCTGTTCCGACAGAGGCTTGTGGAAGGCGGTGCGCGAGACGAGGCGCTGGCACATCATCTCCAGCGCTGCCTCGGCCATGCCGATGGCGCGCATGCAGTGGTGGATGCGGCCGGGGCCGAGGCGGCCCTGCGCGATCTCGAAGCCGCGGCCTTCGCCGAGCAGGATGTTCTCGACCGGCACGCGCACGTTCTCGAACACGATCTCGGGATGGCCGAAGGGCGGGTCGTACACGCCGAGCAGCGCCATGTCGCGCACGATGGTCACGCCGGGCGTGTTCTTGGGCACGAGGATCATCGACTGCTGCTTGTGGCGGTCTGCGTTGTCGGGGTCGGTCTTGCCCATGAGCACGAAGATCTCGCAGCGCTCGTTCATCGCGCCGGTGATGTACCACTTGCGGCCGTTGATGACGTACTCGTCGCCCTCGCGGCGGATGCTGCAGCGGACGTTGGTGGCGTCGCTCGAAGCCACCTCGGGCTCGGTCATGGCGAAGGAGGAGCGGATCTCGCCGGCCAGCAGCGGCTTGAGCCAGCGCTCCTGCTGCGCCTTGGTGCCGTAGCGCGCCAGCACTTCCATGTTGCCGGTGTCGGGCGCGGAGCAGTTGAAGATCTCGGAACTCCAGTAGCGCCGGCCCATGATCTCGCACAGCGGCGCGTACTCGACGTTGCTCAGGCCGGGGCCGTGCTCCGACTCGGGCAGGAACAGGTTCCACAGCCCGCGCTCGCGCGCCTTGGCCTTCAGGCCGGCCATCATCGGCAACTCGGCATAGGGACGGCCTGCGCGGGCATTGGCGGCCAGTTCCTCCTCGTGGCGCTTCTCGTTCGGGTAGACGTACTCGTCCATGAACCTGAGCAGTTCCTCGCGCAGCGCGATCACCCGGGGCGTGAATTCGAAATGCATGGTGCGTCCTTCGGCAAGAGTCGATGTGTATGTGTGTGCATTGAAGGTACGTCGCGCGCCGCGTTTCGCACGGTCTTCCGCGCGACAGCGGGGCCCTTGCGCTGTCACCTTGGCAGCAGCGGCCGGCGCGACAATGCGGGCATGACAGCCAGCCCCACGGACGTTTTTCCTCCCGCATCGCCGCGCCCCGTGCGCATGGCGGCCACCCTCATCGTGCTGCGCGACGGAAGCAGCGGCCTCGAGGTGCTGATGCTGCGGCGGGCCGAGAAGGCCAACGACCAGAACAGCGGCGCGAGCGTGTTTCCAGGCGGCGTGATCGACGCGCACGACCGCGGCCTGCACGGCTGCTGCAGCGGCCTCGACGACAGTGCCGCGAGCGCCCGGCTCGAAGTGCCCGAAGGCGGCCTCGACTACTACGCGGCGGCGATCCGCGAATGCTTCGAGGAAGCCGGCCTGCTCTTTGCGACCGACGCCGCCGGACGGCCTGTGACGCTGGACGGCCTGCCCTCCGGCCAGCTCGCGGAAATGCGCCAGGCGGCGGAGCAAGGCACCGACGCGCTGCTCTCGTTGTGCAGGCAGCACGGCTGGCGCCTGGCGGCCGACCGGCTCGCGTATTTCTCGTACTGGCTCACGCCACCGGGCATGCCGCGCCGCTTCGACACGCGCTTCTTCATCGCGGCGATGCCCGAGGCGCAGACCGTGCTGCCCGACGGCCGCGAGACGGTCGAGCACATGTGGCTGCGCCCCGCCGACACGGTGGACCCGGCACGCGGGCTCAAGCTGATGAACGTGACGCGCCGCATCCTGCTGGACCTCGCGCGATTCGAAAGCGTGGGTGCGCTCATGGCGCATGCGCGCGGCCTGAAGCACATTCCCCGCACCATGCCCCGGCTGGCGGACGGACCGGCGGGGCGGCGGCCGGTGAACATGGAGGAGCCTGCGTACGAGGAAGTCGGCTACCTCGATCCGGATGGCGCAGGCGGCGGACGCTATGCGCACGAGGCCGGCCTCGCGATGCGTCTGTCGGCGCGGGTGCTGCGGGTGACCGGGGAAAGCGGCGACGGGTCGGGCGCGCTGGCGCACAGCTACTTCGTGGGTACGGCGGGCGGAGATTGCGCGTTGATCGATGCATCGCCCGCGAGCCCCGCGCACATCGAGACGCTGGTAGCGGCGGCGCCAGGTCCGGTGCGGTGGATTCTGTCGACGCAAGCGGCTGTGCAAGAGGCCCTGCGCAAGACCTGGCCCGAAGCCTCTGTTGCGCTGCCTGCACCGGGCGAACAGATCCGGATCGGCGATGCCACGCTGCGTGTGCTGGCGGGCGACGACGGCACGCAGTCGCGCCGGTTCCTGCTGATCGAGGACGGAATGCTGTTCGCCGGCTCGTCGCACGCAATGTCGGCCGATGAGGAACAGGTCCGGTGGATCGCGCCGCGCCAGGGTTTCCTGCACAGCAAGCGCTGATCGCCCTCGCCATCGCCACATGGCCGTGGCATGCATCGTGCAAGATCGGCCCATCATGCTTCCCCTGTCCCCCGACGCGCTGCGCCAGCGGCTGCGGTCTTTTGCTTCGCGCGCGCAGCCCGTGCGCATTCTTCTCACGCTCGGCAGCCTCATGGCGGGCTGCGCCTGGACCGGCCATCCCGATGCGGTGATTCCCCTTTTCCTCGGCGCCATCGCCAGCGCGCTGGCCGAGACCGACGACAGCTGGCGCGGCCGGCTGCGCGCGCAGGTGGTCACGCTGGGCTGCTTCGCGGCCATCGCGTTCGCAGTGGAGGCGGCCTTCGGCATGCCGCTGCTCTTCATCGGCGGACTCGCACTCGCGGCCTTCTGCCTCACGATGCTCGGCGCCGTGGAGGCCCGCTACAAGGCGATCGCGTATGCGACGCTGATCCTCGCGATGTACGCGACTCTCGGCATCGAGAACATGGGCGCGCACGGCGTGGCGCATCGCGGGCGCGAGCCGCTGTTGCTGGTGGCAGGCGCGGCCTGGTACGGCGTGTTCTCGGTGCTGTGGTGCGCGGCCTTTCCGGCGCAGCCGGTGCAGGCGCGGCTGGTGACGCTCTTCACGGTGCTGGGCAACTACGTGCGCTTCAAGGCGTCGCTCTTCGAGCCGCTGCGCGGCATCGACATCGAGCGCAAGCGGCTCGCGCTCGCGCAACTCAATGCCGAAGTGGTGGCGGAGCTCAACGCGGCCAAGGAAAGCATCTTCCGCCGCATCGGCGCGCGTGCGCCTACCGGGCGCATCTCGCGCTACCGGGGGCTCTACCTGATCGCGCAGGACGTGCACGAGCGCGCCAGTTCCTCGCACGACGACTACAACGCGCTGGCCGACGCCTTCTTCCACAGCGACCTGCTCTACCGCTGCCAGCGCGTGCTGGGCCTGCAGGGGCTGGCCTGCCAGCGGCTGGCCGATTCGGTGGAGCGGCGCGAGCCCTTCGAGGTGGGAACCGAAACCGTGCAGGCGCTGGCCGACCTGCGCAGTGCCATCGAACACGAACGCGCGCGGGCCGGCACGCCCGAACGGATGGCGCTGCTGGCCTCGGTGGAAGCGCTGGCGCGAAACCTCGCGCTGCTCGACGGCCAGCTCGCGGGCGCCAGCCAGCCTTCGGCGCGCGCAGGCCGCACGGAGATGGGCCTGTTCGACCGCTCGCCGCGCTCGTGGCGCGACGCGGTCGAGCGCGTGCGGCGGCAGCTCACGGTGCGCTCGCCGCTCTTCCGGCACGCGCTGCGGCTGTCGATCGCTCTGGTGGTGGGCTATGGCGTGATGCACGCCATCCATCCGGCGCAGGGCTACTGGATCCTGCTGACCACGCTATTCGTCTGCCAGCAGACCTATGGCGACACCATCGCGCGCATGGGGCAGCGCATTGCCGGCACTGCCCTCGGCGTGGTGGCGGGCTGGGCGCTGCTGCAGCTCTTTCCTCAGCCGCTGGTGCAGTCGGTGCTCGCGGTGATGGCCGGCGTGCTGTTCTTCGCGACCCGCGCCACGCGCTACCTGCTGGCCACCGCCTCGATGACGCTGCTGGTGCTGATGTGCTTCAACCAGGTCGGCGACAGCGGCGTGCTGCTGGTGCCGCGGCTGGTCGACACCGCCATCGGCAGCGCCATCGCCGGGCTGGCGGTGCTGCTCGTGCTGCCGCACTGGCAGGCGCGGCGCATCAACGAACTGGCGGCCGCCGCGATGCGCGGCCATGCGGGCTACCTGCGGCAGATCGTCGGGCAGTACCGCACCGGCGCGCGCGACCATCTCGACTACCGGCTGGCGCGGCGCAACGACCACAACGCGGATGCGGCGCTGTCCACCGCGGTGTCGGACATGTTCCGCGAGCCGGGCTACGTGCGGCCGCGCGCGGGAGTCGCACTGCGCTTCCTGATCCGCTCGCACACGCTGCTGAGCTACCTGTCGGCGCTGGGCGCCCACCGTTCCGCGCTGCCCGACTCGGCACAGATGGCGGTGCTGCACGCCTCGGCGGAAGGCGCGATCGCGGCGCTGGAGGCGCTGGCGACCGGGCTCGAAAAAGGCACCGTAGATGTAACAGGCGGCCTGGAAGCCGAAACGGCCGCGCGCGCCGCGCTGGCGCAGGCCGCCGCCAATGGCGACGACCCGCAGGCGCGAACTTTCCATACCGAACTCGGTCTGATCTGGCTGCAGATAGACGCCCTGCGCACCCACGCGAGCGAATGGCTGCAGCCCGAAGGCAGCGAAAACACGACCGCGCCGGCCTGAGGAGCAGAACAGAACACCCGTGCGATCAGGTCGGTTGAAAACGCTGCCGCGAACTTCGTCACAGACGGCAGCTAAAATACCCCTACATGTCCCGCTGGTTTGCCGCTACCGTCCTCGCAATCATGTTGTCCTGCTACGGCTTCGCCGTGCTTGCCCACAACATGATCGGTGCCGGCCATCCGGGGCATTCGCACGCTGAATCGCAGGCCGCGCAAGCCACCCAGACGCTGGTCGTCAGCGTCGCCTTCTCTGACCTTTCCGACCTCGCCAACGCCCAGAAGCCGGCGGGCGATGCCGACAAGGCATCGGACGACACCCTCTCCATCGACGAAGCCGGCTCCGAACACGCCGAGCTGGTCGACGCTCGCAATGGCGCGCCCGCGCTGCTGCGCTTCACGGAACAGCCGCCGAAACTCGGCCTGACCACCATCGTCTCGCCGTTCCTGGCGCGACCCAAGCGGCCACCCCGCGCCGCTTCCTTCGTCGCCTAGGCCCCAAAAGCCTTCGCGACCGGGAGCCGCCATGGCTCCCGCCCCCTTGCGATTCGGGCCGTCCGCCCTCCGGCGGTGCCCGCATCGCAGCCGCTGCCATCCGCTCTCTCTCATTCACGGCCCTGTGCCCCATTGCGCGCGCCATTGCACGCAGCCGGCATCGGTCCAGCTTCAAGGAATCAACACAATGAACAACAGCCCTACCGCCTATCACGACAGCATCGAGCTGCCGATCGCCTCGGCGCAGGAGCGCAACCGCGTCCTGCGCAACACCTACCTGCTGCTCGCGCTGTCGATGGTGCCCACCGTGCTCGGCGCCTGGATCGGCGTCTCCACCGGCTTCTCGCGCGCCATGTCGCCGGGCATCGGCCTGATGGTGTTCCTCGGCGGCGCCTTCGGCTTCATGTACGCCATCGAGAAGACCAAGGAGTCGGCTGCCGGCGTGCCGGTGCTGCTGGCCTTCACCTTCTTCATGGGCCTGATGCTGTCGCGCCTGGTCGGCACCGTGCTCGGCCTGGCCAACGGCGCCAGCCTGGTGATGACGGCGTTCGCCGGCACCGGCGCGATCTTCTTGGGCATGGCCACGCTGTCGTCGGTCATCAAGCGCGATTTGTCGGCCATGGGCAAGTGGCTCTTCATCGGCGCCATCCTGCTGCTGGTGGCGGGCATCGCCAACTTCTTCATCAAGTCGAGCGCTCTGATGATGACGCTGTCGGTCCTGGCCATCGGCATCTTCTCGGCCTTCATCCTGCACGACCTCAAGCGCGTGAAGGACGGCCTGGAGACCAACTACATCTCCGCCACGCTGGGTGTGTATCTCAGCATCTACAACGTCTTCCAGTCGCTGCTGGCCCTGCTGGGCATCGCCGGCGGCCGGGACGAGTAATTCCCCACGAAGGAAGGAAAACATCCCATGCGTCTCACCACCAAAGGCCGCTTCGCGGTCACCGCGATGATCGACATCGCCCTGCACGGGCGTTCGGGCCCCGTCACGCTGGCTTCGATCAGCCTGCGCCAGCGCGTGTCGCTGTCGTACCTGGAGCTGCTGTTCGGCAAGCTGCGCCGCGCCAGCCTGGTCGAATCGACACGCGGCCCGGGCGGCGGGTATTCTCTGAGCCGCAAGGCGGCCGAGATTTCCGTGGCCGACATCGTCCTCTCGATCGAGGAACACGATGCCGAAACCACCCGCCGGCGCGATGCCGACGCGCCGGACGAAACGGGCCGCTGCGAAATCGACGAACTCTGGGCCACCGTGAACCTGCGGGCGGTCGAGTTCCTCAAGTCGATCTCGCTGCAGAGCCTTGTCGACGAACAGAAAGCCAAGGGCGTGCAAGCCGCGGTGCGGACCGAAGTCCGGCGCTCGCCGGCCGGCCAGCCCGCCACGCGCAAGCCTTTCGTCGTCGACGCGCCGAACTCGGTGTTCGCACTGGGACGGCGACAGCAAAGCGCCAGCTAGCTCCGAGCCAGCCAGCCAACACGGCCCATGCGGCAGGGCCCGCCGCCACGGATCGACGTGGCGGCGGGCTCGTGCCTGCATGGGCTTTTTTGTCGTTGGCCTCCCTCGGGAGCCTCAGGAACCCTTCATGTTGCGACGCAACACGGCAGGCAAAATGCACCATAACAGTGCAAAACAATACAAAGGCGCGACCCGGACGACTCCGGCTCGCGCCGCACCGCGTTTCCAGACAGCCATGACTTCCAAGCTTCTGCTTCTTCCCCTTTCCCTGATCGTGCTCGCCGCATGCGGCGCCAGGCAGGCCCCCGACACCGAAACCGCGCCGCCCGAAGTCGGCGTGATGGCGATGCACGCGAGCGACGTGCCGGTGCACACCGAGCTCTCGGGCCGCACGGCTGCATTCCGCGTGTCCGAGGTGCGCCCGCAGGTCAACGGCATCGTGCGCAAGCGCCTGTTCGACGAAGGCAGCATGGTCCGCGCCGGCCAGGTGCTGTACGAGATCGAGCCCGGCTCCTTCGAGGCCGCGCACGAGCAGGCGCAGGCCTCGCTCGCGACCGCGCAGGCCAGCATCGCGAGCCTGCGCGGCAAGGCCGAGCGATTCGGCGAACTGGTGAAGGCCAATGCCGTGAGCAGGCAGGAGCACGAGGAGGCCCAGGCAGCGCTCGTGCAGGCGCAGGCCGGCGTGAAGGCCGCGCAGGCTGCCCTGAAGGCGGCGCGCATCAACCTCGAGTTCACGCGCATCGAGGCGCCCATCTCGGGCCGCATCGGCCGCTCCAGCGTGACCGAAGGCGCCCTGGTGGCGCCGGGCCAGGCCACGGCGCTCGCGACCATCCAGCGCATCGACCCGATCTATGTCGACGTGGTGCAGTCCAGCCTCGAGCTCACGCGGCTCAAGCGCCGCTTCATCTCGGGCGACATGGCGCCCGCGAGCACGCGCGTGAGCCTTCGCATGGAAGACGGCCTGCCCTACCCGCACGCCGGTACGCTGAAGTTCACCGAAGTGGCCGTCGACGCCGCGACCGGCTCGGTCACGCTGCGTGCGGAGTTCCCCAATCCGCAGGGGCTGCTGCTGCCCGGCATGTACGTGCGCGCGCAGGTCGAGTCCGGCGTGGAGCGCCAGGCCATCCTCGCGCCGCAGCGCGGCGTGGCGCGCAACGACAAGGGCGAGCCGACCGCGCTGGTGGTGGGCAAGGACGACAAGGTCGAATTGCGCGCGCTCGAAGTGCGCAGCGCGGCGGGCGACCAGTGGATCGTGACCGGCGGGCTGCGCGAAGGCGACCGGCTCGTGGTCGACGGCCTGCAGCGCGCGCACCCGGGCGACAAGGTGAAGCCGGTGCCGGTCGCGGCGGCGGCTACGCCTTCCTCGGCAGATTGAGGCAAAGCCAGTGATCGCCAATTTCTTCATCCAGCGGCCCGTCTTCGCGTGGGTCATCGCTATCCTCATCATGCTGGCCGGCGGCGTCGCCATCCGCACGCTGCCGGTGTCGCAGTACCCGGACATCGCGCCGCCCACCGTGGTCGTCTCGGCCAACTACCCCGGCGCCTCGGCGCAGGCGGTGGAAAACAGCGTCACGCAGGTGCTCGAGCAGCAGCTCAAGGGCATCGACGGGCTGCTGTATTTCAAGTCGACGAGCAGTTCCGCCGGCTGGGCCGAGATCAGCGTCACCTTCCGCCAGGGCATCAACCCGGATACCGCGCAGGTGCAGGTGCAGAACAAGGTCAGCCAGGCCACCAGCCGCCTGCCGCAGGCGGTGCAGCAGCAGGGCGTGACGGTCGCGAAGTCGCAGAACAACTTCCTGATGATCGTCGCGCTCTACGACGAGACCGGGCGTCGCACCGACACCGACGTGGCCGACTGGATGGCCAGCAACATGCGCGACCCGATCAGCCGCGTCGACGGCGTGGGTTCGGTGCAGGCCTTCGGCGCCTCCTATGCGATGCGCATCTGGCTCGATCCGCACCGGCTCGCGAGCTACCAGCTGATGCCCTCGGACGTGACAGCCGCCATCGCCGCGCAGAACACGCAGGTGTCGGTCGGCGAGATCGGCGCGCGGCCATCGCCCGCGAAGCAGCAGCTCAACGCCACGGTGACGGCGCTGTCGCGGCTGCAAACGCCCGCGCAGTTCCGCGACATCGTGCTGAAGACTCAGTCCGACGGCGCCGTGGTGCGCCTGGGCGACGTGGCGCGCGTGGAAATGGGCAGCGAGTCGTACGCCGAGACCACGCGCCTGAACGGGCACCCCGCCGCCGGCGCGGCCATCATGCTGGCGCCGGGCTCGAACGCGCTGACCACCGCCAGCGCGGTGAAGGCGCGCATCGCCGAGATGGAGCCCTCGCTGCCCGCCGGCCTGCGCGTGGCCTACGCGGAAGACACCACGCGCTTCGTGAAAATCTCGATCAAGTCGGTCATCAAGACGCTGCTGGAGGCCATCGCGCTGGTGGTGGTCGTGATGTACCTGTTCCTGCAGAACTGGCGCGCCACGGTCATTCCGGCCATCACCGTGCCGGTGGTGCTGCTGGGCACCTTCGGCGTGCTCGCGGCCTTCGGCTACTCGATCAACGTGCTCACGCTCTTCGGCATGGTGCTGGCCATCGGCCTGCTGGTGGACGACGCCATCGTGGTGGTCGAGAACGTCGAGCGCGTGATGCACGAGGAAGGGCTCGACCCCAAGGCGGCCACCATCAAGTCGATGCAGGAGATCACCGGCGCGCTGGTCGGCATCGCGGTGGTGGTGTCGGCGGTGTTCCTGCCGATGGCCTTCTTCGGCGGCTCGGTGGGCGTGATCTACCGGCAGTTCTCGGTGACCATCATCGCGTCGATGGCGCTGTCGGTGGTGGTGGCCATCGTGCTGATCCCGGCGCTGTGCGCGCGCTTCCTGCGGGCCAGCGACGCGCCGCGCACGCGCGGTTTTCTCGGCGCCTTCAACCGGCGCTTCGACGCGGCGCAGGGCCGCTACGTGGGCCTGCTGGGGCGCATCCTGCGCAAGCCGCTGCGCTTCACCGCCGTGTACGCGGCCATCGTGGCCGGCATGGGGGCGCTGTACCTGAGCCTGCCCGGCGGCTTCCTGCCCGAGGAAGACCAGGGCAGCGTGATGGTGCAGCTCACGCTGCCGGCCGGCTCGACGAGCAGTCGCACCGATGCCGTGAACCGCGCGGTCGAGAAGCACTTCCTCGAAGCCGAGAAGGACACGACCGACACCATCTTCACGCTCTCGGGCTGGAGCTACGGCGGCTCGGGGCAGAACATGGGCATGGCCTTCGTCTCGCTCAAGGACTGGTCGGAACGCAGGCAGCCGGACAAGCGCGCGCAGGCCATCGTCGAGCGCGCCGGCGTGGCGCTGGGCAAGCAGCAGCGCGACGCCGAGGTCTACGGCATGGTGCCGCCGCCCATCGAGGGGCTGGGCGCATCCAACGGCTTCGAGTTCTGGCTGCAGGACACCTCGGGCATGGGCCCCGAGCGGCTGGTGCAGGCGCGCGAATCGCTCGTGAGCGACGCGAAGAAAGACCCGCGCCTGCAGTCCGTGCGCGCCAACGGCGTGGCCGGCACGCCGCAGCTGCAGATCGACATCGACCAGATCAAGGCTTCGGCGCTGCGCCTGTCGCTGGACGACGTGAACACCACGCTGGGCATTGCCTGGGGCGGCAGCTACGTCAACGACTTCATCGACCGCGGCCGCGTCAAGCGCGTGTACGTGCAGGCCGACGCGCCCTACCGCTCCGACCCGGACGACATCCGCCAGTGGTTCGTGCGCGGCGCCACCGGCGCGATGACGCCGTTCTCGGCCTTCGCCACCACGCGCTGGTCGCAGGGCGCGCCCCAGCTGGAGCGCTACAACGGCCTGCCCGCGGTGCAGATCCAGGGCGCGGCGACGCACGGCACGAGCTCGGGCACGGCGATGGCCGCCATCGAAACCGTCGCGAAGAAGCAGCGCGGCACCGGCCATGCGTGGAGCGGCCTGTCGTACCAGGAGCGGCTCTCGGGCGGGCAGGCACCGCTGCTGTTCGCGCTGTCGATCCTCGTCGTGTTCCTGTGCCTGGCCGCGCTGTACGAAAGCTGGTCGGTGCCGTTCTCGGTGATGCTGGTGATTCCGCTGGGCGTGCTCGGCGCAGTGATCGCCGCGGCGCTGCGCGGGTTGTCGAACGACATCTACTTCCAGGTCGGCCTGCTCGCGACCATCGGGCTGTCGGCGAAGAATGCGATCCTGATCATCGAGTTCGCGGAAGCCGCGCTGCGCCGGGGCATGCCTCTGCTCGACGCCGTGGCCGAAGGCGCGCGCCTGCGGCTGCGTCCGATCCTGATGACCTCGCTGGCCTTCCTGGCCGGTGTGGTGCCGCTGGCGCTGGCCACCGGGGCGGGCTCGGCGAGCCAGGTGGCCATCGGCACGGGCGTGTTCGGCGGGGTGCTGGCTGCGACGGCGCTGGGGATCTTCTTCGTGCCGCTCTTCTATCTGCTGGTGAAGCGGGCGGCGGCCGTGGTCTTCAGGCGCGACCGCGGCGTCGCGACGGCGCCCTGAGCAGACAGGCCACGCTTCAGCTCTTTCCGGCGGCGGGCGACTGCCTCGGCAAGCCCGGCAGGGTCCAGCCGAAGGTCATGCCCGCCGCCGCGATCAGGATGGCCGCCGCGCCCACCAGCTGCAGCGCGCCCAGCCGCTGGCCGAAGACGACGTAGTCGACACCGATCGCCACCAGCGGGTAGATGAACGACAGCGCACCCGCCACCGGCGTGGAGAGCTTCTGCAGCGCGCCGTACAGCAGCACGAACACCAGCCCCGTGTAGACCACGCCCATCGTCAGGTGCACGCCCCAGGTGGCCGCATCGGTCGGCAGCGCCTTCAGGTTGGCGAAGGGCGCGAGCATCACGATGCCCACGCAGACCTGGATCAGCGCGATGAGATGCGGCGCGATGCCGTCGAGCTTCTTCGCGACGAAGGCTGCCACCGCGTAGCAGAAGGCCGCGCCCAGCGCCATCAGCACGCCGATGAAATAGGACGACCCGCCGGCCCCGCCGCCACCGGACTTGGCCTGCGCCACCAGCACCACGCCGGCGAAGGCGATGCACAGCCATATGGCCTTCATCGCGGTGAGCCGCTCCGACAGCAGCAGCGCGCCGAGCGCCACCAGCATGAAGGGCTGCGTGTTGTAGACCGCCGTGGCGATGGAGATCGACGCGCGCGAGAAGGAAGCGAAGATCAGCACCCAGTTGACGACGAGCGCCACGCCACCGAACGCTGCCAGCGCGAACTTGCGCGGCGTGAGGCCCCGCTTCAGCAGGCCCAGCGCGAAGCACACGATCAGCAGCGTCGCCGCGCCGAACACGCAGCGCCAGAACAGCAGATCGAACAGCGGCTGGTCGAAGCGCACCACGAACCACCCGATAGTTCCCGAAATCGCCATGGCCGCGCTCATCTCCAGCGCGCCGCGAAACTGCGTCTGCATGTCCGTCTGTTGCCCTCTGCGGTTGGGGAAACAAGAGTGCCACGTATTGCGCCGCCTGGATATGCTTTGAAGAAGGCAGAAACTGCCTACTGCCTTTGAAAAGAAGCCATCGAGGCCGACCCACCGGAGATAGCAGGAAATGCTCGACGCAACAGACGAAGCCATCGTGCTGGCCCTCGCGGGCAACGCGCGGATGTCGCTGAAGGAACTGGCCCACCACGTGGGACTCTCGTCGCCCAGCGTGTCCGAGCGGCTGCGCCGGCTGGAGGAGCGCGACGTGATCCGGGGTTACACGCTCGAACTGAATCCGAAGGCGCTGGGCTACCAGTTCCAGGCCATCGTGCGCATCCGCCCGCTGCCGGGGCAGTTGCAGGCGGTGCAGAAGCTGATCGAGGGCACGCCCGAGTTCTGCGAGTGCGACAAGATCACGGGAGAAGACTGCTTCGTCGCACGGCTCTTCCTGCAGTCGCTCGAACAGCTCGACGGCATCCTCGACCGCATCGCGAGCAAGGCCGAGACCAACACCTCCATCGTCAAGGCACAGACGATCCCGAGGCGGCTGCCGCCCTTCGTGGCGCGATGAACGACGCGGCCCGGCTCACGGCATGGCGTAGCGATAGATCAGGAAGGCGCCCGAGCACAGCACGGCCAGCGCCACCACGCGCAGGAACTGCTCGCGCGACAGCCGCAGCGTGATGCGCCTGCCGAGCGCCGTGCCCACGAGCATCGCCGGAAACAGCAATGCCGCCAGCCACAGGATCGACGCCTGCGCATAGACGCCTGCGAGCAAAAAGAGCACGGCCCGCGTCAGCGTGCTGAGCCCGATCAGCGTGGACTGCGTGACGCGGATCCGCTCCTTCGCCTCGATGCGCCCCGACAGGTAGACCGCGTAGATGAAGCCGCCGCTGCCGAACATCGCCGAAAAGATGCCGCCGATGAAGCCGAAGGGCACGGCCGCGCGTGGCGACAGGCTGGACACCGGCTTGATGCCGCTGAGCGAATACAGCGCATAGGCCACCGCGAAGATGCCCAGCGCCAGCAGCATCACCTGCGGCCGTCCGAGCAGCAGCAATGCAGCGCCGACGAGGCTGCCCAGCGCCATCACGGGCACCAGCCGCCGCAGCTCGCCGATGTCGGCCGAACGCGCGTCTCGGCTCACGTTGGTGACGGCAGCGAAGAAGTCGAGCAATGCCAGCAGGGGCACGACACTGGCCACGGGAATGAAGTTGGCCAGCACCGGCCCGGCGACCAGCGCGGTGCCGAAGCCCGCGATGCCGAAGATGACGTAGGCGACGACGACGCCAGCGCAGACGATGGCGAACTGCGACAGCGTGACCGGCAGGGCCGCGAAGGAGAAAAAATCCATGGCCGCGAATCTAGGGATTTCGCGCCCCGGGCGCCAATGCCGAATTGGGCGCCGAACTATCTCGAAATCAGCTGGGAGAGCCCGTCGACACCGCTGCCCGGAGCGACGCGACGAGATCCTGCGCGAGCCGCGTGGCATCGTCGGCGCGCCACAACACCAGCACGGTGGTGACGGCATCGTCGCCATCCAGCGCGAGCAGCTTCACGCCCTCGGGTGCCATGCGCCCCATCGACTCGGGAACGATCGCGATGCCGAAGCCCGCCTGCACCAGCGCGAGCTGCGACCACTTGCGCGAGCGCACCTGCGCCGCGGCGGGGTGGTAGCCCTGCGCGCGGCAGAGCTCGGCCACGCGATGGCTCAGGCCGCCGCGCTCCACGTGCGGCGTCGCGACGAAGGGCTCGTTGCGCAGTTCGGCGATGCTTACGCGCTCTCGGCCGGCCAACGCATGCGCGGCGGGCACGGCCACCACCAGCGCTTCGCAGAAGAGCGGCGCCTGCTGCACGCCCGGGTAGCGGCGCAGCACGGGCTCGCGCGCAAGGCCGATGTCGGCGTTGCCTTGCTCGATGTCCATCGCCTGGTGCTCCGATGCGCGCTGCGACACCTCGATGGACACGCCGGGATGGCGCTGCGCATGGCTCCTAAGGCAGTCGAGCAGAGGCGGCGTCAGTGGCACCGAGCTCGAATGCAGCAGCTGCACGGTGCCCTCGATGCCGCGCTGCGCGTGGCGTGCGCCGACGGCCGCGCTCTCGATGGCGGCCAGGATGCGCCGCGCGTCGCCGTACAGCGAGCGGCCGGCAGGCGTCATTTCCAGGTGACGCGCATCGCGCTCCAGCAGCGGCACCTGCAGATGCCGCTCCATCTCCTTGATCTGCCGGCTCAGTGCCGACTGCGCGATGAACAGGCGTTCGGCCGCGAGGCTGAAGCTGCCCGCGTCGACGATGTCGACGAAATAGCGAAGCTGTTTGTGGGTGAGCATGTGGTTCTTGTCCCGTGGTGCCGGCGCTGCACGGCCTTGGCCGGATCGTAGAGCGCCCGCGCCACCGCATCTGCCGCGTCGGGTGGGTTATGTCCTGTTTTTGCGTAGATGCGCGCGGTTGCGCGCCGGCCTGGCATCCCAGAATGAACCGGCCGTGAGAGGCACGGCGTACGCATTCCATAAAACCAAGGAGACGCTCATGATCACTTCCCGCCGCGGCCTGCTGGCCGGTTCCGCCGCCATGGTCACCGGCGCCATCGCCGGTTGCGCGCTGCCCGCCGGGGCCGGCCGCTCGGCAGCAACCCCCTTCGATGTCGCCGCATCGACCATCCCGATCGTCGGCAGCGACCAGGTCTTTCCGGTACGCCGCATCTACTGCATCGGCCGCAACTACGAGGCGCATGCGCGCGAGATGGGCTCGGACCCCAGCCGCGAGCCGCCCTTCTTCTTCCAGAAGCCGGCCGACGCGATCCAGGTCGTGACGCCCGGCACGGTGGCCGATCACCCCTATCCCACGCTCACGAAGAACTACCACTACGAAGTCGAGCTGGTCGTGGCGCTGGGCAAGGGCGGGCGCAACATCGCGACGAGCGCCGCGCTCGACCATGTGTACGGCTACTCGCTGGGCCTCGACATGACGCGCCGCGACCTGCAGCGCGAGATGGGCGACCAGAAGAAGCCCTGGGAGATCGGCAAGAGCTTCGACCACTCGGCGCCCATCGGGCCGATCCATCCGGTGGCGAAGGTCGGCCACTTCACCGACGGCGCGATCTGGCTCAAGGTGAACGGGCAGACCAGGCAGAACGCCACGCTCAGGCACATGATCTGGTCGGTGGCGGAACAGATCAGCCGCCTGTCGCAGGCCTTCGAGCTGAAGCCGGGCGACATCATCTACTCGGGCACGCCGGAGAACGTGGGGCCGGTGGTGCGCGGCGACCTGATCGAGATCCATATCGACCGGCTGCCGGAGCTGTCGGTGCGGATCGTCTGAAGAAGGCTCCAGGAAGGCTTTGCGCGGCACCATTTTTTCTACGAGATTGGTGTCGATCATGGTGGCTACCGCAACCACAGAGCCACCATGTCCCAGCAGCAGCAGACCCCGCAAGCTACCTACATCGACGACCTGCACGCCCCGCAGGTGTTCGCGGACGAAGTCTCGGGCTACTGGGTCAACGCGGGCTGCGTGCACATCACCTTCGATGCCAGCCGAGTCGACCACAGCTCCGACCGCTGTCCGGTGCATCGGGCCGCGGTGCTGCGCGTGACGCTGCCGATACCCATCGCGCAGGTGCTGGCGGTCAGCCTCTATGACTTCCTGAAGCAGCGCGGGCTGGCGCCGTCGCCGGGCAACGGGCACTGAGCGGAAAGGGCAGGCAGACCGCGCCTGCAACAGGGTCAAGCTCCAATATTTCTGCCAGATTCACAATGAAGATGAGAGTTATTCTTATCTACAGCGTGAGTCAACATTGAATCCCGAACGCAAGAAGACCGCCGCCACAGCCTCGGCACACTCCTCCCTCCCTTCCTCCTTCGCCTCTTTCCCTTCCCCGATTTCATTCGGCCGAAGCGCATTCGGCCCGCCCGCGCGCGCGACGCTGCTGGTGCTGTGGGCCGCCACCCTCGTCGGGCGCGCGCATGCGCAGGAGGGCTCCGCGTCGCTGCCGACGGTGACCGTCACGGCCGAATCGCAGGACGGCACGCAGCAGCACCTCGGCGCCAAGGTCAGCAGCGGCGCGCTCGGCGCGCGCTCGCAGTTGGAGACGCCCTTCTCCACCACCGTGATCCGTGGCGAGGACATGGCCGAGCGCCAGGTCTCGAAGCTCGGTGACGTGTTCGCGCTCGACGCATCGGTGTCCGACAACAGCGGCGCCTACAGCGCCTGGGCCAGCTACATCACCGTGCGCGGCCTGCCGCTGGACTGGCAGAACGGCTACCGCATCAACGGCCAGCCCTTCCTCAGCTACGCCATCACCCTGCCCTACGAGCACTTCGAGCAGATCGAACTGCTCAAGGGCTCGTCGGGCTTCATGTACGGCTTCGGCGCGCCGGGCGGCATCGTCAACTACGTGACGAAGAAGCCGACCGACCAGCCGGTGCGCAGCATCGAGGTGGGCTACAAGACGGCCGGCATCTGGAGCGAGCACGTCGACCTGGGCGGGCGCTTCGGCACCGACGACCGCTTCGGCTACCGCCTCAACGCCACGCACGAGGAAGGCAAGACCTACAACGACGGCAACGTGCGCCGCAACTCGGTGTCGCTCGGCCTCGACGCGAAGCTCACCGACAAGCTCACCTGGACCTTCGACTCGCTCTACCAGAAGCGCACGTCCACCGGCCAGACGCCGTCGATCTTCCTCGGCAGCTACACCGGCACGCAGCTGCCCTCGACCATCAGCGCCA
Organism: Variovorax xiamenensis; assembly: GCF_050916385.1. Classification (NCBI taxonomy): domain Bacteria; kingdom Pseudomonadati; phylum Pseudomonadota; class Betaproteobacteria; order Burkholderiales; family Comamonadaceae; genus Variovorax; species Variovorax xiamenensis. The sequence continues at coordinate 5,860,029 of NZ_CP139038.1, forward strand.
ACAACCAGAACCTGGTGGGCCCGGGCCAGCACCTGGCGACCGACTTCAGGCTCTACTCGACCGGCCTGCAGTACCAGCTCGCACCCGACTGGACGCTGAGCACCAGCTACAGCCACAGCAGCGCCACGCGCAGCCGCAATGAAGGCATCGCATACCTGCAGGATGCCGGCGGCAGCTATGACGACTACCGCTCCGACAGCGCCGAGGGCCACCGCTTCAACCAGTGGCAGGCCATGGTCAACGGCAAGCTGCGCACCGGCGACTTCGAGCATCAGATCACGCTGGGCACCTCGTGGCAGAAGCAGGTCAACTACTACAGCAGCAACAGCGTCTACCAGCTGATCGGCACCGGAAACATCTTCGGGCAGAACCCCAACAGCTACGCCACCTCCACCGACTTCACGACCTACCGCAACAGCGACATCACGCAGCGCGCGCTGTTCGCGAGCGACACGCTGAAGCTGTCCGACAGGTGGTCGGTGCTGGCCGGCCTGCGCAGCACCACCTACGAGCAGACCGGCTACGACACCACCGGTGCGCAGAACTCGAGCTACCGCAAGAGCGGCGTGATCACGCCCACGCTGGCGCTGATGTACAAGCCCGCGCCCGACACCACGCTGTACACCAGCTATGTCGAATCGCTGGAGCCGGGCAGCACGGTGAGCACCATCTACGCCAACAACGGCCAGCTGCTCAATCCGCTGAAGAGCAAGCAGTACGAACTGGGCGTGAAGACCGAGCGCGACCGCTGGAGCGCGACGGCAGCGCTGTTCCGCATCGAGCGCGGCGCCGAATACGCCAACAGCGCCAACGTGCTGGTGCAGGACGGCCAGTCGATCTACCAGGGCCTCGAGCTCGGCGCATCCACCTGGCTGGGCTCGCAATGGCAGATCGGCGGCAACCTGATGCTGCTCGACAGCTCGTACGAGCGCGGCAGCAGCTACGTGGGCAACCGCGTGGCGGGTGCGCCGAAGCTGGTGGCGACTGCGCAGGTGTCCTACCTCGTGCCGCAGGTGCCCGGCCTCAGGCTCTCGGCCGACATGAAGTACACGGGCAACACCATGCTCAACGCTTCGAACCAGCTGAACCTGCCCGGCTACACCGTCGCCAACATCGGCGCGAGCTACACGACGCGCATCGCGGGACGCAACACCACCTTCCGCGCGGCCATCAACAACGTGGCGAACCGCCGCTACTGGGAATACCAGTACGACAACTACATCAAGCCCGGCGACCCGCGCACCTTCAGCCTGAGCGCCAAGGTCGACTTCTAGCCCCCTCCCGGCCTTCAGGAGATGGCCGCCCGGGAGCGCGGCCATCCAATTTTTCTCCCCCTTTGAAGTTCACGATACCGGTCATGAACAGCCACCGGTATCGCAACCCACACGGCGCATCGCGCGCACTGCAGGCCTTGCGCCTCGACGGCCTGCCGGCACTGGTGCATGCAGAGGGCTCGCAGCCCGGGCTCACCATGCGGGCCCGATGGAGCGGCAAGATGCAACCGATCCCCGCCACCATGCCCCGCTTCGACAAGTTCTCCTGGCTGCCGCGCATCGCGGGTGTGCTGGCCTTCGGTGCTCTGGCATTCGGCATCTTCTTGGCGGGCAGCGACGACTGCGCCGCGCGCGAAACCGACGCGGCCGGCAGCTACAGCCAGTCGACCCTCGCGCCGATCACCGCGACCGGCACGACGAAGACGGGCCTGCATGGCGGCAACTGCCGGCACAAGCACGGTCGCCCCCCGCAGCAGCACAAGCAAGCGACGACTCGCTGAGACGAACGGGGGCCAAGGCAGCTCGCGTCGGAAAGCCCATTCATGTCCGGCCACGCCCTCCCTGTCGGCACCTCGCGGATGCACCGGCCGCAGCTTTTCTTCGGTGCGCTCGTGGTGGAAAGCGACCCGGCCGTCGCGAGCCGCATGAAGCGCATCCTCGGGCTTCTCGCACCGGGCCGGCGCGTGGTGCTCGCACCCACTATCGACGAGGCTGAAGCGATGCTCGCCGCGCTGCCCTTCGACCTGGTGTTCGTCGACATGCAGCTCTACCCCATCGGCCGTGGCGCTGCATTGATCGCCGACGTGCGCGCGAAGCTGCCGCGCGCGCACGTCATCGCGCTGTCGGACACGGACGATCGCGAACTGGTGCTCTCGGCCTTCGCCTCGGGCGCGACGGGCTACCTGCTGAGCGACGCGGAAGACGCCGACATCGCCCTCGCCTTGCGCGCGCTACCGACCGGCACCGTGCTGGACCCGCGAGTGGCCGGCCATCTGCTGGCCCTGCTCGCCGAAACGCTTGGGGCACCGGAGTGCGCCGATGCAGCAGCCCCCTTCGCGGAAAGCGACTTCGGCACCTGCCGCAAGCTCGAGCTCAGGTGCCGGACCCGGCCGACTCCCGAGGGAACGCGCCGCAGTCTTCCGGACTGAATCGGCAACGCCGGGCCGTCGGCGGCTCGTGCACCGCGACGCACCGCCGGGTCAGGAACGCAATGCGCCGCGCGTCCCAGACCAGGAACATCGCAAGCAACGCGGTGTCGCAGATGGCCAGCGCGATCAGGGTGCGCCAGTCCCACAGCCAGTCGAACGATGTCATGGATCGGTAGGGGTGATGGTGAATGCGATGCCCCGAGATTGAGGGCTTCGCATTTCCTGCGAATTTCAATGTATTGCTGTGCTCACCCAGGCTTCGCGGCATCTCGCGAATGGGCGCCGGCCTTTGCGAAAGGCCAGGTCCCGGCTCAGGCCTCTCGCGTGCGCGTGACCGCGGGCACGAACATGTAGCCCTCGTTGCGCACGGTGCGGATCAGGTCGGCGCGCGTCTCGCCGGAGGCCAGCTTGCGACGCAGGCGGCTGACCTGCACGTCGATGGCGCGGTCGTACGAATCGCTTTCCGCGCCGAGCGCGTACTGCACCAGCTGGTCGCGCGTCAGCACGCGACGCGGGTGCTGCACCAGCGCGCGCAGCAGGCGGAACTCGCCATCGGAGAGATCCACGGGGCGGTCCTGCGGGTCGTGCAGCTGGCGGGCCTCGAGGTCCATGCGCCAGCCTGCGAAGAACAGCGTCGAGGATTGCTGCTGCTGTTGTTGTGCCTCGTGCGTGGCGGCCGCGGGCTGCGGTGGCTGCTGCCCCGCTGTTGCGGCAATGGCCGCGGCATGCGAAGTGCGGCGCAGCACGGTGCGGATGCGCGCCAGCAGCTCGCGCGGATTGCAGGGCTTGGCCAGGTAGTCTTCCGCGCCGATCTCCAGGCCCACGATGCGGTCGATGTCGGTGCCAACGGCCGACAGCATGATGACCGGCGGCCCGCCGATGCGCTGCAGGTCGCGCAGCGCGCTCAGGCCGTCTTCGCCGGGCATCATCACGTCGAGCACGATCAGCGCGTACTCGGCCTGCGCGAGGCGTTCGCGCATTTCCGCCGGATGGCCGGCCGCGTCGACCTGGAAGCCATGCTTTTCCAGGAAGGACGCCACCAGGCCGCGAATGCCGGCGTCGTCGTCGACGATGAGGATGCGGGTGGACAGGTTCACGTTACGGCGGATCGGGTAGCAGCGGATCATAGGCCGCGCAGCGCCCTGGCCCGAAGCCTTGCACGCGCTGCAATGAATTGCAATGCGGTGAAATCCGGCAGCAACATCCGCTTCGCAGACTCGCGCGCTCGAACGCTTGCGCATGCCCCGGCCCTGCGCAGCGGCGCTGACTTGGGAGAAAAGATGGGAATGCAAAGATCGAGCCATGCCGGCGTGACATCGCCTGCCGTCCGTGCCAGCATCGCCCCATGAACACCCAAGGTACCGCGCGACGCTGGCTGGGCCCGCCGCTCGCGTGGCAGATCATGGGCCTGCTGCTGGGCGGCCTGGTGGTGGCGCAGGTCGTGACGCTGGCGCTGACCGTGCTGCTGCCGCCCCAGCCCCAGCGGCAATGGCAGCTCGACGACATCGCTCGCGTGCTCTCGGGCCGTGGCGCCGAGGGCCGCAACGTGCACCTGCTGCAGCGCACGCTGCAGGCGAAGGCGCCACAGCCCAAGGGACAAGGCTGGCTCACATCCGACCGCTCGCGCCGCGACCTCGCACAGCTGCTGACGCGGGACGAGGCCGAGGTGCGGCTGTACTTCTTCACTCCGCTGCCGTTCGCAGGCACCACGGGGCCGGTCGCCTCTGCGGGCAGCGGGCACGACGTGTCGCGTGGCGTCGCCAGCGCGGCCTCCGGAAGCGGCTTCCTGCGGGTGCAGGCCCGGGGCGGCCCTCCGGGGGGTGGCGGTGGTGGCGGGCCGGGAGGTCCCGGAGGCATGGGCTTCCCGGGTGGCTTCGGAGGCCCCGGCAGCGGCTTCGGCACCGACAGGGGGGTGCAGAGGGACAGCATGACGGGCGCTCCGCCAGTGCCTCCGCCTTCGTCGTCTCAACAACAACAGCAGCAGCAACAACAACCGTCGCCGCCCGCCAGCGTGACGAATCAGGCGCCACAGAACAACGCCCCATCCAACGATTCGACGGCCGGACCGTCGACATCGTCCCGCTCGTCCACGCCCGCCAACACGACGAACCAGTCGCAACCAGGCAGCGCCCCGCCCGCGGACTCTACCGGTGGGCCTTCCGTGTCATCCCGGTCCTCCACGCCGTCTGCCGCAGCCGAGCCTGGTTCCGCTCCGCCGGGCAACACGACGACAGCGCCTTCGCCCGGCGCGCCGCCATCGCCATCCCAATCGCCGTCGCCTTCCGTCTCTCCTGCGCCGCCCGCCACGGCGATCGCGCCCAGAGCGCCCGACGCACCCTCGCCGTCGTCGATGGCACCACCGGGCATGGCGCGTGGCCAGCCTGCGGCCCCCTCGATGCAGCAGGGAGGCGGCATGCGAAGCCTGCCCCCTGTCGTCGAGAGCACTCCGCCACGCGAAGCTCCCGTCAAGGCGCAAGCGCCGCCATCGACCCCGGTACCGGTACCGGTGCCGAACACCGAGCCCGCGGCACGCCCATCTACATCCGGCAACGCTCCAACGGCCGGCACGGCACCGCCAACCTCCACAGCCGTGCCGCCACGCGCCCCTGCCAACACCACCGAAGCCACGGCCACCGACACCGCCGACATCAGTCGTCCCGCCACGCGCGGCCTCTTCGGCCTCGCACCCGCGCCCTTCGTCGAGGGCGACTTCATCGCCGCCGTCTACACGCCCGAGGGCAGCTGGGTCGTGGTGCAGCCCGCGCCCGAGTCCTTTCCCAATGCGTGGCAGCGTCGTGTGCTGCTGTGGTTTTTGATCGCGGCCGCCATCGTGGCGCCCGCGGGCTGGCTGTTCTCGCGCAGGCTGGTGCGCCCCATCGCCGGCTTCGCGCGCGCGGCAGACCAGCTCGGCCGCGACCCCGCGGCGCCGGTGCTCGCGCTGGATGGCCCCGCCGAGATCGGCCGCGCCGCGCAGGCCTTCAACCGCATGCAGGCGCGGCTTCGAAGCTTCGTCGACGACCGCACCGTGATGATCGGCGCCATCAGCCACGACCTGCGCACGCCCCTCACGCGGCTGCGCTTCCGCATCGAGGACGTGCCCGACGACGTGCGCGCCGGCATGCTCGAGGACGTGCAGGAGATGGAGCTGATGATCGGCTCCGTGCTCAGCTTCATCCGCGACGCATCCGTGGTGACCGCGCGCGAACGCACGGACCTCTCGAGCCTCGTGGAGGACGTGGTCGAGCAGGCCGCCTTCGTCGGCAAGGACGTGAAGCTGCGCCGCACCGAACAAGCGCCGGTGGAAGTCGACGTGATCGGCATGCGGCGCGTGCTCGACAACCTGATCGAGAACGCCGTGAAGTACGGCCACCAGGCGCGCGTGCGCCTCTTCACCGATGGCCCCGACGCCGTGGTCGAGATCGGCGACCGGGGACCGGGCCTGCCGGCGGCGGAACTCGAGCAGGTGTTCAGGCCGTTCTATCGCACTGCGCAGGCCCGCTCCTCGCGCGCGCCGGGCAGCGGACTCGGCCTGGCCGTGTGCCGCTCCATCGCGCGCGCGCATGGAGGCGACGTGGTGCTGAAGTCGGGCTCGCACGGGCTGCTCGCGCAGGTTCGCGTGCCGCTGGCGCTCGAGGCGCAACGGTTGGCGGCTGCGGCGCACTGATCCGCTTGGCTGAGCACGTGGCAGGCCTCGATTTCCGGGCAGACTTTTCACTTACCCACCCGCAGGAGCTTCAGGGCGTCGGCCCTTAGCTCAGGCTCCTCGATTGCGAGGTAGCTGTGCACATGCGGCGGCGCTTCTCGTTTCTTTCCCGGCCGATGCCGGTTGCCAGGCAGTCATTTCCGTGGTGCTGAACCGGGCGGTAGTGGCCTGTGCTCGGCCCCCTGTGCGGGCTTCGTGAAGCCCGCCTTCGTCATGCACGCGGTCATCGCCGTCTCATCAGGACCAACGTTCGAATCCTTGGCCACACTGGCTGCACAAGTCTTCAATGCAGCATCGACGGCTGAATTGCCACCTGCAGTATTACTGGCGCTTGCGCTGCAGTTTTCCGTAGCTGTCGACACAGCCCAGGCCCCGCTCGAGCAAATCAGCAGACACGCCGCCCTAAGGGACTTCCACTTCTTTTTCATCGGGCACTTCTCCAGAACATCGGTCAATCCGACACGACACGGATGCTCAGAGACAAAGTCGGAGGAACCTCGGATTCAGCGCCTCCCACGCGCACACAAACCCCAACGCATCAGCCAGATTTCTCCCAGATTGCGTGTTCGACTCGGCGTCCAGGAAGTTTCCGGTTGCTTCCGACAAACGAGGAGAAGAACCACCATGACGCGGCTGCAGAAGAAGCCCAGAGAGATTCGTGCGTGCGCGCATGGCTTCACCCTGATCGAGGTGATGGTCACCGTGGCGATCGTGGCGATCCTCGCGGCCATCGCCCTGCCCTCCTACACGGACTACGTAAGGCGCGGCCGCATCCCGGAGGCGACCGCCAACCTCTCGGCCAGCAACGCGAAGATGGAGCAGTGGTTCCAGGACGCCAAGAGCTACTACGCCACAGGCTCCACCAGCACATGCGGCGTGAGCATCTCCAACACCAACCTGAAGTACTTCACGCTCACCTGCACGCCGAGCTCGTCCACGAGCTACACCATCACGGCCACCGGCTCGTCCACCATGGCCGGCTTCACCTACACCATCGACCAGGACGGCACGCGAACGTCCACCATCACCGGCGTGACGGGATGGACCGCGTCCTCGTCGAGCTGCTGGATCACGAACCGGGGCGGGAGTTGCTGATGCGCACACGGCCGCGCTCGACGCGGGGATTCGGCTTGATCGAGTTGATGGTGGGCATCACGATCCTGGCGATCCTGACCCTGCTGGCCGCCCCCTGGTTCGGCGACTGGACGCGCAACACGCGCCTGCGCAGCGCGGCCGAAACGCTGCGCTCCGACCTGCAGATGGCCAGGGCGGAAGCCATCCGGCGCAACACCGGCACGCGGCTGCAGTTCGTCAGTTCGCTGGATGCCAGCTGCGCGCTCAGCACCAGCGTGGCGATCTGGGTGGTGAACTCCACGCTCTCCCAGACGCCGGCCGATGCCTGCGGCAACACGCCGAGCACCACCAGCACGCCTTACCTGATCGGCAAGAGCCCGCTCGAAGTCAGCAAGAGCTCGGACCTGGTTCTCACCGCAACGCGCAGCACCGTGGGCTTCGATGCGCTGGGCCGCCAGTCGGCCACGACCAACCCGACCACATCCATCGCCGCGCTGACGGTGCAGCTGAGCAGCGCAAGCGGCACCTGCGTCGCGTCCGGCGGCTCGGTGCGCTGCCTGAACGTGATCGTCTCGCCCGGCGGCGACTCCCGCATCTGCGACCCGGCGCGCAGCGGCACCACCGACCCCATGACCTGCTGACCATGACCCGCCACCACGCTCACTCATCCGCCATGAGCGGCTTCACCCTCATCGAGGCGATGGCCGCGCTGCTCATCTTCGCGATCGGGCTGCTGGGCATCACCGGCCTCTATGCCAGCACGGCGCGCACCGCGACGGGCGCCGAGTTCCGCACGACCGCCGCCATGCTCGCCAGCGACCTGGTCGGCCGCATGTGGATGAGCGACCGCACGGCGGCCACCCTCCAGGCCAACTACGCAAGCACTACTGCCGGTACGGGCTACACGAGCTGGAAGGCGGCCGTCGACAAGTCGAACCTGCCGGGCGTCGGCAGCCTGCCGCCGACGGTCACCTTCAGCACGGTCGCCGGCGGCGGCAGTTCGGCGGTGAGCAGCAGCCTGGCCACCATCACCATCTACTGGAAGGGCCCGGGCGACAGCAGCGCCCACCAGTACGTGGCCATGGCCCAGATGAAGCCGTGAGGAGCTTCATGCGCGGCCCACGCCCCATCCGCAGCCAGCACGGCTTCAGCATCATCGAGCTCATGATCGGCCTGCTCGTCGGCATGCTCGCGGTGCTGATCGTCGTGCAGCTGCTGTATTCCACGAGCACGCAGCAGCGGCTGACCAGCACCAGCGGCGACGCCGAGATCAACGCCGCCACGGTCACGCATGTCCTGGCACGCGAACTGAACCAGGCCGGCCTGGGCATCAGCGCCTACACGCTGCTGGGCTGCAGCCTCAGCTACACCACGACCTCGGACAGCAAGAGCGTCACGCTGTCGTCGCTGGCCCCGGTCACGGTGAACCCCGGTACTTCGCTGGTGCCCTCGGGCGACGCCAACACCGACACGCTCCTCATCGTCAGCGGCAGTTCGGCCAGCCCCACCGAGGGGGACGCCCTCACGGGCACCAGCACCGCGACCAGCTACACCGTGTCCACCCCGTCGTCTTTCGCTACGGGCGATTGGGTGACGGCCGCTTCGACCACGCGCGACATCAGTTCTTCCTGTGCCCTGATCCTCGGCAAGGTGACCGCCATCGCAAGCTACGTGCTGACCGTGTCCACTGGCACCGCCGGCCTGGCGTCGGCGGAGGCGGCCGTCTACAACCTCGGCTCCGCGCCCGTCATCCATGCCTATGCGGTGCGCAACGGCAACCTCACCGTGTGCGACTACACGGCCTACAACTGCGGCGACACCAGCTATACGACCACGCTCGACAGCAGCGTCTGGGTTCCCATCGCCAGCCACATCGCCAGCCTGCGGGCCCAGTACGGCCGCGACACCAGCGACCTGGTCACGCCGAAGATGGACGGCGTGGTCGACAGCTACGACCAGACCACTCCCGGCGGCACGAGCGACACCTCGGGCCTGTCCAGCTACTGCGGCTGGCTGCGGGTGGTCGGCCTGCGGCTCGCTGTGGTGGCGCGCAGCCAGCAGTACGACAAGGACACGGTCACCACCACCGCGCCCACCTGGTCCGGCAGCACCGCCAACACCAGCACCACCAGCACGCTGACCACCGTGACGCCCACGGCCCTGGCGATCGACCTCAGCGGCAGCTCGGACTGGAAGCACTACCGCTACAAGACCATCGAGACCACGGTGCCGCTGCGCGACATCATCTGGAACGGCAACCAGGTCACGTACCAGAGCGGAGACGTCGCATGCTGAGCCCGCCGTGCCTGCGGCGCGGGCAGCGCGGCTTCGTCATGATCATCGCGCTGATCGCGCTGGCGATCATGAGCATCGCCGCGATCGGCCTGATGCGCACCACCTCCACCTCGGCGAGCATCGCCGGCAACCTGGCCTTCGAGCAGGCGGCGGCTACCTCCGCCGACCAGGCGGTGGAAGCGGCGGTGACCTGGCTGGAGAACAACAGCGGACAGACCAGCTCCAGCACCGCCACCACCTGCTCGACAGGAACATCCGTGCTCGCCTGCGACCAGGCGAGCCGCGGCTACGCCGCCACGCGCACCGACCCCGGCAGCACGCAGTCGTGGTCTCAGCTGTGGACCCAGCTGGTCAGCGCGGGCTACACGGCCGTCTCGCAAAGCCAGGACAGCTCGGGCAACACCGCCTCCTACCTGATACAGCGCATGTGCGCCAGCACAGGCGATGCGTCGTCCGCCAACGGTTGCGGCAGTTCGCCCCTGGCCTTGAACACCGGAGGCAGCAAGAAGTCGGGCAGCGCCCAGTCGTCCAGCAGCCAAGTCTATTACCGCATCACCGTCAAGGTGAGCGGTCCGCGCAATACCGTCTCCTTCACGCAAGCCATGGTGGCCCTATGAACATGTTTCCTCACGGCCGCTGGCGCTCCTGCATGGGCGGCGCTTTGGCGCTGATCCTCGCGGCACCCGCCTTCGGCGCGCTCACCGACCTGGCGACGGCTCCGCTGGAAACGTCCTCGGCCACGCTGGTCAAGCCCAACATCATGTTCATCCTGGACAACTCCGGCAGCATGAGCTCCGCCTACCTCCCGGACTGGGCGGACGACTACAGCGCCAGCAGCTATCCGTACCTCTACCGCAACAGCCGCTTCAACGGCATCTACTACGACCCGTCGGTCACCTACACGCCGCCCGTCAACTACGCCGGCACCAGCTATACCAGCATGACCTCGGCCAACACCTCGGCATGGACCAAGGTGCCGACCGACGGCTTCGGCGTGATCTCCACGGGCACGACCGACCTGACGGGAACGAGCACGCCCGCCACGTACTACACCTTCATTGCGGGCGAGTACTGCTCCTCGGCCAACCTGCGCACCTGCAACAAGCAGAGCGCGGCCACCACCGCATACGCCTACCCGGCCTACCTGCGCTGGTGCACAACGTCCGCGCTGAGCACCTGCCAGGCGGTCTACGTCGACAGCACCTCCGCGCCGGCCACCTACAAGTACCCGCGGTATCCGGGCATGAGCTCCACCGCGACCATCGTCCTCGGCGGATCGGGCAGCACGAGCATCAGCGGCATCACGGTCAACGGCGTGCAGATTCTCTCGGCCACCACCTCGGCCAGCACGTCGTCGACCACGGTGGCCACCAACATCGTCACCGCCATCAACAACTGCACCAGCAGCAAGACCGGCAACTGCGGCATCGCAGGCTACAGCGCCAGCCGCAGCGGCAGCACCGTGACCATCACCTCGCCCAAGGGCGCCGATGCCTACGGCTACTCGCCCGTGGTCACGCAATCCGGCAGCATGACTGCCACGGTCACCGCCTTCAGCGGAGGCACGCCGGGCAGCTGGGTGCAGACCACGATCAGCAGCAGCACGTCGACCTATGCCTACCCCGGCACGAGCGCCCGCTCGACGACCCGCACCGACTGCACCACCAACAGCACCACCTGCACCTATGCGGAGGAGATGACCAACTTCGCCAACTGGTGGGCCTACTATCACACCCGCATGCAGGCGATGAAGAGCGCCACGACCCTCGCCTTCAGCGGGCTGACCTCCAGCTACCGGCTGGGCTACATGACCATCAACAAGGTCAGCAGCTCGACGGACTTCCTGAACATCGCCGACAACACGACCACCAGCGGCGGGCAGAAGTCGCTGTGGTACGGCAAGCTCCTGGCGGCCCAGGCCAGCGGCACCACGCCGCTTCGCACCGCGCTGTCGAATGCCGGGCGCTACTACGCCGCCAAGATCTCTTCCATCAACGGCGTGACGACCACCGATCCGATGCAGTACGCCTGCCAGCGCAACTACACGCTGATGTCGACCGACGGCTACTGGAACGAGACCGCGACGCCCTACAAGGTCGACAGCACAACCGCCATCGGCGACCAGGACAGCAGCGAGTCGCGCCCCTATCTCGACGGCAATGCGGTGTCCAACACGCTGGCCGATACGGCCGAGTACTACTACGTCACCGACCTGCGCTCGTCCGCCCTGAGCAATGCGACGAACTCGAGCGGCACGGACGTATCGAGCAACAGCTATTCCAACAAGCGCCAGAACATGGTGACATCCACCATCGGCCTGGGCGCCTCGGGCTACATGCTGTTCGATGCCGACTATGCGAACGCCACGAGCGGCGACTACTACGACATCGTCAACGGCACCGCCACCAGCAGCACGACGCAGGCCGCGGGGGTATGCAACTGGCAGAGTTCGGGCAGCTGCAACTGGCCCACGCCGGTCAGCAACACCCAGACCGCCATCGACGACCTCTGGCACGCGGCCGTCAACGGCCGGGGCGGCTACTACAGCGCTTCGAACGCATCCGACATCAAGACCAGCCTGACCAACTTCCTCAACACCGTGGACGCCACGACAAGCAGCTCCGCTGCCGTCACGCAAAGCGCCGCCGTGCTGACCTCCACCACCACCGGCTATACCTTCTCGACCACCTACTGTTCCGGCAAGTGGTTCGGCGAACTGGCGCGCTATGCGGTCAATTCGAGCACCGGCATCACATCCACCACCGCGGACTGGGCCGAGTCGGGCGCGGGCTCCGACTGCTCCAGCACCTCGGGCAGCCTCACCACCACGGCACTCCTGGACAACGTCGGCTACGCCTCGCGCACCATCTTCACCTACAACCCCAGCACCGCGACGAAGCTGAGCTTCGCCTGGGATTCGCTCACGACGACGATGCAGGGCTACTTCAAGATCGCGTCGATCGGCTCGCTGTCGCAGCTGTGCAGTTCCGGCACCAGCTGCCTCGCGACCGCATCGCAGGTCGACAGCTCCACCGCCGGCACCACCACCGGCGCGGGTGCGGTGAACCTGGTGAACTACCTGCGCGGCGACCGCAGCAACGAAGGCTCCACCAACACCAAGTACTACCGGTCGCGCACCCATGTGCTGGGCGACGTCGTCAACTCCACGCCGGTGTACATCAAGGCCCCTTCGCGCAGCTACAGCGACACGGGCTATGCCAGCTTCAAGACCGCCAACGCCTCGCGCCAGGGCATGGTCTACGTGGGCGCCAACGACGGCATGCTGCATGCCTTCAATGCCGACACGGGCGCCGAGGCCTGGGCCTACATTCCCTCGGTGCTGCTGCCCAACCTGTACAAGCTGGCGGACAAGAACTACGCGTCCAACCACGTCTACTTCGTGGACGGCCAGATCACGCAGGCCGACGTCTACTACAACAGCGCCTGGCACACCATCATCGTGGGCGGCCTTGGCGACGGCGGCCGCGCCTACTTCGCGCTGGACGTCACGGACCCGGCCTCGCCGACCGTGCTGTGGGAGTTCAGCTCCAGCAGCACGCTCACGCCCAACCTGTACGACACGGACCTCGGCTACACCTACGGCGCCCCAGTGATCACCAAGCTGTCGGACGGAACATGGGCGGTCGTGCTCAGCTCCGGCTACAACAACGTCTCCGACGGCGACGGCAAGGGCCACCTGTGGATCAGGAACGCCATGACCGGCGCGCTGATCAAGAAGATCGACAACGGCATGGGCAGCAACGCGAGCGGCAGCACGGTGACCGGCTGTTCCGTCGTGCCCTGCCCCAGCGGCATGGCGAAGATCAGCGGCTGGACCAACAGCTCCACCGACAACACGACCACCCAGGTCTACGGCGGCGACCTGTACGGCAACCTCTGGCGCTTCGACATCAGCGCCCTGACCGCCAGCAGCGGCAGCGCCACGGTGCAGCTCCTGGCTACGCTGTCGGACAGCTCGGGCAACCGCCAGCCCATCACCACGGCGCCGGAGTTGGGCCTCGTGAACAGCCAGCACGTTGTCTTCGTCGGCACCGGCGCCTACCTGGGCGTGACCGACATCACCACATCGCAGGTGCAGTCCATGTACGCCATCAAGGACACGCTGAGCGGCAGCTCCAGCACCACCGCCATCTACGGCAACCCGCGCAGCAACGCATGCAGCACGGGGACGACGACCAACTGCTTCGTCAAGCTGGCGCTCACCGATATCTCCGGCGTGCGCACGGTTTCCAGTTCGGTGAGCTACAGCACCAACTTCAGCAGCATGTACGGCTGGTTCGTGGACATGCCCGAGTCGGGCGAACGCGTCGACGAAGACCCGGTGCTCACCTCCGGCACGCTGGTCTACGTCTCCAACACGCCCAGCACCTCGGGCGCGTGCAGCACCGGCGGCTCCAGCTACATCAACTACGTCAACTACGCCACCGGCTTGACGGTGTCTGGAGCCGATAGTGCCGGCGTGCTGCTGTCCAGCGCGGGCCTGTCGAGCTCGGCAGCGATCGCGGTGACCACGAGCGGCAAGACCGTCGCCACCACCAAGGACTCCACCGGCGCCGTGACGACGACCACCATCCCGGTCTCCTCGTCGAGCGGCACGCGCCGCATCTCCTGGCGGCGGCTGACCGACGGCAAGTAGAAAGAAAGAAGGGCGTTGCAGGCGCGCTCCTGATCGATCGGCCTCTTGCCCACGAGCGAGCCCTCAAGATCCCTCCCACATCACCGCGCAGACTCGCCGGCATGTGCACTCCTGCAGCTTCGCGCCCGTGGATCCGTCTGCGCTGGCGCCTGCCCTGCACGGGGCTGTTCGGGCACGTCGTCGAAGGGTACTGGCTGTGGGAGCCCGATACGCCTGCGGTGCGCGCAGCCTTCCAGGCGGCCGTCGATGCCGGCAACCGGGCTCACGGCGTGGGGACGCACTGGGTGGAGCAGGAAGAAGCCGAGCTGCGCCATTGCGTCGATCCGAACCCGGCCGGATAGCAGCCCGACGACCACCTCTTCTCGAAGCGCGGATGCATTGCCACCGCGCGCCGCGCGCACTTCTTCACGCATCGCGACCGATCCTGTGCTCCGTCATTGAAAATGAAAGTGCGCCTCATATAGTCGGATCAAACTATTTTGAAGCGCGCTCACATCGTGGCCCATCCTGGGCGACCACGCCCGGCACGACCCGGACACTGCGACGCGCACACGCCAGCAGGGAGGGCCAAACAATGGCTGTGCAGGGAGAAGAAGAGGACATCTGGCTGGACTTCAGTCTGGGCCTGGGTGGTTTCGCGGAAGTCACCGCCGTGACGACCCCGCTCGACGACAGGAGAAAGATCCGAGTGCGCGTGCCCCCGGGCAAGCTCATCCCGATCGTGTTCCTGCCCGGCATCATGGGCAGCAACCTGCGCCTGTCCCGCGAGCGGCAGGCGCTGCTCAAACGCAGCGACAACCTCTCGTGGTCACCCGACAAGAAAGGCGACGCCTTCTCGCGGCGCAACGCAAGCGCGGCAGCCCGCCAGATGCGGCTGGACCCGGACGAAGTGGAAGTCGACCGCTACAAGGTCACCGACGAAAAGATCGAAGGCAAGCAAGGCCGCCGCTTCGATGCCACGGGCTCCGCGACCATCAGCTCCGACCAGCGCCACGACAACGTGCCCGACGACCTGGGCGACGTCAGCAAGCTGCTCATCACCGATCCGAAGGCCGACCCGACGCACCCGCTGGCGAGCAACCAGCAAAGCTTCACCGCCGCGCAGAAGGCCCGCGCACGAGGATGGAGCGAAGTGATGTTCGACGCCTACGGCAGCATCCTGCAATTGATGGAGCGCCAGCTCAACGACATGCTGCGACGGGAAGGCAAGAAGTACGTCGTCTCACCGGCATGGCTCGACAAGAGCAACCCCGAGGCGCTGATCGGCCGGCCGCCGTCGAGCTTCGGCGTCCACGACGCGCAGCCGCTGAGCGAGGACGACATCCGCAAGATCGGCAACTGCTGGTATCCGGTGCACGCCTTCGGCTACAACTGGCTCAGGAGCAACGGCGAGGAAGGCAGGCAGCTTGCGAAGAAGATCGAGCTGCTGATCGACACCTACAACCACAACGGCTTCGACTGCCCCGGCGTCATCGTCGTCACGCACAGCATGGGCGGCATCCTGGCGCGGGCGATGATGCACGCGGACTACGGCGCCATCAGGCATCGCATCCTGGGCGTGGTGCATGGGGTGATGCCCACCACCGGCGCGGCCGCCGCGTACAAGCGCATGCGCGCGGGCTTCGAGGGCAGCAACAAGCCCTGGTGGCATCTGAAGTCCCAGTTGGTAGGCGGCATCACGCAGAGCGTCCTGGGCGACAACGGCGAGGAAGTGACGGCGGTGCTGGCCAATGCACAGGGCGGCCTGGAGCTGTTGCCGGCAGCCGCCTACGGTACGCAGTGGCTGCAGGTGCAGGACGACAACGGCAAGTTCCTGGCGAAATGGCCCAGCAGTGACGCGGTGAGCGAGATCTACACGCTCGACCGGGACAAGTGGTGGAGGTTGATCAATCCGGATTGGATCGATCCGGCGAAACAGGCCGGAAAGCCCAAGGAAGAAGGAGGAAAGCCGACGGCCCAAATAGGCCTGGAAGCCACGATGAAGCGAATAGTGAACGCGATGAGATTCGCCAACGCCATCCAAGACACTTTCCACGAACGCACCTACGCACACTACGGCAGCGACCCGAAACAACCAGCTTGGAATGATCTGGTGTGGCGAGTAGTCGACGGCGATCCCATCGTGGCAGGTGCCCCGTCGACGTGGACGCCACTGCCCGGCAACGAAGGCGACGACGGACAAGGAATCTTGCGGGTGAAAGGCAACGGGGGCGAGGTACTCAAGCTCAGGCTTCAGCCCCCGATGACGCCCAGCGACGGCACAGTGCCCGTGGAACGCAGCGCCAACAAGGTGCGCGCCAAGGCCAAGTTCGTACAGACGGGCTACGACCACCAATCCAGCTACAGCAACGCCAATGCCGGTGCGGCCACGCTCTATGGCATTGCGCGTATCGCCGCAGATTTCGACTCGGCTTGGTGGGCGGAGGAGTACTGAAACACCCCAAAAGGCAATAGCAAATGGAGGACCCAACACATGAACAGACGCATTGAGAAATTGTTCGAGCACACCAAGCTGCTGTGCTTCGGACGCTATGTACTGACCGCTCCGATAGATTCGAGGCTGGCGTTCGGACGCGACTTTCCGACGCTGCCGAACCAAGCCAATGACATCGAGAAAGTGTTGGCCGCCGAACAGGCAAGAATCCTGGCAAAGGACAAAACGGCCAAGATCAATTTCGTTGGCCCCGGACCCGCACCAAACACTTGGTTGATTCGGTCTTACGACGATGACCTTGCGCCCAAGTATGGACTGGAGAGCTTTGATGTCTACTACGTCGTGGGGCCTCACATTTTTGTCGGCGGCAACACCACGGCCAAGAGCAACAACATAACCGCAGATTCGATACTTCGATATACCGTCGAGACCGCCAGCAACCTGCGCGCACGCGAGCCCAACGAAGTCCCCACGGATCAGGGCCTTTGCCATGAATACGGCTTCACCCGCGTCGACGGCTCCCGAGGCCCGGCTTTGTCTCAAGCCGGCTTGCACATGGCGGCCCTGCCCGACGTCGTGTTCAGCGTCCAGAGCAACCAGAGCCAGAGCACGAAGGGCAGCAATGGCTACGGCCTGCTCAAGCTCATCAACGACCGCAAGCGAGACGCCGGCAGCAGCTATCCCAGGCTGACGACGCTGCGCGAGGGCAAGAAGAAAGTCCACGGCTGGGACGGCGAGGAGTCGCTGGTCCGCGAAGCCGACGGCTCGCACGAGTTCGAATGGATGTTCATCGGCGAAACCGGCAACGTCGCGCGTCCCGCGCTGCTGCATGCGGCGATGTTCACCAAGGTGGCCTCCGATCGCGTGGGCGCGGCGGCGGCTTCGTCGGTCAACGACGAAGAGGCCATCGCGCTGTGGGACAAGCTGCTCGATGGCCTCAAGTTCCGCGTGGCGGTGCCGGGCGCCCCGGCCGAGGCGGTGGCGATCAGGTAGAACGACGGCCCTTCGCTCAACGCGCCGCGTTGCGGTCCGAGATCATCTTCGGGCTGATGAAGATCAGCATCTCGGTCTTGTTGTTGACCCGGCTGCGGGTGCGGAACAGCGCGCCGACCATCGGCAGCTCGCCCAGCACCGGCACGCGCGATTCCGAGTTGGTGTCGGTCAGCTCGAAGACCCCGCCGATGACGACCGTGCCGCCGTTCTCCACCAGCACTTCGGTCTGGATGTGCTTGGTGTTGATGGCGTAGCCCGCGGTGGTCGACTGGCCCACGGTGTCCTTGTTGACGTCCAGCGCCAGGATGATGTTGCCCTCGGGCGTGATCTGCGGCGTCACCTCCAGCTTGAGGTTGGCCTTGCGGAACGCGATGGAGGTCGCGCCGCTCGATGTCGCCACCTGGTAGGGCAGCTCGGTGCCCTGCTCGATCAGCGCCTTGGTCTGGTCGGCCGTCACCACGCGCGGGCTCGACACCACCTTGCCCTTGCCATCCGCCTCCAGCGCCGAGATCTCGAGGTTGAGCATCTTCGTGAGGCCCGAGTTGAAGAGCGACAGCGCGAAGGTGCCGACCGCGTCGCCGGTGCTGCTGGTCGCAGGCAGGTTGACGAAGCTCGTGCTCGAATAGGTGTTGGTGCTCGTGGTGGTGGTCACGCCGCCGGTGGTGCTGGAACTCACCGAAGGCGTCACGCCCACCGACGAGTTCGCATTGACGAAGCCGCCGCCCAGCTTTGCGCCCAGCGACTTGCTGAAGGTGTCGGTCGCCTCGACGAAGCGCGCCTCGATCAGCACCTGCCGGATCGGCACGTCGAGCTTCTGGATGAGCTCGGCCACCTGCGAGAGGCGCGAGGGAATGTCGGTCACGAAGAGCTGGTTGGTGCGCACCTCGGCCAGCACGCTGCCGCGCGCGCTCAGGATGCGCGTCGCACCGCCCGAGCTGCCGCTGCCTCCGCCCGCGCTCGTACCGGTGCCCGAGAGCCCCTGCGCCACTGTGGCCGCCTTCGCATAGTTGAGCTGGAACGACTGCGTGCGCAACTGCTCGAGCCCCTGCAGCGTGGCCTGGGCCTCGGCCTTGATCTTGTCCTTGGCGTTGAGCTCGTCCTCCGGCGCGATGCGCAGCACGCTGCCGTTCTTGCGCATGCCGAGGTTCTTCGCCTCCAGGATGATGTCCAGCGCCTGGTCCCACGGCACGTCCTTCAGCCGCAGCGTGAGCGAGCCCGTGACCGAGTCGGAGGTGACGATGTTGAAGCTGGTGAAGTCCGCGATCACCTGCAACAGCGAGCGGATCTCGATGTTCTGGAAGTTGAGCGACAGCTTCTCGCCGTTGTAGCCCACGCCTTGCGTCAGCTTGGTCGGGTCGATCTTGCGCGGGCGCACTTCCACCACGAACTGGCTGTTGCTCTGGTAGGCGCTGTGCTCCCAGTCGCCGCGCGGCTCGATCACCATGCGCACCCGGTCGCCGGCCTGCTGCAGGCTCACCGTCTGCACCGGGGTTCCGAAGTCGGCCACGTCGAGCTTGCGGTTCAGGCCCTCGGGCAGCTGCGACTTCGTGAATTCGACGACGAGGCCCTTGCCCTGCTGGCGGATGTCCACGCCGACCTGGTCGTTGGGCAGGCTCACGATCACGCGGCCCGCGCCCTCGGTGCCCAGGCGGAAGTCGACGTCGCGCAGCGGCAGCACGTCGCGGTTGCGGTTCTCCGCAAAGGTGGCCGATGCTGGAGTCGCCAGCGCCGGGCCCGCGGCGGACTGCAGCGTCACCAGCAGCGACTTGCCGCGCAGCTCGGCCTTGTAGGCAGTCGCCTGCTTCAGGTTGAGCACGAGGCGCGTGCGTTCGCCGGCCTGCACCACGTTCACGGAGCGCAGGTTGCCCTGGTTCATTTCGATGGCCTCGCGGCCCAGGCTGCTGCTCATGCCGGGAAAGTCGAGCGCGATGCGCGCGGGCGACTGGATGGCGAAGCCGTTGGGTTCCGCCGTCAGCGGCTCGGAGAAATCGACACGCAGCACTTCGCTGCCTGCCTGCAGGGAGCCCGTGACCGACTCGATCCTGTTCTGCGCCTGCGCCGCCGCGAGCGACCCGAAGGCGACGAGCAGGAACACGTACGCGCGCAACCGGCGCGCGAGCGCGAATATCTGTTTGTTCATTTGACCTGCCTTGAAATGCGGCACCTTCTCCTCGCTGCCCTGAGGTTCCCTCCCGAGCGCAGCGTGTTCCGGAGAGCGCGCAAGCCGTTGCGCACCGCCGGAACGGACAGCGCGGCGCCATTGCGGCGGCCGCGCTGTCCCGTCACATCCTCACGCGATCAGACGATCAGAACGCGTGGCGGATGCCGAAGTCGTAGCCGGTGGAAGAGCGCGGCAGGCCGGTGTAGCTGGTGCCCGTGCTGCCGTAGCCGGTCGTGCTCGCCGACACCAGGCTGCCCGTGTAGTTCACGTCGTTGCGGTTGTTCACGCGCGCCACCGTCGCATACAGCGCCGTGCGCTTGGACAGGTTGTGCACGTAGCCGATCGCGAACTTGCGCGCCAGCGGGTCTTCGCCCGTGATGCCGGCCGTACCCTCGTTGTAGCGAACCTGCGAGTACGCCACGCGGATCAGGCCCGCACCCACCGGCACGGTCGCGCCGATCAGGTAGCCGTTGTAGCTGTCGTGCCTGTCGGCCGCTGCCGAGTAGTCGAACTTGTTCTTCACGTTCGAGAGTTCACCGAACAGCTTCACCGGACCGAAGTCGTACGAAGCGCCCAGGTTGATGGTCTGCACGCTGCGCTCCAGCGCGGTGGTGTCCACCACGGTGCTGCGGCCCACGCCCAGCGCCACGTCCAGAGGACCGTTGGCATAGCCGAAGCGGCCACCGACGTAACGGCCCGCGCTGCTGCTCGAGGCTGCGGTGGTGCTGGTCGCGTCGGTGCTGGCGTTCTCGTGCAGGCTGTACTGCACCTGGCCGTAGAAGCCGCCCAGGTTCGGCGGCAGGAAGTAGCCGATCGAGTTGCTGGCGCGCACGTAGTTGGCGTTGTTGATGGTGGTGTTGCCGCTGACGGTGCTGATCACGTTCGTGCCCGAGCCGTTGGTGCCGAACGGGTCGAAGACGGTGTCGTTCCAGAAGGTGGGCGTGTAGTCGCGGCCCAGGCGCAGTTCGCCGAAGCCACCCGACAGGCTCACGGTGGAGCGGCGCGAGAAGGTGGAGATGCCGGTGGCGCCGTCGTCGTTGGTGATGGGCGCTTCGAGCCAGAAGCTCGCGGCCAGCCCGCCGCCGAGGTCCTCGGTGCCGCGGAAGCCGATGCGGCTGGAGTTGTAGGCGGAGTTGCCCAGGCTCGTCTTGCTTTGCTTGACCGACGCGCCGGTGGTGGTGTCGCGCGAGGTCGTCGACTGGTAGGTCAGGCCGGCGTCCACGACGCCGAACAGCGTGACCGACGATTGGGCAGAAGCCAGGCCGCAGACGGCCAGGGCAGCGAATGCCGTGAGGGTTTTCTTCATTCAGGGTTCTCCAGTTTCAGGTCTGATGCGGCCGTTCGGTATCGACCGGCTGTACGCATCGTTTCGTCCAATTCGGGAGGAATTTGGTGGTTTGGTTTTCTGGCGCACCGAGTGTTGTGCGCGCACATCAGAGCCACACCAGACCCACGTGCGTGGCCGTTACACGGTCCTTCAAATTTCTCCCAGATCGCCTGAAAAGATCCATGCATGACGAAGCTGGAGACCCGAAGGTGAAGCGTTCACGAACCCTGATGGCGGCAGTGTGCGGCGGACTCTCCATCGCATGCGCCAGCACGAGCATCGCGATGGTCCATCGCACCTCGCGGCTGGCCGCGGGCATGTTCGTCGACCATGCGGCGCAGAGAGCATCCACCGCATCCTCGCGCACGCAGGCGGACGCACGCTCGTGGTGGTCCGCCTTCGAAGACCCCGCGATGGACAGGCTGATGGCCGCGTCGAACGGCGCGAACGGCAGCAGTGCCGAGGCCGGCGTCGCGGCGGCCTACATCGCGCTCAAGGTGAAGACACTGGAGCTCGGCTACCTGGAGAACACGCGCTCGGCCGTCGCGCGGCAGACGATGCTCATCAAGGGCGCGGCGCTGCCGCACGACGACTTCGCGCAGCAGCTCGCACAGCGGCAATCCAGTGCACAGGCCACCATCGAGAAGCTGCAGGCCCAACGCGCGAGCTACATCGCCTATCTCGCCAGGCAGTGCCACATGACCGAAGCGGCACTCGGCGAAATGCTCGCCGACGCGCTGCAGGACAAGTCCCTGCCCCGCTTCGCGGCCGAAGTGCCGCGCGAGCTGCCGATGGCCGTGCTTGCCAACAGGAACGACGTCAACCTCGCCGCCGCGCTCTACGACGCCGACCCGACGGCGATGCCCTCGGGCACCATCGATGCCGAGGCAGAAGAGGCGCAGAACATCGAAGTGCCCGGCAAGCCGCTCTACGCACGCGCCGTCGCGCAGGCGCGCGAACAGGTCGCCGAGGCGCTGCGCCGCCTGCAGATGCAAAGCGACATCGCCAACACCGCATATGCGCGCGTCGTGAATGCGCGCACGGGCTTCAAGGCATCGAAGCAGCGCCGCGACCGTGGCGAGATTTCCGAAGTGCAGCTCATGGAGGACTTCCAGGGCCTGCTGCTCGACCTGCACGTGCTGGCCGCGGCCAACGGCGAGCTCGCGCTCGCGTGGGTCGTTCTCATGGGAAGCATCGGAAGCGGCGCATCGATCGACACCATCGCCGACCCGCGCTCCGCGCAGGTCGAACAGACGGGACTGACAGGACAGATCGGGCAATTGCCGTTTCTGCACAAAGTCTCCCGAAAGTTGCGCAATCCTTGAGTTCCGAAGGAGCCTCGAATGACCACTGCCCTGCACAAGATTCCTGCCCGCCCCGTGCTGACACTGGCCGGCCACGGACACAAGAAGCCCGACCCCGCCGCGCTCGCGCGCCGCATCTGCGCTCCCGACATCGAACCGGCGAGCAACGCCGCGACCACGCTGGCCATCCAGCAGCTCGCCGCCGCGTTCCAGCCCGCCTTCGGCCGCATGCATGTGCTGCGCGATCTCGTCATTCCCATGTACGAAGGCAGCGCCGTGCCCACTGCCCGCTTCGACGTGGCACTGGTGTGCGAGGCCGGCGTGTACCTGTTCGAGGTGAAGGGCTGGCGCAACGCGGTGGTCTACCGCAAGACCTCGACGCACACGGTGCCGCGCTGGTTCCTGCGCCAGCACGGGCACTCGCTGGCGCGCGAGGTGAAAGACCCGGCCTGGCAGTGCGGCCGCAAGACCACGCACCTGCGCAGCCTGATGCCGACCGACCTGCGCGTGCAGTACTTCGTGCTACTGCCGTTCGAGGGCGTGGAACTCGAAGGCGTGATGCCCACCGTCGTCATCACGCCGCAGGACCTTCCCTACATCGCCCGCGTGGCACGCAACAACGGCCGCAACGAGCAGGGCTACCCGATGCTCGACAACGCCGCCATCGACCGCACGCTGCAGCTGCTGACCGACCTGCAGGGCGACCTGACGGTGGACGACCACATGCGCAACTGCCGCGACCGCGCTCCTCAGGCTCCGCACCCCGCGAACGCCCAGGCCAGGACCGCGCACCCCGGCCCCCTGAAGCTCCAATGACGCGATGAGCCGCATCCTGCTGGTGGAGGAAGGGCACGACGCCTCCTCGGTGCTGTTCGACGAGCTGCGCCGCGCCGGGCACGAGGCCGAGCACATCGACGACGGCGCGGTCGCGCTGCACCGCATCCTGACCTCGCCACCCGCGCTCACCCTGCTCGACGTGGAACTGCCGCGCATCAGCGGCCTGCAGATCCTGGAGAAGATCCGCGCGCGCAGCGACCACCCGATCATCATGCTGACCGCGCTCGCGCAGGAGTCCGACCGGCTGCGCGGCTTCGAACTCGGCGCCGACGACTACGTCTGCAAGCCCTTCTCGCCGAGGGAAGTGGCGGTGCGCATCGACACGGTGCTGCGCCGCTATGCACAGCGCCAGCGCGTGGCGCGCCCGGGCATGCCGATCACCTTCGGCGCGGTGCGCGGCTGCGCGATCCTCGACGGGCACTACCTTCCGCTCACGCGCCGCGAGTCGCTGCTGCTGCGCGCGCTCTCGAAGGAGCCGGGCAAGGTGCTGACGCGCTCCAAGCTGCTCGAAGCCGCGTTCCCCGAAGCGCTGGACGTCAACGAGCGCGTGGTCGACACGCACATCAAGAACCTCAGGAAGAAGCTGGCCACCGTCTCGGCCGCGCACGACTGGATCCGCTCGGTCTACGGCGTCGGCTTCGCATGGGAATCGCAGGCCAGGCAGGACGCCTGAACGGGCGCCGGCTTCCTTCTCGGACATTCTTCTTCTCACATGAAACTACGCTGGCGCGGTCTTCCGCTGCCGCCGATGGTGCTGCTTTCGCTGCTCATGCTGCGCGCGCAGACGGCCACGGCACAGGACACCTGGACCGAGGCGCCGCTCACCCTGCGCCGCACGCCCGAACTGGCCGAGACCATCGCACCGGCCGAACGCGGGCTGCGCCCCAGCATCGTCGATGGCGACAGGCTGGGTGGACGCCCCGACCTCGAGGTGACGGTGGAAGGCAATGCCTCGCTGCGGCGCGGCGACACGCGCATCACGGCCGACCGCCTCGAATACCAGCCGCCGGGCGACCTCGCCACGGCCACCGGCAACGTGCACCTGAACCAGGCCGGCAACGTGTACGAAGGGCCAGAGCTGCACCTGAAGGTCGAGAGCTTCGAGGGCTTCTTCGACCACGTGCGCTACACGCTGCTGGCCAACGGCGCGCACGGCGAGGCCGAGCGCATCGACTTCGTCGACCCGAAGGTGTCGGTGGCGCGGCACGTCACCTACACCACCTGCCTGCGCGAGAACCGCCCGGGCTGGATGCCCGCGTGGATGCTCACGGCGGTCACGATGACTACCGACTCCGACACCAACCTCGCGACAGCCACCGACGCGCAGATCACCTTCCTCGGCATCACCACGCCGCCGATACCGTCGGTGAGCTTTCCGCTGAACAACGCACGCCAGAGCGGCCTGCTGCCGCCGGTGATCGGCTTCGACACCACCAACGGCTTCGAGTACCTGCAGCCGTACTACTGGAACATCGCGCCCAACCGCGACCTCACGCTGTACCCGCAGATCATGAGCAACCGGGGCGTGAACGTGGGCACAGAGTTCCGCTACCTGGAGAAGACCTACAGCGGTCAGATCCGCATCGACGAGATGCCCGGCGACAGCCTGCGCGAGCGCAACCGCTGGGGCCTGTGGGCCAAGCACAGCCAGCAGTTCGACCCCAAGCCCTTCGGGCTGGATTCGCTGAGCACCTCGTTCAACATCAACCGCGTGAGCGACGACGACTACTGGCGCGACTTCACGCATTCGCCCACGCTGACCTCGCGCACGCTCACCAACGAGTTCGATCTCAACTGGAGCAAGGGCGACTGGAGCGGCCAGGCGCGCACCCTTTCCTACCAGACGCTGCAGTACGCGGCCTCGCCGATCACGCCGTCATACAACCGCGTGCCGCAGATCACGGCCAACTACAACAAGTACGACTGGCACGGCTTCGACGTTTCGGGCACGCTGGACTACTCGCGCTTCGAGGTCGATTCGGCCTACTCGCCCACGCTCAACGGCATCAAGCAGCCCAACGGCGAGCGCATGGTGGGCAACCTGCAGATCAGCCGGCCGTGGATCACGCCGGGCGGCTACGTCATTCCGAAGCTGCTGCTGCACACCGCCTCCTACCAGCTCGACTCGCCGCTGGCCAGCGGCGCGACTTCGATCAGCAGCGTGGTGCCCACAGTGAGCCTCGACAGCGGCCTGGTGTTCGAGCGCGACACCAGCCTGTTCGGCCGCGCCTGGCGCCAGACGCTGGAGCCGCGCGCCTTCTACGTTCGCACGCCCTACCGCGACCAGAGCCAGCTGCCGGTGTACGACACGGCCGCCAACGACATCAGCTTCGCCACGCTGTACACCGAGAACGCCTTCTCGGGCAACGACCGCATCTCCGACACCAACACGCTGACCACCGGCGTGACCACGCGGCTGATCGACCCCGCCACCGGCGCCGAGTCGGCGCGCTTCGGCATCGCGCAGCGCTTTCGCTTCAGCGACCAGAACGTCACGCTGCCGGGCGGCACCGCGGTGACCGACCGCTCGGGCGACTTCATCCTGGGCGGACAGGTGCACTGGAACCCCAAATGGAGCATCGACGGCCTGGCCCAGTACAACATGGACACCGGCAAGAGCACGCGCGACGCGCTCACGCTGCGCTATACGCCAGCGCCCTACCACACGCTCACCGCGGCCTTCCGCTACCAGGCCGACAGCACCACCACGGCCAACGACGGCACGAAGACGGTGGACTTCAACTGGCAGTGGCCGCTGAGCGAGCTGACGCGCGGGCTCATCGGCGGCAAGTCGCCGACCGATCCGGGACGCTGGTACGCGGTGGGCCGGCTGAGCTACAGCCTGCACGACCGCGCGATGTCGGACAGCCTGATCGGCGCCGAGTACAACGCCTGCTGCTGGGTGGGCCGCGTGGTGCTCGAGCGGCTGGTGTCGGGCCGCACCACGCCCGACACGCGGCTGATGTTTCAGATCCAGTTCAACGGCTTCGGCAACATCGGCTCGAACCCCACGAGCACGCTGCTGCAGAACATCCAGGGCTACCAGCCGCTGAATCCGCAGACGCAGGAGCCCAGCCGATTCACCAACTACGACTGAGGCCCGGCCCGGCTCAGGGCAGCATCTCGAACTTGAGCTCGGCCAGCGGCGTAACCTTCTCCTCGCGCACCATCTTGTATTCGGTATTCGGACCCAGCCACTTGGCCCAGAGGCGGTCGAGCTCGCCCGACTTCTCCAGCGCGTAGAGCGCGGCATTCACCTTGGCGAGCAGCACGGGTTCGTCTTTCTTCATGCCGATACCTACCGGCTGCAGCACCATGGGCTCGGAGATCATCTTCAGTGCCACGCCGCCGGTCTTCGACTGGTTGACCAGCTTGGTGATGGTCATGGTGTTGGCGACCATGCCCACCGACTTGTTCTGCTGCACCGCCATGAAGGCCGAGCCCGTGTCCTGGAAGGTGACCGGCTCGGAGCCGTTCATCTTGATCGACAGCTCGGAGGTCGAGCCCTTGGTCGAGCTCAGGCGCTTGCCCTTGAAGTCGGCCTTGGTGGTGCCGGGGTCGGAGGCCTTCACGGCCAGCATTTCCTTGGCCACGTAATACGGGTCGCTGAACTGGATCTGCTCGCCGCGGCTCTTGGTGTAGGCCAGGTTCGCGATGGTCACGTCGACGCGACCCAGCTTCACCTCGGGCACGCGCGCTTCCACCGACAGCGGCGTGACCTTGGCCGTGAGGCCCAGCTCCTTGGCGAGCGCATTGCACAGGTCGACGTCGTGGCCCACCATCTCGCGCGTCTTGGGGTCGGGCGCGGCGAAGGGAGGCACGTCGGCGAAGGTGCCGCACTTGAGTTCCTTGCGCTGGCTGATGTCGCTCCACTGGTCGGCATGCGCGATAAGCGAGGCCGCGCAAAGACATGCACCGACGATGGAGAGACGAAGGACGGTCTGGTTCGACATGGGAACTCCTTGTATGGGATTCGAGGCGAGGAAGAAAAAGGAAATGAAGGGCCGCTGCGGCTCAGTGCGCGCGCAGGTCCGACAGGAAGCGCTGCGCGCGCGGATGCTGCGGGCTGCCGAAGAAGGTGGCGGGGTCGGCCTTCTCCAGGATGCGCCCCGCGTCCATGAACCAGACGCGGTCGGCCACCTCGCGGGCGAAGTTCATCTCGTGCGTGACGCACATCATGGTCATGCCGTCGTGGGCGAGCCCGCGCATCACCGACAGCACCTCGCCCACCATCTCGGGGTCGAGCGCGCTGGTGGGCTCGTCGAAAAGCATCGCCGGCGGCTCCATCGCCAGCGCGCGGGCGATGGCCACGCGCTGCTGCTGGCCGCCCGAGAGCTGCGCCGGATACGCACCCGCCTTGTTCGACAGCCCCACGCGCTCCAGCAGCTGCCCGGCCTTGGCCTTCGCATCGGCGCGCTTCACGCCGAGCACGCGCATCGGCGACAGCATGATGTTCTCCATCACCGACAGGTGCGGGAACAGGTTGAAGCTCTGGAACACGAAGCCGATGCGGCTGCGCAGCCTGTTGAGCGCCGAGCTGCCCATGGGCGCGTGGATGTCGTGGCCGTCGAAGAGCAGCTGGCCCGACTTCACTTCCTCCAGCCGGTTCACGGTGCGGATCAGCGTGGACTTGCCCGAGCCCGAGGGGCCGCAGACCACCACCACCTCGCCCTTCTTCACCTCGGCGTTGATGTCGGCCAGCGCCTGGTAGTCGCCGTACCACTTGTTGATGTTCGAGAACAGGATCATGGTGTCGTCCCTGGCGGGCGCTGGATGTGGAGCGGGCGTCGTGGTCATGGCTGCGGCGCCGTCACCGGCGAGGGAAGCGGCGTGCTGTCTCCGGCCGCGGGTCGGGGCTGCGCGGCGCCGAGGCGCTTGTGCGCGATGCGGCGCTCCAGCCATTGGGTGAGCTGGGTCAGGCTGAAGCAGACCACGTAGTAGGTCATCGCCAGGATGAAGAACACCTGGAAGGGCTTGGTCAGCAGCTGGTTGTTGATCTGGTTGGCCGCGAAGGTGAGCTCCTGCACGTTGATCACGTAGCCCAGCGTGGTCTCCTTGATGGTGGAGATGAACTGGCTCAGCATGCTCGGCAGCATGTTGTAGAGCGCCTGCGGAAGGATCACGAACCACATGGTGCCCAGGTGGCTGTGGCCCAGCGCGCGCGCCGCCTCGGTCTGCCCCTTGGGCAGGGCCTGGATGCCCGCGCGCACCACCTCCGAAAGGTAGGCACCTTCGTAGATCACCAGCGTGCACAGCATGGTGGTGAAGCCCGACACCTCGCGCCCGATGAGCAGCGGCACCAGGAAGTAGACCCACAGGATCACCATCAGCAGCGGCACGCCGCGCACCACGTACACCAGCACGGTGGCGGGCCAGCGCAGCAGGCGCCAGGGCGACAGCCGCGCCAGCGCGAGCAGCACCGACAGCGGAAAGGCCAGCACGATGCCCAGCACCGAGAGGATCAGCGTGGCGACGATGCCGCCGAGCGGGCCGTTGGGGTACTGGCCGACCAGCAGCAGCAGCCAGTTGTCGCGGAGGATTTCGTAGACGCTGTACATCGTGGCCTCTGGCTTCTTCTGTTCTTTCTTCCGCTTACCTTGCGCCTGCGATGCGGTAGCGCCGCGACAGCCATCCGCCCACGGCCATGATGAGCAGCGAGCACACCAGGTAGAGCACGGTGGCCACGCTGTAGGCCTCGAAGGTGCGGAAGCTCTGGCTTTCGATTTCCTTCACAGCGTGCGTGAGCTCGGCCACGCCGATGGCCATGGCCAGGCTGCTGTTCTTGAAGAGCGACACGCTGTGGTTGACCAGCGCCGGCACCGCGTTGCGGATGGCCTGCGGCAGCATCACGTGGCGCATCGATCCGATATAGCCGTGACCGAGCGCGCGTGCCGCCTCGGCCTGACCGGCCGGGATAGCGCGCAGGCCCGAGCGCATGTCCTCGCTGAAGTAGGCCGCCTGGCACAGGCCGAGCGCGACGATGGACAGCAGCCGCTCCGCGTTGTTGGCCGACAGCCAGCCCTGCAGCGCGTCGGGCAGCAGACTGAAGATGCCGAAGTACCAGAACATGAGCTGCACCAGCGTGGGCACGTTGCGGTGGTAGGAGACGTAGCCGGCCACCACGCGCTCGGCGACGCGGTTCGGCGTGAGCCGCACCACCAGCAGCACGACGGCCATGGTCATCGCCAGCAGCCAGGAGCCGGCCGCGATCCTCAGCGTTTCGAGCATGCCGTGCAGCAGCATGTCGCCGAACTCGGGCTTCAGCAGGATCGCCAGCAGGTCGAAGTCCTTCATGCGCTTTTCCTTTGGCTGGCGTGCATGAACACCCGGTGCTCAGCCGCGCGGCGTTTCGGGCCGGGTGGTCGAGAGGCCGCCCGGCACCTGCAGGGTGGGCGTGATTTCCATGTGGCCCACGTTCACCGCGATGGGCGCCGAGATGGCGAAGGCGATGGCGTTGGCGATGTCTTCCGCCTGCGGCAGCTCGAAGCCTTCGACGAAGCGCTTGTAGGTGTCCTCGGAATCGCCGTGCACGTGCGCGAAGATGTCGGTGGCCACGCGGCCCGGGCAGATCTCGGTGACGCGCACGCGCTTGCCGAAGCAGTCGATGCGCAGCTGGCGCGACAGCATGCTCACCGCCGCCTTGGTCGCGTGATAGGTGCTGTTGCCGCCGAAGTTGTAGGCGCCCGCGATGGAGCTGATGTTGACCACGTGGCCGCGGTCGCGCGCGGCCATGCCGGGCACCACCAGACGGCACAGGTGCAGCACCGCGCGCAGGTTCACGTCCACCAGCAGGTCGATGCCCTCGGCGTCGGCCTTCAGGATGGAACCGGGCCGGTCAACGCCGGCGTTGTTGACCAGCACGTCGAACTCGACCTCCTTCGCGAGCGCCGTGATGCCCGCGATGTCGCTCACGTCGATGGCGTGCGGAATGCAGCCGGTGCGGGCGGCGAGGTCGGCCAGCTTGTCGGCGCTGCGCGCGAGCGCGTGCACCTTCAGTCCTTCCTTGCTCAGGCGCTCGACGACGGCGGCGCCGATGCCCGAGGAGGCTCCGGTCACCAGTGCGGTCTTGTAGTCGGAAAACGGCATGTTCGGTTCTTTCGTTGAGGCAGGTGACTGCCTGGATTTCACTGTAGCCAGCGCCTGCTGGCGGCGCCAAGACGGATTGGCTGTGGAGCGATAAGCCCCCCTTATGTCGCCCGCGATCCGTGCATATGACTAAGGGTAAGCACCATGTTCGTGCCCTGGCCCGTCGATCAGTTCGCCTGCCTCGATATGGGCACCACGCGCCCCGCCTGCTCGACCACGCCACGCACGGCGCGCGCCAGTTCGACGGCGCCGGGCGTGTCGCCGTGCAGCAGGATCGAATGCACGCGCATCGGAATCTTCTTGCCGGCGACGCTGGTGACGGTGCCGTCCTCCAGCAACTGGCGCACGCGCGCCAGGACCGCCTCGCGCTCGTGGATCACGGCGCCGGGCAACTTGCGCGGCACAAGCAGGCCGTCGTCGCCGCAGGCCCGGTCGGCCAGGAAGGTCCTGCGCACGCGCAGGCCGCAGCGCCCGGCCGCGTCCTCGATGGCGCGGCTGGCGGATGTGCTGACGGTGAGCGAGGGATCGAAGTCGGCCACCGCGCGCACCAGCGGCTCGGCCAGCGCGGCATCGGCGGCTGCCATGTTGCCGAGCGCACCATGGAAGCTCATGTGCGTCATGCGGTGGCCCGCCGTGCGGGCCATGCCGTCGAGCGCGGCGAGCTGGTAGAGCACATAGGCCACCAGCTCCTTCGCCTCGATCTGCATCTGCCGGCGGCCGAAGCCCATCAGGTCCGGAAAGCCCACGTGCGCGCCCACGTCCACGCCGCGCTGGCGCGCCATGCGCACCGTGCGGTCCATGATGACCGGGTCGCCCGCGTGGAAGCCGCAGGCCACGTTGGCGGAGGAGACGATGTCGAGCAGCGCCTCGTCCTCGCCCATGCGCCAGGGGCCGAAGCCTTCGCCGAGATCCGCGTTCAGGTCGATGTCCATCGGGGTGTCCTTCTCTTGTTCGTCAGAGCGGGTGCAGCTCGAGCAGCGGCGTGCCGTAGCCGACGGCTGTGCCATCGGCCACGCGGATGCCGTCGACGATGCCCGCCTGCGGTGCGACCACCGGCAGCAGAAGCGGGCCGATCTTCATCAGGCCGACGGCCTGGCCGGCCTCCACGCGGGCACCGATGCGCGCCAACGGCACGGTCGCGAGCGGATGCGCGTGCAGGAAGACGCCGAGCGAGGGGCCTCGACCGGCACGAGCTCGATCTCCTCCTCGTCCTCCGGCAGCTCGACGATGCCGTCGCCCTGTCGTCCAAGGCGCAGCGTGCCCTGCGGCGTGCGCAGCTCCAGCAGGCCGATGTCGGTGCCTGCCAGCCAGGCGGCGAGTCGGGAAGCGTCCAGCATGCCGGTCAGTTCCTCGTGGCGGGCGCGCCGCGATGCAGTTCAACCATGCGCGCGACCTTGTCGAGCCAGGCGCGCACCTCGTCGAGGGCATCCAGCGCCTCGTCCCAGGTGGTCTCGATGAAGCGGATGTGGCTGCCGATGGGCGCCTGCCCGAGGCGCCACATGTCGGCCTCGATCACGGTGCCGAACTTGGGGTAGCCGCCCGAGGGCTGGGCGTCGCGCATCTGGATGATGGGCTGCCCGCTGTGCGGCACCTGGATCACGCCGGGCACGATGCCGTGGGAGCGCAGCTCCATCGGCGCGATCGGCCGCAGCGCCTCGCCTTCGAGCCGATAGCCGTAGCGGTCGCTGTGCGGCGTGATCTTCCATTCGCCGGCCCAGAAGGCATCGCGCGAGGCCGGCTCGAAGGCCATGTATTCGGCCGCGGGCAGCACGCGCACCGCGGCGACGCCATCGCGCTCCAGCGGCAGCGCGAGCGCCGGCGGCACCAGGCCGAAGCCGGTGCGGCAGGCGCCAGCCGCGCCGGTCACTCGCAGCAGGTCGCCCCTGCGCAGCGCGCGGCCCTCGTGGCCGCCGAAGGCACCGCGCAGCTGTGTGCTGCGCGAGCCCAGCACCTCGGGCACGTCGATGCCGCCGGCCACGCACAGCACCGCGCGGCTGCCGCGCTGCGCGCCGCCTTGCGGCAGGCCCAGCGTGAGCACCTGTCCGGCGCGCGCCTGGTGCACCCACCAGGGCAGCAGGGGCTGGTCGTCGAGCCGGGCGGCGCAGTCGGCGCCGGTGAGCGCGAAGGCGCAGTCCTCGTCGAAGAGCACCTTGAACGGGAACACCGGTATCTCGACGGCCGCAGCGCCGAGCCCGTTGCCCAGCAGCAGGTTGCCGGCGGCCAGCGCGAGGTTGTCCATGGCGCCCGAGGTGCCCACGCCCCAGCGCAGGCTGCCGGTGCGGCCCAGGTCCTGCACGGTGGCGAGTGCGGCGGAGGAAAGTATCTCGATCATCGGACGATGCCCTCCACGCGGAAGCGGATCATGTCGCCGGGCTGCAGCATCGCCGGCGGGTCTTGCGCCGGGTCGAAGAACACCATCGAGGTGGTGCCGATGGTGTTCCAGCCGCTGGGACCTGCCGACGCCGACACGCCCGTCTGCGCGCCGCCGATGGACACCGCGCCGCCGGGAATGCTCAGCACCGGCACCTTGCGCCGGGGCGTGGCGATGCGCGGGTCCATACCGCCGAGGTAGCAGTAGCCCGGGTGGCTGCCGAGCGCATACACCGGATAGAGCGGCGTGCTGTGCAGCTCGACGATGGCCTCGATGCCCAGGCCCGTGTGCGCCATCACGTCGGCCATGTGCGGACCGCCCTCGCCGCCGTAGACCACCGGCAGCTCGACGATGCGGCCCTCGCGCGACACGGCGGTGGCCGCGTCCCAGGCTTCGCACAGGCGCGCGCGCAGCGCTTCGAGATGGCGCGGCGCGCGGGTGAAGCTGAGCATCAGGTTGTTCATGCCCGGCACGGCCTCGCGCACCTCGGGCCAGCCTTCGGCCTCGCGCGCCAGCGCCCAGATGCGCTGCTGCGAGGGCAGGTTCATGCCGCCGGGCGCCTCGAAGAGCAGCGCGGTGGTTCCCAGGAGGCTGATGGATGGTGCCGTGCTCACGCCGCGCTCCTTTGCTGCAGCCAGCGTTCGAGATGATGGATGTCGACGCCGCCGGCGGCGAAGCCCTCGTCGCGCAGCAGCTCGCGGTGCAGCGGCACGTTGGTGGCGATGCCTTCCACGCGCGTCTCGGCGAGCGCGAGGCGCATGCGGTCCAGCGCGTCGGCGCGGCTCGCGCCATGCACGATGAGCTTGGCGATCATCGAGTCGTAGTACGGCGGCACGCGGTAGCCCGCGCCCGCATGCGAGTCGACGCGCACGCCGAATCCGCCGGGCACCTGCCAGCCGGTGATGCGGCCCGGCGCAGGCGCGAAGGTGTCGGGGTTCTCGGCATTGATGCGGCACTCGATGGCATGGCCCTGGCAGCGCACGTCGGCCTGCGCGATCGACAGGCGCTCGCCGCGCGCCATGCGCAGTTGCTGCTGCACGATGTCGATGCCGGCGGTCATCTCGGTCACGGGGTGCTCCACCTGCAGGCGCGTGTTCATCTCGATGAAGTAGAAGGCGCCCTTCTCGTAGAGGAACTCGAAGGTGCCGACGCCGCAGTAGCCGATCTGCCGGCACGCGGCCGCGCAGCGCTCGCCCACCTCGGCCATCAGCGCGTCGTCGATGCCGGGCGCGGGCGCTTCCTCGATCACCTTCTGGTGGCGCCGCTGCAGCGAGCAGTCGCGGCTGCCCAGCCATACGGCGTTGCCGTGGCTGTCGGCGAGCACCTGGATCTCGACATGGCGCGGATGCAACAGGAACTTCTCGATGTAGACCTCGGGGTTGCCGAAGGCCTGGCGCGCTTCCTCGCGGGTGAGGGCCATTGCGTCGAGCAGCGCGGCCTCTTCGTGCACCACGCGCATGCCGCGACCGCCGCCGCCGCCCGCGGCCTTGACGATGACGGGGTAGCCGATCTCGCGCGCCAGCGCCTGCACGGCAGCGGCATCGTCCGGCAGCGCCTCGTCGGGGCCGGGCACGCAGGGCACGCCGGCCTTGCGCATCGCGCGCTTGGCCGAAACCTTGTCGCCCATGGTGCGGATGCAGGCGGCGCTGGGGCCGATGAAGACGAGGCCGGCTTCCTCGCAGTGCTGCGCGAAGCCCGCGTTCTCCGAAAGGAAGCCGTAGCCGGGATGGACCGCCTGCGCACCGCTCACCTCGGCGGCGAACAGGATGGCGGACTGATTGAGATAGCTCAGGCCCGGCGCTGCGGGGCCGATGCACAGCGCCTGATCCGCCTGCGCGACATACATGGCGTCGCGGTCGGCCTCCGAGTGCACGACCACGGTGCGAAGGCCCAGCCCCCGGCAGGCGCGCTGAATGCGCAAGGCAATCTCGCCGCGGTTGGCAATGAGCACGGTATCGAACATCGCGCCTACCCTCTCATGCGAAGCGGAACAGGGGCTGCCCCGCTTCCACTTCCTGGCCCGATCGCACGAGCACCTGCCGGACGGCGCCCGCCCGGTCTGCGCGGACCTCGTTGAACATCTTCATCGCCTCGATCACGCACAGCATCTGGCCGGCTTCCACCGCCTGGTCCTGCCGCACGAAAGGCGGCTCGCCCGGCGCGGGCTGCAGGTGCACCACGCCATGCAGCGGTGCGAGGCACTCGTCACTGGCAGATGGTGCCGGCGCCGCCGTTTCCTCGACGGTTCTCTTCGCCGCCTTGCGGGCGACGGCCGGCGTCCGCGCGACGGGCGCGGCCCCCAGCGCAGCCAGCTTCACCAGCCGCAGCGTGCTGCCGTTCTCGCTGTACTCCAGCTCCGCCAGGTCCGATGCGGCCAAAGCGTCGATGAGCGTCTTGATCTGTTCCTGCTTCATGCCGGTGGCTGTGATGGCCGACGCGCTCCGCGAGCGCGTGACGGCATGCATGAAAGGTAACGGCCCGCGAGCCTGAAGCCAAAGACGGTTTGGCTGTGCCGGGATAAGGGCGCCTTATGACGCCCACCGATACGCCAGCGTCACGGCAGCGCGGCGATCTCGGGTTCGGGCGTGGACGCGACGGTGCCGGCCAGGTCGGCCACCAGTTCGAGCAGGATGTCCTTCACCGCCTGCGCGGGTTCCGACAGCGGCAGGTGGTCGGACTGGCACAGCGCCAGCGGCGCCTCGATGACCGGATCGACGATGGGGAACTGCCACGCGCCGCAGCTCGCCACCACCTCGCGCGCCATCGACGCCGGCAGGATGGTGGCGCCCAGCCCGTCGGCAATGGCGGCCGTGAGGGTGAAGGCCGACTCGATCTCCGCCACCACGCGCGGCACCATGCCCGCGCGCACGAAGGCCGCATCCACCAGCTTGCGCACCACGTTGTACGGGCGCGGCAGGAAGAGTTCGATGTCGCGCAGGTCGGCCAGCTTCACCGGCTGCGAGGGCGCGGGCATCGACGCCGGCCCGACCAGGAAGAGCGGCTCCTTCAGCAGCGGCAAGAACGTGAGCCCGTGGATGGCCTTGTCGCCGTAGAGCACGGCCAGGTCCATGCGGCCATTCATGATGAGCTCGCTCAGCGTGGTGCCGTAGTTCTCGTTCAGGTAGAGCAGGATGCCCGGGTGCCGCGCGCGCACGGTGCGAAGCAGCGGCAGCGAGAGCGCCGAGGCCGCCGTGCCCGGCGCGAGCCCCACCGACACCTGGCCCGAGAGCCCCTCGCCGGCGGCCTCCATGTCTACGCGAGCCTGCTCGCACTGGCGCAGGATGATCTGCGCATGGCGGTACAGCACCTTGCCGGCCTCGGTGGGCGTCACGCCGCGCTTGGTGCGCACCAGCAACTGCTGCCGCACTTCGCCTTCGAGCGTGGCCAGTTGCTGGCTCAGCGCGGGCTGGGCGATGAAAAGAACCTCGGCCGCCTGCGTGAGGCTTCCGATGTCCACGATCTTCACGAAATATTTGAGGCGTCGCAGGTTCACGCCTTGTCCCCAAGCAAGAGCCAAGCCTAGCACCGGCCCCGCGCGGCGGATATGGGTGCTCACCATGAGTCATAAGCTGCGCCTATACGACCAGTGCAATCTCGTCTTGGCCTCGCGGGAGCGATCTGCGTACCGTTCGGTCCATGCAAGCCACTACCTCCAGCGCCGACTCCCACGTTGCCTCCCGCATTGCCGCCCGCGTGCGGCGCATCAAGCCCTCGCCCAGCACCTCGGCCGCCGACCGCGCCAACGAGCTGCGCAGGCAGGGCAAGTCGATCGTGAACCTCGTGGTGGGCGAGCCCGACTTCGACACGCCCGCCCACATCCGCCAGGCCGCGGCCGCCGCCATCGAGCGCGGCGCCACCCGCTACACGCTGATGGCGGGCACCGTGGAGCTGCGCGAAGCCATCGTCGCCAAGCTGCAGCGCGAGAACGGGCTGAGCTACGCGATGAACGAGATCATCGCCACCAGCGGCGCGAAGAGCGCGATCTACAACGCCTTCGCCATCACGCTGGAGCCGGGCGACGAGGTGATCATCCCGGCGCCCTACTGGGTGTCGTATCCCGACATGGTGCTGGCCTGCGAGGGCACGCCCGTCACCGTGGCCTGCCCGGAGGCCAACGGCTTCAAGCTGACGCCCGCCCAGCTCGAGGCCGCCATCACGCCGCGCACGCGCTGGCTGCTGATCAACTCGCCGAGCAACCCTACCGGCGCGAGCTACACGGCCGCCGAATACCGCGCGCTGGCCGAGGTGCTGGAACGCCATCCGCAGGTGATGGTGATGACCGACGAGATCTACGAGCACATCCGCTTCGACGACGAGCCGCTGCCGCACATCCTCGCGGTGGCGCCTTCGCTGCGCGACCGCACGCTGATCGTGAACGGCGTCTCCAAGACCTACGCGATGACGGGCTGGCGCATCGGCTACGCGGCCGGGCCGGTGGACCTCATCAAGGCGCTGGACACGCTGCTTTCGCAGTCCACCGGCAACTGCTGCTCGGTGAGCCAGGCCGCTGCCGCGGCGGCGCTGAACGGCGACCAGTCCTTCGTGGCTGAGAGCGTGGCCGTCTACCGGCAGCGGCGCGACCGCACGCTGGCGCTCGTCGACGACATTCCCGGCCTGAGCTGCGCCACGCCGCCCGGCGCCTTCTACCTGTACATCAACTGCGGCGGGCTCATCGGCAAGACCACGCCCGAAGGCAAGCGGCTGCAGGAAGACGGCGACGTGGTGATGTACCTGCTCGAAAGCGAAGGCGTCGCGGTGGTGGCGGGCACGGCGTATGGCCTCTCGCCCTACTTCCGGCTTTCCATCGCCACGTCGCTCGAGACGCTGGAAGAAGGCTGCAGGCGCATCGCGCGCGCCGTGGCCGCACTGCGCTGAAGACTTCACGACCAGGACGATCTCCATGCCCTACAAAGCCATTCGCAAGAACCCGTCGGCCCCGCAGGTGGCGGCTCACATCCTCGCCGCGCTGCAGGACATTCCGGTCGCCGCGCTCAGCGACAACCTGCACCGCAACATCGGCAGCGTCGGCCTGCAGCCCTAC
Organism: Variovorax xiamenensis; assembly: GCF_050916385.1. Lineage (NCBI taxonomy): Bacteria > Pseudomonadati > Pseudomonadota > Betaproteobacteria > Burkholderiales > Comamonadaceae > Variovorax > Variovorax xiamenensis. The sequence goes on from NZ_CP139038.1 coordinate 5,897,734, forward strand.
CACCGCCCCGGCCACAAGACCATGGCGGGCACGGCCGTCACCGTGAAGACGCGCGGCGGCGACAACCTCACGCCCATGCGCGCCTTCGAGTTCTGCCGGCCCGGCGACGTGCTGGTGATCGATGCGGGCGGCGACGTCACCAACGCGGTCATCGGCGGCATCCTGTCGTTCTACACCGCAACCATCGGCACCGCGGGCCTGGTGCTCGACGGCGCGATCCGCGACGTGGCCGAGATCCGCGAGCGCGACTACCCGGTGTACGCGCGCGGCGTGAACCACCGCGGCCCCTACAAGGACGGCCCCGGCGAGATCAACGTGCCGGTGTCGGTGGGCGGCATGATCGTGAACCCCGGCGACATCGTGGTGGGCGACCAGGACGGGCTGCTGGCCTTCTCGCCCGACGAGGCCGAGCTGCTGATCGAGAAGGCCCGCGCGCACCTGGAAACGGAAGCGCGCACGATCCAGGCGATGAAGGAAGGCCGGTGGGACCGCAGCTTCCTCGACGCGCTCGAAGCGCGCTGCATGAACTGAGTCCGGGCGTCAGGCGCCTTCGCTGACCAGCGCCCACAGCGCCTCGGCGACCGGCGCCATCTGCGCCTGTTGGCGGTACAGGCGTATGTCCACCGGCACGCGCCAGCCGCCCGCGCCGGCATCGGCGAGCGCGCCGTTGCGCAGGTCGTCGGCCACCAGGCTCATCGGCAGCCACGCGAGGCCGCGGCCTTCGAGCGCCATGGTGCGCAGCAGCGCGGCATGGTGGGCGGTGAAGACGACGGAGAGCGACGCGGCGAAGTCCTTGCCGAACTCGATGTCCTGGATCGCCCGCATGATGCGGCCGAGCCCCGAGGCCTCGCTGTAGGCCAGCACGGCGGGCGACCTGCCCGTTCCCAACGCATGCAGCGGAGTGCCGCCGGCATCGGGCGCGCTCACTGGCACGAGCACGTCCTCGCTCAGGCGCTGCACGGGGTATTGCGACTCGTCGAGCCGGCCCGGCGCATCGGCATGGCCGTGGCACAGCACGAACTGGACCCGGCGCTGCAGCATCAGGTCTTCGCAGGCATGCGAGCTGTCGGAGATGGTCTGGATCGGCCCCATGCTCAGCCGCGACTCCACGCTCGCCAGCCAGCGCGGGAAGAAGGTGAGCGAGAGCACGTGCGTGGCGGCGAAGCTCAGGCTGGCCGCGGCCAGGTCGTGCGCGGCGCGGGCCTTGATGCGCGCGGCCTCCAGGCCCGCCAGCACTTCCTGCAGCAGCGGCTGGAAGCGCTTGCCCGCCGCCGTGAGCGCGGTCGGATGCGCGCTGCGGTCGAACAGGTCGACACCCACCCACTCTTCCAGCGAGCGGATGTGGCGGCTGAAGGCCGGCTGCGCGATGGAGCGCGCCTGCGCGGCACGCGAGAAATTGCCGGTCTCGGCCAGGGCCAGGAAATCTTCCAGCCATTCCATGTCGAGCGGTCGGTTGCCGGGGCCCATGCGCAGCGCGATTGAATAGTTGTATGCGATTCGAGTATTGGACGGCCCGCGCCCCGCCGGCAAAAGATGCACCCATTCCTGCACCTTGAACCATCACGGAGACACAGAATGCCTTCCATCGCGAATTATCGCGGGATCATCCCCGCCATTTCCTGCCCCTTCACGAACGACCACCGCATCGACGAGCCGGCGCTGCGCAAGCTGGCTTCGTGGCTGGCCGGCCATGACGGCGTGGTGGCGATCATGACCAACGGCCACACCGGCGAGGTGTTCTCGCTCACGCCTTCGGAGCGCGCCGAGGTGACGCGCATCGTGGCCGACGAGCTGCGCGGCCGCATGCCGGTGATCTCGTCGATCGTCTGCGAAGGCCTGGCCGAGGCCGCCGAGCATGCCCGCGCCGCGCAGGCCGCCGGCGCGGTGGCGCTGGATGTGATGCCGCCGCACCACTGGCTGCGCTTCGGCTTCACGCCCGGCCATGCGCTGCAGTACTTCGAGGCCATCCACCGCGCCGCGCCGGAGCTGGACCTGGTCTGCCACGTGTACCCGGCATGGACGCGCGCCTCGTACTCCTCGCAGCTGCTGGCCGAGCTGGCGCGCCTGCCCTACCTGCAGGCCTTCAAGGTGGGCCAGCGCGACATGAACAAATACGCCCGCGACATCCAGGCGATCCGCGAGGCCGATGCCTCGAAGGCCATCCTCACCTGCCACGACGAATACCTGCTGGCCTCGATGGTGCAGGGCGTGGACGGCGCGCTGGTCGGCTTCGCGACCTTCATCCCGCAACTCATCATCGACCTGTGGAACGCGGTAAAGGCCGGCGACCTGAAGAAGGCGATGGCGGTGCAGGCGCTCATCACGCCGCTGAAAGATGCCGTGTACGGCGGCGGCGAACCCACCGGCGAGGCGCATGCGCGCATGAAGGGCGGCATGTACCTGGCCGGCGTGCTCGAGAACGCCACGGTGCGCCCGCCCACCGAGGCGCCGAACGCGCGCGAGACGGACGCGCTGCGCGCGGCCGTCGAGCAAGCGGGCCTGTCGAAGCGCTGAGCCCACGGGCCACAGCGCCCGATCAAGAAAACACAAGGAGACAAGAGACATGCAACGCAAGCACTTCCTGCGCGCCACCCTGGCCGCCCTCGCGCTGGCCGCCGCATCGACCGCCGGCTTCGCCCAGAACTGGCCCGCCCGCCCGGTGCGCATGGTGATCCCGTTTCCGCCCGGCGGCACGCTCGACACCATCGGCCGGCTGCTGGCGCAGAAGCTCGGCGAGCAGACGGGCCAGACCTTCATCGTGGAGAACCGCGCGGGCGGCAACGGCGTGATCGGCGCCGACGTGGTGTCGAAGGCGCCGGCCGACGGCTACACGCTGCTGTTCAACGCATCGACCTTCACCACCGCGCCAATGACCATGAAGTCGGTGCCCTACGAGGTGGTGCGCGACTTCACCCCGGTGGCGCTGGTGGCGAAGGCGCCGCTGTCGGTGGCAGTCAACAAGAACCTGCCGGTGAACGACGTGAAGTCGCTCATCGCATACGCCAAGGCGCACCCCGGCAAGATGACCTTCGCGGTGGGCTCCATCGGCTCGGCGGGGCACCTGTCGACCGAGCTGCTCAAGCGCGCGGGCGGCGGGCTCGACTACCTGATCGTGCCGTACAAGGGCACGGCGCCCGCCTTCCAGGACCTGATCGGGGGGCAGATCGACGGCTTCATCGACCCGATCCTCGGCTCTCTGCAGTATCACAAGAGCGGCATGCTGAAGGTGATCGCCGTCACCTCGGCCACGCGCGCGACCAGCCTGCCGAACGTGCCCACGGTGGGCGAGAGCATTCCGGGCTACGAGTTCTACAGCTGGTACGGCCTGTGGGGCCCGGCGAAGCTGCCGGCCGCCATCACGCAGCGGCTGAACGCCGAGGTCAACAAGGCGCTGGGCACCGACATGCGCGAGACGCTGAACGCCCAAGGCCTGCTGCTGACGCCGGGCAGCGTCGAGGACTTCGCGAAGTTCCAGGCGGAGGACATGGCGCGCTCGAAGAAGATCATCACCGAGGGCAACATCCATGTCGAATGAGTTCGCCACGGCGCCCCATGCGGTGGTAACGGGCAGCAGCGGCGGCATCGGCCGCGCCATCGCCTCGCACCTGCTGGACGCGGGCTGGCGCGTGAGCGGGCTCGACCTTGCCGCGCCCACGCTGTCCTCCCGCACGGGCTTCTCGCATGTGGCCGTGGACCTCGGCGATGCCGGCGCCATCGCGCGCACGGCCGCGGCGCTGCAGGACGCCGACGCGCTGGTGCACGCGGCCGGCGTGCTGCGCGTCGGCCCGCTGGGCGAGCTCGACCACGCGGGCGGCGAGTTGATGTGGCGGCTGCATGTCGACGCGGCCACGCGCCTGGCCGACGCGCTCGTGCCCGCGATGGCCGCGCGCGGCAAGGGCCGCGTGGTGTTCATCGGCAGCCGCGTCGCGCAGGGCTTGCCGGGGCGCGGCCAGTACGCCGCGACCAAGGCCGCGCTGATCGCGCTCGCGCGAAGCTGGGCCGCGGAAGTGGCCGCTCGCGGCGTGACCGTGAACGTGGTGTCGCCCGGCGCGACGCAGACCTCGATGCTGCAGGACCCGGCCCGCGCGGGCAGCGCGCCGCGCCTGCCGCCCATCGGCCGGCTGATCCAGCCCGAGGAGATCGCGGCGCTCGCGGGCTTTCTTCTCTCGCCCCAGGCGGCGGCCATCACGGGGCAGGACATCCCGATCTGCGGCGGCTCGTCGCTGCATCTCTAGACATCTTTCGCTTTCTCTTCCTCCATCCGGAACCCGACCATGAAAATCGTCAACATCCTCGAATCCACCCGCCCCATCAAGTCGGACATCCGCAACGCCTACATCGATTTCTCGAAGATGACGCTGAGCCTGGTCGCCGTGGTCACCGACGTGATCCGCGACGGCAAGCCGGTCATCGGCTATGGCTTCAATTCGAACGGCCGCTACGGCCAGGGCGGGCTGATCCGCGAGCGCTTCCTGCCGCGCCTGCTGGAGGCCGAACCCGCGTCGCTGCTCGACGAGACCGGCGACAACCTCGATCCGCACAAGATCTGGGCCCGCATGATGATCAACGAGAAGCCCGGCGGCCACGGCGAGCGCTCGGTGGCCGTGGGCACCATCGACATGGCCGTCTGGGACGCCACCGCCAAGATCGCCGGCAAGCCGCTCTACCAGCTGCTGGCCGAGCGCTACGGCACCGGCAAGCCGAACCCGCGCGTGTTCGTCTACGCGGCCGGCGGCTACTACTACCCCGGCAAGGGCCTCGAAGGCCTGCAGCGCGAGATGACCAGCTACCTGGAGCGCGGCTACTCGGTGGTGAAGATGAAGATCGGCGGCGCGACGCTCGCCGAAGACTGCGAGCGCATCGAGTCGGTGCTGAAGATCCTCGGCCCCGGCCAGCAGCTCGCGGTGGACGCCAACGGCCGCTTCGACCTGAAGACCGCCGTCGACTACGGCCGCGCCCTCTCGCAATACCCGCTCTTCTGGTACGAGGAAGCCGGCGATCCACTCGACTACGAACTGCAGGCCAAACTCGGCGAGGTCTACTCGGGCCCCATGGCCACGGGCGAGAACCTGTTCTCGATGCAGGACGCGCGCAACCTCATCCGCCACGGCGGCATGCGCCCCGACCGCGACTGGCTGCAGTTCGACTGCGCGCTGAGCTACGGCCTCGTGGAGTACCTGCGCACGCTCGACATGCTCAAGGAAAACGGCTGGTCGCCCTCGCGCTGCATTCCGCACGGCGGCCACCAGATGTCCCTGGCCATCGCGGCCGGCCTCGGCCTCGGCGGCAACGAGAGCTACCCCGACCTGTTCCAGCCCTACGGCGGCTTCCCCGACGGCGTGAAAGTGGACAACGGCTACGTCACCCTGCCGCCGCTGCCCGGCATCGGCTTCGAAGGCAAGGCCGACCTCATCTCAGAGATGCGCGCCCTCGCGGCTTGATCAGGCGCGGCCCATTCGCGAGACACCGCGGAACCGGCTTGGCCGGGCCGCAGGTGTCGCCCCCCGGCGAGGGGGGTTGGCGTAGCGACACGAAGTGCGCGAAGCCTGGGGGGAGTACCAAGTTCATGGATGAAAGCCCGAGCGGCGCACCACCGGCTCCCATTGCGCGCGATAGGCCTTGAGCATCTGCGCCGTTTCCGGCGCGTTGCTGGCGACCGGCGTGATGAAGAGCGCCTCGGCCGCCTTCTGCAGGCCCGGGTCCTTCATCACGTCGCGGATCGAGTTGGCCAGCAGTTGCACCTTGGCGGGCGGCATGGCCGCTGGCGCGAAGAAGGTGTTCCAGCCGTCGGCATCGATCTTCATGCCGGCCTCGCTGAAGACCGGAATGTTGGGCGCGAAGCTCGCGCGCTTCTTGCCCGAGGTGGCAAGGATGCGGATCTTGCCGGCCACGTGCTGCGGGTAGAGCGAATCGAGCGTGTCGATGGCAATGGGCAGGCTGCCGTTGACCAGGTCGGCCGCCAGCGGCGCCGAGCCGCCATAGCCCTTGATCTGCGGCTGCACGCTCAGCGCGTCGCCCACCATCAGGCCGAAGAAGTGCGGCAGGCTGCCGGTGGCGGGCACGCCGAAGATGGCTTCCTCGGGGTGGGCCCACAGCCGGCCCACGAGGAACATCGCGCGGTCGAGCTGGAGCTTGCTGCCCACGGCCAGCGCGAAGTCGTAGCTGCTGACCTGCGAGACGGGCACGAAGTCCTTGTCGGGGTCGTAGCCCGCGTCCTTGATGACCAGCGGCGCGACCACCATCACGGCGGGGTTGCCCAGCATCAGCACGTTCTGCGCGGCGGGCGCGCGCTTCACCTCCTTGGCCGCGAGACGGCCGCCTTCGCCCGGACGGTTTTCCACGCTCACCTGCACGCCGAGCTTCGGCGTGAGCCGCTCGGCGATCAGCCGCGCGATGCGGTCGGTGCTGCCGCCCGGCGCATAGCCGACCACGAGGGTGAGCGGGCCGCCGTCCAGCGCGGCGGGCGCCTGGGCTTGGGCCAGGGGAGCGCAAGCGGCAAGGGCTGCGCCCCATGCCATGATGAGCTTGCGCCTGGAAAGGAATGCGGGCATCGGATCGGATCTCCTGCGGACGGTGGGCGCGAGCGGACGGACAGGCGCGCGCGGTTTTTCGCGGCGAAAATCGCGCGCCAAGACTGTTTCCGCTCGTTCAAATTTGTTACTGGTTTATACGTATGGGGAAACAGTTGATCTAATCCATCAACTGCCAGCCGAGGCGGGCGAACCACACTCCGCCCCTTTCCTCCCCGCCGACCTTCCCGCCCTTCCGTCATCCGTATGCAACAAGCTTTCCCCGATGCAGGAGCGTTGCGCGCGCCCCGTTCACTGGACGACCTGCTGCTCTACCGCATGGCACGCGCCGTGCGCGCGGGCAGCGGCATGGCGACCCGGCTGGTCGAAGGCGGCTTCGGCATCACGCGCCGCGAGTGGGGAATGATCGCCACGCTCGCGCAGGAGGGCGAGATGACGTCTTCGGCGCTGGCCGCGCTGCTGCACCTGGACCGCGTTCGCACCTCGCGCGGGCTGCGCAGCCTGGTCGAGAAGAAGCTGGTGCACCGCCGCCAGAACGCGGAGGACCGGCGCGAAGTGCACGTGCGGCTGAGCGCCTCGGGCCAGCAGCTTTTCGGCGGGCTCTTCCCGCGCATCGCGGGGCTGAACACCGAGCTGCTGGAAGGCGTGTCGCCGGCGGATCTCGATGCCTTCCTGCGCTGCCTGCGCCATCTGGAGCAGCGTGGCGAAGAGCTGCTCGCACAAGGCGTGGTCGCGGAAAAGGCCGACCGCCGCTCGGGCGGAACGCGCCACCGCTGGCCCGAACGCGGCGGCTGAGCCGCCTGATCCGGACCGTCAGGCCTGCACGTCCACCACGCTCCCCAGCGAGCCCGAGCCGCCGCGGCTGGCGCGCGGCGCACTGGCGGCGCTCTCTTCCAGCGAAGCCATGGCGCTCTGCTGGACGCTGGCCGTGCGCAGCGCGTTCATCTGCTGCTGCAGCATGGCCATCTTGGCCGCGAGCGCCTCGAGCTGCATCTGGATCGCCTTGCGCGCTTCGCCCTCGGGCGTGGCGACCAGCTGGGCCTGCGTTTCGGCGATCTGCTTCTGCGTCGTGGTGATCTGGCGCTGGATCTTCGCGATCTCCGCGTTGACGTCGCTACCGCTCCTCGTTGCGCTGCCGGTCGCCCCGATGGCATTCATCATTTCGATCCTCCGTTGTGGTTCGTGCAAGGCAAAGGATCCATATCGGCATCCGGCGCGAAAAATAGAGGGCAGCCCCTGATCGCCTTTCGTTCGCCCCTTCTCTCTTGCATGGCCGCCATCGCGGACTAGACTGAATTGCGAGGGCACCCGCGGTGCCGGGGGCCAAGGAGCCTGCCATGTACAAGCGTGTTCTCGTGGCAACCGACGGTTCCGCGCTGTCGGAGCGGGCGGTCGATTCCGCCATCGAGCTGGCCCTGCTCGCCAACGCGGAACTGGTGAGCGTCACCGTCGCGCACATCGAGCCCATCGGCTACTTCGAGGGTTCGATGATGCTGAGCCAGCGCGACATCGAGGCCGCGCAGGAGCAGTCGGACCAGGCCGCGCGCCGGCTGGTCGACAAGTCGGTCGCCACCGCGACGGCCAGGGGCGTTCGCAATCCGCGGGCCGTGGTCATGAAGTCGAACCAGGTGGCCGAGGCCATCATCGCGGCCGCGAAGAACCAGCAGTGCGACCTGATCGTGATGGCTTCCCACGGACGGCGCAGCCTTGCACGCCTGCTGATGGGCAGCGAGACGCTGCACGTGCTGACGCACTCGCACATCCCTGTGCTGGTGCTGCGCTAGCCGGCAACGCCAGGCGTCCTGCTCAGCTCGCGTACCGCTTCTCGAGCGCGTCGAGTTCGGGCTTGCCCACCAGCCGCTGGCGCTCCGCGAAGGGCACGACCAGCGCCGGGTCTTCGTCCACGCGCTTCGTGTCGCGCAGCACCGTGAGCGCCTTCTGCATGCCGGCGACGGCGCCCTGCAGCGCCGCATTGGCGTACAGCACGATGCCGTAGCCCAGGCCCGCGAGTTCCTCCGCGCCGAAGATCGGCGTCCTGCCGCCGATCACCATGTTCATGAGCTGCGGCTTCTTCAGCCGCTGCGGCAGCGCGCGGATCTCGTCGGCCGTGGTCACCGCTTCCACGAAGAGGATGTCGGCGCCGGCATCGCTGAACTGCTGCGCGCGCTCGATGGCGGCCTCGAAGCCCAGCGTGGCGGCGGCGTCGGTGCGGGCCATGATGAGCAGGTCGGGGTCGGTGCGCGCGTCCACCGCGGCCTTGATCTTGCTGACGGCCTCCTCGGTGGAGATCACGTCCTTGCCCGAGAAATGGCCGCAGCGCTTAGGTGCCACCTGGTCCTCGAACTGGATGCAGTCGGCGCCCGCGCGCTCCAGCACGCGCACCGTGTGACGCACGTTGAGCGCGTTGCCGAAGCCGGTGTCGGCGTCCACGATCAGCGGCAGGCCTACTGCGTCGCGGATGCGCGCCGTGTGGTCGGCGATCTCGTGCAGGCCCATGAAACCCTGGTCGGGCAGGCCGAACCACATGTTGGTGACGCCGGCGCCGGTGACGTAGATGGCCTCGAAGCCCAGGTCCTCGATCACGCGCGCCGACAGGGCGTTGAATGCGCCAGGCACCAGCACGCCGCGGCGTGCCTCGGCCAGGGCCCGGAGGGTCTTGCGAGTCGACATCGATTCTTCCTTGTCGTGTTGTGTTGACTTGTCTTGTTGATTCTCGAGCGTCACAGGGTATCGCCGGGCACACGCACCCAGCCTTCCATCAGCACGCGGGCGCTGCGGCTCATGACGGCCTTGGTCACGCGCCATTCGCCATCGACCCGGCTCGCCTGCGCGCCCACGCGCAGCGTGCCCGAGGGATGGCCGAAGCGCACGGCCGCGCGCTCGCCTCCGCCGGCAGCGAGGTTGACCAGCGTGCCCGGAATGGCGGCCGCGGTGCCGATGGCCACCGCCGCCGTGCCCATCATCGCGTGGTGCAGCTTGCCCATCGACAGCGCGCGCACCAGCAGATCGACATCGCCCGCCGCGACCGGCTTGCCGCTGGAAGCCGTGTAGCTCGCGGGCCTCGCGACGAACGCGACCTTCGGCGTGTGCTGCCGCCCGGCCGCCTCGCCGACGTTCGCGATGAGGCCCATCCGCACCGCACCGTGCGCGCGGATGGCCTCGAACTTCGCGAGCGCGGCGGCGTCGCCGTTGATCGCGTCCTGCAGCTCGGTGCCCGTGTAGCCGATGGCCTCGGCCTCGACGAAGATGGTCGGGATGCCGGCGTTGATCATCGTCGCGCGCAGCGTGCCGACGCCGGGCACCTCGAGTTCGTCGACGAGCCTGCCGGTGGGGAACATCGCGCCCCCGGCGCCTTCCTCTTCCGCGGCCGGGTCCATGAATTCGAGTTGCACCTCGGCGGCGGGAAAGGTCACGCCATCGAGTTCGAAGTCGCCGGTTTCCTGCACGGCGCCATCGGTCATCGGTACGTGCGCGACGATGGTCTTGCCGATATTGGCCTGCCAGATGCGCACCACCGCCACGCCGTCGCGCGGCACGCGGTTCGCGTCGACCAGGCCGTTGGCGATGGCGAAGGGGCCGACCGCCGCCGAGAGGTTGCCGCAGTTGCCGCTCCAGTCGACGAAGGGCTGGTCGATGGACACCTGGCCGAACAGATAGTCCACGTCGTGGCCGGGCCTGTCGCTCTTCGAAAGAATCACCGCCTTGCTCGTGCTGGAAGTGGCGGCGCCCATGCCGTCGATCTGCTTGCCGTAGGGGTCGGGGCTGCCGATGACGCGCAGCAGCAGCGCGTCGCGCGCCTTACCGGGCACCTGCGCGGCTTCGGGCAGGTCCTGCAGGCGGAAGAACACGCCCTTGCTGGTGCCGCCGCGCATGTAGGTGGCGGGAATCCTGATTTGTGGTGCGAGGGCCATGGTCGTGCGATTGTCGGTTCAGGCGATGGCGGGCGCCGCCGCGTTCGAGGCGAGGAAGTCCTGCGCGAAGCGCTGCAGCACGCCGCCGGCCTCGTAGATCGACACTTCCTCGGCGGTGTCGAGGCGGCAGGTCATCGGCACTTCGAGCCGCTCGCCGTTGCGGCGATGGACCACCAGCGTCAGGTCGGCGCGCGGCTCGCGCGCGCCGATCACGTCGTAGGTCTCGGTGCCGTCCAGGCCCAGCGTCAGGCGGCTGGTGCCGGGCCTGAATTCGAGCGGCAGCACGCCCATGCCGATCAGGTTGGTGCGGTGGATGCGCTCGAAGCCCTCGGCCGCGATGGCCTCCACGCCCGCCAGCCGCACGCCCTTGGCGGCCCAGTCGCGCGAGGAGCCCTGGCCGTAGTCGGCGCCCGCCACGATGATCAGCGGCTGCCTGCGCAGCATGTAGGTCTCGATGGCCTCCCACATGCGCATGACCTGCCCTTCGGGCTCCACGCGCGCGAGCGAGCCGGCGCGCACGCTGCCGTCTTCCTTGCGCACCATCTCGTTGCGAAGCGTGGGGTTGGCGAAGGTGGCGCGCTGCGCCGTGAGGTGATCGCCGCGATGGGTGGCGTACGAGTTGAAGTCCTCCTCGGGCAGGCCCATCCTGTGGAGGTACTCGCCGGCCGCGCTGTCCATCAGGATCGCGTTGGAGGGCGAGAGGTGGTCGGTGGTGATGTTGTCCGGCAGGATCGCCAGCGGCCGCATGCCCCTGAGCGTGCGCTCGCCGGCCAGCGCGCCTTCCCAGTAGGGCGGGCGGCGGATGTAGGTGGACGCGGCGCGCCACTCGTACAGCGGCGCAACCTTGGCGGCGGTGTCGGGCTGGATCGCGAACATCGGCTCGTACACCTCGCGGAAGTGCGCAGGCTTCACGCTCGACTTCACGATGGCGTCGATCTCCGCGTCGTCGGGCCAGATGTCCTTCAGCCGCACTTCCCTGCCGTCGATCACTCCCAGCACGTCGCGCTCGATGTCGAAGCGCACGGTGCCGGCAATGGCGTAGGCCACCACCAGCGGCGGCGAAGCAAGAAATGCCTGCTTCGCATACGGGTGGATGCGGCCGTCGAAATTGCGGTTGCCCGAGAGCACCGCCGTCGCATACAGGTCGCGATCGACGATCTCCTGCTGGATCGCCGGGTCCAGCGCGCCCGACATGCCGTTGCACGAAGTGCAGGCGTAGGCAACCACGCCGAAGCCGAGTTGCTCCAGCTCGCCCATCAGGCCGGCTTCCTGCAGGTACAGCGTCACGGCTTTGGAACCCGGCGCGAGCGACGACTTGACCCAAGGCTTGCGCACAAGGCCCAGCCGGTTGGCGTTGCGCGCGAGCAGGCCCGCGGCGATCACGTTGCGCGGATTGCTGGTGTTGGTGCAACTGGTGATGGCCGCGATGATCACGGCGCCATCGGGCATGCGGCCCGGCTCGTCGCGCCACGGCGCCGCGATGCCGCGCGCCGCGAGTTCGGTGGTGGCGACTCGCGCATGCGGATTCGACGGGCCGGCCATGTTGCGCACGACGGTCGACAGGTCGAAGTGCAGCACGCGCTCGTACACCGCGTCCTTCAGCGCGTCGGCCCACAGGCCTGTGTGCTTCGCGTAGGTTTCGACCAGCCGCACCTGCTCGTCGCTGCGGCCTGTGAGGCGCAGGTAGTCGATGGTCTGCTGGTCGATGGCGAACATCGCCGCCGTGGCGCCGTACTCGGGCGCCATGTTCGAGATGGTTGCGCGGTCTCCCAGCGTGAGGCTGGCCGCGCCCTCGCCGTGGAACTCCAGGTACGCGCCCACCACCTTCGACTGGCGCAGGAACTCGGTCAGCGCCAGCACCACGTCGGTGGCGGTGATGCCCGGCCGGGGCCGGCCCGAGAGCTTCACGCCGACGATGACGGGCAGGCGCATCCACGAGGCGCGGCCCAGCATCACGTTCTCCGCTTCCAGGCCGCCCACGCCGATGGCAACGACGCCCAGCGCATCCACGTGCGGCGTGTGGCTGTCGGTGCCCACCAGCGTGTCGGGGTAGGCCACGCCGTCCTGCGCGTGCACCACGGGCGACATCCGCTCCAGGTTGATCTGATGCATGATCCCGTTGCCCGGCGGGATCACCTCCACGTTCCTGAAGGCCCGCTTCGTCCAGTCGATGAAGTGGAAGCGGTCTTCGTTGCGCCGGTCTTCTATGGCGCGGTTCTTCGCGAAGGCATCGGGGTCGAAGCCGCCGCACTCCACCGCCAGCGAATGGTCGACGATGAGCTGCACCGGCACCACCGGATTCACCTGCGCCGGGTCGCCGCCCTGCTCCGCGATGGCATCTCGCAGCCCGGCCAGGTCGACCAGCGCGGTCTGGCCCAGGATGTCGTGGCACACCACGCGCGCCGGAAACCACGGGAAGTCGTGCTCCCTCTTTCCCTCGACGATCTGCAGCAGGCTGCGTTCGAGGATGGCCGGGTCGCAGCGGCGCACGAGGTTCTCGGCGTGCACGCGCGAGGTGTAGGGCAGCGTGGCCCAGGCGCCGGGACGCAGCGCCTCGACGGCTTCGCGCGCGTCGAAATGGTCGAGGGAAGTGCCGGGGAGGTTCTTGCGGTACTGGATGTTCATGGGGCGGCGCTCGGGCCTCTTTTTCGTCTTGGCGTGGCTTGTCTCTTCTTCGCTTTTTACTTCCGATCCTGGATCGGCGCGAACTTCATGTCTTCCGGGCCCGTGTAGTTGGCGCTCGGCCGGATGATCTTGTTGTCGATGCGCTGCTCGATGATGTGCGCCGCCCAGCCCGAGGTGCGCGCGATGACGAAGAGCGGCGTGAACATGGCCGTGGGCACGCCCATCATGTGGTAGCTCACGGCGCTGAACCAGTCGAGGTTGGGAAACATCTTCTTCGCCTCCCACATCACGCCTTCGAGCCGCTCGGCGATGTCGAACATCTTGGTCGAGCCGGCCTCCTGCGACAGCGATCTCGCCACGCCCTTGATGACCACGTTGCGCGGGTCGCTCACCGTGTAGACCGGGTGGCCGAAGCCGATCACCACCTCCTTCGCCTCGACGCGGCGGCGGATGTCGGCCTCGGCCTCCGCAGGCGAGTCGTAGCGCTTCTGGATCTCGAAGGCCACTTCGTTGGCGCCGCCGTGCTTGGGTCCGCGCAGCGCGCCGATGGCGCCGGTGATGGCCGAGTACATGTCGGAGCCCGTGCCAGCCACCACGCGCGCTGTGAAGGTCGATGCGTTGAACTCGTGCTCGGCGTAGAGGTTGAGCGAGGTGTGCATCGCGCGAACCCACGCGGCGGAAGGCTTCTGGCCGTGCAGCAGGTGAAGGAAGTGGCCGCCGATGGAGTCGTCGTCGGTCTCCACGTCGATGCGCCTGCCCTGCGTCGACCAGTGGTACCAGTACAGCAGCATGGAGCCGAGCGAAGCCATCAGCCGGTCGGCGATGTCGCGCGCGCCCGGCAGGTTGTGGTCTTCCTTCTCGGGGAGCATGCAGCCCAGCGACGAGACGCCGGTACGCATCACGTCCATCGGGTGCGCGCTGGCGGGCAGCTGCTCCAGCGCCTCCTTCAGGCTCGCGGGCAGGCCGCGCATCGACTTGAGCTTCGCCTTGTAGGCGCGCAGTTCCGCCGCCGTGGGCAGCTTGCCGTGCACCAGCAGGTGCGCGATTTCCTCGAACTCGCAGACCTCGGCGATGTCGAGGATGTCGTAGCCGCGGTAGTGCAAGTCGTTGCCGGTGCGCCCGACGGTGCACAAGGCAGTGTTGCCGGCCGTCACGCCGGACAGGGCCACGGATTTCTTGGGCTTGATGCCGGGGGCGGTGGGGGTTGCGGTGTCGCTCATGCTTCTTCCTTTTCTGGATTCGGGTGTGCCGGGTTTGCCTGGCGTGCCGGGTGTGCCTTCGGGATGCGCATGGGCCGCCCGCCCTTGTCGACGGCGACCATCTCGAAGAAGGAGCGCAGCGCCTCGCGCGGCGCGTGCCCCAGTTGCTCGAAGCTGCCGGTGACGCTGACCGTGAGCGAACTGCGGCCCTGGCGGCTGACCCATGCGCGCAGCCGCAGCACGCTGCCGACCGGCACGGGTGCGAGGAACTGCGCGTCGCCGCAGCCGGCCATCACGACGTCGGCCTGTGCGAAGGCCCGCGCCGCCAGGAACGCCGCCTTGGACATCAGCATCAGGGCGTTGCCGCCGAACAGGGTGCCGTAGTGGTTCGCATGCTCCGGGAACACGATTTCCGTGAGTTCGAGCGCCGTGTTCCTGTCTGTCATGGTTCGCAATTTACGCAAATGCGCGCCCATAATGAAGGACTGAATCAGCCAATCATTGCGAATGAAAAACCTCTGTTTTGCAAATCTTGCGAACATCAGGATTGCGCAAACCGGCGAGCCGTTCCGAGGAGCCGCACGATGAGCAAGACCTTCATGGGCGTGCGCCTGCGCAAGCTGCGCGCCGAACGCGGCATGACGCAGGTGGCGCTGGCCCAGGCGCTGGGCCTGTCGCCCAGCTACCTGAACCAGATCGAGCAGAACCAGCGGCCGCTCACGGTCGCCGTGCTGCTCAAGATCAGCCGCACGCTGGGCGTCGACGTGCAGCAGTTTTCTGAAGACGAGGAAGCCCGCCTCGTCTCGAGCATGCGCGATGCGCTGGCCGACAACCCCGGCGGAGAAGCCGTCGCGCTGCCCGAGCTGCGCGAAGTGGCCTCGCAGATGCCCGCGGTGGCGCGCGCCCTGCTCGCGCTGCACCGCCGCCACCAGGAAGCGATGGAGCGCCTGGAGATCATGGCCACCGAGCTCGGCGACGGACGCGGCGAGCTCACGAATGCGCGCCCCATGCCCTTCGAGGCCGTGCGCGACTTCTTCTTTGCCCACCAGAACCATTTCGAGGAGCTGGACCTGCAGGCCGAAAGGCTCGCCGACGAGGCGCGCGGCCACGGCGGCCCGCTGTCCGGATGGCTGCAGCAGCGGCTCCTGGAGCAGCACGGCGTGCGCGTGGTGCCCACCGACGACGACGCCATCGACAGCCAGCGCCGCTACGACCCCGCAACCCGCGTGCTGCGCCTGTCGGCTGGCCTGGAGCCGGGCCAGCAGTCGTTCCAGCTTGCGACCCAGCTGGCGCTGCTGGAGCAGACGCGGCTGATCGAATCACTGCTGGAAGGCGCCGGCTTCAACGACGCGCCGACGCATGCGCTGGCCCGCATCGGGCTGGCGAACTACTTCGCCAGCGCGGTGCTGCTGCCCTACGGCCTGTTCCTGAAGGCCGCGGAAAGCCTGCGCTACGACATCGACCTGCTGGCGCGCCGCTTCGGCGTCGGCTTCGAGACGGTGTGCCATCGCCTGAGCTCCATGCAGCGGCCCGGCGCGCCCGGCGTGCCTTTCTTCTTCATCCGGGTGGACCGCGCGGGCAACATCTCGAAGCGGCAGTCGGCCACGCACTTCCACTTCTCCAAGACCGGTGGCACCTGCCCGCTGTGGAACGTGTACGAGGCCTTCGCGCAGCCCGGGCGCGTGCTGCGGCAACTCGCGCGCATGCCCGACGGACGCACCTACCTGTGGGTGGCGCGCACGGTGTCGCATGGCCAGCGCGGCTTCGACTCGCCCAGCAAGACCTTCGCCATCGGACTGGGCTGCGACATCCGCCATGCGCCGCGCCTGATCTATTCCAAGGGACTGGACCTGACCGACCAGGACGTACCCACGCCCATCGGCATGGGCTGCAAGGTGTGCGAGCGCGTGGCCTGCCCGCAGCGGGCGTTCCCGTTCATCGGGCGTGCGCTGGACGTGAACGAGAACGAAAGCCGGTTCACGCCCTACGCAGTGGCCGACGCGTAGCGGGCAGCCTCAAACGACCGAGACAGCAGCCGATGCGGCGGGGCGGCCGTCGCCGAAGACCGGCGGCGTCTTCACGATCGACTCCAGCGCGGGCTCGGCCACGCGCAACGCGGCAAGGTCGGGACGCGGGCGGCGCAATTCGGGGTTCGCCGAGAACGCCGTCTCCATCGCATGCGCCGCGCCCAGCAGCAGGTGGTCGGCCCTGAATCCGCCCACGACCTGCAGCCCGAAGGGCATGCCCGCGTGGTCGAGTCCGCAGGGCAGCGCGATCGCCGGATGCGTGGTCAGCGTGACCACGTAGGTCAGCGCCAGCCAGCGGTAGTAGTTGGCCTGCGGCTCGCCGTTGATGGTCGCGGCGTAGAGCTGCGTCCACGGGAAGGGCGAGACGGGCGTGGTCGGCGACAGCACGAGGTCGTATTCGACGAAGGTCGCCTGGAAGCGCTTGAGAAGCCGCGTCTGCTCGGCCTGTGCCCAGGCGCTGTCGAGCAGGCTCATCTTCGCGCCCATCTCGTAGTTGGCGCGCGGGTTGGGGCCAAGGCTTTCGGGGTCGCGCTCGTAGGCCGCCTGCATGCCGGCCACGAAGGCCTCGGCGCGCAGTACGTCGAAGCAGCGGTGCGCCTCGCCCATGTCGAAGTCGACCTTGTCGCAGCGGCCGAACAGGTGCCGCATGGCTTCGATCTTGCGACGGAAGGTGGCGCGGATGCCGTCGTCCACCGCGCAGGTGCCGAAGTCCTCGGTCCACGCCACGCGCAGCCTGCCGAGGTCGACGTGCTGCGGCGTGAGGAAGGACAGCGCATCCAGCGGATAGCTCAGCGGATCGCCCGCGCTCATGCCGGCGGACGCAGCCAGTTGCAGGCAGGCCTCTTCCACGGTGCGGCCCATGGGGCCGACCACCGAGATCGGCGTCCAGCCCAGCGGCTTGCGCACGCTGGGCACCACGCCCGGCGATGGCCTGAAACCCACCACGCCGCACTTGGCAGCCGGAATGCGCAGAGAGCCGCCGGTGTCGGAGCCGGTGCACACGGGCAGCATGTCGCAGGCCAGCGCGGCCGCCGAGCCGCCCGACGAGCCGCCAGCGTTGAGATTCGGGTTGAAGGGGTTGCCCGTGGCTCCCCACACGTCGTTGCGCGAGTTGGCGCCCGCGCCCATCTCCGGCACGTTGGTCTTGCCCGCGACGATGGCGCCCGCGCGGCGCAAGCGCGCCACGAGCTCGATGTCTTCCGTCGGCACGTGATCGCGGTAGATCGGCGAGCCCCATGTGGTGAGCAGGCCCTCGGTGGGCTCCAGGTCCTTCACGCCCATCGGCAGGCCGTGCAGCAGGCCCAGCGCGTCGCCGCGCATGACGGCGCTTTCCGCCGCCTTGGCTTCGGCGCGCGCGCGCTCGAAGCAGGTGGCGGTGACGGCGTTGACGAAGGGATTCACGCGCTCGATGCGCGCGATGCATGCCTCCAGCAGCTCGACGGGCGAGACCTGTTTGCTGCCGATGAGGCGGCGCAGCTCGACGGCGGATTTCTCGACGAGTTCAGCGGCGGTGTCGTGCGTGGTTTTGGTGAAGCTCATCAGTCGGCGGTGATGTTGGCGCGGGCCGCGACGGCACGCATGATCGGCAGTTCGCGGTTGATCAGCTCGACGCTCGCGGCGGCGTTGCTGTAGCTCGGCTCCAGGCCCGCGGCCAGCAGCTTGGTCTTCGTCTCCGGATCGGCAATCGCCGCGGCCAGCGCCTTCTCCAGCCTGGCCTTCACATCGGCGGGCACACCCTTCGGCGCCGCGAGCATGAGCCACGAATCCATGTCGACCTCGGCATAGCCGCTCTCCGCGAAGGTGGGCACGTCGGGCAGCAGCGCCGAGCGGCGCGCGGTGGTCAGCGCGATGGCCTTGATCTTGCCGCTCTTGAGCTGCGGGACGGCCGCGCTCACCGTGTCGATGCTGAACGGGATCTGGCCGCCCATCAGGTCGGTCATGGCAGGTGCGCTGCCCTTGTAGGGCACGTGCGTCATCTTCAGGCCGGTGGCATGCAGCATGGTTTCGCCCGCGAACTGCGCGGTGGTGCCGGTGCCGAAGGAGCCGTACGAATACTTGCCGGGCGAGGCCTTCACGTAGTCGACGAACTGCTTGACCGTCTGCACCGGCACTTCGCTGTTCGCCAGCAGGATGAGCGCGACGCGTCCGGCGATGCCGATCGGCTCGAAGCTCTTCACCGGGTCGTAGGGCAGGTTGCTGCGGATCGCCGGATTGACGGTGAAGGTGGAGCCCGAGCTCAGCAGCAGCGTGTAGCCGTCGGGCGCGGACTTCGCCACATAGCTCGCGCCGACCACCGTGCCGGCGCCGCCGCGGTTCTCGATCACCACGGGCTGGCCCAGTTCCTTGCCCAGGCGCTGCGCGATCACGCGGCCGTTGACGTCGGTGGCGCCGCCGGGCGGGAAGGGAATCACCAGCGTGACCGGCCGGGCGGGAAAGCCCGTCTCGGCGGCAAGAGAAGTCAGCGGCACGGCGCCAGATCCAAGGCTGCAGCAAAGCAATGCCATGCGCGCCACGAGCGGGAGACGGTTCATCGGAACTCCTGGAATTTCGACTGGAAGACTCGGGTTCGAGGTGGGAACGAGTTCATCCTAGGATCGTCATGCCGGTGTCACAAGCGCAATGTTTAGAATTCTGCGTTGCCGAATCGGCAATCGACAGCATCCGTCACAACCACGCGCAGGAGCCATTCATGCCGTCGCCTCGTGCCTTGCAGGAGCCCGCCGTCCGCTACTTCCTCGAGGTCGTGAAGACCGGTTCGGTGAAGGAAGCCGCGCTCAAGCTCAACGTGGCACCCTCGGCCGTGAGCCGGCAGGTGGCACGGCTGGAACGCGAACTCGACACGCTGCTCTTCGAACGCCACGCGCGCGGCATGGTGCCGAATGCCGCCGGCGAACTATTGGCCGCGCACGCCAAGCGCGCGCAGCAGGACATCGAGCGCGTCGCCAACGACATCGCCGGCCTGCGCGGACTGCGCACCGGGCACGTGCGCGTGGCGAGCACCGAAGGCTTCGCCTTCGACTTCATTCCCAGGCTGATCGCGCAGTTCCGCCTCAAGCACGCGGGTATCCGCTTTCACCTGGAGGTCTGCGCGCCCGCCGACATCTCGCGGCTGGTGCGCGACGGCGAAGCGGACGTGGGCATCACGCTCAGTGCCCTGCCCGAGCCGGGCATCGAGGTCGAGTTGCGGCACCCGAGCCCCATCCTGGCCGTGATGGCCATGGACCATCCGCTCGCGCAGCAGCGGCAGCTGTCGCTCCGCCAGGTGGTGGCCTATCCGCTGGGGCTGCCGCAGGAAGACAGCTCCATCCGCCGGCTGCTCGATGCGAGCTGCTCGCGGCAGGAGCTGCGCTACGAGCTGGCGATGTCGAGCAACCACGCGAATTCGCTGCTGAGCTTCGCGGCGGCCGGCGGCGGCAGCATCGCCTTCTACGGGCCGCTGTCGATCCGCACGCTGCTACAGAGCAAGGCGCTGGTCGCCATTGCGCTGAAGGACCGCGAGATGCACGAGCGGCACCTCGCCATCGAGACCATGGCGGGCCGCTCGCTACCCGATGCGGCAAGGGCCTTCGTGCGCTTCCTGGTCGACGCGGTGAAGGCTTCGGGCTGAGCCCTCAGGGCTTCATCAGCGTGTTCGACGGCAGCGTCTCGTCGAGCAGCTTGCGCCCCGTCTCCACGCCCGCCACCGGCAGCAGCTTCGCGTCGAGCAGCCCCACCTGCACCAGCACGCTGGCCTGATCCCAGTAGATGTGCTCGTGATAGAGCTTGTCGCCGCGGAACTTGATGACCGCGAGCAGCGGGATCTCCACGCGCTTTCCGGTCGGCGCCACGCCCGGCAGCATCCACGGGATCTCGGTGGTGTGGGTGAAGCAGAACAGCATCTCGTCGACCACCTGCGTGGCGCCGATGGTGCGCGAGATGGGCACCAGCGAGGTGTCGGGCGGATTGCTGTTGACGAAGTGGTTCGTATAGAACGCGTGCAGGTTCTTGTAGCCCACGCCGCCGGTCATGGTCGGGATGTGGTTGACGTAGGGCTCGGCCACCATGGTGCTCATGGTGTCGTCGACGTTGCGCGTGCCGAACTCGTACTCGCAGTGCTTGTCCCACAGCGCCGAGAGGTCGTAGTGCGGGCCGATGGCTTCCTTCAGCGTGGCGATGCTGCGCTCGTGCGCCATCAGCGCGGATGGCTTGTGGAAGTGCTCGCCGCCGAGGCGCGCGAAGGCGTGGTCCATGCCCGGGTACACGTGCAGCGAGACGCCGGGGCGTCCCTTGAGCGCCGCGACGATGCGCTCGCGCGCCTCGGGCGGGCAGAACTTGTCGAGCTCGGCGATGTGCAGCGTGAGCGGGCGCTTGATGTTGTCGGCCTCGTCGAGCGCGGCGTCGATGCCCACGCCGTAGTAGCCCACGGCCACGTCCGCGTCGGTGCGGCAGGCCGCGAGGTAGGCCAGCTTGCCGCCGAGGCAGAAGCCGAGCACGCCGACCTTGGCGTCCTTCACCTCGGGCCGGCTGCGCAGCGCGGTGATGGAGGCCTGCATGTCCTCCATGCCCTTGGCCTCGTCGAAGCCCTGGTAGAAGCCGAAGGCGCGCTGCCAGTCTTCCGGCGAGTAGCCCAGCTCCACGTCGGGCTGCTGGCGCCAGAACAGGTCGGGCACGAGCACCACGTAGCCTTCCTCGGCGTAGTAGTCGGCCACCTCGCGCATGGTGGCATTCACGCCGAAGATTTCCTGCGCGATGACCAGCCCAGGGCCGCTGCCCGAGGCAGGCAGTGCGAGGTAGCCGCTGAAGCTGCCGCTTCCGTCGGTGGCCTCGATGCGGATGCGCTGCGGTGCTGCTGCGGGGGTTGCTTTCTGCTGCATGTGTGTTGCTCCGTTCATGGGGTAGATGGTGGTGCGGGCCGCGCGCTCATTGCATGCATTCCGGATGTCGCGTGGTCACCTGGTAGTAGCCCGAATGAAAGACCAGCGGCTCGCCGTCGAAGCGGTCGTAGCGCTCGACCTCGCCGATGAAGATGAGGTGGTCGCCGCCATCGTACTGCCTGACGTTGCGGCACACGAAGCGGGCGATGACGCCGTTGAGCAGCGGCACGCCGGCCGTGCCCTCGCAGCAGTCCACGCCGCCGAACTTGTCCGCCTGCGGTGTGGAGAACTGCCGCGACAGGTGATGCTGGTGCGCCGAGAGCACGTTGATCGCGAAGTGGCTGGCGCCGGTGAAGTCGGCCAGGCTCGGCGCCTGCCGCGCAAGGCTCCACAGCACCAGCGGCGGGTCCAGCGAGACCGACGAGAAGGAGTTGGCCGTCATGCCCACGCGCCGGCCGTCCATCGCCCGCGTGGTGATGACGGTCACGCCGGTGCTGAACTGCCCGAGCGCCTTGCGGAAGTCGCGCCGGTCGAAGCGGTCCACCACGGCCTCGCGGGCGCGGTCTTCCAGGAAGCGGTCGGCCTCGACGGCATCGAACCACCAGGGCGCGAAGACGCGCGGATCGTCGAAGCCGTTGACGACGATGCTCGCGACCGCGGGCATGCTGGAGGCGCTCTGCAGCAGCTTCTGCAGATGCGACTTCGGCGGCGCGAGCAGGCTGTTGGTCCAGCTTGTCGCCCAGCGGGCGTAGCCTTCCCAGTAGCGGTCGAAGGTCTGCTGCATCCAGGCGGCGTCGAAGGGCGCGTCGCCGTGTTCGAGGATGCGCTTCAGGTAGATGTCGGCGCACTTGGCCGCGTTGTTCGAGCCCTGACCGGTGATCGGGTCGTTGAGCACCACCGCGTCGGCAAGGCCCAGCACCTTGCGCCCGGAAGGCAGCCTCGCCACCGGCTTGCGCACCGTGGGCGTGAAGCGGCCCGAGAGAATGCCGTTGTCGTCGGTCAGCTCGATGTCTGTGCAGCGCTCGGCCTCCCAGGGCAGGAAGGTCTCGAGGATCTGCTTGCTGCGCGCGAGGTGCTCCTGCGGCGTCTTCACGTCGGCCCAGCAATCCATCGGGCCGCCGGGCACGCCTTCGAACACCATGATCTCGCACGGTCCCGTCGTCGTCAGCGCCGGGAACACGAAGTACTCGCCCACGCCGGGAATGAGGTTGAAGCACACGGCCGAATGCGGCTCGCGCGGCTTCATGCCCTTCACGTAGGTCAGCGCCAATGCGCGCTGCGGCTGCCCATAGGGCGAGCGCTCGTCGTCGCGCTCGAAGAGCCTGGAGATCTCGCCCTTGCCGCTTGCGACGACCACGAGGTCGTTCATCTGCGCGCAGGTTTCCAGGTCGTCGATGTCCATGTCCCGCAGCACGAGCCGGCCGCCGCGCTTCTCGAACTCGTCCATCCAGGCCGGGATCTTGACGCGCTGGTCGACCGACTGCGCGGGCCCGTCGAGCTTCGCGCTCCACTCGATGGCCTTGCCGCCCTCGGGGTTGCGGACCGCGATGCCGATGCCTTCCACAGGCGGACATTCATCCGCCCACCAGTCCAGCCCCAGTTCGCGCTCGGTCTGCAGCGCGGTCTCGAACATGCACTGGCTGGACATCACCGGCCCTTCGCCGATCTCCCGCGCGTCGCGGTTGGAGAAGACCGTCACCTCGAGCCCCGCGCGCTGCAGGCCGAGCGCGAGCTGCATGCCGGACTGGCCGGCGCCGACGATGGCCACGCGTCGCTTCATGCTCTCGCTCCGGGCTACGCGACTGCGGCGCAGGTGTCGATGAAGCGCTGCGCTTCGGCAGCGTCCGCGAACCACGGGAAGAAGGTGCGCGGATCGTCGAAGCCGTTGGCGAATGCGCTGGCCAGCGGCGGCATCGCGCCGGCGCCGCCGAGCAGGTTCAGCACATGAGGTGGAGGCGGTGCGAGCAGCATGTTGGTCCACTGCGTGACCCATTGCGCGTAACCGAACCAGTAGCGGTCGAAGGTCTGCTGCATCCAGGCGGCGTCGGCCGGGCCGTCGCCGCGCGCGAGGATGCTCTTGAGGTATGTGTCGGCGCACTTGGCCGCGTTGTTGGAGCCCTGGCCGGTGATGGGGTCGTTGAGCACCACCACGTCGGCGAGGCCCAGCACCTTGCGTCCCGAAGGCAGCGTCGCCACCGGCTTGCGCACCGTCGGCGCGAAGCGGCCCGCGAGGATGCCGTTGTCGTCGGTCAGCTCGATGTCGTGGCAGCGCTCGGCCTCCCACGGCGTGAAGGTGTCGAGGATCCACTTGCTGCGCGCCAGATGCTCCTGCGGCGTCTTCACGTCGGCCCAGCAGTCCATCGGGCCGCCGGGCACGCCTTCGAACACCATGATCTCGCAGGGGCCCGTTGTGGTCAGCGCCGGGAAGACGAAGTACTCGCCCACGCCGGGAATGAGGTTGAAGCACACCGCCGAGTGGGGCTCGCGCGGCTTCATGCCCTTCACGTAGGTCAGCGCCAGCGCGCGCTGCGGCTTGTCGTAGGTGGACTTGTGAGCGTCGCGCTCGAAGAGCCTGGAGATCTCGCCCTTGCCGCTGGCCACCAGCGTGAGGTCGTGGGTCTGCGTGCAGGTCTCGAGCTCGTCGATGCCCGCGTCCTTGAAGACGAGCTCGCCGCCCTTCTTTCGGAACTCGTCCATCCAGGCCGGAATCTTCACGCGCTGGTCGACCGACTGCGCGCTCGAATTCAGCCGCGCGACCCAGTCGATGGCCTTGGCGCCCTTCTGCTCGGGATGCGGCACGGCCAGGCCGATGCCGTCCACCGTGGGGCATACGCTCGCCCAATGGTCCAGGCCCAGGTCGCGCTCGATCTGCAGCGAGGTGTGGAACATGCACTGGCTGGACATGACCTTGCCCTGGCGGATGTCCTCACCCGTGCGGTTGCTGAACATCGTGACCTCGTAGCCCGCGGCGAGCAGTCCGAGACCCAGTTGCAGGCCCGACTGGCCCGCGCCGACGATGGCGATTCGCTTCATTTCATGCTCCTTCGATGCTCCGGGTGGAGCGGGTCAGTCCATCAGCTTGGGAATGGCGGGAACGGCCTGCTCGGGGCCCATGGCGGAGTAGCCGCCGTCCACCGCGTAGTCGGCGCCGGTCACGAAGCTCGCGTGGTCGGAGCACAGGAACAGCACCACCTGCGCCACCTCGTCGGGGTCGCCGACGCGGCCCAGCAGGTGGAAGGGCGCGGCCACGCGGTCGGTCTTGGCGCGGTCGCCGTTGGTGAGCTGGTTCATCACGGCCGACCACGTCCAGCCCGGCGACACGCTGTTCACGCGGATGCGATCAGGCGCGAGGTCCATCGCCATGTTGCGCGTGAGCTGCGCCATCGCGGCCTTGCTCACCGGATAGAGCCAGCGGCCCGTCTGCGCCACGCTCGACGAGATGCTCGTGAAATTGACCACCGCGCCGCCACCCGCCGCCACCATGTGCGGGTGCACGGCCTGCAGCATTGCCACGGCGCTCGCCACGTTCACGTTGAAAGAGGTGAGCCAGTCGGCGCGCGGAGACTTGAAGCCGTCGTCCACATAGGAGCACGCCAGGTTGACGAGGAAGTGCACGCCGCCGTGCCGCTCGGCCGCCTCCGTCACGCAGGCCTTCACCTGTGCGTCGTCGGTGATGTCGGTGCGCACGAAGCGCGCGCCGGCGCCCAGCGAATCGGCCAGCGGCTGGCCGTTGCCGGCGTCGATGTCGGCGATGACGACCTTCACGCCCGCCGCATGCAGGGCGCGCACCACGCCCGCGCCTATCAGTGTGGAGCCACCGGTGACGATGGCGCTCTTGCCTTCGAGTCCCTTGAACATGACGCTTGCTCTCCTCGGTTTGATCGGGCAGGCCCGGCTGGTGCCTGTGGAGCGAACGTTATGGGCAAGGGTGACCCGGGCGAGTCCCGCAAACGCAGGCCATGTCCCTGGCGCGCAGTTTTCTTGCGGGGCCTGCCGGGAGGCCCCAAGGGGAGGCCCGAATTGTGGGCAGGGATGGTTTTTGCTACGGTGCCCACGCCCCGCCCTCGCCCTGCCCTCGTCCGATGGAAACCCTCACGACCCCACCGTTGCCGCTGCAGCGCTACCGGCTTTTCGAGAGCCACGACGTGGACGAGGCTCGTGAAAGCGTGGCCCGCATCTTCTGCCCGCACGGCCTCGTCATGCTGAAGCCGCGCACCACGCTGGACGCCTGCCACCACAGCGCCCGGCTGCACCGGGACGTGAGCCTCAACTACGTGCAGTACGGCCCCGGCGTGCAGATCGACCCGGGCTACCTGCAGGATTTCTTCCTGTTGCAGATTCCGTTGCGCGGCGGCGCCGAGATCCGCTGCGGCGCGCAGCAGGTGGACGCCACGCCGCGCATGGCCTCGCTGCCCTCGCCCACCGAGCCGCTGTCGATGCGCTGGGCCGACGGGAGCCCTCATCTCATCGTGCGGCTGGCCCGCTCGGCGCTGCATTCGCGGCTCGAATCGCTGCTGCAGGCGCCCGTCGGGAAGCCGCTGGTGTTCGACCTCGGCGTGCCGCTGGACAACCCCACGCTCGCGCCGCTGGTGCACTTCATCGACTACCTGCGGCTCACGCTCGACGCCGGCCACGGGCTGGAAAGCGGCGGCCCGCTGGCCGAGCACGCCGAGGCTTATCTGATCTCGAGCCTGCTGATGTCGGCGGGGCACAACCACTCGAAGGCCCTTGCCGGCGACAGCCAGCGGCGGCTGCTGCCTCGCGTGGTCCGCAAGGCGCAGGAATACATGGCGGCGCATGCGGACCAGCCCCTGTCGCTGGCCGACGTCTGCCGCGAAGTCGGCTGCAGCGCGCGCGCCTTGCAGCTGGCGTTTCGCCAGCACGCGGGCCAGGGGCCGATGGAGTTCCTGCGCGAGACCAGGCTGGACAGGGTGCGTGCCGAGCTGCAGCAGAAATCTGCAGGCGTCACCGGCGCCGGCGTGCGCGAGGTGGCGCAGAAGTACGGCTTCCTGCACCTGGGGCACTTTGCGGCGCAGTACCGGACGCGCTTCGGAGAGAGGCCCTCGGAGACGCGGGCCCTGCGCGCCTTCTGATCGATCTGAGTTCGCGGACCCCGGCGGCTTCGCCAGGGCCCGCTCGCGTGGCGGTAATCAGACCGCCAGTGTCTGCTCCACGTCCTGCGTCTTGCGGCGCGCGAGCGCGAGGTTCGACTTCGACTTGTCGAGCACGAGGTAGATGAACAGGCCTTCGTGCTTCTGCAGCGGACGGATGATGTGGTACTGGCGCCCGAGGGTGATCAGGATGTCCTCGATCACGTCGTTCAGGCCCAGCGCCCGCATCGTCTTGTGCTTGGCGCGCACCACTTCGGTATTGCCGGCGGCGGCCACTTCCAGGTCGACGCCCGAACCGATCTGCCCAAGGATCATGCCGCTGCCCGAATCGACCAGCGCAGCGCACAGCGCACCGTCGATCGTCATGAGTTCGTCCATGGATTGCTTGATGTTTGCCATCGGAGTCTTTCGTAGTAGTCCATCGCCCTGATGATCGGCCGCCGCCCGGGCGAATGATGAGCGGAGGCCGCTTGTGAAAAGGCTGGGTGTTCAGGCTCGCTGCAGCGCGAGGGTGGCCTGCTTGGAGAAGTACAGGGCCTGCCCGATGACGGCTTCCTTGCCCGTCACCACGCTCACGATCAGGTCGGCCTCGTCGTGGCGGGCCTGCAGCATCAGGATGTGGCCGAGCGCGGTCTCTATCGCGACGTTCTCGCACTGGCCGAGGCCGCTCTCCTCGCCGGCCACCGCGCCGAGCGCGGCCAGCGAGCTCGCGATGGCTGACATGCGCGCGACCTGCGCGGTGTTCTCGGCGCGCGCGGCCAGCTCCATGCCGTCCTCGGTCGCGATCACCACGGCCTTCACGCCCTTGATCTCGCGCATGAGCGTGTCCACGACGGTCTCGGCGGCGTCCTTGATGCGGGGTGAGATGTTCATGTGGATGGGGTCCGGCGTTGCGGTGGAAGAAGAAGGAGAAAAAGAAGAAGGAGGAAGGCGGTGCGGCTTCGTGCCCGTCAGGCCTCGAGCTGGATCAGCAGCAGCTCGAGCAGCTGCACCACCTGCTGCGGATCGGTCACGTTGGCCGGCAGCACGGGACACAGTACGCCCTTGTCCTGCATGCGCTGGGCGTAGGCCTCGAGGCTGGGCTCGGGATGGGCCTCGGTGCGGCCCACGGCGACCACGCAGGCCGTCTTCTCGATGAGCTCGGCGAAGCCGTCGAGGTACACCTCGAGATCGGCCAGCGGATCGGGGCGGCTGTTGTCGACCAGGATCACGAGGCCGAGCGCGCCGCGCGCGAGGATGCGCCACATGAAGTCGAAGCGCATCTGTCCCGGCGTGCCGTAAAGCCGCAGCTTCTCGCCGTTGTCGAGCGTGAGCTCGCCGTAGTCCAGGCCGACGGTGGTGGTGGCCTTGGCGACCGAGGCGTCGCTGTTGCGCACCTCGGTGCGCACCGGTGGAATCTCGCTCACCGCGGCGATGGCGGTGGTCTTGCCCGCACCCATGGTGCCGGTGAAAAGGATCTTGTGCTCCACGCTCTTCAGGCCCTCGGTCCGGACGACAGCAGCCCCAGGCGGCTGCGGATGCGCGCGAGCAGGCCCGGCTCCACGGTGGCGCGCGGCGCCGGGACAGCGGGAGCCATGTGGGGCGCCTCGCTGCCCGAATGGATGTGCGAATCGGGCCAGATCGACTCGGGTGCGCGGCTGTTGGCGAAGCCGGTGGCGCCGTTGCCGTTGCCGCTGCTGGCGACGAAACCTGCGCGCTCGAGCGCCGCGATGAAGTCCGTGCACTCCTGCGCGCTGGCATTCGAGCGCTGCTGCAGCGCCTGCAGCGAAGCCGGACGGCTCGCGAGCAGCGTGGCGAGCTTCATGCGCATGGTGGTGTCGAGCAGCGTGGCCGACGGCCAGCGCAGCAGGCGGTATTCCTCCTCGCCGCGCGTGCCCTGCTCGGTGCGGCGCCGGGAAGCGGCCAGCCCGAGCTCGCGGGCGTGGACCACCATCGCGCCAAGGCGGTTGAGCATGGCTTCGAGCGCATCGGCATGCAGCGGCAGCCGCAGGAACGGCCCGCGCGACGGGGGCGTCTCGCCGATCGTCAGCAGCGGCACCGGGCGGTCGGCCGGCTCTTCCGGAGGTGGCGCGGGAAGCCGGTCGCCCACCACGCGAAGGTCGGCGTCCTCGACCTGCCAGGCCCAGTGCTGGTGGGTGCGGTGATCGAGCAGCCGTACGAGGGACTTGAAGAGCAGTTCGTCGCGGGCCGGCAGGCCCTCGACGCTGAAGCTCAACAGCGGCCGGCGGGCGCGCGGAGCGGCGGCTGGCGTGTTCATGGGCGGCTCCGGGGCGGCCATGCGGTGGCCGAAGTGGCTCGCACCAAATTGGGGCTTTCTTGCGGCTTGAACTGCAATTCCGGAGCTCCCCACAGTGAAACATTCACAGGAAGCCTTGCGGCCTGCCTTGAGCTGAATGCCTAAGTGTTATGAAATTGTTTCTTGGAAAAAATATAACACCCGTTGCAAATAAAAACACTAGATTACAAAACCCGACTGTCGCCTACGGGAATCGGTTGGAAAAAGTCCAGCCTCGCAGCCTCCAGGCATCGGGAAAACCCTCCCGTCAAACTTACTTGCAGTCGCGATTGCAAGTAAATAAGATCGACGCCATGACACAGACAAGTCCCATGGCGCCGCCGCCCGACGAGGCCACGCTTCAGTCCGCCAACGACAGCGCCACCCACGTCCCGCCGAAGTCGCGGCGTACACAGGCCGAGCGCGTCGCGGAGTCCGATCGCCGCATGCTCGACGCGGCCACCCATCTCATCGCGAAGAACGGCTACACGCAGACCACGCTGGAGGCCATCGGCGTGGAAGCCGGCTACAGCCGCGGCCTCGTTCAGCATCGCTTCGGCAACAAGGACCGCCTGCTCGACGAGCTGATCAAGAAGATCGCCTCCGACCACCGCGCTCGCCTGCTCGAGCGCATGCAGGGCCTGTCGGGGCTCGACGCCCTCTTCTGCGAAATCGACTGCTATCTCGAGAGCATGGACGCGCCGCGCGACAGCTCGCGCGCCTTCTTCATGCTCATGCACGAATCGCTCGGCCCGGCGCCTCACATCCGCGCCACCTTCGCGGCCATCAGCGCGCGCTGGCACCGCGCCCTCGCGCGGCAGGTCGCGAACGCGCAGCAGGCCGGCCAGATCCGCGACGACATCGACCCCGAGCGCGAGGCGCAGCTGCTCATCGCGACGGCGCGCGGCCTGCGCACCCAGGCCATGCTCAATCCGCAGACCAGCGACATCGCATCGGCGATCCAGGCCTTCAAGGACGGCCTGCGCGCGCGCTGGCTGAAACCCGCGACGGGCTGAGCCCGGCCCGCGCCCTCTTTCTTTCCCGCTCCCCGATCCGCTACGCCCGGCCCGTGCCCGGCGGACGGGGCGAGCTCGTCCCTTCGCTTCCGGCTACCCGCTTTTTCTTGGAGACAACACCGACATGCGTACCCCGTGGCTTCGCCCGCTCCTGTGCACCCTGCCATTGAGCCTCGCGGCTTTCTGCGCCCAGGCCAACGACTTTCCGACCAAGCCGATCCATCTCGTGGTGGGCTTCGCGCCCGGCGGCGCCTCCGACATCGTGGCGCGCCTGCTGCAGCCCGAACTGCAGAAGCGCCTGGGCCAGCCCATCGTGATCGACAACCGCCCCGGCGCCAACGGCAACATCGCCAACGAGGTGGTGGCGCGCGCCGAGCCCGACGGCTACACGCTGCTGCTGGGCAACCCCGGGCCGCTGGTGTTCAACCCCTTCCTCTACAAGCAGGTGCCGGTCGATCCGGCCAAGGCCTTCGCGCCGGTCTCCCAGCTCACCGAAAGCCCGATGGTGATCGTGGTGCCTGCCAAGTCGCCGCTGAAATCGGTGAGCGACCTCGTGAGCCGCGCCAAGGCCAAGCCCGGCGGTCTCTCGTACGGCTCGGCCGGCAACGGCAGCTCGATGCACCTGGCCGGCGCAACACTGCAGATGCGCACCGGCGCACCGCTGGTCCACGTGCCCTACAAGGGCAGCGGACCGGCCATCACCGACCTGCTCGGCGGGCAGCTCGACTTCATGCCCGACAGCCGCTCCACCACGATGCCCTTCATCCGAGACGGCCGCCTGCGCCCGCTGGCGGTGACAGGCGACCGCCGCGTGGCCGACCTCCCCGACGTGCCCACCGTGGCCGAGGCCGGCGTGCCCGACTTCAAGGTGACCACCTGGCTGGGCGTCGTCGCGCCCGCCGGCACGCCGCAGCCCGTGGTCAAGCGCCTGTACGAGGCCTTCGGAGACGCGCTGAAGCAGCCCGCCATCAGGACCCGCCTCGACGAGCTCGGCACCTACTCGCTCGGCAGCACGCCCGAGGCCTTCGGCCGCGCGATGGAGCAGGAACGCAAGGAAGCGCGCCAGCTGGTGCAACAAACAGGAATGAAAGTCGAATGAACGCTCCCACTCTCGAACTCGCGCGCTGCACCGTCTGCGGCGGCACCAGCTTCCCGGCGCAGGTGCCGGGCTGCCGGCACTGCGGCGCCGCGCCGGCACAGCTGCGCGCCGAAGCCTGCGCCACGCCCGTGCGCCTGCTGAACTTCGTCACCGTGCATTCGGCGCTGGCGCCCGGGCTGAAGGTGCCCGCGGTGATCGGCGAGGTGGCGCTCGCCCCCGGCCTGGTGGAAGAGGCCCGCATCGACGTGGCCGACGAGAGCGCGCTCGTGCTCGGCATGGCGCTCGCACCAGCATGGCAGGCCGGCGCCGGAGATGCCCCGGACAGTCCGGGCAACTGGGTGTTCCGCCCGCTCGAGGCGGAGGTGGCCGCATGACGAACGGCGCATCCCTTCTGCGCGAGCGCGCGGTGTATGTGGTGGGCATCGGCCTGCACCCCTATGGCTTTCCCTCGGAGACGCCCTACGTCCAGCTCGGCCTGCACGCGGTGCGCGAAGCCCTGGCCGACGCCAGGCTGCAGTGGCCGCAGGTGCGCTCTGCGGTGGTCGGCACCGCCGCCCTCGGCATGGCCGCCGGCCGCGTGATGCTGCGCCACCTCGGCTCCACCGGCCTCGAAGTGCTGCAGGTGGAGAACGCCTCGGCCTCCGGCTCCACGGCCTTCCGCGTCGCCTGCCTGCAGGTGGCCAGCGGCGAGCACGACGTGGTGCTGGCCATGGGTGTCGACAAGTTCGGCGACGGCCGCCGCGCAGTGCTCAAGGACGGCCTCGCGCCGCTGAGCCCCACCTCCAACGTGCCTCTCGTGAAGTTCGCGCTGCTGGCTCGCCGCTGCATGCGCGAGTACGGGCTGACGCTGGAAGACATGGCTCGCGTCGCCGTCAAGAACCACGGCAACGCCGCGCGCAATCCGTACGCGCAGTTCCGCAAGCCGCGCACCATGGAGCAGGTGCTGGCCTCGGCCCCCATCGCGGGCGACCTCACGGCCATGCAGTGCTGCCCGCGCGGCGAAGGCGCTGCGGCGGTGATCGTGGTCTCCGAAGACGCGCTGAAGCGCCTGGGCCTGCCGCGCGAGCGAGCGGTTCGGGTGCTCTCTTCCGCCGCGACCAGCGAGATGCTGCCGCAGGGCGACGCGCCGGCGCTCGTCGACCTGGTGCGCGCATCGTCCGCCGCTGCGCTCGCGCAGGCCGGCATCGGCGCGAAGGACCTGGACATCGTCGAGCTGCACGACGCCTTCACCATCGAGGAACTGCTCTACACCGAGGCCGTCGGCGTCTGCGAGACCGGCGAAGGCGCGGCCTACGTGGCGCGCGGCGACGCCGACATCGGCGGGCGCTGCGCGATCAACCCCTCGGGCGGACTGATCGGCATGGGCCATCCGCTCGGCCCCACCGGCATCGGCCAGGTGGCCGAGATCACGCGGCAGCTGCGCGGCGAAGCCGAAGGCCGCCAGCAGCCGAACGCGAGGCTCGCGCTGGCCCACATGATCGGCCTCGGCTCGGTGGCCGTGGCTCACGTACTCGCACGCGCCTGACGAAAGCAGGCGGAGGCACTCCCATGAACTACGAAACCCTGCTCTACGAGGTCGCCGACGCGGTGGCCGTGATCCGGCTGAACCGCCCCGAGCGCATGAACGCCATCGGCGGTGCCATGAAGGCCGAGCTGCGCGACGCGCTGCTCGAACGCGCGCGCCACGACGACGCGGTGCGCTGCGTCGTCATCACCGGCGCGGGCGAGCGCGCCTTCTGCGCAGGCGCCGACATCAAGGAACGCGCCGGCAGCACGATGCCGCAGGCGCACTACCACCTGCAGCAGAAGGCCACGCACGAGCTCTTCCGAGCCATCGAGCAATTCGAGAAGCCGGTCATCGCCGCCATCAACGGCGTGGCGATGGGCGGTGGCCTTGAGATCGCGCTGTGCTGCGACGTGCGCATCGCGGTGCGCGGCGCGAAGCTGGCGCTGCCCGAGGCCCGCATCGGCGCGCTGCCCGCGGCGGGCGGCACCCAGCGCCTGCCGCGGCTGGTCGGCCCCGGCATCGCCAAGGAGCTGATGCTCACCGGCGACCACATCGACGCCGAGCGCGCGCTGGCCATCGGGATGGTCAACCACGTCGTCGAGCCCGAGGCGCTGATGCCCACGGTCATGGCGATGGCGGCGCGCATCGCGGCGAACGCGCCGCTGGCGGTGCGGCACATCAAGCACGCGGTGGACACCGGCCTGCAGGTGGGCATCGACGCCGGCCTGGAGTACGAGCGCTACGCGGCCGCGCTGGTGGTTTCCAGCGAAGACCGGCGCGAAGGCATGCGCGCCTTCGTGGAAAAGCGCGCGCCCGTCTTCCGGGGCCAGTGAACGCCCCCTTCTTTCATTCCGGACAAACAGACATTCCAAGGAAAACAACAGCATGGATCTGAATCTCAAGGGCCGCGTGGCCTTCGTCACCGGCGGTGGCCAGGGCGTGGGCCGCCGCATCTGCCTGGACCTCGCCGCCGAAGGCGTGGCCGTGGCCGTCAACGACCTCTTCGAGGAGCGCGCAGTCTCGGTGGCGCGCGAGATCGAGGCCGCGGGCGGGCGCGCCTTCGCGGCGGTCGCCGACATCACGAAGCAGGCCGAGGTGGACGCCGCGGTCGCCGCCGCGCAGGAGGCGCTGGGCCCCGTCGACATCCTCGTGAACAACGCCGGCGTGCTGGTCGAGCGGCGCGAGAAGGGCGGCGCCGCGCCGCTCTTCCTCGAAACCGACATCGAGGGCTGGCAACGCATCGTCGACCTGAACGTGTTCGCGATGATGTACTGCTGCAAGGCCGTGCTGCCCGGCATGAAGGAGCGCCGCCACGGCAAGATCGTCAACATCATGTCCGAGGCGGGGCGCACGGGCGAGGCGCGGCTGGCCGTGTACTCGGGCGCCAAGGCCGCGATGCTGGGCTTCGCCAAGGCGATCGCGCGCGAGCACGGCGGCGACTGCATCAACGTCAACGTGATCGCGCTCGGCGCGGTATCGCACGAGGGCATTCGCGAAGGCGCGCTGAGCCCCGAGGCCACGCCCGAGAACAACGAGCGCCTGGGCAAGATGCTCAACGCCTACCCGATCTCGCGCGGCCTGCGCCGCCTGGCCCGCCCCGAGGATGTCTCGGGCATGGTCTGCCTGCTGGCTTCCGACCGCGCCGCCTACATCACCGGGCAGAGCATTGGTGTCAGCGGCGGCTTCGTGATGCAGTGACGCCGATGTTCCGCACACGCCTCACGGAACTCTTCGGCATGCGGCTGCCCGTGCTGGGCGGCGGCATGATGTGGCTGTCCGACGCGCGCTACGTGGCCGCGCTGGCGCGCGCCGGCGCACTGGGCTTCGTCACGCCGCGCTCCTTCGACGGCCTGGACAGCTTCCGTGCCGCGCTGCGCGAATGCCGCGAAGCCAGCGGCGGCAACCCCTTCGGCGTGAACATCACGCAGTCGCGGCGGCCCGAAGAGAACCGCCTCGTGCCTGCATGGATCGACATCGGGCTGGAGGAAGGCGCCAACGCCTTCGAGACCGTCGGGCCATCGCCGCGCGAGCTCTTCGAGCGCATCCATGCCGGCGGCGCGCGCGTGATCCACAAGTGCGCATTCATCCCGCATGCGCTGAAGGCTCAGGACGCGGGCGCCGATGCGGTCGCGCTGGTCGGCTGCGAGGCGGGCGGACATCCGGGCACCAACGAACTGCCCACCTTCGTGCTGGCCGCGCTCGCGCTGGAGCAGCTGCGCGTTCCGCTCGCGCTGGGCGGCGGCATCGGCAGCGGCCGGCAGATCGCCGCGGCGCTGGCGCTCGGCGCGGACGCGGTGGTCATGGGCACGCGCTTTCTCGTGTGCGAGGAAACCTGGGCCCACGAGAACTACAAGCGCCACCTCGCGGCGCAGCCGGCCGAGGCCTCGACGCTCGCCCTGCGCAGCACGGGCCATCCGTGGCGCGTGCTCGACAACGACACGGTGCGCCGCACGCGCGAGCTGGAAGCCGAAGGCGCGTGCCGCTACCCCGACTTCGGCGCGCTTTCGACCGGCCGCCTGGGCCGCGACGGCGCCTATGCGGCCGGCGACTGGAACACCGGCCTGCTCTCCATGGGCCCGGCCATCGGATTCGCCGACCGTATCGAGCCCGTGCAGGCCGTGCTGCAGCGGCTGATGGACGAAGCCGCCACCGGCGTGGCGCACCTGCGCGCGCTGGCATCTCCCAACACAACACCGACTTCGCTTTTATGAACCCGAACCTCTCGCTCCACTGCGGCAGCCGCAGCCTGGAAGGCTCCGTCCTGCAGGCCCGGGCCGACCGCGCAGCCACCGGCTTCCAGTCGGTCGGACTGAAGCCCGGCGACGCCGTCGCCGTGATGCTGCGCAACGACCTTCCCTACCTCGAGCTCATGCTGGCGCTGGGCCGCATCGGCGTGCATCTGGTGGCCGTGAACTGGCACTTCCAGGCCGAAGAGGCGGCCTACGTGTTCCGTGACAGCGGCGCCCGCGCGCTGGTGATCCACGCGGACCTGTGGCCCCGCCTGGCCGGCGCCGTGCCGGAAGGGCTTCCGGTGCTGATCGTGCCCACCCCGCAGGACGTGCTCGACGCCTACGGCCTCGAGGCAACCCCGGTGCCCGAGGGCGCGCGCGACTGGTCCGACTGGCGCAGCGGGTTCGTGCCAAGCATCGCCGAGCCGGTGCCTTCGGTGGGCAGCATGCTCTACACATCGGGCACCACCGGCCGCCCCAAGGCCGTGATGCGCCTGCTCGGCACGCCGCAGCAGCATGCGGGCTCCAAGCGCGTTCGCGCACTCGCCAGCCAGGCCCGCGAAGGCATGCGCACCGCCGTGGTGGGGCCGCTCTATCACGCCGGCCCCAATGCCGCCGCGCGCGTGGCGCTCGACATGGCCGAGCGCATCGTCGTGCTGCCGCGCTTCGATGCCGAGCAGTTGCTCAAGGTCATCGATGAACATCGCATCACGCACCTGTCGCTGGTGCCGGTGATGCTCGTGCGGCTGCTGAAGCTGCCCGCCGAGGTGCGTGCGCGGTACGACGTCTCCTCGCTGGAGAACGTCACGCACGGCGGCTCGCCCTGCGCGCCCGAGGTACGGCGCGCGATGATCGAGTGGTGGGGCCCCATCGTCAACGAGACCTACGGCTCCACCGAAACCGGCCTGGTCACCTGCGTGAGCGCGAAGGAGTGGCTCGACCACCCGGGCACGGCGGGGCGGCCCTTTCCCGGCATGTCGGTGCGCATCCTCGACGCCGAAGGCCGCGTGCTGCCGGCCGGCGAGGTGGGCGAGATCTACGTCGACCCCGCCGACAACGCCCTGCCCTTCACCTACCGCAACAACGAGGAAGCACGCCGCGCGATCGAGCGCGACGGCCACGTCACCAACGGCGACATCGGCTATCTCGATGCCGAGGGCTATCTCTACGTCACCGACCGCAAGCGCGACATGGTGATCTCGGGCGGCGTGAACATCTATCCGGCCGAGATCGAGCACGCGCTGGTCACCAACCCCGAGGTCGCCGACTGCGCCGTGTTCGGCATTCCGGACGCTGAATACGGCGAGGCCGTGGCCGTCGCGGTGGTGCGCGCGGCGGGCAGCGGCATCACCGAGGCGCAGGTGCGCGACTGGGTGCGCCAGCGCCTGGCGGGCTACAAGGTGCCGCGCCACGTCGAGTTTCACGACGCACTGCCGCGCGAGGGCATGGGCAAGGTGTTCAAGAACCAGCTGCGCGCGCCGCACTGGGAACGCGTTGGGCGCCGCATCTGACATGCCGGCAGCCGCACTCCCCGCCTTCTTCGGCACCGAGCCCGATCGCTTCGACTTCGCCTGGCCCGGCCACGCGGTCTTCGGCGACGGCTGCGCGCAGCAGTTGCCCGGCTGGGCCCTCGCCCGCCACGTCGAACGGCCGCTGGTGCTCACCGACGCCGGCCTGGCCCGCGCCGGCATCGTGGCACCGCTGGTCGACGCACTGCGCGCCGCGGGGTGCGACCCCGTCGTGTTCGACGGCGTGGCCGCCAACCCGACGCTGGACAACGTTGCGCAGGCCCGTGCCGCCTGGGAGGCAGGGCACTGCGACGGCCTCGTCGCCGTCGGTGGCGGCAGCGTCATCGACGTGGGCAAGGTGCTGGTCGCAGGCCTGTGCGCCGACGTGCCGATCGAACAGGTGCTGCGCGAAGGCGACCGCGTCCTGGCGCGCGACGCACCGCCCTTTGCCGCCTTGCCGACCACCGCGGGCACGGGCAGCGAAAGCACCACCGCGGCGCTGGTGAAGGACGGCGAAGGCCGCAAGCACGTGCTGCGCAGCCGGCGCAGCCGCCCCCAGTGGCTGGCGCTCGACCCGCGGCTCACGCTCAGCGTGCCGCCTTCCGTGACCGCCGCCACCGGCTTCGACACCGTGATGCACGCGCTGGGCGCGGCCACCAACCGCGCCACCAACCCGGTCGGCGAGGCGCTGGCGCTGCAGGCGCTCGCGCTCGCGATGCGGGCACTGCCCGCGGTGCTCGCCGAGCCCGCCTCGCTGAAGGCACGCAGCGACATGCTGCTGGCCAGCTACCTTGCCGGCGTGGCGATGAGCCTGCGCGGCGTGGACGGCATCCACGGCCTGTGCACGCCGCTGGAGGCGCTGGTCGACGTGCCGCATGCGCATGTGCTGGCCGTGACCTGCGTGCCGCTGATGCGCTTCACGCTGCCCGCGGCCATCGCAGGCTACGCACAGGCGGCGCGCGCCTGCGGCCTCGGCAGGGCCGGCGACGACGACGAAGCCCTGGCCCATGCCCTGGTGGACGCGATCGACGGCCTGCGCCGGCACGTCGGCCTGCCGTGCACGCTGGCCGAACTGGGGCTGCGCGCCGACGCGCTCGGTCCGGCCATCGATGCCGCCGTGGACAACGCATCGCTGCGGCTCAACGCGCGGCAGCCCACGCGCGACGAGATCGCAGCCCTCTATCTCGCCATGCAGCCGGCCTGAGGCGGCGCCTTCCCTTTCATTTCCTTTTTTCTTCGCACCATGCAGACCGCACAGACCGCACCTCCCTCTTCCGTTCTCCGGACCGGCGTCTATCCGCTGCTGATCGACGGCGAAGAACGCCCCGGCGCCGCCGGGCTCCGGTTCGAAGTCGGCAATCCCTCCACCGGCCGGCCGCTCGCACAGGTGGCGCAGGCCGAAGCGCAGGACGTCGACGTCGCCGTGCGCGCCGCCCAGCACGCCTTCGAAACGCACTGGCGCCAGACCTCGGCGCGCCAGCGAAGCCGGCTGCTGCGCAAGCTGGCCGACGCGCTGGAAAGGCGCAGCGAGCAGCTCGCCTGGCTCGAGGCGTGGAACGTGGGCCGGCCCATCACGCTCACCCGCGGCTCGCTGCAGACCATGCTCGACGGCATCGAGTACATCGCGGGCGTCTCGCAGGGCATCGGCGGGCAGACGCTCAACGTGGCCGACACGCACATCGTCAACTTCACGCTGCGCGAGCCCTTCGGCGTGGTGGGACTCATCCTGCCGTGGAACTACCCGCTGACGCTCACCATCAGCAAGCTGATGCCGGTGCTGGCGGCGGGCAACACGGCGGTCATCAAGGCGTCGGAGATCACGCCGCTGTCGTCGGTGGAGCTCGGTGCCGCGATCCTGGAGGCGGGCTTTCCGCCCGGCGTGATCAACATCGTGCACGGCCCCGGCGCCACCGTGGGGCAGGCGCTGGTGGACCATCCGCTGGTGGAGAAGATCTCCTTCACCGGCGGCACGGCCACCGGCAAGGCCATCTACCGCAGCGCCGCCGAGCGCATCAAGCGCGTGACGCTCGAGCTCGGCGGCAAGTCGCCGCTGATCGTGTTCGACGACGCCGACCTCGACGCCGCCGCCGCCGTGGCGCTGCAGGACGTGAGCCGCAACACCGGTCAGATCTGCGTGGCCTGCACACGGCTGCTGGTGCACGAGCGTGTGGCCGATGCCTTCACCGAGCGGCTTCGGCAGGCGTACGGTCGCATCCGCATCGGCCTGCCGGAAGACCCGCAAACGCAGATGGGCCCGCTGGTCAGCCACGCACAGCAGGAGCGCGTGCAGCGCTACATCGAGATCGGCCGCGAGGAACAGGCCCGGCCCGAGACCATGCAGGACCTGTCGGCGCGCCCCGAGCTGCAGGCCGGCAGCTTCGCCGCGCCCACGCTCTTCCTGCAGGGGCGCAGCGAGATGCGCGTGGCGCAGGAAGAAATCTTCGGCCCGGTGCAGGTGCTGATCCCGTTCAGCGACGAAGCCGACGCGGTGCGCATCGCCAACGACAGCCGCTACGGATTGGCCGGCGTGGTCTACACGCGCGACACCGGCCGTGCGATGCGCATGTGCAAGGCCCTGCAGATCGGCAACCTGGCGATCAACGACCCGATCAAGGCCACCGCCGACGCGCCCTTCGGCGGCTTCAAGGAGTCGGGCCTGGGCAAGGAGCGCGGCCTCGACGCGATCCTGGAGAACACGCAGGTGAAGAACGTGCGCTTTTCCATGCGCTGACGCCGCGCACGGGGGCGCTTTTGGGGCGCTTCGGCGTCATTTGAGTTCGACAGACAGAAAAACGAAGGAGACAAGAACCATGAAGAAGAGCAAGCACATCGCCTCGCTGCTGCTCGCGCTCGGCGCGAGCCTGCTGCCGCCCGCCTGGGCGGCGGGCTTTCCGGAGCGCCCCGTGAAGATGCTCGTGGGCTTCGCGGCCGGCGGCATCACCGACATCACGGCGCGCCAGGTGGCGGAGAACATGAGCCGCACGCTCGGCCAGCCCGTGGTGGTGGAGAACCGCGCGGGCGCGGGCGGCAACATCGCCACATCGGAACTCGCGCGTGCGCAGCCCGACGGCTACACCATCATGCTGGCCTCGCCGGGGCAGCTGGTGGTCAACCCGCTCACGCAGAAGTCGCCCGGCTTCGACCCGAAGACGCAGTTCACGCTCATCAGCCTGGCCAACGAAAGCCCCTTCGTGCTCGTGGTGCCCGCGAACTCGAAGTTCAAGAGCGTTCCCGAAATGGTGGCATGGGGCAAGGGCAACGAAGGCGGCCTGAGCTTCGCCTCGCCCGGCTTGGGCACCACCATGCACATCGCAGGCGAGATGCTGCAGGTGATGGCCGGCGTGAAAGCCGTGCATGTGCCCTACCGAGGCGGCGCGCAATCCACCGGCGACCTGGTGGCGGGCCGCGTCGACTTCATGATCGACAGCGTCGGCGCCGTGGCGCCGCAGGTGCAGGCCGGCCAGCTCAAGGTGCTGGCCGTGGCCAGCGGCCACAAACTCGCGCAGTTCCCCGACGCACCGCTGCTGTCGGGCATGTATCCCGGCCTGGAAGTGTCGTCATGGCTCGGCGTGGTCGGCCCGCCCGGCATGCCGGAGGACGTGCAGCGCACCCTGGTGCGCGCCGTGGAGCAGGCCGTGCGCCAGCCTGCCTATGTGCAGATGCTGGAGAAGCGCGGGAGCGTGGTTGCCGCCGCCGGGCCGGCAGCGTTCGCGGCGCACCTGGCCAAGGAGCGTGAGCGTGTGGAGCGCACGGTGGTCAAGGCTGGGCTTCAGCTGGATTGAGGGCAGAGAAGCGGCGCTCAACGCCCGGGAACAGCGCGTTGGCGATGGATGCTTGTGCCTGCGGAAACAACGGCTCACCGTGCACGTTTCCGCGGGATTTTTTTCAGGACAGACCCCGTGCTGCTTGGTGGATCCCGAGCACTTCTTTCAACGATAAGTGAAGAGCGGGAGCCACTCGTTCGACTTCTCTCCATTGCACTTTCGGCACATCGGACGAAGGTTCGTCAAGGAGTTCTTGCATGCATTGATGAACTTCTTCTGGTTCGCCTCGGAGAGCGCCCCGATGCACCATATCAGCGACTCTGCGGGCTTGGAAATCGTTGACTTGGCAACTGCGTCCCATATGCTTCTCGCGCCTCGCAGGCCACGTTTGGGTGCTATGAATGTGGGCTGCACCGTGGTCGGGTTCAGAAGGTACCGGCCCTTGTGTCCGGAAGGCCCCTGCGATGTGTGCCCCAATGCCCTCATCATCTTGATCATCGCCTGCCGGGCATCGTCGACCTGAGCATGGCGATGATCGATCTCAAGCGCGAACACCGGCAGGACTATTCCGCAGTTGTGGCAGGGCATAGCGGGCTCATAGGCGTGCGTCCCATGCCCGAGTTCATTGAACGCAGGGAAGGCGACGTTGTCCTGAAAGCCGTACATGGTTCGCCATGCAGCGTTGTCCAGCACATCGCGATGCTTGCTTCCGACGGATATCGCGGAGATTGCATCGAGCAAGACAAAGAGCTCGCCCTTGGTATGGACGCCGTCCGGCGTCTGGACGTTTCCGGACTGAAATCCGATCTTGCGCTCTTCCCCGGTAAATCCATCGGACTTCAGGTATTTGCTCTGCACTTGATGAACCCCGAGGCTTGCAAATAGCACCGTCAAGTCACTCTTGATGGGAGACAGATCAAACATCGCAGACATCCTGACCTAGAGCTATCTGGAACATCAAGATACATCGGGCACCGGCCAGGCTTCAATGACAGCAAATTACAGCGACGTGCTGCGTGTCTGGGAGCAACTCAAGGATTGGATTTGCCGGCTCCTTGCTCGACCCCATGGTCAGAGGTCGACGAGCCGCG
This sequence comes from Variovorax xiamenensis, assembly GCF_050916385.1. Classification (NCBI taxonomy): domain Bacteria; kingdom Pseudomonadati; phylum Pseudomonadota; class Betaproteobacteria; order Burkholderiales; family Comamonadaceae; genus Variovorax; species Variovorax xiamenensis. The sequence goes on from NZ_CP139038.1 coordinate 5,938,979, forward strand.
CGGGAGTTCTCGAAAGCAAGACCGAGCCCCGTAAAGAAAAAGTCCCGTCGCAGGGGCTGCGCGGGACTTTCAAAAACTGCCAGAGATTGATTCTGGCGGAGAGTGTGGCCGCCAAATTATAAAAACATTGCCGCCCAATAGCAACCAGCAAAGTACAAAAAACCGTTGGCTGCAAGCACTTACGAAAAACCCGGCACCCAATAACGCCCAACCAGGTTTTTTGGCGTCCAGCTTAAATAATGGGCAAAACCATAGGCATGTTTTTAGGGCTTTATTTGGTAAAATTGGTCTACCAAATAGTGCCGCAAAGGGCACCCGCCCAACAAGGCGCAGCTATGCCCAAAAACATGACCCGCCACAACCTTTTAACCATTACCAGCATCCGAACCAAAGCAAAAAAGCCCGGCTACCACCTCGACGGCCGGGGCCTGTACCTCCGGGTGGCCCCTGGAGGCAGTCAAGCCTGGATCTTGCGCTACACCTTCCTTGGCCGTACCCGTGACATGGGACTCGGCTCCCTGGCTGACGTCAGCTTGGCACGCGCCCGCGAACGCGCCCAAGAACACCGCACTCAGATCGCCGAGGGTATTGACCCCATCGAGCACCGAGAACAAAAGAAAATCGAACTCAAAGCCACCGCAATTCAATTAGAGCAGGCGAGCGTGACGTTCAAGGCATGCGCCGAGGAATACCACAAGGAGCATGCCGATGATTGGAAAAATGCCAAACACAAGGCACAGTGGATTAATACGCTGACCACCTACGCTTTCCCGCATTTTGGGAAATTTCCTATTCGTGAAATCGGCAAGCACGAAATTCTGAAGGCATTGAAACCGATCTGGAAGGAAAAAGCGGAGACGGCTGACCGTCTTTTGCAGAGAATTCGCAAGGTGATCAATTACGGTGCAGCCAAGGACTATTGCCGTGGCGTGGACAGCGAATTCTGGGAGCAGGTCAGGATTGCACTGGGCGCCAACGAGAAGGCCCGCGAGGTAGAGCACCACCCGTCCTGTCCGCATCCGCAGATCGGGGCGCTGCTGGCTCAAGTGCACGCCAGCACGGCCACCGCCACGGTGCAACTGGCATTTGAGTTCGGCGTACTGACGGCCACACGCTCGGGCGAGATTCGCGGGGCGCGCTGGTCGGAGTTCGACGAGTCGCTGCGCAACTGGACGATCCCTCCAGAGCGAATGAAGGCCGGGCGCGAGCATCGGGTGCCACTATCGACCCGGGCTATTGCGGTTTTGCAAGCTGCGCGCGCCCTGCACGCCGACCGGAAGGCCGAACACTACGGTGCGGCATGCGATACCGAAGCCAACGATCTGGTGTTCCCCTCGCCGCGCGGCAAGACGTACAGCGACATGGTATTCACGCAGTTGCTGCGCCGCCTCGAACAGCCGTACACCATGCACGGCTTTCGTGCCACCTTCCGCACGTGGGGCATGGACCACACCGAATACCCAGCCGAGATGCTGGAGTTCGCACTAGCGCACTTGGTGGGCGACCAGACCGTGCGCGCCTACGCTCGCAGTGACATGGTGGAGAAGCGCCGGCAGCTGATGGAGGACTGGGCTGCATATATCGATCGCCGGGCAGGCTAGCGAGTCGCCTTCCATATAGCCTTCATGGCTCGCTCAGACTGCCTCCGACTAACCTGGCATCAGCACGATCATCGCCCGCTTGCGTCTTTCGACAAGCATCCACCGCACGAGGGGATGCCAGCTCGAAGCAGCGCGCCGCTGCTGCGCGGGCTGACGCGACATCCATTTGTGAAGACCGAGCACTGGCCGGTGCGGTCGATGACTGTTGCTTCGGCCCGCACATAGCGCTGGTACAGCGCCTCCACGTCTGCGGGCATCGAAAAAGGTCCGCAACGGTAGGCCCAGAATGCCAATGCCAATGCCAATGCCAATGCCAATGGCAGGAAGCACAGCACCAGCACCCCGAGAAACGATCTTGGAGAGTTTCCATCCACGCACTAGGTCGTCCGCCACGCACACGAGCGGCAGGCACAGGTACTGCCATCCATTCATGAAGTGTGAAAACTCGTTCTTCTGCGGGTCGTTCGCGTACAGCGCCTGCCCGCCCCAGCTGGTCCCGCGCAGCTTGCGGAACACGTAGCCCTCTTCGAAACCCTTGACGCTCATCTTCATGGCTAGGTCGAGCACGATGCCGTTGCGCTTGTTCAGCAGCCGGCTCACCGCCTCACGGCGCAAGTTGAACTTCTTGGTGCTCGCGCTCACCGCGTTGATGTTGTAGGGCTTGAGCAGCTGCGTGGGCGTCACGCCGGGGCGACATACATGCCAGCGCTATCGAAGCCCGCGGCGACCAGACTGTGCAACCGGCCTTGCTTTGCCATGTCGAGAAGCTGTTCGATGCCCAATGCGAGGGACGCGTTCGACTCCTCACCGGGCAGCGGCTCGGCACCGGGGAGCGTACGCATGTTGCTCACCGCGGCAGGCCTCGCTGCTGTGGCTTCGGCATGGCCGGGAGGCGGGCGGAATCGGCGACAACGCAGTCGCGATGGCGTCGCACACGAACTGCTGCATCGGCTTGCCGGTAGTCAGTGCCCGGGCGCGTGGCCGGTCAAACAGCTCTTTGGTCAAGTACTGCTTGCAATGATGGTGTTGTCGCATCTCCCCAATGTGGGGTACTTAACGAAGCACGGTCAAATATTACCTACAGTGTAAGAACGACGCTACTTGGTGTTCCCATCGGGGTCCAGCTGCATTACACCGTGCTCTTGATCATGTCCTGAGGCCCTCATGCCGTTTATCGTTTTCAATGCCGTCGGAGTAGCCTTGCTGGTGTTATCCGTGTATCTGTTTCGCGGCGCCATTGTCGCCTCCCGTGATAAGTATTCGACCTTTGTCGCAGCTGTATCTGCACTCCTTCTCGGCGCCACGCTGCTGAGTGCTGGCCATCACGCTTGATATGCTGGAGAGATGAATGAATAACCTATTGCTTCTAATTGTGTTGGCCGCAGGGTCACCCACTCCTCCGCCTCGCATCACTCACGGCTATGCAGCACCCGAGGGAACCTATGTTGCCCCGTACCGACGCAGTGCCCCAGACGACGTCCACGGGAATAGCTACGGCAGCCAAACGACGGGAGGTCAACACCCGGACGAACTCGGCAATCCGCCGGCACACAACAAGCAGCCTGGGCAGTGATGCGAGGTCTCGTTGTAGCATTCGCCACCCGACGGTTCTCGGAACTATAACCGCACGGGCTGGTGGTCCACAGCCCTGAGATATCGCCCTCGTCTTAAACGGCAATGCCCAGATCCTGGAGGCTCGTTACAAGATCGAGGCCGGGGAAGCAAACAACCTGGGCGTAAGGGCCGGTTGGGGCTCTCATGCGACATTGGCCGTTGGGATCGAGCTTACGAATTCAAATCTATGCTCCACGACACAACCATCCAGTTTGGTCTTCCTTCTACAGATACCGCTGACATCGGCCACGTCGACAATGCTGAAGCAGCCATCACGCGTATCAGATCGGTTGACTGGCGGAGTGTTATGGGTGCGTGGTACGAAACCAGGAAGGGCTATTGCCAGCCATCGTTTTCCAGGCCCCGGCCGCAAAGGCCGAGTTGTATGTGAGTCATGTGCCGATGGATACGGCGCCCTACGATCAGGTGCGCTTCATGCAGACCGAAAAAGCTGGATGGCTGCGCTCACGAAAAATCATAATCGCAGCAGAGGTGCATTCGCACTCATTGCTTGCGCAATGCCCTGTCGACTGAGAGGCCGAACGCTGGGAGTCGCCTGCGCGACCAAGGCGTGAATGTGCTTGGCTGCGGTCGTGACGACTCGTCAACATGGGAAGGCGAGTTGCTTCCGGTAGCCGCCGGAGCGCCTCCGCCCCTCGCGTCGTCAAGCGTGCCATCGAGCGTTCCTGCGACGATTCCGAGGGCCGCAGAGGTGCGCCTGCCGCCTATCGCGACAAATGGCGCAGGCGCAGGTCGCGGGCTGGTGAAGGTCTAGGTCACGGAGACGATTGGTCAGGACGTTTCCGATCATGACACGGCGCACGTGGTGGTCGGAGGCTTGGGCAGCCCCAACGGCAACTGGTGACCGCATCGCTCTCGGGCTTGTCACTACAAAACTTTTGTAGTGGCTAATTCACCGCCTGAGTAGCCGCCCCCGACATCGAGGGCCACGGCCAGCCCGAGCACGGCGAGCAATACGATCAAGTCGCCCGACGCAATGCAGTCATCGCAATGGCTTAGCACTTCATCGCAGTGGCCTGGGTCGCAAATGCATCATTCGCGGCCTTGCACGCAGCACTAAGAGCCGCCTTGTCCGTGCCCATCGAGCCCCACGAAGCCTTGGTCTGGTCCAAGCTGGTCTTCATCGCATCGGCTGCGGCCTTGCTCTGCTTTCCGACACAGGTAGCGACCTTGTCGATGTAGGCGCTGCACTCCTTTGGCAGGTCAGCGGCCGAAACTGCTGGCACAGATGCCGCAGCCGACGTCGGGTCGGCCGCAGGCGCTGTAACGGCGGGCGGTGCCGACGGCGCAGCCGGCTTGTCCTGCGACTTGGAACAGGCGCCCAGCGCGGCGGAAACGGCGAGAAGGAGGAGGAGCTTTTTCATTTTCTGATTCCCTTTAAGAACGGTCTGGTTTGAGCCACAAGCTACGGACAGCGCGAGGCGGCGCGATTATGGGGCGCCCTATCCCGACTTGGAAGCCAACGTGCGTGAAATCGAGATGATGTGTGCAAGAGCTTTTCGTATTCGCACAATACGTCACATACATCCGCCAGAAAGCTCGTCAAGCACTCCAGCCAAGGCTTGTGCGCGCAGGCTTTCCTTGCGAGGCCAAGCGGCCGGCTCCCGCCTCCGTGGCACCGGGCCAGACGAACCGGGCATGAGCACGGACATCTGGTGTAGAGATTCGCAGCCCTTCTCAGGCGGAGAGAACGCGCCGCAGATAAGAGCATGACCATTCGGCACCAGTGAGGGCGACTAATGACGCCTCTGACGAACTCATTGATCGCGCTGCACGCCTTCGGCCTTGAACTCTTCCGTGCACTGCCACCAAGAAGAAAACCCGCCGAGGCGGATTCAAGGGCAGCAATCCTCTTGAGGGATGGAGGATTCACGCGCGCCGCCGGATGCCGGTCTTTGAGCGCAGAGCCGCATGGCGGCGACTTGAATGAGGCGAGGAGCTAGCCATTTGCGGAGAAGTTCGCACACGCCCGCCCGACTTGCTTTTCGATGTGCGATTACTGGTGGGGGTACACTTTTGATTTGGCGGTTCGCCCTGCGGTAGTCTCATAGAGGCACCGAATCTGCATCGCGCCACAGGCCTATGCGCTTGGCCTTCGTTTCGCTATCCACAAACTCCTACTGCCTGCACTCTCGCAGCATCTGCTCGTCTGTGTAGGCTCGATCCCAACCGCCAATGTCGGATAAGGGCCGAGGCTGTGTAGAAACGCGCAACCGTCCGTGCAGACGACGACCTGCCGGGATCACGAACTTCATTCGGTGCCGAGACGTGCCTGAGATCGACTACGCGGCCTTCACGGCACCTCATCGAAGCGCGAATGAGGGCCTAAGGAGGCTCACGCCTCCGCCAGCCGCATCGCTTTAATCGTTCTCGCAATCCCCAACACGCTCGTCAGCAGTCTCCAATGCATCGAGGTAACGCTGGATGCTCTGCTCGATCTGCTCTTTGCGTGCATCGATCTTGCCGGGCGAGAGGTTGCGGTCGCGGCTGTTGACGGCCTTGAACTTGCTACCGTCGATGGCCACGACGGCTTGCGAGAAGAGCTTCATGTGCCGGCACAGCACGATGAAGCTGCGGCACGCGTTGCGGATGCCTTTGCCGTTGTCGCGGCGGAAGTCAGCAGTGGTCTTGAAATCGGGAGTCAAGCGGCCGGTAAGCCACATGAGTTCGACGTTGCGTTGGGCCTCGCGTTCCAGTCGGCGACTCGACTGGATGCGATTGAGGTAGCCATAGATGTAGAGCTTGAGCAGAATCGACGGGTGGCACCCAGGGCGGCCAGTTACTGCAGGGTCGGCGCCTTCGAAGCCGAGAACACCTGGATTCAGTTCGTTGACGAACGCATCGACGATGCGCACCGGGTTGTCTTCGCCGACGTAGTCGCCAAGGCATTCCGGCAACAACGTGACCTGATGTCGGTCTGCGCCTTCGATGAATCGCTTCATGGGCCACCTCGCAGGAAACGGGTGGCCTCATTTTATTTTTGGACCGGCGTTTGAGTAGGGTTTTCACACGGCCTCGGCCCAAAGCGGGATTAGAGTCCGCGTGAAAGCTGCCGTTTGTGGCACGCGTCTGCTATCGCCTGGATACGCATCTGTCGCAGTTGATTGGCAGCGCGGGCAATCGCACCAACTACCGAACCTTGGTTTGGAACCCCCTGACGTCGCGATCCAAGCGCTGCACCGCCATCGCCATTCCTTCATCGAACGCAGCACTCAGCGTGTCAGAGCGGTACGGGCTCGGTGGCTCAAACAGCCTGGCCCTTTGACCGCTCGCGGGTGTCATGTAGACGTGGAACGGCCATCCGTCCTGCGCGATGTCATAGCCCGATACGACTTCGATCTTGGTGCCTCGATACATGCCTTGCAGTACGTTGCGCGGGCCGCTCTCTGTCTGAACGATATGCTCGATCCGAGGATGCATGATGGGCTCCTTTTTGAAGTCACAGTATCACTCCCTAGCCCCCGGCCGCGAGGCGCACGAGCTGCCACTGGCGCCTGCCAACGGCAAGGCTCGCTTAGCGAGCTCTCGATTGCCGCGTCGTTTAACGAGCGCTACCGCGATTTGCAATGCTGGCTTGCCTGTTGGGCTCCACCTGCTGTGCGCCCCGATTGACCTTGTTTCCGCGCGCCTTGTCAGCTGCAACGATCCAATCCAGGCAACGCTGCTTGAAAGCCTCAACGTTGGCGTCAGTCCAGGCTCCAGGCATGATCAGCGTCAATCTGCAGCGCTGTTCGCCGTCCAGGCTGATCTCGGCATTCGCATCAAGCCCTGCGGCGCCGACTGGCCGACAGGTGATGGTGCAAACCCAACGCCCTGCCTCTCCATCGTGCACAAATGCCTTGCCTTCCATGGAGCACCTCCGAGGCTTCCCACGGGTACGGCATCGGGATTGATGGTTGGCGCGAGCGGTAAGTCCTCTGACCTTAGAGGCTCAGCACACCTTCTGCGTAGGACAACACCTCCACTTCATTCTTGACAAGGCCGAGTGCCTATCAAGCGCTAGGCTTGTGACCTATGGAGCGGACTAAAGAAGTTGGTTGGTGTTTGCGCTCTCAACGCCTGCCACAGCTCTGCCCCGGTCAAACGGGCCCCGCCTGCTACAATCTTGGCTGCTCAAAGAGCCTGGGTACGGCCTGGCCAGGCAAGCATGAATCTCATGCCAGCGCGTCGAAGTCACTACGACGAGAAAAACAACGATGACTTCATGCAAAAGAATTTGCCGTAGCGTGGACCGCGTAAGAGTTCACGACCACATTCCCAAAGCCGCCGTGAGGCGGCTTTTTCATTGACCACGCCGATACACCGGTCGTCTTCTCTCTTAGATCGATCGAGCGCCCGTCAGCTCAGCCTGCTCGATCCAGTCAATGCACTTCCGCTTGATCATCTCATCGCCCGCAGTCCGCGAGAGCTCTGGAACGCTCAGCACGAGCTTGCATTGCTGCCGCCCGTCAAAGCTGATTTCTGCGGAGGCAGAGTAACCACCCTCCGGCGCCTTCGTTCGAAAAATCATGAAGGTCCACGGCCCGGTCTTGCCGGGATGAACGTATAGATCGCCATCCATGCGCAACTCCACTACGCGGTAAAGACGTGGTGCCCGTTGAATAGTGGGCGCCAGCGCCGCGAAAACTTACAACACACTCGACGGCCGCGCATCGAGCAACAATCGCCGACAGTATGGTCTTTTAACGCCCGTCAAATTCCTCGCGGAGCGCAGTCAAACGCAGGTGCTTGTGCTGTCACTGGTCCGCGCGATGCGTAATTTAGGAACCGGGATCGGCGCCAACGGCCGCTCTTGGCCGGATGCAGCGGTTCAGCTACTGGCCGTTTCGCGAAAGTTGCTTTCTAACTTGCTGCCAGTCCTCCCAGCAGTGCTCGGGCCTGACGTCGCTGTAGCCGCGTTTTTCCTCCATCGCCAGCGCATGGCTGTATCGCATTCTCATGCACACCGACTTGTCGCGAATGGCGTGCACCTCAACCTCAGTGAGCGGCGAACCTTTGGCGCGTTCCTGTTGGTGCAACACTGAAACAAGCGCCGGAATGAATACCAAGCAAAGCGGGTCGTCGTCAAGCGATTGTTCGTCCATGGCGGCTGATGTTGATATGCGGCACAAAGCGGATGTCGGCTCTTGGCCGACAGCGGTCCATCACACTGGCGTCGCGAAGGTGAGGCACCGTCAAGCTCACATCAAGCAGTGTTTGGTAGGTCTTTTCACACATAGGAGTGCGGCGCTAACCCGCAGCACTTGAAGGCGCCTCAGTGGCAATGCTACGACGTGAACATACGGCGAGGGGCTAGCCGTTCGTGCAGAAGTTCGCACATGCTGCTTGCTTATCCCACTCTGGCCTCATTCCGGGCCGTAGCCTTGCTGCCGGGCGCCTTCTGGTACTGCAGCTTAGCGTCGCAGCATGCTGTAAAGGGAAAATCAAGGCGCTGCTTCATGTGGTGTTGACTCAATGAAGCGAGTCGCCGTGTGGCGGTTGTCGCCATATGGTGTGATTTCTTCGTTGCGGATGAAGGTGATCCTGAAAGCCAACTCACGATGCTTAGGTACGCGCGGTCGCATTGGGGAAAACAATCGCTGGTGCGCCGGCAGTCTTGTGATTCTGGAAGCGGAAGGTCGGTAGCTGCCACATAGATCGCCAGACCCCGTCGGTCGTCGCGCGGAGAAAACTCTATGCAATATTTCCTTTGCATCGCGAATACGGCACCCAGAAAGATGTCTTGAACAAAAAGAATGTCGCCACGGGACGTGATCATTTCGTTGCCACGTTCCTGGCATTCCAGCAGAACGAAACGAAGGAAGTGATCAGCATGTGCTCGTTCGGCGAGGGGGTTGCCGCAACGTTGCGGCAAGGCCGAAATATTGGTCTTTGAAGCGGCAGACACCAAGGGCAAGCCGATAAACATCGTGGTCGATGGCTTGCGCGATTGCTGGCGCACTTTTAACGCCGACGTCCGACTATCCACTACGCTTTGTCTTGTCGTTACGTCATTTCTGGACATGCAGATGCAGGACGACCTACGTTCTGCGGCGGCTGTTGATGATGCCAGTTAAGCGATCCTCGTGGGACATTCTTCCACAGGTGTTCCCCAAGTATGGTTGTGCGGTCCGTACGCCTGCACTCTTTCACGTCGATGATGATGAAGCCGACGGACTCCAGCAACAGCAGGAAATCCGGGCGCTTCATATGTCCCGTGAACAACGCTGCGAACGGCAACTGTTGAAACTCGCAGCATGCCGCAGTCGACGACCTTGAAAGAAAACCCGCCTCGACATATGCCGAGGCGGGTTGAAGCCGCCCCTTGCGAGGGCAGCGCTCTACATCAACGTACAAACCGAATACTACGGCTGAATGGAGGCTTCTTTCCGTAGTGTCAAAGAAGTGAGTTTTGGCGGGAAGACAAAGCGTGACGGATGTCGCGTGGATCGCGCCGCCGGTCCGCGCCACATTGCTACTTTGCTGTGGCTGCTTGGCTCTTCGCGGCGCGGCGAGTCTTGCGCTTCTTGGTCGTAGCTTGCTTCTTGACAGGAGCCGCCGCGGGCGCAGGGGCCGCTGCGGGCATGGCAGATGGAGCCGGTACGGCAGTTGAAGGCGCTGGTGCAGGAGCGGTGGTAGCGGCTTGTTGTGCAAATGCATCGGCAGCGAAAAGGCCAGCGATCAGGACTGCGAGCAACTTGTTCATGAACATATCCCTTTGAAGTTTGTTGATCTGGATTGCCCTCCTTGTGGAGGGTAGGCGTTTAACGACGGCTGCTCTCTTAGGTTGACCTACATACATGGCCGCGACCGGAACGTGCCCGCGTGCACGACGGCAGTGCTACAGCCAAGGCCCTGACTACAGCTTGAACGCCTGGGAGGCGCTGACACGCAATCTGCTTGAAGGCGAGGCGAATGTGGACTACAACCATTGCGAGAATATGATCCGTCCATGGGCGCTCGGAAGAAGAGCATGATTATTCGCGGGCAGTGAGCTGGCTGATCAGTGCGCCGCCGTCGTCATGAGCTTCGTGCAGTCGGCAGAGATCAACGGTCATAACCCGCACACGTACCTTAACGACGTGCTGGCCAGACTACCCACGCATCTGAACAGCCACATCGATGAACTGCTTCCGCACAACTGGCAGCGCTGGTCAGAGGCGGATTAGGGCGCCTCTCGCGCACTTCAACCGCGCCAACGCTGCTCTCTCCGGCGCGTTCTGCGGGTAGTTAGTTTTCCCTTTGCGCTCCATCAAGAAATGCATCTATCGCGCTTCGGAATGCAGACACCGGATCGCTAGCTGCTGTGATCGCTCGACCGATCACCACATGTGAAGCTCCTACCTCTGCTGCTACAGCAGGGTCAGCAGCCCGCGCCTGATCTCTGCCTCCGCCACCGAGCAACTGAATGCCCGGACAAACGATGAGAGTGCCTGCAGGAAGAATCTGGCGCAACCTTTTCGCTTCTCGGGCCGATGCAACGACACCTTGGCACCCTGCCTTGCTCGCCAGCAAGGCCAATCTGTCGACCTGCGCATCGACCGAGGGCGCCAGGCCAATCTCAGGTAAATCTTCGTTGCTCAAGCTGGTGATAACCGTTAGCGCCAGTACTTTGAGATGTGGGAAGGACGTTGCCGTATCGGCAGCAGCTCGCATAACCGCCGAGCCCGCGGAGGCGCGGATCGTCACAAGTGTTGCCCCCAACTTTCCCGCTTCCCTGACGGCACCAGCGACTGAATCAGGAATCTCGTGAAGCTTGAGGTCAAGGAACACGCTCCTGCCCAAGGAGATAAGTTGACGCAGCAAATCCAGGCCAGCCGCCGTCAGCATCTGGAGACCGACCTTGTAATGGTCTGCTTCGAAGCCAAGGCGCTCTACCAGTGCCATCGCATCGGATGCGGACTAGAAGTCGAGCGAAACAATTACTGGCGAGGTCATGGCTATGGATGTCTGTTGCAAGGCCTTCGAAGTCTTCCCTCCGCGCTCAAGAACCGACACTTGTCAAGATGGAACCGCCGTGCGCTTACCACGCTGTGAGTGCCGAGGCGCTTACACGTACCTAACTGCGAAATGATTGGTGTGGCGGAAGGTCGCGTGAGGAAACTTCGGGTCGACCGTCGTGCGGATTCCTTCAGGCGCTGCCAGCGACACAAGCTCTGTCAGGGCCACATGATTGAGGTCGTGATCCGCCGCTTACGCCAGGGGACCGTGCTGGCCCCATCCGATCATCCGACCGTAGACCAGCCTTGGATTGCGTGCCGCGCATTGCGTCGGCCCAAGGCCTAGGTGCTCCATGACGCAGGGCCAGTGCATGGGCACCCACCGCAAGGTCCAGCACGCGGGCCTAGCCCGCGGCGGATTTCAGGTCGACGATTTCGACCTGCTTGCCGCGCAGCAACTGGTTGTCATGCGCTTTTTTCGCCTTGGGGCACTAGACGGTTTACCCCGCTGCGTTGACGGCCTCCTTCAGAGCCTTTGCGGTGATGAATTTCGGTGCCTTACTCGCCTTGATCGTCATCGATTCGCCCGTCGACGGATTGCGGCCAGCGCGCTCGGCACGACTCGCAATCGTGAACGTACCAAATCCAGTAAGTTGCACGGACTCTCCACGTACCAAGGCACGCGACAGATTCTCCAACGCTGAATCGAGTACGCGCCCAGCATCAGCTTTGCCAAAGTTCGTGTCCGCAGCGATAGCAGCGATAAGTTCAGTCTTATTCAAAACAAAAATCTCCTTTCAATGAATAGTCTGGATGGTTAAAAAAGAAAATGAGAGAACTCATCAGAAAAAACTCGTGCAATCATCTTATGAAATTACCTAAACTACCTAGTAAGCTGTATTTTTTCTTTATTCTTCTAAGAGCCTCGAAGGAGATTCAGAAGTCAACGCAGCGTTAACGACGATGTGCTCGGCGACCACGTACGCCAGAACCTCCTAGTAAACGAGCTCCGATGTGGAACGTCGAGACGTTCATTACGTGCCCAAGGTTCTCTCAGGATAAGAAGTTTGAGGACCATTAGAAGGAAGACACGCAATAAGGATCAAGGCAACGGCGAAAATAAATACTGTAATGGTGGTTTTCATTTTTTAAGCAACAAACCCTCCAACGGCAATGAATCTAAATCTCATTGCCATCGACGCAGTCGCAGCCTGCCGGCGTGCAATAAGTTTTGGATTCGACGTACATCTGCTTTCTTTAAATCTCTGAAAGACTTTGTTGTGATATGGCGCGAGCTTTGCGCGAGGACTGCTGCTAGGCAACATGCCCCCCCCTTGCCCTGAGAGCATTGAGATCGAGCACTGTGATGATGTTGTAGTTCCAGCTGATTGCACCGCGGGACTCAAGCTCCCCAAGTTCTTTATTAACGCTTTGCCTGGTTACCCGCAATAGCGCGGCGAGATCATCTTGTGTCAGCCGGAGGCGGATGCGAATTTCTTCACCTTCCTTGGTACCGTGCAGTATCGCCAATCGTTCGATGGTCGCGGAAAGGCGATGTTGGAACGACCCCACAGACAGGATCAGCAAGGACTCCATGACTTGCCGAAATTCCTTTATCAGCATCTTGGCCATGTCTTGCCAAAGGATGGGATCTTCATCGAGAATATTAAGGAGTTGGCCGGTCGGCATATGGATGATCACGGCATCATCCAATGCCCGTAATGTGTATTTCACCCCCTCCATTTCTCCGTCGAGAGAACGCGAAAATCCAAATACGTAGCTGGGCCCAAGGAGAGCAATGATGCTTCGGCTTCTGGTCGCTTCATCAAGCTCATTGACGATGTGGCCCGACACAACAGCCAGCATTTCCCTGGGGCCAACAACCGAAGAGATGACTTCTCCTCGTGAATAGCGGCCAAGACTCGAAACAGAAAGCAGTTGTTCCATTGCAAGCGACGGCCACCGCGCAAAGCCTTGGGTCAGGCGTAGTGCTCGTTCGGCGAGTGCCCATTCTTCAGGAGAGTCCCTGACGTCGATCATCTTCGACTCTTTTCTGACGCGAAAAAAAATGCACCCCGCATCGCAATCGCCGCTCCCAAAGACTGACGCCCTCCCCAGTTCAACTCTTCTGCCATGCGAGCGTGTCTTGCGCAGTTTCGTAGGGATCCGCACTGCTTCGCGAGTCCCAGAGCCTGTAGCCCAACTCGAGCGCCTCGATATGGGCGATCGGCTTCCTGCTAGTAGTCATGTACGCATCGGCAAATGCCCAAACCCACTTCTGTTTGCACCATCCATTTCTATAAACAGTCTTTGTGGCTACGTGTTTGCCAATTGTTCTAGATGTGGTTGCCATTTTTTCTGTCGCCAGAGCACTTCAGCGCTGCTCGCGAGGAGGTATCCGTATATGTCATTAACGCTTCGCTTCTTGCAAAAGAATATTCTGAAGATAAGTGCACCGAATGCGGCGCCGACCAGTGCCGCTGCCCCGGACCTCAACAGTTGAAAAGCCGCCTGTTCCGATGCGAATATTTTTCATCCAGTGCTTCGAGCTTAATTCTCGGAAGTGTTCGTCACCGGAATGGAAGCGAATCGAACGAACGTGAGGCAAAGCCCGTGGCTAAAACCGGGTCAAGAATGCCAATGCGCAGTGCACGCTGGGTGCAGATCGACATCGATCTACTGCTCGCTTTGAACCTCGATCTCGACGCGTCGATTGGGCTGCAGGCAATTGACCAGAGCAGGGGTTGCTTTGCTCCCACGGCAGGTCACGACTGGCTGGTTTGCGCCCTCTCCTGAAGTGCGAATGACACTGCGCTCGACACCGTACTGGACCAGGATTTCACGCACGGTGTTTGCGCGCGAAAGCGACAGAGACTGGTTGTAGCTGCTGGAGCCCAGACGATCAGTAAAACCGATGACGGTCAATTTGCTGATGCGGCCGCCCTTGTCCTTCAGTTTGCTGGCCAGTGTTTCAATTTGGCGCCGGCCTTCCGGCAGGATGTCCGCCCCCCCTGACTTGCCGAACGCGAACAGCGCATCGGCGTTCAGCCTGAAACGCTCCGTTGCGACGGGCGTCGCATGAATTGGCGCGGCAGGAATCGACGTGGCAGCCGTTGGCTGGGCGATGAACTGCGCACAGTCGGGGTTCTTCCACCGTTCTCTGGTGGACACGCCGTCGCCGTTGAAGTGCACCATGTACTGGCAGGTCACATAGCCGGCGCCCTTGCCAGTACGGAAGTTGAAAAGGTAGTTCCACTCGCGTACGCCGAAGATGCCTTCGTCAAAGTGCGGGTCGCCAATGAGCAGACGAACCTGATCCTTGGTCATGCCCGGTCCCATTCGGCGCAACTGCTCCACGTCAACAAAACTGCCCCCCTTGAGCCAGGCGCGACCCGCGTCAGGAAAGCTCACACCCTCGGTTGATCCCGAGGACTCGGCTGTCACCTCAGAAGAGGTCGAAGCGCAGCCTTGCATCACTACCGCGACGGCCAGTACAGAGGCACACATCGCCAAGTTCATGGTTTGATTTTTTTTCATACTCGATTACCGATTTACTTGATATTGACTACAGCGCAACGCGCGAGACACCCGTTCATATCGCCGAAGGATTCGATGAGAGAAATCAATCCCAGACTCCGGTGAAGGCGGCGCGCAATGCAACACCCGCGCTGCTGGTCGACATCCCAGCCGTTACGCTCCATCTGCCGTTATCCGCAGTACGCCTGAACGAAACGCCGACTGCGCCTTGACTCTGGAAGGAGCCCACGCCTGCTGCGTAGGTCAGCTTGCCAGGGATGTAGGGCGCACTCTCCAGCGCCATCGCCGACGCCACACCCGCGTACGCCTTGTTTGCAACACGGTTGATGTTTCCTTGCAGATTGGCGACTTGGGCATTCGTATAAGCGGTCGAGCTCGCAATACCGCTTTGAAGCTGATTCACGTTGACAGCATCTGTTCCTGCAACGCCAGGAGCGACGTTGGAGATCGTGGTGCCTCCTGGTGCTTGGCCGTTGCCCAAAGTGATGTTGTTGTAGTTGACACTCCCGTCCGCGTTGTGGGTGTACTGCACGCTTGAAGCTTGCACGGCCTGCAGCTGGCGCACGTTCACCGCGTCGGTAGCCTGCGTGCCGCCGGCGACGTTGGTGATCTGGCGTTCGTTGCCGATACTCCCCACCGAGACCGCGCCCTGCGCCGAGTTCACCACCGTGTTGGAGAACAGTTCCTTCTGCCCGCTCATGCCCGCGCGGTCGGCCGTGGCGTTCGCGCCGATCGCCACGCCGTTGGTCGCCGTGGCGATCGTGCTGTTGCCGATGGCGATCGAACCGGCGCCCTGTGACACGGCCTGCGGGCCGATGGCCACGCTTTCCGCGCCGGCCGCCTGCGAGTCCGCGGCCTGAGAGTTGGCGTGGAAGTACTTGATGCCGCCACCGCCCTGGATGTTGTTGATCGCCTGGTTGGTCGCGTAGAGCTGGCTGCCGTTGACCGCATCGGTGCTGGTGGCGCTGAGCTGGCCGGCGGCCACGTTCTGGATCTGGCGCTCGGCGCCGGGCGCGCCCACGCTCACCACGCCGACCGGATTGGCGCCGGCGAAGTTGTACGTCTGCCCCTGGATCGTGGTGCTGGCTGTGGGCGTCGCAGCGGTCGTGGTCGAGTCGTTGCCCAGAGCCACGCTGTTGGCCGTGCCGGCGGTGGCGTTCGAGCCCACCGCGACGCTGTTGGCCGCGCTGGCCGTGGCCGCATTGCCCACCGCCACTGCACCGGCCCCCGAGGCGCTGGCCCCCGCACCGGCGGCGACCGAATTGACGCCGCTGGCGCCGTCGTTGGCGTAGTTGTCCTGCTTGGTGCCGCCGTCGTTCACGCTGTAATAGTGCGTCTGCGCGTTGTTGACGATGGTGGTGATATTGCCGCCAATGGCGCTGACCGCACTAGCGACGGCATAGAGTTGGCTGCCATTGACGGCGTCCGTGCTGGTGTCGGTAATAGCTCCCGGCGCTACGTTGACGATCTGGCGCTCGGCCCCTGCCGCGCCGACGCTTACCACGCCCGTGGCGGTGCCAGCGAAATTGCCGTAGGTGATGGCCGGCCCGGCGCTGTAGCTAACGGTGCCGTCTGGGTTGAGCGTGGCGATCACTCCCGGTACCGTGGCGCTAGAGACCTGCACCGCCGCCTTGTCGGCGCTGTTGTTGCCCAGCACGACGTTGTTGGCGCTGTTCACCGTCACGTTGTTGCCCAGCACAAAGCTGCCGTCAGCGCCGGCATTGATGGTGTTGTTGTTGCCGATGGCGTAGCTGTCGTTGGCGTTAACGGTGTTGGGGTCACCGAACGCGCCCGAGCTGTTGCCGCTGACCATGTTGCCGGAGCCGATGCTGATGCTACTCGTACCGGTGGCTTGCGCGCCGTTGCCCAGGGCGATGGCGTTGGCTTGGGTCGCTAGAGCGCCCAGCCCTTGCGCGATGCTCGAAATGCCGGAGGCGAGGGACTGGCCGCCGATGGCGATGGCATCTGTCGCCGAGGCCACCGCGCCATTGATGGCATTCCCGCCGATCGCCGTCGCACCCGCGGCCGAGGCTGTCGGGACCGTCGCCAGACTCGTTCCACCCGCACCGAGCGCCACGGCATAGTCGGCGCTGGCCGTCGCGCCCGGGCCTACGGCCGTCGCGCGATTGCCCGATGCCGTCGAGTAAGCACCCAGGGAAACCGCATAGTCATTCGACGCCTTGCTGAATTGGCCGACCGCGATACCGCTCTGAGCTGTGGCGGCGCTGGACATGCCCACGGCGACGCTGGAGTCGGCCGATGCGCTGGATAGCACGCCGACCGCGGTGCTGTAGTCGGCGGAGGCCGAGCTCTGGTCACCCAGAGCCGTGCTGTAGCCCCCCTTGGCACTGCTGTCCACGCCAAGCGCCGCGCTGTTGAGTCCTGTCGCCGTGGCACGGGGTCCGAGGGCTGTCGAGCCGCCGACAGCCGTGGAGCCGTTGCCGATGGCTACGTCGCCGTTGAAAGTAGCCGGGCCGTAGCCGGGGTTGGTGGTAGCACCGTTGCCGATGGCCACCGAGTTCAGGCTATTGGCCTGTGCGCCAAGGCCTGCTGCGAGAGCATTGACGCCCGTGGCGCCATTGTTGTCGTAGTTGGAGCCCTGCACGCCTCCGTCATTGACGCTGTAGTAATGCACCGCGCCCGCAGCCGCAGCGCTGGAGACGGCCTGCAACTGCGCCACATTGACCGCGTCGCTGCCCAGCGTGCCCGCAGCCACATTCTGGATCTGGCGTGTAGCCGTGGTCGAACCGACGGACACGGGCGCTAAGTTGCCCACAGTCGTGGCCGCGATGGCGCTGGCCTGCGCGGCCGTGGCGCCCGGAGGAACATAGCCGACGCCATTAGCCGTTGTGTTGGCCACCGAGTTGGAGCCCAGGGCCACGGAGTTGACCGCGGTCGCCATTGCCTGATAGCCCAGCGCCGTCGAGTTCGCCGCACCACTCGCACCTGATCCGACTAGCGTCGAGTTGACGCCACTGTCTTGCGTATCGTGCCCAATGGCCACCGAGTTCTGGAAGCTCGCCGCCGCGCCTTGGCCTACGGCGGTGCTGCCAGTCTGGCCCGCATAGGCGGCATAGCCAA
The DNA here is from genome assembly GCF_050916385.1 of Variovorax xiamenensis. Taxonomy (NCBI): domain Bacteria; kingdom Pseudomonadati; phylum Pseudomonadota; class Betaproteobacteria; order Burkholderiales; family Comamonadaceae; genus Variovorax; species Variovorax xiamenensis. The sequence continues at coordinate 5,956,752 of NZ_CP139038.1, forward strand.
CGGCAAGCGATCCATCGCTTTCGGCTGTTGTGGCCTGGCCGATTGCGAGAGCGCCGGCGCCACTAGCAGCAGCCATACTTCCTATGGCAACAGCCGCGGTGCCAGAGGCTTCCGCGAAATAGCCAAGCGCGCTGGATTGGAGACCCGAAGCATTGGCGTCGCGCCCGATCGCCGCCGCGCTAACGCCCGAGGCCAGCGCATTCACCCCTGCGGCCATGCTACTCGAGCCCGTTGCCCCATCGTTGGTGTAGTTGCTACCCGCGCCGGTGGCCGTGGAATTGACACTGTAGTAGTGCACTGCGCCCGCAGCCGCAGCGCTGGAGACAGCCTTGAGCTGGCTCACGTTCACCGCATCGGTATCCGCACCGCCTGCCGCCAGGTTGGTGATGCGCCGTTCCGCGCCCAAGGCGCCGACGCTAACCACATTGCTACCAACAGCAGTGCCCGCCACCGTGCTGATGCCCGGGTTGTACGAGGCAACGGTCGAGGCCGTCACCGTGCTGCCGTCGCCGATGCCCACCGCGCCATCCAGGCCTGCTGCGACGGTCACGTTGTTGCCCATCACGAAGGCATTGTTGGCCGCGACGGTGTTGTTGTTGCCCACCGAATAGCTGCCACTGCCGTTGACGGTGCCCAGACTTCCGATCGCGCCCGACTTGCTGCCGGCCACCACGTTGCCCGAGCCGATACTGATGCTGCTGAGGCCTGTGGCTTGGGCACCCAAGCCGATACCGACACTGCTGGTGCCAACGGCCTGGGCACCCGTGCCGATGCCGATGCTGCTGACGCTGCTGGCCTGGGCGCTGGTGCCGATGGCAACGGCGCTGGTGTTGCTCGCATTAGCCATATTGCCCAGCGAGATGGTGTTGCTAGCGCTGACACCGTTGCCGGCACGCCGGCCCATCGCGATGTTGTTGCTACCGGTCACGTTCTGCCCGGCCTGGAAGCCGATGCCGACGTTATTGGCACCGACCACGTTGACGCCCGCTGTGCTGCCGGCCGCGAGGTTGTTGTCGCCGCCGCTCACATTACTGCCGCTGCTGTCGCCCAGCGCGAGGTTGTGGCTGCTCTGGACGTTCTGCCCGCTGACCGTGCCGATGGCGGTGTTGAAGTCCGCGGTCTTGGCCGAGGTGCCCACGTTCTGGCCCGCGCCCGAACCGAAGGCCGAGTTGCTCTGGCCGTAGACCGTCTGGCCGGCGTTCACGCCGACAGCCGAGTTGTTGCCCCCCGTGACGTTCTGCCCCGTGGACGCGCCGAGCGCCAGGTTGCCTGCGCCGGAGACGTTCTGGCCAGCTTGATTGCCGATAGCGACACCGCCGGCACTGGCGGCACTGCTGCCGCTGCCCGTGCCGTAGCCGATCGCCACCGAGCCATTGCCCGAGGCCTGCGCCCCCATGCCGACAGCCAAAGCGCCTGCACCGGTGGCGGAGGTAGTCGTGTTGCCAAGCACCAGCGCTTCCGCCCCGAGGTTTGCCGCGACCGTGCTCGTCACTGTCGACCAGTTGGGCGCTGTGCCGGTGCCGTCGTCGGGCAGGTTCGTGATGGTGGCGAAACCGCCTTGGGCGTTTGGCACTTGGCAAGTCCAGGCCGTGGCCGCGGGTGTACCGACGGCACTGCAGGACGCACCCAGCCCACTGTTGGTGGCTGTGGCAGCCCAGGCCGCACCGGTTGCCGCCAGCATCGCCGTTGCAACCGCTGCGCTAGCGATGGAAGTGCAAACGGTACTTCGCTTGCCGCGAGCCCCGGTGACCTCGGAGGCCGCAACCCATGTTTGGCGCACCTCACTCCAAATAACCCTAAATGCCTTATTCATTTTCGAAACCTTTGATCGTTAAAAATATCTGAAAATTCATCGCCAAACCGAGCCAGTTGGCCGGTTCAAATACAGCTGATATCTTTCGCTCTGCCGCACCAAGCGCTTGGCGTCGAATGCAGCATGCAATCGAAGAGAGGCAGAAAGAAGGCGCAAATTTATCCCTCTGCAGAAGAAAAATCTGGGGCAATTCGCCCGATTTGTCGGGTACCCGACATCAACAGTCCGTCAATCTCATGAAAGTGTGAACGACTCCCTCCGATCGATCTTGTTCAACCCAGCTCGGGCTTTGTTATGCCACAGCTTTTCAGTCAGGAAATGAGTGTTCACTTTCATTGGAAAGCCCATTCCTTAAGGCGCCATCAAGCATCATGCCCCGCCGAATGGCCGCCTCGTATGCCGATCAACCTGCCTCACAGCTTTGATGTCACTTTTTTAAGATAAAAAATTCACACAATCAGCCGCATCTACCATCACTTTGTCGCCTACCCGACAAAAGATGAAAAACAATTAACCCAAAAATCAACAAATCAAGCCGAATTGGGGTTGGAATCCTTTTCAATAAACCGCCATTAGGCTTAAATAAGTTCGGCGCGGCGGAATTCAGGGCAAGCCCTATCTTCAATCGATCCACTGGAGTTTTTGTGTCTGTATCGGCTTCTTTACTTCGAGCTCGAAGCGCCCGTGCCATGGCCCTGCCGGCTGGAAAAGCACTGTCAGATAGCAGCGGGAAGGCGCATCCGATGACGTCCGAACCTCACTTGACAGTCGATCTGTCAAGCGCCCCTTCCCCCGCTCGGCAGGCGGACCAGGAGGTCAGCTACCGACCGGGGACTGGCAGCCACGCGCGCATCGCGCTGTTCAATGAAGTGCGCGTCGAAGGGTTGGCAGTTGCGGCCCTCCTGCAAGCTGACGGACACGCCGCCGTTCTCGAGGAGTCCGCGCAAGCATTCGTCGAAATGGCTTGTCGCGAATGTTTCGACCTGCTGGTGATCAACTGGGGATCGCAGTCCATGCAGGGAATGGACGTCTTGAAGAACGTTCGCTCACTACCGTCCGCAAACAGCAGCTCCACGCGGATTCTTGTATTGACCACGCGCGATAGCGAGTTTGAAATTGTGCAAGCACTCGAAAGCGGCGCCGACGACTGCGCTCCTCCGTCGGGGCGTCCCTTTGAACTCATTGCTCGAGTCAAGGCCCTCTTGCGCACAACTCGGGCTACTGAGGCTCGCCCCCTAGAGAACGTGCAGGGGTTCACCTTCCACCGCGGGACACATATCGTTGAGGGAAACGACATCAAAGTCAGGCTCGCGCCACGTGAATTTGAGTTGGCGCACCTTCTGTTTCTCAATTTTGAAAGCACGGTCACGAGGACTCATCTCGTCGCAGCGCTCTGGGACCGCCAAGGAACCTCGAGAAGCGTGGACCAACATATTGGCCGCATTCGCCGTAAGCTGAAGCTATTTCCAGAGAAGGGGTTCGCGTTGCAGGCGGTGTATGGAGTCGGCTACGTTGTGCGCGCGGTGCGTTTGCAAGCACCGACAGCGACAACGCAAGCAACAGTTAGCTGACCGGCATATCCGCGTGTCAGATCGGGCGTAAGTATCTGGCAATCACATCTTGGTCTTGATTGAGCCGCGACACGAATCAGTCATGTCAAGCAGACAGGGACGTGGGTTCGACGTGGGGCCTTCGAAGATCGCAAGGTCGTGCTCTCTCCGTTTTTGCAGTTGGCCCAACCGTCGCGGATCAGCACGCATGAGTCTTCAGCAGGCCACGAAAGATAGTCAAGGCGTCCCAGTTTTTCCGACCCAACGCCCTCCCGCCGCGTGTATCAGGTCGGCGTTGAACTATGACGTGAACGCATCGATCTCCCGCACGCCCGTGCAGCTCGATAAGGTATTAACGACCGATCGCAGGCATAGGTCAGAAATGCTACCGTCCAAAAGGAAGCATCCATTAGCACAGCAGGAATTGTTCGACGCGATTGACCGACTGGCTCGAAAGACGATCCAAGACGTTGAGATGGACAAGTGAGCAGCGATCGGGTTCCCAGTAGGCTTCCGCGCCGGCGGTGCCGCAGCCGTCAGCCGTTACTTGCGCATCGGGTTCGCACTCAGGCCGCGAGCCGACACAATGCCGGCCATCGGAGCTTCGGACTTGCACATTCGGTCAACACCTTAGCCCTGAGGGCCGCTTTCGAGCCGCCCCGCCTTTCCCGACACTTCTTTGCGGACCATCCGAATTTCTCGAGCCCTGGACACCTTTGAGAAGAATCAGTTCCAGGGTATCGAGTGCGGGGCGAGTTGAGAGGCCAGCGTGCACAGAGTTACCACAAGAAGTGCTGGCCATTCGTTCTGCCGAAAATCTATTTCGAGCAACCAGATCTTGATCGATGCGGAGAGGCAGGTAATGTGCTCCGCATTCCTTTATCGATTGAATGCAATCTCCCGCAGGGCCTCCCGGTTCAGTATGGTGATCGTGTTGTATTCCGCGTTAATAACACCAGCAGCAACCATTGCCTTGAGTTCTTTGTTCACGCTCTGGCGGGTTACCTGCAGGATGACGGCAATGTCTTCCTGACGCACTCTTAGACGCAAACTACCTTCAACGTCAGTTCCATAAGCAGTCGCCAACCTGTCTATGGTGGCAGCCAAGCGTTGTGGGAATGCGCCGATTGCATAGACAAGCAGGCTGTCACGAATCTCTGCATGCTGATCAAGGACCATCGCCACCATGCTTTTCCAGAGCAATGGGTGGCTGTCAAGAATTTCAAAAATTAGAACTGTCGGCATGTGAATCGCCAGCACTTCATCATGCGCGTAGTGGTCGTGCCAGATAGGGTTCTCTTTCTCGATCATCTGAGCAAGGCCCATTACCGATCCAGGGCCCAGAAGAAACACTTTGGCCGACGTCTCCCTTTGCGCGTTCCTCCCTACTATTACGTGACCAGAGACAACCGCAAAGGTTATCGGGGCATCTGCCTCGGAGGTCAGCAATTCACCGCGTGCGTGACGCTTCAAATGCGACGACAAGAGAAGCCGATTCATAGCTGCCGCGGGCCATGATTCAAACCCTGACGTCGCGCGCAAAGCACGCTCCATCAACGGTGCGTCGTCGGAGGCGATGCTCTGTCTCATTGTTGAGCAATCTTTTTGAGTGCCTCGGAGTCGATCACCACGACGGTTTCACGCTCCGTTCGGATCACACCGACGGCCTCCCAGGATCTGAGTTCCTGATTCACGGTTTGCCGAGTTACGTGAAGAATGGCCGCGAGATCCTTCTGCCTGAGCCGCAGGTGGATATGGCCTTTCGTAGGATCTCTACTTCCGTAAAGTTCAGCTAAGCGCTCAATCGATGTCGCAAGCCGTGCTGGAAATGCCCCGAGAACAAAGCCAACCATCGTGTCAAAGACTTCTCTGTGTTGGCGCAAGATCATTCGCGCCATCTCCTTCCAAAGTTCAGGCTCTTGTTCAAGAATGTTCATGAGAAGCGGAATCGGCATATGAACCGCGAGAACATCGTCGTTCGCATAGAACTCATACGTCGCCTGATTCTCTCCCTCAAGGGGATGAACTAATCCCACAATGTGGTTTGGCCCGAGAAGTGCTACCGAGAAACGCTTGCCGCTTGCCGACAGGTATTCGGCTGTCACGTGGCCGGTCACGACGACGAAGACATGCGTATCGCCCTGGGTCATCAGAGCGTCTCCCCGCACATGTCGCCTCAGATGTGAAGAGGCCAACAGACGGTTCATAGCCAAAGATGGCCATGGCGCAAAACCTCGGGTCAAGCGCAACGCTTGCTCCATCAACCTCGCGTCGTCCGCAGGGGGATAAGCCAAGCTCATTCTCATCGTCCCATTCAGACTCATGGATCATGGGCCCACGAGTGCACGCTTTCGCTCCCTGGCGCGCCCATCTTATGGGGTCGTCGAAGACTGAGTCAATAGCTCTTACTCTTACCTGACCTCCAGGAGCCAGCGGCCGAAGAGCATAAAAGCCCTCACGCTCAGATGGCGAGGCCGTTGGCAATGCGCCCCTGAACTGACACTTGGCATTGATAAGCTAGATCTTGATTCAACTGAGTACCGCGATAGCTCGCCGTTTCCCATCAAGGTTTCGTCAACGCGGCAGTGCATCCATCGACCGCAGGACATTCCGTGTGATGTCGATGCGCTTTGGAAGGTCGTTCAGTCTGTTCGGGGTGTCAATGTTCAGGGCAAAAAAAACCGGCCCAGTCGGCCACTCAATCCAACCAACCCACCAGCCAGTCTTGCCGCTCCATCCGGTCTTCGCACGAAGGATCCAGTCTTTCCCGGCCTCGTTGATCAACACGTCTTTGACCAAACGTTGATGATCGATACGAAAACTTAGTTGATTGTGATAGAGCTTGCGCAAGAACGAGATCTGCTCAAGGGCGGAAATGGCCAGATCACCTTCGACCCAGAAAGGAGCACTACCCGAAGCGACTGCGTTGCCGTACTTGAGCCTCTGCAGATAAGCCATCTCGCGCCGTATACCGATCTGCATGGCAAACCGCTCGTACACCCAGACAGTGGAGTTTCGCATTGCGCTGCGAAGATCCTGGTCCGAGTTCCATGCTTCAGGAGAGCGCTTTACTCCATCCCAGGGGATAAGCTGGAACTCATCGCGCAGAACGCCGGCGTCCAAGGCGAAAAGGCTGTGCGGAATCTTGAAGGTAGATGCAGGTGAGTAGCGACGTGCTGCGCGCCCTGCGTCATGCACAAATGTCGACTCGCGACCGCGACGAGCATCAGTCACAACAATGGTGCCCTGAACGGCGGCCTCGATAAAGTATCTAGACCATTCGGCCCGCTCCTCAATGTCTGCAGTAGCAAACACTTTCGATGCGAAAAAAGGCAAGGGGGAGAGGATGAGATGGCGTCGATTCATACGCAATTGCTTATAGGGATATAGATGAAAGGAGTGCCGAGGAACACATGCTCGCGCTTGATCCATCAAGCAATTTACTCCGATGACCACAGCAGACGCAGCTTGTCGGTCACGACATGCGCCAAGGCGCGCTCTCAGCCAGCTTGCAGTGCTTGGAACGAAGTGCCCGATACCAAGCTTCGCTATCGGCTTGATTTTCCGGCAGGCCAACTCCCCCCATTAATACGCGCGATCTCGCTGCTGACAGCAGAGGGCTCTCGTTCAATCCGTTCTGCTATCGCTCGGATCGAGTAACCAATCACCAGAGCTCAAGAGATCTCTTCCCGCTTGGCGAGCGCTGCCTCACAGGTGGGAGGATGCCACCCGTGTGCGCGAGCACCCCTTGCATGGGGCCGTGCAATCGATCAAACAGCCAACGAGCTAGTGAAAATCCAGCCAGGTTCTCAGCGCGCCCACACCAAGGCCTTCTGGCCGTCCGTGCAGAAAATTTGCGCCCGCGGTTCCTCATCTGCAACACGCCCTCTTCCTAGGCAGAAGGCCTTTTGCATTGCCGATTTAATTCACCGTGGCCCGTCCTGACGCACCTGGCAATGCGGCGACGCAAGAGCCACGCAATCTATCGCCGCGAGCGCTGCTCGTCCCAGCGTGGATCATAGGTGGCATAAGTCACGATCTCCACGCGACGATTTGGCTGAAGACAAGGAATGAGACTGGGACTGTCGCCGTGACCGCATTGCACGATGGGATCCTGCTCGCCCAGCCCAATCGCTCGGATCTTCTCGGATGTAACCCCCTCGTTAGCGAGGATCGCCTTCACCGCGTCGGCTCTCCGTTGCGAGAGTTCCTGGTTATAGCTTTGTGCACCCAATCGGTCTGTATAGCCACGAACTTCGACATAGCGGTAATTTCCGCTTCGCAGGCGCGCGGCGATCTTTGCGAGTTCCGCTCTGCCGTGTGCAGTCAGATCACCAACATCGCCGCGGTCGAATGGAAAGAGTGCGTCCGCCGACAACCGCTCGACGCGAGGGGGTTGAACAGGTTCACGATCTCTGTAGAACGCATCTTCTTCGCCGGATCGTGAGGACGGCGCCGCCCAATAGCCCGGCGCCCAGGCGTAGCTTCCATGCCGCCATTGCCAATGACCTCGACGCCATTCGTGGTCGGGCCGCGGAGCAGGCATGCGCTCATAGCGCAGCGCAGGTGCAGGAATGACCATCACCTGCGCAAATACCGAAGCTCCTGTTGCTCCAAGGAGCAAAGAAGCAGCAATGGCACGCAAGGCTCTGACACGACGCACCAACGACCAACCGCGTGCGCGCTCTTTGGACAGATACTTGTGCAACGAAATTAAGGGCATCTTCATATTTCCTTCTCTTTCTTTCCCTGAAAAAATCGATCTCCATGCTCGACGGTGAGCACTGAGATGCGAGTGAAGTGCGACAGCAAGGTTGCGCGTTCATAGGCCTATCTGTGCGCTGTCCTACAACGACAGGAGTCACCTTTGGGTTGACTAAATTAGCTCGAATAAATTGAAATCCTCAAACGAAAAAACGCACATGAGAGATACCCGGATTTCATAGTTTACGTAGCATTTCTGTGATGCGTATGATCTTTGAATTCAAGTAAAAGGCAGGTTTTTTGTTTGAAATTTCACGCACAGTTGAAGGACCATCGACACTTACTCAGGAGCGTCGAGCATCCATACTTCGCTTGCGACAACAGGGAGGCGTTCAGGCACTCGTTACGAGACTTACCGTTGAAGCTTCTAGTGCAGTCGTTCCGCATGAGCCTTCTAGGATCGATCGTGATGCGCCCGCCACGACCCGAACACTGTTGCCATCTGGCGCACCTGCTTGATGTCTACGATGTGTTCACACATCGTGTGGCCGGCTAGTGATCCTCGCAGATTGCGAGGTACTGTTCATCATCGTTGTCAAACGCCTGGGCATCGAACTACTGCGCGATGGCCCGCATCTTCTCAAGCGCTGCGATACTCATGACATGGGCCAAGACTTCTTCTCTCGCTTCGCAACTTGAGCATGTCCAACGCAGAATACGGTGAACGCCAGATGTGCATCGCAGGCGTCATGTTGGGTAGTTTTTTCGGAAAAATTTCACGCCAGCATAGGTCTCTGTCGCCGCTCAAAGTCATCGCGTCTTGATCGTCGACCGTTCGAACAGTGCATTGCATCGAAGTGGTTTCGAGGCAATCGATTTCACCACCGTCTCAAGGAATCTATGAAATTCAAACAGCTTGCCGTCTCCACCATCGTCGCCTTAGCCGGCCTTGCCGCTTTGGCCCCGAGCATCGCATCCGCCGCGCAGCATCGCGCGCGCAAGGTATGCCACGTCGATCGGTATCACCATCGCGTGTGCCATTGGGTGCGTTGACCTCTTTCGTTATCACCGTCGCATTCAGTTGATCGACAAGACGGAAGCCCGCTGGGTCAGCGCCCTTGCGGGCTTTTTTGCGCGCGTCCTCTCGTACCCCTCCGCCACCTCGGCGGATGCCGTTCTCTACCCTCTTTCATGAGCAGCCCAACCAACTCAAGGCTCTATAGCGGCGAACAAGATCAGGAATGCGCTTCAAGCTTGACGGCGGATTCAGAGTTTTACTATCGCGTCGATTCCATTCGCGGGCTTCGCTCGATGGGACGTGAAACGATGTTCAAAGCCCAGCGGTGGGATGGCATCTTGCACGCGTCGCTTCGTTCGGCCTCCGCGAGCAAGGAGGCGGGCCAGGAGATATTTCGCATCTGCTTTTGGAACAGCGAACAAGACGGTCGATCGGCAATGGGCCAGTTCTTGCACGACGTGCCTGCAGCAGCATTGCTGCGCGTGCGACGCGCGGTGGTTCGCAATGCACTGAAAGGCTGGAACTTCGAAGGTGACGACTGCCTGCCACCGGGTGCTGCGGATCTGATCTGGAAAGTACAACCGGCACCGAGATACAGATCTTGCTCAGCCGATGGCATACCGCTTGAGGCGTTCGAAGTATGGAATTCCAACGGCATCTGGCAGTCATGGGCTGTATCGGAGCTGCTTCTTCCCGCACGCGTACGCCTGTCGCGCATGGGCTGGCAGCCGATCACGGTGACGGGTCCGAACGACCGCTCTTTCATCTGCCACTGGCACATCTCCTTCGTTCCTGGACACCAAGATGCCAGGCCGTGGTGCTTTGTTGCGCTTGAAGAAGGTGGCCATCAGACGCTGCGCGAAGACGTCGGCTCGGTCGAGCAAATTGCGCATGACCTGCTCGAAGGCCCGATAGCAGGCGTTGGCGTTTTCCTTGCTGGTTTTGCCGTGATCAACATCACGCCCCACCCCGCTATCGCGGTCGACCAGTATCGGCTCGCTCCCCCGCAACAGCGAGGCCTGTGGGACACGATCATCGGCTTCTGCAGAAGCGGCCGGTCTCGCAAGAGCCACCACCTCGAGCGGTGCCGAATTTTGACGCATCAACAGCTGAGGTCGATGCTCCGAACATCGGGGCTTTCGCACATGATTGCGATGAAGAGCACCATTTGGCAATTGCCGCAGGTCTGAAGACTCCGCTGCACCAGCAGCAGGTTCTTGACTTCTATGAGTCACCAGCTTACGAATGTGTACCCATACTCGATGTACGCGATCGCCGAACTAGGGGCAGTTCCATCTCAGTCGAAGGGATGATCATTCTTCGAACCTCGCTGCGCAGGAGCACCTCATGTCGTTGGATCAAGCGATCTTCGGAATTTTCAAAAATGAAGACTTCGCCACACGGCCGGCTGTTGGGCAGTGGTCTACAACCTCGGGCTGACGGATGATCGCATTCAGCGCCGCAAAGTCCTCCTAACACGAGTGGTAAACAACCGAGAGGCACTGCCATATGTGAGCTTGCTGTCCGCTTTACTGGACGGGAGCATTCACGCCTTCCCGTCGCAACCATCGCCAAGCCCAGGTCAGTCTTAACCAGCACTCAAATTTGAGCACGCTATAGGTGTCCTAAACACACGGCGATTCAACCGGCTACTGCAGCCGAGCATCTCAGCGGATGCATGAAAGCCCAGCGTCTTGGGTGGCCTCGCATTTAATTGTTCTGCAAAACCATTAAGAAATGCCTGGATGCGGACGACGAAATGTCGCGCTGCGCCAGGCGGACGAGCTCAAGCAAGCTCGATCCCTATGCCGAAAGCTCGTGGCCATCTCACAATCGAGGCTGCCAAAATCGCGAGAACAGCATCACAAATCGTGGCAGCTCCATACACAATGGCCGCATGTGCTTGCTCGCATCGTCAAGTCGGTTCATTTGCGATCAGCACTGCGCGTCGAATCAGGCTTGAGCATGACCAGCGCCTCGCCGCTTTGCCGGTCATGCTGAAAGATGAACGGCTGGCCGTCGACGACGATGGCCACTGGAAACCGGCCGGGTGCATGACCATGGGCGAAACGTGCAATGGCTGCTCCAAATTTCAATGAGAGCGTCCGATCAGCCTGCGAAGGCGTGATGATCGCGCACTCGATACCGAGTTCGATCTGAACACCCAAACTGTTGTCTTTGGTCCTGCCGAAGCGGGCGGAGTCTAGTTCGCTGAACTCAGTGATGCCGAGCGACTTTGCCGCGTCGACCGCCCCACCAAAGCTTGGTGCCGTCTTTAGGCAGATGGTCTCAAACGCCATGGCGGTCTGCGCAGAGGTTACGGTGGTCTGCGTAGAAGCTATCGCGGTCGCTGGCACATCTGTAGCCGGCAGGCGTGATGCGCAACCAATCAAAGCCAGCGCGGCGGCGATCAAGGTGCAATAGGAATTGAAATTTTTCATGGTGCTGCTTCAAGGATTCACGGGGTCAGACGTCGGGTCATCTAGCGCCATTCGCAGCACGGCTGTAGGAGGAGTGAGATTGGAGCCACGCCTCGTGAACGACGTCGAATTCACCAGAATTCGAAGCGATTGGATGCAGGCCAATGCCAGTAGTACATCGCCGATACTGGCGGGTGACGATTGCAATATGCAGCGCGGTGCGTCGCGTCAAGATCTTGTTAATTTCCCCCCAAGCAAGTCATCGGGTCACGAGAGACGCGATAGGCCGTCATGATCTTCTGAGTTCCATCCAATCGATAGTTCATCGTGCCATCGTTGAACCCGAGAATTTCTTTGCAAACTTGCGCACCCGGTGTCAGTGGAGGGAGTCCGACGATGTCGGCAGAAATTGCGCTGCAAACGCGAGTGCCCTGGACTGAATAGCGCATCGAGAAGGCGTAGTTGTCTCCGGTTTCGAGTGTGATGCCGCAGCTGAAGCTGACGCCCTTCAAATATTCTTCATACCCACGACAAGTCAGGCCAGCATCGTCCGAATCACACCAAACACCCTGAAGCGCCTGATCCAACTCCGCATCCCGCGGCATGCCCGAGAAGGACGTCGTGGCGGAAGCAAGAAGCACGACCGCAAGAGCGAACCGGTAAACCGTGATTACCCGCGACACGGTTCAGCGCACCCAATGGCAAACGCGATGATCATGGCGCGCGTCCCACTTGCAAACCTTGTGCGTTCGGTGCGGTGTCGCCGATGCGAGTGTTGGAGATAGCGTAGCAAATGCGGTGAACGCAGCAATACTGGAAAGGAGGATCTGCTTGATCGTCATGAGATTCTTTCTAAGGGACAGCGCCGAAACGCACCGCCGACGCGACGCACATTGACAACAACGAAGGGCCTCATATTTCAGGCGACGCATAGAGACTTGGCCTCTATCAGCAGAAGATGCATAACGTGAATTACTTCATGGGCGTGCTGATCAAGCTAGGACTATGCCGAGAGGGACCGAACCAAGTCTCAATCAAGTTCTTCTTCATTAGCCGAGCTGCATCTGCATTTCAGCTACTCGAAGAAGCGAGCCACTTGGCTAGATCTTGTGACACGTGTCGGGATCTGCTTGAGAGCTGGCTGATGAAGAAATTCAGGGGAGATCGACCCGCGAATTCAAGCCGCTATTGCAGCGCACCCCATCGCTGCACCGCAGGCTCAGCGACAGCCCAGTTCCAACTTCTTGCTCCACGGCAAATTGTGGCGATGAAATGCGGTCTTCCAGAAGTCGGGACTTCCGCGTCATCGACCGAGAAAAGAGCCTCCTTGCATGTCGCTAGCGGTGTTTCAAAGATGCGCACGACGGTCACCTGGCCTTCCTTGTTGTCATAGGGAACCTTGTGGTGCACAGCCCAAGCCCGGATCTGACCCGCTTTCAGTTCTCCTACTACGGACGCGATGCGCATCTGTTCCTCATGCGTCCAATAGCGAAGGAGATAGTTGATGGATTCGTCGACTCCCGCCTTCACACCGATACCGACAGCTACACCAACTGCGGGATTTGCGGTTACAGATCCTGATGCAGCCCCCGCAATGGCACCTGTAAGCCCACCGACGGAGCTGCACCCTGCAAGCAGGAGCAAGCTGGCAGATGTAGCGAGGTACATCCATCGATTCACTGGAGCGAACCCCAGCGCGCGGTTGCTGGCTCTGCCGACGCCCAGCTCCACTGCCTACCGCTTCGACAGATTGAAGCTACATAGAACTCGCTCGCCGGCAGTGCATCTTTGCCGCTTTGATCGAGTGCAACAACGATTTCCTTGCACTCCAGTCTGCCTGCACTGATGATTCGACTGACCGTGACTCGACCGGCCTCATCGGGCTCAAGGGGTAGCGACAGCCCGGTCTTCCAATGCTGAACCTGACCGAGCCCGAGGGGGCCGGCGACTCTTGCAATCTGCTGCTGGGCTTCTCCGTGCACCTTACGCTGCTCATACTGAATCCCGGCACGCGCAATGGACTGCATTCCAATGCCGATTCCCGTTGCGACGGTGGCATTGGTAGTGACTGCGCTCGAGACAGCACTTGCTGCGATACCAGCACCTGCCGAGCCGCCTTCCAACAAAAGTGAACTACAGCCGCTCAGAGCGACAATTACGGAGCTAGCAGCACCCAGCTTCAACCATCTTTTCACCTTCTAATTCCTCGCAATATTCGCGCGAACACGAGATCCGAACGGTTGGGCTCTACACCAAGCTCGGGAAGCGCATCAAGCAGTCATCCGTCAGTTGGTTATTCAACCAGAGAGGCACCGAGCGGCTGACACCAAGAATATCGGCAACGTCTTAATTTTCCGTTATGTTACTCAAGCAGAGGACAGGCGCTTGTAGCGGAACGCTCTATCAGCGGAGTTATTCACACTTCCAGGGATAAGACATTGTTTTTTGTCGGCTACCCGACAAATAGAGCGAAACGATTTACCCCATCTCTTTGTAGCGAGATAAATTTCCGTCCTCGTTGTGCCATCGCTCCAGAACTGGCTGCTGCATTCGGAGTCATGTATCTAGGGCGCGAAACGACGCACGCGAGTCAAATTAAGCCGTCTGGCCGGGGCGATTTGATGTCTCCTTTTGGATGCTGATAGTTAAGAATTTCAAAGATGAGTAAGGCATTTCCCGTCATCTGGGATGACGTGCAAGAAACGCGGGGCGCGCCGTCCGAAGTCGGCTGCACTCAAGCTAAGCGCAGCACCGTTCTCGTCTCCGTCGTCGATGCCGCAATTGTGGCGGCGCTTCTCGGTACAACCAGTTCGGCATGGGCTCAGCAACTGAATAGCGAAACCACGTTGAAAACTGACATTGCCCGCGCGCGGGGATCGAAAACTTCGTACCCATGTTCGGACTCAACTCGTCAACAAACACCCCCTTGAGGATCGGTGCGACTGACAACAGTACGCCGACGAGTACCGATAGGACGAAGGTCTGGGACAACGACACCAGTGACGACTGGCATCGGTACTTCAAGCAAATCGACGCGACGCCTCGGAGGGCACGAATCTGGTCGCAGTCGATGATGCGAGTTCTTCACAGGTCAATGATTTGTATGTGATTCCCGTCGGAGACAATGGCAGCATCGTGACGCTGATTCACGGCAATGGTGACTCGCAGGCCTGCCCTACCAAGCGTAGAGGCCAATGGCTTCACCGAGTGCGACGGCCTTGCAGCGCCCGCAGCCAGTGGTGCGATTTCAATTCGACCTTCTCCGCGCTGGGCGCGCATGAGCGTGCGGCTCGACAAGAGGATCGCACTGTGCGGCACGCCCGGATGGCAGCATACCTTTAGCAACGCTGTGCCGCAGCCAGCAGGTGCGAGCACTTAGCAGAAGCCAATAAGCAAGGATCAAACGTGATGAACAAGGATGGCAAGTGAAGTCGCGGATGAGGGGTGTTTCGCATGCCCAATGAGTATTCCAGTTTCAATCGACGGCAACGATCTATATCGATAAAGAACCGTCATCGTCGTTTTTGAAAAATGCATCGCAGCGTCGTCAACGATTGGCTCGTGCCCGATGGCCGCGCACGAAGTTGATCGTGATCTGGCCTCTGATGTTCTTGTGAGGATCAAGAGCCTGCATGTAGAAGACGATCGCGTACTCGATGAGAAACTTGCAGTGCTGAGACTTCTTGAAATGGATCGCACGGCCGCGCTGGTTGCATCGACATTCCTGGCGAAATTGCCATGCAACAACGACATGGCACTCACTCTGAAAGGGTCGCGGCGCCAAAGAAGAAAGATGGTTGAAGCAACACGAGCATCGTCAAACTGGCAAGCACTAACCAGTATCAGATAGAAGTGAGAAGATCGAACTTTTCTAATGAAGATTCCGTGGTAATGTGTAAGACCGATCATCTGGCAGAGCCGAACTCAAGGTCCATCGTCGCTGCAATGGAAGCGGCGCAAGCCCTTGCAACGACTCTCGGCTGCGCTGCTTTTGAAATGGAGCGCAAGAACGAGCAGACGCGGCCTGTTTTGATCGATTGCCCCCTTGAATTCAAATCCACGCTCAAGGCCTACGGAGCGATCTGGGCATACCGACAAAAGGTGTTCGTGTTTCCCTCCTGGCCGCAGCTTCAAGCAGCCCTCCAAGAGATTGTGAGCGCCGATTGCCGGCGTCGACTAGAAGCTGAGCCATCTTTGCAGGTAGCGCCGAAGTAAGAGTGAGCTAGGTGCTCAACCTATCAAAAAAGTCCAAGCGATCGAATTCAAGCAGCCCTGGCCCTGCTTCTTCCTTCACTCGCAGAGCGATCTGGATGCAGCAAAAACACACGGAACGCATCGACATCTCCGTCGATTGTGATTTTGGGGGCCAAGTGTGGCAGCCAATTCCAGCTTTGCCCCACTAGCCTGATCCCAAAGAATCAGAGCCCGGAGCCCGCCTTGTGACGGGTTGGTCCAGTGCCAGAAGGGCAGGATTGCCTGCGCGAAACCGAATATGGAACAGGCGTTTGATGATGGCCCTGGCAGTGCCCAATACTCAGTGCGAGTATACAAACGGCCGGCGATGCACGTGGGTCGTCGGCGTCACGCCGCGCACCAACCATATAGCGAACGGTCGTCAAAACCTGCTCATCGATATCAGCTCCGATACACGGGAGTTCCAATGGGTTTGATCCGATCATTGTGAAAATCCCGTGCAATGTGTTGGGATGGTGCTACAGGTAGGAATCGGGCGCTTCCTGTTACGAGACAGCCGTCTTACCGATCAAGCCTGCCGCATAAGCAAGCAGTCGGTCTCTGGCCTTCCGAGGTTTGCAATAGCCATAGCACGCGTCGTAGAGGATCGAGAGCGGCACTAGAGCCGTCAGTAGCTCCGGCACCCTCGCTTCCGCTGGAAACTCTTTGCTGATCGATATGTAGTTCTCGGGATCGTCCTCAATTTCGGTGTAACGACTCAGGCACTCGAATGCGCCGGTCCGCCGAGACATACCTTCCGCCTCCCCAGTGGCAGTGTTGGCCACCAAACCGGGAATATCGAGCAAGCGTTCAACCAGCCGGCGATGATCGGCAAACAGGTCGAGCAATGCCAATCGTTCTCGCCGGCCCCACACCGAAAACTGAATCGTCAGATGCGAATTGGCGCGAATAGGCTCTCGGCGCGGAAAGGCTTGTGGATACCCTCGGCAAAACATCAAGCTCAATTCGACGCCGCACGCATCAGGCCCTGATGGATTAGCCGGCCTGGGAACAGGACTCCCAGTCTTCACAAAATAATCATCTGGCGGACGCAGCCTGTATTCTCCCATCACGACAACTGGCGCCGTGGACATTAAAAGTTCGCGTGTTGACTCTTTGAGCAGCCTGGCGGGAATCTGAGGCTTTGCTGCGGCCAGCAGGTTGTCACCCACATCGGCCATGCCGCTCCACAGTTGAAAATTCTCCATATGGCCATCGTTTTGACTATCCGAAGTGCATTTGGACGCAGTGCCCGAAAGGGCTGCAGATTGTTGCTCAAGCGTTGATGCACGAGACTCCAATTGACTCAATATCGATGCTAGCAATCAAATCCCCCTGAAGAAAGTTGCAAATGGAGCGAACATAACCATCACCCACCCTGAGTCACCTTGGCTATGCAGATCACGTTGACTGCCATCCTATGACCCCTTTGCCTCTTACCTCGATACCGGGAGGTGTGGACCAGGATGTAGGCAGTGTAGGCAGACTCAGGGTTGTGGGGCAGCATTGGCTAGGGTTGTATTCTTTTTTAAAAGATTACAAAAAAAGCCTACACTGCCTACACTAACCTTGGTTCCCCTCCCCCTTCCTCGGAAAAGGGCAGACAAAGGTCAACAACTGATCATCTTCAGACTGAAGACAAGTACGTCGCTTTTCGTTCGCTCTTCACTCGCCCCACGCCAGATTTTCGTTCACCCTTGTGTTTCCAGTGTTCGCCTCCATATAGAAAGATCGTGTCTTCATCTGCTTACAGATACGTGAATCAATGGAGGCTTCTTTTGAGCATTTCAAAACAGCTCAAAAAGCCCTCACTTTCTCGTGCTGTCTTGAAGATGGCGACACGGAATTGCCTAGCTTTCTTCAACCAGCGCAAAGAACTACAACAACCTTTAATCAACAAAGAATAATAATGGATGTTGGCGTCTTGCATTCGATCCCAAAGGACCATGTAATGATCGACCTGCACCCTTCCTCCGACAACGGCAACCTCAATAACAATGGTGCCTCAGACACGGCAATCCGAGATTCCGCCTTTGCATTAAAGGCATCCGAATTTCACGGCCATCGAGCCATCAAGGTATGGATGGTTGTCATGCTTAGCATGGGCTATCGCCCGACTTCCGGCGTCCGGGAAGAAATTCTTCAAGAAAAACGCCTCAAAAACGAATTTCATCAAAGAATCCGCTTCATCCGCGCAAATCTGACAGCCGAACGGAATTTGCCAGCACCGAGCGTTCTATATTTCAACACTCATCCTTCGTCTGCCCTGCTTCCCGACACCCAAGACAAATACGTGGATGTGGTGAGTGCCTTGCAAGCCCTGCGCCGCCAATTTGGCCCTCTGCCGCAACCCGTTGACGAATTGGAACTTGCTGCTGCCGGCCTGCCGATCCCTCGCGATTGGGTCGATAGTGTCGAAGAAGCAGGTGCTGATCCAGGTAAAAGCAGACAACCCAGGGAAGATAAATCGGGTTCGCCGCGCGTGGAGGGCAGCGCCGTCAAGTTCATCCGTGCCCTTGTCGAACTGCATCACGGCGTGCCCGATCACAGCTCGGTTGCCAAGTTTGCAAATGACATCTTGGCCGAATTCGAGAAAGTAGGCATTGCCATCGACATGAAGGAATATGCCATCGAGACGCAGTTGAGGGACGCCTTCGGCTTGCCAAGAAAGCGCATTCGTTGAGTTTGTCAAGCGAATTCGCCCGAATTCGTTTCTGAAAAAGCTTCTCCTTTGAAACAGTCGCGGCTCCAGCACCTTCGCTGGCTGCCACTGTTCAAAGGAGATTCTTGATGGCACCGCCCCTTCCCCCGACATCGCCGCACGCGCTATCCTCTTCTCAAGTCTTGCTTCGCGCTCTGTCGCCTGCGCAAGCACTGCCGCACAACACCGCACCTTTCGAGGCGTGCCCTCATCCCACGGCATCACGCGATGAGCGGGCCGTGGACCTCGTGATTGCCGCGAAATCGCTGGCGCTAATGCGCCGCCCCAAGGTTTTGGCCCTCACCGGTTGGAGCAAGTCCACCCTCGCAAATCGCGTGGATGCCGGTGACTTTCCCGCCCCAGTGCCCACCGGCCCGCGCACCGTCGCGTGGGTGGAAGCCGAGGTCGCGGCCTGGCTCGAAGCCCGCATTAGCGAGCGCAACGCGCGTCTCGAAAAGCAGAAGGCCTTCGACCAGAATACTCAGAGCATGCGAGGTGCACAAGCATGAGCCGAGCATCCCGCATCAAGGCGCTGCGCGACCCCGAGGTCAAGGGCATGCGCGGCCGATTCAAGCAGTTCCTCCACGGCAAGGCGTCAGCGCATTTCCTATCCTTCCAAAAGGGCGAATTCGGGATTGGACAGACCTACTACGGTCGCCTGAACGATGAGTTCGATGAGCGCATCATCGAGGCCAGCGCCGATGGCTTGAGCGTTTGCATGGCCGTCAACAGCAGTCGCGAGGGCAAGCGCATCAAGTCCAACTTTTTCAAGGTCAACGCCGTTTTCATCGACAAGGACAAGGGCGAACTGACGAAGAAGGATCTGCTCGCTCTGCCGGTGAAACCGCACATGATCGTGCGTAGCTCGAAGAACAAGCTCCACGCTTACTGGCTGATTGACGATTGCCCCATCTGGGCCTTTTCCCCGGTGCAGAAGGCGCTCGCCCAACTCTTCGGCACCGACCCCAGCGTGAGCGACATCGGCCGCCTCATGCGTATGCCGGGAACCTTCAACACGAAGTACCCGGACGCGGAGCCGGTGAAGATCGTGTACATAGCGAAGAATCCCAAACCGCTGAAGCTGCGCAAGCTCATCGACGGCTTGGGACTGACGCTGGATGCCGCGATCTTGACGCGGCTGCGCGCGGAAAACAAGGATGCGCCCATCGACAACGCTTCGCCTGCCGCACCCACTATCTCGTTGGCACCGCCGCCCGATGCCGCCATCCAGCGCAAGCTGGAACGCGAACGCATCATCGCCGCACTGGCCGCGATCCCCGCCGACGATCGGAATATCTGGATGCGCGTGGGCATGGCCTTGCACGGCTGGGACGCTTCGGAGTCCGGCTTCTCGCTCTGGGACGATTGGTCGCGCAAGTCGTCCAAGCACGATCCTGAAACCCAGCGCAGCACGTGGGACGGCTTCAAGCCAGGCGGCGGCGTTACGCTGGGCACGCTGTTCTACGTGGCGAAGCTGGAACAGGGAGACGCAGCCAACACGAAGCGCAGTTTCGACGAATCGTCGCTGGCCGAACAGTTCTGCCAACTGTACCGCGACACGCTGCGCTATGACCCCAAGACCAATCAGTGGTACGAGTTCGATGGCACGATCTGGGCACCCGCTGCGCACCGCCCGCAGATGGCCGCGCGGGAAATGGTGGCGACCTTGAACCTGGCGCGCGGTGGCGGTTTCGCCGAGGGGTTGCGCGGCTTTCGCAGCGCGTCGAGCCTGAAAGCCATCGCGAACCATGCGCAGTTGCTGCCAGACATGCACATCGATGCCAGCGCCTTCAACAGCAACCCTAACCTCCTGGCCGTCAAGGAAGGCGTGATCGACCTGCTCAACGGTGAATGGCGTCCGGCCACGCCCGCCGATGGCCTGTTGTTCCGCGTTCCTGTCGCCTATGACCCTGGCGCCAAATGCCCAACGTGGGACCGCTTCATCCAAGGGGTGGTTCGCGATGACCAAGAGTTCGGACGGTATGTGCAGCGCGTCTTGGGCTACTCGCTGTTCGGCCATGCGAAGGAGCAGAAGTTCTTCTTGGTGATCGGTCCGGGCGGCAATGGCAAGGGGGTGCTGATGCGCACGATCAAGGCCGTGCTGGACCAGTACGCACACGCGATCGCACCGAACGTGCTGACGCGGGCGTATTCGAGCAGCCCCCATTCGCCGAGCCCGGCACTCACGCCGCTGCAACGGGCGCGTTTCGTGGTTTGCACGGAACTGTCGAAGGACAGTTTGGACGAGGCCTTCGTGAAGCAGTTCGCAGGCGGCGACCCGCTATCGGCCCGCCCGACCTACGGCGAGCAGGTGACCTTCACGCCACCGGGCAAACTGTGGTTGTCAACGAACGCGATGCCCGAGATCGAGGCCCGCGATCTGGCGATGTGGCGCCGTCTGGTGCCGCTGCCGTTCACGGCCAACTTCCGAGGCAAGAAGGCCGATCCTGATCTGGAAGCCAAGCTCGGGAAAGAGCACGCGGGCATCCTGATGTGGCTGCTGCGCGGAGCAGTTGCCTATGCCCGCGACGGCCTGGGCGCCTGCGAGGCAGTGAGCGACTGCCGCAAGGCCCTGATGGCGAGCGCCGATTCAGTGCAGGCGTGGATCACCGAGTGCTGCCGGCTCGATGCTGATGGCCGCGTTGCCGCCAGCGACGCCTACGACAGCTACGCCCGCTACACGCGCGGAGCCAAGCGCAAACCCCTGTCGAACAAGGAGTTTCCGCAGCGTATGGAAAAGAAAGGTTTCGTGCACAAGCGCCGCAGCAGCGGCAGCTTCTTCGAAGGCCTGCGCCTCGTGACTCCAGCTCCGGGCCGAAGCAACGGCTAGGGCCTGCCGGGCATGCTCCTGCCCGGGTTGGTGCAATGCCAACCAGTGCGGCGGCCGGCCCGGCTCGGCCCATCCCACCATCATCATCATCATGGCCCATCGGTAGACGGCGCAACGGCCTGCGCGACCCTTTACCTGCCACAGATCTTGCGGCTGATTCTTCGACGCTCTTTTCGAATGCACTTCATGGGAAGCAAGACGCCGATTGGCGCTCACGCCATTGTCAATTTTTGAACTCGACGCCGATATAGCCCGCGCCCAGCGGAGGAAGAACTCTCCCCGCAGTCTCTAGCGAAGTCGCCCAACTCCCTGGGGAACGTCGGGATGTATTGTGGAACGACAGCGTTCTCGGTCATAGCAAGTACCCCTTCGCTCTAACGCCCACTCGCTGGGCGCTTTCCCGGATTCCGAGGCAACTTTCTCAACGCTATGGTCCTTCGCCGCGCTAGGATCAACGATGAAAAATCGGAGCATTCTGATGCGCCCCGCAGGGGCACGAAGATCTCGGGTGTCTTTCACTCGATCGCCCCCAATAGAGGACCTGAATGACAATTTCATTTAAACGCGGCGGCTCAGGCGGATTTCCTTCCCCACGAAACTCTGCGTTGCTGAGGCTTGACAACTGGGACGATTACAACTTTAAAACACTATTCTCCCTATCCGTTATGGACGAGAACGGCGTTCTTCATAATGTTGGAAATCTCAAAATTGGATTTTTTGGTCAAGGCGAAACAAGAACCTCCGACTATATAGAAGCACTATTCCACGAGTTGCCCGACACTTTCTTCTCATTGGGACAGGATCCGGAATATTATAAGAACCTCCGCAATCTCAGCGAAGAAACGCGGAACACCTTGCTACGGGCGTTAAGGGACGTAATTTTCAGCCCAGAGTTACTTAAAAGGGCTGAATCTGAGAAGGTATTCTCAACATCTCTTACCAGAAATATCAGCAAAGCTGCAATTTCCGGTCAGTTCCGACGAGTACTCAGCGGCGGTGCGGTTCTCACGCCCTTCAATTTCTCCTATCGACATAGTGGCAACGAACGCACCTCAGCCTACGATTTGGAATTTGAAGTTTCCCCGGACTCGAAGCCATCAACAAACATTCATGTGTTGATCGGTAGAAACGGCATTGGAAAAACTACACTCCTAAACAACATGGCTTCATCCATCATCGCTGGAGGCATAGAGCCTGAAAAGTACGGGCAATTTTTCTCCAAAGCTTGGCATGGCGAGAATCCAATTGCGGAGGACTATTTCGGAGGAGTGGCGTCGGTTTCTTTTAGTGCATTTGACCCTTTTGTACCTCTACCAGAACAGAGAGATCGAGAAAAAGGAGTGACCAATTTTTACATTGGCCTCAAGAAAGTTGAAGTAGCCGGGACTGAGCGTAAAGCGTCCCCCAAATCGCCTAAAGAACTTGAAGAAGATTTCATTGAAAGCCTTAATGCCTGTTTCTCGCTGACCTCCAAGCGGGATCGATGGTTTGCTGCAATTAAGAAATTGGAGTCCGATGAGAACTTCGAAGCCATGGACCTCGGGCGTCTTGTTGAGGTAGACACGCAAATAGCCTTAGGTTATGCCAGGACGCTCTTCAAAAAAATGAGTTCTGGCCACATGATTGTCTTACTGACAATTACCAAACTTATCGAGACGGTTGAGGAGAAAACACTGGTTCTGATGGATGAACCAGAAAGTCACCTTCACCCCCCACTACTTTCTGCATTTGTTCGGGCTCTTTCAGAGCTTCTTTCAAATCGCAATGGAGTGGCAATAATTGCCACACATTCGCCAGTTGTCGTACAAGAGGTTCCAAAATCCTGCGTATGGAAATTGCTTCGAGTTCACGTCGAGGGTAGCTCATTTCGGCCCGAAGAAGAGACTTTTGGCGAAAATGTGGGCACATTAACACGGGAAATATTTGGCCTCGAAGTTTCAAAGTCAGGATTTCACGACGTGTTAAGTCGCGCAGTATTAGACGGTAAAAATTTCAAGGAAATTTACTTAGAGTACAACGGCCAACTGGGGTTCGAGGCGCAAGCAATTCTCCGAGGACTTATTGCAGAGCGCAACGCAATTCGCAAGCATCAATCGTGAGAGTTCTTTCCGTCCCAAATATAGATGCCATGCTCGTCTTCGATGCATGCGTGGCCAGCACTGGAACACCAGCCATTCAACAACGTTTGATCGCTGCGCGATCAACTTTGGAGCAAGGATATGGCTACTACGTTGAGCTAGCTCAAACCAATAGCCTCTACTCAATTCACCCAACGGAACTCGAAAACGACGAACCCGCAGTTCTTCAAGTGACCGTAAAAGACTTGAAAAACCTTTACTCGCAGCAACTCTCGGTGAAAGGAAGACCCCCTCGTAGTTACTACGACAAGATTTTGGCTTTGGCCCCGCGAGGAAAATGTCCTTTTTGCGGATTCGGCCATGCATCAACCTTAGATCATGTTCTATCGAAGTCAAAATTTCCCTGGTTTTCAGTTCTACCAGTAAACTTGGTTCCCGCATGCAAGGATTGCAATCACGGAAAAGGAAATAAGGTAGCGATCTTAGAGTCAGAGCAAATACTTCATCCGTATTTTGAGAATGCGGTCATCGGACAGCAGCAATGGCTCTTCGCTACCATTCAGCCAACCTCCCCCGCGTCGGCAGTTTTTTTCCCTAGCCCCCCTGCCGATTGGGACGCAGCTTTGAAAACCCGAGTGAGTCGGCATTTCGAAGAGTTCGAGCTGGCACGACGCTTTTCTGTTGAGGCAGCAACTGAGATTGCAGGCCTTGTTCCAATGCTGTCTCGTTTAGCGTCAAAGGCGGGTAAGGAGGGTGTGAAATCTCAGTTGGAACTGATGTCGAGTTCGTCTATGGAAATCGAGCCGAACTCATGGAGGTCCGCACTGCTTCAGGCTTTGGCGGGCAATGAGTGGTATTGGAGGGGGGGCTTTGAGCCAGCTCGTTGAGCAGCGAGCGCGTTAGGGCGCAAGGCGTGGTGAGTCTCGGGGATCGACCTATGAGCCAGCTTCGCACTCGCGGCCAACACGTTGATCCGGCCGCCCACATGGGGGGTGGTTGAGGCTGTGCTCAGGGCAGACGCTCAAAAGACAGCTTTCAGAGGCACCTACCGAAGGGCCATCGTTGCTCGCGCTGCAAGCTCACCGCCAGCGTCAGATGCGCGGTCTGGTCACCACCAGCAGGCCGGCTGCGCAGCCGGATGGTTAGGTGCAAGGCCCCCGCCCCCAATGCTTGGCCGAGGCTGCGCCCTAGGCCGCGCACGGCCCTCACGGTAAGCTGGTATTCCGATGGAGCCCACAGCACGATGACCGCACCTAGCGCCTGCTCCAGCCAGACCCCGCGGTGCCTGAACTCCTCCAGCACCTGCACCATCGCCGCCTCCAACTGTGTGGGCGCGTCCAGCGGCTGCGTGAAAAGCTCCAGCTGCACTTGGCCGAAGTCGAGCGCTTCCGCGATATCCGCGTGATCCCAAGCCGCCTCCAGAATAGACATACCCTCCAGCACCGAGCGCTGCAGCGCCACATAGAACCACTGCAGGGGTTGCAGTTCGGCGGCGTCGGTCGGGTCAGCGATGTCGATGCGTGCGTCAATCGATTCCCAGAGGATGCCAAGCATCGAATCTCGATCTGGTGGCGGCCGGTTGTGGGGCCCCAGCACGATGCCGATGACGTGACCTTGCTGATCCCACATGCGCCAGATCAGGTGCATGGCCGCTTCAATCTCGGCGGGCGTCATGTCCGAATCGAAGGCCAGACAGAGAATGCACGCGTCTTTGAGGTCAACTTGTTCGCGGAACTCAGCCGTGCCGTCGACGCCAATCTCGATGCTGGTCGGTTGCTGACTCAGAAGATCGGCCAGCGGCGTGTGTGCTGGCGCATCGACTCGGGCGTGAAACTGATGGACGAAGCGGCGGCCCGAAGCGCCAATGCCGATGAGGCGGACAGCGGCGCTCGGCTCGCCATCGATGGGGGTGTGCAGAATGCTCATGGAGTAGCCCGTGACGCCGCACGCTGGTGGCGGCGTTGAATGAAGAGGAAAGGAAAGAGGAAAAGCAAAAGCGCCGCACCAGCCTTTCAGCCAGTGCGGCGCCTTGCGCGTTTCGATTGCGCGTTGTGCGCGTGTGTGGGGACTAGATCAGCATTGGCTGTCCAAGCTCTCGGCCGTGAAGTTCCGGCCTTCGGTGCGCGTTAGCTCGCGCAGGCACACCGGCGTCCTGCTACTGATAGCCCGGTCGAGCATGGCGTAGTCCATGCGCCGCATCAAGGAGGCCTGCATCCAGACCGTGTTGCCCTTGCCGGTGTGCAGGCACACCGCCTCTTCGCCGCAGGGCTCGTACTTGGTGATCAGCGACATGAGGTTTTCAGGACCAGTGCTTGGGTTAGATGGCTTGGCCGGAACCACGGTTGCTTGAGTCGATGCGGTGTCAGCCCCGCGCTGAGGATTGCCAGCTGCAATCATGTCCGCCGCTTTCTGCAGCTTGGCCTGCTCTGCCTGTTCGGCTGCTGTGGGAGCCGCAATCGGTGGAGCGGCAACAGGTTGAGTAGCCGTCGACCCGGTGGCGGAGGTAGTGGGCTGCGCGCCAGCCGAGGGCGCTGCAAGCTGCCCGTACTGCATCGACGACGGGATGGCCTTGCCGTGGGCCCGCAGGACACTGCGCATGTGTTCGTCAAAGGCCAGAGCGTTGGATGCGACTTTCAGATACGGCGTCGTGGTCGCGGTGCTGTAGCTGACTGACGTGCTGAAGGTATTCGCCCCCTCGTCCTTGACGATCTTGTACGCAACCGATAGCCGCAATGGCGCTTCACTGACCTTGTCGCCGGTCACGACACGTATCACCGTGGCGTCCGTCTGATATTGCTGCGATCTGTCGATGTTCCAGTAAAGCTCTGGGGGTATGCCGTACTTGAGGGCCGAGCCCAGCGGGTTGCCCATCCAGTCCATAAAGAAGTTCATTTTCTGAACCACGGCGGGCTTGAATGCGAGCGTCAGGTGTACCTCGCACGAGCGCCGCTTGATCGATTCGTCGTAGGACGTCACGACGGGCGTTCCGGCCTCAAGAGACACGGTATCCGCTGTCTTGAACTTGTAGCTGCCAAGGTCTTCGTCGTGCCCCTTGGCGACCATTCTCAGCACAGACTCGATGCGCTGCGGGTCGTTGCACGGCGGGGCGTCGGGGCCGCAGCCGACAAGCAATGCCGCCCCGGAAAGGGCCGCTGCTACAGCAAGCAATTTCCGAAGGACTGGGGAGGGAATCTTGTAAGACATGGTTGGTTCTCCTACTTCCTCGTTGATAAAAATGGTTTTGTTTATGTGGAGTATATGCATCGTTTTTAGATGCATTTGATCCGTGGATATGAATGCCTCAAGCATCGACGATCCAACGGATGACGACAGCTGACGGCAACATCGAGACAACACGTCGCCCTGCCCGGTCGAGCAAGACGCCGAAGGCCGCGAGCACTTCCCGTGAGGCCAATTCGGTGTCCATCGCGTTGGGCCAGTCACTGAAGGCTTTGCGCATAGCCCGCGATCTCTCGCAGGAGCAACTCGCGGGCGAGGCTGAGGTGGATCGCACACTGCTCAGCCGTATCGAACGAGGCGTGTCGAATCCTTCGCTCCTGACGCTTTCAGTCATCTGTTACTGCTTGAAGATCACCCTTTCCGAACTGCTCGAGCCGGTCAAGAAGAACGTCAAGCCGAGTTGGGCTGATCCGAAGGCGCCTGTGAGGCGAAAGAACGGCGCCACACCGCCTCGCGTCGCTAGGAAGTCGCGACTGCGTTAGACAGAGTCATTGCGGCGCGACGCTCAGTACTCTTCGGGCAGCAGCAACGTTGTGACGCTACGATCTGCTTCGGTGATCAGCCAGATTCGGTTGTCGTGATCGTCAGCGTCCCGTGATGGCGGCACCGGTGCTGCACCTTTTTCGTCCGCCGCTTGTAGCGGCAATCGGTAGACCGAGAGCACACGCAAGCCATGCTCAAGCGCGTCTTCGTTGGTGACGACATCTTCGGGGTCTATCTCTCCCCAGTCGCCGGTGACATGCCTGGCCAACAGAGCAAACGGGTTGCTGTTGGTGATGTGCAGGAGCGCCAGCGCACCTGGTGTTGCGAGAACGCGGCCCAGCGCAAAGCGCGGCGCACTGTCGGGCTTGACGTAGCCAGAGAGAAGGTTCTTCATGGTGGTTTGCTCAAAGTGAAACGCCCATGCGGCGGCGCGCCTAGACCCAGAAGGGCAAGGCGCACTGACGGAGAGCGAAGGGGTTGATGGAAAGAAAAACAGCCGCAGCGGCTACCGGGTGGTCCGGCTCCTACTGCGGCTGCTTGCTGCAAGCGGCGGGCGCTTGCATACGGGCATGGTCTCGCCTAGCTTGCGCCCAGCAGGTTTTTACCCGTGGGTAGATTGTAGCACAAAAACAACAAAATCAGGCGCACCGCCGGCTCCCGCAACGGACCGGAAAAACCCCGTTTTGGCGGTTTTTTGGAGCCCCGCACAGGGGTGCCCGCGCGCCTACCCACACAGCGCCTTGGTGGGCTCACCGCCAGCCTTTGCTGGGCAACCAAGCTGCTTGCCCAGCAAAGGCCACTGCCTTCCATTGGCGTCCAACGGCCAAAACATGGGCAAAACCATGGCATGCAGCCCGCCCGCTGGGGCCACAAGCCCCACGCCCAGCAAAAAGCCCCTATGGCAAGGGCTGCTACAGGGGCTTGAGTTTGGCGGAGAGTGTGAGATTCGAACTCACGGACGGTTACCCGTCGGCAGTTTTCAAGACTGCTGGTTTAAACCACTCACCCAACTCTCCGGAACCAGCGATTTTATGCCGACGGCGGCGCCCTACTCCTCGTCGGGCAGGAACATCGCCTGCAGGTCGCTCAGGAAGTCGAGCCCGCGCTCGGTCGGCCATACGCGGAACAGGTCGCGTGCCACGAGCCCCTTGCGCTCGGCTTCCTCGAGGCCGCGCTGGATCGACGTCATCGCCAGCCCCGTGCGTTCGCTGAACTGCGGCAGCGTGAAGCCCTGCTTCAGCCTCAGCGCATTGAGCATGAATTCGAACGGCAGGTCGGCCAGCGCCACTTCGTCGCTCTGCGACACGGCCGCGCCGGCGCGCGCGTTCTCCATGTACAGGCGCGGCTCGCGAAAGCGCACCTGCCGCACGATGCGGTGCGCGAAGCTCAGCTTGCTGTGCGCGCCCGCGCCGATGCCGAGGTAGTCGCCGAACTGCCAGTAGTTGAGATTGTGCGCGCAGTGGTGGCCTTCGCGCGCATAGGCCGAGACCTCGTAGCGCGACATGCCGCTGGCGCTGGTGCGCTCGGTGATGCGGTCGAGCATGGCGTAGGCGATGTCGTCCTCGGGCAGGGTCGGCGGGAACTTGGCGAACCAGGTGTTGGGCTCGATGGTCAGGTGATACACCGAGATGTGCGGCGGCGCGAGCGACAGGGCCTGCGAGAGGTCGGCGTCGAGGCCTTCCAGGGTCTGGCCAGGCAGCGCGTACATCAGGTCGAGGTTGAAGGTGTCGAAGGTGCTCGCGGCCTCCTCGAGGGCGGCGATGGCCTGCGCGCGGTCGTGCACTCGACCCAGTGCCTTCAGGTGCTCGTCGTTGAAGCTCTGCACGCCCACCGACAGGCGCGTGACGCCGGCCGAGCGGTACGCGCGGAAGCGGTTGCGCTCGAAGGTGCCGGGGTTGGCTTCGAGCGTGATCTCGCAGTCGGGCGCGAGCTTGAGGCGCGCGCGCATGTCGCCCAGCAGGCGGTCGATGGCCTGCGGGGAGAACAGGCTGGGCGTGCCGCCGCCGATGAAGATGGTGTGGACGGTGCGGCCCCAGATGAGCGGCAGCGCGGCATCGAGGTCTGCTACTAGCGCATCGATGTAGGCAGCCTCGGGGATGCCGTCGATGTCGGCCTCGCTGGCCGCGCGCCATTCGTGCGAATTGAAGTCGCAGTACGGGCACTTGCGCAGGCACCACGGCAGGTGGATGTACAGCGACAGCGGCGGCAGCGCGCTGAGCTGCAGCGGGCCGGGACGCATCCAGTGCAGCACGTCGTTTGCGTGCTGCGCGCCTGCGGGCTGCGCCGGCTGGATCGGGAAAGTGATTGCCATCGATCGGTCGCCGGTCAGAACCAGCGCTCGCGCATCAGCGCCAGCATGGCCTGCGCCGCGCGGCCGCGATGGCTGTTGGCGTTCTTCACATCGGGCGGCAGTTGCGCGAAGGTCTTGCCGAAGGACGGCAGGTACATGACGGGGTCGAAGCCGAAGCCGTTGTCGCCGATGGGCGCGGGCGCGATCTCGCCGACCACGCGGCCCACGGCGATGAGCGGCTCAGGGTCGTCGTGGCTGCGCAGCGCGACCAGCGTGCTCACGAGCGCGGCGCGGCGGTTGACGACGCCGTCGAGCTGCTCGAGCAGGGCCTTCACGTTGTTGGCGTCGCCCTTGGCGTAGCCGAACTGCGTGGCGTAGTAGGCGGTGTCGACGCCCGGCAGGCCGCCGAAGGCCTCGACGCACAGGCCCGCGTCGTCGGCAATGGCCGGCAGGCCGGTGGCTGCGCTGGCGTGGCGCGCCTTGGTCAGCGCGTTCTCGACGAAGGTCCGGAAGGGTTCTTCGGCCTCACTCACCCCCAGCGCCGACTGCGGCACCAGGGTGACGGCGAGCTCCGCGAACAGTTGCTGGAGTTCGGCGAGCTTGCCTGCGTTGTTGGAAGCCAGAACCAGTTTCATGAAATCGTGGGGGAATGCGTCAATTCGAGGGATCAGTTCGAGAGCAGTGCCTGCTTCTGCAGGGTCACGAGCTCGCCGATACCCTTCTCGGCCAGGCCGAGCAGGATGTTCATTTCATCGCGCGTGAAGGCCACGCCTTCGGCCGTGCCCTGCACTTCGACGAAGTGGCCGGCGCCGGTCATGACGACGTTCATGTCGGTGTCGCAGGCCGAGTCCTCGGTGTATTCGAGGTCGAGCAGCGGCGTGCCGCCGACGATGCCCACCGAGATGGCGGCCACGTGGCCCTTGATGGGCGAGGCGGCGATGGCGCCCGAGGCCAGCAGCTTGTTGACGGCGTCCTGCGCAGCGACGAAGGCGCCGGTGATGGCCGCGGTGCGCGTGCCGCCGTCGGCCTGCAGCACGTCGCAGTCGAGGTGGATGGTGCGTTCGCCGAGCGCGGCGAGGTCGAACACCGCGCGCATCGAGCGGCCGATGAGGCGCTGGATTTCCTGCGTGCGGCCCGTCTGCTTGCCCTTGGCCGCCTCGCGGCTGCTGCGGGTGTGCGTGGCGCGCGGCAGCATGCCGTATTCGGCCGTGACCCAGCCTTCGCCGCTGCCCTTCTTGTGCGGCGGCACCTTCTCTTCGACGGAGGCGGTGCACAGCACGCGGGTCTGGCCGAATTCGATGAGCACCGAGCCTTCGGCGTGGATGGTAAAGCCGCGGGTGATGCGCACCGGGCGCAGCTGGTCGGCGGCGCGGCCGCCGCTTCGTGTGAAAGCAGTCATTGTTCGAAAACCGGAAAAAGAAAAAGGGAAGGAAAGAAGGCCGCGCTCAGGTCTTGCGCGCCGCCGATCTGCGGATGGCTTCGTTGATCTCGGCGATGGAACGCTCGATGGCATCTTCGTCGAGGTCGTCGATCTCGTTGTCCGACGGCATGCCGGCCTGGATGGTCGAGGCGAAAACGCCGTCTTCGATGGTTTCGGTGGAAACGCCGCTGCGGTCGTCCGCGCTGTCGGGCATTTCCCATTCGAGCGCGATGAGCGTGACGTTGTCGCTGTGGGCGCCGCCCTTGCGCAGGGCCATCTCGGCGAGGTCGGGCGCGGCGTCGGACACAGGCTTGCCGGAGGAAAGCGTATGCACGATCAGCTCGTCGTCGAGCACGCCCCAGACGCCGTCGGAGCACAGCATGATGCGGTCGCCGCGCTGCAGCTGCAGCGGCGCCGAGACGTCGAAGAGCGGCGTGGTCGGCGAGCCGAGGCAGGTCAAAAGCAGGTTGCGGTTGACGGGCACGTCGGAGCCGTGCGGCTTCGGACGCTCGGCGTGCGAGTGGTCGCGCGTGCGCACCAGCAGGCGGCCGTCGCGCACGACGTACAGGCGCGAATCGCCGCAGTGCATCCAGGTGGCGGTGGTGCCCTGGAGCACGGCCGCGACGACGGTGGTGCGCGGCGTGTCGAGCATGGCCTTGTGGCTCGCGTAGCGCATGATCTGCTGGTGCGCGGCCATGGCCGACTCGGCCAGGAACGACTTCACGTCCTTCACCGTCGGGCGCGCCTCGCGCTGGTAGAGCGCGGCAATGGTCTGCAGCGCGAGCTGCGCCGCCACTTCGCCTTCCGGATGGCCACCCATGCCGTCGGCCAGCACGAACAACCCCGATTCCCGCGTGTAGCAATAGCCCATGCGGTCTTCGTTCTTGAGACGCCCGCCCTTGCGGCTGACCTGGAAGACGGAGAATTTCATGATGTCATGCAGGGCGCGTGGTGGGCGCGGCAGCCTTGGGCAGACCCTTCTTGTCGAAGGAACGGATGTTGTCGATCGACAGGCGCACTTTCTCGCCCACCGTGAGCTTCGTGTAGCGGCGCTCGCCCTCGCGGCTGAGTTCCTTCTGCAGCGCGAAGACCGACTGCGGCCGCGACAGCGGATCGAGCGACATGCACCACTCGACCACCTCGATCAGGTTGTCGGAGTACACGCCGCGCAGGCGCGAGAGCGACAGGCTGAGGCGGTCCTTCTCGATGCGCCGGGGTGCGTCGTTGGGCGGGTAGCCCTGCATGCAGGCGTAGATGCAGGCGCCGATGGCGTAGATGTCGGTCCAGGGGCCCATGGACGAATCGCGCCGGTACATCTCGGGGGCCGCGAAGCCGGGGGTGTACATCGGGCGGATGAAGATGCCTTCCTTGCTGAGCACTTCGCGCGCGGCGCCGAAGTCGATCAGCACGGCGCGGTCGTCGTCGGTGACGAAGATGTTGGCCGGCTTGATGTCCAGGTGCAGCATCTTGTACTGGTGGACGATGCGCAGCCCGCGCAGGATCTCGTCGAAGAGCGAGCGGATGGTCGACTCGCGGAACACCTTCTGCTTCTTCAGGTCGCGCGCCGTGACCACGAAGTCCTGCAGGGTGGCGCCCTCCAGGTAGTTCATGACCATGTAGACGGTCTCGTTCTCGCGGAAGAAGTTGAGCACGCTGACCACAGAGGCGTGCGAGATCTGCGCCAGGGAGCGCCCCTCTTCGAAGAAGCTCTTCAGGCCCAGCCGGTACAGCGACAGCTTCTCCGGCGGCACCTGCGGCGCAAGCTCGCCAGGCCCCCGCGTGGCGAGCGAGGACGGCAGATATTCCTTGATGGCCACCTGCTGTCCGCTGGAATCGATGGCGAGATAGACGACACCGAATCCGCCCGCGGAAAGCCGGCGTACAACGCGGTAACCACCAATGACCGTATCGGGCGGCAGGGGCGTAGGCTTGACCTTTGACATAATCCGGGAGTTTCGCCCGAAGGCGATGGTGCGGCAAGCGAACGCCGTGCCGACGCCTCGGTGCATGCAAGCAAAACCACAGTGAGGCGCAATGCCAGTTTACAGCATGACCGGCTACGCCAGCGGCCAGAACGGGCCCGCAGGCAGCCACTCCGAAGCCGAGGCACGGCCTTCCGCCACGGGCCGGCTCGGGGTTGAAATCCGCTCGGTCAACAGCCGCTTCCTCGATCTCACCTTCAAGCTGCCGGAGGAGCTCCGCCAGCACGAAACCGCGCTGCGCGAACTGCTCACGGCCAAGCTCAAGCGCGGCAAGGTCGAAGTGCGCGCCGCAATCGAAAGCACCTCTTCCTCGGGCGTGGTCGAGCCCTCCGTCAAGCTGCTGCAGCGGCTGAACGGCGTGCAGGACAGCATCAGGGCCTGGCTGCCGGGCGCGCGCGAGCTCAGCGTGGCCGACGTGCTGCGCCTGGCCGGCGGCGACAGCGCCACCCGCGGCGACTGGGGCCCCGACCTGCTCGACGTGACGGGCAAGGCGCTCGAGGGCCTGATTTCGGCCCGCCAGCGCGAAGGCACGCGGCTGGCCAAGATGCTCGAAGCCCACCTCGAGCAGCTGCGCGCCCTGGTGCAGCAGGCCGGGCCGCTGGTGCCGCAACTGGTCGAACAGCAGCGCACCCGCTTCCTGGAACGCTGGCAGGAGGCCATGGGCCTGACCGCCGGAGCCGGCGGCACGCCGCCCGAGGCCGCGCAGGACCGCGCGCTGACCGAAGCCACCGCCTTCGCCATCCGCATCGACGTGGCCGAAGAACTCACCCGGCTGAACTCGCACCTCGACGAAATCGAGCGGCTGCTCAAGAAGGGCGGCGAGATCGGCAAGCGCCTCGATTTCCTGATCCAGGAGCTGCATCGCGAGGCCAACACCCTGGGCTCGAAGTCGGCGGCGCTGGAACTCACGCGCATCGGCGTGGACATGAAGGTCCTGATCGAGCAGATGCGAGAGCAGGTGCAGAACATCGAATGACGACGAAGACGAGCGAAAGAATGGATTACCCCGGCAATATCTTCGTGGTGGCGGCCCCCAGCGGCGCGGGCAAATCGAGCCTGGTCAAGGCGCTGATGGAACTCGACTCGGCAGTGCAGCCTTCGGTGTCCCACACCACCCGGTCGCCCCGCGGGCAGGAAAAGCATGGGCGCGAGTACTTTTTTGCCTCCCCGACGGAGTTCGACGCGATGATCGCGGCCGACGGCTTCGTGGAATGGGCCCACGTGCACGGCCACCGCTACGGCACCTCCAAGAAGGCCATCGAGGAGCGCATCGCCCAGGGGGCCGACGTCATCCTCGAAATCGACTTCCAGGGCGCGCTGCAGATCCGCAAGACCTTCGCCAACGCAGTCATGATCTTCATCCTGCCGCCCAGCTGGGAAGAACTGCGCTCCCGGCTCGAACGGCGCGGCGAGGACAGTGCCGCGGTCATCGAAACCCGGCTGAAGAATGCGGCCGAAGAGATGGCCCAGGCCGGACAATTCGACTTCGTTATAATCAACGAGTTATTTGAGCGGGCACTTTTCGATCTCAAGGCGATCGTCCACGCTCAGCGGCTCCGGTATTCCGCGCAACGCCGAGCGCGCGCCGACACCTTCGCCGCACTGAACATCCCCTGATTTTCGAGCTCACCGCTCCCAGACCGACCGAAAGATTCTCATCATGGCCCGCATCACCGTCGAAGATTGTCTCGTCAACATTCCGAACCGCTTCCAGCTCGTCCTGGCCGCCACCTACCGTGCGCGCATGCTGAGCCAGGGTCATGCCCCCAAGATCGAGAGCAAGAACAAGCCCGCCGTGACCGCGCTGCGCGAAATCGCCGAAGGCAAGATCGGCCTCGAAATGCTCAAGAAGGTGCCGGGCTGATCTGACGCAGCCCTGCAACGAAAAGGCACCGCAAAGCGGTGCTTTTTTTATGTCCGGACGCGTCCACACAGCGGTCACGCTAAAGTGGTAGCCATGAGCGCGGTTGCCAAATCTCAGTCCCATGCCCCCAAAGGCACGCCGAAGCCGAGCCCGGCGGCGCTGAATGCGGCCGCCGCGAGCTTTGCCGCGCTGACCGCTCGCCTGGACTACCTGAGCCCCGAAGACACCGAGCTGGTCCGCCGTGCCTACCGCTTCGCCGACGAAGCGCACCTCGGGCAGTTGCGCAACAGCGGCGAGCCGTACATCACCCATCCCATCGCGGTGGCGGCGCAATGCGCCGAATGGAAGCTCGATGCGCAGGCGCTGATGGCCGCCCTGCTGCACGACGCCATCGAGGACTGCGGCGTCACCAAGCCCGAACTCATCGAGCGCTTCGGCGCCCCGGTCGCCGAACTGGTCGACGGGCTCACCAAGCTGGACAAGCTGCAGTTCAACACCCGCGAGGAAAACCAGGCCGAGTCGTTCCGCAAGATGCTGCTGGCCATGGCGCGCGACGTGCGCGTCATCCTGGTCAAGCTGGCGGATCGCACGCACAACATGCGCACGCTGGCCGATGCGCCGCGCGAGAAATGGGGCCGGATCTCGCGCGAAACGCTGGACATCTACGCACCCATCGCGCACCGCCTGGGGCTGAACCAGACTTATCGCGAGCTGCAGGAACTGTCGTTCCGGCATCTGAAACCGTGGCGTTATGCAACGCTGTCGAAGGCCGTGGCCAAGGCGCGCGGCCGCCGGCGCGACCTGATCCAGAAGGTGCAGAAAGAGGTCGAGGCCGCGTTTTCGGCCGCCGGCATGACGCTGCGGATCGCCGGTCGCGAAAAGACGCTTTATTCCATCTACCGCAAGATGGAAGAAAAGCACCTGAGCTTCGCCCAGGTGACCGATATCTACGGTTTCCGCTTGATCGTGCCGAACGTGATCGCCTGCTACACCGGGCTCGGCATCCTGCACCAGATGTACAAGCCCCTGCCGGGCAAGTTCAAGGATCACATCGCGATCGCCAAGCTCAACGGTTACCAGTCGCTGCACACCACGCTCGTGGGGCCGGCCGGCGTGAGCGTGGAATTCCAGCTGCGGACCGAGGCGATGCACGTGGTGGCCGAATCGGGCGTGGCAGCGCACTGGCTGTACAAGGCGGCCGAGCCGAACGCTGCCAGCAATGACCGGCTGGGCACCAAATGGCTGCAGTCGCTGCTCGACATCCAGGACGAGACGCGCGACGCCGCCGAGTTCTGGGACCACGTCAAGGTCGACCTGTTTCCCGACGCGGTCTACGTGTTCACGCCCAAGAGCCAGATCATGGCGCTGCCCCGCGGGGCCACGGTGGTCGACTTCGCCTACGCCATCCACAGCAACATCGGCGACCACACCTCGGCTGCGCGCATCAACGGCGACCAGGTGCCGCTGCGCACCGAACTCAAGAACGGCGATGTCGTCGAGGTGATCACGGCGCCGGTGTCGACGCCCAATCCGGCCTGGCTGGGTTTCGTGCGAACCGGCCGGGCGCGCTCCAAGATCCGTCATTACCTGAAGACGCTGGCGCATGCCGAGTCCGAAGGCCTGGGCGAAAAGCTGCTCGCTCAGGCGCTGCGCGCCGAAGGGCTCAGCAAGCTGCCCGAGGAAGACGAGGAGCACCAGGCGCTGTGGGAAAAGCTGCTGCGCTTCACCGGCAACCGCACGCGCTCCGAACTGCTGACCGACATCGGCCTGGGCAAGCGGATCGCGAGCATCGTTGCGAAGCGGCTGGTGTCGATGCTTTCCGAACTGGGCGAACGGCCTGACGCGTTGCTGCTGAGCCGCGAGCGCTTCATCTCGCACGAGACGGTGTCGCAGGGCGCGGTCACGCTGGACGGCAGCGAGAACTCTTCGGTGCGTTTCGCGCTGTGCTGCCGGCCCATTCCCGGCGACCCGATCGTCGGCTATCTCGGCCATGGCGAAGGCTTGGTGGTGCACACCGAAGACTGCGGCGTCGGCCAACGGCTGCGCCACAAGGACAGCGAGCGCTTCTTCGCCGTCGAGTGGGCGGACGAGCCCACGCGCGCCTTCGAGACCGGGGTGGTGATCACCGTGCGCAACGACAAGGGCGTGCTGGCGCGCGTCGCAGCGACGCTGGCCGATGCGGAAGCCGACATCACGCACGTGGAAATGGCCGATGAAACCCCGCAGGATTCGACCGACCTGCGTTTCGTGATCGCGGTACGCGATCGAACGCATCTGGATGCCGTGCTGCGCGCGGCGCGGCGCACGGCATCGGTGCTGACCGCCTCCAGGACGGTTCCGGCTCCCTGACCTGCCGTTATTCCGCAGCCCGACGCGGCGCCGGATAGCTCACGGAAAGAATCTCGACTTCGTGCGCGCCGCCGGGCGTAACGAGCTTCACCACGTCACCTTCGCGTGACTTCAGCAAGGCCCGCGCGATCGGCGAGATCCAGCTGACCTGCGACTTCGCACTTTCCGCTTCGTCGATTCCAAGGATCGTCACGCTGCGTTCGTCGCCCGTCTCGTCTGCATAGAGGACGGTGGCGCCGAAGAAGACCTGGTCGCGACCATGGTGCACCGACGGATCGGTGACCTCGGCGATCTCGAGGCGCTTGGTGAGAAAGCGGATGCGGCGATCGATCTCGCGCAGGCGCTTCTTGCCGTAGAGGTAATCGCCGTTCTCCGAGCGGTCGCCATTCTTGGCCGCCCAATGGACGGTCTCGACGATCTTCGGACGCTCCTCGTCCATCAGCTGCAGCAGCTCGTCGCGCAGCCGCGCATAGCCTTCGGGGGTGATGTAGTTCTTGCCGCCCGCAGGCAGCGGAGGCGAAGCGCCATCGGCGCCGTCGTCGTCTCCGTCGGAATCCGTTTCCTTGGTGAATGCCTTGTTCACGCCGATCCTCCGAAAAGAAAAAAGCCCGCAACTCGCGTTGCGGGCTTTCTTTATAGTGGTGCGGCTGGCAGGAATCGAACCCACGACCCCTTGGTTCGTAGCCAAGTACTCTATCCAGCTGAGCTACAGCCGCACAGCTTGCGATTATAGCCCGCTTTGCAGGCAAATTTCGAATATCTCAGGCTAATTGCAACGAATGCCTGAAAAAGAAAAAAGCCCGGAAGACGAATCTCCCGGGCTTTTTCAAGATGGTGCGGCTGGCAGGAATCGAACCCACGACCCCTTGGTTCGTAGCCAAGTACTCTATCCAGCTGAGCTACAGCCGCGAAGCTTTCGATTATAGCCTGTTTTTGGCTGCTCCCCGAAAGCATGGCAAGACTTTGCAGTATCGAATCGCCGAGGGAGCGGTGGTAGGCCGTGCTGGGCTTGAACCAGCGACCAACGGATTATGAGTCCGCTGCTCTAACCAACTGAGCTAACGGCCCACGCGGCACGATTCTATTCGCGCCGACGAGCCTACTTGCGATGGCTCAGCGCATTGGTCACCAGGCGCGACGTGATGTCGACGATCTGGATCATGCGTTCATAAGGCATGCGCGTCGGCCCGATCACGCCCAGCGTGCCCACGACCTGCCCGTCGACCTCGTAGTTGGCGCTGACGATGGAAAGCTCCTCGAACGGCACCACCTGGCTTTCTCCACCGATGAAGATGCGCACGCCCTCGGCCTTGCTCGACACGTCGAGCAGCCGCATCAACTGGGCCTTCTGCTCGAAGAGCTCGAAAGCGCGGCGCAGTTGCCCCATGTCGCTGGAGAAGTCGCTCACCGCCAGCAGATTGCGCTCACCCGAAATCACGACGTCGTCTTCCTGCGCCTCGGTCAGCACTTCCGAGCTGACCTGCACCGCCGCCTGCATCAGCGTGGCGATCTCGCCGCGCAGCTTCTCGATCTCGGACTGCAGCCGGTCGCGCACCTGTTCGATGGTCAGGCCCGCATAGTTGGCGTTGATGTAGTTCGAAGCCTCGACCAGCTGCGACTGCGAATAGTCGGCCTCCGGAAAGATCACCCTGTTCTGCACGTCGCCATCGGGCGAGACGATGATCACCAGCAGGCGCCGCTCCGACAGCCGCAGGAACTCGATCTGCTTGAACACCGACGCGCGCCGCGGCGCCATCACCACGCCGACGAACTGCGACATGTTCGACAGCAGGTGCGCCGCATTGGCGATCACCTTCTGCGGCTGGTCGGGCGCGAGGCTCGGCGCGGTCATCTGCTCGCGCTGGGCGGTCAGCATGGTGTCGACGAAGAGGCGATAGCCGCGGTGCGTGGGAATGCGACCGGCCGAGGTGTGCGGGCTGGCGATCAGCCCCAGCCCCTCAAGGTCGGACATGACGTTGCGGATGGTTGCCGGCGACAGATCGAGCCCCGAGGAGCGCGACAGCGTGCGCGAACCCACAGGTTGCCCATCGGCGATGTAGCGCTCGACGAGCGTCTTGAGCAGCAACTTGGCACGGTCGTCCAGCATTGCAAGATTTTAGTGTTGTACGTTGAAAAATTCGGGAAAAGGCGACGCATAGCCTAGCTCACTCGCCGGGCACGAGCCCCGCCCCAACTGCGGCGACTCACCCCGCACCTCACCAATGCCGACCTCACTGCCGTCGGCGACACCCCAAACAGCGAGGCCACCTCGCCCAACGTGAACCCCTCGGCATAGAGCTTGACTGCGACACCAGCCTCCTCGCCAGTCACCAGCGACGTACGCCCAAACTGGACCCCACGCGCCCGAGCCGCCACCCTGCCAGCCTCGCAACGCTCACGGATGATGGCCCGCTCGAGCTGGGCCACGGCACCAAGAATTTGCAACACAAACTCACCCATGGCCGATGACGTGTCTATCGGCTCAGTCAGCGACTTCACCGCACACCCCGAACGCTTGAGCCGATCCAACAGTTGCAGAAGGTCTTTCAAGCTACGCGCGAGACGATCCAGCTTGTAGACAACCAACGTGTACCCTGGCTTCAGCGCATCAAGCGCCCGATGAAGCTCAGGACGAGCACCTACGCCGCTGGTCTTCTCAGCGTAAATCTCCCGTACACCAGCAACGCGCAAAGCATCCAGCTGCAGTCTCGTGTCCTGCTCGCTCGTTGACACCCGTGCATAACCAACCAGCATCTGATCCCCCAGAAACAAACCATCAAAAGATGGACGTATTTGGCCGCTCCAACGAAAAAATTCGCACGCTGACATCCGCCACCCCCTAACACGCGCCCCATGTACATTTCGCCGCATGCTCAAGTACTTACTAGCCGCAACACTGCTCGCCACAGCACAGGCAGAAGCTGCAACGCTCGAACCATACGAACTGCACAAATGCCAAGGTCGCGACCGGTTCTCATACTGGACAACCCCACCCTGCGCTGCAGGTGACAAGACCATCGCGACGTCCCCGCAAGATCCACGCAAACCACTGTCCGAACAGATACGCCGGGCCGAATGCATTGAGCAAGTAATGCGTCAAGAATTGAAAGACAACCCCGGCTTCAACCCAAGTCCGAGACGCGCCCCAAACACCAACCACTGCAACTAATCACCAGGAGCAACCTCCGTGCAGAGGTAGTAGCTATCGCGCCAGCGACCGATATGGTGCGTGACGATGACCTCGCCCTCCTCGAGCCAGAAACAGCGCGGAATCAGCTCCAGCAGGCTCACTCCCGTAAACCGCGTGGCGACCGACTTCGGCAGCGGCTGATCACCCTTCGAATGCGTGTAGCGCTGCTTGCCCTCAGGGAAGAGCTCAGCGTGCTTCAGGATGTACTTCGAGACGTAAGCAGCCATCTTGGCCAGCGACGACGTGAGGCCCCTGCCAGCCTTTTTCCCGCCCACGAAACACAGACCGTTGTCCTTCCCGACGATGGCGCGCCAAACCATCGTGCCGACGTGCTTCGCAGGCACCTTGCGCTCGATGAAGCCGCCTTCGACCTTCGCGGGAAACCGCACCTTGACGAACTCCGGGAGCTTGTAGACAGCCGCGTGGACGTGCCATGCACCACGCTGCTGCGGCTCGTAGCCTGCGCAATATCCAAAGCCAGGAATCAGCTGCGACATGCGGCGGAAGAACGCCCGCGCGTGCTTCTTACACAGCGCTTCGTCGGTCTGGTTCTCACGGTAGGTGAGGGTCAGCAGTTCGTTGAAGCCCATCGACTTAATGAACCTCCTGCAGGTGGTCTTTGCCCGTGACGCATTCCGCTTGCGCGCAGCCTCTTTACGCTCTGCCGCATCAGCCTCTTCGCGCTGCGGGTCCTTCTCACCGAGGATGGACTCCCAGTCGGGAGCCGGACCTATCTCGTGCCACTCGATAACACGCTGGGCAGAAATCTCCCGATGGCCATCGCATTCCCACACACGAACGTCGTAGGCGTCGTCCACGTATTTGCCTTCGTAGGCAATCCCATCCACAATCCGCTGCATCGCTGTTTCCCCAAGATAAGGCAGTGATCACGACCCGGGCAGCTGGCAGGCTGCGCCGGGTCTTTCTTTTGGCCCTTCGGGCCGACTTCAAAACTGGAATTCAGGCTCTCTTCGCTGGAGCTTGTCGTGAAGTGAGTTAGTAATAAATTGAGCGGCGGGCTGCGCCCGCCGCTCCGCGCAGCGTCGCAAGCTCCTCGCGCTTCGCTGCGTGCGCGCTCCACCGCCAATCCACCGCCCACGGCGAACAACGAGCAGGAGCCCGCATCCGCAGGCGTCTTCCGGCAAGCCAGAGACAAGGCAGGGGCACGTAAAACACCCAGCACCAGAGACGAGGTGCCTCCGCCACAAGGGCTCCGGCGTTTTGCTTTGCAGTAGAGGGAGCGCACAGGCAGGGGCACGTAACGACTACCCGCCAGTCGTGAAGCTCCACCTGGAGCCGGGCTGCACCCGAGGCCTCAACCCAGCATCAGCCGAGGCCGTAGAAACCGCTGCAGGCGCGCCGGGAGACTTGTCGCCCCCTTGGATCAAAACAGGTCCGGGAAGCGCTGGAACGGCCGATTCCGGGCCTTGCTGCGCCTTTGGCTGATCAACCGGTGTACGGGCACCTGTACTGCGCTCACCTTCGGGCAAGAACGCCAAGAACGTACCGTGCGCGACCAGCTGCCGGCACATCGACAAATCCACCGGATAGGGCGTCGCATCCTGCGTATAGCACTTGCAGCCGACTGACTTCATTTCAACGCACGCGGCAGGCACCGGAACACGCTTCGGCTCGGTCAACTTGTCATAAGCGGGAGCGGTATGCATCACCGAGGGAACGCGCGGCTGATAGTCGGAAACGTACTCGGTGGCTGTACGAACACGCCCCGCGGCTGAAGGCTGACCAGAACCTGCAGGAGCCACCCCAGCCGCAGCCACGGATGACTGATCCTTCGGAGTGGTGGACTTCCGAAGGAACTGGAACGTCATATAGATGCACAGCGGAATGACCAGGAGCGCCGTGAGAAAAATCCAGACCTGACGCGGAATCTTGACCTTTGCCGTGTGCAGCTCAGCGGACTTGTACCAACCGAACACATCCTTAGGCAGCGCCTTCATGGACACGGTGCCAGCCTTACCCGCACCGGGCTTCTCAGGCCGGTCACACACCGCGAGGTAATCAATGTGACTGATGAGCGAAGAGCCGAAATTGCGCTTCAGGTGTCGATGCCAGCCCGGACTGGCGATGATCTTGCGGATGAAGGGATCGATGTTCCCCGGATGCTGCGTGAGCAAGAAGAAATCGAAACCGCGCTTGCGATGCTCACCAAGCATCTTCACGTGATCAGGCACCCTTGCACCAGAACTACGATCCGGGAAATCGTTATGGCACTCATCGAAAAAGAAGATCGCGCCATCGGGCACGCTCTCCCAATCCTTCGCCTCGATCTTGATCCAGCCGAACTCTTTCTGTTTCTCCTCCGTGAGGTCGAACCGACCGTTCCAATACACCGGGCGATTCTCTTTGACCTGCTTCTCGCGAACAGCCTTCAGCGTGAACGCAGTCTTCCCGGTGCCGTTCGCACCAGTCGTGAGATAGATGAAGCCAAGCGCCCGAGGTAACAGCGCAGCGCGCCAGAACGAGAACATGCTGCGCATCACTTCTTCACCCACGACTTCAACGAACCACCGGCCGCAGCCTGCATACCCTTGCGCGCCATGCGAGACACCAGCGCGCCAAACAGCATCGAGATGCACACGCCAACCTTCATCAGCCCGAGCACCTGTATCGACACCGCAGGAAGGCCCTGAATCGCGCTCAGCATCTGAGACTTGAACGCCCCGATACCAACGTTGATACCCACAGTCGTCGCAATACCGATCCCAAGCGCGAGAAGCACCTGACCCGTGAGAGACGGAAGCATCGCCCGGAAAGCGGTCCACAAAGCAGCAATGAGCCAAGGCATAGATCAGTCCTTGAAAACGATGAAAGCGCACGCCACAGCGGTAGCAGCGACCAACGCAACGCCGAGCCACTCAAGACCCTGACACGAGCGAGAGAGTGCGACGACGAACGAAAAACTATGACCACCGATATTGATCGGCACGGTCTGATCCGCAGGACAAGAGCCACCACCGAGCGCATCAGTCATGTCAGCGCCACCGCTCAAATCCTGAGTGAAGTTACCGGCGAGCGAACCAGTCTGGTCACCCGTCTTTGCAGCCTCAACCGCGTACTGCTGCGAAGCAGTCCCCGTCGTATCGAACAACTGACAGTTGCGCTTGTATTGCTCAAGAGCCATGGCATTCAGGATTGGGTCTTCACCCTTCGCCTGAAACCCAGTCGCACACGTGCCGGTAAACCCGCCGCCAGAACCACCATCACCCCCACCGCTGCACACCGAATTCCCGGGCGACTTTGAACACAAGCCCGTGGCCGTATCTGTCGAATTCGTCGTCGAACACGTTTGCGTACTCGAACCCGCTGGAGTCGTGCACTTCGTCGTATCGGTCGAACACTTCGTGCCACCC
The DNA here is from genome assembly GCF_050916385.1 of Variovorax xiamenensis. Lineage (NCBI taxonomy): Bacteria > Pseudomonadati > Pseudomonadota > Betaproteobacteria > Burkholderiales > Comamonadaceae > Variovorax > Variovorax xiamenensis. Next base: position 6,000,288 of record NZ_CP139038.1, read on the forward strand.
GCGTTGCACGTCGTCTCATCGTGCTCCGTGACCTTGCTGCCATCCGAATTCGTCGTGCTGCGATCTGCACCACCAGCCTTGCCACCATCAGACCCTGTGGGATAGCAGGACGTGGTGCCATTGACCGTCCCAGGAGCCTGACCCGCAGGACACGGAGACGGTGCGGGCAAGCCATCAGCAGGCTTCGGACTGGGGACCTTCGGCGGATCAGAGCCAACGACCGGAGGCGTTGCAGGAGACGGGTCTGTAGGCCCAGACCCAGTACCCTGACCAGCACCGATATCGCACTTACCAGCTATGGCAGACGTACCCGTGTAGTAGCCCTTCCCAACGCACCGATACCAACCATCACCCTGCTTCGGATCATTACCAAAAGCAACCTGATCGCACGTCGCATTGGCAACGGTCACAACGCACTTGCCGCCACCAACACTCTGGTACTTGTCGCACACACTCCACGAGCGGGAAATCGGGCCAGTCCCAGCGGCATTTAAGCCCTGATCCCTCAACCAATCCCCAGCACTCTGCCCAGCCAACGAAGAGCAGACATCGACAGGCACACACGCAGTATGCGAAGCGTTCTCGGTGAAACCGGTGTTGCACTGGCACCCACCACTGCCGGAGGTGCTATCAGCCGGACAGACACCGCTTCGCTGATCCTGAACCAACGTACCAGCAATAACGGTAGAGCCGCCGGCGTTCTTGGCGCTCACCTGACACGCAACACCGTTCGAATTGAGAACAGTCGTGGCATTGGTGTAATTGTTCGCTGCGGCATAGGCCTGCGCGGCATTCAATGCACCGGAACACGCAGCAGCATACGTCTCAGCCCATGACCCGTATGTCGTGGTGTAGTAGTAGCGATATTGCGTGACCGTCGGAACCGCAGCATGCGCAACACCCGCAGCAAATAGCAGCGCGGCAACGATCAGGCGGAAAACATGAGCCATGCCGCCCCCAACAATGCAATGACCACGTACACCCCCAACTGATCCATGACGGCCCCTTTACGAAGCAGCACCTATGCCGCTTTGGAAAGGGCTCAGGGGCGTCCCCCTGAGCGCCTAGCGCGATGCTTAGTGGATGCCCTTGCGAATCCAGCCGAACGCGGCCACGGCCACTACGACACCCAGAATCGCCACACCGATCAGGCCAACCGGAGTCAGCTGCGCGCCGATCGTGCCGACAGCGTCGGTCACGTCGACAGCAGCGCCAGCAGCGGCGTGCGACAGGCTGCCCAGGAGGGCGAGCGGCGAGCCCACGAGGGCGAGACGAGCGAATTGCTTCTTCATAGAACTTCCTTTCAGTTGTTGTCCGACATGGACGTTTGAATTTGGCGTTTGAGCAGGCCAAGAGCCCACCCCAACGCCCACACCCCGATCACCGCGACCGAGATTTGGAGGCCACCTTCAAGCGAGAGTTGAAAGGGCGGAATAGAGAGCTCGTGCACCACAGTGACGGTGCATGCAGACGAGCAGTCGATGACCGTAGGGTCAGCCATGGATCGAAGGCACCTTGCTGTGATCGCGATTGCGTGCGTCCTCGATCCGGTAACGACGCTCAACGACCAACAACGCCAGATCAAGCGCCTTGCTCAAGATCGTGGAAAACATGATCCCGGTGCATATGCCGAGCAGAACGACCCAAAGGATCAATCGCGTCAGATCGCCCTGCGGAACCACACAGCCGTCGATGAGACAGGCAAGCATCACTGTGCCTTCGGAGCCACGGGAGCAGGCTGCTTACCAACGGGCGTCAGACCCGTGAGCACCGCACCAATCTTGCGATCCTTCGGCGACGGCTTCAGCGAGAACTTCGCGCTGTAGGTGCCCACGGTAGGGGCCTTGTCGCCGCGCATCTGATCGCCCAACCGGAGGACACCGACTGCTTCAGGCGTACCGTCGTCATTGATCAAGATGCACTCGCACTCTTGGATTTGATACGGGCGGTTTTCGAAAGTCTTGTCCTGCACCGGACCGACCTTGATGATTTGGATAAGAGACGTTGCGTTCATAAGAGCTTTCTGTGCCGCTATTTCAGGCTTGAGGTTCTGGCGACATGCCAGCCGGAAGCCCTCGCACGAGGGCTACGAGCTAGCGAGTCAGAAGAGACGCCGTTGCACCCAGAACTCCCGGCGACGAATCAGGGACCAGCGTTGAGCGGGGGTCATGCAGCGCTCCCGATGGCCTTGGCGAGGGCGGCTTGCATGCCCGCCTCGAAGATGCTGCGCTCGATGGAGCGCCAGACGCGCTGACGGGCTTCGCTCAGTTCGTGCCATTCGCGAGGCATCGCCAGGCCATTCAGGGCGTGCAGTTCGCGCCACTGGCCATAGGTGCGTTCAGGGCTCATCGTGGTTGGCCCCGGCGTGTGCTGCGCGCTCACATCGGGTGTGCCCGCCTGCTGGCCGGAGACCGAGGGAGCGGCCAAGCTCGGCACAGCCTCGTTTACCTCTTGCGAGGCACCAGCAGGGGGGCACTCAGCTGCCTCGCACGGGATACCCAGCGTGGGGCAAGCCGTGCACGGCAAATCAAGCTCAGGGCAGAGCGCCACCTTGGCGAACTGCGGGAAAGACGTTTGTGAAAGCATGGCCGCTCCTGTAAAAAACTTAACTGGGTGTTAAGTGTCCGAATGATGATGGGCGACTTAACAGGTTGTCAAGCTTTTTCTTAACAGGGTGTGATGAAATGCTCCGGTTAAAGGAGCACGCGATGCAGACCACCATGCAACTCTTTGAGAGAGCGCTCAGCCACCACAAACAAGCCGAATGGGCTCGCCTACTGAACCTATCGGAGGCCGCTTTCTCGCAGGCAAAGAAACGAGGCCGACTGAGCCCAACGATGGCCGGAAGCATTGCCACACAACTAGGTGAGAATCCGACCCAATGGATAGCTATCGCTGCAATCGAAGCAGAACCCGACTCACCCGCGAAGAAGGCGCTCGTACGCGCCCTCAACATCGCAAAGTTGTAATTTGTGAGATATGACCTCACGCTTTCGTCACGTCGCCCTGATCGGCAAATACCAGGCTTCCGGCGCCCGGGCGCAAGCCGACGCGCGCGACAGCGTCATGGAAGGCATCGGAGCCTTCCTCGAATCGCAGGGCTGCACGGTCTACGTCGAACGTCCGACGTGCGAGGAAGTCGACGAAGGCGCTCCCGCCCATCCGCGCTACGAGGCCCTCACCGTCGAGGAAATCGGCCAGCGCTGCGACCTCGGCCTGGTGGTCGGCGGCGACGGCACCATGCTCGGCATCGGCCGGCAGCTCGCGAGCTACGGCATTCCGCTGATCGGCATCAATCGCGGCCGGCTCGGCTTCATCACCGACATCCCGCTGGACAACTACCAGGCCACGCTGATCCCGATGCTGGCCGGCGAATACGAGGAAGACCACCGCAGCCTGATGCAGGCACAGGTCATGCGCGACGGCGCCTCGGTGTTCGACGCCTTCGCCATGAACGACGTGGTCGTCAACCGCGGCGCCACTTCCGGCATGGTCGAGCTTCGTGTGTCGGTGGGCCGGCATTTCGTGGCCAACCAGCGCGCCGACGGCCTGATCATCGCCACGCCCACGGGCTCGACGGCCTATGCGCTGTCGGCGGGCGGTCCGCTGCTGCATCCCGCGGTGCCTGGCTGGGTGCTTGTGCCCATCGCGCCGCACACGCTGTCGAACCGCCCCGTGCTGTTGCCCGACGCCGACGAGATCGTCATCGAGCTGGTCGGCGGGCGCGACGCCAGCGCCAATTTCGACATGCAGTCGCTGGCCTCGCTCGCGATCGGCGACCGCGTGGTGGTGCGCCGCTCCGACTTCCGGGTGCGCTTCCTGCATCCGCGCGGCTGGAGCTATTTCGACACGCTGCGCAAGAAACTTCACTGGAACGAAGGGGGCTCCTGAAATGGCGCTGCGACGCATCGCACTGCGCGACTTCGTGATCGTGCGATCACTCGAACTCGACCTGTCCGGCGGCTTCACGGTATTGACCGGCGAAACCGGTGCGGGCAAATCCATCCTGATCGACGCGCTGCAGCTGGCGCTGGGCAATCGCGCCGATGCCGGCGCGGTGCGCGAAGGCGCCGAGCGGCTCGACGTGAGCGCTGAATTCGATGCCGATCCGGCCCTCGGCAGCTGGCTCGACGAAGGCGGCTTCGAAGCCGGCGACGCGCTGCTGCTGCGCCGCACCGTCGACCTGCAGGGCCGCAGCCGCGGCTGGATCAACGGCAGCCCCGCCACCGCCACGCAGCTGCGCGAACTCGGCGACCGCCTGCTCGACATCCACGGCCAGCACGCCTGGCAGAGCCTGACGCGGCCCGAGGCAGTGCGCGGCCTGCTCGATGCCTACGCCGGCGTGCGCACCGACGCGCTCGATGCCGCATGGCAAGCCTGGCGACAAGCGCTTTCCGCGCTCGAGCACGCGCGCTCGGCGCAAGACTCGCTGCAGCGCGAACGCGAACGGCTGCAATGGCAGATCTCCGAAGTCGCCAAGCTCGCGCCGGGCGCCGACGAGTGGGAGGAGCTCTCCACCAACCACTCGCGCATCTCGAACGCGCAGGCGCTGATCGACGCGGCACAGGGCGCCAGCCAGGCGCTCGAAGACGACGACAACGGCGCCCTCTCCGCGCTTCAGCGCGCGGCCACGCTGCTGCAGAACTGCGAGCACATCGAGCCCGAGTTCCGCGCGCTGGGCGAGGTGCTCGCCTCCTGCGTGGCGCAGGCCTCCGACGCGGCGCACACGCTGCACGGCTACCTTCGCGATGCCGACACCGACCCGCAAAGCCTCGCCGAACTCGACGAGCGCATGGGCCTGTGGATGTCGCTCGCGCGCCGCTACAAGCGCCCGCCGGCCGAGCTGCCGGCACTGCTGGCCGGCTGGCAGGCCGAGCTGCAGGCGCTCGACGCACAGAGCGATCTCGAAGGCCTGGAACGCGCCGAGCAGGCCGCGCAGCAGGCCTACATGAAGGAAGCCAAGGCGCTGGGCAAGGCCCGCAAGCAAGCCGCGCCGCGCCTCGGCCAGGCCGTCACCGACGCGATGCAGGGCCTGGGCATGCAGGGCGGGCGCTTCGAAGTCGAACTTCAGCCGCTGGCACAGCCCAGCCGCGCAGGCCTCGAGGACGTCGCCTTTCTCGTGGCCGGCCACACCGGCAGCACGCCCCGGGCCATCGGCAAGGTGGCTTCGGGCGGCGAACTGTCGCGCATCGCACTGGCCATCGCCGTCACTACCAGCCAGCTCGGAGCAGCGCAGACGCTGATCTTCGACGAGGTCGACTCCGGCGTGGGCGGCGCGGTCGCGGAGACCGTCGGCCGCCTGATGAAGCAGCTCGGCCGCGACCGCCAAGTGCTCGCCGTGACCCACCTGCCCCAGGTGGCCGCCTGTGCCGACCACCACCTCGTGGTGGCCAAGCGCCAGACAGCCGCCACCGGCAGCGACGGCCCGCGCACCGAGAGCGGCGTATCGCGCCTCGACGACGACAGCCGCGCCAGGGAAATCGCCCGCATGCTGGGCGGCGAGAAGGTTTCGCAGACCTCGCTCGCTCACGCGCGCGAAATGCTCGGCCACAAGACTTCGGCAGCCCTGCAATGACCCTCGATCTCGTGCTCATCACGGGCATGTCGGGTTCCGGCAAGTCGGTGGCCCTGCATGCGCTGGAAGACGCGGGCTACTACTGCGTCGACAACCTGCCGCCCGAACTGCTGACCTCGTTCATCGCGCTGCAGCACGAGCAGCAGGCCACGCGCGTGGCCATTGCCATGGACGTGCGAAGCGGCGTCTCGCTGCCCATCGTTCCGCAGCAGCTCGAGGCGCTGCGTCGCGACGGCGGCATCTCGCTGCGCTCGCTGTTCCTAGACGCGACCACCGACGCCCTGCTGCGCCGCTACTCCGAAACCCGCCGCCGCCATCCGCTCTCGCGCCAGGAAGGCCGCACCGACGCACCCGAGCAGCACCGCGTGCTGACCCAGGCCATCGAGCTCGAGCGCGAGCTGCTGGCCGACCTGCGCGACGGCGCCGACGTGATCGACACCAGCCTGATCCGGCCGGCGCAGCTGCAGAGCTACATCAAGTCGCTGATCTCGGCGCCGCAGAGCGCGCTGACGCTGGTGTTCGAGTCCTTCGCCTTCAAGCGCGGCGTGCCTCTGGACGCCGATTACGTGTTCGACGTGCGCATGCTGCCTAACCCGCACTACGTGCCGGCGCTGCGCCCGCTCACCGGCCGCGACGAGCCGGTGATCGAATGGCTGCGCGAGCACGACGACGTGGCGCGCATGTACGACGACATCGAGCAGTTCCTGACGCACTGGCTCGACGCGCTGGCGCGCGACCATCGCAGCTACGTGACGGTGGCCATCGGGTGCACGGGCGGACAGCACCGCTCGGTGTTCCTGGTCGAGCAACTGGCGCGCTCGTTCGGCGCCCGCTGGGGTGCGCTCAAGCGCCACCGCGAGCTCGACGCGATCTGATCGACTGGCGGGCCAACTAGGCCTCGCCGCCCTCCAACAGCTTGCGCATCGGCGCCGGCAGGCCCAGCCGGCTCCACTCCTGTGCCTCGACCCAGCGCGCGCCCTCGCCTTGCGGCTGGCCGTCCTGGATCTGCACCGGGTGCAGGTGCAGATCCTTGTGGGTCAGTACGTGCACGAAGGCCGGCATGTCTTGCACACCGCGTCGCGCCGCCGCAGGCAGGGCGGCAAGCAGCTCCTCGCGGCTGTCGAACACCGGCAGGCAGTAGAGCCCGGCCCAGATGCCCCTCGACGGCCGCTTCTCCAGCCACACGCGGCCTTGCGCATCGCGTGCCAGCAGCACCCAGAGCGACTGCGCACTGCGCTTGAGCTTGCGCGTCTTGACCGGGTAGCGCTCTGGCGCCCCCTCGCGCAGGGCCGCGCAGCTCTTCTGCACCGGGCAGATCATGCAGCTCGGCTTGCGCGGCAGGCACACCGTGGCGCCCATGTCCATCACGCCCTGCGTGTAGGACGCGATGGCTTCCTTTTCCTTCGCGGGCGGGAGCAGTTGCGTCGCCAAGTCCCACAGCGCACGCTCCTGCGCCGCGGAAGACATGTCGCCCGCGAAGCCCAGCACGCGCGTCAGCACGCGCTTCACGTTGCCGTCGAGGATCGCCACGCGCTCGCCGAAGCAGAAGGCCGCGATGGCAGCCGAGGTCGAGCGTCCGATGCCCGGCAGCGTGACGAGTTCAGCCGCCGTGCGCGGAAACTCTCCGCCGAATCGTGCGACGACTTCCTGCGCGCAGCGATGCATGTTGCGCGCCCGGCTGTAGTAGCCCAGGCCGCTCCAGAGGCCGAAGACCTCGTCCTCGGTGCCTGCGGCCAGAGCCTTCACGTCGGGAAAGCGTTCGAGGAAGCGCGCGAAATAGCCGAGCACGGTCGACACCTGCGTCTGCTGCAGCATCACTTCCGACAGCCACACGCGGTACGGGTCGCGCGTGTTCTGCCACGGCAGCTGGCTGCGCCCGTGGCTGCGCTGCCAGCTCACGATCTGCTCGGCGAAATCCGGGGGCAATGACAGGGTTGCAGTCGCCGCCATGGAGGCGGAATCTTCAGGCCGCACGCAGTTCGCCGATGGTGGCCGCTGGCTGCGGCCTTCCGTGCTGAGCGATCAGCGAAGTGAATTCGCGCAATTGCACATGCAGCTCGGCAAGGTTGCTTTCCTGCGCAGCGAGCTCGACCAGCCGCTCGTCGAGGTTGCCCGCCGCGCTCTGGATGCGCTCGATCGCCTCGATGCGCTTGCTGAAGTTGCGGCGGCGTTCCTTGAGCTGCGCATCGATCTGCGCACTGGCGCCCTTGCTCCAGCGCTCGACCTCGGTCATGGCGGCTTCGTTGACCAGCCTCAGCCGGCTGGCCAGCGCACGGACCAGCTTGTCGCAGAAGTCGGCCTGCGCGAGCTTCAGCAGGTTGCCCACGCCCAGGTAGTGGATGTGGCTGCGCTCGATCTGCGCCAGCTCCTGTTCGAAGCCCGTAAGGTCGGGCTCGGCCGGCGCCTGCAGGGTAAAGCCTTGCTCGGCGTTGAGCTGGCGGAAGGTGGCGTGCAGCATCGACTGGATCTCGGCCGTGGTCGCCTGCACCTCGCGCAGGTTGTTGCGCAGCGAGTCGAAGGTCTCGGCGTACACCTTGCGCACGTTGAACTTGACGCCGGGGCGCTTGAGCGCGGCCGAGAGCTTCACCATGTCAGCCTTCAGCGCGGTGCGCCCGAGCACGGCATACACCTCGCGCAGCAGCTTGCCCTGCACCGAGCGCAGCGCCAGGATGCGCGTGTTGCTGCCCTCGAACTCGGCATGCTCCTGGTCGATGCGCGCGCGCATGTGGCGGATCACCGAGACGTTCTTGCCGCGCAGCCCCTGCAGTTCGAGCGCCTGCTCGGACAGGTCGCGCTGTCGCACTTTAAGAATGCGCTCGGCCTCGGCGCGCAGCGCGGTCATGCCCGCGTCGACCGCGAGCCGCAGCATGGTTTCGCGCTTGCCGAGCACGCCTTCGGCGAGCAGCGATTCGAGCGCCGGCAGGCGGCTGGCCTGCAGCAACTGGCCGTCGTGCTGGATCTTGGCCTGCAGGCCCTTCTGCGCGGACACGGGCAGCACCTGCGCCAGCGGCACTTCGAGCAGCCGGGCCGCGCCTTCGCGCTGGCGCTCGATCTGCTGCTCGATCTGCGCGGGCGTGCTGAGCGTGTCCCACATGGTGTCGATCTTGTTGAGCACCACGAAGCGCGTGTCGTTGCTCTCGTCCTCGGTGATGAGGTGCTCGCGCCAGATGGAAAGGTCGGAGCGCGTCACGCCGGTCTCGGCGCCGAGGATGAAGACCACGGCGTGCGCCTGCGGAATCAGGCTCACCGTCAGCTCGGGTTCGGCGCCGATCGCGTTCAGGCCCGGCGTGTCCAGGATCACCAGCCCCTGCTCCAGCAGCGGGTGCGGCATGTTCAGCACCGCGTGGCGCCAGCGCGGAATTTCCACGCGGCCTTCGGCGTCCTGCACCGGGTTGTCGTCGGGCGTGTCGTCGTTCCAGAAGCCCAGCGTGCGGGCCTCGTCCTTGCTCACCCAGCGCACCTCGGCCACCTTGCCCATCGCCTGCGCCAACTGCTCGGCGTTGCCGACGTCGATGGCGATCTCGGTCCAGCGCGTGGGCTTGTCGCGCCAATGAGCCAGCGAATGAGGCTCCAGCCGGGTCTCGATGGGCAGCAGGCGCAGCTTGGGCGCATGCGCGGCGTCGTAGCCCAGCTCGGTCGGGCACATCGTGGTGCGGCCGGCGCTCGCGGGCATGATGCGCCGCCCGTAGCCGGCGAAGAAGATGGCGTTGATCAGCTCCGACTTGCCGCGCGAGAACTCGGCCACGAAGGCGACCATGACCTTGCTCGTGCGGATCTGCGTCTCGAGCCCGCGCAGGCGCTCAGCCACTGCCTGGTCGAGCAGCTCGTTCTCGGTCAGCCAGCGGGACAGCCACTGCAGCCGGTGGGCGAAGTTGCTTCGCCACGCACCGTGCTGATCGAGTTGTTGGTTGAAGGAGCGGCTCAAGGGGAATATGTAAGAAACAATTTACAAATATACATCGGCGGGCGTGCTGCCACCGTTTCTAGATTGTTTCTATTTTGCTGTTTCCATCGTGCGAGCCTGCGCCTACTTCTGGCAGTTGGGGCAGTAATAGGTGGAGCGCTGCCCCTGGCGCAACAGCCGGATCGGCGTTGCGCAAACCCGACAGGGCTCGCCGGCCCGGCCGTAGACAGTCGCTTCGAGCTGGAAATAGCCATTCTGTCCGTCCACATTGGAGAAATCGCGCAGCGTGCTGCCGCCCTTCTCCACCGCCCGCGCCAGGATCTCGCGCACCGCCGCATGAAGCTTCGCGGCTCGTGGACGGCTGATGCGCGCCGCCGACAGCGTCGGCCGGATGCCCGCCTGGAACAACGCCTCCGACGCGTAGATGTTGCCCACGCCCACCACCACGTCGCCCGCCAGCAGCACCTGCTTGACGGCGGTCTTGCGCTTCCTGAGGCCGGCATGAAAGGCGTCGAGGTCGAAACCCTCGTCCAGCGGCTCCATGCCAAGGCCGCCCAGCAGCTTTATTGCCCAAGGCGCGGACTCGTCTTCCACGTAAACAACTGCACCGAAGCGGCGCGGGTCGTTGAGCCTGAGGGTGCCGCGGTTGGTAACAAGATCGAAGTGATCGTGCGGGCCAGGCGGCGGCAGCGCGGCATCGAAGCGCAGGCTGCCCGACATGCCCAGGTGCAGCAGAAGGATGCCGCGGTCGAGATCGATCAGCAGGTACTTGCCGCGCCGGCGCACCTCGCGCACCTGCCGTCCGACCAGCGCCTCGGGCAGCACCATCAGCGCCCAGCGCAGGGGCTTGCCGATGCGCACCGCTTCGATGCGCCCGCCTGCGATGCGGTCGGCAAACCCACGGCGGGTGACTTCGACTTCGGGTAGCTCGGGCATGAAAAAGTAAATCTTCGGCAAACGCCAGCGGCAACGAAGCCCCACGCGATGCTCGTACAAAAGGCTGGATTATTATGGTCAGATGAATCTTTCGCCCCGCCGACACCGCCTTGCGGCGGCCGCGTCTCTTGCCTTGCTGGCCTGCGCCGTCCAGGCGCAATCCCCCGATCCCGCAGCCCCCACCAGCCCCGCTCCCGTCATCGAACGGCCGGCTCCGTCGAAGCCTGTGGTCAGGCCGCGACCGGCCGCAGCCAAGGCGGCCGCCGAACCCGCGCCGCTGCAGTCAGCGCTGACGGCCGACCTGTTCTACGAGATCCTGATGGGCGAGATGACGGCCCGTTCGGGCGATCCCGGTTCCGGCTACGCACTGGTGCTCGACGCCGCACGGCGGCTGCGCGACGGCAAGCTGTTCCAGCGCGCGGTCGAGATCGCGCTTCAGTCGCGCTCCGGCGACGCGGCGCTTGCCGCGGCACGGGCCTGGCAGGAAACCTTGCCGAACTCGCGCGACGCACGCCGCATCGAGTTGCAGATCCTGATCGCGCTGAACCGCATCAGCGAAACCGTCGAGCCGCTGCGTGCGGAGGTGGCGGCCACCTCGCAGATCGAGCGTCCGCTGCTGATGGCCGTGATCGCGCGCAACTACTCGCGCGCATCCGACAAGAAGCTGGCCGCCTCGGTGGTCGAGCAGGCGCTGGTCGACGAACTGAAGAGCCCCACCACCGGCGGGCTGGCCTGGGCCACCGTCGGCAGGCTGCGTCTCAACGCGGGCGATGCTTCCGGTGCGCTGGAAGCCGCGCGCAAGGGCCAGGAGATCGACCCGGCCTCCGACGCGCCCGCCGCTCTGGCACTCGAGATGATCGACCCCGGCCAGCCGCTGGCCGAACCGATCGTCACGCGCTTCCTGAACAACAACCCGAAGGCCTCGCCCGACCTGCGCGTCGCCTATGCGCGCGTGCTGGTCGAGAACCGCCGCTACAGCGACGCCTCCGCGCAGCTCCAGGCGCTGACCACTTCGCGCCCCGAGCTCGCGGAACCGTGGCTGCTGCTGGGCAGCCTGCAGATGCAGGCCCGGCAGGACGCCGCGGCCGAGGCTTCGATCAAGCGCTTCATCGAGCTGTCGGCCGGTTCGAAGAGCGGCAACAGCAAGGATGCCGACGATGCGGCCGACCGCAAGCGCGGCGTGTCGCAGGCGTACTTCGCTCTGTCGCAGCTGGCCGAACGGCGCAAGGACTATGCGGCCGCCGAACGCTGGCTCTCGCGAGTCGACGGCGCCGACGAGGTGGTGGCCGCGCAGACCCGCCGCGCGACCCTGCTGGCACGCCAGGGCAAGCTGCCCCAGGCCCGCGAGATCATCCGCGGTCTGCCCGAGCGCACGGCCGACGACAAGAAGCAGAAGTTCCTTGCCGAAGTGCAGCTGCTGCGTGACGCGAAGCAGTACCAGGCGGCCTACGACATGCTCGCCCAGGCCTCGGCAGCGTCGCCGGACGATGGCGACCTGGTGTACGACCAGGCCATGATCGCCGAGAAGCTCAATCGCCTCGACGACATGGAGCGCCTGCTGCGCCGCCTCATCGAGCTCAAGCCCGACAACCAGAACGCGTACAACGCGCTGGGCTACTCGCTGGCCGATCGCAAGATCCGGCTCGAGGAGGCACGCACGCTGATCCAGAAGGCGGTGCAGCTGGCGCCGGAAGATCCGTTCATCGCCGACAGCCTGGGCTGGGTCGAGTTCCGGCTCGGCAACACGGCCGAGGCCATCCGCATCCTCGAGGCGGCCTACAAGACCCGGCCCGATCCCGAGATCGGCGCGCACTTCGGCGAAGTCCTGTGGACCTCCGGCCAGAAGGACCGCGCGGTCACGATCTGGAAGGAAGCCCTGCTGAGCGACGCCGAGAACGAAACGCTGCAGGAAACGCTGAAGCGCCTGCGAGTGAAACCCTGACATGGCGCAGGCAGAGGCATTCGCGCCTGGGCAGGCCGGCCGGCGCGCTTTTCTGGCGGCGGGCGGGGCAGCTGCGCTGCTGGCTACCGGGTGCGCGCAGTTGTCCGGCGGCTCTTCCGCGCCGAAGGCCTCGGACAGCTGGAGCGGCCGCATGTCGCTGCGCATCGAGAGCGAGCCGGTGCAGACCTTCGCGGCGCTGTTCGAGTTGCGCGGCTCGGCCGAGGCCGGTGACCTCACGCTCACGACGCCCATCGGCAGCACCCTGGCTCAACTGCACTGGGCGCCGGGCGAAGCACTGCTGAAAGACGGCAACCGGACACGCCGCTTCGACTCGGTCGACGAATTGATCGAGGCGGCTACCGGCGCGGCAATTCCGGTCGGCGCGCTGTTCGGCTGGCTGGCGGGCCGCAACGAGCCTGTGCCCGGCTGGAAGCCTGATCTTGCGCAACTCGGCACTGGGCGACTGAGCGCCGTGCGCGAATCGCCGAGCCCGCGGGCCGACCTGCGCATCGTGTTCGAGCGGTCATGAAGGCGATCTACGACCTCCCCGCGCCGGCCAAGCTCAACCTATTTCTTCACATCACCGGCCGGCGCGACGACGGCTACCACCTGTTGCAGTCGGTGTTCATGCTGATCGACTGGTGCGACACGCTGCACGTCGAGTTGCGGCGCGACGGGCAGCTCAGCCGCGAGGACCTGACGACCGAGTTGCCTGTGGATGACCTGATCCTGCGTGCTGCGCGTGCGCTTCAACCTTTCGCAGCCCCTGGACAGGGCGCCCACATCGGCGTCGCCAAGCATGTACCGGCACAGGCTGGCATGGGCGGAGGCTCGTCGGATGCCGCCACCTGCCTGCTCGCGCTGAATCGCCTCTGGGGACTGAATCTGCCTCTGTCGCGGCTGGCCCACATCGGCCTGAAGCTGGGTGCCGACGTGCCTTTCTTCCTCGGCGGCCGCAATGCGTGGGTGGAAGGCATCGGGGAGGAAATCACACCGGTTACACTCCCATCCGCGCGTTTCGCGGTGGTCAAACCACCCGAGGGGCTCGATACCCGATTAATTTTTTCGGCCTCGGACCTTCAACGTGCCACGCCTGTTGCTATAATCTCAGGCTTTGCTGCAGACAGCGAATTGTCTGAAGCGACAAACTTGGGAAACCGGGTTTTCGACTTCGGCCACAACGACCTGCAGCCGGTTGCCCAGCGACTTTGTCCCGCGGTCACCGATGCCATCGAATGGCTCGGCACCCAAGGATTGAAGGCCCGGATGACCGGCTCCGGAAGCTCGGTGTTCGCGATGCTGCCGCAATCGCCGCAGGAAGCGGAACTGCTCGAAGCCCCCGAAGGCTGGCAGGTTCGCAAATGCAGCAATCTGGAAGTTCATCCACTCTGGGGATGGGCAACCTGAAGATGATCGGATCGTTCATTCGGTTCGATGCGACATATATCGGTTGATGGCGAAAGCCGTCGACCCGTGTAGGGGAGTCGCCAAGCTGGTTAAGGCACTGGATTTTGATTCCAGCATGCAAAGGTTCGAATCCTTTCTCCCCTGCCAAATCTTCACGACTGCGGCCCGATGGCCGCAGTCTTCATTTGCAGCCCACCCGCTGCAATAATCGGCGGCTCACCGGCCGCCACGCATACGAACCTTTTGGCGGCTTCCTAAGCCCACTTGCACTGCCGGGACGCGCTCATGCAGGCTAATCACCCTGATTTCATGGTTTTCACCGGCAACGCCAATCCGGGCCTTGCTGCAGAAATCGCGCACAACCTCGGCACTTCGCTGGGCGCCGCTCGCGTCGGCCGCTTCTCCGACGGCGAAGTCACCGTCGAGATCAACCAGAACGTCCGGGCGCGCGACGTGTTCGTGGTGCAGTCGACCTGCGCACCCACGAACGAAAACCTGATGGAACTGCTGATCATGGTCGACGCGCTCAAGCGCGCATCGGCCGAACGCATCAGCGCCGTGATCCCCTACTTCGGCTATGCCCGCCAGGACCGCCGCCCGCGCTCGAGCCGCGTGCCGATCTCGGCCAAGGTCGTGGCCAACCTGCTGGAAACCGTCGGTGTCGAGCGCGTGCTCACGATGGACCTGCACGCCGACCAGATCCAGGGCTTCTTCGACATTCCAGTTGACAACATCTACGCCTCGCCGGTGCTGCTCGGCGACCTGCGCGCCAAGAACTACGAAGACCTGATCGTGGTCTCGCCCGACGTGGGCGGCGTGGTCCGCGCCCGTGCGCTGGCCAAGCAACTGAACTGCGACCTCGCCATCATCGACAAGCGCCGCCCGAAGGCCAACGTCAGCGAAGTCATGAACGTGATCGGCGAGATCGACGGCCGCAACTGCGTGATCATGGACGACATGATCGACACCGCCGGCACGCTGGTCAAAGCAGCCGAGGTGCTGAAGGAGCGCGGCGCCAAGAGCGTGTACGCCTACTGCACGCACCCGATCTTCTCGGGCCCGGCCATCGAGCGCATCACCCAGGGTTCGGCCCTCGACGAAGTGGTCGTGACCAACACCATCCCCCTTTCCGACGGCGCCAACGCCTGCGGAAAGATCCGCCAGCTCTCCGTGGCGCCGCTGATCGCCGAAACGATCCAGCGCATTGCCAAGGGCGAGTCGGTGATGAGTTTGTTCTCGGATCAGGACAACCTGTTCTGACCGAGGCATGAAGCGGGCCTCCTCTGCAGGAGGCCTTTTTGAACCGGAGTCGCACTGGTCGCGGTGGACTCTTACAGGAGCTAGTTATGAAATTCGTCGCTTTTGAGCGCGCAAAGCAGGGCACGGGTGCGAGCCGCCGTCTCCGCATCACGGGCAAGACCCCCGGCATCGTCTACGGCGGTGGCGCCGAGCCCCAACTGATCGAGATCGATCACAACGCGCTGTGGCACGCCCTGAAGAAGGAAGCCTTCCACTCCAGCGTTCTCGAGATGGAACTGGCCGGCAACGTCAGCAAGGTTCTGCTGCGTGACGTGCAATACCACCCCTTCCGCCAGCTGGTGCAACACATCGACTTCCAGCGCGTGGACGCCAAGACCCGCATGACCCTGAAGGTGCCCGTGCACTTCAAGGGCGAGGAAGAGTCCGAAGCCGTCAAGCTCGACCACAACCTGGTCAACCACGTCACGACCGAACTGGAAGTGAACTGCCTGCCGACCGACCTGCCCGAGTTCATCGAAGTCGACCTGTCGGGCCTGAAGAAGAACGGCACCGTCACGCTGAAGGACATCAAGCTGCCCCGCGGCGTGAAGTGGGTCAGCCACGGCAAGGCCAACCCGGTGCTGGCTTCGGCCGTGACGCCGGCTGCCGAAGAAGAAGCTCCCGCCGAAGGCGCAGCAGCTGCCGACGCAGCCGCCGCTCCGGCCGGCAAGGGTGGCAAGGCCGCGGCCAAGACGCCCGCTGCCAAGGCACCTGCCAAGAAGTAATCCGCTTCTTCGCATTCGTTGCTTCTCGAAGGCCCGCCTCGTGCGGGCCTTCTGCTTTTCCGGCGACCGGATAATCCACGACCATGATCAAGCTGTTTGTCGGCCTCGGAAACCCGGGCCCCGAGTACGAAGCCACGCGGCACAACGCCGGCTTCTGGTGGATCGACGCCCTTGCGCGCGAATGGAAGCTCAATCTCGTGCCCGAGCGCAGCTACCACGGCCTCGCCGCGCGCACGAGCATCGGCGGCCAGAGCATCTGGCTGCTGGAGCCGCAGACCTTCATGAACCTGTCGGGCAAGTCGGTGGCCGCTCTCGCCCGCTTCTTCAAGATCGCGCCCGAGGAAATCCTCGTCGTGCACGACGAGCTCGACGTGGTCCCGGGCCAGGTCAAGCTGAAGTTCGGCGGCAGCCATGCCGGTCACAACGGGCTGCGCGACATCCACGCCCAGCTGGGCACCGGCGACTACTGGCGGCTGCGCCTGGGCATCGGGCACCCCGGCGTGAAGTCGGAGGTCGTCAACTGGGTGCTCAAGAAGCCGCTCAAGGAACAACGCGAAGCGATCGAGGACGCCATCACCCGCACGCTGCACGCGATCCCCGCGCTGGTGGCGGGCGAGATGGAGAAGGCGACCCTGGTCATTCACACGAGCAAACCGCCCCGGCCCAAGCCGCCGCGGAGGGAGCCCGGCGAAGGGGGCACGCCTGCCGCCACCTAGCCGGCCATTGAAAGTGCAGGGAGGGAGAGAAATAAAAAATGAGCGAAAAGAAGAAAGAGAAAGAGGAAAGCAGGAAGACGGCTTCGAAGGCCGCGACAGCTATATTTTCAATAGCACTCGGCATCTGCTCAGCGGGCGCGTCCGCCCAAGGGGCAGGCACCTGGCGATGCGGCAACGCCTATTCCGACAGGCCCTGCGAGGGCGGCAGCACGGTGAAGGTGGACGATCGCCGCAGCGACGAAGACCGCCGCGCCGCCGATGCCGGCACCCGCAGCGCGCAAACCCAGGCCGACCGCATGGAGCGCAACCGCCTGTCGCTCGAGAAAGCGGCTTACGACCGCGACCAGCGGGCCG
The DNA here is from genome assembly GCF_050916385.1 of Variovorax xiamenensis. Taxonomy (NCBI): domain Bacteria; kingdom Pseudomonadati; phylum Pseudomonadota; class Betaproteobacteria; order Burkholderiales; family Comamonadaceae; genus Variovorax; species Variovorax xiamenensis. Next base: position 6,017,146 of record NZ_CP139038.1, read on the forward strand.
CGCGCGAGGCAAGAAGCGCCGCCCTGGCGGAAAAAAAGCTCGCCATGGCCGAACAGAAGGAACGGGACCGCGCACGCAAGGAGGCCAGTACGCCCCGCAAATCCAGCATGAGCTTCAACAGCGGTCCGAGCGCGAAGGCGGCCGGCGGAGAAGCACCGGAGCGCAAGAAAAAGAAGCGGAAATCGGCCGATTGAGCGACCGGTAGGCTGACTAGGCGCCGCTCGGAGCGGCCGCCACCTTGATCGCCGTGAGGCGCTGGTACTTCTGCATCAGCGTCTCGCGGCTTTCCACATGCTCGGGGTTCACGGGAATGCAGGCCACCGGGCAGATCTGCACGCACTGCGGCTCATCGAAATGGCCCACGCACTCGGTGCACTTGTGCGGATCGATCTCGTAGAACTCCGCGCCCATGTAGATCGCGTCGTTCGGGCACTCGGGCTCGCAGACATCGCAATTGATGCATTCGTCGGTGATCATGAGGGCCATGCCCCCGATTATCGCGGCTCCGGGTGAGCGCGCCGCCGATGAATGACAAAGGCCACATTCACGGCACATTTGTTGCGGGAGTCAGTTATGCTGCGCCCCGCCCCATGAGTCTGTTCCTAGTCAAGCGCCTCGCCACGCTGATCGGCACCCTGATCGGCGCCTCGGTCATCGTCTTCCTCGTGCTGGAGATCCTGCCCGGCAACGCCGCGCAGATGCTCATGGGCCCCGACGCCTCGCCCGAGGCGGTCGCCGCCCTGGCCACCAAGCTCGGCCTCGACCAGCCCGCCTGGACCCGTTACTGGCACTGGATCGGCGGCCTGCTCACCGGCAACCTCGGCGACAGCTACGCCTACAGCTCCCCGGTGCTCGACCTGATCCTCGAACGCCTCGCGCTCACCGTGCCGCTGGCCGTGCTGGCCATGGCACTGACTGTCGTGATCGCGCTGCTGGTCGGCGTCACTGCCGCGGCCCGCCACAACAAGCTCGGCGACGTCGGCCTAATGGGCATGGCCCAGGTCGGCATCGCCATCCCGAACTTCTGGTTCGCCATCCTGCTGATCCTGGTGTTCTCGGTACAGCTGCAGTGGTTCTCCGCCGGCGGCTTCGAAGGCTGGGGCGAGGGCATCTTCGCGGGGATCAAGTCGCTGCTGCTGCCGGCGCTGTCTCTGGCGGTGGTGCAGGCGGCGATCCTCGCACGCATCACGCGCTCGGCGGTGCTCGAGGTGATGCGCGAAGACTTCGTGCGCACCGCGCGCGCCAAGGGCGTGTCGCAGCGCATGGTGCTTTGGACGCACGTGCTGCGCAACGCGATGATCCCGGTCATCACGGTGATGGGCATGCAGTTCTCCGAGCTGCTGGCAGGCACGATCGTGGTGGAGAACGTGTTCTATCTTCCCGGCCTGGGCCGGCTGATCTTCCAGGCCATCAGCAACCGCGACCTGATCGTGGTGCGCAACTGCGTGATGCTGCTGGCGGCCATGGTGGTCATCGTGAACTTCGTGGTCGACGTGCTCTACGCCGTCATCGACCCGCGCATCAAGGCCAGCGACATATGAGCGCCGCAGCAGTTCCGAGCGCCGCCGCGCTCCAGGTGCCGGGCTTCTGGCGCCGCGCATTGCATCACCGCAGCTTCGTCATCGGCGGCACGCTCACGCTGCTCCTGCTGCTGGCCGCCGCTGTTTCGCTGGTGTGGACGCCTTGGTCCCCCTACGAGATGGACATGGCCAACAAGCTGAAGCCGCCGACGGGCTCGCACTGGCTGGGCACCGACACGTACGGCCGCGACGTGGCCTCGCTGCTGCTGGTGGGAGCGCGCGCATCCATCCTGGTCGGCGTGATCGCGGTCGGCATCGGCCTCGTGGTCGGCACAGCGCTCGGCCTGCTCGCGGCAGCGAAACGCGGCTGGGTGGAAGAGGCCATCATGCGGCTCACCGATTTCTCGCTGGCCTTCCCCGCCATCCTCTCGGCCATCATGATGACGGCCGTGTTCGGCGCGGGCATCGTCAACGCGATCATCGCGATCGGCATCTACAACATCCCGACCTTCGCGCGCATCACGCGCGCATCGGCCAACGCGATCTGGTCGCGCGAGTACGTCGCCGCTGCGCGTGCCTGCGGCAAGGGCAGCTTCGCGATCACCATGCAGCACGTGCTGCCGAACATCTCGGCCGTGCTGATCGTTCAGATCACCATCCGCTTCGCCATCGCCATCCTTGCCGAGGCCGCCCTCTCCTACCTTGGCCTCGGCACGCAACCGCCGCAGCCCTCGTGGGGCCGCATGCTCAGCGAGGCCCAGACGATGATGTTCCAGGCGCCCCTGCTTGCGGTGTTCCCCGGCATGGCCATCGCCTTCGCGGTGCTGGGCCTGAACCTGCTCGGCGATGGCCTGCGCGACCTGCTCGACCCCCGACTCGCACGGGCGAGGTAAGCAAGATGCCCCTGCTCGAAGTCAAGGACCTCCATATCGGCCTGCAGACGCAGCGCGGCCCCGCCGAGGCGGTGCGCGGCATCGACTTCACGCTGGAGCGCGGCGAAACGCTGGGCATCGTCGGCGAATCGGGCTGCGGCAAGTCGATCACCGTGATGTCGCTCATGGGCCTGCTGCCCTCCACCGCGAAGGTCGGTGGCAGCATCCGCTTCGACGGCACCGAACTCGTCGGCCTGCCCGAGAAGCAGATGTGCCAGATCCGCGGCAACCGCATCGGCATGATCTTCCAGGAGCCGATGACGGCCCTGAACCCGGTGCACACCATCGCGCGCCAGGTCGGTGAGCCGCTGCGGCTGCATCGCGGCCTCTCGAAGGCCGATGCACGCAAGGAAGTGCTCGCGCTGCTGGAGCGCGTGGGCATTCCCGATGCGGCCTCGCGCCTCGACGCGTACCCCCACCAGTTCTCGGGCGGCCAGCGCCAGCGCATCGGCATCGCCATGGCGCTCGCATGCGGGCCCGACCTGCTGATCGCCGACGAACCCACCACCGCGCTCGACGTCACCATCCAGAAGCAGATCCTCGAGCTGATCCAGAGCCTCGTGGCCGAGCGCGGCATGGCGCTGATCCTGATCTCGCACGACCTCGGCGTGATCGCGCAGACGGTCTCGAAGATGCTCGTGATGTACGGCGGCAGCGTGGTCGAGAGCGGCCCCACCGAGGCAGTGTTCGCACGGCGCGCCCATCCGTACACGCAGGGCCTTTTCGCCGCGCGCCCGGTCATCGGCGCGCCGCGCGGCGTGCGGCTGGCCACCATCAAGGGCAGCGTGCCCGAGCTGGTCGACCTGCCGAAGGGCTGCCCCTTCGCGGGACGATGCAGCTACTCGGTCGATGCCTGCATGACCACGCGGCCACCGGCCACGATGCTGCCGCATGACCATGCGGTGCGCTGCATCCGGCTCGAGGAGATCGCCGCGGAAGGAGCCATCGCCCCATGAGCGAGACCACCAACGCTTCTGCGCCACTGCTGCGGGTCACCGATCTCGTGCGCCACTATGCGCTGCCGCGCGAGAAGCTGTTCGGGCCGCCGCCGACCGTGAAGGCACTCAACGGCGTGAGCTTCGAAGTGCAGGCCGGCCAGAGCGTGGGCATCGTCGGTGAATCGGGCTCGGGCAAGTCGACCATCGCGCGCCTCGTAATGGCGCTCGACACGCCCACCTCGGGCACCGTCTCGCTCGAAGGCCGCAACCTGCATGCACTATCGAAGGAAGAGCTGCGCGTGGCGCGGCGCGACTTCCAGATGGTGTTCCAGGACCCCTACGGCTCGCTCGATCCGCGCCAGACCGTCGCGCGCATCGTCGCCGAACCCTTGGAAGCACTAGCCGCAACGAGCCGTGCCGAACAACGTGAACGCGCCAGCGAAACGCTCGCGGCAGTAGGTCTGCGAACCACCGACCTCGACAAGTACCCACACGAATTCTCCGGCGGCCAGCGCCAGCGCATCGCCATCGCGCGCGCCCTCATCACGCGCCCCAAGCTCATCGTGGCCGACGAACCCGTCAGCGCGCTCGACGTCTCGGTGCAGGCCCAGGTGCTCAACCTGATGCAGGACCTGCAGCAGCAGTTCGGCATCAGCTACCTGCTCATCAGCCACGACCTCGCGGTGGTCAACCATCTCTGCGACAACGTGTGCGTGGTGTGGAAAGGCAGGATCGTCGAACAGGGCGCCCCCGCCGAGCTTTTCCGGCATGCGCAGCACGAGTACACGCGCACGCTGCTCGATGCGGTGCCGCGCACGCCCGCCGGCGGCACGCTGCTGCCCACCTGAGCTGACACCTGACATCGAAGCGTCGCCCCGCGTCCTTAGGATGAGTGGGTCATAAGCATCTGGTTGCGCACGCGCGCGCCGTCGCGGATGATGCCTGCCCCCTGTTCCGAGGACACCGCTTCATGCTCAAACGACGCACCCTGCTCGCCACCGGCGCCGCAGCCCTGACCCCGCTGGCCCTGCCGAAGCTCGCGCTGGCACAGAAGAAAAAGGATGCGCTGGTCATCGGCCTCACGCTCGAGCCCACGGGCCTGGACCCCACGGCCAAGGCCGGCGCCGAGATCGCCGAGGTGGTGCTCTACACCGTCTTCGAGACCCTCACCAAGATCAACTCCGACGGCAGCGTCACGCCGCTGCTGGCCGAAAGCTGGGAAGTCTCGCCCGACCTCAAGACGCTCACCTTCAAGCTCAGGCGCGGCGTGAAGTTCCAGAACGGCGAGCCCTTCAACGCGCAGAGCGTGAAGTTCTCGTTCGACCGCGCGGCCGCCGCCAACAGCACCAACAAGGACAAGCGCACCTTCACCAACATCGCGACGCAGGTGGTCGACGACTACACGGTGGTGCTCATCACCAAGGAGATCGAGCCCGACCTGCTGTTCCTGCTCGGCCAGGCCTCGGCCATCATCGTCGAGCCCAAGACGGTGGAGACCAACGCGACCAAGCCGGTCGGCACCGGCCCCTACAGGCTCGACAACTGGGCCAAGGGCTCGAGCATCGTGCTCGCCAAGTGGGACGGCTGGCGCAATGCCGACGCGGTGCAGATCCGCAAGGCCAGCTTCCGCTTCATCTCCGAGCCGGCAGCCCAGACCACCGCGCTGCTCTCGGGCGACGTCGACTTGTTCCCGCACGCATCGGTGTCGCGCAGCCTGCCGCAGTTCCAGAACGACAAGCGCTTCCAGGTGGTGTTCAACGCGTCGCGCGGCAAGACCATCCTCGCCATCAACAACAGGCGCAAGCCGCTGGACGACGTGCGCGTGCGCCGTGCCATCTCGGCAGCCATCGACCGCAAGGCGGTGATCGAGGCCGCCATCGACGGCCGGGGCGTTCCCATCGGCAGCCACTACGTGCCCGGCGCGCCGGGGTACGTCGACACCACCGGCATCAACCCCTACGACGTGGAGAAGGCGAAGAAGCTGCTGGCCGAAGCAGGCGTGAAGACGCCGCTCGAACTCGAACTCGTGCTGCCGCCCCCGCCCTACGCACGCCAGGGCGGCGAGCTCATTGCCGCGCAGCTCGCCAAGGTGGGCATCGTCGCGAAGATCCAGAACGTCGAGTGGGCGCAATGGATCAGCGGCACCTACGGCAACAAGAACTACGACCTCTCGCTGATCCTGCACGTCGAGCCCTTCGACCTGGTGAACTACACCAAGCCGGAGTACTACTGGGGCTACCAGTCGCCGAAGTTCAACGAGATCTTCGAGAAGGCGCGCAACGCGGCGCGGCCGGCCGATCGCCTGCGCTACCTGGGCGACGCGCAGCGGCTGCTGGCGGAGGACGCGGCCAACGTCTTCCTGTTCCAGCCGCAGTTCATCACCGTGGCCGGGCGCAACCTGCGCGGGCTGTGGAAGGACGCGCCGATCTTCGTGAACGACATCGCGGCCCTGTCCTGGGCCTGAGCGGGGCACCGCCGCCTACGGGAACGTCCCGAGGAAAAACCGGCCCGAGGCCCGCGCACCGGCGCGCCCGCTGCGAGAGAATGACCGGCCGTGCACGTGGCATCTTTCGTGCTGCGTGCCGTGTCTTTCGCGGCGTCGCGCCTCCCTTCGGGGCACGGCGTGCGCCGGAGCAGTCGTCCGCCATTCGAACCTGGCTTGTTTTTCCGGAGATCACACGTATGTTGAACCGTCGCACCCTCCTTACCACCGCCGGCGCCACCGTGGCGCTGGCCAGCCCGCTCGCCGGCATGGCGCAGGGCAGGAAGGACGCCATCGTGATCGGCATGGCGCTCGAGCCGCCGGGGCTCGACCCGACCACCGGCGCCGCGGCCGCCATCGCCGAGGTGGTGCACTACAACATCCTGGAGACGCTCACCAAGATCAACGCCGACGGCAGCGTCACGCCGCTGCTGGCCGAGAGCTGGGAGATCTCGCCCGACCTCAAGACCTACACCTTCAAGCTGCGCCGCGGCGTGAAGTACCAGAACGGCGAGCCCTTCAACGCGGCGGCCGTCAAGTTCTCGTTCGACCGCGCCGGCGGCGAGAAGAGCACCAACAAGGACAAGCGCACCTTCGCCAACCTCGCGACCCAGGTGGTGGACGACTACACGGTGGTCGTCATCAACAAGGAGATCGACCCCGACCTGCCCTTCGTGCTGGGCCAGGCCACTGCGGTGATCGTCGAGCCCAAGAGCGCCGAGGGCAACGCCACCAAGCCGGTCGGCACCGGCCCCTACAAGCTCGACAACTGGGCCAAGGGCTCGTCGATCACGCTGAGCAAGTGGGACGGCTTCCGCAGCCCCGCCACCGCGAAGATCAACAAGGTCACCTTCCGCTTCATCTCCGACACGGCCGCGCAGGCCGCGGCCATGCTCTCGGGCGACATCGACGTGTTCCCGCGCATCGGCACGCGCGTGGTGCCGCAGTTCAAGATGAACCCGCAGTTCCAGGTGATCCTGGCGGGCTCGCGCGCCAAGACCATCCTGTCGATCAACAATCGCAAGAAGCCGCTGGACGACGTGCGCGTGCGCCGCGCCATCCTCGCGGCCATCGACCGCAAGGCCGTGATCGAAGGCGCGGCCGACGGCTTCGGCGTGCCCATCGGCAGCCACTACGTGCCGGGCGCCGCGGGCTATGTCGACACGACGGGCATCAACCCCTTCGACGTGGAGAAGGCCAAGAAGCTGCTGGCCGAGGCCGGCGTGAAGACGCCGCTCGAACTCACCATGACGTTGCCGCCGCCGCCCTATGCGCGCCAGGGCGGCGAGGTGATCGTGGCCGAACTCGCCAAGATCGGCATCACGGTGAAGGTGCAGAACGTGGAATGGGCCCAGTGGCTCAGCGGCACCTACGGCAACAAGGACTACGACCTGTCGATCGTCTCGCACGTGGAGCCCTTCGACCTCGGCAACTACGCCAAGTCGGACTACTACTGGGGCTACCAGTCGAAGGCCTTCAACACGCTGTTCGACAAGATCAAGACCACCGCGAGCGCCACCGAGCGCAACAAGCTGCTGGGCGACGCGCAGAAGATGCTGGCCACCGATGCGGCCAACGGCTTCCTGTACCAGCCGCAGTTCCCGACGGTCGCGAAGAAGAACGTCAAGGGTCTCTGGAAGGAAAACCCGATCTTCGTGAACGACCTCTCCGCACTCTCGTGGAGCTGAACGACCTTTCCGCGCAGGAGCTCGCGGCCGCCTACCGCGACCGCAAGCTCTCGCCGGTGGAGGTCACGCAGGCCGTCATCGCGCAGGTCGAGCGCTGGGAGCCGTACCTGCAGGCCACGTGGCTCTTCAGGCCCGAGGCCGCGCTCGAGCAGGCGCGCGCTTCGGAGGCGCGCTGGCAGCGCGGCGATGCGAAAGGCCCGCTGGACGGCGTGCCGGCCACCATCAAGGAAAACATCGCGACGCGCGGCGACCCGATGCCGGCAGGCACCGCCGCCGTCGACCTGAAGCCCGCGGCAGCAGATGCACCGCCCGCGGCGCGCCTGAGAGAAGCCGGCGCGGTGATCGTGAGCAAGACCACGATGCCGGACTACGGCATGCTGTCCTCGGGGCTGTCGAGCTTTCACACGCTGGCTCGCAACCCATGGGACCTGAGCCTGACGCCGGGCGGTTCCAGCGCGGGAGCCGGCGCGGCGGCAGCGGCGGGCTACGGCCCCCTGCACCTGGGCACCGACATCGGCGGCTCGCTGCGCCTGCCCGCGAGCTGGTGCGGCATCTTCACGCTCAAGCCGAGCCTCGGGCGCATTCCGATCGATCCGCCCTACATGGGCCGCGCGGCAGGGCCGATGACGCGCACCGTGGGCGACGCCGCGCTGCTGATGCAGGCGCTGTCGAAGCCCGATGCGCGCGACAGCATGAGCCTGCCGCCGCAGGACATCGACTGGGCCGGCTTCGACGTGGCGCCGGACCATCTGCGCGGACTGCGCTTCGGGCTGCTGCTCGACGCCGGTTGCGGGCTGGCGGTGGAGCCCGAGATCCAGGCGGCGGTCGAACAGGCTGCGCGCCTGCTCGAGAAAGCCGGCGCCATCATCGAACCGATGCAGCCCTTCATGTCGCAGGCGATGCTCGACGGCATGGACCACTTCTGGCGCATGCGCTCGCTGGTGGACATGAAGAGCCTGCGCGCCGACCAGCGCTCCAAGGTGCTGCCCTACATCCGCGAATGGGCCGAGAGCGCGGCGGAGTTCAGCGGCGAGCACGTGTTCCGCGGCTTCAGCCAGTTCCATGCGACGCGCGTGGCCGCCGTGAGCGCCTGCGCTCGCTTCGACTACGTGATCTCGCCGGTATCGCCGAACATGCCGGCGGCGGCCGAGGCGCCCTCGCCCACCAACGACCCGCTGCGGCCGCTGGAGCACATCGGCTTCACGGTGCCGTTCAACATGTCGGAGCAGCCCGCGGCCTCGGTGAACTGCGGCTACTCGGCCCCGGGCTTGCCGATCGGGCTGCAGATTGCCGGCCAGCGGTTCGACGACCTCGGAGTGCTGCGCGTTGCACGCGCCTTCGAGCAGATCCGTGAGCCGCAGCGCCCCTGGCCATTACCGCCCGGGCGCTGACCGGGAACCTCAGAAATCTCAGGTCGCCGCGTACCGCCCCGGCTTGTGGTTGATCCAGAGAAAAAGCCCCATCACCACTGCCGCCAGCACCGACCAGCCGACCCGCTGCGGCGGGATCACGAACAGGGCGAGCAGGACCACCGTGCAGTCGATGCCGATCTGCACCTTGCCGGCGGGCCATCCGCGCTTTTCCTGCAGATAGAGCGTCAGCACGGTCGCGCCGCCCAGGCTGGCGCGATGGCGGGCAAGGAACAGGCAGCCGGTGCCCAGCAGCAGCCCGCCGAGCACGGCCGCGAAGGCCGGGTGCAGCGAATCGATCGACAGGTAGCGTGGCGCCCAGTCGGTCATCACCGAGAGCAGCGCGATCGCCGAGAAGGTCTTCATCGTGAACGCCCGCCCCATGTGGCGCCATGCGAACCAGTAGAACGGCAGGTTGACCAGGAAGAAAAGCCTTCCGAAGCTCACCCCGGTGGCGTAGTGCAGCAGGAACGCGATGCCGGCGGTGCCGCCCGTGAGCAGGCCCGCCTGGCCGAAAAGCATCATGGCGATGGCGACGAACAGGGTGCCCGAAAAGATCGCCTGCGCGTCGTCGAAACGGGAGTGGCGTAGCCAATCCGGTGGTGTGGTGGGGGGTGGCGCTTCCATGGCGCCCTTGACGCAAATCTCGCGCCACCCCGGCAGCGGCTCACACCAGATGGGTGGCCAACAGTTCGCGGGCCCGGGTCACGAATGCGGTTTCTCCCCGGCGGCCGGGCAGGAACTCGAAGGTGACGCGCGGCAGCGCCGGCAACCCGTGCGGGGTGGCCAGCCGTACCACGCCGTCGCCGATGGCCGACTCGTTGAGACAGGCCACGCCCAGCCCCGCGGCCAGCGCCGACTGCAGCCCCGCCACGCCCGAGGCCACGTGCGCCAGCGCATAGGGCACGTGCCGTCGCCGCAGCAGCGCCACCGTGAACTGGTGCAGCGAGCAGGTGTCGGGCAATGCCAGCAGCCGTACCGTCTCGCCGCGCACGAGCCGCATGCCCGCCGCGCCCATCCACACCAGCGACTCGCGGCGGATCACCGACGCCCGCGGCTGGGCGGCGGAGACACCGGCGATGTTCATGCCCACCGCCACGTCGAAGTCGCCGCGCGCATACGCGGCGCGCAACTCGTCGCTCTTCAGGATGGCGACGTGCAGCCGCACTTGCGGATAGCTCTCGCCGAGCCGCCCCAGCAGCCGCGTCAGGTCGCCCGGGCGGAAGTAGTCGGTGACGGCAAGGCGCAGCTCGCCTTGCAGCGTCTCGCCGTGCAGGTCGCGGAATGCCTCGTCGCTCAATGCCAGGATGCGCCGCGCATAGCCCAGCAGCCGCACGCCCGCCTCGGTGGGCGAGACGCCCGCCTTGCTGCGCGTGAGCAGCGACTGACCCGCCCGCCCCTCCAGCTTGCGGATCTGCTCGCTCACCGACGACTGCGAGAGGAAGACGCGCGGCGCGGCCGCCGTGAGGCTGCCCGCGTCGACGACGGCAGCCAGCGTGCGCAATTGCTCCAGGTCGAATCCCTGCATGGTTCATCCATCCGTTTATCCGATGGAACTCATCATATCTTCCCGCTTTTCCGATGACCAGGAGGCTCCCACAATCACCCCATCGACAACCCATTCATCCAAGGAGTCAGCCATGCCCCACATCGTCGTCCACCTCTCCGGCCAACCCGACGCCGACCTCACCCGCAAGACCGTCGACGCTGTCGCCGAACTCACGCAGAGCGTGCTCGGCAAGCAACTGCCGGTGATCGCCATCACCGTGCAGTACATCGCCGCCGACGCCTGGTTCATCGGCGGACAGTCGCTGGCCTCGCTGGGCAAGTCGGCCTTCCACCTCGACATCAGCATCACCGACGAGACCAACACCAAGGCCGAGAAGGCGCGCTACCTGCGCGAGGTGCATGCGGCCATGGCGAAGATCAGGCCGGACCTGCACGAGGTGTCGTACATCCACGTGATCGACGCGCGCGGCGCGGCCTACGGCTACGGTGGCAAGACTCAGGAGTACCGCCATCAACAAGCCGGGGTCTGAGCCGCGTCGTTGAAGCATCCCCGGGGGCATGGCACCATGCCGCCATGCCCTCCGGAAAATCTTCCGCCGACAGCCTCGGCAACCCGCTCACCCTCGACGATGCCGCCAGCCTGCCGCTGGTCGACGACTTCGTCATGGGCTTCATCTCCAGCGAGGCCCGCGCGGTCAATTTGCTCGCGGCCGCCGAAGCCGATGCGAGCCCCATCGTGCAGGCCTACTGCGCCACGCTGCACCTGTTCGCCGAATCGCGCGAGGCCGTGGCCAATGCGCGGCCGTTCCTTGCGAAGGCCCGCGCCGGAGCCTCGCGCGCAACGCCGCGCGAGCAGCGCTACATCGCGGCCGTCGAGGCATGGGCCGACGGCGACATCGCCCGCGCCATCGCACTGCACGCCGAGCAGGCGCGCGAGCATCCGCGCGACCTGGTGTCGGTCAAGCTCGGCCAGTACCACTGCTTCAACACCGGCGACTGTCCCGGCATGCTGAAGCTCGCGCTGGCGGTGCTGCCGCACGCGGCCGACGTGCCCTACGTGCACGGCATGGCGGCCTTCGGCTACGAGCAGTGCCACCTGATGCGAGAGGCCGAGGCGAGCGCGCGCTGCGCCATCGCGATGTGCCGCAAGGAGCCGTGGGCACACCATGCGCTGGCGCACGTGATGCTCACCGAGGGCCGGCTCGCCGAAGGGCTGGCGTTCATGGAAAGCGTGAGCGACACCTGGATCGGCCTCAACTCATTCATGGTCACGCACAACTGGTGGCACATGGCGCTGTTCCTGATCGACCTCGGCCGCGACGCCGAAGCGCTCGCGGTGTACGACGAGCACGCCTGGGGCGTGGTGAAGGACTACTCGCAGGACCAGATCGGCGCCGTTTCGCTGCTCGCGCGGCTGGAGCTTGCCGGCATCGACGTGGGCCGGCGCTGGGACGACGTGGCCGACCATCTGCGGCAGCGCCAGGCCGACCACGTGCTGCCCTTTCTCGACCTGCAGTACCTCTACGGACTGGCACGCGCCGGGCGTCCCGAAACCGAAGTGCTGCTGTGCAACATCGTGGCCTTCGCGCCGAACGCGCCGGCATCGACCCGCGCGGCATGGCAGCGCGTCTGCGTGCCGGCCGCGCACGGGCTGGTGGCGTACGCACAGGGCAATCTTCCGGCGGCCATCGAAGGCCTGGGCACGGCGTTGCCGCGCATGATCGAGATCGGCGGCAGCCACGCGCAGCGCGACCTGTTCGAGCAGGTGTACCTCGATGCGCTGGTGCGCAGCGGCACGGAGTCTTCGCTGTCGGCTGCCCAGGGCATCCTGCAACAGCAGCTCAACGGACAGCCCGAGTCGCTGCGCCTGCGCCGGCAGACGGCCGCGGTCTATGCCCGGCTCGGCCTCGGACAGCTGACCGGGGGAACCGCTGCGCACGCCTGACGCCTGAACAGGCCCGCGCAGGCCCGCGTAGTTGGAGGCAGCCCATGCCTTCAGGTCATGGGGCATGGTGCAAAAGGAATTGGCGACTGCATGCGAGCGGCTCCTAGACTGGTCGCTCCCTTCAGACACCACGCCCTCGCGGGCAGGCCTTCCATGCACAAGTCGCTCGTCACGCTGGCCGTTCTCTCGGCCCTCGCGCCCTTCTCTCCCGTCCTTCATGCCGCCGATGGCGCCCCGGTCGCGCTCGACCTGCTGCTGCGCGGCGGCACCGTCTACACGGGCGACTCGGATGCGCCGGTGGTCGGCGACGTGGGCATCGCGGGCGACCGGATCGTGTTCGCGGGCAAGGCGGCACCGGCGCAGTTCGCCGCGAAGCGCGTGATCGACGCCACGGGCATGGTGGTCGCGCCCGGCTTCATCGACGCGCACACGCATGCCGACGCCGACCTGCACTCCAACGACGCGAAGCGTCGGCTGAACATTCCCTTCGTCACGCAGGGCGTGACCACCGCGGTGATCGGCAACGACGGCTTCGGCGGCTTCGACATCGCGGCGCAGGCACAGAAGCTGCGCGCCGCGCCGGTGGGCACCAACGTGGCCATGTACGTGGGCTTCGGCCCGGTGCGCATGAGCGAGCTGGGCGAGGCCAACCGGGCACCGACGCCCGAACAGCTCGAGGCGATGAAGAAGCGCGTGAGCCAGGGCATGTGCGAAGGCGCGCTGGGCCTGTCGACGGGGCTCTTCTACACGCCGCAGAACTTCTCGAAGACCGAGGAGGTCATCGAGCTCGCGAAGGTGGCGGCGCGGCATGGCGGCCTTTACGACAGCCACATCCGCGACGAGTCCATGTACAACATCGGCCTGAAGGGCTCCATCGACGAGGTGATCCGCATCGGCCACGAAGCGAAGCTGCCGGTGCACGTGGCGCACATCAAGGCGCTGGGCGTCGACGTGCAGGGCCAGAGCGGCGACATCATCAGGCGCATCGAGAAGGAACGCGCGGGCGGGCTGGACATCACGGCAGACCACTATCCGTGGACCGCGTCGAGCACGCGCTTCTCGGCCGCGCTGTTGCCGCCCTGGGCCAATGAAGGCGGCCGCGCGGCAACGCTGCAGCGCTTCGACGACGCCTCGCAGCAGGAGCGCCTGCGCAAGGACATGCGCGAGAACCTGCGGCTGCGCGGCGGCCCCGAGGCCATCCTGTTCTCGGCCGGCAGCACGAAGTACGTGGGCAAGACGCTGGCCGACGTGGCGAAGGCGTCGAACGCCGGCCCGGTGGACGCCGCCATCGCGGTGCTGCGCGACGGCGACCTGATGATCGCCTCCTTCAACCAGAGCGACGACGACGTGCGCGCCTTCATGAAGCGGCCGTGGGTCATGACCTCGTCCGACTCCTCGCTGGGCCATCCGCGCGCCTACGGCACCTTCGCGCGCAAGTACGACCAGTACGTGGTGAAGGAGCACACGATCTCGCTGGCGCAGTTCATCCGCAGCAGCTCGTCGCTCACGGCCGACACGCTGGGGCTGAAGCAGCGCGGGCATCTGCGCCCGGGCTACTACGCGGACGTGGTGGTGTTCGATCCGGCGCGCTATGCGGCGAAGGCCACCTACACGCAGCCCGCGCTGCTGTCGGAAGGCGTGACCACGGTGCTGGTGAACGGGCAGCTCGCTGTGGACGGCGGCAAGCCCACGGGCGTGGGCGCCGGCCAGCCGCTGCTGCGCACGCCGAAGGCGGGTAGCTGCGGCTGAGACTGCTGCCTCAGTCCTTGTTCTTCAGGTGCCGCGTCTGGTCGTAGGTCGGCTGCGGCGGCAGGTCGGCCAGGTGGCGTGTGTCGGCCCACTCGACGATCTCGATGTCGTCGGGCCGCTGCGGATCGGCGATGCGGATGCGGTTGAAGCCCGCGTTGGGAATCTCGCTGCGGCGCGGCCCGCTCAGGCTCAGGCCCCTGGCGGTGCGCCACACCATGTCGAGCACGCCGCCGTGCGTGACGACGATCAGGTGCTGGCCCCGGTGCTCCGAGGCGATGCCGCCCAGCGCCGCGACGATGCGCGCGTGGAACTCGCGCGGCGTCTCGCCTTCGGGCATGGCGTGGTCTTCGCGGAACTCCAGCCATTCCTCCCAGGCGCGGGGGTGCAGGCTCTGGATCTCGTCGGAGCGCATGCCCTCGACCACGCCGAAGAACTGCTCGCGCAGCGCCGCCGAAGTGGCCACAGGCAGCGAAAGCTGCTGGGCACCGGGCGCGGCGGTCTGCTGCGCGCGCATGAGGTCGCTGCTCAGGATGTGCCGCACGGCGGTCTCGCTGGCCAGCCGCAGGCCGAGGCGGCGGGCCTGCTCGTGGCCCATGTCGTTGAGCGGCACATCGGCGTGCCCCTGGAAGCGGAGTTCGCGGTTCCAGGCGGTCTCGCCGTGGCGGATGAGGATCAGGTCGGTGGTGGTGTCGGGCTTGGGCGTTGGCATTGCCGCCCATTTTCCACCGTGCGCGTGACGCTCAGGCGTTTGTCCCCACTGCCTGTTGCACCACCGCCACCGCGGCATCGACGCCGGGCGCCGCGCCCAGTCGCATCGGCGACGGCGTGAGCAGCGCCAGCACCCAGGCGATCACCACGCCGCCGACGATGGCGCAGACCACAACCACGGCGGTGTAGGCGATGGCCTTGTCTGGCGGGCACTTCATGAGCACAGGCAGCCCGGTGTAGAGCAGGTAGACGCCATAGAGCGCCGCCAGCGCGCCAAGCGCCGACAGCGAAGGCAGCAGGCTGAAGACGCCGCCGACGAAGGCCGCCGTGCTCGCATAGGCCGAGAGCTTGAGCGCGCCGATCTGGCTCCTGGTGCCTTCGAAGGTGGGCGCCATCGCGTCGATGATGAGCGCGAGCACGAACACCATCACCAGCGACAGCACGTAGCCCACGACCATGTTCGCGAGCCCCGAGGCCAGCGGCACGCGAAAGTTCACGCCGAAGGCGCCGATGCCGATGAGCGACAGGCCGATGAAGCTGGCCACCGCGGGAATCAGCGCGAGGATCATCACGTAGTTCTTGTAGAGCGATGCGGCGTCGGCCGGCTCCGAGTCGATCTCGGGCCAGGTGGCCTTCGGCTTGAGCAGGATGGCTTGGACGCGTTCGACCAGGTTCATTGCGGGGTTCCTCGGCATGGGCTTTCGAGTATGTCGGCAGCAGTGCGAGATGGCTGCTGGCCATGAGGCCTATGCCGTGACCTGAGTCGCTGCGCCGCGGGCCGCAATCGCGCAGAATCCGTGCCCATGCCCAATCTGATCCTGCTGCCCGGCCTCGCCTGCGACGAGCGCATCTGGGAAGCCCAGCTGCCCGTCCTTCCCTCCGCCTTCGGCGCGCGCGTGAGCGACGTCCAGCGGCACAACGACACCATCGAGGGCATGGCCGCAGCCGTGCTGCGCGACAACGAGGGCCCGCTGGTGCTGTGCGGCGCCTCGATGGGCGGCATGGTCGCCATGGAGGCGGCCCGCCAGGCGCCCGGGCGCATCGCCGGGCTCGCGCTGCTCGGCACCAGCGCCCGGCCCGAGACGCCCGACATGTTCACGCTGCGCGAAGGCGCCATCGAGTACTTCGAGCGCGGCGAGCTGCGCGACGTGATCGAGCCGAACGTCTACTTCGCCTTTCACCCAACGCAGGCCGCCGACGAGGCGCTGGTGCAGCGCTACCTCGACATCGTGCTCGGCGCCGGCGCGCAGCAGCTCATCAGCCAGAACCGCGCAGTGATGCGCCGGCCCGACGCCCGCCTGCACCTCGCGTCGGTGCGCGCGCCCGTGCTGCTGGTGTGCGGCAACGAGGACAGGCTCGCACCGCCCGAATGCACGACCGAGATGGCGGCGCTGCTGCCGCAGGCCGAAGTGGTGTGGGTGCCCGACTGCGGCCACATGCTGACGATGGAGAAGCCCGACATCGTCAATGCCGCGCTCAACCGCTGGCTGGCCAAGAACTTCCCCGCCTGAGCCTGAACTCTCGCGGCCGCTCAGTGCAGCTGGCCGCCGGTCTCGGTGATGTCGTGCTCCACAGCGAGCGAGGTGGTCACCGCGATGCGCAAGGCCTTGACCATGGTTTCCAGCGACATGCTGGGCGCCCCCGGAAAGCGCGCCGCCTGCTCCGGCAGGTAGGGAATGTGGATGAAGCCGCCGCGCAGCCCCGCCACCGGATGCGTCGCGATGCGGTGCATCAGCCCGTAGAAGATGTGGTTGCACACGAAGGTGCCCGCGCTGTTCGACACCGAGGCCGGCACGCCGGCCGCGCGCAGCTCGCGCACCATGGCCTTGATCGGCAGCGTCGAGAAATACGCGGCGGGCGCGCCGGGCACCACCGGCACGTCGATGGGCTCCCGGCCCTTGTTGTCCGCCGTTCGGGCGTCGTCGATGTTGATGGCGACGCGCTCCGGCGTGAACTCCGTGCGCCCGCCGGCCTGGCCGATGCACAGCACCAGCTGCGGCCGGAGCTCGTCCATGGCGGCGAGCAGCGCGTCGATGGCATCGCCGAAGACGCAGGGGACCAGTCGCGCATGGACCGTCGCGCGCCCCACCTTCCAGCCGTCCAGCGAGCGCACCGCGTCCCACGAGGGGTTGAGCACCTCCTGCTCGAAGGGCTCGAAGCCGGTGAGCAGAACGCGCAGCGGCGGCTTCGATGATGGGGAAGGCGGCGGCGGTGCTTTGGTTTTCCTGGTCATGGCGATGTCCGGCAGTATCCCGAAAGGTACTTCCCGGAAGGTACTGCAAGACGCCGGCCGCCGCGCCTCCCGCTTTCTCTTCCTACTTCTTCGGCGCCAGGTCGAGCGGGTTGGCCGGCAGGTCGGTGCGCACGGGCTCAGGCTTCTGCTCGACCTTGCAGTCCTGGTCCCTGAACGGGCCAGCCACCCGGACCCAGTCGGGGCTGATCGGGTTCTGCGAGCACAGGACCTTGCCGCTTTCCTTGTTCTTCAGCAGATAGAAGCCGCCGCTGGGCTGGGCCAGCGCGGCGCCGCCGGCGGCCAGGCTGGCGAGGACAGCAGCGTGAAGCGCTTGTTTCATCATGTTCATGCTCCTGATTCGATTAGGGGGCCGGCGCCGCCACGAGGCTGTTCGCCAGCGCGATCACCAGGTTGCGGGCCTGCGCCACGATGGAGTCGCGTCGGCCCTCGAAGGTTGCGTCGGTGATCTTCCCGTCGCTGCCGCTGCCGAAGGCCGTCATGACGGGCGTGTGGATGTGCCCGGCCGGAATGGTGAGCTTGAAGGTGTCGCGCATCAGGGTGTTGCGATAGGCGCTGGCATTGGACAGGTAGTTGCCGCCGCCGCCCGTCAGCGCGCAGTTGGTTTCCAGCGGATTCGGCGGAGCCACCAGCGCCGCGGCGGCGACCGCGTCGGAGTAGTTCTTGTACGCCACGGTGAAATCCACCCCCGGCGCGCTGAATGCGTCGATCGCCGCCTGCACCGCCGCCTGGGCCTTGTCGTAGGCCGAAGCCGCATCCGAGGCCGCCTTCGTGCAGGGGCCCACGGTGTACGGGTCGTGGCGCACCACTGCCCAGCCGCCGGTCTGGCCGGTGTCGGTGTTGAGGATGCCCGCGCCGGTGTTGGCATCGATCAGCTTCTGGAACGGCAGGGTCGCGACCGTGAACTGCGGCGATGCGTCGCGTTGCCACGGCTTGGCCGAATAGCCCAGCCAGCGCTCGGGCGGGAAGATGTCGCACTCCAGCGAAGAGGGGAATCCTCCGGCGTCGGAGCACGGCGGGTTCAGGTTGTCGTTGCCCGGGAAGGCGGCGTAGTGGTAGCGGCCGTTGTAGTGCTCCAGGTCGAACTCGCCCCCGCCCTGGCTCATGCTCACGGACGCATCGACCCGCTTGGAGCCGGGCTTGAACCAGGGCCCCAGCGCGTCTTCCTGCATGCCGGCGATGAACGGGCCGTAGTTGACCGGCAGGATGAAGGTGCGGATGACCGCGGTGGTGCCGTCGGCCAAGGGCACGGTATTGCCGTCCAGCGACAGGATGGTCGCGCCGGACGGGTTGCCGATGCGGATGGAGAGGTTGCCGTTCGTGCCCGCCGCGCCCAGGGTGAACGGATCGAAGCCGCTCACGAGGATGCGCTTGTATTTCGGCCCCTCGGGAAAGTCGATGGCGTACTGGCCGCGCGAGGCCTTCTCGAACTCGACCTGCAGGGCCGCGCGCTGGTCGTCGGTCAGCGCGAAGTCGGGCTTCCACTGGCGCAGCGCCAGCGTCATGGTGAGGCGGGCCCAGTAGAGCATGCGGTCGTCGCTCCTGGGCAGGCTGCCTTGCACGACACGCCCCTGCACGCGGTCGAGTGCCGCCTGCCAGAGCTTCTGGCCCTCGGTGTGCAGCAGGGTCACGGCATCGCCGTAGGTCGAGGCGCCGGCCAGGCCGTTGCTGCACAGCTTCGCGGCGAAGTCGGGGCCGAACCTGTCGAAGCCGCTGGCCTGCAGCAGCTGCTGCGAGAAGCTCAGGGCGTCGCTGGCCGACAGCTTGTTGGGCAGGCGCTGTTCCTCGTAGGAGGCCTGCACGGTCGTATCCATGGCGCACCTGGCCTGGATCGCCGGCGGTGCGGGCGCCGGTGCCGGTGGAGCCGGCGGTGCCGCAGCGGGTGCCGGCCCGCCGGCGGCTGCGGCCGCTGCCGCCGCGGCGATGGCCGCCAACGTTGCCGGATCGGCGCCGCCTCCTCCTCCACCGCCTCCGCAACTCGCCAGTACCAGCGTGCAGACGCCAAGTGCGGCGCCGGTCTTCAGCTGCCTTGTGATGGTCGTGCGTTTCATCGTTCCCTTTTCCTGCTGAGGTGACTTGAAGCCCGCGGTGCGCACCCCGCCCTTGGCACGACTTCTGCGAAGCCGGCAGGAATCGACGGCGGCAAGAAGACGCCATCGCGGGGGCGGGTTGCACCTCTGTTTCGGTGTGACGGCTTTATGAAAACATGCGCCCC
The DNA here is from genome assembly GCF_050916385.1 of Variovorax xiamenensis. NCBI lineage: Bacteria > Pseudomonadati > Pseudomonadota > Betaproteobacteria > Burkholderiales > Comamonadaceae > Variovorax > Variovorax xiamenensis. Next base: position 6,036,492 of record NZ_CP139038.1, read on the forward strand.
CGAGAGCTGTCGAACGAGTTTTTGTTGAACAAATTGATAACAAAAACTCAACAAGCACCGTAACCAGGGAAGAGATTCACCAATGAACACCCGCTTTCTCGAGACGCTGGTCATGCTCGACCGGCTCAAGAGCTTTCGCCAGACGGCGCAGGTCCTGTGCACCACCCAGGCGGCGGTGTCCAAGCGCATAGAGGCGCTGGAGGAAGAGCTGGGCGTTTCGCTCGTCGACCGCTCGCAGCGCGCGCTCAAGCTCACCATCATCGGAGAGCAGGTGGTCAGCCAGGCCGAGCAGATGCTCGTGCTGGAGCGCCAGCTCAAGCTCTCGGTCCACCCCGACGCGCCACCCTCGGGCCGGGTGCGCATCGGCGTCATCGAGACGGTGGTCCACACCTGGCTCACGCAGCTGATCCAGGCCTTGAGCGAGCGGCTGCCGGCCATCGAGCCCGACATCACGGTCGACACGGCCTACAACCTGCGCGAGCAGTTCCGCCAGCGCAGGTTCGACCTGCTGATCCAGAACGACGACATGACCGAGGCGGCCGGCGACGGCGACATGGCCGTCGCGCCGCTGTGCCGCTTTCCGATGCAGTGGATCGCGCGCCCCGCGATGCTGCCGAAGGAGCGCGACCTGCTGCTGGAAGACCTGGAGCGGGTGCCGGTGCTCACCTTCTCGCGCACCTCGGGGCCCAGGGCGCACGTGCGGGCGCTGTTCGCCGGCCGTGCCGCGGAGCCGCGCGTGTGCAGCTTTCCCTCGGTGCAGTCGATCATCCAGCTGACCAAGGGCGGCTTCGGCGTGGCGGCGATACCGCCGATCTTCGTGCGCGACGAGCTGGGCGCCGGCTACCTTGAAGTGCGCGAGGGCCCCGAGCTGCCGCCGATGACGATCACCGTGGCCCACCTGCGCGACACCGCCCCGGCCGCGAACGCGGTCGCCGGGCTGACGCGCGCCATCGTGGGCGAGTACTGCGCCGAAGCGGGAGAAAGCTGGGTCAGCAACCTGACCGCCTGACGATGCCCGTCATGACGACGGGCATCTGGCCCGGTCAGGCGCGCACGGCGATGCCCTCGGCCTCCAGCCGCTCGCGGATGCGGCGCGCGAAGGCCAGCGCGTGGGCGCCGTCGCCGTGCAGGCAGACGGTCTGCGCATTGACAGGCACGACGCTGCCGTCGATGGCGGTCACGCGGCGATCGCGCACGAGCGAGAGGGTCTGCGCGAGGGACTGCTCCTCGCTCTCGATCAGCGCGCCAGGCTGGCTGCGCGGCACGAGGCTGCCGTCGGGCATGTAGCCGCGGTCGGCGAACACTTCCTCCACGGGTTCGAGGCCGGCGCGGCGGGCCGCGTCGATCATGTTGCTGCCAGCGAGGCCGAAGAACTTGAGCGAGGGATCGAAGCGGCGCACGGCCTCGCACAGCGCGTCGGCCAGTTCGGGCTCCTTCACGGCCTGGTTGTAGAGCTGGCCATGGGCCTTCACGTGGGAAAGCCTGCCGCCCTCGGCCTTCACGATGGCCGCGAGCGCGCCCACCTGGTAGAGCACGTTGGCGACGATCTCCTCGGGCGGCAGGTGCATGGTGCTGCGGCCGAAGTTCTCGCGGTCGGGGAAACTGGGATGCGCGCCGATGGCCACGCCGTTTCGCATCGCCCAGCGCACGCACTGCTGCATGGTCTTCGCGTCGCCGGCGTGCCAGCCGCAGGCGATGTTGGCGGAGCTCACCAGCGCGAGCAGCGCTTCGTCGTTGCCGGCGCCTTCGCCGAGGTCGGCATTGAGGTCGATCTGCATGGTGGGGCGTCCTTTCTTTCTCTCGCTGTCTGTCCGCTCCGGCGCAGTCTATGCCGCGCCCGGCCAGCCTGTGGCCGCAAGGCCTTGCGCCACCTGCGAGAGGTAGCGCTGTTGGCCGGCCCACGCGGCCAGCGCCTGCGGCTGGTCGACCTGCACGAGGCGCAGCCTGCCGTTGAGCGGCGCCTGCGCGAGCTTCCAGAGATCGGCGCGGATGACCACGCCGATGCGCGGATAGCCGCCGGTGGTCTGCGCGTCGCCCATCAGGATGATCGGCTGGCCCGAGGGCGGCACCTGGATCGTGCCGGGGATCACGCCCGACGAAAGCATGTCGCCGCCACGCTTGCGCTTGAGCTCGGCGCCTTCGAGGCGGCTGCCCATGCGGTTGCTCTGCGGCGTGATGCGCCAGCGCTCGGCCCAGAGCTGCTCGCGCGCGGCCAGCGTGAACAGCTCGAACTCGGGGCCGGGCAGCACGCGCAGCGCGATGGCGCCGTCGTCCTCGGCCGGGCCCCAGTCGGGGCCGCGGATGCCGAAGGGGCGGCGTTCGCGTCGCGCGGCATCGAGCACCGAGGCGCCCACCGGCAGGCGGTCGCCCTTGCGCAACGGCCGGCCTTCGAGGCCGCCGAAGCCGGCCTTGAGATCGGTGCTGCGCGAACCAAGGACCTGCGGCACGTCGATGCCGCCCGCCACAGCGAGCCAGCTGCGCACGCCGGGCTTCTTCGTACCGGAGGCGTTGGCGCCCTCGAGCCTGAGCGTCTGGCCGGCCGCGACCGGCACGCTCCAGCAGGGCCACAACGGCACGCCGTCGAGGCTCGCGCCGAAGTCGTCGCCCGCGAGCGCGATGCGCGTGTCGGCCTCGAACTGCAGCTCGCAGCCGCCCATGGTGAGCTCCAGGCCCGCCGCGCGATCGGCATTGCCCACCAGCCGGTTGGCCAGCGTGAGCGCGAGCACGTCGAGCGCGCCGCCCGGGCAGATGCCGAGCTGGCGATGGCCGTGGCGGCCCAGGTCCTGCACCGACGCGAGCACGCCGGGCTTGCGGATGGCGATCATGTCTGCACGCTCTCCGCCACGAAACGCACGCGATCGCCGGGACGCAGCAGCGTCGGCGGCTCGGCCGCGGGGTCGAACAGCTCCAGCGGCGTGCGGCCGATCAGCTGCCAGCCGCCCGGCGACACCAGCGGGTAGATGCCGGTCTGCTCGCCGCCGATGCCGACCGAGCGCGCGGGCACCGCAAGACGCGGCTCGGCACGGCGCGGCGTGGCCAGCTCGGGCGGCAGTCCGCCCATGAAACTGAAGCCGGGCAGGAAGCCCAGCAGGTAGACGACGTATTCGGCGGCGGTATGGCGCCGCACCACCTCGGCCGGCGTGAAGCCGGTGTGGGCCGCGACGTCGGCCAGGTCGGGTCCGTGCTCGCCGCCATAGGCCACCGGGATCTCGACCAGCCTGCCCGCTACCGCACCGGCGGACAGCTTCGGCCATGCTTCGAGAACATGCGCGGTGAGCGTGTCGAGATCGATCGCGGTCGGATCGAAGGTGAGCGTGAGGTTGTTCATGCCCGGCAGCGTCTCGCCGACGCCGGGCCACTGCCGCGCATGCTCGGCCAGCGCCCAGATGCGCTGCTGCTGCGCCAGCGTGGCGGGCGCGGGCAGTTCGCACAGCAGTGCTGCATCGCCAAGCAGATGCAGGCGAGGCGGTGGGATGCCGCTCATTGCGGCTTATTCACGTCCGAGGCTGCGGACTTTTGCCGCGAGCTGCTGCTCCACGTTCGGAGAGACGAACTTGTGGACCTCGCCGCCGAGCATCGCGATCTCGCGCACGAAGGTGCTGGAGATGAACTGGTACTTGTCGCTCGGGGTCAGGAAGACGGTCTCGACGTCGGGCATGAGCGATCGGTTCATGCCGGCGAGCTGGAACTCGTAGTCGAAGTCGGTCACGGCGCGCAGGCCGCGCACCATGGCCTTGCCGCCGCGCGCGACGACGAAGTCGCGCAGCAGGCCCGAGAAGCTCTCGACGGAGACCTGGTCGCTGTAGGGCTTGACGGCCTCGCGGGCCATGTCCATGCGCTCGGAGAGCGTGAACAGCGCCTTCTTGTGATGGCCCGCCGCCACCGCGACGATCACCTTGGAAAAGAGCTGGGTGGCACGGCGCACCACGTCCTCGTGACCGAGGGTGATGGGGTCGAAAGTGCCGGGATAAACCGCGATGACGTTGCTGGCCATGGTTGCTTCTTCCTCATGCTGCCGGTGCGGCTTGTCCGGCGGATTATGCAGTCCCCTGCGCGGCCGGCCTCAGCAGGTGCGCGTGGACGGCACCGGCCTTGAGATGGCGGAACTCCGCGAGGCCGAGGGCCGCGAGCTCTTCACCGCTCCAGCGGCGCGGCGCCTCGAGGTACACCGAGCCCTCGGCGCGCAGCGCGCGCACGGCGGCGCGAAGTGCCGGCTCGTAGAGCGCGATGTTGTCGAAGGGCGGATCGAGGAACACGACGTCGAGGCTGCCGGCCGGCGCGCGTTCGAGCGCGGTGAGCCCGTTGCCGCGCTCGATGCGCACGGCTTCGGCTTCGAGCTTGGTCTTCACGGCCTGCATCTGGGCGACGAGCGCGGCGTCCTGCTCGCACAGCAGCACGCTGGCCGCGCCGCGCGATGCGGCCTCGAATCCCAGCGCGCCGGTGCCCGCGAAGGCATCCACGCACTGCCAGCCCGGCAGCTCGCCGCCACCGGCACCGGCCAGGCTCGCGAGCCAGTTGAAGAGCGTCTCGCGCACGCGGTCGGGCGTGGGGCGCAGGCCGGGCTTGTCGGCCACGGCGAGACGGGTGCGCTTCCATTCGCCGCCGATGATGCGCACCTCGCTGGGCTTCGACGGGCGCTTCACCGCGGGCTGCTTGGACTTGCCGGCTGGCGCGGAACGGGAGGCTGGGGCGGCTTTCTTCTGGGGCATGCGGCGAGCTTAACGCCGCCGCATGCGCGGACCTTTCTCAGGCCCCCGTCAGCGCGCGCCGCGCCAGCATCGCCGCCAGCACGAGCATGGTGCCGCCGACCAGCGCGTCGAGCATCTGCCAGGCGCGCGGCCTGGCGAACACCGGCGCGAGCAAACGTGCGCCGTAGCCCAGCGAGGTGAACCACAGCGCGCTCGCCATGGCGGCGCCCGCGACGAACCAGACCTTGAGCAGGCCCGCGTACTGCGCGCCGGCGCTGCCCACGAGCAGCACCGTGTCGAGGTACACATGCGGATTCAGCAGGGTGAAGCCGGCCGCCTGCGCCACCACGGTCGCGCGCGACAGCGACGAAGCCCCCTGCGCCGTGGCCTGCAGCGCCGCGGGCTGGCGCGAACGCCACAGCGCCCTGAGCCCGTAGGCGCACAGGAAGGCCGCGCCGAGCCCCGCGAGCACCGTGGCCAGCATCGGCCGTCCCTGGAGCACCTGCGCCATGCCGGCCACGCCGGCGCCGATCAGCACCGCGTCGCTGGCCGCGCAGAACAGCACGACCGCGCCCACATGCTCGCGACGCAAGCCCTGGCGCAGCACGTATGCGTTCTGCGCCCCGATGGCGACGATGAGGACCAGGCTCATGAAGAGCCCGTTGGCGAAGGCGGTGGTGACGTGTACGGCTTGCATGCTTCGAGGATGCCGCCCGCACCGGATTAATTCAAACTAAACTTTCTTAAGCAGATTCAGTTTCCCTTCATTTCATCAGGCCCGCCCATGCTCGACTACGCCGCCCTGAACGCCCTCGCCGCCGTGGTGCGCGAAGGCAGCTTCGAACGCGCCGCCCGCGCGCTGCACGTCACGCCATCGGCGGTGTCGCAGCGCATCAGGCAGCTGGAGGAACGCACCGGCGGCGCGCTGCTGGTTCGCGGCCAGCCCTGCGTCGCGACCGAGGCCGGCCAGCAGCTGTGCCGGCACGTCGAGCGCGTGGGCATGCTGGAACACGAACTGCGCGAGGCCCTGCCCGCCCTCGGCATGGGCGGCGGCGAGGCGGGCGACGAGCGCGTCACGATTCGGGTGGCCGTCAACGCCGACACGCTCGCGACCTGGTTCATCGCAGCCGCGTCGGCCTTCGCCGCGCAGGAGCCGGGCGCGCTGCTCGACCTCACGGTGGACGACCAGGACCACACAGCCGAGCGCCTGCGCAGCGGCGCGGTGCTCGCGGCGGTCACCGCCCTGGCCCAGCCGGTAGCCGGCTGCAACAGCGAGCCGCTCGGCACAACGCACTATGTGGCGGCGGCCAGCCCGGAGTTCGTGCGCGAGCATTTCGCGAAGGGCGTGGGCGCGCGCACGCTGGCGAGCGCGCCGAGCCTCGTGTTCGATCGCAAGGACAGGCTCCAGGCGCGCTGGGTGCGGCGCATCTGCCACCGCAACGTCGAGACGCCGAGGCACTGGATTCCCTCGCCCAGCGCCTTCGTCGAGGCGGCGTGCTTGGGGATGGGCTGGGGCATGCACCCGGTCAGCATGGTGGCCGGGGCGCTCAGGGAAGGAAGGCTGGTCGAGCTGGTGCCCGACTCGAAGCTGCCGGTGCCGCTCTACTGGCAGCACGCGCGCGCGGCGCCCAAGCTGCTGGAGCGGCTGGGGGCCGCGGTGCGCGCGGCCGCCACCAGCGGTCCGCACGCGCTGGAATAGGCTGCCGCTACTGCTGCGCCTTGGCGGTCTTGGCTTCCTTGCCGCCCACCACCACCGTCACCATGCGCTCGGGCTGCAGCTTGCGCTGGAAGGCGGCCTTCACGTCGGCGGCCGTGACCGCGTTCATGCGCGCGGTCCAGGTGTCGAGGTAGTCCAGCGGCAGGTCATGCCAGGCGATGTTGGCGACGTTGCCGATCAGCTTGCGGTTGCTGTCCAGCAGCAGCGGGAAGCCGCCGATCAGGTTGTCCTTGGCGGCCTTCAGCTCGCTGGCGGTGGGGCCTTCGGCCACGAACTTCGCGAGCACCTCGCGCGACACCTTGACGGCCTCCTCGGCCTGATCGGGCCGGGTCTGGAAGCCGACGCGGAACGCGCCCGCCTCGAGCCCCGGCGCGAAGCCGCTGTAGATGCTGTAGGTCAGGCCGCGCTTCTCGCGCACCTCGTTCATCAGGCGCGAGACGAAACCGCCGCCGCCCAGCACGTAGTTGCCCAGCGTGAGCGCGAAGTGGTCCGGGTCCTTGCGCGGATAGCCGGGCTGGCCGATGAGGACGTGGGCCTGCGCCGAGTCGAAGGCGATGCGCTCGTCCTTCGGCCCGGTCAGCGCGGCCACCGGCGCGATGGGCGGCAGCGGCGTGCAGGCCTCGGGGCCGGGCAGGCGCGACAGCAGCGTGGTGGCGATGGTCTCGGCCTCGGCGCGCGTGACGGCACCGACGATGCTGAGCTTGGCGCGGCACGGCACGATGAGCTGCTGGTAGCGCTGGCGCATGGCGGCGGTATCGATGCGCGCGAGCGTCTCCTCCGTCACTTCCTGGCCGTAGGGATGCACGCCGTAGACGTCGGCCGCGAATGTGCGGCCGGCAATGGTGGCGGGCTTGGTGTTGGCTTCCTTGATGGCCGCGTTGATGCGCTCGCGCTCGCGCTGCCACACATCGTCGGGGAAGGACGGCTCGCCGATCTCGCGCGCCGCCAGCGCCACCGCCTTGTTGAGCAGCGCCGGATCGGACAGCGAGCGCAGCGAATAGCTGGTGCGGTCGGTGCCGGCACTCGCGTCGAAGCTGGCGCCCAGGTCGGCCCAGGCTTCGCCCAGCGCATTCTGGTCGAGCGCGGGCTCGCCGTTCCTGCCGGCGCGCACGCCCTTCTCGACCATGGTGGCGGTGGTGCTGGCCAGGCCGGCCTGCGCGGCGGGGTCGCGGCGGCTGCCGGCGTCGAAATCGATCTGCACGTCGACGATCGGCAGCGCGTTGGTCGACACCAGGTAGATCTTTGCGCCGCTGGCCAGCGTCCAATGCTGGATGGGCAGCGCGGCCTGCGCGACGGTGATGCCCGCGATGGCGGCCGCGCCCGCGAACAGGGCGCGGCGCGCGATCTTCTTGATGAGAGTCTTCGTCATGGAATCGGGCCCTTTCAGCGCATTTCGCCGGCGGGCGCGGCAAAGCCGCGGCCACGGGGCTTGGCTTCGGGCGGCAGCGGACGCAGCGTGGCAACGGTGAGCTGGTCGTCGCCGAAGTACTTGGCGGCCACGGCCTGCACCTGCGCGGCCGTGACGGATTGCAGCCGCGCGACGATGCGCTCGCTGGCGTCGAGCGGCAGGCCCTGGATCCAGTTGCTGCCGAGTTCGCGCGCCTGCGCCATCACCGAGTCGCGCTTGTAGGTTTCGCTCGCGACCCACTGGGTCTTGACGCGTGCCAGTTCGGCTTCGCCCACGCCGTCCTTGGCGATGCGCGCCACTTGCGCACGCAGGGCGGCTTCCACCACCTCGGCGCTCTTGCCCGCGGCCGGAACGCCGTCGAGCACGAAGAGCTGCGGGCCGCGGCCGACGAAGCCCGAGTAGGCACCGGCCGAATCGGCGACGCGGTCGGGCCCCTGGGTCAGCGCGCGGTCGAGCCGGGCGCCGGCATAGCCGTCGAGCACGGCGGACAGCACCACCAGCGCCCAGGCGTCGCTGTTCACGTCGTCGATATTGGCGAGCTGCGGCACGCGGTAGGCGAGCGACACGTAGGCCTGCTCGGCCGGCGCCTTCAGCTCGATGCGGCGGATGCCGCGCTGGGCCGGCTCGATGCGCGGCTTGCGCGAAGGCACGGCGCGCGAGGGGATGCGGCCGTAGTACTTCTCGGCCATCGCGCGCACCTGGGCCACGTCGACGTCGCCGGCCACCACGAGCACGGCGTTGGCGGGCACGTACCACTGCTTGAAGAAGGCGCGGGCGTCCTCGGCCGTCATGGCGTCGAGGTCGCTCATCCAGCCCACCACGGGGCGGTGATAGGGAGAGGCGGTGAAGACGGCGGCGTTCTGCTGCTCGCCGAGCAGGGCGCGCGGCTGGTCTTCGGTGCGCAGGCGGCGCTCTTCCTTGACCACCTCGATCTCGCGCTTGAACTCGTCGTCGGGCCACTGGTTGTTGGCGAAGCGGTCCGATTCGAGCTTCATCACCTGCTCGAGGCTGCCGACCGGGATCTGCTGGTAGTAGCCGGTGTAGTCGCGGGTGGTGAAGGCGTTTTCCTGGCCGCCGAGGGCGGCCACGCGGCGCGAGAACTCGCCGGGCTTGATGTCCTTGGTGCCCTTGAACATCATGTGCTCGAGCGCATGGGCCACGCCGGAGGTGCCGTCGACCTCGTCGATGGAGCCGACGCGAACCCAGACCATCTGCACCGCCGTGGGCGAGCGCCGGTCGGGCTGCACGATCAGCGTCATGCCGTTGGCGAGCGTGAATTGCTGGGGGCCGGGCGCCGCGGCTGCTGCGGCGGCGGAAGGCGGGGCGGATTGGGCCTGGGCAGGCATGGCCCATGGCGCCAGGAGCGCCATCGCCAGCACCGCACCAGACGCAGCACGGCGTGGCGGGAGGTGTTTCATAGAATGGCTCGGATTGTAAAAAGCTCCTGATGTTCAGTTTCTTCAAGAAAAAACCGCCTGCCGAAACCCCCGATGCGCCGGCGTCCACCCCGCCGGCCCCGGCGGCGCCCGCTCCCGAGCCCGCACCGGCGCGCTCGGTGTTCTCGCCCTCGAGCTGGTTCGGCTCGAAGCCGGCGGCGGAAGAAACGCCTGCCCCGCCACCTGCACCCGCTCTCGCACCCGTTGCAGCACCGACACCGGCGCCAGTGCCTTCGCCAGCTCCTGCGCCGGCCCCCGCACCGGTTGCATCGCCCGCTCCAGCCCCTGTTTCCGCTCCCCCGGTTGCCGCCCCCGTTCCTGCGCCAGCGCCGGTCGTCGCGCCGATTGCCGAGCCCGTCATCGCCACCGAGCGCAAGGGCTGGTTCGACAAGCTCAAGACCGGCCTGCGCAAGACCGGCACCGGCATCCAGGCCGTGTTCGTCAACGCGAAGATCGACGAGGCGCTGTACGAAGAGCTCGAATCCGCCCTGCTGATGGCCGACACCGGCGTCAAGGCGACCGAATACCTGCTCGACGACCTGCGCGGCCGCGTCAAGCGCCAGATGGCTACCGACGCCTCGCAGGTCAAGGCGCTGCTGGCCGAGACGGTGGCCGACCTGCTGCGTCCGCTCGAGAAGCCCCTGGTCATCGGCCAGTTCACGCCCACCGTGATCATGGTGGCCGGCGTCAACGGCGCGGGCAAGACCACCTCCATCGGCAAGCTCACCAAGCACCTGGCCGACGAAGGCGCCTCGGTGCTGCTGGCAGCGGCCGACACCTTCCGTGCGGCGGCGCGCGAGCAGCTGCTGGTCTGGGCCGACCGCAACACGGTCGAGATCGTGAGCCAGGAAGGCGGCGACCCGTCGGCCGTGAGCTTCGACGCGGTGAACGCCGGCAAGGCGCGCGGCAAGGACGTGGTGCTGGTCGACACGGCCGGCCGCCTGCCGACGCAGCTGCACCTGATGGACGAGCTGAAGAAGATCAAGCGCGTCGTCACCAAGGCCGACGGCACCGCGCCGCACGAGGTGCTGCTGGTGATCGACGGCAACACCGGCCAGAACGCCCTGGCGCAAGTCAAGGCCTTCGACGAGACGCTGGGCCTCACGGGCCTGGTCGTGACCAAGCTCGACGGCACGGCCAAGGGCGGCGTGCTGTGCGCCATCGCGCGGGAAAGGCCGATTCCGGTCTACTTCATCGGCGTGGGCGAGAAGCTGGAAGACCTGGAAACCTTCAACGCCCGCGAGTTCGCGCAGGCGCTGCTCGGATAAGAAAGAAAAAAACGGCCCCGGCTTGCGCCGGGGCCGCTCACTTTTCTCTCTCCCCTACCTACTTCGCTCGCGAGAAACGCGATGCATGGAAGATAGGGCACGGAGCTTTTGCCCGCCAGTGTCGAAAGTCATGGGCGCCAGCGAAACCGGCTTCTACTCGCCTCATCTGGCGGCAAAAAGAATACAAATGCATTCAAATGCAGGGCTGGCGCGAGCCGCCGTCCACGTCATCTGGCGCCTGCCACCTCGGCCATCGCCCGCAGCAGCAGATCGGCCACTACCGGCTTGAAAAGCACCGGCACCTGGGATTCGCGCACACGCAGCAGCCGGTCGGGAGAGGTTTCGCCGGTAATGAGCAGCAGCGGTGTCGCCGCGCCCTCGGCCTGGCTGAGCCGCAGGCCGGCGTCGAGCCCGTCGACGCCGTCGGCCAGCCGGTAGTCGCAAAGCAGCAGATCGAAGGGCCGCCCCTCGCGGGCCGCCAGGCGCAACGCGGCCGCGGCGCCTGCCTCGTCCGCCACCGCATGGGCGTCGATGGCATGGGAGCGCAGCAGGCCGGTCATGGCTTCGCGGATTTCCAGTTCGTCGTCGAGCAGCAGGACACGGCCGGGCAACGCCAGCGTGGAGGCGCCGCGCTCTTCGATCAGGGAGGCCGTGGCGAGCGCTCCGGCCGGCGCCAGGGCCGGGGCACTCGCCACGGGCACCACCACGCGGAAATGCGTGCCCCGCCCCGGCCGTGAGTGCATCTGCACCGGGTGCCCCAGCAGCCGGGACAGACGCTGAACGATCGACAGCCCGATGCCCAGCCCCCGCGAGCGGTCGCGGCCCGGATTGTTGATCTGATAGAACTCCTCGAAGATCCGCCCCGACTGCTCGGCCGCGATGCCGATGCCGGTGTCGCGCACCTCGATCCACACCGTTTCGCCGCGCTCGCGCGCCGTGACCGTCACGCCGCCGCGCATCGTGTACTTGAGCGCGTTGTCCATCAGGTTCGACAGCATGCGATGCAGCAGTTGCGGGTCGCTGTGCACCCACAGGCCGCTGGCGCGCACGCGCAGCTGCAGCTGCTTGTGCTCGGCGCGCGCCGCGAAGGTGTGGTTCAGCGGCAGGAACAGCGCATCGAGCTGCACCGCACGGGGCTCCGGCGTGATCACGCCGGCGTCCAGGCGGGAGACGTCGAGCATGGTGTCGAGCGAGGCGCCCAGCGCGTTCACCGCGCGCATCAGGCGCTCGGCGTTGCGGCCCTCGGGCCGGTCGCGCAGTTCGTTCTCGAGCGCGGCGCCGAAGAGCGCGATGGCGTGCAGCGGCTGGCGCAGGTCGTGGCTGGCGGTGCCGAGGAAGCGCGTTTTCTCCTCGCTCGCGCGCTCGGTGGCGGCGATCTGCTCGCCCAGGCGCGCGGCCAGCGCCTCGTTCTCGAAGCGCAGCATGAGCGACTCGGTCAGCAGCTTGTGCTGGCCGATGCCCGCGTACAGCGTCAGCAGCAGGTAGGCCGCGCCGGCAGCCGCCAGGAACAGGTGCAGCCCGTCGCCCTGCCACGCCAGCGCGGTGATCATGCCCAGCGACATCGGCATGGTGTAGCCGAAGAGCGCCGGCTTCAGCGGCCAGAGCGACTGCGCCGCCCGCGCGCAGCTGCCGACGATCACCGCCATCAGCAGCGAGGTCATCGGCAGGTTGTCGTGCGGCACGATGAGCCAGGGCACCACCGCCGTGACCATGCTCACCAGCGTGACCATTCGCGAGATCTTTCGCGCCCAGTACGCGCTCTCGCGCACGGGCCGCGACGGATTCCAGCGCGGCGTGAAGAACACGTAGATGTCGGCCATCAGCAGGCCGGCGAGCCAGAACAGCAGGCTCGGGTCCTTCAGCTGCGAATAGATGATGCTGCCGAACACGACCACGAAGGCCATGTGCGTGAGCGTCGAGGCGCTGTAGGTGCTGTAGACGGAGGCGACGTGCTCGCGCAGCACCCGCTGGCCGAGCGCGTGGTCGGCGGACGGGGCGTTCGGCGCGGCGGGCTGCACGCTCAATGCAGGGTGCTGATCAGCTGGGCACGCGAACGCATGCCGAAGAGCAGCAGGATGGTCGAGACATGGTTCTTCACCGTGCCTTCGCTGAGGTTCGCGAGCTGGGCGATTTCCTTGTTCGCCTTGCCTTCGAGCACCCACTGCAGCACCTGCATCTGCCGGGGCGTGAGCTCCTGCCAGGCGCTGGCGTGGGCGAATTCGGCATACCCGCTGAGCGGCCTGCCGGGCGCGGGCGGAGCCGCCGATTGCTGCTGCGGCTGTTGAGAGGCATCGGTGCCGCCGTCGAGCAGGCCGCAGGCGCGGATGAAGCTCACGACTTCCTTCAGGTCGGCCGACTTCGGCAGGAAGGCAGCGGCGCCCAGCGCGAGCACGCCCTGCGCCAGCGTGCTGTTGCCGGTGCCCGAGAGCACCACGATCCGCGCTTCGGGAAAGCGCATCCGGAATTCGGCCAGGCCGCTCAGGCCGTGGGTGTCGGGCAGCGCCAGGTCGAGCAGCACGAGGCCGATGGACGCCTGATGGGCTTCGTACAGCCTGAGCGCGTCGGCGACGTTGCTGGCCTCGAAGACTTCGATGTTCGCGCCGGACGGATTGGCCTGGGCCTGGACCAGGGCACAGACACCCAGGCGCAGCAGGTCGTGATCGTCCACGACGAGGATCGCCCGCGGTGCGCGGACGGCCGTACCGGTCTCCGTGGCCGGCGACCGGGAAGCGGGTGGAGAGTCGAAGGGGGGCACCTGCCGATCTTAGCGATGTAACCTTCTTGTGACAGTGTAGAAAGTCACGGCAACAACCGTGGCTATAGTGCTTTATGCTACTTATTTGATAGCATTTTCACATGGCGTCCGCGCTTGCCATCGGGCTTCTCTGTGGGCACCATCGAAAGTCTCGCCGCATCGCACGGCGTCCCACGGAGACCTGCCATGACGCACACCGCCGCCGCCCCCCTCGAATCGAGCGACCGCAAGGTCGACCGCCTGCTCGCCCACTACGAGGAGAGCCACCGCAATCCGACCAACGAACTGATCCATTTCGTGGCCATCCCGGCCATCATGCTGAGCATCGTCGGGCTGCTGTTCGCCATCCATCCCTGGGTGGCCTACGTCTTCGTGGCCGCCAGCCTCGTCTACTACGTCCTGCTGCGGGCGCCGGCCTTCCTCGTGGCGATGCTCGCCCTGACCGCGCTGGCCCTGGTGCTGGTGCACGCGATGGGGGGACTTGTATTGCCGGTTTCCGCCGCTATCTTTGTTGTGGCCTGGATCTTCCAGTTCGTGGGCCACAAGATCGAGGGCAAGAAGCCTTCCTTCTTCGAAGACATCCAATATCTCTGGGTCGGTCCCCTGTTCGTCTTGTCCAAGCTCTTCCTAAGACTGGGCATCCGCTGGTAGCCATTGGCTATTCCAGCGATAGAAATTCAAGGGAACCCTTGGATTAGCACTCCCTCTAACCGAGTGCTAATATGGCCAACACAAAGGAGTTCCCCCTGATGACAACGCTGTCTGGAGTCTCTGCCAACCAGCTGGCCGTCGCCAACCCGTGGTCGATGGTTCCCCCGCTGGGCAACCTGGACGCCTATATTTCGGCCGCCAACCGCCTGCCCATGCTCACGCTCGAAGAAGAGCAAGGCTACGCACGCAAGCTGCGCGACCACAACGATCTCGAAGCCGCCGGAGCACTCGTGCTGTCGCACCTGCGCCTCGTGGTCTCCATTTCCCGCCAGTACCTGGGCTACGGGCTGCCGCACGGCGACCTGATCCAGGAAGGCAACGTCGGTCTCATGAAGGCCGTGAAGCGCTTCGACCCCGACCAGGGCGTGCGACTCGTGAGCTACGCCATGCACTGGATCAAGGCCGAGATCCACGAGTACATCCTGAAGAACTGGCGCATGGTCAAGGTCGCGACGACCAAGGCCCAGCGCAAGCTGTTCTTCAACCTGCGCTCGATGAAGCAGGGCTTCAAGGCCGACTCGGCCGCTGCCGACAACGGCACGCACCGCGAAACGCTGAGCCCCGACGAGGTCTCGCAGATGGCGAGCCGCCTGAACGTCAAGCCCGAAGAAGTGCTCGAGATGGAAACCCGCCTGTCCGGCGGCGACGTGATGCTCGACCCGGGCCCGACGGACGACGGCGACGAAGCCTTCGGCCCCATCGCCTACCTGGCCGACGCCTCGCAGGAACCCACCGCCCTGCTCGAATCGCAGCAGCGCGACCGCCTGTCGAGCGACGGCATCGCGACCGCGCTCGAGGCGCTGGACGACCGCAGCCGACGCATCGTCGAAGAGCGCTGGCTCAAGGTCAACGACGACGGTTCGGGCGGCATGACGCTGCACGACCTGGCTGCCGTGTATGGCGTGAGCGCCGAGCGCATCCGCCAGATCGAAGTGGCGGCCATGAAGAAGATGAAGAAGGCCCTCGCAGAATACGCGTAAGCCCCCTTCTTTCTTTCCTAAGACAAAGCCCGGCAACGCCGGGCTTTTTCATTCATTGTTTGGACAGCGTCCGCAGCGCCCGCTTCGCGATGTAGCGGGTTTCGGCTGCGTCCGACTCCGCCACCCACCGCGCGCAGACCTTGTCGACCCACTCGGGCTGGCTCTTGCTCGCATCGTTGAGCCAGTTCGCGACAGAGTTCTGCACATAGCGGCTGGAATCGGCGCGCAGCGGCTCGATCAGCGGCAGCGCGCGCCAGGGCTCGGCCTTGAGCGCCTCGATCTGCGCGCACCACACGCCGCGCGGTCGCGTGAGCTCGCTGGCGAAGCGGCGGACGTTGGGATCGGCGTCGAACACCCAGGGCAGCAGCAGCACGAGCGCCTCGTCGAGTGACGCATTCACCACGTCGCGCACCGCCATCCAGGCGATCTCGCGCACGCCGAAATGCGGGTCGGCAGCGAAGCGGCGCACCGACTCCAACTGCGCCTCGAGCGACAGGCCCGAGAGCGTGATCCACTGCGCCGCCCAGCAGCGGGCCACGTCGCTCGCGTGCGTGGCCAGCCTGTGCGCGACGGCGTCGCGCTCGTCGTGCAGCGCAGTCAGGTCGTAAAGCGCGCGCGCGATGTGCCCGTGCCGCTGCATCGGCTTGAAGGCGCCCAGCATCGCGATGGTGTCGGCCAACCGCTCGCTCTGCGCGTCGAGCCCGATGTGCCCAGCCACGCTGCGCGCCAGTCGCGGCAATTCCAGTGCGAGGAACTCGTTGAGATTGACCGTCTCGAGCAGCCCGTCGTTGAGGGCATCGAGCACTTCGGGCGGGATCAGCGCGATGCGGAAGGCGCCCTTGCGCCCCTTCAGGTGCGCGAGCGGATCGACGGCGGACATCGGACGGCGGCCCCTCTCAGGAAGCCAGCAGCGTCTTCAGGTCGGACACCATCGGCGCCACGCCCGCGCCATAGCGCGCGTAGAGCCGCAGCCGGCCCTGCGTGTCGTAGACGTAGCTGGCCGCCGAGTGGTCCATCGAATAGCTGGTCGGCGTCTTGCCATCGACCTTCTTGTAATAGACCTTGTAGTCCTTCGCGACCGCGGCCAGTTCATCGGCCGTGGGAATGAGCGCGACGAAGCTCGGGTCGAAAGCGCCCATGTAGGCCTTGAGCACCTCGGCCGTGTCCCGCGCGGGATCGACCGTGACGAACAGCACCTGCAGCTTGTCGCCGTCCTTGCCGAGCTGCTGCTTGACCTGCGCCATCTCGGTCATGGTGGTCGGGCAGACGTCCGGGCACTGCGCGTAGCCGAAGAACAGCACGACCAGCTTGCCCTTGAAGTCGGCCATGGTGCGGACCTTGCCGTCGGCGTCCTTCAGCGAGAAATTCTTGGCGTAGTCGGCGCCGGTGATGTCGACGGCATTGAAGCTCTGCCTGGTCTCGCTGCAGGCCGAAAGGCCCAGGCCGAGGGCGGCGCTGACGCCCACCCAGCCGGCGCCGGCGGCCATCAGTCGAAGAACGTTGCGCTTGTTCATGGAAACGTGATGCTCACTGGATGTAGTGATCCACGAGCAGCGCCAGGAACAGCACGCTCAGGTGGATCAGCGAGAAGCGGAAGGTCTTGCGAGCGAGCGTGTCGGAGTAGTTGCGCCACAGCGCGAACGCATAGCCGGTGAAGCCGATGCTCACCGCGACCGCCACGGCCAGGTACAGCCACCCGCTCATGCCGTGGATGAAGGGCATCAGGCAGGCCGCGAAGAGGATGAAGGTGTAGAGCAGCACCTGCAGCCGCGTGAACTCGTTGCCGTGCGTGACGGGCAGCATCGGGAGGCCTGCCTTGCGGTAGTCCTCCACGCGGTAGAGCGCCAGCGCCCAGAAGTGCGGCGGCGTCCACAGGAAGATGATGAGAAAGAGGATCCAAGCCCCCGGGTCGAGGCTGCCGGTCATCGCGGCCCAGCCCAGCACCGGCGGCATCGCGCCCGAGGCGCCGCCGATCACGATGTTCTGCGGCGTGAGCGGCTTGAGGATCACGGTGTAGATCACCGCATAGCCGACGAAGGTGGCGAAGGTCAGCCACATGGTGAGCGGGTTGACCATGAACCACAGCAGCGCGGAGCCCGCCACGCACAGCAGCGCCGAGAAGACCAGCGCCTGCCTGTCGCTGAGCTCGCCGCGCGCCGTGGGGCGCCAGGCGGTGCGCTTCATCTTCGCGTCGATGCCCTTCTCGACGAGGCAGTTGAACGCCGCGGCCGCACCGGCCACCAGCCAGATGCCGATGCAGGCGATGGCCGCGCGCTTCACCTCGGCCCACGAAGGCAGCCCGGGAATGGCCAGCACCATGCCGATCAGCGCGCAGAACACGATCAGCTGCACCACGCGCGGCTTGGTCAGCGCGTAGTACTGGCGCAGCACGTTGGCGCTGGCGGTTTGCTGAACGGGGATCGGGGTGCTCACGCGGTGGCCTTCCTCTGATTCTGGGTGTTGTTGTCGTGACCGGCCGTATTTTCGCCGGCATGCGCGATCCGCGCCGCCGGGGCGCGCCGGCTCTCGCACAGCGCCCAAGTGAGCACCACGGCGAGCGCCGCGGCGCCGCCGGTATGAAGCACGGCGGCGGCCAGCGGCCAGCCGAGCAACACGTTGCCCAGACCTGTAGCCAGCTGGAGCAGCGCGAGGCCCGCGAGCCATCGCGCCTGCGGGCGCAGCGCGTCGATGCGGCGCAGGTGCCACGCCAGCACGCCGAGCGCGACGAACACCGCATAGGCCATCAGCCGGTGCGCGTAGTGGATGGCGGTGAGCGCGGAGAAATCGAGCGGCTGGCCTTCGCCTGTCACGCCCAGGTGGCGCCAGATCTCGAAGCCCTGCGCGAAGTTCATGGGCGGCCACCAGCTGTCCTGGCAGGTCGGGAACTGCGTGCAGGCCAGCACCGCATAGTTGGTGCTGACCCAGCCGCCCAGCGCGATCTGCAGCACGAGCAGCACCGTGGTCGCGATGAGGCCATTGCGCAATGCGGGCGAGACAGGCGTGGGCAGCCGGTCGGCAGCCGCCTGCCGGTAGTGAACAGCCTGGATACACAGCAGCGCCAGCAGCACCACGGCGCCGAGCAGGTGCAGCGTGACGATCGCGGGGAACAGCTTCCAGGTCACCGTGAGCGCGCCGAACGCCCCCTGCAGGCACACCCAGACCAGCGTGAAGGCCGGCCACCATGCGCTCAGCGTGGCGTGGTGCCCGCTGCCATCCGTCGAGGACGGCGGAGCGCGGCGCTGCCGCCGGCGCACGATCCAGGTGGCCGCCGCGAGCGTGAGGATCAGCACCCCGACGCCGGTGGCCAGATAGCGGTGGACCATCTCGACCCAGGCTTTGCTGTGCGTGACCGGCCCCGTCGGCTGCGCCGACTGCGCCATCGCGATCTCGTGGCGCGCGCCGTGCGGGCTGGCGTTGCCGTAGCAGCCGGGCCAGTCGGGGCAACCGAGGCCTGAATCGGTGAGACGCGTGAAGGCGCCGAACAGCGTGAGGTCGAAGGTGAGGAACAGCGTGAGCACCGTCAACGCATGCAGCCGCCGCGCCGGGCCGGCGCCCGCGTTGCGGCGCCACACCCACACCAGCGGGCCGAGCGCGATCAGCACGCCGGCCGCCATGAGCCAGGCGATGGGCGTCAGATCGTAGAGCGAGCTCGTGGTGTCCATGCTGCGTGGCGTATCTCGTATCTCTTCAGCGGCCCGGCTCGTCCCACGAGGCGGAGGCGCGCAGCAGGCGGTCGAGGTCGCGCTTGGCGCGGCTCGCGCCGGCTGCGTCCATGCGGGCGGGGAAGCGCATCATCCAGTTGCCCATGGGGTCGACCACGTACAGGTGTTCGGCCAGCGAGTGCCCCTGCGCAGGCGCGAGCCACTTCGCCAGCTGGTCGGCCGGCACGCGCAGCACCGTGGCGCCGTGCAGGCCGTTGTTCAGTCGCTCGGGCACGGGAGCGGCGTCGCTCACGAGCCAGACGCGGTCCATGCGGTCCTTTTCGCGGCCGAGGCTTTCGCGCAGCTGCCGCGCCAGGTAGAGCTGCTGCTCGCACAGCGCGTCGCAGGCGGCATCGGCCACCGTCACCAGCAGCCACTGGCCCTTGAGCGTGGCGAGGTCGACCGGTGCGCCGTTGCGATCGGCGGCCACGAGCTTCGGCAGCTCGCGCTGCGGATCGATCAGCTCGCCGTAGACGCTGCGCCCCTCGGGCCGGATCACGTAATAGGTGAAGTACGAGGCGATGACCGGCGACGCACACATCAGCATCACCGCGATCATCTTCCAGCGCCCGACGACCGTGCGCCGGCCCTCCGCGCCGTCGAGCGCCTGGTTGGGCGATGGCATCGAATGCACCGTCAGGCCCAGCGGCTCGTCAGAAGCGGCCATCGCGTGCGCGGCGCCTTGCGCGGCGGAGGGGCGTGATGAATTGGAACCAGACATAGAGGATGACGACGAGGGCCGACAGGCCGAACCACTGGAATGCGTAACCGTAGTGCCTCTCGAGGCCCAGCGCCGGGGCCGGCCAGTCGCGCTGCAGGCCCTCGGAAGCCGGCCCGCCCTGCTGCAGCGACACGTCGGTGCGCAAGGGCAGCCTGGTTTCGGCTCGGAAGGCCTCCAGGTCGAGATTCTGCCGGATGGGCGAATACCCTTCGGCGGCCGGTGCCGCAGCGGTGGCGACCGCTGGGGCCGAGGCAGCCGTGGCGGGCGCGGAGGCCGCGGGCATGGGCGCCGGTGCAGCGGAGCCGAGTTCGAGCAGGTGACTCGGCGGCGGTTCGATCAGGCCCGTGACCTCGACGATGCCGGCCGGAGTCTCGACCGCGCCGAGCTGCGTGCGGTCGACGAAATTGCGCTGGATCCATCCGCGCTGGACCATCACCGTCTGCTCGGTGCCCTCGAGGGCGAAGGGCGTCAGCACGTAGAAGCCGGGCGTGCCGTGCATCTGGCGGTTGTCGAGGTACACGGTCTGCGGCGTGAGCCACAGGCCGCGCAGGCGCACCGCGCGATGCATCGCGTCGGAGGCCTTGCCCAGGGCAAGGAACTCGGCCTGCGTCATCGGCGGCTTCAGCTTCTCGGCGTCGATGCTGGCTTGCAGCGCTTCCTTCTGCGCAGCGCGCGAGAGCTGCCAGCGGCCGAGCGAAATGGTGGCCGACACGGTCAGTGCGGCGGCAATGGTCATCACCCAGAAGCGGCCCCGGCGGAGGCGTTTTTCGGGATACAGGGGTTCGGGAGTCACTGGAGGAGACGGGGCGTGCGGCCGATAATGCGGGTCATGAAATACTTCGTCGCCCTGGTGTTCGTGGGCATCTTCGCGAGCCTCGCGTTTGCCCTGTACTTCATGCTGAAGGACGGGCGCAACGGGCGCGCCAAGAGCGGCGGCATGGCGCGCGCTCTCACCGTTCGGATCGGCCTCTCGGTGTTTTTGTTCCTCTGCATGCTGCTCGCCTGGAAGTTCGGATACATCCAGCCAACCGGGCTCCCGCTCGGCAAGTAGATGGTGCTCGTGCCAGGAGAACCAAGAAAAAGGCGCCTTCCGGCGCCTTTTTTCTGGAATGCCGCGAGGGTCTTCGCTCAAAGCCAATAGACCAGCAGGTAAAGGCCCAGCCAGACCACGTCCACGAAGTGCCAGTACCAGGCGGCGCCCTCGAAGCCGAAGTGGCGCTCGGGCGTGAAGTGGCCCTTGCGCAGGCGCAGCGTGATGAACAGCAGCATCAGCATGCCGATGAACACGTGCAGGCCGTGGAAGCCGGTCAGCATGAAGAAGGTCGAACCGTAGGTGCCGGAGCTGAGCTTGAGGTTCAGTTCGGTGTACAGGTGGTGGTACTCGTAGCCCTGCACGCCCAGGAAGATCACGCCCAGCAGCACGGTGAGCCACATGAAGCGGATGGTCTGCGCACGATGGCCGGCGCGCAGCGCGTGGTGGGCGATGGTGAGCGTAACGCCCGAGCTCAGCAGCAGCGCGGTGTTGATCGTGGGCAGCCAGAACGGGCCGACGGTCTGGAAGGGCTCGACGATGCCGGCCGGCGAAGCGGTGGCGCCGGGCGCCACGCTGGGCCACACGGCCTTGAAGTCGGGCCAGAGGATCGCATTGTCCAGGCTGCCGAGCGTCGGCAGCGCATGGGTGCGTGCCCACCACAGCGCGGTGAAGAACGCGCCGAAGAACATCACTTCCGAGAAGATGAACCAGCTCATGCTCCAGCGGAACGAGAGATCCACCTTATGGCCGTACTGGCCGCTCTCGCTCTCGCCGATGGCCGCGCGGAACCACACGAAGAGCGTGCCGAGCCAGATCAGCATGCCGGCCAGCAGCGACCAGGCGCCCCACGCATGGCCGTTGATCCATTGCGCGGCACCCAGGATCACGAAGAACAGGCCGATCGCGGCCGAGACCGGATAGGACGAAGGTCCGGGCACGAAGTAGTAGGGCGTGGTTCCGTGGGTGGTTGAACTCATTTCTTCAGCTCCTGGCTTTCTTTCTTCTCTCGATTCAATGGATTCTGCTTGCCGTGGAAGGCTTTTCCCTCAGGCCCCGGCCGACGCGACCACATGGCGCACCACCAGCACGAGGGCGACCACGAAGACGACCACCGCCACGAACGCCACCGCGATGATGTGCAGCGGATTCAGCTTGCGCAGATCTTCCTGGTAGGCGCTGTTCTTGCGCACGCCGAAGAACGACCAGCCCACCGCCTTCACCGTGTCCCACAGCGAAGCCTTCGGCCGGTTCGATGGATCGGTCACGAGCGCGGCTCATTGGCGGTGCCGGAAACTGCCGCGACCGGAGCCGCGGGTGTCTTGCCGCCCACCTCGAAGAAGGTGTACGACAGCGTGATGGTCTTCACGTCCTTGGAAATCTTCGGGTCGATCACGAACGCGACCGGCCACTGCTTCTTCTCGCCCGGATCGAGCGTGTACTGGTTGAAGCAGAAGCACTCGAGCTTGTTGAAGTACGGCGCGGCCTGCTGCGGCGCGTAGCTCGGGATGGCCTGCGCGGCCATGCGGCGGTTCTGCACGTTCTGGAACTCGTACATCACCGTGTTGAGTTCGCCGGGGTGCACCTGGATGGTCCGCTCCGCGGGCTTGAAGTCCCAGAGGCCGCCGCGCACGTTGGAGTCGAACTCGACCGTGATGGTGCGGCTCGTGTCGACCTGCGTGTTGTCCGGCACGCGCACGTTCTTGCCGCCGCTGGCGCCGCCGGGCACCTCGAGCTCGGAGAGCGCGAGGATGTTGATGCCGGTCATCTCGCAGATGGCGCGGTACATCGGCACCAGCGCGTAGCCGAAGGCGAACATGCCGCAGGCCACGACGGCCAGCTTGCCGACCATGCGGACATTGGCGCGGCGGATGCGTGGACCGAGGCTCATGCGCTGTGCTCCCGTTCGTTGGCTGCCTGGATGCCCGGTTCAGCGGCCGCTGAACCAGACCATGCGGACGATGAAGCCGATGAAGAACACCACGGCGATGGAAGCCAGCGTGAGCCCCATGCGGCGGTTGTTCCTTTTCTGTTCGGGCGTCATCGTGCTGCGCGGACCGCTGGTGCGTTCAACCGATCACCTTGGTGGCGGTCGCATCGAGCTTCGGCGGGTTCTCGAAGGTGTGGAACGGCGCCGGCGAAGGCACTTCCCACTCGAGGCCCTCGGCGGCTTCCCACGGCTTCTGCGCGGCCTTCTCGCCCTTGCCGAGCATCGTGGGCAGCACGATGAACAGGAAGAAGTACAGCTGCGCGAAACCGAAGAAGAAAGCACCGACCGAGGCGATCGCGTTGAAGTCGGCGAACTGCATCGGGTAGTCGGCATAGCGTCGCGGCATGCCGGCCAGGCCCAGGAAGTGCATCGGGAAGAAGGTCACGTTGAACGAGATCAGCGACCACCAGAAGTGCACCTTGCCGCGCGTCTCGTTGTACATCACGCCGGTCCACTTGGGCACCCAGTAGTAGAAGCCCGAGAACATGGCGAACAGCGAGCCGGCCACCAGCACGTAGTGGAAGTGGGCCACGACGTAGTAGGTGTCCTGCAGCTGCGTGTCGATGGGGGCGACGGCCAGGATCAGGCCGGTGAAGCCGCCCATGGTGAACACGAAGATGAAGCCGACCGCGAACAGCATCGGCGTCTCGAAGGTCATCGAGCCCTGCCACATGGTCGCGATCCAGTTGAAGATCTTCACGGCCGTGGGCACCGCGATCAGCATGGTCGCGTACATGAAGAACAGCTGGCCCGTGAGCGGCATGCCGGTCGTGAACATGTGGTGCGCCCACACGATGAACGACAGGATGGCGATCGACGACGTGGCGTACACCATCGAGGCGTAGCCGAAGAGCTTCTTGCGGGCGAAGGCCGGCACCACCTGGCTGATGATGCCGAAGGCCGGCAGGATCATGATGTAGACCTCGGGGTGGCCGAAGAACCAGAAGATGTGCTGGTACATCACCGGGTCGCCGCCGCCGGCGGGGTTGAAGAAGCTGGTGCCGAAGTGGCGGTCGGTCAGCGTCATCGTGATGGCGCCTGCGAGCACGGGCATCACGGCGATCAGCAGGTAGGCGGTGATGAGCCAGGTCCAGCAGAACATCGGCATCTTCATCAGCGTCATGCCGGGGGCGCGCATGTTGAGGATGGTGACGATGATGTTGATCGAGCCCATGATCGACGAGGCGCCCATGATGTGCATCGCGAAGATGCCGGCGTCCATCGAGGGGCCCATCTGCAGCGTGAGCGGCGCGTACAGCGTCCAGCCCGCAGCCGGTGCGCCGCCGGGCATGAAGAACGAGCCCACCAGCATCAGCGCCGCCGGGATCAGCAGCCAGAAGCTGAAGTTGTTCATGCGCGCGAACGCCATGTCGGAGGCGCCCACTTGCAGCGGGATCATCCAGTTCGCGAAGCCCACGAAGGCCGGCATGATGGCGCCGAACACCATGATCAGGCCGTGCATGGTGGTGAACTGGTTGAAGAGTTCCGGGTTCACCAGTTGCAGGCCGGGCTGGAACAGCTCGGCACGGATCAGGAGCGCGAGCACGCCGCCCACCATCAGCATCGTGAAGCTGAACAGCAGGTAGAGCGTGCCGATGTCCTTGTGGTTGGTGGCGAACACCCAGCGGCGCCAGCCGGTGGGCGCATGGTGATCGTGGTGATCGTCGTGTGCGTGATCGCCGTGGCCTGCTGCGTGACCGTGGGGGTCGAGAACTGCGCTCATTTCGTGGTTCCTTGCAATTTCTTCGTCGCGGGGCGCTCGCGCATCACTTGGCGCGCAGGGCCAGCACTTCGGCCGGCTGCACCAGCTGGCCCGTCTTGTTCGACCAGCTGTTCTTGGTGTACGTGGCCACGGCCGCGAGGTCGGTATCGCTCAGTTGCTTCCAGGAGGGCATTGCGCCGTTGTTCTGACCGTTGAGCAGCACCGTCAGCTGGATCTTGTGGTCGGCATCGGTCACCTTGGCAGAGCCGTCCAGCGGCTTGATCGGCCCGGCGCCCTTGCCGTTGGCCTGGTGGCAGGCCGCGCAGTTGGCGGCATAGACCTTCTCGCCGCGCGTGAGCATGTCGGGCAGGGTCCAGACCTTGGTCGGGTCGTCGAGCTTGGCCGCGGCTTCCTTGCGCTTGGCGGCGACCCAGGTCGTGTAGTCGGCGGCGGAGACCACCTTCACATGGATCGGCATGTAGGCGTGTTCCTTGCCGCACAGTTCCTGGCACTGGCCGTAGTAGTCGCCCACGGTCTCGGCGCGGAACCAGGTGTCGCGCACGAAGCCGGGAATGGCGTCCTGCTTGAGGCCCAGCTGCGGCACGGCGAAGGCGTGGATCACGTCGTTCGCGGTGGTGATGATGCGGACCTTCTTGTTGACCGGCACCACCAGCGGGTTGTCGACCTTGAGCAGGTAGTCGTCGGGCATCTGGCCCTTGGCGCCTGCGTCGGACATGGCGCGCTGCGAGCTGTCGAGCGTGGAGATGAAGGCCAGGCCCTCGCCTTCACCGTTCAGGTAGTCGTAGCCCCACTTCCACTGGTAGCCCGTGGTCTTGATCGTGAGGTCGGCGTTGGTGGTGTCCTTCTGGGCCACCAGCACCTTGGTGGCGGGCAGCGCCATCACGATGACGATGAGGAAGGGCACGATGGTCCAGATGACCTCGACCACCACCGATTCATGGAAGTTGGCGGCCTTGTGGCCCACCGACTTGCGGTGCTTCCAGATGGAATAGAACATCACCGCGAACACGCCGACGAAGATGACCGTGCACAGGATCATCATGATCGTGTGGAGCAGATGCTGCTCCTGCGCGATCTTGGTCACGCCGACCGGAAGATTCAACTGGCGCACCGAAGGGCCGCCGGGCAGATCGTTGACTGCGTGCGCCGCGCTGCTGAAAGCCGCGCCGGCCGCCAGCAACAGATTCGCCGGCCTGTACTTATTGCGCCAAATGCTCTTCATCGTGTTCACGTTTCTTCAATTTTTCGACAAACCCAACCGTGCGGCACTGCGCGAGCCCCCTCAGGCGCCACGCAACGCCATTCGAATCTCGCGGGCCAAGGCCGCACGCAACTCCGGGCGTACATAGCGCCCCACCCTGACTGATCGACCCTGCCCCGAGACCTCGATCAGCGAGCGATCGCCGGTCTGGGGTTCGATCCGCACCTGGTGCGGAAGAAATTCCGTGCGCTCGTAGTGCCCGCCGTTTTCGAGCTCAACGACGAGTCGTCCCTCCTGCAATGCGATCTTCTCGCCGTCTGTCGCGTGCCGTGCGTAGACCATGAACGCAAACCCGACAGCGGCCAGTTCGAGCCAGGCAAAAGGCAGCACCATTGGCGCACCGTGAAGCCAGAACAGGGTGCCGATGCCGAGAGATACCACGCACAGCGAGGCGTAGAGCCAGCCCAGCTGGCTCGGCGTCACCGAGCAGTTGCGCTTCAGGAACCAGTGGATGCTCTGGCCTGAAACGGTGGCAAATCGAAACACGGAATTCGACACGGGCGAGTTCAGCAAATCGGTGCGTCGACGGCCGCCAAACCCTCTCGTACGAACAGGATCCGACACCCCTCGATCGCGGGACAATACCCGCGAGTTTCACGCAACGGCGGATTGTAGCGGGTAGATACCTGCGCCCGAGTGCCCTGTGGGACGCCTACGGGTCACTACTAGTAGGCAAGAAACGGCTCGTACGACAGGCGTTTTTGCCGCATCGCCGACGGTCGATCAGGCGCCCGGCCGCCCCCGTTGCAGCATCGACCGCATCTCGCGCAGCGACACCGCGCTTTCGGCCGAGAGCGACACGCGCGGCACCGGCTTGAACGCGTGGCCGTACACGACTTCGAAGGTCAGCGCGATGCGGCCGTCGCCGCCTTCGGCCGGCGCGAGTTCGGGCAGCGCCTTCTTCAGCTCCTGCAGCCAGCCCTTGCCGCGCAATGCCGGAAAGCGCGCCGGATGCAGGTTGCGGCCCAGCGTGCGCAGCTCGGCGAGCGCGGCCTCGGGCGTGGCCCAGGTCAGCACGATGCGCTCCATGTCCATCACCGGTTCGGCGAAGCCGGCATGCACCAGCATGTCGCCCCAGTCGTGCATGTCGGTGTACTCGTGGCCCGCGGCGGGCCAGCCGAGGCGGGCATGCAGCGCGCGCAGTTCGCGCACGGTGTCGGGGCCGAGGCAGGAGAACATGAGGAAGCCGTCGGTCGCCACCAGCTTGTGCCAGTGCGCGATCAGCGCCTCGGGGTCGGCCGCCATGTGCAGCGACATGTTGGCCCAGAGCAGGTCGACGCCGTCCTCGGGCGGCGCCTCGAAGCGTGCCTTGCCTGCCTGCCAGCGTCGCGCGCTCCACCAGGGCGCGGCCAGCGCCTGGCCGGTGGCCGCGGCGAGCGAGGGCTCGGGTTCGATCACGTAGGAGGCCGCGTCCTTGTAGCGGCGGGCGACGAGCTCATGGGCCTCGAGGCCGCCGCGCAGCGGCGCCCAGTCGGCCCAACTGCGGGGCTGGGCCTTGATCCATTGCAGCCGGTCTTCCATGCGGCGGCCGATTTCCTCGTGCAGCCAGGGCGATGCGCCGTCTGCGGGCGCGAGCCGGCGCCAGCGGGCGGCCGCCGCGGCATCGATGGTCGGCGGTCGTCTTGTGGGGTCGGTGGCCATGGGGCCGTGAGTATATTGAGGCGATGCTCAGCCACCGGGCCATGTGGCCTTTCCCGCTTTCGAGGCCAGCCGGCTTCTTCACTTCGCTGCTCGCGCGGCTGCCCAGCCAGTGCGCGGTCTGCCGCGCCTGGCCCTCGCGCCCGGTGTGCGACGCCTGCGTGGCCCGCTTCGCCCCGCCCACGGCACGCTGCGGCGGCTGCGCCCTGCCCGTGCCCGACGGCGTGAGCCGCTGCGGCGAGTGCGTGAAGAACCCGCCGCCGCTCGATGCCTGCCTCGCGGCCTGCACCTACGCATGGCCCTGGCCCGACGCCATCGCGTCCTTCAAGTTCCGTGGCGAGGCCGGCTGGGCCGGGCCCTTCGCCACGCTGCTGCGCAGCGCGCCCTGGGTGGAGCCTGCGCTGGAGGCCTGCGACATCGTGCTGCCGATGCCGCTGGCGCCCAGCCGTCTGCGCGAGCGCGGCTTCAACCAGGCGCACGAGCTGGCACGGCGCCTCGCGCCGACCAAGACCGACGTCGCTCTGCTCCTGCGCACCCGCGAGACGCCCGCCCAGAGCGGCCTGTCGCGCGCCGACCGGCTGCGCAACCTGCGCGGCGCCTTCGCGGTGGAGCCGCTTCGCGCCGACAGGCTGCGCGGCCGGCGCGTCGTGCTGGTCGACGACGTGATGACCAGCGGCGCCTCGCTTTTCGCTGCGGCCGAAACATTGCGGCAGGCCGGCGCCGTCCACGTCACTGCCATCGTGCTGGCCCGGACCGATCCGCCGCGCTGAGCCCGCGCGCCGGCCCGCCGACAATCGCCGCATGTTCAATATCGTTCTCGTCCACCCTGAAATCCCGCCGAACACCGGCAACGTGATCCGCCTCGCGGCCAATACCGGCTGCAAGCTGCACCTTGTCGAGCCGCTGGGCTTTTCGATGGACGACCGCCTGCTGCGCCGCGCCGGCCTCGACTATCACGAGTACGCCGAAGTGAAGCGCCACGCTGACTGGCAGGCCCTGCTCGCGTCAGAGCAGCCGGCCATCGACCGCATGTTTGCGCTCACCACGCGCGGCTCGCGCCCCGTGCACGACGTGCGCTTCCAGCCCGGCGACTGGCTGGTGTTCGGCTCGGAAACCAGCGGCCTGCCGCCCGCCCTGCGCGACGGCTTTGCCGAGCCGCAGCGCCTGCGGCTGCCGATGCGCGAAGGCCAGCGCAGCCTGAATCTCTCGAACGCGGTGGCGGTGACGGTGTTCGAGGCCTGGCGGCAGAACGGATTCAACTGAGGCGTCCGCCCCTTCGGGCAACAGGGACGCACACATCCGATCGGCGGGACGCGCCGTATGGAAGACATGCCGGCCGTCAACCGGTCCGGCATCCGCTCCATCCATCAACCTGTCCCAAGGAGTCCCGCCATGAACGCCAAGCCGATTGCCTTCGCCGCCTTCGCCACGCTCGCCCTTGCCAGCGGTGCGCAGGCTTTCCAGGGAGAACAGAACCCGCTGCCGCCCGCGCCGTTCCAGTCGACGCTGTCGCGCGCGCAGGTCCAGGCCGAGGCACGCCAGCCGCTGCAGATAAGCAATGGCGGCACCGGCGTGCAGCAGGCCAGGAGTGGAAACATCGACCGCGACGCGGTGCGCGCCAGCGCGCGGAGCATCACCCGCCAGGGCGCAGCCACCTACGGCGAAGTGACCGACCGCAGGATGTAAGAAGAAAGAAAAAAGGAAAGAGAGGCTGCCGCCGCCGCTTCAGCGGTAGCGCCGCACCACCGACTCGGCCACGCAGGCCGGCTTGGCGGCGCCCTCGAGCTCGATGGTGGTTTCCCAGGTCATCTGGAAACCATCATTGGCGATGGCCTCCGACGTCAGCAGCTTCATGCGCGCCCGCAGGCGCTTGCCCACCGGCACCGGCGACATGAAGCGCACCTTGTTCAGGCCGTAGTTCACGCCCATGCGCGACTCGACCACGTCGAGCGCCGTCTCGTAGAAGCGCGGCAGCAGCGACAGCGTGAGAAAACCGTGCGCAATCGGCCCGCCGAAGGGGCCGGCCTTGGCCCGCTCGATGTCGACATGGATCCACTGGTGGTCGCCCGTCGCCTCGGCGAACTGGTTGACCTGCTCCTGCGTGATCGTGATCCAGTCGCTCACGGCGACTTCCTGGCCGACGCAGGCGGCGAGATCCTGAAGGGTCTGGAATGTCTTTTTGGTCATGCGGGGCATTCTGGCGTCTGGGGCCGCCGCGCGGCTGTCGGCCTTGCGACAACCGGGCTCAGGGAAAACCGGGATCGGCTCAGGCGTCGAGCCATTCGCAGATCGGCTGCCACTGCTCCAGGTCGCGCTGCACGCGGCCGGGCGCGATGTCGAACAGCGTGAGCCCGCGCGCGGCGAGCTGCACGTAGTTCTGCGTGTCGCGCAGTTCGCCGATCACCGGCACGCCGAGCCCGGCGATGAACTCGTGGAGCCGGTCGGCCGCCAGCGTGCGGGCGTTCACCCGCATGCCGACGAGGCCGATCGACGTCTTCTCGGCGCGGCGGTTCTCCAGCAGCCGGTCGAGGAAATCGCGCGTCGCGTAGATGTCGAAGATGCTGGGCTGCAGCGGCACGATCACCCGGTCGGCCAGCGCCAGAACTTCCTTGAAGCGCCAGCCGTGCAGGCCGGCGGGCGTGTCGAGCACCGCGTGCGTGGTGCCGCGCGGCGGGCGCACCACGGTGCTTTCGCCGGTGGCTTCCCAGGTGGAGATGGGCCGGGCCATCGGCGGGCGCAGGCCCAGCCAGAGACGGGAGGACTGCTGGCGATCCACGTCGCCCAGCATCACCGCGTGGCCCCGGCTTGCGAAATAGCCCGCGACGTTCGTCGCGATCGTCGATTTGCCCACGCCTCCCTTGGGATTGGCGACCAGAACCACCGGCATAAAAGCACTCCTCCAGAACGGCAACAGCGCAAATGGTAGTCGCTGGGCGTTTTTGCCCGGCGAAATGCCTGCCAGCGTGCTCTTGCGATATGTTCGCGGGATGACGACAACAACACCCATGGGAAACCCCGCCGACAGCGCCCCAAGCGGCTCCGGCGGCATCTACGTGCTCGCCGCGCACCCCCACTGGCGCGACTCGCGCGTCAACCGACGGATGCTCGCCGCCGCGCGCGGCGTGCCGGGAATCGACGTCAACGACCTCTACGGCAGCTACCCCGACTTCGCCATCGACGTCGAGGCCGAGCAGGCCCGGCTCGCCAGGGCCAGCCTCGTGGTGCTGGTGCACCCGATCCAGTGGTATTCGATGCCCGCGCTGCAGAAGCTCTGGCTCGACGACGTCCTCGCCTACGGATGGGCCTATGGCCCCGGCGGCACGGCGCTGCAGGGCAAGGACCTGTGGCTGGTCGCCACTACGGGCAGCCCCGAGGCGAGCTACCACCCGCAGAACTACCACCGCTATTTCTTCGACGCCTTCCTGCCGCCCTACGAACAGACCGCCGCGCTGTGCGGCATGCGCTTCCTGCCGCCGATGATCTTCTACGGCGCGCGCAGCGCCAGCGAGGCGGCGGTGAAGGCCCACGTCGAGACCTTCGCGCAACGGCTGGGCAGCTACCCCGACTGGCCGGAGATCGAGGAGATCGACGCCTGCGTGGCCTGCCCCGTGCCCGAGAGCGACCGGCCGGCCGACAACGACGAAGTCGGCAAGGTGGTTTCCAACGCGTTCCGCGCGGCGATGGCCCACGGCCTGGCCACGACCAATGCCGCGGACAGCAGCGAAAAGGCGGCCTGAGCATGGAACACGCACCCGCCTGGCTGACCAACAGCCTGATCTACCTGAGCGCCGCCGTGCTGGTGGTGCCGCTGTCGAAGGCCCTGGGCCTCGGTTCCATCATCGGCTACCTCGTGGCCGGCATCGCCATCGGGCCCTGGGGACTGGGGCTGGTCTCCAGCGTCGAGGACGTTCTGCACTTCGCCGAGTTCGGCGTGGTGCTGATGCTGTTCCTGGTGGGCCTCGAGCTCGAGCCCAAGCGCCTGTGGAACCTGCGCCGCCCCATCTTCGGCTGGGGCACGGCGCAGGTGCTGAGCTGCGCCGCTGTGCTGTTCGCCGTGGGCTGGGCGGTGGGCGCCGAATGGCGCGTGGCGCTGGTCGCCGCGCTGGGCTTGGCGCTGTCGTCCACCGCCATCGCGCTGCAGGTGTTCGGCGAACGCAACCTGCTGAAGACGCCCAGCGGCCAGGCCGGCTTCTCGATCCTGCTGTTCCAGGACGTGGCGGCCATCCCGATCCTCGCGCTGCTGCCGCTGCTGGCCGGCGCCACCGCGGCCGAACAGTCGATCACCGGGCTGGAGCGCGCGCTGGAGGCCGCCAAGATCATCGGCGTGATCGGCGGCATCATCCTCGGCGGCCGGTTGCTGCTGCGCCCCATCTTGCGCTGGATCGCGCGCAGCGACACGCCCGAGATCTTCACCGCCGCCGCCTTGCTGCTGGTGGTGGCCATCGCGGCGCTGATGCAGCTGGTGGGCCTGTCGATGGCGCTGGGCGCCTTCCTCGCCGGCGTGCTGCTGGCGGAAAGCGAATACCGGCGCGAGCTCGAGACCGACATCGAGCCCTTCAAGGGCCTGCTGCTGGGCCTGTTCTTCATCGCGGTGGGCATGTCGATCAACTTCGGCGTGCTGGTCGCGAACCCGTGGATCATGGCGATGCTGGTGGTCGGCTTCGTGGCCATCAAGCTGGTGGTGATCTACGCGCTGGCCAAGGCCATGGGCATCGCCTACCAGGAGCGGCCAGTGTTCACGCTGCTGCTCGCGCAGGGTGGCGAATTCGCCTTCGTGGTGTTCCAGGCGGCGGGCCCCGACGTGCTGCCGCCGCAGGTCACCTCGCTGCTGATCGGCGCGGTGGCGCTGTCGATGCTGCTGTCGCCGCTGCTGCTGGTGCTGCTCGACAGGTTCGTGCTGCCGCGCTACAGCCGCAACACCGGCCCGCAGCTCGAGGAGATCTCGGAGCAGCAGGACGCCAAGGTGCTGATCTGCGGCTTCGGCCGCTACGGCCAGATCGTCGGTCGCATGCTGATGTCGCAGGGCCTGCGCGTGACGGTGCTCGACCACGACGCCGACACCGTCGAAGGCCTGCGGCAGTTCGGCTTTCGCGTGTTCTACGGCGACGCGACGCGGCTCGACCTGCTGCGCACCGCGGGCGCGGGCACGGCCAAGGTGATCGTGGTGGCGGTAGACGACATCGAGCAGTCGCTGGAAATCGTCGACCTCGTGAAGGAGAACTTTCCGCAGGCCCGCATCATCGCCAGGGCACGCAACGTGACGCACCTCTTCCAGCTGCGCGACCGCGGCGTGACGGAGGTGGAGCGCGAGGTGTTCGAGTCGTCGCTGCGCAGCGCGCGCTCCACGCTGGAGGCGCTCGGCTGGCCGGCGCACGAGGCGCGCGAATCGGCCATGCGCTTCCGCCGCCGGAATATCGAGCTCAGCAACGAGATCTACCCGCACTACAAGGACCGCGCCAAGCTCATCGCCGCCAACAAGGCAGGCCGCCAGCAGTTCGAGGAGCAGATGGCGCGCGAGCGCGAGGAGCGCCGCCGCCGGCTGGGCCGCGACTGGGGCGGGCTGGAAGAAGAAGCGGAAGCGCCGGTGCCCGAGCCGGAATCGCAGTCCGTGCCCTGAGCGCGTGCCGCTCGGCCGGCAGCCATCCCGGCCCGAGCGGCTAGAGCGGCACCGTCAGGTAGACGCCTTCGCGCCCCACCAGCGGCGCGCGCGTGGGCATGAAGATCGTGCAGTCGTCGCAGGGCGAGCGGATCTCCTGCCCCGCGTCGGTCGCGATCAGCTCGCCCTTGCGGAAGACCTCGAAGCCCAGCACCGGCCGCGCGAAGGCGAAGCTCTCGGTCTTCACCATGTGCACTTCGAGCAGGCGGAAGCGGCGCGCGGGAGCCTTCGCCGCCGCAGCCGGCAACGCATCGATCAGCCCCAGGTGCGCGAGGAAGCGCAGGGTCACGTCGGTGGCCAGGTCCGCCGCCGAATGGCTGAAATGCTGGCCGCATTCCACGACCACCGCGCCGCCGTCGACGCCCTCTTCGCCATGGCGTCCGTACGCCGTCACACCCGTGCCGGGGGCGCCGCCCACCGGCATCACCAGGTGCACCAGCGGATTGCCGACGGCCAGCGCCAGCCCGGCGTTGCGCCCGAACTCCGGGTACACCCAGAAGGGCTGCACGGGCGCGCGCGTGGAATGGATGTCGAGCACGTAGTCGGCCGCGTCCAGCACCGGTCGCAGCTCGCGCGCGCGGCGCAGCTCGGGGCTGTCTTCGCTGCCGTCGAGCATGGCCTTCGACCAGATGCGGTTGAGGTTGTGCACCAGCTGGCGGTTCTCGTAGGGCCGCTCGATGTCGAAGGCGTTGTAGGCCTCCACGTTCGCGAAGCTCACGGTGAGCGTGCCGGTCTTCGGGCGCACGCCGGTGTCCAGCAGGTGCGTGGCGGCGACCATGCCGCAGATTTCGTTGCCGTGGGTCAGCGCGTTGACCAGCACGTGCGGCCCCGGCCGGCCCGACTCGAAGCGGTGCACGTAGTCGATGCCGGTGTTGCCCTGCCGGTACGCGGAGATGTCGCGCGGCAGCACCTCCAGCGGCGCGGTGTCGGGTGCGAACGATGACTCGGTCATGCCGGCGCTCATTGGCCGCTCACTCGCCACGGATGCCGGCGCGCTTGACCAGGTCGCCGTAGACCGCGAGCCGCTCCGACATCATGGCGGTGAACTGCGCGGGCGACTGCGCCTCGGGCGGCAGCGAGCCGCGCGACTGCAGCGCCTCGACCATCGAGGGCTGGTCGGCCACCGAGCGCACCGCCTTGTGCAGCGCCTCGACGATCTCCGGCGGCGTCTTCGCGGGCGCGGCCAGGCCGATCCACGAGGTGGTGTTCAGCACCGGATAGCCCAGCTCCGCGAAGGTCGGGATGTCGGGCAGCGCCGCGACGCGGGTGGGCGCGGCCACGGCCAGCGCGCGCAGCTTGCCGGACTGGATCAGCGGCAGGAAGGGTGCGAGGTTGTCCAGGCCGAACTGCACTTCGTTCGAGATCAGCGCGGTGACCAGCGGGCCGCCGCCGCGGTACGGCACGTGCGTGGCGTTGAGCTGCAGCTGCGACTTCATCAGCTCCACGTTGAGCTGGCCCATGCTGCCCGGCCCCGCGCTGCAGAAGTTGAGCTCGCCGGGGCGCGACTTCACCAGCGCGACGAACTCTTTGAAGTTCTTCGCGGGCACCGCCGGGTTGACCAGCAGCACGTTGATCGAGCGCGCAAGCTGGCTGATCGAAGCGAAGTCCTTGATCGGGTCGTAGCCCGGGTTGGGCTGGGTGAGCGGGTTGGCCAGGTGCGAGCTCTGCGAGGAAGCAACCAGCGTGTAGCCGTCGGGCTTGGCGCGCGCCACCTGCGCGCTGGCGATGGAGCCGCCGGCGCCGGCGCGGTTGTCGATGACCACCGGCGTACCCAGCGCCTTGGCGAGCGGGTCGGCGTACAGCCGCGCGATCAGGTCCACGGAGCCGCCCGCGGGGAACGGCACCACCAGCGTGACCGGCCGCGAGGGCCAGGCCTGCGCCTTGGCGGCCAGCGGCAGCATCGAGGCGAGGCCGGCGGCGAGTAGCTCGCGGCGGCGCAGCGCCGCGGCGGTGAAGATGGGTTCCATGGGGCGTCCTGTCGTGCAATAAAAAGTGCGCGCATTGTTGCAAGACGATTTCAATTTTGCAATGACTATTGCAAAATCAGGCCCAACACGACTCCACGTGCAGAATGCGCGCGACCATGAACCTGAACCAACGCATCTCGGGCTACGGCAGGAAGCTCACCAGGAGCGAGCAGCGCCTGATCGACGAGCTGCAGACGCGCTACCCCCAGGGCCTGCTCGAATCTGCAACGAGCCTTGCAAAGAAGGTGGGCACCAGCGCCTCCACCGTGGTGCGGCTGCTGGCGAAGCTGGGCTATCCCAGCTATGCCGAGGCGCAGATCGAGGCCCGGTCGGAGGTGACCGCGCGGCTGTCGTCGCCGGCAACGCGCGCGGACGCCGTCATCGCCGACGACGCCTCGGTGCGCAGCTGCCTGGCCAACGCGCTGCTGCACGACCAGCACAACCTGGCCTCGACCTTCGCGGCGCTCGACGTCGCCGCCTTCGAGGGCGCGGTGCGGCTGCTCACGCAGCGCAAGGCGCGGGTGCACGTGACCGGCCAGCGGCACGCCGCCGCGCTGGCCGGCCACCTTTCGCTGCATCTGAACATGTGCCTGCCCGACGTGCGCCCCATGAGCGGCGGCGGCCCGCTGCTCATGGAAGACCAGCTGCTGTGGATCGGCGAAAACGACGTGCTGCTGGCCCTCACCTTCAGGCGCCACGCCCTCGCCACCGCTCGGGCGGCCAAGTACTTCAAGGAGAAGGGTGCGAAGGTCATCGTCATCACCGACGGCCCCTCGGTGGCCGCGGCGGCATCGGCCGACCACGTGATGCTGGCTCGCACGTCGAGCGCGTCGCCCTTCGATTCGTACACGGCGGCGTTCTCGCTGTGCAACGCGCTGGTCACCGCCGTCGTGCAGCGCCGCAGGAAGGAACTGGGCGCTGCGCTCGAACGCGGCGACGCCCTGTGGGAGCAGCACTGGAACGACGCGGCCGCGCAGGCCGGGCGTTCGCGCAGGAAGCCGTCGTCAGCCGCCTGAGGCCGCGTCCAGCTTCAGCAGCCGCATCGCGTTGCCCTTGAGGATGCCGGGCATCACCTCGGGCTTGAAGCCGGCGTTCTCGAAGTCGCGCATCCAGCGGTCGGGCGTGATCAGCGGGTAGTCGCTGCCGAAGAGCACGCGGTCCTTCAGCAGCGTGTTGGCGTATTGCACGAGCTGCTTCGGGAAGTACTTGGGGCTCCAGCCCGACAGGTCGATCCACACGTTGGGCTTGTGCGTGGCCACGCTGAGCGCCTCGTCCTGCCAGGGGAAGCTGGGGTGCGCCATCACGATCTGCATGTCGGGGAAGTCGATGGCCACGTCGTCCAGGTGCATCGGGTTGCTGTATTCCAGCCGCAGCCCGCCGCCGCAGCGCATGCCCGAGCCGATGCCGCTGTGGCCGGTGTGGAAGATGGCCGGCAGGCCGTATTCGGCGATCACCTCGTAGATGGGCCAGGCCATGCGGTCGTAGGGGTGGTAGCCCTGCACCGTGGGGTGGAACTTGAAGCCCTTCACGCCGTGCTCCTCGATGAGCCGGCGCGCCTCGCGCGCGCCCATCTTTCCCTTGTGCGGATCGACGCTGCCGAAGGCGATCATGACGTCGCTGTTGTTCTTCGCGGCCTCGGCGATCTCCTCGTTCGGGATGCGGCGGCGGCCCATGTTCGATTCGGCGTCGACCATGAACATCACCAGCCCGATCTTCCGTTCACGGTAGTACGCCACGCTCTCGGCGATGGTGGGCCTGCCGCTGGAGCCGAAGTACTTGTCGGCGGCGCGGTCGTATTCCTCGCCGTAGTTGTCGAACGGGTTCCAGCAGCTCACTTCTGCGTGGGTGTGGATGTCGATGGCGATCAGGTTCTGGTGGTCCATGCTTGTCTCCGGTACGGGTAAGTCCCTAGGCCCTGGGGGCTCCAAATTCCTTGAATTGATTATTTCCCATAACCATAATTCGACGCAACCCCGGACTCATCATGACCAATCCAGACCTCCAACTCGACATCCGCGACGAAGTCGCCATCGTCCGCCTGACGCGCGGTTCCAAGCGCAACGCGCTGTCCGACGGACTGATCCTCGCGCTGCGCGACACCTTCGAGAAGCTCCCCTCCAGCGTGCGCGCGGCGGTGATCGACGGCGAGGGCCCGCACTTCTGCGCCGGCCTCGACCTGAGCGAGCTGAAGGAGCGCGACGCGGGCCAGGGCATGCAGCACTCGCGCCTGTGGCACGCCGCGCTCGACCTGATCCAGCACGGCCCGGTGCCGGTGATCGCGGCGCTGCACGGCGCGGTGGTGGGTGGCGGGCTCGAGCTGGCCAGCGCCTGCCACATCCGCGTGGCCGACCGCTCCACCTTCTATGCGCTGCCCGAGGG
Source organism: Variovorax xiamenensis (assembly GCF_050916385.1). Taxonomy (NCBI): domain Bacteria; kingdom Pseudomonadati; phylum Pseudomonadota; class Betaproteobacteria; order Burkholderiales; family Comamonadaceae; genus Variovorax; species Variovorax xiamenensis. The sequence goes on from NZ_CP139038.1 coordinate 6,073,521, forward strand.
CTCGCGCGGCATCTTCGTGGGCGGCGGCGGCTCGGTGCGCATTCCCAAGCTGATCGGCGTGGCCCGCATGACCGACATGATGATGACCGGCCGCGTCTACAACGCCGAGGACGGCGAGCGCGCCAACTTCGCGCAGTACCTCGTCGACGAGGGCCAGGCCTTCGACAAGGCCTTCGAGCTCGCGAAGCGCGTGGCCACCAACGCGCCGCTCACCAACTACGCGCTGATGCACGCGCTGCCGCGCATCGCAGAGCAGTCGGCCGACCACGGCTTCTTCACCGAGGCGCTGATCTCCGGCATCACACAGGCCGCGCCCGAGGCCAAGCAGCGCGTGCGCGACTTCCTCGAAGGGCGCGGCGCGAAAGTGAGCAAGGGATGAGCGCCGTCCGATACCGCCCGCTGGTCTTCGGCGTCACCCGCGCGGTTTTGCGCGATGGCGCTCCAGGCACGCAGTACCTGAGCGCCGAGACGCCGCTCGAGCCCTACCGCGAGCGCATGACCGACCGCCTCGCCCACTGGGCCGAGCGCACGCCCGAGCGCACCTTCATCGCCCGCCGCGAACGGCTGGCCGATGGCAGCACCGGCGACTGGCTGCGCGTGAGCTACGCGCAGGCGCTGGAGGAGGCACGCGGTATCGGACAAGCCCTGCTGGAGCGCGGCCTGAGCGCCGACCGCCCTGTCGCCATCCTCAGCGAGAACGGCATCGAGCACGCGCTGATGGCGCTGGGCTGCCTCTACGCCGGCGTGCCCTACTGCCCCGTGTCGCCGCCCTACTCGCTGGTGAGCCAGGACTTCGAGAAGCTGCGCCACGTCTTCGACACGCTGACGCCCGGCCTCGTGTTCGCGAGCGACGCCGCGCGCTTCGCCAAGGCCATCGCCGCCGTCGTGCCCGCCGGCACCGAGGTCGTGCTGGCCGAGGGCAGCCTCGAAGGCCGGCCCGTCACCGCGTTCAGCGCACTCGCCGCCACGCCGGCCACGCCCGCCATCGACGCGGCGATGCGTGCCACCGGCCCCGACACCATCACCAAGTTCCTCTTCACCTCGGGCTCGACCAAGATGCCCAAGGCCGTGATCAACACACACCGCATGTGGTGCGCCAACCAGCAGCAGCTGCGCCAGTCGATCCCTGCGCTGGGCGACGAGCCGCCGGTGCTGGTCGACTGGCTGCCGTGGAACCACACCTTCGGCGGCAACCACAACGTGGGCATCGTGCTGGACAACGGCGGCACGCTCTACATCGACGACGGCAAGCCCACGCCCGCCGGCATGGCCGAGACGCTGCGCAACCTGCGCGAGATCGCGCCCACCGTCTACTTCAACGTGCCCACCGGCTTCGAGGCCATCGCGCAGGCGATGGAGAGCGACGCGGTGCTGCGCGGAAACCTGCTGTCGCGCGTGAAGATGTTCTTCTACTCGGGCGCCGCGCTCTCGCAGCCCGTGTGGGACAGCCTGCACCGCACGCAGGAGGCCGAGGTGGGCGAGCGCATCGTCATGGGCACCGGCCTGGGAATGACCGAATCGGGCCCCTTCGCGCTCTACGTGACCGGCCCCGACGTGAAGTCGGGCGACGTGGGCCTGCCCGCCGCCGGCATCGAGCTCAAGCTGATCGAGGTCGACGGCAAGACCGAGGTGCGCTATCGCGGTCCCAACATCACGCCCGGCTACTGGCGCGCGCCCGAGGCGACGGCCGAGGCCTTCGACGAGGAAGGCTTCTTCTCCACCGGCGACGCCGTGACGTGGATAGCCGAAGACAACATCCATCGCGGCCTGCGCTTCGACGGCCGCATCGCCGAAGACTTCAAGCTCGCCACCGGCACCTTCGTGAGCGTGGGCCCGATGCGCGCGAAGATCATCGCGGCCGGCGCGCCTTACGTGCAGGACGCGGTGCTGACCGGCATCAACCTGAAGGAAGTCGGCGCGCTGATCTTCCCGACGCAGAAGGTGCGGCAGCTCGCCGGCCTGAGCGCCGACGCATCCATGCGCGAGGTGCTCGAGAGCGCCCCCGTGCAGGCGCACTTCCAGCAGGTCGTCGACACGCTGGCCGCCGGAGCCACCGGCAGCGCCAACCGCATCGCGCGGCTGCACCTGATGGCCGAGCCGCCATCCATCGACAAGGGCGAGGTCACCGACAAGGGCTCCATCAACCAGCGCGCCGTGCTCAAGCACCGCGCCACGCTGGCCGATGCGATGCACGACGGCAGCCTGCCCTTCACCCTCAAGCCCCGCTAGACATTCCAGGAGACGACACACCATGAAGATCGAAGGACAAGCCGCGCTGGTCACCGGCGGCGCATCGGGCCTGGGCGAAGCCACCGCGCGCGAGCTCGCGCGGCTGGGCGCCAAGGTCGCCGTGCTCGACCGCAACGCCGAACTCGCCGCGAAGGTGGCGGCCGACATCGGCGGCATCGCATGCGCCTGCGACATCACCGACACCGACAGCGTGGTCGCCGCGCTCGACAAGGCCGAGGCCGCGCACGGCCCCGCGCGCATCCTGATGAACGTGGCCGGCATCGGCAGCGCCAAGCGCATCGTCGGCAAGGACGGCAGCCCCGCGCCGCTCGAAGACTTCGTGCGCGTGGTCAACATCAACCTGATCGGCGGCTACAACATGGCGCGCCTGTTCGCCGCGCGCTGCGCGAAGCTGCCGGCACTCGACAACGGCGAGAAGGGCGTGATGCTCTTCACCGCCTCGGTCGCCGCCTTCGACGGCCAGGTGGGCCAGCAGGCCTACAGCGCATCGAAGGGCGGGCTGGTCGGCATGACGCTGCCGATGGCGCGCGACCTCGCGCAGCACGCCATCCGCGTGTGCACGGTGGCGCCGGGCATCTTCGCCACGCCGCTGCTGCTGGAGCTGCCCGAGCCGGTGCAGCAGTCGCTGGCCGCGTCGATCCCGTTCCCGCCGCGCCTGGGCAAGCCCTCGGAGTTCGCCGAGCTGGCCTGCCACATCGTCACCAACGGCCACCTCAACGGCGAGGTGATCCGCATCGACGGCGCCCTGCGCATGGCGCCGCGCTGATTCCGCTTTCAGTCAGCCACCGCAAACCAGGAGACAAGACCATGACCAACAGACGCCAGTTCGTGACGGCGCTCGGCGGCACTGCCGCCATCGCCGCGCTGCACCCCTTCGCCGCGCTCGCCCAGGCGGTGCAGCAGGTAGTGAAGATCTACTACGGCTTCCCGGCCGGCAGCGCCGGCGACAGCGTGGCGCGCCGCGTGGCCGAGAAGCTGGGCGACACGCCCTTCACGAAGGTCAATCCGGTGGTCGAGAACAAGCCGGGCGCCGGCGGGCGCATCGCGCTCGACACGCTCAAGGCCTCGGTGGCCGACGGTTCGGTGCTGTGCCTCGCGCAAGCTTCGGCGCTGTCGATCTATCCGCACATCTACACCAAGCTGGGCTACGGCATGGCCGACTTCGCGCCGATCTCCATCGGCGCCGTGATGACGCACGCACTGACCGTCGGCCCCGCCGTGCCCGCGAGCGTGAAGACGCTGAAGGACTTCGTCGCATGGGCCAAGGCCAACCCTGGCCAGGCCAGCTACGGCTCGCCGGGCGCGGGCTCCACGCCGCACTTCCTGGGCGCGCTGCTGGGCCTCAACAGCGGCGCCGACCTGCGCCACGTGCCCTATCGCGGCTCGCTGCCGGCGATCAACGACGTCGTGGGCGGCCAGATCGCCTCGAGCATGACGCCCGCCGGCGACGCCATTCCCTTTGCCAAGGCCGGCAAGCTGCGCGTGCTCGCGATGTCGGGCTCGCAGCGCGCGGCCTACCTGCCCGACGTGCCGACCTTCACCGAGCAGGGCTTCCCCGAGATCGTGGCCGACGAATGGTTCGGCTTCTTCGCGCCGGCGAAGACGCCCACGGCCGTCATCACGGCCGCGAGCACGGCGATCCAGACCGCGCTGAAGGACAAGAGCGTGGCCGACGGCCTGCTGTCGGTGGGCCTTCTCGCCCATGGCTCCTCGCCGGAAGACATGCGCAAGTCGCTGCAGTCCGAATACGAACGCTGGGGTCCGCTGGTCAAGAAGATCGGCTTCACCGCCGAGTCCTGAACCCTGTCGATCCACCGATGAGCTACAAGCCCCGCCCCGAAGACGTCCGGTTCATCCTGAACGAGGTGCTCGACGCGCCCGCTCGCCTTGCCGCGCTCGCGCCCTTTGCCGAGGTCGACGAGGCGCTGCAGTCGCAGGTGCTCGATGAGGCTGGGCGCTTCGTCGGCGAAGTGGTGACGCCCATCAACCGCGGCGGCGACGAGACCGGCTGCCGCTTCGCGGATGGAGAAGTCGTCTCGCCGCCGGGCTTTCGCGAGGCCTACCAGGCCTTCGTCGACGGCGGCTGGCCTGCTCTCTCCGCCGCGCCGGAAGACGGCGGCCAGGGCCTGCCCGCCGTACTAGAAGCCGTTCTCTACGAATGGCTGGCCGCCGCCAACCACGGCCTGACGATGGCACCCGGCCTGCTGCACGGCGCGTACGCCTGCCTCAAGCACCACGGCAGCGACGAACTGAAGCAGCGCTATCTGCAGAAGATCGCGACCGGCGAATGGCTCGCGACCATGTGCCTCACTGAAGCCCACGCGGGCAGCGACCTGGGACAGGTGCGCACGCGCGCCGTGCCTCAGGCCGACGGCAGCCTGCGCGTGAGCGGCGGCAAGATCTTCATTTCCGGCGGCGAGCACGACCTGACGCCCAACATCGTCCACCTCGTGCTGTGCCGCCTGCCCGATGCGCCGGCGGGGCCCAAGGGCCTGTCGCTGGCACTGGTGCCCAGGCTGCTGCCGGACGGCACGCGCAACGCGGTGCACTGCGAGCGCATCGAGGAAAAGATGGGCCTGCACGGCAGCCCCACCTGCACCATGCGCTTCGACGAGGCCACCGGCTGGCTGGTCGGCGAGCCCGGCCGCGGGCTGGCCGCGATGTTCGTGATGATGAATTCGGCGCGCCTGCACGTTGCGCTGCAGGGCATCGGCCTGCTCGACGCCGCCTGGCAGAAGGCCGACGCCTATGCCGCCGAGCGCCGCCAGATGCGCGCGCCCGGCCCGGTGCCCGCCAGCCGCGGCGGCGAGAGCGCCGACCTGATCGCCGAGCACCCGGCCGTGCGCCGCATCCTCGACACGCAGCGCGCCTGGATCGACGGCGCTCGCACCATCGCCTACCGCAGCGCGCTGATGCTCGACGTGGCCGCGCACGACGCCGACCCGAAGGCGCGCGAGCGCGCGCAGCGCTGGTGCTCCTTCGTTACGCCGGTGCTCAAGGCCGCGTGCACGCACCAGGCCTTCCATGGCGCGAGCGAATGCCTGCAGGTGTTCGGCGGCCACGGCTATGTACGCGAATGGGGCATCGAGCAGATCGTGCGCGACTCGCGCGTGACGATGATCTACGAGGGCACCAACGAGATCCAGGCCATCGACCTGCTGGTGCGCAAGGTGCTGCCCGACGGCGGCACCGGCATGTCGGCCGTGCTGCTGGAGCTGCGCGACACGCTGGACGCCTCGCGCGAGGCCGACGCCGACGTGCAGCGCCGGCTGGCTCAACTGCGCTACCTTGGCACCACCGTCGCGATGGCGGCTCATGCCAACCCGACGCTGCCGTACGAGGTGGCCGACGACTACCTGCGCGCGACCATGCTCGCGATGCTGGCGTGGGCCTGGGCCCGCATCGAGGCGGCTTCGCCCGGCGACGCCGAGAAGGCGCGCGTGGCGGGCGCCTTCAGGCGCTGGGTGCTGCCGGAGTTCGAGATGCGCATGGGCATCGTCAAGAAGGCCTGCGAGACGGTCGCGCTGACGCATGCGGCCGCGGCGCCCGCCGGCGCTGTCTCCAACTAGCCACTGAAACCGCTCGTTGCAGTGCGCCCGGGGTTACGCTCGGGCCATGGCCTCCACCCCGAAATCCGCTCCCGCCAAAGGCGAGCAGGCCGGCGCGCCGCAAGGCAGGCCGGACCGGCTCGACGCGCGCATGCTCGAAACCCTGGTCGGCTACAACGCCCGCCGGGCATGGCTGATCGTCAGCGCCTTCTTCGCGGAGCGCATGGCGCCCTACGGGCTCAAGCAGATCGATTTCTCGGTGCTTTCGCTGCTGGCGCACAACCCCGGCGCCACGTCGCGGCAGCTGTGCAATGCGCTGGACATCCTGCCGCCGAACCTCGTGAGCCTGGTGGCCACGCTGGACAGCCGGGGGCTGATCGAACGCCGCCCGCATCCGCACGACGGGCGCGCGGTGGGGCTGCATCTCACGGCTTCGGGCGAGGCGCTGATCCGCGAAGCCGAGCAGGCCGTGGTGCAGCTGGAGGCCGACGCCAGCGCCAAGCTCACCTCGCGGGAGCGCGAGACGCTGATACGGTTGCTGCAGAAGATCTATCTGTAGCGCAGGCCGCAGGCCTCAGAGGCCCCGCTCGACCATGTCGATGAGCTGCTGGCCCAGCTTGTAGGTCTGCTCGGCCGGCATCTCGCGCAACGGCCCGTCGATGATGAGCAGCGCCAGGCCGTGCACCGCGCTCCACGCGCAGTACTCGGCGTTCGGGCGCCGCGCCGGGTCGAGCACGCCGGCGTCCACCAGCCGATCGATGGCCTTGCCCAGGAGCTGGAACGAGTCCAGCCCGCTCGCGCCCGCCTTGCCGGGGCCCAGTTCGCCGCTGCCCTCGTCGGAAATGACGAAAGCCGTGCGGAACAGGCCGGGCTCCGCCTGGGCGAAGCGCAGGTAGGCCGTGCCGATGGCGCGCACCTGCCCGCGCGCGAAGTCCGCGGGAGGCTGGTCGCAGGGCTGCGCCGCCAGTTCCTTTTCCATCGCGACCGCCGCGGCGGCCAACGCCGCCTCGCGCACCGCCAGCAGCAGTTCGTGACGACTGCCGAAGTGCCGGTATGCCGCATTGGGCACCACGCCGGCGCGCCGGGTGGCCTCGCGCAACACCACCGCGTCGGGGCCGCCATCGCGGGCCAGCTCGATGCCTGCTTCCAGCAGCGCCCGGCGCAAATCGCCATGGCGATAAGTGCTGCGGGCGGGCGGCAGGCTGTCGGGGACGTTGTTGAGCTTCATTTCTTCATTCCCATGTGGACAGTGTCCATTATCCCTGTTATTCTTTGTGGACGGTGTACACAAAGTAATCCGATTGTTTGCGGCCCAAGACACCGGGGCCTCCGAGTCACCTCTTCAGTCCAAAGGAATCGTCATGAAAGTCCAGTCTTACCTCTCGTTCGAAGGCCGCTGCGACGAAGCGCTCGGCTTCTACAAGAAGGCGCTTGGCGCCGAAGTCACGCAGCTCATGCGCTACAAGGAAGCACCCGCGGGTGCGCCTTCGGAGAACGCCGAAGCCGGTTGCGCCGGTGGCACGCCCGATGCCGAGAAAGTGATGCACGCGGTGTTCCGCATCGGCGAGACCGAGCTGATGGCCTCCGACGGCCGCTGCTCGGGCCAGGCCGAGTTCAAGGGCGTCATGCTCGCGCTCACCGCCAACACCGACACCGAGGTCGTCAAGTGGTTCAACGCGCTGGCCGAAGGCGGCCAGGTCATGCAGCCGCTGATCCCGACCTTCTTCACTTCCAACTTCGGCATGCTGACCGACCGCTTCGGCGTGGGCTGGCTGCTGGTCGTCGCGCACCCGAGCTGATCCCCGCGCACAGCCGGTCTCCAGGATCTCCATAGACAGAAAGCCCCGCCATGCTCAAGAAAATCGCCCTCGTCGTCGTGCTCGCGATCGCCGCGCTGCTGATCTTCGCGGCCACCCGGCCCGACACCTTCCGCGTCGAACGCACCGCCCGCATCGAGGCGCCGGCCGAGAAGATCTTTCCGCTGATCGACGACTTCCACCGCTGGGGCACATGGTCGCCCTACGAGAAGCTCGACCCCGCCATGAAGCGCAGCTTCGGCGGCACGGCCAGCGGCAAGGGCGCGACCTACGCCTGGGAGGGCAACGACAAGGCGGGCGCCGGCCGCATGGAGATCGTGGAGTCGGCGCCTTCGTCGAAGGTCGCGATCAAGCTCGACTTCATCAAACCCTTCGAAGGCCACAACACGGCCGAATTCACGCTGCAGCCCCAGGGCAACGCAACGCAGGTCACCTGGGCCATGTACGGCCCGAGCCCCTACGTCGCCAAGCTCATGGGCATCTTCTTCAACATGGACCAGATGATCGGCAAGGACTTCGAAACGGGCCTGGCCAATCTCAAGGCGGCTACCGAAAAGTAGTCATCGAACACAACCACTCATCCAAGGAATACACATGTCTCAGATCCACGCCTATCTCACCTTCGACGGCAACGCGGCCGAGGCCATGCGCTTCTACGAGAAGACGCTCGGCGGCAAGATGCAGATGATGATGACCGTCGGCGAAGCGCCCGACACCGAGCAGTTCCCGCCCGAGGCGAAGAAGCGCATCATGCATGCCTCGCTCGCCTACGGCGGCGGCACGCTGATGGCCTCCGACTCCATGCCCGGCCAGCCGTACGAAGGCATGAAGGGCTTCGGCGTCGCCCTGACGATCGAGACCGTGGCCGAAGCCCGCCGCGTGTTCGATGCCTTCGCCGAAGGCGGCCATATCGGAATGCCCTTCGAGAAGACCTTCTGGGTCGAAGGCTTCGGCATGGTGACCGACCGCTTCGGCACTCCGTGGCTCATCAACGGCGGCAAGCCGCTGGTCTGAGCCGTCCCTTTCCGTTCCAAAGGAATTTCGCTTCCCATGACCAACCAACTCGACAGCCGCAAGCGCTGGCTCGCATTGATGGTGCTGTGCCTCGGCGTCCTGATGATCGTGCTCGACACCACCATCGTGAACGTGGCGCTGCCCTCGATCCGTACCGACCTGGGCTTCACCGAGACCTCGCTGGTCTGGGTGGTGAATGCCTACATGCTGACCTTCGGCGGCTTCCTGCTGCTCGGAGGCCGGCTCGGCGACCTGTACGGCCACCGCCGCGTGTTCCTCGCGGGCCTGGTGCTGTTCACGCTGGCATCGCTGGCCTGCGGGGTCTCGACCTCGCAGGGCCTGCTGGTGGCGGCGCGCGCGGTGCAGGGCCTGGGCGGCGCGGTGGTCTCCGCCGTGTCGCTCTCGCTCATCATGAATCTCTTCACCGAACCGGCCGACCGCGCCAAGGCGATGGGCGTGTACGGCTTCGTGTGCGCCGGCGGCGGCAGCATCGGCGTGCTGCTGGGCGGCCTGCTCACGAGCACGCTGAGCTGGCACTGGATCTTCCTGGTGAACCTGCCTATCGGCATCGCGGTGTACGCGCTGTGCGTGGCGCTGCTGCCCAGCGCGCGCGGCCATGCGCACGGCGAGAAGCTCGACGTGGCCGGCGCCATCACCGTCACGCTGTCACTGATGCTCGCGGTGTACGGCGTGGTCAACGGCAACGAGGCCGGCTGGGGCTCCACGCAGACGCTCGGCCTGCTGGGCGCGGCGGTGGTGCTTCTGGCAATCTTCATCGCCATCGAGTCGCGCGTGCAGCATCCGCTGATGCCGCTGGGCCTCTTCAAGCTGCGCAGTGTGTCGGTGGCCAACGTGGTCGGCGTGCTGTGGGCCGCGGCCATGTTCGCGTGGTTCTTCATCTCGGCGCTCTACATGCAACTGGTGCTGAACTACACGCCGATGCAGATCGGCCTGGCCTTCCTGCCGGCCAACATCATCATGGCCGTGTTCTCGTTGGGCCTCTCCGCGAAGATCGTGATGCGCTTCGGTATCCGCAAGCCGCTGGCGGCCGGGCTCTGGCTCGCGGCCATCGGGCTGGCGCTGTTCGCGCGCGCGCCAGTCAACGGCAACTTCGTGGTCGACGTGCTGCCCGGCATGATGCTGCTGGGCCTGGGCGCGGGCATGGCCTTCAACCCGGTGCTGCTCGCCGCGATGAGCGAGGTGAGCCCGTCCGACTCGGGCTTGGCCTCGGGCGTGGTCAACACCTCTTTCATGATGGGCGGAGCGCTGGGCTTGGCCGTGCTGGCCAGCGCGGCTGCCGCGCGCTCCGCGTCGATGGAAGCGGCCGGCGCGCAGATGCCGCTGGCGCTCACCGGCGGCTACAACCTCGCGTTTCTCGTCGGTGCCGTGTTCGCGGCGGCGGCGGGTCTGCTGGGTGCCCTGCTGCTTCGCTCCACCATGCCGGGGCAGATGCACAACAACGAAGAAACAGCGGCACCCCAAGGGACGGCGGCATCGCAATGAGCGGCACCACGCCATGCAACCGCCGGTCTTCTTTCTTCAACGGTTCCACAAACTATTCAGGAGAACAACCATGGCTCGCTATGTAGACGGCTTCATCGTCGCCATTCCCACCGCCAACGTCGAGGCCTACCGCAAGCTGGCGCGCAAGGCCGGCAAGGTCTGGATGGAATACGGCGCGATCGAATACGTGGAGTGCATCGCCGACGACGTGAAGCCCGGCAAGCTCACGTCCTTTCCCCAGAGCGTGAAGCTGAAGTCCGACGAGACCGTGGCCTTCTCGTGGATCGTCTACAAGTCGCGCAAGCACCGCGACACGGTCAACGCGAAGGTGATGGCCGACCCGCGCATCGCGGCGATGGACCCGAAGACCATGCCCTTCGATGCGAAGCGGATGATCTTCGGCGGCTTCAAATCCATCGTCGAGTTCTGACCCCTTTCGGGAACACCGCGGAACCGGCTTTGCCGGGCCGCAGGTGTTGCCCCTGCAAGGGGGTTGGCGAAGCGACACGAAGTGCGCGAAGCCTGGGGGCTAGCCAATGAACCCGTCGTAGACGAGCTTGAGGCCCGTGAGGAACATCCCGAGATAGACGAAGCGATAGAACCACGTCGCATCGATGCGCCTCGCGATGCGGATGCCGACCCACACGCCCAGCGGCGCGATCGGCATCAGCACCAGCGAGGTGGCCAGCGTGCGAAAGTCGAGCAGGCCGAGCCACGCGTAGGGAATCCACTTGCTGAGATTCACCACGAAGAAGAAGTACGCCATGGTGGCCGTGAAGATCACCGGCGACAGCCGCAGCGGGATGACGTAGGCATTGATGGGCGGCCCGCCCGCATGCGCGATGAAGCTGGTGAAGCCCGACACCGTCGTCAGCACCGCGCCGACGCCGCGCGAGGGCAGCGGATCATTTGGCTTGGGCGGGAACAGCAGGCGCTGCGCCAGGAAGAGCAGCGTGAACACGCCGACGATGCCCGCCACCGTGTGCGCCGAGAGCATGCGAAACAGCAGCGTGCCGATCACCGTGCCCAACAGCCCGAACGGAATCAGGAACTTCAGCAGCGAGCGGTCGAAGTCGCGCCGGAACGCCGCGAGGCCCAGCAGGTCCATCAGCAGCAACAGCGGCATCAGGATGGCCGCAGCCTGCGGCACGGTGACGGCCAGCGCCATCATCGGCACCGCGAGCGAACCGAAGCCCGCGCCGAAGCCGCTCTTGCTGATGCCGAGCAGGAGCACGGCGGGAATGGCGACCGCGTAGAAATACGGGTCGGTGATCAGGGGAAAAGCCATGGGAAGGAAGAGCGCAGAAAAAAGCCTGCCGTGGGGCAGGCTCGGCGAGCGTAGCAGGATGGGGCGTTCCCTGCTGGCGCGCTTCCCGTGGCCGCGTCGTCAGCGCTCGAGCGCGCCGCCGGCGAGCCAGCGGGCACCGCGCCGGTAGAGCTCCTCCACTGCGGGCCCCTTGAGCATCGGCATGTCGAGCTTCACCGTGTAGCCGATGCGCTGCTGGATGTAGGTCAGGTGGCGATAGCCTTCGGGCAGGCCGGCCAGCACGTCCTCGTCCAGCTTCACCGTGGCGGCCGGGTCCACCGGGTCGATGCGGTCCTTTTCGTAGATCGGCTGGCGGTGCAGCAGCTTCCATTCGCCCTCGTGCTTTTCCACGAAGTCGTAGAAGCGGCCGATGCACACCACGTCGCACAGTACGCCCTCGACCATGCCGCGCTGCGAAATGGTCATCTTGGTCTGCGCGACGGCGCGCTCGCCGGCCACCTCGATGGCCGAGCCGCCGAGGAAGTGCAGGATGCTCACGCCCTTGGCCCAGCCTTCCTTCGTGACACGGATGAACTCGGTGTACGGCCCCTGGAACCAGGTGGCCATCATCACGCCCTCGGGATGCCACACGGTGGCGAAGCGCTCCCAGTCGCCGGCATCGCGCCACACGGCCCAGCGCTCGATCATCCGGCGGATCAGCAGTTCCTGCTGCAGGGTTTCGTTCATTTGCGTTGTTTCCTTGGTTGGTCTTGCTGGATCAGGCGGGCTGCGTCAGCGGGTTCAGCACGAAATCGAAATCGAGGCGCCAGCGGCCGTTGTCCTGCTTCTTCCACGGCGCGACCAGCGACTGGCGCACCGCGAACACCGCGTCCGAATCCAGGTACTCGTCGCCCTCGCGGAACACATGCGTGATGAGCCGCTCGTAGCCCGGCGCCTCGATCTTGAAATGCAGGTGCGCGGGCCGCCACGGATGGCGCTTCGTCGCGCGCAGCAGGTCGCCCACGGGCCCGTCGACCGGGATCGGGTACGCCACCGCCACCACGCTTCGGAAGTGCAGCGAGCCGTCGGGCCCGGTGCGTAACGTGCCGCGATTCTCCGCGTGGTCGAGCCCGGCGTGCTGCACGTCGTAGTGGCCACCGGCGTCGGCCTGCCACACGTCGACGACGGCATTGGCCACAGGCTCGCCGTCGAGTCCGCGCACCGTCGCATGCACGTCGCAGGGCTCGCCCTCGGCGCCGTTGGCCACGTCGTCGCCGTGCTCGTACTCTGGCGCGCCGTCGAAGTAGAAGGGACCGAAGACGGTGGCCTCGGTGCAGCCGGCAGGCTTGTCGTTGTTCATCGCGATGGTGAGCATCGACAGCCCCAGCACGTCCGACAGCAGGATGAACTCCTGCCGCTTGTCGTCGCACTTCTGGCCGGTGGCCGTGAGGTACTGGATGCCCTGGAACCACTCGTCCTCGGTGAGCTTCACCTCGCGCGCGAAGGCATGCAGGTGCTGCACCAGGCTGGTCAGGATCTCGCGCAGCCGCGGGTCGGGCGTGTCGGCGAAGCGCGCGAGCACGGCCTGCGTGATGTTGTCCTGGTTGAGGTTGCGCATCGTGGCTGTCTCCATGTTGTCGTGTCGAACTTCGACTTCGGGAGACTGTAGGCCGGGCGCCGCGCCGGTTGAAGCACCCGGGGCGCAAATGATTTTTCCGCGCAGCGGAATGGTCGCGCGGTAGCAGTCCGGTGGTCGAGGCTCAGGGCGCAGCCGCCGGAAGGCAGCCCCGCGCCCCGTCCTGCGCCTCGCTAGCGGGCAGGATGCCCCAGCGCACGCGCACCGTGCGCGCATCGTCCTCGCCCGCCCAGGGCAGGCGCAGGCTCCCGGTGCAGCTTGCCGTGGCCAGCAACGGCTCCAGCAGCGCGCCCTCGGAGCGGAACTCCGGCGTGTCGAGGATCAGCACCATGCCGCCAGCGCGTGCCAGCGCATCGGGCGGCAGCCATGGCGAGGTGCGCGGATCGCCGTCGATCAGCAGTTCGACCGCCGGGTCCATGTGCAGCACCACCGCGCCGGTGAACCAGGTGTCGCCCACCATCAGCCGCAGCGGACGGTCGCCGGCGCGCTCGCGCCACACGGCTTCGACGGCCTCGGCGATCTGGCGCGAGGGCAGGTTGGCGCGCGTGATGTAGCCATGGCGCGCGCTCCACACGCCGTCGACCCAGGCCTGGCCGAAGGAGCCGGCCACGTGGAGAACGGCGGCTACCACGAGCACGCCCGTCCAGCGGCGGCGCGTCCAGCGCTCGGCCTCGAGGCCCGGCACCACCATCACCGCCCACACGGCGACCGGCAGGAAGAAAGTGCTGAGCCACGAAGCCACCAGGCGCATGTGGAACACGAGCGACATCGCCAGCACCAGGCACAACGGCCCGAAGGTCGCCCAGGCGAGGAAGCGCCGGTCGAAGCCGTTGCGCGTCTCCTGCCCTGCGGCGCCGCGCTCGCGCGCGAACCAGGCCCACGCGACGAACAGCAGCATCGGCGACAGGCGCGCGACCTGCACCAGCAGGATACGAAGCGGCCTCGGGTGCACATGCCTGAGCAGCGGGCCGGACGGATGCACCGAGTGCCGCGCGTAGCCGATGGTCTGGTCGGCGTGCTGCATCAGCCACGCGAGATGCGGCACCATGAGCAGCAGCGCCACGGCGCAGGCGCGCAGCAGGTCGCGGCGCACGCGTGCGTTTCGCAACGATCCCTCGCGGACGATGAAGCCTGCGCCCACCGCGAACTGCACCAGCGCGCTGTACTTGGTGAGCATCGACAGCGCGGCGAACACGCCGAGCCAGAGCCAGTCGCGGCTGCCCTTCCCGGCCTCTTCTTCCACTGCCGCCGCGGGCGTGCGCAGCACCCGCCACAGCATCCACCAGTAGCCCGCCATCGGCAGCAGCTGCACCGTGTTGTGGTTGAAGATGGTGGCGCGCTGCACGTGGTAGGTCACGAGCGAGCCGAGCAGCACCGCCAGCGCCGCCCGCACCGGAGACATCATGCCCAGCGACCAGCGCCACATGATGTAGAGCGCGCCCACGCCGCAGCCCACGCCGGCGGCATAGGTCAGCCAGGGTTGGCGGCCAGCCAGGAACACCGGCAGGCCCATCAGCCAGCTAGGCAGCGGCGGGTGCTTGTAATAGCCCCATTGCATGCTGCCGCCCCAGAAGAGCTCCTCGACGTTGTCCCAGGGCGGCGTCTCGTAGAACGTCGCCATGGGCACGGTCCAGAGTGCCACCAGCGCCAGCAAGGCGATGACGACCACGCCGTTCAGGGAAAGATGCCGCGCGAGCGCGGGCGCCGGACGGGTGCCGGGAGGGATCAGCCAGGAATTCATTGCCGCCCTTTGTAAAGCTGCAGGCCTAACGGCACCTGACCAACCCTGGCTGCCCGCCACATAGAATCGCCAGCCTGCCAGCCCGCAGGCGTCCGGCACTCCGGTTCAGCCCCGGAATCGATCCGAAAAAGACCACGCACGCTGGCAGGCAAGCCCTGGAGACACACCCCCAATGGATCGCTGGACCGAAATCGCCCTGCTCGTGCAGATCGCCGATGCCGGCAGCCTGAGCCGCGCGGCGGAGGCGCTGGGCCTCTCGAACGCGGCCGCGAGCCGGCACCTGAGCGCCCTCGAAGCCCGCCTGGGCGCCCGGCTGGTCGAGCGCAACACGCGCCGGCTCTACCTCACCGACACCGGCCGCGAGTTCTGCGGCCGCGCCCGCACCATCCTGGCCGACCTGTCGGACGCCGAATCGGCAGTGAACGCCACCGCGCTCAACCCGACGGGCACGCTGCGCGTCACGGCCTCGCTTTCGTTCTCGATCCACCACATCGCGCCGCTGCTGCGCGAGTACACCCAGCGCTACCCGGGCGTGACGGTGCACGTGGAGGCGGCCAACCGCTACTTCGACCTGATCGACAACAACATCGACGTGGCGATACGCACGCGCGAGTTCGAGCCCGACTCGAACGTCACCATCCGCCGGCTCGGCGAGACGCGGCGCATCCTGGCGGCCTCGCCGCGCTACTTCGCGCAGCACGGCTTTCCGAAGACGCTGGACGACCTGAAGCAGCACAAGCTGCTGATCTACACCCACGCCAACAACCCGAACGAAATGCGCTTTCGCCGCGGGGAGGAGACGCACACGGTGTCGGTGACGGGCCTGCTGGAATCGAACGACGGCCAGGTGCTGCGCGCCGCCGCGCTCGACGGCATGGGCATCCTGGTGCAGCCGACCTACATCGTCTACGACGACATCGTGGCCGGCCGGCTGGTGCCCACGCTGGACGACTGGGACCTGCCGCACCTGACCATCAACCTGGCCTACCCGAGCCGCAAGCACCTGTCGGCCAAGGTGCGCAGCTTCATCGACTTCATGGCGGCGCACTTCCGCAAGATGGAATACGAGCGCAAGTGGACGGCGCACTTCGGCCCCCACTGATCCGGCCCCGGGGGCTTTTCGCCAAAACATGTGCGTAAACGCACATTCCGCATTTCCGCAGCCCCGCAAACTGGAACCGCAACCGTCGCATTCCGCGGCGGACCCACCGTTTTTCCAGCAAAGCAAGGATCTGCCATGAACACCCAGGCCGCAGCCGCCAACACCCAGCGCGCGCCGATCGCGTCTCCGCTGTCCGCCCTCTCCCCCTCCACGCTGGACGATTCCGGCAAGCTGCTGATCCGCGTGACGGTCGGCTTGCTGGTGCTGCTGCACGGCATCTTCAAGCTGTCGGCCGGCGTGGGCTTCATCGCCGGCATGCTGGCCAAGTCGGGACTGCCGGGCGGCATCGCCTACCTGGTCTACGTCGGCGAGATCGTCGCGCCGCTGCTGATGATCGCGGGCATCTACACTCGCGCCGCCGCGGGCGTGGTCGTCATCAACATGCTGGTTGCCTTCGGCCTCGT
The DNA here is from genome assembly GCF_050916385.1 of Variovorax xiamenensis. Classification (NCBI taxonomy): domain Bacteria; kingdom Pseudomonadati; phylum Pseudomonadota; class Betaproteobacteria; order Burkholderiales; family Comamonadaceae; genus Variovorax; species Variovorax xiamenensis. The sequence goes on from NZ_CP139038.1 coordinate 6,089,842, forward strand.
GCACATGGCCGACTTCTTCGCGCTGACCAAGCAGGGCGGCTGGGCGCTGGAACTGCAGGGCCTGTACCTGTTCGGCGCGCTGACCGTGGTGCTTCTGGGCGCCGGCCGCTTCTCCATCGCCGGCACCAAGGGCCGCTGGAACTGACTGGACGGCTCGCGGCTCAGCCGGCGTCGCCCCGCACCTGGGAGACCATCGCCTCCAGGCGGGCCACGTCGGCAACGAGAAGAGCCTTGTCGTCCTTGCGCAGCACGCCGCTGCGCGCCAGCACATTGAGTTCGCGGGTCACCTGCTCGCGGTTGGTGCTGATCTGGCTGGCCAGCGCCGCGTGCTTGGGCGCCGGGTCGAGCCGGGCCCGGTTGCCCTCCACGCCGGCGGCGCGGGCCAGGCGCAGCAGCTCGGCATGCAGCCGGTTCTGCACGCCGAGAGTGCTCAGGTCGATCACGCGCTCGGAAAGCTGCCGCACCAGCGAAGCCAGCCGCAGCATCACCCGGCCGGCCACCAGGGGCTCGTCGCGCAGCAGGGCCATGAAGGACGCCCGGTCGAGGCTGGCGACCACGCTGGGCTCCAGCGTGACGACGTCAGCGGAGCGCGGGCCGCCGTCGATGGCGGAGATGTCCCCGAAGTGCTCGCCGGCTTCGGAATCGCGGAAGGTCACCTGCCGGCCGTTGGCTGAATAGGTCGTCACCCGCACCCGGCCCGAGACCAGCAGGAACACTTCGCCCTGCTGTTCGGCGCGCAGCAGCAGGGGCTTGCCGGCCTCCACGCTGTGCCACAGGCATTGCTGGGCCAGCAGGTCCAGCCGCTGGTCTGAAAGGCCTTCGAGCAGCGCGATCTGGCGCAGCGCGAGGCTGGAGCGGGGGGTAGGTTCGGGTCTGGCCATGCCGGGGTTGGTGGTCAACGGGTACGGGCGCGCGGATTATGCTCGGGTGCCGCTTCGAACCCGTTCATGGACAGACGTTCCCTCCGCGCAACCCCTGCCGACCCCGCAGCCACCTTTTCGCTGGGACCGCCCACGAGGCGGAACCTGCGCTGGGCGAGCGGGCTGGTGCTGATGGCCTACGTCACGCTGCACCTGCTGAACCACTCTCTGGGCATCTATTCCTTCGCCGCCGCCGAGACTGTGCTGCGGGGCGTGCAGGCGTTCTGGCACAGCCTGGCGGGCACCGCGCTGCTGTACGGCGCGGCCGGCGTGCACCTGATGCTGGCGGTGGCCGCCCTCTGGGAACGGCGCACCCTGCGCATGCCCCCGCTCGAAGGCCTGCGCGTGGCGCTGGGCTTCGCGCTGCCGCTGCTGCTGGCCACGCACCTCACGGCCATGCGCGGCGCCTACCTGGCCTACGGCATCGAGGGCTCGTACGTTCGCGTGGTCTGGGGGCTGTGGGACTGGCAGGGTGCCGCCGCGCAGCTCCTGATGATGCTGGCGGCCTGGACCCACGGCTGCCTCGGCCTGCACTTCGCGCTGCGGGCCAAGCCGGCCTGGCGGCGCTTCTCGCACCTGCTGCTGGCCGTCGCGGTGGTGCTGCCGCTGGCCGCGGCGATGGGCTTTCTCTCGATGGGCCGCGAGTTCCAGTGGACCGGCGTGCCGCCCACCGCCCTGCCCACGGCCGAACAGGGCAAGTCGCTGGGCGCGGCCGAAAACGCGATCAAGTGGTCGTACGGCCTGGCACTGGCCGCGCTGCTGGCGGCGCGCTGGGGCCGCAACGGCCTTGCGCGCTGGTCGCGCCAGCCCCGGGTCACGCTGCGCTACCCGGGCCGCTCGGTGCAGGTTCCGCACGGCTGGAGCGTGCTGGAAGCCAGCCGCTCCCACGGCATCGACCATGTCTCGATCTGCGGCGGGCGGGCGCGCTGCTCCACCTGCCGCGTGCGCGTGGCCGGCCCGGCCGCGCACATCGGCGAACCCGGGCGCGACGAGCGGCGCACGCTCGACAGGGTGCGCGCGCCAGCCGACGTGCGGCTGGCCTGCCAGCTGCGCCCGCACGGCGACATCGAAGTCACGCCGCTGTTCGCGCCGCTGCCCAACGAGGGGCGGCCCGCGCCAGTGGGCAGCTTCGGGCGCGAGCGCGACGTGGCCATCCTGTTCGTCGACCTGCGGCGCTGGTCGGGCCTGTCGGAGCGGCAATGGCCCTTCGACCTGGCCTATGTGCTCGACCGCTATTTCGCCACCGTGGGCGCGGCCGTGCGCGAAAGCGGCGGCGTGCCCAACCAGTTCATCGGCGACAGCGTGATGGCGATCTTCGGACTCGACTGCGACCTGCCCACGGCCTGCCGGCAGGCGCTGCGCGCCACCGAGCTGATCGGCCAGCGCATGGACGCATGGAGCGAAGGCTTCGAGGCGCAGTTCGGCCAGCGGCTCGAATTCGGCATGGGCCTGCATGCGGGCCGCGCGGCGGTGGGCGAAGTGGGCTACCTGGAGACGACCACCTTCACCGCCATCGGCGAAGTGGTCAACACCGCGAGCCGGCTGCAGGACCATTCGAAGACCGCCGCATCGCGCCTCGTGGTGTCGCTGTTCGCGGCCGAGCAGGCGGGCGTTGCGCACACCATGGGCGAGGCCGAGACGCTCGTCGTGCGCGGCCGCTCCGAACCTCTCGCGGTGCTCTACGCGCCGCGCGCCGCCGCCTCCCTGTAGTTGCCGAAAGCGGTGCGCAAACGCACATCGCGAACCGCGATGCGGTTTCACACTGCATCCCGTGGCAACGACGAATGTCCGCCGCCCACACCAGTAAAGGGACTCGCATCATGAACACGAAGCAACGCATCGCCGCTCTCTCCGCCATCGCATTCGCCATGCTGGGCGCCGCGGGCGCGGTACACGCCGAAACCTATGAAGGCGTGCATCCGATCACCTCCGCCGCCAGCCGCGCCGACGTCCGGGCCGAAGCCGTGGCAGCCGCACGCACCGACAACCCCTACGCCGACGGCGCCGAAGCCGGCCCCGCCGCTGTGGTCGCCTCGTCGACCAGCCGCGCCGCGGTTCGCGCCGAAGCCGTTGCCGCAGCGCACGCCGACAACCCCTATGCCGAAGGCGCTTCGTCGGGCGTGGCCCCGATGGTGGCCAGCACGGTCGACCGTGCCACGGTGCGTGCAGCAGCGCGCGCAGCTGCACGTGGCGACGCGCTGCCGCTGTAATCGGCGCGAAGGATCAGCCTCGCTTCGGCGAGCGTGCGCACCGAAGCCGGCCCTTGCGAAAGCAGGGGCCGGCTTTTTCATTGGGTGTGTGCACAGACAACGACCTGCCTTGTTGCCCGAACCGGTGCGCAAACGCACAGCGCCCATCGCGTTGCGGTTCGACACTGCATGCCGTGGCAACGACGAATGACCGCCGCCCACGCAGTGAACCAAAGGGACTCCCGCAATGAACACCAAGCAACGCATCGCCGCTTCCGCCTTCGCCGCAGCCTTCGCCGCAGCCCTCGCCATGCTGGGCGCCGCCGCAGCGCACGCCGAAGCCTATGACGGCGTGCATGCCATCACATCGTCGGCCAGCCGCGCCGACGTGAACGCCGAAGCCGTGGCCGCCACGCGCGAAGGCAACACCTATTCGGACACCGCCGCGGAAGGCGCCGTGCCCTTCAAGTCCACGCTGGCCCGTTCCGCCGTGCGCGAGCAGGCCGTGGCCGCTGCGAACAACCCGCTGCAGAGCCTGGACCGCCGCGCCTTCTATCGCGACGAAGTGCCTGCCGCCTACAAGAAGCCCAGCGTCTCGTTCACGCAGCAGGCTGGCCTGCCGAGCACGGCACGCCCCTGACGCGCGAGCTCAGGGCCGCACGCCTTCCCAGGCGTTCTGCAGCAATGCGCGGATCGCCGCGCGCTCGAGCGGGCGCGGGTTGGGATACTGGTTCTTGAGCGCATGCTCGCAGGCCAGGTCCAGGTCGGCCTCCTTCATGCCGATGTCGCGCAAGGCGACCGGCGCACCGTTGTCGCGCGCCAGGTCGTACACCGCCTGCGCGGCGCTGCCGCTTCCCTCCAGTGCCTTCACGATGCGCGCCATGGCCTGCGGCGCCGCCGCGGCGTTGTAGGCCAGCGCATGCGGCAGCACGATGGTGTGGGTCTCGGCGTGCGGCAGGTTGAAGCTGCCACCCAGCGTGTGGCACAGCTTGTGGTGCAGCGCCATGCCGACATTGCCCAGCACCGTGCCGCACAGCCAGGCGCCGTAGAGCGCGTCGCCGCGCGCATCCGGGTCCTTGGGTGTGGCGCGGATGGCCGGCAGCGCGCGGCCGAGAGCGGCGATGCCTTCCTGCGCCATCAGGTCCATGATCGGGTTCGAGTCGACCGCGTAGAGCCCTTCGGCCGCGTGCGCGATGGCGTTGATGCCGCTGGTCACGCTCATGCCCACGGGCAGGCCCAGCGAGAGTTCGGGGTCGTAGATCACCGTGCGCGGAAGCACCTTCAAGTCCTTGCCCGTCTTCTTCATCCCGGCCTCGGTGATGCCGTAGATCGGCGTCATCTCGGAGCCCGCGTAGGTCGTCGGAATGGCGAGTATCGGCAGGCCCGAATCGAGCGCGATGGCCTTGCCCAGCCCCGTGGTGGAGCCGCCGCCGATGGCCACGGCGCAGTCGGCGCCCAGCCGCGTGGCCACTTCCCTCGCCTCGCGCGCGGTCTCGATCGGCACGTGCATCACGGCACGGTCGAACACGCCGGCCGCGTGCGCGCCCAGCATGTCGGCCACGCGCTCGGCCTGCGGGCGCTGCTCGGGCGTGGAGAGCACCAGGGCCCGGCGCGCGCCGAGCGCATCGATCTCGCGCGCCAGGTGCTGAAGCGAACCGGCGCCGAAAACCACCCGCTGGGGCGCGCTGTTGTAGACGAACGATGGTGTGGTCATGGCTTTCCTGTCTCTCGAATGTTCATGAAGCGTCTGTGTGGCTGATACGGCCCTTGATGAAAACGCCGGTCATCGCCAGCACCGCGGGCACGATCAGCACCGTCAGCACCTGCTCGAAGTTCCAGCCAAGGCCCAGCAACGCCGCCCCGAGCCAGGCGCCCAGCACCGCGCCGAAGCGCCCGATGCCGAGCATCCACGATACGCCCGTCGCACGCACATGGGTCGGGTAGTAGCGCGCCGCCAACGAGGGCATGGCCGACTGCGCGCCGTTGATGCACATGCCCGCGAACAGCACCAGCAGCACGAGCGCCAGCCCGCTGCCCATGCTGTGGCCCACCGCCACGGCGAGCACCCCGGCCAGCAGGTAGCAGATGCCGATCACCTTGTGCGGGTTGCCGCGGTCCATGGCCCAGCCGACGCCCACGGCGCTCAGCACGCCGCCGAACTGGAACAGCGCTCCCACCACGGCCGACTGCGTCATCGATGCGCCGCTCTCGCGCATCAGCGTCGGCAGCCAGCTCGTGAGCAGGTAGATGATGATGAGCCCCATGAAATTGGTGCCCCACAGCAGCAGCGTGCCCGGGCCCAGGCCGCCGGCGAACATGCGTGCCAGCACCGGGCCGCGCGGCCCCTTGCCTCGGGCCTCCTGGCCCGGAATGGTGAACTGCTCGACGCCCGCCAGCGATTCGCGAGCAACCGGCTGCAGCACCTTGCGGATGCGCTCGACGGGCTGCCCCCGAACCACCATGAAGCGCGCCGACTCCGGCAGCCAGAACAGCAGCACGGGCAGCAGCAGCACCGGCACGATGCCGCCGATCAGCAGCAGGCTGTGCCATCCCCAGTGCGGGATGATCGCGGCCGAGAGAAAACCGCCGCCCGCCATGCCCAGGTTGAAGCCGCAGAACATCGTCGTCACCAGCAACGACTTGACCTTCCCGGGCGTGTACTCCGACAGCAGCGTGGTCGCGTTCGGCATGCCCGCCCCCAGCCCGATCCCGGTCAGGAAGCGCAGCACCACGAGCTGGTCGATGCCGGTCGCGAAGGCCGACCACAGCGAGAAACCTCCGAACACCGCCACCGACATGCACAGCACCGCCTTGCGCCCGAAGCGGTCGGCCAGCGGCCCCGAGCCCAGCGCACCGAAGATCATTCCGGCCAGCGCGGCGCTCATCACCGGGCCCAGCGAGGCACTGGGCACGCCCCAGTCGCGTACAAGCGCCGGTGCGATGAAGCCCATGGCGGCGGTGTCGAGGCCGTCGAGCAGCACGATCAGGAAGCACATCGCCACGATGCCCCACTGGTAGGGCGACAGCGGGCGGTTGTTGATGAGCCACTGCACGTCGACGGTGCGGCGCGTGGCGATTGAACCTGTGTCGGTCATGGGTTTCTTTTGTCTCCATCGCTGGTTTGCGATGGGCGCGAGTGTCCCGCCGGCCCAGGACCGGTTCAACGACAGGAACGGAAAGGAGTTTTCCGCTCAGCCTGCGGGGCCTGCCTTGCGCCCGGCCGCAGAGGCATGGGCGATCAGCACGAGGAAACCGCCGGCCATGGCCACGTTCTTCAGGAAGTTGTTGAGCTGCCCGTTGAACTGCGCCGCATCGGCCGCCCAGAAGGCGTGCGCGACGAAGCCCGTGGCCAGCGTGAACAGGGCCAGCGCGCCGGCCACCCATTGCAGGCGCCAGCCGGCGATCAGCAAAAGGCCGCCGCCGACTTCGAGCGCGATGGTCAGCGGCAGCACCACGTCGAGCAGCGGAATGCCGAGCTTGGCGAAATAGCCGAGCGTTGCGCCGTATGTCAGGAGCTTGCGCACGCCCGCCACCAGGAAGATCACCGCCATCAGCACCCGCCCGATCAGGACCAGGCCGCGCCCGCTATCGTTCGTTCTCGTCATTTGCTTTCTCCGGAAGATGTTGCAGGACGCGCGGTGGCGCCCCTGAATTGGAGCCGCCCCATGCACAGCACCATGGCGCAGGACAGCAGCGCCGGCACGGCCGCCGCAATGAAGAGCGCGCTGTTCGTCCAGTGCAGTCCGATGAGCCAGCCCGCCAGCACCGGCCCCACGATGGAGCCCGCGCGGCCGATGCCCAGGCTCCAGCCCATGCCGGTGGCGCGCACCGTCGTCGGGTAGACGCCCGATGCCAGCGCGATGAGCGCGGGCTGCGCGCCGACCACGCAGAAGCCGCTGACGGCGACCACCGCGAGCATCAGCAGCAAGGGCAGCGCTGGCTGGCCTATGACCGCGATGGCCACCGCCGCCACCGCGAAGACCGGCACCAGCACGCGGTAGAAGCCCACCCGATCGATCAGCGGCCCCATCGCCACCGTGCCGACCACGCCGCCTACCTGCAGCAGCGTGCCCACCAGAACGGCCGTGCCCGCGCTGTAGCCCGCTCCGGCCGCAATGGTGGGCAGCCAGTTCGCTAGGAAGAACAGGTTAAGCAGGTTCATGAAGTTGATGCCCCACAGCAGCAGCGTGGCCGGCGCGCGCCCCGCGCGGAACAGCTCGACCACCGGAGCGCCGTCCTGCTTCGCCTCGTGCACCACGTAGCGCGTGCCGGGGCCGGAGGGCGCACCGGGCGCGATGCGGCCCAGCCATTGCTGCACGCGCTCGGTTCCGCGCTCGCGCAGCACCAGGAACTGCATCGACTCGGGCATGTAGCGCCACATGAGCGCGGCGATCAGCAGGGGCACCACGCCGCCGAAGACGAACACCGACGGCCAGCCGCCCCAGGGAATGAGCACGGCCGAGATCAGCCCACCCAGCACCGCACCGCCGGTGAAGCCGCACGACACCCACATCATGAGCGTGACGCGTCTGCGCTGCGGGCTGTACTCGCTGGCCAGCGCGCTCGCGTTGGCCATGATGCCGCCCAGCCCGATGCCGGTGATGAAGCGCATGGCGAGCAGTTGCTCGAGCGTGTGCGCGAAGGCGGTGGCCAGCATGCACAGCGCGAAAAACACCGTGGCACCCAGCAGCACGGGGCGCCGGCCGATGCGGTCGGCGCAGACACTCAGCACCAGCGAGCCCACCAGCATGCCGAGCAGGCCGGCGCCGAACACCGGGCCCAGCGCGGCCTTCTCGATGCCCCAGGCCTGCACGATGGCGGGCGCGACGAAGCCCATGGCCTGCACGTCGAAGCCGTCCATGACGACCGCGCAGCCGACCAGCAGCAGGATCCACTTCTGGAAGGAGCTGACGGGATGGCTGTCGATGAGCGCCGGGATGTCGACCGTGGCGGCGGCGGTCCCGCCGCTTGCCTCGAGGGAATTCGGCAGAAGCTTCACGCGGCGGCTCCATCGTCGAGGCAACTCGAGGCAGTCCACCCGTACAGCCATTCGAGCGCGTCGTAGAAGCGCTCCTGCGGGCGGCCCTTCCACATGCTGTTTCGCACCAGCCGCTCGACGCCCTTGGCATGGTAGATGCGGCCCATCTCGCGCGCCGAAAGCACCACCCGCGCGGTGCGCGCCACGCGGGAGCGCTCGTACAGCGCGAGCGCGCGCGGCCAGTCGCCCTCCTCGCGTCGCAGCGCGAGGCCCAGCGTCACCGCGTCCTCGCAGGCCATGCAGGCGCCCTGCGCCAGGTACTGCACCATCGGGTGCGCCGCGTCGCCCAGCAGCGTGGCGCGTCCGAAGGTCCATTGCTCGATGGGGTCGCGGTCGGCGGTGGAGTAGCGCTTCCAGGCCTTGGGAATGCGCAGCAGTTGCTGCACCTGCTCGCAGGTCGGGCGGAAATAGCGCTGCACCTCGGCCGGGTCGCCGTCCATCGAACCCCACTCCTCGGGCTGGTCGCTGTGGAAGGTGACGGCGATGTTGAACTTGTCGCCGCCCTTCAGCGGGTAGTGCACCAGGTGGCAGTTGGGGCCGACCCAGATGCAGGGTGCGGTGAAGCGCAGCGCCTCGGGGAAGTCGGCCGTATCGACCACCGCGCGGAACACCACGTGCCCCGACACGCGGATGCCGTCGCCCACGTACTGCTGGCGCACCGCCGAGCGCACGCCGTCGCAGCCGATCACGGCCTCGCCCTCGTGGCGGTTGCCTTGCGCGTCGATGAGCGTCACGCCGCCCTCATCCTGCTCGATGTGCACGACCTTGGTCGAGGTGAGGAACTCGATGCCTTCGGTGGTCGCCTTCACGCCTTCGAGCAGCGCGCCGTGGATGTCGGCGCGATGGATCACAGCGTAAGGATTGCCGAAGCGCTCGCGAAAACGCTCCGACAGCGAGATGCCTGCCACGCGCTTCGCGTCGATGGCATCGAACATCACCATCTCCTCTGTATAGACCGCCTTGGCGCGCAGGTTCGCCCCCACGCCCAGCGCGTCGCAGGCCGCGAAGGCGTTGGGGCTGAGCTGGATGCCGGCGCCGATCTCGCCGATGTGGGCCGCCTGCTCGATCACCTTCACGCGATAGCCCTCGCGCACCAGCGCCAGCGCCGCGGCGAGCCCGCCGATGCCGCCGCCGGACACGAGCACGGGGCGGTTGTCTCTTTGCGCGCTCATGTCACTTCAACCCGAAAAGCTTGACCGCGTTCTCGCGGCCGATCTTGCGGCGGTCGTTCTCGCTGATCTCGCACTTGTCGAACCAGCGCGCCGCGTCCTCGTGCTTCTCGAACGGGTAGTCGACCGAATACATGATGCGGTCCGAACCCACTTCGAGCATGGTCGACAGCAGCGTGGGCGTGCGGAAGTTGCCGCTGGTCGTGATGTGCACGTTCCTGCGCAGGTAGTCGCCGATCTCCTTGTCGCAGGGCATGCCGCGGCGGCCCTTGCGCAGGATGTGGTCCACGCGCCAGATGTTGAACGGAATGCCTTCGCCGAAGTGGCCGAGGATCATCTGCAGATCGGGGTGGCGGTCGAACAGGCCGCTCGACAGCAGGCGCAGGGCATGGATGCCAGTCTCCACCGCAAAGGCCCAGGTTGGGCCTGTGAGCCAGTGCGCGCCTTCGTAGATGGGCTCGCGGCCCAGGAGCGGGTCGCGCGGGTGCATGTAGAAGGGCTTCTTCAACGCAGCCGCGGTCGACCAAAAATCGGCGAAGCGCGGATCGTCGTAGTAGACGACGGTGTTCTCGTCGCCAACCTGCGAGAAGCCGTTGACGAGGAAGCCGTGGAAGCCGAGCTGCTTCACGCAACGCTCCAGTTCGCGCGCGGCCGCCTCGGGGTCTTGCATCGGCAACGCGGCGAATCCACCGAAGCGTGTGGGATGGCGCTTGATTTGCTCGGCCAGCACGTCGTTCGCGCGGCGCGCGACCTCGACGGCGCGCTTCGCGTCGGGAATGCCCTGCACCGCGGGCGAGTTGAGCGAAAGGATCGACAGCTCGGTGCCCCACTCGTCCATCTGTTCGATGCGCTGCTGCTCGAAGTCGAGCAGGTTGTTCTTCAGGCCCTGCCACATCTCGGGGCGGGCGTACACCTGCGAATCGGCAATCGTCAGGTCGATCGCGAAATGCTCTTCGAGCGCAATCTTGTTCTTCATTGGGAAATCACTCCGGTTTGATGTTGAGCTTGTCCAGCACGGACTGCCAGGTCTTGCGGTCCTCGGCGATGTAGTTCGCCAGCTGTTCTGGGGTGCCGGGGCGCGGGTAGGTGCCGAGCTCGCGCGACTTGGCCACCACGTCGGGCAGCAGCAGTGCCTCGTTCATGTCCTTGTTGAGCGTCGCGAGCACCTGCGGGTCGACGCCTTTCTTCGCGATGACGGCAAACCAGCCATGCGCCACCGCGCCAGGCACCGTCTTGCTTGCGAGCGGGAACTGCTCCAGCCCCGCTTCGACGCGATCGCCCATGCTCGCCAGCACGCGCATGCGGCCGCCCTGCACGTTGCCGGCGACCACGTTGTAGGTCTCGACCATCATCTGCGTCTGGCCGCCCAGCGTGGCTTGCATGGCCTGCGCGCCGCCGGGGTAGTGCACCTCGAGGAACTGCGCGCCCGATTGAAGGCCCAGCAGCGCCGAGGCGAGATGCGGCGCCGTGCCGCGTCCGTTGTCGGCCACCTCGATGCCCTGTGGCCTGGCGCGCGCGGCGGCGATGAAGTCGGCCAGCGTCTTGTACGGTGAGCTGGCGGGCACCGCGAGCATGAAGGGCGCGGCGGCCGCGAGCGTGACGGGCACGAAGTCGCGATTGAAGTCGTAGCTCACGCCCCTGATGGTGCTGGGCGCCACCGAGATCGCCGAGCCCTGCACGAAACCGAAGGTGTAGCCGTCGGTCGGCGCCGCGAGGATCGCGTTCATGCCGATCACGCCGCTGCCGCCGGGCTTGTTGTCGACGATCACGCCCTGCCCCCACTTCTCGCCGAGCCTGGCGCCGACATGGCGGATCAGCACATCCGGCGCGGACCCCGCCGGAAACGGCACCACGAAGCGCACGGCCTGTGCCGGCCACCTGGCCGCCGCGCCCTGCGCATGAGCCAGCGGCATCGCCGCCAGCAGGGAAAGCGAAACGGCCCACGCAACGGCACCGCGGCGGGAAGACTTCAGGCTCATGCTCATCTCCGTATTTGCTTGATTATTCAAGTAATTGCGGCGGACTATATACTTGATTCTTCAAGCATGTCTAGATGAAAACCCTTCCCCAAGACCACGACCTCGAGAAGGCCATCCCCTTCCTCCTCGCACGCGCCGGCGCACGCATGGGCAACGCCTTCGCGAAGGCGCTGAAGCCCTACGGACTGAGCCTGAGTGAATGGCGCGTGTGCGCCTCTCTGCAGCACACGCCGCGGCAGACCTTGTCGGAACTGGCCACGCACGCGTCGACCGACCTGTCGGCGCTGTCGCGCATCGTCGACAGGCTGGCTTCGCATGAACTGGTGGCGCGAGAGAAATGCGACACCGACAAGCGCGCGGTGCGCATCGCGCTCACCGAGCGCGGGCTCGCGCTGACGCTGGAGCTGATTCCGCTCGCGCAGCACTACGAGGCCGTTGCGACCTCGGACTTCAGCGCCGCGGAAGTGAAGACGCTGCGCGCGATGCTGCTGCGCCTGTACGCGAACGCGACGCCGCTGGCCTGAGCGGGCAGCGTCGCGTTTCCTGCCTCACGAGCCTCAGGCTGGCTCGACCTGCACCGTGCAGGCCTGGCGGCTTTCGGCGATCGCGAAGCGCACCGGCAGGAAGCGCTCGATCACCGCGCAGTTGGTGCGCGTGTGCTCGGTCACTTCGCTGCAGGTGAAAGCAGCAGCCTTCCTGCTCTGCCACGTGGCGAGCGCCAGCAGCAGTGCCAGCTGGTCCGCCAGATGCGGGCCGACGGCCGCTTCGCTCTTCTGGAACGAACGCAGTTCCTTCACCAGCCCGTGCGCCACCTGCTCGGCGCTCAGCGTCTTTTCGCCGACGGCGGTGAACACCTCGGTCACGTGCTCATACGCCAGCGTGGCCAGCAGCGCATTGCCCGGACCTTCGTTCTGGCGCGCGGAGCCGAAGCGCAGCTGTTCGCCCGACCAGCCCATCGCGCCGCCCAGCGTGTCGAGCTCGCGCGTCGGCACGTGGCGCGGAATACCCGGCGCCAGGCATTCCGCATAGCTCGACAGATGCGCGCCTCGAGTCATCAGGTCGAAAGGCTGCAGCGCGCCCGCCGCGGGCACGATGGTCGCCTCGACCTCGCCGCCGCCGGCCGGATAGAAGCCGCAGCGGCGCAGCGTCAGTTGCAGGTCGGCCCCCAGTCGGCGCACCAGCGGCACGAACGCTCGCTCCAGGAAATGGAATGGCGGCGCCATCGGGTTGTGCGTGCCGCCGCTCAGATGCACGCGGCTCTGCGCGCCGGCCAGCAGCAGCGGAGGCAGCACGGTCTGAAGCACCAGCATGCAGCTGCCCGCGCCGGAGATCGCGAAGCGGTACTCGCCCGCGCGCACCGGCCCGGGCGCGAAACGAAGCGACTGCGAGCCGAGCTCGGCGCCATCGACCTCCGCGCCGCTGATTGCAGCGGCCGCGTTCACGCACGCGAGGTGCTGGCGCATCAGGCCCGGCTTGGCGCGGCCCGCGCGAATCTTCTCGATGGCCATGGGCTCGCCCGTGACCATCGACAGCGCGAGGCTGGTGCGCAGGATCTGGCCGCCGCCCTCGCCCTGGGAGCCGTCGAGTTCGATCGCCTTGGGTTCCATCTCGTTCATCGTCATCTTGTTCTTCTCTTTTTCATCCCTCGCGCCCGCTAAATGAAATCGGCGCGAATCCTGTCCGTGTCGAAAGGCGTGATTCCCTGGTGCACGCCGAACACCGTCTCGGCCTCCTCGGCCTTGTCGACCAACGTGCCTCGCGCACGCGCGTGCAACATGAAGAGCGTGTGCAGGTCCGGCTTGGCCAGCTCCGCCAGCGAACGCAGCATCAGCGACACGCCCGCAAGATTGCTCTGCACGTTGTTCCACAGCGGGTACTGCTTCAGAGCGATGTCCGCCCAGATCACCTCGCGCGCCTGCAGGTCGAAGATCGCTGGCAGGCAGATCGTGGTGTTGGCCGCCACGTCCACCCGATCGACGACTGTCGCAGGCTCGAAGATCTCGCCCGACCCCGCCGCCTGTCGCGCCATCCACCCGGCAAAGCACTCGGGCAGGTCGCAGAAGGCCTGCGAGGTGTAGCTGTTGATCGAACTGACCACGTAGCGCACGCCCTTCTCGCGCAGTCGCGCCACGTCGAGGTCAATGAACTCGGCCGCACCCTTCGGTGCATCGACAACGTCGCCGCTGTGGACACCGCCGTAGCTCTTCAGGTTGTAGTACGCCAGCACGTCGATGTACTTGTACTGCGCGCTAAAAAGCGCGGCCGACAGGTCGACGTCGGTGCGGGTGCGACCGTTCTTCCACCAGAGGAAGAGGCGCACGATGTTCGCGTCGGGCATCGGCAGGCGGCTTCCGCGCACCAGTGTGCGCAGCGCCTTGGATGCCGACCGCTGCGAAAACGGCACAAGATAGCTGCGCAGTGCCGCATCGACATGGCAACGGCCCAGTGGAGGCAATTCCGAAAAACGCGCCAGCAATGCTGCATCGCACAGGGCCGCCGCCGCCTCGGCAATACCTTCCTGCAGCGGCGGGCGCATATCCTTGATAGCGAAAACCTTGGCCGTTTCTCCCTTCGGGAAGAAGCTGCGCAATGCGTGACCGCCACGGCGTCGGAAATGCACCATCGTCTGCAGAAGTACCGCCGTCGACGCCTTGCCAGCCACTTCGCCGAAGCGCGCCAACACCTCGCGTGGCTGCGGCGCAATACGCAACACATGGTCGAGACGGCGCGCGAACTCGCCAGGTCGCGTGGGCAACAGCGCGAGCGCCTCGTCGATGGCCCCCGTTTCCAGCTGTCGTTCGACGTGATGGTTGAAGCCCTTCGGCCGCCTTCCGCTACGCACGCCGTCGAACGCGGCTGCCGCCGCAGGAAATCGCTTCGCATGTTCGCCTGGATGCAACACCTCACCGAGGCGCTTGAACATCTCGGGACGCCGCGCCACATCTTCGGCCACGCTACCGCTCCGATCCATCATCTCAAGCAGCCATCGGCGCAGCGGGCGCTTCATGCGCGGGAACTTCGCCGGTTCAGCCAGCGATACATCACCGTCGCCCAGTGCTGCGGCCAGCCGCAGCACGTCGGTCGCGGTCTGCAGATGCGACTCAAGGAATAGCTGCGCCCCCGGGTCCTCCACCTGCAGCAACGCGGCACCGAGCACTGCCAGGTTTTCCTTCGACACGAAACGCTCAGGCATCCACGCATGTACCTTGCCACGGTAGAAGCGTACAAACCAAACGAGGTCTTCCTTATCCTGCGTCGACAGCGAGCTGCGCGCGCCGGCCAGTTGCGTGAAGACCCTCTCGAAGTCCTCCTGCGTACCCAAGTCGATTTCGCGCAGTGCAGCGCGGCGTTCCGCCTCGGCCAGTGCGGCCCGGGGCTCAACTGCTTCGCCGGGCCGCAGGCTGCCAAAGCTCGCATAGTGGCGAATCGCGTTGAGAAAGAGCGTAGTTGCACTCGCGCCTACCACCTGGTCCGGGAAATTGGGGTACAGCGGCTTCCACTCGCGGTGCGCGCCCTTCAGCGCACGCACGTCGCGCAGCAGCGTCCGGTAGAACTCCACGAAAGGCTCGGCATCCCAAGTACACAGGCAGGCATCGAGTGCAGGCGATAGCGTGCACCCCAGCACCTCGAGTTCCTTGTATAGAGTCGCCAGATACGCGGGAGGCAGCGAGCTGTGTGCAGGCTGGGTCAGCACACGCCAGCGACGGCGCAGATAGAGCCGGGTGTTCATCGTTCGAAACCTCGGCGGGCCCACGCGAAAACGCGGCGGCCTAGAAAAGGAGCGGAAAGCACAGACCCTAGTTTCCAGATGTGAGAGAAGGAAGGACCCACATAGCCGCTCGCAAACATCATACGACCTCCGTGTTCGCACAGGCAACGCCTGCCGCATTGTTGTCCCCGCTGCCGTCGAAGCGAAGCACTGTCTCGTACAAGAATGCATCCAGCTCGGCACTGCCGGACTGCGGCAGCGGCGTCACCGGCTCCGCGGCGTTGGCCGCCAGCTCCGACTCGATGAACGCATGGATGCCGTTCCAGCGCGGGCTGGTCGCGGCTTCACCGGCGCGCATCTTCACCTCGAGCAGCGCGTTGATCTCGTCGATCAGCGCGGCGTCGCGCACCGGGTCGAGCGTGCGCTGCGCGAGGTCGGCGAAGCGCATCGGCGGCACGCCGGGCTGCGAACGGATCCAGCGCGCGGCCAGCAGCGGGCGCAGCACGTAGAGGTACTTCTTGTAGCGCACTTCGTCGGCCTGCAGGTGCTCGCGGAAGTTCTTCTTCGCCATCGAGCTGTAGTGATGCCAGCCGCGCGCGTTGGAGAACACCGCTTCCGACAGCTCCCGAAAGCGCGGCATCGCGGTCGCGTCGTCGCGGTACACGACCGGCGAACGCAGCCATTCGAGCAGCGTGGGGTTCGACTCGCGCATCAGGCCCAGGGCCTTGCGCAGGTCCCATCCGTTGATATCGAGGTCGCCGCTGATCGGCACCTCGATCACGTCGCGGCGCGGTGTCACCGCGAGGTACCACGGCAGGCGGTTGACGTAGATGAAGCGCACGTCGTAGTCGCTGTCGGGAGAGGCGAAGCCCCAGCCACGGCTGCCGGATTCGCAGGCGAAGAGCACGGTCACGTCGTGCTTCGCTTCGATGTCGCGCAGGGCCTCCATGATCTGCGCGCGCATGGCGGGCTCGATCGGATGGGCGGAGCGCAGGAATTCTTCTTCGGTACTCATCTCTCTTCTTTCTTCTCTTCTTCTTTGTTCTCATCGGGCCGGGGTGACGGTCACCTTGCCGGCACTGTCGAGCTCGTAGACATCCAGGTCGTTGGCCAGGAACGCATGGCCGCTGTAATGCGCCTGCGTTTCGGCCATCAGAGCCGCCATGCCTTCCTCGTTCTGGTGGCGCGCGCTGAAGTGCGTGAGGATCAGATTCGGCACTTCGACGGACTGGGCGAACTCGGCCAGCAGGCGCGCGGAGCTGTGCATCGGTCCGGGGCCGACCTTGTCGAGTGCCTCCTGCGTGAACGTGGCTTCATGCACCAGCAGCTGCACGCCTTCGGAGGCATCACGCAGGAGTGCGGGCTCGGCGTTGTCGCCGCCGACAAGCGCACTGGCCGTGTCGACTTGCGTCTCCGTAAAGTCGGCACTGCGCAACACCTCGCCGTTGAAAGGCACATCCTCCCCGCTTTGCAGCGCACGCCATGCGGGACCGGGCGGAAGGCCGACGGCACGCAACGCGTCCGCTTTCAGCCGCACGCGCCGCGTCTCGACATGCACGCGGTATGCGTAGCTGGGCACGCGATGCAGCAACGCGTGGCGCTCGATGCGCACGCCGGGCACTTCGTACACCAGCTGCTGCGCTTCGAGATCCACATGCTCGACTTCGTAAGGCAGATGCAGATCGGTCAACGCGCGCGTGGCCTCGAACCACTGCCACACCGGCAGCGGTGCGATCAGCTTCATCGGCTTCGTGCGCTTGCCCATTCCCGCACTCGCAAGCAGCCCGGGCAATCCGTAGCAATGGTCGCCGTGCACATGCGTGATGCAGACGGCGGCCAGGTCGTTCAGCGACAGCGGGGTCTGCAGCACACGGTGCTGCGTGCCCTCGCCGCAGTCGACCAGAAGCCAGTCGGCACCGAGCACCGTCTGCACGGCGAGGCCGGAGACGTTGCGGTGGCGCGTGGGGGTACCGGAGGAGGTCCCCAGGAAAGTCAGTTTCATCATCATCTTGTCGATCACTCCCTGCGCATCAACGCGCTCCTGGCGGCGTCCGCGGCGACCCGCTCCCATCCGAAGTATCGGCGCCCGCCTTCCGGACGAGCCGCCATGAACGCGTGGAGTCGTGCAACATTCGCTTCGCCACCCCAGCGCCCCATTGCCTGTATCGCCGCGACACGCAAGCTCCACCATTTGCTTTGCAGAGCTGCTTCGACTTCTGCCTTCGCGTGCGCGTTCGGCTTGGCCTCGCCCAGCGCACGCAGACGATCGGAATTTTCGAGCAGGAGGTTGGCGCCAGGAGCTGCGTTTCTGAGGCGCTCACGCCGAACACGCCGGCATGCGAGGCACCGCACGGCACGGCTATCGATATGTCCGTGCATCTTCTCGTACCACCATTTCTGCTGTTTGGCCGTCCACACCTCTTCGGCACCGCAATCGCGGCAGGTGAACGGGCGTGCCGAATAGAAGGCGGGCAGTGGGCTGTAAGTGTTGTTGTACAACCCCAGGACAAGCCGATCTGCCGGCTCCCAGTCGAGCGGATGCGCCCACTCGATCTGCGGTTGACGCACGTCCGGCACGTGCAAACGTGCAGCCAGCGTGGCGGCACGTTCGAGGCGATGCGCCTTGATCTCGGCGCGGCGTTGCTTGTTGCTTTTCATTCTTTTCGAACCTCCGCAATACATTGCTACGAAGGCAGGCCCGTTTCTCCGAACCTCTCCTCTATAGCTCTTCCACTGTCACGACACCTTCGCCCGCAGCTAGTTGAACGATCCGGCCAAACACCTGCCGCGCGAAGTCGCTGTTCGCATGCAGGCAGATGACAAGGCCATCGGCTTCAATGCCCACCGAAGCCTCCGGCCACTTCGTCGGCACGGACACTGCCGACGAATAGAAAGCCCCACCAGTGCCATCCATTTCCAGATGGCAGCCGTGGGCGGCCTTCCTCAGGATGGCCTCCGCGGCGGTTCGTGACGGCGTTGCCATCCTGACGCGGTATTCGACTCCCACAGTGTCCTCAACCCTTCACGCAAACAACCTGCTTGAGCGTGTAGACCACCTCCACCAGATCCTTCTGCGCATCCATCACCGCGTCGATGTCCTTGTAGGCCATCGGAATTTCATCGATGACGTCGGCATCCTTTCGGCACTCGACGCCTTCGGTCGCGGCGATCTGGTCGGCCACCGTGTAGAGCTTCTTCGCCTTGGTACGGCTCATCTTGCGACCGGCGCCGTGGCTGCAGCTCATGAAGCTCTCGGGGTTGCCCTTTCCGCGCACGATGTAGCTCTTGGCGCCCATGCTTCCGGGGATGATCCCCAGCTCGCCGGCCTTCGCGCTCACCGCGCCCTTGCGGGTCACGAGCACGTCTTCGCCGAAGTGCGTTTCGCGGCTCACGTAGTTGTGGTGGCAGTTCACCGCTTCCACGTGCGCCTCGAAGGGCTTGGTGATGACCTTGCGCGCGGCCGCGACCACGCGCTGCATCATCACTTCGCGGTTCGCTCGCGCGAACTTCTGGGCCCAGCCCACCGCGCGCACGTAGTCGCCGAAGTACTTGGCGCCCTCTTCGAAGTACGCCAGGTCCTGGTCGGGCAGGTTGCGCTGGTGCCGCTCGGCGTCCTTCTTCGCGAGTTCGATGAAGTGCGTGCCGATGGCGTTACCCACACCGCGCGAACCCGAGTGCAGCATGAACCACACGGAACCCGCCTCGTCCAGGCACACCTCGATGAAGTGGTTGCCCGTACCCAGCGTTCCCAGGTGCTTGTGGTTGTTGGTGTTCTTCAGGCGCGGGTAGTCTTCGCAGATCGCGTCGAACTCGTCCACCAGTCCGGCCCAGGCCACATCGGTCTCGTTGGGAGGCGTCTCCCACGAGCCCTTGTCGCGGCCTATGCGCTTGGGGTTCGAGCCGTGCGGCACGGCCTTCTCGATCGCGGAGCGCAGCGGGCCCAGGTTGTCGGGCAGATCGTTGGCGTGCAGCGTGGTCTTGCACGCCATCATTCCGCAGCCGATGTCCACGCCCACCGCGGCCGGGATGATGGCCTTGAAGGTCGGGATCACCGATCCCACAGTCGCGCCGATACCGTAGTGCACGTCGGGCATGGCCGCGATGTGCTTGAAGACGATGGGCAGGCGCGCGGCGTTCTCGAGTTGCTTCTGCGCCTCGTCTTCCACGGGCACGCCGCGGGTCCACATCTTCACGGGAACGCCGTTGGCGACTTCGTGCAGGTTGTAGTTCATTTGATTTTCTTCTTTCATCATCGTCTCGTTCGTCAAATTCGTTCAGGCCATCGATCGCTTGTGCAGCGCGATGGAAAGGCTCTCATAGTCCCGCAGCGGGAAATCGTGCTCGACCCACATTTCGCGGTATCGCTTCGGCCCCACTTCCACATGGATGCGCTGCAGCACCGCATGGATGTTGCGCACCAACTCGGCTCGCCGGATCTCGCCTTGCGCGACCACCTCGTGGTCGTCCACCGCGACGATGCCCCAGCTTGCCCAATCGCGGTACTGGCGCAGCTCGTACTGCAAAGTATCCCCGGTGCCGGTGACCACGAGGATCGCTTCGCCGGGCTCGTCCATGAACACCGCCTCCGCATGCGCCGAGCCTTTCTGCAAGGCCAGGCCCATGCGCGCGAGATCGCTCAGCGAGTCGTGCAGATAGGACACTGCGAACTCCAGCCGCTGCCGCTCGGTGCGAAAGCTCATTTCGGCCCAGCCTGCGTCGTGCAGCTCGTAGGCGATCAGATCCTTTGCCTGCAACTCTTCTTCGATCATTTTTCTTTCCCCCTTCGCTTCATTGGTGGACACGGCGGGATTCGAACCCGCATCAATACGGCGACCGTGGTGTTTGAATCCAGCGGCCCAGTCGACGATTGGAAACGCGCGCCAGTGACAGACCCGTCATCGGAGCCAGCACCTGCATCCTCAACCTTGCTCGTCGACCGACTTGCCCGCCGTACCTGGTCTTACCCAGGCTGCCGGCAATATCAACATTTTTGGCAGTGGCGCTCCCTTCTGTGCCTGCGTGCCCGAAAACCAAAAAAGAGATGACCAGGAGCGACGGGTTGTGAACTGAGCTATCTGCCTAGACAGACCGGGACTCGGACCCGGGACCTTCATGGCCAAGACCATGACGCTCTTACCTGTAGACCCGCCTGCATTCACCTCAAAACAAAAAAAGCAGCGACAAGAATCGACGAAACGGCGTGCTCTAACCACTGAGCTACGGTCTTTCGACCGACGGGATTCGAACCCGCGACCACGAGATTAGGAGTCTGTAGTTCCGTCAGCATTCGCTGCAAAAAATAGTGCGACAAGGATGGCAAGACGTAGACCACGCCGGAGAACCGGCGCCGGGATTCGAACCCTGGTCACACCAGATGTAGTCCTGCCTGCATTCGCACTTCAACTCTCTGCCCCCGTCCGGCGACAAACGATCGATGTGAGGGAAACATGGTTGGATGTACTCACATCTGCATTCGCCGGACGACGACATCAATCAATTTCTCGGGTGGTGCCGCGAGCCGAGCTCGCGGCACCACCCTGTCTTTCAGATCGAGGTTTCCTCGATCACACCCACCCAGTGGTCGGCGCCCAGGCCACCCGCGGCATACACCGCCAGCAGCTTGAACACTTCGTCGCTGAAGCCTCCGATGTTCAGCACATCGTCGCGCTCCTGCGCCTGGGTGGTCGCATAGGGCTGGATGTCGATACACACCATCCGCGCCTTGGGGTTGCGCTTCTTGAACGCCGCCCATTCCTGCATGGTCGCGGTACCGCGGCCACGTGCGGGGTCGGCCCACGATTCGTTGTCCGACACCAGCACCACCAGATCGGCCTGCGCCTTCTCGCGGTTCAGCAACGCCAGCGGCGCGCTGCACGAAGTACCGCCGCCACCGACTGCCGCCAGCTTGGCCGCGTTGGTCATCACCGAATCACGTGGATTCAGTTGCAGCGAAACCACCTTCGTCTCGAAGGGCAGCACTCGCGCATCCGCATTGCGACGCAACACGGCGGCAGCCACCAGCGCAGCCACGTCGATGCAGCGCACCGCGGTGGTCGCCGAGCCGCGGTGGCCAGTCACGGGCGAGCTCATCGAGCCCGACACGTCGGGGCACACCACCACACGGCCCTCGAACACCGGCACATTGGCCAGGGCGAGTTCCATCGCGTCCTGCAGCGCCTCCTTCACCACATGCGGCACCTCGGCGCCGGTCGCGGTATAGGCCGCCATCAACTGGTACGGCAATACACGGGCCTTGGTCACCGCCTGCGGATCACGCAGCTTGGCGGCCACTGCTTCGGCAAGGCCGGGCAGCGCGAACACACCGTGGCGGGCGAAGGTGTTCAGGTTCTGACGCACCATCTGCCACGAACCGCGCTCGGCGATCCGAGCCCATGCCTGCGTATCCAGTTCCAGCGCGGTCAGCATCTGGAACGGCACGTCGGGCAGTTCCAGTGCACGGTCGCGCTTGAAGCGTTCGAAAGCCTGCGTCACCGGAGGCAGCGCCTCCAGCGCATACGGACGATCGATCAGCCATGCGAACCACGCAGCACGCCAGGCTTCGGCGGGCTTCGGGTGAACCATCTTCACCACGTCGGCCAGCGACGGCGTGTTGCCCACGGCGGCATTCAGCAGTTGCGCTTCAGTCGCTTCGAGCAGCCATTGCTGCACGAGCTTCTTCGGACGCGTACCCAGCGACTTGCGGCCAACCGCGCCGGAACGCAGCATCTGCACGAAGTTGCGCAGCATCTTGCCGTTATCGACCACACGGCCGAACACCTTGGCGAGCACCGACACGTCGCGCACGGCCAGCGTGGCGGCCAGCAGTGCCGGCATGTCCTTCATGTGGCCTGCGCGGCGGGCATACACGGCCGTCTTGGCGACGAATGCCGGGTCGACCTCACGGGCCAGGGCCAGCACGGCGTCGAGTTGGTCCTCCGCCTGTGCGTAGAACGTGTTGTTCAGGCAACCGGTGGCTGCCAGTTGCGCCAGGCGATGCTTCGGCGACAGCGCATAGGCGGCGCCACCGGCTTCGTTGCGCGCATCTGCGGCAGGTTGCAGGGCACCGCGCAGCGTTTGGAAGAGTTGAAGGTTGGCCATGTGACTTCTCCTTGTTCGGTTCTTTTTGTTCAGTCGTTTTCTTGAGTTGCGATCCTTATTGCAACGGGTGTGCCAGTTCTCCGCCTGATGAGCGGTAGCTCTCTCAAACCATTGATTTGATTGGATTTTTAGAAATTCAAGCGTTCCGATCGTTGTCTCCGAGCCTTCAAATCACATATGTTTCTTATAATTTTGGATAGCCATTTATCCAGCAGATGAAAAAATCGATCGTCGTCATCGGCTTCCTCGGCACCCAGCTCGACGCCGGCCAGGGCGCGGGCCGCTGGAACAAGTGGCGCCCCACCGTCTCGCTCGCGCAGCATGAGGACATGGTCGTCTCGCGCATGGAGTTGCTCTACACGCTGCGGCACAAGGCGCTGGCGGAGGTGGTGAAGGCCGACATCGCCACCGTGTCGCCCGAGACCACGGTCAACCTCGTTCCGCTCGACCTCGCGGACCCGTGGGACTTCGGCGAGGTCTACACACGCCTGTACGACTGGGCGCGCGGCTACAGCTTCGACACCGAGCGCGAGCAGTACTGGACGCACATCACCACCGGCACGCACGTCGCGCAGATCTGCATGTTCCTGCTGTCCGAATCGCGCGTGGTGCCCGGCGTGCTGGCGCAGACGTCGCCGCCGAAGAAGCAGCGCGAAGGCGAAGCCGGCAAGTGCACGCTGATCGATCTCGACCTGTCGCGCTACGACGTGATCGCGCGGCGCTTCGATGCGGAGCAGCGCGACGCGGTCGCGTTCCTGAAGAGCGGCATCGCCACGCGCAACGCGCGCTTCAATGCGCTGATCGACGAGATCGAGCGCGTGGCCGTGCGCTCGCGCGCTCCGATCCTGCTGGTGGGCCCGACGGGCGCGGGCAAGTCGTTCCTGGCGCGGCGCATGTTCGAGCTGAAGCAGTCGCGCCACCAGACGACGGGGCCGTTCGTCGAAGTGAACTGTGCAACTCTACGCGGCGACGGGGCGGCATCGACGCTCTTCGGCCACAAGAAAGGCTCCTTCACTGGCGCGGCGGCCGACCGTGCCGGCCTGCTGCGCACCGCGCACCAAGGCGCCCTTTTCCTCGACGAGATCGGCGAGCTCGGCCTCGACGAACAGGCGATGCTGCTGAAGGCGATCGAGGAAAAGCGCTTCTTCCCCGTCGGCGCCGACAAGGAAGTGGAGAGCGACTTCCAGCTGATCGCCGGCACGAACCGCGACCTGCGCAGCGACGTGGCCGAGGGCCGGTTCCGCGAAGACCTGTTCGCACGCATCAACCTCTGGACCTACGACCTGCCCGGCCTCGCCCAACGGCCGGAAGACATCGAACCGAACGTCGATCACCTGCTGGCCATCCACGCCGCCGAGAACAACCGGGTGGTGCGCTTCAACGCAGAGGCGCGTGCCGCCTACCTGCGCTTCGCGCAAAGCGGCGAGGCGATCTGGAGCGGCAACTTCCGCGACCTGTCGGCCAGCGTGACGCGACTGGCCACGCTCGCGGACGGCGGGCGCATTCTGGTGGCGCTGGTGGAAGCCGAGATCGCACGGCTGCGCTGGCTGTGGAAACACGCGGGCACCGCACCCGCAGCCAACGACGGCATCGACCTGGACGGCCTGCTCAGCGAAGAACGCAGCGCCGCCCTCGACCTGTTCGATCGCCTGCAGCTCGAAGCGGTGGTGCGCGTCTGCAGGCAATCGCGAAGCCTGTCGGACGCCGGCCGCCAGCTCTTCCAGGCTTCGCGCGCCCAACGCAGCGTGGTGAACGACGCGGACCGGCTTCGCAAGTACCTCGCCAAGCACGGCCTCGAATGGGGCCGGATCGCGGACGCCTGAGCTATCCTCCGCCGCGATGGCCATTTCCGCATTCGCCGTGAAAGTCCCCGCAGCCGAGCATCTGGTCGGAGATTTGCGCCATCGCTACGACGCGACGGCGGCGCAGGGAGTGCCGGCTCACATCACGGTGCTCGTTCCCTTCATGGACCCGGCGCTGATCGGCGCCGAAGTGCTGCAACGCGCGCAACAGGCACTGAGCCGGACGCCGGCGTTCGACTTCACCCTGCGCGAGGTCGGACGCTTTCCCGAAACCGCCTACCTTGCGCCGGAGCCGGCCGCGCCCTTCATCGAGATGACCCTGGCGCTGGCGGAAGCGTTTCCCGAATTTCCGCCGTATGGCGGTGAGCACGACAGCGTCGTTCCGCATCTCTCGGTGGCGCACGGCAGTGCGGCCGACGCCGATGCGGCTGCCATCGAGCTCCAGTCGCGCCTGATCGCATCGGGCGCAGTGCGCGCGGCATGCACGGAAGTCACGCTGATGGAGAACTCATCGGGCAACTGGCGTGACATGCATGTCTTCCAGCTGCCCCAAGCCCCCGAACGACCCATGCGCAACGTCCTCTTCATCTGCAGTCGCAACCAATGGCGCAGCCCGACGGCGGAGCAGCTCTGGCGCCGGCATCCGCTGGTCTCGGCGCGCTCGGCCGGAACCAGCCCGAATGCACGGCACAGGGTCTCCATTGACGACATCGAATGGGCCGACGTGATCCTCGTGATGGAAGAGAAGCACAAGTCGAGGCTGATGGCCGAGTTCTCGCGGATGCTGGCGCACAAGCCTGTCCACGTGCTCGACATTCCCGACGAATACAAATACATGGACCCCGAACTGATAGAAGAACTCCAACGCTCGGTCGGGTCCATCCTCGAAATCGATTGAACCCATGTCAGAAATCTACATAAGCACCGACGTCGAATCCGACGGTCCCATCCCGGGCCCGAATTCGATGCTCAGCTTCGGCTCGGCCGCCTACACGGCCGACAAGCAACTCGTCTCCACCTTCAGCGCCAACCTGCACACGCTGCCTGGCGCGGAGGCCGACCCCAAGACCGCCGCATGGTGGAAGACCCAGCCCGAGGCCTGGGCCGCCTGCCGCACCGACCTGCAGGACCCGGCCCACGCCATGAAGAACTACGTGAGCTGGCTCAAGGGCCTGGATGCGCGGCCGGTGTTCGTCGCGTATCCGGCGGGCTTCGACTTTCTCTTCGTCTACTGGTACCTGATGCGCTTCGCGGGCGAGAGCCCGTTCAGCCACTCGGCGCTCGACGTGAAGTCGTTCGCGATGGCGATGCTCAAGCTCGACTACCGCGACAGCACCAAGCGCGCCATGCCGCGCCGCTGGTTCGACGCCGGGCTGCCGCACGCGCACGTGGCGCTCGACGATGCCATCGAGCAGGGCGCGCTGTTCTGCAACATGCTCGCGGAAAACCGCGCTGCGCCCGCCGGCGGGAAGCCCGCGTGAAGGGCGGCGCGGTGCGTCGTTGGTTCGGAAGACTGGCGATGTGCGCCTTGCCGCTCATGCTGGGCGGCTGCGTGCAGTCGATGTTCTATTACCCCGACAACGTGCGCTACGAAACGCCCGAGGCGCTGGGCATGCGCTACGAGAGCGTGCAGTTCGCCAGCGCCGACGGCACGCGCCTGAGCGGCTGGTTCCTGCCCGCGGAGAACCGCCAGAACCCGAAGGAAGCCAAGGGCACGGTGGTGCACTTCCACGGCAACGCGCAGAACATGAGCACGCACTGGCGCTTCGTGGCCTGGCTGCCCAAGCGGGACTACAACGTGTTCGTGTTCGACTACCGCGGCTACGGCCAGTCGGAAGGCAAGCCGGAGCCCAAGGGCGTGTTCGAGGACTCCAACGCCGCGCTGGACTACGTGCGCTCGCGCAAGGATGTCGACCCCGAGCGGCTCTTCGTCTTCGGGCAGAGCCTGGGCGGCACCAATGCCATCGCCGTGGTGGGCTCGGGCAACCGCGCGGGCGTGAAGGCCGCGGCCATCGAGTCGACCTTCTATTCCTATTCGTCGATCGCCAACGAGAAGCTCAACGGCGCCGGCCTGCTGGTGAGCGACGAATACGCCGCGTCGAAATACGTGGCGGCCATCTCGCCCATTCCGCTGCTGCTGATCCACGGCACGGCCGACCAGGTGATTCCGCCCTCGCACTCCAAGCGGCTGTTGGCCGATGCGCGCGAGCCCAAGCGGCTGATCGAGGCACCGGGCGCCGCGCATCTCGAGCCGATGACCGCTCTGCGCTACGGCGCGGCCTACCGCAAGGCGCTGACCGAGTTCTTCGAGTCGGCGCTGCATCCACTGCAGCAATGACGGCCATGAAGCATTTCGACGAAGCCGCCACCCGCGCGCCTCTGGGCTTCGAGCGGCTGGTGCCCGCGCTGCGCTCGGCCTTCGCGGCCGGCGCCCAGGTGCCGCCGCGCCACGTGCACGCGATCGAAACCGCAGCAGGCGACAGCAGCACCAAGGGCACCGTGCTCATCATGCCGGCGTGGAGCGACGCGGGCTTCCTCGGCATCAAGACCATCAACATCTTTCCCGCCAATAGCGAACGCGGCCTGCCCGGCCTGCACGCGACCTACGTGCTGTACGACGCGCGCACCGGCGTGCCGCTGGCGATGATGGACGGCAACGAGATCACCGCGCGCCGCACGGCTGCCGCCTCGGCGCTGGGTGCGTCGTTCCTCGCTCGCAAGGAAGCGCGCCGGCTGCTGGTGCTGGGCACCGGCCGCATCGCGCGCATGCTGCCGGCCGCGCATGCGAGCGTGCGGTCCATCGACGAACTCTGGGTGTGGAACCACCGGCCGGAAGGCGCGGAAGCTCTGGCCGCGCAGTGGCGCGCCGAAGGCTGGAATGCACGGGCGGCCACGGACCTGGAAACCGCTGTGCGCCAAGCCGACATCGTGAGCTGCGCCACGCTGGCCACCTCGCCGCTGGTGCGGGGCGAATGGCTGTCGCCGGGCTCGCACCTGGACCTGATCGGCAGCTTCACGCCCGCGATGCGCGAGGCCGACGTGCGGTGCTTCGAGGGTGCGCTGACTTGCGTCGACACCGAGGAGGCGCTGCAGAAATCCGGCGACCTGCTCGACGCGATGGCCGCCGGCACGCTGCGCGCGGAGGAAGTGGGTGCCACGCTGGCCAATCTGTGCCGCGGGGAACATCCGGGCCGCCCGGACGACACGCGGCGCACCGTGTTCAAGGCCGTCGGCAGCGCCCTCGAAGACCTGACCGCCGCCACGCTCGTGTGGCAATCGGGCGACGCCATCTAATACTTATGGCTTGGTTTTCGCTGTGTTTTCCTACATCTGGATACGTCATGTAGCCAATAGCGCACACGGCACATCGCAGGTACCGTGCTCCTGACGCCATCGACCGGGGGGCACGACATGCTGAGCACCGAACACAAAGCCAACATCCTGCGCAAGGCCGGGTACGCCGTACCGGCCAGGCCGGGCAATGCCGACAGCACCTACCAGACGGCCCAGTGCTGGGCAAAGGCGATCGACACGCTCTACGTGACGTACGCCGCCAGCCGCGCAGCCAAGAGCCTGCGCGACGCCGAGGAAGCGCGGATGCTGGCCCTGCTGCAGATGCGCTCGGCCAAGGCCTGGGCCTGAGCGGCTCCGGGCGGGAACCAGTTCCTGCCCGTTTTCTCCAGCCCGATCAGGGCTTCTTCTGCTTTTCCGGCGCGTCGTTGCTGCCGCCGCGCGACAGCTGGCCCGCCTTCATCGCCTCGCGGTTCGCCGCACGGCGCTTGGCCGCCGCGGCGCGGCGCTCTTCCCTCGACATCTTCGGCGCGGTCGTCGCGCGAACCTCGCCTTCCTGCATCTGCGGTCCGCGGGCTGCCGCGGCGCCGTCCATGCGGCGTTCCTTGCGCGCCTCGGCACGCTCCGCCCTGGTGGTGGGCGCCGTGGGCCGCGCCTTGCCCTGCGCCGGATCGGCTTCGCCGGAAGATTGAGCGGACGCCACCTGCACGACCATCATCTGAGCCAGGGCCAGGCAAACCGGCACGAGCATTTTTTTCATTGCGATGACCTTTCAGCACCCGCGAAGGCGGGGCCGGGGCATTGTGGTCAGGGTCCGGGGGCGGTGTCCACACCGGCAACCCGCATCCCGGCCCGCCTCAACCCGTGCGCTGGCGGTCGCTCAGGTAGGCGAGAACCAGCCTGACGAGCTCGGTCCTCATGGCGGGAGCCTCGAGGTCGCCGCGCCGGGCCGCCGAGTGCACCGCGCCTTCGACAGCGGACGAGAGCATGCGGGCCGCGACCTCGGCATCGGCATCGGCATCGGCATCGGCGCTTTCGCCCGGTCCCTGGCTCGCGGCGACGAGAGCCCGGTAGCGACGCTGGTACTCCGCCTCGAACTCGGGGTAGCTCGACCGCGCAGCGAGCGGGACCTCGTCGACCAGCACATGGTGCAGCGCCTGGTCGACCGAGTGGGCGGCGATGACACCGTCGACGAAGCGCTCCACGCGACGCGAAAGCGGAGCCGTCGCATCGCCCTCCTCGTCGGAGCCGGCCAGCGCGGCGAGCACCTCGTCGAGGTGGCGCTGCCGGATCGCCTCGGCAATGGCCAGCTTGTCCGGGAAGTACTGGTAGAGCGAGCCGACGCTGACGCCGGCGACCGCCGCGATCTCGTTGGTGGTGAACCGCGCCCATCCGCGTCGCGCCAGAACGCGAGTTGCGGCCTCGACGATCGCGTCCACCGTGACGCGCGAACGCTGCTGCCGGGGCGCTTTGCGCATGGTCCTGCGCTGTGGGGGAATGCGAGTACCCAAGTTCGAGGCTCCACTCAAGAATAGGACGACACGCAAGGCGTGCGTTCGTTCAACCGCTCGAGGGGAGATTGTGATGACTACGCAGACGCTTCTGGACTCGTTGTTCCGCTACAAGGCCTGGGCCGACGAGAGCCTGCTGTCGGGCCTGGCCGAGCTTACGGCCACGGGCCCGGCCGACGAATACCGAACGGCGGCGCGCGTGTTCAACCACGCCTGCATCGTCGATCGCATCTTCGTCGCGAACGTGCAGCGCCTGGCGCACGGCCACACCGCGACCGGTGCGCCAGAGCCACCACCCTTGGAGGCGCTGGCCGAGGCTGTGCGGGAAACCGACCGCTGGTACATCGACTACATCGCGCGCCTGGGCCCGCAGGAGCTGGCGGAGAACATCGAGTTCACGTTCACCGACGGAGCGCCGGGCCGGATGTCGCGCGAGGAGATGCTGGCCCACGTGGCGACCCACGCGGGCTATCACCGCGGAGAAGTCGGCCGGATCCTGACCCGGCTCACGGGCTCGTCGCCACCCGACACCTTCACCGGCTTCCTGCATCAGGCCGAGCCGGCGCGCCGCGCGCGCAACGCGTAGCGGCGGCGTCTTCCGGCGAAGCGCTTACTTGCCCTGTGCCGACTGCAGCACGGGGTTCTGCATGGTCGAGATGACCTTGCTGTTGACGCGCGAGCCGCTGGTCACGTTCTGGTCGGGCGCCGCGGCGGTGGCCATGGCTTCCTGGTAGACCTGTGCCGGGTCGCGGCTGGAGGTGAACGGGTCCGCGCCACGCGAGCCGCGCGTCACGTTCTGGTTGGGCGCATGGGCCGTTTCGACGGCCTGCTTGTACATGGCTTCGGCATCGGCCGTGGACGTGAACGGATCGGCGCCGCGCGAACCGCGCGTGACGTTCTGGTCCTTGGCGTGAGCGGCGGCAATGGCTTCGGCTTCGACGGCTTCGCGGGTGCGTTGCTGCGCCTGGGCGGGCACGGAAGCGATGGCGAGCAGGGCGAGCGCGGCGGCGAGGGCGATGTTGGAGGTCTTCATGGTTCGGTCTTTTCTGAGAGTTGTCTGTCGGTCCGGATGAGGCTTGCCCGGAGATACGGGAAAACCCTGAACGAGGCTATTCAGCGCAAAAGGCAGATCCGTGACGCCCCCGTGGCGAGCAGTAGCTCTTGCGCGCGCCCAGCAACCTCTGCGAACTTCTGTTAACTACGCCGGCTCCGCCCATGCCGCGAAAGCACTTCGGGCTTGCATGCAGGTCGCCGGTTCTGAGACAGTCGCCCCGGTCCGGACCGACTCCACATCCGAAGAACACGAAGGGAAAACCGCAACCATGGGAATGTTCGACTTCCTGAAGAAGAAACCCGCCATGCCGGCAACGCTCGAGGAAGGCATGGCCTCGCAGGCCGAGGACTTCGTCGGCGCCTTCTCGCAACCCGGCGCGCCCATCGACGGCTCGCGGCTGGACTACACCGCGTCTTCGCTGCCGCTGGTCGACCGTGTGCTCGACGACTTCTTCAAGCAGCAGGCGCCGTTGCCGGACGACCTTCACTTCCTCGCATCGGCCTACGTCTTCGAAGTCGCGCGCCGCGAGTTCGGCGGACGCTACCTGCGCGGCGACGAGGACAACCCCTTCGTGCTCGTCATCGGCCAGGGCGACGCGCAAGTCGGCGTCTGCGTGATGGGCAAGGTGCGAGGACGCGCCACCAACGGTCCCGAGGACGGCCTGGGCTTCTTCTACGCCGGCATCGCGCCCGCGGTGGCACGCGGCGTGAGCGCGACGATCATCTGAGGAAGCCGGCGCGGCCGCATCACAGCCGGCTGCTACCCGCTGCGCCCTCCCCCTTCGAATAATGCGGCGACGGCTCGCGCCCCGGCGGCGGGCCGAATTCCAACCTCATCCGAAGGAGACAAGAGACATGGCGCGCAAGATCCTGATGCTCTGCGGCGACTACGCTGAAGACTACGAAACCATGGTGCCCTTCCAGACACTGCTGGCCGTGGGCCACACGGTCCACGCCGTGGCACCCGACAAGAAGGCCGGCGACTGGGTGCACACCGCCATCCACGATTTCGAGGGCGCCCAGACCTACAGCGAGAAACCGGGCCACCGCTTCACGCTGAACGCCAATTTCGCCGACGTTCGCCCCGAGGCCTACGACGCGCTCGTCATTCCCGGTGGCCGCGCGCCCGAATACCTGCGCATGAACACCCGCGTGGTCGAGATCGCGCGGCACTTCCTGGCCGCCGACAAGCCGCTCGCAGCGGTGTGCCACGGCGCGCAGTTGCTCGCGGCCACGGGCCTGCTGAAGGGCCGCAAGGTGTCGGCCTACCCCGCTTGCCAGGTCGAGGTGGAACTGGCGGGCGCCGAGTACATGGGCATTCCGGTCGACCAGGCCGTGACCGATCGCAACCTGGTCACCGCGCCTGCGTGGCCGGCGCATCCGGCGTGGCTCTCGCAGTTCCTCGCGGTGCTGGGCACGCGCATCGAGCATTGAACTCGCGGCGGGCGGCACGGCGCTACAGTGCACGCGTCGCCCATCCTACTTTCCCCAAAGGAGACAACCACCATGTGCGAAGTCTTCATCAGTGCCGATCCGCAGAGCTACGACGCGCGCACGCGCTCGGTGCGGCTGCACGGCGTCGTCACCAGCATCCGGCTCGAGAACCTGTTCTGGCAGGTGCTGGAAGAAATCGCGCGGCGCGACGGCATGGTCGTGGTGCAGCTCATCGAGCGGCTCTACGACGAGCTGGTGGCCGCGCGCGGCGAAGTCGGCAACTTCGCGTCGTTCCTGCGGGTGAGCGCGCTGCGCTACGAGGCGCTGCTGGCACAGGGGCGGATTCCGGCCGACAACTCCGTGGCGATCCGCTCGCTCGATGCAAAGGCGGTGCTGCACGAACTGCCGCAGGGTTGGGGTGGACCGCTTCCCGAACAACGGACCACCGCCAAGGTACACACGCTGCGCGCGGCAGCGCGATGACGCGCTTGCGCCTGTCGCGTCAGTCCAGCGAAACGTTCGCCTTGCGGATCACGTCGGTGAACCGCTTGGTCTCGCTCGCCACGAACTCGTCGAACTGCGGGCGGGTGGTCGGGAAGGGCTCGTAGCCGAAGCTCTTGAACTTCTCCAGCACGTCGGGCTCGGCCAAGCCCTTCTCGATGTCGCGCTTGATCTTCTCGGTGACCGACGCGGGCAGGCCCTTGGGGACGGCAATGGCGTTCCAGCCGATGACCTCGAAGCCCTTCGGTCCGCCCGACTCGCCGACCGTCGGCACGTCGGGGAATGCAGCCACGCGCTGAGGCGCGGCCGCCGCCAGGAAGCGCAGCTTGTTCGCGCGCTGCAGCGGGCCGGCGGTGGCGCTGCTGCCCAGCGCAAAGGCCAGCTCGCCCGTGGCCACCGAGGTGTAGAGCTGCGTGGTTTCCTTGTACACGATGTGCTCCATCTGCGTGCCGGTGGCCGACTCGAAGAGCTCCGAACCCAGGTGCACCGGGTTGCCGACCGACCACGAGCCGTAGTCCAGCTTGCCCGGGTTGGCCTTGGCGTCGGCGATCAGGTCGCCGATGGTCTTGTACTTGCTGTTGGTCGCGACGGTGAAGAAGAAGTAGGTCTTGAACAGCGGCAGCAGCGCGTCGAAGTCCTTGCCCGTGTCGTAGGGCAGCTTCTTGAAGAGCGCCGGGTACGCGGCAAGGTGCACGTTGTCGAGCACGATGATGTCGTGGCCGTCCTTCGCGCCGCGCTTGAAGGCGTCGATGGCGATGAAGCCGTTGCCGCCCGGGCGGTTCTCGACCACCACGGGCTGGCCCCAGGCGCGCGAGAGCTTGTCGGCCACCAGGCGGGCCACGCCGTCGGGGCCGCCGCCCACGGGGAACGGCGTGATGATGCGCACGGGCTTGGTGGGAAAGGCTTGCTGCGCCGGTGCCGTTGCGGGCAGCAGGGCTGCGGCTGCCAGTGCGAGCGCGGCAATGCCGGCGCCGCGGCGCGTTGTCTTCTTCGACGTGTGGTTCATCCTCTGATCCTTCTCTTTCATCCTCTTTGGTTAAAAAAATGCCATCGGGCCGCTGTTGCCGCGGCTGCCGATGGCTTGTCTTCTTGCTTCTCTGGTTGTTTTTTCGTTTTGCCGCGGTCCGGTCGTCAGACGCGTTCGAGGATCACCGCGATGCCCTGACCCACGCCGATGCACATCGTGCAAAGCGCGTAGCGGCCGCCACTCTTGTGCAGCTGGTTCACCGCCGTGGTGGCCAGACGTGCGCCGCTGGCGCCCAGCGGGTGGCCCAGCGCGATGGCGCCGCCGTTGATGTTGACGCGGGCATCGTCGTCCTTCAGGCCCAGCAGGCGCAGCACGGCGAGGCCCTGCGCGGCGAAGGCTTCGTTGAGTTCGATGACGTCGATCTGGTCGAGCTTCAGGCCGGTGAGCGCCAGCACCTTCTGGGTGGCGGGCGCGGGGCCGATGCCCATCACGCGCGGCGCGACGCCGGCGGTGGCCATGCCGACCACGCGGGCGCGCGGCGTGAGGCCGTGCTTCGCGGCGCTGGCTTCGTCGGCCAGCAGCAGCGCGCAGGCGCCGTCGTTCACGCCGCTGGCATTGCCCGCGGTAACGGTGCCGTCGGGGCGCACCACGCCCTTGAGCTTGGCGAGCGACTCGAGGCTGGTCTCGCGCGGATGCTCGTCCTTGTTGACGATGATCGCGTCGCCCTTCTTCTGCGGCACGGTCACGGGCACGATCTCGGCGTCGAAGAAGCCGGACTTCTGCGAGGCCACGGCGCGCAGCTGCGAGTTCAGCGCCATCAGGTCCTGCGCCTCGCGCTCGATCTTGTAGTCGGTGGCCACGTTCTCGGCCGTCTCCGGCATGGAGTCGACGCCGTACTGCGCCTTCATGAGCTTGTTGACGAAGCGCCAGCCGATGGTGGTGTCGTACACCGCGTTGTTGCGGCTGAAGGCGCTCTCGGCCTTGGGCATGACGAAGGGCGCGCGGCTCATGCTCTCGACGCCGCCGGCGATCATCAGGCCGGCCTCACCGGCGCGGATGGCGCGCGCGGCGGTACCCACTGCATCGAGGCCCGAGCCGCACAGGCGGTTGATGGTGGCGCCGCCGAGTTCGATCGGCAGGCCGGCCAGCAGCGCCGACATGCGCGCGACGTTGCGGTTGTCCTCGCCGGCCTGGTTGGCGCAGCCGTAGAGCACGTCGCTCACCGCCTGCCAGTCGACGTTCTTGTTGCGTTCCATCAGCGCCTTGAGCGGCACGGCGCCGAGGTCGTCGGTGCGCACGCTGCTGAGCGAGCCGCCGTAGCGGCCGAAGGGGGTGCGAACGGCGTCGCAGATGAAGGCTTGGTTGGTCATGTCTGTCTCTCTTGGATTGCTTGAAGGGATCAGGCTGCGATCGGGAGTCCGACGAGCTTCTCGAGTTCTTCGCGGCTCAGGCCGTCGACCAGGTCGACGAGCTTCAGGCCCTGCGGCGTGCATTCGAGCGTGGCGAGGTCGGAGTACACGCGCTTGACGCAGCCGATGCCGGTCAGCGGATAGGTGCATTCCTTCACCAGCTTGCTCAAGCCCTGCTTGGTGAGCAGGTCCATCATGACCCAGGTCTGCTTGGCGCCGATGGCGAGGTCCATCGCGCCGCCGACAGCGGGAATGGCGTCCTTCTCGCCGGTGTGCCAGTTGGCGAGGTCGCCGGTGGCCGACACCTGGAACGCGCCGAGCACGCAGATGTCGAGGTGGCCGCCGCGCATCATCGCGAAGCTGTCGGAGTGGTGGAAGAAGGAGCCACCTGGCAGCAGCGTGACGGGCTGCTTGCCTGCGTTGATGAGGTCGTAGTCTTCCTCGCCGGCCTCGGGCGCCGGGCCCATGCCCAGGATGCCGTTCTCGCTCTGCAGGATGACCTCGCGGCCCTTGGGCAGGTGGTTGGCCACCAGCGTGGGCTGGCCGATGCCGAGGTTGACGACGGCGCCATCGAAGATGTCCTGCGCCACGCGGGCGGCGAGCTGGTCCTTGGTGCGGCGTGTGTACGTGGTGCTCATGGTCATGCTGCCTTCTTGAAGCCGCCGGCCTGCGTGGCCACGCGTTCGATGCGCACCACCTGGTGCACGAAGATGCCCGGGGTGACGATGGTCTCGGGGTCGAGGGTGCCGAGCTCTGCGATGTCGTGCACGGTGGCGACGGTCTTCTTCGCGGCCATGGCCATCACCGGGCCGAAGTTGCGAGCCGCCTTGCGATAGACCAGGTTGCCCCAGCGGTCGCCGCGCTCCGCCTTGATGAGCGCCACGTCGCCGTGGATGGGGTATTCGAGCACGTACTGCACGCCGTCGATCTCGCGGGTCTCGCGGTTGCCCGCGAGCTGCGTGCCGTAGCCCGTGGGGCAGAAGAAGGCGCCGATGCCGGCACCCGCGGCGCGGATGCGCTCGGCGAGGTTGCCCTGGGGCACGAGTTCGAGCTCGATCTTGCCGCTGCGATAGAGCCCGTCGAACACCTGGCTGTCGGCCTGGCGCGGGAAGCTGCAGATGATCTTGCGCACGCGGCCTGCCTTGAGCAGCGCCGCGAGGCCGGTCTCGCCGTTGCCCGCGTTGTTGTTGACGACGGTGAGGTCCTTGGCGCCCTGCTCGACGAGGCCCTCGATGAGTTCGTTGGGAATGCCGGCGGTGCCGAAGCCGCCGATGAGAACCGTGGCGCCGTCGGGGATGCCTGCCAGGGCATCGGCGACCGAGCGCGCGATCTTGTTGATCATGAAGCCTGTCTCCGGGAGTGAGGAAAGAGAGCGAAGAAACGAACCGATCCTGAACACGCCGACCGATTTTGCGAACCGTCGATTTGTTCGTCTAAAGAACATTTGTTCGTATAATGAATTCTAGAGAGGATCGAGCACCATGGCAACCCACCCCGTACAACCCGAAACACCCGCGCCCGGCGACAGCTACGTGCAGTCCTTCGCGCGGGGCCTGCAGGTGATCCGCTCGTTCAGTGCAAACGCGCCGCACCAGACGCTCAGCGAGGTGGCCGCCGGCAGCGGGCTGACGCGCGCGGGCGCGCGGCGCATCCTGCTCACGCTGCAGACACTGGGTTATGTGGTGACCGACGGCAAGCTCTTCACGCTCACGCCGCGCATCCTCGACCTCGGGTTCGCGTACCTCTCGTCGATGCCGATCTGGAACCGCGCCGAGCCGGTGATGGAAGCGCTGGTGCAGCAGGTGCAGGAGTCGTGCTCGGCCGCCGTGCTCGATGCAACGGACATCGTCTACGTGCTGCGCGTGCCGACGAAGAAGATCATGCACATCAACCTGGGCGTGGGCTCGCGCCTGCCGGCCTACTGCACTTCGCTGGGCCGGCTGCTGCTGGCGGACCTCGACGACGACGAAGTGCGCGCGCGGCTCGAAGCATCGAGCATCGAGGCGCTGACCAAGCACACGCTGACCGACATCGATGCATTGATGGCCAAGGTCGCGCAGGCACGCAAGCAGCAGTGGTGCCTCGTCAACCAGGAACTCGAGGAAGGCCTGATCTCGGTGGCCGCGCCCATCGTGAACCGGCAGGGGCGCATGGTGGCCGCGCTCAACATCAGCGGACAGGCAAACCGCACCAGCGCGAAGGCGATGCAGGAGACCATGCTTCCCGCGCTGCGCGAAGCGGCGGACCGGATCTCGCGAATGCTCTGATCGATCCTCCGGCCTCGCAACCGAATGGGCATTCATGGACAGGTCACATCGGTTTTCTAGATTGCGCCCCTCACTACAACACCGGAGGGTCCAATCATGTCCAGTCGCTTCATCTCGTCCACATTGCCGCGCCATCTCGCGATCGCGGCCGTTGCATCTGCCGTCCTCGCCGCTTGCGGCGGCGGTGGCAACGGAAACGGCATCGTCTTTCCACCCGTGGCGGGCACGCCGGCTCCCGCGCCTGCCCCGGCGCCCGCGCCCGCTCCTGCACCGCAGCAGGATCCCTCCGCGGGACTGCCGCACAAGCTGACCGGCTGGGCCTCGCTGCCCGCCTCGTTCCGCCAGCCCGGGCCGACCACGGGCCAGTTCATCACCGCAGCGCTCGGCGTGACGCCGCCCTTCGTCGACGGCCAGCCGCTCCCGGGCTTCTCGGCGCTGCTGAAGAACGACGACGGCACCTGGACCGCCATGCCCGACAACGGCTACGGCAGCAAGAGTAACTCCGGCGATTTCGTGGTCGGCTTCTACAACGTCAGCATCGACTTCCGCACCGTGTCCAACGGCACGACCGTGCCCGGCACCGTGAAGGTGAACAGCCACGTGGCGTTCAACGACTCCAAGGGCTTCCTGAAGGACGGCAAGGGCGTGGACCTGAAGATCACCGCCGACTTCGCCAACTACCAGACCGTCTCGGGCAACAACCTCGTGGACAGCGGCAAGCCCGTGGATTCGCGCATCGTCAGCGGCCGGCTGCTGACGGGCTTCGATCTCGACGTGGAATCGATCGCTCGCGCGAAGGACGGCACCTACTTCGTGGGCGAGGAGTTCGGCCCCTACATCCTTCACTTCGACAAGGACGGCACGCTGATGAGCGACCCGGTGCCGCACCCCTTCCTGCGCAGCCCGTCGAATCCGTTGGTGATGAACGAAGGCGCCACCGCCACCTCGCTTTCGAGCCGCGGCTTCGAGAGCCTCGCCTTCAACGGCGACAAGACCCGCCTCTATGCCGTGCCCGAGGCAGCGCCTTCGCTGGCGTCGCTGCGGCCGGTGGCCGACGACGAGCGCTACCTGAACTTCTTCGAGTTCGACCCCGCCTCGATGCTCTACACCGGCAAGAACCCGGTCTACAGGAAAGACGGTCCCGCCAAGGACAACCAGATCGTCATCGGCGACATGACCAACATCGGCGGCAACAAGTTCGTGCTGATCGAGCGCGACAGCCTCTATGGCTCGAAGGCGGTGGTCAAGCGCCTGTACATGGTCGACCTCGACGTGAAGGACGCCGACGGCGTGCTGAAGAAGACGCTGCTGGTCGACCTGCTGAACATCTCCGACCCGACCGACATCGGCGGCCCGCTGGCCAACGTCGCGAACGGAAAGTTCAGCATGCCCTTCGACTCCGTCGAGAGCGTCGAGGTGGTGGACGACTACACGCTCGCCGTCGCGATCGACACCAACTTCCCGACGGAAGACGGCCGCGTGCCCGGCAAGGCAGACGACACCGAGATCATCACGATCCGCTTCGAGCAGGCGCTGTTCAAGCGCGCCACGCCGAAGACCTGACGAGCCCGCCGCCGGGTGCGGGGCCCGGAGGGCATCAGCCCTCCGAGTGGATGCCCTTCATGATGATCACGCCGCCCAGGCGCGTGGTGTCGGCGCGCATGCGCTTGGCCAGCGTGTCGGGCGAGCCGGGCTGGGCCTGCCAGCCGGTCTTCAGCAGCGCCTGGCTCACGTCGGGCGAGCTGATCACTTCGACCAGCGCGGCGTTGAGCTTGGCGACGGCCGCGGGCTTCATGCTCGCGGGCGCTGCCAGCGCGGTCCAGATTTCGAGGTCGGCGCCGCGCACGTCCGCGTCGCGGATGGTGGGCAGCTCGCTGGCCAGCGGGCTGCGCTCGGGCGAGGTCACGCCGATGGCCTTGATCTTTCCCGACTTGATGTGCGGCATCGCGAGGCCCGGCGGCAGCAGCGCCAATTGGATCTCGTTGGCCAGCAGGCCCGCGATGACCTGCGGATTGCCGGTGTAGGGCTTGTGCTGCGCGGTGATGGCCGCGCGGCTCTTGATGAGTTCCATGCCCAGGTGGCCCACCGTGCCCACGCCCGGCGTGCCGTACTTGCCGCCGCTGCCGAGGTTACGCACCCACAGCAGTTGCTCGGCCGAAGTCTTGCCCGTGGCGCTGCCGGACACCGCCAGCACCAGCGGCGCGGTGCCGATGAGGCCGACCGGCGCGAAGTCTTTTTCGGGGTCGAAAGGAAGCGCGGGGTTCAGCAGCTTCGCGATGGTCAGGTTGCCGTTGATCAGCGCGCCGACGGTGTGATCGTCGGTGGCCTTCGCCACTTGATCAGCAACGGTGTTGCCGCTGGCGCCGGGCTTGTTCTCGACGATCACTGGCTGGCGCAGGATCTTCGACAGCGGCTCCGCAATGGCACGGGCCGCGAGGTCGGGCGATGCACCGGCGGGAAAGCCGACGAGGATGTGAACGGGCTTGGTCGGCCAGGAAGCGTCGCCGTTGCCGCCGCTGTTGCGTTGCTGGGCCCACGAAGTCTTCGCAAGCAGCGAAGCGGCAATGGCTGCCGCGCCGCCTTCGAGCAGGCGGCGTTTGGTGATCGTCAAGGTGACTCCAGGAGAGTGAAGAGAACTGGGGAAAGTGCTTACATTGTGTTTACAAGACGTTACAGTATGACGATGCTTTCCGCAAGTCCGAAGTGGCTTCCAGTCAGGGTCTATCGCGTAGGAAAGTACTACCGGAAGGCGGTGTGCGCAGCAACTTGCGCTGCGTGGGAAACAGCGACCAGCCCCAGCGCTGCTGCGCATGGCCCCACAGCCCCTGCTTGAAGAACAGCGTGACGAGGATCGCGAGCAGGCCCAGCCCCAGCAGATACCAGGTGCCGTAGTCGCTCAGGAACTTGTTGAGCGCCCAGAAGATGAGCGCACCCACCAGCGGCCCTTCGATGCGACCGATGCCGCCGATGACCACCATGAAGATGGCGAAGGCCGTCCAGTTGACGCTGAAGGCCGCATCGGGACTGATGCGCAGGTTGCCCACGAAATAAAGCGCACCCGCGAGCCCCGCGCCGAAGGCCGCGACCACGTACACCGCGAGCTTCATGCGCGCGACCGGAATGCCCTGCGACTCGGCCGCCACTTCGTTGTCGCGTATCGCCAGCAGCGCGAGGCCGCGCTTGCTGCGCAGGAACAGGTACACCAGCGCGACCGCGGCGACCACGCAGGCCAGCGCCATCCAGTAGGTGGTGCTCTCGCGCGTCGACTTGTCAATGCCGCGCAGCGCGGTGAGCGTGGTGCCCGAGCCGCCGCCCACCGCCGACACGTTGGCGAAGCTGAGCCTGAAGACTTCCGCGATGACCCAGGTGCCGATGGCGAAGTAGCCGCCCGAGAGCCTGAACGCGACGAACGACACCGGTATCGCGACCAGCCCCGCTGCCAGCGCCCCCAGCGGTATCGCAATGAACGGATTGACGCCCGCGAAGTTGCCGAGCATCAGCATCACGTAGCCACCGAAGCCGAAGAAGGCCTGCTGCCCGATGCTCACCATGCCGCCGTAGCCGGCGAGCAGGTTCCACATCATCGCGAAGATGAAGTAGCAGGCGATCTCGACGAACTCGCGCATCCAGCTCGACTCGCCCCAGAACGGAAGGCTCGCGGCTACGAGCACGATGGCAACGCCGGCAACGAGTGCCGCGCGGCTCGCGGCTGTCGCGCGTTCGACCGCGACGATGGAAGGAGGCATGTTCGTCATCGGCCTTATCCGCGTGTCTTTGGAAAGAGTCCCTGCGGCCGCAACACCAGCACCACCAGGAACACGATGTGCCCGAACCAGATGCCCCAGCCCGGGTCTAGCCTGAAGCCGATCTGCTGCGTGATGCCGAGGATCATCGCCCCGGCCAGCGTGCCCCAGAAGGAGCCCATGCCGCCGATGATCACGGCCTCGAAGGCGAAGAGCAGCAGCAGCGGCCCGTCCGAAGGAGACACCGTCGTTCGCATGCCCTGCAGCGCGCCCGCGACGGCGATGAGCACGAAGGCGATGGCCGTGGCGAGCGCGTAGACCTTCTTCGCGTTCAGCCCCATGAGTTCGGCGATCTCGCGGTCGTCCGACACCGCGCGAAACGACCGCCCCAGCGCCGTGCGCGCAAAGAGCCACTGCAGAGCGCCCGTCGCGATCAGCGCCACGGCCAGCACGACGAGCGGCAGCACGCCCACCGACATCGCATCGCCCAGCGCGATGCCCTGCGTGCTGAGCCCGCCGGTCTCGATGGCGCGCGGATCGGCCGAGAACAGCTCCAGCAGCAGGTTCTGGATCACGATCGAAAGTCCGAAAGTGACGACCAGCGAAGGCAGCGGATCTTTCCCGAGCGTGCCGTTGAGCACATAGCGCTGCAGCACGTAGCCGAAGCCGAAGGCCACCGGCAGCACGGCGAGCGCAACGAGCCACGGCACCTCGCCACCTGTCAGCGACACGCCCGCGATGACCGCGAACGCGCCGAGGATGATGAAGTCGCCCTGCGCCGTGTTGGTGAGCCGCATCACGCCGAACATCAGCGACTGGCCCAAAGCGAAGAGCGTGTAGAGCCCGCCGAGCAGCACGCCCTGGACAATGGTCTCAAGCATGGGCCGCCTCCGCGATGCCGAAGTAGGCCTGCGAGATCTGCTCGCGCGTGAGGTCGGCGGAATGACCTTCGAGCGACACGCGGCCTTCCTGGAAGCAGTAGATGCGCCGCGAAACCTGCCGCGCCATCGTCACGTCCTGCTCGACGATAACCACCGTCATGCCCTCCGCGGTGATCGCCGGCATGGCGGCATAGATCTCGCGGATGACGATGGGCGCAAGGCCGAGCGAGAGTTCGTCGCAAAGCAGCACCTCGGGGTTGCTCATGAGCGCACGGCCGAGCGCGACCATCTGCTGCTGCCCGCCGGAGAGCGAAGTGCCCGGCTGGTTGCGCTTCTCGGCGAGGATCGGAAAGAGCGCATACAGCCGCTGCAGATTCCATGGCCCCTTGCGCGCCGGCGTGGCACCCATGAGCAAGTTCTCCTCCACGCTGAGGCTGGCAAACAGCCTGCGGCCCTCGGGAACCATGGCCAGCCCGCGGCGCACGATGTCACCGGGCGGCAGGCCGCCGATGGGCTCGCCCTTGAAGCGGATCGCATCGAGCGGCGCACGCACCAGCCCCGTGAGGCTCTTGAGAAAGGTCGACTTGCCCGCGCCGTTGGCGCCGATGATGGCCACCAGCTCGCCCCGCTCGAGCGAGAAGTCGATGCCGAAGAGAGCCTGCGCGTCGCCGTAGAAGGCTTTCAGCACGCGGGTGTCGAGCAGCGCGTTCATGCTTCCATCCCCATGTACACGCGCCGTACCTCGGGGTCGCTCATCACCGCGCGCGGCAGGCCTTCCGCGAGCTTCTGCCCGAAGTTGATGACGAAGAGCCGGTCCGCCAGCGAGAGCAGCGCATGCACGACGTGCTCGATCCAGATCATCGTCACGCCGCGCGCCTTGATGCGCTTGAGCTCGCCGACGAGCACCGCGGCCTCGGGCTCCGTGAGCCCGCCCGCGATCTCGTCGAGCAGCAGCAACTGCGGCCGTGTGGAAAGGGCGCGCGCCAGCTCCAGCCGCTTGCGGTCCAGCAGGGTCAGCCCGCCCGCCGGCTTATTGGCATGCGCCATCAGGCCCGTCTGCTCCAGCACCTCGTGCGCGGTGCGCCATGCCTCGCGCTCGGTCTGCTGCCCGCCGAAACAGGCGGCGGTCACGAGGTTCTCGAACACGCTCATGTTGCCGAAGGGCTGCGGCACCTGGTAGCTGCGGCCGATGCCGGCGTGGCAGCGCTGGTGCGGCTTCAGCCGCGTCACGTCGCGACCGGCGTACTCCACGCGCCCGGCGTCGACGCGCACGTCGCCCGAGATCAGGTTGAACAGCGTGGTCTTTCCCGCGCCGTTCGGCCCGAGGATGCCCAGCGTCTCGCCCTCGGTCACCGCGAGCGTGATGTCGTCGGTGACCTTGAGCGCGCCGTAGGACTTGCTCACTGCATGCAATGCCAACAGGGTCATGGCGTTCCCGGACTCAGAGCAGCCGCAGCTTGCCGCCGGTGGGAATGTTCGTGGCCGCCTCGTTGTTCACGATGGTCAGCTCCACCTTGTACTTCTGGCCCTTGCCCCACTGGCCGAGCACCAGCGGCGTCTTGCTGACGTTCTTGAAGGGCCCCTGGCCGCCCCACTTCACCGGGCCGACCACCGAGTTGATCGAGGTCGCAGCCACCGCGTCGCGCACGTCCGATGCCTTGAGCGACTTCGCCCGCCCGAGCGCATTCGCCGCCACCTCGAACAGCGCATGCGCGAAACCGATCGGCTGCGTCCACTGCTTCTTCGTGCCGGCCTCGTAGGCCTCGGCCAGCGCCTTGGCGCTCTGCTGCGTGAGGCTCGAGGTGAAGGGATGCGAAGGGCTCCACCACACCTCGGTCGAGAGACCATCGCCCAGGTCGCCCAGCGCCTCGATGGCACCGGGGAACAGCAGCGCCTTGCCCAGCGTGATGACCTTGGGCCTGAAGCCCTGCTGCCGCGCCTGCGTGAGGAAGGCCTTCGCATCGGGAGGAATCACCACGCCGGTGACGATCTCGACGCCCTCCTTCTTGAAGGCCGCGATCTGCGCGCTGAAGTCCTGCGTGCCGTTCTGGAAGCGGCCGGGGTCGGTGAGCGTGAAGCCCATCTGCGCGAGCGGCTTCGGAAAGCCCAGCTCCTTGTCGCCCCAGGCGTTGCCATCGCCGTCGTTCGGGAACAGGCCGCCCACCTTCTTGTTGGTGGCCAGCGTCTTCCAGCCATTGGTGAAGTTGGCGATGACGTCTTCCAGACCCCAGAACATGTGGTACGTCCAGTTGAAGCCCTTGGCCGGATCGCCCTTGCGGCCGAAGAACCACGGCTGCCACGGCACCACGCTGGAGATGCAGGGCACCTCGTTGAGCTCGCAGGCGTCGCTCACCGGGTTCGCGGTCTCGGGCGTGCCCGCGGTGAGCACCAGCGCCACCTTGTCCTTCAGGATCAGGTCGTTCGCCACCTCGCCTGCGCGGTTGGGATTCGACTGGCTGTCCTTCAGCACGATCTGCACCGCGTACTTCTTTCCGCCGACCGTGATGCCGTCCTTGAAGGCGACCTTCATCTGGTCGATGACCCATTTGTCGGCCTCGCCGAAGGGTGCGAGCGGCCCGGTCTGCGGCGACACGTAGCCGATCTTCAGCGTGTCGGCCGCGAACACCAGCGGTGCCGCGCCCGATGCCACCAGCGCGGCCGCGGCCTGCGTGAACTGTCTGCGATTGATTGCCATGGTTGTCTCCTTCTCTTGTACGTATGTGCCTGCCGCCACCGGCCGAAGTCAGCGCGCGAAGTGCGGCGGTATCTGCGCGTCGACGTTCACCCACACACTTTTCACCTGCGTGTATTCGCGCATCGCGTCGAACCCCATCTCGCGGCCGTAGCCGCTCTGGCCGACGCCGCCGAAGGGCGAGCCGGGGTTCACGCGCTTGTAGCTATTGATCCACACCATGCCGGCGTGCAGGTCGCGCGCGACCCTGTGGGCGCGCTGCAGGTCGCGGGTCCACAGGCCGCTGCCGAGGCCGTAGTCGGTGCCGTTGGCGATCTGCATCGCTTCTTCGTCGGACTTGAAGGTGAGCACGGTGACGAAGGGGCCGAACACCTCTTCCTGCGCGACGCGATCCTTGTACGACC
Organism: Variovorax xiamenensis; assembly: GCF_050916385.1. Lineage (NCBI taxonomy): Bacteria > Pseudomonadati > Pseudomonadota > Betaproteobacteria > Burkholderiales > Comamonadaceae > Variovorax > Variovorax xiamenensis. Next base: position 6,133,899 of record NZ_CP139038.1, read on the forward strand.
TGGCGCGCATCACCGTGGGCTCGACATAGCAGCCCCTGGCCAGGTCGCCGCCGGGCGACCTGCCGCCAGCGAGCAGTTCGCCGCCCTCGCCCTGCGCCACATCGACGTAGCCCAGCACGCGCTCGCGGTGTTGTGCGCTGGTGAGGGGGCCCATCTCCGTTGCCTCGTCGAGCGGGTTGCCAAGGCGGATCGACTTCGCGAGCGGAATGAATTGGTCGAGGAATTCGTCGGCGATCTTCTCGTGCAGCATCAGCCGCGAGCCCGCGATGCAGGCCTGCCCCTGGTTGTGGAAGATGGCCCACGCGCTGCCGTTGACGGCGGCCTGCAGGTTCGCGTCTTCGAACACGATGTTCGGCCCCTTGCCGCCGAGCTCCAGTTGCACCTTCTTCAGGTTGCCCGCGCTGGCCTGCACGATACGCCGGCCCGTGGCGGTGCTGCCGGTGAAGGCGATCTTCGCGATCTCCGGATGCTCCGCGATGTACTGCCCCGCCACGCTGCCCAGTCCCGGCAGCATGTTGACCACGCCGGGCGGCAGGCCGGCCTCGGCCATCAGCTCGGCGATGCGAAGCGAACTCAGCGGCGTGATCTCGGCCGGCTTCATCACGATGCAGTTGCCGGCCGCGAGCGCGGGCGCCATCTTCCAGCTGGTGAACATCAGCGGGAAGTTCCACGGCACCACCTGGCCGACGATGCCGACGGGCTCGCGCAGCGTGTAGTTGAGAAAGCCCTCTTCCACCGGAATGGTCTCGCCCTGGAACTTGTCGGCCATGCCGCCGAAGTAGCGGAAGCACGCGGCGGTGCGCGGCACGTCGAGGCGGCGCGAGTCGCGGATCGGGTGGCCCGTGTCCAGCGACTCGAGGCGCGCGAGCTCCTCGGCGTTGGCTTCGATGAGATCGGCGAGCTTCAGCAGGATGCGGCCTCGGTCGGCCGCGGCCATGCGGCTCCACTTGGGAAAGGCGCGCTTCGCAGCGGCCACGGCCTTGTCGACATCGGCCTTGCCCGCGAGCGCCACGTCGACGATGGGCGTGTTGTCGTGCGGGTTCAGCGTGGCGAGGGTCTCGCCGGATTCGGCGTCGACGAAGCGGCCGTCGATGAAAAGCTGGTGTCGGATGGCGGAAGCAGGCATGAGTTTCCTCTCCCTCCCCGATTCGGGGAGAGTTGGATGAAGGGCGTCTGTGGGGGAAAGAAGGGCCGTCGGAGGCCGGTCAGAACTGCACCGGAATCTCCGGCGACTCGCCCTTCTGGATCTCGTACACCAGGCTCGGCGAGCCGTTCTCCCACACCAGCAGCATCGAGCGCTTGGGGCTGAAGCCCTGGTGGCGGCAGTAGGCGGGCATGGCGGCCATGTCGCCGGCCTTCATGATCACGCGGGCCATGGGCCTGCCGGTGTTCTTGTCGCCGCAGTCCCAGTGGATCTCGTCGGTCATCTGGAAGAACCACTCGACGCGGTCGTTGCCGTGGATGATCGGCAGGATGTGCTCCTCGGTCGTCGGGCACATGTAGCTGTGCTTCACCACCGAGGTGAAGCTCGGGTTCCACGTGACCTGCGAGCGGCTCAGGAAGCCGAAGAGATTGAAGGCGTGCACATCGCTCTCGAAGCCGGGTTCGGGGTGCAGCTCGGGCTGGCCCTGCGGCACGTCGGCGAAGGCGCGATTCACCGGTGCCCCGCGCTCGTCGCTGCGCAGGTCGAGGTCGCCCTTCAGGCCCACGCAGCGCTTGGCGAGCTCGCGCGCCCTGGTGATCTTGGCGGTGTTGTTGCCGTTCTTGCGGCCGTAGGGCGAGCCGGTTTCCTGCGGCGCGGCGAAGGGGTCGAAGCTCTCGTTGGTCCAGTCGTCGAGCATGGCCTCGAAGGTGGCGCGGATCTGGGCGGTCGGAAAGTTCTCGAGCAGGTCGATGCCGGCGTCCTTCATGGTGCCGTTGAAGCTGCCGGCGTACAGGTCGACCGACTCGTAGTGGTTGACGGTGCCGAACACGTCGTCGAAGTTGACCCAGCCGTAGAAGAAGCCCCAGGCCACGTCGCGCATCAGCGCGCGCAGGTAGCTGCCGGCGTCCATGGTGTGGCTCATGGGTCGGCCGTCGCGGGTCTTCCAGCCGATGTGCACGAAGTATTCGTCGCGGTGGAAGCTGAAGCTGCCAAGCGAGAAGTCCTTGTAGCCGAGGGTGGCGTCGGGCTGCGACGCGATCACCTTGGCGAGTTCTGCGGGTGCGTTCATGGTGTGTAGCTCCTGGGTGTTTGGTGCGATCAGTGGGACTGGCAGATGTCGGCCCACTTCTCTACCGAGAGCTCGCCCTTGCAGCTCTGGAGAACGATCACGCCCGGCTCGCCGGCGGCGCGGAACTGATAGGCGGTGTTCTTCGGCAGCAGGCCCTGGTGGCCACGCGAGAGCTTCATCCAGCCCATCTTCCTGCCCTTGGGCTCGCCCTTCACGAGCACGGCGCCGTTCTTGTCCTTGTCGGCCACCGTCTGGCTCTCGTCGAGCTGCACGAGATGCACCTCGACGTCGCCGTCCATCACGAGCGCGAACTCGTCGTGCGCACAGGTGTACCAGGGCGACGTGCCTTCGGCGCGCAACGTCTCCAGCACGTAGATCTGGTTCTGGCCGAACACGACCTTCTCGTAGGGCTTGCTGATGCTCGCGATCTCGAAGCAGTTGGAAAACGCGTAGTGGCGCACGTCGTCGTCGATGGGCTCGACATGACCCTTCTCGAAGTGCTTGAGGGAACCGAAGCGGGTCTTGTAGGCGGCGGCCGGGGTGGCCGAAGTGGTGGCTGGCATGCTTGTCTCCTTGGATGAGCGAACTCTAGGAGCCAAGCGGTGTCGCCGGTAGGGACCAGTTTGGAAGAGGATTATTCGGAGCTTCCGAATAATCGCTGGGGTTTACCCCTGTTGGACCTGTTCACCAGGAACGGGCCGGGCAGCTCGTTCGCAAGACGCCGCGGAACCGGCTCCGCCGGGCCGCAGGCGCCCCCCCCGGCGAGGGGGTTGGCGAAGCGACACGAAGTGCGCGAAGCCTGGGGGAGTATCCGTTCACCCGCTGGTGCGGCTGAATTCGATGAGCTCCGCGGGGATCAGGCCGCGCTCGATCAGCGTCGCATCCCACGGCGGCACGCGCGTGAAGCGGGTGGCGATGTGCTCGATGAAAAGGCGCAGCTTCAGCGCGTTGCGCGAAGTGCCGGCATACACCGCGCTCAGCGAGAACGACGACAGCTGGTGGTCGGCGAGCACCACGCTGAGCTCGCCTCGCGCGATGGCGTCGCCCGCCACCAGCGTGGGCAGGCAGACGATGCCCGCGTGCTCCAGCGCATATTCGCGCAGCAGGTGCACGCTGTTGGTCAGGAGCGCCGCGGCGAGGTAGATGGTGGTCTGCTCGCCGCCGTGGTGGAAAGTCCAGCGGTCGCGCGTGGGGTAGCCCGAATAGAGGCCCAGCTTGTGCCGGTGCAGTTCGCGCGGCGTGGCCGGCGTGCCGTGCGCCTTCAGATACGCCGGCGTGGCGCAGAGCACCCGCCGCACCGGAAAGAGCGGCCTGGCCACCAGCTCCTGCGAGGCCGCCGGAAAGATCTGCAGCGCGCAATCGACGCCCGCCTTCACCGGATCGGCCACCGCGTCGCTCACGATCAGCTCGAGATGGATGTCGGGGTACGTCGACTGGAACTCGCGCAGCAGCGAGGCGAAGCGGCCCAGCACCATGCCGGTCAGCGCGTGCACGCGCAGGGTGCCCGAGGGCGTGCCTCGCGCCTCGCGCATCTGGTCGACGATGCTGTCGGCGCGCGCTACCAGCTCCGTGCAGTCGCGCAGGAAGGCCTGGCCCATGTCGCTGAGCCGCACCACGCGTGTGCTGCGGTGGAAGAGCGGCGCGCCGAGGAACTCCTCGAGCTGCTTGACCCGCGTGGTGACGACCGAATTGGCCACGCGCAGCTGCCGCGCGGCTTCGGCGAAGCTCTGGGTCTGCGCTACGCGAACGAAAGTTTCAATACTTTGGAGGCGGTCCACGGCGGCACTGTACTGCGGGGCCGCCCGGCACGGGGCTTCGGGCGGCGTTGCGGGCAAGCCTAAAGGCCGCGAAAGGCCTGTCATCCCTGTATCGGGGGGTTACCCGCCCCACTTACAATCCCTGCCGCATCACCCACCCCTACGAGGTCTTGTCCGCAATGCCCAAGAGCCCCAGGCCACGCGCCCGTTTCAGCTTCTCCCCCACCGTGCGCGCCCTGCTCCTGGCCGCGGCCACCTGTGGCGTCGCGCTTCCGGCGCTGGCGGCCATCGAGCATGAGGAAGTCGACAAGCTCATGCAGGCCGGCAAGCTCGACGAGGCCATGGTCAAGGCCGAAGCCTTCCTCAAGGATAAGCCGCGCGATCCGCAGATGCGCTTCCTCAAGGGTGTGATCCAGCTCGACACCGGCAAGCGCAACGAAGCCATCGCCGCCTTCACGCAGCTCACGCTCGACGCGCCCGAGCTGCCCGAGCCGTACAACAACCTCGCCGTGATCTACGCGAGCCAGAACCAGTTCGACAAGGCGCGCGCCGCGCTCGAAAGCGCGATCCGCACCAATCCCAGCTACGCCACCGCCCAGGAAAACCTCGGCGACGTGTACGCGCGGCTCGCGAGCCAGGCCTACAGCAAGGCGCTGCAGCTCGACCAGAACAACACGGCCGTGCAGCCCAAGCTGGCGGTGATCCGCACGCTCTTCACACCGACGCCGCCCGGCGCCAAGCCGACGGCACTGATCGCGGCCGCACCCGCTCCGGCTGCCAAGGCAGCGCCCGCGCCTGCTCCTGCGCCCGCCCCTGTCGCGCCACCGCCGCCCGCCAAGGTCGCCGCCGCTCCCGCACCTGTGGCCGCCGCGCCCAAGGCACCCGAGGCAGCGCCGGCCCCTGCGCCCGCACCGGCTCCCGCGGCCAGCGCCGCCGCCAATGCCGAGATCGAATCGGCCGTGCGCGCATGGGCCTCGGCCTGGGCCAGCCAGGACATGGACCGCTACCTCGCCGCTTACGGCTCCGACTTCGCGCCCGCCGGCGGCCAGAGCCGCAAGAACTGGGAAGAAGACCGCCGCGCGCGCATCGTCGGCAAGTCGAGCATCAGCGTGAACATCGAGAACCTCGCGATCAAGGTCGATGGCCAGAACGCGACGGCCAAGTTCCGCCAGATCTATCGCGCGGACAACCTCAACGTTTCGAGCCGCAAGACGCTGGAGATGCAGCGCTCCGGCAATCAGTGGCACATTCGCAAGGAAAGCGTCGGCGGCTAGTGGCAGACATCGTCCGGCAGGGCCGGCTCCAGAATCCCCCATTCCGTCTGCGCGGCGGGCAGCAACTGCTCGCGGCGCTCGCGGCCGCGTCCGTGCTGATGCTCGCGACGCCCGGCGCCGCACTGGCGTCGAACGGCACCGGCAAGACGGGCAACTCCGCCAAGGCAGGCAACGGCGCCCACAAGGAAAAGGCCGGCAAGGCCGCCTCTGCAGGCAGCAGTCGCAACGGCAATCGCGCCACGGCGCGTGCCGGCGCGAACGGCCGCTCTTCGTCTTCCGTCAAGGAAGCCCGGGAATCGCGCAGCGCCAAGGGCAAGAAGAGCATCGGCGCAACAGAAGCTCGCACGGCCGCCACCACTGCGGCGGCAACGGCCAGGCCCGCGCGCAGGTCGGCACCGGCCGGCACCATCCAGGAGGCCAGCAACGCCGAGGCACGCCTGATCGCGGTCTATGAAATGTTCGGCCGCGGCCAGACCCGCCCCGCGCTGGTCAAGGCGCGCGACCTGGTGCGCGACTATCCGAACTTCCAGCTCGCGCAGCTCGTCTACGGCGACCTGCTCGCGGCGCAGCTGCCGCCATCGAACTCCCTGCCCGACACCGCCAGCATCGCGAAGATGCGCGGCAACCCGGCCATGGCCGAGTTGCACGAGGAATCGAAGCGCCGCCTGCAGGCGCTGCGCGAACGCCCGCCGGCCAACACCGTGCCGTCGCAGTTCCTGGCGCTGTCCACGCGCAGCCGCTACGCGATCGCCGTCGACGCCTCGCGCTCGCGGCTGTACCTGTTCGAGAACTCGGACAAGGGCCTGAAACTCACGGCCGACTACTACATCTCCGTCGGCAAGTCGGGCACCGACAAGGTCACCGAAGGCGATGCGCGCACGCCGCTGGGCGTGTACTACATCACCAGCAGCCTCGATCCGAAGTCGCTGAAAGACTTCTACGGCGCGGGCGCCCTGCCCATCAACTACCCGAATCCGTACGACGTGCGGCGCGGCAAGACCGGCGGCGGCATCTGGCTGCACGGCACCCCGCCGCAGCAATTCGCCCGGGCGCCGCTGGCGAGCGACGGCTGCGTGGTCATGGCAAACCCTGATCTCAAGCAGCTATTGCGAAAAGTGCAAATCGGCGCCACCCCGGTGGTCACCGCGCGCAGCCTGCAATGGATTTCTCAACCGCAGGCAGAAAAAGAAGCACAGTCAATTACAAGTGCTATCACCGGCTGGAAAGATGCCCGCGCCAGCGGAAATGAAGCGCAATTGAAGAAATTCTATTTGCCCGATTTCCAGCGCAGCAGCAAGAAATCCAATGAAGGAATTTCAGTCGTCGACGACGAAGTGAAATACGCACAGGGCAAGCGCGTTCAACTCAAGGACATGTCGTATCTTCACTGGCGGGATGGCGACGACACCATGGTCGTTACCTTCGGCGAAGTGTTCGAAGGCGAGAAGAGCGGACGTTCCCGTCGCCAGTACTGGTTACGCCAGGGTACCGACTGGAAGCTCTTCCACGAAGAAATCCTGGGCTGAAGCCCGGCTCGAAACCCTCCCGTCGAAGGGGCAACCCCCTCAAACTCGTGACTTTTTTCGCACGAGCTGGGCCTTTTTTGACCGTTACATCTGAGGCCTGGGACCCCGTGCTACGTAACACGTAACGCGTTTGTTCCCGTAACACCCCCGTCCCGAGCGTTCCCGGCGCCGTTACGCCACATCCCCCCTTCATGGGAGGCGCCATGTGGCCTACAGAGGGAAAAATTCGTTTCCTAAACGTTAACCAGCTGACCAGGCCGCTCCTGGCTCGGGCTGGCAAGAGGCTGGCCGCCATCCTGCTTTACCTCTTTCGGCTAGCACACTCTGACGAAAGTCTTGCGGGTTTGCCTTGTTGATACACGGAGTTACGCTGTATAACATCCACCTCGCAAGCCTTTGTTAACACTTCCTGAAAGGGGAAATCATGCTTAGCTCTATTGCTCGTTTTCTGCGCGATGAAGAAGGTGCGACCGCAATTGAATATGGAATTATTGCGGGGCTTATTTCCGTTGCCATCGTTGGAGTTTTGGCCGGGAATGACGGGTTGGGCGCCCGACTGGCCAAAGTTTTCACGGACATTACCAGTGAGTTGAAGACCACTGGCAAGTAAAAAACCAAGTGCCAGCATTGACCTGCTTGCTTTGGCTGCTCTGTGTTGCCGTTTATGACTTTCGAAAGCGCCGTGTCCCCAACTGGCTGGTCCTGTCCGGAGCCGTCCTGGCCCTGGCAATCCTCGGCCTCGGGGCGCAGCCTTTCGGCGTCGGCTGGACAGCAGCACTCGCGGGCGCTGCATCAGGTTTCGGTTTCCTGTTGCTCTTCTACGCAATGGGTCTCATGGGAGCAGGCGACGTGAAATTCGCCGGTGCTCTCGGACTTTGGGTCGGCACATCCGCTCTTGTGCCAATCTGGATCATCGCCAGCCTGTTCGCCGGAATGCACGGAGCACTCTGGTTCGTTCTTCAGCGCTGGCCCTTCTTCCCACGGCTTGCCCTGATCCTTTCGGGCCCGCCCTCTCCGACCGCTGGCGGCACTTCGCCAAGCCGGGCTCGCTTCATCCCTTACGCGGCCTACCTCTCGCTGGCCACGGTGGCCTGGATGTTCTGGGGGCGACAGAGCTAGCAGCCATCTGCCTCTGTTCCTGCAGGCCATTCATCTCCCATTTCTCATGATCGCTTGCCCTCATTTCCCAGCCCGCCGCCCATGATCAATCTCTCCAAAATCATTGCAGCCATCCTGGTGCTCCTGGCCATCGCGCTGGGCGTCTATGCGTGGATGCTGAGCCGGCAGGCGCTCGCACCAGTAGCGACGGTCGCCAATCCGGCAAACGCTCCCGCCAAGACCCAACAGGCTCTCACCTATCCGGTCGTGGTGGCGGCCAAGCCGCTGCCTGCAGGCCAGGCGATTCCCGCGGATGCGCTGCGCGTGGAACGGCTGACGATCAATCCGGCCGGCGCCTTCCAGGAAGTGACGGTTGCCACCGGACGCGTGCCAGTGCTCGACCTCGCCGAAGGCACGCCAGTGATGGAAAACCAACTGGTCTCCGGCCTCGCGCTGCGCATCGGCGAAGGCGAGCGCGCCGTGGCGGTCAAGGCCGACGAAGTCATGGGCGTAGGCAACAAGATCCAGCCGGGCGACTTCGTCGACGTCTTCATCATGCTCAAGTCGGACGGCAAGGACGTGGACCGCAGCCAGGCACGCCTGCTGCTCGCGCGCAAGCGCGTGCTGGCTTTCGGCAGCGCCTCCGTCGACGGGCTGCCCTCCAAGTCGGCGGACAAGGCCGCAGCCCAGCAGGCCCAGCGCAACGAGCAGGCCCGCACCGCTGTACTCGCCGTGCCGGTCGACGAAGTGAACCGGCTGACCATCGGCGATGCCAGCGGTCGCCTGATGCTCGCCCTGCGCAATCCGACCGACCTGTCGGAGCCCGACCCGAAGCTCTTCGCCGAGTTGCCCACGGCCCTGCAACCGCCGCCGTCCAAGGCAGGCGAGCCACGTCGCGCTCCGCTCGAAGGGCTCGACCGCGCACAGGCGGGACTGACTGCCGCCGACCTCGTCACCGGAGGCAAGGGTCCCGGCGTCCGTCCTCAAGCCGCCGAAGTCCGCACCGCGGCCACCGGCGCGCCACGTGCCGCCGGCCCTGCGCGCAGCGGGCTTCAAGTCGAAGTCATTCGCGGCGAACGCAGCGAGACCGTGAACTACTGAGCAGGCAGCAAGCCGACACCCGTCATCCAGGAAAACAACACATGCACACCACGCCTCGCGAGCAGTCGACACGTGCCACGCGCAGCCTCATGAACACCTCGTCGCGGCTGCTACGCCCGTCTCTGATCGCCCTGTGCGCGATGACACAAGCCGTCTGGCCGCTGGCATCGATGGCAGCAGACGCACAGCCGGCACGCGCGCAAGCGCAACGCCCCATCGTGCTGGGCGCTGGAACGCAGCAGGAACTGGTGATCGACAAGGGTATCGACCGCATGGCCATCGGCGACGAGGCCGTGGCCGGCGTCACCATCACGCGCAAGACGCCGAACTCGCCTGCGGCACGGCTGATCGTGACCGGCAAGGCCGCAGGGCGTACCTCGCTGATGGTCTGGGAGAAGGGCAACTCGGCGGCCACCAGCTACGTCATCGAGGTGCGCCGACGTACGGCAATGCTGGCCGGATCGATGGACAGCATGACCGCTCACCAGCAGGCGCGCGACACGGCACTGGCCAGCACCGCCGACAAGGCCGACCTGATCGACCGCTCGATCGTGAACGTGCGCAGCAGCACCGTCCAGGTCGAAGTGAAGGTGGTGGAATTCAATCGCAGCGTGCTCAAGCAGGCCGGCCTGAACATCTTCAGTACGCGGCCCAACTCCAGCGGTTTCAGCTTCGGCGTGTTCTCACCGTCCTCGCTCGGTTCCGCAAGCTTCTCGTCCAACGGCCAGATCAGCGGCGAATACAACAATCCGCTGGCACAGGCTTTCAGCCTTCTCTTCAACTTCAGCAAGGCCGGCATCGGCATGAACGTCGGCTTCCTCGAGGGCAACGGCATGGCCCGCGTGCTCGCCGAGCCCACGCTGGTGGCGCTGTCGGGCCAGAGCGCGAGCTTCCTGGCCGGTGGCGAACTGCCGATCCCGGTGCCACAGGGCCTGGGCACCACCAGCATCGAATACAAGCCTTTCGGCATCGGCCTCACGCTGACGCCCACGGTGCTGTCGAACGAGCGCATCGTGCTCAAGGTGGCACCGGAGGCCAGCGACCTCGACTACACCAATTCGCTGAGCCTCAATGGCGTGGCAGTGCCCGCCATCACCACGCGCCGCGCCGACACCACCGTCGAGTTGGGCGATGGCGAGAGCTTCATCATCGGCGGCCTCGTGAGCCGCACCACCACCTCGAACGCGGACAAGGTGCCGCTGCTCGGCGACCTGCCGATCCTGGGCACCTTCTTCAGCAAGAACAACTACCAGATGAAGGAGAAGGAACTGGTGATCCTGGTCACGCCGCACCTGGTCAAGCCCATCGCGCGCGGTACCGACCTCACACCGTATCTGCCCGGCACCGCCGAGCAGCGCGACGGCGCCGTGTGGCGCTCGTACTTCCTCGGCGGAGCGGCCGACACCGCCGTCCCCGGCTTCTCCCGCTGACGACAACCCGATGACCCGGAACATGCATCGCAGGCTGGCACCATGAACGCACCACGCGACAGCATCCCTGAAACAGGCAGCGAGACCTATCTCTTCGCTTCGAGCAACGGCGGCCACATCACTTGGCTAACCGATGCGCTCGGCACCCTCGGCTCCGTGGTGGTCCTGCCGCCGGACACGAAGTCGATCGACGAGCGCATCGCCCTCCTGGGCCCGGTGGCGGTCTTCATCGACTTCTCGCCCGACCAGGGCGCAACCGCCAGCCAGCTCCACCAGCGCCTCAAGCGCGACTGGCCGACGCTGCCGGTGCTGGCCACCGGCGTGTCGGCAGAGCCCGCCGCCATGCTCTCTGCCCTGCGCGCGGGCGTGGACGACTTCATCGACATGGCCGCGCCGCCCACGGACGCAGTGGTCACGCTGCGCACATTGCTCGAGCGCCGCAGCACGCTGCAGGGCGGCACGCGCGGCAGCACGCTGGCCCTGCTGGGCGCGCGCGCCGGCCTCGGCGTGACCACGCTGGCCACCAGCCTTTCGCTGTCGCTGAACGACCAGCTCACGCAGGCGCCGCAGCGCCCGCCGGGCCGCAGCTCGCGACACGGCGTTGCGCTGCTCGACCTGGGCCTGCCCGCGCGCGACGGCCTGCTCTACCTCGACACGCAAAGCGGCTTCAGCTTCGTCGACGGCGTGCGCAACCTGCGCCGGCTCGACCAGACGCTGCTGCACACCGCGCTCGCGCATCACACCAGCGGCGTGGCCATCCTGCCGCTACCCGCGAGCCTCGCGCAGGTGCGCGAGATCTCGCACGCCGACTCGGTCTCGCTGATCAAGCGCCTTGCCGATTTCTTCGACTTCCAGATCGCGGACCTCGGCGGCTTCTCGACCATCGACTTCATGGCCCAGACGGTGCGCGAGGCGCAGCAGGCGTGGGTGGTGTGCGACCAGAGCATCGGCGGCATCGTCTCCACGGCCAACATGCTCAAGGAACTGCGCGCACGCGGCGTCGAGACCGAGCGCCTGTCGCTGGTGGTGAACAAGTTCGACAGCCACGTCGGCCTGTCTGCCAAGGACATCGCCGAGCGGCTGGAGCTGCCGCTGCGCCACGTGCTGCCCGCACGCAGCGCCCAGTTGCTCGCAGCCGCCAGCCGCGGCGAGATGCTGGTGCGCACCGCGCGCAGCGACCCCTATGCGCAGGCGGTGGCGGGACTCGCCCGCAGCCTGCACCAGGAATACATGTCTGCAACGGGCCAGCCACCGGCCAAGGATCCACGCTGGGTTGCGCTCATGTCGCAGGTCACCGGCCTCTGGAAGAGTTCACACGAAGGTTGAGCCCATGTCCACCGATATCGAATTCGCCGACGACGACCAGGCGTTCATCAACTCCCAGCAGTTCCAGGACATCAAGAGCTGGACGCACGATCACCTGCTCAGTCGCATCGAGGAGCTGGGCGCGGAGTTCGGCCGCTGGTCGCGCGCATCGATCCAGCAGTTCGTCGAACTGGAGGTCGACAGCTTCGTGCGGCTGCGCCGCGTGCCGATCAACGACCGCGAGATGCAGCTCATCTCCGACGCGCTCACCAAGGAGCTCGCGGGCTTCGGGCCGCTGGAAGACCTGCTCAACGACCCAGCCGTGGAAGATATCCTGATCAACGGCTACCAGAACGTGTACGTGTCGCGCCACGGCGTGCTGGAGCGCGAGACGGTGCGCTTCGCCGACTCCGAGCACGTGATGCGCATCGTGCGGCGCATCCTCGCACCGCTCGGTCGTCGGCTCGACGAATCGAACCCGATGGTCGACGCGCGCCTGCCCGACGGCGGGCGTATCAACGTGATCATCGAACCGTTGGCCATCGACGGCCTGTCGGTGTCGATCCGCAAGTTCCGCAAGGAGCCGCTCACGCCGGCCGACTTGGTGAAGCTCGGCACCTTCGACGCGGGCATGGCGCAACTGCTGGAGATCGCGGTGCGCGCGCGCTGCAACGTCCTCGTGAGCGGCGGCACCAGCTCGGGCAAGACCTCGCTGCTGAACGCGCTGGCCAGCTTCATCCCGGCGCGCGAGCGCGTGATCACCATCGAGGACACGGCCGAACTCTCGCTCGGCACCAGCCACGTGGTGCGACTCGAAAGCCGCCCCGGCGGCTTCGACGGCCAGGGCGTGGTGTCGATCCGCGACCTGCTGCGCAACAGCCTGCGCATGCGGCCCGACCGCATCATCGTGGGCGAGGTGCGCGGCGCCGAAGTCATCGAGATGATGCAGGCCATGAACACCGGCCACGAGGGCTCGATGGGCACCATCCACGCGAGCTCGCCGCGTGAGTGCCTTTACCGCCTGGAGATGCTCGCGGGCTTCGCGGGCTATCAGGGCAGTGAAGTGAGCCTGCGCCGGCAGATCGCCAACGCCATCGACTTCATCGTGCAGATCGGGCGGCTGTCGAACGGGCAGCGCCGCATCATCTCGCTGAGCGAGGTCACGGGCGTCAATGACAACGTGGTGGCGATGCAGGAGCTGTACCGCTACGAGCCGATCGCCACGCCCGACGGCGAGGAGCGCGACCGCTGGGTATCGCTGGGCATCGCGCCGCACTCGCCGAAGATCACGCGCTTCCGCCAGTCGCTGCAGCGCGCGGCGCAGCACGGAGGAGACGGCCGTGCATGAAGCCCTGCTCGTCGCGCTGTGCATCGCGCTGCTGATGGCGGCCGCGGGGCTGCTGCTGTGGCAGTGGGCGAAGAGCAGGCAGGGGCGAGAGGCGACGGGGCGGCATCTGAGCCAGCAGATCCAGGCGACCGCCGCTGCGGCCGATGCAGCGCCGATACCGATGCCGCTGAGGGACGCACCGAGCGATGGCCTTGCTTCCGGCCTCACCACCGACCCCTGGCTGGATAACGGGGCTGCGCCCCCTGCACCCGAACGCACCAGCCTGCTCGAACGGATGATCCCCGGATGGATGGTGGGCGTGGTCGAGCCGCGCACCATCGCCTTCGCACTGGCAACCATCGCCGGCGTCGTCCTGCTGGTCGGCCTGCTGGTCGGCTGGCTCGCGGCACTGGGTGTGCTGTTCTTGCTGGTGCTTCTGACGAGCTTCGCCTTGTGGCTGCAGCTGCAGAAATTCCGCCGCAAGCTGATTCGCCAGCTTCCCGGCTATATCGACGCCATGGTGCGGCTGATCACCATCGGCAACTCCACGCAGGCGGCATTCCAGCTCGCTATCGCGACCACGCAGGCGCCGTTGCGCGGCCACCTGGAGCGTGCGGCGGCACTGGTGCGCGCGGGGGTGGATCTCGACCGGGCACTGCACCAGACGGCGGACAACGTGCGCATCGAGGAAATGTACCTGCTGGCGTCCATCCTTGGACTGGGCGTACGCTACGGCGGGCGCGCCGACCTGCTGCTGGAGCGCGTGAGCAACTTCATGCGCGACCGCGAGCAGGCAGAGCAGGAACTCATCGCCATATCGTCCGAGACACGGCTTTCGGCCTGGATCCTTGGCCTGCTGCCAGTGGGAGTCGGTGCTTTCCTGATCCTCACCAACCCCAGCTATTTCATGGGGATGTGGAACGACGACACCGGGCGCATCCTGATCTTTTCCGCGGTGGGCCTGCAGTTGACAGGCGCTGCGCTGCTCTATCGCCTGGCGAGGCTGGCATGACGACGCTCACGTCCAGTCAGCTTGCCATCTTCAGCATCGTGCTGCTAGCGCTTGGCCTGCTGGTGGGTGCCGCGGCGCTCATCGCAGCCGAGTTGCGTCGCACGCGCAGCGGGCAGGTCATCGGCCGGGCCATCAGACAGGCGGCCGTCGCCACCGATCCCGGGTCGAAGTCCGCCGTCGAACTCGCCGTGGATCAGGATGCCCCTCCCAAACCCGAACTCGATCTGCCCTTCCACTGGCTGGATTCGAAGCTCGGCCGCGCGCTGGTGGCAGATGAAGACCGCAACCTCATCGACCAGTGCGGCTTTCCGCCGAAGCGGTCACAACTCATCTTCCTGGTTGCGCGGATCTCTCTCGCCTTCCTGCTCCCGCTGTTGGCCTACGTCTTCTGGAGCAGCGGGCATACGCGCAGCACCGTCACCATCGTCCTTGCCACTGCGACCGCCGTCGGCTTCATGGCTCCCAAATGGGTGCTCGGCCGCATCGCCGCCGGGCGGCGTGAACGCGCGGCCCAGGAACTGCCCCTGTTCATCGACCTGCTGCGCCTGTTGCAGGGCGTGGGCCTGAGTCTGGACCAGAGCCTGCAGATCATGGCGACCGACTTTCGACACGTTCTTCGCGTGCTTGGTTTCGAACTGGCCATTGCCAACGCGCAGTACAGCCAGGGCCGCACGCGCGAGCATTCGCTGCATCGCCTCGCAACGCTGCACAAGAACGAAAACATGCGCGGCCTCGTCTCACTGCTGGTGCAGGTCGACAGGCATGGCGGTGCCGTGCAGGAGCCGCTGCGCATCTACAGCGACCGGCTGCGCGAAAGCCGCCGCTCCGAGATGAAGGAGCGCATCGGCAAGATCACCGTGAAGATGACCGGCGTCATGGTGACCACGCTACTGCCGGCGCTGGTCATCGTTACTGCGGGGCCAGGTTTCATCGCGATATTCCGTTCACTGGGAGCCATCGGCAAATGACCCTCCTCGATCTTCCTGTGTGCACGAGCCTTGCCGGCCGGCTTCTGTCCTGTGGCGCCGCGGCAATGGCCGCAATCGCGATCACGGGGTGCGGCGCGCTCAAGGACCAGTACGCCGCCGCTGCCGATGCGCAGCAGCGTGCTTCCGCTGAAGCAGCAGCCGACACCAAGGCAGGTGCCGCGGTCGATACCAGGGCCACGTATCTCAAGCTTGTAGAGCAGATGCAGAAGGAGGGCCTGTGGTTCGCCTCGCTGGCACACATCGATGCACTCGAACAGCGCTGGGGCGTCTCGCCCGAATCGACCCGCATGCGCGCCGACGCCCTTCGCCAGACGGGGCAGGCCGTGGAGAGCGAGCAGGCCTACAAGCGCCTCTTAGGAACGCCGCTGGAAGGCGCCGGCTATCGCGGCCTCGGCCTGCTGGCAGGCGCGCGCGGCAGCTTTGCCGAAGCCGTGCAGTCGCTGAAACAGGCCCAGCGCCTGACACCGACCGACGCAGCCCTGCTCAGCGACCTGGGCTATGCCAGCCTGCGCGCGGGACAGATCGACGAGGCCCGGCTGCCGCTGATGCAGGCGCTGCAGTTGCGTCCTGACAGCGCCCAGGCCCAGTCGAACCTCGCGCTGTATCTCGAAGTCACGGGTCAGAGCGAACAGGCGGAGAGGCTGATGGAAGCCAACCGCATGTCAACCGCGGCTCGTGCGGCGGTGCGAGACGCGGCGCAGCAACTGCGCGCGGGCGGCACGGCGCCTCTCGCGGCAGCCCGCGTCACGCCACCTTCCGTTGCCGTCGTGCGTCCACTCCCCACCGCCACGGAGGCAGCGCGCGAAGACACGGCCGTGCCGCAGCAACAGCCGCTGATGCTCAAGGCCTCCAGATGGTCCGGCAGCGGCGGCATCCGCACGGCCAGCCAACTCAACCCCGTCGCAGCGGATGCCGCGACTTCCATTTCGCCGACTTCGACTTCACGAGGCACCCAATGAGAAGAGAAGAAAAACAAGTACGCACCCTTGCCACGAATGGTCTGGCCATGCTGTCCGCGCTCGGTATCGCAGCCGTGCTGATGGCCATCACGCCCACGGTGAAGGCACAGCAGCAAAACCAGCCCGCACCGGCCAAGGTTCAGGAGCCGAAGGCCGCGCCCGTCGCGGGTGCCGCAACCGCAGCGGCGCCCGCACCGATGCCTGAGCACGCACAAGGCCAGGAAGGGATGGACGAGGAGGACTATGTCATCTACGAACCGCTGCAGGTCGGAGATGCCACGCGTGATCTCTTCGCATGGCAGCGCGGCGGCGAGATTGCGTCCAATACGCCACGCCCCATTGCCGGCAACGTCGCGAACCGCAGTTACGAGCGCTATCTGAAGAGCTTCGATTTCCCGATTCCCGAGCGCATGAGCTCGACCGTGAAGCAGACGGGTGGCGGCTCGGGCTCCAGCGGCTCCGCCTCGAAATAGGCGAACACGCAGCCAGCACAAACGCACCGGGCATGGCCATGGACAGCACCCTGCGACTTCGCAACCGCAATCATGCGCACGCTCAGCGCGGCGCGTACGCGGTCGAGTTCGCCATGGTGTTCCTGATCTCCTTTTCCTTGCTCTACGGGGTCATCACTTACGGCATGCTGTTCGCGTTCCGCATGGGGCTGCAGAACGCAGCGGAAGACGGTGCCCGAGCAGCGTTGCGCTACCAGCCCACCCTTGCGAAGCGTGCCGATCAGGCCAAGGCGACTGCAACGTCCAGCAGCAACTGGATGCCAAGCATCGTGGCTCCAACCGCCGACGCGACGGTATGCGAAGTGGCAAGCAACAACTGCACTGCTCCCACGGACTCCAGCTGCGCCGTCTGGGCAACCCGATGCCAGATGGTCGTGACCGTCAAGGCCTCCAACCTGAAACTCCTGCTGCCGCCATTCCCCAGTTTTGCCATGCCTGACCAGATCGTCGGCCAGGCCAGCATGCTCCTCGACGGGAGGGCACCATGAGCCGCATTCCGATGGCCGGTCACAGAACGGGCACCCGCTTCCTGCAGCGAGGCGTGGCGGCCATCGAGTTCGCGCTTGTCTTCGGCGTGCTCTTCAGCGTGCTCTATGCGATCGCGACCTTCGGCGCCGTGCTCTATACGCAGCAGGCCGTGACACGTGCCGCGGAAGAAGGTGCCCGGACAGCAGGCCTTGTCACGTCGCCCGTCGCAGGCGACGCGCGGGTCAAGGACGCCGTTTACGCCGCCTTGGCCAACTCGCTCATCGTTCCCGTCTCGGCAAATGCCGATGTGACAACCAGGCGGAGCTGGATCGTTTCCAACGTGAGCGTCGACCCTGCCACGAGCGGCACCGGAACAACAGCCAGCTACGTGGTGACAGTGAGCTACCCCTATAGCGCGAACCGCTTGCTGCCATCAATACCGTTGCTGGATATCAGCACATGGATGCCCGATCAACTGCGGAGTCGCTCGACCATCGCACTTCGATCGTCCTGAGGAGTTCCATTGCCATGAACGCAGCACTCCATAGCCTTTCTCGTCGCCAGCGGATTCAGGGATCGGTCCTGGTCAACACGGCCATTGCGATGAGCCTGATTGTCATCACCCTGCTGGGCACCCAGCTCGGATACCTCTTTTTCGTCAAGAGGGAGCTCCAGAAGACCGCTGACCTCGCGGCGCTGTCGGGCGCCCAGTCGCTTCAACCATTTCTCTGCACCGACGCGAAGACGGCAGCCGTCACGAACGCTGCGCAAAACATGCCGCCCTTGCTCCCTGCCCTCACCGGGGCAGATGTGGAATGCGGAAACTGGGATCCGAGCAATCCCAACCGGACGGCACCCCAGTACTTCGGAGCGCCCGGTACCGGCCAGGCTTTCAATGCGGTACGGGTCACCATCACGAGGACTCCCGCATTGCTCCTGCCAGGCATTTCCGGCAGCCAGTCAGCCACCATCAGCGTGCAGGCACTTGCCGCACAACGACAGCCACTCGCTTCGCTGAGCATTCGTAGCACGCTGCTGAGCATCGACTCCAAGCAGTCGGCATTGCTGAACGCCCTTCTTGGCGGTCTGCTGGGTGGCTCGCTCTCGGTCCAGACTGCGGGCTGGCAGGGGCTGCTCAACACCGACATCCAGTTGTTGAGCTTCCTCGATCAACTCAAGATTGCCCTGAACATCAGCGCCGCCAACTATGACCAGGTGCTCGCGACCAATGTAGACGCCGGCGTCCTGCTCCAGGCCATGATCTCCGTCATGGAACGCAGCGGCAACACTGCCGCCGCCACCATCCAGGCATTGCGCGACATTCTCGTCAGCGTTCAGGCTGCGCCGTTCACTCTCAAACTCGCCGACCTTCTTGGCGTCGCGAGTGGAACGGACGCCGCTGGACTGAGCACCAACCTTCAACTCTTTCAACTCGTGCAAGGGATGATCCAGGTAGCGAACGGCAAGAACGGCCTCGCAGCCAATGTGCCGATCACCGTCCCTGGAATTGCCAGCGTCACAGCGAAGGTACAAGTGGTCGAGCCCCCCCAAGTCTCGGCCGTGGGAAATCCGATGCTCGTGAATCCCAGTCTCGGGGTTAGCGATCCGAACAGGATCTACGTGCGCACTGCGCAAGTCCGTTTGCTCTTGTCCGTCAATCTCGACGGAATCACAAACCTTCTTTCGAACTTACTTTCCACTGTGACTGGAGCACTCTCTCCACTTATCAATTTTCTCGATAGCGTCGCGACCTTGAATCTCGGAACAATTGTGTCCGACTTGGTTGCAACGATTGTCTGCAGCGGCAATTGCCCAGTGACAAAGGTTATTTACACGCAAGCTCTTCCCGCACCCATTGAAATTGGCATCAGTGCTGGCAACGGTGCCGGACTAGTTACAGGCCATACATGCAACAGCTCTGATAGCAAATCATTGAATGTCCAAGCCAGCACTAGTGTGGCTCGGTTGAATGTCGGCAAGGTTTCGAACATCTTTTCGTCTTCTGTGCCGGCAACAGCCGCTCCTGTAGGCATCGTCGAGATCGGCTATCGCGAAGCCAAGTTCGACTGGTGTCTTCTGTCGCTGATCTGCAGCCCCAAGAAATGGAAGGCTGCGAACGGTACGTATGTGACTGACATGGGGCTTGCCCAGAAAACTGTCATCTCCGGACTTGGCCTTGTCGTCAACTCGGACGTCGGCGGAAGCGCAAGTGGCACCGCGCTGACTTATGTTGCTCCAGCTCCGGCAAACCTACCAGAGATCGATGCCGCGCCATATGACGGCACAGGCAAGGATCCATCATTCAAGGCCATTAGCTCTACGTCGCTTGTGCAAAGTTTGGGGTCCACGCTAGGTGGAATCCAGATTCAGCCCTACTCAAGCGACAGCAGCGGTGTCCTCGGAGGCCTGCTGAACGGCACCTTCAGCCTGATCAGCAACCTTCTGAACACTCTACAGACGGTGGTCACGAACGCACTCGGCCCCCTGCTTGATCCTGCCGTCAATGCGCTACTGAACCTTCTGGGAATCGACCTAGCGCAAGCAGAGGTCGGGGCCCGCCTCTCCTGCAATCGAGGCGCCCAGCTGGTCTATTGATATGCGCGTATTTCCAAGATGAATTCCCCCGCCGCCAATTTCGACGAACTCGACCTCTTTGTCTGGGAAGGCAAAGCCGACATCCTCGACCGCATCGCGCGGTGCATGGCGAGCTTCGACGTGGAGGTCGTCCGGGCCGACGGCATGCCGCCTCCGCCGCAGGACGCTGGCGTGGCGATGCGGCCAGCGGTGGCGATCATCAGCGTGACTGTCATCGACAGCGGCGGGCTGGCGCATGCCACGGAGCTGCTGCAGGGCATGCCGGTGATCTGGGTGGCGGCCGGCTCGCGCGAGCGCGACTCGCGCACCTATCCGCCCGAGTACCTGCACGTGCTGCCCTACGACTTCACCTGCGCCGAGCTGCGCACGATGGTCGCGAAGCTGGTGCGGCAGCTGCGCGCGCGCGAGGTGGCGCCGCAGGCGCCCGACGTGCTGGTGGCGCACTCCGAGGCGATGAAGGCGCTGCTGGCCGAGGTGAACGCCTTTGCCGACTGCGACCACAGCGTGCTGGTGCGCGGCGAGACGGGCGTGGGCAAGGAGCGCATCGCGCAGCAGCTGCACCTGGGCCACCAGCGCTATGGCAAGGGCGCGTTCGTTGCGGTGAACTGCGGCGCGATTCCCGACGGGCTCTTCGAGTCGCTCTTCTTCGGCCATACCAAGGGTTCGTTCACGGGCGCGGTGCATGCGCATCGCGGCTACTTCGAGCAGGCCACGGGCGGCACGCTGTTCCTCGACGAAATTGGCGACCTGCCGCGCTACCAGCAGGTCAAACTGCTGCGCGTGCTGGAGGACAACGCGGTCACGCGGCTGGGCGCGACGGCGCCGGTGCGGGTGGACTTCCGGCTCGTGGCTGCCACCAACCGCAACCTGCGCGAGATGGTGGCCAGCGGCGAGTTCCGCGCCGACCTGTTCTACCGGCTCGCGGTGATCGAGCTGCACGTGCCCAGCCTCGAGGAGCGCGGCGAGATCGACAAGATCGCGATCTTCAAGGCGCTGCTGAGCAACGTGCTCGGCGAAGAACTCGAAGCCCTGGGCGAGACGCCGCATTGGCTCAGCGACGCGGTGGCCGAGACCTACTTCCCCGGCAACGTGCGCCAGCTGCGCAACCTCGCGGAGCGCGTGGGCGTGATCGCGCGGCAGCTGCACGGCTGGGACCAGAACCTGATCCAGCGCGCCATCGCGCTCACGCGCGGCACGCCCGCGCCGGCGGCATCGGCCGGCAACGGCGGCATGAACGGCAGCGGCGGCGGCATCGGCTCGATCGATGGCAGCGCGGACCGCAAGGGCTGGAACAGCAGCGAGCGCAACCGCATCATCGCGGCGCTGGAGATCAACGACTGGAAGCGCCAGGACACCGCGCAGCACCTGGGCATCAGCCGCAAGGTGCTGTGGGAGAAGATGCGCAAGTACCAGATCCTCGACGGCGAGCCCGGCATTCCCGAAGAGCAGTAGGTTCGCTCCCAGGCTGCGCGGCACTTCGTGTCGCTTCGCCAATCCCCTGCCGGGGGCAACACCTGAGGCCCGGCGAAGCCGGTTCCTCGGTGTTCCCGAATTGGCTTCGCTTCGCTTGCCTCGTGTTTATGGGATGGAGAGGCGCTGGGCTCTGCGCAGGGCCGGCGGCGCTCCTGCTGCCCCGGTCGCGCGTTCGGTCACTATCGGTTCGCTGGCGCAAGCCGTGTTGCTCGAGATGCAGAGCTTCGCGAGCAGGCCGTCTTCGGTGAGCACCTGGCGGCTGGGCGCGCCGAAGAGGCGGTCGATCCAGTTGTTGGGGCCGGCCGGGTCGATGCGCAGTTCGCCGGTGGTGCGCGCCAGGCGCAGCTCGGAGATGCGCAGGTCGAAGACGCCGTCGACGTAGTCGAAGAGCAGCGTGTAGTAGTCGAGCTGCGCGTCGAGCACCTTGGGCAGGGTCTCGCGGCCGAACTCCATCAGGCGGCGGCGGCCGCGGAAGGCCTGGCCGGAAGTGCTGACGGCCTCCATGAGCTGCTTCTCGCGCTCGCGGCCCGAGACGGTGCGCGACCACGAGGCCGCCGTGAGCTCGAACAGGTTGAGCTTCACGCCTTCGAGCTTGGCTTCCTGGTTGGCGACTTCGGCCAGCGCCGACTTCATGCGCAGCTGCCGGTCGAAGCCGTTGCCGAAGTTCCAGTTGAGTTCGAAGGCCGCGCGCGTCGGGTCCTGCGGCGACACGCCGCGCGGGTCCTTGCTCTTCACGAGCACCGCGTCGAGCGTCGGATAGAGGCTCGCGTCCTGCTGGTCGGCCAGCGCCCTCGCCCGCTCGATGCGGCCCTGCGCCTCGGCGATCTCGGTGCTGCGCGCCTCGGCGCGGCGCAGCGCTTCTTCCTGCGTGCCGATGCGCCACTGTTGCGGCGCCGCGAGCACGGGCAGCGACTCGGCATTCGGCGAGAACTTGAAGTAGTTGCGAAACTTGGCGAGCGCCTCGTCGCGCTGCGCCTCGAAGTCGGACTCGCGCGCGGCCACCAGCGCGCGGCGCGAGGCGGCCATGTTGAGGTCGTTGTCGCCGCTCACGCCCAGCGCCACGCGGCGGGCCTCGGCCTTCGACAGCTCGGCCACCACCTCGGAGGCCTTGTGCGCGATCTGCTTCTTGAGGTCGAAGCGTTGCACCTGCAGGTAGGCGGTGAGTGCGTCCAGCACCACCTTCTGCGAGGTGGTGATGACGGCCTCGTCGTCGGCCTGGTTGCCCGCCTCGGCGGCGCGCTGCGCGGCGCTCATGGCACCGCCGTCGAGCAGGCTCACGCGGGCCTCGGCCGTGAGCACGGTGTAGCTCTGCGTCTTGGCGTTGGCCGCGCCGCTGTTGTAGTTGCCCGACGAGGTGCCGACCTTGAACTTCGGGTAGCGCGCCTGCTTGGCCGCATCCACGCCGTAGCTGCTGGTGTTGGCGGCCGCCTGCGCGGTCTGCACCTCAGGGTAGTCCTGCGAGAGCGCGATCAGCGCCTGTTTCACCTGCTGCGCATAGCTGACGGCGCCCAGCGAAGGCGCCGAGAGCCTGCGCGACACGGTCAGCCGCGTGGCGCTTTCGATCTCCTGCTGCTGCACAAGCAGATCCGGAAGCTGCTGCTGTTGTAGTGGTTGCTGCTGTTCCTGCGCAAAGGCAGCGGGCGGCAGCGCGAAGCCCGCGCACAGCGCCGCGCAGACGGCGCCGGTGCCAACGCGACGCAGATCGACCGGTTTGCGGTACTTCATGGTTCGCGGAAAGCTTCGCGGCGAAGCTTGAGCACAGGTCGCAGGATGTACCAGATGAACGGGTCGGTGCCCACGCGCAGGTCCACTTCGGACTCCATGCCGGCGGTGATGCGGTTCTCGGGGCGCCCCACATGCGACTGCGACATGCTGATGAGCAGCCGGTAGTAGGGCGCACCGTTGGAAATCGCCGGGTCGCGGTCGGCATCGGCGGCCACCAGCCTGACCTTGCCGTCGACCGCGCCGTAGCGCAGGTAGTCGTAGGCGGTGATCTTCACGCGCGCCTGCTGGCCCACTTCGATGAAGCCGCGGTCGTTGGGGTTGAGCCGCGCCTCGACCATGATCTCGTCCTCGTCGGGCACCACCTCGAGGATGGACTCGCCGGGCTTCACCACCCAGCCGGGGCTGGAGTTGCGCAGGCCCTTCACGATGCCGTCCGACGGGGCCTTCACCACCGTGCGCGAGCGCTGCGTGCGCGCGCGTG
Organism: Variovorax xiamenensis; assembly: GCF_050916385.1. Lineage (NCBI taxonomy): Bacteria > Pseudomonadati > Pseudomonadota > Betaproteobacteria > Burkholderiales > Comamonadaceae > Variovorax > Variovorax xiamenensis. The sequence continues at coordinate 6,157,144 of NZ_CP139038.1, forward strand.
CCAGGTCTTCGCTCAGGCTCGCGAACTGGCGCTCGACGGTGGCCAGTTCGTCCGACGCGCGGCGGCGGAAGCGCCCTTCGGCCTCCGCCATCTTGGCCTGCGCCTCGGTGATGGAGGCGTTGGCCGAGACCACGCCCTGGCGCGCCACCGCGAGTTCGCTGCGCACGCTCTCGGCCTGGCGCCGTTTCTCCAGCACTTCCACCTGGCCGACCAGCTTCTCGCTGAGCAGCTGCTCGGAGATTTCCAGTTCCTTCTGCATCAGCGCCAGCCGGTCGCTCAGGCCCTTGACCTTGGCCTCCTGCTCCAGCTTCTTGCTGCGCGCCTGCTCCAGGCCCGACACGGCACCGGCCATCACGCCGCGCTGCTCGAGCGCGCGGGCCTGGTAGGCGCCGGTCTCGCCCTCGAACACGCCTTCGTCGATGTCGGTGGCGAAGGACTGGCGCGTGAGCGGCTGGCCGCGGCTCTCGGCCATGAGCCGCACGCGCGTGGCCTGCGTGGCGGCGTAGCGGGCAGTCAGTTCTTCCAGGTTGAGGCCGCTGCCGCCCAGGTCGATCTCGACCAGCGACTGGCCCTGCTTGACCTTCTCGCCTTCCTTCACCAGCACGTTGCTAACGATGCCGCCTTCCAGATGCTGGATGGACTTCACGCGGTCCGAGGGAATCACGCGGCCCGGCGCGACCACCACGGTCTCCATCGGAAAACCGAGGCCGACCAGCGCCAGCACCGCGATCGCGCCGCCGATGATCCACTGCCGCCGCCGCCCCTGCGGCGAGGTCTGGGCCGCGCGCTTCTCGTTCTCGTCCTGAAGAATCTGCGGCAGGTCTGATTTCAAGTCGCGTCCCCGATCACTCTTCGTTCGTCACTCATCGTTCGTCGCCCGCCGCTCACGCCATCGAGCGGGAAGCCGGGGAGGCTCCCGCCGCGCCGTCTTCCGCGTCGCCCAGCGCCACCAGCGGCTTCTTCACGCCGAACAGCTTCGGCACCATCACCGCCGCCGTGCCCTGCTCCACGTTGCCCTGGCCGGTGACGTGGTAGACCACGTTGGCGGCCGAGACGATGCGCAGCGAATGCGTGACCACCACCACGGTGCGCACCTTGGCCACCGCCAGCAGCGTGGCGAGCAGGTTGCGCTCGCTCTGGAAATCGAGGTCGTTGCTGGGCTCGTCGAGCACCAGCACCGAGGGCTTGCGCAGGAAGCTCATCGCCAGCGCGAGCTTGCGGCGCTCGCCCACCGACACGCCAGTGCCGCCTTCGCCGACCATGGTGCGGTAGCCGTCGGGCAGCCGCGAGATGAAGTCGTGCGCGCCCGAGAGCTTGCAGGCCGCGACGATCTGCTCGTCGCTCTGGCCGGGCGCAGTGCGGCGCATCACGTCGATCAGCGAGCCGCCGAACCAGTAGACCTCCTGCGAGAGGTAGCTGATCCAGCGCGAGAGTTCTTCGCGGCCGAACTGCGAGAGGTCGTACTCGCCGATGCTGACGATGCCGCGCGTGGGTGTGTACAGGCCCGACAGCAGCTTCACCAGCGTGGACTTGCCCGCGCCGTTGCGCCCGACGATCACGTGCAGGCCGCCCGGGCCGATGTCGAGGTCGACGTTTTCCAGCACAGGCTGCTGCGCGGTCTCGGTGAAGCTGAAGCTCACGTCCTTCAGCGTGATGCGGCCCAGCGGCTGGGGCAGCGTCATGCCGGTGGGCGGCTTTTCGACCGGCTCGCGCAGCACGGTCTCCAGGCGCTTGGCGGCTTCCTTGGCGGTGGCCAGCGAGCGCCAGTTGGACACCAGCCCGGCCACCGGCTGCAGCGCCTTGAGCGCCAGCATGTTCGAGGCGACGAGGCCGCCGACCGTCATCCACTGCTCCATCACCGAAACGGCGCCCACGGTCACGACCACGACGGAGAAGACGGTGAGCAGCACGGTGGTGCCGTCGCGCGCGGTCTCGATCTGGCCGTTCTTGCTGAAGCTCTCGGCGAGCCAGGCGTTATAGGTCTGGCGCCACATCTCGATGGTGGGCGCGTCGTTGGCCTGGGCCTTGAGGGTTTCGCGCGCGTTGCAGATCTCGGCTGTCACGCGCTCCAGGCCGCGCCCGCGCTGCACTTCCTCGACGCGGCCGGAGCGCACCTCGTCGGCCCACCACCACGCGAGGAAAGACATGATCCCGAGGAAGACCGCCACCACCGGCAGCACCGGCAGCGCGACGATGCCGATGACCACCAGCGCGAAGACAGCCATGGGCAGGTCGAAGATGGATTGGGCCAGCCCGCCGGTGATGGTGCCGCGCACCGAGGCCACGTCGCGGAAGTACAGATGCCACACCGAAGCGGGCCGCGCTTCCAGCGCGCGCAGCGGGCGGCCCAGCATCGAGTTGAGCAATGCGCCCGACACGCCATGGTCGACGATCGCGCCCGCGTTGCGCAGCAGGCGCGAGCGGCGCGTGCGCAGCCAGAACTCGATGCACAGGAAGAACAGGATGCCGCTGACCAGCGCGGCCAGCGTCGATGTGCCGCTGCGCGAGAGCACGCGGTCATACACCTGCAGCAGGAAGATGGAAGGCAGCAGCCCGAACAGGCTGATGGGCAGCGAGCGCCACGCCGCGCTCTTCACGAGCGGGTAGGCCGCGCGGAACGCGGCGTTCAGCGCGCCGGCGTAGGGACTGGCGCCGGGCTCGTCCGGAGTCTCGGCAACCAGTTGGCTTGGCAGGAGGAACTTGATCATGGGAAAGAGCCGGTTCGTCGTGCAATGACGCCTGCGTCATTATCAACTGTTACCCGACTGTTACAAGGCAAATATTCACTCACCGTTTGCTTCAAACACACATCAGCACGGCAGTCTTTGCCCTCTCGCCACATCGGCCCTGATCCCGTGAACCGGACCCGGTTGCGCGGCGCTTCCCGTTACCGCGCAACCGGCCGGCCTCCCTGCCCTGGCCTCCCCCGTCTGCCCTGACAAATCCTGCGCGAAAACCAGCGCGATGTTGGCGCACAGCAGCATGCACAACACCCAGGCGCACAGCAGCTGCAGCCAGCCCAGCCACCATCGGCGCGAGGGCTGCTGGCGGCGCATCGGCGCCTCGTGTTCGAAGGCCGAGTGCAGGAGTGCGTTCAATCTCATGGCAGTGCTTTCAAAACCCGGGCAAGCCGCGACAGGCCCACGCCCGCGGAACTCTTCGCCAGCACCCAGTCGCCGGGCTGCAGCAGCCCGCCGAGCGCGGTCGACAGATCGGACACATCGACGAACCAGTGCGAGCGCACCTTGGTGCGGATACGCGCATGCAGCGCGCGCATCAGCGGCCCGCACAGCAGCACGCGGTCGGGCTGCGATGCGAGCAGCTCGGCCTCCAGGTCGAGGTGGTGGCGTTGCGCGGCGGGGCCGAGCTCCTGCATGTCGCCGAGGATCGCCACGCGCCGCGCCGGCTCGCAGGGCGCCTGCGAGAGCAGCTCCAGCGCCGCGCGCATCGAGCTCGGGTTGGCGTCGTAGGTCTCGTCGATCAGCTTGAAGCTGCCGCCGCCGATGTGAATGGTGTGCAACGCACCGCGCCCGCCCGGCGGCTCGAAGTGCGCGAAGGGCTCGACCGCAGCGGCCAGCGGCAGGCGCAACGCCTGCAGGGCGGCGAGCGCGGCGATGGCGCTCGCGCCCATGTGCCGCCCCGGCGCGTTCAGCCGCAGCTGGAAGGGCTCGCCCGCCACCCGCGCCTGCACCTCGCCGTGGTCGAAGGCGAGCAGGCGCACGTCGGCGTCCTTGTGCTCGCCGTAGGTGACGATCTGCAGCTGCTGCGCCATCGCCGCTTCGGCGAAAGTCGCGAACTCGGGCATGTCGCGGTTGAGCACCACCGCATCGCCCGGCGCCATGGCCAGGAAGACGCGGCTGTCGAGCCGCGCCGCGGCCTCGCTCGGGCCGCGGTGTTTCTGCGACGCGGTGGAAAGCCCCGTCACCACCACCAGCGAGGGCCGCACCAGCTGCGCGGACGCCGGCATGTGCGAGGTGCCCATCTCCAGCACCCAGTAGGACGCGTGCCTCGGCATGCAGGTCATGTTCCAGGCGATGCCGGACGGCAGGCTCACGTTGCCCTCGGGCTGGCCGACCTCGCCCCACACGGTCAGCGCGCCGGCGAGCATGGCGGCCACGGTGCTGCTGCCCGCGCCGCTGCCGAGCACGCCGCACACGCGGCCGGTGAATTCGGCGCGCGCATGGTCGCCCAGCTCCAGCACCGCCTGCAGCACGTTCTGCACCTTGAGCACGGGCACGCGCTTGTCCAGGTGCGGCTTGGGGTCGGAGCACAGCACCGCGGCGGCCGGCTGCAGCACGCCCTTGAGCGTGACGGCGGCCAGCGGCGTCTTGGAAGGCCGGGTCTGGTGGTCGAACACCACGCGGCCCTTGCGCATGAAGGAGCGCTGCGCCACGCCGGCGGCGCGCCATCCGTCCTCGGGCTTGACGACCCATTCGCCGCCGGTCACGCGCGCCATTTCGCTGGCGGTCCATACGGCGCCGTCGTCGCGCCCGCCGCCGGAGCCCGTGCCCGCGGCACCGGGCGCGGCGCGGCGCTCCACGAGATAGCGGTGGTAGGCGGCGAAACCCGAGAGGTATTGCTCCACGTCGTCGATGCGCACGCGGAACGAGTGATGGCGGATGAAGAACGAGCCCACCACGGTCGACGGCCGGCGGAAGTACATCGCCATCTCGGGCCAGAAGAAGCCGTTGAGCAGGTAGTGCGCGCGGTAGTCGAGCGCGCGGTAGAACTTCTCGGTGTCGAGTTCGTCCAGAAGGTGCCGCATCGCGGGCATGCCTTCGAGCCGCTGGAGCATCTGCTGCGCGGCCAGCATGAGTTCGAGCAGCGTCGGGAAGGTGGTCTTCCGGTCGAGCACGAAATCGAGATACCCCGCCACGTTCTGCAGGCCGAAGCGGAAATACTTCTCCTGCGGGCTCCAGTGCGTGAGTTCGCACACGCAGCAGCTGAGCCAATGGTCGTGCGCCTGCCAGTGCTGGCTGGCGATGAAATGGTCGAAGGCCTTCTCCACCACCGCCAGCCATTGCGGCTCGCGCGTGAGGCCGTACAGGCGCATGAGGCCGTAGGCGGCCTCGCCGTCGTAGTAGATGATGCGCGAGGCCTGCTTGACCGTGAGGTCGGCCGCGTGCAGCACGTGGTTGAAGCGGCCGGTGGCCGGGTCCTGCATCGAGGCGATGCCCAGCGCGAGCTTCTCGAGCAGCGGCAGCCAACGGCGCGTGTCCATCAGCTCGCAGTACTTCACGAGCGCGAGCACGCAGGCCGCGTTGCCGCCGAGCTTGATCTCGCCGCCGGTGTCGACGAGGAACGCCACCGCGCGGCCGTCGAGCAGTATGTAGTCGCGGATCAGCGAGCTGGTGAGGTGGTCGAGCGCGCGGTCGATGGCCGCGCGCAGCGTCTCGTCGCGCGTGAGCTCCCACGACTCGAGCATGGCGTACACCGCGCTCGCGTGGCGCATCGCGTCGTAGGTGGGAATGCGGCGGTCGAAGCACGGGAAGTAGCCGTACACGAAGAGGCCGTCGCTCTGCACCTGGCGCGCCAGGTACGAGGAGCCGCTGCGCACGAGCTCCAGCACCGACTGCGGGGTGAGCGCCGGCAGCTGCCGCCGTCCCGCGTCGAGCCCCGTGCCCACCAGCTTGTGCACCACGCCGTCGGGCTGGCAGAACACGCCCACGGTCGCGAGCAGGTAGACGGGCTGGTCCGAGGACATGTCCAGCGGCGGCGAGCACTCGAAGCGCGCCTGGCCGTAGACCTCGAAGTTGCGCGCGTTCACCACCGAATGCGCGATGGTCGAGTCGCCGCACAGCATGGCGTTGGCATTGAGCTCCTGCTCGGTGAAGGCGAGCGCGAAGTCCTTGTCGAAGGCCAGGCCGAGGCGGAAGTAGTTGCGCTTGACCGCGGTGAGCTGGGTCTTGAACTGGGCCCAGTCCATCGGGCTCGCGCCCTCCACCCAGTCGATGCGCAGCCAGGGCGAGACGATGCCGCGCTCGCGCACCCAGCGCTCGACATGCCCCGCGCCTTCGCGCCACGCGGTCTCGAAGTCGGCGGCCCGCGCGTGCACGACATGCGCGCGCTGCGAGCCGTCGCTGACGGAGAAGAACAGCGTGAACGCCGGGTAAGGAGCCGGCAGCGCCGCACACACCGACACCAGGCGTTCGTGGCAGGCGTGGAGCTGGTCTTGGAAGGACATCATTCGGCCCCGTTCGGATGCGGGAAACCGGCCACGCCCGTCATCTGCTTTCGCTCTGGTGACGTGTACGCGGTCCGGGAACTGCCACCACCGAGGTCATCGCGGTGATCCGGCGTCAGCGGTAGCTGAATTCGGCGCGGCGATTGAGCTGATAGCCCTCCTCGGTGGTTTCGAGCGATGCGGGTTTCTCCAGGCCCCAGCTGATGGCCTCGATGCGCTCGGCGGGCACGCCGAGCTGCGTGAGCGCGCGCTGCACCGAGTCGGCGCGGCGCTGGCCCAGTGCCAGGTTGTATTCGCGGCCGCCGCGCTGGTCGGTGTGGCCTTCGATCACGACCCGGCTCTGCGGCCGGTTGCGCAGGAAGCTCGCGTGAGCCTCCACGATGTTGCGGTCGCCGGGCCTGATGTTGTATTTGTCGAAGTCGAAGTAGACGATCTTCGGCACGCCCACCGGCCCGTTCTGCACCGGTGGCGGCGGTGCCGGCTCCACCTTCGGCACCGCGGTCGCAGCCTTGTTCGAGTAGTAGTAGGTCGCATCGTCACGACCGGTCTTGGGGGCCGCGCAGCCCACGAGAACTGCGCCGAGCGCGACGATGGCCACTGTCTGGAAATTCTTTTTCATATCGGTCCTTTCGCGGGACAGGCCGGTGGCGGCCTGTCCCTGGTGCTGCGGCAAGCTCCCTCGCCCCTCTTCCTTCTGTGTTCTTTCTTCCGGTGTCCGCCGATCAGCCCAGCAGGCCGTGGAGGATGTTCGTCACCGGCGAAACCGTGTGCTCGACCAGGCTGGTGATCGGCGTCACGACTTCCGTCACCAGCGGGGTGACGGCATGTTCGACGCCGCTCGTCACGTTGCTGACGGCATCCGCCACCGGGGCAACCGCCGTCGTGGCGCCGGCCAGGATGTCGGTCACGGGCGCCGTCACGTCGTGCACGGCGCTGGTCGCGTTCGACACCACCGGGGTCACCGCGTCGGTCACGCTGCTCGCCACGTCGCCCACCGGCTGCAGGATGTTCGCCACCGGGCTGTTGCCGCCGGTCAGGCCGCCGAGCAGGCTGCCCACCAGGCCGTCCTGACCCAGGAGGCTGCCGACGAGGCCGTCGTTGCCGAGCACGCCGTCCAGCAGGCCACCCGTGTTGCCACCGGTCACGTTGCCGAGCAGGCCACCGACCAGGCCGTCGCTGCCGAGCACGCCGTCCAGCAGGCCACCAGCATCGCCGCCGGTCACGGTCCCGAGCAGGCCACCGACCAGGCCGTCGCTGCCGAGCACGCCGTCCAGCAGGCCGCCAGCATCGCCGCCGGTCACGGTGCCGAGCAGGCCACCGACCAGGCCATCGCTGCCGAGCACGCCGTCCAGCAGGCCGCCAGCGTCGCCGCCGGTCACGGTGCCGAGCAGGCCACCGACCAGGCCATCGCTGCCGAGCACGCCGTCCAGCAGGCCGCCGGCGTCGCCACCGGTCACGCTGCCGAGCAGGCCACCGACCAGGCCGTCGCTGCCGAGCACGCCGTCGAGCAGGCCGCCGGCGTCGCCACCGGTCACGCTGCCGAGCAGGCCACCGACCAGGCCGTCGCTGCCGAGCACGCCGTCGAGCAGACCGCCAGCGTCGCCGCCGGTCACGGTGCCGAGCAGGCCACCGACCAGGCCGTCGCTGCCGAGCACGCCATCGAGCAGGCCGCCAGCGTCGCCGCCGGTCACGCTGCCGAGCAGACCGCCGACAAGGCCGTTGTCGCCCAGGACACCACCGAGGAGGCCGCCATCACCGCCCAGCACGCCGCCCAGCAGGCCGTCGTCGCCCAGGACGCCGCCGAGGAGACCGCCGTCACCGCCGAGCACGCCGCCCAGCAGACCGTCGTCGCCCAGGACACCGCCGAGGAGACCGCCGTCACCGCCGAGCACGCCGCCCAGCAGACCGTCGTCACCCAGAACGCCGCCGAGGAGACCGCCGTCACCGCCGAGCACGCCGCCCAGCAGACCGTCGTCGCCCAGGACACCGCCGAGGAGACCGCCGTCACCGCCGAGCACGCCGCCCAGCAGACCGTCATCACCCAGGACGCCGCCGAGGAGGCCACCGTCACCGCCGAGCACGCCGCCCAGCAGGCCGTTGTCACCCAGGACTCCGCCGAGGAGGCCGCCGTCACCGCCGAGCAGGCCACCCAGCAAACCGTCGTCGCCCAGCACACCGCCGAGGAGACCACCGTCGCCACCGAGCACGCCGCCCAGCAGGCCGTTGTCACCCAGGACGCCGCCGAGCAGACCACCGTCACCGCCGAGTACGCCACCCAGCAGGCCGTCATCACCCAGGACACCGCCGAGCAGACCGCCGTCGCCACCGAGCACGCCACCCAGCAAGCCGTCGTCGCCCAGTACACCACCGAGGAGACCACCGTCACCGCCGAGCACGCCGCCCAGCAGGCCGTTGTCGCCCAGCACGCCACCGAGCAGGCCGTCGCCGCCGATCAGGTTCGCCACGCCGTCGGTCAGGTAGTCGACCTGCGTGTCGACCGCATTGAGCAGCGCGTTGGTCGTGCCCGTGCCGAGCAGCTGGTCGGTCAGCGGGCTCAGCAGGCCGCCCACGCCGTCGGTCACCTGGTCGACCACGCCGTCGACCGGGTCGAGCACGTTGGGGTCGTTCGGCGTGAAGCTGGAACCGAGCACCGGAGCCAGCAGGCCGTCGACCGTGTCGGTCAGGCTGTCGGTGAGGCCGGCCACCGGGGCCAGCACGTCGCCCAGGCCGAGGTCGCCCAGCAGGCCGTTGTTCAGGCCGGAGGCCACGCCGCCGACCACGCTGTCGAGCGGGTCGAGCAGGGCCGCGCCGGTGCCGGGGGTGCCGCCACCGCCGATGCCGTCCAGCAGGCCGCCGAGGAGGCCGCCCACGATGCCGTCTTCACCCAGCAGGCCACCGACGATGCCGTCGTCGCCGAGCAGGCCGCCGACCACGCCATCGGGTCCGAGCAGGCCGCCGGCAAGGCCGTCGCCGCCGAGCACGCCGCCCAGGCCGTCGCTGCCCAGCAGGCCGCCCACGAGTCCGTTGTCGCCGAGCAGGCCGCCCACGATGCCGTCGCTGCCGAGCAGGCCACCGACCAGGCCGTCGTCGCCGAGCACGCCGCCCAGCAGGCCATCGTTGCCCAGCACGCCACCCACGATGCCGTCGTCGCCCAGCAGGCCGCCGAGCAGGCCGTCGTTGCCGAGCACACCGCCCAGCAGGCCGTCGTTACCCAGCACGCCGCCGAGGAGGCCGTCGTTGCCGAGCAGGCCACCTACGAGGCCGTCGTCACCCAGCAGGCCGCCGACCAGGCCGTCGTCGCCGAGCAGGCCGCCGAGGGCACCGCCCAGGAGACCGCCTTCGCCGCCGAGCAGGCCGCCCAGCGGGCTGTCGGCGATGATTCCGGAGATCACGCCGTTCTCGCCGAGCAGGCTGTCGACCAGGCCGCCGTGGCCCAGCAGTTCACCGGTGAGGCCGCCGCTGCCGAGCAGGTTGGACAGGGTGCCGTCGCCGCCGAGCAGGCCGCCGACGAGGCCGTCGTCACCCAGGATGCCGCCCAGTGCGCTGCCGTCGCCGAGCAGGCCGCCCAGCAGGCCGTCTTCGCCCAGCAGGCCGCCGGTCAGGCTGCCCACGGCGCCGTCGCCGAGCAGGCCGCCCACGAGGCCGTCGCTGCCCAGCACGTTGCCGAGCAGGCCGCCCAGGGCACCGTCTTCGCCCAGCAGGCCGCCGACCACGCCGTCGGGTCCGAGCAGGCCGCCGACGAGGCCGTCTTCGGCCAGCAGGCCGGACACCAGGCTGCCTTCGCCGAGCACGTTGCCCAGCAGGCCGCCGACGAGGCCGTCGTCGCCCACGAGCTGGTCGGTGACGCCGCCGAGCCCGAGGGCGTCGGTCAGGCCGCTGATGATGCCGTGGTCACCGACGAGGTTGGTCAGGCCGTTGTCCAGCGCGTCGGTCAGGTAGTCGACCTGGCCCAGCACCGTGCCGAGGATGGCGGTGGTGGCGCCGGCGCCCAGCAGGTTGTCGAGCGTGGGGCTCAGGGTGCCGCCCAGCAGGTCGGTGACGCTGCCCACGGTGTTGTCGATCGGGTCGAACTGGTTGGGGTCGTTCGGCGTGAACTCGCTGCCGAGCAGCGGAGCCAGCACGTCGTCGAGCGTGTCGGTCAGGCCGTCGACCGCATTGGTGACCGGCGTGAGCGAGTCGCCCAGGCCGAGCGCGCCGCTGAGGCTGTCGACGACGTGGTTGACGAGGCTGTCGCCCGGGTTGAGGAGGGCGTCGCCGTCTGCGTCTGCGTCTGCGTCTGCGTCTGCATCGGCATCGGCATCGGCATCGGCATCGGCATCGGCATCGGCATCGGCATCGGCGTCAGCGTCTGCATCGGCGTCAGCGTCTGCATCGGCGTCAGCGTCAGCGTCAGCGTCAGCGTCAGCGTCAGCATCGGCGTCAGCGTCTGCATCGGCGTCAGCGTCTGCATCGGCATCAGCGTCTGCATCGGCATCAGCGTCTGCATCGGCATCAGCGTCTGCATCGGCATCGGCATCGGCATCGGCATCGGCGTCAGCGTCTGCGTCTGCATCTGCATCTGCATCTGCGTCTGCGTCGGCGTCGGCGTCGGCGTCGGCGTCGGCGTCTGCATCACCGTCCGCATCCGCATCGGCATCGGCGTCCGCATCAGAGTCGGCATCCGCGTCGGAATCACCGGGGTTGCCCGAACCGACGAGCAGCGGGAACGCGCTGTCGCTGCCGCCGCCACCACCGCTCAGCGCGGCACCCAGCGCCGCGGCGCCCAGGGCGCCCAGCGCGAATTCACCCAGCCCGATGCCGCTGCCGGCTGCGAGCTTCTTGGTGACGGCCAGGGCAGCGGCATCCGCGTCGCTGTCGGGCGGGGTCACCTGCAGGTCGCCCGAGGCGACATCCACATTCACCTGTTCGAGGCCGCCGGGCAGCTTGGTCGAGCCGATGGTGGCATCGGTGCCGCCGGTGAACACACCTGCGAGCGGGGCCTTGTTGGTGGCCGATCCGGGGAAGAGGACATTGGCGTGGCCGTCCTGCGGAACCATCACGCGGTCGCCGGCCATCAGTGTCTGATTGCCATCGACGGGAATGCTGACACCGTCGCGCATCACGGTGACGCCGGGCGTGGCGTTCGATAATGTGCCGATGCTGGCGGGAGCCGCAGCCGCGGCGGGAGCGGCCGGGCTCACGACGCCGGGGGTACCCAGCGGAGTGACGGTGGCCTGGGCGAGAACCACAGGGGCTGCGCCAGCGGCGGCAAGTCCCTCGGTCGAATTGGTCGATGCTTGTTGAGCGGTCATTGGGCAGCCTCTGTGACAAAAGATGCCTACTCAGGGGCAACTAGCGTGCCGCTTTTGCCGCCCTCCATGCCAAAGCGCTTTCATGCGCTGCAACTTGTTGATTCGTATGAGAAATTTTCTTTTTGCAGGGTCGCCGGCGGGCTGTGGAAACAGCTCGTAAGGAGGTCAATCAGCGATTCGTTACGTAACGATGTAACGCCCCGTACCCGGAACGCCCGACACATCCGAGGGGCCGCGAAGCCCGCTGGAAAGCAGCTCTCACGAACGGCTCCCGCTTCTCTTTTTCCTACCTCTATATAGATATGTTCAACCCCTCCCAGGAAGACGTGCGCCGCTTCTTCTGCGACGTCTACGCCAAGCACCGGCAGGGCCTGCCGATGGAAGCGCTCGAGACCATCGCCGCCGGCTGGATCGACCAGCACCCCGAGTACCACGAGGACCTCGCCGACGCCGACGCAGCGGTGGCACGGGTCTACGACGGATCGAACGGGCGCGAGAACCCGTTCCTTCATCTGTCGATGCACCTGTCGATCAGCGAGCAGTGCTCCATCGACCAGCCTCGCGGCATCCGCCAGGCGGTCGAGCTGCTGGCGGCGCGGCGCGGCTCGCTGCTGCATGCGCATCACGAGGCGATGGAATGCCTGGGCCAGATGATGTGGGAGAGCCAGCGTGCGGGCCGGCCGCCGGATGGCGAGGGCTACGTGGCCTGCGTGCAGCGCAGGGCGACGAAGGACTAGCTAGTCCCTGGGCTTCTTCCTGGCCCTTGCCGGAACGGCGCCCTGCTCCTTCGCCGCCTCGCGCAGCAGTGCGGCCATGGCGGCGCGCAGGGCCGAAGGCTCGGCGTCGCTGCGCTGCAGCAAGCCGACCGGTTCCTCGGTGCCGCCGGTCTCGATGCGCAGCCGCACGAGGCGCCCGTCGGCCAGCTCGCCGCGCGCGGCGCCCAGCGGCGTGATCCACACCGCGTCGGACACCGCCACCAGCGCGCGCGCCACCGCCACGTCGAGCGTCTGCAGCGCATTGGCCGGCAGCACGAGTCCGCGCGCCGACAGGAAGCTCTCGGTGTTGTGGCGCGGGATCGTGCCCTCGCCGTACACCACCAGCGGATAGGCCAGCACCGCCTGCACCGACACCGCCTTGTGCGCCAGCGGATGGCCCGCGCGCACGGCGAACACCAGCGCCTCGGTGTGCAGCAGCTCGAAGCTCAGGCCGCCCATCAGGCGCGGATCGCTCATGCGGCCGACCACCAGGTCGAGCTCGCCGGCGCGCAGCTCGTCGAGCAGCGCGGCGTTGGCCGCGCTCTTCACCACGATCTGCACCGAGGGCCGGCTGTCGCGCAGCCGCGCGAGCGCCTGCGGCAGCAGGGCCGGCGCCACGCTGGGCAGCGCGCCGATGCGCAGTCGCTCGACGCGCGCGCCCGTTTCCGGCGCCACGGCCTGCGCGCTGGCGTCCACTGCCTCGAGCACGCGCAACGCATGCGCGAGCAGCTGCTCGCCGGCGGCCGTGAGGCCCTGCACGCCGCGCCGGCCGGCCTTGCTGCGCTCGACCAGCCGCGTGCCGGCAATGGCCTCCAGCTCGGAAAGCGTCTTCGACACCGCCGGCTGGCTCAGCGCCAGCCGCTCGGCGGCGCGCGCGAGATGGCGTTCCTGCGCCACCGTGACGAGGCAGCGCAGGTGCCGCAGTTGCACGTTGCGCACGAAGTCCTGGCGAAGATCGGTGAGCGGGTCTTTCAAGATGGGGCTTTCAATTCCTGACGGTTATTGAAAACGTAGCAATCTTCAATTTACATCATCGAATGCCGCTTCTAAAGTGGCGGCTTCCGGATTCGTCCCACGACAGGAGACAACGTTCATGTTGACCAAGACCAAGGGCCCCTCGCCCATCCTCACGCCGCGCGACTGGGAAGCCCACCCCAGCTACGTCTACCCCGGCTACAAGTCCACCGTGAAGCGCGGTCCGCAGAAGCCGCTCATTCCGCTGAAGGCCTCGCTCGGCGAGCTGCAGCAGCCGGTGTACGGCCACGACAGCATCGGCGAGTTCGACCACGACCTCACGCGCAACGCGCGCCGCAACGGCGAGCCGCTGGGCGAGCGCATGATCCTCACCGGCCGGGTGCTCGACGAGCGCCGCCGCCCGGTGGCCAACACGCTGGTCGAGCTGTGGCAGGCCAACGCCTCGGGCCGCTACGTGCACAAGGTCGACCAGCACGACGCGCCGCTGGACCCCAACTTCCTCGGCGCCGGCCGCTGCCTCACCGACAGCGAAGGCCGCTACCGCTTCCTCACCATCAAGCCCGGCGCCTATCCGTGGGGCAACCACCCGAACGCCTGGCGCCCGCAGCACATCCACCTGTCGCTGTTCGGCCAGAGCTTCGCGAGCCGCCTGGTCACGCAGATGTACTTCCCCGGCGACCCGCTGATGCAGTACGACCCGATGATCACCGGCACCCCCGAGCGCTACCGCAACCGCCTGATCGCCGACTTCAGCCTCGACATCACCGAGGAAGGCTACGCCCTGGGCTACCAGTTCGACATCGTGCTGCGCGGCGCCGACGAAACGCCGTTTGAGAACCGCTGAGCCAAGGAGACACACCATGCTGATGACCGCACAGGAAGCCGACTTCGGCCAGACCCCCTCGCAGACCGTGGGCCCCTACTTCGCCTACGGCCTCACCGCCACGCAGTACGGCTACGACTTCGACCAGCCTTTCGACGCCGTGCTCGCGCTCGATGACGCCAAGGGCCAGCGCATCCGCCTCGAAGGCCGCGTGATCGACGGCGACGGCAATCCGATCAACGACGCGCTGGTCGAGATCAGCCAGCCCGACGGCGAAGGCCGCTATCCGCAGACGCCGGAAGAGGCGCGCGCCATGGGCTTCCGCGCCTTCGGCCGCGTCGGCACCGGCACGCACGAAGGCAACCGCTTCGTGTTCCACACCGTCAAGCCCGGCGCCGAATCGCCCGGCGAGGCACCGCACATCAACGCGATCGTGCTGATGCGCGGCCTGCTGCTGCATGCCTTCACGCGCGTGTACTTCAGCGACGAGGCCGAGGCCAACGCGAAGGACGCGGTGCTGCAGAGCGTGCCGGCCGACCGCCGCCACACGCTGATCGCCGAGCGCGTGGAGCAAGGCGGCGCCGTCACCTATCGCTTCGACATCCGCATGCAGGGTGTGGACGAGACGGCGTTCTTCGACGTCTGATCCGCCGATCTCTCAGGGAAATCCCCGACACAAAAAAGCCCGCAGCAGCGGGCTTTTTTGTTTGTGCGCAACGAAGCGCCTGCACCGAACGCTTATTCGGCGCCGTGGTGGATGCGCGACTCGGGCACCGTCTTCAGTTCGCCCGGCAGCGAGCTGATGTAGCTGGCCAGTGTCTTGAGTTCGGCGTTGGTGAACTTCTTCTCCTCGACCTGCTGGCCCATCACCGCATTCGAGCGGCCCAGGTGCGAGTTGTTCTTCACGCGGTACGACTTGAGCGCGACGAACAGGTAGTCGGCATGCTGGCCGGCCAGCTTGGGCACGGTGCCGTCGTTCGGCGTGTTGAAGTTGGCGCCGTGGCACTTGGTGCAGCTGTTGTCGGCGTTGCGGGTGATGAGCGCCTCGACGTTGGCGGGCGTGGCCTTGGCCAGCGTGGCGGGCGGCGCGCTGCCGTCCTTCGTGCCGAGCTGGCTGTAGTAGGCGGCGACGTCGGCGATGTCCTGGTCGGTGAGGGTGTCCGCGATGGCGCGCATGGTGGGATGCTTGCGGTCGCCGCCCTTGTACGCGGTGAGCGCTGCCGTGATGTAGGTGGCGCTCTGGCCAGCGATCATCGGCACCTTGTGAATCTCCGGGAAGCTGGCCTGGTAGCCGATGATGCCGTGGCAGCCCACGCACATCTGTACCTTCTTTGCTCCGTCCTGGGCCTTGCCAGTGACTTGTTGGGCTTCAGCCGAGACCGTCACGGAAGCGACAGCAAGGGCAAACATCGTGGTCAACAACTTGTTCATTTTGCGCGCACAATCTCGTGGAGAGTACAGTTTTTCGGATCAACATTCGATTATATGCAGGGGTCCCCCGGAACCCTGTGCAGGCCAACCCTGAGGCTGCACAACGCACATCGGGTGTGTTCTTTTCTCCACCCAGCCTCCGTCCCATTTCTCATCACTCATGAAATTCCAGGGCTCAGACAATTACGTCGCCACGCAGGACCTGATGCTCGCGGTCAACGCAGCCATCACACTCAAGCGCCCGCTGCTCGTCAAGGGCGAACCCGGCACGGGCAAGACCATGCTGGCCGAGGAAGTGGCTCAATCGCTCGGACTGCCGCTGCTGCAATGGCACATCAAGTCGACCACCAAGGCGCAGCAGGGCCTCTATGAATACGACGCCGTGAGCCGCCTGCGCGACTCGCAGCTCAAGGACCTGGACGGCGGCGAACGCGTCAGCGACATCAACAACTACATCGTCAAGGGCGTGCTCTGGCAGGCCTTCACGGCCGATCAGCCGGTGGCGCTGCTGATCGACGAGATCGACAAGGCCGACATCGAATTCCCGAACGACCTGCTGCGCGAAATCGACCGCATGGAGTTCTACTGCTACGAGACGCGCGAGCTCATCCGCGCCAAGCACCGGCCGGTGGTGTTCATCACCTCGAACAACGAGAAGGAACTGCCCGACGCCTTCCTGCGCCGCTGCTTCTTCCACTACATCAAGTTCCCCGACGCGGAGACGATGAAGCACATCGTCGGCGTGCACTTCCCCGGCCTCAAGCAGGAGCTGCTCGCGGCCGCGATGAAGACCTTCTACGACGTGCGCAACCTGCCCGGCCTGAAGAAGAAGCCCTCCACCTCGGAGCTGCTCGACTGGCTCAAGCTGCTGGTGGCCGAGGACATCCCTCTCGAGGCCCTGCAGAGCAAGGACGACAAGGTCGCCGTGCCTCCGCTGGTGGGCGCGCTGCTCAAGAACGAACAGGACGTGACGCTCTTCGAGAAGCTCGTCTTCATGCAGCGCAACAACCGCTGATCCATGAGCAACCAGAAACACTCCACCAGGCAACTCATGAAGCTGGGCATTGCCCAGGCCGTGATGTTCATGGTGGGCGCGCTGCTGGGCCGTGGGCTCGGGCTGCTGCTGGGCCTCGACGCCTTCGGCAGCGGCGAATACAACAAGCGCGAGCTCATCGGCATCGCGCTCATCGGCCTGGGCGGCGGCGCCGGCGCGCAGGCCGCGCGCTTCTGGTACGTGGGCAAGTACGGCGACCCGCGCGGCTGAAGAAGCCCGCGAGCCCGGAGGAAAGAAATGGCATTCGTCGAACCCGTCACGCTGAAGGCACGCGGCATCGCGCTGGTGCCGCTCGCGTCGGCCCATGAAGAAGGCCTGCGTGCCGCGGCCGCCGACGGCGAGCTGTGGAAGCTGCGCGTCACCTCCGTGCCCGAGCCCGAGAACACCGGCGCCTACATCGATACCGCGCTCAAGACCGCGGACCGCTTCGCCTTCGCCGTGACCGACGAGGCCACCGGCACCGTGCTCGGCAGCACCAGCTACCACGACATCCTGCCGGCCGTGAAGCGCGTGGAGATCGGCTACACGTGGTACGCCGCGCGCTGCCAGCGCACCCACGTCAACACCACCTGCAAGCTGCTGCTGCTCGCGCATGCCTTCGACACGCTGGGCTGCAACGTGGTGGGCTGGCGCACCGACAACTTCAACTTCGCCTCGCAGCGCGCCATCGAGCGGCTGGGCGCGAAGAAGGACGGCGTGATCCGCGGCAACGTGATGCGCCGCGACGGCACCATCCGCGACACCGTCATGTACAGCCTGCGCGCGGGCGAATGGCCCGAGGTGAAGGCGCAGCTGCTGTACCTGCTCGACAAGCCCCGCGCCTGACAGGCGACGACGGCCACACACAAGGAAGGAGCACCACCATGCTCATCGACTTCTTCTACACCCTGCGCTCGGCCAAGCTGCCGGTGTCGGTCAAGGAATACCTCACGCTGCTCGAAGCCCTGCAGGCCGACGTGGTGGGCCCCAACTCCGACGGCGCCTACGGCATCGACGACTTCTACTACCTCTCGCGCACCGCGCTCGTGAAGGACGAGAAGCACTACGACAAGTTCGATCGCGCCTTCGCCGCCTACTTCAAGGGCGTGGAGATGCTCACCGACTTCACCAAGGAAGTGCCGCTCGACTGGCTCAAGAAGACGCTGGAGCGCGAGTTCACGGCCGAAGAAAAAGCCAAGATCGAGAAGATGGGCTGGGACGAGCTCATGGAAACGCTCAAGAAGCGCTTCGAGGAGCAGAAGGAACGTCACGAGGGCGGCAGCAAGTGGATCGGCACCGGCGGCACCTCGCCCTTCGGCAACGGCGGCTACAACCCGCAGGGCATCCGCATCGGCGGCGCGGGAAAGAACCGCAGCGCCGTGAAGGTTTGGGACCAGCGCGCCTACAAGGACTACGACGACACGCAGGAACTCGGCACGCGCAACATCAAGGTCGCGCTGCGCCGGCTGCGCAAGTTCGCGCGCGAGGGCCACGACGAAGAGCTGGACCTCGACGACACCATCCACTCGACCGCGGCCAACGCCGGCTTCCTCGACATCAAGATGCGGCCCGAGCGCCACAACAACGTCAAGGTGCTGCTGCTGATGGACGTGGGCGGCACGATGGACGAGCACATCCAGCGCGTGGAAGAGCTGTTCTCGGCCGTGAAGACCGAGTTCAAGCACCTGGAGTTCTTCTACTTCCACAACTGCGTGTACGACTTCATGTGGAAGAACAACAAGCGCCGCTTCTCCGAAAAGTTCGCCACCTGGGACATCCTGCGCAAGTACAACAAGGACTACAAGCTCATCTTCGTCGGCGACGCGACCATGAGCCCCTACGAGATTCTGCAGCCCGGCGGCAGCGTCGAATACAACAACGAGGAAGCCGGCGCCGAGTGGATCCAGCGCCTCACGCACACCTTCCCGAAGTTCGCGTGGATCAACCCCGAGCCGCAGGGTGTGTGGCAGTACCGCCAGAGCATCGCGGTGATGCAGCAGCTGATGTCCAACCGCATGTACCCCCTCACGCTGCGGGGCCTCGAGGAAGCGATGCGCATGCTGTCCAAGTAGGACGATGCCGGCGATCCGGCCGGGCCTTCAGGAACCGGCCGGGCTTGCTGTCAGAATCCGCCCATGGTCAGGGCGGTTCCTGTTTCTTCGCCGGCATGGTGGCCGGCTTTCCTTTTATTCGGCGTCCTGCTCTTGCAAGGCTGCAGCCTGCTGCCGAAAAAGGAATCCGCCGAAGAAAACAAACCCGTGGCCGGCCTCGTGCGCAGCGGCGCCGCCGGTGCCGGAACCACAGGGTCCGACAAGGACGACAAGGACAAGGAAGACGGCGACAGGAAGGCCGCCGAGAAGCGCGATGCCTTCACCGTCGATGTGCGCGGCCCCGAGACCGTGCGCGACTACCTCAAGCTGCATCTTGAAATCCAGCGCTACCGCGAGCTCGACGACCTCGGCGCGACCGAGATCTCCCGCCTCATGGTGGCGGCCGAGACCAACGCCCGCGAGCTGCTCGCCACCCTCGGCTACTTCACTCCCACGCTGACGCTGGAGCTCAACGAGACGCCGCAGGGCGAGAAGGCCCCGCGCGAGATCGTCATCAACGTCTCGCCCGGCGAGCTCACCAAGGTGAGCAACGTGCAGATCAGCTATGCCGGCCCCATCGCCGACGACGCCGCCGCCGAGTCGCAGCGCGACACCATCCGCACCGCATGGGCCCTTCGCGCCGGCCAGCCCTTCACCCAGCAGGCCTGGGACGAGGCCAAGACCACGGCGCTGCGCAGCCTCACGGCGAATCGCTTCCCCACCGGCAGCATCGCGATCAGCCGCGCCGAGGTGGATGCCGACCGCAGCGAGGCGCGCCTGAGCGTCACCTACCAGTCGGGCCCGGCCTACAAGTTCGGGCCGCTGGTGTTGCGCGGCATCCAGCGCTACGACCCCGACGGCGCGCGCCGCATCGCGCGCCTGCCCAGCGGCCAGGACTACGACCAGCAGAAGCTGCTCGACGCGCAGCAACGCCTGGCCAGCAGCGGCTATTACGACTCGGTGTTCCTCACGCTCGACACCGAGAGCGGCAACCCGCTGGCCGCGCCCGTCATCGCGCAGCTGCGCGAGGCGCCGCTGCAGAAGGTGGTGCTGGGCGTGGGCTTCACCACCGACAACGGCCCGCGGCTTTCGATCGACCACATCCACAACCAGGTTCCGCTGCTGGGCTGGCGCGCCGTCTCGCGGCTGTCGGTGGACAACGACATCAAGTCGCTCTCGACCGAGTTGAAGGCCATTCCCGACGACCGCGGCTGGCGCTGGTTCTCCGGCGCCGAGCTCAAGAGCGAGCAATCGGGCAGCTACGTGGTCGACAGCGGCCGGCTGCGCGGCGGGCGCAGCAAGTCGGGCGACCACATCGACCGCAGCTACTTCCTGCAGTACGACTACGCGCAGAACCGCGGCACCAACGCACCGCCCTCGGCCTCGGCCGTGACGGCCAACTGGGGCTGGACCGGGCGCTACTTCGACGACAACGCCGCGCCCTCGCGCGGCTTCGGCCTCGCGCTCGAAGTGGCTGCGGGCTACACGCTCACCGGCGAGCAGGTGCCGTTCACGCGCACCTACGCGCGCTGGCTCGGCGTGCTTCCGCTGGGCTCGGCCGAGGACAAGGAACTGCGCGCGCGTCGCAGCCGCCTGCAGCTGCGCGTGGAGGCAGGCGCCGTGTCGGCCAAGGACAGCGCGCAGATCCCCTCCACGCTGATGTTCCTGACCGGCGGCGACACCACCGTGCGCGGCTACAGCTACAAGCAGATCGGCACCGTGCGCGCCGACGGCACGACCGTGGCCGGCCGCTACCTCGGCGTGGCCAGCGTGGAGTGGCAGCGCCCCTTCGTCTACAACAACAAGCTCACCGAATGGGAGAGCGTGGTGTTCGTCGACGCCGGCGCCGTGGCCGACAAGCCCGGCGAACTCAAGCCCAAGGTCGGCGTGGGCGTGGGCGCGCGCTGGCGCAGCCCGGTCGGGCCGGTGCAGGCCGACCTGGCCTACGGCGTGGACTCGAAGAAGTTCCGCCTGCACTTCCGCCTCGGCTTCACCTTCTGACGCAGGCAACGCCAGATGCAGACCGACGACGACAACAAGTCCACGCCGCCCTCGCCTCCCCGCCGCTCGCGCGCGCGGCGTGCGATGCGCGCCCTCGCCTGGACCATCGCCGGCCTGCTGCTCGCGGTGGCGCTGCTGGTCGCCGGCGCATGGTGGTGGCTGGGCTCCGACACATCGCTCGCCTTCGCGCTCGCCCAGGCGGCGCAGCGCCTTCCGGCCGGCCAGACGCTGGAAAGCCGCGACGTGAGCGGCTCGCTGCGCACAGGCGGGCGCATCGGCTGGCTCAAGTACCAGAGCGAGAGCATCGCCGTGGAGGTGAACGACGCCACCATCGGCTGGCAACTCGCGCCGTTGCTCCAGCGCAAGGTGCAGCTCGGCGAGGTGCACGCGAAGCAGGTGCTGATCGAGAAGCGCGGCCCGCCGAGCGACAAGCCCACCGAGCCGCTCGAACAGCTCGCGCTGCCGGTCGAGGTCGAGCTGCCCTTCCGCGTCGACGAACTGCGCTGGGCCGGCCCGCCCGTGCTGCAGGCGCTCAATCTCTCGGGCAACTACAGCTACAAGGCGGCCGAGCATCTGCTCGAGGTGAAGGGCGTGGACATCGCCGACGGCCACTACAGCACCCGCGTGAAGCTGCAGGGCCCCGCGCCGATGGCGATC
Organism: Variovorax xiamenensis; assembly: GCF_050916385.1. Lineage (NCBI taxonomy): Bacteria > Pseudomonadati > Pseudomonadota > Betaproteobacteria > Burkholderiales > Comamonadaceae > Variovorax > Variovorax xiamenensis. The sequence continues at coordinate 6,178,384 of NZ_CP139038.1, forward strand.
GACGTCGCGCTGGACGGCCGCGTGAAGGCGCCGCTCGCCGAGGACCACAACATCGACGTGCTGGCCACGGCCACCGTCAAGGGCACGCTCGCCGGCACCGCCGCGCGCCTGCAGGTGGCCGCCGAGCTGAAGCCGGCGGAGGAGAACGCAGACGCGCCGATGGAAGCCAGCCTGCAGGCGCAGATCGCGCCCTGGCTGCCCCAGCCGGTGATCGACGCGAAGGCCGACCTGCGCAACGTCGACGCATCGAGCCTCTGGCCCGGCGCCCCCGAGACAAGGCTCACCGGCACCGTCGAACTCCAGCCCGATGCCGACACCGGTCCTTCCGCATGGAAGGCCTCCGCCGACATCCGCAACGCCGTGCCCGGCCCCTGGGACCAGGAGAAGCTGCCGCTCGAACAGGTGCTGGCCAAGGTCGGCTTCGACGGCACGAACTGGACGATCTCCGAAGCCACCGTGCGCGCAGGCGGCGGTCGCATCGACGCAGCCGGCAAGTGGAGCCCCGCCCCATCGCCGTGGCAGGCGCAAGCCACGGTGCGCGGCGTGCGGCCCGGCGCGCTCTACAGCGAACTATCTGGCGCACCAGTCAGCGGCCAGCTCAAGGCCGAGCAGAAGGAAAGCACCATCGTCTTCGACGCAAACCTGCGCGCCGAGGGCGGCGCAGGCAGCAAGGCCCTGCCCGGCTTCGCGCTCGACCGCGCGCTGGCGCAGGGCCAGTGGAAGGACCAGGTGCTCGACCTGCGCACGCTGCGCATCGAGGCGCAGCGCGCCAGCATCGACGGCCGCCTGCAGGTGCGCGTGGCCGAGCAGGCGGCGAGCGGCAAGCTGGCCCTCGCACTGCCCGGCGGCAGCGCGCAGGTCGAAGGCCGCATCGCGCCGGATTCGGGCAGCGGCGAGATCAGGGCCGCCATCGACGATGCGGACACCGTGCAGCGCTGGGTGCAGGGCCTGCCGGGGCTGTCGAAGGTGTTCGCGGACGCCAGCGCCAAGGGCTCCGCGAAGCTCGACGCCAGCTGGCAGGGCGGATGGCGCACCATCCAGCGCCGGCTGGAGAACCCCAACGCACCCGCGCCACGCGGCAGCACCGAGCCAAACATCAAGGCCGCGCTCGCCGTGCCCCGCCTTGAGCTCGCCCTGCCCTCCGAGCAACCCGGCGGCGCCACCACCTCCGTCCAGGTGCGCAACCTGCAGGCCGACCTTGCCGGCAGCCTCGCGCAGGCCACGCTCGCGCTGAAGGGCGAAGCCGCCACCGGCACGCAGAAGATCGACATCGACACCCGCGCCAGCGGCGGCATCGCCGGCGCCGGCCAGTGGCGCGCGGCGCTGGCCAGCCTGAAGCTGCAGGCGCAGGACAGCGCCCGCCCCGGCGCGCCATGGGTGCTCGAGCTGGGCCGCGAGGTCACGGCCACGATCCGCAGCGGCAACAACAGCGCCGGCACCGCGCCACGCCTCGACGTCGAGGCTTCTGCCGCCTCGGCCACGCTGCGCGGCCCGGTGCCCGGCACGGTGCGCATCGACTGGCAGCCGCTGCGCTTCAGCCAGAGCGGCGCCGCGCCCAACCGCGTGTTCCGCATGCAGTCCAAGGGCCAGATGCAGGGGCTGCCGATGGCCTGGGCGGGCGCGTTCGGCGCCAACACCACGCTCGGCGAATACGGCATCAGCGGCGACCTGATGTTCAACGGCGACTGGGACATCGACGCCGGCGACACGCTGCACGCCAAGGCCCGCCTCGCGCGCCAGAGCGGCGACATCCGCGTGCAGGCCGGCGAGGCCGCGCTCGTCACGCGCATCACCAGCACCGGCACGGGCACCGCCAGCGAGCGCACGATGAATTCCGCTTCCGCCAGTGGCGATGCGCCCAGCACGCCCGCCGGCCTGCGCCAGGCCGAGCTGCGCCTCGACGCCGACGGCGACGCCGTGCGCGCGGTGCTCGCATGGGACAGCGAGCGCGCCGGCAAGATCGACGCCGACATCAACACCCGCGTGCAGCAGCGCGCCGGCGGCTGGCAGTGGGCGCCCGACGCGCCGCTGGGCGGCAACATCAAGGCCACGCTGCCGAACCTCGGCGTGTGGTCGATGCTCGCGCCGCCGGGCTGGCGCATTGCCGGCACGCTCGACGCCAGCGCCACCCTCTCGGGCAACCGCGCCGTGCCGCGCTGGAACGGCACGCTGGGCGCCGACAAGCTGGCACTTCGCGCGCCGGTGGAAGGGCTGGACCTGCGCGACGGCCGGCTGCGCGCCACGCTCACCGGCGAGCGCGTGGAGATCACCGAGTTCACGCTCAAGGGCGGCGCCGGCAGTTCGGCACGCATCGGCGGCCAGAGCGGCAACCGCAGCACCGCGGCCAGCGAGGCCCGCACCGACGGCGGCACGCTCTCCGCCACCGGCGACCTCAGCTGGGGCCCGGCCACCGGCAGCGCAACGGGCATCCGCATGGCGCTGCAGGGCCAGTTGCGCGCGCTGCGCGTGCTGGTACGCACCGACCGGCAGGTCACGCTCTCGGGCGACCTGCAGGCAAAGCTCGACAACGGCCAGTTCACCGTGCGCGGCAAGCTGAAGACCGACCGCGCCGTCATCATCCTGCCCGACGAGACCGCGCCCAGCCTGGGCAGCGACGTCGTCGTGCGCTCCGCCGCCAAGGACCGCGAGGCCGCCGAGGCGGCCCGGCGCGAATCCGCCCGCGCCGACGCGCAGGCCGCGAAGCCGCAGACGGCCAAGCCACCGGACGTCGCCGTCGAGTTCGACCTCGGCGACGACTTCGCGGTGCAGGGCCGCGGCATCACCACGCGGCTCGAGGGCAACCTGGAGATCCGCAGCACCAGCCTGAACGCGCCGCCGCGCATCACCGGCGAGGTGAAGACGGTGAAGGGCCAGTACCGCGCCTACGGCCAGCAGCTCGACGTGGAGACCGGCATCGCGCGCTTCAACGGCCCCTTCGACAACCCGGCGCTCGACATCCTCGCGATCCGGCCGAACCTCTCGCAGCGCGCGGGCGTGCAGATCACCGGCACCGCCCAGTCGCCGCGCGTGAAGCTGTATTCGGAGCCGGCGCTGTCCGATGCCGAGACGCTCTCGTGGGTCATCCTCGGCCGCGCCTCGGCCACCAGCGGCGGCGAGTCGGCGCTGCTGCAGCAGGCCGCGCTGTCGCTGCTCGGCAAGATCGGCGGCGCCACCACCGGCGGCAGCCTGGCCAGCCGCTTCGGGCTGGACGAGCTCGGCTTCAAGGGACCGGGCGACGGCGGCGACCTGCGCGAATCGGCCGTGACGCTGGGCAAGCGCCTGTCGAAGGACTTCTACATCACCTACGAGCGCAGCATCGGCGGCACCTTCGGCACCCTCTTCATCTTCTACGACCTGACGACGCGCCTCACGCTGCGCGGCCAGGCCGGACAGACCAGCGGCCTCGACCTGATCTACACCGTCAAGTACGACTGAGCGCGCGCCACGCTCAGCGGCCGGACTTCGGCCTTGACCCGCGTCTCCCGCGCGTGATAAGAACCGTCCCTCGCCTTCAACGAGGAGCGACGACGATGAAAAAAGATGGAGACAAAGGCGGGAGCCTTCAGAATTTTCCAGAAGGCTCTCGGACGTCCGCCCCACCGGGGCTCTCGCGCATCGCGTTCATGCGCGGCGCGCTGCGCGGCACGATCGCGCTGATCGCGGGCATCGCGGCGGCTGCTTCCATTCCGTACTGGGGCGGCGAGCACTTCCCGGTCACGAGCCTCGTGATCTACGTGGCGGGCATGGTGTTCGTCGCCATGCCGCTGTGCCTCTACTACGAGTCGCTGCTGCAGGCGCAGGAAGGTCCTGCACGCGAGCAACCGCCTCCCATCGCGCCCGCGCAGGCCTGACGCGGACGGGCTCAGCTCCCGGTCGCGGGCAGCAGCGTCGCCCGATGGCTGCGCAGCGCCGATGCCACGATGGGCATGAGCAGCGGCGTCTTGCCCGCATCGAAGTCGCGCAGCAGCTGGATGCGCATGCTCGGTGCCCAGAACGACTTCAGGTGTGCGGCAATGGCCTGCGTGGCGGCACCCGCGTCGCTGGGCGACTGCGCCTGGAAGAAGCTGCCGATCTGGTTGGCCATCTTCACGAGTTGCGCCGATTGATCGTGCTCCATTTGGCTTCCGGAAAGTTGTAGCGTTGAAGAAAGGAAGGCTCAGCGCAGACGCTGAGGATGGCTGTACACGCCAAGGTCCTGCTGGCGCACGAAGCCCACCAGCGTGAGGCCCGCGCGCTGCGCAGTGGTCACCGCGAAGGAGGTCGGCGCCGACACCGCCGCGAGCAGCGGCGCGCCGGCCATCGCGGCCTTCTGCACCATCTCGAAGCTCGCGCGACTGGTGACTGCTATGAAGCCGGCGGTGGCATCGACGTCGTTGGCCGCGAGCGCGCCGACCAGCTTGTCGAGCGCGTTGTGGCGGCCCACGTCCTCGCGCAGCCACATCACCTCGCCGTCGGCCGAGCACCATGCCGCCGCGTGCACCGCGCCGGTAGCCTCCTGCAGCGTCTGCTGCGACGGCAGCTGCGACATCGCGCGGCCGATCGCCTCGCGCCCGAAGCGCACGGCGGCATCGTCCTGCAGCACCGGAAGCTCGCGCGAGACCTGCGTCAGGCTCTCGGTGCCGCACAGGCCGCAGCCGGTGCGCCCGGCCATCGAGCGGCGGCGCTGCTTCAGGCGCGTGAAGGCCGCGCCCGACACCTGCATGTGCACCGTGAAGCCCAGCGCCGACTGCTCGGCCTCCACCGAATAGAGCTCGTGCGCCGCGCCGAGGATGCCCTCGCTCAGCGAGAAGCCGAGCGCGAAGTCTTCGAGGTCGAGCGGGGTCGCGAGCATCACGGCGTGGGAGATGCCGTTGTATTCGAGCGCCACCGGCACCTCCTCGGCCACCCAGTCCTGCACGTCGAAAGGCCGGCCGCCGCGCATGCCGTGCACGGGCAGCAGCTGCGCACCTTCGCAGAAGCGGACGGTGTCGGTGGCCGGCATGTTCATGCGAGGCGCATCCTCACTTGGCCGGCACCGTCTCGTTGCTCTGCTGCGAGGCGGCGGCGGCGAGCAGGTCCTGCTGGGTCTGGTTGAAGCGGCTGTACTCCTGCTGCCAGGCCGAGGGCTGCATCACCGGCGTCACCTGCACCGCCGTGACCTTGTACTCTGGGCAGTTGGTGGCCCAGTCGGAGTTGTCGGTGGTGATCACGTTCGCGCCCGACTCGGGGAAGTGGAAGGTGGTGTAGACCACGCCCGGCTGCATGCGCTCGGACACCGTGGCGCGCAGCACCGTCTCGCCCGCGCGGCTCTGGATGCCGACCCAGTCGCCGTCCTTCACGCCGCGCTCCTCGGCGTCGTGCGGATGGATCTCCAGCCGGTCCTCGCTGTGCCACTGGTTGTTGTCGGTGCGCCGCGTCTGCGCGCCCACGTTGTACTGCGAGAGGATGCGCCCGGTGGTCAGCAGCAGCGGGAACCTGCGCGTGACCTTCTCGTCGGTCGCCACGTACTGCGTGACGATGAACTTGCCCTTGCCCCGCACGAAGCGGTCGATGTGCATGGTGGGCGTGCCGTCGGGCGCGCTCTCGTTGCAGGGCCACTGGATGCTGCCGAGCTCGTCGAGGCGCTTGTAGCTCACGCCGTGGAAGGTGGGCGTGAGCGCGGCGATCTCGTCCATGATCTCTTCGGGGCTCTTGTAGTCCATCGGATAGCCGAGGGCCTGCGCGAGCTTCACCGTCACCTCCCAGTCGGCGAGGCCGGCCTTGGGCGGCATCACCTTGCGCACGCGGGAGATGCGGCGCTCGGCGTTCGTGAAGGTGCCGTCCTTCTCAAGGAAGGAGGAGCCCGGCAGGAACACGTGCGCGTACTTGGCGGTCTCGTTGAGGAAGATGTCCTGCACCACCACGCATTCCATGGCCATCATCGCGGCGGCCACGTGCTGCGTGTTCGGGTCGGACTGGACGATGTCCTCGCCCTCGCAGTAGAGGCCCTTGAAGCTGCCGCCGATCGCGGCATCGAACATGTTGGGAATGCGCAGGCCCGGCTCGGGGTTGATCTCCACGCCCCATGCGGTCTCGAACGAGGAGCGCGTGGTGCTGTCCGACACATGGCGGTAGCCCGGCAGCTCGTGCGGGAAGGAACCCATGTCGCAGGAACCCTGCACGTTGTTCTGGCCGCGCAGCGGGTTCACGCCCACGCCCTCGCGCCCCACGTTGCCGGTGACCATCGCGAGGTTGGCGATGCCCATCACCGTGGTCGAGCCCTGGCTGTGCTCGGTCACGCCCAGGCCGTAGTAGATGGCGGCATTGCCGCCCGTGGCGAAGAGCCGCGCCGCGGCGCGCATCTCGGCGGCCGGCACGCCGGTGGCCTCCTCGGTGGCCTCGGGCGACTGCTCGGGGCGCTCGACGTACGACTTCCATTCCTTGAACGAAGCCGTGTCGCAGCGCTCGGCCACGAAGTCGTCGGCCATCAGGCCTTCGGTCACGATGACGTGCGCCAGCGCCGTGACCACGGCCACGTTGGTGCCGGGGCGCAGCTGCAGGTGATGCGCGGCCTTGATGTGCGGCGACTTCACGATGTCGATGCGGCGCGGATCGACCACGATCAGCTTCGCACCCTGGCGCAGCCGCTTTTTCATGCGCGATGCGAACACCGGGTGCCCGTCCGTCGGGTTGGCACCGATCACCATGATCACGTCGGCCTTGTCGACCGAGGCGAAGGTCTGCGTGCCCGCCGATTCGCCCAGCGTCTGCTTCAGGCCGTAGCCCGTGGGCGAATGGCACACGCGCGCGCAGGTGTCGACGTTGTTGTTGCCGAAGGCGGCGCGCACCAGCTTCTGCACGAGGTAGGTCTCCTCGTTGGTGCAGCGCGAGGAGGTGATGCCGCCGATCGAATCGCGGCCGTACTTGGCCTGCAGGCGCTTGAACTCGCTCGCGGCGTAGTTGAGCGCGGTCTCCCAGCTCACTTCCTGCCACGGGTCGGAGATGTTCTTGCGGATCATCGGCTTGAGCATGCGGTCCTGGTGCGTGGCGTAGCCCCAGGCGAAGCGGCCCTTCACGCAGGAGTGGCCCTCGTTGGCCTTGCCGTCCTTCCACGGCACCATGCGCACGACCTCGTTGCCCTTCATCTCGGCCTTGAAGGCGCAGCCCACGCCGCAGTAGGCGCAGGTGGTGATCACGCTGTGCTCGGGCTGGCCGAGCCAGATCACCGACTTCTCCTGCAGCGTGGCGGTGGGGCATGCCTCGACGCACGCGCCGCAGCTCACGCACTCCGAATCCATGAAGGCCTCGTCCTGGCCCGGCGACACGCGCGACTCGAAGCCGCGGCCGCTGATCGTCAGCGCGAAGGTGCCCTGCGTCTCCTCGCAGGCGCGCACGCAGCGGTTGCACACGATGCACTTCGAGGGGTCGTAGCTGAAGTACGGGTTCGACTCGTCCTTCTCGCTCTTCAGGTGATTGGCACCGTCGAAGCCGTAGCGCACGTTGCGCAGGCCTGTCACGCCCGCCATGTCCTGCAGCTCGCAGTTGCCATTGGCCGAGCAGGTGAGGCAGTCGAGCGGGTGATCGGAGATGTAGAGCTCCATCACGCCCTTGCGCAGATCCTGCAGCTTCGGCGTCTGGGTGCGCACCTTCATGCCTGCTTCGGCCGGCGTGGTGCACGAGGCCGGGAAGCCCCGGCGTCCCTCGATCTCGACCAGGCACAGCCGGCACGAACCGAAGGGCTCCAGGCTGTCGGTGGCGCAGAGCTTGGGCACCTGGATGCCCGCATCCACCGCCGCGCGCATCAGCGAAGTGCCCGCGGGCACCGTGACTTCGTTGCCGTCGATCTCCAGCGTCACCTCGCGCCCGGATTCGCGCTTGGGAGTGCCGTAGTCGATGTCCTTGAGATGGTCCAACATGTCTTTAGCTTTCTCTCTGATCTGGCAATTCACCACGGCTGTGCGAAGCGCAAACCGACTCCTTCACACCTGCGGCGTCCGCACCTGGGTCGCGGAACACCGTGGAACCGGCTTTGCCGGGCCACCAGTGTTGCCCCCTTGAGGGGGGAGGCGGCTACACGAAGTGAGCAAGCAACGGGGATGGGCATATCACGCAGCCTTGCGGTCAGGCGCTTCGATGCCGAAGTCCTGCGGGAAATGGTCCAGCGCCGAGAGCACCGGGAACGGCGTCATGCCGCCCATGGCGCACAGCGACCCGTGGACCATCGTGTCGCACAGGTCGCGCAGCAGCATCACCTGCTGCGGTCGGTTCTGGTTGCCGCGGATCTTGTCGATCACTTCCACGCCGCGCGTCGAGCCGATGCGGCACGGCGTGCACTTGCCGCACGACTCCAGCGCGCAGAACTCCATGGCGTAGCGCGCGAGCTTCGACAGGTCGGCCGTGTCGTCGTGCACTACGATGCCGCCGTGGCCCACCGTGCCGCCGACGGCCGCGTAGGCCTCGTAATCGAGCGGCAGGTCCCACTTCGATTCGGGCAGGTAGGCACCCAGCGGCCCGCCGACCTGCACCGCCTTGATCGGCCGGCCGGAGGCCGAGCCGCCGCCGTAGTCGTAGAGCAGTTCGCGCAGCGTGACGCCGAAGGCCTTCTCGACCAGGCCGCCGTACTTGATGTTGCCGGCCAGCTGCATCGGCAGCGTGCCGCGCGAGCGGCCCACGCCGTAGTCGCGGTAGAACGCCGCGCCGCGTGCCAGGATCAGCGGTACGCTGGCCAGCGTGATGACGTTGTTGATCAGCGTGGGCTGGCCGAACAGGCCCTCGATGGCCGGCAGCGGCGGCTTGGCGCGCACGATGCCGCGCTTGCCCTCCAGGCTTTCGAGCAGCGCCGTCTCCTCGCCGCACACGTAGGAGCCCGCGCCCTTGCGCACGACCAGCGAGAAGCGCTTGCCCGAACGCAGGATGTTGTCGCCGAGGAAGCCCGCGGCCTCCGCGACGCGGATAGCCTCGTTCAGCGTCGCGATCGCATGCGGATACTCCGAGCGCACGTAGATGTAGCCTTGCGTCGCGCCGGTGGCGAGGCCCGCGATGGTCATGCCCTCGATCAGCATGAAGGGGTCGCCCTCCATGGTCATGCGGTCGGAGAAGGTGCCCGAGTCGCCCTCGTCGGCGTTGCAGACGATGTACTTCTGCGCAGCCGCCGTACCCAGCACCGTCTTCCACTTGATGCCCGCCGGGAAGGCCGCGCCGCCGCGCCCGCGCAGGCCCGAGTCGAGCACCTGCTGCACGATCTCCTCGGGCGCGAGCGCCAATGCGCGGCGCAGGCCGGCGAAGCCTTCGTAGGCCTGGTAGTCGGTGAGCGACACCGGGTCGGTGATGCCCATGCGCGAGAAGGTCAGGCGCTCCTGCTTCTTCAGGTACGGAATGTCTTCGGTCGGGCCGAGCGCGAGCGGATGCTTGCCGCCCGTGAGGAAGCCCGCATCGAACAGGCCGGCCACGTCGTCGGGCGTCACCGGGCCGTAGGCCATGCGGCCGGCCGGCGTGCTCACCTCGACCAGCGGCTCGAGCCAGAACATGCCGCGCGAACCGTTGCGCACCAGCTCGAGCATCAGGCCGCGCGCCGCGGCCTCCTTGGCGATGCATCGGGCCACGCGGTCGGCGCCGGCAGCGAGCGCGGCCGAATCGCGTGGAACGTAGACGGTGATGGTGCTCATGCGCGGCCTCCGTCGGCCTGCGCGACCAGCGCATCGAATCCCTTGGCCGTCATGCGCGCATACGGCTGCTCGTCCAGCGTCATCGCGGGCGACGAGGCGCACAGGCCGAGGCAGAACGCCGGCTCCAGCGTGAAGGCGCCGTCCTTCTTCGTGCCGTGCGCGCTGCAACCCAGGCGCAGCTCGGCATGCGCGAGCAATGCGTCCGCGCCCATCGACTGGCAGGCCTCGGCGCGGCAGATCTGGATCACGTGGCGGCCCGCGGGCTCGCTACGGAAGTGGTGGTAGTAGGTGACGACGCCGTGCACCTCGGCGCGCGAGAGGTTCTGCGCCTCGGCGATCACCGCCACCGTGTGGGCCGGGATGTAGCCGAGTGTGTCCTGCACGTCGTGCAGTATCGGCAGCAGCGCGCCGGGCTCGTCGGCATGCAACTGCAGGATGCGCTGCACGGTCGCGAGTTCGTCCGCGTCGTGCCCTTGCCCTTGCCGTGCCTGCTGAACCTGTTCTGGTTTCATGGTCCGTCCGATCTGCTCCGTTGCCTTGCGTCAGCTTGCAAGCGGAGCTGTTTTCATCGTGGTTCTGTCACGGGTTCGACGTCGTTGGATTCGACGCGAATCCCGTGGCCATCCGCTTGGGGATCAATGTCGATGAATCGGGCGTCGGGGGCCTTGACACAAGTCAATTTCCGCCGAAACAAGCACGGTGCCAATGCGCACAAACCCTGCGGCAACGCAGGGCTTCAATGCGCACCGCCCTGCGGCAACGCGGGGTTTCAATGCGCACCACCCTGCGGCCGCGCAGGGTTTCGGAAGGACCGGAAAGACCCTATCGGGTGGAGGCTTCGCGCGCCCTCTGCAGCTGCGCTTCGGCCTGCGCGTCGTCGACCTCGCCGACGACCTTCGCGGGGCGGCCCGCGATGCGCGAGCGGTCAGGAAAGACCTTGCCCTCGGTGAGCAGCGAACCCGACTCGACGATGCACCCGCGGCCCACCACCGAGCCGTTGAGCGCGATGGTGTGCTCGCCGATCACCGCACCGTCGCCCACGGTGCAGCCGTGCAGCATCACGTGGGGCTCCACCGTCACGTCGGCGCCGATGGTCAGCGGATAGCCCGGATCCGCATGCAGCATCACGCCCGCCTGCACGTGGCTGCCGCGGCCGACCTTGATGGGCTCGTTGTCGCCGCGCAGCACCGAGTGCGCGCCGATGCGGCTGCCGGGCGCGAGCACGACCTGGCCGATCACGCTGGCGCTCTCGGCCACGCGGGCGCTGGCGTCGATGTCAGGTTCATGCGCGTCAAGTCGGTAGATCGTCACTGCGGGGGCTCCTGTTCATCGGCAAAAAGCCCCGCCATCTTCATGGCGGGGCTGTGTGGGGAAGGAATGTCCGGATGGTACCGGCGATGGCGGCCTGGAGTTGTTCTATTCGGTACGGCTCGCCTCGATGTGCTTGCGGCGCATCGGCCGCAGCACGAACCAGGCCATGAGCGCGGCGAGCGCATTCACCGCGCTGGCCGCGATGAAGACGGCCTGCCAGCTGCCCGTGGAGGCAGCCAGCACGCTCGACAGCGGCACCAGCAGGGAGGCCGTGCCCTTGGCGGTGTAGAGCATGCCGGCGTTCGATGCCGCAAACTTGGAGCCGAAAGTGTCGGCGCACGTCGAGGGGAACAGGCTGTAGATCTCGCCCCAGGCGAAGAACACGATGCCCGTGAGGATCACGAAGAGGATCGGGTTCTGGCCGTAGTGGTAGAGCATCAGGATGCCGACCGACTCGATCGCGAAGGCGATGAACATGGTCTGCTCGCGGCCGATCTTGTCCGACACCCAGCCGAAGAAGGGCCGCGTGAGGCCGTTGAGCACGCGGTCGATGGCCAGCGCGAAGGTCAGCGCGGGCAGCACCAGGCCCATGATGTTCACCGGCACGTCGATGATCTTGAAGTCCTTCGCGATGGGCGCGAGCTGCGCGGTGGCCATCAGGCCGCCGGCCGCCACCATCACGAACATCGCGTACATCACCCAGAACACGGGCGAGCGCAGCACCTCGGAGGGCGCGTAGTCGCGGCGCGACTGCTGCACGTTGCGGCTTCCCGAGGCCTTTGCATGATCGGGAGCGCGGGTCAGCATCCATGCGAGCAGGAACACGATCAGTCCCTGCCCGATCCCAAAATAAAGGAAGGCTGCTTCGTAGCCGCTGGACTTGATCATCGCGGAGATCGGGATGATCGTGAGCGCCGAGCCCGCGCCGAAGCCCGCCGCGGTCATGCCCGCCGCGAGGCCGCGCCGGTCGGGGAACCACTTGAGCGCATTGCCCACGCAGGTGCCGTAGACGGCGCCCGCGCCGATGCCCCCGACGGCCGCCGCGATGTACAGCAACGCCAGCGAGTCGGCCACCGAGTTGAGCACCCAGCCGACGCCGCACAGCACGCCGCCCACCAGCACCACGGGGCGTGGCCCGAAGCGGTCGACGAGGTAGCCCTCGATGGGCACGAGCCAGGTCTCGGTGAGGACGAAGATGGTGAACGCGACCTGGATCGCCGCGCGACTCCAGCCATGCTTGTCTGCGATCGGATTGACGAAAAGCGTCCAGCCGTACTGCAGGTTGGCGATCATCGCCATGCAGACGATGCCTATGAGCAATTGACCCCATCGGTACGCCTCGGATCGGGTCGCACTGGCGCCATAGGTTTCGGACGGGGGGTACATCGCGGGGTTGGAACCTGCGATCGTGGAGGTGGGCCGAGTCATGGAGTTGTCCTTGGTGTTTTCGTTGAAATCCGACGGGCTGCAAAAGCAGGGCAATCAGTCGAGCGATCAGTGCGCATCGACGGGCGACGAGGCCTCGTTGACATCGATACACGGCATTGGAATCACCAGTTGTCTGCGCGTGGATGACTGTCGGACCGAGCGACTCAAAAACTCTTGACCTCAGTCAAGTTCACACGAATCGCGCTCTCGCGGAACCCCCGAGGTATCCCTATGAAATCGCGCTGTGTTCGAGGCGTGAAGAGAGGGCTCTGCAAGACGCATCCGGCGATGCGTTCGCGGTGCATGAACGATGAGAAATCGATGGTGTGACTTCGATGATTTCCGCGTGATGCTTGCGCGATGCATGCGGCGATCCGCGCGACGTTTCGATGGCTTCGCAATGGGCGTTGCGCGTGCATCCGCCGTTCGTTGGAACAGCTCTGGCAGAGGCTTCGACAGCGGGACCTGCGGCGCATCCGGGGCCCTGTCCGACACCGAAAAAATTGACCTGGGTCAAGAAACGCGAAAATCGCGTTTGCCCTCGTCTAGGGTAAACCCTAAAATTCAGGGTAATCCCTTCGGTCTTTCCGATTCAGTTTCAGATTCTTTTTTTGGAGCACTCAATGAGCCACACCACCATCGATTCCAACGCACTGCGCGCCCCCGCTTCCTCGTCGACCGCCGGCAACATCATGCGCGAGCTGTTCGCCGTGATGCCCATCGTGATCTTCTACAAGGCCGCACGCACCGCGCTGATGCAACGCCGCTCGGCGCCCGTGCAGCGTTGAGCCGCAACGCCGGTTTCCTCTCCCCGCAAGGAGCGCGCGCGAGTCACTCGCCGCGCTCTTTTTCTTTGAGGCCTTCGAAGGGAACGATCTGCGAGATCAGCGAAGGCCCGTCGCTCAGCAGGAAGTCCTTGAAGGCCTGCGCCACCGGCGGCAGGCGCTTGCTGCGACGATGCACCACGTACCAGTTGAGCATCAGCGGAAAGCCTTGCACGTCGAGCACGCGGAGGCTGCCCGCACGCAACTCCTGGCTCACGGTGTGCGCCGACACGAAGCTCACGCCCATGCCAGCGATCACCGCCTGCTTGATGGTCTCGGTGCTGCGGATCTCCATCGCGACGTTGATGCCGCTGAGGTCGCCGCCGAAGCCGTCTTCCATCGAATGCCAGGTGTCCGATGCCTTCTCGCGCACCACGAAGGGCTCGCGCATCAACCGCTGCTTCGGAATATTCTTCTCGCCCACCAGCGGATGCCCCGGCGCCGCGACGATCACGTAGGGGTGCGGCGCGAACGGCTGGTTGATGGTGTCGAGGTCGGTGGGCGGCCGCACCATGATCGCGAGGTCGGTGCGGTTCTCGGCGATGTGGCTCAGCAGCTCCGCGCGGTTGTGCACGGTGAAGTTCAGCGTCACGCCCTGGTGGCGGCTTGCGAACTCGACCAGCAGGCGCGGAAAGAAGTAGTCGCCCGCGCTGATCACGCCCACGTTGAGCCTGCCGCCCGAGACGCCCTTGAACTGCATCATCGCGTTCTCTGCAGCCTCGAACTGCTGGATGATCGCGCGGCTGATCTGCAGCAGCTCGCTGCCGGCGGCCGTGAGATACACCTTCTTGCCGAACTGCTCGAAGAGCGCGTTGCCCGCATGCTCCTCGAGCTTGCGCACCTGCGTGGAAACGGCGGGCTGCGTGAGGTGCAGCTCCTCGGCCGCGCGCGAGAAGCTCAGCAGGCGCGCGACCGCCTCGAAGACTTTCAGCTGCCGCAGGGTCGCGTGTTTCATCTGGCGGCCTGCACAGGCGTTCAGCGCGGTATGCGGGCCACGTGCAGCAGGTTGGTGGTGCCCGACTGCCCGAAGGGCAGGCCCGCGACCACCACCACGTCGTCGCCTTCCTTCGCGAAGCCTTCGGTGCGCGCCACGCGGCAGGCGCAGTCGATCATCTCGGCCACGTCGTGCACGTCGTCGACCAGCACCGCATGCACGCCCCAGACCATCGCCATGCGGCGCGCCGCGGCGACGTCGGGCGTGAGGCTCAGGATGGGCACGGCCGGGCGTTCGCGCGCGGCGCGCAGGCTCGTGAATCCGGACGACGTATAGGTCACCGTGGCGGCCGGCGCGAGCAGCGAGGCCACCTGGCGCATCGAGGCGCACACCGCATCGGCCGTGGTCGACAGCGCCGCATCGTGCGTGGCATCGATGCCCGCGCGGTACGACGGATCGGCCTCCACGCGCGCGATGATGCGGTCCATCATCGCGACCGCCTCGAACGGGTACTTGCCGGAGGCCGACTCGGCCGAAAGCATCACCGCATCGACGCCGTCGTACACGGCCGTCGCCACGTCGGAGACTTCCGCTCGCGTGGGCACCGGGGAGGCGATCATCGATTCGAGCATCTGCGTCGCCACCACCACCGGCTTGCCGCGCTTGCGGCAGGCACGCACGATCAGCCGCTGCAGCTCGGGCACCTGCTCCGGCGGCAGCTCCACGCCGAGGTCGCCGCGCGCCACCATGATGCCGTCGCACAGCGCGACGATCGCGTCCAGGTGCTCGATGGCCGCCGGCTTCTCGAGCTTGGCCATGATCCATGCGCGCGAGCCGATGATGGCGCGCGCCTCCTCGATGTCTTCGGGCCGCTGCACGAAGGAGAGCGCGACCCAGTCCACGCCCATCGAAAGGCCGAAGGCCAGGTCGTCGCGGTCCTTCGGCGTGAGCGGCGAGATCGGCAGCAGCACGCTGGGCACGTTGACGCCCTTGCGGTCGGAGATCGGACCGCCGACGAGCACCGTGGTCTCGGCGAAGTCGGGGCCGTGGCTGTCCACGCGCAGGCGCAGCTTGCCGTCGTCGAGCAGCAGCTCGGTGCCGTCCTGCAGCGCGGCGAAGATTTCCGGATGCGGCAGCGGCGCACGGCGTGCGCCGCCTGCCGCCTTGTCCATGTCGAGCCTGAAGCGCGCGCCCGCGTCGAGATGCGCGCGGCCGCCCTCGAAGGTGCCCAGGCGCAGCTTCGGCCCCTGCAGGTCGAGCAGGATGCCGATGGGCCGGCCGAACTCCTTCTCGAGGCGGCGGATGGTTTCCAGCCGCCGCGCATGGTCGTGCTGCGTGCCGTGGCTGAAGTTGAGCCTGAACACGTCCACGCCACGCTCGAACAGCTCGCGGATGGCCGATTCCTCGGTGGTGGACGGGCCGAGCGTGGCGACGATCCTGGCGCTGCGCGTGCGTCTCATGGCTTCATGCCATTTCGTGCAGCTTCACGCGGCCGCGCTGGTCTTCCATGGTGCGCGCGAGCAGCTTGACGAGGCTGTAGACGGTGTCGATGTGCGGCGTGGGTGTCTCGGTGAGCCGGGCCAGTTCAACCACGGCGCCGACCAGCGCGTCGATCTCGGGCGCGCGGCCCGCTTCCACGTCCTGCAGCATCGAGGTCTTGTGCTTGCCGACTTTCTCCGCGCCCGCGATGCGCTTCTCGAGCGTCACGCGGAACTCGATGCCGAGCTTGTGCGCGACGGCCTGGGCCTCGCGCATCATCGCGGCGGCCAGCTCGCGCGAAGGCGGGTACTGGCAGATGTCGACGAGCGTCGAATGCGAGAGGCTGCTGATCGGGTTGAAGGTGAGGTTGCCCCACAGCTTGAGCCAGATCTCGGCGCGGATGTTGTCGAGCACCGGCGCCTTGAAGCCCGCGCCGGTGAAGCAGGCCGATACGCGGTTGACGCGCTCGCTGGCCGAGCCGTCGAGCTCGCCGACCGGGAAGCGGTCGCCCTCGATGTGCTTGACCGCGCCGGGCGCGATGAGCTCAGACGCCGGATACACCACGCAGCCGATCACGCGCTGCGCCGGGATCTTCGCCGCGACGGTGCCCGACGGATCGACACTGCGCACCGGCGTGCCTTCGAGCGCGCCGCCGTGCTTGTGGAAGTACCAGTACGGAATGCCGTTCTGCATGGTCACGACCACCGTGTCGGGCCCGAAGAGCTTGGGCACGTCGTTGGCCACGGCCTCGACCTGGTGGGCCTTCATCGCGAGCACGACGATGTCCTGCGGGCCCGCCTCGTCGTAGCGGTCGGTGGCCTTCACGTTGCGCGCCACCTGTTCCTCGCCCTCGGCCGAGACCAGCTTGATGCCGTTGCGCGATATGGCGTCGAGATTCGCGCCGCGCACGATGAACGTGACGTCCTCGCCGGCCAGCGCGAGCTTCGCGCCAACCAGTCCGCCGATGGCGCCTGCGCCGATGATTGCAATCTTCATGTCGATCCCCAAGAGTTGAATTTCTTGCGCGACCCTTCTGCTGCGTTCAGCCGAAGCGGTTGCTGAGCTTTCCGATGCCGCCGATCTCGATCTCCACGAGGCTGCCGGGCTTCATGGAGCCGACGCCGACCGAGGTGCCGCAGAGGATCACGTCGCCGCGGTGCAGCGTCATGTCCTGCGAGATGAGGCTCACCAGCTGCTGCACCGAAAAGCGCATGTCGCTGATCGGATAGTTCTGGCGTTGCTCGCCGTTGAGCGTGGTGGTCACGGTGAGCGTGGCGGGATCGAGGCCGGTGGCGACCACCGGGCCCATGGGGCAGAAGGTGTCGAAGCCCTTGGCGCGCACCCACTGCGCGAAGGAAGCGTCGCGGTTGAGGATGTCGGCCACCGTGACGTCGTTGGCGCAGGTGTAGCCGAACACATGGTCGAGCGCATCGGCTTCCGACACGGCCGTGGCGGTCTTTCCGATCACGATGCCAAGCTCGCCCTCGAACACGACCTTGCCGTCGCACAGCGGCTTGCGGATGGGCGCGCCTGGCGAAAGGTAGGAGTTGGGCGTCTTCAGCAGATAGAGCGGCTCGGCCGGCACCGGCAGGCTGAGCTTGGCACCGAGCGCGTGGAAGTTGTTCCACAGCGCGATCACCTTGGTGGGCTCGGTGGGCGTGAGCAGCTGAAGGCCCGCCAGCGCGAACACGCGGCCCGTGGGCTCGGAGCTGCCGAACATATCGCCCTGCCGCTCATGCACGGCATCGCCTTCGAGCGTGCCGAAGCCGATGCCGCCGGCGTGCTCGAAGCGGACCCATTTCCTCTGCTGGTGCTGCTGTTCCATGTTGTTGTCTTCTTTCTGGATGGATAGATGGAATTCGGGGCCGTCGCCGGTCGGTCAGTCGAACGGGAGGTAGTCGGGAATCACGAGCGAGGCAATCAGCTTTCCCATGTCCGCCGGATTGCGCGTGACGTGGATGCCGCACTCCTTCATCACAGCGAGCTTTTCCTGCGCCGTGCCTCGGCCTCCGGAGACGATGGCGCCCGCATGGCCCATGCGCTTGCCGGGCGGCGCGCTGGCGCCGGCGATGAAGCCGACCACGGGCTTGGTCATGTGGTCGCGGACCCAGCGCGCGCATTGCTCCTCGGCATCGCCCCCGATCTCGCCGACCATGATCACGGCGTCGGTGCGCGGGTCGTCGTTGAACATCTTCAGCACGTCGATGTGCCTCAGCCCGCCGACCGGGTCGCCGCCGATGCCGACCACGGTCGACTGCCCGATGCCGAAGCTCGCGAGCTGGCTCGCGGCCTCGTAGGTCAGCGTGCCCGAGCGCGAGACCACGCCGATGCGCCCGCGCTGGTGGATGTGGCCGGGCATGATGCCGATCTTGATCTCGCCCGGCGTGATGAGGCCCGGGCAGTTGGGCCCCAGCAGCACCGTCTTGCGGCCCTGCATGCGGTGGCGCGTGCGGATCATGTCGCGCACCGGGATGCCTTCGGTGATGCAGATGACGAGGTCGAGCTCGGCATCCACCGCCTCGTCGATGGCGGCCGCGGCGAAGGCCGGCGGCACGTAGATCACCGAGACGGTCGCGCCGGTCTCGGCCTTCGCCTCTTTCACCGTGCCGAAGATCGGGATGCCTGCCATCGACTGGCCGCCCTTCAGCGGGTTTACGCCCGCGACGAAGCAGTGCCTGCCATTGCCGTACTCCAGGCAGGCCTGCGTGTGGAACTGGCCCGTCCTGCCGGTGATGCCCTGCGTGATGACGCGGGTGTGCTTGTTGATCAGGATGGACATGCGACAGGCTCCATCGGCTGTTGGAGGAACGAGGGCTTCATCGCCGGCGCTCCCAGTTGCGGGCCGCGCCGATGGCCCGTTGCGCCGCCTCGGCCATGTCGTCGGCGTTGATGATCGACAGCCCCGACTGCGCGAGGATGGTCCGGCCCAGGTCCTCGTTGGTGCCCTTCATGCGCACGATCAGCGGCACCCTGAGGCCGGTCTCGCGCACCGCATCGACCACGCCGTGCGCGATCACGTCGCACTTCATGATGCCGCCGAAGATATTGACCAGCACGGCCTTGAGCTTCGGGTTGCGCAGCATCAGCCGCACGGCCTCGGCCACCTTGTCGGCCGTTGCGCCGCCGCCCACGTCGAGGAAGTTGGCGGGCGATCCGTCGTAGAGCTTGATCGCGTCCATCGTCGCCATCGCGAGGCCGGCGCCGTTGACCAGGCAGCCGATGTCGCCGTCGAGCGCGATGTACGAGAGGCCGGCGTTCGAGGCTTCGGTCTCCACCGCGTCCTCCTCGTCGAGGTCGCGCATCGCGGCGATGCCGGGCTGGCGGAAGAGCGCGTTGTCGTCGAAGTCGAACTTGGCGTCCAGCGCGATCACGCGACCGTCGCGGGTGAGCACCAGCGGGTTGATCTCGGCCAGCGAGGCGTCGCTGCCGTCGAAGGCCTGCCAGAGGTTCTGCATCAGCACGCGCGCCTGCACCACCGCGCGGTCGGCGATGCCGATGCGCCGCGCGATGCCGTCCGCATCGGCCACGCCGAGGCCGGTGTCGGGGTCGATGAAGAGCCGGTGGATCTTCTCGGGCGTGCGCGCGGCCACTTCCTCGATATCCATGCCGCCTTCGCTCGAGGCCATCAGGGCCACGCGCTGCGAATTGCGGTCGACCACGAAGCCGAGATACAGCTCCTTGTCGATCTCGACGCTCTCCTCCACCAGCAGCTGCCTCACCACGCGGCCCTCGGGGCCGGTCTGCGGCGTCTTCAGCGTCATGCCGAGCATCTGGCCGGCGTGGCGCCGCACCTCGTCCACCGACCAGGCCGGCTTCACGCCGCCGCCCTTGCCGCGACCGCCCGCATGGATCTGCGCCTTGACCACCCAGGCCCGGCCGCCGATGCGGCTGGCGGCATCGGCCGCCTCGTCGGGCGAGCGGCAGACGAATCCGCGAGGGGTCGCCACGCCGTATTGGCGCAGCACTTCCTTGCCCTGGTATTCGTGGATGTTCATGGCCGCAATTGCCTGCAGTTCGAATTGAATTTCAGGCGCCCAGCTCGACGCCGTGGCTTTCGGCCCAATTGAAATAGCTCGACGAGGCCATTTCGCGCTTTCTGTGGATTTCCTTCTTCTGCTCGATGGCGACCGCCAGGAATTCGGCGTCGTAGGCCTTAAGGAGATGCGGTTGATGGGTCTTCAGGTAATGGCCGATTCGCTCGTTCGCGTCCTGGCCGAGGCCCATCAGGCGGTCGTAGGTCTCGCCGTCCCAGTGCCAGCGCAGGCCCAGCTCGAAGAAGGCTGCGTTGTAGGCATTGCGCTCGATTTCGTCGCGCCAGTATTGGATGGGTGACTGGTTTTCCATGATCTTCTCCTTGAATGAATGCCGGACAGGTTGAATTGATCGATTAATTCCGGCGAGTTCAAAATGTAGGATCGATGGACGATAAACAGAAATTAAATGAATTTATAAAAATCATTCATTGCAGGTTATGTGTCGGAATTCCTGCAATTGCAATTCGGTCATTCAGGCGCGCAGCCGCCCGCCGCGCAGCCGGAATGGCAGCGCGCCATAAAGAAAGAAAAACCGGATCGGCGAAGGCAGCGCCCCGCGCCGCCTTGCCTCAGATCACGCGTTCGGCCCGCAGGGTCGCCAGGGCATCCGCGTCGTAACCGAGCTGCCTGAGCACTTCCTCGGTGTGTTCACCGAGCAGCGGCGAACGCGTCACCACCGTCGGGCTGTCGGACATCTTGATGGGGTTGCCCACCGTCAAGTACTTGCCGCGCACCGGGTGGTCGACCTCGACGATGGTGCCGGTCTCGCGCAGCGATTCGTCCGCGGCGATCTCCTTCATCGAGAGGATCGGCCCGCAGGGAATGTCGTACTCGTTGAGGATGTCCATGGCCTCGAACTTGGTCTTGGTCATGGTCCACTGCTCGATGCGCGCGAAGATCGGCTTCAGGTGCAGCAATCGCGCGGCCGGCGTGGCGTAGGCCTCGTCGTTGATCCAGCCCTCCTCGCCGATGACCTTGCACACCGCCGGCCACACGGCCGCCTGCGTGATGAAGTAGATGTACGCGTTCGGGTCGGTCTCCCAGCCCTTGCACTTCAGGATGGAGCCCGGCTGGCCGCCGCCCGATGCGTTGCCCGCGCGCGGCACCGCGTCGCCGAACTTGCCGTCGGGGTACTGCGGGTACTCGTGCATGGTGCCGGTGCGCTCCAGCCGCTGCTGGTCGCGCATCTTCACGCGGCACAGGTTGAGCACCGCGTCCTGCATCGGCGCGAGCACCTGCTGGCCGCGCCCGGTGCTGTTGCGCTGGAAGAGCGCCGCCAGGATGCCGAGCGCCAGGTGCAGGCCGGTGCCGCTGTCGCCGATCTGCGCACCGGTCACCAGCGGCGGGCCGTCCTCGAAGCCGGTGGTGGAAGCCGCGCCGCCGGCGCACTGGGCCACGTTCTCGTACACCTTGCAGTGCTCGTACTTGCCGGGCCCGAAGCCCTTGACCGAGGCCACGATCATGCGCGGGTTGAGCTTCTGGATGTGGGCCCAGGTGATGCCCATGCGGTCGAGCGCGCCGGGCGCGAAGTTCTCCACCAGCACGTCGCAGGTCTTGATCAGGCTGTCGAGAACCTCCTTGCCCTTGGGGTTCTTGGTGTCCAGCGTGATCGAGCGCTTGTTGTGGTTCAGCATCGTGAAGTAGAGGCTGTCCGCGCCGGGAATGTCGCGCAGCTGGCCGCGCGTGGCGTCGCCTTCGCCGGCGCGCTCGACCTTGATCACGTCGGCGCCGAACCACGCCAGCAGTTGCGTGCAGGTGGGGCCGGACTGCACATGGGTGAAGTCGAGGATGCGGACGCCCTCGAGTGCTTGGCTCATTGACTGTCTCCTTCTCTGATCATCGTGGCTTCGACTTCTACCAGACGGGCGCGAAGTTTGCGCTCCTCCGCGAAGCGGGCTGTCTCGTCGCGGACGATGGCGACGATGCCGGTGACCTCGCGATCGGTGGAGAACAGCATCGACACCGTGAAGGCAATAGAGAGCGTGTGCCCGTCCTTGTGCAGCGCGGGCACGCGCAGCAGGTCGGCGCCGTACTTGGTGACGCCGGTTTCCATCGTCTTGTTGTAGCCGTCCCAGTGCCGCTGGCGTTGGCGCTGGGGAATGATCAGGTCGAGCGACTGGCCGAGGGCCTCGGCCTCGCTGAAGCCGAAGATGCGCTCGGCCGCGCGGTTCCACAGCGTGATCGCGCCCTGCGCGTCGCACACCATGATCGCATCGCCGGCGCCTTCGACGAGCTGCTTGAAATCCAGGTTCGCTTGCATGAGTGCCTCCCGGGCGCTGACTGCTGGCTGGGGTCTGTCACTGTGCGGGGGAATCTGGTTGGTGTGAAGCCCCCCGCACAGGGCTGCTGCTGCCCTACACGGCCTTGGCCGCGTGCAGGCTGGCGATCTGGTCCTGGCTGTAGCCGAGCTCAGCCAGCACGTCGTCGGTGTGCTCGCCCAGCAGGGGCGAGGCGGTGACTTCGGGCTTGAGGTCCGAGAACTTGATCGGGCTGCCGATGGTCCAGTAGCTGCCGCGTTCCTTGTGCGGGACTTCCACGATCGAGCCGCTCTTGCGCAGCGACTCGTCGTGCAGCAGTTCCTTCATCGACAGCACCGGGGCGCAGGGGATGTCGTGCTTGCGGAAGATGTCCACCGCCTCGAACTTGGTCTTGTCCTTGATGAAGTCCTCGATGGTGGCGAAGATCTGCTCGATGTGCGGCTGGCGGGCCTTGGCCGTCATGTAGTCGGGGTCGGTCTTCCACTCGGGCTTGCCCAGCGCGTCGCAGATCGGCTCCCAGGCGTGGCCCTGCACCGTGAAGTAGATATATGCGTTCGGGTCGGTCTGCCAGCCCTTGCACTTCAGGATCCAGCCGGGCTGGCCGCCGCCGCCGGCGTTGCCGCCGCGCGGCACGACCTTGTCGGCGAACGCGCCCATCTCGTGCGGGTACTGCGGGTATTCCTCGAGGTAGCCCACGCTGTCCAGGCGCTGCTGGTCGCGCATCTTCACGCGGCACAGGTTGAGCACGGCGTCCTGCATCGAGCAGGCCACCTTCTGGCCCTTGCCCGTCTGCTCGCGTCCGATGATGGCCGTCAGGATGCCGATGGCCAGGTGCATGCCGGTGTTGGAGTCGCCCAGCGCCGCCGCCGAGATCGTCGGGACGGAGTTCCCGCCCTTCCACCAGCCGGTGGTGGAGGCAGCGCCGCCGGCGCACTGCGCCACGTTCTCGTACACCTTCAGGTCCTCGTAGTGGTGGCCCTCGCTGAAGCCCTTGACCGATGCGACGATCATCTTGGGATTCAGCTCCTGGATGCGTTCCCAGGTGAAGCCCATGCGGTCCAGCGCGCCAGGGCCGAAGTTTTCGACCAGCACGTCGGATTCGCGGATCAGCTTCTCCAGCACGGCCTTGCCCTCGGGCTTCTTCGTGTCCAGCGTGATCGAGCGCTTGTTGCTGTTGAGCATGGTGAAGTAGAGCGCGTCGACATCCGGGATGTCGCGCAGCTGCGAGCGCGTCACGTCGCCCGCGCCGGGACGCTCCACCTTGATCACGTCGGCGCCGAACCAGGCCAGCAACTGGGTGCACGCGGGACCGGCCTGCACGTGCGTGAAGTCGATGATCTTGATGCCGTTGAGGGGCTTGTTGCTCATTGGGAAATCTCCTTGAATGAAACGGAACGCGGGTTACTTCTTCTTCGCCGTGGCGGGGTTCAGGCTCGTGATGCGGCCGCTCTCGGTGCCTGCCGTCTCGTCGATGACGGCATTGATGAGGGTCGGGCGGCCCGAGGCGACAGCCTCGGCCAGGGCCTTCTGCAGCTCGTCGGCGGTGGTGGCGTTGACGCCGACGCCGCCGAAGGCTTCCATCAGCTTGTCGTAGCGCGCGTTCTTGACGAACACCGTGGGCGCCACGTCGGGCGTGCCGCTGGGGTTCACGTCGGTGCCGCGGTAGACGCCGTTGTTGTTGAAGACGATGACGCAGACCGGCAGGTTGTAGCGGCAGATGGTTTCCACCTCCATGCCGCTGAAGCCGAAGGCGCTGTCGCCCTCGATGGCGATCACCGGCTTGCCCGTGACCACGGCGGCGGCCACGGAGAAGCCCATGCCGATGCCCATGATCCCCCAGGTGCCCACGTCGAGGCGCTTGCGCGGCTCGTACATGTCGACGATGCTGCGCGCGAAGTCGAGCGTGTTGGCGCCCTCGTTGACGACGATGGCGTCGGGCCGTGCCTTCACCTGGTCGCGGATCACGCTGAGCGCGCTGTGGAAGTTCATCGGCGAGGGCCGCGCGGCCAGCGTGGCGGCCATCTTCGACAGGTTCTTGTCCTTGCGCTCGGCGATGGCGCCGGTCCACTCGGCCGGCGGCTTGGCCCACCTGGCGTCGATGCCGGCCAGCAGCGCGGCCACGCAGGAGCCGATGTCACCGATCACCGGCGCCTCGATGGCAACGTTGCTGTCGATCTCGGTCGGCGCGATGTCGATCTGGATGAAGCGCTTGGCGCCCTTCTCCTGCGCCCAGGTCTTGCCCTTGCCGTGCGAGAGCAGCCAGTTGAGGCGAGCGCCGATCAGCACCACCACGTCGGCTTCCTGCAGCACGTAGGAGCGCGCGGCGGCGGCCGACTGCGCGTGCGTGTCGGGCAGCAGGCCCTTGGCCATGGACATCGGCAGGTAGGGAATACCCGTCTTCTCGACGAGTGCGCGGATGTCGGCGTCGGCCTGTGCGTAGGCGGCGCCCTTGCCGAGCAGGATCAGCGGGCGCTTGGCGCCCTTGAGCAGGTCGAGCGCGCGGTTCACCGCGTCGGCCGCCGGGATCTGGCGCGGCGCGGCATCGATGACCTTGATGAGCGAGGCCTTGCCGGCCGCCGCGTCCATGGTCTGCGCGAAGAGCTTGGCCGGCAGGTCGAGGTACACGCCGCCCGGGCGGCCCGACAGCGCGGCGCGGATGGCGCGCGCGATGCCCACGCCGATGTCCTGGGCATGCAGCACGCGGAAGGCGGCCTTGCACAGCGGCTTGGCGATGGCGAGCTGGTCCATTTCCTCGTAGTCGCCCTGCTGCAGGTCGACGATCTCGCGCTCGCTGGAGCCGCTGATGAGGATCATCGGGAAGCAGTTGGTGGTGGCGTTCGCCAGCGCGGTGAGGCCGTTGAGGAAGCCGGGGGCCGACACGGTCAGGCAGATGCCGGGCTTCTGCGTGAGGAAGCCGGCGGCGGCTGCGGCA
Source organism: Variovorax xiamenensis (assembly GCF_050916385.1). Taxonomy (NCBI): domain Bacteria; kingdom Pseudomonadati; phylum Pseudomonadota; class Betaproteobacteria; order Burkholderiales; family Comamonadaceae; genus Variovorax; species Variovorax xiamenensis. The sequence goes on from NZ_CP139038.1 coordinate 6,203,207, forward strand.
TTGCCGGCGTGCTGCTCGTGGCGGAAGGAGATGACGCGCAGGCCTTCTGCCTGGGCCATGCGCGTGAGGTCGGTGATCGGGATGCCGGGGAGGCCGAAGATGGTGTCGATGTCGTTGAGCTTGAGGGCATCGATGACGAGGTGGAAGCCGTCGATGGTCTCGCCCGCGGGCGCGTTGTCTTCCGTCACGCTCTTGAGCGCGCGCACCACCGCGTCGCCGTCGGCGTCACGGGTTTTCGCGGACTTGAGGGCTTCGCTCAGCGTGGTGGTCGCCTCTTTCTCTGTTCTGACTGAAGACATGTCTCTCCTTCTGCATGGGTGAATGGCCGGGGCCCGAGCCGCGACTATGATTCGGGCCAAACTTTCGGCCGTTGACCTCGGTCAACTTTCCCGAAAACGGCGGCGGCCCCGATGACCGGCGCTGGCAGCGAAATCGAGCAAGACGGTGACCATGACGACGTTGGAAAACCATCCGGAGAAGAACATTATTCGCGCCCAGCTCCGGCAGAACGTGCTTCTCAAGGACCTGAGCGAAGCCGACCGCGCCGAGCTCGAGGCGCACCTGGTCATCGTGGACGGCAACAAGGGCGAGTTCCTGCTGCACCAGGGCGTGCGGGAAATGGAGCAGTACTTCATCCTCGACGGCATCCTCAAGCGGGTGGTGAGCAACCCGGAGGGCAAGGAAATGATCCTTCGCTTCGCCGACGAGAACGACATGGAGACGAGCTACGCCGCGCTGCGGCTGGGAACGCCCACGCCCTACGGCATCGTCTGCGTGACCAAGGCGCGGGTGGCGAGCCTGCCGCTGAAGGAGTGGATCGCCTTCCTGAACAAGCATCCGCAGACGAAGGAACTCTTCGAGTTCCTGGTGATGCGGGGCATGAGCGAGATCATGGCGCACACGATCACGCTGCACCTGCTCGACGCGGCTGGGCGCGTGCACCGGTTCATGCGCAAGCATCCGGAACTGGAAGACCGGATTCCGAGCAAGGAGCTGGCTTCGTATCTGAATCTCTCAGCGGAAACCCTTAGTCGGCTTCGCAAGCGCGGGAAGATCTGAGCCCGTTTTTCCCCCTCCGAGGGAAGGAGCAAGACCTAGGTCTGCTTCGCCGAAGCAAACCGCCGCGTGCTGGCCATCAGCCTGAGTTGGTTGTGCACCCCCGTCACCCCGACCACTGAACCGGCGATGTTCTCGGCCTGCGACCGCTCCTCGCTGTCGAGCACGATGCCGCGCAGCAGCAACTCACCCTGGTTCGCGGTGATGGTGACGTTGATGTCGCGTGTCGCATCGTCTTCCTTCAGCGCCGCACGCACGCGCGCCTCCAGCGCCATGTTGGCGAGCAGCGCGCGCGAGGCCGGCGTTTCGGCGAACTCGGGGCGATTCACCATCAGCCTGATCTGCTCGACGCAGCTCTCGACCGACAGCCGGTCCGTGTTGAGCACCAGGTCGTAGAGCACCGGGTCGCCCCAGGTCACGCCGAACTGCGCATGCATGCGCGCGGCGTGCGCCTGGTCGCTGCGGCGGATCTCGGCTTCGGCGAATTCGGCGTCGTCGGTCTCGAGGTCGGCCATCAGCCACTCGATGCGCTTCTTCATCGAACGCGTGATGCGCACGCACACCACGTGCGGCACCGCCCGCAGCAGGCAGGTGGCACCCCAGCCGCGCAGCACCACGTTGCCGCGGTCGGCCAGCGCGAACAGCTCCTCGGCGGTGTAGAGCGCCACGCTGCGCCTGTCGGTGGTCAGGCGCTCCACCAGCCCCGCCTTGCCGCTGCGCAGCCGGCCGATCAGGCTCGTGGAGACCTGCATCCGGTCGGCCACGTGCTCGATGACCTCGTGGCGCATCACGGCGAGGCCCAGCGTCTCGGCGAGCTTGAGCGAAACATCCTTCGCGAGGGAACCCATCTCCTGGGTCAGTGCGATCACTGGCATGTGCTCTCCTCCCTGCTTCAATCCACCGGCCGCTCGACCGCGAACTCGTCGGGCTTCTTCGGCTTTCTCACGAAGGCCAGCGCCTTGGAGATCAGCGGCCAGAAGAGCAGCACCAGCGCCAGCGTGGTGATGGTGCCGACCAGCGGGTTCGAGAACATCACCATCACGTCGCCCTGCGACACCAGCATGGCCTGGCGGAACGAGTCTTCCGCCTTGTCGCCGAGCACGAGTGCCAGCACCAGCGGAGCGAGCGGGAAGTCGAGCTTCTTGAACAGGTAGCCCAGCACGCCGAAACCGAGCATGAACCAGATGTCGAGCATCGCGTTGTGCACGGTGTAGGCGCCGATCGCGCAGATCACGATGATCACCGGCGCGATGATCGAGAACGGAATGCGCAGGATCGACGCGAACAGCGGCACGGTGCTCAGCACCACGATCAGCCCGACGATGTTGCCGAGATACATGCTGGCGATGAGGCCCCAGACGAAGTCCTTCTGCTCGACGAAGAGCAGCGGCCCGGGCTGCAGGCCCCAGATCAGCAGGCCGCCCAGCAGCACCGCGGCGGTGGGCGAGCCGGGAATGCCCAGCGCGAGCATCGGCAGCAGCGCGCTGGTGCCGGCCGCGTGCGCGGCGGTCTCGGGCGCGACCACGCCTTCGGCTTCGCCGGTTCCGAACTTCGCGCCCTTCTTCGACATCTTCTTGGCGAGGCCGTAGGCCATGAACGAGGCCGGCGTGGCGCCGCCCGGCGTGATGCCCATCCAGATGCCGATGAGCGAGCTGCGGATCGAGGTCAGCCAGTACCTGGGCAGCTGCTTCCAGGTCTGCCACACCACCTTCGGGTCGATCTTCGCGCTCTTGCCCGAGAACTTCAGGCCCTCTTCCATCGACAGCAGGATCTCGCCGATGCCGAACAGGCCGATCACCGCGATGAGGAAGTCGAAGCCGCGCATCAGCTCGGGCTGGCCGAAGGTCAGGCGCAGCTGGCCGGTGACGGTGTCCATGCCTACGCTGGCCAGCGCAAAGCCCAGCGCCATCGACGCGAGGATCTTGAAAGGCGAGCCCTTGCCCATGCCGACGAAGCTGCAGAAGGTCAGCAGGTACACCGCGAAGAACTCGGGCGAGCCGAACTTGAGCGCGAACTTCGCGACCAGCGGCGCAAGGAACGTGATCATCACCACCGCGAGGAAGGCGCCCACGAACGACGATGTGAAGGCGGTGGTGAGCGCCGCGCCGGCCTGTCCGTTCTGCGCCATCGGATAGCCGTCGAAGGTGGTGGCCACCGACCACGGCTCGCCCGGAATGTTGAACAGGATCGAGGTGATGGCCCCGCCGAAGAGCGCACCCCAGTAGATGCACGACAGCATGATGATGGCCGAGGTCGGCGACATCGTGAACGTGAGCGGCAGCAGGATCGCGACGCCGTTGGCGCCGCCGAGCCCCGGCAGCACGCCGATCAGCACGCCGAGGATGATGCCGACGAACATCAGGCCGATGTTCATCGGCGAGAGGATCACCGAGAAGCCCTGCATCAGGGCACTGATTTCTTCCATTTCGCTTGTGCTCCTTGAGTCGGGTTCAGTAGCCGAGGAATCGAAGCGGATCGAGCGCGCCCTTGAAGAGCGGCACCTTGAACCAGACCTCGAACATGCAGAAGAAGAGCGTGTTCACGGCCAGCGCGGCGAACACGCTCTTGAACCACGCGTACTTGCCCAGCACCACCATGAAGAGCGCGATGTAGATCGCCGACGCCACGTAGATGCCGAGGATGGAGATCGCCAGTACGTAGACCGTGGCCGGCACCAGCACGGACAGCACGCGCTTGAGCTGCACCGAATCGACGAACACCGCGGTGTTGCGGTTCTTGCCGAGCAGCGACTGGTAGAGGATGCCGGCGCCCGAGATCGTGATGATCACGCCGATGAAGAACGGGAAGTAGCCGGCGCCGGGGCCGTCGGTGGTCCAGCCGGCGCCGAGCTTGCGTGCCTCGAAGACGACCACCAGGCCGATGACCAGCAGCGCCACCGCGACCGCCGCCTCTACGAGGTGGGTGGAGATGCCCGTGCGCGCCGGGCCCTCGGATGTTTCGTCGTGCTCCATGGAGCCCCCATCGTGGTTGTGTGGAAGAAGGAAATCGGAGTGCGCTCGCGGCGCACTCGCCCGCTGCCGCAGGGCGCGGCAGTCGTCACCGGCGGTCTGCCCGCCTACTTGTTGCTCGCGAGGAAGCCCGCGTCGGACATCAGCGTGCGGTGCGTGGCCTCGGCTTCGGTGAGCCACTTGGCGAAGGCGTCACCGGTCATGAAGGTCGGGTTGAAGGCACCCTTCTCCATGTACTCCTTCCACTCCGGCGTGGCTGCCACCTTGGTCAGCAGGTCCTTGTAGAAGGCGAGCTGGTCGGGCGTGACGCCGGGCGGCATGAAGATGCCGCGCAGCATCGTGTACTTGGTGGGCACGCCCGCTTCCTTGCAGGTGGGGATGTCGTTCCACGACTGCGTGTCGGTGACCTTGGCCTTGAACGGCATGCGCTCGTCGTCGAACACGCACAGCGCGCGCAGCTTGCCCGCGCGCCACTGCGCCACGGCCTCGATCGGGTTGTTGACCGTCGACTGCACATGCCCGCCCACCAGCTGCACCGCCACCTCGCCGCCGCCCTTGAACGGCACGTAGATGAACTTGGTGCCGGTGGCCTTCTCGAGCGCGACCGTGATGATCTGGTCTTCCTGCTTCGAGCCGGTGCCGGCCATCTTGAACTTGTTCGGCCCCGCGGTCTTCACCGCGGCGACGTATTCGCCGGCGCTCTTGTAGGGCTCGGAGGCGTTGGTCCACAGCACGAACTGGTCGAGCGCCAGCATCGCGACCGGCGTCATGTCCTTCCAGTTGAAGGGCACGCCGGTGGCCATCGGCGTGGTGAAGAGGTTCGACAGCGAGATGACGATCTTGTGCGGATCGCCTTTCGCCTCCTTCACCGCCAGGAAGCCCTCGGCGCCCGCGCCGCCGGACTTGTTGACGACGATCAGCGGCTCCTTCATGAGCTTGTACTTGATGACGATGCCCTGCAGCAGGCGCCCCATCTGGTCGGCGCCGCCGCCGGTGCCGGCGGGAATCACGAACTCCACCGGCTTGGTGGGTTCCCATGCGAGGGCGGGCGCGGCAATTGCCGCCAGTGCGAGAGCGGCCGCGGCAACGACCTTCGTTCTGCCCGGAAAGAGCGAGGCGATCTTCTTCATCAGGGTGTCTCCTGTGTAGTGTTTCGCTCTTTTTTGTTCTTGGATCTGAGCAGAGATACGAACGGGCACGATGGTGCGCGCCGCCGATTCGAGCCGGCTTGATCGCGGTCAACTTTTCGCAGATTTCGTATTCGGGTTAGCCCGCGCTGGCGATGCGCGCGGGGTCGCCGGCGGCCCCGGCCCGGACTGTCATCGCGAACCCTATAAAATCGCGGGCGCGCCGCAGGCTCACCACCTCGCGCATCCATCCGGTCTTCGTAGTTCAATGGATAGAACGGGGTCCTCCTAAGACTCAGATACAGGTTCGATTCCTGTCGAAGGCACCAACAAGCCGTTGATTTTCAACGGCTTTTTTTCGACCGGGACAAAGCCACGACGGGCGCGCATCGAAAACAGCCGATCCAAGGCGACGGACGGCCCTGGCACTTCAAGACCGGCGACCCGTCCTGCCTTTCGCATCGCGCGAACCAACGACTCGTTCCGTGCGACGCGCCGGCAGATCCGATCTGCCGCGCCACGCATCCGGCGAACAGCCGAACTGCGCACCGAACCATCGCGTGAACGCGCTGTGCGTGCTGTAGCCCAGCAGCGCAGCCACCTCGCCCAGGCTGTAGCGGCCATTGGCCACATAGCGGCGCGCGAGCTCTTGCCGGACATCATTGAGCAGCTGCTTGAACGTCAGCTCGCGCGCATCGAGTTCGCGCTGCAGCGTGCGCATGCTCATCCCCAGGCCCAGCGCCACGGACTTGCAGGTGGCGCGCCCCGCCGGCAGCATGAGGTAGATGGCCTTGCGCACTTCCTGGTCGATCGAACGCTGGCGATCGGCGGGGAGCGTTGCGATCAGCTTGCGCGCATAGGCGGCGAGCACGGGATCGGCTCCCGGGTTGGGCACGTCCAGATCCGCGGCGCGGCACACCAGCCCGTTGAAGCCGCCGTCGAACTCGATGCGGCACCTGAAGAAGCGACGGTGGAAGGCCTGGTCGGCGGGTGGTTCGTGCGCGAAGCTCACGCTGGCCGGCTGCCACCTGTCGCCGAGCAGCGCCTCGCACATCCGGTAGAGCACGCCGATCGCCAGTTCGATGGACTGCCGCGCAGGCACCGACACGGCCAGTTCCTCGCGCAGCACGACCATGCTGCCTACGTCCTCCACCTGGATGGCCAGCCTCTCGTTGAGCAGGTGCAGGTGCTCGATCAGCGTGAGCAGCACCTGCCGCAGCGTCGGCTGGTGCATGAGCAACAGGCTGACCATGCCGAAGTTCGACAGCTGGCGCCGCGCCGCGATGCGCAGCCCGAAAGATTCGCAGCCCGTCTGGCTCGCCGCGTCTTCCAGCAGGCGCGCCACGCGATCTGCCTCGATGAGCTGGTCGGGCTCCCTGAGGAGCTGCGCGCGAAGCCCGGCCCTGCGCAGTGCCGCGCCTGGGTCATGGCCGAGTTCCTGCGCCACTTCCGTGAAGTTCGTCAGTGCCGCTGCGCGCACCAGAGCCGTCATGCCGGGCCTTTCACAAGTGCTCAAGTGCGGGGAATTCTGGCATCAAATGCAAAGCGAATGGCACGAAATGCAAAGCGCCGCGGCACTTGCACTCCTACAGTTCCCTTCATGCACTGACCCGGGAACAAGGGCAGGCAAGACAAAAGAAACCCACGACGACAAGACCCTCCGCGGACCCGGCCGCGGATTGCCGCCGGCCCACATGGAGACAAGACATGCGGATCGAACCGTTGACCTGCGTCATCGGCGCACAGCTCATCGGCGTCAGCCTGGCCGATGCGGCGCGCGACGACGAACTGTTCGCGAAAATCAAGGCGCTGCTGCTGCGGCACAAGGTGCTGTTCCTGCGCGACCAGAAAATCAGCCGCGCACAGCACGTGGCCTTTGCCCGGCGCTTCGGTGAGCTGGAGGATCATCCCGTCGCGGGCAGCGACCCGGAGCACCCGGGCCTGGTGCGCATCTACAAGACGCCCGACGCTCCCAACGACCGCTACGAGAACAGCTGGCACACCGACGCCACCTGGCGCGAGGCCCCGCCGATGGGCTGCGTGCTGCGCTGCGTCGAATGCCCGCCCGTGGGCGGCGACACCATGTGGGCGAACATGGCGATGGCCTACGAGCGGCTGCCCGAACATGTGAAGGAGCTGATCGCGCCGCTGCGCGCCCGGCACAGCATCGAATGCACCTTCGGCGCGGCGATGCCGATCGAGAAGCGCCTGGCGCTCAAGGCCCAGTACCCGGATGCGGAGCACCCCGTGGTTCGCACACATCCCGAGACCGGCGAGCGGGTGCTGTTCGTCAACGGCTTCACCACGCACTTCACCAACTTCCACACGCCGGCCAACGTGCGGTACGGCCAGGATTTCACGCAGGGCGCCTCGTCGCTGCTGCAGTACCTCATCAGCCAGGCCGCGATTCCCGAGTACCAGGTGCGCTGGCGCTGGCAGCCCGACAGCGTGGCGATCTGGGACAACCGCGCCACGCAGCACTACGCGGTGATGGACTACCCGCCATGCCACCGAAAGATGGAGCGCGCCGGCATCGTGGGCACGCCGACCTTCTGACCTTCTCGCCTCCCTTCCGACTTTCTTCCGTATTTCCCTGGAGCTCCCGATGAACTTCCTCGACGGCCATCTCTTTCCCGAAAACCAGCAGCCGCTGATCATCACCGCCGCCCCCTATGCGCCCTCCTGGCTGCCCTCGGACTTCCCCGGCGAGATCGCCGTGACGATGGAAGAGCAGATCCAGAAGGCTGTGGACTGCTACAACGCCGGCGCGACCGTCCTGCACCTGCACGTTCGCGAGCTCGACGGCAAGGGCAGCAAGCGGCTGTCGAAGTTCAACGAGCTGATCGCCGGCGTGCGTGCACGCGTGCCAGAGATGATCATCCAGGTCGGCGGTTCCATCAGCTTCGCGCCCGAGACCGACGGCGCCGCAGCCAAGTGGCTCTCGGACGACACGCGCCACATGCTGGCCGAGCTCGACCCCAAGCCCGACCAGGTGACCGTGACGATCAACACCTCGCAGATGAACATCCTGGAGCAGTTCGACCTGCGCGACATCCGGGGCACCTCGATGGAAGACCCGGCCGTCTTCAATGCCTACAAGGAGATGACGGTGCCCGCGCAGCCCGGCTGGGCCGAGGAACACATCCGCCGTCTCACGGCCGCGGGCATCCAGAGCGCCTTCCAGTGCTACAACATCAACAGCTTCGAATCGGTCGAGCGGCTGATGCGCCGGGGCATCTACAAGGGCCCTCTGGTGATGAACTGGGTGGCCATCGGCGGCGGCATGGACGCACCGAACATCTACAACCTCGCCAACTTCGTGCGTGCCGTGCCCGACGGCGCGGTGCTCACCGTGGAGAGCTCGGTGCTCAACGTGCTGCCCGTGAACATGATGGGCATCGCCATGGGCCTGCACGTGCGCTGCGGCACGGAAGACAACCTGTGGAACCAGTCGCGCACGGCCAAGATCGGCACCGCGGCGCAGATCGAGCAACTGGTGCGCATCTCGCATGAGTTCGGCCGTCCGATCGCGACGGCGCAGCAGGCACGCGAGATCTCGAAGATCGGCGTGTTCTACGACACGACGGAAGAGACGCTGCTGGCCAACGGCTTCGCGCCCAACCGCAATGGCGCCCAGCAGGGCTTCCTGCGCAAGGCCGCCTGATCCGCACCGAGTACCGGAGCAGCCATGCCGCGTCCCTGCCTCTCTCGCCTTGCCGCCATGCTCGTCGCCGCCACGGCTGCGCTGGGCTCGCCGTGGGCATCCGCATACACCGACAAGCCCGTGAAGATGATCGTTCCCGCGCCGCCGGGCGGGACCATCGACGTGCTCGCGCGCATCGTGAGCGACCAGCTCTCGCGCGACATCGGCCAACCCGTCGTCGTCGAGAACAAGCCGGGCGCGGGCGGGGCGATCGCCGTCAAGTACATGCTGTCCCAGCCGGCCGACGGCCAGACGCTCATGATGACCGCCAGCAATGTGCTCACGGAGGTGCCGCACGTGCTCAAGGGCGGTTTCGATCCGCTGAAGGACGTGAAGCCCGTTGCGCTGATCGCCCGTTCCTCGATGCTCCTGATCGCTTCCCCGCAGTTCCCCGCCAGGGACGCGAAGGAGGCCATCGCCTACGTGAAAGCCCATCCGGGGCAGGTTTCCTATGCCTCCTACAGCGCGGGCACGGCGTCGCAATATGCCGGCGCCATCCTGAACAAGGCGGCGGGGCTGGACATGCAGCACGTTCCCTATCCTGGCTCCGCCCCCGCGCTGGCGCAGGTGATGGGCGGGCAGGTTCCACTGATGTTCGATGGCGCGGTCACCTCCAAGCCGCTGATCGCAGCCGGCAAGGTGCGGCTGCTGGCCGTCGCGACCAAGGCCCGGCTGCCCGAGTTTCCCGGCGTGCCGACGCTGGCGGAACTGGGCTATCCGGCGATGGATTTCAGCAACTGGACAGGCGTGATCGCCTCGTCGCAGATGCCTGCGCCCCTGGTCGAGAAGATCCATGCGGTGCTGCAGAAGGTCGCTGCCAACGCCGCGGTGCGCGCGAGCGCGTCCAACGCAGGCTTCGAGCCGATGGCGGAACGCACGCCCGCGCAGGCGCAAGTCGAGCTGCGGGAGGAGTTCACCCGCAACGCCGAGATCGTCAAGACCTACGACATCAAGCTGAATTGACCGCGGCAGCGCAGCGGAGACATCGACGACATGAACAAGCAGGCCCACCTGCCCACCGTGCTGATCGTGCCCGGGCTGCGCGACCACGTCGCCGGGCACTGGCAGACGCTGCTGGCCACGCGCCTGCCGCGCGTGCGCAGCGTGCCGCCGATGGGCCGAGAAAACCTCGATTGCATGGCCCGCGTCGAGGCCATCGAGCGCGAGGCGCAGGCCATCGAAGGGCCGCTCGTGATCGTGGCGCACAGCGGCGGCGTGGTCATGCTGGCGCACTGGGCCCGGTACACCTGCCGGGCCGTGCGCGGCGCGCTGCTGGCAACGCCGCCGGACTTCGAGACGCCGATGCCCGAGGGCTATCCGAGCCTGCAGGCGTTGCGCGACGGCGGCTGGCTGCCGGTGCCCATGCAGCCGCTGCCGTTTCCCGGCATCGTCGCCGCCAGCCGCAACGATCCGCTGGCCCGCTCCGAGCGTGTCGAGGCCATGGCCCGGCAATGGCGCTGCAGGCTGGTCGATCTCGGCGACGCAGGCCATCTCAACCCCGCATCGGGCTACGGCGAATGGCCGCGGGCCGAGGCGCTCATCACCGAACTGGCCGAGGCGTCCCAAGCCGACAGGCAGGCACAACAGGAGAAATCACATGACCAAGGCCATCCGCTTCCATGAAACCGGCGGCCCCGAAGTACTGAGGCTCGAGGACGTCGAGGTCGGCGACCCCGGTCCCGGCCAGGCGCGCGTGCGCCACAGCTTCATCGCGGTCAACTTCATCGACATCTACTTCCGCACCGGCCGCTATCCGCTGGCGCTGCCCAACGGGCTGGGGTCCGACGCGGTCGGCGTGGTGGAGGCCGTCGGGCCGGGCGTGACGGAGGTCAGGCCCGGCGATCGCGTCGGCTATCTCCTCGGCCCGCAAGGTGCCTATTCGCAGGCCCGCGTGATGCCGGCCGACGTGCTGATCCCGCTGCCGGAGGGCATCTCCGACAGCACCGCAGCCACGCTGATGATGAAGGGCATGACGGCGCAGTACCTGTTCCGCCAGGTCTACCCGCTCAAGGGCGGCGAGACCATCCTGTACCACGCCGCCGCGGGCGGCGTGGGCCTGATCGCCTGCCAGTGGGCGCGCGCGCTCGGCGTGACGATGATCGGCACCGTCAGCAGCGACGAGAAGGCCGCGCTCGCCCGGGCCAACGGCTGTGCGCACACCATCGTGACCTCGCGCGAGAACATCGTCCAGCGCGTGCGCGAGATCACCGGGGGCCTGGGCGTGCCGGTGGTCTACGACTCGGTGGGCAAGGACACGCTGATGGATTCGCTCGACTGCCTGCAGCCGCGCGGCACGCTGGTCAGCAACGGCACTTCGTCGGGCTCCGTGGTGGTGGACTCGCAGCTGCTCGCGGCCAAGGGCTCCATCTGGATGACGCGGCCGGCGATGGTGCACTACATCCATCCGCGGCCCCACATGCTCGACATGGCACGAGAGCTCTTCGACCACGTGCTGGCCGGGCGCATCGTCAGCGAACCGCAGCAGAGCTTCGCGCTGGCCGACGCGGCGCAGGCGCACCTTGCGCTCGAGTCCCGCAGGACGACAGGGTCGACCGTCCTGATCCCCTGATCCGCTCAAGCCCCTGAACACTGAAGTCCCCGATGCCCTGGTGCCCTCAAAGCACCGGGGTGCTTCATCGCGCCTGCCGCGATCCACCTGGTCCACGTGAGGAGAACATGTCCATGAAAAGAACAATGCTGGCCCTGTCCGTGCTTGCCGCCTCCGGCGGCGCCGCGGCGCAATCGTCGCTCACCGTGTTCGGCGTGATGGACGCCGGCGTCAGCCACTACAGCACGAAGAGCCGGTCCCGGGGTGGCACGCCGCCCCGGCAGGTGACGCAGAGCCAGACGGTGCTGTCGCCTTCGGGCTACGCGTCGAGCCGGCTGGGTTTTCGAGGAACGGAGGACCTCGGAGGCGGCCTGTCGGCCGGCTTCTGGCTGGAAGCGCCGCTGTCCAACGACACGGGCGGCGGCATCGCGAATTTCGGCCGCCATTCCACGCTCAGCCTTGCGGGGCCTTTCGGCGAACTGCGCCTGGGACGCGACTACACCGCATCGTTCTGGAACGACGCGGTGTTCGATCCCTTCTCCGTCAACGGCGTGGGCACCAACCTGATCGCGGTGGTCAACAGCAACATCGCCGCCTCGCGGGCGCTGGCCACCGGGGGCCTGCTCGGCGGCGGGCTCTCCGCAGGCACCGACAGCTACCTGCGCACCAGCAACGCGGTCAGCTACTTCCTGCCGCCGGGACTCGGCGGCTTCTACGGCCAGGTGCAGTACGCCTTTCACGAGAACGTGAAGACGAGCGGCACGACCGACAGCCCCTCCGGGCGCGGCCGCTATGCCGGCGCGCGCGTGGGATGGGCCAGCGGCCCGGCCGACGTGGCACTGGCCTATGGCGAGAGCACGCTCGTCAGCGCCGCGCCCGCCGGCGAGAAGATCAAGAGCCTGAATCTCGGCGGCTCCTACGACTTCGGCGCGGTGAAGGTCTTCGGCGAATGGTCGAGCGTGCGCGACGCGCGCGACAACGCCGGCCTGTTCGGTACACGCTCGACCGACCGCTACGACGGCTTCGTTGCCGGCGTGAACATGCCCGTGGGGCCGGGCGTGATCCGCGCGTCGTTCGCGCGCGTGAACTTCAAGAACGGAAACGGCCTGCCGGACAGCGACGCCTCGGTCGACAAGCTGGCGCTGGGCTACGTGCACAACCTGTCGAAGCGCACCGCGCTGTACGCGACGGTGGCGCGCATCGGCATCCGCAACGGCCACAACAACCCGACGGTGATGGGCGTCACGCCGCTGGTGCTGAGCCTGCCGGCGATCTTCCCGCAGGCGGCCTACATCACCACCGGTGGCATGGAGCCGCGTCGCGCGATCGGCTACGACGTCGGCATCCGCCACGCCTTCTGACGGCCCCCGCGGCACAGGCTGAAGCGCCCTGCCGCAATGTCCCGCACAAGCAAATCGATGTCCCGGATAAGCAAGTCGCAAGCGCGCGATGCGCCGGATACTGACCTCGCCGGCCCTCGAGGCCGCATGACAAGAACCGGAGACAACAGATGAAACTGCAGCAACTCTTGCGCGCCCTGGTGGCGCTGGTCGGATGGTCGATGGCATTCAGCGTCTGGGCGCTGGGTGATCGGCCGGTGAGGCTCATCGTCCCCGCGCCCGCGGGCGGAACGATGGACATCGTCGCCCGCGTCCTCGGGCAGCAGATGGCCATCGACATCGGCCGGCCGGTGATCGTCGAGAACCGGCCCGGCGCCGGCGGGGCGATCGGCCTGCAGACCATGCTGCAGGCGCCTGCCGACGGCAACACCATCGCGATGGCGGCGAGCAACGTGATGGCGGAGACGCCGCAGGTGATGAAGATGCCCTTCGATCCGCTCAAGGATCTCGTGCCCATCGCATCGGTGGCGCGCTCGGGCGTGGTGCTCGTGACTGCGGCCAGCTACCCGGCCAAGGACTTCCAGGGCCTGATCGCCGAACTGAAGGCGCGCAAGGGCAAGACCAGCTTCGCCAGCTACAGCCCCGGCACGGTGTCGCAGTACGCCGGCCTGATCCTCAGCGACCGCGCCGGGCTGGATATGCAGCATGTCGGCTATCCCGGCTCGCCGCCCGCGCTGCAGGACCTGCTCGGCGGCCAGGTCGACGCCATGTTCGACGGCATGCTGACCTCGATGCCTCTGATCAAGGCCGGCAAGCTGCGTCCGTACGCCTTCAGCGGCAAGGCCCGCTCGCGCTACCTCCCCGACGTGCCGACGACGACCGAGCTCGGCTATCCGGACCTGCAGTTCCGGGGCTGGGTCGGCTTCATCGGCTCCAGCAAGCTGCCGCCCGACGTGCTGGCGAAGCTGCACGCCACCATCGAGAAGGCTGCGCAAGTGCCTGCGGTACAGCAGAAGCTGATCGACGTTGGCCTGGAGCCCGAGCTCAGCATCGACACGGCCGCGCTGCTAGCCGAGACCCGGGCGATGTCCGAGCGCAATGCCGCCATCGTCCGGAAGTTCCACATCCAGGCGAACTGACCGGCGCTGCCTGATTTCCACCGGAGACACGCTCATGAACATCAGACCCCTCACGCCCTCCCTGGGGGCGGAAGTCTCGGACGTCCACCTCGGCGAGGCTTCGCGCGACACCGGGCGCTTTGCGCAGATCCGCGCCGCGCTGCTGAAGCACAAGGTGCTCTTCTTTCGCGGACAGGACATCACGCGTGCCGAGCACGTGGCCTTCGCGCGCTGCTTCGGCGCGCTCGAGGATCATCCCGTCGTCGGCAGCGACCCTGATCACCCGGGCCTGGTGCGCATCTATCGCAGCGACAGCAGGCACAGCTACGAGAACACCTTCCATTGCGACGGACTGTGGAGGCAGAGCCCCGCGATGGGTGCGGTGCTGCGCTGCATCGAGTGCCCGGACATCGGTGGCGACACCATCTGGGTGAACATGGTGCAGGCGCACGACGAATTGCCAGACGAGATCAAGCAGAAGATCGGCGGCCTGCGCGCCAAGGCCAGCATCGAGCACTCGTTCGGCGCCGTCATGACGCCCGAGGCGCGCCGCAAGCTGGGCCAGGACCATCCGCCGGTGGAGCACCCCGTGGTGCGCACGCACCCGGAGACGGGAGAGAAGGTGCTCTATGTCGGCGCCTTCACCACGCACTTCGCGAACTACAGCACGCCGGAGAACGTGCGGCACGGCATCGACAAGACGCCTGGCGCGGCGCTGCTGCTGAACTACCTCATCGGCAGGGCCACCATCCCCGAGTACCAGGTGCGCTGGTCGTGGCGGCCCGGCGACGTGGTCGTCTGGGACAACCGCAGCACCCAGCACTACGCACTGAACGACTACTGGCCCGCGCCGCGCAAGATGGAACGCGCCGGCATCGTCGGCGACGTGCCGTACTGAGCCGCGGCACCGAACCCGACCTCACATCGCAATCCGGAGACACGACGACATGAACTTCCTCGACGGCCACCTGTTCCCCGAAAACCAGCAGCCGCTGATCATCACGGCCGCACCCTATGCGCCCGGATGGCTTCCCTCGGATTTTCCGGAAGAGATCCCGGTCACGATGGAAGAACAGATCCAGAAGGCGGTGGACTGCTACAACGCGGGCGCCACGGTGCTGCACCTGCATGTGCGCGAGCTCGACGGCAAGGGCAGCAAGCGGCTGTCGAAGTTCAACGAACTGATCGCCGGCGTGCGCGCTCGCGTGCCCGAGATGATCATCCAGGTGGGCGGCTCCATCAGCTTCGCGCCCGAGAACGAAGGCGCCGCCGCCAAGTGGCTCTCGGACGACACGCGCCACATGCTGGCCGAGCTCGACCCCAGGCCTGACCAAGTGACGGTGACCGTCAACACCTCGCAGATGAACGTCACGGAGCACGCCGAGCTGGCGGACTTCAAGGGCACGTCGCGCGAGATCCCGGCCATCTTCGAGGCCTACAAGGAAATGACGGTGCCGGCGCAGCCGGGCTGGGTCGAGGAACACATCCGCCGTCTCACAAAGGCCGGCATCCAGAGCGCCTTCCAGTGCTACAACATCAACAGCTTCGAATCGGTCGAGCGGCTCATGCGCCGGGGTGTCTACAAGGGCCCGCTGGTGATGAACTGGGTGGCGATCAGCGGCGGCATGGATGCGCCGAACATCTACAACCTGGCCAACTTCGTGCGCGCCGTGCCAGATGGCGCCGTGCTCACGGTGGAGAGTTCGGTGCGCAACGTGCTGCCCGTGAACATGATGGGCATCGCCATGGGCCTGCACGTGCGATGCGGCACCGAGGACGTGCTGTGGAACCAGGCGCGCAGCGCCAAGATCGGCACCGTGGCGCAGATCGAGCAGCTGGTGCGCATCTCGCATGAGTTCGGTCGCCCGATCGCGACGGCGCAGCAGGCGCGCGAGATCTCGAAGATCGGCGTGTTCTACGACACGGCGGAAGAGTCGCTGCTGGCCAATGGCTTCGCGCCCAACCGCCGGGGAGCCAATCAGGGCTTCCTGCGCAAGGCCGCCTGACTCCTCGTGGAGGGCATCGCGCATGCCCTGCGCTTCGAGAACGGGCAGGAGAACACCTTCGTCAGCCCTGGGCAGCCACGCCCTCGGCTTGCCGGCTCCACTGCGAAGCGCTGCACCCGAAGTGATTGCTGAACCAGTGGCTGAAGCTGCTGGGGCCCGAGAAGCCCAGCAGCTCCGCCACTTCGCCCAGCGGCAGGTCGCTGTCGCGCAGATGGCGCCTGACCAGGTCCGCGCGAGCTTCGTCGAGCAGGCCGCTGAACGTGAGCCCTTCCGCCTGCAGACGGCGGTGCAGTGTGCGGCGATCCACCCGCAGATGCCGTGCCACTGTCTGCACGGTGCAGCCCCCGGTCGGCAGCAAGGCCAGGATCAGTTCGCGGCACGCATCATGTGCGCTCTCGCCGCGGTCCTTGAGGGCCGCCTCCAGATACTCGCGCGCGAAACGCGCCTCTGCCTGATCCCCGGATGCGCGTGGCTGGAGAAGATCGGCTGCCAGGCAGACGAGGCCGTTGAAGTCCTGGTTGAACCTGACGCTGCGGCCGAAGAAAAGCCGGTGCGCCGAGACATCGGCCGGCGGCCGGTGCGTGAAGCAGACCTGCTGCGGCCGCCATTGCGGACCGATCAGCTCGCCCAGGATCCGGAACACGATGCCGATGGCAAGCTCCATCGACTGGCGCATCGGCAAGCCCGGGCTCGGCAGCAGGTCTTCGTGGACGATGACCGTGTCGCCCACGTCTTCCAGGCGAAAGATCAGCGAGGCATTCACCAGCTTCAGATAGCGGCTGAGCGCTTCGAGCGCGGCCCGCGGCGTAGGTTCTTCCTTGAGCACGAGGCTGATGGGCCCCAGCGCCGAGAGCCTGCGCTGCGCCGCCAGCCGAAGTGCGAAGTCCTCGGTGCGCGTGGCGCGCGCGGTGATCTCGAGCAGTTCGCGCACGGCATCCCCCGGGATCAGCGTCTCGGGATGCTCCAGCTGTTCCGCCTGAAGTCCCACGCTGCGCATGAACGCATGGGGATCCCGGCCAAGCGACCGGACCAGCTCGACGTAGCCGCTAAGGCTGGCACTGCGCATCAGTCGACCGAGGTTCTTCATGAATGCACTCATGCGCCGTGCAGCCTGCTCCAGGCCGACCTTGCGCTTCAGTTTCCCGATGATGATTCGATTGTGCGCGAGAAGCGGACGGTGATTTTCATTGCCGCCTTTGCGTCTGCGCAATGGCCGCTTCGTAGCGACGCATGGCGCGGCCATCGGCCGATGACTGCGCGAAAACGCGCCATGTCCACAAGCGAGTCCGGGTCAACGCCCAGTCACACGCCCCCGGTCTAATCCGCGCGTGACACCAGACGCCCACCTTCTCCTCCCCTCCCCCGGCTCCCGCAACATCCTCGGTCGCCGCCTCCTGCTCACCTTCTCGGCCGTCCTGCTGCTGACCCTCGCGGGCTCCGGCATCGGCATCCGTTCGCTCGCCAAGGTCGACGACGCCACGCGCGAGACCATCCAGCAGCGCGGCGTGTCGGAGCGCCTCGTGGCCGACGCCTACCGCCTGCAGGCCATCAATGCCGAACGCTACAAGGCGATGGCGCTGAGCTCGGAGCCCGAGGTCGGCGAGATTCTTTCCGCCGACATCCGCGCGACCGCCGCGAGCTACGACGAACTGATGAAGCAGCTCGACCAACGGCTGCAGGACGACGCAGACCGCGCCTTGCTCGCGCAGGCGGACGCCGCCGGCAAGGACTTCGCGATCGCCGTCAAGGAGCTGGTGGCCGCGCGCGACTCGGGTCTTACCGAGCGCATCCGCAATGTGTATTCGCAGCGCTTCCAGCCCAGCTCGGCGGCGCTCCTTGCCGCCGTTTCCAGGCTCGCGCAATCGCAGCGCCAGGCCATCGACACCGCCGGCGAGAACATCGCGCAGCTGAGCGCATCGGCCCGCATCGCGCTGGCGGTGTTCAGCGTTGCCGCCCTGCTGCTGGGCAGCGTGCTGGCGCTGGGGCTGATGCGCAGCATCGGCCGGCCGATCCGGCTCGCGAGCGACACGGCCGGGCGCGTGGCCAGCCTCGACCTGCGCCAGGACATCGAAGGCCACTCCCGCGACGAGGCGGGCCAGATGCTGCAGGCGCTGGGCGCCATGCAGGGCGCGCTGCGCGAGCTGGTGCTGCGCGTGCGCGAGTCGGTGCAGAACGTGCGCACGGCGGCCGGCGAGATCGCGCATGGCAATTCGGAACTCTCGGCACGCACCGAGGGTGCGGCGGCCAGCCTGCAGCAGACTGCAGCGGCGCTGGAGCAGGTCATGCACAACGCGCAGCAGTCGAGCACGGCCGCCGGCGAAGCCGAGCGCATGGCCGGCGCCGCCGCCGTGGTGGCCACGCAGGGCGGCGAGGCGGTCTCGCAGGTGGTGAGCACCATGCAGGACATCCGGCGCGAGTCGCACAAGGTGGCGGACATCACGGGCGTGATCGACGGCATCGCCTTCCAGACGAACATCCTGGCGCTCAACGCTGCAGTCGAGGCCGCGCGTGCCGGCGACGCGGGGCGCGGCTTCGCGGTGGTCGCGTCGGAAGTGCGCCAGCTGGCCACACGCTCGGCCGCCGCGGCACGCGAGATCAAGAGCCTGATCGACCACTCGGTGCAGCGCATCGAGGCCGGCACCGTGCTGGCCGACGACGCGGGCCGGACCATGGGCCGCATCGTGACCTCGATCAGCCAGGTCGCCGACACGGTCGGCGCCATCACGACGGCGACGCAGTCGCAGGTGCAGGACATCGGGCAGATCAACGCCGCCGTCGCCCGGCTGGACGAGATGACGCAGAAGAACTCGGCAATGGTCGAGGAATCGGCCGCCGTGTCGGAAAGCCTGCGCGACCAGGCCCGCAACCTGGACACGCTCATCAGCCAGTTCGTGCTGCCCGACGATGCGCAGCGCACCGTGCTGCCTTCGGCGCCGCGCCGCGACTTCTCGCGCGACATTCCGGTGTCGCCGCGCCTGCGGCCCGTGGCCTGACCCGGGGGCCGGGCGGCCTGCTCCCGCCTCGGCCCTCGTTACGAGCCGGGCACGTAACAGCGCTACGTAACAAGCGCCGAAGCGCGCCCGCCGGAAGCCCCGGCCGCGGTGCCGGCCCGACAGGAATCTTCATTTAAATCAACAGCTTGCGCAGCTGCCACCGCATCGCCGGCAGCTGCGCAAAAAAGCGGCACACAAGTTGCCCCGTCAGTCAGTCCCACTACCGAGGAGGCTGCCATGGCGGATGCCAACACAACGATTTCTTCGATCGCCGGAGGCGCCGACAGCAGTGCCGCGCCGGTGATCCTCGCGCAATCGACGGTCAGGCCCATCGCGCCTGTCGCACCCATGGGCGGAAGCGCCGCCGCGGCATCGTCCGCCGCGCCGGCCGGCATCGGGTCGCTGTCCAATGCCACGCCCGGCACGGTCGTCATGCGCGACGGCGTGGCGATTCCGGTGTCGGGCAGCCAGTCGCTGATGGCCGGCGACCGCGTGATCGTTCCGCAGGACGGCCACGCCAATGTTCTCTTTCCCGGGTCGGCCACCAACAAGGCTCCGCTGGCCGGCGTGTTCACCGGCGGCACCGACGCCACCATCAGCTCGACCAAGCTCGCCAGCGGCCTGGAGCAGGTGAACGTGGACGTGGCTTCCGGCGACCTCGAGGTGACCGCCCCCGACAGCGATGCCGAGGCGGCCGCGCTCGCGGTGAGCAAGAAGACCGCCGCCGGCAGCGGCATCGGGCTGGGCGAATTCGCGCTCGGCGCGCTGGGCGCCGCCGGCCTCGCTGCCGCGCTGGGCGGTGGCGGCGGCAGCGATGGCGGCGCTGTCCCCTTCTTCGTTCCGGGCATCGGCGAAAGCGATGCGGATGCCGACGCGGACGCAGATGCCGACGCCGATGCGGACGGCGACTCGGATGCCGATGCGGACGCAGACGCCGATTCGGATGCCGACTCGGACTCCGACGCCGATTCGGACGCGGACTCGGATGCCGATTCCGACGCCGATGCGGACGCCGACCACCTGCTCGATCCGGGCGACAGCGCAGCCGGCCATCTGGTCGGCGCCCTCGACAACCTGCTCGGCCTGGGCGGCAGCGGCGGCGGAAGCGCGGCCGCCGCGCGCAGCGCCGCGGTGACGAGTTCCGCGGGCACGCTGTCTTCGCTGATGCCCACGGTCGACGGCCTCACGGACCTGGTGGACAACGTGCTCTCGCCGGTCGCGGGCAACGAATTCAGGCCCAACGATCCGAACGCGTTCGACCCGGTGGACAACACCGTCGACGGCATCACCGCCGACCTCGGCGGCGTGCTCACTCCCGTGGTCGACGGCCTGCTGGGCAGCGGCCTGACCGATGCGCTCATCGGCTCGCTGAACGGCCAGGTCGACTACCTGACCGACGCGCTCAACAACATCCTCGAAAACGTGCTCGGCAGCGACGGCCTGCTCGGCGGCGTCACCACCGGCCTGGGCATCGACGGCCTCGTGGACCAGCTCATCGGCAATGACGGCGTCGTCAGCCAGGTGCTCGAAGGCCTGCTGGGCGACGGCAGCCTCGTGGGCAGTGTGCTCGGCGAAGACGGATTGGTCGGGCAGTTGCTGGGCGATGGCGGGCTGCTGGGCGGCGTGCTGGGTGATGACGGCCTGCTGGGTGGTCTCCTCGGCGGTGATGGCGGCCTGCTCGGCGGCGTGCTGGGCGACGATGGCCTGCTGGGTGGCCTCCTCGGTGGCGACGGTGGCCTGCTCGGCGGTGTGCTGGGTGACGACGGCCTGCTGGGTGGTCTCCTCGGTGGCGACGGTGGCCTGCTCGGCGGTGTGCTGGGTGACGATGGCCTTCTGGGCGGCCTGCTCGGTGGCGACGGCGGTCTGCTTGGTGGCGTGCTGGGTGACGACGGCCTGCTGGGTGGTCTCCTCGGTGGCGACGGTGGCCTGCTCGGCGGTGTGCTGGGCGACGACGGTCTGCTGGGCGGCCTCCTCGGTGGCGACGGCGGTCTGCTTGGTGGCGTACTGGGTGACGACGGCCTGCTGGGCGGCCTGCTCGGTGGCGACGGCGGTCTGCTTGGTGGCGTGCTGGGTGACGACGGCCTGCTGGGTGGCCTCCTCGGTGGCGACGGCGGTCTGCTTGGCGGCGTGCTGGGTGACGATGGCCTGCTGGGCGGCCTCCTCGGCGGCGAAGACGGCCTGCTCGGTGGCGTACTCGGCGGCGACGGCTCGCTTGCCGGTTTGCTGGGCAGCGACGGTCTCACCGGCGGCCTGCTCGGCGAAGGAGGCGTGGTCGACAGCCTGCTCGGACCTGATGGCGTGGTCGGTGGGCTGCTGGGTGCGACACCCTTGGGCGGCCTGCTCGGCGGCGACGACGGGCTGCTCAGCGGCGTACTGGGCGACAACGGCCTGATCGGCGGCCTGCTCGGCGGAGACGGCCTGCTGGGTGGCGTTCTTGCCGACGATGGCCTCCTCGGCGCCGACGGTCCGCTGGGCGGCCTGCTCGGTGGCGATGGCGGCCTTCTGAGCGGCGTGCTGGGGGACGACGGCCTGCTGGGCGGCGTCCTCGGCGGCGATGGCGGTCTGCTCGGCGGTGTGCTGGGCGACGATGGCCTGCTGGGCGGTCTTCTCGGCGGTGACGGCGGCCTGCTCGACAGTGTGCTGGGTGACGACGGTCTTCTGGGCGGTGTACTCGGCGGGGACGGTGGTCTCCTCGGTGGCGTGCTCGGCGAAGACGGTCTCGTGGGCGGCCTGCTCGGCAGCGTCACCAATGGCGATGCCGGTGGCTTGGTCGGTGGGCTCCTCGGCGAGGATGGCCTCGTCGGCGGCCTGCTCGGCAGCGTCACCAACGGCGACGCCGGCGGTCTGGTCGGCGGCCTCCTCGGCGAAGACGGTCTCGTGGGCGGCCTGCTCGGCAGCGTCACCAACGGCGACGCTGGCGGTCTGGTCGGCGGTCTCCTTGGGGAGGACGGCCTCGTCGGCGGCCTGCTCGGCAGCGTCACCAACGGCGACGCTGGTGGCCTGGTCGGTGGTCTCCTCGGCGAGGATGGCCTCGTCGGTGGCCTGCTCGGCAGCGTCACCAATGGCGATGCCGGTGGCCTGGTCGGCGGTCTCCTCGGCGAGGACGGCCTCGTCGGCGGCCTGCTCGGCAGCGTCACCAATGGCGATGCCGGCGGTCTGGTCGGCGGTCTCCTTGGCGAGGACGGCCTCGTCGGCGGCCTGCTCGGCAGCGTCACTAACGGCGACGCCGGTGGCCTGGTCGGCGGTCTCCTCGGCGAAGACGGCCTCGTCGGTGGCCTGCTCGGCGGCGTGACCGGTGGCGGCAGCTCCGGCGGCCTGCTGGGTGGCGTGCTCGGCGAAGACGGGCTCGTGAACAACCTCCTCGGCGACGACGGTCTTGTCGGCAGCGTGCTGGGGGCGGATGGCCTCGTCGGCCGCCTGCTCGGCGCGCTCGGCGGCGACGACGGCCCGGTGGCCAACGTGCTGCAGTCGGCGACTAGCGACGCGGCCGCTCCGGCGGCTCACGCGGCCTCCACCGCCGCTGCTCCGGCAACCGACATCCTGGCGGGCTCCGCCGGCACCGTGGCGCCGGTGGTCGAGACGGTGGCGCACGTGGCCGAAGGCGCGGTCGGTGCCGTCGCCGCCGGCGTGGGCGAAGTCGTGGCACCGATCACCAGCCAGGTCGAGCAGACGGTGAGCCACGTGGTGAGCCCGGTCACCAACATCCTGCACGGCCTGCTGGGCTGAGCGGACCATCCGCTCGCCAGCCAGCCCGTCGAAGCGAGGCGAGGCGAGGCGAGGATGCTGTAGGCAGGCGCTCACGCACTTGCCTTGCCCCGTCCCGCATGCGCGGGCGGTGCGCAGAGTCAATGTGGAGGTTCCGTGGATCCCGGTTCCTCCTCACGGCGCATCCGTGCGTCGTTAAGCGCTCCCTCGAGGGGCGCTTTTTTTTGCCCGCCTCAGCGGATCAGGCTCATCGGCGCGACCTGCGGCGTCACCTTGGCCTCGGTCGCCGTCAGCAGCTGGCCGTTCGACTCCTTCCAGCACATGAGGTTGGTGATGCCCGAGCCCGCCGGGCCCGGGGCCTGTATCGACACCGCCTTCCACCCCTTGCACGCGCCGCCCACAGTGGTGGGCCGGTCGAGAAACACGTAGTCGGTGCCGGCGTCGATGCGCATCACGCCGACCACGCCGGGCTGAAGAGGCTTGCGCGTCTGGGCGGATGCCGCGCATGCGGCGGTTGCCATGACGAAGGAGAAGGCCAGAAGGAAAGTGCTGCGCCCCATGCGTGCTGCTCCGGTATTGCCGAGCGCCGATGTTACTTTTGGCCTCCTTTCCGGCGTCGCGGCGCATGCCCTCCCACCCTCCCCTGTTTCGGTTATGGCCCGAAGACGCGCGAGCCATTCCAATCGGCGCCTTGCGGTCGCGACCGGCGCGCCGTGATGGATGGAACTGTCTTCAGAAAAATCGACGAGGAGCTCGGGCATGGATCGGAGAAGGTTTGCGCTCACCGCGGTGAGCGTCGCGGTGTTGAGCGGTTGCGGTGGTGGCGGAAGCGGAGGCGGCGGTGGATTCGCCTTCCCGCCGGTCGGCGCGCCACCCGCCCCAGCTCCCGCACCGGGCGAACCGCCGGCACCGCCCGCTCCGCAGCCGCCGGCCCCGCCCGCGCCCAATCCGCCGGCACCGGCTCCCGGCCCCGAGCTCGCAACGCCGACCTCGCTGCCTGCATCGACGATCCTCACGCAGAGCCTCGCCATCCACGACGACGACATCAACGCCGCCGTCGGCCCCGGCCAGGCGAACTTCTGGGACCTGACGCCCGACTTCTCCATCGGGAACGGCTGGAACGACCAGTTCGCGGGCTCGGGTGTAGGCGCGGGTTCGGGCGCATTGACCTTGGGCGTGACCGTGGGTGGCGGCTTCGCGGGCTTCAAGGTCAACCAGACTTTCGCCGAACTGACGCCGCTGGGCCCCGAGATGACGGCGGCCGACGGCCTGAAGGTGGTGTCGGTCACGACCGACCCGCAGTTCCAGTCGAACGGCGTCGCGGCGTTCCTGCACGCGGTGCCCGATGCACGGCTGCAGCAGACCCTGGACCTGCGGCAGACCACCGGCCGCGTGAGCCTCGGGTGGACCGGCAAGTGGGGCGTGGAGCGCGGCAACTTCCGCGACGAGTCGGCCTTCATGCAGGTGGTGCTGCGCGACACCAGCGGCGGACTGCTCTCCACGCTCTTCAGGGTCGACAGCAGTGGCCCGTCGGGCACGTGGGGGCTCGCCTGGCTCACGTCCTTTTCCGGCCAGGTGGTCGTGCTGTCGTTCGAACAGTGCAACCGCGGCCAGGGCACGTCGATCGAGATGGTGTCGGTGGACGACGACGCCGCGCGCAGCTTCATCGTCAACGGCGACTTCAGCAGGGGACTGACAGGCTGGACCGTGTCGCCCACGCGCGGCGCGCAGAACATCCGATCCGGCGTGAGGACGCTGCGCGGCCTCGACGTGCAGCGCACCTTCTACGCGCAACCCGACCAGTCATGGGGGCGCATGACGGACACCTTCCACAACCCCACGGCATCGTCCATCACGGCCAAGGTGACGTACACCAGCTTCCTGGGCTCCTACGGCGCGGGCGTGATCTATCCGCCGGCTGGCGCGCCGCAGAAGTCGCTGGCGGTGTGGGACGGCCTGGGCAAGGGCCGCGACGCGGGCTTCGTCTTCGGCGCGGCGGACCACGTGGACTACGCCTCGACCTCGGCGCTCAACAGCTCGGACGGCAGCAACGTGGTGACGATGGACTTCGACATCACCGTGCCGGCCGGCGGCACGGTCACGCTGGTGAATTTCCTGATCCTGACGGGCACGAACACCTGGATCGGCGCCGCGGGCATCGCGACGCGCGCCACCGACGTGGACGCGCAGGCCGCCGCCATCGCCGCGGACTTCCGCACCAATGTGCTCTACCAGCGCGGCCTGACGCAGCTGCAGATCGACACGCTGAAGAACTTCTGAGCAGCAGGGTGCGGGTGCCTCGCGGCACTCACACCACGCGGTGCTCCTCCACCACGAAGGCCGTGATTTCCGCCAGGAAGGTGAGCGCGTGCGCCATCGTCACCTGCCCCTGCGGCGAGGCGAAGGCGGCGTTCAGCGTGTCGGCGCTCTCGAACCACAGCTCGACGATGCCGTCGATCGGCAGTTCCGCATAGCCGCAGGGCGTGCCCTTCACGAGCTCGCGCGCCGTCACCACGTTCTGGCGGTAGCCGCTCACGCCGGGCATGCGGCGCACGTGGTCGGCGTGCACCTTCCACTCGCGACGGAAGTCGTCCTCCGACTGCTCGATCGGCCGGCGCAGCAGCGAGATGCGCTTGAGCAGGCCCTCAGGCTTCGGCGGCAGCGCGATCACCTCGGTCTGCGCGACGGTCACGATGTGCAGCCCGCCAAGAAAGCGCTCCTCGTCGGCGCGGATGGCGGCGGCGAGCTCGCCGCGGTTGAAGGCCGCGTCGGCCTGCGCGCCCTCGTCGAAGCGCAGTTGCGAGAAGCCATCGAAGTCCCACGGCCCGCGCGCGAAGTCGATGCCGCGCTGCAGCCGGTCGACCACGAGGTTCTGCCGGTAGCCGCGCAGCGTGGGCAGCTGCGCCACCAGCGGGCCGTGCCTGTCGCGCCAGTGGCTGCGAAACGCCTCGTCGGTCCATTCGGGTTTCTTTCGGATCAGGCCCATGCGCAGGGTCATCGGTTCGGTCATCTGCTTGTCTCCTTGTTGTCGGGTTACTGTTCGCCGGCTTCGGCGCGCGCACGCGCGAGGCCGGGCGCGCGCTTGGCCAGCCACACGCCGTGGCGCACCGGCCATCGCTGGAAGCCCGGGTCCGCGCCGAGCGCGGCGGCCGCGTGGTGCGGCCAGTAGGGGTCGAACAGGGCCTCGCGGCCCAGCGCGATCAGGTCGGCATCGCCGGCGGCGAGCACGGCCTCGGCCTGTTGCGCGTCGACGATCATTCCCACGGCCTGCGTGGGCACCTGCGCCTCGCGCCGGATGCGCGCCGAGAACGGCACCTGGAAGCCCAGCCCGCGCGGCACCGGCAGCGCACGCGTCTCCTCGGTGAGCCCGCCCGAGGAGCAGTCGATCACATCGACGCCGCAGCGCTTGAGTTCGCGCGCGAGCACCACCGAGTCGTCGAGGCTCCAGCCGTCGAGCGTGCCGTCGACCGCCGAGAGCCGGCAGAACAGCGGCTTCTCCGCCGGCCATGCGGCGCGCACGCGCTGTGCGATTTCCAGTGCGAGCCACATGCGGTTGTCGCGGCTGCCGCCGAGCGCGTCGTCGCGATGGTTGGCGTTGGGCGACAGGAAACTCGCGACCAGGTAGCCGTGCCCGAAGTGCAGCTCGACCACGTCGAAGCCAGCCTTGTCCGCGCGCACCGTCGCATCGACAAAGCGCTGCACCACCGCCGCGATGCCGTCGGCGTCGAGCGCGCGCGGCGCCGACCAGCCCGGCCCTGCCGCCAGCGCGCTCGGGCCCAGGCGCTCCCACGGCTCCTCGTCGGCGGCCATGCGTGCATCGCCCAGCGCCGCGCCGCCTTCCCACAGCGGCTCGCTGCCGGCCTTGCGCCCGGCATGTGCGAGCTGCACGCCGATGGCGCCGCCCTGGGCATGCACGAAATCGACCACGGCCTTCAGCGGTGCTATCTGGCTGTCCTTCCACAGGCCGAGGTCGGCCGTGCCGATGCGCCCGCGCGGATCGACCGCGGTGCTCTCGGTGAGGATCAGCCCTGCCCCGCCGAGCGCGAACTTGCCGAGATGCACCATGTGCCACGGCGTGGCATGGCCGCGGTCGGCGGCGTGCTGGCACATCGGCGAGATGACGACGCGGTTGGACAGCGTGAGGCCGCGCAGTTGCAGGGGCTGGAAAAGCAGGGGGAGAGAGTCGGAAGACATGGATGAAAGGAATCAGGTCACTGTGGCCGCGGGAGGCCGCGTACCCAGCCAGGTGCCGCTCATCACGGCCGCGAAGCCGAGCAGGTGCCACCAGGTCAGCACCTCGCCGAGCAGCAGCGCCGCGACCCCGACGCCGAACACCGGCACCCAGTAAAGAAAGACGGCGGTGCGCGCCACGCCGATGACGGAGATGGCGCGGTTCCAGATCAGGTTGCCGGCGGCAGTGGCGGCCACGCCCGAGAACAGCACCAGTGCCCACGGCCACGCGCCCGGAAAGATCTGCGCTGCGCCCAGCGGCGAGGGCCCGAGCAGCGTGTGCAGCACCAGCATCGCGGTGCCCAGGACGTAGATGCCCCAGCTCATCGACAGCGGATCGATCTGCCGCGCCAGGCGCTGCACGCCCACGCCGCCGACGGCGAAGCTCACCACCGAGAGCGCGAGCATCAGGTCGCCCAGGCCCGCGCTCGACAGGCTCGCGCCCGGATGGCTAAGCACTACAGCCGCGACGCCCGCGAAGCCGAGCGCCACGCCGAAGAGGCGCCGCGCCGTGAGCGCCTCGCGGAACACCAACGCCGCCATCAGCGCAGACACCAGCGGACTCAGCGCCATGATCAGCGCGCCGTTGGTGGCCGTGGAACGCTGCAGGCCCAGCGCGAACAGGATCTGGTTGGCGTACACCATCAGGAAGCCGCAGCCGGCCAGCGCCGCGAGACGGCGCATGCCGAACACCGGCACCCCGCCGCGCCGCCACAGCACGATCACGCTCAGCGCCAGGCAGGCCACCGCCATGCGCAGCGCCGCCAGCGGCAGGGTGTCGAAGAAACCCGTCAGCACCTTCACGGCCGACACGTTCACGCCCCACACCAGCATCGCCAGCAGCAGCCAGGCCTGCACGGCGGCGGGTGTCGCGTCCGGTGCGCGCGCGGCGGGGGCGGGACTCACCTCAGCCTTCGAGTTCGTTCCACATCTCGATGTCGCGCTCTGCCGTCCAGATGCGCGGGTGCACATAGCCCGTCGCTTCGTCGTATGCGCGGGTCACGTCGAAAGGCATGCAGTGGTCGAAGATCACCCAGTGGCCGTAGGTGGGGCGCAGCGCCGCCACGGTTTCCTTGTAGATCGCGTTCAGCGTCTTGCCCTGCGCCACGCCGTTGTTGACCAGCGTGTACACGTCGGAGATGAAGGCGCGCGTGGAGGCGATGGCCTTGCGCACGTCGGCTGCGTTCTCCAGCGCCGCGCCGCGGCCGGGCACCAGCTTCTCGAAGCCGAAGCCCGCGAGGCGGTCGAGCGTGGTGGGCCAATCGCGGAAGTAGCAGTCGCCGGCGTAGGCCGTGCTCTGGTATTCGACGAGGTCGCCCGCGAAGCAGATCTTCTGGTCTTCCAGGTAGGCGATGGTGTCGCCCTTGGTGTGGCCGCGGCCGACCTGCGCGATCTTCACTTCGAGCTTCTTGCCCAGCCACACACTCATGGTGCCGTCGAAGGTCATGGTGGGCCAGGTCAGGCCCGGCGGCACCGATTCGACGTTGCGGAACAGGCGCGGGAAGCGGCCGATCTCGCTGGCCTTGTCCTGCTCGCCGCGCTCGACGATCAGGTCGTAGGTGTCGCGGCTGGCGATGATCTGCTCGGCGCCTTCCTTGAAGTAGGCCGACGCGCCCAGCACGCGCACCGCGTGGTAGTGCGAGAGCAGCACGTACTTGATCGGCAGCGGCGTCACTTCGCGGATGCGGCGGATCACGTCCTGCGCCATCGCGGGCGTGGCCTGGGTGTCGACCACCATCACGGCTTCGTCGCCGATGAAGATGCCGGTGTTCGGGTCGCCCTCGGCGGTGTAGGCGTAGGCGTTCTCCGAGAGGCGGGTGAACGAGACCTTCTTTTCCTCGAGGTCGGCGTGGCTGGCGAATTTCTTGGTGGTCATGCGAGTTCCTTTGAAATGAGCGGTGAAAGTCAATGCGTGCCGAGGTACGCGGACTTCACCTTGGGGTTGTCGAGCAGCTCGCGCCCGGAGCCTTCGAGCGTGATGCAGCCGGTCTCGAGCACGTAGGCACGGTCGGCCACGCCCAGCGCCTGCTTGGCCATCTGCTCCACCAGCAGGATGGTCAGGCCCGAGCTGCGCAGCTGGCGGATGGCGTCGAAGATGTCCTTGATGATGAGCGGCGCGAGCCCCAGCGAGGGCTCGTCCAGCAGCAGCAGGCGCGGCTCGCTCATGAGCGCGCGCGCGATGGCCAGCATCTGCTGCTCGCCGCCCGACAGCGTGCCCGAGGGCTGGTGCTGGCGTTCCTTCAGGCGCGGGAAGCGTGCGAACTCACGCTCGATGGCGCGCTCCACGAAGGCCTTGTCGTTGCGGCGCGAGTAGGCGCCGAGCATGAGGTTCTCGCGCACCGTCTGATCTGGGAAGACGCCCCGGCCTTCGGGCGACAGCGCCACGCCCACGCCCACGCGCTTGTGCGATGGCACGTGGGTGCAGTCGTTGCCGTCGATCAGCACGCGGCCCTCGGCCACGGGCTCCAGCCCGACGATGCTCTTGAGCAGCGTGCTCTTGCCGGCGCCATTGGCGCCGATGATGGTGACGACCTCGCCCGCGCGCACTTCCAGGCTCACGCCCTTGACGGCCTCGATGGCGCCGTACGAGACCTTCACCGATTCGATTTTCAGCATGATGGTTTCGGTCTTTCTGCTCAGGCCGGCATGGCCGTGGCCAGTGCCTCTTCTTCTTCGTCGTCCACGCCCAGGTAGGCCTCGACCACGCGCGGGTTGGCCTGCACCTCGGCGGGCTTGCCCTCGGCGATCTTGATGCCGTAATCGAGCACCATCACGTGGTCCGAGATCGACATCACCAGGTCCATGTGGTGCTCCACCATCAGGATCGACACGCCGCACTTGCCGATGCGCAGCAGCAGTTCGCCGAGCTCGGCGGTTTCCTGCGGGTTCAGGCCGGCGGCCGGTTCGTCGAGCAGAAGAAGCTGCGGTTCGGTGGCCAGCGCGCGCGCCAGCTCCACGCGGCGCTGCAGGCCGTAGGGCAGGCTGCCGGCGGGCCAGTGCGCGAGGTGGCCGAGGTCCACCAGGTCGAGCAGCTGCAGGGCCCGCTCGCGCGTCGCCTTCTCCTGGCGGTTCGCCGTGGGCCACGCCACGAGCGACGACAGGAAGCCGTTGCTCATGCGGCTGTGGCGGCCCAGCATGACGTTGTCGAGCACCGAGAGATCCGCGAACAGCCGCAGGTTCTGGAAGGTGCGGCCCATGCCCAGGCAGCAGATGGTGTGCGCCGGCTGGCCCACGATGTTGCGGCCCAGGAAGCGGATGGAGCCCGCGTCGGGTTCGATCACGCCGGTGAGCATGTTGATCATCGTGCTCTTGCCCGCGCCATTCGGTCCGATCAGCGCATGGATGTGGCCGCGCTGCAGGCGGAACGACACGTCCTGCGCCGGCTTCACGCCGCCGTACGACTTGGTCACGCCCTGCACCACCAGCAGCTCGCCTTCGCCGCCGGGGCCGATCTGGCCCGGCACGCCGTTGCCGCCCGCGCCTTCGCCGCGATGGCGCGACTTCATGAACCACTTGTTGAACAGGCCCACCACGCCGCCAGGCATGACGTACAGCGCGAACAGCAGCAGGAAGCCGTACAGGAAGTGCTGCGCCGAGGGCCAGCGCGCCAGCAGCGCGTCGGTCAGCGTGAGCAGCACCGCGCCCACCAGCGGGCCGTACATCGAGCCCGCGCCGCCGAACAGCACCAGAAGCAGGATGAAGATCGACAGGTGGAAGGTGATGAAGTCGGAATTGATGTACTGGTTCTGCTGCGCCACCAGCGCGCCCGCGATGCCGCAGGTGACGGCCGCGACCACGAAGGCCATGACCTTGGCGCGGTACACGCGCACGCCCACGGAAGACGAGGCGATCTCGTCCGCCTGCAGCGACAGCAGCGCGCGGCCGAAGCGGCCGCCCAGCAGGTTGCGCAGCAGCAGGTGCAGCGCCGCGCACAGCACGATGCCGAGGATGACCCACTGCGTGGTGTCCAGCGGCGCGCCCTTCCAGGTGAGCGGGCGGATGCCGTAGATACCCTGCGCGCCGCCGAACACGTCGGTCCATTCGCCCACGAGCTTCTCGACCACGATGCCGAAGGCCAGCGTGACCATGGCCAGGTACGGCCCCTTCACGCGCAGCGAAGGCAGCGCGATGAGCACGCCGCACAGGCCCGAGATGACGGCGGCCAGCGCGAGCGCGAGCCACGGGTCCATGTCGGTGCGCGAGGTCAGCAGCGCCACGCCGTAGGCGCCGGCCGCGAACAGCCCGGCCTGGCCGAGCGATTTCTGTCCCGCGTAGCCGACCAGCACGTTCATGCCTGCGGCGCAGAGGTAGTAGACGCACATCATGAAGGCGATGCGCAGGTAGTAGTCGTTGCCCGACATCGAGACGATGCCGACGAGCACCGCGGCGACAAGCACCACGGCAAGGGGATGGGCCAGGCGCTTCATACCTTCTCCACCGTCGAGCGGCCGAACAGGCCCGTGGGACGGAAGGCCAGCACGAGGATGACGAGCGCGAACACCGCCACCTCGCGCCACTGCGCCTGCCAGAGATTGACCATCGACTCGAGCACGCCGAGCAGGAAGCCGCCGATCACGCAGCCGCGCGGGTTGCTCAGGCCGCCGATCATCGCGCCGGAGAAGCCCTTGAGCCCCACGGTGAGGCCCATGAAAAGAGAAGCCTGCGCGATGGGCGCAAGCAAAAAGCCCGAGAGCCCCGCCAGCGCCGAGCTGACGACGAAGGCGCCGATCATCATCGCGTTGGTGTTGATGCCCATCAGGCTGGCGACGTTGCCGTTCTGCGCGACGGCGCGCATCGCCTTGCCGACCATGGTGCGGTTCATGACGCGATCGAAGCCGAACATCACGACCACGGCCACGCCCAGCGTGAGCAGTTCCTGCGGGCGCACGCCCACGCCGAACATGCGGATCACCGTGTCGCCCACGGGCGCGGGCACCACCACGGGCTTCGGGCCCCAGATGGCGAGCCCCACGCTCTGCAGGATCACGCCGAAGCCCAGCGTGCTCATCACCCAAGCCATGCCGGGGCGGCCCGCGAACGGACGCACGCCCAGCACGTACAGCAGCCAGCCCAGCAGCCCCATCACGCCGAGCGCGGCCACCAGCGCGAAGAGCTGTGCGCCCGCGCCGGGAATGGCGTCGCCGAAGGTGGTGGAGTCGAAGGGCTTGCCCAGCACCAGGAACAGGGCGCTCATGCCGATGAACGCGCCGGCGGAGACGAACTCGCCGTGCGAGAAGTTCAGCGTCTTGGTCGTCGTGAACGTGATGCTGAATCCGAGCGCCACCAGCGCATAGGCACCGCCGACGGCGAGCCCGCTGATGAGCGCCTGCAGGAGCGCTACAACCATGGTCTTTGTCTCTTCTTGCTTCTGGCTTCCGGCCGTGCTTACTGCTTGAAGTCGGCGGGCTTCAGGCCGCCGATCAGCGCGTCGCTGTAGGGCAGCAGCTTGCCGTCCTTCCAGCGGATCCAGACCAGGTCCTTCGCGGTCAGCGCTTCATGGTTGGTCTTGCTGAAGGGCTTGTCGTAGGTCTTCAGCACGCCCTGCACGGGCGTCTTCAGGTCTTCGAGCGCCGTGCGCACCGCCGCGCCATCGGTGCTGTTGGCCTGCTTCATGGCCTGCGCCAGCAGCTGCATCGAGTCGTAGCCGTGCAGCGCGAACGAGAACGAGCCTGGAGCCTTCAGCTTGCTGCCGATGCGGTCGAACAGCTTCTGCTGCGCGGGCGTGCGGGTCTCGCTCACGGTGCGCATGAAGATCGGCTTTTCCGCCAGCGCCTTGCCGGCCGCGTCGTAGAAGGTGATGTTGTCTGCGGCCCAGGAGGTGAGCGTCAGCGGGAAGTAGTTGATCTTCTCCATGCTGCGCACGAGCTGCGCGATCGGCGTGCCCTGCGCCCACACCACCACGGTGTCGACGTTGGCGGCCTTCATCTTGCTCAGCTGCGAGGTCATGTCGGTGTCGCCGACGCCGAAGCGCTCGGTGGCCGCGATCTTGATGTCCTGCAGCTTGGCGATCTCTTCCATGTCCTTCAGGCCGCCCTGGCCGTAGCCGGTGGTCTCGGCCATCAGGCCCACCACCTTGGAGCCGGCGGTGTTCTTCTTCACGTAGGCCATGAGCGCTGCCACCTGCTCGCGGTCGACCATCGAGACGCGGAACATGTAGTTGTCGGCGCCGGGGCTCATCGGCTTGGTGATGTCGGTGCCCGAGCCCACGTTGCCCAGAACGGGGATCTTCTTCTGGTTGGCGATGTGCTTCCACGCCATCGCGTTGCCCGAGTTGGTGGGACCAAAGACGGCGACCACCTTCTCGTTGTCGATCAGGTCGCTCATGTTCTGGATCGACTTCGGCGGCGCCGACACGTCGTCGCGCGTGACCAGCGCGAGCTTCTTGCCGAGCACGCCGCCGGCGGCGTTGATGTCGGCGATGGCCGCTTCCATGCCCAGCACCGCGGCCTGGCCGCTCTGCGCCGAGGGCGACGCGGAAAGGTCGCCGTTGTAGCCGACCTTGATGTCCTGCGCCATGGCGCCTGCCGTGAAGGTGGCGAACGCGGCCGTGGCGAGCAGCGTCTTGTACAGACGGATGGTTTTCATTTTTTGTCTCCTGAGGTTGACGGACGAGGAAGCGGAAAGGAAAGAGGGAAGAAAAGCGCGGCTCAGACGGCGAGGAAGCCGCCGTCCACCGGCAGCACGATGCCGGTGACGTATCGCGACATGTCGCTGGCCAGGAAGATCACCGGGCCGACGAGGTCTTCGGTCTGGCCGACGCGGCCCATGGGGATGCGCGTCATGAACGACTCCAGGCGCTGCGGGTTCTCGCGGGTGGCCGCGGTCATGGGCGTCTCGATCACGCCGGGGGCCAGCGCGTTGACGCGCACGCCGGCGGGCGCGAGCTCCTGCGCGAGCGACTGCGTGAGCATCTTGATCGCGCCCTTCGACGGCGAGTAGCCCAGGCTCGCGCCCTGCCCCGCGTAGGCGGCGATGGAGGCGATGTTGATGATCGAGCCCTTGGTCTGCTTGAGCACCGGGATGAAGGCCAGCGTGGTGTTGAAGGTGCCGTGCACGTTCACGTCGATGGTCTTCTTCCAGTTGGCCGCGGCGTTCGGGCTGCTGGTGTTCTCGCGGATGATGATGCCGGCGTTGTTGACCAGCAGGTCGACGTTGCCGATCTCCTTGCCGACGCGCTCGGCCAGCGCCTGGCAGGCCTCGGGCGCGGTGACGTCGAGCACGAAGGACCAGGCCTCGCCGCCGGCGTCGCGCACCAGTTGCGCGGTTTCGCTGACGGTGGCGTCGTTCATGTCGGTGACCACGATGCGGGCGCCGGCCTGGGCCAGGCCCAGTGCGAGCGCACGGCCGTTGCCCTGGCCCGCGCCGGTGATGAAGGCGAGGCGGCCTTCGAGCAGGCGGGGTGCGACGTTGGATGGAAAGGCCATCGGTGTCTCCTTCTTTCTGTCTATCTATGTATGTATGAAGCTCAGGCGGTGCGGCTGACGGGCACGGCCTCGCGCTGCTCCACCTTCAGCTGCGCGCCGGCCTTGGCTTCGGCCTGCGCGACCTGCAGCCCGGCGACGTAGCCGAAGGTGAGCGCCGGGCCGAGGGTGATGCCGGCGCCGGGGTAGTTGCCGCCCATGACGCTGGCCGCGTCGTTGCCTACCGCGTAGAGGCCCTTGATCGGCTGGCGGTTGGCGTCGAGCACGCGCGTCTTCTCGTCGGTGACGAGGCCGGCGAAGGTGCCGATGTCGCCGATCACCAGCTTGATGGCGTAGTACGGGCCGTTCTCCAGCGGCGCCACGCACGGGTTCGGCATGATGTTGGCGTCGCCCTGGTAGCGGTTGTAGGCCTTGCTGCCCTTGCCGAAGGCGGGGTCGTCGCCGGTGCGCGCGCCCTTGTTGAACTCCTGCACGGTGGCCTCGAGCGTGGCCGGCGCGATGCCCAGCTCCTTGGCCAGTTCGCCGACGCTGGCGCCGCGCTTGAGGTAGCCGCTCTTCAGATGCCGCCCGATGGGCAGCGGCGCGGGAGCGACGCAGCCCAGGCCGTAGTCGCGCAGCGCCTTGTGGTCGCACAGCAGCCAGGCCGTGACCTCGGGCTCGCCCTCGCAGGCCTTGACCATCGCCTGCACGAAGTCGTGGTACGAGTTGCCTTCGTTGGTGAAGCGGCGGCCCTTGGTGGTGACCGCGATCACGCCGGGCTTGGCGCGGTCGATGAAGTGCGGCATCACGCCCTTGCTGCCGTCGGGGCGCGTGGTGACCGACGCCGGCACCCAGGCCGCGGCATGCGGAATGGTGCCGTCGACGCGGCCACCCACGGCCTCGGCCAGTCGCAGGCCGTCGCCGGTGTTGGTGGAAGGCGAAGGCGAGTAGTGCTCCTTGCCAGTGGGCGCGTGCGGGAAGAGCTGCTTGCGGCGTTCCACGTCGTAGGGAAAGCCGCCGCAGGCCAGCACCACGCCACGCTTCGCGACCACGCGCACGTTCTGGCCCTCGTGCTGCACCACGGCCCCGGAGACGCCGTCGTACTCGACCACCAGCTTCTTCACCGGCGAGGAAAGCCACACCGGAATGTTCTTGTCCATCGCGGCCTTGGCCAGGCGGCCGGCCAGCGCGTTGCCGTTGGTCAGCGTCATGCCGCGGCCGTGGCGCAGCACGTCGAGGAAGTGGCGGCTCAGGCGCTTGGTCACGTACCAGAACGAGGTCGGAGACTTGAAGGCCCGCATGAAGTGTTTGATCTCGGGGCCCGAGCCCAACATCATCCCGAACACGGTGAGCTCGGGCAGCGGCGGCGCCAGCTGCTTGATGCGCTTGCCGAGCTCACGGCCGTCGAACGGGCGCGTGACCATCGAGCGGCCGCCCTGCTGGCCGCCGGGCGCTTCGGCGTGGTAGTCGGGGAAGACGGCCGGCATGTCGAACTGCACGCAGGTGTTGCGCGTGAAGAAGTCGATGGCCTTGGGGCCCATGTCGAGGAAGGCACCGACGCGCGCGGCGTCGAAGTGCGTCGTGGCCTCGTGCTTCATGTATTCGAGCGCGGCGCCCTCGGGCTCGTGGATGCCCTGCTCCGTGGCCAGGCGCGTGCCCGGAATCCACAGCCAGCCGCCCGAGCGCGCGGTGGTGCCGCCGAAGCGCGGCTCCTTCTCGACCACCAGCACCTTCAGCCCCTGCGATGCCGCGGTGACCGCGGTGGCCATGCCCGATGCGCCGCTGCCGACGACGAGCACGTCGCATTCAAAAGTGTTCTGTTCCATGTCTCTGTCTGTTCGCGAGTTTGTGTAAGACCAAAGTTGCGCCGCAGTTTAGGCAGCGATATTGATATGGTCAAGTCTCTTCGTTACTATCAGATGATCAATCATCATCGATTGAATACGACCATATCAGTAGAAACCCCGATGGCTATACTCGCCCCCACCCTCACTCCCCACGCCGGGCGCCCCATGGAAAAGCCAAGACGTGGCATTCAGTCCGTCGAAATCGGAACGCAACTGCTGGTGGCGCTCGGGCGCCATGTAGCGCCCATGGCGCTTCGCGACCTGGGCAAGGCCGCGGGCGTTCCCGTCGGCAAGGCGCACCCCTATCTCGTCAGCTTTCTGAAGGTCGGTTTCGTCGTGCAGGACAGTGCGGGCCGCTACGAGCTGGGCCCGCTGGCGCTGCAGCTGGGGCTGGCCAAGCTGCAGCGGCTCGACCCGATCAAGGAGGCGTCGCCCCTCATCGAGCAACTCGCCTCCGAGACCGAGCAGAGCATCGCGGTGGCCGTGTGGGGCAACTTCGGGCCGACCGTGGTGCGGCTGGAGGAGCCGATCCATCCGCTGCACGTGAACCTGCGCACCGGCACCGTCATGTCGCTGGCCTACACCGCGACGGGCCGGCTCTTCGCGGCCTACCTGCCGCCCAAGGTGGTCGAGAAGATGATGCTGGAGGACCTCGCGCGCGCACGTCCGGCGGACGGCCGCGGCTCCACCGTGGAGCTGTCGCGCGCGGAGATCGAGGCGCTGCTGGTCGAGACTCGGCTGCACGGCATGTCGCGCACGCTGGGCCAGCCGATCCCGGGCATCGACGCCTTCTGCGCGCCGGTGTTCGACTCGACCAACAACCTCGTGCTGGGCATCACCGCCATGGGCCCCGAAGCCACCTTCGACCGCGAATGGGACGGCCGCGTGGCCGCGCCGCTGAGGGCCTGCGCGCTGGAGATCTCACGCCGGCTGGGCTTCGTGCCGACGGGCGAGCAGCCCTGAGCACGGGGCGCCACGGCCCCTTCAACATTGAAAAAGGCGCTTCGTGAAGCGCCTTTTTTCATGGTTCCGAAGAACCGGTCAGTGCGTCTCGCGACGCAGCTGCTGCACGTCTTCATGCAGCGAGTGCGCCCATTCGCGGCGGTCGCGGCCGTGCGGGTCCTGCGGCTCGCCGAAGCGCACGATGGCCAGCAGCGGCGGCGCGCGCAGCGTGTTCCACAGCGAGACGACGAGGTTGTCGTCGTCGATGTAGCGCGGTGCCTGGCTGGTCTCGCCGGTGGCGGCGTCGGCGAAGCGCAGCGCGGCGGGCAGCACCGGCGCGCCCGAGGAGATGGACGCCTGCAGCAGGTTGGCATGAAAGGGCAGCAGCCCCCGGCCGTCGCTGGTGGTGCCCTCGGGGAACACGCCGATCAGGTCGCCGTTGCGCAGCGCGTCGGTCATGTGGTGCACCACGCGCAGCGCGTCGCGGCGGCGTTCGCGCTCGATGTAGAGCGTGCCCGAACCGTTGGAAAGCGTGCCGATCAGCGGCCAGCCCTTCACGTCCGACTTCGACACGAAGCGCACATGCCGCGCCGCGTGGATGGTCGTGATGTCGAGCCACGAAAGGTGGTTGCAGATCAGCAGCACCGGCCCCGCGGGCGGCGGCGTGCCCTGCACAACGAGCGTGATGCCCATGAGCTCGAGCATGCGCCGCGACCACGCCTGCACGCGCGCGTTGCGCTCGGCCTGCGTGAGCTCCGGAAAGGTGAAGCGGATCGTCCACCAGCCCGAGGCCGCGTGCGCCACCGCGCGCGACAGGCGCCAGCAGGCTTTCAGCGAATGAATCATCGAACGGGCCCCTTCCCCGCTACGTCAATGCGTGGTCGCAAAACACCGCGGAACCGGCTCCGCCGGGCCGCTGGTGTTGCCCCCTGCAAGGGGGTTGGCGTAGCGACACGAAGTGCGCGAAGAGTGCGCGAAAAATGCGCGAAGACTGGGGGGTGAGAGTCATCTCTAGCCGTGGACGATGCGGCCGGCCACCAGCGTGTGGCGCGCGCGGCCCTGCAGCGGGTAGCTTGCGAACGGCGTGTGCTTGCCCTGGCTCCTGAGCGCCTCGGGCAGCACCTGCCATTCGAGCCCTGGGTCGGCGATGCACAGGTCGGCGACGCCGCCTTCCTGCAGGCGGCCGATGCCGGTGCCCGCGTCGGCGGCGCTCAGCAGGCGCGCGGGCGCGGAGGTGACGACCTCGATGGCGCGCGCAATGCCCGCGCCGCTGCGCTCGCCCCACTGCAGCGCGAGCGGCAGCAGCAGTTCGAGCCCGGTGGCTCCAGCCTCGCTCTCGGCGAAGGGCAGCGTCTTGGCGTCGGCCTCGACCGGCGTGTGGTCGGACACCAGCGCGTCGATGGTGCCGTCGGCCAGCGCGGCCGAGAGCGCGTCGCGGTCGCCCTGCTGGCGCAGCGGCGGGTTCAGGCGGGCGCGGCTGTCGAAGTAGCCGATGTCGGTGTCGGCCAGATGCAGCGAGTTGATGCTGACGTCGCAGGTGATCGGCAGGCCCTGCGCCTTGGCCTGGCGCACCAGCTCCACGCCGCGGGCGCTGGAGATGCGGCACAGGTGCACGCGCGCGCCGGTGGCCTTCATCAGCTCGACGATGGTGAAGATGGCGATCGTCTCCGCCGACACCGGCACGCCCGCCAGGCCCAGCCGCGTGGCCAGCGGACCGCTGGCGGCGACACCCTTGCCGAGGTCGCGGTCCTGCGGACGCAGCCACACGGTGTAGCCGAAGGTGCTGGCGTACGACAGCGCGCGCTGCAGCACCTGCGTGTCGGCCAGCGGCACGTCGGCCTGGCCGAAGCCGATGCAGCCGGCCTCGGTGAGTTCGGCCATCTCGGTCAGCACGCCGCCGGCAAGCCCGCGCGTGAGCGCGCCCAGCGGGAACAGGCGCGCGGCCTGCAGCTTCTCGGCGCGGAACTTGAGCATCTCGACCAGGCCGGGCTCGTCGAGCACCGGGTCGGTGTCGGGCGGGCACACGAGGCTGGTGACGCCGCCTGCGATGGCCGCGGCCATTTCGCTTTCGAGCATGCCCTCGTGCTCGTAGCCGGGCTCGCGCAGCCGCGCGGCCAGGTCGACGAGGCCGGGGACGACGATGCAGCCCGTGGCGTCGATGGTGCGTTCGGCCTTGAAGCCGGCGGGGATGCCGGAGCCGATGCCGGCGATCTTTCCGTCGGCGACGGCGATGTCGGCCTTCCTGTCGGTGCCCGACGCGGGATCGACGACGCGGCCGTTGGTGATGTGGATGTTCATGCGTCTGTACTTCCGGTGACAGTCATGGCCTTTTCGGGAAACACCGTGGAACCGGCTTCGCCGGGCCACTGGTGTTGCCCCGGTAGGGGGTTGGCGAAGCGACACGAAGTGCGCGAAGACTGGGGGCGAGCAACATTTCTATGCTTCGTTACCTGCGACGATGCTCATTACTGCCATCCGCACCGCGATGCCGAAAGTGACCTGCGGAAGGATCACGCTCTGCTTGCCGTCGACCACGGCGGAGTCGATCTCCACGCCACGGTTGATGGGCCCCGGGTGCATCACGATGGCGTCTGGCTTGGCCAGCTGCAGCTTTTCCTGCGTGAGGCCGAAGGTCTTGAAGAACTCCTGCGACGAGGGCAGCAGCGCGCCGCTCATGCGTTCGTTCTGCAGGCGCAGCATGATGACCACGTCGCAGTCCTTGATGCCCTCTTCCAGCGTGTGGCACACGCGCACGCCCATGCCGGCCATGTCGCCGGGCACCAGCGTCTTCGGGCCGACCACGCGCACCTCGGCGCAGCCCAGCGTGGTGAGCGCGTGGATGTCGGAGCGCGCCACGCGCGAATGCAGCACGTCGCCGACGATGGCGACCGTGAGGTTCGAGAAGTCCTTCTTGTAGTGGCGGATCGTGTACATGTCGAGCAGCCCCTGCGTCGGGTGCGCGTGGCGGCCGTCGCCGGCGTTCACCACGTGCACGTGCGGCGCGACGTGCTGCGCGATCAGGTAGGGCGCGCCCGACTCGCTGTGGCGCACCACGAACAGGTCGGCGGCCATCGCGCTCAGGTTGGCGATGGTGTCGAGCAGCGATTCGCCCTTGGTGGCCGAGGAGCGCGCGATGTCGAGGTTGATGACGTCGGCGCTCAGGCGCTTGGCCGCGATCTCGAAGGTGGTGCGCGTGCGGGTGCTGTTCTCGAAGAACAGGTTGAACACGCTCTTGCCGCGCAGGAGCGGCACCTTCTTCACCTCGCGGTCGCTCACGCTCGTGAAGTTGGCGGCCGTGTCGAGGATGTGCGTGACGATGTCCTTGGGCAGGCCCTCGATCGACAGCAGGTGGATCAGCTCGCCGTTCTTGTTGAGCTGGGGGTTTCGCTTGTAGAGCATTACTTGCTTTCCTCCACCTTGAGGCTGAATGCGCCGTCGGCGGCGCGGGCCAGCGCGAGCAGCTGCGAATTCGGCAGGGTGAGCTTCTCGGCCGCGAAGTCGGCGGCCACCGGCAGCTCGCGGCCACCGCGATCCACCAGCACGGCGAGGCGCACGCTGGCCGGGCGGCCGAAGTCGAACAGCTCGTTGAGCACCGCGCGGATGGTGCGGCCGGTGTAGAGCACGTCGTCGAGCAGCAGCACGTCGGCGCCGTTCACGTCGAAGGGCAGCGCGGTCTGCGCGCTGGCCGAGAGGCCGCGGCGCGAGAAGTCGTCGCGATGCATGGCCGACGAGATGATGCCGGGCGCGCCGGACAGGCCCAGGTCTTTCTGGAGCCGCTCGACCAGCCAGGCACCGCCGGAGGTGATGCCCACCAGCTTCGTTTCGGGGCGCATCAGCGGCTTCACGCCGGCCAGCAGCTTCGTGTAGAGCGCTTCGGCATCGGGAATTGAACTCACGGGAGACTCCTCAGGAATTGCTCCAGGATGATGCAGGCCGAAGCCGCGTCGGCATCGCGCGCGCCCAAGGCCAGCGCCTCGGTGGTGCTGTAGCGCTCGTCGACCTCGAACACCTGGAGATTGAAACGGCCGCGCAGCTGGCGCGCGAACTTCTGCGCGCGGCGGGTGTTCTCGTGCGCGGCGCCGTCGGGGTGGTAAGGCACGCCGATCACCAGCGCGTCGGGCTGCCACTCCTTGATGCGCGCCCCGACCTGTGCGAAGCGGGCGTCGCCCTCGGCCTTGATAGTGGGCTGGGGAGTGGCGGTGCGCAGCAGCCGGTTGCCGCTGGCCACGCCCGTGCGCTTCAGGCCGAAATCGAAGGCCAGGAAGCTCTGGAAATGGGCGGGAACGGGAACGGGGGAAGAAACGGCGGGAGCAGGGGCGTCGGGCATGACGGCTGCGCTCATGCGTGTCCGGCGTCCGGCGACAGCTTCCAGGCCTCCAGGCCCAGCAGCATCAGCGCCTTGTCGTAGCGCTGCTCGATGGGGGTGTCGAAGATCACGGCCGGGTCGGCGCCCACGGTGAGCCAGCTGTTCTCGGCCAGCTCGGACTCGAGCTGCCCCTCGCCCCAGGCCGCGTAGCCCAGCGAGACCAGCACCTTGCGCGGGCCCGCGCCGGTGGCCAGGGCCTCCAGCACGTCCTTGGAGGTGGTCATCTCGAGCCCGCCGGGGATGGTCATGGTCGAGGCGTAGACCGACTCCTCGGGCTTCTCGGCCTGGGTGAAGACCGGCTCGTGCAGCACGAAGCCGCGCTCGGTCTGCACCGGGCCGCCCTGGAAGACGGGGGCTTCGCCCAGCTCGGGGCGGGCCAGGTGCAGCTCGATCTTCTCGAACAGCACCTTGAGGTTGATGTCGCTGGGCTTGTTGATCACCAGGCCGAGCGCACCGCGCTCGCTGTGTTCGCAGAGGTACACGACGCTGCGGTTGAAAGTTTTGTCTTCCATCCCGGGCATCGCTATCAAAAAGTGATGCGTGAGGTTCATCGGGGCAGAATCGGCGGCCATATGCCTCCGATTTTACTGGCCGTCGACAAGACCTATCCCAAAGGGCTCATGTGGTTCCGCCGCGACCTGCGCGTGGACGACAACGCCGCCCTCTACCGGGCGCTGCGTGCCTGCCGGCAGGTGCTGTGCGTCTTCGTGTTCGACAAGGCGATCCTGGACGCCCTGCCCTCCGTCGACCGGCGGGTGGAATTCATCCGCGAATCGCTGGTGGAGCTCGAAGCGGAGCTGCGCGCCCTGGGCGGCGGGCTGATCGTGCGGCACGCCGTGGCGGCGCAGGAGATCCCGGCGATTGCCCGGGAGCTGGGCGTGCAGGCGGTGTTCGCCAACCGCGACGACGAACCCGACGCGCTGGAGCGCGATGCCAAGGTCTTCGGCGCGCTGGCCAATGCCGGCGTGACCTTCCACACCTACAAGGACTCGACCGTCTTCGACCGAGACGAGGTCATGACCAAGACCGGCCAGCCCTACACGGTGTTCACGCCCTACAAGCGGGCCTGGCTGGCGAAGCTCGATTCCTTCTTCCTCAAGTCGTACCCGGTGCGCAACCACGCCGACGCGCTGGCGCCCTCTCCCCAGGGCTGGGGCGAGCCGGTGCCGGCGCTGCGCGAGGTCGGCTTCGAGAAGAGCAACCTGTCGGCGCTGGAGATTCCCACCGGCACCCGAGGCGCCGGCCAGCTCTTCGAGGACTTCTTCGAGCGCATCGACCGCTACGACCAGGCGCGCGACTTCCCCGCCGTGCGCGGCCCCAGCTACATGGGCATCCACCTGCGCTTCGGCACGGTGTCGATCCGGCAGATGGCCAGCCTGTCGCACCAGCTCTCGCTGCAGGGCAACACGGGCGCCGCGACCTGGCTGAGCGAGCTGATCTGGCGCGAGTTCTACTTCCAGATCCTGGCGCACTTCCCGCATGTGCACACGGGCGGCCAATCGAAGAGCTTCCGCCCCGAGTACGACAAGATCCAGTGGCACCACGGCAAGCACGCCGACCAGCTGTTCGACGCCTGGTGCAACGGCCGCACCGGCTACCCGCTGGTGGACGCTGCCATGCTGCAGGTCAACCAGAGCGGCTACATGCACAACCGCCTGCGCATGGTGGCCGCGAGCTTCCTGTGCAAGGACCTGGGGCTGGACTGGCGCCGCGGCGAGGCTTACTTCGCGCTGCACCTGAATGACTTCGAGCTGGCCTCGAACAACGGCGGCTGGCAGTGGGCCAGCTCCAGCGGCTGCGACGCGCAGCCCTACTTCCGCATCTTCAACCCGGTGACGCAGAGCGAGCGCTTCGACCCCGAGGGCAAGTTCATCCGCCGCTACCTGCCGCAACTGGCGGGGCTGTCGAACGCGGCGATCCACGCGCCCTGGCTGGCCTCGCCGGTGGAACTGGAGGCGGCCGGCATCAAGCTGGGCGAGACCTACCCGAAACCGGTGGTCGACCACGCGGAGGCGCGCGAGAAGACGCTGCAGCGCTACGGGGTGGCGCGGGCGAAGACGCTGCAGAAACAATGAAAAAGGGGCCGCGAGGCCCCTTTTTCTTCTGCGCGATCGATCTGCCGGCTCAGGCGGCTGCCGCCACCAGCGTCGGCTCGCTCGTGTACGCACGCACCAGGCGCAGCAGTTCCTCTTCCGAGTACGGCTTGCCGAGGTAGTGGTTCACGCCCAGAGTGCGGGCGTAGTCGCGGTGCTTCTCGGCGATGCGCGAGGTGATCATGATGATCGGCAGCTCGGCCAGCGCGGCGTCTGCGCGGATGTTGCGGGCCAGGTCGAAGCCGTCCATGCGCGGCATCTCGATGTCCGACAGCACCACCGCCGGGCGCTCCTGCTGCAGGCGCTCGAGCGCCTGCAGGCCGTCGGCCGCGAGCGATACGCGATAGCCTTCGCGCTGCAGCAGACGCTGCGTGACGCGGCGCACGGTGATGGAGTCGTCCACCACCAGCACCAGCGGGATCTGCGGCACCACCGGCGTCGGCGCCTGCGAGGGTTCCTGCGGCGCGCCTTGTTCGACCGCGGCGGTCGCGGCATGCGCCGACTGGGTCGTCGTGAGCGCGGCGGCGGCCTGGCGCTGGCGCGCCTGTTCACCGTGCACCGCGGCCAGCGCCACCGGGTTGTAGATCAGCGCCACCGCACCCGAGGCCAGCACCGAGATGCCGGCCAGGCCGGGCAGCCGCGCGAGCTGCGGGCCGAGGTTCTTCACCACGACTTCCTGGTTGCCCAGCACTTCGTCCACGTGCAGGGCCACGCGCTGGGCCGCGCTTCGCACGACCACGATGGTGTTGTTCTTGGCCAGCCCGTGCTCGCTGCGGGTCGAGGACTGCAGCAGCGCGCCGGTCCAGTAGAACGGCACCTGCTCGCTGCCGAAGGGATGGCCGTTGTTCAGGTAGGCCGCCTCGAGGTCGGTGCTGCCCACGCGCTGGACCAGTTCCACCAGGTTCGACGGAACGCCGATGGACACCTCGCCCGCGCGCAGCATCACCACGTGCGTCACGGCGGTGGTCAGCGGCAGAACCAGCTTGAAGGTGGTGCCCTGGCCCTGGGTGCTGTGCGTCTCGATGCGGCCGCCGAGCGCCGCGATCTGCGCGCGCACCACGTCCATGCCGATGCCGCGGCCGGCCAGTTCGGAAACCTGCCCCGCCGTCGAGAAGCCGGGCTTGAAGATCAGCTCGGTGGCTTCTTCGGCCGTCAGTTCCTGGTCGGCACCGAGCAGGCCCAGGGTGCGGGCACGCTCCGCGATGCGCTTCTGGTCGAGGCCGGCGCCATCGTCGCGGAAGCTCACCGAGACGTCGTTGCCTTCATGGTGCAGGTCGATGACGATCAGGCCGCTGGCGTCCTTGCCGGCCTTCTCGCGCACGGCCGCGTCCTCGATGCCGTGGGCCACGCAGTTGCGCAGCAGGTGCTCGAAGGCGGGCGTCATGCGGTCCAGCACGCCGCGGTCCATTTCGATCGAGCCGCCGACGATGTCCAGGCGCACCTGCTTGCCGGTGTCCTTCGAGGCCTGGCGCACCACGCGATAGAGGCGGTCGGA
This sequence comes from Variovorax xiamenensis, assembly GCF_050916385.1. Taxonomy (NCBI): domain Bacteria; kingdom Pseudomonadati; phylum Pseudomonadota; class Betaproteobacteria; order Burkholderiales; family Comamonadaceae; genus Variovorax; species Variovorax xiamenensis. The sequence continues at coordinate 6,248,145 of NZ_CP139038.1, forward strand.
GATGCCCTCGAACTCCACCATTCGCGTGCGCAGCAGGCCGCGCTGCAGTTCGCGCGTCTGGCGCGCCTGCACGCTGAGGTCGTCTTCCGTCGCCTGCACCGTCTTCTGCAGGGTGCGCTGCACGGTGGCCACGTCGTTCACCGACTCGGCCATCATGCGCGTGAGTTCCTGCACGCGGGTGAAGCGGTCGAACTCCAGCGGGTCGAAGCTCTGCTGCGAGTCCTTGGCCTGCGCGAGGCGCGACTGCATCTGGCTTTCGGCCTGCACCTCGATGTCGCGCAGCTGCTGGCGCAGGCGGTCCAGGTTGCCCGTGAGGTCGGACAGCGAACCGCGCAGCTGGCCCAGTTCGGCCTCCAGACGCGAACGCGTGATGATGACCTCGCCGGTCTGCGCGACCAGGCGGTCGAGCAGCTGGGTGCGGATGCGCACGGCCTGGCCGGTCGCGGCGCGCAGCGGTGCCACCAGGGCGGCCGGCGCGGGGCGCGGCTGCAGCGTGGCGGGTGCGTCCGCTGCCGGCGCGGCGGCAGCAGCCTCGACGGCCGGCTGGTCGTCCAGGCTCGCCACGGGGGCGGCGGTTTCGTCGTTCGCCGGCACGCCGGCTTCGGGAGCCTGCGAAGCGACGGTAACGGGTGCGGCCGAGGTGGCCGCGGCCACGATCTGGGCCAGTTCGACCTGCGTGGCGTCGTCGGCCGCGCGCAGCGCGTCGAAGGTGGCCTGCAGCACGTCGAGGCGCGTCAGCAGCTTTTCGATGTCGGCCCGCTCGGCGCCTTGGGAGCCCAGGACTTCGATCTCGGACTCCATGCGGTGCGCGCGCTCGCCCAGGCGCATGGCGCCTGCAAGCCGCGCGCTGCCCTTGAGCGTGTGCAGCGTGCGCAGCACCGAAGCACGCGGCGCGCTGTCGTCGGGGTGGTGCGCCCACTGGCGCAGCGCCTCGCCGAGCTGGGGCAGCAGTTCGGCCGCCTCTTCCTCGAAGATGGGGAACAGGTCGACGTCGACCGCGTCGGCCAGGTCGATGGCATCTTCGGAATCGTCCAGCGCCACGTCGGCAACGGGCTCGCTGGCCACCACCTGCTGCAGCGGCCGGGCTTCCGCGCGCATGGCGACTTCGGTCGGCATCGGCGAGTTGGCGATGTCGCGCAGCGCCTGCAGCGTGCCTTCGGCCGGGTCGCGCAGCAGGCCGACGGCGAACTGGTGCAGAAGGCGGCGCAGTTCGTCGGCGGCCGCCACGAGCACCATGCCCTGCTCGCGCGTGCCGCTGCCCTGCATCTGCAGGTGCTGCAGCGCGGCTTCGAACAGGCGGGCCATGCCGGAAAGGCTGTGGAAGCCGACCGTGGCCGAGCTGCCGGCCAGCGAGTGGGCCAGCGCGACGGTCGAGTCGGGCAGGCGCTCATGCGATTCGAGCGCCCATTCGCCGACGTCGGTGGCGAGCTGGCGGGACCATTCGTCGGCCTCATTGAGGTAGACGTTGTAGAGCTGGATGCCGATGCGCAGCGGGCCGATGACCTTGACCTGGTCTTCTGCGCTCTCCTGTGCAACGACCGCGGGCGCGGCGGCTTCGGCCGGTTCGATGGTCGTCAGGGGCTCCGGTGCGGGGGCCTGCACCGCGTCGGCGACGAGGATCTGCGCTTCGGCGGAAACGGCCGGTGCCTCGAAGATGGGCACGACCGTTTCCTCGGCTGCAGCCGGGGCGGGTTCGGGTTCAGGCTCGACCGCGGCTTGCTCGGGCTCGGGCACGACGGCCGGCTCTTCCATGGGCAGCGGCACTTCGACTGCCTCGACGGGCTCGACCACTTCGGGAGCTGCAGCCTGCTGCACGGGCAGCGGCTCGGGTTCCCATTGCAGGTCGGGCAGGCCGGCGGTGGTCGGCACGGTGGCGGTGATGGGTTCCGCGGCAGGGGCGGCCGGCTCGGCGGGCTCCTGCTTGAGTTCCACGGTCGCGGGCGTCTTCGCCGGCGGCGCGAGGAAGTCGAACATCTCGCCGCTGGGCAGGACCAGAGGCGCGTGCTCTTCGGTCTGCGGCTTCGACTCGAAGTCGATGAAGTCGGTCGAGGTGAAATCGTCGTCGGCCTCGGGCGTGCCGGCCTTCACCGGCTCCTGCCAGTCCAGGGTTTCGAGCGGCGGGATCTCCGGGGCGGCGACCGGTGCGGGCGCGAGCGCCGGGGCATCGGTCGTCAGCGACAGGTCCGGCAGGTCGGGCATCCGCAGGGGCGGCAGTTCCGCCGCAACAGGTGCCGGTACCGGAACCTCCAGCGGCGCGGGCGCGGACATCGGCGCTTCGGCTGCGATGTGGCGCGCGGCGACCGCCAGGGCCTCCGCGTCGGCCACGCGCACCGGCGGGGGCACGGGCTCGCCGGCCAGCAGCGCGTTGGCAACGCGGCTGAACGGCGCGGACTGCCAGCCCTGCGCGGAGCCGGAGGCGATGGCTTCGACCCACTGGCCGAAGTCCTTCATCGTGCGTTCGGTGCCTTCCAGCAGCGCCGGCGTGGCGGCGCGTTGGTCGGCCAGCCAGGTGTTGAGCACCTGCTCGAGCGACCAGGCGGCATCGCCGAACTCGGTGAGGCCGACCATGCGCGAGCTGCCCTTGAGCGTGTGGAAGGCGCGACGCAGGATCGTGAGTTCTTCGGTGTCGTCCGGATAGCTGGCGAGCTCGGCGATGGCGGCCAGGCCGTTCTCCACCACCTCGCGGGCTTCCTCGAGGAAGATGTTCTGCAGGTCGTCTTCTTCGAGCTCGGTGACTTCGGTGTCGGGCAGCTCGGCCGGACCGGAAATCTTGTGGGTCCAGCTGTCCGCCTTGCTGCTGAATTCCTCGATCGGCGAAGGCTTGGCCTTGGGCGCGGCGAGCGCCGCGAGCTTCGAGGCGATCTGGGCGTCGACTTCCTCGATGCTGAGAACCGGGGCGGCCGGTGCCTGGCTGGGCGCGGCGCCCTCGCCGGCCGTGGCGTCGGTGGCCTGGCGGCCCATCAGCGGCTTCAGTTCGCCCGCGTCTGCGTCGAACACGAACAGGCGCTTGGCCAGCGCGGGCTGGTAGCCCAGCATGTCGATCAGGAAGCCGAGCGCGCCGAGGTTGTTGCCCAGCGCGTCGAAGCCGGCCATTTCTTCGGCCGGCGAGGTGCTGACGAGCATCGCCTCGACGTCGTCGCGCATGCGCTGAACGGTGAGCGCGGCCTGGTCGAGGCCGAGCACCGAGAACACGCCGCGCATCTGCATGAGCTGCGTCGGCACGGTGCGCAGCAGGCCCTTTTCGGCGGGGCGGCGGAAATACTGGTCGAGCGACTTCTCGAGCTCGCTCAGGTGGCTGCGCAGCTCGTCGACCACGGTGCCCATGGTCTGGCGGTCGCTCACGCGGCGGTAGAGGTCCTCCATCCACGGCTCGAGCGGCTCGGAGTGGCCGCCGGCGCGCACGCGCTCGATGCGGCCCGCCAGTTGCAGCGTGCGGGCGGTGAGTTGCGGATCGCTCGGGTCCAGGTCTTCGAGTGCGGCTTCCAGGTAGAGCACCGAGGTGGCGACTTCCATCGCGAGTTCGGTGCCCGGCGCCTGGCCGGAACGCACGGAGGCCTCGACCGCATGGGTCAGGGCCTGCACCATCGGCAGGCTCGGCGGATGCAGCTTCTGCAGCGATTCGCCCAGCTGCGCGAAGGTGTCGGCCACCTGGCGGGTGCGGGTGATGTCGCCGCCCGAGAGCGCCGACCACATTTCCTTGGCGGTCTCGATGCGCTTGCGTGCCTGTTGCAGCACCAGCGGATCGTAGCGGCCGAACTGCTCGACGTTGTAGTCGACGCGCTGCTCGCCCGTGATGCCCCAGGCGCTGCGCACGGTGCGCAGCGTGGCGGCATCGTCGCCCGCGGCGGGCACGGCCTGCGCGCAGAAGAAGAGAAGGTCCTGCCCGAGGCGGTCGGACACGAGGCTGTCGCCGCGCGCGAGCGTGGCGTACTGCAGCAGCACGCGCGAGGCGGCGCGCTTGACGTAGGCGTCGGGCTGGACCAGCCCTGCGGCCAGGGCCTCGAAGAAGCCGGCAGCCAGGGTCCAGAAACTGGCGACGCGAGGCAGCAGCGCGCCGCGGCCGAGGCCCAGGCACAGCGCATGCAGCCGGCGCGCGGCCTGCGTGTCGCCGCTCTTGACTAGCTGCAGCACCTCGCGGTCGAGCCGCGAACGCACGGCCGGGTCGTAGGCGACGGCCGCCTGCGTGACCGCGGGCTTGATCTCGACCCAGCGCCAGGCGGTGCTCCAGAGGTCGGCCGGGTGCACGCGCTCGTTGCCGACCAGCTCCAGGACATCGCGGTACTGCGGGAACAGCGCAACCGACGACACCGGCTTGCCGGCCAGCAGCGCGCCGAGGAAGTCGGTGACGGCGAAGCCCGCACGCTCGATCTTGAGCACAGCGGCTTCGGTGCAGCGCTGCGGCTCGGCGATGAAGCCCTGCACGGCGAACTCGATGGCGCCGAGCACCAGCGCGGGCGAGGAATGCCCCACCATCTGGAGCGCGCCGACGGCCTGGTGCAGCTGCTGGCGGGCCATCTGCAGCGGGCCGGCCTCGGGCTCGCTCGCGGCATCCACTTCGCGCACGAAGCGCCGCAACGACTTGCCTACACCGTCGAGGGATTTCTGGATTTCTCCCAGCACCCAGGCCAGCGGCCCGAGGTCTTCGGTGACCGGCGCGGTGCCGGCGTGAGGGGCCGTGGCAGGGGTTTGAATCGACACGTTGGGTGCTCGCCGTTCTTATCTATCTGTTGTCAGGCAATCTTGAAACGGGCCACCGAACGACGCAGTTCTTCGGCCATCTGCGAGAGTTCGCGCACCTGCTGGGCCGTGGTACGCGTACCTTCTCCGGTCTGTTCCGTCACCGCGAAAATGTGCTGGATGTTCGCGGCCACCACGTTGGCCGAATCGGCTTCGCGGGAGGCGGATTGCGAAATCTGCTCGATCAGGTCGGCGAGTCGGCGCGACACGCGGTCGATCTCGGACAGCGCGGTACCCGCGTTGTCGGACAGCTTGGCCCCTTCGACCACACCCTGCGTGGAACGCTCCATGGCGCCCACCGCGTCCTGCGTGTCGGTCTGAATCGCCTTCACCAGCGCCGAGATCTGGCGCGTGGCGTCCGCGGAGCGCTCGGCCAGTCGCTGAACTTCTTCCGCCACCACCGAGAAGCCCCGACCGGCTTCACCGGCGGACGCTGCCTGAATGGCGGCGTTCAGAGCCAGCACGTTCGTCTGTTCGGTAATGTCCGAGATCAGCTCGGTGATTTCACCGATCTCCTGCGAGGATTCGCCCAGGCGCTTGATCCGCTTGGAGGTTTCCTGGATCTGGTCGCGGATGGAGTTCATGCCGCCGATGGCGTTCTGCACGGCCTGCAGGCCCGAGGACGCGGCCTGCAGCGACTGGCGCGCCACCGTGGCGGACTCTTGCGCCTGCGTGGACACGCCGTTGATTCGTTCGGCCATGGTCAGCACCGACTGGCCGGTTTCGCGAATCTCGCGCAGCTGTTCGGTGGAAGCCGCCAGCAGTTCGGTCGAGGTGCTTTCCACCTGCGACGTCGTCTGCGCCACGCGGGTCGCCGTGTTCTGCACGTTGCCCACCAGCAGTCGCAGTTCTTCCACCGTGTAGTTCACCGAGTCGGCGATGGCGCCGGTGATGTCCTCGGTCACGGTCGCTTCCTGCGTCAGGTCGCCTTCGGCCACTGTCTGCAGTTCGTTCATCAGCCGAAGAATGGCGGCCTGGTTGGCGTTGTTCACGCGGCTGGCTTCGTCGGAAGCCTGTTCGGCGGCCAGACGCTCGCGTTCGGCGACGGCGGCGCGTTCGCGGCCTTCGCGCACCTGCACGAAACCGATGGCACCGGCGAGTGCCAGGGCGGCCAGCGACAGCACGAACAGCAGCACGATGGTGCCGGCGCCCAGGCCGGTGCGGGCGGAGAGCTTTTCCTGCAGGTCGCCGAGCGACTTACGCAGCGGCTCGCTGTCGGTCAAGATGGATGCCTGCGCTTCGCGCGCGGCCACCAGGCCCTGCAGGTTGCCCAGAATGGCCGATGCCTGCGTGCGCATCTGCTCGTAGGTCTTCAGGATGGCTTCGAGCTGCTGGCGCGTCTGCGGGTCCTTAGAGCCGGGGAAGCGCTGCTGCGCATTGCCGTCGAGCAGGCCGCGGGTGGTTTCCTGGAAGGTGTTCAGGTCCTTGCCCAGCAGGAACACGGCGTCGGGGTTCACGCCCTCGACCGTGAAGAACTCGTTGGTCGACTTGCCGATGCGCTGCGTCAGCATCACGAGCTGGCCGGCGGCCGAGATCTCGGGCAGCGTGGCGTTCTGCTGCATCTTCAGCGAGGCGACGGTTTCCGTCATCTCGAGCAGCGTGGACGACTGCTGGTTGATGTCGCGCAGAGCGGCGCCCACCTGCGTCAGGATCTGGCGCTGGGCCAGCACGACCTTGGCGCTCGCGTCGGCGCGGCTGACGAGAGGATTGATCTTGTTCATCTCCTCGTCGTACTGGTTGCCCACGCGCTCCAGGCGCAGGGAGTCGTCGCCGTTGGTCAGGCCCTGCACGCGGCGCGTGAGGTCGTCCGCGGCGTCCTTCACTTCGACGAAGGCCGACGCGCTGCCGACGAGGGCCTGCGAGATCGACTTGGCGAGACGCTGCGACTGCATCAGCGACTGGCCGGTGGCCGCCACCTGCTGCGCGAGGCGTTCGGCGCGAAGAATTGCGGAGCCTGCGACCAGCAGCAGCAGCAACACGACGATCGCCAGCATGATGGCCAGGATACGCTGCTGCTTCGCGGGGTTGGAGCCCGCACGGCCGCCGGTGGCGTCGGGCAGTGCCTCGACGGCCGCGGCGCCGGGTTCGTTGGCGGCGTCGCCGCCGCCGGGCAGGTCGACGTCGCCGAAGCTGGTGTCGGCGGGCGCGGCGCCCTTCTTGGCGAGGCGCACGGTTTTCTCGTCCGGAACCTGGACGGTGTCGACATCGTCGATCGATATCGAACCGGAGCCATCGACGCGGGCCTTGTCGTTCCCGTTGCTCACGGGCAGTAATTTCTTGAACTTGTCGGCGATCGAGCTCACGGTCGGTCCTTCAGGTGGTTTCCGGTACGGCGTGCGGGGGCACTGCTACGCACCAATACTCAAAAACTGGGGTTGCTGCGAAAGCGCCTGCAGGTTGACTTCCTGCCAGCGCTCCCCCGCCGCGTCGGTAAACAGATGCCCATGCCAGGCAGGTGCTTCTGCGCCAGGAGGCTCGGACGCCGTGAAGGCCTCCGCCCCCCGCAACCCCGCCAGTCGATCGACCAGCAATGCGCAGTTGACTTCGAGCAGCTCGTTGAAAGCAACGAGCCGCGACTGGATGCGGGCCGCCTCGGTGGCGGCCAGCGCGGTAGGAACGCCGGTGGCGAATGCCGAAAGCTGCACGACGCCGTACAGGCCGCCGCGCAGGTTGGCAACGCCGAGGAACCACGGCTCCGTGTAGGGCACGGGCTGCGGTGGCGTCCAGGGAAAGATTTCGCCGGCGTGTCCCAGCGGAAAGAGGTATTTGCCCTCGCCAGCCTCGACCGCCAGCCACGTGGCGGCCACGCCCGTCGTGCGAGCGGCCTGCAGGCGGCTCGCCAGCCGGGACTGGAAGGCTCTCAGAGCATCGCGATTCGCCATGGACTCGGCAGGCTTTCGCTCAGTTCAGCGCGCTGATCTTGGACATCAGGTCGGCTGCGTTGACCGGCTTCACGATGTAGTCGCGAGCGCCCTGGCGCATGCCCCAGACACGGTCGGTTTCCTGGTTCTTGCTGGTGCACAGGATGATCGGGATGGCGGCGTACTTCGGGTCGCGGGCGATGGCGCGCGTGAGCTGGAAGCCGTTCTGGCCGGGCATGACCACGTCCATGAGGATCAGGTCGGGGTGCTCTTCCTCGAGGCGGCGCATGGCGTCGTCGGCGTTTTCCGCCGTCTTGACGGCAAAGCCGTTCTTCTGGAGGAGGTCGGACAGGAACACCAGTTCCGTCTTGGAGTCGTCGACGACGAGGATTTTTCGAATAGGCATTACTGCGCTTCCTGTTGAACGGTGCCAAACTGCTGCACGGCCTGCAGCAGCTGGTCTTTGGTGAAAGGCTTGGTCAGGTAGTCCTGGGAACCGACCATGCGGCCGCGTGCCTTGTCGAATACACCGTCTTTCGAAGACAGCATGACGACCGGGACGTTGGAAAAGTGGGCGTTGCGCTTGATGATGGCGCAGGTCTGGTAGCCGTCGAGACGCGGCATCAGGATGTCGCAGAAAATCAGATGCGGCTTGTGGTCGTTAACCTTGGAGAGCGCGTCGAAGCCGTCTTCCGCGAGAAGAACCTCGTGCCCACCCTGCTTCAGAAAAATCTCGGCACTGCGCCGGATGGTGTTGCTGTCGTCGATGACCAGCACCTTGTAACCAGATCCATTCGGGCCCATTGCAAACGCTCCTGCTCATGAGACTTGGAAGCCCGCCGCGCCGAACACCGACGCAGACCGCGTAGCTCTATCTATGCCATGCTTTCAGATTTCAACCATTTCGAAGTCTTCCTTGCGCGCACCGCACTCAGGACAGGTCCAGTTCATCGGGACATCGGCCCAGGCCGTGCCTGCCGCGATGCCGTCTTCCGGTACACCAACCGCTTCGTCATAGATCCACCCACAAATCAGGCACATCCAAGTTTTCGTATTCATCGGAGCTTAAAGTCCTTGTTCATTAAATGCAACGAGTGTATCTATGCGTATCTCTCTGGCAGACTGTAAACGTCGCGCCTATGCCACCATCCAGGGGATTCCGCACGGCGTATGACCATCTACTTACTTCCAGCAGACAACGCCCGTAAACCGGGCGATCTTAACGACCCCTCGCAGGATGACGGCCAGCCGGCCGAACACGACCTGAATCCCCCCTGCGTGCTGGTGTTCAATGCCAGCGATCCCAGCGGCGCGGGCGGGCTGGGCGCAGACGCCCTGGCCATGGGGTCGGTAGGCGCACACATCCTGCCGGTCGTCACGGGGGCCTACGCCCGCGACACGGCCGAGATTTTCGACCACTTCCCCTTCGACGAGGAAGCCATCGCCGAGCAGGCGCGCTCGATCCTGGAGGATGTTGAGGTCCAACTGATCAAGGTTGGCTTCGCCGGCACCACCGAGGCGCTCAGCACCATCGCGGAAACCGCCGCCGACTATCCGGAAGTGCCCGTGGTGGCGTACATGCCCAACCTGTCGTGGTGGGACGAGAACCTGATCGAGCCCTATCTGGACGCTTTCCGGGAGCTTGTTCTGCCCCAGACGACGGTGTTGGTTGGAAACCACAGCACCCTGTGGCGCTGGCTGCTTCCGGACTGGAACGGCGATCGCCCGCCCGGCGCGCGCGACATCGCCAAGGCCGCCGGCGAGTTCGGCGTGCCCTACACGCTGGTGACCGGCCTGGTGCTGCCCGACCAGTTCATCGACAACGTGCTAGCCTCGCCGCAGTCGGTGCTGGCCAGCGAGAAGTACGAGCGGCTCGAGGCCGTCTTCGCCGGCGCGGGCGACACTCTTTCGGCCGCGCTGGCCGCCCTGCTCGCCAGCGGCACCGACCTGGTGGCCGCGACCACGGAGGCGCTGGCCTACATGGACCGCTGCCTCGACGCGGGCTTCCGCCCGGGCATGGGCCACGTGCTGCCCGACCGCCTGTTCTGGGCCGAACCCGAGGACGACGAAGACGGCGAGGACCCCGACGCCCCGCCCGATTTCGCCCTCCCCCCACACGACACCCGACACTGATCCGATGACCGACCGCAACGACATTCTTTTCGAGCGCGCCCGCGCCGTGATTCCCGGCGGCGTGAACTCGCCCGTGCGCGCCTTCAAGGCCGTGGGCGGCACGCCCCGCTTCGTCCAGCGCGCCCAGGGCGCCTATTTCTGGGACGCCAACGACAAGCGCTACATCGACTACATCGGCTCCTGGGGCCCGATGATCCTGGGCCACGGCCACCCCGCCGTGGTCGAGGCGGTGCAGAAGGCCGTGCTCGAAGGCTTCTCGTACGGCGCGCCGACCGAACGCGAGGTCGAGCTGGCCGAGGCCATCCTCGCGCTGGTGCCGTCGATGGAGATGGTGCGGCTGGTCAGCTCCGGCACCGAGGCCGCCATGAGCGCCCTGCGCCTGGCGCGCGGCGCCACCGGTCGCAAGAGCATCGTCAAGTTCGAGGGCTGCTATCACGGCCACGCCGACGCGCTGCTGGTGAAGGCCGGCTCCGGCCTCGCCACCTTCGGTAACCCCACCTCCGCCGGCGTGCCGCCCGAGGTGGTGCAGCACACCATCGTGCTCGAGTACAACAACCTGCAGCAGCTGGAAGAAGCCTTCGCGCTGCACGGCAACGACATCGCCTGCCTGATGATCGAGGCGATCGCCGGCAACATGAACTTCGTGCGCGCCACGCCCGAGTTCGCCCGCCGCTGCCGCGAGCTCTGCACGCAGCACGGCGCACTGCTGGTCTTCGACGAGGTGATGACGGGCTTTCGCGTGGGCCTGCACGGCGCGCAGGGCGTGCTGGGCATCAAGCCCGACCTCACGGTACTCGGCAAGGTCATCGGCGGCGGCATGCCGCTCGCGGCCTTCGGTGGCCCGCGTTCGATCATGGAGCAGCTCGCGCCGCTGGGGCCGGTCTACCAGGCGGGCACGCTGTCGGGCAACCCGGTGGCCACGGCCTGCGGCCTCGCCACGCTGAAGGAAATCGCGAAGCCCGGTTTCTACGAGGCGCTCGGCAAGAAGACGCGCTCGCTCGTCGACGGACTGAAGGCCGCAGCCGCGGCCGAAGGCCGGCCCTTCAGCGCCGACAGCGAAGGCGGCATGTTCGGCTTCTTCCTGATGAACGACCTGCCCCAAAACTATTCCACCGTGATGACAACCGACAACGCGAAATTCAATGCGTTGTTTCACGGTTTGCTGGATCGCGGCGTGTATATTGCGCCCGCGCTTTACGAAGCAGGTTTCGTGAGCGCAGCCCACAGCGACGACGACATCGCCGCCACCATCGAAGCCGCACGACAAATCTTCAGGACACCCTAGCCCATGAACTCCCTGCGCACGCTGCCGGTTCTGAGCATCGCTCTTCTCATTCCCGGCTTCGCGGCAGCGCAGGAGTCGTCCTTCGATCCGAAGAACATCTGGATCAACCCGGGCTTCTATTCCGCGCACTTCGACAGCGGCAAGGGCCTGGAGAACGTCAACCAGGGACTGGGCTTCGAGTACCCGCTGAACGACACCTTCCGCGTCACGGCGGGCACCTTCCGCAACAGCGATCGCCGGCAGTCGAACTACGTGGGCCTGTACGCGCTGCCATTCGAGTTCTACGGCGTGAAGTTCGGCGCCGTGGTGGGCGGCTTCGACGGCTACCCGAACTACCGCAACGGCAACTGGTTCCCCGCCATCCTTCCGGTGGCCGCCATCGAAGGCAAGAACTGGGGCCTCAACATCGCCTACGTGCCGACGATCAAGAACCGGCTGTACGGCGCGGTCACCTTCCAGCTGAAGTACCGCTTCGGCAACCACGAGTAGCGGCAACCGCAACCTTCGTCGCCCATTGAAAAAGCCGGCATCGCTGCCGGCTTTTTTCGTGGAGGCCGCTCTGCCTGCAGGACGGCTGCGCCTTCATCGTCAGTGGCGGAAATGCCGCACGCCCGAGAGCACCATCACCACGCCGCGCTCGTCGGCAGCGTCGATCACTTCCTGGTCGCGCATCGAGCCGCCCGGCTGGATCACGCAGCTCGCGCCCGCGTCCACCACCACGTCGAGGCCGTCGCGGAACGGGAAGAAGGCGTCGCTGGCCACGGCCGTGTCCTTCAGCGACAGGCCGGCGTGCTCGGCCTTGATGCTGGCGATGCGCGCCGAATCGAGGCGGCTCATCTGGCCCGCGCCCACGCCCATGGTCATGCCGTTGGCGCAAAACACGATCGCGTTGCTCTTCACGTACTTCGCGACCTTCCATGCGAACAGCAGGTCCTGCAGCTGCTGCGGCGTCGGCTGCTTCTTGCTGACCACCTTGAGGTCGCTGGCGGCGAGCTCGTGGTTGTCGGCCGTCTGGATCAGCAGGCCCGAGCCCACGCGCTTCACGTCCATGGCGTTGCGGCCGTTATCCCAGTCGGTGGAGCCGCCCTTGGGCAACGCGATCTCGAGCACGCGCACGTTGAGCTTGGCCTTGGTGGCCTGGAACACCTCGAGCGCCTCGGGCGTGTAGCCGGGCGCCATCAGCACTTCGACGAACTGCTTGGCGATTTCCTGCGCGGTCGCGCCGTCCACCGGACGGTTGAAGGCGATGATGCCGCCGAAGGCCGAGGTCGGATCGGTCTTGAAGGCCTTGGAGTAAGCCTCGGCCGCGTCCTTGCCGATGGCCACGCCGCACGGGTTGGCGTGCTTCACGATCACGCAGGCGGGCACGTCGAAGCTCTTCACGCACTCCCACGCCGCATCGGCGTCGGCGATGTTGTTGTAGCTCAGCTCCTTGCCCTGCAGCTGCTTCGCCGACACCAGCGAGCCGGGCGCCGGATGCAGGTCGCGGTAGAACGCGGCCTGCTGGTGCGGGTTCTCGCCGTAGCGCAGGTCCTGCACTTTCACGAAGCGGCCGTTGCTCTGCGCCGGGAAGAGCGAACGCTTGGGCGCGGGCTGGCCGATGCTGGCGTCGAAGTCGATGGCCGAGAGGTAGTCGCTGATCGCGCCGTCGTAGTCGGCGATGCGGTTGAACGCGGCCACCGAGAACGCGAACTTGGTCTTGTCGCTGAGCTTGCCGTCGGCCTTCAGCTCGGCCAGCGCCACGGCATATTGCGAGGAGTCGGTCAGCACGCCGACGTCCTTCCAGTTCTTGGCAGCGCTGCGCACCATGGCCGGGCCGCCGATGTCGATGTTCTCGATCGCGTCTTCCAGCGTGCAGCCGGGCTTGGCCACGGTGGCCTCGAACGGATAGAGGTTGACCACCAGCAGGTCGATGGTGTCGATGCCGTGTTCCTTGATGGCGGCCACGTGCGCGGGCAGGTCGCGGCGCGCGAGCAGGCCGCCATGGATCTTCGGGTGCAGCGTCTTCACGCGGCCGTCGAGCATTTCGGGAAACCCGGTGTGGTCCGCCACTTCGGTGACGGGCAGACCCGCGTCGGCGAGCAGCTTGGCGGTGCCGCCGGTGGACAGCAGCTTGATGCCCAGCGCATGCAGCGCCTGGGCGAATTCGAGAATGCCGGTCTTGTCGGAAACGGAGATGAGTGCTGTCTGGGCCATTGGATATGCCGTGGGGTTATTTCAGGAGTTTGTGTTCGACCAGCTTCTTGCGAAGCGTGTTGCGGTTCAGGCCCAGCCATTGCGCGGCCTTCGATTGATTGCCCTCGGCGCGCGTCATCACGACATCGAGCAGGGGCTTCTCGACCACGCGCACGAGCATTTCGTACATGCCGTCGGGTTCGGTGCCGCGCAGATCGCGAAAGTAGCTGTCCAGACTGGTGCGCACGCAGTCCTCGATGTGTTTCTTGCTCATTGCTTCTTCTTTTCCTCTCTCAATGGACGGCGCAGGCCGCCTCCTCTTCTTCGCCCGGCATGTCGTCGCCCGCCGGGCTCTGCACGGGCATGCGGTCCATGTGGTCCGCCAGCCCGTCGAAATAGTCGCCGACCGCGCGCAATTGCTCGGCACAGTCCTCGATGGTGTTCATGCGTGCGCGAAACGCCTCGCCCTCGGGCAGCGTCCGCACGTACCAGCCGATGTGCTTGCGCGCCGTGCGCACACCGCTGTAGTCGCCGTAGAGCGCATAGTGCTCCACGAGATGGTCGAGCAGCAAGCGGCGAACTTCCACCACCAGCGGCGGCGCACGATGCGTGCCGGTTTCCAGGAAGTGCGCGATCTCGCGGAAGATCCACGGCCGGCCCTGCGCGGCGCGGCCGACCATCACCGCATCGGCGCCGGTGGCCGCGAGCACGTCGCGCGCTTTCTCGGGTGAATTGATGTCGCCGTTGGCCACCACTGGCACGCGCACTGCGGCCTTCACGGCGGCGATGGTGTCGTACTCGGCGAAGCCCTTGTAGCCCTGCTCGCGCGTGCGTCCGTGCACGGTGAGCATCTGCACGCCGGCCGATTCGAAGTCGCGCGCCAGCTTCACCGCATTGCGATGCTCTTCGCTCCAGCCGGTGCGCATCTTGAGCGTGACCGGCACGCCGAAGGGCTGCGCCGCGTCGACCACGGCCTGCACGATCTCGAGCGCCAGCGGCTCGTCGCGCATCAGCGCCGAGCCCGCCCACTTGTTGCAGACCTTCTTGGCCGGACAGCCCATGTTGATGTCGATGATCTGCGCGCCGCGCTCGATGTTGTAGACCGTGGCCTCGGCCATCATGGCCGCATCGGTGCCGGCGATCTGCACCGCGATGGGGCCCGGCTCGCCGTCGTGGTTGGCGCGGCGCGATGTCTTGAGCGAACCCCAGAGTTCCTTGCGCGAAGTGACCATCTCGCTGACCGCGTAGCCGGCGCCGAGTTCGCGGCACAGCATGCGGAAGGGACGGTCCGTCACGCCGGCCATGGGCGCGACGAACAGGCGGTTTTCCAGCGTGTGGTTGCCGATCTGCAAGGTCATTTGGAAGGGGAGCGTGCGCGTTCGGCTGCTGAAAAATGAGGCACGATTGTAGCCACGCCGCATTTCAGCGACTGAAACGATTTGCGCCTCGGTACCCCGTACAAATACCGGTGCGCGCCGGGGCTTTCTCCCACGCAGTTGCGGCACCGCCGCTGCCTATACTGCGCCGACCTTATGGAAGCCTGGCTCGACTCCCTCCTTGCACTGCTGGCGCTGCCGCAATACGGTCTCTCGACCCTGTTCGTGGCCGCCTTCGTCTCGGCAACGCTTCTGCCGGTGGGCTCCGAGCCCTTTCTCTTCGGCCTGCTCAAGCTCAACCCCGAGATGTTCTGGCCCGCCATCGCGGTCGCCACGGTAGGCAACACGCTGGGCGGCGCGGTCGACTGGTGGATGGGCTACGGCGCGCACAAGGTGGCCGACAAATACTCGCACTCGAAACATCATGTGCGCGTTCTGGGTTGGCTCGAGAAGCTCGGCCCGAAGGCCTGCCTGCTCAGTTGGCTGCCGCTGGTGGGCGATCCGCTGTGCGCGGTAGCGGGCTGGCTCAAGCTGCCGTTCTGGCCATGCGTGGCCTACATGGCGATCGGGAAATTCCTGCGCTACGTCACGATGACGGTCGCGCTGCTCTACGTGTTCCCCTCCTGAGGAACCGGGAGCTCAGTTCAGCAACTCGTAGGGCCCGCCGCGCTCGAGCGCGCGCTTGTATGCGGGGCGCGAATGGATGCGCTCCAGATACGCCATCAGCTTCGGCCGCTTCGCATCGAGCCCGCCACGCGCCCGCGCGGCCTCGACCACGAAGCTCATCTGGATGTCCGCGCCCGTGAACGCATCGCCGGCGAACCATTCGCTCTTGCCGAGCTCGGCTTCCATGTAGTTCAGGTGGCTCGCGATGTTCGGATTGATGAACGCCGACTTCGTCTTCGCCGCGATCGCCTTGGCGATCGGCTTCGCGAAGAAAGGCATCTTCGCCGTCTCGATGCGATCGAACACCAGCTTCAGCAGCAGCGGCGACATGGCGGTGCCTTCGGCGAAGTGCAGCCAGTAGCGATAGCGAAACGCCTCCGGCGAACCCGCCGCGGGCGCGAGACGGCCGTTGCCGTAGCGCTCGATGATGGTCTCGATGATCGCACCCGACTCCGCGAGCGTCTGTCCGTCATCCGTCGTGACAACCGGTGACTTTCCCAGCGGATGAACGGCCCGCAGCGAAGCGGGCGCCAACATGGTCTGCGGATCGCGCTGGTAGTGGACGATCTCGTAGGGCAGCTCGAGCTCTTCGAGCAGCCAGAGCACGCGCTGCGAGCGGGAGTTGTTGAGGTGGTGGACGGTGAGCATGAGGTGGATTTGGCTAGCAAGAAAGGAGCGCGCGGAGTCTAGCGCCGGGTCTGCTAGACCGACAGATGGCCTGCGATATCGTGCCGACAGCTGCCGGCACGTTGATCGGTGCCTACTTCACTCCAGCCTTGCGCAGTTCTTCAGCCGTGATGCGAACCGGCTTCTGGCCCCGCTGCACCACGATGGCGGTGTTGGTGCGCACTGCGGCTTCGCGCGCCGCCCGCGCTGCGCGCCGGATCGCGATCAGCGAAGCGGCGAGATCCTTGTCCTTTGCCTGCGCGAGTTGATCACTGGTCACGGTGCTTCACCCCATTCAATGAGAGCCGGCTCCTCACCGGCGTTGTCGTACAGCGCCCAGGCATCCACAGCAGCGCGATAACTGCCATCGAAGTTCCTGCGTCCTGCCTCGAAGCGGCGGCGAATCACATCTTCAGGAATGTGATGCCCGCCCTGCCGGACACGTTCTGCCACGCGTGCAACAGCAAATTCTGCCGTCGGGAGTGCCAGAAAGAAAAGACTCACGTGATAGCCCGATGCTCTCCATGCGCCGATGTGGCGCAGGTAGCTCAGCCCCGACAACGTGGTCTCGAAAGCAAAACTCTCCCGGCGACGCACGCATTCCGCGATCTCTTCCAGCATCAGACGACCGGCCTTGATAGCTTCCGCTTCCGGGGCGAAGGGCGACAGTCCCGCCGCAATCAGATCGGCATTGATGAAGCGCGAGAGCTGCGCTTCCTGCGGAAGAAAAGCACGGGCGAAGGTGGTCTTGCCCGCGCCATTGGGGCCCGCGATGATGACGATCTTGGGACTACTCATCAACGGGGCATTTCACCCGGCGGGTATCAGGAACTGAACAGGAAGTTCATCACGTCGCCATCCTTCACGACGTATTCCTTGCCTTCCGAACGCATCTTCCCCGCGTCCTTCGCGCCCTGCTCGCCCTTGAAGGCGATGTAGTCCTCGAAGGCGATGGTCTGGGCGCGGATGTAGCCCTTCTCGAAGTCGCCGTGGATCACGCCGGCGGCCTGGGGGCCGGTGTCGCCGATGTGAATGGTCCAGGCGCGCACTTCCTTCACGCCGGCGGTGAAGTAGGTCTGCAGGCCCAGCAGCTTGAAGGCCGCGCGGATCAGGCGGTTCAGGCCCGGCTCTTCCTGGCCGATCTCGGCGAGGAACATCTTCTTGTCCTCGTCGTCCATCTCGGCCAGGTCGGCTTCGATCTTGGCGCAGATGGCGACCACGGGCGCGTTCTGCTTGGCGGCGTATTCGCGCAGGCGGTCGAGGTACGGGTTGTTCTCGAAGCCGTCTTCCGCCACGTTGCCGACGAACATCGCGGGCTTGGCGGTGATCAGCGTGAAGCTCTTGACCAGGGGCTGCTCTTCCTTGGTGAACTCGAGCGCGCGCACCGGCGTGTTCTCGTTCAGCGCGGCCTGGCAGCGCTCGAGCAGGCCGACGAGCTTCTGCGCATCCTTGTCGCCGGAGCGGGCCACCTTGGTGTGGCGGTGCAGCGCCTTCTCGACCGTGGCGAGGTCGGCCAAGCACAGCTCGGTCTGGATCACTTCGATGTCGGAGATCGGGTCGACCTTGCCGGCCACGTGCACCACGTTCTCGTCGTCGAAGCAGCGCACCACGTTGACGGTGGCGTCGGTCTCGCGGATGTGGGCCAGGAACTTGTTGCCCAGGCCTTCGCCGGTGCTGGCGCCGGCCACCAGGCCTGCGATGTCGACGAACTCGACGATGGCGGGCACCACGCGCTCGGGCTTGACGATCTCGGCGAGCTGGTCGAGGCGCGGATCGGGCACTTCCACCACGCCCACGTTGGGCTCGATGGTGCAGAAGGGATAGTTTTCCGCCGCGATGCCGGCCTTGGTCAGCGCATTGAAAAGAGTGGATTTACCGACGTTGGGCAGGCCGACGATGCCGCATTGCAAACTCATGGGAGGTCCTCTTGGATAACCGCGGATTTTAGGCGAGCATGGTTTCGCGCCCGCCGGGCAGGTCTTCGGCCAGCATTCGCCCAACCCGGATGCATCAGGGTAAGACCCGACTGGCAAACGTTTGCGCAAACGTTTCCCTCAGTTAACATCGGCGCCCCGGCCAAGACCGGCGCACGTTCCGATCAACCAATCCCAGGAGACATCCACCATGAAGTTCACCCGCCGTACCCTGCAAAGCGCTGCCGCACTGACGCTGCTGGGCGCCATGGCCGGAACGCCCGCCTTCGCTCAGGAAAAGCCAAAGGTCGCGCTGGTCATGAAGTCGCTCGCCAACGAGTTCTTCCGCACCATGGAAGACGGCGCCAAGGCGCACCAGAAGGCCAACGCCTCGAAGTACACGCTGGTGGCCAACGGCATCAAGGACGAGACCGACACCGCCGCGCAGATCAAGATGGTCGAGCAGATGGTGGCGCAGAAGATCAACGCGCTGGTCATCGCTCCGGCCGATTCGAAGGCGCTGGTGCCGGTGGTCAAGGCGGCCATCGACAAGGGCATCCTGGTGGTCAACATCGACAACCAGTTCGACGCCGCAGCGCTGAAGGAAAAGGGCATCCAGGTTCCGTTCGTCGGCCCCGACAACCGTGCCGGCGCCAAGCTGGTGGGCGACGCGCTCGCCAAGGAGCTGAAGTCGGGCGACAAGGTCGGCATCATCGAAGGCGTGTCGACCACCTTCAATGCGCAGCAGCGCACGCTGGGCTACCAGGACGCGATGAAGGCCGCCGGCGTGACGGTGGTGGGCGTGCAGTCCGGCCAGTGGGAAATCGACAAGGGCAACACCGTGGCCGCCGGCATGATGCGCGAGCACCCCGACCTGAAGGCGCTGCTCGCGGGCAACGACAGCATGGCGCTGGGCGCCGTGGCCGCCGTCAAGGCCGCCGGCAAAACCGGCAAGGTGCTGGTGGTGGGCTACGACAACATCGGCGCCATCAAGCCGATGCTGAAGGACGGCCGCGTGCTCGCCACCGCCGACCAGTTCGCCGCCAAGCAGGCCGTCTTCGGCATCGAGACCGCGCTGAAGGCGCTGGCCGAGAACAAGAAGCAGGCCGACATGCCTGCAGAAGTGAAGACCGACGTGGTGCTGGTCACCAAAGACTCCAAGTAAGAAGCCAGAAAGCGCAGACGTTGACCGCATCCGCCGCCATGAACCCATCAACGGCCCTGCCCGTGCTCTCGCTGAGCGCCATGGGCAAGGACTACGCGGCGCCGGTGCTGGACGACGTCTCGCTCGTGCTCAACCCCGGCGAAGTGCTGGCCCTCACGGGCGAGAACGGCGCCGGCAAGAGCACGCTGTCGAAGATCGTCTGCGGCCTGGTGCATCCCACGCGCGGCCAGATGCTGCTCGACGGCAAGCCCTTCGCGCCCACCTCGCGCCGCGACGCCGAGCGCCTGGGCGTGCGCATGGTCATGCAGGAGCTCGGCCTCGTCACCACGCTGTCTGTGGCCGAGAACCTGCTGCTCGACCGCCTGCCCAACAAGACCGGCTGGATCCGCCGCGGCAAGCTGCACGAGTTGGCCGCGCGCCAGCTCGCCAAGATCGGCATGCAGAACATCGACCCGGCAACGCCCGTGGCGCGGCTGGGCATCGGCCAGCAGCAGATGGTGGAGATCGCGCGCAACCTGCAGGACGACACGCGCGTGCTGGTGCTCGACGAGCCCACCGCCATGCTCACCCCGCGCGAAACCTCGCACCTGTTCGAGCAGATCGACCTGCTGAAGGCGCGCGGCGTGGCCATCGTCTACGTGTCGCACCGCCTCGAAGAGCTTCAGCGCATCGCCGACCGCGTGGCGGTGCTGCGCGACGGCCGCCTGGTGGACGTGCGCCCCATGGCCGGCGTGCGCGAATCCGAACTGGTGCAGCGCATGGTCGGCCGCGCGGTGCACGAGCACGAGGGCCGCGACCGCCGCGTGGCGGGCCCGGTGCTGCTGAGCGCGCGCGGCATCGGCCGGGCGCAGGTCGTTCGCGATGTCGACATCGACCTGCACGCGGGCGAAGTCATGGGCCTGGCCGGCCTCGTCGGCTCGGGGCGGACTGAACTGGTGCGCCTGCTGTTCGGCGCCGACCGCGCCGACCGCGGCGAGATCACCCTTTATGAAAACAACCAGCCCGTGCAGCAGGCGCGCAAGGGCTGGCGCTCGCCGATGCAGGCCATCCGCGCCGGCATCGGGCTCGTTACCGAAGACCGCAAGTCGCAGGGCCTGCTGCTGCCGCAGTCGATCCGCGTCAACGCCACGCTGAGCGACCTGGGCGCGATCTCGCACGCCGGCTGGCTGCAGGGCGCCAAAGAGCGCGGCATCGCGCGCAAGCTGGTGGAGCTGCTTCGCATCCGCTCGCGCAGCATCGAACAGCCGGTTTCCACGCTCAGCGGCGGCAACCAGCAGAAGGTGGTTTTCGCGCGCTGGCTGCATCGCGAATGCAAGGTGCTGCTGCTGGACGAACCCACGCGCGGCGTGGACGTGGGGGCGCGCGCCGACCTCTACGCCGAGCTCGACCGGATGACCGACGCCGGCAAGGCCCTGCTGATGGTGTCGAGCGACCTGCGCGAGCTCATGGCCATGTGCGACCGCATCGGCGTGATGAGCGCCGGCCGCCTGGTCGCCGTGTTCGAGCGCGGAGAATGGACCGAGCAGTCGCTGCTGGCCGCGGCATTCAGCGACGCGACGGGACACGCAGCAGCAGCAGCCAATCCGCCGACGGTATCCCCCGTTTCCGATCCGACCCCGGTCACCGCCGACACACCATGAACGCCGCCGCCACCCCGAAAACCAATCCGCCGCCCGCGCCCTCCGCGCTGAAGGGCCAGCTCGGCACCTACCTGGGCCTGACGGTCGTGCTCGTGGGCATGATCGCGCTCTTCGGCTCGCTCAGCGAATACTTCCTGACGCGCGAGACCTTCGTCTCCATCGCCAACGAGATTCCCGCGCTGGCCGTCATGGCGGTCGGCATGACCTTCGTGCTGATCATCGCGGGCATCGATCTCTCGGTGGGCTCGGTGCTGGCACTGAGCGCCGCCGTCACCGCCGCGGCCATCCTCGAGTGGAAGCTCTCGGTGCCGCTGGCCGCCGCGCTCGGCCTGGCCACCGGGCTCGTCTGCGGCACGGTCACCGGCGCGGTGTCGGTGGCCTGGCGGCTGCCGAGCTTCATCGTGTCGCTGGGCATGCTCGAGGCGGTGCGCGGCGGCGCCTACCTCGTGACCGATTCGCGCACGCAGTACGTGGGCGACGCCATCTCGGGCCTCGCGGCGCCGTGGATCGGCGGCATCTCCGCCGCCTTCGTGCTGGCCGTGGTGCTGGTGGTCATCGGGCAGATGGTGCTCACGCGCACCGTGTTCGGCCGCCACGTGGTGGGCATCGGCACCAATGAAGAGGCGATGCGCCTGGCGGGCGTCGATCCGCGCCCGATCCGCATCATCGTGTTCGCCGTCACCGGCCTCCTGGCAGGGCTCGCGGGCCTGATGCAGTCGGCGCGCCTGGAGGCCGCCGACCCGAACGCCGGCGTCGGCATCGAGCTGCAGGTGATCGCGGCCGTGGTCATCGGCGGCACCAGCCTCATGGGCGGGCGCGGCTCGGTGATCAACACCTTCTTCGGCGTGCTGATCATCGCGGTGCTCGAGGCCGGCCTGGCGCAGGTGGGCGCGAGCGAGCCGAGCAAGCGGATCATCACCGGCGCCGTGATCGTGGTGGCGGTCATCATCGACACGCTGCGCCAGCGCCGCGCGGAACGCCGCCTGGCCTGACCGCCCGGCTCACACAGGAACAGGAAGAAAAGCCATGGCCACCATCAAGGACGTCGCGCTGAAGGCGGAGGTGTCGGTCACCACCGTCTCGCACGTGGTCAACGACACCCGCCACGTGAGCGCCAAGGTGCGCGAGCGCGTGGAGCTCGCCATCCGCGAACTGGGCTACGTGCCCAACGCGATGGCGCGCAGCCTGAAGAGCAACACCACTTCGACGCTGGGCATGCTCATTCCCAACAGCTCGAACCCCTACTTCGCCGAGATCGTGCGCATCGTGGAAGACCGTTGCTTCGGCGCCGGCTACACGCTGGTGCTGTGCAACACCGACGACGAGCCCCGCCGCCAGAGCGTGTACCTGCAGGTGCTGGCCGAGCGCCGCATCGACGGGCTGATCGTGGTGTCGACCGGCGAGAGCGGCGACAACGACCTGGCCAAGCAGCTGAACGGCCTGCGCGTGCCGACCGTGCTGGTCGACCGCGAGATCGCCAACCCGGTCTGCGACCTGGTCGAGACCGCGCACATGCAGGGCGGCCTGCTCGCCGTGCGGCACCTGCTGTCGCTGGGCCACAAGCGCATCGCCTGCATCGGCGGACCGGTGGGCGTGATGCCCAGCGAGCAGCGCATCGAAGGCTGGCGCATGGCGCTGGCCGAAGCCGGCGCCACGCCCGATATCGCGAAGGCCGACACGCTGCTGTGGCGCGGCGGCTTCACCAGCCAGGGCGGCTACGAGGCGATGCACGCCATCCTGCGCACCGAGCAGAAGCCCTCGGCCGTCTTCGTCTGCAACGACCTGATGGCCATCGGCGCATTGCGCGCGGCGCACGAAAGCGGCGTGCGCGTGCCTGACGAACTCTCGATCGTCGGCTTCGACGACATCGAACTCTCGGCCTACACCAGCCCCGCGCTCACCACCGTGGCGCAGCCCAAGGAGCGCATCGGCGCACTGGCTGTCGACATGCTGCTGGAGCGCGTGGGCGGCAAGCGCCGCGACGCGCGCAAGGTGGTGCTGCAGCCCGAGCTGTGCGTGCGCGCCTCGACCGCGCGGCACGCGAGCTTTCGCGAAGCCACGGCCCCCGCCACGTCCGCCGCGGCCGAAACGGCCTCCCCGCAAACCCGAAAGTCCCGCACCTCGTGAGCCTGAAGTCTTCCTCCAGCGGCAGCAAGAGCCCCGCCGCCGCACCGCGCATCGTGGTGTTCGGCAGCCTCAACATGGACCTGGTGGTGCGCGTGCCGCATGCGCCGGCCGCGGGCGAAACCCTGCTGGGCCACTCGATCGCCGACATTCCCGGCGGCAAGGGCGCCAACCAGGCCGTGAGCTGCGCGCGCGAAGGCGGCAGCGTGCGGATGATCGGCTGCGTCGGCGACGACGCGCACGGCGCGGCCCTGCGCGCTTCGCTGCAGCGCGACGGCATCGACACCACCGCCCTGCGCACAGTGGCCGGCGAGCCCACCGGCACGGCGCTGATCCTCGTGGAGGACAGCGGCCAGAACCGCATCGTGATGATTCCCGGTGCCAACGCCAGGCTCGAGGCCGACGAGGCCGCGCTGAAGCAGCAGGTGCAGGGCGCCGCATTTCTGGTGGCGCAGTTCGAGACGCCGCTGGAGCAGGTCGCGCGCGCCATCGCGGTGGCGCACAAGGCGGGCTGCAAGGTGCTGCTGAACCCCTCGCCGGTGCAGCCCATCGCCGAGCCGCTGTGGCCGAAGATCGACACGCTGGTAGTCAACGAGATCGAGGCGCAGACGCTGTGCGGCCAGTCGGCCGACAGCCCCGAGGAGGCGGCCCGGGCCGGACAGGCGCTGCGCGCCAGGGGCATCGCGCGCGTGGTCGTCACGCTGGGCTCGCGCGGCGCGGTGGCCGTCGATGCAGACGGCGCGCGGCATCACCCCGCGCCGAAGGTGCAGGCCGTCGACACCACGGCCGCCGGCGACACATTCCTGGGCGCGCTCGCCGTCGCGCTGGGCGAAGGCCAGAGCTTCGACGAGGCCGTGCGCCTGGGCATCCGCGCCGCGGCGCTGTGCATCCAGCAGCCCGGCGCCCAGCCCTCCATTCCGCAGCGCGACGCCGTGCTGCGCAGCCCCATGCCTCCCGACTGGATCAAGCTGTGAAACGCTCTCCCCTGCTGCACGCCGAACTGTCCCACGTGATCGCCTCGCTGGGCCACGGCGACATGCTCGTGCTCGGCGACGCCGGCCTGCCCATTCCGGACGGCCCGCGCCGCATCGACCTCGCGGTGGCACGCGGCGTGCCGCGGCTCGATGATGTGCTGCAGGCAGTGCTGTCGGAAATGCAGGTGGAAGGCATCGTTGTGGCCGACGAGGCGCTGGGCGATGCGAAGAATCTGCCGGGCTGGTATCCGCAATCGCTTGGCATCGAGCCGCAGACGGTGTCGCACGAGGAATTCAAGCGCCGCACCGCGAAAGCGCGCGCCATGGTGCGCACGGGCGAATGCACGCCCTACGCGAACATCATCCTGATAGCCGGAGTGAAGTTCTGAGGCGCCGCCCCGGCGCCGTCGCTCATTCGAACCTGTAGTTCGCGCCCACCGGCTGCCCGACCTTGAGCGTGTGCTCCACGCCCTGGATCACGATGCAGTTCATGCCGAAGGTGATGCCGCCGTCCACGCGCGCATCGGCTCGGTAGGTGCGCAGCGTGTTGCCGACCTCGGGGCTGCTCAGCGCGGTGGCCGGGTCGATGTCGGGAATGGGGCAGCGCGTGCAGGGCTTGACGGGGCGCAGCTCGGCCTCGCCTTCGCCGGTCGTGATGTGCAGCGCGTCGACGCGGTCTTCGTCATGCGACTCGATGCCGGCCAGCACGATGTTCGGGCGGAAGCGCTCGATGCCCACGGCTCCGTGGCCCTGGGCCGCGAGGCGGTCGTTGAGTTCGGCGAGCGAGCCTTCGCTCGCCACCAGCAGCGCGTAGCCGTCGGCGAACTGGGTCTGGGCTTCCACCCCGTCGGTCCATTTCATGCTCGACAGGCGCCGGTGCTCGGGGTCGAAGCGCACGAGGCGCAGGGTCTGCGGTTTGCCGGGCTCCGAGAGGAAATCGCTGAACCACTGCGCGGCGATGTCGCCCATGTCGTAGGCGGCGACCTCGTCCTTCCACACGCGCACCCGCACCGGCTCCTCGACCCGGTCGAAGGCCAGGTGCAGCGCCAGCATGCCGGGCGCGCGCAGCACCACTTCCGTGTGCTTCATTTGCGGCTGGATGAGCGCCATGCGCGGCAGCTGCCGCTGGGTGACGAACTCGCCCTGCTCGTCGACCACCATCCAGGCGCGGTCGAACTCGAGCCCCGTCTCGGTCAGCAGCATTTCGGGGAGCTCCACGCCGGCGCAGGACTTGACGGGGTAGACGAACAGACGCGAGATGGTGGCCTGGAGATCGAAGGCGGGCTGGGACACGGTGGGGTTTCCTTGGAATTCGGCCGAGATTGTCCTGCAGCTTTCGAAAATTCCTGGTTCCTTCCAGGGATACCGCGGAACCGGCTTCGCCGGGCCGCTGGTATCGCCCCCGTGAGGGGGTTGGCGAAGCGACACGAAGTGCGCGTAGCCTGGGGGCGGCCGCAGTCCATACAATCCTTCGATGGCTCTCCCCCCCGAAGTTTGCATTCGCGGCGCCGGCATCGTCGGCCGTACGCTGGCCCTGCTGCTCGCACGCGAGCGCGTGCGCGTCGCGCTGGTAGTGCCGCCGGCCGCGCAGGGCAAGGAAGACATCCGCGCCTACGCGCTCAACACCGCCTCCCGCGCGCTGCTCGAATCGCTGCGTGCCTGGCCCGACGCGGCCCACGCCACCGCCGTGCGCGAGATGCTGGTGCACGGCGACGAAGGCGGCCGGGTGCAGTTCAGCGCCGCGCGCCAGAAGGTCGATGCGCTGGCCTGGATCGTCGACGTGCCCGCGCTCGAACGGCAGCTTGCCGACGCGGTGCGCTTCCAGCCCCTGATCGAAGTCGTGGCCGAGCCCGTGGCTGCGCCGCTCACCGTGGTGTGCGAAGGCAGGACCAGTGCCACGCGCGAAGCGCTTGGCGTGAGCTACGAGGTCACGCGCTATCCGCAGCACGCGATCGCGGCCCGGCTGGAAGCTGCGCAGTCGCACGACGGTATCGCGCGCCAGTGGTTCAACGACAAGGGCGAGGTGCTCGCGCTGCTGCCCCTCGACGGCACGCACGGCAAGACGGTCGCGCTGGTGTGGTCGGCCGACCAGCTGCGCGCGCCCGGACTGCTCGCGCAGGGCGACGAGGAATTCGCCGCCGCCGTCACCGAGGCCAGCCACAACGCGCTCGGCGCGCTCAGGCTCACGAGCGAGCGCGCCGCCTGGCCGCTGGCCCGCGCCATCGCCGACCGCTGGACCGGCGCCATGCCCGGCCAGCCGAACCGCTCATGGGCACTGGCGGGCGATGCAGCCCACACCGTGCACCCGCTGGCCGGACAGGGCCTGAACCTGGGACTGGCCGACGCGGCCGAGCTGGCCGACGTGATCAAGAATCGCGACTACTGGCGCAGCGTTGGCGACGCTCGCCTGCTGCGCCGCTACGAACGCGCCCGCCGCGCCGACGTGCTGCAGATGAGCCTGGCGACCGACGGGCTGCAGCAGCTCTTCGCGCACGACCTGGGCCCGCTGCAGGCATTGCGCAACTGGGGCATGCGCGGCTTCGACCGCACCCGCCTCGTCAAGCACTGGATCACCGCGCAGGCGATGGGCCTGAAGGCCTGACGCCCCACCCTTCGACCGAATACCGACCGAACCGACGGATCTCCCGATGACACTCGTACGCAACCTTCTTCTCGCCGCCTGCACGCTTGGCGCGGTCGTGGCCGCCACCGCAGGCGAAGCCGAGATCCGCAAGAACCTGCCGGCGCGCATTCCGCAATTCCCGGCCATCGACGAGGTGTCGAAGTCGCCGATCCCGGGCGTGTACGAAGTGCGCGTGAACGGCTCGCAGATCTTCTACACCGACGAACAGGGCAACTACCTCTTCCAGGGCAACCTGATCGACGTGAAGGCGCGCAAGAACCTGACCGAGGAACGCGTCGAGAAGCTCAGCGCCGTCGCCTTCGACCAGCTGCCGCTGAAAGACTCGATCAAGATCGTGCGCGGCAACGGCAAGCGCAAGCTCGCGGTGTTCGAAGACCCGAACTGCGGCTACTGCAAGCGCTTCGAGAAGGACATGAAGACGGTCGACAACGTCACCGTGTACCTGTTCCTGTACCCGGTGCTCGGACCCGATTCGAACGTCAAGTCGCGCGACATCTGGTGCAGCAAGGACAAGGGCAAGGCCTGGAGCGACTGGATGGAATCGAGCACCCGCCCGGCCTCCGCGCCCGCGAGCTGCGACGTGACCGCGCTGCAGCGCAACGTCGAGTTCGGCCGCAAGTACAACATCACCGGCACGCCCACGCTGATCTTCAGCGACGGCACGCGCACGCCGGGTGCCATTCCCGCGGAGCAGGTCGAGAAGCAACTCGCGGCTTCGTCCAGCTGATGGCGACGAAGGCTCAAGCGCAGCACGCGGCAGGCGTGCACTACCGCGTCGAATGCGCCGACCCGCACGCGCATCTGTTCGGCGTCACCCTCACCATCGACGCGCCGGCCGCACAGCAGCGCGTGTCGTTGCCGGTGTGGATTCCGGGTAGCTACCTGGTTCGCGAATTCGCGAAGAACCTGCAGGGCCTGCGCGCCGCGCAGGGCCGCCGCAAGCCGGCGCTGACGCAGCTCGACAAGTGCAGCTGGCTCGTCGAATGCACGCCCGGGCAGCCGCTGGTGCTGAACTACCAGGTCTGCGCGTACGACAACTCGGTGCGCACCGCCTGGCTCGATGCCGAGCGCGGCTTCTTCAACGGCACCAGCGTGTGCCTGCGCGTCGAGGGCCAGACCGAGACGCCGCATGCGCTGGAGATCGTTGCCCCCACTCTGGCCGACGACGCCGCGCGCTGGTCGTGCGCCACGGCGCTCGTGCCGCAGAAGGCCGACAAGCACGGCTTCGGCAGCTACCTGGCCTCGGGCTACGACGAGCTGGCCGACAGCCCCGTCGAGATGGGCGCCTTCTGGAGCGCCGACTTCGAGGCCTGCGGCGTGCCGCACCGCTTCGTGGTCGCGGGCGCCGCTGCATCGTTCGACGGCGACAGGCTCGTCGCCGACACCAAGGCCATCTGCGAAGCGGAGATGCGCTTCTGGCACGGCGACAAGGTCGGCAAGCGCGGCGGCCCGAAGCCGCCGATCGACCGCTACGTGTTCATGCTCAACGTGGTCGACGACGGCTACGGCGGCCTCGAGCATCGCCACTCCACCGCGCTGATCTGCAACCGCCGCGACCTGCCGCAGCGCGGCGAGAAGAAGAAGCAGCCCGAGGGCTACACCACGCTGATGGGGCTCATCAGCCACGAGTACTTCCACACCTGGAACGTCAAGCGCATGCGGCCTGCCGAGTTTGCGCGCTACGACTACAGCCAGGAGAACTACACGCAGCTGCTGTGGTTCTTCGAGGGCTTCACCAGCTATTACGACGACCTGTTGCTGCGGCGCGCCGGGCGCATCGACGACGTGGGCTACCTGCGCCTGCTGAACAAGACCATCAACCAGGTCATGCAGACGCCGGGCCGGCTGGTGCAGCCGGTGGCCGACGCGAGCTTCGACGCCTGGGTCAAGTACTACCGCCAGGACGAGCAGACGCCCAACAGCACGGTGAGCTACTACACCAAGGGCGCGCTGGTGGCGCTGTGCTTCGACCTCACGCTGCGCCACGAAGGCAAGGGCTCGCTCGACGACGTGATGCGCCACCTGTGGCGGCAAAGCGGCGGCGGGCCGATCAGCGAGGAAGACATCGCAGCCGCGCTCGAAGCCGTGGGCGGCCGTTCGTACAAGGCGGAACTGGCGCGCTGGGTGCATTCGACGGAAGAACTTCCGCTATCGCTGCTGCTGCGCGCGCACGGCGTGGCCACGCTCGAAGACCCGTCGCAGCAGGCTCAGGCGCTGGGCCTGCGCGTGGCCGAGGCCAACGGGGGCGTGCAGGTGAAAGTGGTGCTGCGCGGCGGCGCCGCGGAAAAGGCCGGCTTCTCGGCGAACGACGAGTGGATCGGCATCGAGCTGCCCGCGGCCGGCAAGAAGGGCCAGCAGCGGCCGGCCCAGGCCTGGCGCATCGCCAAGCTCGACGACCTGTCGCTCTACCTGGGCGATGCGACGAAGTGCACCGCCATCGTGGCGCGCGACCGCAAGCTGATCAGGCTGCCGCTGGTGCTGCCGGCCGGCGCGACCACCTGGCGGCTGTTCTCTCACGACGCCGCCAAAGTGACGAACTGGCTGGCAGGCTAGGCGTTTTCCGCCGCCGCGGCCGGATGCCGCACGAACATCATCGGCTGGGGTTCGCCCACCAGCACGCAGGGCTTGCCGGTACGCCGGCAGTGGTCCTGCACGCGCCAGTAGGCGCCGTGGCTCACACAGCCGGTCTGGCAGATCACGAGGTCGGCCGCGCGCAGGCTGGCTTCGAGCGCGGGGTCATCGTCCGCGTTGTCGCCGCCGTCGTGATGCAGGTAGCGGCCGCCGGCGATCTCCACCAGCTGGCGCGCGAGCGACGTTGGCGCCTCTTTCCCGTGTCCCACGCAAAGCACTGCCTTCTCACGCAGGTCGGCGGGCGGAGGCGGCACGGACGGCTTCAGGTAGCGCTTGCTGCCCGGCGCCAGGAGCGCATGCAGCCGCTTCGGTAGCGCGCTGCCGGCCGATGCGCGGGCGGCGAGCTCTTCGCGCACGATGGCAATGGCCGAATCCCGCGCCACCAGCGCGCCGCGCAGGCGCACGATCTGCGCCTCGAGTCTTTCGACGAGCGCGGCCTGTTCGACCAGCAGGCGCGAGCAACGCTCCTGCACCCGGGCATAGGCCCGCAGCAACACGGCATGTTCTTGCATCGGGAACTCCATGGCGGGCATTCTAGATGAGAGCAATTCTCAATTGGAGCAATTCACCACGGATCACCCCGCCGGCCATGCTGGGTATAGTGAAGCGCGTTTTTCTTCCCCTTTCCCGTTCCCCCGGAGACACCATGAGCTACGAAAACATCGAAGTGCGGACCGAAGCAGGCAAGGTCGGCATCATCACCCTCAACCGCCCCAAGGCCCTGAATGCGCTGAACGACGCGCTCATGACCGAGCTGGGCCACGCGCTCAAGGCCTTCGATGCCGACGACGCCATCGGCTGCATCATCCTCACGGGCAGCGAGCGCGCCTTCGCCGCCGGCGCCGACATCGCCGCGATGGCCAAGTACAGCTTCATCGACACCTACAAGGGCGACTACATCACCCGCAACTGGGAAACCATCCGCTCGATCCGCAAGCCGGTGATCGGCGCGGTGGCCGGCTTCGCGCTGGGCGGCGGCTGCGAGCTGGCGATGATGTGCGACTTCATCATCGCGGCCGACAACGCCAAGTTCGGCCAGCCCGAGATCAAGATCGGCGTGATCCCCGGTGCCGGCGGCACGCAGCGCCTGCCGCGCGCGGTGGGCAAGAGCAAGGCCATGGACATGGTGCTCACCGCACGCATGATGGACGCGGCCGAAGCCGAGCGCGCCGGCCTCGTGAGCCGCGTGGTGCCCTTCGAGAAGCTCGCCGACGAGGCACTGGGCGCGGCGCTGGTGATCTGCGGCTTCTCGCAGATCTCGGTGATCGCGGCGAAGGAATCGGTCAACCGCGCCTTCGAGAGCGGCCTGAGCGACGGCGTGATGTTCGAGCGCCGCCTGTTCCACGCGCTGTTCGCCACGCAGGACCAGAAGGAAGGCATGGACGCCTTCCTGACCAAGCGCCAGCCGGACTTCAAGAACGCCTGACGACGGGCCTGCCCGTCAGCGCTGCAGCAGAGAGCGCAGCGCGTCGAGCGCCTGGGCCGGCGGCGTGCCGACCAGGGCCGCGCCGCCAGGCTGCGGCGTCCAGCGCACCTGGCTGCCGGCGATCTCCAGCACGGCGACCAGCGACTTGCCCCGATAGAGCTCGAGGCGCGCCTCGACAGGCGCGGCCAGCGGCTCGTCGGCCGCCGTGGCCGAGCGCGCCACGGTGCTCACCAGGGCCGGCAGGCCTTCGATGTCGCCACGCTCATGGCGCACGCTCGCGCCGTTGCGCGTGAAGGCGAAGGAAGTCCAGCGGTCCAGCGCGGAGAACGGTGCCACGCTCCGCGGCACGATGGCCTTGGCCGCGGCCGGGCTCGATGGCGCGGGGCGCAGTCCGCCTGTGGCCCCAGCGCTTGCGCCGCCGGAGTTGTCCTGGCTCGCGAGTGCCGAGCTGGAATCCCGTTGTGACTCGCGATACGGTGGTGGAGCCGCACCGGGTGCCGGCGCGATGGCAGGCGCGGGAGCGACCGCCACCGGCGGCAATGCTGGCGCGGCCGCTGCGGGAGCCTCCGCCGCATAGGCACGACGGCGCTGTTCGCCTTCCACATACGCTTCGCGACGCTCGTCCCGCGCGATGGGCGCGGGCTGCGGTGCTGGTGCCGGTGCAGCCTGCCCGGCCACGACCGGAGGCGGCGGAACAGGCGCAATCGATGCAGACGGCGCAGGCGACTCGAGCGGAGCCGGAGGCGTAGCGGGAGCGACAGGCGCGGCGGGCGCCGCCTGCTGAACAGGAGGTGCCGGCTCGGCTTTCCGGGCGGCGTCCGCGCTCGCCATGGTGGCGGCCTCCTTGGCTGCCCTCTTGGTGGACGAATCCACCGAATCGCGCGCAATCCTGGCGCGCCGCTCCGCTTCGGGCGCAGGCGCCACGGGTGCTCTTGCAGGAGCCGGTGCCGCCGCAGCGGGCGCGGCCTGCAGCTCTGCCTGCGGAGCGGCGGCGTCCGCCGAAGGCTGGGCCGGCGCGGGCGCTGCGGGTGGTGGTGGCGCGGCGGCAGGCGCTTGTGCCGGCGCTGGCGCGGTCGCCTCGCCAACGCGCGCCTCGCCATCGAGCCGTGCATCCGGCACGGGCTCCCGATGCCAGAGCACCGTCACGAAAGTTGCAACCAGCACCGTGGCGAACGCGGCGTTCCAGGGCATGCGCGCGTGCGGTTCGCCACCGCCGAACAGGCGGCGCCACCAGGGCGCGGCACTCGCGTTGTTGGCTGCGGGGCCTGCGTCGACCGGCGCGGGCGCGAGGTTGTGCGCCATCTTCAGGATCGCATCGCGCGTGCGCGGATGCGGCGTGGCCTCGCTGTCGGGCGCGTGGTCCAGCGCGCGGCGCAGCGCCGGGTCGCGCAGGTCGTCGTCGAAACCGGAGTTGCCGTTGCCGCCGCTCATATCTGCTTCTCCAGCACCGACAGATAGCGCTCCATGCATCCGCGCAGCTTCTGCAGGCCATAGCGCAGCCTGCTGCGCACGGTCTCGAAGCCGATCTCCAGGCTCGCCGCCAGCGCCTCGACGGTCAGGCCGTCTTCGTGGTGCAGCAGGAACGCGGCGCGCTGCTCGGCCGGGAGTTCGTCGAGACAGGCCAGCAGGCGGCGGCCCGCGGCGCGCCAGAACGCGAGTTCTTCGGCCGATGGATGCGCCGCCGCATCTGCGGCTGCTCCGCGCACGCCGCGTTCCAGCGTGGGCACGGGGTCGCTGTCGTCGTCCGTGTGAGCATCGAGTGCCACTTCGCGCCCGCTCACGCGCAGGCGGTCCATGGCCAGGTTGTGCGCGATGGTGAAGGCCCAGGTGCGCCATGTCGCGCCCTGCGGCGAGAAGCTCTCGCGCGCCGTGATGATCCGCACCCAGGTGTCCTGGAAGACCTCGTCGGCCTGCGCGGCGAGCCGCGCGCCCAGCAGCCGCTTGACGAAGCGGAACAGCCCGCCCTCGTGGCGCGCGTAGAGCACGTCGAACGCGGCGGCATCGCCCTGCGCGTAGGCCAGCATCAGCTGATCGTCGGGCATGGCCTGGCGCTCGGGGGCGTTCTTGGCTGAAGGGGCGCGGGGAAGCGCGGACATCGGAGGATTTTCACCCGAGCTTGTACGGGCGAAGAGGCGCACCGGGGTTCGAGGCGGCAAAAAAACTCACGACTGACTAACCCCGAAGGCGCAAGCGGGCCGTATCAGCCAGCACCCAACCACCCGGAGTGCCTCCATGACCCAGCCTTTCGTCCCCCGGTTTCGCCGCCCGCTCGTCGTGCTGCTGTGCGCCCAACTGCTGCTGAGCACCAGCGGCGCCACGGAAATGCCCGCAATCGGAAGCTCCGTGCGCTGGCCGACGCCCGCGCCCGACAGCCGCACGCTGCCGACGCAGACCTTGCCGAACTTCGAGGCGCCCTCCGCCACGAACTGCGCACGGCCGGTGCGCACCTACGAGACGCCGGGCATGCCGCGCGTTTCCGGCGCGCGGGAGGAACGCAGGTACGCCGAGACATCGAAGGAATACAGGGCGAGCCCTGCCGTCGTGCCTTCGCCCACGGCACCGAAGCCGATGGCGGCGCCGGCGGCCAGGTCGGCACTGGCTGGAGCCGCTGCCGCCGATGCCATCGCGGAGGCACCGCCGGCTTCGGCTGCGCCCGTTGCGCCAGGCGCGCCCCCACCCACGGCCCGCGCGTCAGGTGAACTTCAAGCGCCTGTGCAGGCGCAGCGCCCGGCCAACGAACCCGTCACCGCCGGCATGGTCGACGACAACGCCGACTTCGGCGAATACCTGGCCTTCCACGGCCGCACGCAGGTCCCGCACCGCGAGCGCGACATCAGCGCGCGCTACCTGCTGCAGGTGCGCGACGCACGCGGCGCGGTCGTGCCCGATGCCGAAGTGGCGGTGCAGGCCGCGAACGGCGCCGCGATGTGGGCCCGCACCGATGCGGGCGGCCGCGCATGGCTGCATCCGAACGCCTTCGACAAGGCGCAGAGCGCCGTCTATGAAGTCACCGTGCGCAAGAACGGCCGCCTGGGCACGGCCTTCCTGCAGCGCGGCCAGAAGAACGCGGTCGACGTGGTGCTGGGCGGCAAGCCGGGCGCCATACCGCCGCGCGCCAGGCTCGACCTGGTCTTCCTGATCGACGCCACCGGCTCGATGGACGACGAGATCGCCAAGCTCAAGAGCACTCTGCGCACCATCGCCGACCAGGTCGCAAGGCTGCCCAGCCGCCCCGACACCTGCTTCGGCCTCGTGGCCTATCGCGACCGAGGCGACGAATTCCTCGTGCGCCGCCACGACTTCACCAACGACCTCGACGGCTTCCAGCGTGTGCTCGACGCACTGCGCGCAGCGGGCGGCGGCGACTACCCCGAGGCAATGAACGAGGCGCTGAACGAAACCGTCCACAAGCTCAGTTGGCGCGGCAACGACACCACCCGCCTCGTGGTGCTGCTGGCCGATGCGCCGCCGCACCTCGACTACGGCGGCCCACAGTACGACGACGACATGGTCGCCGCGCTCGGCAAGGGCATCAAGGTGTTCAGCGTGGGCGCATCGGGGCTGGACAAGCAGGGCGAATACATCCAGCGCCAGATCGCGCAGTACACCGGCGGGCGCTTCGTGTTCCTGACCTACAGGGAAGCGACGCAACCGGCGAGCGGCCCGGGAACGCAGACGGTGCACGACGTCGGCAACTACTCGGTGCAGACGCTGGACAAGCTGATCGTGCGGCTCGTTTCCGAAGAATTGGGCAAGTTGCCGTCGGGTAGTTGAGCAACGCCTTCGGCGTGGGCTATAATCGCGGGCTCGGTGTGCAACACCACCGAACGGCTCTTTAGCTCAGTCGGTTAGAGCGATGGAATCATAATCCACAGGTCCGCGGTTCGAGTCCGTGAAGAGCCACCAATAAAACAGAAAAGCCTTGTGAGTCAACGACTTACAAGGCTTTTTTCTTTGCCTGACGGGGTCGGGAGCAAGCCCGATGAAGGCTGGCCGATAATCCGGACCGATGCCCGCGTCTTCTTTCCAGGCCACCCCCAACCGCCCCGGCACGGGATTGCGGCGCCCGGGCGCGGGCCTGATCCGCTGGGCGCTACTGTGGTTTGCGCTGTCGCTCGGCGTGGCCATCGCCTCCCCGCTCGTGCATCCGCAGACGGTGGAGCTGGTCTGCTCGAACGCCGGATCGGTCAAGGTCATCGTCCACACCGACGACGGCGCGCAGGAGATGGGCGCGGGCCACATGGATTGCCCGCTGTGCGTGCTCAACGGCGCCCCGCCCGCGACGAGGCCCGTTGTCGATCTGCCGACGCTCGCGCCCCTGGCTCGCGTTGCGCAGCCTGTTGCGTCCGCGCACATTGCCGCGGTCACCGCCGCGCCGCTGCCGGCGCGCGGACCTCCCTCGCTCGCCTGAGGCTTCTTCCCCAGTTCCCGCACGCGTGATGCCGCGGCGCGCCTCTGCACGAGGCCCGTCGCTCATCCAACGCATGCGCTTCTGCAACGAATCCATCGGCGCCCCGACAGGCGCCGGAGCGAGTCCCTTCAATGACCAGAAAAGAATCCAGCCACCCGACGCGGCGACGCCTGCTGCTCACCGGCAGCGCCATCGCCGCGCTCGCAACCCTTGCGGCCTGCGACAAGGTGTTGCCGGTCAGCTTCAACGGCGTCGACATCACCGGCGCCAACTATGCGCAGGACTTCCGCCTGAGCGACGCGGACGGCCGCGAACGCACGCTCGCCGACTTCAAGGGCAAGGCCGTGATGATGTTCTTCGGCTTCACCCAATGCCCCGACGTCTGCCCCACCGCCCTCGTGCGCGCAGCGGAAATAAAGAAGCTGCTCGGCGCCGACGGCGATCGCCTGCAGGTGATCTTCGTCACCGTCGACCCCGAGCGCGATTCGCCCGTCGTGCTCAAGGCCTACACGCAGGCCTTCGACCCGAGCTTCATCGGCCTGTACGGCGACATGGAGCGAACCAGCCAGACCGCGAAGGACTTCAAGGTGTTCTACCGGAAGGTGCCCACCGGCTCCTCGTACACCATGGACCACTCGGCCTTCAGCTACGTCTTCGACCCCAAGGGCAAGATCCGCATCGTGCTGCGCCACGAACAGAGTGCGCAGGAGTGCGCCGACGACCTGCGCAAGATCCTGCAGGCCTGACTTTCATCATTCCAACCCAAGGAGATCTTGATCATGAAGAACCGTATCGCACACATCCTCGCCATCACCAGTGCAGCCTTGCTGCTCACCGCGAACGCCGCGAACGCGCAGGTCACCGTCAAGGACGCGTGGGTGCGCGCCACCGTGCCGCAGCAGAAGGCCACCGGCGCGTTCATGCAGATCAGTGCTGCACAAGACACGAAGCTGGTCTCGGCCAGTTCACCCGTCACGCCCGTGGTCGAAGTGCACGAGATGGCCATGCAGGACAACGTGATGCGCATGCGCCAGATCCCCGCGCTCGACCTGCCCGCAGGCAAGACCGTCGAGCTCAAGCCCGGCGGCTATCACGTGATGCTGCTCGACCTCAAGCAGCAGGTGAAGGAAGGCGACACCGTGCCCCTCACGCTCACCTTCGAGGGCAAGGACGGCAAGCGCGAGACGGTCGAGGTGAAGGCGCCGGTGCGGGCGCTGAATGCTTCGGCGCAACCGGGGCAACCGGCGGGGCATGGCGGTCACAAGCACTGAGTTCGCCAGTACCGCCGGCCAGCGGCACTTCAGGACTGGCCGGAGGGAATACCCTTTTTCGGTGATGGCGCTCGCCCCCGGACCTCACAAGAATTGTTGACAAATATTCA
Source organism: Variovorax xiamenensis (assembly GCF_050916385.1). Taxonomy (NCBI): domain Bacteria; kingdom Pseudomonadati; phylum Pseudomonadota; class Betaproteobacteria; order Burkholderiales; family Comamonadaceae; genus Variovorax; species Variovorax xiamenensis. The sequence goes on from NZ_CP139038.1 coordinate 6,284,353, forward strand.
CAATCCATCCCCTCCCCGGCCGGCTCCATCGTGAGCCGGATTCACCGGGGCGCATGAGTTGTCCAGGGAGCCGGGGGGCGTTCTCGCCTTTTCTGCTCCGGCTGGGCGGCATGGCGCGGCATCGACGGCCGAGGGAGGTGATCACAGGGGTCCTTCAGTGCCGCTCAGATACCTTCTCCATCTGGAGCATGCTCGATTGCCGATGCACGTGACCGACGCGCAGGACGTGCGGCGCGTCTCCGTCCTGAAGGCCACAGGCCTCATCGAGGCCGCCATCGATCCGGCATTCGACACAGGCCTCGGCAGCTACAGGCTGGCACAGGCCGCGCTGGTGGTCTGCATCACCGAGGAAGGGCATGCCGAGATCGACAAGCTGCGCGGCGGTCGCGGCAGCGTCGGTGCGGCATCGGGAAAAGCGAAGACGGGCCTCGAGCCGCTGGACTACCTGCGCACCATAGAACGTTCGGCCTTCCCCCTTCGGGTGGAGGACCCGCAGGAGATCGGCTGCGTCGGGGTGCTGAAGCAGGCCGGGTTCGTCGATGCGGCCATAAGCCCCGAACTCGCCTGGAAGGACACCGACGGATCGCCGCAGGAGCTGGCGGTGATCCGCCGCATCACGCCGTTCGGACGGGCGCAACTTGCGCGGGGCACCAAGTAGTTTCGCGGTGTCGGGAAGATCACGAATGAGCAGGCACGCGCCGCGCCCTCCGGTTTGTATACATTCGCGCCCGCATTGGGCCTTTGGACTACCCGCCGCAAGGCCGCCGATGCGGCTGCCTATTCAAGAGGCAACGTGGTGGGAAGCCACGCCAGTTCTAGCTCTGCCTCCCTACCTCCACCCACAACTCACAGAGTTGTCCACAGAAAATTCGAACAAGTCACTGAACTGTCAAAGAGATGTCGTCGCAACGTAACCTTTGAACTGTTCGCGCAGCTTTGTCTTCAGCAGCTTGCCGGTGGCTGTATGCGGCAGGCTGTCGACGAAGACCACGTCTTCCGGTAGCCACCATTTCACGACGCGCTCCGCGAGGAATGTGAGCAGTTCCTCGCGCGTGGCTTCCATGCCTGCACGCTTGACCACGATGAGCAGCGGACGCTCCTGCCACTTCGGATGCGCGATGCCGATCACCGCCGCCTCGGCCACCGCGGGGTGCAGGCTCGCCGCGTTCTCGAGATCGATGGACGAGATCCACTCGCCGCCCGACTTGATGACGTCCTTCGCGCGATCGACCAGTTGCACGTAGCCGTCCTCGTCGATGTTGGCGACGTCGCCCGTCGGAAAGAACCCTTCCGCATCGAGCACCGGCCCGCCCTCGCTCTTGAAGTAACCGCTCGCGATCCACGGCCCGCGCACGTGCAGGTGGCCGAAGGCCTTGCCGTCGTGCGGCAGGCGCTGGCCGTCCTCGCCGACGATCTTCAGCTCCACGCCCCACACGCCGCGGCCCTGGCGCATCTTCACGCGCATCTGTTCTTCCTTCGGCATCGACAGGTGCTTGGGCAGCAGGTTGCCGATCACGCCAATGGGGCTGGTCTCGGTCATGCCCCAGCCCTGCACGAAGTCGGCGCCGAAGTCGCGCTCGAAGCGCTCGATCATGCTGCGCGGCGTGGCGGCGCCGCCCACGCCGATGCGCTTGAGGCCGATGGCGCGCGTGTCGATCTCGGGATGCGCATCGAAGTACTGGAACAGCATCAGCCAGATGGTCGGCACGGCCTGCGAGAAGCCGACCTTCTCGTCGCGCATCAGCTCGTACAGGCTCTGGCCGTCCATGTGCGGACCGGGCATGACCAGCTTCATGCCGGTCATCGCCGCCGCATACGGCATGCCCCATGCGTTGGCGTGGAACATCGGCACCGCGAGCAGCAGCGTCATCTGCGAGTTGACGCCGAAGGTGTCTGGCGCGCATTCCATCAGCGAGTGCAGCACGGTGGAGCGATGCGAATACAGCACGCCCTTCGGGTTGCCCGTGGTGCCCGAGGTGTAGCAGAGCGACGAGGCGGTGCGCTCGTCGAACTCGGGCCAGTCGTACTGCTCGCTTTGCGAACCGACGAGCTCGTCGAAGCACAGCAGGTTGGGCACGTCGATGGCCGGCATGTGCGCACGATCGGTCATCGCGATGAAGGCGCGCACCGACTTCAGCGCGGGCGCGAGCTTCTCGACCAGCGGCGCGAAGGTGGTGTCGAAGAACAGCACCTTGTCCTCGGCGTGATTGACGATGTAGTCGATCTGCTCAGGAAAGAGCCGCGGGTTCACGGTGTGCAGCACCGCGCCCGAACCCGACACGCCGAAGTACAGCGCCAGGTGCCGCCAGGTGTTCCAAGCGAGCGTGCCCACGCGGTCGCCGGATTCGATGCCGAGCGTCTTCAGCGCATTGGCCACCTGCTTGGAGTGGCGCTGTATCTGCGCGTAGTTGGTGCGATGCACCGGCCCCTCCACGGTGCGGCCCACGACTTCGGCATGCGGGTGGAAGTTGGCCGCGTAGTCGATGAGCGACGAGATCAGCAGCGGGCGGTCTTGCATCAATCCGAACATGTCTTGTCTCCTGTACGCTGGGCGGATGCTAGGCAGCGGCCATGCTCCGCGGCATCGTCGGAAGAGACGATTGAGGCCATCCGAGGGTTGCCCCTAGCATCGGCCTCGAGAGGACTTTTGCATGAACGTTCAGGACGCCATCGCCACCCGCCGCTCGGTGCGCGATTTTCTAGACACGCCGGTGCCCGGCGACGTCATCCGCCGGGTGCTCGAACAGGCGTTGCGAGCGCCCTCCGGCGGCAACCTGCAGCCCTGGCACCTGCACGTGGTGGGCGGAGAGAAGCTCGCCGAACTCAAGGCGATCATGCGCACGCGCGTGCACGAGGCGCCCGCCGGCGAAGGCAGCGAGTACGACATCTATCCGCGCGAGCTGGTCGCGCCCTACCGCGACCGCCGCTTCGCCGTGGGCGAGGCCATGTACGCACGACTGGGCATTCCGCGCGAGGACAAGGCGGCGCGCCGCGAATGGTTCGCGCGCAACTACCAGTTCTTCGGCGCGCCGCTCGCTCTCTTTTGCAGCGTCGACCGCCGCATGGGCCCGCCGCAGTGGTCCGACCTGGGCATGGTGCTGCAGAACGTGATGCTGCTGCTGCGCGCCGAGGGGCTGGACAGCTGCCCGCAGGAATGCTGGGCGATCTACCCGCAGACCATCGGCAGCTTCATCGGACTGCCGCCGGAGCGAATGCTCTTCACCGGCATGTCCATCGGCCATGCCGACCGCAGCCGCCCGCTCGACGCGCTGGTGACCGAGCGCGCGCCGTTGTCGGAAGTGGCGGAGTTCGTCGGCATCTGAGCTTCGGGCCCCGCTGCGGAACGGATCGTGCTTGCCTTCGTGGCGACAGCAACACGAGACACCGCATGCTCATCGCACAGATCTCCGACCCGCACATCCGCCCCGCAGGCCAGCTCTACCAGGGCGTGGCCGACTCGAACCGCATGTTCGAGCAAGCCATCGACCACATCCACGCACTCGACCGCCGCCCCGACCTCGTGCTGCTGACGGGCGACCTCGTCGACGAAGGCCACCCCGAGGAATACGCGCAGGCGCGGCGACTGCTCGCAAAGCTGGAGATCGCGTACCTCGTGATTCCCGGCAACCACGACCACCGCGAGAACTTCCGCGCGGCCTTCGCCGACCAAGGCCACCTGCCGGCCGAGGGCGCTCTGCACTACTGCATCGACGAGCACCCGGTGCGCATCGTGGCGCTCGACTCGTGCATTCCCGGCCTCCACCACGGCGGTATCGACGCGCAGGGCCTCGCGTGGCTGCGGCGCACGCTGGAGGCCGACCGAAGCAAGCCGACGCTGCTGATGCTGCACCACCCGCCCTTCGTCAGCGGCATTCCCTACATGGACGCCTATCGCTGCATGGACACGGCGCCGCTCGAAGCCATCGTGCGCGGCGCTCCCAACATCGAGCTCGTGCTGTGCGGCCATGTGCACCGCGCCATGCTGCGACGCTGGGCGGGCACCGTCGTGTGCGCCTGCCCGAGCAGCACGACCGAGATCGCGCTGCGGCTGGACCCCGGCGCGGCGCCGGCCTCGTACATGGGCAGGCCGGGCTGCATGCTGCATTTGTGTAGCGAAGCGCATGGCATGGTGAGCCACGTCAGCCACATCGGGGCGATGGAAGGGCCGTTTCCGTTCGCCTGAGCAAGCCGGCGTTCGGGCGCTCAGGATCTCTTCAGGCAATGCGGACAGAATCCGCCCGGGTTCCGCCAGGAACGCCGCGGTCATGAGAAAAACACGAAGAGGCTGCCCGATCGACAAGGAGAAACTCGATGCAGAAACAGCAACAGCCCTACTGGTTTCCCGCCAAGCGCTACGGCTGGGGTTGGGGCCTTCCCACCCGCTGGCAGGGTTGGTTGGTGATCGCCGTCTACGCCGCGCTGGTGCTGACGGCGGTGTACTCACTTCATCCCGAGCGCGAACCGTTGCGCTTCTTCTTCGGCCTCATGATCCCGACCCTCGCGCTCGTCTTCGTCTGCTGGCTCAAGGGCGAACCGCCGCGCTGGCGCTGGGGCGACGACAACGGCGACAACGGCGACAACAGCAAGTAGCCGCCGGCAGCCGTCAGGCGCGCAGAATGACGGCGCCATGCCCCACGACCGCACGCTCCTCTACGCCGGACACGAGTTCACGGTGGAGCACCTGCGCTCGCATGCGAAGGAAGAGCCCGGCTGGAGCGGCCCCTACACGCTCGAATCGCGCCGCATCATCTTCCCTGCAGGCCGCACCGTGCTCGATGTGCGCTGGAGCGACAGCACCTGGCAGGTCGACGGGCTGACCGCGATGCATCTGGTCGATGCCATGGTCTACCAGCTGCGCCCCGTGGTGCGCGCGACACGGCAGAGCGTGGTGGTCAGCCGCCATCGGCTCGCTCGCCCCGATGCAACGCCCGCGTTCTGCCTGCTCTCACCAAGGTCGCTGTACCGGGTTCACGCTGCTCGGCGGCAACTTCGCGCGGGCGATGGCGGCGCACAGGCCATCGCATCGCTTGTCGACGAGCTCGAAGCCTCGCGGCAACAGTTGCCGCTGACGGGCGCGGTCGCACGCGCCAGGCGACTGCTCGCGGAAACCGTCGACCGCGAAGCACGGCTTTCATTGCACGAGCTCGCCGACGCAGTCTCGCGCTCCCCCTTTCACCTCGCGCGCAGCTTCCGCGAGCAGACCGGCCTGAGCCTTCACCAGTACCGCCAGCACCTGCGCCTTGCTTCGGTGATGGAGCGCCTCGCCGACGGCGACACCGACCTCGCCGGCCTCGCGCACGACCTCGGCTACTGCGGCCAGAGCCACCTGGGCGCGGTGTTCAGGCGCGAAGTGGGCGTGACACTGGGCGAAGCCAGGCGCGCCCTGGCCTGATGGCCGGCGCACGAATTTGATAGCCGCCAGCCGGCGCGGTCGCGAGACTCACGCGATGCTGGACCGCAATCTCCTCACCGGCCTGCTGGCCGCGCTGGCCGCCGCCTTCATCGGCAGCGCATGGCAACTCGTCTCGCGCCACGGCGTGACCACCACGCTCGGGCCCATCGACCTGGCACTGCTGCGCTACGGCATTCCGGCCCTGCTGCTCGCGCCGCTGTGGTTCGGCAGGAAGCGCATCGCGCCCAAGGCATCGCTGCCCGTGCTCGTGCTTTTCGTCGCGGGCGGCGGCCTGCCCTTCGGCCTGCTGGTGCTGGCAGGCGCGCAATGGGCACCAGCGAGCCACATGGGCATCTTCATGGCCGGCAGCCTGCCGCTTTTCACCGCCATCGGCGCGTGGCTGCACAAGGGGCAGAAGATCGGAGGCATCAGGCTCGTCGGACTGGCCTGCATCGCGATCGGCATGGTGCTGTTCGCGGCGGACGGCCTTCGCGCCGGCAACGGTTCGGGCGACTGGCGCGGCGACCTGCTCTTCCTTGCCGCGGCCATGCTGTGGGCCGCGCACTCGCTCGCGTTCGCGCACTGCGGCCTCACGCCATGGCAGGGCGCGGCATTCGTGAACGGATGGTCGGCGCTGCTGCTGGTCTTGCTCGTGCTGCCATTCGCCGGAGTGCCGAAGCTGCTGACGGCCCCATGGCCCGATGTCGCGCTGCAGGCCACGACGCAGGGCGTGGTCGCCGGCCTGCTCGGGCTGGTGATCTACATGGTCGCCGTCGCCCGACTGGGTGCGCCGCGCGCATCGCTCTCGGCCGCACTGGTGCCGGTGCTGACCACGCTGGGTGCGGCGGCGTGGATGGACGAGCCCGTCACCGGCGCGGTGCTGATCGCCCTGTCGCTGGTGGTGCCGGGGATCGTGCTGGCGAGCGGTGCGGTGAGGTGGGTTGGGAAAAAGGCAACGCGCCCTTCGGCATAGCAGCTTCAGGAGGCACGAGCAGAATGCGGCGATTCGCCAGGACAAATGCACTCCAATGAAAAAGCTGCTTCTTCTCGCCGCCTCGCTCGCCTTCGCGACGGCGTCCTGCTGGGCACAGGAACGCGGCACCGTCCGAGTACCCACGCCCTTCGTCGAAGGCGGTGCGCCTGTCACGCTGGAAATGGTGATCTACAAGCCGGAGGGCACCGGGCCATTCCCCGTGGTGGTTTTCAATCACGGCTCCACCGGCATCGGCAACAACCCGGCATTGTTCAAGGATACGTGGGCACCCGAGCGTCTCGCGAGATGGTTCACTCAGCGCGGCTGGCTGGTGGCGTTTCCGCAGCGGCGCGGACGCGGCCAATCGGACGGACTGTATGACGAGGGTTTCACTCCCAAGCGCGAGCACTACAGCTGCGATCCCGCTCTGTCACTGGCGGGCTTCGACCACGCGCTCGCCGATATTGACGCTGCCGTCGCATGGCTGCTGAAGAACCCCGATGTGGACACGAAACGCATGGAGATAGCCGGTCATTCGCGCGGCGGTATCCTTGCGATCGCCTACGCGGGCACCCGACCCGGCGTGTTCCAGGGCGCCATCAACTTCGTCGGTGGCTGGATGAGCGACAAGTGTCCCGACAACACAGCGAATGCGATCAACCCGGTGAGCTTCAGGCGAGGTTCAGTGTTCCCCCGCCCCACGCTCTGGCTGTACGGCGAGAACGACAGCTTCTACGCCATGGCGCACAGCCGGAAGAATTTCGAAGCCTTCACGGCCGCGGGCGGCAAGGGCATCTTCCAGAGCTACACGCTGGAACCCGGCACGAACGGCCACATGCTGATCGCGCAGCAAGGCCTGTGGGGACCGGCGGTAGAGGCATACCTCGCGCAATGATCGCAGCAACTCCTTCTTGAAACAGTTCAACCCATGCCCCGCACCCTCTACTGCTGGCGTTGCCGGACCGACATGCCGATGCTCACGGAGGAAGAGTGGGAGATCGCTCACCCCGTCGGCTACATCGCGCAGATGACGCAATACCGCGAAGAAACCGGCTGCAGCCTGGCCGAAGCCCGGGAGCGTGGCCTGGGTTACCAGACCTTGGCCGCCTACGAACGCATCACCGGCTTCAAGGAAACCAATCCGAATGCGATCCTGCATCACCGTCTGAGCCTGTACGGCCCGCCGTGCCATGTGTGCGGCAAGCCGCTTCGCACGCCATCGGCCCGCTCCTGCGCAAGCTGCAATGCCGAGCGCTCCGATGGAGCAGCGCTCGACGCGGGCACGCCCGCATGAAGCGCCACTCGTTGCGCATCCCTTTGGCATCCGCCCTCTTGCTGGCATGCGCAACCCAGGCCTTCGCCACCGGCAGCATGCAGTGCGAAGGCCGCCCCTACTCGGCGGAGATCCAGTTCCGGCTCTCGACCGGCGAGCCGATGGCGCTGCTCGTGGCACGCACAGATCGCGAAGAAAAATCCGCGCCGGAGAGGTTCGAGCTGCGGCACAAGTCCGTCGACCACACACGCCAGGTGATGAGCCTCAAGGGAACAAGCCTTGAAGCGCCCGCCCGCGCGGCGATGCTGAACATCTCGAAGACCCGGGGCACGCTGACCTACGCCGGGTCGCGCCACAGGCTGCGCTGCGACTGGGACGGCGCCGGCTGACGGGGCCGTCCTCGCTGGCAGCTCAGGCGGCCGCGATCACCCTGTCGCGCCCCATCGCCTTCGCCCGGTACAGCGCGGCATCCGCCAGCGCCAGCACGTCGTCGATGCCGGTGCCGCCGGCGCTGCTCCCGCCGGCCGCCACGCCGATGCTCACCGCCATCGAGCCGACGACGGCCATCGGCGAATCCGCCGGGAAGGGCTCGCCCACGGCCTGCCTGAGGCGCGCCGCGATTTCCATCGCCTCGGCCTGGCCGGCTTCGGGCAGCAGCACGACGAATTCCTCGCCGCCGTAGCGTCCGAGTACGCCCTTGTCGCCCACGGCGCGCTGCATGCGGCGCACCGCTTCGCGCAGCACCGCGTCGCCCATCTGGTGGCCGAAGCGGTCGTTGATGTCCTTGAAGTGGTCCAGGTCGACCATCAGCAGCGCGCCTCGGCGCTCGCCCGAGGCGAAGGCGCCGTGGCAGGCGTCGAGCACGGCGCGGCGGTTGAGCGCCCCGGTGAGCGGGTCACGCGTGGCCAGGTATTCGAACTCGGTGTGCACGCGGTCGGTGGCCATCAGGATCACGGCGATGGACAGCAGCAGCACGGTGAACGAGTACATGCTGATGTAGAGCGACTGGATCCAGGTGCCCTCCATGAGCCCGCTGCCCGCCATGCCCGCCACCACCGACACGAATCGCAGGCCCGCCACCAGCGCCTGCGCCAGCAGCAGCCCGGTCATCAGCCGCTTGCCGAACACGCGGCCCGCGTGGCGCATGTAAAGCAGCGCATGCCGGAAGAACAGCGCCGACACCGCCAGGGTGACGAAGAGCAGGCGGGTCTCGAAGTCGGGCCTGACGATGCCGAACCAGATCATCGCCAGCGCCAGCAAGCCGTTGAGCACCGTCCAGCCGCGGGTGTCGCTGTGCCCCAGCAGGAACTTCTGGCTGCCGGCGTAGTACAGGATGCAGGCCTGGTACAGCACGAAGTTCGCGACGACGATGGTCATGAAGTCCGGGAAGAACCCGCGCGCCGCGAAGAGCAGCGTGCTCACGAACGCCACCAGCGGCGCCCGCGCCCATTCGCCCAGCCCCTGGATGCTGCGCGGATAGCTGCGCTGCATGAAGAAGACCACGAGCGCCATCACGACGCCCATGACGCCGGCCAGCAGGATGACGGACCGTGGATCGAGGATGGATGGCGAAGCGCCCATGGGGTCCGATTATGTTGGCATCGGCCATCCCCTACCCCGGGGCCGGTCCCGCGGGCCGCGGTCCGCCCGGGTCAGCCCCGGCGGAACACCGGCTCGCGCTTCTCCAGGAAGGCCTTCACGCCCTCGGCGAACTCGGGCCGGTCGAGCAGTTCGCGCTGGCGCTGCGCCTCGTGGCGCATCTGCTCCACCAGCGGCTGGCTGGCCGCCGACTCGTACACGGAGCGGATCTCGCGCGCCGCGTGCGCGGGCAGCCGCGCGAGCCGCTGGGCCACCGACACGGCCTGCGCGCGCAGTTCGGCATCGTCAACGCAGGCCCAGACAAGGCCCCACTGCGCCGCCTGCTCGCCCGACAGGCGCTCGCCGAGCAGCGACATGCCCACGGCCCGCGCGCGCCCCACCAGCCGCTCGAGGAACCAGGTGGTGCCCAGGTCGGGCACGATGCCCAGCCGCGGCATGAAGGGCAGGTAGAAATATGCGGAGCGCGCCGCGATCACCACGTCGGCCGCCAGCGCCACGCCGACGCCAGCGCCCGCCGCCGGGCCGTTGATGGCGCTGACCACCGGAAAGGGCATGCCGCGCAGGTCCTCGATGAGCCGGTTCGAGAGCGACTCCATCGCATCCGCCGTGCGCTGGCCGATGCTGCCGCCGCCGGGGCCCATGCTCGAAAGATCGGCACCCACGCAGAAGGACTTGCCCACGCCGGTCAGCACCAGCGCTCGCACCGTGCCTGCCTCACCCTCCTTGCGCAGCTGCGCGAGCCTGTCGCGCAGGGCCTGCTGCAGCCCCTCCGTCAGCGGATTGAGCCGCTTCGGAATGTTGAAGCTGAGGATCTCGACGCTGCCGTCGCGCTCGCTCAGGAGGGGATCTTCATCGGCGCCGCTCATGCTCACAGCCGCTCGACGATGGTCACGTTGGCCATGCCGCCGCCCTCGCACATGGTCTGCAGGCCGTAGCGCTTGCCGCGCTGGCCGAGCGCGTGCACGAGCGTGGTCATCAGCTTGGTGCCCGATGCGCCCAGCGGGTGGCCCAGCGCGATCGCGCCGCCGTTCACGTTGAGCCGCGCCGGGTCGGCGTCCAGCGTCTGCAGCCAGGCCAGCGGCACGGGCGCGAAGGCCTCGTTGACTTCGTACAGGTCGATGTCGGAGATCTTCATGCCCGCCTTCTTCAGCGCGCGCTGCGTGGCGGGCAGCGGGGCCTCCAGCATGATCACCGGGTCGTGCCCCATCACGCTCAGGTGGTGGATGCGCGCGAGCGGCTCCACGCCCAGCGTCTTCAGGCCGCGCTCGTTGACCACCATCAGGCCGCTCGCTCCGTCGCAGATCTGGCTGGCGGTGGCGGCGGTGCAGCGCCCGCCCTCGGCGATGAGCTTCACCGCGGCGATGCTCTCCAGCGTGGCGTCGAAGCGGATGCCTTCGTCCACGGTGTGCTGCTCGCCAGGCTCGGTGCCGTCGGCCATGCGCACCGCAACCGGCACGATCTCGCGCTCGAAATGGCCTGCCTGCGTGGCGGCGATGGCGCGCTTGTGGCTCTCGAGTGCATAGCGGTCGAGCTCGTCCTTCTCGATGCCGTAGTTCCTCGCGATCATCTCGGCGCCGGTGAACTGGCTGAACTGCACGTCGGGATAGCGCTTCGCCATGAGCGGGCTCACGTAGAAGCCCAGCCCGTTCTTCAACGGCAGCGTGACGGGCATGCCCATGGGCACGCGCGTCATGCTCTCCACGCCGGCCGCGATCACTATGTCCATGGTGCCCGACATCACGGCCTGCGCCGCGAAGTGCAGCGCCTGCTGCGACGAGCCGCACTGCCGGTCGACCGAGGTGGCCGGCACCGATTCGGGCAGCTTCGAGGCCAGCACCGCGTTGCGCGCGATGTTGGAAGACTGCTCGCCGGCCTGGTCGACGCAGCCCATGATGACGTCCTCGACCAGCGCCGGGTCGGCGCCGGTGCGCTCCACCAGGGCATCGAGCACCTGCGCGGCGAGGTCGGCCGGGTGCCAGCCGGCGAGGCGGCCGTTGCGGCGACCGCCGGCGGTGCGCGCGGCGGCGACGATGAATGCTTCGGGCATGGGGTTCTCCTGTCTGTTCCGTATCTGTGCGGGTGCGGGGGTTCGTGTCAGCGCGGCGCCATGCGGATGGCCCCGTCGAGCCGCACGCTCTCGCCGTTGAAGTAGCCGTTGGTGATCATCAGCTCGGCCAGCGTCGCGTACTCCGCCGGGTTGCCCAGCCGCTTCGGGAACGGCACCGACGCGGCCAGCGCGGCCTTCACGTTGTCGGGTGCGCCCTGCAGCAGCGGCGTGTCGAAGATGCCCGGCAGGATGGTGTTCACGCGGATGCCCTCGCTCATGAGGTCGCGCGCGATCGGCAGCGTCATGCCGACGATGCCGGCCTTCGAGGCGGTGTAGGCCGCCTGGCCCATCTGGCCGTCCTGCGCGGCCACCGAGGCGGTGTTGACGATGGCTCCGCGCTCGCCGTCCTGCAGCGTGTCGAGCGTGAGCATGCCCGCCGCCGACTTGGCGATGCAGCGGAAGGTGCCGACCAGGTTGATCTGGATGATGCGGTCGAAATTCGCGAGCGGAAAGTGCTTGATCTCGCCGGTGGCCTTGTCGCGGCTCGCGGTCTTCACGGCGTTGCCGGTGCCGGCGCAGTTCACGAGCACGCGCTCCTGGCCGTGCGCCGCGCGGGCCCTGGCGAAGGCGGCGTCCACCTGCTCCTCGGAGGTGACGTCGACCTTGCAGAAGATGCCGCCGAGCTCCCTGGCCAGGGCCTCGCCCTGCTCGGCGTTGAGGTCGAAGAGCGCTACTTTCACGCCGTGGCCCGCGAGGCGGCGCGCGGTGGCGGCGCCGAGGCCCGAGGCGCCGCCGGTGACGACGGCCGCAATGCTGGAATCGAGTTGCATCTGCTGGTGTCCTTGAGGTGTCTTGGATGGTTTGTCCACATCCAGTTTAGGAAGCAGAATCGGCCGCACACATCGTCGGAAACGACGGGATTTCAGCGCCGCATGCAGTCCCCCACACCCCGGATCCTCGAAACCAAGCTCAATCCCCCGGCCTTCGTCGCCACGCAGGTGCAGCGCACCGCGATCGGGGAAGAGGTCGCCTCTGCGGCCGTGAAGCTGGTGCTGGTGCGCGCGCCCGCCGGCTTCGGCAAGACCACCGCCATGGCGCAGATCCGCGAGCGCATGGAGGCGCAGGGCATCGCCACCGCCTGGCTCACGCTGGACCGGGCCGACAACGACGTCTCACGCTTTCTCGACTGCCTGGCCGAGGCCGTGCAGCGCCTGGGCGTGGAGGAGCCGCGCGGCAACAACAACAGCAACCCCTTCGACGCGGTGGCCGCGCTGGCGGCGCACGAGTCGCCCTTCACGCTTTTCCTGGACGACTTCGAGCGCGTGCAGGAGCCGGCCGTGCTGGGGCTGGTGCGCGAGATCGTCGAGCACCTGCCGCGCCGGGGGCAGATCGTGATCGGCTCGCGCAGCCTGCCCGACCTGGGCCTGGGCCGGCTGCGCGCACGCGGGCAGCTGACCGAGATCGACACCGACCGGCTGCGCTTCAGCCTGGAGGAAACCAGCGCCTTCTTCGGCCTGCGCCAGCCGCAGGCGGCCCAGGCGCTGCCGGCCGGCATGCTCTCGCTGCTGCATCGCAAGACCGAGGGCTGGGTGGCTGCGATCTGGCTCGCCTCGATGGCGCTGGAGCGCCACGGCACCGGCACCGCGACCGGCTTCGTCGAGCGCTTCTCGGGCTCCGACCGCGCCGTGGCCGAATACCTTGCCGAGGACGTGCTCGCGCACCAGCCCAGGGAGATCCGCGACTTCCTTCTGCGCACCAGCATCCTGCGGCAGCTCGACGCATCGGTGTGCCAGGCGCTGTGCCCGCGCGCGGACTGCGCGGCCATCCTCGAGCGGCTGGCCACGTCGAACCTGTTCCTCACGCCGGTGAGCGGCGACGGCGACGCGTGGCGCTATCACAGCCTCTTCGCCGACTTCCTGCGCGCGCAGCTCGCGCGCGAGATGCCCGGCGAGCCCGCGCGACTGCACCTCGCGGCCTCGGGCTGGTACGAGTCGCATGGCCGTCCGGTGCCCGCCATCGACCATGCCATCGAGGGCGGCGACCATCCGCATGCGCTGAACCTGCTCGACAGCCATGCCGCGCAGTTCCTCGAGGAGGGCCGCATGCGCATGCTGGCGCGCTGGTTCTCGGCCATTCCCGATCACCAGCTGCGCGAACACCCGTTCCTGCAGCCGATCTCGCTGTGGGCCACCTGCTTCACGCACGGCCCTTGGGACGCGATGCGGCAGCTCGATGAGTCGGGCTGCCTCGACAGCCCCATCGCCGAGGTGCGCGCCAGCGCCCACACGCTGGTGCCGCTGCTGCTGGCCATGCAGGACCGCCACGACGAGGCCTACGAAGCGGGCCGCCTGAGCCTCGCGCGCCTGCCCACCGGCCTGGCCTTCGCCGACAGCGTGCTGCTCAACGCGATGGCGCACATCCTCGCGGTGCGCGGCGACCAGCACGAGGCGCGGCGCCTGCTCGACGCGGCGCGGCGCCAGCAGGGCAACAGCGCCTTCAACCGCATGTACACCGAGTCGCTGGCGGGCCTGTTCGACCTGCACGAGGGCCGGCTGCGGCAGGCCACCGCGCGGCTGCGCATGGCGGTCGATTCGACGCACGCGGTGTCGTACAACCACAGCCACGGCAACGCATGGGCCGGCGTGCTGTACGCGGGCGCCGTGTACGAGACCAACCAGCTCGTGCAGGCCGAGCGCCTGCTGAACGTGTACCTGCCGCTGGCGCGCGACGTGGGCCTGCCCGACCACATGATCCTGAGCCACGTAATGCGCTCGCGGCTGGCCTTCCACGCGGGCGACATCGACGCGGCCTTCCAGGCCCTGACCGAGCTCGAGTACCTGGGCCACGCGCGCCAGCTGCCGCGCGTGGTGGCGGGCGCCAAGCTGGAGCGCTCGCGCATGCTGCTGCTGCAGGGCAACGGCCCCGCGTCGCACGACGAGCTGCTGCGCGCCGACGAACCGGCCCTGTGGGAACGCGAGCGGCGCCAGCGCCTGCCGGCGCACGACCTCGACTACCTCGCGCTCGCGAAAGCGCGATGGGAGATCGCCTTCGGCGACGCACGCGCGGCGCTGGCGGTGCTCGACGCCGAGCTCCACGCCGCGCTCGCAGTGGCCCGCAACCGCCGCGCGCTCAAGCTCAGGGTGCTGCGCGCGCTCGCGCTGCAGCGCGCCGGCGACCCGGCCGCCGCCACCGAGGAGTTCGCCGAGGTGCTGCAGGCCGCGAGCCAGGAGGGCTTCATGCGGCTGATCCTCGACGAGGGCCCGGCCGTCGGAACGCTGGTGCACCGCTGCGCCGCGGCGATGCAGGAAGGCGGCGGCGACCCGATCCTCGCGGACCACCTGCAACGGCTGCTTCAGGCCGTCGGGCCCGCGGCGCCGGCCGCCGAATCGGAAGCGCCGGCCGGCGACGCGATCAAGGAACCGCTCACGCGCAAGGAGATCCGCGTGCTGCAGCTGCTGGCCGAGGGCTACTCGAACAACGCGATGGCCGAGAAGCTCTTCGTGTCCGACAGCACGGTGCGCACACACCTGCGCAACATCAACATGAAGCTGGACGCGAAGAGCCGGACGCAGGCGGTGGCGATCGCGCGCAGGCTCGGTGTCATCAGATAGCTCTAAAGCCGGCTCCTTTATTGCGCCGGCTACCCCCTGAACTACGGATTCCGGTGATACCCCGCTGGCGCCTGCGTCCCTAGCATTTCCCTCGAGTGTTCCAACTGCCGCGATAGCGCAAGCCGCATCGCGGCGGCATGGGAGCCCGCACCCGGCGGCTTCGAAAAAAGCGCCGGGCGAGCACCGATGCCACACCAGAGAGCGGACTCGAGCCGAAGCACCATGCCAAAAGGAATCCCCAACCCCGCAGCCATGTACGGCATCTACCCCCGCAGCTGGGGCTACGAGGTGTCGATCGTGCGAAACGGAAAGCGCTACTTCAAGCAGTTCGGCCGCGCCAGCTACGGCGGCGACGAGCAGGCGCTGCGCCAGGCGCAGGACTGGCGCGACGGCGTGGTGCGCAGCGTGCCGCCGGTGCCGCGGCGCACGCGGGCGGAGAAGCTGCGCATCAACAACACCACGGGCGTGTCGGGCGTGTTCTGCCAAGTCGCGCCGGGCGGCAGGGTGCGGGCCTGGGTCGCCAAGACCTACATCGGGCAGGATGAGATCCTGCGCACCGACTTTCCCGTGAACTCGATGGGCGAGGCCGCGCAGACGCTGGCCATCGAGGAGCGCGCGCGCCAGCTCGACCGCATGGACGGACTGGCGAAGCTGCATCCGGCCGAGGAGACCATCCGCAAGAGCCCGCCGGCCTTTCCGGCCGATCTGCTGACGCCCAAGCGCTCGAAGTCGGAGATCAGACGCAGCACCAATTCGAGCGGTGTGAGCGGCGTGCACTTCAAGGCGCCGAACCCGGGCCATCCCGGCTATTGGCTCGCCATCACCTACACGGCCGGAAGGGGCAGCGTGAGCAAGGCCTTTTCCATCAAGGAGCACGGCCCCGAGAAGGCGAAGCTGCTGGCCATCGAGGAGCGCCGGCGCCAGCTCGAGGAAAAATTCGTGTTCATGCAGGGCAACGCGGCGGCCGCCAGCACGGCAGCGCTTTCCATTCCGTTCCTGCTGGAACAGCCTGCGCAGGCTTCTTCCCTGCAGCACGGCATGGCCGCCGCCGAGGCGAGGCCGCCGCAGTGATCGCGCCGATGTCCGGGGCCGGCCCCGTTCGCACGGCGGCCGGCGGATCTGCGCGCCCGGTACACCCGGCATTCCTCGCCGAAGATATTTTTCCGCGCTCCGATGTTCGGGTGAATTTGTCGTGGTGCTTCGGCCAAAATAGCTGCGAGAAATGCGCGCCGAAGAGCAATGCGCAAGCCGGGGAGCCCATCGGAATCAGCAGCAACGCTGAGTACGTAAGTAGCAGCATCACGTCGAGAATGCCCAAAGGTATCCCGAACCCGGCAGCCATGTATGGCATCTACTCCAGGTCCTGGGGTTTCGAAGTTTCCATAGTCCGCAACGGCGTCCGCCATCACAGGCTGTTCGGCAAGGCCAGCTACGGCGGCGCGGAGCAGGCACTGCTCCACGCGCAGGACTGGCGCGACCACATCGTGCGCAGCGTGCCGCCGCAGGCGCGCAGCGAGCGTGCCGAGAAGCAGCGTGCCAACAACAGCACCGGCGTGACCGGCGTGTTCCACCATCTCGCGCCCGGCGGCCGCGTGCGCGCATGGATGGCCAAGACCTACATCGCGCACGACGAGATCCTGCGCACCGATTTCTCCGTCGCCGAACTGGGCGACGCCGCGCACGCGCTTGCGGTGCAGGAGCGCGCCCTGCAGCTCAAGCGCATGACGGGGCTGGCGCGCATCCACCCGGCGGAGGAAGCGATCCGCATGGGGCTGTCGGCCCACCCGGCCGGGCCGCGCACGGCCAAGCGCTCGAAGTCCGAGATCACCCGGCGCAACAACACCAGCGGCGTGAGCGGCGTGCATTTCAAGACGCCCAACCCGAGCCATCCCGGCTACTGGCTGGCCATCACCTACACCGCCGGCAAGGGCAGCGTGAGCAAGGCCTTCTCGGTGAAGACATACGGCGCGGAGGTGGCCAGGACCATGGCCATCGCCGAACGCGCGAACCAGCTTGCCGACAAGCGGCGCGCGGCCGAGGAAAAAGAACAACAGCAGAGAGGAAAAGCCAAGGCCGGGGCCCGCGCGGCATCCGGCGCAAGGCGGAACGACGGATGAGGTTATTGCAAGGAACCGGCTTCGCAAAAGCTGCGAAGCCAGGCGGCGGTCGCCCGCACGGAGCGGATCGCCCATGACGCACAAGCATCTGCACCAGCTGCTGCGCGTGGCGTCGCACCTGATGGACCAGGCCGCGACGCAGGTGCGCGCAAGCGATCTGGGCCCCGTGGACGAGAACATCCAGCGCATCGGCCGCGCGCTGATCGAGGTGATCGAAGTGCAGCGGCGGATCTACGCCGAGCAGCCCGAGCTGCAGCCCAAGACGCTGGCCGCCACGTCGCGCGAGACCGACGCCAACCGGCTCTTCACCCAGTTCACGATGGAGGCGCTGGAACTGGAGGACGCGGGCAACCCCGAGGCGGCGCGCGAGAAGTACACGCAGTTCATCGGCCTGTCGCCCTCGTACCACCACCGCGAGATCGCGCGGGCGGAGATCAGGCGGCTGTCCTGAGTGGACTGGCCGGGGCTCAGAGAGCCCTGGCGATCACTTCCTTCATGATCTCGTTGGTGCCGCCGTAGATGCGCTGCACCCGCGCATCGGCGTACATGCGCGCCACCATGTATTCGTTCATGAAGCCGTAGCCGCCGAAGAGCTGCAGGCATTCGTCGATCACGCGGCCCTGCGCTTCCGAGCCCCAGAGCTTGGCCATGGAGGCGGTGGCGGTGTCGAGCGTGCCGGCCACGAGCTCTTCGATGCAGCGGTCGATGAAGGCGCGGCCCACCTTGATCTGCGTGGCGATTTCCGCCAGCTTGAACTTCGTGTTCTGGAATTCGGCGATGGGCTTGCCGAAGGCCTTGCGGTCGCGCACGTAGTCGAGCGTGGCCTGGTAGGCGCCTTCCATGGTGGCCAGCGCGCTCAGGCCGATGATGGTGCGCTCGTAGGGCAGGTCGCTCATGAGCTGGAAGAAGCCCTGGCCCTCCACGCCGCCGAGCAGCGCGTCGGCCTGCACGCGCACGTCGTCGAAGAAGAGCTCGGAGGTGTCCTGCGCCTTCATGCCGATCTTGTCGAGCACGCGGCCCACGCGAAAGCCCTTGCAGCCTTCGGTCTCGACGATGAGGATCGACGTGCCCTTGGCGCCCTGCGTCGGATCGGTCTTGCACACCACCAGCACCACGCCGGCCAGGAAGCCGTTGGTGATGAAGGTCTTGGAACCGTTGACGACATAGCCGCCATCCTTCTTCTCGGCGCGGGTGCGCACGCCCTGCAGGTCGGAGCCCGCGCCGGGCTCGGTCATCGCGACGGCGCCCACCAGCTCGCCGCGCGCCATGCGCGGCAGGTAGCTGCGCTTCTGCTCCTCGGTGCCGTGGTTGAGGAAGTAGTGCGCCACGATGCTGTGCACCGAGGTCGCCATGCCGGTGAGCGCGCGGCGCGACATCTCCTCGTAGAACACGGCCTCGTGGCGGAAGTCGCCGCCGGCGCCGCCGTACTCCTCGGGAATGTCGGCGCACAGCAGGCCGAGCGCGCCGGCCTTGCGCCAGACCTCGTGGCCCACGTGGCCGCGCTTGCGGGCTTCCTCGTCGTGCGGGAGCACTTCGGTCTCGATGAAGCGCACCACGTTGTCGCGGTACAGCTCCAGGTCTTCGTCGCTCCAGGAGCGGCGGAAATCGATGGCCATGATGTTGTCTTCCTTTGCTTTCTTTTCTGTCGCGTGCGCGGGGCTCAGCCGACGCGGCGTTCCCTGCCGGCCCAGAAGGGCTCGCGCAGCTGGAACTTCTGCAGCTTGCCGGCCGCCGAGAGCGGCAGCGCGTCGCGGAACTCCACGCTGCGCGGACACTTGTAGTTCGCGATGTGCTCGCGGCAGTGCGCGATGACGGCCTCGGCCTCCAGCGCCATGCCTTCGCGCCGCACGATCACCGCGTGCACCCGCTCGCCCCACTTGTCGTCGGGCACGCCGATCACCGCTGACATCAGCACCTGCGGCATCTGCGCGATGGCGTTCTCAACCTCGGCCGAATACACGTTCTCGCCGCCGCTCACGATCATGTCCTTCATGCGGTCGACCACGTAGACGAAGCCGTCCTCGTCCATGCGGCCGCCGTCGCCGGTGTGCATCCAGCCGCCGCGCAGGGCGGCCTCGGTTTCCTTCGGCTTGTTCCAGTAGCCCTTCATCACCATCGGGCCGCGCGCCACGATCTCGCCGACCTGCCCGGGCGGCAGCTCGTTGTCTTCGCCGTCGACGATGCGCACCTCGGCGACGGGCACCGGCGTGCCCGCCGAGCGCAGCAGCCGGTCGCGGTCGGGGCCAGGCAGATGGCAATGCGGCGCCAGCGCGGTGACCACCGGCGACAGCTCCGTCATGCCATAGACCTGCGCAAAGGCGGCGCCGGGAATCGCGCGCATCGCCTGGTCGAGCAGCGCGGCGTCGATGGGCGCCGCGCCGTAGAACAGCAGCTGCAGGCTCGAGAGGTCGAACTCGGCAAAACGCGGATGCTCGACCACGCGCTTGATCATGGTCGGCACCATGAACATCTCGGTGATGCGCGCGGACTGCACGGCCTGCAGCACGGCCAGTTCGTCGAACATCGGCAGCACGTGCGTGGGCGTGAGCCGCAGCATGTTCTGGATCGTGGCGCCGCAGCCGGCCACATGGAACATGGGCGCCGCGACGAGCGAGACGGCATGCTGCGCGTCGCGCGGCAGCGCGGCGACTGTGCTCAGCGCGTTGATGCACAGGTTGCCGTGCGTGAGCATCACGCCCTTGGGCTGCCCGGTGGTGCCGCCGGTGTACATGATGGCCGCGAGCTCGTCGGTATCGTGCGGCGCGTCTTCGGAGGGCTGGGCTTGTGCCAGCAGCGCCTCGTAGCCGACCATGCCCTCGGGCACCGCGCCGTCGCCGCAATAGACCACGGTGCGCAGCGAGGCCGAGAGCTGGCGCAGCGCCGGCACCATGGGCACGAACAGGTCGTCGACCAGCAGGATGCGGGTGTCGCAGTCGTCCAGCGAGTAGGCGACCTCCTTCGGGTTCCAGCGGATGTTGACCGGGTTGATCACGCCGCCGCCCCACCAGGTGCCGAAGAAGTATTCGACGAAGCGGTGCGAGTTGAGGCTCATCATGCCGACGCGGTCGCCGCCGGCCATGCCGAGTTGCTTGAGCACGGTTCCCAGGCGGGAGACGCGATCGGCGAGCGTGCCGAAGTCCAGGCGCGTGGCGCCGCAGACGATGGCGGTGGCCTTCGCCTTCTCGCGCCGGCCCTTGTGCAGGGGTTGGGTGAGGAACATGGGTGGCTGTCTCCGTTCTTGTCTTGTCTTCTCTTCTTCTTTTTTCAAGCCCCGCACAGGGGCGCGATGGCTTCAGCCGCCACGCCCCAGCGACGCAGCACCGTCGGGCCGTCGTCGCGCGCAGTGGCCTGCGGCACCGCCGGCGCCGTGCGGCTGAAGCGCGGCGCAGGCGCGGGCTGCACCACGCCGCCCACGTTGGCGAAGGTGCCGCGCGCCACGTTGTGCGGGTGCTCCGGCGCCTCGTCCCAGTCGAGCACGGGCGCGAAGCAGGCGTCGCTGCCTTCGAGCAGCACGCACCATTCGTCGCGCGTGCGGGTGCGGAACACGTCGGCCATGCGCAGCTTGAGCAGCGGCCAGCGGTCGGCGTCCATCTGCGCGTCGAAGGCGGTGTCGTCGGCGATGCCGCAGCGCTCGCGCAGCAGCGCATAGAACTGCGGCTCGATGGCGCCCACGGCCACGTACTTGCCGTCGGCGCAGGCGTAGGTGTCGTAGAAGTGCGCGCCGCCGTCGAGCATGTTCTCGCCGCGCTGGTTGCTCCACTGGCCGGCCGACCTGAAGCCGTACATCATGGCCGACAGCAGCGCCGCGCCGTCGGTCATGGCGGCATCGACCACCTGCCCCTGCCCCGAATTCTTCGCCTCGTGCAGCGCGGCGAGGATGCCGAAGGCCAGCAGCATCGCGCCGCCGCCGAAGTCGCCCACGTAGTTCAGCGGCGGCACCGGCGGCTCGCCCGCGCGGCCGATGGCGTGCAGTGCGCCGCTGATGGCGATGTAGTTGATGTCGTGCCCCGCCGCATGCGCGAGCGGGCCGTGCTGGCCCCAGCCGGTCATGCGGCCGTACACCAGGCGCGGGTTGCGCGCGTGGCATTCGGCAGGGCCCAGCCCCAGCCGCTCCATCACGCCGGGGCGGAAGCCCTCGACGAGCACGTCGGCCCTGGCGATGGCGTCCAGCACCGATTGCGCAGCGCCTTCCGCGCGCAGGTCGACCTGCAACGTGCTGCGCCCGCGCGCGAGGATGTCGTGCGGCGCGGTGCGCGTGCCCGGGCGCTCGATGCGGATCACCTCCGCGCCCATGTCGGCGAAGAGCATCGCGCAGAACGGGCCGGGGCCGATGCCCGCCATCTCGATCACCCTCAATCCCTGCAATGGACCAGCCATGTCTGTCTCCTTCGGCGCCGCGCGGGCGCTGTCGTGTGGAGGCATCTTGGCGCCGGGGGGCCGGGGGTGCATCGTCGGAAGCGACGAATGCGGGAGAACGCTGAAGGCGCGCCCGGCGCGGCCCAGCGCAGGTCAGGCAGCGCGCAGCTTCGCCACGCGCCGCAGGTGCCAGGACGGCGGGCCGAACTGCCCTTCGATGAGCGTGGCGCGACGCACGTAGTGGCCCACCGCCAGTTCCTCCGTCATGCCCATGCCGCCATGCAGTTGCACCGCGCCCTGTGCCACGGCCTTGCAGGCCCTGGCGGCTGCCACCTTGGCCGACGAGACGGCGCGCGCGCGTTCCCGCGCCTGTGCGGTGTCGATCATCTCGCCGACGCTGGCGGCGAGCGCGGCGGCCTGCTCCAGCGCCATGTGCATGTCGGCCAGCCGGTGCTGCAGCACCTGGAAGCTGGAGATCGGCACGCCGAACTGCTTGCGCTGGCGCACGTAGTCGAGCGTGTCGCGCACCAGGCGGCGCATCACGCCGACGGACTCCGCGCAGACGGCGAGCGTGGCCTCGTCGAGCGCCTGCTCGATATGCGGCAGCGCGCCGCCCTCTTCGCCCAGCAATGCATCGGCGGGCAGGCGCAGGTCGTCGATGGCGATGTCGGCGGCGCGGCCGCCGTCGCGCGTCGGGTAGGCGCGAAGGCGCAGGCCCGGCGCGTTCTTCGGCACGACGAACAGCGAGAGGCCGGCGCTGCCGCGCACGCTCACGAGCAGGTGACTGGCCCACGGCGCGGCGTGCACCACGGCCTTGCGGCCGCTCAGGCGGAAGGAGCCGTCGGCATCGCGCATGGCTTCGGTCTGCACATCGTCGCGGTCGTGCCGGCTCTGCGGCTCGTCGTGCGCGAATGCGAGCACGGCCTCGCCGGCGACCACGCGCCCCAGCAGCGCGTCGGCCTGCGCGCCGGGGTTGCGCTGCAGCAGGCCCGCACCGATCACCATCGTCGAAAGATAGGGCTCGGCAGCGAGCGCGCCGCCCAGCGTTTCCATCATCGCGAGATGCGCGGCCATGCCGCCGCCAAGGCCGCCCTGCGATTCGGGCAGGGCCGCGCCCAGCAGGCCCAGTTCGCTGGCGAGGCCGCGCCAGAACGGCGGCGGTGCGTCGTCGGCCTTGCGCAGCGCGTACAGGCGTTGCTCGAAGCCGTGGTTGTCGTCGAGGTAGCGCGCGAGGCTGTCGCGCAGCATCGAGAGGGTGTCGTCGCGTTCGGTGGTGGCGTTCATGGAAGAAAGAGCCTCAGTTCGCCAGCAGGTGGGCGGCGACGATGTTGCGCTGCACCTCGTTGGAGCCCGCGTAGATGGAAGCGGCGCGGTCGTTGAGGTAGGCCGACATGGAGAACACGGCGTCCTCGGGGATGGGCAGTTCGCCGCCCTGAAGACTGTCGTCCAGCGGCAGGTCGGCGGCGGCGTAGTGGGCGGCGATTTCCACGCCCAGTTCGGTCAGCCGCTGGCGCAGCTCGGAGCCGAGCACCTTGCCCATGGATGGGCGGATGCCGGGCGGCTCGCCGCGGGCCTGGGCGCGCAGCGATTGCAGCTCGGTGGCTTCCAGCGCGTCGATGGCGCATTCGGCTTCGGCCAGGCGCAGGGCCATGTCGCCGGCCTCGTGCGTGTCGCCCTGCGACGCTGCCGCGAAGGCCGCGTCGGCCGCCTCCTGCAGCCGGCGCAGGCGCGCGCGCAGCATCGGCGCCCATGCGCCGCCGCGCTCGTGCTGCAGCAGGTATTTGGCGATGGTCCAGCCCTGGTTCTCCTCGCCGATGAGGCCCTCGGCGGGCACGCGCACATCGTCGAAGAACACCTGGTTGAGCTCGTGGTCGCCCGAGATGCTGATGATCGGCCGGATGGTGATGCCCGGAGCCGGGATGTCGAAGCACAGGAAGCTGATGCCCTGCTGCGGCTTGCCGCCCGACGCGGTGCGCACCAGGCAGAACATGCGGTTGGCGTACTGGGCGTGGGTGGTCCAGATCTTTGTGCCGTTGATGACGTAGTCGGATCCGTCGCGCACGGCCTTGCACTGCAGCGAGGCCAGATCGGAGCCCGACTGCGGTTCGGAGTAGCCCTGGCACCAGTAGTCCTCGCCCGAGCGGATGCCGGGCAGCCAGGCGCGCTTCTGCGCCTCTGTGCCGAAGGCGATGATCACCGGCGCCACCATGCCCGGGCCCATCGGCGCGCGCGGCGGCGCGTCGGCTGCCGCCAGCTCGGCCGAGAAGATGTAGTGCTGCATCGGCGTCCAGCCGGTGCCGCCGTGCTCCACCGGCCAGTGCGGAACGCTCCAGCCGCGCTTCGCGAGGATGCGGTGCCAGCGGTTGCCGTATTCGTAGTCGCTGAAGATGCCGCTGCAGCGCCGGCCGGCGGCGCGCAGTTCGGGCGTCAGCTCGCGTGCCAGGAAATCTCTGACCTCGTCGCGGAATGCGGTCTCCGCCGCAGTGAGTGCCCAGGCCATGGTGCTTGTCATCTCCAGTCGGAATGGATGCTTGGATGCAGCCGCCGAGTGTGATGCCTGCAGGGCCGGGCGGCATCGTCGGATCGGACGAACATCTCCCGGCTGCCGGGGCCTACGGATTTCAGTGGACTTTTGTTTTCATCCGGGATAGTCCGATACGTCGCCGCACCGCTTCCTGCTTCAATCCGGCAGGGAGTTGTTCCGGGCGCCAGAAAACGCGCCGCCCTGAAGGAGCACAGCAGTGAGCACTGTCATTCCAGGCTTCCCGCACGCCAGCGTCGAGCGGCTGTGCGACTACGAACTGCCGGAACCGCCTGCCGCCGCCCTTTTGCAGAATTCACCGGAAGTCGACGGCCCCGAAAACCTCGCGCTCGCCTGGTGGCTGTGGATGGACGAGATGGGCAAGAGCATGTTCAGGTACTACGACGCGTGGCGCGAGCAACTCGGCCACGCTGACGGAAGCGGCCCCGCCCGCAAGGGCTGAGCGCCGGTAGCTGATACGGATCAGGCTGCAACGGCTTCGCGCTGCGGCGTTGCCTTTGCAGGCACGGGCATGTGCTGCGCCCAGTCGATGATTTCCAGCGTGCCGTCGGCATGCTCGGCCAGCGCCGTGAGGCTCTCGACCCAGTCGCCGTCGTTGCAATAGAGGATGCCGTCGATGTCGCGCATCTCGGCATGGTGGATGTGGCCGCACACCACGCCCTGAGCGCCGCGCTTGCTGGCTTCGCGCGCCACGGCCACTTCGAAGTCGCCCACGTAGCTCACCGCCCGCTTGACCTTGCCCTTGAGGTACTTGGACAGCGACCAGTACGGCAGACCCATGCGCGCGCGCAGCGAGTTGAGGTGGCGGTTGAGCTTGAGCGTGAATTCGTAGAGCGAGTCGCCCACGTAGGCCAGCCACTTGGCGCACTGGATCACGCCGTCGAACAGGTCGCCGTGGATGATCCAGAGCTTGCGACCGTCGGCCGTCTCGTGGATCCATTCCTCGGCCACGTCGATGCCGCCGAAGTTGTGGTGCAAGTACTTGCGGGCGAACTCGTCGTGGTTGCCCGGGATGAAGATCACGCGCGTGCCCTTGCGCGCCTTGCGCAGCAGCTTCTGGATCACGTCGTTGTGCGCCTGCGGCCAGTACCAGTGACGCTTGAGCTGCCAGCCGTCGATGATGTCGCCGACCAGGAACAGCGTCTCGCACTCGGTGTGCTTGAGGAAATCGAGCAGGGCCCGTGCCTGGCAGCCGGGGGTGCCCAGGTGCAGGTCGGAGATCCAGAGGGTGCGGAAGTGCAGTGGTGGACGCGCGCGGTCGTCATCCTCGGGGTCGAGGGCCCGGGTCGCGGTGTCGCGCCATGCGCGAAGGAAAGCGTCGTCGCGTTGCATGGACCGGTAGGCTCCCACCGCCGGGTGACCATACGATGGCGCCCCCGTGACATCCCGATGACTTGTAGGCCTATCGCAACGCCACAATCGCGCGATGCGACCTGGCCAGATCATCGTTCTAGCGACCCCAGTCTTCTTCCTCCTGATGGCGATCGAATTCGCGGTCGGCCGCGCGCGGGCGCGCCGCGGCACGGGGCAGGACACCTACCGCCTCGCCGACGCCGTCAACAGCGTCGGCCTTGGCATGCTGAGCCAGATCAGCGCGGTGCTCACCGGCCTGCTGCGCATCGGCATCTACACCGCCGTGTATTCGGCGATCGCGCTCTTTCCGCAGGAGGCGGCGAAGGAGTTCTGGACCACCTGGTACGGCTGGCTGCTGGCGCTGGTGTTCTACGACTTCTGCTACTACTGGCTGCACCGCATGGGCCACGAATCGGCCGTGCTGTGGGCGGCGCACGTGGTGCACCACCAGAGCCAGCACTACAACCTGTCGACCGCGCTGCGCCAGACCTCCAGCGGCGCGCTGCTGGGCTGGATCTTCTACCTGCCGATGGCGGTGGCGGGCGTGCCGCCGCTGGTGTTCGCGGTGGTGTCCCTCGTCGACCTGCTCTATCAGTTCTGGGTGCATACCGAGCAGGTCGGCAAGCTGGGCTGGTTCGACCGCTGGTTCTGCTCGCCTTCGAACCACCGCGTGCACCACGCGGTGAACGACAAGTACCTGGACCGCAACTACGGCGGCATCCTGATCGTGTGGGACCGCATGTTCGGCACCTTCCGCGAGGAAGACGAGCGCTGCGTCTACGGCACGCGCGGCGAGCTGCGCAGCTGGGACCCGCTGTGGGCCAACGCCGAGGTGTACTGGGCGCTGGCCAAGGACTCATGGCATGCGCGCAGCTGGGCCGACAAGCTGCGCGTGTGGCTCAAGCCGCCGGGCTGGCGGCCGGCGGACGTGGCGGCGCGCTTTCCCAAGCAGCCTTTCGACATCGCCAAGGTGACTCGCTACGAGCCGGCGGTGAGCCCCGGCGTGCAGTGGTTCGCGGGCATCCAGTTCCTGCTGCTGATCGCGTTCGCCGTGGTGTTCCTCTGGTACTCCGACATCGTCCCGCTGCCGCTGGCCGCCGTGTGGCTGGCCGCGCTGACGGCCATGCTGTGGGCGATCGGCGGCGTACTGCAGGGGCGGCTGTCGGTCACGGAAGTGCTGCTGGTCGAGGCCGCCGCACTGGCCACGGCCAGCGCGGCGCTGGGCATCGGCTGGCTGCACTACATCTTCAAGCCGCTGGCCCTGACGATCGCGATCGTCCTCGCGGCCCGGCGGGCATGGGCTGCCGGCTCGATCACCCACTTCGACGGCCTGTTGCTGGCCGGCCTCGCAGCCTCGCTCGCGGGCGACGTGCTGCTGATGGGGCCAAGCGGGCTCTTCGTTCCCGGCCTCGTGTGCTTCCTGCTGGCCCACCTCGCCTACATCGCGCTGTTCCGCATGGGCGTCGGCCTGTTCCCCCGGCCCTGGGTCCTGGCGGCCACGCTGCTGGTCGGCGCGGGGATGTACGCCTTTCTCTGGCACGGCGGGCTGCCCGCGGCCTTGCGGATTCCGGTCGCCGCCTACGTGGTGGTGATCGCCTGCATGGCGGCGCAGGCCATCGGCCGGGCCGCCGTGCTGCGCGATACGGACCCGTCCGCGCCCTGGGTGGCGGTGGGCGCGTGCTTCTTCATGCTGAGCGACTCGCTGCTGGCTACGAACCGGTTCGTGACGCCGCTGCCGCTGGCGCCGCTGTGGGTGCTGGCTACCTACTACGCGGCGCAGGTGTTGATCGTGCGGCACGCACGACCGGCCGCGTGACTCTTCCTGCTTCCTCCTTCCTCGCGGAGGCAGGAAGCAGGAGCCCGGCGCTTCGCTAGGCGGACCGTCGCCCCATGGTCGGCGATCCGATCTCGAACGATGCCGTCTGGATGAGGCCCTGACTGACCACATAGACACAGACCATCTCCACGGTCCCGACGCCCTCGGGGAAGTTGCGCGTCACGATCTCGTGGTCGACCACCACGTTCCCCATTACCGAACGCTGCAGCAGATGGGCATGCAGATCAGGCTCCCTGAAGCGGACCTCGGTGCGGGCACGCAACTCCGCGTGCCCCGAGGCCAGGAGCTTTCCCGCCAGTTCGTATTGACGGGCATCCTCGGCATAGGTGGCCAGCCATGCGTCGAGATCCCTGGCGTTGTAGGCGTCCAGCTGGCGCTGGACCACGGCTTGCGCGACGGACTCCGGCGCCATCGGCTCAGCCATCGAATCAATCCACGCAGCGCTGGATTTCCACCGTCGAGTGGCGGATTTCCTCGTGCATCGAGAAGCACGCCCGCACATGGTCGGCCGTGAGCGTCGGCGAGTGCGTCACCACCGTGAGCGCGCAGGCGTACGCATCGCGGCCCACGCGCCATACGTGCAGGTCGGCCACGCGGGTTTCGGAATCGGCCAGCATTGTCTCGACGCCTTCGCGGATTTCCTCGGTGACGGGATGGTCCATCTCTCGGTCGAGCAGCACCTTGCCGGTTTCCTTCAACAGCCCCTTGGCCCAGACCGCCACCAGCACCGCGCCGACGATGCCCATCACCGGGTCGAGCCAGGCCCAGCCGTAGAACCAGCCGCCCAGCAGCGCCGCGATGGCGAGCACCGAAGTGGCGGCATCGGCCACGACGTGCAGGTAGGCCGAGCGCAGGTTCAGGTCGTGGCCATGGCCGTGATCGTCGTGAGCGTGGCCGTGGTGGTCATGGCCGTGATGATCGTGGCCATGCCCGTGATGATGATGCGCCCCGCCCAGCAGCCGCGCGCAGACCAGGTTGACCACCAGCCCCAGCACCGCCACCGAGATGGCCTCGGGATAGTGGATGGCCGAGGGCGACCACAGCCGCTCCAGCGAACCCACCACCATCAGCGCCGCCACGCCCAGCAGCGCCAGCGCGCTCGCGAAGCCGCCGAGCACCTCGATCTTCCAGGTGCCGAAGGCGAAGCGCGGGTCTCGTGCATAGCGGCGCGCGGCCGCGTAGGCGAAGGCGCTCAGGCCGATGGCCAGCGCGTGCGAGCTCATGTGCCAGCCGTCGGCCAGCAGCGCCATCGAGTTGAACCACCAGCCTGCGCCGATCTCGATCACCATCATTGCGGCGGTGATCCACATCACCAGCCGCGTGCTGCGCTCGGCGGAAGAGGTATCGGCGCCGAAATGGTGGTCGTGCTGCCAGGCGCTCAGGTCGTGGGTATGCATGGGAAATCAGGCTCCAAAGAGATCGGGACCGTCGGCGCGGCCGGAAGGCGGGGCCACGCCGAGGTGGCGGTACGCGGCCAGCGTTGCGATGCGCCCGCGCGGCGTGCGCTGCAGGTAGCCCTGCTGGATGAGGTACGGCTCGATCACGTCCTCGATGGTGTCGCGCTCCTCGCCGATGCTGGCGGCCACGTTGTCCAGGCCGACCGGGCCGCCGTCGAAGCGGTGGATGACGGCCTCGAGCAGCTTGCGGTCCATCAGGTCGAAGCCCTGCGGGTCGACGTCGAGCATGGCCAGCGCCCGGTGCGCGATGTCTTCGGTGATGCGGCCGTTGCCCTTGACCTCGGCGTAGTCGCGCACGCGGCGCAGCAGGCGGTTGGCGATGCGGGGCGTGCCGCGCGAGCGGCGGGCGATCTCGAAGCCGCCGGCCGGGTCGGCCTCCACCTTCAACAGGCCGGCGCTGCGGTGCACGATCAGCGCCAGTTCCTCGGGCGTGTAGAACTCCAGCCGCGCGACGATGCCGAAGCGGTCGCGCAGCGGGTTGGTCAGCATGCCGGCGCGGGTGGTGGCGCCTACCAGCGTGAAGGGCTGCAGGTCGAGCTTGATGCTGCGCGCCGCGGGGCCCTCGCCGATCATGATGTCGATCTGGTAGTCCTCCAGCGCCGGATACAGGATTTCCTCGACGACCGGGCTCAGGCGGTGGATCTCGTCGATGAAGAGCACGTCGTTCGGCTCGAGGTTGGTCAAGAGCGCCGCCAGGTCCTTGGGCTTCTCGAGCACGGGGCCGGAGGTCTGGCGCAGGTTGACGCCCAGCTCGGCGGCGATGATGTGCGACAGCGTGGTCTTGCCCAGGCCCGGCGGGCCGAAAAGCAGCACGTGGTCGAGGGCTTCCTGCCGCTTGCGCGCGGCGCCGATGAAGATCTCGAGCTGCTCGCGCACCTTGGCCTGGCCGACGTACTCGTCGAGCAGCTTGGGGCGCAGGGCCCGTTCGATCGCCTCCTCGTTGGGCGAGGCAGGGGCGGCGGACACCACGCGTTGGGGGGCGGGCGCGAAGTCGTCTGTCTGGATGGTCATTGCGAGGGGGTGTTCGCCGGGGAGTTTAGTACCTGCCACACACTGGCAGAATGCTTCGGCCATATAACGAACGAGGGGAAGCCAGCACGTGTCGATCTACGAACTGAAGCCGCGTTTCCAGGCACTGCTGCGGCCGCTGGTGGTCCGCCTGCATGCGATGGGCGTCACGGCCAACCAGGTCACGCTGGCGGCATGTGTCGTTTCGGTCGCGCTCGGGCTCTGGCTCTTCTTCGCGGCGCCCTCGCTGGCGGCCTTCGGGCTCATCCCGCTTTGGATGTTCCTGCGCATGGCCTTCAACGCCATCGACGGCATGCTGGCGCGCGAGCACAACCAGCAGAGCAAGCTGGGCGCCTTCCTCAACGAACTGACCGACGTGGTCTCCGACGCGGCGCTGTACCTGCCCTTCGCGCTGGTGCAGCCCTTCAGCGGCTTCTGGGTCGGCACCGTCATCGTGCTGGCCGGGCTGAGCGAATTCGCCGGCGCGCTGGGCCCCACCGTGGGCGCCTCGCGCCGCTACGACGGCCCGCTGGGCAAGAGCGACCGGGCCTTCGTGTTCGGCGCGCTCGGCCTGTATGTGGCGCTGGGCGGGCCGCTGCCGGGCTGGACGGCCTGGCTGATGCCGCTGCTGGCCGCGCTCGTGGCCTGGACCATCGTCAACCGCATTCGCCGGGCACTGGCGGAGGCCGACGACAAGAATTCAACAGGGACTCAATGACAAACACAACTCTACGCATCGCCGAGGAACTCCACTTCCAGACGCACGACGGCGAATCGCTCTTCTACCGCCGCTGGCCCGCCACCGGTGCCGCGCGGCGCGGCGCCGTGCTGCTGTTCCACCGCGGCCACGAGCACGGCGCGCGCATGGCGCACCTGGTCGACGAACTCGACCTGCCCGACTTCGACTTCTACGCCTGGGACGCCCGCGGCCACGGCCGCTCGCCGGGCCAGCGCGGCTACAGCCCCAGCTTCGGCACCTCGGTGCGCGACGTGCAGACCTTCGTGCAGCACATCGGCGCCGTCCACGGCGTGCCCGAGCAGGACATCCACGTGGTCGCCCAGAGCGTGGGCGCCGTGCTGATCGCCACCTGGGCGCACGACTACGCCCCCAAGGTGCGCGGCCTCACGCTCGCCTCGCCGGCCTTCAAGGTCAAGCTCTACGTGCCCTTCGCCCGGCCCGGCCTGGCGCTGATGCACAAGCTGCGCGGGCTCTTCTTCGTCAACAGCTACGTGAAGGCGAAGTTCCTCACGCACGACCCGGAGCGCATCGCCAGCTACGAGAGCGATCCGCTCATCAGCCGGCCCATTGCGGTGAACATCCTGCTGGGCCTTTACGAGGCGGCCGACCGCGTGGTGGCCGACGCCAACGCGATCACGCTGCCGGTGCAGCTGCTCATCTCGGGCGCCGACTGGGTGGTGCACCACAAGCCGCAGCACCAGTTCTTCGAGCGACTGGGCAGCGCGGTGAAGACCAAGACCGAGCTGCCGGGCTTCTTCCACGACACGCTGGGCGAGAAGGACCGCGCGCCGGCCGTGGCGCAGATCCGCGAATTCATCCTCCAGCGCTTCGACGAGCCCGCCGTGCCGGTGGACCAGCGCGAGGCGCACCTGAGCGGCGAGACGGCCGACGAGTCGCGCGCGCTGGCCGAGCCGCTCTCGCCCCTGTCGCCGCGCGGTGCCTACTGGGCCATGACCCGCGCCGGGCTGAAGCTGGGCGGCACGATGTCCGAGGGCATCAAGCTCGGCCACGACACCGGCTTCGACTCGGGCAGCACGCTCGACTACGTCTACCGCAACCATCCGCAGGGCAGCTCGTTCATCGGCCGCTCGATCGACAAGACCTACCTCGAGTCGATCGGCTGGCGCGGCATCCGCCAGCGCAAGATCCACGTCGAGGAACTGCTGCGCATCGCGATGGAGCGGCTGGCCGAGATGCACCGCGAGGTGCGCCTGATGGACATCGCCGCCGGCCACGGCCGCTACGTGCTCGACGCGGTGCAGGCCAGCCCCGTCAAGGCCAGCTCGATCCTGCTGCGCGACTACAGCGACATCAACGTGCGCGACGGCCGCGCGCTCATCGCCGAGAAGGGCCTGGAAGACGTCGCGCAGTTCGTGCAGGCCGACGCCTTCGACCGCATGAGCCTCGCCAGCGTCACGCCGCGGCCCACGCTGGCCGTGGTGTCGGGCCTGTACGAGCTCTTTCCCGACAACGAGATGGTTCGCCGCTCGCTCGCGGGCGTGGGCGACGCGGTGGAAGACCGCGGCTACCTGGTCTACACCGGCCAGCCCTGGCACCCGCAGCTCGAAATGATCGCTCGCGCCCTCACCAGCCACCGCCAGGGCGAAGCCTGGGTGATGCGCCGCCGCACCCAGTACGAGATGGACCAGCTGGTGGAGGAAGCGGGCTTTCGCAAGATCGACCAGCGGGTGGACGAATGGGGCATCTTCACGGTGTCTCTGGCGGTGCGCGTTACGCAATGACGCGCACCCCGCCGGCACGACGGCCCTGGAAGCGCGCCGCCGCCTGGCTGGTGTTCCTGGGGCCGCTGTTCTACGCGACCTACGGCTTCGCCAACTGGTGGGCCACCACGCGCGCCAACGTGCCGTCGATGGCCTTCGAGTGGGAGCGGCAGGTGCCGTTCTGGCCGTGGACCATCTTTCCGTACTGGACGATCAACGTCTTCTACGCGCTCTCGCTGTTCCTCGCGCGCAGCCGGCACGCGCTCGACCGGCATGCGCTGCGGCTGGTGACGGCCACGCTGGTCGCCTGCACCTGCTTCATCCTCTGGCCGCTGCACTTCAGCTTCGGACAGCCGCCGGTCGACGGGGCACCGGCCTTCCTGTTCAACGCGCTGCGCGGCTTCGACCAGCCCTTCAACCAGGCGCCCTCGCTGCACATCGCACTGGCCGTGATCCTGTGGGACTGGTACCGGCAGTTCATCCGGCCGCTGTGGGCGCGGCTGGTGCTGCACCTGTGGGCCTTCGCCATCTGCGCATCGGTGCTCACGACCTGGCAGCACCACTTCATCGACATTCCGACCGGCGCGCTGCTGGGCCTGTTCTGCGTGTGGCTGTGGCCGCTGGAGCGCGTGGTTTCGATGCCGCGCGCATGGCGCACCGCCCGCGATCCCCAGCGCTGGAAGCTGGCGGGCTTCTACGCCGTGGGCGCGGCGCTGTTCCTGGCAGCCGCGCTCTACGGCGGCGGCCTCGCGCTGTGGCTCGCATGGCCGGCCGCCTCGCTCGCGCTGGTGGCGCTGAACTACGCCGGTTTCGGCGCGCGCGGCTTCCAGATGAACGGCCACGGCCGCATGGGCTGGGCGGCGCGCTGGATGCTGGCGCCCTACCGCCTCGGCGCCGCCGTCAACGCCCGGCTCTGGACGCGCAAGCTGCCGGCCTCGGTCGAGGTGGTGCCCGGCCTTCGGCTGGGCCGCCGGCCGACGCACGCCGAGTGGCTGGCCGCCGGGAAGCCCCGGCTGGTGAGCCTGTGCGCCGAGCTGCAGATGCCCGCCGGCGTGCCGCATGCGCGCTGCGTGCCGGTGCTCGACCTGACGGTGCCGCCCACCGTGCGCCTGCAGCGCGCGGCCGCCGTCATCGAAGGCCAGCGCAGGAGCGCGGACGGTGCCACAGTGTGGGTCTGCTGCGCGCTCGGCTTCTCGCGCAGCGCGGCGGCGGTGATCGCCTGGCTGGGCCGCTACGGGGCGGCCGGCGGCGTCGCCCAGGCCGAGGACACGGTGCGCCGGGCACGGCCGCAGATCGTGCTGCGGGATGCCTGGCGGATGTCGCTGGAGCCGATCAAGCCCTTGCAGGAGGTGCCGCGCCATGACCGATGACAACGACAGAACCACCTGCGCCGCGCTCGCGGCGCTGCTGCGCGCGATGGCGCTGCTGGCCCTCTGGGGCTTCGCGCTGACCTGCATCTCGGCGCTGGTGCTCGCGCTGACGCTGCGCTCACTTTCGACCACCGCCACCATGGGCTTCGGCGCGGTCGTCATCCTCGGGGCGCTGGAACGCTACTTCGCTTTCCGGCTGCGCTTCGACGAGGCGCTGTTCGACGGCCTGGCACGCAACACCGTCGCCTCGCTCGACGCGCTCGACCGCTCGCTCGCCTCCCTCGGCCTGCGCGAGCCTCCGCCCTCGCAGCACGCTCCCCGCCCGCTGGACGACCGCGTGCAGGGCACCCGCCAGCTCATGCAGCGCCACGCCATCGTGGTGGCCTGCCAGAGCGCCATGTTCCTACTTGCCTTGATGACACAGGACATCTCTTGAACGCAGAAGAAGAAAACAAGAACAAGGACGAAAAGCCCGAAAGCACAGTGCTGCGGCGCGGCCTCGCCATCGTGGCGGGCAAGCTCATCATCGGCGCTGCCGGGCTGCTGACCGGGGTGCGCGCCATCTGGTCGGGCTCCACGCCGAAGGCCGAGCAGACGCTGTACTTCGCCAACCACACGAGCCACGGCGACTTCGTGCTGCTGTGGGCTACCCTGCCGCCCGACCTGCGCGCGCTCACGCGCCCGGTTGCCGGGCAGGACTACTGGATGGCCTCGAAGACGCGGCAGTTCATCGGCATCGACGTGTTCAACGCGCTGATGATCCGCCGCGACGGCTCGGGCCAGGGCGAGAACCCGGTCGAGCAGATGAAACAGGCGCTGGACGCCGGCGACTCGCTCATCATGTTCCCCGAAGGCACGCGCAACACCGGCGACGAGATCCTGCTGCCCCTGAAGAGCGGCCTCTTCCACCTGGCGCGCGCCTGCCCCAACGTGCGGCTGGTGCCGGTGTGGATCGAGAACCTCAAGCGCGTGCTGCCCAAGGGCACGCTGGTGCCGATCCCGCTGGCCTGCACGGTGCGCTACGGCGCGCCGATCTCGCTGGCCGAGGGCGAGGACAAGAACAGCTTCATCGCCCGGGCCCGCGCCGCCATGCTCGACCTGCGGCCCGAGTACGACCGCATCGACGAGAACGGCACGGCCGGCAGCCAGAACAACAACGGAGGGACCGCCGCATGATCGAGCTTTCTCCCTTCGCGTGGACCACGCTCAAGCTCTTCGGCGGCGTGGCCGGCGTGCTGGTGCTGGCCTCGGCCATCGGCGCGCTGCTCAAGTGGCGGGTGGCGCACGGCCAGCCGCATTCGGTGATCGACAACCTCAACTCGCGCGTCAACGCGTGGTGGGTGATGGTGGCGGTGATCGGCATCGCCTTCGCCTTCGGCAAGGGCGGCGTGATCGTGCTGTTCTACCTGATCTCGTTCTATGCGCTGCGCGAGTTCATCAGCCTGGCCTATACGCGGCGCGGCGACCACGCGCCGATCGCGCTGGCCTTCTACCTCGCGCTGCCGGGGCAGTACTTCCTGATCTGGATCGACTGGTACGGGCTCTACGCCATCTACATCCCGGTCTACGCCTTCCTGCTGCTGCCCATCCTGGCGGCGGTGAGCGGCGACACGCGGCGCTTCCTGGAGCGCACCTCGAAGATCCAGTGGGGGCTGATGGTGTGCGTGTTCTGCATCAGCCACGTACCCGCGCTGCTCACGCTGCAGATCCCGGGCTTCGAGGGTCGCAACCTGCTGCTGATCGCCTTCCTCGTGATCGTGGTGCAGGGCAGCGACGTGCTGCAGTACGTGTGGGGCAAGCTCTTCGGCAAGCGCAAGGTGGCGCCCGAGCTGTCGCCCTCCAAGACATGGGAAGGCCTGATCGGCGGCGTGGCGAGCGCCACCGCCCTGGGCGCGGCGCTGTACTGGGCCACGCCCTTCAACCCGTGGCAGGCGGCACTGATGGCGCTCACCATCTGCCTGATGGGCTTCTTCGGCGGCCTCGTGATGTCGGCCATCAAGCGCGACCGCGGCGTGAAGGACTGGGGCTCGATGATCGAGGGCCACGGCGGCATGCTCGACCGGCTCGATTCGGTGATCTTCGCGGCGCCCATCTACTTCCACGCGCTGCGCTACTGGTGGGTGCCATGAGCAAGACAGAAGAGCGTGTCGTGCACGACACGCCCGTCGAGTGCACCAACGCGGCCTCGTGGGCGCGCTGGCTCAAGCGCCACCACGCCAGCGCCGCCGGCGTGTGGCTTCGCATCGCGAAGAAGGACAGCGGCATCGCCTCCATCGACTACGCCGGGGCTCTCGAAGAAGCGCTGTGCTGGGGCTGGATCGACGGACAGCGCAGGAGCGACGACGCGCAGTATTTCCAGCAGCGCTTCACGCCGCGCACCAAGCGCAGCATCTGGTCGCAGATCAACCGCGCCAAGGTGCTGAAGCTCATCGAGGAAGGCCGCATGCAGCCGGCCGGCCATGCCGAGATCGAACGCGCGAAGGCCGACGGCCGCTGGGACGCGGCCTACGAAGGCGTCGCCGCAGCCACCGTGCCGCCCGACCTGCAGGCCGCACTGGACGCCAACAAGAAGGCCGCGAAGTTCTTCGCCACGCTCGATTCGCGCAACCGCTTCGCCGTGCTCTTCCGCACGCAGAGCGCGAAGAAGCCCGAGACGCGCGCGCGACGCATCGCGCAGTTCGTCGAGATGCTGGCCAAGGGCGAGAAGATCCACCCCTGAGCGTCTTGCTCAGGTGCCGGCGGCAATGCGCGCCAGCCGCTCGGCATCGACGATGCGGATGCGCTTGTAGCGCATGTCGATGGCGCCCTCTTCCACCAGGCGCCCCAGTTCCTTGTTGATGGTCTGGCGCGACAGGCCGAGCATGGCCGCCAGGTCGTTCTGCGAAAGGCGCACCAGCGGGCCGGCATCGTCGCCTTCTCCCGCGCCCGGCCCCTGCCCGTTGTAGAAGTGGACCAGGCTCATCAGCGTCGCTGCCACGCGCCCGTGGATCGAGTTGAGCATCTGGTTCTGCAGCAGCACGATGCTCAGCCGCTGGCGCTGCAGGCCCAGCTTGGCCACGTCGCGCCACAGCACCGGCTCGGCGTCGAGCACCGCGATCACGGCGTCGCTGGGCAGGTGGATGATCACCGAGTCTTCGTGCGCGTGGTAGTCGTAGGGCAGCGGCACGTCTTCCAGCAGGCGCACCAGCGGCGCCACCTGCCCCGGCCCGAGCAGCGCGTTGACGTACTTGCGCCCGTGGGTGCTCATGCTGCTGATCTCGAGGCAGCCCGACACCACCACCAGCAGCTCGCGCCGGCTGCGGTCGTGCGCCAGCACCTGCGTGCGGCGGCTGTAGCGCTCCATGCGAGCGGACTTCATGAGCTCGGTGCGGCGCGCGTCGGGCCAGCGCGAGAACAGCTCGTTCCAGCGCAGCGCGCGCTCCATGAGCGCGGTGCTTTCTTCTGCGTTCCGAGGGGTTGAGCGGGGCGATCGGGTCAGCGGGTTCTCCCTGCCGTGATGTTCATGAATCTGTCAAGGCGTTGACAGATTCGGGAGTCCGTCATTTCTATCGTAAGCACCGGACATCCACAAGCACACAAGCGGCAACGCCATGCATCACCCGCATGCGGCAAGCCCTACCGGAGACATACAACACATGAAGAAGACAGCAGCCGCCGGCTTCGCGCTGGCGGCCTACTCCTCGCTCACGCTGGCGCAGAGCAGCGTGACGATCTACGGCACGGTCGACCTCTACATGGCCTTCGCCAAGTCGGGCAACACATCGTCGAAGCGGCTGGAAGACGGCGGCCAGACCGCCTCGCGCCTGGGCTTTCGCGGCACCGAAGACCTCGGCGGCGGCCTCAGCGCGCACTTCACGCTCGAAAGCGGCTTCGCGCCCGACACCGGCAACGGCACGCTGCCCGGGCCGGCCATGTCGTTCAGCCGGCAGTCCTTCGTCGGCTTGTCGGGGCCGTGGGGGCAGATCGACGCGGGCCGCATGTACACGCCGATGTTCTACACGCTGTTCAAGGCCGACCCGTACGGCGTGAACTCCGTGTTCTCGCCCATCAACCTGGTGGCCGCCACCGACGCGCAGCCGGGGCTCACGCCCTTCGCCGCGCGTGCCAGCAACATGATTCGCTACCGCACGCCGGCCAGCAGCGATTTCTTCGCGGACATCGCCTACGCACCCGGCGAATCGAGCGCGCCCAGCCACCAGAGCGGCAACTTCTACGGCGGCAGCCTGGGCTGGTCGCGCAAGCCCTACTACATCGCCTATGCCTTCCAGCGGGCGCGCTCCGGCTCGGCCGCGGCGCCCGTGGCCGACCCGGCCACCACCACCTACCAGGCGCTGAGCGGCGCGTACGAGCTGCCTGACATCGGGCTCCAGTTCTACGCCAACTACGTGCGCAACAGCTCAAGCCTGCCGCGCGTTCCCACTGCGAAGCTCGCGAGCCTGGGCGTCACCTACAACGTGACGCCCGCGTCGAACCTGATGTTCGAGGCCATGCAGCGCAAGGTGGACGACACCGGCCGCTCGCAACTGGCCTGGACGCTGGGCTACGACTACTACCTGAGCAAGCGCACCGTGCTGTACGCGCGCTGGCTGCGCCTTCTCAACCGCAACGGCGCCTCTGCCTCGCTCGCGACCATCACGGTCGCACCCGACAGCGGCAACGGCGTGCGCGTGCTCGCCGCCGGCATCCGCCACAACTTCTGAAACCGCCTTCCCGCCTCGACTCATGGATTTCTTCAGCTCCCAGGCCGAATCGCTCTCGGCCCTGTTCGCGCCACGCTCCATCGCGGTGGTCGGCGCCTCGTCCAACCCGCAGAAGATCGGCGGCATTCCGGTCGACTACCAGCGCCGCTTCGGCTTCGACGGCGCGCTCTACCCGGTCAATCCCAACGCCGACCGCATCCAGGAGCTGCAGGCATGGCCCAGCCTGCGCGCCATCGGCCAGCCGGTGGACCTGGCCGTGCTCGCAGTGCCTGCGGCGCTGGTCGACGGCGCGCTCGACGACGCCATCGCCGCGAAGGTGAAGGGCGTGGTGCTGTTCTCGTCGGGCTTCGCCGAGACCGGCGCCGAGGGCACCGCCGCGCAGGCACGGCTCGGCGACAAGGCGCGCGCGGCCGGCGTGCGGCTCATCGGCCCGAACTGCCTGGGCTTCATGAACATCGCCCGCAATGTCTACGCGACCTTCTCGCCCGCGCCCGGCGTGGGCCGCGTGAGCGCGGGGCGCATCGGGCTGGTGAGCCAGTCGGGCGCGTTCGGCGCGTACGCCTACTCGATGGCGCGGGCGCGCGGCGTGGGCCTGTCGCTGTGGGCCACCACCGGCAACGAGGCCGACGTGCAGTTCGCCGACTGCCTGGCCTGGCTCGCGCAGGACCCGGCCACCGACGTGATCATGGGCTACATGGAAGGCTGCCGCGACGGCCCCCGGCTGCGCGCGGCGCTGGCCCTCGCGCAGGCGAACGGCAAGCCGGTGGTGATGGTCAAGGTCGGCAGCACGGCGCTGGGCGCGCAGGCCGCCGCCTCGCACACCGCCGCGCTGGCGGGCGACGACGCGGTGTACGACGCGGTGTTCCGCCAGTACGGCGTGCTGCGCGCGCGCAACCTCACCGAGTTCTTCGACCTGGCCCACAGCGCGGCGGTGGCCGGCCGCCCGCGCGACCGCTCGATCGGCCTGTTCACGCTCTCGGGCGGCGTGGGCGCGCTGATGGCCGACGAGGCCTCGGCGCAGGGCCTCGACGTTCAGCCGCTGAGCGATGCAGCACAAGACACGCTGCGCAGCTGGGTGCCCTTCGCGGCACCGCGCAACCCGGTCGACATCACCGGGCAGGTCACGAACGACATGAGCCTGCTGGAGCGCAGCGCGCGCGTGATGCTCGACGACCGAGGCTTCGCGTCATGGATGGGCTTTCTCGCAGCCGCCGGTGCGTCGGATGCGTTATGGCCGGTGCTGCGCGAACTGGTGGGCTCGCTGCGCAAGGCCTACCCCGACACGCTGCTCGCCATCAGCACGCTGCTGGCGCCGGAGCGCCGCGCCGAGCTGGAGGCGATGCGCTGCCTGGTGTTCGCCGACCCGTCGGACGGCATCCGCACGATTGCCGCTCTGGCCGGATTGAAGACCGGAGCGCCGCTTTCTACGACCTCGGCTCCTGCGTCGAATCCGCTGAAGCTCGCGCCCGGCACCATGTCAGAGCCCGACGCGCTGGCGCTGCTCGCAGAAGCCGGCGTGCCCGTGGTCGAGCACCGCGTGGTGCGCAGCGCCGACGAGGCGGCAGCCGCCGCCGAAGCCATCGGCGACGCGGTGGTGGTGAAGATCGTGAGCGCGGACATCCCGCACAAGTCGGACGTCGGCGGCGTGGCGCTCGGCCTGCGCGGTGCGGCGCAGGCGCGCGCTGCCTTCGAGCGGACGCGTGACCACGCACTCATCGCGCGGCCCGATGCGCGGCTCGACGGCGCGCTGGTGGCGCGCATGCTGGGCGGCGGCGTCGAATGCATCGCGGGCGTTCACAGCGACCCGGTGTTCGGGCCGGTGCTGATGTTCGGCCTGGGGGGTATCCACGTCGAGACGCTGCGCGACGTGTCGCTGCGCGCGCTGCCGATCACGCGCGACGACGCGCTGGCCATGGTGCGCGAACTGCGCGCCTTCGCGATCCTCGATGGGGCGCGCGGCCGCGCGCCGGTCGACCTCGAATCGATCGCCGATGCGCTGTGCGCGCTGGCCGGCTTCGCGCTGCGCGCCGGCGACTCGCTCGACAGCGCCGAGATCAACCCGCTGATCGCGCGGCCTCGTGCCGATGGCGGCTGCGTGGCGGTCGACGCGCTGGTCGTCGGACGCGCCGGATGAACAACAACCGGAGACAGATCGCATGACGACATCGAAGAGACAACGCGCCGCACTCGGCATCGGCGCCATGCTGGCCCTCGTGGCAGGCGGCGCGCAGGCCGAAGCGCCCTTTCCGTCGAAGCCGCTGCGCATCATCGTGCAGTACCAGGCGGGCGGCTCCACCGACATCCTCGCGCGCATCGTGGCGGAAGGGCTGTCGAAGCGGCTGGGCCAGCCGGTGGTGGTCGAGAACCGCAGCGGCGCAGGCGGGATCATCGGCACCGACTACGTCGCCAAGAGCGCGCCCGACGGCTACACGCTGCTGCTGACGGTGCCGGGCCCTGTCACCGCGAACATGGTGCTCTACAGCAAGCTGCCCTACGACCCGCGCACCGACCTGCGCATGGTCTCGGACATCGCCACCACGCGCACGGTGCTGGCGGTGCATCCCTCGGTACCGGCCAAGGACTTCAAGAGCCTGATCGCCGCCGTGAAG
Organism: Variovorax xiamenensis; assembly: GCF_050916385.1. NCBI lineage: Bacteria > Pseudomonadati > Pseudomonadota > Betaproteobacteria > Burkholderiales > Comamonadaceae > Variovorax > Variovorax xiamenensis. The sequence continues at coordinate 6,325,057 of NZ_CP139038.1, forward strand.
GCCGCGCCCGGCAAGTACACGATGGGCTCCTGGGGCCCTGGCACGCAGCCGCACCAGATCCAGGTCTACATGGACAAGACCTACGGCCTGCAGACGCTGCACGTGCCCTACAAGGGCGAGAGCCCGATGGCGGTCGACCTGATCAGCGGCGTCATCAACATGACCGTGGGCTCGGTGACCACGCTGCAGCCGTACATCGCGGCCGGCAAGCTGCGACCGCTGGCGGTGGCCGGCCCGCGCCGCGCCAGGGCGCTGCCCGATGTGCCGACCTTCGCCGAGCAGGGATACGCCGACGAGGTGTACGCGCTCACCGGCCCGACCTCGCTGATGGCCCCGGCGAAGACGCCCGACGCGGTGATCGAACGGCTCGGGCGCGAAGTCAGCGCAGTGGTCCGCCAGCCCGAGGTGAGCCGACGCATCGAGGAACTGGGCGCCGAGCCCGTCGGCAACCTGCCGGCCGAGGCGAGCGCTGCCTACAAGGCCTTTCTTCCGGTGACGCTGCGGCTCACGCAGGCCACGGGCGTGAAGCTCGATTGAACCGATCCATGAACTCCAGCAAAGAGACATCCACCATGAACGCTCCCGATCCCAATCTCGCCGTTGTCCTCGCGCGCAAAGCGCTCGCCCGTTCCGTCGGCCTGGCCGCCTTCGTCTACGGCTACCCGCTCACCGAGACCTACCGCACCTGCGCCATGCAGACCGCGCCGCAGGCCGAGCGCCGCGCCGGAACCTCGCACGGCTCGGACGTGCGCGCGCCGCTGAACACGCTGCACCACGCACCGCGCCCCTCCACCCATGAAGACCGCGACGTGGTGACGCCGGCCAACGACCTGCTCTACACCATCGCATGGGTCCACCTGGCCCACGGGCCGATGCTGCTGACGGTGCCCGCGTCGGCGCGCCATCCCGGGCGCTACTTCGTGCTGCCGCTGTACGACGCCTACACAGAGAACTTCGAGAACCTGGGGCCGCGCAACTGCAACCCCGAAGGTGAGACCGTGGTGCTCGTCGGGCCGAACGGCGCGGTGCCCGCATCGCTCGCCGGCCATCGCGTGGTGCATTGCCCGACCGATCTCGTCTGGCTGATCGGCCGCATCCTGGTGGGCGACGAAAGCGACTGGCCCGCTGCACGCGCGCTGCAGTCCGAGATCAAGCTGGCGCCCGCCCCCGGCACTGCGCTGCAGGGTCGGCCGTCCGCTGTCGAGCACTGGGAGGGCCCTCCGGTGGACGCGATGGCCGCTGCCTTCGAGAACGGCGAGGCCGCAGCGAAGGTGGCACAGCGCTTCTTCACCAACATGTGCCGGGAGCTCGCCGAGGCACCGGGCCGCATGGAAGACCGTGCGCTGGTGGCCTGGTTCGGCCAGGCCGGGCTGCGGCCGGATGCCGCCTTCTCGTGGGACACGCTGGACGAGCCCGCGCGCGAGGGCCTGATCGAGGGCTTCGCCGAAGGCGTGCAGCTCGTCGGTGCGGCGGGCCGTAACCGCCGTCCCAAGCCCTGGTCGATGGCGCCCGCCACTGGACGCTACGGCAACGAGTTCCTCGGCCGCGCCCGCACCGCCTACCTGGGCCTGGGCGCGCTGGCCACCAGCGAGGCCGTGTACGCCGCGGCGCATTACGACGCGAAGCAGGAGCCGCTGGACGGCAAGCGCAGCTACACGATGCGCTTCGAGGCCGATGACCTGCCGCCGGCGGATGCCTTCTGGTCGGTGACGCTTTACGACGCCGACCGCTTCCTCTATCCCAACGAGATCAAGCGCCACGCCATCGGCGACCGCACGCCGGGCCTGAAGCACGGTGCCGACGGCAGCCTGGAGATCCGCATGAGCCACGCGCGTCCGGCCGACGCCGCCAACTGGCTGCCCGCGCCGGCCGGGCGCTTCTATCTGATCCTGCGCATGTACTACCCGCGCGAAGGCGTGCAGAGCTGGCGCGTTCCGGCCCTGCAGGCACAGGAGGGCTGAGCCGTGCCGATGACCATCGACAACGAACTGCGCGCGCTCGCCGAGGAGGCCGTCGTCTACGCCTTCCCGCTCTACGAGATGAGCCGCATGCGCGCGGCCACCTCGCCGCAGCGCACCGACGGCGCCGGCGGGGCGCCCAAGCCCCATCGCTGGTGCAACGTGTTCACGCACGCGCGCCAGCTGCTGGGCGCGGGCAAGAGCCGCGTGGTGACGCCGAACAACGACACGCTCTACACCAACGCCTGGCTGGACCTGGGCGACGGGCCGCTCGTGATCGACGTGCCCGACACGGCCGGGCGCTACTACGTACTGGGCCTGCTGGACTTCTACACGAACCCCTTCGCGCATATCGGCCAGCGGCTCACGGGCACGGCAGCGCGCTCGTTCCTCGTCACGCCGCCGGGCTGGCGCGGCGAAGTGCCTGCCGCGTTCGAGCAGCCCGGCGCGCACGTCGAGGCGCCGACGCGGTGGTCGTGGATCATCGGGCGCATCCTGGTCGATGGGCCGAACGACGTGCCTGCCGTGAATGCGCTGCAGGACGGCTTCATCGTGCGCACGCTCGGCGACTGGCAGGCGGGCAAGGCCTCTTCGATGCCGAAGCACTTCGACCCGGCCTGCGATCCGAAGGCGCCGCTGAGCGCCGAACACTTCGCGGCGCAGGTGAATCGCGCGCTGCGCGAGAACCCGCCGCCCGCGCGCGATGCCGGGTTGATCGCCCGCTTCGCCGCACTCGGTCTCGGCCCTGACGCCGATGCACTCGACGACACGCAGTACAGCGTGCTGCAGGACGCGCTCGATGCCGTGCTGCCGCGGCTGCGCGGCGCGCAGTCCGGCGCCGCGTCTTCCACCGGCTGGGTACAGATGCCGCTTGTCGAAGGCAGCTTCGGCGACGACCACCTGGCGCGCGCGCTGGTGGCGCTCAAGTACATCGGCATGCTCGAAAGCCGCGAGGCGACCTACCCTCTGGCATGGAACGACGCCTCGGGGCGCAAGCTCAACGGAAGCGGCCGCTACACGCTGCGCTTCGCGCCAGGCACGCTGCCGCCGGTCGAGGCCTTCTGGTCGCTCACGATGTACGACAGCCGTGACTACATGCTGGTGGACAACCCCATCGACCGCTACGCCATCGGCGACCGCACGCCCGACCTGTGCCGCGACGCCGACGGCGGGCTAACGCTGCACATCCAGCATGCGCGCCCCGAAGGCGAGGCCGCGCAGGCGAACTGGCTGCCGGCACCTGCCGGCGATTTCTATCTCTGCCTGCGCGCCTATGTGCCGCGCGAGGAAATGCTGGACGGCCGCTATGCGCTGCCGGCGCTGGTCCGCATCGAGGAGGCTGCATGAACACGAACGACACGAGCAACATCGACAAGGCCGAGCAGGAGAAGCCCTTTCTCATCGTCGGCACGGGCACCGAGACGGTGGCGCCCGGCCTGCACATCCTGCGCGGGCAGGGCCAGTCCTTCGTGGCCGAGACGAACGCCGGCCTGGTGGTTATCGATGCCGGGCCGGGCGGCCCGGTAACGCAGGGAATGATCGACGCGGTGCGCGAGCTCAGCAACGCGCCGCTGCATGCGCTTTGCTACAGCCACGGGCACGTGGGCTACAACTCCGGCGTGCCGATGTGGCTCGCGCATGCCGCGCAGCGCGGGGACGCGCCGCCGCGCGTCATCGCGCACCGCAACGTGCCGCGGCGCCAGGCCCGCTACCGGGAGACCGAGGCGCTGCAGCACCGCATGGCCGAGATCCAGTTCAACCGGCCCGCCGGCTTCTTCGACCGACGGCTCACCATGCATGCGCCCACGGAGACCTTCGACGACCGGCTGCATATCGGCCAGGGCGACAGCCGCGTCGAGCTGCGCTGGGCGCCTTCGGAGACCGACGACGCGATCGCGCTGTGGAGCCCGTCGCAGCGCGTGCTGTACGGCGGCGCGGCGCTGATCGATTCAATTCCCAACATCGGCACGCCCTTTCGCACGATGCGCGACACGGTGCGCTGGGCCGACACGCTCGATGCGCTCGCGGCGCTCGGCGCGCGCAAGGCGGTGCGCGAATTCGGCGCCACGCTCGAAGGCGAGGAGCAGGTGCGGCACGTGCTCACGCACACCGCCCGCGCGCTGCGCTGGCTGCGCGCCGAGGTCGTGCGGCTGATGAACGAGGGCTTCAACGAGCGCGGCGTGCTGGCGCGCATCCGCTTTCCCGACGAGCTGTTCGGCGTCGAGTGGATGAAGCCCACGTATGGCGACCCCGGCTACATCGTGCGCGACATCTACCGCTCGGAGAACGGCTGGTGGGACCGCAACCCGACCTCGCTGCATCCCGAGGCGCCAGAGACCATCGGCCAGGCCGTGGCCGAGGCGATCACCGACAAGCGCGGCGTGATCGCGCATGCGCGCAGCCTGGCGAAGGAAGGCCGCTGGCAGCTGGCGCTGCACGTGATCGACCTGCTGGCCATCGCCGAGGGCGATGCGCCCGAGATCGTGGAGGCGCGCTCGCTCAAGGCCGAGTGGCTGCGCGAGCGCGCGCGGCAGGTGCCCAGTTACGTGTCGCGCAACCTGTATCGCGTCGGCGCGGACATGATCGAGCAGGGAACGCAGGGGCGCTTCGGCATTCACTGACAGACAGATACAGAGACCAGGAGACAAGACATGAGAACCACACTCCTTCGACGCCACCTGCGTGCGCTGGCGCTGGGTGCGCTCGCGGCCTGGGCGACGACGGCCGTCCACGCGCAAGGCGCCGATGCCTACCCCGACAAGCCGGTGACGCTGATCGTGCCCACGGCAGCCGCCGGCGGCACCGACACCATCTCGCGGCTGATCGCGGACGCGCTCTCCAAGCAGCTGAAGCAGCCCTTCATCATCGACAACCGGCCGGGCGCCAACGGCATCCTCGGCACCGAACTCGCGGCGCGCGCCACGCCCGACGGCTACAAGCTGCTGTTCACCTACGCCGCGGCGATGGTGGTGAACCCCAGCCTCTACAGGAAGCTGCCCTACGACCCGCTGAAGGACTTCGCGCCGGTGGCGCAGATCGGCCGCGGCGGCAACCTGCTGCTGGTGCGCCAGGACCTGCCGGTGAAGACGCTCAAGGAATTCGTCGCCTATGCCAAGGCGCGCCCCGACAAGCTCAACTACTGCTCGTGGGGCAACGGCTCGGGCGGCCACCTCGCGATGGAGAGCCTCAAGAAGCAGGCGGGCCTTGCGATGACGCACGTGCCCTACAAGGGCAGCGGCCCGTGCGTGCAGGACCTGATGGGCGGACAGGTCGACGCGGCGTTCGCGGACATGTCCTCCACTGTGGAGCTGGTGCGCGCCGGTCGCCTGAAGGCACTGGCGAACAGCGGCCCTTCGCGCATCCCGATGCTGCCCGACGTGCCGACGATGACCGAGGCCGGCTACCCGTTCACGAACTACTCCTGGTACGGGGTGCTGGCGCCCGCGAAGACGCCGCCGGTCATCGTGAAGAAGCTCAATGTGGCGCTGAACCAGGTGCTGAAGGACCCGGCCGTGGTGCAGCGCCTGCGCGAGCTCAACTTCACCGACCTGCCGCAGAACACGCCCGAGCAGTTCGCCGCGACGATGCAGAAGGACCTGCACGACTGGAGCGTGCTGGTGAAGGACATCGGGCTGACGCTCGAGTGAGCAGCCGCCCGCTGGCCGAGGCCTACTTGGCGAGCGACTTCAGCGCCATCTTGATGCCCTCGCTCACCGTCGCGTCCTTCGGCAACGCCTTGAGGGCGAGCGCGGCTTCCTTGTCGCTGTAGCCCAGCGCGACCAGCGCCTGCAGGATGTCGGCCTGCGCATCGGAGGCGGCGTGCGCCGGCAGACCGATGTCGGCGCCGAGCTTGCCCTTGAGCTCCAGCAGCAGCCGCTCGGCCGTCTTCTTGCCGATGCCGGGGATCTTCACGAGCCGGCCCAGCTCCTGCGTCGTGATCGCCTGCGAGAGCTCGCCCACGCTCATGCCCGAGAGCAGGCCCAGCGCGGTACGCGGGCCCACGCCGGTGATCTTGATGAGCTGGCGGAAGGCCGCGCGCTCCTCGGCGGTGCCGAAGCCGTAGAGAATCTGCGCGTCCTCGCGCACGACGAAGTGCGTGAGCAGCGAAACCTTGGTGCCGACGTTCGGCAGGTTGTAGAACGTGCTCATCGGCACGTCGACCTCGTAGCCGACGCCGTTGCAGTCCACGACCACCTGCGGCGGATTGCGCTCCGCGAGGATGCCGGTCAGTTTGCCTATCATGGGTGCCCTTTTTCCTTGAAATGTCCGGCGTGATTCTGCGACACACCTTTACCCCACTGAACAATTCGCGCCTCAGCCACCTGTGCGGACCGCTGGACGCCCACCTGCGCCGCATCGAGGAGGCACTGGGCGTGAAGATCGCGCACCGCCACGAGCAGTTCAAGGTCGATGGCCACAAGGCGGCCGCGCAGCGCGCGATGGACGTGCTGCAGGCGCTCTACGAGATCGCCCAGCGGCCGATCGACGCGGCGGTGGTGCAGCTCACGCTGGCCGGCGACGGCGGAATGCTCGAGGGCGACGACGATGTGGCGATGCTCGTCACCCGCCGTGGCGACCTGCGGCCGCGCACGCCCACGCAGGCGATCTACCTGGACAACATCGCCAAGCACGACATCACCTTCGGTATCGGCCCGGCCGGCACCGGCAAGACCTATCTGGCAGTGGCCTGCGCAGTCGATGCGCTGGAGCGCGCAGCCGTGCAGCGCATCGTGCTGACGCGGCCGGCGGTGGAAGCGGGCGAGCGGCTGGGCTTCCTGCCGGGCGACCTGACGCAGAAGGTCGATCCGTACCTGCGTCCGCTGTACGACGCGCTCTACGACCTGATGGGCTTCGAGAAGGTGCAGAAGGCCTTCGAGCGCAACGCGCTGGAGATCGCGCCGCTGGCCTTCATGCGCGGGCGCACGCTGAACAACGCCTTCGTGATCCTCGACGAGGCGCAGAACACCACGCCGGAGCAGATGAAGATGTTCCTCACGCGCATCGGCTTCGGCGCCCGCGCGGTGGTGACGGGCGACGTGAGCCAGATCGATCTGCCGAAAAACCAGCTCAGCGGCCTGATCGACGCCGAGCGCGTGCTCAAGCGCGTGAACGGCATCGCCATGACGCACTTCACCAGCGCGGACGTGGTGCGCCATCCGCTGGTGGCGAAGATCGTCGATGCCTACGACAGCCAGCGCAAGCGCGCGGGGAGCCACTGAGATGGCCGCATCGAAGCTTCCGGCGCTTTCGCTCTCGCTGCAGTTCGGCCGCTTCAAGGGCGTGGAGCGCCATCGCGCCGCGCTGCCGCGCCACAGCGTGACGCGATGGATTCGCCATGCGCTCGACATCGACGGCGAGATCACGGTGCGCATCGTCGATGCCGACGAAGGGCAGCGCCTGAACCGCGAGTTCCGCGGCAAGGACTACGCGACCAACGTGCTCACCTTCGACTATGCGCAGAGCCCGGTCGCGATGGCCGACCTGGTGCTGTGCGCGCCGGTGGTGGCGCGCGAGGCGAAGGAAAACCGCAAGACGCTGGCCGACCACTACGCGCACCTGCTGGTGCACGGCACGCTGCACGCGCAGGGTTGGGACCACGAGACCAGCGAGGCCGACGCCGACGAGATGGAGGCGTACGAGATCGAAATCCTCGCCGGCCTGGGCATCCGCAGCCCGTACGGCAAGTAGCCGGGCGGCCGACCGCCGCTAGGCCGTCATCTGCAGCGGGATCGTGACGGGTCCGTCGTTCAGCAGGTGCACCTGCATGTCGGCGCCGAATTCGCCGGTGGCTACCACCGGATGCGCGGCACGGGCCTGCGCCACGAAGTATTCGTAGAGGCGCCGTCCTTCGTCGGGCGGCGCGGCCTGGATGAAGCTGGGGCGGTTGCCCGCGCTGGCGTCGGCAGCCAGCGTGAACTGGCTCACCACGAGCAGGCCGCCGCCGATGTCCTGCACGCTGCGGTTCATCTTGCCGGCCTCGTCGGCAAAGATGCGCAGCTTGAGGATCTTGGCGAGCATGCGGTCGGCGAGCACATCGACGTCGCCACGCTCGGCGCACAGCAGCACGAGCAGGCCCGCATCGATGGCGCCGACGGTGCGCCCGGAAATGTCGACGCGGGCATTCGCGACGCGTTGCAGAACGGCTTTCATAAGGGGTGATGTTCGCCGGCCTGGGTGGCGCGGGCTTCCATGGTGAGGGGCAGCAACTGGATGGTCACGCGCAGGCCGGGCACGGCGTCCATGAGCGCCTGCTCGAGTTCGTCGCGCATGTTGGCGGCGTGCTGCAGCGTCCAGTCGCCGGGCACGTGCATGTGCAGGTCGGCGAAGCGGCGCTGGCCGGCGCTGCGGGTGACCATGTCGTCGAAGCGCAGCCGGGTGCCTTCGGGCGTGCGAGCGACGAAGGCGTCGATCGTGGCGCGCACGGTGGCGAGGGTTTCGGGGTCGAGGGCCTCGTCCATCAGGCCCTGCGAGGAACGCCACACCAGCTTGACGCCCTCGCGCGCGATGTTCAGCGCGACGCCGATGGCCAGCACCGGATCGAGCCAGAGCCAGCCGGTGAACATCACGCCGACGATGCCGACCAGCACGGCGGCGGAGGTCCAGACGTCGGCCATCAGGTGGCGGCCGTCGGCCTCCAGTGCAATGGAGCGGTGAGCCCGCGCCGCCCGGAACAGCAGCAGGGCGAGCCCGGCGTTGAAGCCCGAACTGAGCACCGACAGTGCCAGGCCCCAGCCCAGCTGCTCCAGCGGCTGGGGCGACAGCAGGCGCTGCACCGAGACCCAGAGGATGGCGATGGCGGCGCCGACGATCAGGATGCCCTCGAAGCCCGAGGAGAAGTACTCGGCCTTGTGGTGGCCATAGGGGTGGTCGTCGTCGGCTGGCCGCTCGGCGACGGTCACCATGGCCAGCGCGAAGACGGCGCTCGCGAGGTTCACGAAGGACTCCATGGCGTCCGAGATCAGGCCCATGGAATTCGTCATGTAGCCGGCCAGACCCTTGAGCACGATCGTGATCAAAGCCACGGCAATCGACGCGCGTAGCAGCGTCTTAGGGGTAAACATCATGCAAATGCCATCAGGAACAGGGCAGGAAGCCACGCGAAAAGCGGTAAAAGACCGCAGAAACGGCCTGAATTATCAGCCTGGTGTCCATATGTAACGCCTTCGCATTAATAATGTTTGGCAAACGTTGCGCAACTGTTATCACAGAGAGCCAGATGATGAAAAACCTCGTGACCGCCCTCGGCGGCCTCGCCATCGCGGGATCCGCCATGTTGGCGCAGGCCCAGACGCCGCCGGCAGCTCCCGCGGCCGTGCCCGCTGCCGCTGCCGCTGCCGCTCCCATTTCCGCGGCAGCCGCGCCGGCGACCACCGCCAAGGCCGATCTCCAGGCCGGCTTCGTGAAGTCCGTGCGCGGCAGCGTCCAGTTGCTCAACGGCGCCGGCGCCGCCCGCACGGCCAGCCCCGGTGACGCACTGGGTGCCGTGGACCGCATCGTGACCGGCCCCGATTCCTCGGCCTCCGTGGTGCTGCGCGACGACACGACGCTGGTGGTCGGCCCCTCCTCGCGCCTCGATCTCAAGGAATTCCACTTCGACGGCACGACGCGCGACGGCGGCATCCTGCTGTCGCTGCTGCGCGGCTCCATGCGCATGATCACCGGCCTCATCGGCAAGACCAACCCCGACGCGGTGCGGGTCGAGACGCAGACTGCCACCATCGGCATCCGCGGCACCGACTTCATCGTGCAAGCCGACGGCCAGCCATGATGAAGATGCCGAAACTCAAATCCTCCCGCCTCGCATCCCTTTTCGCAGCCACGCTGGCCGCCGCGCTGCTGGCAGCGTGCTCCACGCCCGGCACGCGGGTGGTGCTGCTGCCGCAGGCCGACGGCAAGCCCTCGGCCGTGGTGGTTCGCGTCAAGGACGGCGAGGAAGTGCTTTCCACGCCCTACCAGCGCGCCACCGCCGCGGTGGGCGCCAAGGGCGCGCCGTTGGTCGACAACGCCGATCCGGCCAAGGTGCAGGCGGAGAACAAGCCGCTGTTCGACATGCGCCCGCCTCCGCCGCAGCGCTACACGGTGTACTTCGAGCTCGGCGGCACCACGCTCACGGCGGCGTCGCAGCAGATCATGACCGAGGCGCTGGCGGCCGCACTGGCACGCAGCGGCGGCGACATCGTGGTCACCGGCCACACCGACACCAAGGGCAGCGGCGAGCAGAACGACGAACTGTCGCGGCGCCGGGCGCAGGAAGTGGCCCAGCTCTTCGTGGAGCGCCAGTTCCCGGCCAACCGCATCGAGGCCGTGGGCCGCGGCGAGCGCGACCTGGCCATCCAGACCGCCGACGAGGTGGACGAGCCGCGCAACCGGCGCGTCACCATCGAGGTCCGCTAATTAAATAGGGGCAGAGCGGGGGCGCAACGCCCCCGGGGCGCTCAGCTCAGCGTCACGCGAGCGAACTTGCGCTTGCCGACCTGCACCACGTAGCTGCCCGCGGGCAGCTTCAGCGCCTTGTCGCTGACCACGGCGGAGTCGATCCGCACACCGCCGCCGTCGATCAGGCGGTTGCCTTCCGAAGCCGACGCCGCGAGATTCGCCTGCTTGAGCAGCTGAGCGATGCCAAGAGGAGCACCCGACAACGACACTTCCGGAATTTCGTCCGGCACGCCGCCCTTGCTGCGGTTGATGAAGTCCTGCTCGGCCGCATCGGCCGCCGCCGCGCTGTGAAAGCGCGCGGTGATTTCCTTGGCCAGCGCAACCTTGGCGTCCTTCGGGTTGCGGCCACCCTCGACCTCGGCCTTCAGCGCCGCGATCTGCTCGAGCGACTGGAAGCTCAACAGGGTGTACCAGCGCCACATCAGGTCGTCGGAGATCGACAGCACCTTGGCGAACATGGTGTTGGCGTCTTCGCTGATGCCGATGTAGTTGTTCTTGCTCTTGGACATCTTCTCGACGCCGTCGAGCCCTTCCAGCAGCGGCATAGTGAGTATGCACTGCGGTTCCTGGCCGTATTCCTGCTGGAGATGGCGGCCGACGAGCAGGTTGAACTTCTGGTCGGTGCCGCCCAGCTCCAGGTCGCTCTTGAGCGCGACCGAGTCGTAGCCCTGCATCAGCGGGTAGAGGAATTCGTGGACCGAGATCGACTGGCCGGCCTTGAAGCGCTTGTTGAAGTCGTCGCGCTCCATCATCCGGGCCACCGTGTACTTGGCGGCGAGCTGGATCATGCCGCGGGCGCCCAGGGGGTCGCTCCATTCGGAGTTGTAGCGGACTTCGGCGATATCGACGTTCAGCACCAAGCGCAACTGGTCGAAGTAGGTCTTAGCGTTGTCCTCGATCTGCTCGCGGGTCAGCGGCGGTCGGGTGCTGTTGCGCCCGGAGGGGTCGCCGATGGTGGTGGTGAAGTCCCCGATCAGCGGGATCACCGTATGCCCCAAGTCCTGCAACTGGCGCATTTTGTTGAAAACCACCGTGTGACCCAGATGAATATCCGGTGCGGTCGGGTCGAGACCGAACTTGATCCGCAGAGGGGTTCCGGTGGCTTCGGAGCGCTGGAGCTTGCGCACCCATTCGTCCTGCGGCAGCAGCTCGTCGGCGCCCCGGAGGGAGATTTCGAGCGCGCGTCCTACACTATTCGAGAGGCTCATGGATGTAACAGATTCGGCCTTTACGGGCTTTTTTGGCTGATTTTTGGGGTGCCGAAGCTATACTCGGCCCGACTTTTCAAGCGCCGAATTCTAAGCGGCGCTTCTTTCCGCACCGTCTCCTGCCGCCCTGAACGTGACTGGGCCTTGCAGCACGGACCTGCAGAACCTGAGCTGGAATTCATAGTTTGATCAACGGCATTCTTGCCGCCGAGGAGCTTCTCGCTTCTCGCGTGGCCTATACATTCCGGACGTACCCTAGGCAGATCACCGCGGTCATCGCGGCTGCCTTGCTGAGCGCCGGCACCCTCGCGGTGGCCTCCCTCGGCCCCGACGCATCCGACCTCCCGGTCCACCAGATCCTCGAAGCCACGGCGCCCGTCTCGTTCGCCGACCAGAGCGAATCGCTCGAGAGCTTCAGCTTCACCCTCTTCCGCACCGACGTCACCCGCTCCAGCGACACCGCCGATGCGCTGATGAAGCGTCTGGGCATCTCCGACCCGGCCGCCACCGCCTTCGTGCGCGGCAGCGTCGAAGCCCGCAACGCGCTCTTCTCGCGCGCCGGCCGCACCGTGACGGCCGAGGCCACGCAGGAAAACCAGCTCAAGAAGCTCAGCGCCCGCTGGATTCCCGACGGCGACGGCGGCTTCAAGCGCTTCGTCATCGAGCGCACGCCCACCGGCTTCGCCGGCGTGACGGAGCGCGATTCGCTCACCCCGGGCACGCGCCTGGCGAGCGGCACCATCCGCACCTCGCTCTTCGCCGCCACCGACGACTCGCGCATTCCCGACGCGGTAGCGAGCCAGCTGGCCGACATCTTCGCGGGCGACGTCGACGTGCGCGCCCTGCGCAAGGGCGACCGCTTCGCCGTGGTGTACGAGACCTTCGAGGCCGACGGGCAGGCGCTGCGCAGCGGCCGCGTGCTGTCGGCCGAGTTCGAGAACAACGGCAAGATCCACCAGGCCGTCTGGTTCCAGCCCCCGGGCGCGGGCCAGAAGGGCAGCTACTACCGCCCGAACGGCGACAGCCTGCGCAAGGCCTACCTGACGACGCCGGTCGAGTTCTCGCGCGTGTCCAGCGGCTTCGCGATGCGCATGCATCCGATCCTGAACAGCTGGCGCCAGCACAACGGCATCGACTACGCGGCGCCCACGGGCACCTCGGTGCGCTCGGTCGGCGACGGCACGGTCGATTTCGCCGGCACGCAGAACGGCTACGGCAACATCGTCATCATCAACCACCGCAACAACCAACAGACGGCGTACGCGCACCTGAGCCGCATCGACGTCAAGGCCGGCCAGGCCGTGAGCCAGGGCCAGACGGTCGGCGCGGTGGGCTCCACCGGCTGGGCCACCGGCCCGCACCTGCACTTCGAATTCCGCGTGGGCGGCGTCTACCAGGACCCGACCTCCATCGCCCAGGAAGGCGGCGCGCCGATCACCGCCGCCATGCGTCCGGCCTTCGAACGCGTCGCCGTGGGCGCGCGCACCGAGCTGGCCGCGGCCTTCTCCGTCATCCAGGCCAGCGCCGACTGATCTTCCGGCAATGGCGGCCGAGCTTTTCATCGGCCTCATGTCGGGCACCTCGCTCGACGGCGTCGATGGCGTGCTCGCCGACTTTTCCGGCGGCCGCATCACGGTCCGCTCCTACGCCACCGCCCAGTTTCCAGTGGCACTGCGCGCCGAACTGCTGGCGCTGAACACCCCCGGCGACAACGAACTGCACCGCGCCGCGCTGGCTGGCAACGGGCTGGCCCGCGCATACGCCGGCGTCGTCGCCCAGCTGCTGGCGGACAGCGGCACCGATGCCGGCGCGGTCACAGCCATCGGCGCGCATGGCCAGACCGTGCGGCACCGGCCGCTCGAGTTCGACGAGGTCGGCTACACGCTCCAGATCAACAACCCCTCGCTGCTGGCCGAGTTGACCGGCATCGACGTGGTCGCCGACTTCCGCAGCCGCGACCTCGCGGCCGGCGGCCAGGGCGCGCCGCTGGTGCCGGCCTTTCACCGCGCGCTGTTCGCAAGGCCCGACGAGACGGTCGCGGCGCTGAACATCGGCGGCATTTCCAACCTGAGCCTGCTGCCGGCCGCCAGCCAGCCGGAAGGCGCGGCCACCGTGCTCGGCTTCGATTGCGGCCCCGGCAACGCGCTGATGGACCACTGGTGCCAGTCCCACCAGGGCCAGCCCTTCGACCGCGGCGGCCAATGGGCGGCCAGCGGACAGGTTCTTCCCGGCCTGCTGGCGCAGCTTCTGGCGGACCCGTACTTCGCCAGGACACCGCCGAAGAGCACCGGCCGCGACCTTTTCAATCCGGCCTGGCTCGCCGCACAGCTCGGCACCACGGCCATGGCGGCCGAGGATGTCCAGGCGACGCTGGCCGAGTTGACCGCGCACGCCTGCGCGGCGGACCTCAAAAGCTATGGAAAAGATAGCAAGCTGCTGATCGTCTGCGGCGGCGGCGCGCTGAACGACCATCTGCTGGACCGCCTGCGCGCCCTGCTGCCCGGCGTGACGGTCGCGGCGTCCACCGACCACGGCCTGCCGCCGCTGCAGGTCGAGGCAGCAGCCTTCGCCTGGCTCGCCCGCGCCACTGTCCGCCGGGAAGCGGGCAATCTGGCGAGCGTGACCGGCGCACGCGGCGCCCGGGTGCTGGGCGCCATCTACCCCGCCTGACCTGCTCGATCAGCCCTGGCCGGAAACCTCCGGCTGCGCGGGGTGCGGCGCGCGCACTTCCGACGGGAGATGCCAGAAGATCAGCGCAGAAGCCACCGTGATCAGCCCCATGCTCGCAAAAGTGGCTTGGAAGGCATCCAGCGTGTGCGCGGGCGTGTCGGTGCCGAAGACGCCGTTGTAGCCCGCCAGCACCGCACCCGCAGCGGCCACGCCCATGCTCATGGCCAGCATCTGCACCATCGACAGCAGGCTGTTGCCGCTGCTGGCCATGCTGCCGTCCAGGTCCTTCAGCGTGATGGTGTTCATGGCCGTGAACTGCAACGAATTGACCGCGCCGAACGCCAGCAACTGCAGCAGGTGCAGCGCCATCGGCTGGCCCGGCGCCGTCAGCCCGAAGCTGGCCATGGTGCAGCCCACGAGGATGGTGTTGACCACCAGCACCCTGCGATAGCCGTGGCGGGTGATCAGCGGCGTGGCGAAGCGCTTCATGGCCATCCCGGCCAGCGCGATCGGCAGCATCATCAGGCCGGCATGCACGGGCGAATAGCCCATCGACACCTGCAGCAGCAGCGGCACCAGGAAGGGCATGCAGCTGCTGCCCAGCCGCGAGAAGAGGTTGCCGATCAGGCCGATGCTGAGCGTGGGCACATGGAAGAGCGAGGGCGCGAACAGCGGCTCGGGCGTGCGCGCGGCGCGCAGCCAGTAGCCGGCGATGCTGGCAAAGCCGAAGATCAGCACGATCATCACGCCGCCCTGGCGCAGGCCCACGCCGTCGAGAGCGAGCGAGATCGCCACCATGCCGAAAGCCAGCATCGCGTAGCCCACGCTGTCGAAGGGCTTGAGCGTCACGCCGCGCAGGTCGGGCATGTACTTGAGCGTGGCGATGCAGCCGGCCAGGCCCACAGGCACGTTGATCAGGAAGATCCAGTGCCACGAGGCGTACTGCACCAGCCATCCGCCCAGCGTGGGGCCCAGCAGGGGCCCTATCAGCCCCGGGATGGCCACGAAGCTCATCGCCTGGAGGAACTCCCCGCGCGGCACCGTGCGCAGCAGCGACAGCCGTCCGACGGGCAGCAGCAGCGCCCCGCCGAGCCCCTGCACCACGCGCGCCGCCACCAGCTGGCCCAGGCTGTGCGACAGCGCGCACAGCACCGAGCCCAGCGCGAACAGCACGATGGCCGAGAAGAAAATACGCCGGGTACCGAAGCGGTCGGCGATCCAGCCCGAGGCGGGAATCAGCATCGCCATGGTGAGCGCATAGGCCACCACCACCGACTGCATGCGCAGCGGGCTCTCGCCGAGGCTCGCGGCCATCGCCGGCAACGCCGTGTTGATGATGGTGGCGTCGAGCGTCTGCATGAAGAAGCCGACGGCGACGAGCCACAGCAGGCTCTTGCGAACGGGTTGATCGGCGGCTTCGGCCTCGGAGGTCATGGGCGGCAGGCAGTGCAGGAAAAACGGAGCGGGAACGAAAAAGCCGCCCGGAGGCGGCTTTTCTTCAGAAGGGCTGGGTGAGCAGCATTCGGCAGGAGATCAGGCCGAGAAGCTCGATCCGCAACCGCAGGTGCTGGTGGCGTTCGGGTTCTTGATCACGAACTGGGCGCCTTGCAGGTCTTCCTTGTAGTCGATCTCCGCGCCGACCAGGTACTGGTAGCTCATGGCGTCGATGAGGAGCGACACACCGTTCTTGGTCATGGTGGTGTCGTCTTCGTTGGTGATCTCGTCGAAGGTGAACCCGTACTGGAAGCCGGAGCAGCCACCGCCTTGCACGAACACGCGCAGCTTCAGGTCGGGGTTGCCTTCTTCGGCGATCAGGTCGGCCACCTTGGCGGCCGCGCTGTCGGTGAAGACGATCGGCTCGGGCATCTGGGTCTGGATGTTTTCGGCTACGGCGCTCATGGGCTAATAACTCCTTGGGGGGCCGGTTGTGCGGCCAATGAAACGAATCCTACTGCAATGACGCATTCCCGGCAGGCCGGGCTGGCGCGCACCCCATTGCAAGTGGGGTCGGCGCACCCTGCGCCAAGGGCGCTCCAATGAAAAAGCCGCCCGAAGGCGGCTTTTGCTCGCAGGAAGCGGATCAGCGCTTGCTGAACTGCTTGCGACGACGGGCGGAGTGCAGACCGACCTTCTTACGCTCGACTTCACGTGCATCGCGCGTGACGTAGCCAGCCTGGCTCAGCACCGACTTCAGTGCTGCGTCGTAGTCGATCAGCGCACGGGTGATGCCGTGGCGGGTAGCACCGGCTTGACCCGATTCGCCACCGCCGTGCACGTTGACCATCACGTCGAAGGTTTCGAGGTTGTTGGTCAGTGCGAGGGGTTGCTTCGCGATCATGATCGAGGTTTCGCGGCCAAAGAAATCCTGGATGTCCTTGCCGTTGACCGTGATCTTGCCCGAGCCCTTTTTCAGAAACACGCGGGCGACGCTCGATTTGCGACGGCCGGTGCCATTGTTCCATTCACCAATCATTCTCAAGGCTCCTTACAGTTCCAGCACTTTGGGCTGTTGGGCGGTATGCGGGTGCTCAGCGCCACCGTACACCTTGAGTTTCTTGATCATTGCGTAACCGAGCGGACCCTTGGGCAGCATGCCCTTGACAGCCTTTTCCAGGGCGCGGCCCGGGTGCTTGTTCTGCATGTCGCGGAAGTTGGTCGCCGTGATGCCGCCCGGGTAGCCCGAATGACGGTAGTACACCTTGTCGATGGACTTGGCGCCGGTGACGCGCAGTTGCGATGCGTTGATGATGACGATGAAGTCACCGGTATCGACGTGAGGCGTGTAAATGGCCTTGTGTTTGCCGCGCAAACGGAGAGCAACTTCGCTGGCTACTCGTCCGAGGACCTTGTCGGTCGCGTCAATCACAAACCACTCGTGCGTCACGTCAGCGGGCTTGGCGCTGAACGTTTTGGTCATGAGTTTTCTCTTGAAAAGAGGGTTTGGCGGGCCCTTTTCCACGGTCGGCGTTCCTCTGGCGGGAATCTCTTAGGTGGGTTTGAAGTCTTCGCCGCGGGGCCACAAAAACGCTGCGAAGCCCGCGATTATACGAAGAATGGCCTGGCACAGGCAAATTCGCGCTTCTGGGGCCCCAACACCGTTACCATCCTCCCCCTATGTTCAGTTACCGCCACGCCTTCCATGCCGGCAACCACGCCGACGTGCTCAAGCACACGGTGCTGATTGCCACGCTCGACCACCTGCTTGAAAAAGAGGCAGCCCTGACGGTCGTCGACACCCATGCCGGCGCCGGCCTCTACCGGCTCGACGGCGACTACGCCGGCACCAGCGGCGAGGCGGCAGACGGTGTCCTGCGCCTTCTTTCGGACAAGAAAGAGCCCGCTACCCCTGCCCCCACGGCGAAATCCGCTACCAAAAAGGTAGCACCCGAAGCCGAGACCCCGTTGGCCGACGCCATCGCCCGCTACCTGGGCGTGGTCCAGGACTTCAACCCCAAGGGCGGCGCCCGCGTCTATCCCGGCTCGCCGTTCATCGTGCAGCACCTGCTGCGCGACCACGACAAGCTCAAGCTCTTCGAGCTGCACCCCACCGACGCGCGCACCCTGGACGCCAACATCGCCCAGCTCGAGGCCGGCCGCCAGATCGCCATCCTGCGCGAGGACGGCTTCGGCAGCGCCACCAAGTTCCTGCCGCCGCCGTCGCGCCGCGCGCTCGTACTGATGGACCCCAGCTACGAGATGAAGACCGACTACGGCCGAGTGCTCGACTTCATGGCCGAGGCGCTCAAGCGCTTCGCCACCGGCACCTACGCGGTCTGGTATCCGATCATTCCGCGCCCCGAGGCACACGACCTGCCGCGCCGGCTGAAGACGATGGCGACCAAGGCCGGCAAGTCGTGGCTGCACGCCACGCTGACGGTCAAGTCCAGCAAGATCACCAAGGACGCCGCCTCGGGCGAAACGCACCGGCCGGGCCTGCCGGCCAGCGGCATGTTCCTGATCAACCCGCCGTACACGCTGAAGCCCCTGCTGGCGGCCGCCTTGCCGCAACTGGTGCAGCGCCTGGGCCAGGAC
The DNA here is from genome assembly GCF_050916385.1 of Variovorax xiamenensis. Classification (NCBI taxonomy): domain Bacteria; kingdom Pseudomonadati; phylum Pseudomonadota; class Betaproteobacteria; order Burkholderiales; family Comamonadaceae; genus Variovorax; species Variovorax xiamenensis. The sequence goes on from NZ_CP139038.1 coordinate 6,343,361, forward strand.
CGCAACGCCGCGTTCTCGCTCGATTCGGACGGCTGAGCCGGCCGCCCTTTTTCGACCCGTCTATTTGCGGCGACGCGGCGGCACGACCGCCTTGCGCCGCGCCGGAGCCGGCGCACGCACCCGCTGCTGCGGCTCGCTCGACGCCACCGGCGGCGCCGCATCGCCAGCCTCCACCTGAAGGCCGCCGCAGCGCATGCCCTCGCGGTCGACGACCGTCAGCGCCACCTGCTTGATGCCAAGCCCGGTCAGGCCGATCCGGTCGGCCGCCGCGCGGCTCAGGTCGATCACGCGGCCCGCCGCATAGGGACCGCGGTCGTTGATGCGCACCAGCACCTCGCTGCCGTTGACGAGGCTGCGAACGCACACGCGCGTGTTGAAGGGAAGGGTCTTGTGCGCCGCCGTCATGGCGGTCATGTCGAAGCGCTCGCCGCTGGCGGTCTTGCGCTGGTGGAACTGGATGCCGTACCACGAAGCGCCGCCGCGCTCGAAGATTTCGCGCGGCCCGTCGTCGGGCACGCCGTCGTCTGGGGCCTGCTCTCCAGTGCCGGAGACGGCGAGGTCATAGCGCACCGCCGGCACGCTGGAGCGCGCGGCAGCGCCCGGGGGCACCGCGATGGCGCGAGGCAGGGGCAGCAATTTCGCGTTGCCCTCGGCGTCGGTGGCAGGCGGCATGGCGCATCCCGCGAGAACGCAGGTCGCCGCGACAAGAGCCGCCCGAAGCCCCGCGCGCCCTCTCAATCGAGGCGCTCCAGCACAGCCAGCGTGGCCGCCGACTGGTTCATCGTGTAGAAGTGCAGCGCCGGGGCGCCGCCTTCCTGCAGGCGCGCGCACAGTTCGGTGACCACGTCGAGGCCGAAGGCCTTGATCGATGCAGTGTCGTCGCCGAAGCTCTGAAGCCGCAGGCGGATCCAGCGCGGAATCTCTGCGCCGCAGGCGTCCGAGAAACGCATGAGCTGCGTCGAGCTCGTGATCGGCATGATGCCCGGCACGATCGGCGTGTCGAGCCCCAGCTTGCGCGCGTCGTCGACGAAGCGGAAATACGCCTCGGGGCTGAAGAAATACTGCGTGATCGCCGAGTCGGCGCCCGCCTTCACCTTGGCGGCGAAGGCCTGCAGGTCGGCCTCGGGCGAACGGGCCTGCGGATGGATCTCGGGGTAGCAGGCCACCTCGATGTGGAAGTCGCGGCCGGTCTCCTCGCGGATGAAGGCGACCAGGTCGCTCGCGTACTGGAACTCGCCGCCGATGCCGTAGCCGCTGGGCAGGTCGCCACGCAGCGCCACGAGACGCTTAACGCCCATGGCCTTCAGCTCGGCGAGCTGCTCGCGCACCGTGGCGCGCGTGGCGCCGATGCACGAGAAGTGGCTCGCGGCGTCCACGCCCTCGGACAGGATCTCCTGCACCGCACCGAAGGTGCCCTGGTGCGTGGAGCCGCCCGCTCCATACGTGACCGAGCAGAACTGCGGTTTGCGCGCATACAGCTGCTGGCGCACCGCGCGCAGCTTGACCGCGCCTTCGGGCGTCTTGGTCGGGAAGAATTCGAAACTCAACGGAAGGCGCACCTGCGTCTCCTTAGGAACCGTTCGCGCGAGCATCGCGAACGGCGTGAATGAAAAACTCGCGGTTGCCGTCGCCCCCGGCGATCGGGCTGTCGACCCACTGCAGCACCCGCAGGCCGAGCGCCTCGCAGGCGTCGTGCAGGCGCTTCTCGACCACCGCATACATGGCCTCGTCGCGCACGATGCCGCCCTTGCCGACCTGGCCGGGCTGCAGCTCGAACTGAGGCTTGACCAGCATCAGCAGGCGCCCATCGTCCGCCATGAATCCGACGACCGCCGGCAGCACCAGCGTGAGCGAGATGAACGACAGGTCGCCCACGATCAAGTCGAAGCGCGACTCGCCTTCTTCCCCAAGATCGTCGGCCGACAGCGCGCGCGCATTGACGCCTTCGATGGGCACCACGCGCTCGTCCTCGCGCAGCTTCGCATGCAGCTGCCCGTGGCCGACATCGACGCCCACCACCTTCGCCGCGCCGCGCTGCAGCAGGCAATCGGTGAAGCCGCCGGTCGACTGGCCCACGTCGAGGCACAGCCTGCCGGCCGGGTCGATGCCGCTCGCCGCCAGCGCGCCCTCGAGCTTGAGGCCGCCGCGCGAGACATAGCGCGCCTCGGCGGCGTCAAGCAACTCGAGCTCGGCGGATTCGGGCACGTCGTCCTTGTTCTTGACGACGGTACGCCACGCGTCGCTGGTGCCCGCGTCGCGCCAGCGCAGGCCGCCGGCAATGAGCCGCACCGCCTGCGAACGCGACGCGGCCAGGCCGCGCTCCACCAGCAACTGATCGGCGCGCACGCGCTGCTGCCTGTCGCCTGCCTGCCCGCTCAGTAGCGGTAGGTGTCCGGCTTGTACGGACCGTTCTTGTCCACGCCGATGTAGGCGGCCTGGGTGTCGGTCAGCTCGGTGAGCATGGCGCCGACCTTCTTCAGGTGCAGGCGCGCGACCTTCTCGTCGAGGTGCTTGGGCAGCACGTAGACCTTGCCGGCCTGGTAGGCGTCGGGCTTGGTGAACAGCTCGATCTGGGCGATGGTCTGGTTCGCGAACGACGACGACATCACGAAGCTCGGATGGCCCGTGCCGCAGCCCAGGTTCACGAGGCGGCCCTTGGCCAGCAGGATGATCTTCTTGCCGTCCGGGAAGGTGATGTGGTCGACCTGCGGCTTGATCTCTTCCCACTCGTACTTCTCGATCGAAGCGACGTCGATCTCGTTGTCGAAGTGGCCGATGTTGCAGACGATGGCCTGGTCCTTCATGGCGGCCATGTGCTCGTGGCGGATCACGTCGCGATTGCCGGTGGTGGTCACGAAGATGTCGGCCTTGTCGGCGGCGTATTCCATCGTCACGACCTTGTAGCCTTCCATGGCGGCCTGCAGCGCGTTGATCGGGTCGATCTCGGTCACCCACACCTGCGCCGACAGCGCGCGCAGAGCCTGGGCCGAGCCCTTGCCCACGTCGCCGTAGCCGGCCACCAGCGCCACCTTGCCGGCGATCATCACGTCGGTCGCGCGCTTGATGCCGTCCACCAGCGACTCGCGGCAGCCGTACAGGTTGTCGAACTTGCTCTTGGTGACCGAGTCGTTCACGTTGATCGCGCGGAACAGCAGCGTGCCCTTGGCGGACATCTCGTTCAGGCGGTGCACGCCGGTGGTGGTTTCTTCCGTGACGCCGATGATCTCGGCCGACTTGCGGGTGTACCAGGTGCCGTCGACGGCCAGCTTGGCCTTGATGGCGGCGTAGAGGATGCGCTCTTCCTCGCTGGTCGGGTTCGCGAGCACGCTCTGGTCCTTCTCGGCGCGCTGGCCCAGGTGCATCAGCAGCGTGGCGTCGCCGCCGTCGTCCAGGATCATGTTCGGGCCTTCGCCCTTCGAGTCCTTGGGACCGAAGTCGAAGATGGCGTGGGTGTAGTCCCAGTAGTCCTTCAACGACTCGCCCTTGATCGCGAACACCGGCGTGCCGGCGGCGGCGATGGCGGCGGCTGCGTGGTCCTGCGTCGAGAAGATGTTGCACGATGCCCAGCGCACCTGCGCGCCCAGTGCCTGCAGCGTCTCGATCAGCACGGCCGTCTGGATCGTCATGTGCAGCGAACCGGTGATGCGCGCGCCCTTCAGCGGCTGCGACTTCGAGAACTCCTCGCGGATGGCCATCAGGCCGGGCATCTCGGTTTCCGCGATCTTGATCTCCTTGCGGCCCCAGGCGGCGAGGGACAGGTCGGCGATCGCCTGGTCGGCGGTCGAAACGGGGGTGGGTTTGAGAACAGCGCTCATGGGAACTCCAACAAAACTGGTTTGAAAGATGCCGCCGGATACGGGAAATGGGCTCACCGCAAGAACAGCGGGTGAGCGTCGTTGCTATATGTGGTCCGAGCCTCACGCCTGACGGCGCTGCAACGCTCCTCGGAGGGGCGGATTGTAGACGGGGCGACCTGCCGCGCCAATGCCGCGGGTTTTGGCCCCGACTGGGCTGACATCCGCCAGCCTCGGCGTTGTGTTGACCTCTGGTTACGATTTCCCCGGGCCAGGTTCAGGAGCCAGCCGGCTCGCTGCAGGGCCCGTTCTGAAAAAAAGAGGGAACGACACATGAGGATGACAAGGTATCTCGCAAGCCTGAGCATGGCCGCCCTGCTGGCGGCCTGCGGAGGAGGCGGCGGCAGTTCCGGCGGCCTGTCGCTGTCGCCGGGCGGCAGCTCCAAGCCGGAAGCCCAGTCCGCCAAGACCCTGGCCACGCCCGACGTGCGCAACGGCAGCTATCGCGTCTACGCGGCCAACGGCACACAGCAGCAGCTCTCGGTCGACTTCGACGCCGGCAGCTACACGATGACGGACAACCTCGGCGTGCCCGAGTCCGGCACCTTCGCCGAGGACTTCACCGAGCCCGGCACCTACGTGTTCGCGAGCAGCCGCATCACGACCGCGGCCAACACCTCGCGCTTCCGGGTGACGAGCGACGCCATCGTCGGCGCCTTCCCTTTCCAGACCGCGTACTCGAGCCCCGCCGCGTACGCCGCACAGCCCTTCGTGGCGGCGCGCGACTTCGTCACCACCGCGGCGCTGCTGGACGGCACCTACAACCGCTTCAGCGTCACGCGCAGCCCCGGCGGCGCCCAGGACTCGTCGATCCTCGCGATGCGGCTGTCGGGCAGCGGCACGGTGCTGGAAATCTGCAACGACGCGATCATCTACAAGATCGACCTCTGCCCCGCCGCCTCGAAGCGGACCTACTCGGTGGCGGCCGGCACCGACGACGCCTGGGTCGCCACCAACGTGACCAACAGCAGCGACGTCGCCAACTTCCGCATTGCGCGCGTCGGCGGCCAGAACGTCTACCTGGCCGGCGGCGTCAGCGCGACACCGGCCGTGCAGTTCATGCGCATCGCCCTGTCCGAGTCCTCGAGCTGGCCGACCACCCGCGGCATCGGCTCGTCGACCACGGGCAGCTGGGGCGCGAACCTGATCAGCACCACGAGCTCGGTGCGCACCTCCACCGGCACGGACGACACCTACGGCACCCTCACGATGCCGGTGGACAGCACCGCCTACACGAACCAGCCCCTGGGCATCCGCGGCGTCAACTCCACCGGCGCGAGCAAGTACTTCGCGATGCAGGCCGGCGAGCTTTCGGTGCTGGTCGGCGCGCGCAGCAACACCGCCACGCAGGGCTACATCCAGCTCAACCTGATCGACACCGGCGCCGCGCCCGACGCCCGCAACGGCCGCTACAAGGTCTACGCCACCAACGGCTCGCGGCAGACGCTGGCGCTGAACCTCGACAGCAAGCGCTACGAGATGACCGACGCCGCCGGCACCGTCGCCTCGGGCAGCTTCGCCGAGGACACGGCGGAAGCCGGCAGCTTCATCTTCGCGAGCAGCCGCATCACGAGCACCGCGAACACGGCGCGCTTCCGCTTCACGACGGACACGGTGGTCGGCTCGTTCCCGTTCGCGGTGGCGCAGGTCACGCCCGAGAGCTATGCCGTGCGGCCCTTCGTGGCATCGCGCGCGCTGGTGAAGACGCAGAGTGCGCTCGACGGCACCTACAACCGCCTGGGCATCAACCTGACGGCCACCGCCGGCGATTCGTCGATCACGCAGATCCAGATCGCCAGCGGCGGCACGGTGCTCTACCTGTGCAACGACAACGTGATCTACCGCATCGACACCTGCCCCGCGGCATCCGTGCGGACCTACACCGTGTCGGCCGGCGCGACCGTGGACACCTGGCGCATCGTGAACGTAGCCAACCCGTCGGACAACGGCAGCTTCGCGATCGCGCGCGTCGGCGGCGAGAACGTCTACCTCTCGGCCGGCATCGTGCCCTCGTCGCCTGCGACATCGGTGTTCCGCATCGGCCTGCCCGAACGCGCGGCATGGCCCACCGTCATCGCACGCGGCGCAGCCACCAGCGGCAGCTGGGGCAACACGGGCGCCGACGCTTCCTACTACACGCGCACGCAGACGCTCCCTGACGGCACCAGCGCCACGCTCAGCGCAACGCTGGGCTCGATGGGCACGAACGGCCCGCTCAACATGCGCTCGGCGACCTTCACCGGCCCGAACTACCACTTCGCCAGCCAGAGCAGCAAGCTGTTCGCGATGGTCGGCTCGCGCAACCCGGCCACGGCCGGTGCGATGGAAATCGACCTGATCGACTGAAGCCACGGGCGCTCCGCCCGCAAGGCCGCATGCCGCGCAAGACCGCGTGGCATGCGGCCTTTTTTCTTGCTCATTCAGGCCTAAGACGGCCGCCTGCACATTTCGCCGCCGGGACGTACATTGGCCGGCCCACAGCCCCTGAAAGCCAACATGCAGATTCATTCATCCAGCACGCCCAGGACCTTTCTGCTCGCAACCATTGCCGCCCTCGGCCTGGCCGCTTCCCTGCTGCCGGCCGGCGCGTCCGCCCAGACCGCCGACACCGTCCGCATCCGCGGCACCCTCGTGCGCGTCGATGCCAGCACCCTCGTGGTGCAGGACCGCGGCGGCGAGGTCGTCTCGCTCGCGCGTCCGGCCGACCTGGCCGTCTCCGAGGTCTATCCGATCAAGCTCTCCGACATCAAGCGCGGCAGCTTCATCGGCACCGCCGCCATGCCGCAGGCCGACGGCACGCAGAAGGCGCTCGAAGTGGTGGTGTTTCCCGAGGCCGCGCGCGGCACCGGCGAGGGCCACCGCCCGTGGGACCTGCTGCCCGAGAGCACGATGACCAACGCCACCGTCGCCGACCTGGCGGCGGCGCCGAAGTCGGTGCGCGGCGGCCAGCAGCTGCATCTGACCTACAAGGGCGGCGAGAAGACCGTCATCGTGCCGCCCGACGTGCCGGTGGTCACCTTCCGCCCCGGCACCGACGCGCTGCTGGTGCCCGGCGCCCGCGTGCTGGTCAATGCGCAGGAGAAGAACGGCACGCCCACCGCGCTGCGCGTGACGGCCGGGCGCAACGGCTTCGCGCCGCCGATGTAGGCCGGGCCGCGAGCGGGATGCCCTGCGGGCACCCAAGGGAAATCCCGCAGGCATTTTTGTCGCTGCGGCGACCTGCGGCGCTCCGGCGCGGCGTATCGTGGCGAGGGATTTTTGCCGCCAGGCTGGTCCCTGCCATCCATACGTCCACCGTCACAGGAGATTCCGCACCATGGCCACTGCCAAGAAAGCCGCAGCCAAGAAGACCACCGCCAGCAGCAGCACCGCCGGCGCGAAGAAGGCGGCGCCCAATGCCGCGGACATGCTCAATCCGCTGAAGGGCATGGCCGACCGGTTGCAGAGCCTCAACCTGACCGGTGGCGCCGGCAAGCTGCTGGAAAGCGGTCGCAAGGACCTGGCAGCGCTGATGCAGGCCAACGAGAAGTCCTACCAGGGCCTGCAGACGGTGGTGCAGCGGCAGACCGAGATGATCAAGAGCGCCATCTCCGAATGGCAGGCCGCCGCCAAGGAAATGCCCGGCAAGGACCCGAAGGAAAACCTCGCCAAGCTCGACGAGCTCGGCCGCCAGTCGTTCCAGCGCGCCATCGACGACATCAAGGAACTGGCCAACCTCGCAGCCAAGTCGCAGGCCGATGCCTTCGACGTGGTGCGCCAGCGCATCCAGGCCAACGTGGACGAAGTGACGAAGATGCTGCAGCGCAAGTAGGCAGACAGAGCAACAGCCCCTGCGCGCCGCCATGACCGCAGTTCCGCCCCGCGTCGAGCAGCGCACGCGCGCCAACGGCATCGAGCTGGCCTGGGACAGCTTCGGCGACCCCGCCGCCGAGCCCCTGCTGCTGGTCATGGGCCTCGGCGCGCAGATGGTCGCCTGGGACGACGCCTTCTGCGCCCGGCTCGCCGAGGCCGGCAGGCACCGCGTGATCCGCTTCGACAACCGCGACATCGGCCATTCGACGCACCTCACGCTGCTGGGCGTGCCCGACATCCAGGCGCTCATGGCGCAGGCGATGGCAGGCCTGCCGATGCGAACGCCCTACAACCTGCGCGACATGGCCGCCGACTGCGTCGGGCTGCTCGACGCGCTGGGCATCGCGCGGGCGCACATCGTGGGCGCCTCGATGGGTGGCGCCATCGGGCAGGAGATGTGCATCCACCATCCGCACCGCATGCTGTCGTTCACCAGCATCATGTCGAGCACCGGCGCGCCGGGCCTGCCGCCGCCCACGCCCGAGGCGATGGCGGTGCTCTTCTCGCCCGCGCCGACCACCTTCGACGCCTACCAGGCGCATCACGCGAAGGTGTGGCGTGTGCTGCGCGGACCGGCGAGCTTTCCGCTGGACGAGGCGCGCGATGCCGAGAAGGCCCAGCTCGTCTTCCTGCGCGGGCTCAACCCGGCCGGCGTGGCGCGGCAGTTCGCGGCCATCCTGGCTTCGGGCAACCGCAAGCCCGCGCTGCGCGAGGTGCGCGTGCCGACGCTGGTGATTCACGGCGACGACGATCCGCTGGTGCCGGTGGCCTGCGGCGTAGACGTGGCCGATGCGATCGCGGGCTCGCAGCTGCTGCGCATTCCGGGCATGGGGCACGCGCTGCCGATTCCGATGTGGCCGCAGATCGTCGACGCCATCGCGGCGCACACGGCGCGGCACGCGGACACCTGAGGCAGCGACGACAGGACGACACGAGACGGCACAAGACAAGGCGACAAGGGAGCATCCGCCATGACGAACAAGTTCTCCCCCCTCGACCCGATGGCCATGTGGCGCGAGCTCACGGCCCAGTGGGAAAAGAGCACCAACGAATTCGCCAACGAGACCATGGCCTCGGACCCGTTCCGCCAGGGCATGCACGGCGGCATGAACGCCTCGCTCACCGCGCAGAAGGCGCTGGGCGACCTGATGGCGCGCTACCTCGCGATGCTGAACCTGCCCACGCGCGCCGACCTGCAGGTGCTCGGCGAGCAGTTGCAGCGCATCGACGACCATCTGGCGCGCATCGCCCGTGCGGTGGAAGGCGGGCCTGCATCCAACACCTCGGCCGCTGCGGCTGCGGGACCGCGCCGCACCCGCCAGCCACCTGCGGCCGCCCCTGTGCCGACGGCGTCGAAAGCGCCGAAAACGCCGCCGGCACCAGCCCGTACGCGCAAGCCCGCCGGAAAGCGCCCGTCATGACCGCCGCGGCAGACGACACCTTCGCCCTGCCCGACATCGCCGCCGAGATCGAGCGCGCGATCCAGCGCAACATCAAGGGCCTGGACTTCCTCACCTCGACCGCGCCCTCCGTCGGCCAGACGCCCAAGGACGAGATCCACCGCCGGGGCACGCTGAGCCTGTACCACTACACGCCGATGGTCGACGAGATCTACCGCGTGCCGTTGCTGATCGTGATGGCGACCACCAACCGCGGCTACATCCTCGACCTCGCGCCGGGCCAGAGCATGGTCGAGCACCTGCTGCTGCGCGGCTACGACGTCTACATGATGGACTGGAACGCGCCGCGCCCGCAGGAGAAGTACCTGCGCATCGAGGACTACGTGCTCGACTTCATCCCCGACTCGATCCGGCGCGTGCAGGAGCGCTCGGGCGAGGAAGACATCACGCTCGTGGGCTACTGCATGGGCGGCGTGCTCTCCACGCTGTATGCCGCGCTACACCCCGACGGGCCGATGAAGAACCTCGCGCTCTTCACCACGCCCATCGACTTCAGCCGCATGAAGCTGTTCCACGCGTGGTCGGACCGCCGCTACTTCGACGTCGACCGGCTCGTCGACACCGTGGGCAACGTGCCGCCCGAGATGCTCTTCACTTCCTTCGACATGCTGCGCCCCGCAGGCCGGAGCGCCGGCATGGTGCAGCTGTGGGACAACATGGACAACGACGAATTCGTCAAGTCGTACCGCATGTTCGACCGCTGGGGCAACGAGATGCTGCCGCTGGCCGGCGAGTACTTCCGCCAGACCGTCAAGGAACTCATGTGGGGCAACAAGCTGCTCAAGGGCGAGCTGGTGCTCGGCGGGCGCAAGGTGCAGCTGAAGAACATCAAGGTGCCGGTGCTGCACGCGCTCGCGCAGCACGACCACATCGTTCCATACGAGGCCGGGCAACCGCTCGTCGCCGGCATAGGCTCCACCGACAAGGAAGAGGTGGTGCTCAAGGGCGGCCACGTCAGCCTCGCCGCCGGCCCGAACGCCGTGCGCAGGCTGTGGCCCAGACTCGACGAATGGCTTGGAGTGCGATCGACATGAGCATCACCACCGTGACCGACTCCTTCTCGCGGACCTACCCGCGCACCGTGACCAGCAGCGAGGGCAGCATCGTCCTGCGCCTCATGGGCGCGGAAGACGCCGAAGCCGTGCTCGCCTTCGCGCAGGCATTGCCGGCGCACGACCTGCTCTTCCTGCCGCGCGACATCACCCAACCCAAGGTGATGAACGCCTGGGTTCGCGCCATCGAGCGCGGCGACATCGACAGCGTGCTCGCCGTGCGCGACGAGACGGTGCTCGGCTGCGCGGCGGTGATCCGCGATCCGCATTCGTGGTCCAGCCACGTCGCCGAGCTGCGCGTGCTCGCCGCGCCCGAGCTGCGAGGCAGCGGCCTGGGCCACAAGCTCGCGCGCGAGGCCTGCGCGCTGGCCATCGAGCGCGGGGCGGAAAAGCTCGTCGCCCGCATGACCGTCGACCAGCGCGGCGCCATCGCCGTCTTCCAGGCCCTGGGCTTCAAGCCCGAGGCGCTGCTGGGCAGGCACGTGAAGGACCGCCAGGGGCTGACGCACGACCTGGTGGTGCTGAGCCACGACGTGGCGCGGTTCGAGGCGCAGATGCGGGCGTATGGGATGACCGAGGCGGTCTAGGACAGATGAGACGAGTCGACGCTCAACCGGCTTTCAGGCAACTTTTTCGCAGGTTTTTGTTATACAAAGTATCCAAAATCAACAATCGTAGATACGATCCCGGCAAGAGTGCTCGGAGGGAGCACAAGGCCGATGCCACCGCATCAAAGAGCCGATCCGGAGAAACAAGCAATGAAAAGAGCATTCGCCGCGCTCGCAGGCACGGTCGCGTTGTGCCTGGGCCTGGCCTCGTGTGGAGGCGGAAGCGGCGGAGCAGCAGCAGGAGCGGCATCGCCGGGAACCGGCACTTCTGCCCAAGGCGCAGGCAAGAGTGACGAGGCAGTCGCATACAGCCTGCAGGCTGCCGGCAAGCAAGACGGCGGCGAAGCGATCCTGGCGCAAGTCGTGGATGCAGACCGGGACCAGACCCGGCCGGCCGGCCTGACCCGCAATCCTGCCGGCGACGACAGCCGCAACGGGGTCTACACGGTCTACGCAGCCAACGGGACGGAACAGGTGCTGTCGATCAACTTCGATACCGGCACGTACGCGATGACCGACGCGTCCTTGCAGGTGACGGCCGGAACCTTGAGCCGCGATTCCGTGGAAGCCGATGTCGGCATCTTCAACAGTCCGCGAATCACCACACAGGTCAACACGGCACGCTTCCAGACAACGGACGGAGTCATTCTGGGCGGCTTCCCGTTCAGGCAAGGCGATTCGGCCTCGCCCACGTACGCGGTGCAGCCTTTCCTGGCGTTCCGCTCCTTCGTGGACGATCCGAAGCAATTCGACGGCATCTACAACGTCGTCGGTGTCGCGGTCGGGCCGACCAAAGGCTATTCCAGCTCGCAAATCCAGCAGATCAGCATCGAAGGCAACGGTGCACGATTGAAGTTCTGCATGAACGATCTCGTCTTCTCCAGCGGCGGATGCGCCGGTGCCGGGGTGGAGAACTACACGATCAGCAAGGACGCCTCCGGCGCATGGCTCGCCGCGAACGTTGGCTTCCCGGGCAACAAGTTCAGATTCCGGATGGCGCGCATCGGGGGCCAGAACGTATTCCTGGCTGCAAATCCGTTCTCGACTCCCGGCTACCCACCCGAGAACTACCAGCGGCTGAGCATCGGCTTTTCTGACATTCCGAGCACACAGGAAACACTCAAGGCGCGGGTATACGCATCGGATGGCAGCTACGGCATCGCCGTGACCGATGCCCCCATGTACAGCACCAACACCCGCCGGCCAGACACGACGACCAGCGGATTCGCCTACGACGCGAAAGTCGTGGCGGGCACGCAGGGTGTGCAGCAGATCAACGGCGCGGGAAACGCCAGGTTCTTCGCCATCCGGAACACGAAACTGGTCGCGCTGGTGGGCACCCCCGCCAACCTGGACACGCGGGGCTACCTGCAGATCGGACTGATCGACGGCCCCGTCAGCCGGGGACCGAACAGCGGCACCTATTCGGTCTTTGCAGCACTCGGCTCGCGGCACACCCTGAGCATCGACCTCGCGGCAAAGAGCTACGGCACGGCGGACGAGGCCGGCGTGTCGACGAGCGGCACACTCGCCGAGGATCCCGCCGAGCCGGGCACCTACATCGTCAGCAACGTCCGCATCGGCGCCGCCGTCAATACGGCGCGGGTCCGCCTTGCGAAAAATACGGTGGTAGGTGCATTTCCCTTCCCGACCAGGCCACTCGGGGACCTGTTCCAGGTCCAACCCTTCATCGGCTCGAGCGCGCTTGCAACCGCGCAATCCGCAATCGATGGCACCTACAACCAGTTCACGCTGACCTCGGACAACTACTCGGCAAACAAGCGAGTGGCGCGGCAGGTCAGGATCGCCAACAACGGCACGAGCCTGCAGATATGCGACGACGACGCGAGCTGGCAGGCGCGCTACACCATCGACAACTGCCCGGCCGAGCTGAAAACGGTCTTTGCGATATCGCCCGGTGCCGCAAGCGGCAACTGGACGGCCGAGATTCCGGGCGTGCCGCCGAGTTCGCCCAACTTCGCACGGAAGTACGGCTTCAGCATCATGGAAATGGCTGGTCAGAAGGTCTACGTGGGTGCGCAGTACGACTCGTGGGCCAACAAGACCTTCAGCATCGGCCTGGAAGACAGCGACGCATGGCCAGCCGTCGTGGCCCGAGGTGCGTCCACGCGGCGCGTGGCCGGCTATCCCTCCAACAGTTCCTGGAACAGCGTGGGGCTGGACTCCTCGTGGCTCGACCGCACGGTGACACACGCCGACGGCACCCAGGGCACCGAGCGCCTTGCGCTCGCGCCTGCCGACCTGACCACGCCCCAGGGCCTGCGCGGCATCGGCCTTGAACCAGGCATCGGCCCACGCTACATCGTCATGCAGAGCAAGGGGCTCGCAGTCATGTCGAACGGTTCGGGCTTCGGTATCGATTTCGGAATTTTCTTGATTGAGGGAGCGGATCAATGAGCATGAAGCCCGAACACATCAACGCGTGGACGCGTGGTGCATTTCTCGCGTTGGTATTGGGCCTCGCAGGATGCGGTGGCGGTGGCGGTGGCGGTGGCGGTGGCGGTGGCGGAAGCGCAGGTGGAAGCGCTGGTGCGGGAGGCGTATCCACGGCGATGAAGGGCGACGCCGGCGCAGAGGTGGCCTCCGGCGCCCTCCAGGCGCCAGGCATCGAGGACGACTCCGGATTGACTGCGCAGCAGGCAACGAGCGCTGCACTCGATCCATCCTCCGCCATGCCGCGCCTGAATGCAGGCGACCCGCGCAACGGCGTGTACTACGTCTATTCCGCCGACGGCAGCAACGGAACCAGGCAGAAGCTCGGGATCAACTTCGATACGAAGAGCTATTCGCTGGTCGACAGCAAGGGAAGTGCCACGTCCGGCACCTTCAGCGAAGACCCGGCGGAACCGGGCACCTATGTCTTTGCAAGCAGTCGCATCACCAGCGCGGTGAACACGGCGCGCTTTCGCATCACGACCGATGCGATCGTCGGGGCGTTTCCGTTCGAGAAGCCATGGTCGGATCCGGTCACCTACCAGGTCGCACCCTTCATCGCGGCGCGGGCCTTCGTCACCGACCCCTCCCAGCTGGACGGCGAATACAACCGCCTGGGCATAAGCCTGAACAAGAACGGTACGGCGGACTCCCAGATCCTGGCGATGAGTATCTCGAAAGAGGGCACGCAGCTTGAGTTGTGCCTGGACAATGTCATCTACTACGTGGAGGCGTGCCAGTCGCTACGCACTTTCGCGCTCACGCCCGCTGCCGATTACGCGTGGACCGGCATCAACATCGCCGCGCCAAGTGACGTACTGCAGTTCCGGATGGCTCGGATCGACGGACAGAATGTAGTTCTATTCGGAGGCAGCAGCGCCACGGCGCCTGACATACGCCCGTTCCGCATCGCGCTGCGCGACACAACCACCTGGCCCACTGCGCGTTATGTCGGCAGCTCTTCCGATGGCCGATGGGGAACAAACCTCATCGGTCCGGCCAGCACCACACGCACCAGTTTCGACTCGACGGGCGCCTCCGCCAGCCTCACGCTACCAGTGAGCGACGCGGCTTCCAACGGCGCGCAGGGCATCCACCCGATCAACAGCACCGGCACGGACAGATATTTCGCGACGCAGAATGGCGTACTTTCTGTGATCGTCGGCGCCCGCAATCCCGGCACACAGGGCTACATCCAGATCGGCTTGTTCAAGGACAACGGAGGAGTCGACCCTCGCAGCGGTAGCTACAGAGCCTTCTCGGTCCAACGCAAAGACGTCAAGCTGACTCTCGACTTCGATGCAGGCACTTATCAGATGGATGAGTCCTTTTCGAATGCCAGCGCCGGCACGTTCAGCCCCGACCCTGCAGATCCTGGCTCCTATGTCTTTTCCAGTCCGCGCATTGGAACAGTGTTGAACACGGCACGGTTCCGTATCACTGAAGACGCCATCGTTGGCGCCTTTCCTTTCTACGCAGGAGCCCTCGCCACACCCAGGTATCAGGTACAGCCCTTCATCGCGGTACGCAGCTTGGTCACAAGCCCCTCCGACTTGCCTGGCAGCTATGACTTGATGGTGGCGGGGATGCCGACTGCCGTCGCGCCGCCGTACTTCTCGTCCAGCATGGCGCGCCTCGTCATCGCAGCAGACGGCCATCGGGCGCAAGTCTGCAAGCTCGCCCCGGTCACGACCTGCGTCGACGAGGCCACTCCGGGCGCTTACGTCGTGGCGGCGTCGTCAACCTCCTGGTATCTGTTTTCTGGAGGCGGCGTCATGCTTACCCCCTTCCACATAGCAAACGTGGGGACTCGCAAGGTCTTGGTGGCGTCTGACTTTGAGTTCTACGGAAGCGACGACAAGCTCGGCTCCTACCTCATGCTCGGCATACGTCAGCCTGCCACGAGTTCGAGCACATGGCTCGGCAACAGCGTCCACAGCTATTCGGGCGCTGGCGAACTGGGGTCGTTGCTGACCAGTCCCACAAGCTATGGCGGGACTTACAGGAAAGCAGATGGAACGACAGGGCCGTTCGCGCTGACGCTTGGACCGGTCACGAACAATGAGCGGGTCAAGATCGGTACCGACACGGCCGGAACACCGTACCTGGCGATCAACGATGGCCGTTTCGTTTTCGCGATGCCGTCGAACGGTGACGGGAGTCAGTTGCACATTGGCCTCGTAGATTGATGACGGGCTGCCAACAGTCAATGCAGCCGGACCATCCTGCAGGGGCGCCGAGGCGCTGCAGAAAGCGGCGTTCGCTGCATCGCAAGCGAGCGCAGCCTTGACTCGGGGGCCGCGGGCCCGCAATCGCGCAAGGGAGAGAAAAAATGAAATACAAGATCCGGTCCTGCCGAGCGCTTCTGTGCGCGGCATTCGCATGCATTGGCTTGCAGGGATGTGGAGGTGGCGAAAACGGCGGTGACGGCGCAAGCGCGCCGATGGCAACGAGCGTCGGCACGGTCAAGCGCGCCAACGAAGTCGAGTCGGCGAAAGAGTCCATGCGGTCCGACGAAGCGGCATACCTCGTCGAGGCCCAGCAATCGAGCGCTGCGACTTTTGATCGCCGAGCCGCCACCGCACTCTCGAACAGCCACGACCCACGCAGCGGCGTCTACTACCTCTACGCTGCCGACGGCACCAACGGCACACGCCAGAAGCTCGGCATCAATTTCGACACCCGAAGCTACACGCTGACGGACGACCGCGGCCAGGCCACCTCCGGCACCTTCAGCGAAGATCCCGCGGAGCCGGGCACCTACGTCTTCTCAAGCAGCCGCATCACGAGCGCCGCCAACACGGCACGCTTCCGTCTCGCTCCAGATGCGGTCGTCGGCGCCTTTCCTTTCGAGAAACCTTGGTCGAACCCTGCGGCCTATCAGGTGATGCCGTTCGTCGCGGCACGCGCCTTCGTCACGGACCCGGCGCAACTCGACGGCAACTACAACAGCTTCGGCATCATCCGCAAGAGCGATGGAACGTCGGACTCGCAGGCTCTCACGATGCGCATCACGGGGCACGGCACAACGCTTGAAACGTGCTTCGGCTACCAGGACCTCCACAGCCTCGATTCCTGCCCCACCATCCTGAAGCGGACGTACGCCATCACGGCCTCGCCGGATTTCACGTGGACGGGAACCAGCAGTTCGCCCGCCGACGTCCTCCAGTTCCGCATGGCCCGAATCGGCGCACAGAACATCCTGCTCTCGGGCGGGTACACCGACACAGCCCCCGACACCCGGGTCTTCCAGGTCGGCCTGCCGGACGCCCCTGTCTCCGGTAGGACCCAGACCAGATACATCGGCGCGGCAACCAATGGCAGTTGGGGAGCCAATGTCTTCGGCAACTGGGACTCGATCCGCACAGCGGTCACGCCGGAAGGAACCGTCGATGAACTCAGCCTCCCGCTGGCATCGATCGGAAGACCGCAAGGCGTCCGGCTCCTGAACTCCGCAGGCACCAAGAGGTACTACGCGATGTTCAACGGCACCCTTTCGGTCGTCATCGGGCGTCCCATCGAGAACGCCCGTGGCTACATGGAAGTCAGCCTTTACAACGACAGCTGGAACGCCCGAAACGGACACTACACGGTGTTCACGACCAACGGCACCGAGCAGACGCTGGACATCGACTTCGACAAGAAGCTCTACACGATGACGGCCCCCGGTGGCGACGCAACCACAGGCATCTTCAGCGAAGACCCGAACGACCCCGGGACCTACATCTTCGCGAACGGGCGCATCACGGCCGCATCCAACACCGCGCGCTTCAGGACCAAGATCGACGCCATCGTCGGAGGATTTCCATTCGCTCTCTTCAAGTCGAATCCCGTCGCCTACGCAGTCCAGCCCTTCATTGCCGCGCGCTCCTTCGTGACTCAAAGGAGCGAACTGGCCGGCACCTACGATGTGATCGTTACGGCGGGAGGCAGCAACAACCTCACGCATCCAGGTGCCTACTGGCAGCTCTACATCGATGCGGCGGGAACGGTCGCAAGGCAATGTCTCCCCGCGACCATAGCCTGCATCCCTGCTGCGAGCCTGGGCGACTACGCCATCTCCCCGGGCGCGTCGCCTGGCATCTGGGTGTTTACCCGGGACGAAAAGACGTCTTTCACCGGACGAGTTGCCCGCATCGATGGCCGGAACGTCATGCTGCAGGCCTCGGAGTCCTACTCACCGTACATTGCGCCAAGCTCCCCGCTTTACCCATACCCGATCTGGACACTCAACACCGGCTTTCCGCGGCCGACGGGTGTGACAAACCCCGTGTACTGGCCTGCGATGCGCATGCATATCGCCTCGACGGGGGGCACATTCGGAACCGCATCCCTCGACGCGACCCGCTACGCGACCAGCTACTCGCGGCCAGACGGCACTTCCGGCTCGCTGGCGCTCGAAATGCAGGGCATCTCAGGCAACGCGCAGGTGCGAGAAGGCACCGACAGCACCGGGACCAGATACCAGTTGGCCCAGAACGGTGTCATCGCGCTCATGCAGGCGCCATGGCCCTTCGACAACCTGCACATAGGCCTGGCCGACTGACCCGTCCGACCGCCTCGGTCCAGTCTGCGAAAATCACGGGTTCTTGGAGTTCCCCGTGTCATCGCCCTTCGTAGCCGAAACCCGCCGCCGCCGCACCTTCGCGATCATTTCCCACCCTGACGCCGGCAAGACCACGCTGACCGAAAAGCTGCTGCTTTTCTCCGGCGCGATCCAGATCGCCGGTTCGGTGAAGGCGCGCAAGGCCTCGCGCCATGCCACCTCCGACTGGATGGAAATCGAAAAGCAGCGCGGCATTTCCGTGGCCTCGTCGGTGATGCAGATGGTCTACCGCGACCACGTCATCAACCTGCTCGACACGCCCGGCCACAAGGACTTTTCCGAAGACACCTACCGCGTGCTCACCGCCGTCGACTCGGCGCTGATGGTGATCGACGCGGCCAACGGCGTGGAAGCGCAGACGCGGCGGCTGATCGAGGTCTGCCGCCAGCGCGACACGCCCATCATCACCTTCGTCAACAAGATGGACCGCGAAGTGCGCGAGCCGCTGGACATCCTCGACGAGGTGGAGCGCGAGCTGGGCATGCCCTGCGTGCCCATGACCTGGCCCGTGGGCCAGGGCAAGAGCTTCCGCGGGATCATGAACCTGCGCACGCAGGCGATGACGGTGTTCGAGTCGGGCAGCGAGCGGCTGCCGCAGGACTTCGAGACCATTCCGCTCGCCGAGCGCGACACCCTGGTCGAGCGCTTCGGCGCCGACTTCGAGACCGCCATGGAAAGCATGGAACTCGCCACCGGCGCGTCGCCCGCCTGGGACCGCGAGGCCTTCCTGGCCGGCAAGCAGACGCCCGTGTTCTTCGGCTCCGGCGTGAACAACTTCGGCGTGATGGAAGTGCTGGACGCGCTGGTCGACCTGGCGCCCTCGCCGCGCTCGCGCACCAGCACCACGCTGGTCAACCGCCAGCCGGTGGTCAAGGAGATCCAGCCCGAGGACAAGGACTTCGCGGGCGTGGTCTTCAAGGTGCAGGCCAACATGGACGCCAACCACCGCGACCGCATCGCCTTCGTGCGCATGGCCTCGGGCAAGTACACGCCGGGCATGAAGCTGAAGGTGCAGCG
Organism: Variovorax xiamenensis; assembly: GCF_050916385.1. Classification (NCBI taxonomy): domain Bacteria; kingdom Pseudomonadati; phylum Pseudomonadota; class Betaproteobacteria; order Burkholderiales; family Comamonadaceae; genus Variovorax; species Variovorax xiamenensis. The sequence goes on from NZ_CP139038.1 coordinate 6,362,264, forward strand.
CACCGCCAAGGAACTGCGCCCCACCAGCGTCGTGACCTTCATGAGCCAGCGCCGCGAGGCGGTGGAAGAGGCCTACGCCGGCGACATCGTGGGCTTCACCACGCACGGCGGCGTGCAGCTGGGCGACACCATCACCGACGGCGCGAGCCTGCAATTCACCGGCCTGCCCTTCTTCGCACCCGAACTCTTCATGACCGTGATCCTGAAGAACCCGCTGCGTACCAAGCAGCTGCAGCAGGGCCTGGCCCAGCTCGGCGAGGAAGGCGCGATCCAGGTGTTCCGCCCCGAGATCGGCGGCCCGATGCTGCTGGGCGCGGTCGGCCAGCTGCAGTTCGAAGTGGTGCAGCACCGCCTGAAGGCCGAGTACGACGCCGACGTGCGGCTCGAGGGCTGCCAGTACACGGGCGCGCGCTGGATCACGGCCGACACGCCGGCCGAGCTGCGCGAGTTCGTCAACGCGTACCCGCAGCGCATGGCGAAGGACGCGGCGGACACGCTGGCATTCCTGTGCACCTCGCCGTACGACGTGCGGCTGGCGCAGGAGCGCTTTCCGAAGATCCACTTCCATCCGCTGCGCGAGCATGCGGGGCTGGCGCTGCAGAGCGCGGGGTAGGCATTCGTCATGGAAACCTACATCCAGGTGGCTGGGCTCGGTGACTTGACCGAGACGATCGTCGAGCAACGCGCAGCCTTGACGATTACCGTCAAGGCATCGAAGACCGAGGTGGCACTGGCCGAAGCGACCAAGCTGCGCAACGACGCGATCCGGACGCTGAAGGAAGCCGGCCTCACGCCTGACGAGATCACCGAAGGCGGGCGCGACGCCTGGCAGCCCTGGTATCTGAAGCGCAACGTCGGCCAGGAAGTGGCGCACCGCGTGCTGATCGCCTGCAAGGAAACGCGCCGTCTCTATCAGGCACTCGACGCGCTCGAACCGCTGTTCACGAACTCGCGCTACACCATGGGTGTCGACATGCAGCAGCCCCGCTTCGAAGCGCAGGACGACGCGGAAGCCGAGGCACGCATCGCCGCGATCCGGCATGCGCGCAGCAAGGCGCTGATTCTTGCGAAGGAAGCGGGTGTCACGCTGGGTGCGGTCGCGCAGGTCGAGGAGCTTGGTTCGCAAGCAGATAACTCGGGTGCCTACGGCGATCGCAACTGGGGGTATGCGGGTGGTGCCGTGGCACTGGCGTCCGCCGGCCCTGGGGACGACTTCGAGGAATTGGCGGGAGCCAAACGCACACGCACCCTGCGCTACCGCGTGCGCTTCCTGATCGCCTGAGGCTCTTCAGCTCCCCGTCGACGCATAGTGGCGCAGCCCGAAGCGCCACACCCAGAACGCCGCCGCCAGGAACATGAACCCCGCGAGCGGCGACACCAAGCCCACCCACGCCGGCGCACCGAGCGGATCGGCCTTCCCGAGAATCGCCAGCACCGGGTAGTACGCCACGCAGGCCAGCGGCACGATGAATGTCAGCACGCGCCGGAACCATCGCGCATAGAGCGCCAGCGGATACTGCGCCGCCTGCACGCCACCGTAGGTCAGCACGTTCGCGACCTCCAGGCTCTCGACGGTCCAGAAGGCCAGCGTGCCCTGCAGCACCAGGATGCCGAGGAACAGCGCGACGCCGCCGGCAATGGCGAACAACGCAATGGCCACGGCGTGCGGCGTCCACGCGATGTGCATCTGCTGCGTGGCAAACGCCACCATCGCCAGCCCCTGCAGCAGGCGGCCCAGGCGGCTGATGCGGAAGTCGTTGCCCATCAGCTGCAGCGCGAGCGGACGCGGGCGCAGCAGCAGCCGGTCGAAGGTGCCGGTGCGCAGGAACTCCGTGCCCAGCACGTCGAAGCCGCGGCCCAGCGCGTCGGCCAGCGCGAACATGCAGTTCACCAGCCCGTAGAAGAGCGCCACCTCGCCGATGCGCCAGCCCTGCACGTCGCCGAAGCGGTGGAACAGCGCCCACACGGCGACGACCTCGATGCCGGTGCCGAGAAACTGGCCGACCGTCGTCATCAGCGCCGAGACCGGGTAGCGCGCCTGTCCGCCGATGGAGGCGCCCACCAGCCGGAAGAAGAGCGGAAGCGATCCCATCGCGTTCACCCGCCCTGCACCTGCAGGCCGCGCATCGTGCGCCCCATGGCCAGGTGCCCCAGCGCCACGATCACCGCGATCCAGAAGGCCTGAAGCCCCAGCGCGCCGATGGCCTGCCAGCCCTGCAGCTGCCCGAAGTAGAGCCGCGCCGGAATGTCCATCAGCCCTGCCAGCGGCTGCAGCAGCAGCGCGGCCTGCCAGCCGTCGGGCAGCATCGCGAGCGGCAGCAGGTTGCCCGAGAGCACGATGACCACCGGCGTGGCCACCGCGCTGATGCCGCGTTCGTTGAGCGCGGCGGTGGCCGCCACGTTCAGCAGCATCACCATCGACGTCGAGAGCAGCAGCGCGAACACGGCCGACACCACGAAGGCGAGCCCCGCCGCCACGCCCGCTGGAAGCTGCCACGCCCACTCGCCCAGCCCGGCCAGCGGCAACACGACCATCGCGAAGGCCGCCATCAGCGCCACGCGCGGCAGCACGCGCGCGGCGATCCAGCCGGCGCTGCGCGCGAACCACAGCGCGTAGGCATCCACGGGCCGCAGCCGGTCGTAGGCGACGGCGCCGGTGCGCACGGCCTGCGCCACTTCCGGATCGCCCAGCCAGGGCAGCAGCACGAGCAGCCCCTGCGCGAGCCATGTGTAGGTGATGGCCTGGGCGAGCGACATCGACGTGCTCGCGCCCGTGGCGGCCGCATGGCCGTAGAAGGCCGCGAACACCATCACCTTGATGCCGCCCCACCAGCATTGCGTGGCGAAGCCCGCGAGCGCTGCGGTGCGGTACTGCAGCATCTGCAGGAAGCGCGATGCGAAGGCCGCGAGGTACGGGCGCGCAAGATCGCGCGGGCTCGTCGCCGTCATGACTCCGCCGCCCCGTGCATGGCGTAGAAGCGCGCGATGACGGCCTCGATCGCCAGGCCTTCGAGGCGGATGTCCTCCACCGCGTGCGCGGCGGCGATGCGCGCGATCAGCGCAGGCGCCGCGGTCTGCGCGGGGTCGAAGTCGAGCACCAGCGTCTGGCCATCGCGCGAATGCACCCTGGCGCCGGCCACCTCCACGGGCAGCTCGGCGTCCTGCGCGAAATCGACGACGAGACGGCGCTCTGCCATCACCTGCGCGCGCAGCGCCTCGACCGGGCTGTCGGCCAGCACGCGGCCGTGGCCGATGATGATCACGCGCCGGGCCAGCGCCTCGATGTCGTGCATGTCGTGCGTGGTCAGCAGCACGGTGGTGCCGCGCTCGCGGTTGGCGCGGCGCACGAAGTCGCGCACGGCGAGTTTCGAGGGTGCGTCGAGGCCGATGGTCGGCTCGTCGAGGAAGAGGATGTCGGGCTCGTGCAGCAGCGCCGCGGCGATCTCGGCGCGCATGCGCTGGCCCAGCGAGAGCTGCCGAACCGGCTGCGCGAGCACGCGCTCCAGGTTCAGCAGCGCCACCAGCTCGTCGCGCGTGCGGCGGTAGCGGGCGGGGTCCACGCGGTAGATGTCGCGCAGCAGGTCGAAGCCGTCGCCCACGGGCAGGTCCCACCACAGCTGCGTGCGCTGGCCGAAGACCACGCCGATGCGCGCCACGTGGCGCTCGCGGTCGGCGAAAGGATCGCGCCCGTCGATCTCCACGCGCCCGCCATCGGACCGCAGGATGCCCGAGAGGATCTTGATGGTGGTCGACTTGCCCGCGCCGTTCGGTCCGATGAAGCCCAGCAGTTCGCCGCGCTCCAGCGCGAACGACACGCCCGACAGCGCCTCCACCATGCGATGGCGGCGCTGCACAAGGCCGCGCAGCGCGCCCATCACGCCGGGGTCGCGTTCGGAAATGCGGTAGGTCTTGCGGAGGTCGTCGACGAGGATGTGGGGCATGGGAGGCGCCGCGCCGGCCTCGATGGCACGGCGGGGGCGGGATGCTACACGAAAGCGCCGGTACGATCGCCGCTCTTCCAGCATTCCTGTCCCATGCCCTCGCAGCCGCCTTCCCTGCCCTCCTCGCCCCACCACCTGCTGCCGCTGGCCGACTGGCCCGAGGCCGCGCGCGCCGGGCTCACCGGCGTGTTCACTGACATCGACGACACGCTCACGCACGACGGCGCCATCACGCCCGATGCGTTGCGCGCACTGGGCGATCTCAAGGCGGCGGGGCTTTCCGTGGTGGCGATCACCGGCCGGCCGGTGGGCTGGAGCCTGCCATTCGTCAACACCTGGCCCGTCGATGCGATCGTGGCGGAGAACGGCGCGGTGGCGCTGCTGCCCACGGCCGACGGCAAGGTCGAGAAGCGCTACCAGCAGGACGAGCCCGCGCGCAGCGCCAACTTCGCGCGCATGCAGGCCGTGCTGGAGCGCATCGAGCGCGAGTTGCCCGGCGTGGGCCGCGCCACCGATTCGCCGGGGCGCGAGACCGACATCGCCATCGACCACAGCGAGTTCGTGCAGCTGAGCGATGCCACCGTCGCGCAGGTGGTGGCGCTGATGCGCGGCGAAGGCATGCACGCCACGGTCAGCAGCATCCACATCAACGGCTGGTACGGCGACAACGACAAGCTCGAAGGCGCGCGCTGGATCGTGCGCGAGCTGTGGGGCCGCGCGCTCGACGGCGAGATGGACCGCTGGGCCTACGTGGGCGACTCCACCAACGACCAGCTGATGTTCCGCACCTTCGCGCACAGCATCGGCGTGGCGAACGTCGCGCGCTTCGTGCCGCAGCTCGAGCACCTGCCGCGCTACGTGACGCAGGGCGAGCGCGGCACCGGTTTCGCCCAAGCGGCGCACGCGATTCTTTCTGCGCGCTGAGCACCGCGCGGCGCTGCGAAGAAACAACACACGCGGACGAAAAAAAAGCCCGCACGAGGCGGGCAAAGGGACCGTTTGACGGGGTCCTTGGAGAAAAAACGGTCTCGGGGATTCCTGGGAACGACCCCGATCAGAAGCTGTGGCGGATGCCGAACTCGTAGCCCATCGACGTCTTGGGCTGCAGCGCCACGCGGTTGTACGTTGCCACGTACGACGGGCCGGCGCCGACCGTGTTGCCGGCGCCGTTCTTGTTGGTCACGCGTGCGATGGTGCCGTAGAGCGCGGTGCGCTTCGACAGGTTGTGCACGTAGCCCAGCGCGAACTTGTTCGACTTGGGATCGGGCGAGTTCAGGACGCCGAAGGCCGGTACGCGGTTGAAGTCGTACTTGACCTGCGAGTACGAGGCGCGGATCTGGCCCGGGCCGATCGGCACGGTCACGCCGATCAGGTAGCCGGTGAGGTCGGTGCTCGGCACGCGGGTGAAGACGTTCAGAGGATCGCGCTGGTCCTTCGAGCGCGAGTACTCGCCGAACAGCTTGGCCACGCCGAAGTCGTAGGTCGCGCCGAGGTTGAAGGTCTTGATCTTGCCCGGGCGTGCCACGGCGGCTGCGCCGGTGCCGGTGGTGAAGCTGGTGTCGTTCTGCGCGTAGCTGGCGGCGACGTCGAACGGGCCCGAGGCATAGCCGACACGGCCACCGATGTGACGGCCGGTGTTGGTGCGGTCGGCGCCAGCCACGGAGTCCGGCGACGTGCGGGTGATTTCGTGGAAGCTGTAGCCGACGTTGCCGTAGAAGCCACCCAGGTTGCGCGGCAGGAAGTACTGGACCATGTTGCCGGCGCGCTTGTACGTGCTGTTGCTGCCGTAGCCGGTGCCCGACACGCTGGCTTCGTTGGCGTCGATGATCAGCGAGCCGCCGATGCCGGTGTCGGCGAACGGGTCGAACTGCTCGTCGTTCAGCACGGTGGCGGTCTTGTCGCGGCCGAGGCGGATTTCGCCGAAGCTGCCGGCCAGGCTCACCGTCGAGCGGCGGCTGAAGTTGGAGATGCCGGTGGCGCCGTCGTCATTGGTGATCGGGGCTTCGAGCCAGAAGCTGGCGGACAGGCCGCCGCCCAGGTCTTCCACGCCGCGGAAGCCGAGACGGCTGGAGCTCAGGCCCGAATTGGCCAGCTCGCTGCGGCTGGCCTTCACGCTGTAGTAGGGGGTGAAGGGGGTAGCCGGGATCGACTCGCTCTTGTTCGAGACGTTGCGGTAGGCGGCATCGACCACGCCGAACAGCGTCACGGTCGACTGCGCCGAGGCGGCACCGCAGGCCGCGAGGGCGGCCAGAACAAGCAGGGATTTCTTCATTCGTATCACTCCAGGATGGGGGAATCGCCGCACCAACGCGGGGCGCGGCAGTTAAGGCCCGGGCGTTTGCGCCACAAGACTGCATCGGAGTGTTTCCAGCGCGGAAGACAAATGAATTACATAGGGTAAACACTTGGCCACCGAAGGGCCAAGCCTCTTGACATGAGTGTCCTGACTGTTTCCTGACCTGAAATGCCTTCGCGGCTACTCGCTCACGGGCAGCTCGCGCGGCCGGCGGCGCAGCACCGCCCACTGGCTCCAGGTGCCGAAGGCCGCGATCAGCAGCAGCACCGTCGCGTAGCCTTCGGCCGTGTTCAGCAGCCCCAGCGGCGCCACCAGGAAGCCCGCGAGCATCGCCGGCAGGCTGAACGCGAGGTAGCTCACCACGAAGATCGCCGCGAAGAGCTCGCCGCGCTCGTGCGATTGCGCCATGGGCGCCAGCGTCTGCACCAGCGCCGAGAAGGCGCCGCCGAAGCCGACGCCCGCGACCGCCGTGCCGATGAAGAAGAGCGCGAGCGAGCGGCTGGCGAGCGCCGCCAGCAGCAGCACCAGCCCGAGCGCGATGCTGGCCATGCCGACGATGGCCGGGCGCGGCGCCGCGAGGCGGCCGAGCAGCGTCGGCGCGATGGCTCCCATGCCGGAGAGCACCGCCACCGTGAGGCCGTTGACCACGCCGTTGTCGACGCCGAACACATGCAGCATCAGCGAAGGCGCCAGCGACAGGTACAGCCCGCCGAGCGCCCACACCACGATAAACACCGGCAGCCCGCGTGCGAACTCGGCGCGGGCCTTCACCGGAATCGACACGCGCGGCACCAGCGAGGCCAGCGCGCCGGCGCGCGGCGTGACGGTTTCGGGCATCCACAGCACCACGGCCGCGCCCAGCGCGAACACGGCGGCCAGCACGCCGAACACCAGCATCACCGGCTGCACCGAGAACTTCACAGCGATGCCCGTGAGCAGCGCGCCCGCGGCAAGGCCGGCCAGCGGCGACACGCTGGTGATCAGCGCACCCAGCCGCTTGCGCGAAGCCGGGGCGGCCTCCACCACCGCCGCGCTCAGCGCGCCGCTCGCGACGCCGGTGGCGATGCCCTGCACCACGCGCGCGACGATCAGCCCGACGATGCCGTTCGCCAGCAAGAAAAGCCCCATCGCCACCGCCTGCAGCACCAGCGCCGCCAGCACCACCGGGCGCCGCCCGATGTGGTCGGACAGTGAGCCCGCGATCAACAGGGAAACCAGCAGCGCGATCGCATAGACCGCGAAGGCCACCGTGAGCAGCGACGACGAGAAGTGCCAGGCGTGCTGGAACACCACGAAAAGCGGCGAAGGCGCGGCGGCCGCGAAGAAGAAGGCGAACAGCACCGCCGCCAGCAGCGGAAAGGCCGCGCGCTGAGGCAGGCGCCATGGCCTGGAGCGGGCGGCGATCTCCGCAGTGGCGGAAGCGAGTTCGGGGCAGGAGGACGGCATGGCGAATCCTTAATGCAACTTTTTTTGCTTTTGCGATTCTAGACCTGCGAATCTTCTAAAGCAAATATCTTTGCGTTAAAGTCCAGACCATGACCGACATCGCCCTCCCCAACAAGCGTCCCGGTGGCCGCAGTGCCCAGGTGCAGGCACTGGTGCGCACCGCCCTCGAAGAGCTGGTCGCGGAACAGGGACGGGAGCGCGTGACGGTGCCGGCCGTGGCCGAGCGCGCGGGCGTCAGCGCCTCCAGCATCTACCGGCGCTGGGGCGACCTGCAGGGCCTGCTGGCCGAAACGGCCACCCACCGGCTGGACCCGAACCGCCCGCTGCCCGACACAGGCACCCTGCGCGCCGACCTGGAAGCCTGGGCGCGCGAGCTCATCGAACACCTGGCCAAGCCGTGCAATACCTCGTTGCTGAAAGCCGCGGCCGCGCTGGCCAACGGCAACTCCGACACCGACTGCCTGCGCAACCGCCGCAGGGAGGCGCTGACGCTGGTCGAGCAGGCGCACGCCCGGGGCGAGCGAGCGCCCGAGCCGCAGCAGGTGATCGATCACCTGATCGCGCCGATCGTGTTCCGGCTGGTTTTCGGGGGAGATGCGGTGCAGCCGGAACTGGCGTCCCGGCTGGTGGACGAGCTCTTCGCCCTCAGCTCGCTCAGTTCGTCTTGACTTCCTTCGCCAGGCCGAGCTTGTCGATGATGGCCTTCTCGCGCACCACCGTGTCCTGCGCGAACCTGGTGTAGGTCGCCGAGCTCATGTAGTTCGGCAGCATGTCGTAGCGGCCCAGCGCGGCCACGTAGCTGGGCTCTTCCATCGCCTGCTTGAAGGCGTCGTGCAGCTTCTTCACCACCTCGGGCGACGTGCCCTTGGGCGCGCCGATGCCGAAGGGCGAGTTCTGCACCACGTCGTAGCCCAGTTCCTTCAGCGTGGGCGCATCGGGGAACTTGGCCAGGCGCTTGTCGCCCCAGGTGTTGAGCACGCGCAGCTTGCCGGCCTCGACCTGCGGCGCGAAGCCGGTGCTGTCGGCCGCGGCCATCAACTGGCCGCTGACCACCGCGAGCATCAGGTCGGCGCTGCCCTTGTAGGGCACGTGCTGCAGCTGGATGCCGGCCTTCTGCGCGACGATCTCTGTGGTCAGGTGCGGGCTGGTCAGCGTGCCGGTCGAGCCGTAGGTGAGCTTGCCGGGGTTGGCCTTGGCGTAGGCAACGAAGTCGGCCCAGGTCTTGAAGGGGCTGTCGGCCGGCACGACGATGCCGAAGGCGTAGCCGGTGACGTTGATGACGTAGGTGATGTCCTTGAGCGGGTCCCAGTTGATCTTGGTCGTGTAGCCCAGGCGGAACACGCCCAGCGGGATCTGCGCGACGGTGTAGCCGTCGGGCTGCGCGGTCTGCAGTGCCTGCGCGGGCAGCGTGCCGCCGGCACCGGGCTTGTTGTCGATGATCACCGGCTGGCCGAGGATCTTGCTCGCGTTCTCGGCAAGCTGGCGCATGGTGATGTCGGTCGGGCCGCCGGCCGGGAAGGCGATCACCAGCTTGATGGGCTTGGCGGGAAAGGCCTGCGCGAGCGCCGCCATCGGAAGGGCGAGCCCGCAGCCCGCGGCGAGTGCGGCGGCGGTACGGAGGAAGGTGGAGCGGCGGAGCATGGCTGACTGGGTCCTGACTTTGAAAGCGCCGATTGGGCCCCGCCGCATCGGCGAAGGCAATCGGGGCTGCCCTGATTTCCCCGGGAAACCGGGGCGATTCGCGAGATCCGAGTCGCCTGCGCGTCAGCCGCGCCGGCCGCCTTAGGCCTGAGAGAAGCCCTCGATCACGTTCACCGCGTTGACGCCCACTTCGGCCACCGCATAGCCGCCCTCGAACACGAACACCGTCGGCAGCCCGGCGCGCGCCAGGTCCTCGCCCATGCGCAGGTAGTCGTCGCTCCTGAGCTTGAAGCCCGAGATCGGATCGCCCTCGAAGGTGTCGACACCGAGCGAGACCACCAGCGCGCCGGCCTTCACCTCGGCGATGCGGGCCAGCGCGGTCTTCAGCGCCGCGCGCCATGCCGTGAAGTCCGTGCCGCGCGGCAGCGGCAGGTTGTGGTTGAAGCCCTCGCCCCTTCCGGCGCCGCGCTCGTCGGCGTGGCCCAGGTAGTAGGGGTAGTCGGTCAGCGGATCGCCGTGCAGGCTCGCGAAGTGCACGTCGTCGCGCTCGTAGAAGATGGCCTGCGTGCCGTTGCCGTGGTGGTAGTCGACGTCGAGCACGGCGACGCGTTCGACGCCCGAATCGCGCAGCGCCTGTGCCGCGACGGCGGCGTTGTTGAGGAAGCAGTAGCCGCCGAAGAAATCGGCGCCTGCGTGGTGGCCCGGCGGGCGCGTCAGCGCGAAGGCGGCGCGCTCGCCGCCGATGACGCGTTGCGCCGCGGTCCACGCGCAGGCCGCTCCGTGGCGTGCCGCTGTCCAGCTGCCCGCCATCAGCGGCGTGCCTGCGTCGAAGGAGAACAGCCCCATGCGCGCCGGAAAACTCTTCGGCAGCACGTCGCTGCGCATGCCGCGCGTGGGCCAGTACGAAGGCAGCGCGTCGCGCGTCACGTTGGCCGGGTCCAGCGCCACCCACTCGTCCCACGCATGCGCGATGAAGTCCAGGTAGCGCGGCGCATGCACCTTCGCCAGCAGCGCCTCGTCGAAGGCATCGGGCGCCTGCAGCGGGCCGATGTTCCTGCGCTCCAGTTCATGCCTCACATGGTCGACACGGGCGGGCACCTCGAAGCACGGCACGAGCTCGCCGCGGAACATCTCGACTTTGCCTTGGTGAAGAGCGTGCTGGTCGTTGTAGATGGTGAGCATGAAGAAAGACTGGAGCGGCAGTGGCGAAGCCGCCCATCATGCCGCACGCCGCAGCACCGCCCGGCGCCGGCCCGAGGCCGTGAGCCCGAACAGGTCCTTCGGGTCGTCGAGCTCCGGCACCAGCGCGATCTGCCGGCCGATGCCGCGCTCGGTGGCGATGCGCTGGATGTAGCGCAGCGCCGTGTAGTCCTCCAGCGCGAAGCCCACCGAGTCGAACAGCGTGACCTGCGCGGGGCTCTCGCGGCCAGGCACCTCGCCGAGCAGCACGCGCCAGAGCTCCTGCACCGGAAAGTCGGCCTCCACCTGCTGGATCTCGCCCTCCACGCGGGTCTGCGGCTCGTACTCGACGAACACGCGCGCCTTGCGCAGCACGTCGGGATGCAGCTCGGTCTTGCCGGGCGAATCGCCGCCCACGGCGTTGATGTGCATGCCCGGCTCGATCATGTCGGGCGTGAGCACCGTCGCTCGCCCCTGGTAGGCGGTGACGGTGGTGACGATGTCCGCGCCGCGCACCGCGTCGGCCACCGAGCGGGCGCGCACGATGTCCAACGGCGTGCAGGCCGACAGGTGGCGCACCAGCTTGTCGGTGGCATGCGGATCGGTGTCGAACACGCGCACTTCCTCGATACCCAGCAGCGCATGGAAGGCCAGCGCCTGGAACTCGCTCTGCGAGCCGTTGCCGATCAGCGCGAGGCTGCGCGAACCAGGCCGCGCCAGTGCCAGGGCGGCCATCGCCGAAGTGGCGGCCGTGCGCAGCGCGGTGGTGAGCGTGAGTTCGGAAAGCAGCACGGGGTAGCCCGTGTCGACTTCGGCAAGAACGCCGAAGGCCATGACGGTCGGCAGCCCGACCTGGGTGTTGTGGGGGTGCCCGTTGACGTACTTGAAGGCATAGGCGCCGTCGTCGGCCACCGGCATCAGCTCGATCACGCCGAGGTGCGAATGGCTGGCCACGCGCGCCTTCTTGTCGAACTCCCGCCACCGCATGAAGTCGTCGCGCAGCGCGTCGGCCAGCGCGGTGAGGAACTGCGGGACACCGGTCTCGTCCACCAGGCGGACCAGGCTGTGAACATCGATGAAGCGGGTCATGACATGGCTCCTTGCGTAGCCCCGCCGCGGCGCTTCATCCCATCACATGTTTACTCCGCCATGGCTGATTCAGGATGCGCCTGCGCCAAGGGTTGAGAGCCATTGTGCGCCGCTTTGCATGACCTTGGCGAGCCCCTCGAAAGGCCTATGCATCGAGGCGGAAAGAAGGCGCGCGGCAGCCGGCGCCGCGCGAGCCTCCTTGCGCACTCAGCGCGCCAGCACCGGCTTCAGCGCAACGCCCGTGTGCGTGCCCAGCCGCACCACTTCTTCGGGCGGCGCCGCCGCGACGATGCGCCCGCCGGCGCCACCGCCTTCGGGACCGAGATCGAGGATCCAGTCGGCCTCGGCGATCAGGTCGAGGTCGTGCTCGATCACCACCACGCTGTGGCCGCCGTTCACCAGCCGGTGCAGCACGTGGATCAGCTTCTCGACGTCGGCCATGTGCAGGCCCACGGTCGGCTCGTCGAGCACGTACAGCGTGTGCGGCGCCTTCTGGCCGCGGCGGGTGATGTCGTCGCGCACCTTGCTCAGCTCGGTCACCAGCTTGATGCGCTGCGCCTCGCCGCCCGAGAGCGTGGGCGAGGGCTGCCCCAGCGTGAGGTAGCCCAGCCCCACGTCCTTCAGCAGCTGCAGCGGATGGCTGATGTTGGGCATGCTCGCGAAGAACTCGACGGCCTCGTCGACTTCCATCTTCAGCACGTCGCCGATGCTCTTGCCGCGCCAGCTCACGGCCAGCGTCTCGGGGTTGAAGCGCGCGCCGTGGCAGACCTCGCAGGGCACCTTCACGTCGGGCAGGAAGCTCATCTCGATGGTGCGCACGCCCGCGCCCTCGCAGCCCGGGCAGCGGCCTTCGCCGGTGTTGAAGCTGAAGCGCGCCGGGCCGTAGCCGCGCGCCTTGGCCTCCAGCGTGTCGGCGAATAGCTTGCGGATGGTGTCCCAGAAGCCGATGTAGGTGGCCGGGCAGCTGCGCGGCGTCTTGCCGATGGGCGTCTGGTCGACTTCGAGCACGCGGTCGATGGTCTCGTAGCCCTCGACCTTGCGGCAGCCGGCCCACGCCGGGCGCTTGCCGGCGGCGTCCGCGTCGCGGCCCGCCTTGGTCATGCGCTGCACGACGATGGCCTGCACGTTGGCCAGCAGCACGTCGCGCGCGAGCGTGGACTTGCCCGAGCCGCTGACGCCGGTGACCACCACGAGGCGGTGCAGCGGCAGCGTGGCGGTCACATCCTGCAGGTTGTGCAGGTTGGCGCCGTGCACGGTGAGCCACTCGCCGCTCTCCTCGGCCTTCGGGTCGGGCGACGGCACCAGCCGGCGCGCCTGCAGCGGGTGCCTGATGGCGTCGCGCAGGTAGCGGCCGGTCTGCGAGTCGCCGGCCTGCTGGATGTCGGCCACCGTGCCCTCGGCCACCAGCCGGCCGCCGCGCTTGCCCGCGCTCGGGCCGATGTCGATGATGTGGTCGGCGCGGCGGATGGTGTCCTCGTCATGCTCCACCACCACCAGCGTGTTGCCCTTGTCGCCGAGCTTGTGCAGCGCGTCGAGCAGGATCTGGTTGTCGCGCGCGTGCAGGCCGATGGTCGGCTCGTCGAGCACGTAGCACACGCCCTGCAGGTTGCTGCCGAGCTGCGCCGCCAGGCGGATGCGCTGCGCCTCGCCGCCCGAGAGCGTGGGCGCGCCACGGTCGAGCGTGAGGTAGCCCAGGCCCACTTCTTCCAGGAACTCGAGCCGGCTCCTGATTTCCGGCACCAGGTCGCGCGCGATCTCGGCTTCGCGGCCGGTGAGCGTCAGCCCGTCGAACCACTGCCGCACCTCGGTCACGCTCATGCGCGCGAGCTCGGTGATGCCGATGCCGCCCGAGCCGTCGGCCGCGGTGCCGAAGCTCACGGCGCGCGCCGTGGCGTTCAGGCGCGTGCCCTCGCAGGTCGGGCAGGCCACGTCGGCCAGGTCTTCCACCTCGGGCTCGGCGAAGGTCTGCTCACGGCCCTTGTTGTCGTCGGCCAGCACGGAGTCGTCGAACACCTTGCGCTGGTCCTTGCTGAGCTTGACGCCGGTGCCCACGCAATCGGGGCACCAGCCATGCTTGCTGTTGTAGCTGAACAGGCGCGGATCGAGCTCCGCGTAGCTGGTGCTGCACACCGGGCAGGCGCGCAGCGTGGAGAACACGTTCACGCGGCCGATGCCGGCGGCGGACACGCCGGCCATCATCGCGGCGCGCAGGCCGTCGAGCTCGCTCAGCACGTGCACCACGCCCTTGCCGTGCTCGAGCGCCCTGGCCAGCGCCTCGCGCAGTTCGTTCTCGTTCGACGGCAGCACGTCGAGGCTGGCCACCGGCAGCTCGATGCTGTGCTCCTTGAAGCGGTCGATGCGCGGGAAGCCGGTGGTCGGCAGGAAGTCGCCGTCCACGCGCAGGTGCGTGAAGCCTCGCGGGCGCGCCCAGTCGGCCAGCTCGGTGTACACGCCCTTGCGGTTGGTCACCAGCGGCGCGAGCAGGCCGATGTGCTGGCCCTTGAAGTTGCGCATGAGCTGCGCGGCGATGCTGTCGGGCGTCTGCGGCTGCACGGCCGCGCCGTCGTGGATGCAGTGCTGGATGCCCAGCTTCACGTACAAGAGGCGCAGGAAGTGCCACACCTCGGTGGTGGTGCCCACCGTGCTCTTGCGGCCGCCGCGCGACAGGCGCTGCTCGATGGCCACGGTCGGCGGAATGCCGTACACCGCGTCCACCTCGGGCCGGCCGGCCGGCTGGACGATGCTGCGCGCATAGGCGTTGAGCGACTCCAGGTAGCGGCGCTGCCCCTCGTTGAACAGGATGTCGAAGGCCAGCGTCGACTTGCCCGACCCGCTCACGCCCGTCACCACGCTGAACTTGCCGCGCGGAATGTCGACGCTGAGGTTCTTCAGGTTGTGCTCGCGCGCGTTGACGATCTCCACGGCATCGGCGCCCGGCGCCTTCTTGGCGTTGGCGATGTAGCGGCGCGCGGCGCGCTCGGCCACCTTGTAGGCGTCGGGGCCGATGGCCAGTTCGTAGTCGGCCAGCGCGGCGCCGGTGAGCGAGGCGCGGTTCTCGCGCAGCTGCTCGGGCGTGCCTTCGGCCACCACCTGCCCGCCGCCCTCGCCGCCTTCGGGGCCGAGGTCGATGAGCCAGTCGCTGGCGCGGATCACGTCGAGGTTGTGCTCGATCACGATCAGCGAATGGCCGGCGTCCAGCAGCTTGCGCAGCGCGCGCATGAGCCGCGCGATGTCATCGAAGTGCAGGCCGGTGGTCGGCTCGTCGAACAGGAACAGCGTGCCCTTGCGCGCCACCGACTGCTTGCTGGCGGTGGCGTTCTTCGCTGCCTCGGCCAGGAAGCCCGCGAGCTTCAGGCGCTGCGCCTCGCCGCCGCTGAGCGTGGGCACGGGCTGGCCGAGCTTGACGTAGTCCAGGCCCACGTCGGAAATTGGCTGCAGCACGCGCAGCACGTCGCGGTCGGCCTCGAACACCGCCGCGGCTTCGGCCACGGTAAGTTCGAGCACGTCGGCCACGTTGTAGCTCCTGCCCTTGCGCTCCACGCGCACTTCGAGGATCTCGGGGCGGTAGCGCTTGCCGTCGCAGTCGGGGCAGCGCAGGTACACGTCGGACAAAAACTGCATCTCGACGTGCTCGAAGCCAGAGCCGCCGCAGGTCGGGCAGCGCCCGTCGCCGGAGTTGAAGCTGAACTTGCTCGCGGTGTAGCCGCGCTGGCGCGAGAGCGTCGCCGTGGCGAAGATCTCGCGGATGGCGTCCCAGGCGCCCACGTAGCTCGCGGGGTTGGAGCGCGCGGTCTTGCCGATGGGCGACTGGTCGACGAACACCACGTCGCCGAGGTGGTCGGCGCCCAGCAGGCGGTCGTGCGCGCCGGGCGTTTCCGTGGCCTTGCCGAAGTGGCGCATGAGCGCCGGCGCCAGCACGTCCTGTATGAGCGTGGACTTGCCCGAGCCGCTCACGCCGGTCACGCACACCAGCCGCGCCAGCGGGAACTCGACCGTCACGTTCTTCAGGTTGTGCTCGCGCACGCCTTCGAGGATGAGCCGGTGCGTGTTCTCGCTCACGAGGCGCTTGAAGCCCATGCCGATCTTCTTGCGCCCGCCCAGGTACTGGCCGGTGAGCGTGTCGGCGTCGCGCAGCTGGTCGGTGGTGCCGTCGAACACCACCTGCCCGCCGCGCGCGCCGGGGCCGGGGCCCATGTCGATCACGCGGTCGGCGGCCAGCATCACGGCCGGGTCGTGCTCGACCACCACCAGCGTGTTGCCCGCGTCGCGCAGGCGCAGCATGGCCTCGGTGATGCGGTTCATGTCGCGCGGGTGCAGGCCGATGCTGGGTTCGTCGAGCACGAAAAGCGTGTTGACCAGCGAGGTGCCCAGCGCGGTGGTGAGGTTGATGCGCTGCACCTCGCCGCCGCTGAGCGTGCGGCTCTGGCGATCGAGCGTGAGGTAGCCGATGCCCACGTCGTGCAGATAGCGCAGGCGCGTGGTGATTTCCTCGAAGAGCAGCTTCAGCGCCTGGATCTCGCCTTCGCTGGCCGACTGGCCGTTGCCGTGGTGCTCGATGCGGTCGAACAGCTGCCGCAGCCGCTCGATGGGCAGCAGCATCAGGTCGTGCAGGCACAGGCCGGGCAGCGCCTCGAGCTGGGCGCGCGTCCATTTCACGCCCTGGGGCATGAAGCGCTTCTCGGGCGGCAGCACCGCGTCGGCGTCTTCCTTGCTGCCGATGCGCCACAGCAGGCTCTCGAGCTTCAGGCGCGCGCCGCTGCAGGTGGGGCACGGCGTGTAGCTGCGGTACTTGGACAGGAGCACGCGGATGTGCATCTTGTACGCCTTGCTCTCCAGGTAGCCGAAGAAGCGGCGCACGCCATACCACTGCTTGTTCCAGTTGCCTTCCTTGTAGTTGGGCGTGCCCTCGATCACCCAGTGCTTCTGCTCGTCGGTGAGCTTGTTCCAGGGCGTGTCGCGCGGAATGCCGGCCGTCTCGGCGTGGCGCATGAGGTCGTCCTGCGCTTCCTTCCAGGCGGGCGTCTGGATGGTCTTGATGGCGCCGGCGCGCAGCGTGAGCTTGTCGTTCGGAATCACCAGGCCCAGGTCGACGCCGATCACGCGGCCGAAGCCGCGGCAGGTGTCGCAGGCGCCCACGGCGGAGTTGAACGAGAACATCGACGGAATGGGGTCGGCGTAGCGGATGTCGCTCTCGGGGCAGTGCAGGCCGGTGGAGAACTTCCACACCTCGGTGGGCGCGTTCTCCTCGGAGCCGGTGGCGTGCACAGTGACGCGCCCGCTGCCGCGCTTGAGCGCCACCTCGATGGCCTCCACCACGCGCGAGCGCTCTGCGCCCGAAGCGCGGAAGCGGTCGGCCACCACGTCGAGCACCTTGCGCGGGCCGGTGGGCGTGGCCACCTCGCGCTCGGACTGCACGCGCGTGAAGCCGCTGGCCGACAGCCACTGCGTGACCTCCTCGGCCGTGGTGCTCGCCGGCAGCTCGACCGGGAAGGTGACCACCAGGCGCGGATCGCCCGCGGCCGCTGCGCGTTCGACGATCTGCGCATAGATGCTGTCGGGCGAGTCGTGACGCACCGGCAGCGCGGTCTCGCGGTCGAACAGGTTGGCCGCGCGCGCGAAGAGCAGCTTCAGGTGGTCGTTCAGCTCGGTCATCGTGCCGACCGTGGAGCGCGAGGAGCGCACCGGGTTGGTCTGGTCGATGGCGATGGCGGGCGGCACGCCTTCCACCTTGTCGACGGCCGGCTTGTCCATGCGGTCCAGGAACTGGCGCGCGTAGGCGGAGAAGGTCTCCACGTAGCGCCGCTGGCCTTCGGCATAGAGGGTGTCGAAAACGAGGCTCGACTTGCCCGAGCCGCTGGGCCCGGTCACCACCGTCATTTCGCCGGTGCGGATGTCGAGATCGAGGTTCTGGAGGTTGTGCTGGCGCGCGCCGCGAATCCGGATGGAGCCCTGTGTCATGAGTGCCTTGGGGGGTGGGGCAAACATTCTAGGGAGTGCTCCGTGACGGGTTTGCGCACTAGGTCACAAGGTCGGGGGCTGCGCAGGGGTTTGTCCTGATGGAATTCACGACACTTTCAGAAACAAATACCACATTTGTTTTCATGACAGCCCGAACCGGGCCCTCGCATTGCCTCGAAAGGTTTCCATGACGAAAACGCGCATGCTCTGCGCCACCGCACTGCTGGCCTTCAGCGCGCTCGGCGCGTCGGCCCAGATCGTGATCGGGCAGACCGCCGGCATGACCGGCTCGGTGGCGGCGAGCGTGAACGAGACCATCGGCGGCGCGCAGCTGGTGATCGACGCGGCCAACGCCCAGGGCGGCATCCACGGCGAGAAGATCGAGGTGCTGCGCATGGACGACGGCTTCGACGTGAAGCGCGCCAGCGAGAACGCACGCGTGCTGATCGAGGACAAGAAGGTGCTGGCGCTCTTCATGAGCCGCGGCACGCCGCACTCGCAGGCGATCATTCCCTGGCTCGACAAGTACGACGTGGCGCTCATCGGCCCTTCCACCGGCGCAATGGCGCTGCACAAGCCGCTGCAGAAGCACGTGTTCAACGTTCGCGCCACCTACCAGCGCGAGGCCGAGAAGGCCGTGCAGCACCTGCTGACCATCGGCCTCACGCGCATCGCGGTGGTGTACGTGACCGACTCCTTCGGCTCCGACGCGCTCGAAGGCGCCATGACCGGCTTCACCAAGGGCAAGGCCAAGCCCACCGTGACCATTCCGGCCGACCGCGACAAGCCCGACTACAAGACCATCGTGCCCGCCATCAAGGGCGCCGACGCGCAGGCGGTGGTGTGGATCGGCTCCGGCGTGGCCGTGGTCGATGGCATCAAGGCGCTGCGCGCCGCGGGTTCGGCCGCGCAGGTGGTCACGCTGTCGAACAACGCCTCCTCGGGCTTCATCAAGCAGCTGGGCGACGCGAGCCGCGGCGTGATCGTGACGCAGGTGTTCCCCAACGAGCGCTCGCTGGGCCATCCGATGGTGAAGGAAGCGCTGGCGCTCGCGCAGGCCAAGGGCCAGACCGAGCTGTCGCCCGCCGCGCTCGAAGGTTTTGCCTCGGCCAAGGTGCTGGTGGAGGCGCTTCGCCGCGCCGGCCCCAAGCCCACGCGGGCAAGGATGGTGGCCGCGCTCGACAGCCTGCGCGGCTACGACCTGGGCGGCGGGCTGGAGGTGAGCTACTCGCCGACCGACCACAGCGGCATCGATTTCGCGGACCTGTCCATCATCAGCGACGGTCGCTTCAAGCGTTGAGTCCCCGCCCCCAGAGGGCGAGTTGAACGGCCCGCCGGCCCGTCCGGCGGGCCGCTTTTTTTCGGGCGCTGGAAACCTTGGTTTGACAGGGTTTGCGCGAGCTAGCGATGCGTGACGTTCAGCAACACATTACACAGTTTCTGACAGAAGCACCGCTTCCTGGAAAGGCTTTGCTCGATGAAGAAGACGTTCACGTCCTGCGCCGTTGCGCTGTTCCTGGCCATGGCGGCGCCGGGTGCATCGGCCCAGATCCTGATCGGCCAGTCGGCCGACCTCTCGGGCCCCGTGGCGGCCAGCGTCAAGGAAACCATCATGGGTTCGCAGCTGGTCATCGACCAGGTCAACGCCCAGGGCGGCGTCAACGGCGAGCAGATCGAGGTCATCCGCATGGACGACGGCCTCGACGCCAAGCGCTCGCTGGAGAACACGCGCGTTCTCATCGAGGAGAAGAAGGTCGTCGCGCTGCTGCTGAACCGCGGCACGCCCAACACGCTCGCGGTGATCCCGCTGCTCGACAAGTACGGAGTGGCGCTGGTCGGCCCCTCCACGGGCGCGATGGCGCTGCACAAGCCGCTGCAGAAGAACATCTTCAACGTGCGCTCGACCTACCAGCGCGAGGCCGAGAAGGCGGTGCAGCACCTGCAGACCACCGGCATCCAGCGCATCGCCGTCGTGCAGGCCGACGACTCCTTCGGCAAGGACGCGATGGAAGGCGCGAACAAGGGCTTCGAGAAGGCCAACCTGAAGCCGGCCGTGGTGGCGCTTGCCGACCGCAGCAAGCCCGACTACGCGGCCATCGTGCCGCAGCTCACCAAGGCGAACGCGCAGGCGGTGCTGTGGATCGGCTCCGGCACCGCCGTGACCGACGGCGTGAAGGCGCTGCGCGCCGCGGGCTCGGCGGCGCAGATCATCACGCTGTCGAACAACGCGGCCTCGGGCTTCATCAAGGAACTGGGCTCGGCCAGCGCGGGCGTGATCATCACGCAGGTGCTGCCCTACGAGCGCTCCTTCGGCCATCCGCTCATCAAGGAAGCGCTGGCTCTCGCCAAGGCCAAGGGCCAGAACGAGCTGTCGCCCGCGCTGCTCGAAGGCTTCGTCGCCACGAAGGTGATGGTGGAGGCGCTGCGCCGCACGGGGCCGAAGCCCACGCGCGCGAAGCTCATCGCCACGCTGAACGCCTTCCAGTACGACGTGGGCGGCGGGCTCGACATCAGCTACTCGCCGACCGACCACACCGGCATCGACTACGTCGATCTCTCGATCGTCAGCGACGGCAAGTTCAAAAGGTAGCTCGCCCCCAGGCTTCGCGCACTTCGTGTCGCTTCGCCAACCCCCTACCGGGGGCAACACCTGCGGCCCGGCAAAGCCGGTTCCGCGGTGTTCCAGCCTGAAGAATCCGGGCCTACTTCGGCGCTGCGGCCGGTGCAGGCTCGTGCGTGGTGGTGTCCCCACCATGCTTCTCGCCCGACATGTCGACCTTGTCACCGGCCTTCGAGATCACGTACAGGGCAATGGCGGCGAAGATGACGAAGCCGACGACGAGTTTCCACATGGGTTTTGTCTCCTGGATGGTTCAAGAAAAAGGCCTCATGCGGTCGGCATGAAGCCTCTTTGTTGAACGGAGGGCGCGGCGCCCTCCTCTTTTTTTCTTCTCTTGTCCGTCGACGATCAGTCGTTGGCGTAGATGTCCACGTCCTTGGTTTCGCGGATGAACAGCGTGCCCACCACCAGCGTGATGCCGGCGATGATGATCGGATACCACAGGCCGTTGAACATGTTGCCGGTCGAGGCCACGATGGCGAAGGCGGTGGTCGGCAGCAGGCCGCCGAACCAGCCGTTGCCGATGTGGTACGGCAGGCTCATCGAGGTGTAGCGGATGCGCGTGGGGAAGAGCTCGACCAGCATCGCGGCGATCGGGCCGTAGACCATGGTCACCAGCAGCACCAGCCAGAACAGCAGCACCACCGTCAGCACCTTGTTCATCTTCGCGGGGTCGGCCTTGGCCGGGTAGCCCGCGATCTTCAGGTCTTCGGCCACGCCCTTCTTGAAGGCGGCGATTTCCTTGACGGAGTTCTCGTCGAACTTGGAGTTCACGACGTTGCCCACGGGAGCCTCGACCGACTTGTCGCCGATCTTCACGACGGCCTTCGAACCCGGCGCGCCGGCCACGTTCTCATAGCTCACCGAGTTCTGCACGAGGTAGCGCTTGGCGATGTCGCAGGAGCTCTTGAAGTCGATCTCGCGTGCCACCGGGTTGCCCTGGAACGAGCAGGTCGCCGGGTCGGCCGTCACCGTCACGCCGGCAGTGGCCTGCGCGCGGGCCAGGTCGGGGTTGGCGGCTTCGGTCAGCATCTTGAAGACCGGGAAGTAGGTGACCACGGCCAGCAGGCAGCCGGCCATGATGATCGGCTTGCGGCCGATCTTGTCCGACAGCGTGCCGAACACCACGAAGAAGGGCGTGCCCAGCAGCAGCGCGGCGGCGATCATCAGGTTGGCCGTGGTCGCGTCGACCTTCAGCTGTGCCGTCAGGAAGAAGAGCGCGTAGAACTGGCCCGAATACCAGACCACCGCCTGGCCGGCCGTGAGGCCCACCAGCGCCAGGATCACGATCTTCAGGTTCTTCCACTGGCCGAACGATTCGGCCAGCGGCGCCTTAGAGGTCTTGCCCTCGGCCTTCATCTTCTGGAAGGCGGGCGACTCCGACAGCGTCAGGCGGATCCACACCGAGATGCCCAGCAACAGGATCGACACCAGGAACGGAATGCGCCAGCCCCAGTCGTTGAATGCCGCCTCGCCCATGAACTCGCGCACGCCCAGGATCACCAGCAGGCTCAGGAACAGGCCGAGCGTGGCGGTGGTCTGGATCCACGAGGTGTAGGCGCCGCGCTTGCCGTGCGGCGCGTGCTCGGCCACGTAGGTGGCGGCACCGCCGTACTCGCCGCCGAGGGCCAGGCCCTGCAGCATGCGCAGCGCGATCAGGATCACCGGCGCCGCGACGCCGATGGTCGCGTAGCTCGGCAGCAGGCCGACGATGAAGGTCGACAGGCCCATGATCAGGATCGTCACCAGGAAGGTGTACTTGCGCCCGATCATGTCGCCCAGGCGGCCGAACACGATGGCGCCGAACGGACGCACCAGGAAGCCCGCCGCGAAGGCCAGCAGCGCGAAGATGAAGGCGGCGCCCGCATCCAGGCCGCTGAAGAACTGCTTCGCGATGATCGCGGCCAGCGAGCCGTAGAGGTAGAAGTCGTACCACTCGAACACGGTGCCTAGCGAGGAGGCGAAGATGACTTTCTTCTCCTCCGAGGACATGGGCCGGGGGGCCGGATGCGGCACTCCCCTCGAATCTAGTGTGGCTGCCATTGGTCGTCTCCTGTGTATGCGTACATTCGTTCCCGGCATTCGGGACCGTGAGGCATTCTTGGAGGCGCGACTGACCCGAGCCTTTCGCGAAACTGAACCGGTGCTTACGGATTAGGGTGAAACCCGCGCAGCGCGTTTCAGCTTGTAAGAAATCGGACCCTTGCGCGGGTTTGTACTCAGGCCGGCTTGCTGCCGCGCAGCAAGGCCGGGCGCTGGTCCGCCGAGGCCCATTGCGGGCCGTCGAACCAGTCATCGCCCTTCAGGTATGCGCGCAGCATCTGCAGGCCGTCGAAGCCCCAGAACAGGCGGCCGTCGACCACGTAGGCCGGCGTGCCGAAGACGCCCTGCTGCAGGGCTTCGTCGGTGTTGCGCTTGAGCAGGGCCTTGCTCTCGTCGCTGTTCGCGTCGCGCTTCGGCTCGAGCTGCGCGGCGAGCGCGGCAAGGCGCGCGGCGTCGCCGGCCTCCTCGCCGCCGCGCCATACGTGGCGGAAGATGGTCTCGGCCGCGAGGCGGCTGATGGTGCCGTCGTCGCCGGTGGAGACCGCCAGCCGCAGGTGCGGCAGCGGGTTGTAGGGATGCGAGGCGGGCATCTGGATCTCGATGCCGTTCGCATGGCCCAGCCAGAGCACGTGGCGGTAGGTCCAGCTGCGCTTCGACGGAATCTCGGCCGGGCCCAGCTGGCCATGCTGCTTGAGCAGCGCGCCCAGCAGCACCGGCTTGTAGGCCACGCTGTAGCTCAGGCCCTCGAGCGCCTCGGGCAGGTGCTCGAAGGCGAGGTGCGCGTAGGGCGAGATGAAGTCCAGATAGAAGTCGATGTGCTTCATGCGTGCCTGTCTCCTGTGTCGCTCGTGCCGTCCGGAGCCCGCCAGATGCCGGCCTTGGCACGCAACTCTATCGCGCGCCACACGTGGCGCCGCGTTTCGTCTTCCATCCTGCTCCAGCCCGCGATCTCGGGAATGGTGCGCAGGCAGCCTTCGCAGAAACCGCTCAGGCGGTCCATGCGGCAGACCGACGAGCACGGCGAGGGCACGTCTTCCACCATGGCCTGCACGGCCACGGCGCGTTCAGCAAGCGTCTCGGCTTCCGCGAAATTCACACCACGTCGGCCACCGGCGCGCCGGTGAGCTTCTCGAGGTCGTGCGGGCGCAGCTGGAACACGGCGTGCGGATGGCCTGCGGCCGCCCAGATTTCCTCGAAGCGGAACAGCTCCCGGTCGATCAGCACCACGGGCTGCGTCAGGTGGCCCACCGGCGACACGCCGCCGATGGTGAAGCCGGTGCGCGACTTCACGAAGTCGGCGTCGGCGCGGCCGGTCTTGCCGACCAGCGCATCGACCTTCTTCTCGTCCACGCGCTTGTCGCCCGAGGTGATGACCAGCACCGCCGACTCGTCGCTCTTGCGCCTGAAGATGATGCTCTTGGCGATCTGCCCGACCGAGATGCCGAGCGCGTCGGCCGCCTGCTGCGCGGTGCGGCAGGCGTCGTCGAGCATGCGTGGGGAGTGGGGATGGCCGGCATCCTGCAGGGCGCGGGAAACGCGCTGGACGCCTTCGGGGAGGGATTGGAGTTCAGAACCGCACATGGATTCGAATCTATCAGGCTGTCGCCAGACTGGCGGTAGAGCGTCGTCGAGCGCCGCTCAGGCGCTGCGCTTGAACATGAACAGGAACGCACCCATCGCCATCAGCACGCCGCCGAAGACGCGGTTCTGCGCACGCCGGGCGCGCACGCTGCGAAGCATGCCCTGCAGGCGCGCCGCCAGCCAGGCGTAGCCGTGCATCACGGTCACGTCGACCATCACCGTCGTGGCCAGCAGCACCAGCAGCTGCAGCCACAGCGGCCGCGTCGGCTGGATGAACTGCGGCAGCACGGCCGCCATGAAGACGATGCCCTTGGGGTTCGTCACGTTGGTCAGGAAGCCGCGCAGCACGCGCTGCGAGGCCGTGAGGTCGGGCTCGGCGGATGCCTCCTGCGCATCGCCTTCAGCCTTCGCGACGGGCGCGCGCCACTGGCGCCAGCCCAGCCACAGCAGGTAGCACGCGCCGACCACCTTGATGACCGTGAACGCGGTGGCCGAGGCGGTGAGCACAGCGCCCACGCCGAGGCCGGCCACCAACAGGATCACGGCGAGCCCCAGCTGGAGCCCGACGATGGTCGCCGTGGTGCGCCGCACGCCGTAGCTGAGGCCATGGCTCATGCTGAGCACCGCGCCCGAACCGGGCGATACGGCGATGACGCAACTCGCCACCAGGAATGCGAGCCAGACATGCAGGTCCACGCTTGTTCCTCTTCTTTCTTCTTTCGGTTTGCGATGCGCCTCAGCCGGCGCGCTTGGTGCGGATGGCCTTCGAGGCGCGGGAGTTCGGCTCGCGGCCCAATGCCTCGCTGATGTAGACGCCCGCGTCGATCAGCTTGTCGAGATCGATGCCGGTCTCGATGCCCATGCCTTGCAGCATGTAGACCACGTCTTCCGTCGCCACGTTGCCCGTCGCACCCTTGGCGTAGGGGCAGCCGCCCAGGCCGGCCGAGGACGACTGGAAGTTCCACACGCCCAGCTCGAGCGCCGCCAGCGTGTTGACCAGCGCCTGCCCGTAGGTGTCGTGGAAGTGGCCGGAGATGGCGTCGACATCGAAGTGCGCCAGCGTGGCTTCCATGGCCGCCTGCACCTTGCGCGGCGTGCCCACGCCGATGGTGTCGGCCACGTCCACGCGCTGCACGCCGATGCCCTTCATCAGCTGCGCGAGGTAGCCGACCTTGGCGGGCGCGATCTCGCCCTCGTAGGGGCAGCCGACCGTGCACGACATGGCGCCGCGCACCTGGATGCCCTTTTCGAGCGCCGCGGCCACCACCGGTGCGAAGCGCTCGATGCTCTCGGCGATGGAGCAGTTGATGTTCTTCTGGCTGAAGGCCTCGCTCGCGGCGCCGAACACCACGATCTCGTCGGGCCATTCATCGCGCGGCGCGGCAATGGCGGCCTCGAAGCCCTTCATGTTGGGCGTGAGCACCGAATAGCGCACGCCGGGCTTGCGCTGGATGCCGTGCATCACCTCGGCGTTGTCGGCCATCTGCGGCACCCACTTGGGACTCACGAAGCTGGTGACCTCGATCTCCTTCAGGCCCGCGTCCTGCAGGCGGTGCACGAGGCCGATCTTCACTTCGGCGGAGACGGGCTGCTTTTCGTTCTGCAGGCCGTCGCGCGGGCCGACGTCGACGAGGCTGACTTTGGTGGGGAGTTTCATGGGATGTCTCTTGTATCGCAGGAGGATGGAAGACCGCCTCCGATTGTCGGCCACATGGAAATACCCTGCCTGGTACACAAGCGGCGGAAGGTAGCAATGCGTGCCTGCGGAGTTGCAAATGGTGCCAGCCGCGCGGCGCCGACGGCCTGAAGGGCCGGACAGGCCGGCTAGACGGTTTCGCGCTGCTCGAAGCCTTCGGGCAGGTCGTCCGCCGGCGTGGCGCCGACCATGTCGCCCAGGTCCACGGCATCGACGCGTGCGCCGTCCGGCCCGCGCCGCGCCCAGCGCACCAGGTCTTCCACCGCACCGGGCTCGCCCGCCGCGAGCGCCTCCACGCTGCCGTCGCGCCGGTTGCGCACCCAGCCGCGCACGCCGAGCCGCCGCGCGGCCTGCACCATCGACCAGCGGTAGCCCACGCCCTGCACGAGGCCGCGGATCACGAGATGGCGGGTGACGGTGTTCATGGCTCGAGAGAAGAGATCAGTAGAGATCAGTACGACTTGGGCAGCCCCAGCGCCTTCTCGGCGATGAAGTTCAGGATCATCTGCGGGCTCACCGGCGCGATGCGCGGGATGTAGCTCTCGCGCAGCAGCCGCTCCACATGGTATTCCTTCGCATAGCCCATGCCGCCGAGCGTGAGCACGGCGTTCTGGCAGGCGTCGTGCGCCGCCTCGGCCGCGAGGTACTTGGCGGCGTTGGCCTCGATGCCGCAAGGTTCGCCCGCGTCGTAGAGCGTGGCGGCCTTGAGCATCATCAGGTCGGCTGCCTCCAGGTTGGCCCACGCGCGCGCCAGCGGATGCGCCACGCCCTGGTTCTGCCCGATGGGCCGGCCGAACACGACGCGCTCCTGCGCGTACTGCGAGGCGATGCGCAGCGCCGCACGGCCGATGCCGATGGCTTCCGCCGCGATCAATATGCGCTCGGGGTTGAGGCCGTGCAGGATGTACTCGAAGCCCCGCCCTTCCTCGCCGATGCGGTCTTCCTCCGGCACTACGAGCCCGTCGATGAAGAGCATGTTCGAGTCCACCGCCGCGCGGCCGAGCTTGTGGATCTCGCGCACCTCGACCTTGCTGCGGTCCAGCGGCGTGTAGAACAGCGTGAGGCCCTGCGTGGGCTTCTTCACCTGGTCGAGCGGCGTGGTGCGCGTGAGGATCAGCATGCGGTCGGCCACCTGCGCGGTCGAGATCCAGATCTTGCGCCCGTGCAGCAGGTAGCCGCCATTGGGCTGGCGCACCGCCTGCGTCTTGAGGCTGGTGGTGTCGAGCCCCGCGTCGGGCTCGGTCACCGCGAAGCAAGCCTTCTCGGTGCCTGCGATCAGCGGCGGCAGGAAGCGCTGGCGCTGCTCTTCGCTGCCGAACACCACCACCGGGTTGAGCCCGAAGATGTTCATGTGCACCGACGACGCGCCCGACATGCCCGCGCCCGACGCGCTGATGGCGCGCATCATCAGCGCCGCCTCGGTGATGCCGAGCCCCGCGCCGCCCTGCGCCTCGGGCATGGCGATGCCCAGCCAGCCGCTCTCGGCCACGGCGCGATGGAACTCGTGCGGGAACACGGCGCGGTCGTCGTGGTCGCGCCAGTAGTCGATGGGAAAGTCCTCGCAGAGGCGTTCGATGGCGGCGACCAGCGAGCGCTGGTCTTCGTTCAGGGAAAAGTCCATGTCAATCCTTGGCTGTGTCGGGTTGCAGCGTCACGCCGCGTTCGAGCATGCGCTCGATGGCCTCGTCGCCGTAGCCAGCCTCGCGCAGCAGCTCCACGCTCTGCTCGCCGATGCGCGGCGCCGGGCGGCGAATGGCGGCCGGCGTGGCGCTGTAGCGGCCGACCGGCGCGAGGGTGCGGATGCGGCCCTCGCTCGGGTGGTCGAGCTCGGGATAGAAGCCGACGGCGCGCAGGTGCGGGTCGTCGAGCAGGCTCTCGGTGCTGTGCAGGCGCGCGACCGGGATGTCGGCGCCGGACAGCGCGGCGAACCATTCGTCGCTGGTGCGCGTGGCCATCACCTCGGCCACGAAGGCATAGACCGCGCCGATGTTCGCGGCGCGCGCCGTGTGCGTGCCGAACATCGGCGAATCGCGCAGCTCCGGCCGGCCGATCACGTCGAAGAAGGCCTGCCAGTGCTTGTCGTTGTAGATGAGCACGCTGAGGTAGCCGTCGGCCGTGGCGTAGGGCTTGCGGTGCGGCGCGAGCAGGCGCGCATAGCCGGTGGGCCCGAGCGGCGGCTCGAAGCTGTGCCCGCCGAGATGGTCGCCCATGACGAACTGCGACAGCGCCTCGAACATCGGCACCTCGACGGCCTGGCCCTTGCCGGTGCGCTGGGCGTGCAGCACGGCGGCCAGCAGCGCGATGGCGGCCTGCAGCCCCACCGCGCGGTCGGCCAGCGTGACGGGCGCGTAGCGCGGCGCGCCGCCGCTTTGCTGCGCGAACAGCGATGCAACGCCGGCCGCGCCCTGGATCAGGTCGTCGTACGCCGGCTTGCCCGCATAGGGCCCTTGCTCGCCGTAGCCGAAGGCGCCGAGGTAGACGATCTTCGGGTTCGCCGCCGACACCGCCTCGTAGCCGAGCCCGAGCCGCGCCATCGCCTGCGGCCGCGTGTTGTAGATGAGCGCATCGCTGCCCGCCGCGAGCCGCAGGCAGGCTTCGCGGCCCTCGGGCTGCTTGAGGTCGAGCACGATCGAGCGCTTGTTGCGGTTGAGGTGCATCGCCATCGCGCCCATGCCGGGGTTGCGCATCGGGCCGACGGCACGCAGGTTGTCGCCACCGGGCGGCTCGATCTTGATGACGTCGGCGCCGAGGTCGCCCAGCGTCTGCGTCGCATACGGCCCCATCACCACGGCCGTGAGGTCGAGGATGCGGATGCCCTGCAGCGGCCCTGTCGATCCTGTAGCGCTCATTCCGGCTGGATCCCCGCGGCCTGGATCAGCTTCTTCCACTTCGCCAGCTCCGACACCGTGAACGCGCCCAGCTCTTCCGGCGTGCTGCCGAAGGCGTCGAAGCCCAGCTTCGCCACGCGCTCGCGGAAGACCGGGCCGTTCGCCATCTCGGCGAGCGCCTTGTTGAGCTTCAGCACGATGTCGCGCGGCGTGCCGGCCGGCGCGAACACGCCGTTCCACGAGGTGATGTCGAAGCCCTTGAGCTCGGGCGTGTCGGCCAGCGGCGGCAGTTCGGGAAAGAGCTTGGTGCGCTCCTGCGTGGTGACGGCGATCGCGCGCATCTTGCCGGCCTTCACCGTGGCGAGACCCGCCGCGAGGTCGACCACCATCATCGACACCTGCCCGCCGATCAGGTCGGCGATGGCCGGCGGCGTGCTCTTGTAGGGCACGTGCAGCATCGGCACGCCGCTCATGCGCGAGAGCGTGGCGCCGCTCACGATGCCGGTGCTGTTGCCGCTCGCGTAGGTGAGCTTGCCCGGATGCGCGCGGCCCCAGGCCAGCAGCTCGGCCACGCTCTTCACGGGCAGGTCGTTGTTCACCACCAGCATGAAGGGCAGGTTGCCCATGCGGCTCACCGGCGCGAAGTCTTTCACCGGGTCGTAGGGCAGCGACTTCATCAGGCTCGGGTTGGCCGAATGCGTGGTGTTGGTCGTCATGAACAGCGTGTAGCCGTCGGGCGCCGCCTTGGCGACGTACTCGGCCGCGATCACGCCGTTGGCGCCCGCCCTGTTGTCGATGATGACCGAGGCCTTCAGCGCCTCGCCCAGCATCTGCCCCGTGATGCGCGCCACCGCGTCGGTGCCGCTGCCTGCGGCGAAGGGCACGACGATGCGTATCGGCTGCTTCGGGTAGCCGTCCTGCGCGAAGGCCCAGGGCATGGCGCCCGCGAGGCCGGCGGCGGCGCCGATGGAAATGAAACGGCGACGGTTCGCCATCGCGGCCGGTTGCCCGGTCGCGTTCTTCGTTGTCTGCATGGTTTGTCTCCGGTTGTAGTGCTGTCGGTTCTCAGGGCCGGATCACGCGCTCCGGCGATTCCTCGTAGGGCGGGCTGTAGATCACCAGCACGCGCACCGGCTCGTCGCTCACCACGGTGAAGGTGTGCATCGCGTCGGCGGGAAAGAAGCAGCTGTCGCCCGGGTGCAGTTCCTGCCGCTGGCCGCCCACCTCGGCGACCGCGCGGCCCTCGAGCATGTAGCAGACCTGCTCGATGCCCGGGTGGGCGTGAGGCAGCGCGCCCTTGCCCTTCTGGATGTGGCCGACCAGCACCTCGAGCTGCTTCGCGCCCACGGTCTCGGGGCCGATCAGCCGCTTGTTCAGCGTGCCGGTGTGGTTGGCGGGGTGGTAGCCGGCGATCTCGGCCTCGCGGACGAAATAGCGGGGGGCTGCGACGGTCGTTGCTGTCATCGGGGGCTTTCGTTCTTGGGTTCGATGGCGAGGCAGGCGGAGCGCAGCATCGCGGCGATCTCCTCGATGCGCGCCTCCATGCGGTAGCGCGGGCCGGCGACGGAG
Source organism: Variovorax xiamenensis (assembly GCF_050916385.1). Lineage (NCBI taxonomy): Bacteria > Pseudomonadati > Pseudomonadota > Betaproteobacteria > Burkholderiales > Comamonadaceae > Variovorax > Variovorax xiamenensis. Next base: position 6,392,151 of record NZ_CP139038.1, read on the forward strand.
ATGGCATAGGCCTCGCCGCCGATGCGCAGCGGCCATGCCAGGCCGATCAGGTCGGGAATGCTCTCGCCGAGGTTGCCGTACCAGCCGCGCGTGGCGGAGCGCTGCAGCTCGGCCTCGATGGCGTCGGCGGTGGTGAGCGTGGCGTCGGTCAGCGGCGCGAGCGTGGCGCCTTCGAGCAGCCTGCGGCGCTCGTCGGGGTCCAGCGTGGACAGCAGCGCGCGGCCGATGGAGTTGGCGTAGGCCGGGCGCGTCTCGCCCGACTCGGCCGTGTAGCGGATGCTCTGCGGCGCGCTCAGCACCTCCAGGTACACCACCTGGCCCGCATCGCGGAACTTGCCGAAGACCACCGTCTCGCGCGCCGCGTCGCGCAGTTCCTCGAGCGTGGCCTTCACCCGGTCGAGCACCGGGTCGTGGGCGGCGATGACCTGCGCCATCGCGAGCAGCCGGCCGGTCGGGTAGTAGCCCTGGCGGCGGCCGGTCTCGTACATGTAGCCCTGCTCCTCGAGCGTGCGGATCAGGCCCAGGCAGCTCGACACCGGCATGTCGAGCAGCCGCGCCATCTCGGAAAGAGCCAGCGGCTGCTTCTCCCGGGCGAAGAGCTCGACGATCTCGATCACCCGAAACGCAGTTTTCACAGTCATGAAAAGATTTTCATACTTGTGAAAAACATGTGTTTCAGGGTTTCCCCTGCCCGCGATGCATTCCGGCGGGCCCGGAGGGAGGACGCGCCCCCGTCAGTAACCGCGCGCCGGATCGACCACGCCGGCGATCGGCAGCCCCTGCTCCATCGCGCGGATCTTCCCGGCGATCTGGGCAATGGACTCCTCGCGCAGCGTGCGCGCCGAGCCGTGCGGCGTCACGGTGATCTTCGGATGGCGCCAGAAGGCGTGGTCGGAAGGCAGCGGCTCGACCTGGAACACGTCGAGCGTCGCGCCCGCGAGCCGGCCGGCGTCGAGCAGCGGGATCAGGTCGTCTTCCACCAGGTGGCCGCCGCGCGCGATGCTGATGAGATAGCCCTCGGGCTTCAGCTTGCCCAGCGTGTCGCGGTTGAGGATGCCGCGCGTCGCCTCGGTCAGCGGCAGCAGGTTGACCAGCACGCGCGTGGACGACAGGAACTCGTCGAACTGCGACTCGCCGCTGAACACGCGCACGCCTTCGATCTCCTTCGGCGAACGGCTCCAGCCCAGCACCGGGAACTCGAACTGCGCCACGGCCTTCGCCACGCGCTCGCCGAGCACGCCCAGGCCCATGATGCCTACGGGGAAGTCGCGCCGCAGCTTCGGCTTGCGATAGCTCCACTTGCCCTCGCGCGCATCGGCCTCGTAGGCGTCGAACTCGCGGAAGTGGCGGATGAGCGTGTGGCAGACGTATTCGGCCATCTGCACCGACATGCCCGCGTCGTCGAGCCGCACGATGCGCGTGTGCGCCGGCACCTTCAGCTTGAGCAGCGCATCGACGCCCGCGCCGATGTTGAAGATGCCGCGCAGCTCCGGTTGCTCGTCGAGGAACTCCTGCGGCGGCGCCCACACCACGGCATGGTCGGCCTGGGGAGCGCCGGGCTTCCAGGCTTCGATGACGGCATCGGGGAGTTCGGCCTTCAGGCCTTCGATCCAGGGGTCTGGGCGGTTGTCGGTGAGGTAGACGGTGATTCGCATGGGCACGCATCTTAGGGGCCGCCCACGCGACACGCAGAGTCGCGCCCGGCTCGCCCTCGGCTTGTGCGGGCACTGGCCATCTCCTATGCTCGAACGCCCAAAGGAGACACTGCCCATGATCAAAGTCAGCGTGATGTACCCCCACACCCCCGGCGCCCGGTTCGATCACGACTACTACCGCGACAAGCACATGCCCATGCTCAAGGCCCGCATGGGCGATGCATGCCTCTCGTACACCATCGACAAGGGCCTGGCCGGCGGCGCACCGGGCTCCGCGCCCACCTACGTCGGCATGTGCCACGTGTTCGCCGAATCGGTCGAGTCCTTCCAGAAGGCCTTCGGCCCGCACGTGAAGGAGATCATGGGCGACGTGAAGAACTACACCGACATCGCGCCGGTGATGCAGATCAGCGAAGTGGTGGTGGGCTGACGAAGCCCCGTCGCCGTCCCGTCACCGTCTCGTCAGCGCGGCGGCCGCTCCAGCGCCACCCAGCGCTGCACCGATGGCCGCTGCCACTGGCGGTCGGCGTAGGAGGCCAGTCGCTGCGGCACGGCATCGCCGTTCATGACAAGGCGGTTGAGCATCAGCGCCAGGTCGACGTCGGCGATGGACCACTCGCCGAACAGGTTCTCCGCGCCATCGACAAGCAGCGACTGCGTCACCTGGAAGAGCGTCTTCGCCGAACGGTGCGCCGCCGCCGACAGCGGCACGCTCGCAGGGCCGTAGAAGATCACCTCGGTCGAGCGCTCCTGCCGTATCGGCATCAGGTCGCTGCGAAGCCAGGCCTGCAGCTGTCGCGCACGCGCCCGGCTGCGCGGTTCGGCGGGGTACAGCGCCGTGCCCTGCGAAAAGGTCTCCTCGATGTACTCGGTGATCGCCGAAGACTCCGACAGGGCGAAGTCGCCATGCACCAGCGTCGGCACGCGCTGCGTGAGCGACAGCTGCGAGAAACCCGCCGCCCGATGCTCCAGCGCGCCCAGGTCGACGGCTGTCATGTCGAAGCCCAGCTGCTTTTCATGCAGCGCCACGAACACCGACATGGCATAGGGGCTGGCGTACTGGGCATCCACGTAGAGACGCAGCGGATCCGGCATCGGAAAAGGCTCCTGGGGTAAGAAAAAGGGCCTAGAACAGAGCCCTCCCCGATCTTACTTACTCGGCCGCGTCATTTGGTTGCAGCGCGGCGGCGGCGCCACAGAACGCGCACCAGCCAGCCCACTGGCAAAACCATCAGCACCAGCCACGGCAGCACCGCCGCGATGAAGGTGATGAGCGAGCCCACGCTCTCCGCCAGCACCGCGCCCGCATTGCGCAGCGCATGCCCCATCGGGCTGTAGCCGTCGCCGCTGCTCACCAGCGCGCGCTTGGCCGAGAACTGGATCTGGATGTGCTGCTTGCTGGTCTGCTGCGCCAACACCTTGCGCTGCGTGGCGATGGCGTCGAGTTCGGCCTGCGTGTCCGACAGCGTGCGCTGGATGGCCAGCAGGTCGGTCATGGTGCGCTTGGTGACGGTGTCGCGCAGCATCGTGCGCAGGCTGTCGCGGAACTCGGTGCGGTTCTTGATGCGGGCCTCGACGTCGATCACCTCGGCGGTCTTGTCCTCGCTGGTGGTGGTGTGCGAGACCACGTTCGCCACGCCGGCCAGGCCGCCGAGCAGCTTGTCGACGTCGGCGGGCTCCACGCGCATCTCGAGCATGGCGTTGCCGGGCTGCTGCGGCGTCTCGCGCAGCAGCGAGGACGACAGCAGCTCGCACTTCAACGTGCCGCACAGGTCGCGCACCTTGCCCCAGGCATCGGCGAGCTGCTCGGCCGGCACCTCGACATTCAACTCCTGGCGCACGGCCAGGAAGCGCTGCAGGGGCGTGCCGTCTTGCTGCTGGTCGGAGGCGGAAGGCGCGGAGGCCGGCTCCGCCGAGCGCATGCGCTGCTCCTTCATGGCCATGCCGCCGCCGTAGCCGGCCGCTGCCTGCATGGGCGCGGGCGGCGGGGCCGATTCGGCGAGCACGCCGGCCTCGCCGCTGTTGCGGTTGCAGCCGGCCAGCGACAGCGCGGCCGCCAGGGCCAGCAGGGCGATGCCCGCATGGCGACGGGCAGAGAAACGGGGCAAACTGGGCAAACGGGGCAGGCGATAGGTCATGGAACGATTCCCTCGAGTGATGACTACCGCAGCTCATACGGGCGAGCGCCCGCAACGGGGTTAACTTTTTTTCGTCAGGCCGCCACCGCCGCGCTCATCCGAAGCAGTTCGTCGCCCTCGGCCACCTGCTCGCCCGGCGCGAACATCAGCTCCTCCACCGTGCCGTCGGCCGGCGCGGCGATGGTGTGCTCCATCTTCATCGCCTCCATCACCGCCAGCGGCTGGCCGCGGCTGACCTTGTCGCCGGCCTTGACCGCGAAGGACACGACCTTGCCGGGCATCGGCGCCGTGAGGCGGCCGCCTTCGGCCTGCGTGTCGCCGGCGTGGGCCAGGCGGTCGATGGCGGTGATCTTCGTGGCCCCCTTCGATGCGAAGACGTGCGCGGTGGCGCCATCGAAATGCACGTCGAGCGTCTGGCGCGTGCCGGCGAACTCCACCTCGAACTCGCCGGTCGGGAATTGGCCGATGACCAGCGGACCTGCGGCGCCGCCGGCCTCGAGCCACAGGCTGCCGTCGCGCTTGTAGGTCAGCACGGCGGTCTGCTCCGCGCCGCGGAACTCGAAGTCGAAGTGGCGCCGGTACTCGCCCAGCGAGCGCCAGCCGTCGCGACGCGCAAAGGGATCGGGCACCTTCGCGGGCCATTCGGTGATCAGCGTGCGCGTGATGGCTGCGGCAGCCGCCAGCGGCAGCCCCAGCGGCTCGCGGTCGAACAGCACGGCGCGCTCGCGCTCGATCAGCGCGGTGTCGAGGTTGGCCTTCGAGAACGACTGCGTCGCCAGAATGCCGCGCAGGAACTGCACGTTGGTGGCCACGCCCACGATCTGCACCTGCGCCAGCGCCGCGTCGAGCCGCGCCAGCGCTTCCTCGCGCGTGGAGCCGTGCACGATCAGCTTGGCGATCATCGAGTCGTAGAAGGGCGAGATCTCGCCGCCCTCGCGCACGCCGTCGTCGATGCGCACGCGGCTGCGCTGGAAGGCGGTGGCAGAAGGCTTGCGGTACACGCGCAGCGTGCCGGTGGCGGGCAGGAAGTTGTTGTCGGGGTTCTCGGCGCAGATGCGCGCCTCGATGGCGTGCCCGTGGATCTGCAGTTCGGCCTGCTTCGCGGGCAGCGTCTCGCCCGACGCCACGCGCAGCTGCCATTCGACGAGGTCCTGCCCCGTGATGGCCTCGGTCACGGGGTGCTCCACCTGCAGGCGGGTGTTCATCTCCATGAAGAAGAAGTTCATCTCACCGCCTTCGCGCTGCTCGACGATGAACTCGACCGTGCCCGCGCCCACATAGTTCACCGCGCGCGCTGCAGCCACGGCGGCCTCACCCATCTGCTTGCGCATCGCCTCGGTCATGCCGGGCGCAGGAGCTTCTTCAAGAACCTTCTGGTGGCGCCGCTGCACCGAGCAATCGCGCTCGAACAGGTAGACGTAGTTGCCGTGCGTGTCGCCGAACACCTGGATCTCGATGTGGCGCGGGCGCTGCACGTACTTCTCGATCAGCACCGCGTCGTCGCCGAAGCTGTTGATGGCCTCGCGCTGGCACGAGGCGAGCGCGGCGGCGAAGTCTTCCGCCTTGTCGACCGCACGCATGCCCTTGCCGCCGCCGCCGGCGCTGGCCTTGATGAGCACCGGGTAGCCGATGCGGTCGGCCTCGCGCTGCAGCAGCTGCGGGTTCTGGTCGTGGCCGTGGTAGCCGGGCACCAGCGGCACGCCGGCCTTTTCCATCAGCTGCTTCGACTCGGCCTTCAGGCCCATCGCCTTGATGGCCGAGGGCGGCGGGCCGATGAAGACCAGGCCCGCGTCGGCGCAGGCCTGCGCGAACTCCTCGTTCTCGCTCAGGAAGCCGTAGCCCGGATGCACCGCCTCGGCGCCCGTGGCCTTGGCGGCCTCGAGGATCTTTTCCCAGCGCAGGTAGCTGTCCTTCGGGGCGCTGCCGCCGAGGTGCACCGACTCGTCGCAGGCGCGCACATGGTTGGCGTGCGCATCGGCATCGGAATACACGGCGACGGTGCGGATCGCCATGCGGCGCGCGGTGGCGGCAACACGGCAGGCGATTTCACCGCGATTGGCAATGAGGATCTTCTTAAACATTCGGAGTGTCTCCCGGAGGATTCTTTTTCAGTTGAAACGCCGGCACCACGCCCGGATCGGGCCGGCCGCTGAAGATGCGGGCCACGCGGGCGAACAGCGCCTTGAGGAAACGCCAGCTCTTGCGGATGAGCCACACGCTCGCCACAAGCACCAGCACGAACAGCACGAGAAAGACGAAGGGATGCGCCACCGCGAGCCACAGCCCGGCGGGCACCATGGTGTCTTCGGCCAGCGAGGCGCCGACGTTCGAGAACGGCTCGGGCGACGTGTTGATGGCCGCGCGCGTCGTGGCCTTGGCCGCATGCGCGGTGGCCGCGAAGCTGCCACCCAGCAGCGCCGCGACGATGGCCATCACGCCATGGTCGACGCCGAACACGCTGGCCGCGAGCGCCGCGCCGGCCGGAATGCGGATCGCCGTGTGCACCACGTCCCACAGCGAATCGAGCCCGGGAATCTTGTCGGCGAAGAACTCGATGAACACCATGAAGCCGCTGGCCGCGATGACCACCGGATGCGCCAGCATCTGCAGCCCGCCCGGCAACGGCACCCAGCCGAAGTAGCCGGCCAGCCCCGTCAGCAGCACGACCAGGTAGAGCCGCACGCCGCTGGCCCAGCCGATGGCGGCGGCCAGTGCGAGCAGCTGCGGCATGTCGAGGCTGGTGTTCATGGCGGGGCCCCTTCTCTCTTCAGTCGAATTCGACGGTGCCGGCTTCCATGGAAGCCACGAGTTCCGCGAGCCATGCCTCGACCGACGCCTGCTCGACGGGACGGTCTTCATCGGCCTTCCAGAAGGCGACGAGCTGCCCCGGCAGGCCGCCGCCCTCGGCATCGATGTCCACGCACAGGTAGCTGCCGCCGCCGTTCGACAGGAAGGGCACCCAGCCGCGCCGCCATGTGGCGGGGTCCTCGAAGTCGGTGCCGATCATGTCGTCGAGCATCTCCTTGGTGTCGGCGATGTCCTCGAGCGCGCTGAACATGCGGTTGCCCTGCAGGCTGTCGAAGCTGCTGTTCGGCTGACCATTGCGCCAGCGGTAGAGCGCACGGAAGGCCTCGGGCAGCTTCAGCGAGAACTTCGCCTCGAAGGCGTCGAGCGCGCCGTCGTCCACGCCGGGCTGCAGCAACGCGTGGTAGTCCGGCCGACGGGCGGCCAGCCATGCGTCCATGCGCCCGATGAGTTCGCGATGCTGCGCCATGCCGCTCAGGCCTTGTTCGCTTCCAGCCACGAGGGCTTGCGCTTCTGCAGGAAGGCCTGCACGCCCTCGCGGCCTTCGTCGCTCGCGCGGATGTCGGCAATGCCCTCGACGGTCTGAGCGATCAACGCATCGTCGATCTCGCGGCCGGCCACGTCGGCGATCAGCTGCTTGCAGGCTCGCACCGCGGCGGGACTGGCACCGGTCAGCGCCTTCACCAACTCGTCGACCTTGGCATCGAGCGCATCGGCACTCACCACTTCATGCACGAAGCCGATGCGATACGCCTCGGCCGCCGTGAAGCGCTCGGCCGTGAGGAAGTAGCGCTGCGAGGCGCGCGTGCCCATCGCGCGCAGCACGTAGGGGCTGATGGTCGCGGGCACGAGGCCGATCTTCACTTCGCTCAGGCAGTACCAGGCGCTGTCCACGCTCACGGCCATGTCGCAGGCCGCCACCAGCCCCATGCCGCCCGCGTACACGTCGCCTTGAACGCGCGCGATGGTGGGCTTGGGACATTCGGCAATCGTGCGCAGCATGTCGGCCAGCTTGCCCGCGTCGGCGATGTTCTCGTCGCGCGTGTAGTCGGCCATGCGGCGCATCCAGTTGAGGTTCGCACCCGCGCAGAAGGCAGGGCCGTTCGCGCCGAGCACGATGGCCTTGACCTGCGTCGCGGCGCCGGCCTCGGTGAAGGCCCGCGTCAGTTCGGCGATGACGATGTCGTCGAAGGCATTCCGTGCGTCGGGCTGGTCGAGCCAGATGCGGGCGATGGCGCCGTCGAAGCTCAGCTGGAGTTTGGTGTATTCGTTCATGGTGTCGGTTTCCAGACGACGTTGCCGTCGACTGCATAAAGCTGGCATCCGCCGGCCCGTGCCTTGCGGGCGCAGCTTTCCATCGCGCGGCCGCGCGGGTCTTCTCCGCCCCAGGCGGAGCCCCAGCCGCCCTGCGCGCTGGCGGCGAAGGCGCGGGGAGATGTCTTGCCCAGGAAGACGCGGTACGCATCCAGCGCGGCCGCGCTCTGGTCCGGCAGGTGCTCCATGGCGTCCAGTGCCGCATAGCCGCTGGCAGGCATCGGCGGCTCGGCTTCGTAGCGCGCGAACTCGGCGCGCGGCTCGTCGGGCAGGCCGATCTCGCGCAGGAACTTCGCGACCTCGGGCTGCCAGATGCGCGCGCCATCGGCGGCGCCGAACATCGAGTGCGAGTCGCCGCCGAAGGTGCCGAAGGCGATCAGCCGCGCCTTGCCGCCCGCGGCGGTGTAGCTCTCGTGCATGCCCTTCCAGGCGAAGGGCGGAAAGTAGCTGTCGTTGTCGCCATAGAACCAGAGCGAGGGAACATGGGTCTGCTTGCCGTAGCTGCCGGCCGCGCCGATCAGGCCCTGCTGCCAGGCGACGCACTGCTCCTGCTTGAGTCCGCCGGCGAAGTCGATCAGCCCCTTCACGCCCGGATAGTCCAGCGTGCCGAAGGCCAGCGTGGTCCAGCCGCCATGCGACTGGCCCGCCACCACGATGCGCGTCTTGTCGGCCCAGGGCTGCGCCGTCACATAGTCGAGCACGGCAGCAACGTCACCGGCCTGTTCTCGGCCGTTGCTCTCCACATTGCAGCCGCCGCCGATGTAGCTGCCGGTCGACTTGGAGAAGCCCTGCCGCATCGGCACCACCACGGCGTAGCCTCGCGCCAGGAAGAAGCGGACCGCACCCAGCGGCCGGTAACGGCCCTGGAAGCGCGGATCGCCGTTGGCCTTGCCGTGGTTGATCACCGCGATCGGAAACGGCCCTGCGCCATCTGGCTGGTAGATCGTGGTCTCCAGCTCGGTGCTGAACAGGCCCGACTTCTTCGGCACCATCACCACCGATTCCGGCAAGGCTGCCGCGCCCATGGCCTGCGTGCACGCCAGCGCGGCAGCGGCGAACCCGAGCAGGGCCGCGATCCGCCGGGCGTGCGAGCCGATGGTGCGCGCGAGCCTCATCGCCTCACATCCGGAAGATGCCGAACTTCGGCTCCGGCACCGGTGCGTTGCGCGCGGCCGCGAGACCCAGCGCCAGCACGCGACGCGTGTCGGCCGGATCGATGATGCCGTCGTCCCACAGCCGCGCGGTGGCGTAGTAGGGGTGGCCCTGGTCTTCGTACTGCTGGCGGATCGGCGCCTTGAAGGCTTCTTCCTCTTCCTTGCTCCAACTGCCGCCCTTGCCCTCGATGCCGTCGCGCTTCACCGTGGCGAGCACGCTCGCGGCCTGCTCGCCGCCCATCACGCTGATGCGCGCGTTGGGCCACATCCAGAGGAAGCGCGGGCTGTACGCACGGCCGCACATGCCGTAGTTGCCGGCGCCGAAGCTGCCACCGATGATGATCGTGAACTTGGGCACGTTGGCGGTGGCCACCGCCGTCACCATCTTGGCGCCGTGGCGCGCGATGCCTTCGTTCTCGTACTTCCGGCCCACCATGAAGCCGGTGATGTTCTGCAGAAACACCAGCGGGATCTTGCGCTGGCAGCACAGCTCGATGAAGTGCGCGCCCTTTTGCGCCGATTCGGAGAACAGGATGCCGTTGTTGGCGACGATGCCCACCGGCATGCCTTCGATCTCCGCGAAGCCGCACACCAGCGTGGCGCCGAAGCGTGCCTTGAACTCGTGGAACTCGCTGCCGTCGACGATGCGCGCGATGATCTCGCGCACGTCGAATGGCTTGCGCGTGTCGGTGGGAATCACGCCGTAGAGCTCTTCGCGCGGGAATGCTGGCTCGCGCACCGCGGCTTTCGCCGGGGCCTCGGCCGCCTTGGCGTTGAGGTTCGCCACCGCCGAGCGCGCGAGCGCCAGCGCATGCAGGTCGTTCTGCGCGAGGTGGTCGACCACGCCTGACAGGCGCGTGTGCACGTCGCCGCCGCCCAGATCCTCGGCCGTCACCACCTCGCCGGTGGCCGCCTTCACCAGCGGCGGGCCGCCCAGGAAGATGGTGCCCTGGTTCTTCACGATGATCGATTCGTCGCTCATCGCGGGCACGTATGCGCCGCCGGCCGTGCAAGAGCCCATCACCACCGCGATCTGCGGGATGCCCTGGGCGCTCATGTTGGCCTGGTTGTAGAAGATGCGGCCGAAGTGCTCGCGGTCGGGGAACACCTCGTCCTGGTTCGGCAGGTTGGCGCCGCCCGAGTCGACGAGGTAGATGCACGGCAGGCGGTTCTGCTCGGCGATCTCCTGCGCGCGCAGGTGCTTCTTCACCGTCATCGGGTAGTAGGTGCCGCCCTTCACCGTGGCGTCGTTGCAGACGATCATGCAGTCCACGCCGTTGACGCGGCCGATGCCCGCGATGATGCCGGCGCCGGGTGCGGATTCAATGCCCTTGCCGTCGAGGTACATCGCATGCGCAGCCAGCGGCGCGATTTCCAGGAACGGCGTGCCCGGGTCGAGCAGCTCGGCCACGCGGTCGCGCGGCAGCAGCTTGCCGCGCGCCGTGTGCTTGGCGCGCGCGGCTTCGCCGCCGCCCTGCTCCACTTTCGCGAACTGCGTGCGAAGGTCGTCGACCAGCGCGCGCATGGCGGCGGCGTTGGCCTGGAAGTCCGCCGAGCGGGCGTTCAGTTTGGTCTCGAGTTGGCTCATGCTGTCTTTTCCTGGCTCAGGCCGAGCTGCTCGGTCATGGCGTCGCGGATCTTGAATTTCTGGATCTTCCCGGTCACCGTCATCGGGAACTCGCTCACGAAGCGGATGTACTTCGGCACCTTGTAGTGCGCGATCTGGCCCTTGCAGAACTCGCGGATGTCTTCCTCGGTGGCGCTCTGGCCCGGCTTCACGATGATCCAGGCGCACAGCTCCTCGCCGTACTTGCGGTCGGGCAGGCCGACGACCTGCACGTCCTGCACCTTCGGGTGGCGGTACAGGAACTCCTCGATCTCGCGCGGATAGATGTTCTCGCCGCCGCGGATCACCATGTCCTTGATGCGCCCGACGATGTTGACGTAGCCCTCGGCGTCCATGGTGGCGAGGTCGCCGGTGTGCATCCAGTGCTCGGCGTCGATGGCCTCGCGGGTCTTGGCCTCGTCGTCCCAGTAGCCGTGCATCACCGAGTAGCCGCGCGTGCACAGCTCGCCCGACTTGCCCGGCGGCATGACGGCACCGGTCTCGGGGTCGACGATCTTCACCTCCAGGTGCGGCTGCACCGTGCCCACGGTCGACACGCGGCGGTCGAGCGGCGTGTCGGTGCTGCTCTGGCAGCTCACAGGGCTGGTCTCGGTCATGCCGTAGGCGATGGTGATCTCGCTCAGGTGCATCTCGCTGACCACGCGCTTCATCACCTCGATGGGGCACGGCGAGCCGGCCATGATGCCGGTGCGCAGCGTCGACAGGTCGAACCCCTTGAAGCGCGGATGGTCGAGCTCGGCGATGAACATGGTCGGCACGCCGTGCAGGCCGGTGCACTTCTCGGCCTGCACCGTCTCCAGCACGGTGAGCGGATCGAAGCCGTCGTTCGGGTACACGATGGCCGAGCCGTGCGTGAGGCAGGCGAGGTTGCCCAGCACCATGCCGAAGCAGTGGTACAGCGGCACCGGAATGCACAGCCTGTCGACCGGCGAGAGCTTCATGCACTCGCCGATGAAGAAGCCGTTGTTCAGGATGTTGCGGTGCGTGAGCGTCGCGCCCTTGGGAAAGCCCGTGGTGCCGCTGGTGAACTGGATGTTGATCGGGTCGGTGGCCTTCAGCGTCTTCTGCACCTGCGCGACGCGCGGGTCGCTGGCGTCGCCGCTTGCGAGAAGCTGCGAGAAGCGCTGCATGCCGGGCTGCTCGGCGCCCTCGCCCGGCTTCGCATCGATCCAGAAGGTGTGAGCCAGCTGCGGCAGGCGTTTCGGGCCCAACTCACGCAGCATGCCGAGGTAGTCGCTGGTCTTGAACTGCGCCATCGTCACCAGCGCCTTGCAGCCGACCTTGTTGAGCGCGTATTCGAGCTCGGAGGTGCGATACGCCGGGTTGATGTTGACGAGGATCAGGCCGGCCTTCGCGGTGGCGATCTGCATCAGCACCCACGGCACGTTGTTGTGCGACCAGATGCCGACGCGGTCGCCGGGCTCGAGGCCCAGCTTCAGCAGCGCGCTGGCGAGGCGGTTCGACTCGGCCTGCAGCTCGCGGTAGGTATAGCGCCTGCCTTCATGGCGGCTGACGAGCGCCTCGCGATCCGGCTGCTTCGCGACCATGTCGTCGAAGAAATCGCCGATGGGTTGTTCGATCAGGGGGACGTCGGTGGCGCCCTTGCCGTAGCTCTCGGTCAACGAAGCAGTCATGCTCATTTCCTTCCTTGTCTCCGTTCGCTCTCTTCGCCTTTCGTCCCTGCCCGGTTCATGTCCAGGGGCAGGGAGAAAACATCCTATGCCGTCTCTGCGAAAAGCTCGCGGCCGATCAGCATGCGGCGGATCTCGCTCGTGCCCGCGCCGATCTCGTACAGCTTGGCGTCGCGCCAGAGGCGCTCGACCGGAAATTCCTTGGTGTAGCCCACGCCGCCCAGCGCCTGGATCGCCTCGCCGGCCATCCACGTCGCCTTCTCGGCCGAGTACAGGATGGCGCCGGCCGCGTCCTTGCGGAAGGTGCGCGCATGGTCGTTGCGGTCGCAGGCCTTGCCCACGGCGTACACGTAGGCGCGCGTGGCCTGCCAGGTCGAGTACATGTCGGCGATCTTGCCCTGCATGAGCTGGAACTCGCCGATGCTCTGGCCGAACTGCTTGCGCTCGTGGATGAAGGGCAGCACCGAGTCCATGCACGCGGCCATGATGCCCAGCGGACCGCCCGAGAGCACGGCGCGCTCGTAGTCGAGGCCGCTCATCAACACCTTGGCGCCCATGCCTTCACCGCCGAGCACGTTCTCTTCGGGCACTTCGCAGTTGTCGAAGAACAGCGGGAAGGTGTTGGAGCCGCGCATGCCGAGCTTGTCGAGCTTGGTGCCGGCGGAGAAGCCCTTGAAGTTCTTCTCGACGATGAAGGCCGTCATGCCGCGCGCGCCCATCTCGGGCTCGGTCTTGGCGTAGATCACCAGCGTGTCGGCGTCGCCGCCGTTGGTGATCCACATCTTTCCGCCGTTGAGCACGTAGTAGCCGTTCTTCTTCTCGGCCTTGAGCTTCATGCTCACCACGTCGGAGCCGGCGTTGGGCTCGCTCATGGCCAGCGCACCCACATGCTCGCCGCTCACCAGTTTGGGCAGGTATTTCTTCTTCTGCGCGTCGCTGCCGTTGCGGTGGATCTGGTTCACGCACAGGTTGGAGTGCGCGCCGTACGACAGGCCCACCGAGGCCGAGGCACGCGACACCTCTTCCATGGCCACGATGTGGGCCAGGTAGCCCAACTCGGTGCCGCCGTACTCTTCCTTCACCGTCATGCCGTGCAGGCCGAGGTCCCCGAGCTTCTTCCACAGGTCGTGGGGGAACAGGTTTTCGCGGTCGATGTCGGCGGCGCGGGGGGCGATCTCGTTCGCGGCGAAATCCTGGATCGCGCTGCGCAGCGAGTCGATGGTCTCGCCCAGGTCGAAGTTCAGGCCGGGATCGTGCATGGGGTTTGTCTCCTCTGAGGGGTCGGCGCGCAGAGCTACCCGCGCGGAATGGCGCTTGCTTGAAAGACCGCAGCTTACGCTTCGCCGTTCCTCAATTGGCGCCACAATGGTTGCAAATTGCGCCACGACCGATCCGCCAAGCCATGTCTGCCCCGTCGTTCCTCCGACCCACCCGCGCCGTCACGCCGATGGCCTTCGTGAGAGCCATCGTGCAGGCCTACGAGCGCTACGGCAAGGACCCCGCGGAGGCCCTGAAGGCGGCACAGATCACGCCGCGCGAACTGGCCCGGCCGGGCGCGCGGGTGACGGCCGCGCAGTTCGAGGCGCTGTCCGGCCACGCCATGCAGGAACTCGACGACGAGACCCTGGGCTGGTTCTCGCGGCGGCTGCCCTGGGGCAGCTACGGCATGCTGTGCCGCGCCTCGCTGACCTCGCCCAACCTGGGCGTGGCCCTGAAGCGCTGGTGCCGCCACCACCGGCTGCTGACCGACGACATCGGCTTGTCAATCGACGTGGCCGGCGGCGTTGCCACGCTTCGCATCGCCGAAAAACGCCCGCTGGACGAGGCTTTCCGCGAATTCTGCATGGTGACCATCCTGCGCTTCGTGCACGGCTACATGTGCTGGGCCATCGACTCGCGCATCTCGCTGCGCCACGCGGCCTTTCCGTTCGCCGCGCCACCGCACAGCGACGCCTACCCGCTGATGTTCACGCCCGACGTGCGCTTCGGCGCACCGCAGGCAGGTATCGCATTCGACGAACGCTACCTCGCCCTGCCGCTGCAGCGCGACGAACGCGCGCTGCGCACCATGCTCAAGCGCGCGCTGCCGCTGACCATCCTGCAGTACCGGCGCGACCGCCTGCTGGGCCAGCGCGTGCGCGAGCTGCTGCGCTCGCGCGCCGGCGAAGCGACCACCGCCGAGGCGCTGGCCGCGCTGCTCAACGTGTCAGGCCGCACGCTGCACCGGCAGCTGCACGAGGAAGGCACGTCGCTGCAGGTGCTGAAGAACGAGGTGCGCCACGAGATGGCGGTCGACCAGCTTCGCCGCACCACGCGGCCGATCAAGCAGGTGGCGCTGGCGGTGGGGTTTCGCAACGAGAAGAGCTTTTCACGTGCCTTTCTGCAATGGACGGGGCAGGCGCCGCGCGACTTCAGGCAGCAGGGCAAGTGAACAGGATCAGGCGGTCTTTTCTTCGCGATCCCGCAGCAGGCCCTCGAACGCGGAGACCTGCCACGCGAACTCTTCCGCGAAGGCGTCGGGATCGGTGATCGCGTAGGCGCCATAGGCATAGACCATGGCGTAGGCCGCGTACTCCGCCGCCTGCAGCGCGCGTCCGGCCACCGCCTGGTAGACGGCATAGGTCGCGGACACCGCTGCATGGGCCGTTCCGTCGATGGAACGCGAGCCAGGATGGCTGCCCGCCACCACAGCCATGCGCTGCTGCGCCGATGCCAGCGCGGCAGCATCGGCATGACCATCGACAAAGGCACCGAGCGTGTCGAGGCCGCTCAACGCTTCGGGCGACTCCAGCAGGTGCCTCACGCGCTGCGCGCACATGAAGCCGAAGCGAAACCGCA
Organism: Variovorax xiamenensis; assembly: GCF_050916385.1. NCBI lineage: Bacteria > Pseudomonadati > Pseudomonadota > Betaproteobacteria > Burkholderiales > Comamonadaceae > Variovorax > Variovorax xiamenensis. The sequence continues at coordinate 6,407,313 of NZ_CP139038.1, forward strand.
ACGGGGCGTTGGCCTCCGCATCGATATCAGCCGCCCTGGCGAGCCGCTGGAGTTCCGTATTCATGTCGGGCGCCCTTTCTCGGTGGATAGAGCATCGCCTGCTGTGCTCAGGCGGGCGTGTCGATCAGTGCCAGCGCGTCGGCGATGGACTTGCTGTCCTCCGGACGCACCAGCTTCGCGACTTCCTTGCCGTCGCGCATGAACACCAGCGTGGGCCACAGCCGCACGTTGAACGAGCGACCCAGTGGCCGGCCGCTGCCGTCTTCCACCTTGATGCGCGGCACGTTCGGGTACTTGGCGAATGCCTCGGCGATGTTCGGCTGCGCGGCCTTGCAGATGCCGCACCAGTTGGTGCCGAACTCGACCACGGCGGGCCCGGTGAGCCCGTCGATCTCGCTGCGGTCGGGCTGCTCGGTTTTGTATTCGGAGGTCATGGGGTTTGCTTGCTTCCTGCCTGCGGCTCGGGGGTTGGCTCGGTTCCCCGCATTCCAACAGAAACTCAGGCCGCCTGCAGCCCGTAGCCCGAAAGCAGCGCGGGCAATTCGGCCATGTCGCTGAACACCCTCACCGCGCCCACGCTCAGCAGCGGCCCGGGGCCGCTGTGGCCCGATTCGCCAGTGCTGTAGCCGAACACCGTCGCGCCAGCCGCCACGCCGGCCATCGCGCCGGTGACCGTGTCCTCGACGATGGCGCAGCGCGCGGGGTCCACGCCCAGTGCCTTCGCGGCGGCGAGGTACACATCGGGATGAGGCTTGGAGCGCGGCATCTCGTGGCCGCTGAAGATACGGCCCTCGAAGTATTCGAGAAGGCCGACCTTGGCGAGCTGCAGCTCGACCTTGTGGCGGTCGGCGCCCGAGGCGCAGGCGATGCGGCCATCGAGCATGGCGTGGATCTCGCGGATGGCTTCTGGAGCACGCGGGATGGCGACGAGGTCGCGCTCCAGGGCCTCGTTGCGGCGGGCGCGGAAGGTCTTCAGCCAATCGTCGGTGATCTTGAAGCCGGTCTTCGATTCGATCAGCGCGGCTTCGTCCTTCACGGCCTTGCCGGTGAAGGTGTTCATCGATTCTTCGGTGGTGATTTGCCAGCCTAGCTCGCCGAGCATTTCGGCGAGGACGCGGTTGGTGATGGGTTCGGAGTCGACGAGGACGCCGTCGCAGTCGAAGAGGACTGCGGAGAAGGGGAAAGGGGTCATTGGGTTGGGGCTGACTTGGACTGCCTTGATGGTAGCAATCGACTCTTGGGGTGATTTTCTTTCCCGGGGCCGGGTCTCGGCCCGGCGGCCGACCTACTTTTCTTTGCTTCGCCAAAGAAAAGTAGGCAAAAGAAAGGCGACCCTACTGTCTGCGTCCCTCCGCTTCGCTACGGGCAACCTGCGGTGCTCGACGTAGGAGGGGGTCCGCAGAACTCGCTTCGCTCAGACAGCTGCGGCCCTGATCCCTCCTACGTCTGCGCTCCTCGGCGCAGCCAGAAGGGAGTTGGAGACCGAGCAGGCCATCGCTGCGCTCGGCCTTCTGAACGGCCTAGACTGGCCTTCGCTTCGCTCGGCCGGAGATTCAAGTCCCTTGGCTTCACCAAACCCAGCGCTTCATTGCTTCATTCCAAGCACAGCAAGCGCGAAGCGCTTGCTGTGCCTTGGGGGCCGAGCAACGCGATGGCCCGCGCGTCTCCCCTCCCCTCTGGCTGCGCCGAGGAGCGCAGCGTTTCGCGGATCAGGGCTCGCAGCTGTTTGAGCGAAGCGAGTTCTGCGAGACCCCGCGAAACGCGAGCACCGCAGGTTGCCCGCAGCGAAGCGGAGGGTCGCAGACAGTGGGGTCGCCTTTTCTTTGCCTACTTTCTTTTGGCGAAGCAAAAGAAAGTAGGTCCGCCGCCGGGCGGAACTCCCGGCCCCGGGAAGCAAAACCCCAACAAGCACCACTCAACGAGCGTGAGTAACCCCTCCATCCACCACCAACGTAGACCCCATCACATAGTCCCCTGCCCGCGAAGCAAGGTAAATAGCAGCCCCAGCCATATCCTCCGGCACCCCGATCCGCCCAGCCGGAATCCGCCCCTTGATCTCATCCCCATGATCCCGGGCAACCTTGTTCATGTCCGAAGCAAACGCCCCAGGCGCAATCGCACTGACCACGATGCGGTCCTGCGCGAGCCGCAGCGCCATGCGGCGCGTGAGCTGGATCAGCCCCGCCTTGCTCGCCGCATAGGAGTACGTCTCCTGCGGATTGATCGAGATCCCGTCGATCGACGCGATGTTGATCACCTTCGCCAGGTGGTCCGTCGCGGCCTTCTTGAGCATGGGCGTCAGCGCCTTGGTCAAAAAGAAAGGCGTCTTCAGGTTCAGGTCCACCACCTTGTCCCAGCCGCTCTCTGGAAACTCCTCATACGGCGCGCCCCAGGCGGCACCGGCGTTGTTCACGAGGATGTCCAGCGAGCCTTCGTGCTTCGCATAGGCATCGACCAGCGCCTGCGCGCCTTCCACCGTCGACACGTCGGCCGGCAGCGACACGCAGTGCCCGAAGGCCGACAGCTCCTTCGCCGTTTCGTCGCAGGCCGCGGCCTTGCGCGCCGAGATGTACACGCGCGCGCCTTGGGCCAGGAAGCCCTCGGCGATCATGCGGCCGATGCCGCGCGAGCCGCCGGTGATCAGCGCGGTGCGGCCCTTCAGCGAGAAGAGTTGGGTGGTGTCCATGGTGCGGATGTCTCCTGAAAGAGTGATCTGGTTCAGGAAACGAGCTTAGTGCGCGCGACGCCGCGCGCGCGTCACCTCGGTGTCAGCAGCAGGCTGCGGGGGCTGGTGAAGCTGCGCGGCGCCCCGGTCACGGGGTCGACGAACTCCAGCGACCGGGCCAGCAGCTGCATGGGCTTGCCGAAGTCGTCGGCGCCCTCGGGCAGCAGCACCGGGTAGATCGGATCGTTCACGATCGGCATGCCCAGCGCCATGCAGTGCACCCGCAGCTGGTGCTTGCGGCCGGTGATGGGCGACAGCCGCAGCAGCGCATGGCCGCCGTGCACGTTCAGCACTTCGATGCGGGTCTCGGAGTTGGGCTCGCCTGGCTCTTCGCGCACGCGCATGAAATGGTCGTCGTCGACCAGCCGACTGCGGTAGACCTCCGGCACCGACGACACGCCCTCGTGCCACGGCACCACGGCCTCGTAGTGCTTGGTGATGCGGCGTTCGGGAAACAGGGACTGGTAGGCTCCACGCGTCGCGGGCTTCACCGAGAACAGCACCAGCCCGGAGGTGCTGCGGTCGATGCGGTGCAGCGGCACCAGGTCGTCGAGCCCCAGCTTGCGCTTGAGGCGCACCAGCAGGCTTTCCTTCAGGTACTTGCCCTTGGGCGTCACGGGCACGAAAGGAGGCTTGTCGACGACCAGCAGCTGGTCGTCCTGGAACACGACCTGCTCCTCGAAAGGAATGCTCGCCTCGCCGTCGAGCGTGCGGTAGTAGTACACACGCAGCGGCGACTGGTAGCGGCGCGCGGCGGTCACGGGCACGCCGTGCTCGTCGACGACGTCTCCCGCCTCCATACGTTCCAGCCAGGCTTCGGGCGTGATGATGGGAAAGCGCTCGATCAGGAATTGGGCAATGGTCGGCCATGGGCCGTACGGCAGGCCAACGCAGCTCGGGCCTACGCCGTCGCGCGTGGGCAGCGGCATCTGGGCGGGCCGGCGGCGGGTCATGGCTGAGGTGCGTGCTGCTGCAGCACCGACAACGTCTCGGCGAACGTGGGGCGTGTCGCCGCGTCCGGCTGCAGGCAGCGCTCTTTCAATGCCACCAATTCCGGCGACGGCGTGTCGGTGCAGCGGTCGAGCAGTTCTTCCAGCAGGCAGCCGAAGGCGCGCACTTCCAGCGACTGGAATGCCCGTGTCTGCCCGGCGTCGAGCGCACCTGTGAGCCATCCCGCGCCGAAGTCGCCAAGCCGGCCGCCGCCTTGCGCGTGCCACAGGATGTTGTGCGCGTAGAGGTCGCCGTGAAGAATCCCTCGCGCATGCAGATGCTGCATGGCCGAGGCGATGTCGCGGGCGATGCGCAGCGCCACGCCGGTCGTCCACTCCGCTTCCTCGGCGTAGACGTCGCGCGTGCACGATGCAAGGCTTGGCGGCCCCGCGAGGGTGGCGAACGCGGGATCGACCAGCGCCATCACCAAGCCCTCGGTGCCTTCGGGGTGTCCGTCGATGCGGCTCTGCGCGGCGATCAACGTGGGGTGCGCACCGGCCGCGATGCTGGCGGCCATTTCGCTGTGCGGCCAGCCGTCGCTGGTGACCGCGCCCTTGAAGAGCTTGACCGCCACCGGCCGTGAATCAGCGCCGAGGGTCGCCCGATGGATCACGCCCGATGCGCCTTCGCCGAGCTTTTCGCCCAGCGTGAGCTCGCTCCAGTCGACGTGCGGCACCGAGCGTGCGGCGATGGCGGCATCCTCGGCCTGCGTGTCGAAGGGATTGCCCGCGCAGGCGAGCCACGACAGGCGAGGCAGCGTCGGCAGCCACGCGGGCAGCGTCTCGAAGCGGTTGGCCGAGATGCGCAACAGTTCGAGCTGAGCGAAATTCGCCATCGATTCAGGCAGCGTGCGCAGGCGATTGCCGGCGAGCATCAGCTTCTGCATCCGGGCGCATGCGCCTAGCGAATCGGGAAGCTCCTCGATCTCGTTGTCGGTGAGGATCAGCCAGCGCAGCGAAGGCGGCAGCGCATCGGCCGGCACGGTACGGATGCGGTTGGCCTTGAAGCCCACGATGTCGAGGCCGTGGCAGCGGCCTATCGATTCGGACAGCGTGGTGAAGCGATTGTCCGAGCAGAAGAGCACGCGCAGCCTGTGCAGGCGATGCAGGTCGTCGGGCAGGGTGTCAAGCGCATTGCCCGACAGGTTCAGCACCTCGAGCGAATCGGCAAGGTCGAAGACCTCGCGCGGAAACTCGGTGAGTCCGCAGGAGAGGTCGATCCGGGTAGCGCCTGCCAGCCGGCCCGCGCGCAGCTGAGCCAGCGTGTCGTTCATGCGGCGAGTCTAAGCCGTCGTGACCTTCGGTCCGAAGCGGTAGATGCCGTCCTTGCCCAGCTCGCGTCGCACCTGGCCCGCGAACCAAAGCAGGTGAAGGTGGGCCACGGTCTCGCCCATCGCAAAGGTCATCTGGTGCAGGTCGAGTTCGCGCTTGAACAGGATCGGCAGGCCCTCGGCGGCCGTCAGCGCGCGCGCCGTGCAGGCTTCGAGCAGCTCGGCGAGCCGGTCGCGGTGGTGCTCCTGCAGCTGCTCGACGCGGCGATGGATGCCCCGGAACGGCTTGCCGTGCGAGGGTAGGCCCAGCGCGTCGGCCGGCAGCGACTTGAACCGCTCGATGCTGTCCAGGAAGAGGCGCAGCGAGTTCGCCTCGGGCTCGCCAGCATGCACGCTCACGTTGGTGGAAATGCGCGGCAGCATCATGTCGCCGCCCAGCAGCAGCTTGAGCTCGTCGCAATACAGGGAGATGTGCTCGGGCGCGTGGCCGTAGCCGCTGATGCAGCGCCAGTCGTGGCCGCCGATGCTCACGGTGTCGCCGTCGAGCATGCGCACGAAGCTGTCGGGCACCGAAGGCACCATGTTCGCGTAGTAGTTGGTGCGCGCGCGGATCTTGGCGACCGCCTCGGGGTCGGTCAGCCCGTGCGAGGCGAAGAAGCGCGCCGCCTGTTCGCCGCCCGCCAGGGTGTCGCCGGCGGTGCTGAGCACGCGGGCCACGTGGTAGTCGGTCGAGCTGATCCACAGCGGCGCGTTCCAGCGCTTGCACAGCCAGTCGGCCAGGCCGATGTGGTCGGGGTGCATGTGCGTGACGATGACGCGCAGGATCGGCATGCCCTGCAGTTGCGTCTCGAACACCTGCTCCCATTGCGCGCGCGCCTCGTCGCGGGCGATGCAGCAGTCGACCACCGTCCAGCCCTCGACGCCGTCGATGCTGTCGCGCAGCAGCCAGAGGTTGATATGGTCGAGCGCGAAGGGCAGCCGCATGCGGATCCAGCGCACGCCGGGTGCCACTTCCAGGGCCTGGCCGGGCTCGGGGAGCGTGTCGCCGAGGGGGTAATGGAGTTCGCGTTCGAGGAGGTTCATGTAAGATTGACGTTTACGTAAACGTCATGAGTCAAGGGCACCATTGTAGGGATCGCGGCGCAAACCTGCTGTCGCGCCCGTAACGCCCCCCGAACAAGGCCTTTTTTTCCGTCACCGTCGTCATGCCCGCGCAGACCTTCACCATCAGCCAGCTCGCGAAGGAATTCGACCTCACCACGCGGGCCATCCGCTTCTACGAGGACATGGGCCTGCTCACGCCCGAGCGCGCCGGGCTGCAGCGCATCTACAGCACGCGCGACCGGGCCCGGCTCACCCTCACGCTGCGCGCCAAGCGCCTGGGCCTGAGCCTGACGGAGGCCAGGGACATCCTCGACATGTACGACAGCCCGCGCGACACCGTCCCGCAGCTGGAGCGGTTCCTCGGCGTGCTGGGCGCCCACCGGGCCCAGCTCGAAGCGCAGCTGGCCGAACTGCAGGCCAACCTCGCCGAGGTGAAGGAGCACGAGAAGAAGGGGCGGGCAACACTCGCCAGAGCGCAGAAAACCAAGGCACAGAAGGCCGGCAAGGCCCCCAGACCGGCCGAAGCCAAGGCCTGATACACGTCTCATCGACAATATCCGACTATGTCCGAAAAATCCGACAACCTCGACGACCTCTTCGCCCACAACCGCGCCTGGTCCGCGCAGATGGAACGCGACCGGCCCGGCTTCTTCACCGGCCTGGTGAAGCAGCAGACGCCGCGCTACATGTGGATCGGCTGTTCCGACAGCCGCGTGCCCGCCAACCAGATCACCGGCCTGGAGCCGGGCGAAGTGTTCGTGCACCGCAACGTCGCCAACATCGTGGTGCACTCCGACCTCAATGCGCTCTCGGCGATCCAGTTCGCGGTGGAGCACCTGAAGGTCGAGCACATCATGGTCGTGGGCCACTACGGCTGCGCGGGCGTGAAGGCTGCGTTGAGCGGCAAGCGCATCGGCCTGGCCGACAACTGGATCCGCCACATCCAGGACGTGCGCGACCGCCACCACGTGATGCTGGAGAGCCTGCCCGACGAGGATGCACGCGTCGATGCGCTGTGCGAGCTCAACGTGGCCGAGCAGGTGGTGAACGTGGCCGTCAGCACCGTGATGGTCGATGCCTGGGCGCGCGGCCAGAAGGTCCGGATCCACGGCTGGACCTTCGGCGTGCACGACGGCCTGCTGCAGGACCTGGGCCTGAGCGTGGACGGCACCCAGCCGCTCGACGCCGCCTACAAGGCCACCGTGCAGCGCATCCGCCACAAGTGGAGCAAGCCCGGAGAAGTGGTGAAGTCGATCTCGGCACAACCCAAGGCCACGGCACCCGGCTCCGAAAAGGCCTGATCCCGGGCGGCCTGCTGCCTTCCATCCGCCCCTTCGCTTCGTCATGTTCCCGCAGCGCCTCGACTCGCCGCTGGCCTACGACATCGCGAAGGCGATGATGGACGGCTTCAACCGGCACTACCGGTTGTTCAGGGCCGAGTCGGCGCGTGCCAAGCACCGCTTCGAAACCGCGGACTGGCACGGCCAGCAGCGCGCGCAGCGCGAGCGCATCGAGTTCTACGACCTGCGCGTGAGCGAGGCGGTGGCCCGGCTCGAGAAGGAATTCAAGGCGGGCGACCAGCCCATGGACGTGTGGCACCAGATCAAGCTGCACTACATCGGCCTGCTGGTGGACCACCACCAGCCCGAGCTGGCCGAGACCTTCTTCAACTCGGTCACCACGAAGATCCTGCATCGCGCGTACTTCCAGAACGACTTCATCTTCGTGCGCCCGGCCATCAGCACCGAGTACATCGAGCCGCGCGGCGCCCCCACCTACCGCCCCTACTACCCCAAGCCCGAGACGCTGGCCGACACCGTCGAGCAGATGCTCGACGACTTCGCGCTGCTCGGCAATTTCGCCAGCAAGCGGCGCGACGCGGAGCGCGTGGCGCACGTCATCCTGAGCCGCTTCAACCAGGTCAAGCTGCGCGCCAACTTCCAGCTGCAGGTGCTGTCGGGCCTGTTCTTCCGCAACAAGGGCGCGTACGTGGTCGGCAAGATCATGAACGGCTTCACCGAGATCCCGTTCTCGCTGCCCATACTGCACGACAGCCACGGCCGGTTCTACATCGACGCGGCGCTCTTCGGCGAAGACGACCTGCAGATGCTCTTCAGCTTCGCGCGGGCCTACTTCATGGTCGACATGGAGGTGCCCTCGGCATGGGTGCAGTTCCTGCGCTCGCTCATGCCGCGCAAGCCGCGTGCCGAGATCTACAACGCGCTGGGGCTGGCCAAGCAGGGCAAGACGCTCTTCTACCGCGACTTTCTTTCCCACCTGAACTACTCGAGCGACCGCTTCCGCATCGCCCCCGGCATCAAGGGCATGGTGATGCTGGTGTTCGACCTGCCCTCGTTCCCGTTCGTCTTCAAGGTCATCAAGGACTTCTATCCCCCGCAGAAGGACACCACGCGCGAGCAGATCAAGGGCAAGTACATGCTCGTGAAGCAGCACGACCGCGTGGGCCGCATGGCCGACACGCTGGAGTACAGCGACGTGGGCTTCCCGCTCGACCGCTTCGAGCCCGAACTCATCGAGGAAATCCGCAGGTTCGCGCCCAGCCAGCTCGAGATCGGCGACCGCGACGGCAACGGGGAAATGGAAGTCGTGGTGAAGCACGTCTACATCGAGCGGCGCATGATCCCGCTGAACATCTACCTGCAGGAAGCCTTCGATACGCTGGCCAACCCCGAGAGCCCGGCGCACGCGAAGCGCGCGAAGGACCAGCTCGAGCATGCGGTCGTCGAATACGGCAACGCCATCAAGGACATGGTGGCCGCCAACATCTTCCCCGGCGACATGCTGTGGAAGAACTTCGGCGTCACGCGCGGCGGCAAGGTCGTGTTCTACGACTACGACGAGATCGAATACGTCACCGACTGCAAGTTCCGCAAGGTGCCCGCGCCGCGCAACGAGGAAGACGAGATGAGCGGCGAGATCTGGTACTCGGTGGGCCCGAAGGACGTATTCCCCGAGACCTTCGAGCCCTTCCTGCTGGGCAACAAGGACGTGCGCGCGGCCTTCATGGCGCACCACGCCGACCTGCTCGACGCCGCCTTCTGGCAGCACCACAAGGAGCGCATCCAGGCCGGGCAGATGCTGGACGTGTTCCCGTACGAAGAGTCGCAACGCTTCCGGCACGAAGGGCACGCCACGCACTTCTGACCGACCGCTTTCATTTCTTTCCGATTCCGCTTCCACATCACTGAATTACCGAAGGAGACCTCCATGTCCGAATCCATCGTCATCGTCGGCGCCGCCCGCACCCCCATGGGCAGCTTCCAGGGCGACTTCGCCTCCCTCTCCGCGCACGACCTCGGCGGAGCGGCCATCAAGGCCGCCATCGAGCGCTCGGGCGTCGCGCCCGACAGCGTGGGCGAGGTGCTCTTCGGCAACTGCCTGATGGCCGGCCAGGGCCAGGCCCCAGCGCGCCAGGCGGCCTACAAGGGCGGCCTGCCCGACAGCGCGGGCGCGGTCACGCTCAGCAAGATGTGCGGCTCGGCCATGAAGGCCGCGATGCTCGCGCACGACCTGCTGCTGGCCGGCACGCACGAGGTGATGGTGGCCGGCGGCATGGAAAGCATGACCAACGCGCCCTACCTCATGCTCAAGGGCCGCGGCGGCTACCGCATGGGCCACGACCGCATCTTCGACCACATGATGCTCGACGGCCTGGAAGACGCCTACCAGCCGGGCCGCTCGATGGGCACCTTCGGCGAGGACTGCGCCGCCAAGTACAAGTTCACGCGCGAGCAGCAGGACGCTTTCGCCATCGCCAGCGTCGAGCGCGCCAAGAAGGCCACAGACACCGGTCTCTTCAAGGACGAGATTGCGCCCGTCACCGTCAAGGGCCGCGGCGGCGACACCGTGATCTCGGTCGACGAAGGCCCGGGCAAGGTCAAGCTCGACAAGATCCCCACGCTCAAGCCCGCGTTCAAGAAGGAGAACGGCACCATCACCGCCGCATCGAGCTCGTCGATCAACGACGGCGCGGCCGCGCTGGTGATGATGACCGAATCGCACGCGAAGAAGATCGGCGCGAAGCCCATCGCCCGCGTCGTCGGCCATGCCACGCACGCGCAGCAGCCCGAGTGGTTCTCCACGGCGCCCGTCGGTGCCGTGCAGAAGCTCTTCGCCAAGACTGGCTGGAAGGCGCGCGACGTCGACCTGTGGGAGGTGAACGAAGCCTTCGCCGTGGTGCCGATGGCGCTGATGCACGAACTCGACGTGTCGCACGACATCGTCAACGTGCACGGCGGCGCCTGCGCGCTGGGCCACCCGATCGGCGCCAGCGGCGCGCGCATCATGGTCACGCTGATCCACGCGCTGAAGGCACGCGGCAAGACGCGCGGCGTGGCCACCCTGTGCATCGGCGGGGGCGAAGGCACCGCAGTGGCACTCGAATTGCTATAAGAGCAGGGCCGGGAGCGTCCGAGCACGGACTCTCCCGGCTTTTTTCATCCAGACATCCAAATAGAAATGCGTAGAGCAGGAGATTTCATGCGCCCATCCATCCACCGTACCGCCCTTGCCGCCTTGCTGGCCACCGCCTTCCTGGCACCTGCCGCCAGCTGGGCCCAGAAGCGCGACAACGTGCTGTTCCAGGCCGCCACCGACGAGCAGCCCGCGGTGATCAAGACGCTGGAGAAGCTCGTCAACATCGAGACCGGCACCGGTGACGCCGAGGGCATCGCCGCCGCCGGCAACTACCTCGAGGGCGAGCTCAAGAACCTGGGCTTCACCGTCACGCGCAGCAAGTCGGCCGGCCTCGTGGTGGGCGACAACATCGTGGGCAAGATCAAGGGCCGCGGCGGCAAGAACCTGCTGCTGATGTCGCACATGGACACGGTGTACCTGAAGGGCATCCTCGCGAAGGCGCCGTTCCGCGTCGAGGGCGACAAGGCCTACGGCCCCGGCATCGCCGACGACAAGGGCGGCAACGCGGTCATCCTGCACACGCTCAAGCTGCTGAAGGACTACGGCGTGCGCGACTACGGCACCATCACCGTGCTGTTCAACACCGACGAGGAAAAAGGCTCCTTCGGCTCGCGCGACCTGATCCAGGAAGAAGCCAAGCTGGCCGACTACGTGCTCTCCTTCGAACCCACTAGCGCCGGCGACGAAAAGCTCTCGCTGGGCACCTCGGGCATCGCCTACGTGCAGGTCAACATCACCGGCAAGGCCTCGCATGCGGGTGCTGCGCCCGAGCTGGGCGTGAACGCGCTGGTCGAGGCCTCCGACCTGGTGCTGCGCACGATGAACATCGACGACAAGTCGAAGAACCTGCGCTTCAACTGGACCATCGCCAAGGCCGGCAACGTCTCGAACATCATCCCCGCGAGCGCCACGCTGAACGCCGACGTCCGCTACGCGCGCAACGAAGACTTCGACGCCGCCATGAAGACGCTGGAAGAACGCGCGCAGCAGAAGAAGCTGCCCGAAGCCGATGTCAAGGTGATCGTCACGCGCGGCCGCCCGGCCTTCAATGCCGGCGAAGGCGGCAAGAAGCTGGTCGACAAGGCCGTGGCGTACTACAAGGAAGCCGGCGGCACCCTGGGCGTGGAAGAGCGCACCGGCGGCGGCACCGACGCCGCCTATGCCGCGCTCTCGGGCAAGCCCGTGATCGAAAGCCTGGGCCTGCCGGGCTTCGGCTACCACAGCGACAAGGCCGAGTACGTGGACATCAGCGCCATTCCGCGCCGCCTGTACATGGCAGCGCGCCTGATCATGGATCTGGGCGCCGGCAAGTAAGCAAGAAGCAAGAAACGCAAAGAAGAAAACTGGAGACAACGCCATGCTGCTCAGCGCAGACCAGGAAGCCATCCGCGACGCGGTGCGCGACTTCTCGCAAGCCGAACTCTGGCCCAACGCGCCGAAGTGGGACCGCGAGCACAGCTTTCCCAAGGAGGCCCACAAGGGCCTCGCGGCGCTGGGTGCCTACGGCATCTGCGTGTCCGAGGAGCATGGCGGCGCGGGCCTCGACTACCTCACGCTTGCGCTGGTGCTGGAGGAAATCGCGGCCGGCGACGGCGGCACCAGCACCGCAATCAGCGTGACCAACTGCCCGGTCAACGCCATCCTCATGCGTTATGGCAACGCGCAGCAGAAGAAGCAATGGCTGGAGCCGCTGGCGCAGGGGCAGATGCTCGGCGCCTTCTGCCTCACCGAGCCGCAGGCCGGCAGCGATGCATCCAGTCTGCGTACCACGGCGCGCAAGGACGGCGACGGCTACGTGATCGACGGCGTGAAGCAGTTCATCACGAGCGGCAAGAACGGCCAGGTGGCCATCGTCATCGCGGTGACCGACAAGGGCGCCGGCAAGCGCGGCATGAGCGCGTTCATCGTGCCGACCGATGCGCCCGGCTACAACGTGGCTCGCCTCGAAGACAAGCTGGGCCAGCACAGCAGCGACACCGCACAGATCAACTTCGACGGCTGCCGCATTCCGCGCGAGAACCTGATCGGCGCGGAGGGCGAGGGCTACAAGATCGCGCTCGGCGCGCTGGAGGGCGGGCGCATCGGCATCGCTGCGCAGAGCGTGGGCATGGCGCGCAGCGCCTTCGACGCCGCGCTGGCCTATGCCAAGGAGCGTCAGGCCTTCGGCGGTTCGATCTTCGACCAGCAGGCCGTGGGCTTCCGCCTCGCCGAGTGCGCGACGCAGATCGAGGCCGCGCGCCAGCTGATCTGGCACGCGGCGAGCCTGCGCGATGCCGGCCTGCCCTGCCTGAAGGAAGCCGCCATGGCCAAGCTCTTCGCCAGCGAGATGGCCGAGCGCGTGTGCAGCGCGGCCATCCAGACGCTGGGCGGCTATGGCTACGTGAACGACTTCCCGTTGGAGCGCATCTACCGTGACGTGCGTGTATGCCAGATCTATGAAGGCACGTCGGACATCCAGAAGCTGTTGATCCAACGCGCGCTGGCGTGAGCGAACGCCGGAGGCGACGTCCGGGCTGGTGGTACGCCGCGGCATTCGTGCTCGCGGTGCTGGCCGTCTGGAGCTTCGCCATCGAGCCGCGCTGGGTGGCCGCGCGCGTCGAGCCCCTGGGCTCGGAACAGTGGCAAGCGCCCGCAGGCCTGAAGGTCGCCGTGGCGGGTGATTGGCATCTCACCACGCGCTCCGCATGGCGCATCACCAGCGTCGAGCGCGCCACACGCATCGTCGGCCAGATCAACGCGGCGCAGCCCGACGTGGTGCTGCTGCCCGGCGACTTCCTCGCGGGCACGGGCGAGGACGACGAGCCCCTGCCCATCGAGGACATGGCTGCCGTCCTCGGCAAGCTGAAGGCGCCGCAGGGCGTGTACGCCGTGCTCGGCAACCATGACTGGTGGCACGACGGCCAGCGCACCGCGAAGGCACTTGCCGCGCAGGGCATCCGCGTGCTGGAGAACGCCTCGGTGCGCCTGCCGGGGCACGACATCTGGGTGGTCGGCATCGGCGACCATTCCACCGGCCATTCGGAGCCCATGCGCGCGCTGGCCGGCGTGCCGCCCGGTGCCGCGACGCTGGTCATGATGCACGACCCCTTCAGCTTCGCGACCATGCCTCGCACGCGGGGCCTCGTGGTCGCCTCGCACACGCATGGCGGTCAGGTGAGCATTCCCGGCTACGGCGCGCTGGTCGTGCCCGGCGCCGCTCCGCGCGAGTGGGCCTATGGCTGGATCACGCACAAGGACAGGCGCATGTACGTCACCAGCGGGCTGGGCGTCAGCATCCTGCCGGTGCGCTTCAACATGCGCCCCGAGTGGGTGATGTTCCGCTAGAAGCACGGCAGCGCCCGCGCCTGTCATCGGTTTCGACGACAGACAGCCGCGCGCCGCGGGCGCAGCATGGCGGCCTTCTCTTGTCGGAGGTCCTTGCCATGCCCATCTCGAAGAAAGCTCCAGCAACGCTGGCCCTGTTGTTCCTCGGTGCTTCCGTGCCGGCCGTGTTCGCACAGCCCGCGGCGCCAGACATCGCCACGCTCACCGCCAGCGAGGCGGTTCGCCAGCTGTGCGCGGGCACCGTCACCAGCGAGCAGCTGGTCACGGCCTACATCGCGCAAGCCAAGGCGAAAGCGAACCTCAACGCGTTCATCACCCTCGACGAGGCCGGCGCGCTGAAGCAGGCACGCGCGGCCGACGCACTGCGCAAGCGCGGCGGCGCATGCAAGCCGCTCGCAGGGCTGCCGGTGGCCATCAAGGACAACATCCAGGTGCAGGGCCTTCCCGCGACGGCCGGCACGCCCGCGCTCAAGGGCTTCGTGCCCGCCGCCGACGCGCCGGTGGTCGCGAAGCTGCGTGCCGCCGGCGCCATCGTGCTCGGCAAGACGAACATGCACGAGCTGGCCTTCGGCGTCACCGGCTACAACCCCGCCTTCCAGACCGGCCCCGACGTGGGCGTGCGCAATGCCTACGACCCGGGCCGCATCGCGGGCGGATCGTCGTCGGGCAACGGCACGGCGCTGGGCGCGCGAATGGCACCCGCCGCGCTGGGCACCGACACGGGCGGCTCGGTGCGCATTCCCTGCGCATTCAACGGCTGCGCCTCGCTGCGTCCGTCGGTGGGACGCTATCCGCAGCAGGGCATCGCCCCGATCTCGCACACGCGCGACACGGCCGGGCCGATGGCGCAGTCGATGGCCGACGTGGCGCTGCTCGACAGCGTCATCGCCGGCGGCGCACCACCGAAGCCCGCGGACCTGAAGCGCGTGCGGCTCGGCATCGTGCCGGCCTTCCACGCCAACCTCGATGCCGACACGCGCTCCGCCACCGACGCGGCGCTCGAGAAGCTGCGCGCCGCCGGCGTCACGCTGGTGAATGCCGAGATGCCCAAGCTGATGGAGCTCAACGGCGCCGTCGGCTTCCCGCTCGCACTCTACGAGGCGAACGACGACATGGCGGCCTACCTCGCGAAGTACCGCACCGGCGTCGACATCGCGCAGCTCACGGCCGGCATCGCGAGCCCCGACGTCAAGGGCACCTTCGAAGCCTTCGTGATCCCGCGCAAGCTGCCGGCGCCAAATGGTGTGGTCGATGCGAAGCCGGTCTACGACAACGCGATGCGCGTCGCGCGCCCCGCGCTGCAGAAGCTCTATCGCGACACCTTCACGAAGAACAGGCTCGACGCGCTGGTGTTCCCGACGGTGCCGCGCGTGGCCCTGCCGGCCGCGCCGGAAGCCAGCAGCCCGGAGAACTTCGGCGCGCTGATCCAGAACACCGACCCGGGCAGCAACGCCGGCATTCCGGGCGTGCAGCTGCCTTCGGGCATCGGCGCGACGACGGGGCTGCCGGTGGGCCTCGAGCTGGACGGCCCCGCCGGCAGCGACCGCAGGCTGCTGGCGGTGGGCCTCGCGGTGGAGAAGGTGCTGGGCCGGCTGCCGGCGCCGAAGTAACTGGCGGCGGGCGCCAGTCAGCGCGCGGTGGGCGACGTCCAGCCCGCCAGCGCCGAGCGGCGCTCGATGCCCAGCTTGTCGAAGATGCGGCGCAGGTAGGTGCGCACGGTGGGCACGCTCACCGCCATGCGCCGCGCGATCTCCTTGTCGGTGAGGCCTTCGCGCACGCAGCGCGCCACCTCCTGCTCGCGCGCGCTCAGCAGCGCATCGGAAGCGGGAGCACGCGGTGGGATGGCAGCTGCTGCGGCGCGCTGCGCCCGCTGCAGCGCTCCCGCGAACGCAGGCTCGATCAGGTCCAGCAGCGCCTTCTCGTGATCGCCGAAATCGCCGCGCCCCTTGCGGCGCCAGATGCGCAGGTCGCCCAGCGCGTGGTCGCCCTCGAAGGCATGCAGGTTCATTCCCCAGTGCAGCCCGTCGCGCGCGAGGAAGTCGTTGAAGAACGGGGTGCGCATCAGCTCGCGCTGCGGCATCACCTCGGTCACGCGCGTGGCGCGGCGGCGCGACTGCAGCACGAAGGTGATCGGGTCGTGGTGCTGGTGCCACCGCGCGTAGCTGTCGAGGTTCGCCGGGTCCATGTGCAGGGCCACGCGCGAGCCGAAGCTGCCGCTTCCGGCGTCCCACACGAAGGAGGCGAACTGGTCCGCGTGCAGCAGGTCGAGCAGCGCGCGGCCGAGGCGCTCGCGGATCTCCTGCTCGCCGCGGTCGTCCTCTGCCAGCAACGCGAAGACGCCGCGCAGGGCCTGTTGTTCGGGGGCTGTGAGGTACATCGCGGGCTTTCTCGATGGGCTTGTGTAACGCTAACGTTTAGCAAGCGCCGCGCCAATGGTGGATGCCCTCGGGCTGCCCGAAGGCCGTGCAATGCGCGCAAAATCGGACGCCGGGTTCAAGTCCGTCGTCCATGCAGTCGCCCTCTCCCAGCTCCACGCGCGCCCCTGTTCCGGGGTCGATGCTGCGGCGCCTGCGCGACTACTGGGTCGAGTCGCCCAACCCCAATCCGCTGGTCGACCAGAGCCTGGCACGGGCCTACGTGAGCGACACCTACGACACGCCGCTGATGGCGGCCAGCGTCGCCGCCATCTTCTGGATCACTTTTCTCGTGCTCACGCACAACCCCGGCGCGCTGGTGTGGGGCCTGCTGGTGCACACCTCGCAGTGGCAGCGGCACCGCCACCTGCGCCGATTCGATCCCGCGAGCATCGACACCGCCAACGCGGTGCGCATGCGCCAGCAGCTGGAAGTGCGCATGCTGGTGCCGGGGCTGATCTGGGGGCTGGCGCCGTGGCTCTTCTTTCCGCACGACAACCTGACGCTGATCCTGCTGATGTACTTCTTCATCAGCGGCGTCTCGAGCGTGGTCATCGCGGCGCTCGCGCAGTGGTGGCTGGCCGCGCTGTGCTTCAGCGTGCCGATGTTCCTCGGCATGGCGCTGCGGCTGGTGGTGGAGCCGGGCAGCGTGACCTTTCTCATGGGCTGCCTGGTGGTGTCGCAGATGTTCGCGGCGCTCTACTACGCACGCAAGCAGAACCGGCTGATCGTGCGCTCCATCGAGCACGGCTTCGAGAACGCGCGGCTGGCCGACGCGCTCGCGCGCCAGCTCGACCACGTGGCCCAGCTCGCGGCGCAGCGGGCACGCATCTTCGCGGCCGCCAACCACGACCTGCGCCAGCCGATGCACGCGCTGGCGATCTTCGTCGACGCGCTCGACACCCGCAGCGCGCCGAGCGCCGACAACCTGCGCTTCATGCGCGACAGCGTCGACGCGCTGCGCGGCTCGGTCGATGCCCTGCTCGACATCGCGCAGCTCGACGGCGGCGTGGCGCCGGTACGGCTGGAGCCCCTGGCGCTGGACCCGGTCTTCGAAGTGCTGAACGGCCGCTTCGCGGCGCTGGCCGATGCCAAGGGCCTCGCGCTGCGCATCCGCCCGACCGAGGCGGTGGTGCGCGCCGATGCGCGCATGCTCGCGCGGCTGCTCGGCAATCTCGTGGACAACGCCATCAAGTACACGCCCGAGGGCACCGTCTTCGTCTTCGCGCGCCGGTTGCACCGTTCGCCCGAAGGCGTGCCGGCATGGCGCATCGAGGTGCGCGACTCGGGCGTGGGCATCGAGGCGCGGCACCAGGCGCATGTGTTCGAGGAGTTCTTCCAGGTCGACAACCCGGGTCGCGACCGCAGCCGCGGGCTCGGGCTGGGCCTGTCGCTGGTGGCGAGCATGGCGCAGGCAATGGGCTCGCGCATCGAGGTGCGTACCGCGCCGGGGCGCGGCAGCACCTTCTCGCTGGTGCTGGAGGAGGCAACGGTACCTACCGGTGCGTTCGGCCAGCAAGCCGGCGAAGAGACGATTGCCCCCGTCCCCGATGCGGTCCTGGCGCCGATCCGCATCCTCGTGCTGGACGACGAGGAGCCCGTGCGCGAAGCGATGCGCTCGCTGCTGTCGGGCTGGGGCCACGAGGTCGCGCTGGCCTCGAACCCGCGCGAAGCCCTGCAGCACGGCGGCGTGTTCGACCTGATGCTGAGCGACCTGCGGCTGGGCAGCGGCCTCTCGGGCCTCGCCGCGGCGCAGGCCCTGCAGGCAGTGGGCAAGGCGCGCAACGTGGTCATCCTCACAGGCGAGACCGCGCACTCGACGCGGACCGAGGTCGAGCGCGCTGGCTATGCGCTGATCTACAAGCCGGCGGACGCGCAGGCCCTGCAGGAGGCCATCGCCGCGAGCCGGCCCTCGTAGCCCGCTTCTGGCGGTCTCCGGGCTTGCCCTGTCGGCACCCGGGCCGCGAGGTGTTCCAATAGCGGTCTTCATGAGTGCCTCCGACCCCATCGCCGGGCCCTGCCCGTGCGGCCGAACCGACCGCCGCGACAAGCCCATCGCCCATGCCCTGTGCTGCGGCCGCTATCTCGACGATTTCGACAACACGCCCGCGCCCGACGCCGAATCACTGATGCGTTCGCGCTATTCGGCCTTCGTGCTGGAACGCGGCGAGTACCTGCTCGCCACCTGGCATGCATCGAAACGGCCGGCCTCCATCGAGTTCGAACCGGGCGTCAGGTGGCTGGGGCTGGACGTGCGTTCGCGCTCCGTGCTCGACGCGGACCATGCCGAGGTCGAGTTCGTGGCGCGCCAGCGCGGCCCCTCCGGCGCCGCCACGCGCCTGCACGAGCGCAGCCGCTTCGTGCGCGAAGACGGACGCTGGTACTACGTCGACGGCGACCTGCGGTAACAACCCGCGGGTTGACTCGCCGGGCCGGGGCTCGCACAATCGGCCCCGCTCCGGGGTGCACGCATGTGGCGTGCTGAGATGGCAAAGCTGCCGACCCGCGAACTTGATCCGGGTCATACCGGCGTAAGAAGAGCTGCACTCCCTGACTCCGGTCCGTCACTCCCCCTTCCGTGACGGGCATCCCGAAGTCCACCGAGCGATTGCGGAGCACCCTTTCCCTCAACAAGGAGTGCCTCCGATGAATGCCCCCGACAAGTTCACCTCGCTGCTCACGCTGACGCGCGAGCCCTTTCCCGCGTCGCACAAGTGCGTGATTCCGGGCAGCCGGCCCGACCTGTTCGTGCCCGTGCGAGACGTGCAGCTGACCAACGGCGAGACCGTGTCGCTCTACGACACCTCGGGCCCGTACACCGACCCGAAGGTCGAGATCGACGTGCGCCGCGGCCTGCCGGACGTGCGCGGCGCGTGGATCGCCGAGCGCAACGACACCGAGAGCTACGAGGGCCGCATGCACCATGCGCTGGACGACGGCGCGAAGAACGAAGACCGCGACGCCCAGCGCCTCGCCGAACTGCGCGCCGGCGCCTCGGCGCTGCAGCGCACGCCGCGCCGCGCGAAGTCGGGCGCCAACGTCACGCAGATGCACTACGCGCGCCGCGGCATCGTCACGCCCGAGATGGAGTACGTGGCCCTGCGCGAGAACGGCAAGCGCGAGTGGATGGCCGAATACCTCGCCAACGAAGAGCGCGCGAAGCGCGTGGCGGGCAACCCGATGGGCGCGAGCATTCCGCGCATCATCACGCCCGAGTTCGTGCGCGACGAAGTGGCGCGCGGCCGCGCGATCATTCCGGCCAACATCAACCACCCCGAAGTCGAGCCGATGGCCATCGGTCGCAACTTCAAGGTGAAGATCAACGCCAACATCGGCAACTCGGCCGTCACCTCGAGCATCGAGGAAGAGGTCGAGAAGCTGGTGTGGGCCATCCGCTGGGGCGCGGACAACGTGATGGATCTTTCCACCGGCAAGAACATCCACACCACGCGCGACTGGATCGTGCGCAACAGCCCCGTGCCGATCGGCACCGTGCCCATCTACCAGGCGCTCGAGAAGGTCGGCGGCGTGGCCGAGGACCTCACCTGGGAGATCTACCGCGACACGCTGATCGAGCAGGCCGAACAGGGCGTCGACTACTTCACCATTCACGCCGGCCTGCGCCTGCCGTTCATTCATCTCACGGCAAACCGCATGACGGGCATCGTGTCGCGCGGCGGCTCGATCATGGCCAAGTGGTGCATCGCGCATCACAAGGAGAGCTTCCTCTACACGCACTTCGAGGACATCTGCGACATCATGAAGGCCTACGACGTGAGCTTCTCGCTCGGCGACGGCCTGCGTCCCGGCTCGGGCGCCGACGCCAACGACGAGGCCCAGTTCGCCGAGCTGCGTACGCTGGGCGAGCTCACGCAGATCGCGTGGAAGCACGACGTGCAGACCATGATCGAGGGCCCGGGCCATGTGCCGATGCACATGATCCAGTCGAACATGGACGAGCAGTTGAAGCACTGCCACGAGGCGCCGTTCTACACGCTGGGGCCGCTGACCATCGACATCGCGCCGGGCTACGACCACATCGCCAGCGCGATCGGCGCGGCCATGATCGGCTGGGCCGGCACCGCGATGCTCTGCTACGTGACGCCGAAGGAGCACCTGGGGCTGCCCGACCGCGACGACGTGAAGCAGGGGATCATTGCCTACAAGATCGCCGCGCATGCAGCGGACGTGGCCAAGGGACACCCAGGAGCGCGCTCGCGCGACGACGCGCTGAGCAAGGCGCGCTTCGAGTTCCGCTGGCAGGACCAGTTCAACCTGGGCCTCGACCCCGACACGGCGCGCGAATTCCACGACGAGACCCTGCCGAAGGATTCGAGCAAGGTGGCGCACTTCTGCTCGATGTGCGGCCCCAAGTTCTGCTCGATGAAGATCACCCAGGAGGTGCGCGAATACGCCGCGAAGAAGGGCGTGGCCGAGGATCAGGCCATGAGCGAAGGCATGGAAGAGAAGTCGAAGGAGTTCATGGCAGGCGGGGGGGAGATGTACATCCCCATCAAGGCCGTGTCCTGAGGCTTCCGCCCGAGGCCGGGAGCACCGGCCTCGCCCACCTCGACGGCCTTGACGGCCTTGGCGGCCTCAGTTCCAGCGGGGAACCGCCTCGTCCTTGAGCTGCTGCCGCAGCACGTCGTAGTCGGGCACGACGCTCTCCACGGTTTCCCAGAAGCGGTGCGAATGGTCCATCACCCGCAGGTGGGCCAGTTCGTGCGCAACGACGTAGTCGATCACCGGCAGCCGGAAGTGGATGAGGCGCCAGTTGAGCCGTATCGACCCGTCGGCGCTCGCGCTGCCCCAGCGCGTGGCCGCGTTGGACAGCGACAGCTTCTGCCAACGCACGCCGAGCAGCGGCGCGAAGTGGTCGAGCCGCTCGATGAAGAGCTTGCGCGCCTGTCGCATGAGCCAGGCTTGCGCCGCGTCGCGGATCTGCGAGGGCTCGGCGTTCTGCGACACCGCCAGCCGAAGCACGCGCGGCGCGCCGTCTTCGGTGGCCGCATCCAGCGTGCCGCCCACGCTCGCGAAGCCGTGCTTCGGGTCGAGCCGCATCACGACCGGCTCGCCCAGGAACGGAAAACCCGCTCCGTCTTTCCATTCGATGCGCGTGGCCTCGACGCGCGCATGGCGCTGGCGCGTCTCCGTCAGCTTGCGCAGGATCCAGTCGGACTTCTCGTGGATCGCCGCATCGACGTCGCGCAGCGCCACCCAGCGCGGCGCGCGCACCGACAGCCCTTCGGCCCCGACCAGGAAGCCGATGGTCTTGCGCTTGCCGCGCTTGAACTCGTAGGCCACGCGCGCCGAGCCGAGCACGATTTCGCGGGTGGCCTGGGGGTGCGCGAAGTTCGCGAGCGACAGCGTGTCGGCCAGGGGCACCGCGGGCGGCGCATCCGGATCGACGGGCTCGGGAGGAAGGATCGCTGCGTCCGGCGGCGCGAGGGGCGGCACCACCGGCTTGGGCTTCCTGGTACGGCGCGGCCGTGCAGGCGCAGGCGCCGGGGGCGCGAACTCGCTCCCCAGCCCCTCGAACAGATCCATCGTGAACTGGAGCAGTCCCCCCATGGCGGGCTTTCCGATTTGTCCTGGCGGCCGGTCTTGGGTCAGCCCACCGCTTCCTGCTGCGCGGGCTGCGACGGGCTGTTCACGTAGGCCTCGGGGTCGAGGCGGCGCATCTCGGCCTCGATCCATTCCTCGACCTCGCGCATCAGCTCGTCGGGCTTGCGGCCCACGCTGGGAATGGCCGGGCCGATGGACACGTCGACCACGCCGGGGCGCTTGATGAAGGCCTTGCGCGGCCACACCTTGGCCGAGCTCACGGCAATGGGGATCACAGGCACGCCGGTCTCGCAGGCCAGGCGCGTGCCGCCGCTCTTGTAGGTGCCCTTCTGCCCGCGCGGAATGCGCGTGCCCTCGGGGAACATGATGATCCAGATGCCCTGCGCGAGCAGCTTGCGGCCCTGGTTCACGACCTTGTTGAAGGCCTGCGCGCGCTGGCTGCGGTCGATGTGGATCATGTCCAGCCGTGCCATCGCCCAGCCGAAGAAGGGGATGTAGATCAGCTCCTTCTTGAACACGTAGGCCAGCGGATGCGGCATCAGCGTGGGCATCAGGAAGGTCTCGAGCGTGGACTGGTGCTTCACCAGCAGGATCGCGCCGGCGAGCTTGTCGGTCGGCAGGTTCTCCATGCCGCTCACGCGGGTCCTGATGCCCAGCAGCACGCGTGCGCCGCCGATGGCCCAGCCGAGCCAGCGCACGGCCATCCAGTAGAGCGGAATGCCGCGCTTCCAGAGCGAGCTGACGCACATGATGATGCCCCAGGGCACCACGGTGACGAGCATCCACAGTGCGTGGAGAACGGAACGGAACAACGCCATCAGACAGCTACCTGCAGTGCATCCCGCGCTTCGCGCGCGAGCAGAAAGTCGACAAAGGCGGCGAGATCGTCGTGAACCAACGTGTTCGCCGGGTATTCGGAAGGAAGCGGATCGACGCCGCGGCAGGCCGCGCCCATGCCCGTGAGCAGCAGGTGCGGCTCGCAGCCGGCCGCCGCGCCGGCCTGCAGGTCGCGCAGGCTGTCGCCGCAGGTCGGCACGCCCTCGAGGTCGATGCCGTAGCGGTCGCCGATCTGCAGGAACAGGCCCGGCTTGGGCTTGCGGCAGTCGCAGTCCTCGTCGGGGCTGTGCGGGCAGTAGAACACCGCATCGACCTTGCCGCCCACGGCCGCGAGCATCTTGTGCATCTTGGCGTGCATGGCGTTGAGCGAAGCCATGTCGAACAGGCCGCGGCCCAGGCCCGACTGGTTGGACGCGATCACCACGTGCCAGCCCGCATGGTTGAGCCGCGCCACGGCCTCCAGCGCACCGGGCAGCGGCGTCCACTCGATGTCGCTCTTCACGAAGTCTTCGCGATGCACGTTGATCGTGCCGTTGCGGTCGAGGATGACGAGTTTCATGGCGGTGCCGCCCATGGTGATGTTGCCGGAGGAAGGATTCTCAGACGGCCAGCCGCTCGAGCTGCGCGACCCGGTTCATCGCGGCGTGCAGCGACTTCAGCAGGCCCAGCCGGTTCAGCCGCAGGTCGGCCTGTTCGGCATTGACCATCACGCCGTCGAAGAAGGCGTCGACCGGCTCGCGCAGCGCAGCCAGCGTCTGCAGCGAGGCGGTGTAGTCGCCGGCGTCGAACTGCGCGTTGGCGGCGGGCACGACCTGCGCCATGGCCGCGTGCAGCGCCTTCTCGGCGGGCTCCTGAAGCAGCATCTCGCTGACGTGCGCGTCGGCCTCGGGGGCCTTCTTGAGGATGTTGCCGATGCGCTTGTTCGCTGCCGCCAGCGCGGCCGCGGCCGGCAGGGCTGCGAAGGCGCGCACGGCGGCCAGCAGCTTGGGCACCTCGCCCAGGCGCTGCGGGCGATTGGCCAGCACGGCATCGACTTCCTGCGCGCTGGCGCCCTGCTCGCGCAGGGAACCCGCGAGGCGGTCGTAGATGAAGTCGACGACCTGGCTCACGTCCTCCGCCGCCTTGTGCAGCGGGAACTGGCCGGTCTTGCCGATGGCGTCGTCCAGCACCGTGCGCGCATCGCTCACCAGCCTGGTCAGCTCCAGCGGCAGGTCTTTCTCGACCAGCATGCGGATCACGCCCAGCGCATGGCGGCGCAGCGCGAACGGGTCGCGGTCGCCGGTGGGCAGGTTGCCGATGCCGAACATGCCGACCAGCGTCTCAAGCTTGTCTGCCAGGGCCACCACGACGCCCACGGTATTGCGCGGCAGCTCGTCGCCGGCGAAGCGCGGCTTGTAGTGGTCCTCGATGGCGTCGGCCACCGATGCGTCGAGGCCGTCGTGCAGCGCGTAGTAGCGGCCCATGATGCCCTGCAGCTCGGGGAACTCGCCGACCATGTCGGTCACGAGGTCGGCCTTGGCCAGCTGGGCGGCCTGCGTGGCCTGCGCGGCCAGCGCCGCGTCGCCGAGCTTCTCGGCGATGCCGCGCGCGATGCGCATCACGCGCTCCACGCGCTCGCCCTGCGTACCCAGCTTGTTGTGATAGACCACCTTGCCCAGCGACTCGACGCGCGAGGCCAGCGACTTCTTGCGGTCCTGGTCGAAGAAGAACTTGGCGTCGGCCAGGCGCGGGCGCACCACGCGCTCGTTGCCGCCGATGACCGCGCTCGCGTCCTCGGGGCTGATGTTGCTGACGACCAGGAACTTGTTGGTGAGCTTGCCCGACGCGTCGAGCAGCGGAAAGTACTTCTGGTTGGCCTTCATCGTGAGGATGAGGCACTCCTGCGGCACTTCGAGGAACTCGCGCTCGAAGCTGCAGACCAGCACGTTCGGGCGCTCGACCAGCGCGGTCACTTCGTCGAGCAGGGCATCGTCCTCGATGGGCACCGAGCCGCCGCCGGCCTTCACCGCGGCTGCAGCGAGCTGGCGCGCGATCTCGGCGCGGCGCGCCTCGAAGCTCGCGATGACGGCGCCTTCTTCCTGCAACTGCAGCGCATAGCTGTTGGCATCGCGCAGCACGACCGGGTCGACCGCCGCCTCGAAGCGGTGGCCGTGCGTCTCGCGGCCTGCCTTCAGGCCGAGCGCCTCGACAGGCACCACGGCGTCGCCGTATAGCGCCACGAGGCCGTGCGCGGGACGCACGAAGCTCACGCTGCTCCAGCCCGGCAACTCGCAGCCGCTTTCGAGCTGGTAGCTCATGACCTTGGGAATCGGCAGCTTGGCGATGGCTTCGGCCAGCGCCTTCTGCAAGCCTTCTGCCAGCGTGGCGCCCTTGGCGGTGCTTTCGTAGAACAGGGCCTCGGCCTTGCCGTCCATCGCGCGCTTCAGGCCTGGCACGGCGGAGGCGTCGGCGCCGAGCGCGCCCAGACGCTTGAGCAGCGCGGGCGTGGGCTGGCCCGAGGCGTCGAGGCCCACGGCCACGGGCATGAGCTTCTGCGACACAGCCTTGTCGGCGGCGCGCTCGGCCACGTGCGTGATGTGCGCGGCCAGCCGGCGCGGCGAGGCATACGAAGTCAGCACGGCGCCGGGCTCCGCGAGCCCCTGCGCCACCAGCTGTTCACGCAGCACGCCGGCAAAGGCGTCACCGAGCTTCTTCAGCGCCTTGGGCGGCAATTCCTCGACAAACAGTTCGACAAGAAGGCTGGCAGACGACATGGCTCAGAGAGTAGGAGGAAATGGGCCGCGAGCGGCACCGGCCACGGGCGCGCAACTGGGCAGCGCCGTGGAAAGAAAATAAAGAGGAAGAACCGGATTCATGCGGCGACGGCGCCGTCGCGCCGCTCCACGTTGCGGCGCGCGACGAGCACGGCCACGGAGGCCACCAGCAGCGGCGCCCACACGGTCAGCATCTCGTTGAAAAGCACCTGCGCGCCGCGCGGCGAGAAGAACTTCTTCAGCGCGATCGGCGACACCTCGATGGGCCGCCACGGGCTGAAGTAGCGCACGTCGCTGAACGGCCAGAAGAAGGCGATGCCGATGCCGCCGTTGGTCAGCATGTCCAGCAGCGGATGCGACACGGTGCACAGCGAGATCCACGCCCACCCCGCCGCCCGGCGCATGCCCCAGCGGGGCGCGAGCCACCAGCCGGCGAGCGCCAGCAGCAGCGCGAACACCAGCGTGTGCGTGAAGCCGCGGTGCCCCGACATTCCGCCGTAGGCGATGCCGAGCTTGAAGGCCAGGCCGTCGAAGTCGGGCACGATGGACGCGAGCATGCCCGCGAGCAGCGCCGACACGGGCACGCGCCGCGTGCCCAGCGCGATGGCTGCGCAGACGGGAACGGCGACGTGGGTGAAGACGGTGGGCATGGGAAAGGATGTGCGCGAAGGCGCGTCAGGCGGCCTTCTTCGGCGGGATCTGCGCGACCCATTCGCGCGGCGCCATCGGGAAGCCCAGGCGCTCGCGGCTGTCGTAGTAGCTCTGCGCCACGCTGCGCGCGAGGTTGCGGATACGGCCGATGTAGGCGGCGCGCTCGGTCACGCTGATCGCGCCGCGCGCGTCCAGCAGGTTGAAGCTGTGCGCGGCCTTCAGCACCTGCTCGTAGGCCGGCAGCGCGAGCTGGGCGTCCATGAGGTGCTTGGCCTGCTTCTCGTGCGCATTGAAGGCGGTGAACAGGAACTCGGCGTCGCTGTGCTCGAAGTTGTAGGCCGACTGCTCGACCTCGTTCTGCTTGAACACGTCGCCGTAGGTGAGCTTGTTGCCGCCGTGGCCTTCGGTCCACACCAGGTCGTACATGTTCTCCACGCCCTGCAGGTACATGGCCAGCCGCTCGAGGCCGTAGGTGATCTCGCCGGTGATGGGCTTGCAGTCGAGGCCGCCGACCTGCTGGAAGTATGTGAACTGCGTCACTTCCATGCCATTGAGCCAGACTTCCCAGCCCAGGCCCCAGGCGCCGAGCGTGGGGTTCTCCCAGTCGTCCTCGACGAAGCGGATGTCGTTCTTCTTCAGGTCGAAGCCCAGGGCCTCGAGGCTGCCGAGGTAGAGCTCGAGGATGTTCGAGGGCGCCGGCTTCAGCACCACCTGGTACTGGTAGTAGTGCTGGCCGCGGTTCGGGTTCTCGCCGTAGCGGCCGTCCTTGGGGCGGCGGCTGGGCTGCACGTAGGCGGCTTTCCAGGGCTCGGGGCCGAGCGCGCGCAGGAAGGTGGCTGTGTGCGAGGTGCCCGCGCCCACTTCCATGTCGTACGGTTGCAGCAGCGCACAGCCTTGGTCGGCCCAGTACGACTGCAGTTTGAGAATGATTTGTTGGAAGGTCAGCATGGATCTGCGTGAAGGCGGCCGCCCGGCGGGAGAAGACCCCGCGGCGCAACGAACCGGCTATTTTACGAGGCAGCGGGCGGTCAGGAACGGGTCGCTATGCTCTTGCCCTTCCCCTGGAACCCCTTGCCCTGTCGCCCGAACGCCTTACTCATGCCCGTTGACCATGCCGCACTGATCGCCCTGGGAGAACGCCTCGGCGCCCAGGCCTGGCCCGGATTCCTGGTTCTTCTCGCCCTGCTGACGCTGGTCACCGGCCTCGCGGCCTGGGGCTTCGAGCACCTGCGGCGCCGGCGTGCGGCGCAGCCCGAACCGGGCGCCGGGCTGCTGTTCGGCGGGCTGGCCATCGGCGCGGCGGCGGTGCTCGCGCTGGGCTGGGTGTTCGCCGAAGTGGCCGAAGGCCTGGGCGACGGCCGGCCGATGGGCCTGCTGGACGAGACGATCAGCCATTCGGTGGGCGTCCATACCCCGCCGGGCGTGCGCGAGGTGTTCTCGTGGCTCACCCACCTGGCCGACCCGATCACCGTGGTGCTGCTGTGCACCGGCGTGGCGGTGGCGCTGTGGCTGCGCGGGCATCGCGGCTTCGCGGCCGGCTGGGTCGCGGCCACGGTCGGCAACGCGGTGCTCAACCACATGCTCAAGCACATCTTCGAGCGCGCCCGGCCGGTGCACGACTTCGGCTTCGCGCAGGTGTCGGGCTATTCATTTCCGAGCGGCCACAGCTCGGGCTCGATGGTGCTCTACGGCATGCTGGGCTACCTGGGAGTCCGCATGCTGCCCGCGCGCTGGCGGGTGCCCTCGGTGATGGCAGCGACCGCCGTGATCATCACCGTGGCCTGCAGCCGCATCTTCGTGCGAGCGCACTTTCCGAGCGACGTGCTCGCGGGGCTTTGCTCGGGCACCGCATGGCTGGCGATCTGCATCGCGAGCATCGAGTACGCGCGGCACCATCGCGGAACAGACCGCCGCTAGGCGGAAAAAGACAGGAAAAGAAAAGGCCGCGGCGGCTTTCACCGCTGCGGCCTGGCACGCGCGGGGCGCCGAAGACGCCCCAAGGGAGATCAGTACTCCCAGAAGATGCGCTGCAGCTCCTTGGTGTTGCTGGTCTTGGTCAGGGCGACCATCGCCAGGATGCGCGCCTTCTGCGGGCGCAGGTCGTGCGCCACCACCCAGTCGTACTTGTCGTCGGGCTGCTCGGCATTGCGGATCACGAAGCCGTCGGGCACACGGGCGCTGCGGATCACGATCACGCCGTCGGAGCGCGCCTTCTGCAGATTCGGCACGATGCGATCGGCCACCGAGCCGTTGCCGGTGCCGCCATGGATCAGCGCCTTGGCGCCGCTCTTGGCGATGGCGTCGATGGCCACCGAGCTCACGCCCTCGTAGCCCATGGCGATCTCCACCGGCGGCAGCGTGGTGATGCTGTCGATGTCGAACTCCGAGTTCATGGTGTGGCGCTTCACAGGCGCGCGGAACCAGTAGTTGCGGCCCTCGACGATCATGCCCAGCGGGCCCCACTGGCTGGAGAAGGCGTTGGTCTTGATGTTGACGTTCTTGCTCACGTCGCGGCCGGTGTCGATGTTGTCGTTCATCGTCACGAGCACGCCCTTGCCCATCGCGTCCTTGCTGCCCGCCACGTTCACGGCGTTGTACAGGTTGAGCGCGCCGTCGGCCGACAGCGCGGTGCCCGGGCGCATCGAGCCGACCACCACGATCGGCTTGCTGGTGTGCACGGTCAGCGTGAGGAAGTAGGCGGTTTCTTCCAGCGTGTCGGTGCCGTGGGTGATGACGATGCCGTCCACGTCCGACTGCTTCGACAGCGCCGACACGCGCTTGGCCAGCGTCAGCAGGTTGTCGTTGGTCAGGCTTTCCGATGCGACCTGGAACACCTGTTCGCCGCGCACGTTGGCCACCTTGGAGAGCTCCGGCAGGCCGGCGATGAGCTTCTCGACGCCGACCTTGGCGGCCGCGTAGGTGGCGCTGTTGACGGCCGAGGCGCCGGCCCCGGCGATGGTGCCGCCCGTGGCGAGGATCACCACGTTGGGCAGCGCCTGTTGCGCCTGCGCGAGCGCGCTGGCAGCCAGCAGCGCGGCGCCGGCCGCGAAGGCACGGAAACGGGGAGAGAGGTACATAAAGAACTCCTGTGTTGAGTGGAATTTTTCGAGGCGGCGAGGAAGATACAGGAACCATGCCTGCATGCCCTGCCCGCTCATGCCGGCATGGCATGCGGTCATGCGCGGGGCACCGGTGGTATTACCATCGACCGCGCGCACCGCCGCCCGCCCACCCGCCACCATGAACGCCGACTCCGCCGCCCTCCCCGTCTCGACCGCACAGGAAATGCCCGCGCCCGACGGCCCCCTGTCGCGTGCCCGGCCCGGGCGCGAACGCATCATGGCGGCGATCCGCACCGCGGCCGTCACCGAGTTCAGCCTGCATGGCCTGAAGGGCACGTCGACCCAGGCCATCGCGGCGCGCGCCGGCCTCACCAAGCCCCAACTGCACTACTACATCGCCGGCAAGGAAGAGCTCTACGAAGAGCTGCTGATGCAGGTGCTGCACGCGTGGAAAGTGGTGTTCTCCTTCGAGGACGCGAGCGACCCTGCCACGGTGCTGGGCGACTACATCCGCAAGAAGCTGGACCACGCCATCGACAGCCCAGAGATGTCCCGCATCTTCACGCGCGAGATCCTCGACGGCGGACGCAATCTCGACCGCTACTGGCCCAACGCACGGGCCTGGACGCAGAAGAAGATCGACGTCATCAACGGCTGGATCGCACGCGGCCAGATGCGCCCGCTCGACGCGCGCATCCTGCTGATGCACATCTGGGCCATGACGCAGAGCTATGCCGACTACGCGATCCAGACGCGCGTGATGCTCGGCCTGCCGCCCGACGCGCCTTTCGACCGCGAGCCGATCGCGCGCGAACTGGTCGCCTTCGTGCTCCACGGCTGCGGCATCGAGGCCTGAGCGCCGGCTGCGGCCGGGCTCAATCCTTTCTTCTTACCTCCCTTTTCACCTTCCTCCCGTCTCCTGCAACGCAGTGACTTTGTGCACTGTGTTCGGTGCGCCCGCACGCCTACCTTCGCACCCTTCGCCGCCCAGCCTTCCTTTCTTTCTTTCGCGGCGGCGAATCACGAACAAACAGGAGTAGAGGATCATGAAAGCGAGATTGTTCTTTGCCGCGCTCGCGACGGCAGCATTGGTGGCGTGCGGTGGTGGGGGAGGCGGTGGCAGCAGCTTCGACCCGGGGCTCTTCAGCCAGATCCCCCCACCGCCGAAGGAACCGCCGCCAAAGGAGCCGCCACCTGAAGAGCCCGGCCCCGGCACCAATCCGACGCCCATCAACGCCCACTACAAGTGGGTGACCTTCGAGCAGGACCGCGATCCGGATGTCGATCCGGCCGAGAAGCGCTACGACGACTACATCGCGCTGCTGAACCGCGAAGGCGCCGCGGGCTATCGCTATGTCGAAGGCACCCTCGGCGGCAACATCGTGCGGCTGCAGGACAAGTTCATGGTGGTGAAGGACGTCGACACCACCTACACCTACGAGTACAAGACGATCGAGCTCGACATCCTGAAGCGCGACCTGCTGCCGCGGCTGCTGCAGCAGATGAAGGACCAGGGCGCGCAGGGCAAGGTCTTCGTGCAGCTGATGCCGCAGCTGAAGATCCTGCCGCCGCCGAACAGCAACCCGGTGTTCGGCGTGCTCTACCGCAAGGACATGGGCTCGTCGGCCACCTACGACTACAACTCCATCCCCATTCCGAACACCAAGGAAGACATGCTGAACGCGGCCAACGCGCAAGGCGCCAACGGCTTCAGGCCGTGGTTCGCGCCCAGCACCATCAACAACGAGAGCGCGTACTTCTTCATCAAGGACCTGAGCAGCCCCGCGCGCTACGAGATGAAGGCCGTGATCAGCCCGCTGAGCGTGGTCGGCGGCGACTTCCCGGACGTCCCGAAACAGATCCGCGAACAGGGCGCGCTGGGCTACCGCCTGCTGAAGGAACGCTTCCTGACCGACACCGACGGCAGCCGCCCGAGCTTCTTCCTCTACATGAAGGACCTGACGCAGGCGAGCACCTTCGAGTACGAGTTCCCCAAGGCGAACAACATCTACTTCGGTCTTGATGAAAACAACATCGTCCAGGCGAACGAGCAGACGGCCAACGGCCTGCGCTACTTCGGCAACCCGGATGACCCGATCTTCTTCCGGTCGATCAACTGCGCCGGAGCGCTGTGCCTGTCGCCGGACAACACCGAGATCGGCAACCAGGACTGAAAAGGACCGAGCGCGGACGCGGAAGCCTAGAGGCCGTGCACGACCCAGGCGCCAGCAGGTGCCGCGGGTACGTGCACCGTGTTCTCGCCGGGCCGGGCGAAGCGGTACTCGCGGCCGCCGATCGTGATCGACTTCATGTTGGTCCAGACCAGATAGTCGTAACCCTCGGCGGTCTGCGTGGCCCGCAGCACCTGGAACACTGGCGGCACGACCACCACGAGGCGCACCCGTGCCGTCGCGGAGCCGGTGCCGAAGCTGCTCTCCGCCGCGCACATCAGCGGCGCGAGCGCCATCAGCGCAGCCAGGGCGGCGCGCGCCGGTTGAAGCCGATTTCCCGTCATGGGGTCCGATCCGTTGTGGAGGGCGCGCCATCGGCGCCCGACCTCCGGATATCGGCAGGAACGGGAAGAAATGCAGGGCTTGAGTGAGCGCCGCGGCGCCTTGCCCGCGGACTGGTTCTTGCGCTGGTCCTAGTAAGTGACCGTCACCCGGGTCGCATTGCTGCCGTCGCCGGCCGCAGCGCTCGAGGCCTGCGGCGAAGCGCCGCCCGCGGTCGCAGCCATCGCACCGGCCGCGCCTTGCCAGGCGGCACCAAGGCTGTCGCGGCCATCGGCATCGGTACCGGGCACCACGAAGCTCGATTCCCCGACCTTGCTGAACCGGTACTCGTGCCCCTTGATGGTCACCGACGCCATGTTGGTCCATACGCGGTACTCGTGCCCGCCCTTCACAGGCGTGACCTCGAGCACCTTGAAGGTCGGAAGGACGTTGATCGTCAGGTTGAAACGGCCGGTGGCGCTGTTCGCGCCGCGCATCGGCTCCGCGGAACTGAGCTGTAGCGGCAACGGCAGCAGGAGCAGCAGCACGCCGACGGCCGCCAGCGGTGGAGCCGTTTGCGGCGAACGCAGCGCAGTCGCCCTTGCAGTGCGCCTGTTTCCGGGCATGGGAACTCCTCTCGTCACAACCTGTGTGGAGGCATCGGATCGATGCCCAGTCAGGCTTATCGGCAGAGTCGCGGAAAAATGAAGGCCGTCCGGGCGCTATTCTTTGCGCATTGCCTGCAATTTGCCAGCAGGCGTTCCGTGCCGGTGCGGCCGCGGGTGCCGCACTGCCCCAGGGTCGAACCCGGGACCGGAATCAGTAGGTCACGCTGACCGTCACGACGTCCATGTAGCTGTCGGGCCGCACGTTGGTGCTGGCGCCCAGGACGCGGCCATACAGCGTCAGTGCCTGGACCAGGCCGTTGCCAGTGCCCGCGACGGTATTCGTCCCCGTGACGCTGCCCCAGGGATTCGTGCGGCCGGCGTTGCGGTAGAGCTGGTAGGCCACCGTGTCCGTGTTGCCGGGCACGCCCCCCGTCGGAGTCATCACTCCCGCACCGGAGGTCACGTTGTTGGAAGGCGTCAGGGCGACCGTGTAGGAGGTCGGCGTCGTGCAGGTGACGTTGATCGTGCTCGTCTGGTCGACGTTGGCCGCGCCGGGAAGACCCACCACGGAGCCGAAGTTCAGCGGATCGGCCGTGACCACGCAGCTCTTGGAAACGGTCGCGCTGACGATGAAGGCGAACTGGTCCGCCAGCGTCGTGCCGCACGTGGTCGGCGGAGCGCTCGTGCTCGAGGTCAGCGTGATCGAGGTATGGATTCCGGCGAAGTTGTCCTGGTAAGAGCCCGGAGGCACCGTGGTCTGGCCCGCGAGCAGCTCTCCGCGCATCGTGGCGGTCCCCGAGGACGTCGTGGACCGCGCGGGAATGGCGATGTTGATGGTGAACGGATTCGGCACCGCGGCGTTGCCGTTCGAGCCCCAGATCGTGCTGCTCGTCCCCTGGTAGAGCTGGAACTTCAGGGAGTCGCCCGCGCCGCTCTTCATGACGCGCGGATTGAAGTTCGTGAGACCTTCATTGCCGTCGCCGATGTTGAAGCAGACCCTGGCGTATTCGGTGGTGTTGGTGTTGCCGGTCTTGGTGCAGGTGTAGCTCAACGTGGCGTTGGCGGGCGCGGCCGTGCCGGCGACCAGGTCGACCGACCCGAAGGCCACGGCCGTCATCGATGCGGTGCAGTTGATCGATGCCTGGGCACTGCCCGCAGACAGCAGCCACAGCAGCATGCAGAAAAGAGGCAGGCGCAGGGCCCGCAGGGTACGGATCAGAAGACTCATGGCGTCTTGGCCTCCCTGGCGCAGCGCAGCGGCCCGATCTGGGGAATTGCTGCGCCGTCCTTGCGATAGTCGAAGCTGGTCCGGCAGATGCCACCGGGCGTCTGCACGTCGAGCGTGTTGCGGGCCTGGAGCGATTCGAGATACACCGCGCCGTCGAAGCCGACCAGGGCCGGCTCGCCGTCCTGCCCGTTGGCGCGCACGCGGCTGCCCAGCGGCAGGGGCTTGCCCGCCTCGTCCACCAGCAGCAGCGCGGCGGCGCTGATCGGCGTGATGCCGAATCGCACCAGCGTGCCGGAGCGGTCGCTCGGCGTGGCCATCGTCTTCACGCGCTCGATCTTCACGTCGGCCGGCAGCTGCATCGGGTCGATGGACAGCTGGTTGTTTTGGTACGAACGCAGCGGAGCCACCAGCAGCAAGCCCTTGTCGTCCGTGGTGCCGATGTCGCGGTTCTCCAGCTTCACCGGCACGCCGGCAATGCCGTCGGTGGAGACCACCGCGAAGGCGTCGTCGATGCGCCGGGCCGCGAAGGGCTGTCCGCCCATGAACGCGATGGAGCCGGTGGCGCCGGCGTAGGCGTAGCGGTTGTCGCCGAGCACGCTGATGCCGGCCATGGCGCGGCCGTAGCGGCCCAGGTAGTCGATCTCGGCCTGTCCGCCGTTCTGGCCGCCGCCCTGGCGCAGGCCGGCGCGCCAGCCGATGCCGCCATCGCCCGGCATGGAGCTCTGCGCATCGGCGGTGTAGACGGTCTGGCCGCGGTCGCGCTGCACGCCGGCGCTGGCCGTGATGTTGCCGTCCAGCGCCCAGGTGAAGCCGACGAAGAGGCTGCGTTCGCGGCGGTTGTCCAGGTTCTGGTTGAGGCTCACGTTCATCGAGGCGCTCTTCCCGATCGCCCTGAACCAGTAGACGCTCGCCATGCGCGTCGCGTCCTGCGCGGGATAGCGCAGGTAGAGATAGCTCAGGCCGAAGCTGCCGAAATCCTTCGTGGTGTAGCCGATCGACGCCCGGCCCGAACCGCGCGGCGGCGCGCTGCCGTACAGGGAGGCGACGTCGCGGTACTCGCCGCGCGTGCGCGTGCCCTCGACCGCGAAATTGAACTGGTTGTCGCGCCAGCTGTAGCCCAGGTTGAGCAGCGAGCCCCCTTCCCCGCGGTAGCTGCTGTGCGCCACGGCGCCCGTGAAGACGCCGCTCTGCCCGAGCAGCCACGCGCCGCCGACGCCGCCCTTGACCAGGCCCTTGGTGGCCTCGCCGTGCGCCTCCAGCGTGAAGCTGTTGCTCACGCCGTAGCGCCAGGTGCCGGTGGCGGCGGGATCGCTGCCGTAGTCGTTCGAGCGCAGGCCGTAGTTCTTGCGCACCATGCCGAGGTCGACGGACCAGTCGGACAGGCCCTCCTGCAGCAGTCGCTGCGTGTCGTACAGCGAAAAGTCCAGCGTGGTGGCACGGCCGAAGGCGTCGGTAAGAACCACCTGGGCGTTGCCTGCGCCGTTGATGCTCGGCACCGTGTTCAGCTGGAAGGGCCCCGCCGGAACCTGGCCCGTGTATTGGCGCAGGCCGTTGATGTAGAGCTCCACCTGCGAGGGCAGCGCCGCCGCTCCCAGGAACGCCGGCAGCGGGGTGGTGGTGCGATAGGGCTGCAGCGAGAAGTTGCGCGAGAGCTGGATGCCGCCGATCCGCGTGGATCGCGACCAGGGCAGCGATGCGGTGGTGGTGTCGCCCACGCGCAGGGTCAGCATGTCGTCGGGGAACGACTGGCTCCAGGTGGTGTCGAGGCGGACCGAGTCGTGCGTCCAGGCTTCGTTGTCGGTGCGGTAGGCGCGCGACATCATCGTGCTGGTGAACACGCTGCTTCCGCTGAAGGCGCGCACTTCGGCGAGCGCGTTGAGGCTGGTGCTGTTGCCACGGCCCTGCGTGCCGTAGAGGTCGTAGTTGAGCAGCAGGCCGGGAGAGGCGCTGGCCTTCGGCGAGTCGATCGTCGACGTGTTGACCACGGTCTTCGGCAGGCGCAGCACGTCGGCGGAGGCGTTGATGGCAACGCTCTGCCTCGCGGCGTCGTACGCGACCTGAACGCCGGGAAGGCTTTTGAGCCGCACGGGGTCGGAAACGCCCGGAGGCAGCACGAAGCCCAGTTGCCGCAGCGTGGCGGCGCTGGCCCAGAGCTCCCGGTCGCGCAGGCCGAAATGCACCAGCCCCTGGGGGTTGCCGTTGAGGCTCAGTTCCAGATAGAGATCGCTGCCGGTGGGCCCCGTGAGGTCGCTTTCCGCGGCGGATGCGACCAGCCATGAGCCCGGTCCGGCTGCGGCGCCCTCCGCCTGAGCAGCCAAGGGCATCAGACCGGAAAGAAGCAGCAGTGGCAGCAGGCGCTCAGCGGACGCGTTGAAGCGGCGGAATTTTTTCCTGCGTCGCGTTGCCATTGATCTTCGTTTCCAGAACGCCGCCGGGAGCAAAGGCTTCCGCGGGTGTCTTCAGGGGCCAGCGCATGCTCGCCCCCGGCAGCACGTAGCCCATCAGGCCGGCGTGCACCGCGGTGCGCTTGCCGGCGGCATCGACGAAATCCAGATCGGCAAGCTGGGCGTGCATGCCGCCGTTGTTGGCGACTTCGAGCACTGCCTGGCCGCCTTCGCGGCGCAGCGACCACGTGAGCTGGGGCGCGGTCGGCTGCGCGCCAGCGGCTGCGATGAAGATGGGCACCGAATAGCGCAGCACGAGCTGCAAACCCTTCTTTTCCTTCATCTCGACCGGCAGCTCATCGATGATGACCCGGTACGAGTTCTCGACCGCGCCCGCTGGAACGCCGGTGCGAATGACGCGGATCAGCTGCCGCTCGGACGGGGCCAGCTGCACCATCGGCGGGCTCACGAGGATCTCGCGCGAAGGCGTCAGCTTTTCGTTGCCGGCCTCCTGCGACCACTGATAGACCCGCACCTGCGCGTGCACCACATCGTCGCCGGCGTTGCTGAGCCAGAGGCCATCCGCGTTCTGCGTGGCCTGCAGCGTCAGCGTGACCGGAGAAACCTGCAGCCCGCTCGCCGAAGCGGCCGCGTGCGCCAGCAGGGCGAACGCAAGGGCAAGGGTGTGGCGCAGCAAGCGGTGCACGGTCAGGCAATCGATCAGTAGTTGACCTGGACGGTCACGGTGTCGAGGTAGGCGCCAGGCGTCACGTTGACGCTCGCGACCGTGGCCCACACGGGGATCGACTGGGCCGAGCCGGTGCCGGTGCCGCTCACGCCGTTGCCGGGCAGAGTGGACGTGGCGGTGCTGCCCCAGATCGCACCGGTGGCGCTCACCGAGCGCAGTTGGTAGGGGATGGTGTCAGTGACCGCCGCGGTGCTCATCACGCCAGCGCCGGTGGTGCTGTTGTTCGAGGGCAGCAGGCCGATGTTGTAAGGCGTCGACTTGGAGCAGGTCACGCTGATGTTGCTGCTGGCGCTCAGGTTGGTGGCAGAGGAGTCGACCGTATTGAAGTTGATGTTGGAGCCCGCGCCAGCCGTCACCGAGCAAGCCTTGGCAACGGTGATCAGAACCTGGAACGTGGCAGTAGCCGGGCTCGTGGCCGCCAAGACTGCGCTGGTGGTGACTGCAAGGACGGCGGCAACGATAAGGGAAGGTTTTTTCATGATGAGGGAACTCTCGGTAATCGAACAGGTTGATGAAGAGAGAAATGAGGCCCAAAGTTCACAGATTTGGACTGTGAATTTTAGTTAACAATCCCTTCAATGTGTGTGCCGATGTTACGTAAAGGCCTGCGTCTGCCGATTTTTCGCCACGGTTTTCGGTAGTTCCGTGACTTTTGTTACGAAATTCAGACAAGACACATAGAGCCCAGCCCGCCTGTCCCCAACCCGGTGCATCCGCACTGGCACGTCGCTTGCATAACCTGACCACTTGCTCTGATTAAGCGGTCAAACACACCATGCGCGTGCTCGTCGTCTACTGCCACCCGGTCGAAACCAGCTTCCACGCCGCCCTGCACCAGGAGGTGCTGAAGAACCTGCGCGCCGCCGGGCACGAGGTGGACGACTGCGATCTCTACGCCGAGGGCTTCAATCCGGTGCTCTCGCGCGAGGAGCGCCTCGGCTACCACGACGTGCCCTCCAACCAGCTGCCGCTCGCGCCCTACGTGGAGCGGCTGCAGTGGGCCGAGGGCATCGTGTTCTGCTTTCCGACCTGGTGCTTCGGGCTGCCGGCGATGCTCAAGGGCTACTTCGACCGGCTCTTCATGCCGGGCGTGGCCTTCGACATCAGCGACCCGGCCAACGTGAAGCCGATGCTCACGCACATCAAGCGGATCAGCGCCGTCGTCACCTACGGGCGGCCGCGCTGGATGGCGATGTACATGGGCGACCCGCCGCGCAAGATCGTCACGCGCTACATGAAGCGGCTGACCGGCCAGCGCGCGAAGGTGGACTACCACGCCCACTACCACATGAACGTCGCGACCGAGCCCCAGCTCAAGCGCTTCATGACACGCGTGGGCCAGGCCATGGCGCGCTTCGCATGAGCGCGCCATCGCTCCTTTGCAACGTTCGCCTGCCGCGCTGGCTGCTGCCGGCCGAATGGCCGCAGCACGATGGCGTGCCGGTGCTCGCGCACGTCGCGATCGAGGCGGGCCGCGTGCAGTCGGTCGAACCGGCCATCGCCGCCACAACACCGTTGCCGCCTTCGGCCTGGGACCTCGGCGGCGCGCTGGCCCTGCCCTGCTTCGTCGACGCGCACACGCACCTCGACAAGGCCTTCACGCTGCCGCGCATGAAAGAGGTGCGGCCCGGCCTGCTCGGCGCCATCGATGCGATGCTCGCCGATCGCGTGCACTGGACGCCCGAAGACGTGCGCGAGCGCGCCTCGCGCGGCCTGCAGTGGGCCTGGGAATGCGGCACGGCGCACCTGCGCACGCACGTCGACTGGTGGGAGCCCGATGCCGTGCCCATGGCATGGCCGGTGATGGCCGAGCTCGCACAGGAGTGGGCCGGCAGGGTTCGGCTGGAGCAGGTGAGCCTGA
This sequence comes from Variovorax xiamenensis, assembly GCF_050916385.1. Classification (NCBI taxonomy): domain Bacteria; kingdom Pseudomonadati; phylum Pseudomonadota; class Betaproteobacteria; order Burkholderiales; family Comamonadaceae; genus Variovorax; species Variovorax xiamenensis. Next base: position 6,445,766 of record NZ_CP139038.1, read on the forward strand.
TCAAACTGCCGCTCTTCGAAGACGCCGCGCAGGCCATGCGCCTTGCCAGGCAGGTGAAGGCGACCGGGCCGCATGCGCTGCTCGGCGGCTTCGTGCATTCGACCAACTGGAGCGAGAACGCGCTGCGCAACCTGCTGCTGTCGGCACAGGCCTGCGACCTCGACATCGACCTGCACGTCGACGAGGAACTCAACGCCTCGGCCGTCGGCCTGCAGACCGCCGCGCGCATCCTGCGCGAGATCGGCTACGAAGGCCGCGTGGTCTGCGGACACATCTGCGCGCTCGCGGCCCAGCCCGAGGCGCAGGCCCTGGCCACGCTCGATGCGGTGGCGCGCGCGCCGATCACTGTCGTTTCGCTGCCCGCCACCAACCTGCTGCTGCAGGACGCCGTCACCGGCCGCACGCCGCGCCTTCGCGGCATCACGCTGGTGAAGGAAGCACGCGAGCGCGGCATTCCGCTGCTCTTCGCGAGCGACAACGTGCAGGACCCGTTCTGCCGTCTCGGCAGCTTCGACCCGGTCGAGGCGCTGGGCACCGCCGCGCTGGTGGCCCAACTCGACGAGCCTTTCGACGAATGGTCACAGGCGCTGTGTCGCGACGACTGGCTGCGCCGCGCGCCCGCCGGGATCCGCCCCACGCTGGTCGGCCAGGGCGCCGACCTGGTGCTGTTCACGCAGGCCGACCGCCACGGCTGGCCTTCTCGCACCGCCACCCGCGTGGTGCTGCGCGACGGCCGCGTCACGCACGGCGACGCGACGCCTTTCTTCCCCAAGTAGAGAACACAAGGACTCCCATGCTCCACGGCTACATCCCGCCCCACCGCTTCCTGCCCTACCTGAGCTGGACCGAGATCGCCGCGCTGCCCGATCGCGAGAACACCGTCATCGTGCTGCCCTGCGGCGCCATCGAGCAGCACGGCCCGCACCTGCCGTGCTCGGTCGACAGCGTGATCTGCTCGGGCGTGATGGGCAAGGCGCTCGAGAAGCTGCCCGCCGAGGTGCGCGCCTTCGCGTTGCCGACCATCACCTACGGCAAGTCGGAAGAGCACCTGCACTTCCCGGGCACCATGACGCTCACGGGCACCACGCTGCTGTCGACCGTGATCGAGATCGGCGAGTCGGTCTACCGCTCGGGCTTTCGCAAGCTGTTGTTCGCCAACGGCCACGGCGGACAGCCGCAAGTGCTGGAGATGGCGGCGCGCGAACTGCGCCTGCGCCACGGTGACTTCGTGATCGTGCCGCACGGCGTGTCGCGCCTGCCCAGCGCTGCGAGCAAGCAGGTGAGCGAACAGGAAAAGAAGCTCGCGATGCACGCAGGCCACTCCGAGACGGCGCTGATGCTCGCGCTGGCGCCCGAGACGGTGCACATGGAGCACGCGGTCGCCAACTTTCCGCCGCCCTTCCCGATCAAGCTGCTGTCGGCCGATGGTCGTCCGGCCTGCGCATGGACCTCGCGCGACTTCGGCCCGAGCGGGGTGATCGGCGATCCGACCACCGCCACGCGCGAGCAGGGCGAAGCCATCCTCGACACGCTCTCCGACAGCTGGGTGCAGGCGCTGACCGAGCTGCACGCGCTGCGCTGGGTGGTGCGCGAGGAAGCCACCTGGGAGCGCGGGCACCAGCAGGGCTTCGTGCAGCAGAGCTTCGAGCCGGCCTGAGCCCGCTTCTTGCAACGGCCGATTCACCTTTTTCTTCTTCAACTCCCCTGCCACGAGAGGTCCCCACCATGCGCTCCTTCGCACTGTCCATCGCCGGCGCCGCCGCCGTCGCATTCCTCGCTGCCGCGCCCGCGCAGGCCGAGGACAAGTTCACCTACATGACCAACTGGTACGCGCAGGCCGAGCACGGCGGCTTCTACCAGGCCGTGGCGCAGGGCATCTACAAGAAGTACGGCCTCGACGTGACCATCAAGATGGGCGGCCCGCAGGTCAACATCACGCAGATGATGGCCGCCGGCCAGGCCGACTGCATCATGGGTTCGAGCGACATCCAGATGATGCAGGTGCGCGAAGGCGGCGTGCCTGTGGTCAACGTGGCGGCCTTCTTCCAGAAGGACCCGCAGGTGCTGATCGCGCACGAGGACGTGAAGAAGTTCGAGGACCTCAAGGGCAAGACGCTGCTGATCGGCGCCCAGGCGCAGCGCGGCTACTGGCCCTGGCTGAAGGCCAAGTTCGGCTTCACCGACGAGCAGACGCGGCCCTACACCTTCAACATCCAGCCCTTCGTCGCCGACAAGAACGCGGCGCAGCAGGGCTACCTGACCTCCGAGCCCTACGCCATCCAGAAGGCCGGCGTGAAGAGCACCGTGCTGATGTTCAGCGACCACGGCTTCCCGGCCTACGCGACCACAGTGTCGTGCATGGAGAAGACCGTGAAGGACCGCAGCAAGCAGGTCGCAGCCTTCGTGAAGGCCTCGGCCGAAGGCTGGAAGAGCTACCTCGCCGACCCGGCGCCCGCCAATGCCCTCATCAAGAAGGACAACCCCAACATGACCGACGACCAGCTGGCCTACAGCGTGGCCAAGCTCAAGGAGATGGGAATGATCACCGGCGGCGACGCGGCCAAGCTCGGCATCGGCGTGATGACGGATGCGCGCGCCAAGGCGAGCTACGACTTCCTGGTGAGCGCGAAGTTGCTCGACCCGTCGAAGGTGGAGCTGGCCAAGACCTACACGACCGATTTCGTCAAGGATGCGAAGGTCATTCCTTGATGCTCGCCCCCAGGCTGCGCGCACTTCGTGTCGCTTCGCCAACCCCCTACCGGGGGCAACACCTGCGGCCCGGCAAAGCCGGTTCCGCGGTGTTTCACGAAGAGGCCGCGACGCGCCATTGCGCATTTCTCACGCAGCTACGTATCGGAGAACTCAGATTGTGAATCGCATCGACCCTCACACGCTGGCGCCCCCGCCTGAACTCGCGCCCGCCGTGCCGGCAGTGGAAGTGCTCTCGGCCGAGAAGACGTACCCCAATGGCACGCAGGCGCTGCTGCCGGTGGACCTGTCCATCGCCGAGGGCGAATTCGTCACCCTGCTCGGCCCCTCGGGCTGCGGCAAGAGCACGCTGCTGAAGATGGTGGCGGGCATGCTCGAGCCCAGCGACGGCCGCCTGCTGGTGTGGCGCAGGCCGGTGGCGCAGCTGCACGACTGCCCGCACAAGATGTCCTTCGTGTTCCAGTCGCCCACGCTGATGCCGTGGGCCAGCGTTCGCACCAACGTGCGGCTGCCGCTGGACCTGGCCGGCGTGCCGCGCAAGGAGGCCGATGCGCGGGTGATGGAATCGCTCGCGCTCGTGGGGCTCGAGAAGTTCGCCGACGCGCTGCCGCGCGCTCTCTCGGGCGGCATGCAGATGCGCGTGTCGATCGCGCGCGGCCTCGTCACGCAGCCCGACCTGCTGCTGATGGACGAGCCCTTCGGCGCGCTCGACGAGATCACGCGCCACAAGCTCGACGCCGACCTGCTGGAGCTGTGGCGCAAGAAGAAGCTCACGGTGATCTTCGTGACGCACTCGATCCACGAGGCTGTGTTCCTGTCGAGCCGGGTGGTGATGATGGCCGCGCGACCGGGCCGCGTGGTGGAGGAATTCCGCATCGACGAGCCCTATCCGCGCAGCGCGGACTTCATGGTCACGCCAGAGTTCGCGCGCCACGCCAAGCGGCTGCAGGACAGCCTGCTGCGCGCCAGCAGCACCGACGAGGAGGCCGCACGATGACCGCCAAGGCCGTTCCCCTGCTGGGCCAGCCGCGCGTGCAGCGCGTGCTCTACCCCGTGCTGATCGGGGTGGTGCTGATCGCGTTGTGGCAATGGATGGTGGTGGCCATGGAACTGCCGCCCTACCTGGTGCCCTCGCCCTACCTGATGGTGCAGACGCTGGTGACCGACTGGGCGCCGCTGGGCAATGCGCTGCTGGTCACGCTGAAGATCACGGTGCTGTCGTTCCTGCTCGCTACGGTCGCGGGCGTGCTGATCTCGTTCCTGTTCGTGCAGAGCAAGCGCATCGAGACCGCGCTCTTCCCGTACGCGGTGCTGCTGCAGGTGACGCCGATCGTGGCGGTGGCGCCGCTCATCATCATCTGGGTGAAGAACCCGGTGGCGGCGATGACGGTGTGCGCGGCGCTGGTGGCGCTGTTCCCCATCATCAGCAACACCACGCTGGGCCTGCGCAGCATCGACCCCGACCTGCAGAGCTACTTCAAGCTCAACCGTGCCACGCGCTGGCAGCAGCTGGTGCGGCTGCGCATTCCGAGCGCGCTGCCGTACTTCTTCGGCGGGCTGCGCATCTCCAGCGGCCTCGCGCTGATCGGCGCGGTGGTGGCTGAATTCGTCGCGGGCACCGGCGGCTCGGGTGCGGGGCTGGCCTACCAGATCCTGCAGGCGGGCTTCCAGCTGAACATTCCGCGCATGTTCGCGGCGCTGCTGCTCATCTCGCTCACCGGTGTCGCGCTCTTCGTGCTGATGGCCTGGCTCACGAAGCTGGCGCTGGGCTCCTGGCATGCGAGCGAACTTTCCCAGGATTGAACCTTGACCATGAATGCTCCCGTTTCCGCCATCGAGCAGTTGCTGCTCGAACTGCCAGACCTCGACTGGATCACCGACGAAAGCCGCGTCACCCGGCTGTCCTCCGACTTCTCGTGGTTCAGCCCGGTGCTCGTGCGCCAGCTGAAGGACAAGCGCGCCGACGTCGTCGTGCGCCCGCGAACCGAGGAAGAGATCCGCGCGGTAGTCGGCGCCTGCGCGCGCCGCTGCGTGCCGATCACCATCCGCGGCAGCGGCACCGGCAACTACGGACAGACCACGCCGCTGGCCGGCGGCGTGGTGCTCGACATGACGGGCTACAACAGCTGCCTCTGGGTGCGCCCAGGCGTGGCGCGCGCGCAGGCGGGCATCCGGCTCGGCGAACTCGAGAAGCAGACGAAGCCCACGGGGCAGGAGCTGCGCTGCGTGCCCTCCACCTACCGCAGCGCGACGCTGGGCGGCCTCTTCGGCGGCGGCTTCGGCGGCGTGGGCTCCATCAACTACGGGCCGCTGGGAGCGCCGGGCAACGTGATCGGCATTCGCGCGATGACCATCGAGGCCGAGCCGCAGGTGGTCGAACTGCGCGGTGCCGAGGCGATGCGCATGCACCACCTGTGGGGCACCAACGGCCTCGTGCTGGAGCTGGAGATCGCGCTGGCACCCGCGCATCCATGGCTCGAGACGCTGGTGACCTTCGGCGACTTCGAGAGCGCGCTGAACTTCGCCGACAAGCTCGCGCACGCGCCGGGCATCGTGAAGCGCGGCGTCACCTTCTTCGCGGCGCCGATCTCCGACCATCTGGCGCAACTAGCCGCGCACCTGCCGAAGGGCTGCCACACGGTGCTGTCACTGGTGGCCGAGTCGTGCGAGAGCGCGATGCTGCAGCTGGTGGAAGCGCATAGCGGCACCGTGAGCTACCGCAAGACGGCTGAAGAGGTACAGAAGAGCAACCGCACGCTGATGGAATTCACCTGGAACCACACGACGCTGCATGCGCTGAAGATCGACCCGAACCTGACCTACCTGCAGAGCGGCTTCATTCCCGGCAGGCACGTCGAGCAGGTCATCGAGATGGAGAGGCTGCTGGGCGGTGAGAACGGCGAGGTGATGATGCACATCGAGTTCCTGCGCAACGTGGCCGGCCTCATGACCTGCAGCGGGCTGCAGCTCGTGCGCTTCAGCACCGAGGAACGGCTGCAGGAGATCATGCGCATCCATCGCGAGCACAACGTGCACATCAACAACCCGCACGTGAACATCGTGGAAGACGGCAAGGCCGGCGGGCCGTTGCCGCCGGAAGTCATCGAGGTGAAGAAGCGCTTCGACCCGCTGGGCCTGCTGAACCCGGGCAAGCTGCGCGACTGGCCGGTGAAGGCCCTGCCCGCGGCAGCCTGAGGCTCAGCGACTGCGGCGGCCTTGTACCCAGGCCATCGCCACGATGGCCATGGCCAGCAGCCACAACGGCCAGAGGCCGAAGGGCGCCACCCAGCGCGCAAAGGGCGTGAGGCCGCGCCGGCCTTCCACGCTGGCTTCGAGCACGCCGCGCGTGAGGCGCGGCAGTTCGTGCGTCACGCGGCCCTGGGCGTCGATCACGACGGTCGCGCCGGTGTTGGTGGAGCGCACCATCGGCCGGGCGAATTCGAGCGCGCGCATGCGCGAGATCGACAGGTGCTCGTCGATGGCGACGGTGTCGCCGAACCACGCGATGTTGCTCACGTTGAGCAGGATGGTGGGCGCCGTGGCCTCGTCGCGGAAGTTCGCGCCGATCTCGTCGCCGAACAAGTCCTCATAGCAGATGTTCGGCGCGATGCGCTGGCCCTGCCAGACGAAGGGCGCCTGCGCGAGCCCGCCGCGCGCGAAGTCGCCGAGCGGAATGTTCATCATCTGGATGAACCAGCGAAAGCCCAGCGGAATGAATTCGCCGAAAGGCACCAGGTGGTGCTTGCTGTAGACGTAGGGCTGCGCGTCGCCGGGGCGGAAGCCGAGCACCGCGTTGCTGTAAGTGCCTTGCCCTCCCAGCGGCAGGCCGACGACGGCGGCCTGGTTGCCCTGGCTGTAGCGCGCCTTGATCGCTTCCAGATAGCCGGCCGGCAACTGCACGGGCAGCAGCGGCAGGGCGGTTTCGGGCGTGACGACGAGCGAAGCCTTTGCATCGCGCAGCTGTTCGCCGTACCAGCGCAGCGCGGTCTCGATGCCGCCGCCGGGAATGAATTTCTCGTCCTGCGGGATGTTGCCCTGCAAGAGTGCGACGCTCAGGCTGCCGGTCGCGCCTTTCGCGCCCTGCACGTCGTCACGGAGCGCGGGCACGAGGTTCGGCACCGCGAACGCCAGCGCGATCAGCACCACGCCCTGCACGGCTTGCGCGATGCGAAGCGGGCGACGCAGTGCGACCAGCGCAACGGTCAACGCGGCCGCCGCGCCGATGCCGTACACGCCCACCCACGGCGCCAGCGCTGCAAGCGGCCCCTCGACGTGCGCATAGCCGCCGGCACCCCATGGAAAGCCGGTGAACCAGCTGCCGCGCACGAGCTCTGCCAGCGTCCACAGCGCGGCGAAAACCAATGCGCCCGTCACGCGCCCCGCCGGCCCGCGCACCACGAACCATGCGGCTGCGACGGCGTAGTACAGGCCCAGGGCGGCGGCGAGCGCCAGTACGGCGATGGCCGCCAGTGGCGCCGGCAGGCCGCCGTAGGTGTGCATCGAGATGAAGAGCCACCAGAAGCTGCCCGTGAGCCAGGCGGTGGAGAACAGCCAGCCGTGCAGCCCGGCGCGGCGCCAGCCGGCGCCTTGGGCGCGCAGTCCGTCGAGCAGCCACACGAGCGCGCCGAGCGACAGCAGCTGCAGCCACCACAGCGGCTTGCCGCCGGCAGGCGATGCCATCGAGAGCGCCTGCGCCAGCCCGGCGGCAATGAAGCCGAGCGGGCGGAACAGGGAAGCGAGGGAGGAAGCCGGCGCGCGAGCCATCAGTCGGCCGCGTCGCCGCCGCGTGCCGGGGACACCTTGAACCAGCGCACCGCGCCGCCCTTGGTGTGCAGCACGACGAAGTCGAAACCGCCGATCGCGTGGTGCTCGCCGCGCTTGGGCACGTGGCCCATCTCGTGCGCGATCAGGCCGCCGATGGTGTCGAAGTCTTCGCTGAGCTGTTCTTCGTCGAACACGATGCCGAAGGCTTCGGCGACGCGCTCGATGGGCGTGTCGCCCGAGACGCGGTAGGTGTGGTCGGCGAGGCCGAAGATGTCACCCTCGTCCTCGGCGATGTCGAACTCGTCCTCGATCTCGCCGACGATCTGCTCGAGCACGTCCTCGATGGTGATGAGGCCCGCCACGCGGCCGAACTCGTCGATGACGATGGCCAGGTGGTTGCGGTTGCCGCGGAACTCGCGCAGCAGGTCGTTCAGGCCCTTGCTCTCGGGAACGAAGGTGGCCGGGCGCAGCAGCGCGCGGATGTTCAGGCCCGGCGCGCGCTGCAGCTTGAGCAGGTCCTTCGCGAGCAGGATGCCGATGATGTTTTCCTTCTCGCCCTCGTACACCGGAAAGCGCGAGTGCGCGGTGTCGATGACCAGGTGCAGCAGCGCGTCGAAGGGCGCGTCGATGTTCACCAGGTCCATGCGCGGCGCGGCGACCATCACATCGCCGGCGGTCATGTCGGCCATGCGCAGCACGCCTTCGAGCATCACGCGCGACTCCGCGCCGATCACCTCGTTGTCCTCGGCATCTGCCAGGGTTTCGATCAGCTCGTCGCGCGAATCAGGGCCGGGGTGGATGAATTCGGCGAGTTTCTGGAGAAAGCTGCGCTTGTCTTCCCGTTCGACGGGAGCGCGTTCAGGGTGAGGTTCGGCCACTGCGGGAGGGCGGAGTTGAGGAGGGACAAGGATACCGGATTGCGTGTGACACGCTCTACCGGGCCCTCCCCGGGGGCAGGAACGGAAGCGGCCGCAGGGGCTGCGGGGGCCGCGAGGCTCAGGGCGCCGACTTCTTCCGGGCGTCGCGCATGCCGCTGCGCACTTCCTGCAGGCTGGCCAGGAAGGCCCAGAACTGCTTGGCGCGGCTCTTGAGCGCGAAGTCGACCGCGGCGTAGTGCTCCAGTGCGATCTCGCTCATGCGGCTGTCGAAGGTGGCGCTGGGCAGCTCGAGGTGGGCCTCGGCTTCCGAGCCGCTGCGCACCACGGTAGCGCCGGCGTTGCGGGCGATCTTCAGCATGGCGGCGTTCTCGCTCAGCGCATGGATGAAGAGCATGCCGACGCCTTCGTTGCGCGCCACGACCACTGCGCGCTCGAACAGGCGGGCGCCGTAGCCGCGTCCGCGGGCGTGGGCCGAGACGGAAACGCCGAACTCGGCGCAGTCGCTGTGCTGGTCGCCGGGAGCGAAGGCCAGGTGAGCCATCGCGATCAGGTCGAGGCGGCGGTTGTAGATGCCGAAGAGCTCGTCGCGCTCGAAGTCGAGGCCGTCGACGTAGCGCTGGATCTGCTCGTCGGCCGCCGCGTAGCCGAAGCGCAGGTAGCGGTCGTGCGGGGTGAGGTCGAGCAGGTGGCGGGCGATGCGCTCGCGTTCGCGGGGGCCGATCGAACGGATCGGCACCATCACCGGTTGAGGCGCGCTGACTGCGCGTGGTTGCGCCTCGACCATCGGCGCTTTCAGGAAAGAGCCAATGCCGAGAGACGCTTTGAGAAGGGTCTTGGCGGTAAGCATGGCTCCAATGTAAGGGTTTTCACCTAAACAACAAGTTCACAAGGTTAATCCGGAGACACATTCGTGACCCCTTACCAGAACGTGTGGCGCTCACGCAACCAAAATGTGGCTAGACAGGCACAGCTGTTGTGGCCTTGACACGGTCGAGCACGAAGCTGGTCTTGCAGTCCTCGACGCTAGGGTGCTTGAGCAGGGTGTCCATGATGAAGCGGCTGTAGTGGGCCATGTCGGCCACCACCACGCGCAGCAGGTAATCCATGTCGCCGGTGAGGGCGGCGCATTCGACGACCTCGGGCCACGTCTGTACGCTGGCGCGGAACAGGTCCATGGGGTTGCGCTTGTGGGTCTCGGTGTGCTTTTCGAGCCGCACGTTGAGATATGCGGTCAGCCCCAGGCCGATGGCTTCGGGCTGGACCAGGGCCACGTAGCGGTCGATCACGCGGTGCTCCTCCAGCCGCTTGACCCGGCGCAGCACGGCGCTGGGCGACAGGCTCACCTGCTCGGCGATCTGGTCGTAGGTGGCGCGGCCGTCTGCTTGCAGCGTGCGCAAAATGAGCCGATCAATCTTGTCCAGTGCTTCCATTTCGCCATTCTTGCAGTTTTACTGCGCCATAGCCACCACAAGCGCCCGGAAACGCAGAAAACCTGAGAGGCATCCACCCTACATTGCATGACCGGCCGATTTCGCGCCCTGTTCATTCAATCCAATCAATCCCCACCTCTACCGGAGACCGCACATGAGCCAAGCCGACGCACCCGCCTTCACGCCCTGGGAGAACCCCATGGGCACCGACGGCTTCGAATTCATCGAGTACGCGGCACCCGATCCGATCGCCATGGGCAAGGTGTTCGAGCGCATGGGCTTCAAGGCCGTGGCCAAGCACCGCCACAAGAACGTGCTGCTTTATCGCCAGGGCACGATCAACTTCATCCTGAATGCGGAGCCCGACTCCTTCGCGCAGAAATTCGCCCGCGAGCACGGCCCGAGCGTGTGCGCCATTGCCTTCCGCGTGCAGGATGCCAAGCAGGCCTACGAACGCGCCACAGCACTGGGCGCCTGGGGCTTCGCCGACAAGGCCGGCCCCGGAGAGCTGAACATTCCCGCCATCAAGGGCATCGGCGACAGCCTGATCTACCTGGTGGACCGCTGGCCCGGCAAGAACGGGGCGAAGCCCGGCGACATCGGCAACATCGGCTTCTACGACGTCGACTTCGAGGCACTGCCCGGCGTGACCCCGGAACAGGCGCTTTCGCCGTTCGGCAACGGCCTGACCTACATCGACCACCTGACGCACAACGTGTACCGCGGCCGGATGAACGTCTGGGCCGGCTTCTACGAGAAGCTCTTCAATTTCCGCGAGATCAAGTACTTCGACATCGAAGGCCAGGTGACGGGCGTGAAGAGCAAGGCCATGACCAGCCCTTGCGGCAAGATCCGCATTCCGATCAACGAGGAAGGCAAGGAGCAGGCGGGCCAGATCCAGGAATACCTGGACATGTACAAGGGCGAGGGCATCCAGCACATCGCCATGGGCTCGGACGACCTGTACTCGACCGTCGACGCGCTGCGCGCCAACGGCGTGACGCTGCTGGACACCATCGACACCTACTACGAGCTGGTCGACAAGCGCATCCCGGGCCACGGCGAAAGCGTGGAAGCGCTGCACAAGCGCAAGATCCTGATCGACGGCAAGAAGGACGCCCTGCTGCTGCAGATCTTCAGCGAGAACCAGCTGGGCCCGATCTTCTTCGAGTTCATCCAGCGCAAGGGCGACGACGGCTTCGGCAACGGCAACTTCAAGGCGCTGTTCGAGAGCATCGAGCTTGACCAGATGCGCCGCGGCGTGCTGAGCGCCGCAAAATAAGGGCCCTTCCCTTATTTACCTGCTTCTGGAGAACGCATGCGCAGCTGTACGCCTTCGATCGGTCTGACCTTCATCGCGGCGGCTGCCGCCGTTCTTTCGGGTTGCGCCATGGCGCCGGCAGCCACGCCGGCGGCGGGCGCCTCGCACCTGGACGCGGTGCAGAAGGCGGCGGTGCTGCGCATCTGCACGCCGGGCGACTACAAGCCCTTCAGCTTCCAGAAGCCCGACGGTGCCTTCGAGGGCATCGACGTCGACCTGATGACCGGCTTCAGCGCCAGCCTCGGCGCGAAGCCCGAGTGGGTCAAGACCACCTGGGCCAACCTGCTGCCCGACCTGGCCGCCGGCAAGTGCGACATCGCCGTGGGCGGCGTGTCGGTCACCACCGATCGGCAGAAGCGCGCCTTCTTCAGCGCGCCCTACATGGTCAACGGCAAGACGCCCATCGCGCGCTGCGCGGACGTGGCCAAGTACCAGAGCGTGGCGGCCATCGACAAGCCGTCGGTGCGCGTCATCTTCAACCCGGGCGGCAGCAACGAGCGCTTCGCCCGCGCCAACTTCAAGCAGGCCAAGCTCACGCTGCACGGCGAGAACGTGACGATCTTCGACGAGATCCTCGCCAACCGCGCCGACGTGTTCGTCACCGAGGCGGCCGAGGCCATCACGCAGCAGAAGCTCAAGCCGGGCCTGTGCGCGGTCAACCCCGACAAGCCGCTGCAGTACGGCGAAATGGCGTGGATGCTGCCGCGCGACGACGTGGCATTCAAGTCGTACGTCGACCAGTGGCTGCACCTGCAGCAGGCCGGCGGCGACTTCCAGCGGACGATGGACCGCTGGCTCAAGTAACTCTTCTTTCCCGAGATCGTTTTTTCATGGACTCCCCCGCCGCCGCAGTTGTCACTCCCGCCGTCTACGGCGCCTCGGACCGCCCGCCGCGCGGCGACTACTCGCGCGGCGGCGCGGTGCTGGCCGACTACACCTGCCCACAGGACTGGGCCAGCTACACGCCGGCCGACCACGACACGTACCGCCGACTCTACGAGCGGCAGGTGGCGCAACTGCCGGGGCTGGCCTGCGATGCCTTCATCAAGGCGCTGCCGTCGCTGGGCGTGAAGGACCGCATCCCGCGCTTCGACGAGCTCAACGAACGGCTGCACCGCGCGACGGGCTGGGAGATCGTGGCAGTGCCGGGGCTGATTCCGGAGCTGCCGTTCTTCACGCTGCTCGCGAACCGCAAGTTTCCGGTGACGGACTGGATCCGCAAGCCTGAGGAGTTCGACTACATCGTCGAGCCCGACGTGTTCCACGACCTGTTCGGCCACGTGCCGATGCTGTTCGACCCGACGTTTGCCGACTACGTGCAGCGCTACGGCCAGGGCGGCATCAAGGCGCATGAGCTGGGCGCGGGCGAGAAGCTCGCGCGGCTCTACTGGTACACGGTGGAGTTCGGGCTGATTCGCCAGCCCGATGGCCTGCGTGCCTATGGCGCCGGCATCCTCAGTTCGGTGGGCGAGCTCAGGCACGCGGTGCTCAGCGACGAGCCGCGCAGGCTGCCGCTGGACCTGCTGCGCACCATGCGCACGCGCTACAAGATCGACACCTACCAGGCCAACTACTTCGTGATCGACAGCTTCAGGCAGCTGTTCGATTTGACGGAGCCCGACTTCACGCCGCTGTACGAGTCGCTGGAGGTCGCGACCGACATCGAGGCCGGGGTGCTGCTGCCGGGCGAGTCCGGCAAGGCCTGAAACTTCGAAGGGTTGTTCGCGCGCGAGCTATCGCGCGCGCGACAGCACGCGCCCTTCCCCTAGGACAAGCCCGCTGGTCGCGAAGGCACAGTGCCTTCCACAATCCGCGCCAAAGGAGCTTGCATGCAGACCACATCTTCCGCGCGACAGAACTATCCGGCCGGTGTGCCGCACGAGATTCATCCGGAGCAGTACCGCTCGCTGCCCCAGATGTTCGACGAGGCCTTCGCCCGCTATGCGGACCGGCCGTTTTCGGTCTGCATGGAGCGCTGGATGTCCTATGGCGAGCTCGACACGCTCTCGAAGGCGCTGGGTGCCTGGCTGCAGTCGCGCGGGCTCGAACCCGGTGCACGGGTGGCGATCATGCTGCCCAACATTCCTCAGTTCGCGGTCACCATGTGCGGCGTGCTGCGCGCGGGGTACACCTGCGTCAACGTGAATCCGCTGTACACGGCGCGTGAGCTCGAGCACCAGCTGAAGGACTCCGGCGCGACGGCCATCGTCATTCTCGAGAACTTCGCGTCCACGCTCGAGAAGGTGATCGAGCGCACGCCGGTGAAGCACGTGGTCATGACCTCGATGGGCGACCTGCTCGGCGGCTTGTACGGCGCATGGATCACGGTGGCCGTACGGCACCTCGCGAAGCTGGTGCCTGCCTACAAACTGCCGCTGAGCGACGGGCGCACCGTGACGCCGTTCAGCCAGGCGATTGCCGAGGGGCGTGGCCGTACGCTGGGGCCTGACCAGAGCACGCTCGATTCGATTGCCTTCCTGCAGTACACAGGCGGCACGACCGGCTTGTCGAAGGGGGCGGTGCTGACCCACCGGAACATCGTCGCGGCCACCCTGCAGGCAGAGGCCTGGTTCACGCCGGCGCTGTCGCGGGCCGGGGATCTGGCAAAGGTCAACAGCATTGCGGCGCTGCCGCTGTATCACATCTTCGCGCTGACGCTGTGCCTGCTGGTGATCCGCCAGGGGTCGCGCATGACGCTGATTCCGAACCCGCGGGATTTCAACAAGTTCATTGCGGTGCTGAAGAAGCGGCCCTTCCATATGCTGCCCGCGGTGAACACCTTGTTCAATGCGCTGCTGATGCATCCGGACTTCAAGTCGATCGATTTTTCGACGCTGTTCGTCTCGCAGGCGGGTGGCATGGCGGCCTCGGAAGGCACGGCACGCAAATGGTTCGAGGCCACCGGCTGCCCGATGATCGAAGGCTGGGGCATGAGCGAGACCTGTGCGATCGGGACGAACAATCCGGTGTCGAACACCGAGTTCACCGGCACGATCGGACTGCCGCTGCCCAGCATCGAGATCGCGGTTAAGGATGACGAAGGGAATTCACTGCCCGTCGGTCAGGCCGGGGAGCTCTGCATCAAGGGGCCGAACGTGATGAACGGTTATTACAACCAGCCGGCCGAGACTGCGGCGGCGTTCACGGCCGACGGGTTCATGCGCACCGGCGACATCGCGGTGATGCAGGAGGACGGCTACAGCCGCATCGTCGATCGCAAGAAGGACATGATCCTGGTGAGCGGCTTCAATGTGTTCCCGAACGAACTCGAGAACGTGATTTCGCTGTGCCCGGGCGTGGTGGAGTGCGCGGCGGTGGGCGTGCCGGACGAGAAGCAGGGTGAGGCCATCAAGGTTTTCGTGGTCCGCAGGGACCCGGCGCTGACCGAGGACGCGGTGCTGCAGTATTGCCATTCGCAGCTCACGGGTTACAAGCGGCCGAAGCACATCGAGTTCAGGGAATCGCTGCCGAAGACCAATGTCGGGAAGATCCTGCGACGTGAGCTTCGTGTCAACGCGGGCGCCTGAACGATGAGTCATTCGTCGGCGAGCGCCGGGCTGCCGGCGAATGTCGTCGTTTTCGAGCGAGGCTGGCTTTCCTCGAACAATGTGCTTTTCGTTGGGGAGGGAGAGACGGCCGTTGTCGATACGGGGTATGCGACGCATGCGGAGCAGACACTGGCCCTCGTTGAGTCGGTACTCGACAACAGGCCGCTCGATCGCATCCTGAATACGCACCTGCACAGCGATCACTGCGGTGGGAATGCGGCATTGCAGGCACGTTATCCGTCAGTTCGCACGGACATACCGCCAGGCGAGGCTGCTTTCGTCGAAAGCTGGGATCAGCAAGGCTTGAGCTTCCTGGCGACGGGGCAAACCTGCCCGCGATTCGGCTTCACCGGGTTGTTGCGACCAGGGAGCGAGTGCATGCTTGGGGACAAGCCTTGGCAGGTGCACGCCGCGCCAGGGCACGATCCTCATTCGGTCATTCTGTTCGAGCCTGAAACCCGGACGTTGATTTCGGCGGATGCTCTTTGGGAGAACGGATTCGGCATTGCGTTTCCCGAGTTGGCGGGGGAGCCTTCATTCGACGAGGTGGGAGCGACCTTGGACCTGATCGCGGAGCTTGCGCCGCGGCAGGTGATTCCGGGGCATGGAGCCGTGTTCGATGACGTCGATGCAGCTTTGTCTGTTGCACATCGACGCCTCGATAGCTTGCAGCGCGATCCGGTCAAGCATGCGCGGCATGCCATCAAGGTGCTGATGAAGTTCAAGCTGCTGGAAGTGCAGTCGATCTCCATTGCAGATTGGGAAGCCTGGCTGCGAGGCACTGCTTATCTGGATGCAATTCGGTCGCGCTTTTTCGGCGATATTGAGCTGACTCGACTGACCGGAGACATCTTGTCGGAGCTAGTGGCGTCGGGCGCGGCGGAGTTGGATAGCTCAGGCGTGCGCAACCTTTAGCTGGTTTTCTGTTTCTGTTCTGTTTTCAGCTCTGCAAAGCAAAAACCCCCAGCCGGTATACGACTGGGGGTTTCTGGGCTGTAAGAGCCTGACGATGACCTACTTTCACACGGGAACCCGCACTATCATCGGCGCTGAGTCGTTTCACTGTCCTGTTCGGGATGGGAAGGAGTGGGACCAACTCGCTATGGTCATCAGGCATAAAGGGTTGTCTGACTGATCACGCGATCAATCAAACGAATTCATAGAGTTTGGAATCAGTTTTCTGAATTGTTTTGAATGCGTCAACTTGGCATAACACCTTGATCTGACTGATCAAAGTTATAGGGTCAAGCCGCACGAGCAATTAGTATCAGTTAGCTTAACGCATTACTGCGCTTCCACACCTGACCTATCAACGTCCTGGTCTTGAACGACTCTTCAGGGGGCTCAAGGCCCCGGCAGATCTCATCTTGAAACGAGTTTCCCGCTTAGATGCTTTCAGCGGTTATCTCTTCCACACTTAGCTACTCGGCAATGCCACTGGCGTGACAACCGATACACCAGAGGTGTGTCCACTCCGGTCCTCTCGTACTAGGAGCAGGCTTCCTCAAATCTGCAGCGCCCACGGAAGATAGGGACCAAACTGTCTCACGACGTTTTAAACCCAGCTCACGTACCTCTTTAAATGGCGAACAGCCATACCCTTGGGACCGGCTACAGCCCCAGGATGAGATGAGCCGACATCGAGGTGCCAAACACCGCCGTCGATATGAACTCTTGGGCGGTATCAGCCTGTTATCCCCAGAGTACCTTTTATCCGTTGAGCGATGGCCCTTCCATACAGAACCACCGGATCACTATGTCCTGCTTTCGCATCTGCTCGACTTGTCAGTCTCGCAGTTAAGCACGCTTATGCCATTGCACTATCGTCACGATGTCCGACCGTAACTAGCGTACCTTCGAACTCCTCCGTTACGCTTTGGGAGGAGACCGCCCCAGTCAAACTGCCTACCATGCACTGTCCCCGATCCAGATAATGGACCTAGGTTAGAACCTCAAACACACCAGGGTGGTATTTCAACGTTGGCTCCACAAGATCTAGCGACCCTGCTTCAAAGCCTCCCACCTATCCTACACAGATCTGTTCAAAGTCCAATACAAAGCTACAGTAAAGGTTCATGGGGTCTTTCCGTCTTTCCGCGGGGAGATTGCATCATCACAAACATTTCAACTTCGCTGAGTCTCAGGAGGAGACAGTGTGGCCATCGTTACGCCATTCGTGCAGGTCGGAACTTACCCGACAAGGAATTTCGCTACCTTAGGACCGTTATAGTTACGGCCGCCGTTTACTGGGACTTCAATCAAGAGCTTGCACCCCATCATTTAATCTTCCAGCACCGGGCAGGCGTCACACCCTATACGTCCACTTTCGTGTTTGCAGAGTGCTGTGTTTTTAATAAACAGTCGCAGCCACCGATTTTTTGCAACCCGTTCATGCTCCGCTGCTCGCTTCACACTAATAGGGCACACCTTCTTCCGAAGTTACGGTGTCAATTTGCCGAGTTCCTTCTCCTGAGTTCTCTCAAGCGCCTTAGAATACTCATCTCGCGCACCAGTGTCGGTTTGCGGTACGGTCGTTGTTAGCTGAAGCTTAGTGGCTTTTCCTGGAACCTCGTTCAATCACTTCACCAGCAAGCTGGCTCGATCGATGGCCTCGGTATATGTGCACCGGATTTGCCTAATGCACGCCTACATCCATCTAAACCGGGATATCCAACACCCGGATGACCTATTAAGATCCGTCCCCACATCGCACTAACAATCGGTACAGGAATATTGACCTGTTTCCCATCAGCTACGCATCTCTGCCTCGCCTTAGGGGCCGACTCACTCTACGCCGATGAACGTTGCGTAGAAAACCTTGCGCTTACGGCGAGGGGGCTTTTCACCCCCTTTAACGCTACTCATGTCAGCATTCGCACTTCTGATACCTCCAGCACGCTTTACAACGCACCTTCACAGGCTTACAGAACGCTCTCCTACCACTTGCAATAAATTGCAAATCCGCAGCTTCGGTAACTGGCTTAGCCCCGTTACATCTTCCGCGCAGGACGACTCGATCAGTGAGCTATTACGCTTTCTTTAAATGATGGCTGCTTCTAAGCCAACATCCTGACTGTTTTAGCCTTCCCACTTCGTTTCCCACTTAGCCAATTTTAGGGACCTTAGCTGGCGGTCTGGGTTGTTTCCCTCTTGAGTCCGGACGTTAGCACCCGGTGCTCTGTCTCCCAAGCTGTACTCTTCGGTATTCGGAGTTTGCCTTGGTTTGGTAAGTCGCCATGACCCCCTAGCCAAAACAGTGCTCTACCCCCGAAGGTAATACTTGAGGCACTACCTAAATAGTTTTCGGAGAGAACCAGCTATTTCCAAGTTTGTTTAGCCTTTCACCCCTATCCACAGCTCATCCGCTAGTTTTGCAACACTAGTCGGTTCGGACCTCCAGTACCTGTTACGGCACCTTCATCCTGGCCATGGATAGATCACTTGGTTTCGGGTCTACACCCAGCGACTGATCGCCCTATTCGGACTCGATTTCTCTACGGCTTCCCTATTCGGTTAACCTTGCCACTGAATGTAAGTCGCTGACCCATTATACAAAAGGTACGCAGTCACCCTTGCGGGCTCCTACTTTTTGTAAGCACGCGGTTTCAGGATCTATTTCACTCCCCTCCCGGGGTTCTTTTCGCCTTTCCCTCACGGTACTAGTTCACTATCGGTCAATGATGAGTATTTAGCCTTGGAGGATGGTCCCCCCATATTCAGACAGGATTTCTCGTGTCCCGCCCTACTTGTCGTTAGCTCAGTACCACACAGGTCATTTCACGTACGGGGCTATCACCCGCTATGGCCAGCCTTTCCAAGCTGTTCCGTTATGTCTTGTGCTATCACTAACAGGCTTCTCCGATTTCGCTCGCCACTACTTTCGGAATCTCGGTTGATGTCTTTTCCTCGAGCTACTGAGATGTTTCAGTTCACCCGGTTCGCCTCGTTACCCTATGTATTCAGATAACGATACCTTTCGGTGGGTTTCCCCATTCGGAAATCTCCGGATCAAAGCTAATTTGCCAGCTCCCCGAAGCTTATCGCAGGCTATCACGTCCTTCGTCGCCTATCATTGCCAAGGCATCCACCACGTGCTCTTATTCACTTGACCCTATAACTTTGACGTTTCCTCACGGAAACCAAAGTCAATCAAGGAATTGCCAGGTCTTTCACCTAGCGCGTTATGCCGTCTTCAAAAATCGATTTGATTCGAAATTGAAGTTTCTTTTGACGCAATCAAAAATTCTATGTTGCTGATGGCACGGTCTGCACTAAACCTTTACGAATGTGCAGTTTCCATCAGCAACGCTGATTCGACTCTATGAATTTTTAAAGAACAGCCGATTGATCAAGAGATCCTGATCAACAACAAAGAAGCCTCATGCTTTCGCAAGAAGCTGCTTTGGTGTTGAATAAGCATCGAGTTGTTGGTGGAGGATGACGGGATCGAACCGACGACCCCCTGCTTGCAAAGCAGGTGCTCTCCCAGCTGAGCTAATCCCCCTCAAACTCTCACACGAGATATCAGAAGATTTGGTGGGTCTAGTTGGGCTCGAACCAACGACCCCCGCCTTATCAAGACGGTGCTCTAACCAGCTGAGCTACAGACCCATTCGCCAATTATCTTCACATGAAGACAACCGACTTCTTCCAACAACCGATAAGTGTGGGCGTTTAAATTAAATTGCCTGTTTCCAGAAAGGAGGTGATCCAGCCGCACCTTCCGATACGGCTACCTTGTTACGACTTCACCCCAGTCACGAACCCTGCCGTGGTAATCGCCCTCCTTGCGGTTAAGCTAACTACTTCTGGCAGAACCCGCTCCCATGGTGTGACGGGCGGTGTGTACAAGACCCGGGAACGTATTCACCGTGACATTCTGATCCACGATTACTAGCGATTCCGACTTCACGCAGTCGAGTTGCAGACTGCGATCCGGACTACGACTGGTTTTATGGGATTAGCTCCCCCTCGCGGGTTGGCAACCCTTTGTACCAGCCATTGTATGACGTGTGTAGCCCCACCTATAAGGGCCATGAGGACTTGACGTCATCCCCACCTTCCTCCGGTTTGTCACCGGCAGTCTCATTAGAGTGCCCAACTGAATGTAGCAACTAATGACAAGGGTTGCGCTCGTTGCGGGACTTAACCCAACATCTCACGACACGAGCTGACGACAGCCATGCAGCACCTGTGTTACGGCTCTCTTTCGAGCACTAAGCCATCTCTGGCAAATTCCGTACATGTCAAAGGTGGGTAAGGTTTTTCGCGTTGCATCGAATTAAACCACATCATCCACCGCTTGTGCGGGTCCCCGTCAATTCCTTTGAGTTTCAACCTTGCGGCCGTACTCCCCAGGCGGTCAACTTCACGCGTTAGCTTCGTTACTGAGTCAGTGAAGACCCAACAACCAGTTGACATCGTTTAGGGCGTGGACTACCAGGGTATCTAATCCTGTTTGCTCCCCACGCTTTCGTGCATGAGCGTCAGTACAGGCCCAGGGGATTGCCTTCGCCATCGGTGTTCCTCCGCATATCTACGCATTTCACTGCTACACGCGGAATTCCATCCCCCTCTGCCGTACTCCAGCAATGCAGTCACAGATGCAGTTCCCAGGTTGAGCCCGGGGATTTCACAACTGTCTTACATCACCGCCTGCGCACGCTTTACGCCCAGTAATTCCGATTAACGCTTGCACCCTACGTATTACCGCGGCTGCTGGCACGTAGTTAGCCGGTGCTTATTCTTACGGTACCGTCATTAGCCCTCTTTATTAGAAAAGGCCGTTTCGTTCCGTACAAAAGCAGTTTACAACCCGAAGGCCTTCATCCTGCACGCGGCATGGCTGGATCAGGCTTGCGCCCATTGTCCAAAATTCCCCACTGCTGCCTCCCGTAGGAGTCTGGGCCGTGTCTCAGTCCCAGTGTGGCTGGTCGTCCTCTCAGACCAGCTACAGATCGAAGGCTTGGTGAGCCTTTACCTCACCAACTACCTAATCTGCCATCGGCCGCTCCATTCGCGCAAGGTCTTGCGATCCCCTGCTTTCATCCGTAGATCGTATGCGGTATTAGCACAGCTTTCGCTGCGTTATCCCCCACGATTGGGCACGTTCCGATGTATTACTCACCCGTTCGCCACTCGCCGCCAGGATTGCTCCCGCGCTGCCGTTCGACTTGCATGTGTAAGGCATGCCGCCAGCGTTCAATCTGAGCCAGGATCAAACTCTATAGTTCGATCTTGATTTTTGCGCCCCATCTCGCGATGGAGCAAAACTCACAAAAACGGAATTGAAGTGAACTTCACTTCTATTCTCATGAGCGTTTTAAGTCTTGCGACTTGTTCCGAAGAACTTGTGCAATTACCTTCAAACGCCCACGCTTATCGGCTGTAATTTTTTAACGATCACCGAAGCAACTTGTCGTTTACTTCGTTTGCTTGCTGCGATCAGCGAAGCCTTGTAGTCTAGCACGATTTTTAAAGAATCGCCAAACTTTTTTTCGCTTTCTATTTCTTCGTTATCCGCAGCTCACAATTTTCATTGTCAGCCGCCGAAGTCATTTCAGCGGAGCCTTGCAGTCTAGCACGATTTTTTCAAATCTCACCAAACTATTTTGGCTTTTCGCATCGACCAACTTCTTTCGCAACCCGCAACTTTCATTGCAAGTTGCTGAAGCAGTTCGTTTCAGCGAAGCCTTCGATTATGCACCGTTTTTTCAAACCGCGTCAACTTTCGAAGACTTTTTCTTCAGCCCATCCAACCAACCCCGAAGAGACCGACTGGACCTGAACACCAGAGGCATTCAGCAGCGAAGCCCACGAGTATATGACAGATTTTGGTCTCCGCAAGACCCTCCGAAGAGAAACTTGAAACGAGCCCGCTCGAGCGCTCCTACACATATAGAGAGAAGCCGCCCGTCGCCAGGCCCCGTCATTGGCTCCTCCGATAATCCGCGCCACATGGCACTCATCACACTCCTCGACGCGCAGCTCGCGTTCGGTCACGTTCCGCTGCTGGATCATGCGGACTTCTCCCTTCTCGAATCGGAGCGCGTCGGCCTGATCGGCCGCAACGGCGCCGGCAAGTCTTCGCTGCTCAAGATACTGGGCGGCCTGGAGAAGACCGACGACGGCACTCTCCAGCTGCAGCAGAACCTGCGGGTGGCCTATGTCGCCCAGGAACCTGCATTGGACATGGATGCGGACGTCTTCACCGCAGCCAGCCAGGGCCTCGCCCCCGTCATCGCCGTGCGCGATCTCTATCTCTCCGGCGCCGATGGCCTCGACCTCGACGCCCTCCAGTCCCAGATCGAAGCCTTCGACGCCTGGAACTGGGAGCAGCGCGTGGAAGAAACGCTGCACCGCCTGCACCTCGACCGCGATGCCCGCGTCGGCTCCCTCTCCGGCGGCACCCGCAAGCGCGTGGCCCTCGCCCAGGCCCTCGTGGCCGCCCCTGACGTCCTCCTGCTCGACGAGCCCACCAACCACCTGGACCTCGACTCCATCGAATGGCTCGAGCAGCTGCTGATCGACTTCAAGGGCAGCGTCGTCACCGTCACCCATGACCGCAGCTTCCTGAACCGCGTCGCCACCCGCATCGTCGAGCTCGACCGGGGCAAGCTGGGCTCCTACCCCGGCAACTTCGAGCAGTACCTCGCCCAGAAGGAAGAGCAGCTCGCCCAGGAGGCGGTCATCAACGCCAAGGCCGACAAGCTCCTGGCCCAGGAGGAAATCTGGATCCGCAAGGGCGTGGAAGCCCGCCGCACCCGCAGCCAGAGCCGAATCACCCGCCTGCAGGAACTGCGTGCCAGCCACGCCGCCCGCCGGAACGTGCAGGGCAGCGTCAATATGGACGTCGCTTCGGGCCAGGCCAGCGGCAAGATCGTGGCCGAGCTCACCGATGCCACCAAGTCCTTCGGCGAGAAGACCGTGATCCGCAAGTTCAGCGGCACCATCCTGCGCGGCGACAAGGTCGGCCTGCTCGGCCCCAACGGCGCGGGCAAGACCACCCTGCTGAAGCTGATCCTCGGAGAACTCGAGCCCGACAGCGGCAAGATCCGCCGCGGCACCAACCTGCAGGTGGCGTACTTCGACCAGATGCGCGACAAGCTCGACCTCGACGCCACGCTGGAAGATTTCATCAGCCCCGGCAGCGAGTGGATCGAGATCGGCACCCAGAAGAAGCACGTCAAGAGCTATCTCTCCGACTTTCTCTTCTCTCCGGCGCGCGCCAACTCCCCCGTGCGCTCGCTCAGCGGCGGCGAGCGCAACCGCCTGCTGCTGGCGCGCCTGTTCGCCCGTCCGGCCAACGTGCTGGTGCTCGACGAACCCACCAACGACCTCGATATCGACACCCTCGAGCTGCTCGAGAGCCTGCTGCAGGACTACGACGGCACCGTGTTCCTCGTGAGCCACGACCGCACCTTCCTGGACAACGTCGTCACCAGCACCATCGCCTATGAAGGCGACGGCCGCTGGCGCGAATACGAAGGCAGCGTGCAGGACTGGCTGACCCAGTCGAAACGCGCCCGAGAGATCGCCGAGCAGCGCCTCGCCGCATCCGCACCGCCTGCGGCTCCCGCGCCTGCCCCCGCCGCCGAAGCCCCCGCATCCAAGGCAGCAGCGGGCGCCCGCAAGAAGCTCTCATATAAAGAGCAGCGCGAGCTCGACGCCCTTCCCGCCCAGATCGAGGCCCTCGAGACCGAGCAGAAGCGCATCACCGAAATGCTCGAGCTCGACGGAGGCGCCATCTACGCCACCGACTCCTCGCGCGCGGCCGAGCTGGCGGAGCGCCACGCCAGGATCGACGACGAGCTGCTCGCCGCCATGGAGCGCCAGGAAGAACTCGCCGCCGGGCGCTGACACCCGGGCACGCCCGCCGTCCGACGCGCAGCGGGCGCGGACTAGGCTATATATGCGGCACCGCCCTCCAAGCCCCGGGAAAGCCGCATGCCTTCTTCCTTCCAGACGTTCTTCCGCCGATCGACCGCACTGCTGGCGCTGCTGATCCTCGGCGCCTGCGCGCAACTGCCGCAGAACGTCGACCGCCCCGTCTCGACCGCGCTCTCCGCGCCCGCCACCGGCACCGCCCTGGCCGACCTCGTGCAGCAGCGCCGGCAGGCCGAGAAGGCCCGCTACGAATCCGGTTTCCTTCTTTTGGGTGGACCGCAGGCCGCCTACGGCAGCCGACTCGCGCTGATCGAAGGCGCCCAGAAGACGCTCGACCTCCAGTACTACGCCATCCACGCCGACGCCAGCACCGGCCGGCTGGTGCGCGGCCTGCGCGCGGCGGCCGAGCGCGGCGTGCGGGTGCGCGTGCTGCTGGACGACTTCCACAGCACCGGCCGCGACGCGCTGGTGCTGGGACTGGCCTTCATTCCCAACATCCAGATGCGGCTTTTCAACCCGCTCGCGGGTTCACGCGATTCCACCTTCAGCCGCCTGCTCAACTCGATCGACGACGCCTCGCGCATCCAGCAGCGCATGCACAACAAGCTGTTCCTCGCCGACAACGTGCTGGGCGTGACGGGCGGTCGCAACCTCGGCGACGCCTATTTCGGCAACGCGACCACCGGCAACTTCGTCGATGTCGACGTGCTCGCGGCCGGCCCCATCGTGCAGGACCTTTCGCGCAGCTTCGACAGCTACTGGAACAACGAGCGCGCCTACCCGGTGCAGTCGCTGGTCACGCGCGAGGAGCTCCAGGCCATGCGCGACCGCGCGAAGAAAGCCGACCAGGAACTCGCCGACGAATCGGCCCGCCGGCAGGAAGATTCCGGAGCCCCCACCGCCGCCCAGCGCGCCCGCGCCTGGGACGAGAAGCCGCTGGACCTGCGCACCGCCACCTTCGTCTGGGCCCCGGCCGTGATGCTGGCCGACAAGCCCGGCAAGATTCCCGCCGACTCGGACCCCGGCAACACCAAGGCCCCCGGCCTCGTGGTCAGCCGCCCCGACGACAAGGCCGGCACCTCGCGCGGCGCGGCCTCGCTGGAAGCCGCCTCCGACCTCGCCGCCAGCGGCGACACCGTGGTCGAGGGGCTGCTGCAGCTCATCGGCCAGGCGCGAACCGACCTGACCATCATCTCGCCCTACTTCGTGCCCGGAAAGGACATGCTGCAGGCCTTCTCTGCCGCCCGCGGCCGCGGCGTGCGCATCCGCGTGCTGACCAATTCGCTGGCCTCGAACGACGCGCCGGTGGCGCACGTGGGCTACGCGCGCCACCGCGAGGAGCTGCTGAAGATGGGCATCGAGCTCTACGAACTGCGCAGCGAGCAGGCCAGCTTCGGCAACGTCTTCGGCGGCTCCTCGGGCGGCAGCAGCGCGGGAAGCACGGGCGTCTCGGGCGAATCGCGCGCGATGCTGCATTCCAAGGTGCTGGTGATGGACGGCCGGCTGCTGGTGGTGGGCTCGATGAACCTCGACCTGCGCTCGCAGCTGCAGAACACCGAGATCGCGCTGCTGATCCGCAGCGGCGAGCTCTCGCGCGCCGCCTCGGAGCAGATCGAGCGCGGCATGCGCGAGCGCTCATGGCGCGTCGAGCTGGTCGACGGCTCGCTGCTGTGGCGTGCGCCCGAGGGCAGCGGCCTGAAGGACGCCACCACCGAGCCCGACGCCGGCGCCATGCTGCGGCTGATGCTCAGGCTCTTCGGGCCGCTGGCGCCAGACCAGTTGCTCTGAAGCTGCCGCTCAGTGCTTGTGCTGGTGCGCGGCACCGCCCGCATCGGCACCTTCGGGCGCACCCACCGGCAGCGTGACGTCGAGCGCGGTCTTCACGCCTTTGGCGTCCTCGAACTTCAGCGTCATCGGCACGGTCGCGCCCTTCGCCAGCGCTCCCTTCAGGTCCATCATCATCACGTGATAACCGCCGGGCTTGAGCTCGACGGTCTGGCCCGCGGGCAGGTCGAGGCCACCCGAGAGCTCGCGCATCTTCATGGTGTCGCCTTCCATCTTCATCTCGTGCACTTCGGCAACACCCGCGGCCGGCGTCGAGATGCTCACCAGCTTCGCGCCGGTGGGCGAGGTCAGCTTCATGAAGGCGCCGGTGCCGCTCTGGCCCGGCACCGACTGGCGCACCCAGCCGTCGCGCACGTCGACCGTGGCCACGCCCTGCGCCACCACGTTCAGCTTCGCGGCCGGGCTCTTCAGGCCGGCGGTCGAGTTGCCTGAAGCCGGCACCTCGGCCCAGTCGGCCACGCCCACGTCGCAGGTCTGCAGCACCTTGAACCACAGCGTGCCCGGCGTCGCCGGCACCTTGCCGCGCAGCACGAACTCGGCGCGCTCGCTGCCGGACAGCGCGTTCCCGGGCGTCTCGGCGGTCCAGCGCACCTCGCCGTCTCCGTCCTTCGCGCTCTTCTGCACGTCGAGCTTCCAGCCCTTGCGCGCCTGCGCGTCGCTCAGGATGAAGCCCTTGGGCAGGCGCACGGCCAGGCCGGTGGTGGCCTTGGCGCCTTCGCAGGCATGGCCGACGCGGAAGGCGGCGTCGTAGTCGCTGCCCACGGTCGCGCCGCCCGGCGGCAGGGTCACGTGCGCCACGGCGGCGCCCATGCCGGCCAGCATGGCGCAGGCGGCCGTGGTCCTGAGGATGGCCATCGGAGTCGTGTTCATCATGTCGTGTGGTCCTTGCGGTTGAAGTGGAAGAGTCAGAGGTCGAACTTGAGTTCGGCCACGTAGGTGCGCTGCGGGTACGGGTGGAAGGCCCAGTACTTGTTGTTGTTCAGGTTGTCGATGCCGAAGGAGGCGCTCCACTGCCGGTCGATCCGGTAGCGTATGCGCGCATCGACCACGAAGAACTTCGAGAAGCCCATGTACGCGAAGCCGTTGGGGTCGCTGTTGTCGAGCGTGCCGTACTGCTTGCCGCTGTAGCGCGCGCCGACGGTGTAGCTCCAGCGGTCGTCGGGCCTGTAGGTGGCGAGCAGCGTGGCGCGCACTCTCGGCACGCGCGGCTGGTCGTGGCCGACGCTGACCGGGAAGCCGCTGTTGGCCGTGATCTTCGATCGCGTCAGCGTGAGGCTGCCGCTCAGGTCCAGCCCGCGCACGCCCACATCGACCGCGTTCAGCGCCACCTCGAGCCCGCGCGTGCGGATGGCGTCTACGTTCTGCACCGTGCTCACGAGGTTGTTGAGCGCCTGCGTGTAGAGCGCGTCCTTCGTGTTCTCGAAGAACAGCGTGGTGCGCAGCACGCCGTCGAGCCCCCAGCCCTTGAGGTCGCGTTCCGCGGTGAGCTCGGTGGTCCACGAGCGCTCGGGGCGCAGGTTGGGGTTGGTGTTGACGATGCGGTTGCCGTCGATCGAGCCCTGGTAGAGCTCGGTCACCGTCGGCATGCGCACCGCGCGGCCGGTCGAGGCCTTGAGCAGCCAGTCGGAGGTGGCCTGCCACGCGACGGCGGCCTTGGGCGAGTCGTAGCTGTTCTTGCGCGGCGAGAAGTTCAGCAGCGTGCTCGCGTTGCCGAGCTGGCCGCCGTAGGCCTCCCAGCGTTCG
This sequence comes from Variovorax xiamenensis, assembly GCF_050916385.1. Taxonomy (NCBI): domain Bacteria; kingdom Pseudomonadati; phylum Pseudomonadota; class Betaproteobacteria; order Burkholderiales; family Comamonadaceae; genus Variovorax; species Variovorax xiamenensis. The sequence continues at coordinate 6,472,890 of NZ_CP139038.1, forward strand.
TGGCGCAGGCCCAGCGTGGTCTTCCAGTCCTTCGCGAAGCGCCAGGTGTCCTGCACGTAGAGCGACTGCAGCCGGGTGTTGCCGTTGAAGGCCGAGAACGGCGTGACGGGCGAGCCGTCGATCCAGTCCAGCGTGTTGCCCACGCTGGTGCGAAGCCGCGCCGTGTCCTGCTGGAAGCCGAAGTCGACCACGTGCGCGCCCACGCCCTCGGCCGAACCGGTGGGCCGCCAGGTGCCGGCCGCCTTGAAGGTGGTCCAGCCGGTGCCGCCCATGTCGGTGGTGCGGCCAGGGCCGCCGTTGAAAGCGCCAGGCAGCGGCGTGGTGGGCGTGCGCGAGGTGTCGCGCGAATAGTCGTAAAGGCTCGCGGCCACCTCCCAGTCGAACACGCCGCCGGTATGGCTCTTCACCGAGAGGCCGTGCATGTAGTGCGTGAGCGCGGTCTCGGTCGGTGCGAGCGCGGCGCTGGGTGAATCGAGGTTGTAGGTGCGCCCGCCGATGTTCACCCGCCCGCCGTACACCGGCCGCCCGAGGGCATCGCGCAGCCAGGTGTCGACGCCGCCGTGGGTGGTGTTGTTCCACGCGCCCAGCGTATAGGTGGCGCGCACGGTGGGCGAGAAGTCGTAGGCCACCTTGAGCTTGGCCTGCTCCTGCGTGGTGTCGTAGATGGTGGAGCCGCCCACCAGCCACCAGGGCTGGTTCGACGGGTTCAGCCCGCCCACTGCGCCGGTGACGGGTGTGCCTGCATTGCCCACCGTGCCGGCGCTGACGAGCCGGTTGCCGAACACCAGCGCCTGCCCCTTGCTGTGCGTGCGCGAGGCGCTGAGCCACCACGACCAGTCGCCGCTGCGGCTGCCCAGCGACAGGTCGAGCTGCTGGCCGGCCGGCGAGGAGTGGCTGTTGTACAGGTCGAAGTTCGACACGAAGCCGCTGAGCTTGACGTGCGCCTCCAGCTTCGTGGGCATGCGCGTCACGTAGTCGACCACCGCACCCACCGAGTTGCCGGGGTACGCGGCCGAGAAAGGCCCGTAGAGCACGTCGACGCGCTCGATCTCCTCCGGCGACACCATGCCCCAGCGCGGCGCGTAGGTGGCGCCGTTGCCCAGCGGGTTCGACAGCATGATGCCGTCGGCGTACACCATCGAGCGCGCGCTGTTGCCGGTGCCCGAGGCGCGCGTGGCCAGCACGGCATGGTTGAAGTCGCCGATGTAGCGCTTGCGCACGACCAGGCTCGGCAGGTACTTCAGCGCGTCCTCGCTGTCGGTGGCGTTGACGGTCTCGACGATCTGGTCGTGCGTCACGCCTTCGATGGTGGTGGGAATCTGCGCGGGCAGCGAGGTCGGCCGCCCGCCCGTCACGGTGATGGTGCTCAGCGTGCGGCCGCCGGGGCCGCCTTCAGGCGCGTCGGCGGGCTGCGGCTGCTGCGCCAGCGCGGGCGCGCCAAGGGGAAATGCCATGGCGATCGCCAGGGCGCGGGAGTGCTTTTTCAAGGGGAACCTTCTCCACGAAACTTCGAGCCGGACAGGCCGCGCAAGCGCATGGACGCGCGCACACGGCTACGGTTTTGAGAGCGTCAGGAGAAAGTCGGGGGCCCGCGCGCCGGCAGCGGCGCGGCGGTGGCCGCGGCCAGGCGCGCGGCGGGAATGGGCTGGACCACGCGGCCCAGCGGCAGGGGAAGATCGAAGACAGGGGCGGCCATGGCCGGCGGCGGCGCGCCGGTCAGCACGCACAGCGGGCAGTCCATGTGCGAGGCGCCCATTTCCTTCACGCCGTCCTCGGTGTGGACCACCACCTTGATGGAGCCCGCGCCGGAGCACACCAGCTCCATGGCCTGCGGGTTCACCAGCGGCGAGGCCACCGCCACGCCCAGCGACATCACGAACCACAGAAGCACCCATCGCCCGGCAAGGGCAATGGAGCGGGTGGATCGGAGCAGCGCGTGCATGGCGGCCGCGATTATCTGCGCACTTTGCCCTTGGCGGCAGGGGCCGCGGCCTTGGAGGCCGTTGTCTTGGTGGCTGCCTTGGCCGGAGCCCGGGCCCCCCCCTTGGCAGCGGCGGGCGCCGCCTTCGCCGACTTTCCGCCCCTCGCAGCCGCGGCGGGCGCAGCCTTTCCGCGCTGGCCCTTGACCGCCTTGCCGCCGCGCGCGGCCCTGGGAGCGGGCGAAGGCGCCGCGAGCGCGGGCATCGGCTGCGCCGTCTGCTCCTGCGCGTTAGTCAGCACCGGCGTCACGGTGAAGCCGCGCGCCGCCATCAGCGTGGGCAGCCCCTGCGGGCCGATCATGTGCAGCGCGCCCACTGCGGCGAACACGCCCTTGCCACCGGCGTGCAGGCGCTCGATGCCGTCGGCGAGATTCGGGTTGCGGTCGTCGAGCAGGCGCTTCAGCAGCCGCTGCTCGGCGGGCGTCTTGAGGCAGTCGCACCACTCGGGATAGCGGGCCAGCCTGGCCGCATCGCTGCGGGCCCAGACGTCGGCCAGTTCCTTGATCTGGCCGCGCAGCTTGCCCGACTCGAGCTCGTCGAGGGCTGCGTCGACCTGCTCGGCCTCCTCGGCCTCGGAGTCGCCGGTCAGCACCTTGATCTGGTCGGCTGCATTCTCGAGAGCGACGATGGTCTTGTTGCTGTTGCGCGCGGCAACCGCCAGCGTCTCGTCCACGCCGAATTCCGGATAGAGGCCGTCGGCGCGCCCCACCAGCCCGGCCAGCGCCGTGACCTGCAGGATCGGCTGCAGCTTCGACAGCGAACCCGGCGGCACGCAGGCTTCGCTGTTCTGGCGCTCCAGCCGGCGTGCGCGCTCGCCGCTGATCATGCGGGCCAGCAGCTCGGGGTCGGCCGGGCGGGCCATGGCGCGCGCGGTGGCTTCGTCGCGCATGTCGAGTTCGAGCGCGACGGTGTCGCTTTGCGTCAGTGCCCTCTGGATGATGGGGCCGGGCCGCACCCAGTCGCCGCGGCCGATGTGGATGGTGCCGTAGAGCCACGAGGTGCGCCCGTCGCGCTCGATGCGCCAGAGCACGCCGCGGTCGATGCCGTTGCGCAGGGCGACGCCGGGCTTCTCGAGGCTGGCGATGGCGGAGGGCGGGCAGGCGGCCTGGGCCGCCCCGAAGGTGAAGAGAAGAGCGATGCCGCACAGGGGCGCGGCGAGGATCCGGAGTATCCGCAAGGCTTGCTCCACGATGAAAGAAAGTCCGGCATTCTCACAGCACCGCTGCCCATAATCCGAAACCATGCAGAGCATCTTCCACCTTGCCTTTCACGTTCGCGACCTCGACGTCGCCCGCAGCTTCTACGGCGACGTGCTCGGTTGCGCCGAGGGCCGCAGCACCGACACCTGGGTCGACTTCGACTTTTTCGGCCACCAGATTTCTCTTCATTTGGGCGAACCCTTCGCCACCGCCCGTACCGGCCGCGTCGGCGACGTGATGGTGCCCATGCCCCACTTCGGCCTGGCGCTCGCGCTGCCCGACTGGCAGGCCATGGCCGGGCGCCTCGAGGCCGCCGGCACCGACTTCGTACTCAAGCCTCAGGTGCGCTTCGAGGGGCAGCCGGGCGAGCAATGGACGATGTTCTTCCTCGACCCGTTCGGCAATCCGATCGAGGTCAAGGGCTTCCGTTCCCTGGACACCCTCTACGACAAGTAAGCAAATGATCCCGCGCCCGGCCGCCGTCATCGCGCCCCTCGCGCTGCTGTGCGCCACCCTGGCGCACGCGCAGCTCGACTGCGAGCTCAACGGCCGCCCCGTAAACCCCGACAACGGCAGCAGCACCGCGGGCAAGACCGGCCTGCTGCGCTGCAAGGACCGCACGAGCGGCGAGCTGCAGCGCGAGGAGCAGATCCAGAACGGCGTGTCGATGGGCCTCGTGCGCATCTACGAGAAGGGCAAGCTCGCCAGGGAGCAGAGCGTCAATGCCAAGGGCAACCTGCAGGGTCGCGCCCGCGAGTTCTCGCCCACCGGCCGCGTGCTGCGCGACGCCACCTACGACGACGGCCAGGAGCGCGGCCTGGTGCGCAGCTTCTACCCCGACGGCAAGCTGCGCCGCGCGATCTTCTATCCCACCTCCGACACCGGCGGCGGCAACGAGCGCGCCTCGGTCGAGTTCACCGAGCACGGCCAGCTCGCGGCCCTGCGCTGCGCCGACGCGCCCACGCTGGCACCGGTGGTCGACGACGCCAAACTCTGCGGCTTCTCGGGCACGGGGCCCTCGCAGGTCGACCTGTTCGATGCACGCGGCACCCTGCGCTCGCGGCTCGCGTACGTGTCGGGCAAGCGGGTGCGGGCGCAGAGCTTCTACGACAACGGCAAGACCTCGTCGCTCGACGAGACCGTGGGCAACCAGCGCACCGAACAGAGCTACTCGTCAGAAGGCGTCAAGCGCCGCGAGACGGCCTTCCTGCTGGTTGAACGCGCCAGCATCCGCGTGCGCGAGCAGGCCTTCTCCGAAAAGGGAACGCTGGTGCGCGACCAGCGATGGAACAGCGCGGGCGAGCCGATCGTCGACGACAGCTACTACCTCAACGGCCAGCCGCGCAGCAAGTCGGCCTACAGCGGCAGCGGCGACGCGCGCGCGGTCGAGATCACCGAGTTCTACGACAGCGGCCAGCGCGCCGCGCAGGGCCGCTACGAGATCCAGGGCCGCAACCGGCAGATTCCGGTGGGCACCCACCAGCGCTTCAGCGAAAAGGGCACGCTGCTGGCCGAATCGAACTTCGACGCCAAGGGCCGCGTCACGCGCGAGCGTGCCTGGGACGAGAACGGCGAACTGCAGCGCGACGACGAAGTCTTCGAGGACGGCTCGCGCAAGGCGTACACAAGATAACGCCCCCAGGCTCCGCGCACTTCGTGTCGCTGCGCCAACCCCCTACCGGGGGCGACACCTGCGGCCCGGCGAAGCCGGTTCCGCGGTGTGCCGCGAAAAGAGCTGCTCCTGGCGAGCTCAGTCCAGCTTGATCCCCGCCTGCTTGATGATCGGACCCCAGCGCTTCGACTCGGCGCGCGACAGCGCCGCGAACTGCGCCGGCGTGCCCGGCATCGCTTCCATGCCGAAGTCGTCGAAGCGCTTCTGCACCGCGGGCGTGCTGAAGGCCTTGTTCAGGTCGCCGTTGAGCTTGTTCACCACGGCCGCCGGCAGGCCGGCCGGGCCGAGGATGCCCTGGAAGGCGAACACCTCCGTATTGGGCACGCCCACCTCGGCCAGCGTCGGCACGTTGGGCAGCGGCTTGCTGCGTGCGCCCGAGCCGATGGCCAGCACGCGCACCTTGTTGCTCTGCATGATCGGCAGGCCCGAGGCCAGGTCGAGGAACATGCAGGGCACCTGGCCGCCCATCACGTCGGCCATGGCCGGCGCCGCGCCGCGGTACGGAATGTGGGTGATGAAGGTGCCGGTGCGCACCTTGAACATTTCCATGGCCAGGTGGTGCGGCGAGCCGTTGCCGGGCGAGGCGTAGTTGACCTTGCCGGGGTTGGCCTTCACGTAGGCCAGGAAGTCATTGAAGTTCTTCGCCGGGAAGTCGGGGTGCACGACCAGTGCCAGCGGGAACTTGCCGATGGCGCCGATGTAGGTGAAGTCTTTCTCGGGGCTGAAGGGCAGCTTGCTGAAGAGATGCTCGTTGAAGGCCAGCACCGCGTTGTCTGCCGAGAGGATCGTGTAGCCGTCGGGTTTGCTCTTGGCGACGATGTCGGCGCCGATGTTGGTCGATGCGCCGGGGCGGTTGTCGACCACGATCTGCTGGCCCAGCGTCTGGCGCATGGCCTCGGCCAGCACGCGCGCGATCACGTCGGTGCCGCCGCCTGCCGGATAGGGCACGACCCACTTGATGAGCTGTCCGGGATATTCCTGCGCGCGGGCGAAGGGCGATGCGGCCATTGCGGCGCCGGAGGCGAGCGTGGCGAGAAGGGTGCGGCGATCCATGGAAGCGGTCTCCAATCAGCTAGTTGTATGTAATTCCGGAAATCAGGAAGCGGACAGCGATGGTACGGGCAGAGCCCGCAGCGCGTCGGCCAGCGCGGCGCGGCAGCGTGCCTCGTCGCCGACCTGCTCGAACAGCAGCAGCGCGAGCCGCGCGAGGAACAGCGATTCGCGCTCGGCGCCGGCTTCGGAGATGGCGCGCGCGCACTCGGCATAGAGCCGGTCGCGGGCGTCGGGTTGAAGTTGGGATGCGGTAGTCATGCGGAAAGCTCCCCGGCCGCGCGGGCCATTGCGGGTTGCAGGGCGCCGGCCGGCAGGCGAAGCCAGCGCGCGGCAACGTGGCCATCGGGGCGCAGCAGGTAGACCGCGCCGTCCTGCGCGCCGAGCGCGTCGAAGACTTCGGGCGCGGCGTGCGCGTCGGCGCCGTCGGTGCCCGGGCTCGCGATGCTGCGAACCACGAAGGGCAGCGCGCCCTTGCGTGCCCGCTCGACATCTTCGGCCGGCAGCGCGACGAGGTCGGGCCGCAGCACCAGCAGCGTGAAGGTGGGCGCGATCCAGTCGGTGAGGTGGCCGTGCTCGAGCTGCTGCTCGGGCATCGCCTCGCCCGGCAGCGGGCCGGCGGGCAGCGCGTCGCCCTCGCTCGACAGCGGCGAGGCGGCATAGCGCACCGCCTGCGTCTGGCGCGGATTGATGAGCTGCGCGATGCCGCGATGCGCTTCCGACAGCGACAGCGCCGCCTCGCGAAGCAGGTCGAAGCCGCGCGAGGGCGGCGACATGAACTCGGTGCTGCGCATCGCGTTCTCGGCGTTCACGTGGAAGGCCTCGATGCGCTCCTGAGAGTACGAGTCGAGCAGCGCGGCATCCGACAGGCCCCGGGCGACGAAGGCCAGCTTCCACGCGAGGTTGTCCGCGTCGTCGAAACCCGAGTTGAGCCCGCGCACGCCGAAGATCGGCATCGCATGCGCCGCGTTGCCCGCGAAGACGACGCGGCCGTGGCGGTAGCTCTCGAGCGTCATCGCGCCGGCGCGGTAGACCGAGGTCCACACCGTCTTCCACGGCAGATGGCCCTCGCCGATGGCGTCGAGATGGCGCTGCACGAATTCGGCCACGGCCGCCGGCTGCAGCGCTTCCTCGGTGCTCTGGCCGGGGCGCAGCTGGTAGTCGATGCGCCAGATGTCGTCGGGCTGGCGGTGCATGAGCACGGTCGAGCCCGGGTTCCACGGCGGGTCGAACCAGGCGCGGCGCTCGGTCGGGTGGCCGCTCTTCAGCTCGATGTCGATGATCACGTAGCGGCCTTCATAGCCCGTGCCCTCGAGCGCGAGGCCCATCTGCTTGCGCACGAAGCTTTGTCCACCGTCGCAGGCCGCGAGCCACTGGCCGCGCAGCCGGTAGCTGCCCTCGGCGTTGCGCACGTCGAGCGTCACGCCTTCATCGTCCTGCGCGAGGCCGGTGAGCTCGGTGCCCCAGCGGATGTCGACGAGCCCCGGCGTGCGCTCGTTGCGGCGCAGGATCTCTTCCAGCAGGTAGTGCTCGGCGTAGTACTGCTCGAGGTTGATCATCGGCGGCAGCTTCTGCCGCTCGTCGTTCGGCATCTCGAAGCGGAACACCTCGGCCGTCTTGTAGAAGCTGCGCCCGCCGGTCCAGGGCAGGCCCTTGTCCATGAAGGCACGCAGTACGCCGAGCCGTTCCATGATCTCCAGGCTGCGGCGCGAGATGCAGGCCGCGCGACTGCCAACGCACACGGTGTCGTCGGCTTCGAGGACTACGCTGCGCACGCCATGGTTCGCGAGCCCCAGCGCGAGCGCCATGCCGACCGGGCCGCCGCCCGCGATCACCACCGGGTGGCTGCCGGCTTCGGCGCCGTCGGGCCCGAGCGTGGGCGTCGCGGGCTCGTAGCGCGTGTAATGGAAGGCGCCTACCGAGGGCGGCAATCCGGCGTCGGCGCCGGGCTTCGGCGGCACGGGGCCGCTGGCGGCATCGCCGAGGGTGGCAGCGGGAGAGTTCGTCATCCGGCGGGATTGTCCCGATGCGCGGGAGGCGGCAATGTCATAACTTCGTACGAGGTGTTTACCCGCATCCGCCCCCACTACCCCTCCTTTCTTCCCGCATGAGACGCTGGCGCATCCACCCCGCCGAAGACACCGCGCTGGCCGCGGCCGTGGTCGGCGACGTGCTCTCCGGCGTGGGCACGCCGCTGCTGGCAACCAGCTATCTCAAGGCCATGCAGCGCGTGATGCCGGTGACCTTCTGCACCGTGTTCGTGGTCGATGCCGCCGGACGCATCGAGCTGGTGTCGGCCGCCAGCAGCTACGGCAGCACGGCCGAGCGCACATCGGAGCGCTACGTGGCGCAGCGCTTCGACCTGCTCGACCCGAACATGGCCTGGCTCGCGGCGCGCAAGCTGCCCAAGCGCGCACAGCTATGGATGGGCCACCAGCGCGCCGACGAGGTGGCAGACCCGGTGTACCGCGCCGCCTGCTATGGCGACGTGGGCATCCGCGAGCGCGCATCTGTGCTGTTGCTGCAGCCCACGGGGCAGCGCGTGGCCGTGAGCTTCTACCGCAGCCTCGCGCAGCCGGAGTTCGGCGCGGCGGACTTCGCGCTCATCGAGGCGCACGCCACGCTGCTGGCCGATGCCACCGCCGCGCACGGCCGCAGCGCCGTGGGCGCGCGCAAGGCGGTGGAGCCCGACCTCGCCGAGCGGCTGCTGAGGCTGAGCCTGCGCGAGCGCGAAGTCATCGGCCACCTGATGGCAGGCCGCACAGCCAAGGAGGCCGCGCGCGAAATAGGCGTTGAGCTGACGACGGTGCGCACTCACCAGTACCGGGCATTCCGGCGGCTGGGGATACGGTCGCAGAAGGAGCTGCTGCGCGGCGCCGGGCCGCACTGAGCAAGCGGGCCTCCTCAGTCTTCCGGGGTTTCTTCTTCCGCCTGCGGGGCCTCGTCTGCGGCCTGCTGCGGCTTCACGAGCGACACGGGCGCTTCCTTCGGCCGTCCGGCGGTCGACACGATCTCCTGGTCGATGGCGCCGAAGATCGAGCGCCCGTCGAGCCCCTTCATCTCGATGCGGATGGTGTCGCCGAACTTCATGAAGTCGGTGTAGGGCTGGCCGGTCTGGATGGTCTCGATGCAGCGCTTCTCGGCGATACACGAATAGCCCTTGGGCCAGTCCATCTGGCCGTCCTTCTTCTCCACGCCCTTGTTGCTGACGGTGCCGCTGCCGACGATGCTGCCGGCGCGCACGTTGCGCGTCTTGGCGATGTGGGCGATGAGCTGGCCGAAGTGGAAGGTCATCTCCGGGCCGGCGTCGCACATGCCGACCTTGCGGCCGTTCCAGCTGCTTTGCAGCGCCAGGTGCACGCGGCCGTGCTGCCAGGCTTCGCCGAGTTCGTCGAGCGTGATGGCCACGGGGCTGAAGGCGGTGGCGGGCTTGCTCTGGAAGAAGCCGAAGCCCTTGGCCAGCTCGGCCGGGATGAGGTTGCGCAGGCTCACGTCGTTGGCCAGCATCACGAGGCGGATGCCGTCCAGGGCCTGGTCGGGCGTGGCGCCCATGCGCACGTCGCCGGTGATGACCGCGATCTCGGCCTCGAAGTCGATGCCCATGGCCTCGCTGGGCACGATCACGTCGTCGGTCGGGCCGATGAAGTCGTCGCTGCCGCCCTGGTACATCAGCGGGTCGGTGTAGAAGCTCTCGGGCACCTCGGCATTGCGCGCCTTGCGCACCAGCTCGACGTGGTTGATGTAGGCCGAGCCGTCGGCCCACTGGTAGGCGCGCGGCAGCGGGGCCATGCACATCGACGGGTCGAAGGGAAAGGCGTGGCGCGCGCGGCCTGCGTTGAGATTCGCGTACAGGTCCTGCAGCTGCGGGCTCATGAAGCCCCAGTCGTCCAGCACCTGCTGCAGCCGGTTCGCGATGCCGGTGGCGTAGTGGGCGAGCGTGAGGTCGCGCGATACGACGACGAGCTGGCCGTCGCGCGAGCCGTCCTTCAGGGTGGCGAGTTTCATGATGCGGTGCGTGCGTGAGAGTGGGGACGGGGCGCCGGCACGGGGCACGGCGGCGCTCCCACTTAAACTGGTTGAACGGGCGGCAGTTTACCGAGGTGGTCTTCGTGAACCTCCGGGCCGGCGCCTCACTCCACATACCGATGCCGACGCTCGTCGCCCACTCCTCTCCCCTGCTGCCTGCCGGCCTGCCCGGGCGTCCGTCGTGGCGTGCGCTGGCCGGGCTGACGCTGCTGGTGGGGCTGATCCACGTGCTGCTGCTCGGGCTGGCGCCGATGGCCATCGGGCCGGAGCCCTCGCCGCTGGCGAGCAAGTTCAGCACCCGGACCATCGTGATCGCGCCCCCGGCCTCCGAGGCGCCAGCACCGGCTGCCGCGCCCGCCGAGGCGAAGCCGCCTGCCCCGCCCAAGCCGAAGCGCCCGCGCGAGGCGTCGGTACCCAGGCCGAAACCGAAGCCGGCCGCCGTCGAGCCGGCGTCCACGCGAGAGCCGGATGCGTCCACGCTGCCTGCCCCGGAAACACCCGACCTGACAGCCCAGGCCGCTACCGATTCAGGAGCGACACCGCCGGAGGCAGCGGCCAGCGCACCAACGGGTGCGACATCGCCCTCCGGTGGCACCGGGACCGGCACCGCGGCTGCAGCGGGCGGCGAAGCCTCGGGCACCATCGCCGGCACCCAGGCGATGAAGATCCCCGGCTCGGTCACGCTGGACTTCGAAGCCACCGGCCAGACGGGCGCGTCGCCGCAGCGCGGGGTGTTCGGCGAACTGGTCTGGCTGCAGGACGGCAGCCGCTACGACGGGCGCCTGACGCTCAAGGCGGTGTTCTTCACCCTGCTCAACTGGCACAGCACCGGGCGCATCGGCCCCTCGGGGCTGGAGCCGGAGCGCTACTCCGAGAGCCGCAAGTCCGAGGTGGCCTCGCATTTCGTGCGCGACCAGGGGCAGATCGTGTTCAGCAACAACACGCCGCCGGTGCCGCTGCTGCCGGGCGCGCAGGACCGCATGAGCGTCATGATGCAGCTCGGCGGCCTTCTGGCGGCCAGCCCGGGGCGCTATCCGGCCGGCACCAAGATTTCTGTCCAGACCGTGGGGCCGAAGGATGCCGAGGTCTGGGTCTTCGTCGTCGGCGAGGAAGAGAAGCTCAGCCTGCCGGCCGGCGAGTTCACCGCGCGCAAGCTCACGCGCGATCCACGCCGTGCTTTCGATAGAAAACTGGAGCTCTGGCTTGCGCCGGAGTACGGCTACCTGCCCGTGCGCATCAAGCAGACGGAGGCCAACGGGGACTTCGCTGACGCGCAGTTGCGCAAACCCCTTCCTGCGAGCCCGCCAAATTGAGGAGAAAGTCACACCAACGAAGCAAAAGGAGCCGGAGATAGGCCGATTAGCTAGTTGGTTTTACAGATAGACAACCTATCTTGAAACTGGCGCGTTGATTGCTATCTAACCCCCATGAACGCCATCGACATTCTCACAGGGCCCGCCATGAACATGCTTTATGACTCGGAGTCTTTCGTCGTCGTCCACGTGCAATCCAACGAGGGAGACGAGCCCGCGCAGCCGAACGTGCCGGTGCTGGAGCGGCATGGCTTCGAGATCGTGGACAAGCGTTCGGGTAAAGAGGTCTACCTCGACGGCTCCTGGGCCGAACTGTTCCAGCAGCAGATCGCCGCGTGGCAGCTCAACACCCCCACCCAGGAAGAAGTGGAAGACACGCTCGAGGGCTACGCCGAACTGGCGCATACCCCGGTTCTGGTGCACTGAGCCCGATCCGGCCGGTTTCCCGAAAGATCACCAAAAAGCGCCCCGAGGGGCGCTTTTTCATTTCTTGCCGGCCTTGCAGCACCCTCAGCGGTAGATCCACCGGAACATCGGTCCCACGATCAGCAGCACCGCCACCAGCCGGCAGACCTGGAATGCCGTGACCACCGGCACGCCCAGCTGCAGCACCTTGGCGGTAATCGACATCTCGGCGATGCCGCCCGGCGAGGTGCCCAAAATCATCGTGGCCGGATGCAGCCCCGTCGCCCAGGCCAGCAGCCAGGCCACGGCGGCGCACAGCACCAGCATGCCGAAGGTGCCCAGCACCACCGAACCCAGCCAGCGCGGCGCCGTGTGCAGGAACTCGCGGCTGAAGCGCACGCCCAGGCTCACCGCGATCACCAGCTGCGCCGTGTTCGACATCCAGGTGGGCACCGCCGACAGCGACTGCCCCGCCATGGTGAAGCCCATCGCCACCAGCAACGGGCCGATGAACCACGGATTGGTGCGCTTGAGCGCGCGCATCGCGAGGCCGCCGATGCCGGTCGCCACCGTCAGCAGCGCGAGGCCCCCGGGGTTCACCTCGCGCACGCCGGGCGGGTTGATTTCCAGCCCGTGCAGCCCGCTCCACTGCATCGCGAAGGGAATGGTCACCGTCACCACCACCAGCCGCAGGCTGTGCGCCGCGGCCACCAAGTCGGTGCGCGCGCCGGCCGACTCGGCCATCAGCGTCATCTCGGACGCGCCACCGATGGCGCCCGAGAAGTAAGTCGTGGCTCTCATGGATTTCGCCGGCACCTGCGGCATGCGCGACGCATGCATCGCGTGCAGCCAGCGCCCGAAACCGACGCCCAGCAGCAGCGCCCAGGCAATCGCCAGCACGATCGCCCACCACACGCTGGCCACCAGCCCCACCACATGCGGCGTGAAGTACAGCCCCAGCGCGGTGCCGATGGTCCACTGCCCCGCGTTGCGCAGCGGCGTGTAGCTCGCGGTGGGCGCGCCGGCAATCGAGGCCAGCGACACCGCGAGCAGCGGGCCGATCATCCAGGGCAGCGGCGTGCGCAGCGCCAGGCACGCGCCCGCGGCAGCGAGCGCCAGCAACAGCGTGGCCAGCACGCGAACGGGATATCGGGAAGACACGGACCGGAAGAAGGGACGACAGGGAAAAGCGGCGACGGACGGCACCGCGTGCGCGCGCCGAGGGCATAGTATGGCGCGATGCCTCTTCCATACCGGCCCGCCCGGGCTTCCGGGCTCTCGCTGCTGTTCCCCTTGTTCGCCGCTGCCGCGCTCGCGGGCTGCTCGGCGTTTTCCTCTCTTTCGGCCTCAGGCGCAGATGCGCCCGACGCCCCCATCGCGCGCCGCGTCGCCGCTCTCCAGCCGGTCGACGCCCTGCTGCTCGGCGAACAGCACGACGCGCCCGAGCACCACGTCATCGAACGCGAGACCGTCGAGGCGCTGGCCGCGCGCGGCCATCTCGCCGCGCTGGCGCTGGAGATGGCCGAGGAAGGCCGCAGCACCGCGCAGCTCGCCCCTACCGCCACCGAATCGCAGGTGCAGACCGCCCTCGACTGGAGCGACAAGGCCTGGCCCTGGGCCAGCTACGGCCCCGCCGTGATGGCCGCCGTGCGCGCCGGCGTGCCGGTGATCGGCGCCAACCTGCCACGCGCCCGCATGAAGGATGCGATGGCCGACGTCTCGCTTGACGTGCAGCTCAACGGCGAGGCCTACGGCGCGCAGCAGGAGGCCGTGCGCGAGGGCCACTGCAGGATGCTGCCCGAGTCGCAGATCGTTCCCATGACCCGCGTGCAGGTCGGCCGCGACCGCGCGATGGCGCAGGCCATCGTCAAGGCCAGGAAGCCGGGCCAGACGGTGCTGCTGATCGCCGGCGCCGGCCACGTGGTGCGCGCGCTCGGCGTGCCGCAGCACCTGCCCGACGAGGTCAAGGTCGCCACCGTGCGGCTGCTGGCCGCGCCGGCCACTTCGGCGACAGACCCTGCCACGGGCGACTACGACCGCATCTGGCGCACGCCGCCCCTGCCCGAAAAAGACTACTGCGCCGAGTTCAAGCGCCAGGCCAGGCCGCAGCCGAAGACCTGAAAAGCAAGAATGCAAAGAAAAAAGCCGCCGGCCCGAAGGCCCGCGGCTTTTCTTTCTTCAGGAGTCCGCAGACTCAGCGCGAGGTGATCGTCGACACCGCCGAGTTGCCCGTCGCCGAGGCCGTGATCTGGTTGCCCGTGGTGCGCAGCGTGCTGTTGCCCACCGGGCCCGAGACCGCCACGCCGAAGTTCACGCTCGTCACCGTGGCCGTCACCGCGCCGCTGTTGACCTGGTAGTTGCCGATGGCCGCGCTCGGCGCGCCGGTGTTCAGCGCCGTCTGCGTCACGCGGTTGGTCGCGCTGTTGCCGAAGGCCTGCGCGGCCAGCGTGTTGCCGGTGACGCCGGCCGTGCCGTTCGACACGCCCGCGCCGGTGCCGTTGAGCGCCACCTGGTAGCTGGTGCCCGTGCTGGTGGCCGTCACAGCGCCCGCGTTGTTCTGGCTGTTGAGGATCGCCGCGCTGGCGCCTACGTTCAGTGCCAGCGGCACGCCGACCAGGCTCGACGTACCGACCGTGGCCGCGCCGCCGTAGCTGCTGCCGGCGCCGGACTCGAGCACGTTGGTCGCCGCGTTGCCGCGCGCAAGCGCCGCCGTGGTGTTGCCGTCGAGCGAGACGGTGCTGCCGTTGAGCGGCACCGCGCTCGCCAGCGTGGCATTGGCCACCGTGCTGGACGTCGCCGTCACGCCCGCCGTGCTGCCCTGCACGTTGACGATGCCGGTGCTGGCGCCCTGCGTCGCGCTGCTCGCCACCGTGGCGGTGTTGGCCGCGCGGTTGGCCGTGGCTTCGGCGAAGGTGCTGTTGCCGGAGATGGTGAGCGCGCCGTTGATCAGCCCCGTGGTGGGCGCGGCGTTGTCGTCGTTGTGGATCGAGGTGGCGGCCGTGCTGCTCACCGTCGATGCGGCCGTCTGGCGGTTCGACAGCACGTGGTCGCCGGTGGCCGTCACGTTGTCGGCGCTGCCGGTCTCGCCGAGCGTGGCCGAGCCCGTCGCGCCCGCCGGCAGGGTGTTGACCGCGCTCACGCTCAGCGTGTTCGACACATCGTTCATCACGCCCAGCGCGGTGTTGCTGTTGCCCGAGAGCCGCACCGTCGAGCCGGTGGACCCGGCCGGCGCGAACAGCTCCTGCGTGGACGATGCCGTCACCGGCGCGGTGCCCGCCTGGCTCGACTGCAGCGCGGTGCGCGCGCCCACGTTCGAGCCTGCCAGCGTCACGCTGTTGAGCGCCGTGTTGGCCACCGCCTTCGCGCTGTGGCTGTTGTTCGTCACGCCCAGCGTCGAGGCATTGACCGCGGACAGCGGCGCCGAGTCGATGCCGATGCTGCCAGTGGCGGTGGCCGACACCGCGCCGGAGCCGACCTGCACGTTCGCCAGCGCATGGTCGGCCGACACCGCCGCGGACGAAGCCGGCCCGCCCGTTGCGGTGGCCGACGCAGGCGCACCGCCCGCGATCGCGCCGCTCTTCACGTCGATGCTGTTGGTGGCGGCGCTGCCGGTCGCGGCCGCGATGGTGCTGTTGCCGTCCAGCGTGGCGCTGCTGCCGGTGAGCGCGGTGGGGCCGGTCAGCGTGAGCTTCGTCGCGTTGTTGGCGTTGGCGGTCACGGCCGCGCTGCTGTCCTGCGCGTTCAGCACCGCCGTCCTGGCCGACTGCGAGGCGCCGCCGGCCAGCGAGGCCGCATTGGTCGCGCGGTTGGCGGACGCTTCCGAATACGTCGTGTTGCCCGAGGCTGCGAAGCTGCTGTTGACCAGGCCCGAGTTGCCGGCCACCAGCCGGTCCTCGTTGTAGATCGCGGTGTCGGCGGTGCTGGTGACGGAGGTGCCGGCCGACTGGCGGTTCACCAGCACCTGGTCGCCCGCGGCGATGGTGTTGCCGGGCAGCGGGCCCTGCGCGATGAGCGCCGGCGCCGGCAGCGAGCCCGAGGTGCCGCCCGTGACGGCGAGCTTGTTGTCCACGTCGTTGATCACGCCCAGCGCCGTGTTGGCGTTGTTCGACAGCTTCACCGACGAGCCCGACACCGAGGCCGGCGCGAAGGCCTGCATGAACGAACGCGCCTCCACCGCCGCCGTGCTGCCCTGCCCCGACATCAGCGCGGCGCGGGCCGACACGTCGGTGGCCGCGAGCGCGATGGCGTTGCTGCCGGTGTTGGCCACGGCCTTCGCGCTCTGCGTGTTGTTGGAAGCGCTCAGGGTCGAGCCGGCGATCACGGCGCCGGGCACCGTGTCCACGCCGAAGGCGGCCGCCGTCTTGGAAGTGATGGTCGGGCTGGTCACGAGCTGGATGTTCGACAGCGCATGGTCGGCCACCGCGCCTGCAATGCCGGCGATGCTGGTCGCGCCGCCGAACGGCAGTCCATTGCCCACCGCGATGGTGTTGCCCTTCACGTCGATGCGGTTGGCCGCGGCGTTGCCGGTGGCCGAGCCGCCTGCGGAGTTGCCGTCCACCGTGATCTGCGAGCCCTGGATGCTCGCGCCGCCCAGCACCACCTGCACGCCGTCCTTGTTGCTCAGCAGCGGGCCTTCCTGGCCGGTGAGCGAGCTCACCGCCGCGCTGGTGAGCTGCAGGTTCTGCACCGCGGTGGTGGTCGAGACGCCGACGGCATCGATGCTCACGCCGTTGGCCGCGCTGTTGCTGGTCGCGCCGGCCAGCGTGGCGTTGCCGGTGGCTGCGATCTTCGAGTTGCTGACCGCGCCGCCGACCGTGATGTCGACTTCGGGTCCGCCGCTGCGCTGCGCCGACACCGTGCCCTGGCCCGACTGTGCGTTCTGCACGCTGAAGGCGGCGTTGGTGGCGAGCACGTTGCCTGTCAGCGTCGCGCCCGACAGCGAGAGGCCGGAGGTGTTGATGTTGTTGCCCGTCACCTTCACCGTATTGCCGGTGGCGCGGCTGCCATAGGCCAGCGCTTCCGCCGTGTTGCCCGAGCTGGTGACGGAGCCATTGGCCAGCGTGCCCGTGACCGTGGTGCGCGCCACGATGCCGCCGGCCGCGATGGCCGAGACGCCGGTGGCCGCGCCCGCCACCGCCTGCGTGTTGGTGACGTTGGCCACCGAGGCGTTCGCGCCGCTCACGTTGTTGAGGTTCAGCGTCACGCCGCTGGCCGCGTCGTTGCCATAGGCGGCGGCAACGAAGGCGTTGTTGCTGTTCGCGACGCTGGCGGCGGAGACGTTGCCGGCGACCGCGGCCGCGAAGGTGTTCGGGCCGGTGGCCGCGGAATTGACGTTCGCCTGCACCGACTGGTCGTTCAGCACGCCGTAGGCGGCGCTCACCGTCGGCAGCGCACCGGCCGAGTTGCTGAAGGGCAGCCCGCTGAGCAGGTCGACCGTGACGCTCGATGCCGGCGTGATGCCCAGTCCGGGCGCAGCCGCGAGGTTGCCCGCGCTCACGCCCAGCGTGTTGGTGGCCGAGTTGCCGTAGGCGATGGCGCGCTGCAGGTTGTCGGTGAGCGCGGCCGAGCCGCCCGAGAGGTTGCCGTTCACCGAAAGCCGCGCCTCGGGATTCGCCAGCCCCGCGCCGACGGCGGAGTTCGCGTCGTTCATCTGCACGCTCGCGATGCCCGCGCCGGTGCCCACCGAGTTGCCCGAGAGCGTGAGCGTGTTGGTGGCGCCGCTGCCCAGCGCCACGGCTTCCTGGCGGTTGCCGTCCAGCGACAGCGTGCTGTTGGCCACCGGTGCGCCGCCGCCGTTGGCGGCCAGCCAGATCTGCGAGCCGATGTTGACAGCCGCGACGCCGCCACCGTAGTTGCCCTGCAGGTTGGTGAGCGTGGCGGAGCCGCCGGCGGACACGCGCCCGTCGGAGTTCGTGCCGCCCGTGAGCGTGGCGTTGCCGGCACCCAGCGCGACCGTGCCCGCCTGCAGCGCCAGGCTCTGCGTGATCTGGTTGCCCTGCGCGGTGGCCGCCGAGGTGTTGTCGGAAACGCTGACCGTGCTGCCGGTGGTCTGGCCCGTGCCGGGCGACTCGCCCGTCTGCGCCGCGATGACCGAGGGCAGCAGCAGAGCGCTGACCGGCGCGTTGGAATTGGCCTGCTGGTTCGACACCGCCGTGGTGCCGGTGAACGAGGCCGCGTTCTTGCCGGTGGCGATGGTGCTGGAGGCCGTGTTGCCGTTGGCGGCCGCCGTGATGCTGTTGTCCGCAAGCGTGACCTGGCTGTTCTTGCTCGACTGCACGCCGGCCAGGATCTGCGCACCCAGAGTCTGCGCGACGGTGGTCACGCCGAGGTTGCCCTGGCTGTTGACGATGGCCAGGTCGCTGTTGACGTTGCTGGTCACGCCCACGCCGTTGTGGATGCTGTTGTTGGCCGCGGTGGCGGCCGTGCCGCTGCCCGCGACGCTCACGTCGTCGATCAGGATGCGATTGCCCGCCACGCCGGCCGTGGCGCCCAGCGCCTCATTGCCCGTGGCCGCGCTGGAGACCGCATTGCCCCGCACCGACAGCGAGCCCTGCAGCACGTTGGAGCCGCCCGCGGGCGCGCCGCTGACGATGCCCATGATCACCGAGCCGGAGTTCGTCGCATCGCGCACCGCGAGGATGCCGTTGCCGTTCGCCTGCAGGTTCGCGACCACCGCCGAGCCGGCGAAGGTCGGCGCGCCGCCCGACTGGATCTCGGCCGTGCTGTTGGCGCTGTTGGCCTTGAGCACGGCGGAGATCGAATTGCGCTCGAGCGATGCGGCCGTGGTCAGCGTGTTGCCCGCGTTCGCAGTCAGCATCAGGTCGACCATGTTGCCCAGCACCAGCGCGCTGGAGCCCGCTCCCGTGGCCGACTGCAGCGAGGTGACCACGATGTTGCCCTTGGCGTCGAAGAGCGGCGCGCCCGCGGGATAGGTCAGCACCGAGGTGCCGGCCTGCGCCGGCGCGCTGGCCGCGGCGGCGCCCGAGATCACCGAGCTGCCGCTGTTGAGCGTGGTCGCGGCCGAGATGGTGTTGTCCGCGTTGACCACGCTGCCGGTCTGCAGCGTGCTCGACTCCGAGGCGAGCTTGCTGCCGGTCACGCTGCTGTTGATCGCGCCGGTGTTGGTGGCCACGCCGAGGGTGGCGGCGTTGTTCACCGGCGAGCCGGGCGCCGGCTGGATGCCGTTGGCGAAGCTGTTGCCGGTGGCCGTGGCGCCGATCAGGTTGCCCGTGGTGCTCACGGCCACCGGGTTGGGGTTCGACGGCGTGCCCGTCGCGGTGGTGCCTACCGTCGCGCCTGTGATGGTGGCGTTGACGGTGGCCGAGTTGGTGGTGCCCGCATTCACCGAAGGCGTTCCCGTGGCGGTGCCGTTGTAGGCGGCGTCGACCGAGGTCTCCGCGGCCTGCGCGCCGGAGGCCGCGGCGATCAGCGCCATCGCGACTGCGCTGCCGATGCTGCTGCGGCTGAACATGGGCGCGCGTGCGGCCCGGCTCTGGATCTTGCGTGCTTTCATGTCGTGACTCCTCGGATGTTGGATGCGGTCTGGCTTGGAAAACGGATGAATGCGGGATGCGCGGAACGCGCGGAGCCGGTCAGTCGCCCTTGACGGCGCCGTCGGAAGAAGAAGACGAAGAAGGCGCCGCGCCGCTGACCACCGGGCTGCCGATGCGCAGCTTGGCGATCTCCTGCAGGCCCGGGCCGTCGCGGTGGATCGAGGTGTCGGCCGCGTCGGGCCGCCAGGTGATGCTGATGGCGCCCGGCGCCACGCCGCGGTTGGCCAGCGCCGAGGTGACGGCCGCGATGCGCTGGTCGGTGAGCTCGTCGCGCTTGCGGGCGTCCCAGTTCTCGGTGTCGCGCGCCACCAGCACGATGTCGGTCGTGCCCTTCTTGGCCGCGCCGGCGATCTGGTCGATGAGCGCGAGCGAGCTGCCGCCCAGCGTGGTCGCGCCGAAGTCGAAAGGCACCTGCGTCGCCGTTCCCGTGAGGCGCGCACCGCCCGCGCCGCCCGCGTTGACGGCCACGCCGCCCTGCGCCACCGGAGAAGTGACGGCCGCGCCGCCGGCAGCCGCGTCCGCGCCCGGGTTGTCGACCTTGCGCAGCTCGGCCGCGGGCGTGAGCGGAATGGGCTCGCCGCCGCCCGGGCGCATCGTCATGCAGGGCCGGTAGTCCACCTGCGTGACGGCCGACATGAGGCGGACGACGCCTTCCTCGAGCGCGGCGCGCACGCCCATCTGCACCGGCTCCTGGCCCTTGGCGCCGATGTCCACGTCGTAGAGCTTGCTGCCGAAGAAGCGGAACACGTTCAGCCCCACTTCGTAGCCGTTGAACTGCTTGGTGAGGCTCACGGTGCGCACCACCATCAGCGACTTGGTGTCGACGATGCGCAGGTCGATGCTCACCGACTGGCTGAAGGTGCGCGCCTTCACGCCCACCTGGTTCACGCCGAACTCCGCGCCACCCGAGTTGATGTTGTAGTTGAGCTCGGTGATGCCGCCGACGATGAAGTAGTCGGACTTGTTGATGGTGCCGCCGAAGTACGGCAGCCACGGCACGTTCTGCCCGCCGTTGGGTCCGCCGAGCTGGTGCGTGCGGCCGTCGCCGAGCTGGCGGCGGTCGGCGTACGCGAGCTCGCGCTCGGCGATCACCGGGTCGAAGCGCTCGGCGATGCTCACCGCGCCGCCGAGCTTGCCGAGCGCCGAATACACCATGAGCGCGCCGCCCTGCGTGATGGCGTTGCCTTCGTTGATGCTGTACTTGCCCGTGTAGTCCTTCACGTCGCCCACGCCGATGATCACCGGCGGGCGCCGCGTGGCCGCGATGTGATCGGCGTAGCAGGCGAGCACCGCCTCCATCGGCGTGACGTTGTCGCGCACCGAGGGGCCGAGCACCACCGGTGCCTCGTTCGGTGCGAAGCGCTGCTGCGGCGCGGAAACGCAACCGGCGAGCGCCAGCGTGGCGACGGCGGCTGCGAGAACGAATGTGCGGCGAATGCGATGTTGCATGGCTCGCCCCGCTCAGTTGAGCACGCCGAAGGCGCAGGCCGAGCTGCCGCCCACGCTCGCGGTCTGCGTGCCGGTGTTGCCCTGCGCCGAGTTCAACGCCTGGTTGGCCGCGCCCTGCACCTGCGAGCTCGTGCCGCCGACGATGCCCGACGCGACCGCGCCCGAGTTGGCCTGCGAGGTGCCCACCGTTGCGCCGCCGAGCGTGCCCACGGCCGTGCGGCTGTCGTTGCCCGATGCGTTGGAGGTGGAGCCGGCGGTGCTCGGCGAATTCGCGACGGTGCTGTTGTTGCCGTCGTTGCCCGTCGAGGTGGCCGAGACGTTGCAGTTGTACTGCCGGCCGATGTTGTTGGTCGTGTTGTAGACCGGTGCAGAGTAGTAGCCGCTCTTCTGCTTTCGGATCATGTCCTGGATCGCGGCCTGGTTGACCTTGTCGGTGCTGGTCTGGAACTGCCATGCGGCGTTCTCGCCGACGTTGTTGGCATGCGCAGCCAGAGGCACGCACAGCAGTGCCCAAAGAAATACGCGTTGCATGACGATCCCTCTTTCGAAAACACACCCGACGGATTCACGGGTGCTACGTTTCGCGAAGGGATGCTAGGGATCGGGCGACATGGCCGGTATCCCTGGAACCGGTAGGCGGCATCCCGCGAACCGGTAGAAATGAAAGAGGCACGCTCACGGCCTCGCGAGGGCCGACGGAGCCGCGCGGCGCTTGCGGCCGCGCATCGGAAGTTCAGGCTAGTCGCCGAACCAGAACAACAGCCAGACGCTGACCGAACCCAGCGTCGCCATCACCAGAATGAACTGGAGACTGGCGGGAAGCGGCTTGCTCATCCAACGCTCGAAGTCTTCTTCCATCTCCGTCTCCTCGTTCTGGCATGAGGGGCCGGAGCGTGAAGCGTTTGCCGCCTTCTGTCAAAGCAGAAGAAATACCTCGTCGATTTCTTCGTCGGCCTTTCTCATTCAGAACGGAAGCGACATCGTTGCCGGCTCCGCGAGCCTGCGGCCAGGCTTCGCATCGACCGCCGGCAGCGCGCCCTCGTGCTGCAGCAGTCGCTGCTTGCGAAAGACGCCACCGGCATAGCCCTTGAGCTCGCCGTTCTTGCCGATCACGCGATGGCACGGCACGACGATGCTGATCGGGTTCGATCCGTTGGCCGCGCCGACGTCGACGGCGGCGCGTGGATCGTCGAGGCCCAGATGCCGTGCAAGCTCGCCGTAGCTCGTGGTGCGGCCCGCCGGAATGCGGCGCAGCGCGGCCCACACCTTCTGCTGCAGCGCATCGCCCAGCGTGGCGACGGGCAGCGTCTCGATGGCCGCGAGGTCGCCGTCGAAGTAGCGGCCGATGGCATCGGCCACCGCCTGCGGCACTGCGCTTTCGCTCAGCTCCACCTCGTCGTCGTGCAGTTGCCGCAGGAGACGATGCAGGCGGGCGCGATGGTCGGCGAAGTCCAGCGCATGGATCGCGCCGGTGTCGTCGGTGACGAGAAGGAGCCCGCCCAGCGGCGAGTCGAGATGGCTCAGTTGCAGCTTCAGCATGATCGTGTCCTCGGAAGAAGAGAAGGCGGCGGGAGCCGCGAACATTCACATGTTGCGCGTACCCCGCCGCCTTCACTCGCCGTATCCGGACATCGATCTGCGGCTGCCGCCGCACGTCCTTTTCAGCGCTTCTTCAGTTCAGGCGTGCGCCTTGATCGAATCGGCCAGCGTGTTCACCAGCGTGTCGATGTGCGACTTCTCGACGATGTAGGGCGGCGCGATCACCAGCACGTCGCCGGCCGGCCGCACCAGCGCGCCCTTGTGGAAGCAGTCGAGGAAGATCTCGTAGGCGCGCTTGCCCGGCGTGCCCGCGATGGGCGCGAGTTCCACCGCGGCGGCAAGGCCGAGGCTGCGGATGCCGATGACGTTGGGCAGGCCCTTGAAGGCGCTGTGGAACGCGTCGCCCAGCACCTTGCCCATCTCGCCGGCGCGCGAGAACAGGTTCTCCTGTTTGAACAGATCGAGCGTGGCGATGGCCGCGGCGCAGGCCACCGGGTGGCCCGAGTAGGTGTAGCCGTGGAAGAACTCGACCACGTGCTCGGGCGCGTCGGTCTTCATCATCGCGTCGTAGAGCTTGTCGCGGCAGATCACGCCGCCCAGCGGAATGACGCCGTTGGTCACGCACTTGGCGAAGTTCAGCATGTCGGGCACCACGCCGAAGTAGTCGGACGCGAAGTTGGTGCCCATGCGGCCGAAGCCGGTGATGACCTCGTCGAAGATCAGCAGGATGCCGTGCTTGTCGCAGATTTCGCGCAGGCGCTTGAGGTAGCCCTTGGGCGGCAGGTACCAGCCCGCCGAACCGGCCACCGGCTCCACGATGATCGCGGCCACGTTGCTCGGGTCGTGCAGCGGCAGGATGCGCGTCTCGAGTTCGACCAGCGGGTCTTCGGCCCACACCGGCTCCTCGTTGTGGATGTAGGCATGGTTCACCGGATCGTGGATGAAGCGCATGTGGTCCACGCGCGGCAGGAAGGCCGAGCCGAACACCTTGCGGTTGCCCGGGATGCCGCCCACCGACATGCCGCCGAAGCCCACGCCGTGGTAGCCCTTCTCGCGGCCGATGAACACGTTGCGGTGGCCCTCGCCGCGCGCGCGGTGATAGGCCAGCGCCACCTTCATCGAGGTGTCGGCGGCTTCCGAGCCCGAGTTGCAGAAGAGCACCTTGTTCAGGTCGCCCGGGGCCAGCGAGGCGATCATCTCGGCCGCCTTGAAGGCCTTGTCGTTGCTCACCTGGAAGGCGGTGGCGTAGTCGAGCGTGTCGAGCTGCTGCTTGATCGCCTCGTTGATCGGCTTGCGGTTGTGGCCCGCGCCCACGCACCACAGCGAGGAGATGCCGTCGATCACCTTGCGGCCGTCGTGGGTGGTGAACTCCATGCCGTCGGCCGCCACGAACACGCGCGGGTCCTTGCGGAAATGACGGTTGGGGGTGAAGGGCAACCACTGGTTGTCCATGTTGAAGTTCTGGTAGGCCATGTCTCGCTCCTGCGGTTGGGTTATCTGGGGAGGAAAATCGCGATTCTGGCACCCCTGCCACAATTACGCCCCTGATGACGACCCAAACGCCCACCTCGCCCGCCTACATCCTGAACCTCTCGTGCCCCGACCGGACGGGCATCGTGCACGCCGTCTCGGGCTTCCTGCTCGAGCGCGGCGCCAACATCGAGGAGGCGGCCCAGTACAACGACCACGACACGGGTCTTTTCTTCATGCGCGTGCGCTTCGCCTGCGGCGCCCACAGCGAGGCCGTGCTGCGCGAGGAGCTGAAGGCCTTCGCCGCCGGCTTCGGCATGACGCTGCAGCTGCACGCGGCCGCCCAGCCGATGAAGACGGTCATCATGGTCAGCAAGGAAGGCCACTGCCTCAACGACCTGCTGTTCCGCTGGAAGAGCGGCCTGCTCGCCATCGACGTGCGCGCCATCATCTCGAACCACCGCGACTTCTACCAGCTGGCCGCCAGCTACAACGTGCCCTTCCACCACATCCCGGTGACGGCCGCGACCAAGGCGCAGGCCGAGGCGAAGCAGCTGGAAATCATCGAAGCCGAGGGCGCCGAGCTTGTGGTGCTCGCGCGCTACATGCAGATCCTGAGCGACAACCTGTGCCGCAGCCTCTCGGGCCGCGCGATCAACATCCACCACTCGTTCCTGCCCAGCTTCAAGGGCGCCAAGCCCTACTACCAGGCGCACGACCGCGGCGTGAAGCTCATCGGCGCCACCGCCCACTACGTGACGGCCGACCTCGACGAAGGCCCGATCATCGAACAGGACGTGGCCCGCGCCGACCACACCGACACGGTCGAAGACCTCACGGCCCGCGGTCGCGACACCGAGAGCCAGGTGCTGGCGCGCGCGGTGAAGTGGCACAGCGAGCATCGGGTGCTGCTGAACGGGCACCGCACGGTGGTGTTCCGCTGAGCCTCCGGAAGCAGTCCCCAGAACGAACATGCCCCCTTTTCAGGGGGCATGTGTGCTTCAGGCGCTGCCGTCAGTTGCGATACGGATTGTTCGGCCGGCGGTCGTAGCGGTTCGGCACGCCGTCGCCGTCACGGTCCCAGCGGCCCGCGTTGTAGACCCAGCGTCCGCCGTCCTGGCGCCACTCCGGCGGACGGTAGGCGTAGCCCGGGCGGGCACGCACCCAGCCGCCGCCGATCCACACGTGGCGGCCGCCACGCCACTCGTAGTGCCCCGGCGCCCACACGTAGCCGCGGCGCGGCGGCGGAACGCGTTCATAGCGCGGCGGAGGCGGGGGCACCTGGATGGTGACCACGGGTTGCGCCTGCGCGGCCGTCGGGACGGTCAGTGCGCCCACCGACAGAAGCGATGCAGCGCCGACGGAAAGAGCCAATGCGAGTTTTTTCATGAAGAACTCCTCATGAGTTGTTGGAGGAGCCTTCATGCTGCCCAGCCCTTGTGAACCTCCTGTAAGCCGCGCACGAAGTCTTGTGTAAAGCTGTGACGCGCCTTTGGGGTCTTTTCGGCTCTTGCTAGCGCTCACTCACTCTCACGCAAAGCTCATTCCTGCAGTTCGCGCAGGTCGATGGCGGCCGCCATGGCCGCGTGGCCGGCCTTGTTGGGATGAAGGTGGTCGCCCGAATCGAAAAGCGGATTCAGCGCCTGCGGGTCGACAGGGTCGCGCAGCGCGGCGTCGAAATCGATCACGCCGTCGATGTCCTGCTTGCCGCGGATCCAGCGGTTCACGGCCTCGCGCATGGCCTCGTTCGCCTCGCTCCAGTAGGGCGTGTTCCTGAAAGGCGGCACCGTGCCCAGCAGCACCTTCACGCCCTTGGCGCGTGCCTGCTTCACGAGCTGCTGCAGTCCCTCGGTGATGCGCTCGGCCGTCGGCATGTCGCGCGGCTTCAGCTCGGCGCCCGGCACCTTGGCGAACATCGCGCGGCCGATGTCGTTGGTGCCCAGCAGGACGATCGCGTGCGTCGCGCTGCTCTGCTTCAGCACGTCGAGTTCGAAGCGAGAGAGCCCGCTGGGCCCGATGCCGTCGGCCAGCAGGCGGTTGCCCCCGATGCCGACATTGAGCACGGCGACGTCCTGCCCGCCGGGTTGCGTGTCGCGCAGGCGCGTGGCCAGCATGTCGGGGTAGGAGCCCATGGTGGCCTCGGCACCGCCTGCGGTGATCGAGTCGCCGAAGGCTACGACAGTGCGAATGGATTTGGTCGTGAGCACGTCGATCCCGGTCACGATCTGATTGAACAGGAGCGGCATGGGGTCCTGGAGCTTCGGCGACCTCACCGCGTTGCCAGGCGTCATCCATGTCGTGCCCGGTTCCTGCAGCGCGATGGTGGCGAAGGGCGCGGTGCGATCGAAGAAGGCGCTCGCGATCACGGTCTGCCCCCCCTGGACCGACAGGTCGACACCATCGCTCCACACCTCGGCACCGGGCGCGATGGTGACGCTGGGCCGCCCGCCGAAGCGCAGTTCGCGCAAGGAGGTCGGCGAAAAGGCTTCGGCACCGGTGCCGCGCGCCGCGCTCGCAGCGGCGATGCGCAGCGGCGTCTTTCCGAAGCGGTTCGAGAAACGGATGCGGATGCGCTCGCCGTCGAGCGACAGCTCCACCTTCTGGCGAAGCGTCCGCCCGTGGAGGTCATTGCCCGCGGGCGAAGAGTACTTGGAGCCGCCCGGACTCGCGGACAGCTCAGCGAAATCGAGGGGAGCAATGGCCCAACTCGCGACCCAATGCGCCTCCGCAGGCTGCCGCGGCTCCCCGTCGGGCGTGACGGCCTGCACGCCGACGGCCAGCAGGGCAAGGAGGAAAGCAGCCACCCAATGCGCGACGGCAACGTCGCGGAGGCGGGCTGCCCATCGGGAGACCAGATTCATGCGCGCAAAGCGGCCCAGTGTACGGAGCCACCGTTCCCCCGCGCGTGACGAGGTCTAAAGCCCGGTTACCAGGTGTCTACATACGCAACGGCCGGCCCTTGCGTCTTCGTCGCGGAAGACAGGCCGCGCACCAACCAGGTGCGCGTCTCGGCAGGATCGATCACCGCGTCGATCTCCAGCGTCTGCGCCATGTGGATCGCCTCGCCGTTCTCGTACTGCTGGGCCACCAGCTTCCTGAAGAGCGCATCGCGCTCGGCGCCCTCGGCAGCCGCGGCCAGTTCCTTGCGGAAACCCAGCCGCACGGCACCCTCCAGCCCCATTGCGCCGAATTCGCCGGTGGGCCAGGCCACGGTGAACACGGGCGCATCGAAGCCGCCGGCCGTCATCGCCTGCGCGCCGAGGCCATAACCCTTTCGCAGCACCACGGCGAAAAAGGGAACGCGCAGGTGCGAGGCCACCATGAACATGCGGCACACGTGGCGCACCTGCGCCTGCGCCTCGATCTCGGGCCCGACCATGAAGCCGGGCGTGTCGCACAACGAAACAATTGGAAGGCCGTGCGCGTTGCACAGCTGCATGAATCGCGCGGACTTGTCGGCCGCTTCCACGTCGATCGCGCCGCCAAGGTGATGCGGGTTGTTGGCCATCAGGCCCACGGGCCTGCCCTCGATGCGCGCGAGCGCGGTGACGATGCCCGCGCCGAAGCCCGCGCGCAGCTCGAGCAGCGAGCCGGTGTCGGCCACGCCGCGCATCGCGGCGCGCACGTCGTACACGCGCAGGCGGTTCTCCGGCACCACGTGGCGCAGCGTGCGCGGGTCGGCGCACTGCCAATCGGCGGTGGCGCCCTGGAAGTACGAGAGGTACTGCTTCGCGGCGGCCACCGCGGCGGCTTCGTCTTCCACCAGGATGTCGATCACGCCGTTGCGCGACTGCACGCCGCTCGGCCCGATCTGCTCGGGCGCGAAGGTGCCGAGCCCGCCGCCCTCGATCATCGCGGGGCCGCTCATGCCGATGTTGCTGCCCCTGGTGGCAATGATGACGTCGGCGCAGCCCAGCAGCGCCGCGTTGCCCGCGAAGCAGCGGCCATGCACGATGCCCACCACGGGCACCTTGCCCGAGAGCGCCGCGAACTGGCTGAAGGTGTGGTTGTTGAGGCCGGCCACGATGGGCATGTCGGTGTCGCCCGGACGCCCGCCGCCGCCTTCCGCGAACAGCACCACCGGCAGCTTCAGCTGATGCGCGACCGCCAGCAGCCGGTCGGTCTTGTGATGGTTGCGCATGCCCTGCGTGCCGGCCAGCACCGTGTAGTCGTAGGCCAGCACCGCGCAGCGCGAAGCCTCGGGGCCGAACTGCTTCGCGTTGATGCTGCCCAGCCCGGTGACCATGCCGTCGGCCGGCGTGTTGACGACCAGGTCTTCCAGCGTGCGGCGGCGCGTCTGCGCGGCGATGGCGAGCGCGCCGTACTCGATGAAGTTGGAGGGGTCGGACGCCGTGTCGCACAGGTCGGCGATGTTCTCGCGCGCGGTGCGGCCGCCCTGCGCATGGCGCTTGTCGACGGCCGCCTTGCGATTGGCATCGAGCGTGTAGGCATGGCGGTCGATCACCTTCCGCAGGTCGGGGCGGATCGCATCGAGGTCGTGCTCGGCGCGGGCTTCCGCCTGCACGGCCTGCGCATCGACGGCCTCCAGCTGCACCAGAGACTGCCCCTCGACGAGGTAGTCGCCCGGCGCGGCCAGCAGCGCGACCACGCGGCCGGCCACGGGCGCGTGCAGCAGGTGCTCCATCTTCATGGCTTCGAGCACGCCGAGTTGCGCGCCGACCGGCAGCACGTCGCCCACCTCGACCTCGAACTGCACGAGGCGCGCCGGCATCGGGGCCTTGACGGTGAGTTCATCCGATCCGTCATCGGCGGAAACAGCCAGTGCCTCCGCGGGCGCAGCCACCGTCTTCCTCGCCTGCTTCTCGAAGGCCGACGCAGCAGCGAGCAGATCGCCCAGATGCGCCTCCACGAAGCGCGTGTGCACCGCCTGCGTCGCGAACTCGGGCCGCGACGCGATGGCGCGCAACAGCGCCAGGTTGGTGGCGATGCCGTCGATGTGGCATTCGTCGAGCGCGCGCAGCGAGCGGCGCAGCGCGTCCTCGAAGCGCGGCGACGGCGAATGCACGATGAGCTTGGCGAGCAGCGTGTCGTAGTGCGGCGAGGGCGCGAGGCCCGCGTAGCCGTGCGTGTCCACGCGCACGCCGGGACCGGCCGGCAGGTCGAAGCGCGCGAGCGTGCCGCCCGAGGGCCGCGCATTGCCCTGCGCATCGAGCGTCTCGGCATTGATGCGCCACTGCACCGCGAAGCCGCGTTGCGCCGCTGTGCGATCGGCCTCTACGCCCAGCTCGGCCAGCGGCTGGCCGGCAGCGACCGCGATCTGCAGCTGCACCAGGTCCAGCCCCGTCACCGCCTCGGTCACCGTGTGCTCGACCTGCAGGCGCGGATTTGCCTCGATGAAGACGAAGGGCAGCGTCGCCGATGCCGCATCGACGAGAAATTCGAAAGTGCCGAGCCCGCGATAGCCCACCGCCTTCGCCATGCGCAGCGCGGCCTGCGTGACCTGCGCGCGCAATGCCTCGGGCAGCGAGGGGCTGG
Organism: Variovorax xiamenensis; assembly: GCF_050916385.1. Classification (NCBI taxonomy): domain Bacteria; kingdom Pseudomonadati; phylum Pseudomonadota; class Betaproteobacteria; order Burkholderiales; family Comamonadaceae; genus Variovorax; species Variovorax xiamenensis. Next base: position 6,502,041 of record NZ_CP139038.1, read on the forward strand.
GCGCGATCTCCACCAGCTTCTGGAAGCGCCGCTGCAGCGTGCACTCGCGCTCGCCGAGGCTGGCGACAGCCTTGCCGTCGCCCAGCACCTGCACCTCGATGTGCCGCGCATTGCGCATCAGCCGCTCGACATACACCCCTTCGATGCCGAAGGCGGCCTTGGCCTCCGACATGCAACGCGCATGCGCCTCGGGCAACTCTTCCGCGTTCAGCACGGCGCGCATGCCGCGCCCGCCGCCGCCGCCGATGGCCTTCACCATCACGCCCGCACCCTGCGCATGCTGTTCGGCGAAGAAGGCCTGCGCCTGCGCGAGCGTCACCGCACCGGCGCTGCCCGGCATCACGGGCACGTCGCACTGCGTGGCCAGTTCGCGTGCACGCGCCTTGTCGCCGAACAGGCCGAGCTGCTCCGGCGTCGGGCCGATGAAGACGAGGCCCGCGTCGGCACAGGCCTGCGCGAAGTCGGCCCGCTCGCTGAGAAAGCCGTAGCCGGGGTGCACCGCGTCGCAGCCCCGCGCCTTCGCCACCGCGATCAGCGCCGCGACATCGAGGTACGCGGAAGGCCCGGTCGCATCCAGCGCCACCGCCGTGTCGGCCAGCTGCACGTGCAGTGCTGCCGCGTCGTCGCGCGCATGCACCGCCACGCTGGCAATGCCCAGGTCGCGCAGCGCGCGCACCAGCCGCACGGCGATCTCGCCGCGGTTGGCAATCAGAACTTTGGAGAACAGCAAACGGAACCTCTCAGCTTTTGTCTTTGAGCAGGCGACGCAGAACCTTGCCCGCGCCGGTCGTGGGCAGTGCGTCGATGAAGCTCACCGAACGCGGCGCCTTGTAGCTCGCCATGTTGTCGCGCGACCAGGCGATGAGCACATCGGCTTCGAGCGCCGCGCCGGGCTTGCGCACGATGAACGCCTTCACGACCTCGCCTTTCTCCGCATCGGGCTGCGCGATGACTGCGGCCTGCGCCACCGCCGGATGCTTGATGAGAATGGTCTCGACCTCCTCCGGGAACACGCTGTAGCCCGAGACCTTGATCATTTCCTTGAAGCGGCCGATGAAGGTCAGGTAGCCGTCGGCGTCGATCTTGCCCATGTCGCCCGTGTGCACCCAGCCGTTGCGCAGCGTGGCGGCCGTGGCCTCGGGCTTGTTCCAGTAGCCCTTGAAGGTGCCGGGGCTGGTGAGCACGATCTCGCCGACCTCGCCCGCGGGCATGTCGGCCTGCGTATCGGTGTCGATGATCCGGATCGTCACGCCCGGCACCGCCACGCCCTGCGTGCCCCAGCGCGGCGCGTGATGCGGCGTGTAGGTGTCGCAGGTGTGGGTCTCGCTCAGGCCGTAGGCGGCCTCGAAAGATGTGCAGTTGGGCGCGTGCGAGCGCCACTGCTGCGCCAGCGGCTCGGTGAAGGTGATGCCGAAGCTGGTCACCGGGTTCATCTTCAGGCTCGACAGGTCGAACCCGGCGATGTCCGGCACCTGCATGCAGGCCACGTTCATCGGCGCGATGCTGTACCACCAGCTCACCTTGTAAGCGGCAATGGCCTGCAGCGCGGCGCGCGGATCGAAGCGGTGCAGCAGCACCGAGGCCGCGCCGGTGAGCACCGGCACGTTCACGCCCATGAGCATGCCCGCGATGTGATACAGCGGCGCGATGGACAGCAGCACGTCGGCGGGGCCCACGCCGTTGCAGTCGGCGGCGGCGCGCGTCTTGAAGAGCGCGTTGCCGTAGCTCAGCATCGCGCCCTTGGGCAGGCCGGTGGTGCCCGAGGTGTAGGTCATGAGCGCCACGTCGTCCATGCCGATGGCCACGGACTGCGGCTTCGCGTTGCCGCGCATCGCGGCGAGGAAGTCTTCGCAGCCTTCGGCCGTTGCGCGCCCGGCCTTGCGTTCGGCGGCGAGTTCCGCCGGCAGGTCCAGCGATGCCGGATCGGGCAGCAGGTCCGCGTAGTGCACCACGAACACGTGTTCGAGCGAGCTCTCTGGCTGCACCTTGCGCACCACCGGCAGCAGCGGCGCGGCGGCGACGATCACGCGCGCCTTCAGGTCGTTGACCTGGTAGGCCAGCTCGTGCTCCTTGTTGAGCGGGCCGCTCGGGCAGACGATGGCGCCGATCTTCTGGATGCCGAAGTGCGCCACCAGGTACTGCGGGCAGTTGTTGAGGAAGAGCACCACCGGTTCGCCCTTCTTCACGCCCAGCGCCTGCAGGCGCGCCGCGAAGGCGTCGCTGGCGCGGTCGAGCTCGCTCCAGCTCATCGAGTGCCCGTACCAGATGCAGGCGGGGCTGTCGCCGCGCTCTCGCGCGTGGGCGCGCAGGTATTCGTGCAGGGGCTGCTGCGGGCGGTCGGGCAATGTCTCCATGGCGTCACTTTCTCAGGGTTATCGATAGCAGCCCGCAAGGGGCTGGCGCTTGCCAATGGTGCATGGTGCACGAACAATCCTACCCATGGGTATAACTTCCGCGACACGGCAAAAACCCTCTGGAGACCAGAGCAGCGTCACGGCGCAGCCGCACCTGCCCCAGGGCACGGGCCGGCAGCGCGCGGCCACGCAGGGCACCGACACGCAGCGCGAGCGCATACTGCAGGCCGCCGCGCAGCTCTTCGCCGCGCAGGGCTACGCCAACACCACCATGGCGCAGATCGTGCGCGAGCTGGGCATGACCAAGCCCTTCGTGTACTACTACTTCCGCGACAAGCAGGAGATCTTCGAGACGCTGTCGTGGCGCCCCGCCGTCGACTGCTTCACCGCGCTCGACTTCGCGGCGACCGATCCGCGCCGCGCGAGCGAGAAGGTGCTGGAGGGCATCGAGCGGCTGATCCGCGCGACCATCTCGCACCACCCCGTGGCCTTCTTCCCGTACCGCGAGCCGCAGGTGTACCGGCCCGAGTACATCGCCGCACAGAAGAAGCTGGCGCACCACTTCTACGACCAGCTGTGCCCGCTGCTCGAAGAGGCGCGCGCCGACGGCGACCTCGACTTCACCGAGACCAAGATCACCGCGCTCGCGGCCTGCAGCCTGCCGGGTTTCCTCTACAGCTGGTACCGCCCCGGCGGCCGCCTTGCGCCCGACGAAGTCGTGGCCGAGCTCACCAAGCTGGCGAGCCGCGTGATCGGGCTGCGCACGAAGAACTGAAGACAACAACCTCCGGAGACAAACCATCATGAAGTTCAGGAAAGCGCCACTGGCGCGGATCGCCCTTGCCTGCCTGATTGCCACCGCCGGCGCGGCGCACGCCCAGCAGGCGACCTACAAGATCGCCTACATCGATCCGCTGTCGGGCCCCTTCGCCAACGTGGGCGAGCTGATGCTGATGCACACGCAGTACGCCATCGAGGACATCAACGCCAAGGGCGGCGTGCTCGGCGGCACCAAGCTGCAGCTGCTGCAGTTCGACAGCAAGCTCTCGGCGCAGGAAAGCCAGAGCGCGCTGCAGGCGGCCATCGACCAGGGCGCGAAGGCCATCGTGACCGGCGGCTCGGGCTCCTCGGTGGTCACGGCGCTGGTGCAGTCGGTGGCGCGCTGGAACCAGCGCAACCCGGGCAAGGAGCTGATCGTGCTGAACCACTCCTCCATCGACCCCGAGATGACGGGCAAGGCCTGCAGCTTCTGGCACTTCCAGACCGAGGCCAACACGGCGATGAAGATGAAGGCGCTGGCCAACTACATCAAGAAGACGCCGGACGTGAAGAAGATCTACCTGCTGAACCAGGACTACGCGCACGGCAAGCAATGGGCGAGCTACGGCAGGCAGCTGGTGGGCCTGGCGCGGCCCGACATCCAGTTCGTGGGCGAGACGCTGCACCCCATCGGCCGCGTGAAGGACTTCGCGCCCTACATCGCCAACGTGAAGCAAAGCGGCGCCGACTCGGTCATCACCGGCAACTGGGGCCAGGACATGACGCTGCTGCTGAAGGCCGCGGGCGACGCCGGCTACAACCTGCGCTACTTCAACCACAGCGCCGGCTCGGTGCCGGGCACGGTCACGGCCGTGTCGCAGGCCAGGCTGGGCCAGCTGACCTGGGTGGCCGAATGGCACCCGGGCGAGGCCGACACGCCGAAGGTCGACGCGCTGGCCAAGGCCTACAAGGCCAAGACGGGCAAGGACTTCCTGGCGCCGCGCATCGACATGACGCCGCGCCTGCTGGCCGCGGCCATCAACAAGGCAGGCTCCACCGACACGGTGAAGGTCGCGCATGCCCTCGAAGACCTGAGTTTCGACTCGGTGGTGGGCCCGGTGCGCATGCGCGCCGAAGACCACCAGCTGCTGCTGCCGCAGGTGGTCAACACCATCGTTCCGGTGGACGGCAAGACGGTGAAGACCGGCTGGGAAGGCACCAACTACGGCTTCCGCACCGACGCGGTCTATACCGGCAACGAGCTCGCGCAGGGCACGGAATGCAAGATGGTCCGCCCCTGAGCGTGCACTTTCTTCACGACTGCTGAAGAGGACGGGGGTTGTAAGGGAAACCCCGTCCTGCCTGCCGCCTGTGCCGTCGGGATACTCCGGCTTCGAAGCCCGGATATCAGAGGCGGGTCCATTCCAAAGGCACAACAAGACCATGGCAGGCAAAAACTCGCTCCATCCGATCCCTCATCCGGCGAAGAAACCCTTCGTCGGCAACCTGCTGTCGATCGGCTCCGACTCCCCCGTGCTCGACATGTGGAAGATCGCGCAGGACCTCGGCGGCATCTACTGGCTGGACATGCCGGGCATGCCGGTGATCGTGGTGTCCTCGCCCGCGCTGGTGGACGAACTCTGCGAGGAGGAGCGCTTCGACAAGAGCACGCGCGGCGCGCTGCGCCGGCTGCGCGCCGCCTCGCACGGCCTCTTCACCTCCGACACGCACGAGGAGACTTGGTCGAAGCCGCACAACATCCTGCTGGCCAACTTCAGCCAGCGCGCGATGCAGGCCTACCACCCGATGATGCTGGACATCGCGGGGCAGCTGGTCACCAAGTGGGAGCGCCTGAACTTCGACGAAGAGGTGGACGTGGTGCGCGACATGACCGCGCTCACGCTCGACACCATCGGCCTGTGCGGCTTCGGCTACCGCTTCAACTCCTTCTACCGCGAGGGCTTCCATCCCTTCGTCGACGCGATGGTGCGCACGCTGGAGACGGTACAGAACCGCCGCGGCCTTCCGCTCGAAGAGCTGATGCTGAAGAAGGAGCTCGCACAGCAGCGCAAGGACATCCGCTACATGCACAAGATGGTGGAGGACATCATCGAGGAGCGGCGCGCGAGCGGGGCCGACATTGCCACCAAGCCCGACCTGCTGAGCTACATGATCGCGGGCGTGGACAAGAAGAGCGGCGAGAAGCTCACCGACAAGATGATCCGCGACGAGTGCATCGAATTCCTCATCGCGGGGCACGAGACCACCAGCGGCCTGCTCTCCTTCGCCATCTACTTCCTGCTGAACAACCCGGAGGCCATGGCCAAGGCGCAGGCCGAGGTCGACAACGTGTTCGGCCCCGACACCACGCAGAAGCCCACCTACGCGCAGGTCAACCGCCTGCAGTACGTGATGCAGGTGCTGAAGGAGTCGCTGCGCCTGTACCCGACCGCGCCCGCGATCTCGATGCGCGCCAAGGAAGAAACGAAGATCGGCGGCCAGTACACGATCAAGAAGAACAACATGGTCATCATGCATGCGCTGGCGCTGCATCGTGACAAGGGCATCTGGGGCGAGGACGCCGACCAGTTCAACCCCGACCACTTCAGCCGCGAGGCCGAGCGCGAGCGGCCGGTGAATGCCTTCAAGCCCTTCGGCAACGGGCAGCGCGCCTGCATCGGGCGCCAGTTCGCGCTGCAGGAGGCGGTGCTCACGCTGGGCATGATCCTGCAGCGCTTCAACCTCGTGGACCACACGGGCTACAAGCTGAAGATCAAGGAAGCGCTGACGATCAAGCCCGAGAACTTCAGGATCAAGGCGCTGCTGCGCGACCCGGCCACGCGCCCGCGCGGCAACATGAGCGATGCGGCCGCCGCGCCGGTGCAGCCCGCGAAGGCCGCCGATCGCAAGCCGCAGGCGGCGCGCCACGGCACCTCGCTGCTGGTGTTGCAGGGCTCGAACCTCGGCACGGCCGAAGACCTCGCGCGCCAGCTGGCAGAGGCCGGCGAGATGCGCGGCTTCTCCACGCAGCTGGCCTCGCTCGACGACTATGCCGAGCGGCTGCCGGCCAACGGCGCGGTCGCCATCGTCTGCGCCTCGTACAACGGCGCGGCACCCGACAACGCGGCCGAGTTCCACCGCTGGCTCGACAAGGCCGACGACTCGCTCAACGGCGTGCGCTTCAGCGTCTTCGGTTGCGGCAACACCGACTGGGCCTCCACCTACCAGGCCGTGCCGCGCCGCATCGACGAGCGGCTCGAGGCACTGGGTGCCGCGCGCGTGCATTCGCGCGGCGAAGGCGATGCGCGCGAGGACATGGACGGCGCCTTCCAGGACTGGAGCGACGCCCTGTGGCCCGAACTGGCGAAGGCCTTCGGCATCAAGACAGGCGCCGACACGCCCGCGCAGAGCGAGCCGCTCTACACGCTGGAAGAGCTGCCGCCGCCGCAGAAGAACGCGATCGTCGATGCGCTGGGCGCGGTGGCGCTGCGGGTGATCGAGAACCGCGAGCTGCAGAACGGCGGCAACGGAGAGGCCGGCCGCTCCACGCGCCACGTCGAGCTGATGCTGCCCGAGGGCCTGGTCTACCGCGCCGGCGACCACCTGAGCGTGGTGCCGCGCAATGGCCCGGCGCAGGTCGAACGCGCGATGGCGCGCTTCGGCTTCGACCGCACGGCCCACGTGCGCCTGCATGCCGTCGCGGGCCGCAAGGCGGCGCTGCCGGTCGAACAGGTGATCGCCGTCGACCGCCTGCTGGGCGACTACGTCGAGCTGCAGGACGTGGCCACGCGCAAGCAGATCGCCACGCTGGCGGCATACACCGAGTGCCCCTTCACCAAGCCGAAGCTGGTGGCCCTGTCGGGCAGCGACGAGGCCTCGCAGGCGGCATACAAGGCCGACGTGCTGCACAAGCGCAAGTCGCTGCTCGACCTGCTGGAAGAGCACCGCGCCTGCCAGGTGCCGTTCGCCGTGTTCCTGGAGATGCTGTCGCCGCTTTCGCCGCGCTACTACTCGATCTCCTCGTCTCCCACGATGACGCCCGGCCGCTGCAGCGTGACGGTGGGCGTGGTGAGCGGCCCGGCCAAGTCGGGCATCGGCACCTTCGAGGGCGTGTGCTCCAACTTCCTGGCGCGCGCCGAGGCCGGCGACACGGTGCACGGCGTGGTGCGCGAGACCACGGCCGAAGGCTTCAGGCTGCCGGAGGATGCGAGCCGGCCGCTCATCATGGTGGGCCCGGGCACCGGCCTCGCGCCTTTCCGCGGCTTCCTGCAGGAGCGCGCGGCGCAGGCCGAGGCGGGCACAGCGCTCGGCGAGGCGCTGCTCTTCTTCGGCTGCCGCCATCCCGACCAGGACTTCATCTACGCCGACGAACTGCAGGCCTGGGCGCACCGCGGCCTGATGAAGCTGCACACCGCCTTCTCGCGCGCAGGCGAGCGCAAGGTCTACGTGCAGGACCTGATCCGCGAGCAAGCTGCCCACGTGTGGAAGCTGCTGGAAGCCGGCGCAGTCGTCTACGTGTGCGGCGACGGCTCGCGCATGGAGCCCGACGTGCGGCGCACGCTGAGCGACCTCGCGCGCGAGCACGGCCACGACAGCAGCGCGTGGATGGACAGGATGATTGCCGACCAGCGCTACGTGCTGGACGTTTGGGCGGGCAGCTGAAGCTCAGGCTTCCATCGCCGGCGCGAAAGCCTCCAGCGTGCCGCGGACGCACCAGCCGTCCGGGGTCAGCGCCATCACCTTGCCGGAAAGGCCATCTGCCGCGGCCGCAGCCCTGACCTTGCTGGCGGCGCAACACATGCGGCCCAGCGCATCGGCGGCGGTGACGGTCTCGCCGCGCGACTCGAAGCTCCCCCGGCTGTCGGTGAAGTAGACGACGTCGCGGCTCGGCACCACCGCGACCAGTTCGCCCTCGAAGCCCTGCGCGAGCTGCTCCCACAGATCGGGCAGCAGCAGCATGCAGGCCTCGAAGCCGTCGCCCGCGACGAGCGCCTTGTAGCAGCCGAAATCCCGCGTACGGACGTTGGGCGCCACGAGCCGAAGCATGTTGTCGATGGCCAGCTCGTACATCGACTGCGTGTCGAGCCCCGTCTCCAGCAGGCCTTCGCGGGTCAGCGTGACGAATCGCGCCGACGTGTCGACCACGAAACTCACCACGAGGTCGGAGTCCGCCGCGAGTGGAAAAGCCACGGCCTCGTGCGCCTCGCGGCTGCCGCCGAGCGTCTCGACCAGGTCGAGCACCGGCCGCATCGCTTCCTCGAAGAAGCCGGCATTCCTGATGCGAGGGTAGACGGGCGGCAGGCTGTGCATGGTGCCGTTATTGTTTTGGGCGGTCGGGAGGCGCCGCAAGTGACGGAAGTCATGGAGTGGCGGTCGTCATGTGACGCATCGCACGGAACCACGGAAATGCCCGATCTGTAGCAATCTATCGTCTTACTGGCGTTTCAGGCTCGAATTGCTACGATTTGTCTCGTCAGCCAAGAACATCAGGGAGATTTCATGCCTGTCGGCGCAGCGCAGCTTGCGCGTGTACTCACCGCCTCCTCGTCCGCCATGCCCACGCTGGGCGATGCGCCGGCACTGGAACCCGTCTCCATCGTGGGCAACGAAGGCCTGAGCAGCCTGTTTCGCTATACGCTGACACTGGCCACGCCCGAGCAGCAGGGCTACAACGAGCGCCAGGCGGCCAATGTCGCCGTCAAGCAGTTGGTCGGCGAAATGATGTCCGCGCACATCGTGCTCGACGGGCGACCGGGCTCAGGTCCGCAGCAACGTCACATCTCGGGTCTGGTCACGCGCGTTCGCTTCCTGCGCCTGGAGAACCGGCGCGCGCTCTACGAGGCCGTGATCGAGCCATGGCTCACGCTGGCCACGCGCACGAGCGACTACCGCATCTTCCAGAACCAGAGCGTGCTGGACATCGTCAAGACGGTGCTCGGCAAGTACAGCCAGCCCTTCGAGATCCGGGCCACGCGCAGCTATCCGCCGCGCGAATTCCAGGTGCAGTACGGCGAAAGCGACTACGACTTCGTCGCGCGGCTGCTGCACGAATGGGGCCTGTACTACCACTTCGAGCACGAGGAAAGCAGCCACAAGCTGGTCATCGTGGACGAGATGGCTTCGCACCAGCCCTTCGCCCACGAGGGCTACCAGACCATTCCCTTCCATCCGGAGGACGCGACCGTACGCGAGGAGCACTGCGATCGCTTCAATGCCTGCGAGGAACTGCAAAGCGGCCGCTGGGTGACGGACGACTTCGACTTCAAGCGCCCCAGGGCCGAGTTGCAGCAGATCAGCGCCATGCCCCGCAAGACCGCGCAGAACACCTGGGAGCGCTACGGCTGGCCGGGCGACTACGTCGTCGAGTCCGAAGGCGAGCAGCTGGTGCGCACGCGCATGGAGGAAACCGGCAGCCAGGGCGAGCTCGCCAGCGGTTCGGGCAACCTGCGTGCAGTGGTGCCGGGTTGCCTGGTGACGCTGGAGCGCCATCCGCAGAACGAATCGAACCGGCAGTATCTGGTCACGCATGCGCATCTGGAGCTGCAGGACGTTGGCGATGCGAGTTCGCAGCAGGCATTCGAATGCCGCGTCGACTTCGACGTGATTCCGTCGAGCAAAGTCTTTCGCGCGCCGGCGCCGCCGGTGCCCAGGCCGCGCACCACGGGTCCACAGACCGCCATCGTCACCGGTCCGGCCGGCCGCGAGATCTGGACCGACGAATACGGCAGCGTGAAGCTCAGTTTTCACTGGAACCGCTATTGCACGAAGGACGAGAACAGCTCCTGCTGGGTGCGCGTTTCCTCGCCGTGGGCCGGCACCAACTTCGGTGGCATCCAGATCCCGCGCATCGGCCAGGAGGTGATCGTCGACTTCGAGAACGGCGACCCCGACCGGCCCATCGTCACCGGCCGCGTCTACAACGCCGACAACATGCCGCCCTGGCCGCTGCCCGACAACGCCACTCAAAGCGGCCTGCTCACGCGCAGTTCCGAAGGAGGCAGCGGCGCCAACGCCAACGCACTGCGCTTCGAGGACAAGAAGGGACAGGAGCAGGTATGGCTGCATGCCGAGCGCAACCAGGACATCGAGGTCGAGCACGACGAGACCCACTCGGTGGGACGCGACCGCAGCAAGAAGGTCGGGCGCAACCAGATGGCCACCGTCGGCATGGCCTACATGCACAACGTGGGCCTGGCCAAGATGGTGAACATCGGGCTGGCCTACTCCTTCAACGTCGGCATGCTGCGCAACAGCGTGGTCGGAATGATGGACAACACCATGGTCGGCAAGACGCAGACCACCAACGTCGGCGAGAAGTACCTGCTGTCCGTGGGCGGCGAGAAGGGCAGCCACATCGAGATGGACGGCAAGACCATCTCGCTGCGGGTGGGCGCATCGGTGGTGCAGCTCAAGGCCGACGGCTCCATCGCGGTCACGGGCAAGAAGATCAACATCACGGCGCAGGGCGACGACGTGACCGTTAATGGCGAGCACATCTGGCTCAACCCAAAGGGCGGCGGCGCGGCGCTGCAACCGAATGCGGTGCCCACCCCGCCGCCGGCCGAGCCACCGGGCAGCCCGCTCGCGAGCCTCGGCGCGCTGATGGGCGGCAACCCTGCCGACCTGCTGGGCAAGGCGGGACAGCTCGCGTCGATCGCGCAACAGGTGGCCGGAGGCGGTGGCGGCGGAGCGACGGGCCAGGCGACGCAGGTGCTGGGCACCGTCTCCGCGGCCGTCTCCGCCGGCATCGGGAAGATGGCGGTGGACAAGGGCGACACCCGTGGCTGAGCCCGCGCCGCCGATACCCGCGCCGCGCCTCGAACAGCTGCGCAACGCAACGCCCTTTCCGCACTTCCAGTTCGACAAGATGGGCAAGGGACGTCGTTTCCACGACGTGGTGGTTGTGTGCGCGAGCTTCGTGCTGGCACCCGGGCGACTCGAGCCAGCCGCCTTTCACCGGGGACCGGTCTTCGCCGACGAGCCTTGGGATGCCTCCTTCCCCACGCTGTCGAGCCTGCGCATGGCGACCGACGTGCTGCTGTGCAAGCCCGCCGCCGACGTCTACGTGACCGGCACCGCGCACGCCCTCGACTGGACGCCGAGGCCCGATTGGCAGGCAGAGCTTCTGGTGCACCAGCAGCATCGGCCGTTGCTGCACAAGGCGCTGCGCCTGACGGGCCCGCGCCAGTGGGACTGGCAGACCGACGCCACGCAGCGCACCCTCTCCGATCCGCAACCCACGCTGGCCGTGCCGCTGCGCTACGAGCTCGCCTACGGTGGCTGGGGCTTCGACCGGGGCGACGGCGAATCGGCCGCGCCACGCACCCATCCGGCCAACCCTTGCGGCAGCGGATGGTTCGGCAGCGCGAGCCGCGACGATCACCCCGCCGCGCGCCATGCTGCGGGCCAGCCTTTTCCCGGACCACAGATCGAGCACGCCGATGCGCCACTCCAGCAGGCCAACAACGATGACGCCCAGCCAGCCGGCTTCGGGCCCGTCGCGCGCTTCTGGCAGCCGCGCGTCGCGCTGGCCGGCACCTACGACGAGGCCTGGCGCGAACGTCATGCCGGACAGCCCTACATGGACTACGCCGACGATTTCGACGAGCGCTTCTTCCAGTACGCGCCCGCCGACCAGGTCGTGGCCGGCGGCCTGCGGGGAGATGAATCGGTGCGCATGAGCGGCTTCTTCGCCTCCGCGCCGCACGTCGAGTTCCAGCTGCCGCAGCTGTGGATCGAGGCGCTGTGCAGGGACGGCGATGGCACGGAGCGCAGCGAAGCAATGCGGCTCGACACGGTGCACGTCGACCTCGACGAGATGCTCGTGCATCTGACCTGGCGGCTCACGCTGGACCAGGCGCTCGATACGGTAGCGGTCGACCTCTTCCACCGGCAGCTTGCCGAAGTCATCACAACCGATGGAAATGCCCGCCAGGAAGAGGTGTCGGCATGAGCACCGAAAAACACATCGCCGACGCCGAGTCGGGCTTCATGGTGGTCAACGTCGTGCCCGACTTCTGCATCGTCGGCAAGCAGGTCGTTCCCTTCGATATCGTGTCGATCCTCCCTCCGGAGAAGGCCGCCTACTCGCACACAGTGTTCGCGCGCAGCGAAAAGGTGCTGATGGTCGACAGCATCGTCAAGGGCGTGGCAGGCAACGCGGGCAGCGGCGTGCGCTCGGGCGTCTCGCTCGGCGCGGGCAACGTGAAGATCGTCTCGGGCTCGCAGACGGTCTTCGTCGAGAGCCGCCCCGTGGCCCGCCACGGCGATCTCTGCGAGATGAACGGAGCGGCCTGATGGGTTCGATGCCCGACGACAAGAAGACGCTGGGGCAGGTACTGTCCACGTCTTCCACTTCTTCGTCGCCCTTCTCGACACCGCCCTTCAACAGCAACGGCACGCTCGGCAGGGTGTTGACCTTCGAGGTGCCCAAGGGGCCGATGCTGCGGCGCAAGCCCGGCATCTGCAGCGAGCGGTACGAACGGGAAAAGGCGGAGTTCGAAAAGATTCCGTGGTACGAGCGGATGTGGATCGGCACCGGCCGCGACGCGCGCCTGGAGCCGACCGACGCACTGCAATCGGCCAAGACGTTCCAGCGGGCATGCGAACAGATGCCCGACGAGATCCCGAAGTCGGCACTGGACGAGAAGCTCCAGCAATTGAACGACCACTACAGCGGCAAGAATCCCCTGCCGCCCGAACAGTCTCTGGAGTTGAAAAGAAGGACATCCTTCTTGCAGGACGTCTATACGCCGGGGCCGCGCTGGGAGAACAGCATTTCCGGCGCCGAGAGTGCCTGGCTGAGCGAGCAGAACCTGCGCTTCGGCAACTCGCTGGGTATCGCCTTGCTGGGACCTCTCTTCGGTGCCCCTGGCGCGGCCACGCGTGTGCTCGGAGGGTCGGAGCAGCAGGTCGCAGCGGCCAATCAAGTCGGCGCCGCCGCATTCGACATGGCTGCTGCGCATGTGGGTCTTGGTGGGAAGAGGCCTGCCCCCGAGCCTTTGCCGAAACCGGGGGTCGAGGTGGTGCGTGGAGCACCTCTCGAGCCGGGCGTCAGACCATCGCCGGGAGTCGTCGTGAAACGACCGGCGAGCAACTTCGGGGCGCCGCTTCCCTCAAGGCACAGCATCCGTAGCGTGCGGCAAGGGGGCCTCAAGAAAGGCCAGAACACGGTCGCCGAACCCGGCATCGACATGAAGAGAGACGTCGATGCCATCAACGCCGGTCAGGGCACCAGGGACGGCAACTTCTATACAGTCAACGGTCGAACATACGAATTGATCCGCGGCGACCACCTGGTTCCTTCCAGCGGCCCGGGCTTTCATTCGCTGAATCGAGGGGAATTCGATGCACTGGGAATCTTCAACAAGTTCGGAGACACCCCTCAGGCCTTCGGTTACGCGACGAATGCCGCTGGCGAAGCCGGTGCAAACAGGGCCTTGAATATCTGGAGACTTGGACAATGATCTGGTTTGACGCTGCGCTGGAACAGGATGTTGGCGCAGAACCCCTGCGCCGCGGCCTGTCGACCGTCCTTGAGGTCGATCACGACGCCGTGAAGGTGGTGCACGACATCACCGAGATGAGACGTGACGATCCTGCTACGTGCCTGGTCGATTCGCGATCAGGAGAAGCGTTCTCCCAGATCATTTCTATCTATCTGACGATCCCCATCCCCGAGGGCGGCATTCTGGATGGTGCCAGTCGCCTGGCGAAACTGCTTCAGACCCGACTGCTGCTGGCGGATGACGAGAGCCAGGATCCGTACGCGTTCGTCCTCGTGTCAACGGCAGGATCGATGACCAAGGTTGAAGTGGATGCAGAAGAACTGGATCTGAACGACCGCTACGTGATCTTTGAGCCCACGGGCAATTCAGCCAGCACGTGACAGCGCGGTCATTGGCCGCACGTCCCGGACCTGAAAAGAGTCGCCAGCCAGGTCTTGTCAGGCGTCCCGATCCGGATCCGGATAGACCAGCGGCCCCAGCACCCCGCGATTGAACGGCTTCCACTCGCCTTCCGGCTGCGCCAGCCGGTCCGCCAACGCATAGAGCACCGCCGGGTGCGCGCCCAGCCCCAGGTGGCTGGCGATGACCTCGATGTTCTCCGACTGCGGGCCGGTCTTCTCGATGCTGCAGCGCCATGCCACGACGCCGTCGGTGCGGCTGAAGATGGAGGTGGTGGGCACGGGCGGCGTGGGCTGCACGAACTTCATGCGGCGCGGGTCGTGCGAGCTCTGGCCGCTCACGCCTTCGTACACGCGCCATGCGTTGGTTGCGCGCGGGCTGCCCGAGAAGGGGCTGCCCAGCGTGATGACGTTGCGGATCATGTGCGAGTACGAAGAGGCCAGCAGTCGCGCATACACGCCACCCAGGCTCCAGCCGATGATGCTGACCTTCTGGCCGCTGTTGTCGTGCAGCGTCTTCAGCAACTCGACCATGCCCTGCTCCACGCCTTCGCGCGGGCCGAAGTTGCGGCCCTGGCCCCAGCCGTGGGCGTCGTAGCCGCGGCTGCACAGGTACCGGCGCAGCAGCAGCGTGGAGCCGTCGCCCGCCACCAGGCCCGGCAGCACGAGCACCGGGTGACCGTCGCCGCGCGGCGTGAGCTGCAGCAGCGGCCACATGGCGAGGCCGGCGCCGGTCTCCCAGAGCGCGCGGGCTTCGGCCAGCAGCAGCAGGCGCGACGGCGGCGCGACGGGTTGCTTGGCGTAGGTGGCGGTGGTCATGATGGATGGCTCCTTTGTGGTTCTTGTATCTGCTTCTGGACGAAGATGAGGCCGGCGGAGTCGATGTCCCGTCGGACGACAACGGCATTTATCCGAGGTATTTGGCCCTCAGGTAATCAAGATAAGCCCTCGATTCGCTGGAAACATACGGGGAAACCAGCGTGAGCGTGTAGAAAGCCGCCAAACCGGGGTCGGCCTGCGCCAGCGCCTCGCGCCCCGGCACCAGCCGCTCGAACGAGAGCCAGCAGGTGGTGGTGAAGACCATCTGCAGCGCCAGGATGCGGGCCTGCTCCGCGCTGGTCTCGATGACGCCCGAGGCCACGAGGCCCTCGCACAGCGTCTGCGCGGCCAGCAGGTTCTGCGCGGTGAGGGCCTGCGCTCGCTGGCCCAGCGCCGGGTATTCGCTGGCCAGGAAGGCCATGTCGCGGTAGATGAAGCGGTATTCGTCGATGGCCTCGAAGCGCAGGTGCAGCGCGAGCCAGAGGTCGTCGATGGCCGCGATGGAGGCCGACGAGCCGTTCAGGGCTTCCATCCGCTGCTCGAAGCGCCTGAACAGCCATTCGACGATGAGCTGCTTGGCCTTGAAGTGATAGTGCAGGTTGCCCGGGCTGATGCCCAGTTCGGCTGCGATCTTGTGGGTCGACACGGCCGCGAGGCCTTGCGCATTGAACAGCGCGAGGCTGGCCTGCAGGATGCGATCGCGCGTGGTGTTGGAGCTGGCCACAACCGGCTTGCAGCGTTGCCTGCCGTTCAGCGCTTGCCGCGCCCGCGAGGCGTGCCGGTACCGGCGGTGCCTTCGAGTTGCGCCACGCGCTCGCGCAGCCTCGCCACTTCGTCGCGCAGGGCCTGCACCTGCTCGGCGTCGGGCATGCCCAGGCGCTGCATGGCGGTGGCGACGCGCTGGTCGAACACGTCCTCGAACTTGCGGATGCCGAAGCTGTCGAGCCCCAGGCCGGGAACCTTGCCCTGGCCGATGCCGAGCAGGCCTTCGATCACGTTGGCCTGGCGCTTGGCGACGTCGTTGCGCACGTTGTCCAGCGCCTTGAGACCGGCGCGCAGCAGGCCTTCGGCCTTGCTGCCGGGCTGCTCCGCCGCCACCGCCTTCCTGGCGGCGGGAGCCCTCTTCTTCGCGGCCGGCGCCTTACTGGCCGCCTTCGCGGGCGCCGCCCTCTTCTTCAACCTTGCAGTTTCGTCGGGACGGGTGGCCATTCGGTGCTCCAGATGCCGGAAGAAAAATGAAAAGGGGCGCCGGGCGCCCCTGGGGTCAGGCCGCCTTGCGGGCAGCAGCGCGGCGAACCGGCTTCTTGGCGACGGTGGCCTTGGCCTTCACCGTGCGAACCGGCTTGGCGGCTTCTTCGGTGCCGTTCACGCGGGCTTCGATCTGCTTCGTGCCGGCGGCGATGCGGTCGGCGATCTGCACCGAGACGGTGGCCAGCGGCTGGTTCAGCGCGCCGAGGGCGTTGATCACCGAGGTGGCGACCGGCGATTCGACGCGGGCCACGCGGCCGGCAACGGCTTCGATGCCGCTGGTGGTGCCGGCGGCGACGCGGTCCATCACGTTCACGATGCGGCCGGTGTCGATATCCACGCGGTTGGCCAGGAAGCCGTTGATCCTCTCCTGCGCGCCGATCAGGTTGGCCTTGACCTGCTCGCTCACCAGCGGGAGCTGGCGGCTGCCGAGGAAGTCGCTGTAGCGCGAAGCGGCGCCGCCCAGCAGGCGGTGCACGCCGGCGCGGTAGGCGCCGACAAGGGTCTTGCCCGCGTCGTTGTACTGGCCGACGACGTGAACGGCTGCGGAGGCGATGGAGGTTTGCGTGGACATGATGAAGATTTCCTTGAAGTTGATGGGCTTCGCGAAGGAAACAGGAGCTGGATCAGTCGCGATGGGCCTATCTTCTTCCAGGGGGCCTAGGCCTGGAAAACTAGAACGGTCGGAAAACTAGTCCAACTGCCCCAATTTTCCTTCCAGGGCCTGCCCCTCGTGCCGGTCAGGCCGCGGCAGCCCTTGGCGCGGCGCCCGAAGAGCGCTTGGCCGGGGCGGCCTTGCGGGCCGGCGGCTTGGGCGCGGTCTTCTTCGCCGCGGCCTTGGCCGGCGCTGCCTTCGCGGCCACCTTCGCTGCCGCTTTCACTGTTGCCTTGACGGGTGCCTTCTTTGCCGCGACCTTGACCGGAGCCTTCTTGCGGGCGGCCGGCTTCTTCTTCGCGGCGGCGGCAACGGGCCTGGCTTCGGCTTCGTCGTCCGAGGGCTCTTCCACCGTCTTCGGCGGCACCGGCGCGGGTGCGGCACCGGCGGCGGCCGGGTGCTTCTGCGTCAGCTCCATCAGCAGCTTGTGCTCGGCCAGCATGTAGTCGCCGATCTCGGTGATGTCGGGCACGGCGCGGCGGCAGGCGATCAGCCCGTAGTCCATGCGGCCGTTGTAGCTCTGCACGGTCACGTTGAGGGCCGTGCCGTGGCTGGCGATCGACACCGGGTAGTAGCAGGTGACCAGCGCGCCCGCGAAGTACATCGGGAAGGGCGCGCCCGCCACGTTGGAGACCGCCACGTTGGCCGCCGGCGGCAGCAGGTTGACGATGCCAGAGCGCCCCACCATCGACGCGATGCCAGACACCAGCCAGGGCGCGGCGAAGGTCGGGAAATCGTCGAGGACCACCGCCTTGAAGCGGTTCATGGTCGACTTGGAGCTGGTCGACGAGGCATTGATCGCCTTCAGCCGCTGCACCGGGTCGGTGATGTCGCTGGCCAGGCTCACGAGGATCATGCTGGCCTGGTTGTTGGCCGTGTCGTCGCCCGCCTCGCGCAGGCTCACCGGCACGCCGGCCACCAGCGGCTTGGCCGGCAGCTCGTTGTTGTCGGCCAGGTAGTGGCGCAATGCGCCCGACACCGTGGCCAGCACCACGTCGTTGAGCGACACGCCGAAGTGCTTGGCGATGTACTTGGTCTCGGCCAGCGAGATGGTTCGCCCGGCGAAGGTGCGCTGGTTGGTGATCGACACGTTGAGCGACGTGCGCGGCGCGAAGAGGTTGAACTTCTTCGGCGCGGCGGCCGCGTCCTTCTCGGCCGCCTTCTCGTCGGGCTTGGCGATGCCGCTGATGGCCCGCGCGATGGCCGGCGCCATCTTGAAGAGCTTCACGTACTGCTGCGCGGTGTTGCGCAGCGCCGCGGTCGCGAGCTCGGCCATGCCCAGCTGGTAGTTGTTGCCGCGGGAGCGGGAGCGCGGCGGCTTCACCACGCGGCCGGTGGCCTCGAGGTCGAAGATGGCCTTGCCCACTTCCACGCCCGCCTGGCCGTCGATGCCCGCGTGATGCACCTTGGTGTAGAGCGCCACCTGCCCGCTCTTGAGGCCGTCGATGATGTAGAACTCCCACATCGGCCGGCTGCGGTCGATGAGCGACGAATGCAGCCGCGCCACGTACTGCTGCAACTGCCGGTTGGTTCCGGGCTTGGGCAGCGTGATGTGGCGCACGTGGTAGTCGAGGTCGATGTCGTTGTCTTCCACCCAGACCGGATTGGTCATGTCGAAGGGCATCAGCGCGAGCTTGCGCGTGAACACGTCGGCCAGGTGGATGCGGCTGGCCATGAAGTTCTTGGCGTCTTCGTAGAAGTCGCCCGTGTAGCCCTTGGGCAGGTCGAGCACGTTCAGCGAACCCACGTGCATCGGCATTTCCGGCGTTTCCAGGTGCAGGAAGGTGGCATCAAGACCGCTCAGGTGTTTCATGTGTAGTGTCTCCTTGGTGGGGCATGAGCCGTCTGGCAGGATACCGTGGGCATCGCGTTCCAGGGCCCTCGCTTCTTCAGTGTTTCCACCGAGGGCAGGCACCGGCGCGACAGGGGTTTGCCCCAGTAATCCGAAAGTGCGGCATCCGCAAAGGCCCCGCAACAACTGCTCACAAGGCGTCCTGCTTTTCACGACGCCTCCGTACACTGGGGCCATGACATCCAGTCTCCCCCCGCAGCAGCAGCAACCGCAACAGGACGACGACAACCTCTGGCTAGAGGACATCGACGGAGAGAAGCAACTGGCCTGGGCGCGCGCGCAGAACGCCACCACGGTGCAGGCCTACGCGCAGTCGCCCTCGTTCGAGGCGCTCCAGCAGGGCATCCTCGAGGTGCTCGACTCCGACGAGCGCATTCCGATGGTCGGCAAGATCGGACCGCGCTTCTTCTACAACTTCTGGCGCGACAAGGAACATCCGAAGGGCCTGTGGCGCCGCACCACGCTCGACGAATACCGCAAGCCCCGCCCCGAATGGGAGACCGTGCTCGACCTCGACGCGCTGGCCGCGGCCGACGGCGAGAACTGGGTCTGGCACGGCGCCGACTGCCTGGAGCCCGAGTACCGGCGCTGCCTGATCTCGCTGTCGCGCGGCGGCGCCGACGCCGACGTGGTGCGCGAGTTCGACCTGGAAACGAAGCAGTTCGTCGAAGGCGGCTTCTCGCTGCCCGAGGCCAAGAACCAGGTGGGCTGGAAAGACATCGACAACCTCTACATCGCCACCGACTTCGGCCCCGGCTCCATGACCAGCTCCAGCTACCCGCGCATCGTGAAGCAGTGGCGGCGCGGCACGCCGCTCGAGAGCGCGGTAACGGTCTACGAGGGCCTGCACGAGGACATGTCCGTGAGCGCATGGCGCGACAACACGCCCGGCTTCGAGCGCGACTTCGTCTCCCGGCAGATGGACTTCTACGAAAGCGAGACCTGGCTGCGCGGCGCGGACGGCAAGCTCGTGAAGATCGACGTGCCCGACGACTCCGACACCGACATCACGCGCGAGTGGATGCTGGTCGAGCCGCGCGAAGACTGGACCGTGGGCGGCGCCACCTACAGGTCGGGCTCGCTGCTGGCCGCGAAGTTCGACGACTTCATGGCGGGCCGGCGCGAGCTGACGGTGCTGTTCGAGCCCGACGACACCACCGCGCTCGACGACTACTCGTGGACGCGCAACCACCTGATCCTCAACGTGATGCACGACGTGGTGAACCGGCTGGAGGTGCTCACGCCGCCGCCGGGCGGCACCGGCGCCTGGAAGCGCGAGAGCCTGGGCGGAGCACCCGCGCTCTCGACCATCGCGGCGGGCGGCATCGACGAGGACGACAACGACGACTACTTTCTCACGGTGAGCGGCTTCCTGCAGCCGACCACGCTCTACATCGGCACCATCGGGCAGGGAGAGCCGCAGGTGCTCAAGGACAGCCCCTCGTTCTTCGACGCCTCGCGCCATCGCGTGAGCCAGCACTTCGCCACCTCGAAGGACGGCACGCGCGTGCCCTACTTCGAGATCGCCCCGAAGGACCTGGAGGCCGACGGCACCAACCCCACGCTGCAGTACGCCTACGGCGGCTTCGAGGTGCCCCTGCAGCCCGCCTACAGCGGCAGCATCGGCCGCGCGTGGCTGGACAAGGGCGGCGTGTACGTCGTCGCCAACATCCGCGGCGGCGGCGAGTACGGCCCGCGCTGGCACCAGGCCGCGCTGCAGGAGAACCGGCTGCGCACCTGCGAGGACTTCGCGGCCGTCTCAGAAGACCTCATCGCGCGGAAGATCACGTCGCCCGCGCACCTGGGCGCGATGGGCGGCAGCAACGGCGGCCTGCTCATGGGCAACATGCTCACGCTCTACCCGCGGCTGTACGGCGCCATCGTGAGCGAGGTGGCCCTGCTGGACATGCGGCGCTACACGCACCTGTCGGCCGGCGCCTCGTGGATCGCGGAATACGGCGACCCGGACCAGCCTGAGGAATGGGAGTTCATCCGCACCTTCTCGCCCTACGAGAACGCGAAGCCGGGCCAGGCCTATCCGCCCGCGCTCTTCACCACCTCCACGCGCGACGACCGCGTGGGCCCGGTGCATGCGCGCAAGATGCACGCGAAGATGAGCACGCTGGGCTACGACAGCAGCTTCTACGAGAACCTGGAAGGCGGACACAGCGCGGCGACGGACAACAAGGAGTCCGCCTTCATGGATGCGCTGGGCTACGCCTATCTCTGGAAGCACATCCGCTAGCGGGCGGCACCAGCCGAAGCCGCGCGAGGCTTCGTCCAGCGCACCGTAGGGACGGTAGTAGGGGCCGTTGTAGTAGCGCCTGCGCTCGCGGCGATCCAGCCGCTCTCGCAACTCCGCGCAGCTCATGGGGCGGCCGTTGCTGTAGCGCCCGTCGGTGCACGGGTCGGTGCCCCAGCGGTCGGGGTCGCCGAAGCGGGGGCGGCGTTCCCGCTCCCGCTCTTCTTCCTCGCGGCCGAGCCGGCGCAGCAGCTCGTCGCAGCTCATCGGACGGCCATAGCTGTAGCGCCCGTCGCGGCAGGGATCGTAGCCCGGGTCGTGAACGAGCTGCGGCTCCTCGAAGCCGGCCAGCACTTCCGCCACCGCTGCGGAGGCGAAGAGGCACGACACCGCCAGGACGATCACTTCGAGGACAAGGGTGGTCTGCAGGATGCGCATGTGTACTCCGGTGCACGGGCCCCATGCGGGCCCCCGGCGCATGTTGCGGCCCGAGCATGGAGGGAACATTGCGTCTTCATGCATGGCACGTGCGCGCGGCCCGGCGCAATACTCATGCAATGCACCCTGCCTAGAGTCCGGCTCCGCATTCATTCGTGCGGACGACGGAAAGAAGGAGCAGACAGTGCGCATCCTGCTGGTGGAAGACGAGCCCGAGATGGCGTCGGTGCTGCGCACTGCGCTGCACAAGCGCGGCATCCTGGTGGATCACGCGGCCACGGTGGCCGATGGCGGCCGCCACGTGCACGCCACGCCCTACGACGCGCTGGTGCTCGACCGCCGGCTGCCCGACGGCGACGGCCTCTCGCTGGTGTCGGACCTGCGCGCGGTCGGCAACCACGTGCCGGTGCTGATGCTCACCGCGCGCGACGCGCTCGACGACCGCGTGGCCGGCCTGGACGCCGGCGCCGACGACTACCTCGGCAAGCCCTTCGCGGTGGAAGAGCTGCTGGCTCGCATCCGCGCGCTGCTGCGCAGGCCCGCCGCGGCGCAGCCCGACACGCTGCGCATCGCCGCCCTCAGCTTCGACTTCACGCACTGCGAGGCCAGCGTGGACGCGCGGCGCATGGAGCTGCCGCGCCGCGAGCTGCTCGCGCTGGAAGCCCTGGTGCGGCGCGCCGGCCGCACGGTGCTGCGCAGCTCGCTGGAGCGCGCGGTGTTCGGGCTGGACGCCGAGATCCAGTCGAACGCGCTCGACACGCACCTGTCGCGCCTGCGCAAGAAGCTCGCCGACGTCGACGCCGGCGTCGAGATCTCCAGCATCCGCGGCGTCGGCTACCTGCTGCGCGCCCAGCCATGAGCACGACCGCGGAAGGCGCCCAGCCTTCGCTCAAGCGCCGGCTGATCCGGCAGCTGGTGCTGCTGCAGGTGGCGATCCAGCTGCTGGTGATGGGCGCGCTGGCCGCGTCGGGGCAGCTGATCGACTTCAGCTCGCAGGAGAACACGATCGAGATCCTGCAGGAGGCCGTGGCGCGCGAGGCCGACGGCCGCCTCGTGATGCGGCCCACCGAGCGGCTGGTCGCGCTGCGCCGGGCGCAGCCGCAACTGTGGTTCTCCATACGCGACACGCAGGGCCGGCGAGTGGTGGAAGGCAGCATCCCACCCGAGTTCGCGCGCATCGGCGACACGCTCGACCAGGTGCGGCAGGCGCGGCTGGGCTGGAACGCAGGCGACGCGCCGCGCCAGGCCGCGCGCATGCGCTGGGTGGATTCGCCCGCCGGGGAAGTGCAGATACTTGCCGGCGCCGACAGCCCCATCACCTGGCGCAACCTCGGCTTCTCGGTGCTGCTGCTGTTGCTGAAAGTGGTGCTGCCGATCATGGCGATCACGGTGACGGCCACGCTGCTGGCCACGCACCTGGTGGTGCGCCGCACGCTGGCCGGGCTGGACGCCGCTGCCGCGCGGGCCGGCCAGATCGATGCCGACCAGCGCGGCGTGCGGCTGCCGGTCTCCGACGTGCCGGGCGAGGTGGCCACGCTGGTGGCCGCGTTCAACGACGCGCTGCAGCGGCTGGACGACGGCCATGCGCGCCACGAGCGCTTCCTTGCCGATGCCGCGCACGAGCTGCGCACGCCCCTCGCCATCCTGAACACGCGCCTGGAGAACCTGCCCGACGGCACGGAGAAGACGCGCCTGCTGGCGGATGCGGCGCGCCTGTCGGTGCTGGCGGGTCAACTGCTCGACCTTCAGCGCATGAAGGGCCGCGAGGAGCATCTGCGGCGCGTGGACCTGGTCGAGATGGCGCGAGAAGTGGTCGCCGAGATGGCGCCGCTCGCGCTGGCCTCGGGCTACGACATTTCCTTCGAGCCGCGGGCCGCGCGCGTGGAAGTCGACGGCGACCGCGACGCGCTGGCGCGCGCGCTGACCAACCTGGTCCGCAACGCGATCGACCACGCGGGCGGCCAGGGCGGCGTGGTGGTGCGTGTCGATGCCACGGGCGATCTCGACGTGATCGACGAGGGCCCCGGCATTCCGCCGGCGCAGCGCGCGCACATCTTCAAGCCCTTCTACCGCATGCATGCCGGTGGACCGGGCGCCGGACTCGGCCTGAGCCTGGTGCAGGAGATCGCGCGGCTGCACGGCGGCGAGGTGTCGGTGCACGACGGCCCCGGCGGCGGCGCGCTGTTCCGCATGCGCCTGCGGCCCGCGACGGCCACCGGGGCACCGCAATGAGCCGCGCGCTCCGTGACGCGCGCACACGGCTGCGCGGGCTGCTGCCGTGGCTGATGTGGCCGGCCCTCTACTGCGCCGGGCTGCTCGGCGCGGGCGTGGCCTTCGGCAGCCGGGCGCCGCTGTTGTGGTTCAACCTGGCGTATCTCTCGCTGGCGCTCGCCATCGCCGCCTGCGAACGCTGGATGCCGCACGAGCCGCTCTGGCTGAAGGACGACGGCGAGACGCCGTGCAACCTCGCGCACACGCTGCTGACCAAGGGCCTTGCCCAGACTGTCGCGGCGCTCACGGCCAGCGTGCCTCTCGCCGCAGCGATGGCGATGTCCGCCGTGCACGCCAGCTCTGGCCCGTGGCCCGCCCACTGGCCGCTGGCGGCGCAGGTGGTGCTCGCGCTGCTGGTCGCCGAGTTCGGCCTCTACGTCGCGCACCGTTCGGCCCACCAGTGGCCGCTGCTGTGGCGCTTCCACGCGCTGCATCACAGCGTGCGCCGGCTCTGGGTGCTGAACACCGGGCGATTTCATTTCGTCGACAGCATCTTCAAGGCGCTGCTGGGCCAGCTGCCGCTGTACCTGCTCGGCGCGCCGCTGGCTGTGTTCATGTGGGTGGGCGCGGTGACGGCGGTGACCGGGCTGCTCACCCACTGCAACATCGAGATGCGCACCGGCTGGCTCGACCACGTCTTCAGCACGCCGGCGCTGCACCGCTGGCATCACTCGAAGGTGCTGGCCGAGGGCAACCGCAACTACGGCGAGAACATCGTGCTGTGGGACCAGCTCTTCGGCACCTGGTACAACCCGCCGCGCCGTCCGCCGGCGGACATCGGCATCGACGGCCGGATCGCGCGGCGCTTCCTGACGCAGCTGGTGCAGCCGTTCACCGCGTCGGGCGTGCGGCAGATCATGGGCATGCCCGCGGTTCGTCGGCACAATGGGCCGTCCGGCGCCGCGCAGGCGCCGGAGAACCCCGCCCGCAAGACATGACGAGAGCCCCGGCATGAGCATCAACGCCAGCACCATCACCCTCGAACTGATCGGCGCGCCCACCGATGTCGGCGCCAGCGTGCGCGGCGCCGGCATGGGCCCCGACGCGCTGCGCGTGGCGGGCCTGCCGGAGGCGCTCGCGCGACAGGGCTATGCGGTCATCGACCGGGGCAACCTCGCGGGGCCGGCCACGCCGTGGGCTGCGCCGGCCAACGGGCTGCGCCATCTCGACGAGGTGATCGCGTGGAACCGCGCCGTCTACGCGGCCATCGACGCCGCGCTGGGCGCCGGCCACGTGCCGCTGATGATGGGCGGCGACCACTGCCTGGCCATCGGCTCGATCAGCGCTGTTGCGTGGCATGCGCGCAAGCGCGGCAAGAAGCTGCGCGTGCTGTGGCTCGATGCGCACTCCGACGTCAACACCGAGACCACGAGCCCCAGCGGCAACCTGCACGGCATGCCAGTGTCCTGCCTGCTGGGCCACGGGCCCGCGGTGCTCACGGGCTGGAGCGGCGAGCGCGCGGCGCTGCAGCACGATGCGATCCGCTTCATCGGCATCCGCAGCGTGGACGGCGACGAGAAGGAAGCCATCCGCACGCTGGGCCTGAACGTGTTCGACATGCGCCACATCGACGAGCACGGCATGCGCACCACCATGACCGAGGCGCTGCAGGACGTCGATGAAGACACCCACCTGCACGTGAGCTTCGACCTCGACTGCCTCGATCCGGCCGACGCGCCCGGCGTGGGTACCGGCGTGCGCGGCGGCCCCACCTACCGCGAGATGCAGCTGTGCATGGAAATGATCGCCGACACCGGGCGGCTCTGCTCGCTGGACGTGGTGGAGCTGAACCCGGCGCTCGACGTGCGCAACCAGACGGCCGAAGTGGCCGTGGAGCTCATCGAGAGCCTGTTCGGCAAATCGACGCTGGTGAGATAACAGGAACTCCCCCAGGCTTCGCGCACTTCGTGTCGCTTCTCCTCCCCCCTCGCTGGGGGCGACACCTGCGGCCCGGCAAAGCCGGTTCCGCGGTGTCTCGCGAACGGGCCATGCCAAGCATCGAAATGAATCAGGGGCGCTCGACCTGCGCCGCCTTGGCGCGCGTCGTGTAGCCCTGGTAGGCAGGCAGCGCGATGGCCGCGAGGATGCCGAGCACCGTGATCACCGGCAGCAGCCACGCGCCGATCAGCACGCCGACGCCGTTGGGCGGCGGCGGCGCGCCGAAGCGGTTGCGGCCCTTGGTTCCCGACTTGAAGACCCAGATGAGGGCGACGAACGGAATCAGCGCCAGGAACAGCATCCAGCCCGACCAGTCCATGTCGTGCGAACGCTGGATGCCGGTCAGCACGTAGAAGACCAGGTAGGGAATCGCCAGCAGGAAGGTCAGCCCGCCGATCACGCCCTCGGAGCGCGCGAGGCCGGTGACGCCGAGGATTCCGCCCATCACCGCGGCCGCGACGATGAAGATGAGATAAGAAAAAAGCGTGTACGCGAGGAACCGCGCCCGCCCGATGCGCCCCTTGGCGGACCACAGCTTCACCGGCTGCACGGCATCGGTGCCGCCGTCGTACACGTCAGCCACAGTAGCGCGCGGCGCCGCGTACGGATTGGGATTGGTGAAATCGGTCGTCATTTGCTTCTCTCTCCTCTGCCTTGATTTGTGAAGAGCCCATTGTGGGCAAAGACCTTTACAAAAGACCAGCCCTTTTGACTGCGTGGTAACGATTCACCAACGCCACGGCGAGATCGGCCGGCTCCACGTCGACCGACAGCGGGTCGTTGCCCACCACCCGCGCGAAGGCGTCGCGGCGCGACTGCTCGAACAGGTGCGCCGCCGCCACGTCGACCGCGTCGCGCGCATGCACCAGCGGCTGGCTGGCGATGTGGCCGAGCACGCGCTCGCGCAGGCTGGCGACCAACACGAGGTGCTTGCGGCGCAGCAGCTTGATGGCGGGGCGCAGCTCGGCCGCGTCCTCGTCGCGGAAGTTGGTCAGCACGATGACCAGCGCGCGCCGCTTCTGCACGCGCAGCAGTTCCTGCGCGGCCAGCAGGTAGTCGGAGTGGGTGGCGCCGGGCTGGATGTCGTGCAGCCGGTTCATCAGCGCGTTGAGCGTGGCGCTGCCCTTGCGCGGTGCGAAGTCGCGCCGCTCCTCGGGCGGGCAGCCGAAGGTCATCGCGCCGACCTCGTCGCCCTCCTTCAGCGCCACGTAGCTCAGCAGCATCAGTGCGTTGAGCGCCTCGTCGAAATGGCTGCTGCCATTGCTGCCGCCGCTGCCGGCCTGCTGCTCGAGCGAGCCCTCGTCGGCGCGCATGCGGCGGCCGCAGTCGAGCAGGAACAGCACGCACTGGTCGCGGTCGTCCTGGAACTCGCGCACGATGGGCCGGCGCTGGCGTTGCGTGGCTTTCCAGTCGATGTGGCGCAGCGAGTCGCCGGTCTTGTAGTCGGCGAGCTGCCGGAAATCGGTGCCCAGCCCGCGCTGCGCATAGGTCTTGATGCCGATCTGCGCCAGCCGCCGGTCGCCCGAGAGCCACGCGTAGCGCGCCAGCGCGGCGAAGTTGGGATACACGCGCAGCCGGCGCGGCTCGCCCAGCGTCTGCCGCATCTCGAAGAAGCCGTGGCGGGTGCGCCAGCGCAGCTGGGTGGCGCCGAACTGCGCCACGCCGCGCTGCGTGGCGGTGGCGGTGTAGCGCAGCGAGACGCGCGAGAGCGCCGGCACGATGTGCTCCTGCGGCAGCCCCTCGAAGGCGAAGTGCGCATCGATTTCGTCGAACACCGACACCCGCCAGGCCTGCATGCCTTCGTTCACAAGCGTGAGCGTGAGCACCGTAGGCACGCCCAGCGAGAACGCGCCGGGCAGGTTGCGCTCGATGCGCAGCGGCGCGGCGCGCCACAGGCGCAGGCTCTGCCAGAGATCGAAGCCCGCCATCACGAAGCCCAGCGCGAGCAGCACGCCGGCCGCAACGGCGACGTATTCCAGCGGCGCGCCCAGCAGCAGCGCCACCGTGGCGGCGACGCTCAGGCCGGCCAGCGCCAGCACGGGCGCGCGCGCGGGGATCGGAATGGCAGCTCGCATCCGCGCGGGCCTACAGCCTCGGGGCTTCGACGCTGTCGCGCGCGGCGCGCAAAAGCGTGTCGACGCTCAGGCCTTCGAGCTGCGCATCGGGCGAGATCATCACGCGGTGTCGCAGCGCCGGCAGCGCCTGGCGCGCCACGTCGTCGGGCGTGATGAAGTCGCGCCCGGCCATCAGCGCGGCGGCGCGGGCGGCGCGCACCAGCGCCATGGTGCCGCGCGGCCCCGCGCCCGACGACAGGCCCGGCCAGTCGCGCGTGGCGCGCGCGATGCGCACCGCGTAGTCGATCACGCGCTCGTCGGCCTGCACCAGGCAGGCCAGCCGCTGCAGCTCGAGCACCTGCGCCTCGTCGAGGCAGGGTCGCACGGCCTCGAGCGGAAACTGGTTGCCCGCGCGCTGGCGCGTGGTGAGCTGCACGATGGCGTTCTCCTCGCTGTGGCTCGGGAAGCCGATGTCGATCTTCAGCAGGAAGCGGTCGAGCTGCGCCTCGGGCAGCGGATAGGTGCCCTCGGTGTCGATCGGGTTCTGCGTGGCCATCACCATGAAGGGACGCGGCAGCGCCATGGCCTTGCCTTCGAGCGTGACCTGGTACTCCTGCATGACTTCGAGCAGCGCGCTCTGGGTCTTGGCGGGCGCTCGGTTGATCTCGTCGGCCAGCAGCAGGTTGGTGAACACCGGCCCCTGGTGCACGCGCAGGGTGCCCAGGCTGCCGTCGCCGCGCGAGGCGATGTCGAGCACCGCGTGGCCGGTGACGTCCGAGGGCATCAGGTCGGGCGTGAACTGCACGCGCGAATAGCGCAGCGTCATGGCCTGCGCGAGCGCGCGCGCGAGCAGGGTCTTGCCCAGCCCCGGGACGCCTTCGATCAGCACGTGGCCCGAAGCCACCAGCGCGACCAGCGTCTGGTCGACCGCCTCGAGCTGGCCGACCACGGCCTGGCCGACCTCGGCGCGCAGTGTCTGCAGCCACTGGGCCGCACGCGTCAGTTCTTCGGGTTGGATGGCTTGCATGAGCGTCTCTCGGTTCAGGATGAGGAGGAGGAAGAAGAAGTCGGTGAAGACGACGAAGGCATGAACGGCCCGCGCGCATCGAGCCGCCTGCGCGCGGTCTCGAGCACTTCCAGGTCGATCGCCATGCCGCCCGCATGGCGGGCCCGTGCCTCGTCCATCGCGCGCACGAGCATGGCCGGCTCCAGCCCTGTGGCCTGGGCGATGGCGGCGGCACGCGCCGCCGGGTCGCGAAGCGCATAGCCGCGCAACTGGCGGCGGGCGGATTCGTTCAGCGCGCGCAGCTGCGCCACGTGCAGCGCGCCAGCGCCGTGCGCGTGCAGGAAGCCGGCGGTGCCGCGCACCTGCTCGGCCATCGAGCGCCGGTGCGTGCCGGCCGAAGGCGCGAGCGGCCCGAAGCGCACGGCGGCGCGCCAGAGCGCGACGGCCAGCGCCAGCAAGCCCACGACCAGCGCCACCCAGCCCTTGTGCCAGAGCCACAGCATGAAGGGCTCGCGCGCTTCCTCGGCCACGAACCAGATCTCGGCGCCGCCGCGCGCCTGCACCGCGGCGGCCGCGAACAGCGCGTTGTCGCCGCGCAGCAGGCTGTCGTTGTGCCAGAGCCCCCAGGGCATCACGGTGACGGTGCCGCGGCCGACGCCCACGCGGATCGCCTCGGTGCCGCGCGAGCCGGCCGCCGTCCACAGTGCCGGCGGCTGCTTGTCGGCGGGCCGGTAGCGCGACGGCGACCACCATGTGCAGACCCGGAAGCTGCGGCCGCCGGCGAAGCTCGCGGGCACGGTCTCCGGCTCGCTCACGACGCGGCAGTCGGCGTCTTTCGCGGACGGGTCGGGAAGGGCCGGGACGGTGGTTCTCTTTTTCTTCTTCGGCTCGGGCGTGTCTTTTTTCTCGTCCGATGCGGGCGACTTCTCGCGGACCAGCGGCAGCCAGTCTTCCAGCTGGTCGCCGCCGACGAGGTAGCCCGGCATCACCAGGTGCCCGCCCTGCTCCACCCATTCGCGCAGGCGCCGGCCGCGCTCGGGAAACATGTCCCAGTGGCTGGAGCCCAGCACCAGCCGCGCCTGCGCGGGCGGCATGGCATCGAGGCTGTCGCGCTTGACCACCTTCATGCCGAGTTCGCGCAGCATTGCCTGCGCGCCGTAGAAGCGGTTCGTCTTCGCCTCGCCGTTCGCGGGCGTCGACACCTCGGTGTCGGCCCACTCGGTGGAAGTGACGAGCCAGTAGCCGGCCAGCGCCAGCACGAGCACCGTGACGATGCGGACCACCCATGCGTTCATGCGGCCGAGCCCTTCATCAGGCTGTCGGCCTGCTCGACGGCTACGGGCTTGCCGGACAGATGCAGGTCGAACTCGCCGCAGACCGCCAGCACCTGCGCCGTGGAAGGCAGCCGGCCGCCGTAGGCCGCAAGTTGCCACGCTTCGACCAGCCGCACGAAGAAGGCCTGCGCGTCCGGCGCGAGCCGGGTCGCGGCCAGCGCCACGCATTCGCCCTCGGTGCTCGCCGCGCGCACCGGCACCGCGTGCCAATGCACCAGCCGCGACAGCGCGCCGCGGTACAGCAGCGACAGCGCGGGCCGGTGCTGGCCACGCTGCCAGAGTCCGGCGGCGGCGTTGCCGATGTCGTCGGGAAGGCTTTCGGGCCGGATGTCGAGGCTGCCCACGTGGCTGGGCAGCGGTGCCTTGCCGGGCCGCGCGCCGCCGGCTCGCACCCGCACCCAGCGATGCAGGCGAACCGCCAGCCAGGCCAGCGCCAGCGCGGCCAGCCCCCAGATGAGCCAGCGCGCGCCCTCGGCCACGGCCCGCACGAAGTCGCGCAACCAGTCCAGGCTGTCGGGCTTCTTCTCGGGCTCTTCCTCGTCCTCCTCGCGCTCCTTGAAGCGCAGCTTCTTCTCGGTCCGCGTGCCGGGCATGTTCGGATCAGCCCGGACCTTGTCGGCCGCGGCCTTGACCTGCTCGCGCGTCAGAGGCGTCTCGGCGGCGGCAGCGGCAACCGATGGCAGCATCGCGCCGGCCACCGCGACCCACGCGGCCAGCGCTGCTGCCGCAACGCGAAGCCCGGGGGTGTCACCTGAACCCACGACGGAACTCCTGTTCGATGTCCCAGGCTTCCAGCTCTACCCGGCGGTTGAGGTACATCGCGAAGCCCGCCGCCACGTAGAACGGCTCCAGCACGCCGACGACCAGCGCGTACGCGCCCGCCGTCAGCAGGCTCTGCACCAGCGAGTCCGATTGCGTGAGCCAGTTGAAGAGGTCGCGGGAGCTGCCTTCGGGCGCGAACCAGAACAGCAGCGACAGCAGGCAGATGTCGAGCGCCATCTCCACGTTGGCGAACACCAGCTGCATGCCCGTGGCCGAGCCGCGCCGTCCGCGCAGCAGCTGCGTGCGCCGCTTGCGCCGGGCGCTGCCGCGCTGGCCCTCGAGCTGCTCGATGGCCTGGGTGAACGAGCGCCAGGGCGAGAAGCGCCGCCACAGCAGCGTGCGCAACAGCTGACCGCCCCACACGGCACGGCGGTTGGCCCACAGGTCGGACCAGCGCGTTTCCTGCCCGAACACGGCGCGCGAATGGACGAAGAGCAGGCTGCGGTCGAGCCAGGGC
This sequence comes from Variovorax xiamenensis, assembly GCF_050916385.1. NCBI lineage: Bacteria > Pseudomonadati > Pseudomonadota > Betaproteobacteria > Burkholderiales > Comamonadaceae > Variovorax > Variovorax xiamenensis. Next base: position 6,533,196 of record NZ_CP139038.1, read on the forward strand.
TTGAGCCAGAAGATCAGGAGGCTGGGCAGCCAGCCGGCGATCTCGACCGTGCTGAGGGCCAGCAGCACCGTCACGATGTAGACCGGCAGGAAGGTGCGCCACACCGAGCGCGCGTGGCTGCGCACCAGCTGCGCGCCCAGGTCGGCCGCCTCGGCCATGGGCCTGGGCCGCAGCGCGATGGCGAGGCCGTCAACCTGCATGGTCTTCCCCCGGTCCGGCGGCGGCGCGCGGACGTCCCTGCCAGCCCAGGTAGGCCAGCACCACCAGCCAGCAGGCGCCGCCCACGCCGTACTTCACGCCCGGCGCGATCCAGCGCGCCGAAGACCAGAAGGCTTCGACCGCCGCGGCGACGAGCAGCAGGCCGATGACGCCGTAGACGATCACCACCGCATGGCGCGCGGCCAGGCGCAGCGCCTCGAGCCGCGTGTGGCGCCCCGGTGCCACCCACGAGTAGCCGAGCCGCAGGCCCGCCGCGCCGGCCAGCACGATGGCGGTGAGCTCGAAGGACGAATGCGTGACGACGAAGGACAGGAAGTTCTCGGCATGTCCCGCCGCGATGAGGTAGCCGCCCACGGCCCCGATCTGCACGCCGTTGAACACCACCACCGCGGCGCTGCCCACGCCGGCGAAGATGCCGGCCGCGAAGCAGCGGAACCCGATGCCGATGTTGTTCATGATGTAGTAGCCGAACATCTGCCAGTCGTCCCCCGCGCTACGCGTGCGGCCCAGCGACTCGGCGCCGTCGCCGTACATGGAATCGAACTGCTGCACCGAGCTGGCGTCGAGCAGGTGCAGGATGAAGCCCGGGTCGCGCCACGCCGCCCAGCCCGACGCCAGCAGCGGCAGCACGAACATCAGCGCCGACACCAGCAGGTAGATGCGATGCGCGCGCACCGCCTCGGGAAAGTCGACCAGCGCGAGCCGCGCGAAGCGCGCGAGGCCGTAGTCGTGGCGACGGTAGATCAGCCGGTGTGCGCTCTGCGTGAGACCTTCGAGCCTCTGCGTGAGATGGATCGGATAGGCGCGCGCCTGCGCCAATGCCAGGTGCTCGCACACGCGCCGGTAGAGCGTCGCGAGCCGGGCGCCGTCGAACTTGCGCTTGGTTTCGGCCGTGCGGATGACGGCTTCGAGCTCGGCCCACAGGGGCGCGTAGGCGGTTTCGAAATCGAGCGGGGTCATGGCCCGGCCCTTCCCTGCGCGTCGGCACCTGCGCCGGTGCGCCGGCCCAGCACCCACTGCGCCACGCCGAGCAGCCGCTGCGAGGCGGAGGCGCCGGTGTTGTCGGGGCCGAGCACCGGCTCGGCGACGCGGGCGAGTTCGTCGAAGCGCTCGGGCGTGAGGCGGGTGGCGCGCCCGGCCCACGAGACGATGGCCATCTGCTCGCGCGCCGACAGCGGCCGCGCGGGCGCCTGCGGCTCGGCCGGGGGCAGGCTGCCGTGCAGGCTCACCTGGTCGCTGAACACCACCAGCGTGCCGGCGGCGAGGTCGCCCAGTCGCTTGCTGTCGTGCCGCCACAGCATCGACACGATGCCGGCACCGTAGAAGGAAGGAACGAAATCGGCCGCGCGCAGCAGGTTGCGCGTGAGCGCGGCGGCGGGCGTGACGGGCAGGCCGGAATCCATCACCACCCGCAGGCCCATCACGCGCTTGCCGGGCGTGGCGGCCGCGCGCGTGAGCTCGAACACCACCGGATAGAACCACTCGAGGCAAAAATACGCGATGAGCAGGATGCCGAAGCCCATCTTGCCCATCATGCCGACGCCGATGGAGATGGCGACGAAGATGCCGAGCCGGATCGCGAAGTCGATGAGATACGCCAGCCCGCGCGCGACCAGTCCGGCCGGGCGCAGCGAGAGCGCGATGCCTTCCGGGGTCTCGGCGGTGTAGAGCGTGTCGAGGCGCACTGGCGTCGAGCCCGGCTCAGGCCTGCAGCACGACGGTGTCGGCGATCTGGTCGTGCAGGCAGCGGCGCGACGCGCGGAAGATGAAGAGGCTGTCGATCAGCACGTAGATCGGGCCGAGCAGCGGCCAGATGGTCGTGAAGAACGCCGGGCCGTCGCGCAGGGCCAGGATGCGCCCGATCTGCGCGCGCGAGCCGTCGGGCCGCGCGATGCGGATCTTGAACAGTGCCTTGCCGATGGTCTGCCCGCGCGTGGCCAGCAGGTAGCCGTGCAGGACGAGGTAGAGGACGACGCCGGAGGCCGCGCTGGAGATGCGTGGCTCCCAGAGCCCGAGGCCGTCGTCTTCCCAGAGATTGATGGGCGTGAACTTCGCGAGGAGCCAGATCGCGGCGATGGAGATGCCGGCGTCGAGCATCGCGGCGAGGAAGCGCGTGCCGCGCGACGCGAGCTCTCCCGACTGTGCTCCGCCCGGCTGCACCACGTCTTCCACATGGGATTGCGGAGGCGCGTAGCGCGCGTCCTGCGACTGGTCTTCCATGCCCGTCCCTCTCCGAAACGAATGAATTTTCGGAAGATTCTAGGGTGAATCGATGTCCGCCCCGGCCGGCGGACTACCCCGGCGGGCGCATTGCGAGGGCGCCTTGCAGGCGGCGCAGGTCGTCGAGCAGCAGGTTCAGCGGCGCGGCCAGCAGCGCGCTCGATGCGCTGTCTTGCGAGGAAGCGTGTGCGGCGCAGCGGCCGAGTTCGCCGAGGTCGGGCGGAGCGGCCTTGCCCGCGAGCGCGTCGGCCATGCCTGCAATGGCCGCGCCGGCGGCCTGCGCGGCATCGGCCTGCATGCCGGGCGCCAGGCGGAGCACGCGGTCGAGCATCGTGGCGTCCTGGAAGATGCGCGCCGCCAGCCGGGCCTTGTCGCGATAGCTGCCTCCGGTGGCGCCTGCGACGACGCCGCGGCGCCACCATCGCGCCTCCAGGTCGGCGCTGCCGGCCAGTGCGCTCAAGCGGGCCAGCGCGGCGCGGGTGCCGGCCTGGATGCGCTCGATCTCCACTGCGTCGACTGGCCGTTTCGTGGCCGACATGCGCTTGGCGATGCCGCGCAAAAGCGCGGCGCAGCCTTCGTCGAAGCGCACACCCGCGTGGTACTCCGACATCACCGTCGAGACCGCCAGCGCGACGCCCACGCCGATGCCGATCTGCACCATGCGCAGCAGCGCCACCTGCAGCGGCGTGTGGCCGGGAATGCCGCCTGCCGAGAGGATGATCAACGCGGCCACCGGCGCGCTGCGCATGCCCGGGACGGACGCGCTGGCGAACGCGAGCAGCACGACGAGGGCCAGCGTGGTCGCGAGCGCCGGCGCGCCATGGTGCTGCAGATAGACGCCCGCCAGGCCGACCAGCGCTCCGGCCGCGGTGCCGCGCACGCGGTCCCAGCCGGCGTCGAGCGTGGAGCCGGCGCTCGGACGCATGACGATCAGCACGCTCATCACGGCCCAGAAGCTCTCGGGCAGGTGCAGCGCGGTGGCGACGCACCAGGCGATGGCCACCGCCGCCGCGAGCTGCACACCGGGGCGCCAGCGGCCGTTGCGCCAGGGGCCCGCGAGACGTTGCAGTGCGCGCGCGCCGCTCATGGCCTGGGCGCCTTCGCGTTGCTGCCGAGCGTGGCGGCGATGCCGTCGATCAGCTCGCAGGCTTCGAGCAGCAGGGCGCGCTGGTCTTCGCTCAACGTGGCGCCTATCGCCTCGGCCAGCGCGGCCTCGCGCGTGCGCATGATCGCCTTCAGCCGCCGCGTGCCCTCGGGAGTGAGCGAGAGCAGCCATTGGCGGCCGTCGGTGGGATGCGCCGAGCGGCCGATCCAGCCTTCGGCCTCGAGTTCAGCCAGCAGCCGGGTCAGCGACTGGAGCTTGACGCGCTCCAACCCGGCCAGCACCGTGGGCGTGCACGGCCCGTGCTGGTGAAGCTGGCCCAGCACGCTGAGCTTGGCAACGCTGGGAGCATCCGGCGTGGTGCTGCCGCTGCGCAACTGGCGCGCGAGCAGCGACACCGATGCACGAAGACGCGAGGCGCACTGCGCCGGATCCGGGATGGTGGAGGCCATGCCCAGATTGTAAGACGCATCTTGCTATTTCGAGCTTCCGGCTTCAGCCCCGGTTGGGCGACGAAGTCACGGGATAGGTGACGGCCGGTGCCGGATCGGATGCCGGGGCGGCGGCTGGCGCAGGCGCCGCGGCCGGCGATGCGACCGGCGTTTCCTCGGGCTTCGTCGCGGCTTCGTCCTCCGCCTCAGGCCCTTCGAGGTAGCGGTCGAGCAGCGAGAAGAAGCGGTCGTAGAAGCGCTCGTCGGTCAGCGTCTCGCTCGCCACCTTCACCATCGCGTCGTCGCTGCCCGAGAACGGCAGCGAGAGCGAGCCGATCGCGCCCACGCCAAGGCTCGCCGAGTTGTTGACCTTCTTGAGCCCGTAGCGGTCCTGCAGCGCGGTGGCGAAGGCCACGGTGCTTTTGCTCGCCTTGCCGCTCCGGGTGCTTTCCCGCGCGCAGACCACGCGGAACTCGACCTCCACATGCACCTCGGCCGCCGGCTGGAAGCTCTTGCGGCCGGTGACGAGATCGGAGTTGGCGGCCGTGATCATGTAGCCCTGGCTCAGCAGCGCACGGCGCGCGGCCTCGCAGGTCTGGGCCTCGGTCGCCTCGTAGTCGCGGGTGTGGGTGGTGGTGGAACCGAAGGCCTCGGGCTCATAGTTGACCCGGCGGGAGGTACTGCCGCAACCGGCGAGCACGAGGGCGGAAAGCAGGCCGATGACGACGGCCCGGGCGTGGACGACAGGAAGAAAAGAGGAGTGCATGGACGGCATGAAGCGGCGAATGCTAACCGGCGGCCTTGCCGGCAAGCCTTCGAGCGCGCCCGTGCAGGCGCGTTCCCGCCACGCGGTCGAAATTTTCAGGACCAGGGCAGCACGTGATGCGCCCGCACCCGCGTCGCCGCGATCAGCCGCGCGTTCGGCGCGTCGGTGCTCGCTACCCAGGCGCGCGCTTCATCGGCGCTGCGGCCGAACTGCTGGTGGCGGCGCACCAGGCGCTCCTCCCGCAGGGCATCGTCGATGTCCACGTACCAGACCTCGTCGAGCATCGCGGCCGCGCCGGCCCACGGACCGACGTCGTGCAGCAGGTAGTTGCCCTCGGTGATGACGAGCTGCGTCGAAGGCAGCACGGCGATCGCGCCGGCGATCGGCTCCTCGATCTCGCGGCGAAATTCGGGCGCATAGACGATGTCGCCGTCGGGCCGCTGCTCGCGCAGACGCTGCAGCAGCGCAACGTAGCCGGCGCTGTCGAAGGTGTCGGGAGCGCCCTTGCGACCGGCACGGCCGAGCCGTTGCAGCTCGACATTGGCAAGGTGGAAGCCGTCCATGGGAACGACCTGCGCGCGGTCGGCACCCACCGCCTGCAAAAGCGCCGCCGCGAGCGTGGACTTGCCCGCGCCGGGCGCGCCGACGAGCCCCAGCAGCCGACGCTGCCCGCTGGCCATGAGGGCCTGCAGGCGGGCGGTGCTTTCGGGGGGAAGAGAAGGAAGCGGGAGGCTCTGCGCGGGGGTGGTGGTCATCCCCCTGAGCGTAGCTTCTTCGGACGTCAAGAAATCATCAGCTGATCAGGATCGCGCGAAACGTCAGACTGATGCGCTCCCCGACGCCCTCGGCCTTGGGAATGGCATGGAGCCAGTCCCGCTGCACGGCGTCCGACATGTAGAGCAGCGAGCCGTGAGGCAACGGGTATTCGAAGCGCAAATTCCTGTCAGCTTTGCTGCGGTATGCAATCGACCGTGTGGCTCCGATCGAAACGATCGCGACGCCCGTACCGGGCGCCAGTGCCGTGACGTCGTCCGAGTGGAAGCCCATTGACGACACGCCGTCGGCATAGTGGTTCAACAGGCAATTGTTGGGACGAAAGTCGAGCTCGGCTTCGATCCTGTCGCACAGAACCTCCAACTCCGAGGGCATCGGCACTGGCTCATAGGCAATCTGCGAATAGTCGTACGGCACGCCGAAGCTTGCAGTCTTGCGTGCGCGCATGCGCTCGTCCCACTTCACCGCGGACCGAAGCCATTCGAGAAGGGCATCGGGCGACGCGATGAACGCGGGATCGAGGTGGATGGGCGGGCCGCTCATGGGCCCGCAGGATACAGGGACCGTCGCTTCCAGATCAGGGATACAGACCGCGTTCTTGGCGAGCCATCAGGATGCGCTCGCAGGCCACCGCGTACGTCGCCGTGCGCAGGGTGATCTTGTGCTTGTCCGCCGTGTCCCAGATGTGGTTGAGCGCGTTCATCATGATGCGGTCGAGGCGCACGTTGATCTCGTCCTCGTCCCAGAAGAAGGACGAGAAGTCCTGCACCCATTCGAAGTAGCTCACGGTCACGCCGCCGGCGTTGCAGATCACGTCGGGCACCACCAGCACGCCGCGCTCGGCGAGGATGTCGTCGGCCTGCGGCACGGTGGGGCCGTTGGCGCCTTCGAGCACCAGCTTGGCGGTGGTCTTCTGCGCGCGCTCGGCGGTGAGCTGGCCTTCGAGGGCGGCCGGGATCAGGATGTCGCAGGGCGTGTTCCAGAAGTCCTCGTTCGGCACGATGTCGCCGCCGGCCTTGAAGCCGATCACGCCGTCGGTGCGCGAGATGGGCACGAGCTTGGCGAGGTCGAGGCCGTTGCTGTTGACGATGGTGCCGGTGTGGTCCTGCACAGCGACGATCTTGGCGCCCGCTTCGGCGAAGAGCTCGGCCGCGACGGAGCCCACGTTGCCGAAGCCCTGCACGGCGATGCGCGCGCCGCGCAGGTCGAGGCCGAGGCGGCGCGCCGCTTCGCGACCGGTGACGAACACGCCGCGGCCGGTGGCCTTCACGCGGCCCAGCGAGCCGCCCAGGTGCAGCGGCTTGCCGGTGACGACGCCGGTGGCGGTGCCGCCGACGTTCATGGAGTAGGTGTCCATCATCCACGCCATGATCTGGGCGTTGGTGTTGACGTCGGGCGCGGGGATGTCGGTGTGCGGGCCGATGATGATGCCGATCTCGCTGGTGTAGCGGCGGGTGACTTTCTCGAGCTCCTGCAGCGAGAGTTTCTTCGGGTCGACGCGGATGCCGCCCTTGGCGCCGCCGTATGGCAGGTTGACGGCCGCCGTCTTGACGGTCATCCAGGCCGACAGGGCCATCACTTCTTCGAGCGTGACGTCGGGGTGGAAGCGGATGCCGCCCTTGCCCGGGCCGCGGCTCATGTTGTGCTGCACGCGGTAGCCCTCGAAGTGGGCGATGGTGCCGTCGTCCATTTCGATGGGCACGTCGACGATGAGCGCGCGCTTGGGGCGCTTGAGGGTTTCGACCCAGCGGGCCAGCGGGCCGAGGTACGGCACGACGCGATCGACCTGCGAGAGATATGTGCCCCACGGGCTGTTGGCTGTAGGACTGACGAAGGAGAGTTGTTCGCTCATATGAGTTCCCTTGCTTGGTTTGTTAGGGTGGCCGCAACGATAGACCTCCGCCGCGCGTTGCGCCATGGCTTATGCGCGCCGCGGAGGCGGTTATGCAAGAGAGGTTGGTGGCGCCGCGGCGCGCACATTGCGCCGATGTAATCGCGGCGTGCGGAGGCTGACGGCCTCGCTTCCTAGATTGGCACGGTCGGCGCCATTTCCGGCGACGGCGAACAACCAGGAGACACCGACCATGCCGCATCGCACGCTTCTTCTTTCTTCTTCCCTTCTCGCCGCCGCCGCGCTGGCACCGCTGGCCGCGTCCGCCGCCGGCGAGTACCACTTCGCGCCCACCGAGGCCGGCGTGACGCGCTACCCCGATCACGCGAAGCAGGACCCCTCGCGCGACAGGGTCGTCGCCGAACTGGCCACCGCGCAGAAGCAGCCCGCCTGGAACAGCGTGAGCCGCGGCGCGCCCTGGCCCGCCGCACGCGCCGGCCAGCCCGCCACGCGCGAGGCGGTGGAGGCCGATGCCATCAAGGCCATGCGGGCGGGAACGATCCCGTCGGGCGAGCGATAGGCACGCACGAACCCGTAGATGACAGAAACGTCATCGACGGGTTATCGACCTCGCGGATCCGCTTCGTAGAGTTGGCTTCACCAACCAGGGCAACCCAAGCAATCAACCAACCAACGTCACACATCAAGGAGTAACGAATGAGCAAGCAAGCTTCCGCCACCCGACTGATCGGCACCGCCGCCCTCGCCGCCCTGCTGGGCACGATCGCCGCGCCGAGCTTCGCCGGCAACTACGCCGAGGGCGATCCGCGTCCCGCGCCGCTGGCCTCGTCGACCACGCGCGCCGCGGTGACCGCCGACGCGGTGCAGTGGCTGAAGACCGCGCCCACGCAGGGCTACACCAGCGGCTACCAGCAGGAGCCGCTGGTGGTCTCGGCCAACAGCCGCGCCGCCGTGGCGGCCGACACGCGTCTCTGGATCCAGTCGGGCCTGGCGGCCCAGCAGGCCAGCGAAGCCGGCGCCGATTCGATGAAGCCGGGCTACCGCGAAGCTGCCGCCGAATACGCCAAGCTGCGCGCAAGCCCGGCCTACGGCGCCCTGGTCGACCAGCTCAAGAACCAGCAGGCGGCCGCGCAGTCGCAAACGCAGGTTCGCTGACGGCACGCGGAACGCGCGGTGCCCCCTTGGGTAATCCAGGGTAGGCCGCCGGCAGTTCCTTGGTTCTATCTCCTACGGCATGAGGTCATAGACCGCATCTTTTGCCACGAATCGATGCCTGAGCCGGATAATCCTCCGATGCTCGACCTGGACCGCATCGATCTGCGTCTTCTGAAGATCCTTCAGGAGGACGGCCGCATCACCAACCTCAAGCTGGCCGAGGCGGTGGCGCTCTCGCCCACCGCGGTGCTGGCGCGGGTGCAGCGGCTCACGCGCGACGGCTTCATCCAGGGCTACGAGGCGCGGCTCGATCCGCACAAGCTCGGCCGCGGCTTCACCGTCTTCGTCGAAGTGCTGCTCGATCGCACCACGCCCAACGTGTTCGACCAGTTCAAGGCGGCCGTGCAGGTGCGCGACGAGATCATGGAATGCCACATGGTCGCGGGCGGCTTCGACTACCTGCTCAAGACCCGCATGGCCGACATGGCCGCCTACCGCGAGTTCGCGGGCACCGTGCTGTGGCAGCTGCCCGGCGTGCGCGAAACGCGGACCTATGCGGTGATGGAAGAAGTGAAGAACAGCGCGCGGCTGCCGCTGGGAGTCTGACGAGCAAGGAGCAGTCAGGCCGGCTTGGCGTAGGTCCGCCCGCCGAAGATCGCCGTACCCACGCGCACCATGGTGCTGCCTGCGCTGATGGCGGCCTCGAGGTCCGCGCTCATGCCCAGCGACAGCGTGTCCAGCGCGATGCCCGCGTCGCGGATCGACTGGTACACCGCGTGCGCGCGCAGGCACAACTCGCGCTGCGCTTCGAAGCCGGCGGCCGGCTCCGGAATCGCCATAAGCCCGCGCAGCCGAAGTTGTGGCAAAGCCGCCACAGCGCGCGCCAGCGCAAGCGCCTCTTCAGGAGGCACGCCGGACTTGTTGGCGCCGCCGTCCACATTAACCTGAAGGCATACATCCAGCGGCGGCAGGTGCACCGGCCGCTGGGCCGAAAGACGCTCGGCGATCTTCAATCTGTCGATGCTGTGGACCCAGTCGAAGTGCTCGGCCACGGGCCGCGTCTTGTTGCTCTGAAGCGGCCCGATGCAGTGCCATTCGAGGGAAGAACGCAGGTCGGCGAGGGCTTCGATCTTGTCCAGCCCCTCCTGCACATAGTTCTCGCCGAAGGCCGACTGGCCCGCCGCGTGCGCCTCGCGCACCGCATCCGGTCCGAAGGTCTTGGACACCGCCAGCAACCGCACTTGCGCGGGGTCGCGGCCGGCCGTTACACATGCCTTCGCGATCCGGTTGTTTACTTGCTGGAGGTCGTCGCCAATCATCGTCATAATCGTCCAAAATCGTATCAAAACGTCACGAAACCCGAGCCGAGGAGCCCCGTGGACATCACCCAACTGCTGGCGTTCAGCGTCAAGAACAAAGCCTCCGACCTGCACCTTTCCGCGGGCCTGCCGCCCATGATCCGCGTGAACGGCGACGTGCGCCGCATCAACGTCGACGCGCTCGACCACAAGGGCGTGCACGCCATGGTGTACGACATCATGAGCGACACGCACCGCAAGCACTACGAAGAGTTCCTGGAGGTCGACTTCTCGTTCGAGATCGACGGCCTCGCGCGCTTCCGCGTGAACGCCTTCAACCAGGCGCGCGGCGCGGCCGCGGTGTTCCGGACCATTCCTTCGAAGATCCTCACGCTCGAACAGCTCAATGCACCGAAGATTTTCGGCGAACTGGCGCTCAAGCCGCGCGGGCTGGTGCTGGTGACGGGCCCCACGGGCTCGGGCAAGTCGACCACGCTGGCCGCGATGATCAACTACCTCAACGAGAACGAGTACGGCCACATCCTCACGGTGGAAGACCCGATCGAGTTCGTGCACGAGTCGAAGAAGTGCCTGATCAACCAGCGCGAAGTGGGGCCGATGACGCTGTCGTTCTCCAATGCCCTGCGCTCCGCGCTGCGCGAAGACCCCGACGCCATCCTGGTGGGCGAGCTGCGCGACTTGGAAACCATCCGCCTGGCCATGACCGCCGCCGAAACGGGCCACCTGGTGTTCGGCACGCTGCACACCTCGTCGGCCGCCAAGACCATCGACCGGATCATCGACGTGTTCCCCGGCGAAGAGAAGGAAATGATCCGCGCGATGCTCTCGGAGTCGCTGCAGGCCGTGATCTCGCAGACGCTGTGCAAGACCAAGGATGGCCAGGGCCGCGTGGCGGCGCACGAGATCATGCTGGGCACGCCGGCCATCCGGAACCTGATCCGCGAGGCCAAGGTGGCGCAGATGTACTCCACCATCCAGACCGGCCAGGGCTCGGGCATGCAGACGCTGGACCAGAACCTGACGGAACTGGTGCGCCGCAATACCATCTCGGCAGCAGAGGCCCGCGGCAAGGCCAAGATCCCCGAAAACTTCCCCGGCTGATCCACAGCCCTTCGGAGCACCGACATCATGGAACGCGATCAAGCCAGCCAGTTCATCAACGACCTGCTCAAGCTCATGGTGAGCCGCAACGGCAGCGACCTGTTCATCACGGCCGACTTCCCGCCGGCGATCAAGGTCGACGGCAAGGTCACCAAGGTCTCGCAGCAGGCGCTGGGCGCGCCGCACACGCTGGCGCTCACCCGCTCGATCATGAACGACCGCCAGACGGCCGAATTCGAGCGCACCAAGGAATGCAACTTCGCGATCTCGCCGACCGGCATCGGCCGCTTCCGCGTGAACGCCTTCGTGCAGCAGGGCAAGGTCGGCATGGTGCTGCGGACCATTCCGGCCAAGCTGCCGACCATCGACGGCCTGGGCATGCCGCAGGTGCTCAAGGACGTGTCGATGACCAAGCGCGGCCTGTGCATCCTGGTGGGCGCCACCGGCTCGGGCAAGTCGACCACGCTGGCCGCGATGATCGACTGGCGCAACGAGAACTCGTTCGGCCACATCGTGACGGTGGAAGACCCGGTCGAATTCGTGCACCCGCACAAGAACTGCGTGGTGACGCAGCGCGAAGTGGGCATCGATACCGACAGCTGGGAGGCCGCACTGAAGAACACGCTGCGCCAGGCACCCGACGTGATCCTGATGGGCGAAATCCGCGACCGCGAGACCATGGAGCACGCCGTGGCCTTCGCTGAAACGGGCCACCTGTGCATGGCAACGCTGCACGCCAACAGCGCCAACCAGGCGCTGGACCGGATCATCAACTTCTTCCCCGAAGAGCGCCGCGCCCAGCTGCTGATGGACCTGTCGCTGAACCTGCGTTCGCTGGTGTCGCAGCGGCTGGTGCCGACGGAAGACGGCCTGGGCCGCGTGGCCGCAGTGGAAGTGCTGCTGAACACGCCGCTGATTTCCGACCTGATCTTCAAGGGCGAGGTGGGCGAGATCAAGGAGATCATGCGCAAGAGCCGCAACCTGGGCATGCAGACCTTCGACCAGGCGCTGTTCGACCTTTTCGAGAGCCACTCGATCAGCTTCGAAGACGCCATCCGCAACGCCGACTCTGCCAACGACCTGCGCCTGCAGATCAAGCTCAACAGCCAGCGTGCGCGCAGCACCGACCTGGCCGCGGGCACGGAGCACTTCGCGATCGTCTGATCGGATCAGTCGATCGTCCGCTGCCACGCGGCGAACACGCCGGCAGCCAGCGCAATCACAGCCATCGCGGTGAAGCCGTCGAGCGAGGCCATGAACGTGGCCTGCTGCTCCAGCGTGCGCCACAGCGTGCCGAGCGCCATCGCATGCGCCTCGCCGGCCGCATGGCCCGCCGCGGCGAAGCTGCGGGTCAATGAATCCAGCGCCTGCATGAAGCTCGCGTTCGCGGCATTGGCCGATTCGCTCAGCCGCACCTCGTGCAGCGCCAGCCGGTGCTGCTGGAGCGCGATCACGGTCGAGGTCGCGAACGAGATCGCCAGCTGGCGCACGAGATTCTTCAGGCGATAGCCGTGCGCGAACTCCTCCGCCGCGAAAGGCTTGAAGGTGAGGTTGGCGACCGGCAGCACGACGAACAGCATCAGCAGCCCACGCAGCAGCAGCGGCACCAGCAGGGCCTCGCGCCCGGCCTGCGGCGTGACGCGCGACAGCAGCCACGCCGCCAGCGCCGCGATGCCGAAACCGACGACGATCAGCCACTTCTTGCGCGCCAGCCGCGCCGAGTACTTCAGGTAGACGAACACCAGCAGCCCGGTCGCGAACGAAGCCGCTCCCGTGAAGTAGCCGGTGTTGCCCACGGTGAAGCCCAGGCCGCCTTCCATCATGCGCGGCAGCAGGTAGCTGAAGCCCGTCGAGAGGTAGTAGTAGACGACGTAGAGCGCCAGCCCGACGCGGAACGACGCATTGCGCAGCGCATGCAGCCGCACCAGCGGTGCCGGGTGCCTCCACTGCTGCCAGCCGAACCATGCGAGCCCCGCCACGCCCGCGATGGTGAGGCCGATGAGCGCGGGCGAGCCGGCGAAGAGTTCGAAGTGCGAGCGTGTCAGCACCACCTGCAGCGCGGCCTGCGCGAGCGCGAACACCACGTAGGCGACGTAGTGCGGCTCGGTGCGCTCGTGCGGCTCGACGTCGCCGATGTCGGGCAGCGTCCAGAGCACGAGCAGGCCGATCAGCGCCGCGGCCGGCGCGGTACTCGCGAACAGCCAGCGCCAGTCGAAATTGGCGACCAGAAAAGCGCCCGCGATGGGCGCCAGCGCGCCGCCGAAGACGATCAGCACCATGAAGGCCTTCAGCGCCTTGGCGCGGCGCGCGGGCGGAATGCCGATCTGGATCAGGATGCGGCAGGCGCCCAGCATCGGCCCGACGAAGTAGCCCTGCAGGGCCCGCGCGGCCGTGAGCTGCATCGAGCTGTCGCACAGCGCCGCACCCACGCCGCCCGCGGCGAAGGCGAACATGCTGACGGCCAGGTAGCGCCGGTAGCCCAGCCGCTCGATCCACGCGTGCTGCTGCAGGATGCCGAGCACCGCGCCCAGCGCGTAGGCGCTCGAGGCCCACACGAGCTCGTCGGGCGAGGCGTTCACGCCGCCGGCGATGTAGCTGGCGAAGAAGGCGAAGAGCGCGTTGTCGAAATAGTCGATGGCCGTGACGAGGCCGATGGCCCAAGGCAGCAGCGCGACCGCGGCACTGCTGCCGCGCGAAGGCCATGCCAAGGCCGTCGTGCTCATGATGCAGGCCGTTCCTTGCGGCGCTGTTCGAGCGCCTCTTCCACCGGCTCGCCGCCAAGGCGGCGCTCCACGTAGTCGAGATCGCGCCTGAGCTGCGCCTGCAGCGCCGCGGCTTCCTTGAGCTCGCGGCGGACTTGCGCCACGCGCGCGTCGAGCGTCGCCAGCTGCCCGGTGAGGGTTTCGCGCAGCGTCTTGAGCGAGGCATTCGACAGCCGCGGACGCCCGCCTTCGGCCGGCGCCTCCATCGGCTGCTGAAGCATCGCGGTGATGGCCGTGAGCGAGAAACCCAGCGAGCGCATGCGCAGCACGCGTGCCAGCTTGTCGAGATCGGCCTGCTCGTAGAGGCGGTAGCCGCCCTCGCTGCGCACCGGCACCACGATGCCAAGTTCCTCGTAGTACTTGAGCGTGCGCGGCGTAACGTCGAGCCGGGCCGCGGCATCGCGCACGGTGATGGTCCTGGCGGGGTTCTGGTCGGTCATGATGGGGCGATTCTACCAAAACCTGCACGTTCACGTACATGTTAGGCGCATCCCACCTGTCGTGGAATGGCTTTAAGCTGTGCCCCCATGAGCAGCATCAACCCCCGCACCTACGAATCCATCCCCGCACAGACAGTGGCCTTCCTCGGCCTCGGCGTCATGGGCGGCCCGATGGCCGGCCACCTGGCCAAGGCCGGCCACAGCGTCACGGTCTACAACCGCACCCCCGCCAAGGCACAGGCCTGGGCCGCCGAATTCGGCCCGCCCGGACGCCACGCCGCCACCCCGCGCGAAGCGGCCGCCGGTGCCGACATCGTGTTCTGCTGCGTCGGCAACGACGACGACCTGCGCTCGGTGGTGCTGGGCGACGACGGCGCCTTCGCCGGCATGAAGAAGGGCGCGGCGCTGGTCGACCACACCACCGCCTCGGCCGACGTGGCGCGCGAACTCTCGAAGGCAGCGCAGGCGCTGGGCCTGCACTTCATCGACGCGCCCGTCTCGGGCGGCCAGGCCGGCGCGCAGAACGGCGCGCTCACGGTGATGTGCGGCGGCGACGCGGCGGTGTTCGAACGCATCAAGCCGGTGGCCATGGCGTTCTCGCGCGCGGTCACGCTGCTTGGCGAGAGCGGTGCCGGCCAGCTCGCGAAGATGGTGAACCAGATCGCCATTGCGGGGCTGGTGCAGGGCCTGTCCGAGGCCATCGCCTTCGGCCAGCGCGCCGGCCTCGACATGGAAGCCGTGCTGGGCGTCATCAGCAAGGGCGCGGCCCAGAGCTGGCAGATGGAAAACCGCGGCAAGACCATGATCGAAGGCAAGTTCGACTACGGCTTCGCGGTCGACTGGATGCGCAAGGACCTGGGCCTCGTGCTCGACGAGGCCAAGCGCAACGGCGCGCGCGTGCCGGTGACGGCGCTGGTCGACCAGTTCTATGCCGACGTGCAGCAGGCCGGTGGCCAGCGCTGGGATACCTCGAGCCTGATCACCCGGCTCAAGTAGAAAGGTGCCGAGATAAAAAAAGCCCGCATCAGCGGGCTTTTTGTTCTGGCTCGGCAGCGCCTCAGCGCACCGGCGAGGTCGTCACCCCGCTCGAGGACGGCGTCGACGAGGACGAGCCCGAAGCGGGCAGCGGCTCCATCGGCGGCAGCGGCACGCGCGAGGTGGAAGAGGATGAAGGCGACGAAGGCGTGGAGGGCGTTGCCGAGGTCACCGGCGCCGGCCCCGTGCCGCCGCGCTGCGCCGCGGCCTGGTTCGCCGCCTGGCTGGCCGCCAGATCGGCCTCGCTCACGACCTCGACCACGCGCACGACCTTGACCACGCCCGACACGCCGCGCGTGATCTCGGTGGCGCGATCGGTCTCGCGCCGCGTGGCGATGCCCATCAGGTAGACCACGCCGCGCTCGGTCACCACCTTGAAGGAATTGGCGAAGATGTCCTTGGCGTCGAGCAGCGAGGCCTTCACCTTGCCGGTGATGTAGAGGTCGTTCGAGCGGTCCTGGAAGGTGCTGGAGGAACCGACGGTCAGCTCGTTGACCACCGAGCGCACGTTCACGATGCGGCCCACTTCATCCTCGACGCGGCGGCGATCGGCATCGCTGCCGACGGCGCCGGTCAGCAGCACCTGGCGGTTGTAGCTGGTGACGCTCACGTACATCTGGTCGTTGGCAATGTCGCGCACGCGGGCCGCGGCGCGCAACTCGATGCCCTGGTCGTCCAGTTGCGCGCCCGAGCTGCGGCGGTCGGTGGCCACCATGCCCACGCCCACCACGGCCGCGCCGCCCACGACGAGCGGCACGCAGGCGGAAAGTCCGGCCACCATTGCGGCGCCCAGTGTCAGGGCAAGGGCGAAACGTTGGGTCGATGTCGTCGTCATGGTCGTCAAGGTCATGAGGAAGCTTCCTGTTCTCCGAGTAACTGGGCGTCCACGCCGTCGCACAGGCAATGCAGCGCGATCTGGTGGATCTCGTGGATGCGCGCCGCACGCTCGTGCGGCACGCTGATCTGAACGTCGGTCTCGCGCAGCGCGCGGCCGATGGCGCCGCCGGCGCCCGATGCCGCGTTGCCCAGCAGCGCGACCACGGTCATGTCACGCTCGTGCGCCGCGGTCACCGCGGCCAGCACCGATGCCGACTGGCCGCTGACGCTCAACGCGAGCAGCACGTCGCCGGCCTGGCCGAGCGCGCGCACCTGCCGGGCGAAGCGGTCGGCATCCGTGGCCTCGGCGCTGTCCGCTGCGGGGTCTGTGGCATCGCCGGGCAGCGCGATGGCGCCAAGCTCGGGCCGTTCGCGCTCGAAGCGGCCCACGAACTGCGCGGCGAACTGGGCCGCGAGCAGTCCCGAGACGCCTGCGCCGCAGGCGAGCACCTTGCCGCCGCTGGTCACGCAGGCGAGGATGGCCTGCATCGCTTGGGAGATGGGTTTGCTGAGTACCGGCCCGGTCTGGTACTTGAGGTCGGCACTGTCGATGAAGTGCTGCTGAATCCGTTGCTCGAGCATGGGGCGGGATGATAACTGGGGGCTGTGAAACAAGACGTTCGAGTTGTGGAGCCTCCTGCGAGGCTTCAGTTCCCTTGCGGGGCGCTTCAGCCGGCGTCGAAGGCGGCCTGCAGCCACGTGATTTTCTCTTCGACCAGCACCACGTCGAAGCGGCACGGCGGCAATGTGCGCAGCCGGCTCAGGTAGTGCTGCGCGGCGAACACGATGCGCCGCTGCTTCAGCCCCGTGATGCTGCCGCCCGCGCCGCCATGCGCGCCGGTGCTGCGCTGGCGCACCTCCACGAACACCAGCGTGCCCATGGGCGACGGGCGCGGATCGCGCATGATCAGGTCGATCTCGCCGCCGCCGCGTCCGGGCGTCCGATAATTGCGGGCAAGCAGCACGAGGCCGGCGTACCGCAGGTGGTCGAGCGCGGCGTCTTCCGCCGCATCGCCGCGATGCTTCGTTGTGGTGTCGGTCTTCATGGCCCTCCCTGCCCGACTGCAAAAGGTCTTCTTTTTTCTTGCTGCCTGTTCGTTCCGACGGAGAAACCCCTTGGCTTCACTCGCCCCCGCTTCCTTTGGCGCCGCCCTCGCGGCCGCCCACGATGCCGCGGGTGCGCAGCATTATCCGCAGGGCACGCTCTACGTCGTCGCCACGCCCATCGGCAACCTGGCCGACATCACGCTGCGCGCATTGCACGTGCTGCAACTCGTGGACGCCATCGCCTGCGAGGACACGCGACACACGCAGACCCTGCTGCGTGCCTACGGCATCGACCGCCCCGGCTCCCGGCTGCTGGCGGTGCACCAGCACAACGAGGCCGAAGCCTCTCAGGCCGTGGTCGCGCGGCTCGCCCAAGGTGAGCGCATCGCCTACGTCAGCGATGCGGGCACGCCCGGCGTGAGCGACCCCGGCGCGCGGCTCGCGGCCGCCGTGCGCGCGGCCGGGCAGCGCGTGCTGCCGCTGCCGGGCGCCAGCAGCGTGACCACGCTGATCGGCGCAGCCGGGCTGGTGGCCGACGGTGGCGACGGCAATGCCAGCAGCAGCGCCTTCGTCTTCGCGGGCTTCCTGCCGAGCAAGGCGGGCGAGCGCGACACGGCCGTGCAGGCGCTGTCGCAGGAGCCGCGCGCGGTGGTGCTGCTCGAGGCACCGCACCGCATCGAGAGCCTTGCGCGCGCACTGGCCACGTTGGGCGGGCGCCGCGTCACCGTGGGCCGCGAACTCACAAAGCAGTTCGAGGAAATCGCCACCGTCGCGGCCAGCGCCCTGCCGGACTGGTTCGGCGCCGACCGCGACCGCACGCGCGGCGAATTCGCGCTGGTGCTGCACCCCGTGGCCGTGAGCGGCGACGGCGGCGCGGAAGGCGAGCGCGTGCTGCGCCTGCTGCTGGCCGAGCTGCCCGTGAAGACGGCCGTGAAGCTCGCGGCCGAAATCAGCGGCGCGCCGCGCAACACGCTCTACGACACCGCCCTGCGCATCCGCAACGAGGCGGAGCAGCAGGACTAGTCCGCCGGCGGAAGCAGAAACTCCGGCGGCACAGCTGCCGTCAGCCAGACGCCGTTCTCCGCGCGATGGAAGACGCGGCCCAGCGCATGCATGCGGCCCGCATCGACGGTGAGCACATGCGCCTTGCCGTGGCGCTGCCCGACCTGCACCGCCGTGGCTTCGTCCGCGGACAGATGCACGTGCTGCCGCGAACCCGGCAGCAGTCCCTGGGCGCGGATGGACGCCAGGAAGCGCGTGGCCGTGCCGTGGAAAAGAAGCGGCGGCGGTGCAACCGCCTCGAAACTGCGGCTGACCTGCGGCGTCGAATGCCCTTGCAGCGCGCGGATGCGCAGCCCGTCGGCCGACAGCTCATACCGCTTCTTCGTGCCCGAGTCGATGGCCAGCAGGACATCCGCCGTCGCCAGGTCGCGCCCTGTAGCCACGGCCCCGGCCACCAGCGCCTCGATGACGGCCCAGCCCTGCGTATCGAGCCGCAGGCCGATGGACTCCGGCGCGTGCCGCAGCACGTAGGCGATGAACTTGCTGGCGTCTTCGGGCGTCATCGGGTCTTCCAGTGGTCGCCGTGCGCCAGCAGCGCGTCCATCAGCCGCTGCACGTGCGCGGTCGGTGGCCGGTCGGCTGCATGGAACACGTGGTAATCGAGCGACGGATAGCCCTGCAGCGGAATCGCCGCCAGGCCATTGGGAATGTGGCAACAGGCATTCACCACCGTCAGGCCGAAGCCCAGCTGGGCGAAACGCAGCATCAGCTCCCAGCCATTGGCTTCGAGCGATGGCTGCCACTGCACCGACTCGGCCTGCAGCAGCCGGCCCAGCAGCTCGCGATGCGGCCGCCCCGCCGGCGGCACGATCAGCTGCGCGCCCTTGAGATCGCGCAAGCGCACCGACTTGCGCGAGGCCAACGGATGCGCACGCGGCACGACCAGCACCTGCCCCACGGCGGTCAGCCGCACGGCACGCAGGTCGGCAGGCACCGTGCCGAGCGGCGCGATGCCGAGATGCGCCTGCCCCGAACGCACCGCCTGGATCGACTCGTCTCGACCGCGCGTGAGCAACTGCAGGTGCGGCGATGCCCCCGCGCCCGAGAAGCGCGACAGCGCCTTGCCGAGCAGGTAGAGGTATGCGCCCTCGCCGGCCGCCAGCGTGACCACCGGGGCGTCCTGCCCCTGGGCCAGCCCCTTCACGAAGCGCTGGTTGAAGGCGAGCAGCTCGCGCGCATGCCGCGCAACCTGCTCGCCTGTTGCCGTGAGCTCGAGGGCTCCGCCCACCCGCACGTAGAGCTTCGCGTCGATCTGCTCCGACAGCTTGCGCACCTTGGCGTGCAGCGCCGGCTGGCTGATGTGCAGGAGGCGCGCCGACTCGCTGAAGTTCAGCGTATCGGCGAAGACGGCGAACGACTGCAGCGCGTCGAGGTTGGTGCGGGGGATGTCCATGTGGCTATCCATTTTATGGATAGCACATCCAATATCAGTAGTTCCTGATGATGGGCTTCATTTCTACGATCCGCCTGCT
This sequence comes from Variovorax xiamenensis, assembly GCF_050916385.1. Lineage (NCBI taxonomy): Bacteria > Pseudomonadati > Pseudomonadota > Betaproteobacteria > Burkholderiales > Comamonadaceae > Variovorax > Variovorax xiamenensis. The sequence continues at coordinate 6,552,829 of NZ_CP139038.1, forward strand.
TCAACACACAAGAGGAACAGGAAGAAATGAAGAACACATCCGCACCCGCACTTCCGCGTCTCGGCATCGACATCGGCCGCGTGCTCATCGCGGCCGAAGGCGCCGACGGAGCGGACACTTCGTTCATCGGCGGCTCGCTGGAAGACGCGCTGAACACCCCGCCCTACGAAGGCATGTTCGACGCGGTGGCGCCGCTGGTCGAGAAGTTCGAAGGCCGTGTCTGGCTGGTATCGAAATGCGGCCCGAGCGTGCAGGCCAAGAGCCGCGCATGGCTGGGCCATCACCGCTTTTTCGAGCGCACCGGTATTCCGTCCGCGAACCTGCGCTTCTGCCTGCAACGCCCGCAGAAGGCCGATCACTGCCGCGAATTGCGCGTCACGCATTTCATCGACGACCGCAGCGATGTGCTGCGCCACCTGGAAGGCATCGTGCCGAACCGGTATCTGTTCGGCCCGCAGCGCAAGCCGGTGACGGTGGAGGGGCTGGTGTTGCTGCCAGCCTGGAAGGACGCGGCCGCGCTCGTCGGCTGACTGAGTCTGGCGGCGGAACTCGGCGGCCGAGATCCGGCTAGCCGTCCAGCTCGGCGTAACGCCTGAAGATGCCGTCCTCGTTGAACGCGATACGGCGCGGGCTCTGCAGATAGGCCTGCACGCGCTGGCGGCGCCGGACATTGGCGTGCAGCTTCTCGACCGCGGGCGTCGCGGCCAGTGCGCGGGCCGTGGCCTTCGGAAACGCATAGCGCAAGCCGTCCACCAGCTGGAACAGCGACAGGTCCGCGTAGGTCAGCGTGTCGCCCACCAGGTGCAGGCTGCCCGCGGGGTTGCGCTGCAGCACCCGCTCGAACCAGTTGAGGAATTTCGGGATGCGCTCATCGCGAAAGGCCCGCGCGCGCATCACCGCCGCATCGCGCTGGTCTTCATAGTAGGCGCCGACCGAGATCGGATGGTGCGTGTCGTGCGCCTCGGCCACCGCGTCGGCGATGGTGAGCTGCAGCTGGTGCGTCCACAACCCGTCGGACTCGCCCACGCCCGACAGGCCAAGCCGCGGCCCAAGGTACAGCAGGATCGCGGCGGTTTGCCCGACCACGATGTCGCCGTCGACGAGAAATGGCGGCGCAAAGGCGGGACGAGCGCTATCGGGATCGCCCAGCCGCTCGCCAAGAGCGGATTCGCCCCCGCCTTCGGCCTCGGGCAACCGCGCTACATCGACATAGTCCGCACCGGCGGCCTCGAGCGCGAGCCGAACGAATTCACCGCGGCCCTGGATGGTGGGCCAGTAATGGAGTTGGTAGGGCATGGAGGATGGTGGCACGAGTTCGACGCTCACCGCAACGGCGCGGAGCAGACGCTAGCAAGAAAGCGCGCGGACGCAATTTATTGAAAGACAAATAACTGGGCGTGCATCTAAGGAGCCCGCGTAACGGGCGGCAAAAGAACACAAAACGCTTCTTCAATTTCTCGAATCGTTGGATCTGACTTATCCGATGTCATTTTGTAGGTTTTTATTTTCTTTCCGCCAACTACAAAATTCATCATTCGAGGGTATTTTTTTCCAGCATACACCACGACTCCGTCCAGCCCTTCATCCACTCCGTTCTCAGAGTCTCGAAATGTCCTCAGAAGTCGATCTAACTTATCGAGTGAGGCTTTATTCTTCTCAAGAAAAACCTCTTTAATCAGATCATTCGTTATCCCAGCGGGGCGTTTTTTCATGTACAACGCGGAGCCCCAAGCTGCCCAGTCAACACCACACTCCTTGTCAATTCTGCCAGAGCGTATAAATTCTCGAATTGTGGAACTCACATCCAACCCGCCTGACCCTTCATCAAGATTGACCCACATTACCAATCGATCATCTCTATACCCAGCAAGTGACGTAAAAGGAAGAGAAGAAAAGGCGAGCAACACAACGATATAAATAAAAAATTTCTTAAAAAACATTGATCACTCCATTCATAAAGTATTTTCTTTTGGCTGCACCCCCCGTTTAGCCGGCTTATCAGGGGGTATTCCCAACATCAAGTTCAAGGACACAATGTTCATTTTTTCAATGCCTGGAGCCCCCAGATCCTTTTTCGCTTGCTCATAATAAGCAACAGGAACAAAATATTTCAAATAACTTGAACTTCCGGCATTCTCAACCTCCACCCTTCCATCTTTTCCTCTGACCTTCACAGGAGCTCGCAGCCTTTTCGAAAAAGGAGAAAACCTAATCTGGCTGCGTTGATTTCCTCCGAGCAAAATCAATTTTTCCTCATCATTCTCGGCATAGACAAATCCGACATGATTACCATGTCCTACCTTGGATGTAACCATTGCAATGGCACCATATATCGGTCTCTCCAGCTCGACAAATAATGGATTTCTGATTTTTGGTGTCGTTTTTTCTGCTTTCTCCTTTGGTCCATCGACCTCGTAGAACCCATGCGCACGGGCTTTCGCCACCTTGCGATTGGGAAAACCAGCGTTTTCGATTGGATATTTCGCCTGCATCAGGCACCAGTTAACAAAGGCGGCACACCACGCATTGCTGTTGCCGTACATGGCCTTGAGTCCGTCGTCTACCTCGACGTGGTAATTGATCTTGTCTTGGAGGGTGAGCTCGAGTTCTCCCTGCCTGAGCTTCGCTTCCGCAATGGCAATGGGCATCCAGGGAACACGCCCTGGCACCGGATTGATCAGCGCCAGAACCTTCCCCGTCCCCTCCTTCGATCGCTCCGAATCCGATGACCTGATTCCGGAAGGAATGGGCGGCGGTGGAGGAGAAACCGCTTTTCGCCTCGACGGCACTGTCGGTGCCTCCGAGGTCGATGGCTTGGCGGCAGCTGCGGCAGGAGGAGCAATCGAAGGCCTGTGATCCGGCCTTGCCTTGCCGCTCCCTGTGATCCGCAACACCTCACCGGGATAGATCCTGTCGTGCTCCAGCTCGTTGTCATCCCTGATGGCTTCCACGCTGGTGCGATACAGCTTCGCGATCTTCCAGAGGCTGTCGCCAGGCTGCACCACGTAGCTCATGGACTTCTTCTGGCCCGGAGTCGAGCTGTTGATCTTTTCCGAGCCGGCAACGCCCTTCCATCTCTTGAATTTCGCCAGAAGGTTGAAGTCCTGTCCGACGTCACCCTGGATGGTTCCGACCGCCACGGCCTCCTTGCTCTTCGGATCCGTCACCTTGACGTGCACGGCCGATTTGTCGGCGGGATGAATCACGGGAGGGAAGCGCCCGGCGGCATCGGACCTGACCGTTTCCTCCCTGCCGCCTCTTTGCAGAATGATCTCCGTGTCGGGCAACGGCTGGCTGCCATCGGTCGCGTTGATCCTGCTCACGGCAACCCAGGTTTCCTTTCGCGTGTCGGCGTTCGCGTGGTAGCCCTCGATCTCGGCGATGCTGCTCACGATCTTCTCGAGTTCGGCGTCGCTGCATTCGCCGATCTTTCTGCCGGCCGGAATGCCGCTGGTCCTGAGCAGGTCGCGCACATACTTTTCCGTGTCGTTCTCCTTCTTCGGGGCGTAGACGGGAATGGCCTCGGAGATCGTCCTGTCGCCGTGCAGGCGCTTCAGGTTCGCCTTCAGTTCTTCACGGCCGGCGCTTTCATCGGGAAAGATCAGAAAGGTCCTGCCAGATCGGGTCGTGGCGAAGCCGATGTAGCCCTTTGCCTTTCTGGGCGAAGGCACGCCGTCGACCACCCGGGCGGTCACGTCGCCGGGGTTGTTGATCCGCCATGGCAGTGTTCCGCCCGAGCGCAGCAGGTGCCGGCCGTCTTCGCAGATGAATTCGGCGACTTCGATGTTGGGGTGGTAGGTTGCAGATATCAGTCTGGGCATGGCTGTGTATCCGTGTGCTCAGGCCAGCCCGCTCAGGTGGGCTTCGACGGCCGACTCGGGAAGAAAGTGGCCTTGATCGAAAGCGCTTCCCGGCCGGGCATACCTGGAGCCCTCCGCATCCGGCGACCCGGGTTCATCGTCATCGTCGATGGCAGCGCCTTCGTCGCTTTCCGGCTCGTCGTGCGTCGCACGCATCGTCGGAACGGAGGTCCAGTCCCACGCCTCTTCGCCCACGATCAGCACCGCCTCGTCCGGCGTTTCGAAGCCGACCCTGGGCAGACGGCCGTCTTCCGGGATGACTCCCTCGGCCATGGTTTCCCGCTTCTCGCCCAGGATCCTGTAGGGCAGCCCTGCCATTCCCACGTGCTTGAAGATCTCGTCGCTGCCGAGGGGCGCGAAGCGGACGCTGTACCTGTCGTCATGGCTCACGCCTTCCATGCGCAGGCGCTTGGCCATGTCCATCGGCCCCGCGTAGCTGTGGGTGGCCGCATGCTCGCGCCACAGGCCCTGGGTGCCGTGGACGATGCCCGAGGCGCTCCACCTCGAGAAGCTGCCGCCGCCGTTGACGACGATTTCTTCCCTGGCGGTGATGCTGATCCTGTCGGACTCCAGCTTGATGTCGAGCTTCGCCAGAAGCTTGATGCTGTTCTGCAGGGCGACGATGTCGATGCCGGCTGTCGCCGCAGTCAGGCGGATCGCCTTGTACGCGAAGAGTCGCGCGGCCTCCTTCACGCTCACCAGGAAGCTCCTGCCCGCGCTGATGCTGGTGTGCCCGCCGCTGCTCAATGCGTTGTGCGTGATGCTGGCGATATGGGTGGCACCCGCCGCTGTGCTCTGGATGCCGGCAGCGCTGGCGAGCACGAGGTGCGGCTCGCCTAGTTCCAGGAACGCGCCCTGCCGTGAACCGACGCCTGCGTCGGACCTGCCCTTGATGGCGTCGTTCTGCTCCTTGAGGACTTGCGTGACCGCATCCTGGTCTCCTGCCTCGTGCGCCTTCGCTTCCAGTGCGGTCTGGCTCTGGCGCTCATGCAGGTCGCGCGCGGCGGTCAGGCGCGCGACGGTTTCTCCGAGATCGGTGACATGCGCCTGAGCATCGGGTCGCGGCTCGGTGGTGAGCAGCAAGCCCCTTGCGGCACGCACGGCGGCATGACCGTCGGTGCGCAACTCGGCGCCCTCGCCCCGGTCGTCCTTGCGGCCCGCAGTGTCATCGATGCGCCCGATATGGCCGAGGCTCAGGCTGCTGCTGAGATGGTCGCTCCTGAGTTGAGCCTGGATCTTTCGCGGATGGTCGTCCAGCACCAGATGGTTGCCCCGCGATCCGCCCACCCCCAACTCGCGGCTGCGAATGCCCGACAGATTCTTCTGGTCGGGCAGGCGCCATGCAGGCATGTTCTCGGCGTTGAACACGCGCCCGGTGATGATCGGGCAGTCAGGGTCGCCGCTCAGAAAATCGACGATCACTTCCTGGCCGATGCGCGGCAACGCGGCCGCACCGAAAGTCTCGCCGGCCCAGGCCATGGACACGCGCACCCAGCAGCTGGAGTTTTCATCGCGCTGCCCCCATCGATCCCAGTGGAACTGGACCTTGACGCGACCGTACTGGTCGACCCAGATTTCCTCGTTCTTCGGCCCGACCACGATGGCGGTCTGAGGACCACGGGTACGTGGCTTCGGCGTGATGCGCGGCGGCCGCCACGCATGGCCGGCGGGCTGCGCCTCGAAGCCGAAGCGCTGGACGGAGCCCTCGCCGGCACTGGCGCCTTCGGTGGCCTGGAGGTTCTCCCGCAGGTCGTAGTCGACGCTGGTCAGAAGATATTTCTGGTTCTGGTCGTCCCTCGGGTGTCCCGCCAGCAGGAAGGTGCGGCCCGGCGCGAGTTCGCGCCTGTTGGAACGGCCGCGCGCAACGCAGCGGCCGCTCAGCTGCTCCTCGGTCCGGATGCGCGCGCAGGTTTCGCCGTCGTCGTACTGCCTGTAGCCGCCGGGCCATTCGTAGAGCTCGAAGTCGTCGTGCGCGTGGCCTGCTCGCAGCTCCCGCCGGCAGGAGAGGTCCGCCCTCGGCTTGAGAGGGTCGAACTCGTCGGTGAAGTGCAGGCCGGAGCGGATTTCTTCGCTCGCGCTCCACTCGTGGATGCGCTCGTTCGGCCCCTGGCCGCCTCCGGTCATGCCTGCCTGTTCCAGCGGGTGGAAGCGCACGGTGTCGCCTCCCGGCAGCGGATCGTGCGAGCTCGCGATGTCGTCCGCGAACACCAGCACGTGCCGCTGCGCCTCGTGCCTGAAGTAGTAATAGATGCCTTCCAGTTCGCACAACCGCGAGACGAACGAGAAGTCGCTCTCGTGGTATTGCACGCAGTAGTCCCGCACGCGGTACTCGCGGGCCAGCCGTTTCTCCACCGGATGGCCATAGCCCTGGAGCACATCGGCCACGACGTCCGGCACGGTCTTGCCCTGGAAGATGCGGAAGTCGCTGCGCATGGTTGCAAGCCACAGCCACGGACGCAGCCGCATTCGGTAGAAGCTGTGCCGGGCATCCTCTTCGCTCAGGCCGAAGGATGCGATGACGCCGCCCAGGTAGCGAGGCGCTCCGCTCTCCGTTTTCATCGCCACGGTGGCGGGCCTGCCGAGCAGCCTCTTCGGATCGATGCTGTTGCTGCTGCCCAGCAGATCGACCTCGAAGTCATGGAGCTGGCTCAGCGCCTCGCGGCCCGTCAGCCGCCGGAACTGCAGTTCCTCCCCGAGTGGGGTCTGAATGGAAACCCGCCGCGTCATCGCACCGCCGAAGACGCAGGAAAAAAGACGCACGACACCGGGCGCAAATGCCGGTGCGTGCCATCGAAGATGGACATGGATCCTCCCTGAAATCATTGCCGCTCTGGTCGGCGGCGTGTTTCGTCGGAGTATCCGAGCGCGTGGCGTCTTCCATTCGACACCTGCGAATACGGCGGCGGATTCGTGAACGAATTCGCGCGGCTTCAGCGACGCGCATCCCAGCGCGAAAGCACTGGTGTCGAATGTTCACAAGCCGGGTGGCCCGGCATGCAACGACCGACTGGTCGATCAGTTCACTTTCGCGAACCTCTCCGCGTACGCACGGAACATCGCGTTGCGTTCGTCGAGCGCACCCTGCGTCGCGGGCACCATGATCGGCGCGCCTTCGTGGGCAAATGCCTGGCACTGATCCACATAGGGCCGCAAGCGCTCGTGATAGACCGGAGATGCCTTCTTCATGTCGCCCCCGTGCTCGGTCCACGCATTCGCGAGCAGCTCGGCGGACACCATCGCCAGCGTCGTGCCCATGCCCGACAGCAGCGCGGCGCAGTGGCCCGCGTCGCCGATGACCGCGACGTTGCCGTTGATCCAGCCCGGCATGCGGGTCTGGCTGACCGAGTCGAAGTAGAAGCCCCGCGCATCGGGATCGGTGAACGCCGCGCGCATCGCGGGCACCTGCCATGCGTCGACGCGGGAGAGGAACCCGTCGATCAATCTGCGCTGCGCATCGAGATCGCGGTAGTCGTAGTCGATCTCGGGACTGGCGACGATCATCATCCCCTGCGGCCCGTCGCCCGCATCGCGTATCGCGATGGTGAGGCCGGGCACGTTGAGCATCGCGCGGTGCCACTCACGTCCGGCCGGAAGATCGACGAGCGCGACGTAATGGCCGAAGTGCCTCACGTAGTCCTTCTCCGGACCGAATGCCAGCCTGCGCACGTTGGAGTGCAGGCCGTCGGCGCCGACCAGGAGGTCGTAGCGGCCCCGCAGCCCGTCGGCGAAAGCAACCTCCACGCCGCCCGCACCGTCGTCGATCGACACGATCGAAGTCCTGAAGCGGAACTCGACGCCTTCAGGTATGGCGCCCAACAGGATCCGGTTGAGCCGGTCCCGCGTGATCTCGATGTCCTCGTCGGTCTCGTTGGCGAACCAGCGCAGGTCCAGGGTCGCGACCTGCGCTCCCGTACCGTCCAGAACCGGCGCCGGCTCGACGATGGCGACCTTCTCGTCGGCGATCTTCTCCAGGATGCCCATGCGTTGCGCCGTCGAGAGCGCGCGCCCGCGAACATCGATGGGCGCGCCACCCGGGCGCAGCCCGTCGGCCCGCTCGACGACGGTGACCCGATGCCCGAGGCGGGCGAACCAGCAGGCCGCCGAAAGGCCGGCCATGCTGGCGCCGGAGATGAGAACGTCCATGGCGTGTTCCTTTTCCACCTGCCGCCTACAGCTTGAATTCCCTGGCCATCTGGATCACCGCCTGCTTGTCGAAGGCGTTGATCTCGTCGATGAGCTCGTTGGTGTACAGCCGGCTCGGGTCGCCGAGCTCGCTGGCGAGCCTGGGGTTCTTCGTGCTCTCGGCGGTCATCTCGATGTTCGCCTTCCACTCGGCCGGCGACGAGGCGCCCATGCGCTGGTCCGGATCGTCGGGCCGGCGCATCCAGCTGCTTTTGCGGTCCTTGAGGATGAAAGCCAGCTCCTTGCGCGCCTCGTCCTCGCTGCGGCCCTTGGGGCGGCTCTCGGGGTAGGTCGCCCAGTGCAGGTCGATCGCCGCGTCGAGGTTGGCGTTCGAGAACAGGGTCGACTTCGCGACGCCGCGAAACAGCGCCACCAGCGACTTGCGCTCTTCCTTCAACAGCTTGCGCGGCACGCACAGCCAGCCCGATCCCACCTGCGCGAACTTCGGCGTGAGCGGCACGTAGCGCAGCCTGGTCCCCACCAGCTCGATGCGGGCGGCGGCGGTGTCGAAGGCCACCATGGCGTCCACGCGGTCGTTATCGATCGCCGCGCCGGCCGGCGCGCCGTCGCCGATGGCGATGTACTCGCAGCCGTCGTCCTTCAGCCCCAGCTCGGCCAGCATGGTCTTCGTGACGACGATGCCGGTGTCGCCCTGGCTGCGCACGCCGATGCGCTTGCCCGCGAGGTCGGCGGCCGACTTGATCGGGCTGCCGGGCTTCACCACGATGACGTTCGCATTGCGCGGCAGCCACTTGTAGACGCTCACCAGGTCGAGCGACCGGTCCTTCGCCATCGCCGGCAGCAGGATGCCGGGCACCGCCGGCCCGAAGTCCACGTGACCCGCGCGCAGGCTCTGCAGCGCCTGCGTCATGCTCGACATGTTGACGTACTCGACGTCCACGCCGTCCGGCTTGTAGAAGTTGAGCCTCGGGTGCTGGCCGGCGGTGCAGAAGCACTGCTGCGGGTCGTTCACCGCCGCGGTGTTCGCCACCTTCATCACCCGCACACTCTGCGCCAGCGCCGGCAGGCCGGCGGCCAGGCCCAGGGCGCCGAGGCCCAGGCCGAAATCACGTCGCGTCAACATGGCTCGCTCCTTCGATGGAAAAACGGGAATGGCACGTGCGGCGGCGGACTCAGACATTCACCGTCCGCTGCGAGGCGTCGGCCGGCATCCAGTGCAGCACGCGGCGCTGGATGCGGCGCAGCAGATCGGTCAGCACGATGCCTATCACCGAGAGCACCACGCACACCGCGAAGCTGCCGCCGGTGTCGGCCTGCGCCTCCATCTGCAGGATGAGCACGCCGAGCCCGGCCTGCGCGCCGACGAACTCGCCGACCACCGCGCCGACCACGCTGAAGGCCGCGGCCATGTTCAGCCCCGCGAAGATGTACGGCAGCGCGCTCGGAAACTTCGCCTTGCGGAAGATCTGCCACTGCGTGGCCGAGAGCGATCGCAGCAGGTCGATGCGGTCGGGGTCCACCGCCTTGAAGCCCGCGATGCTGGTCACCAGCACCGGGAAGAAGGTGAGCAGGCAGATGATCATCACCTTCGAGCCGATGCCGAAGCCCAGCCACACCACGATGATCGGCGCGACCGCCACCTTGGGCACGCTCTGCAGCGCGGCGACGTAGGGCTCCAGCAGCGCCTCGACCCTCGGCATCTGCGACACCACGATGCCGATCGCGAGGCCGACGCCGCTGCCGATGAGAAAGCCCAGAAGAATCTCGGTCACCGTCACGCCGCCGTGATACCAGAAGCCGTCCTTCGCGAGCGGCCCGGTGGCGAGGCCGCGCCACAGCGCGACCATGATGTCGCTCACCGGCGGCACCAGGTGCCCCGGCACCTTGAAGACCCGCACCGCGGCCTCCCACGAGCCGAGCAGCGTGGCGAGCAGCAGGATCGACTGCACCCGCGTCGACGCGAGGGGATTGGCGCGGCGCTTCGGCTTCTGCCTTGCCGGAGTGGGGGCACGATCCTCCGGCGGCGCGGCGGAACTGGTCTTGGCGAGCATGGCGGTGGTCATCTGCGGTCCTCTGTCAATCGAACGAAGCGGCATGCGAGAAGCGTTCGCGGATCGATGCGGACGCGGCGGCGAAGGCGGGATGCGACATCACGTCCATCGACCGCGGACGCGGCAGGTCGACCGGCAGCACGCGCTCCAGCGTGCCGGGGCGCGGCGACATCACGAACACCCTGTCGCCGAGGAACACCGCCTCGGGAATGGAGTGCGTGATCAGCACCACCGTCTTGCCGCTTTCCATCCAGATGCGCTGCAGCTCCAGGTTCATGCGCTCGCGCGTCATGGCGTCGAGCGCACCGAAGGGCTCGTCCATCAGCAGGATCTTGGGGTCGTGCAGCAGCGCCCGCGCGATCGAGGCGCGCTGCTGCATGCCGCCGCTGAGCTGGCGCGGCAGCTTGTGCTCGAAGCCGTCGAGGCGGACCATGTGAAGCAGCTGCATCGCGCGCTCGCGCGCCTGCTTCGCGGGGATACCCAGCACCTCGGCCGGCAGCATCACGTTCTCGAGGATGGTGCGCCAGGGCAGCAGGATCGAGCTCTGGAACACCACGCCAACGTCGCGCCGCGTGCCGCGTATCGGCTGGCCGTCGAGCACCACGCGGCCGATGTCGTAGTCGAGCAGGCCCGCGAGGATGCGCAGCAGCGTGCTCTTGCCGCAGCCGCTCGGCCCTACGATGGTCACGAAGCTGCCCTGCTCGATGCTGCAGTCGATGTCCTTCAGCGCGAGCACGCCCTCGCCGCCGTCGCCGAAATGCTTGGTGAGCCCTTCGATGCGGATGTAGTCGGGGCGGCCGTTCACCCGCGCGCGGTCGTGGTTCGTGCTCATGGCTTGGTTCCTTCGGGTTTCAGTTCTTCAGGAAGCGGACGATGTGCTGCGCCAGCATCTGCGGCGCCTGCATCGCGGTGACATGTCCGATGCCGGGCAGCAGCACCGCATCGGCACCGCGGATGCGGCCCGCCATCGAAAGGGTCACGCTCGCAGGCACCACGCGGTCGAGTTCGCCGGCCAGCACCAGTGTGGGCGCGACGATGTCGGCCACGCCTCTTTCGAGCGAGGTCTGCACCGTCGCCAGCCGCCGCGAGGAACGCGCGGAGCCGGGCCGGGCGTTCGCGAACACGCGCCGCAGCTCCGGCCGCTGCGCGAGGAAGGCTTCCGGAAAGAACCATGTCGCCAGTTCTTCCGCGCTGGCCGGCAGGGCGCTGCGCAGCCCGGCCAGGCGCTTCGCATCCGGGCACAGCTCTTCATAGGGCCTCGGCAGCGGCCAGGTGCTGCCCAGCACGAGGTGATCGACCGAGCGCGGATGGAGCAGCGCCAGCGCCTGCGCAACGCGGCCGCCGAAAGACGAGCCGAACACATGCGCGCGCCTGAACCCCAGTGCCTTGACGAGCTGCTGCGCGTCGTCCGCGAGATCCGCGAGCGTCGACGGGCGCTCCGGTCCTTCGGTCTCGCCGCAGTCGCGCTGGTCGTAGGCGATCACGGCGAAGTGCTTCGACAGGTGCGGCACCAGCGCCGCGAACATCTGGCGCGAGGCTTCCGCGCCGTGCATGAGCAGCAGCGGGGGGCCCTCGCCCTCGCGCTCGAAGGCGATGCGCAACTCGCCGGCCTGGACGAAGCTGGTCATGGCGCGCCGCCTTCTTCCTGATCCATCCAGAAAGTCATTTCGATCTTGAGGCCGCGCGGGTCGTGCAGAAAGAGCTGGTGGATCGCCCAGCCGGGAATCGGCGCCTCGGCGAACGGAATGCCCAGCGCGCGCAGGTGCCCGCGCATCTCGGCGAGCCCGTGGGAGCGGAACGAGATGTGGTCGACGTGGCCCGTGACGGGCTCGGCTGGTTCGTCCGGCGTCGACAGATGCGCATAGAGGTGCACGATCGGCTGGCCGTCGGCATACAGCCATGCGCCGGGCGCGGGAATCTCCGGCCGCGCGCCGACCGTGAGGCGCATCACGCGCGTGTAGAAATCGACCAGCGGCGGCAGTTCTTGCGGCGCGCAGCGGATCGTGAAGTGGTGCAGGGCGGTCACAGGCATGGCGTCCCCTCGAGGCTGTAGGCGAGCCCGGTCACGGAAGGCACCCAGCGCGCGGCGGCGAGCGCCAGCAGGCGGATGCCCAGGAGCTCCTCCGGCAGCCAGCGCTCGCGGATGCCGAAGACGTTGAAGGTGGCGTAGCAGAGGTTTCCCTGCATCAGCGGCACGTTGATCACGCTGCGCAGACGGTAGTCGCGCATCTGCTCGAAGTCGTCGAAGTTCCGCGCGAGCACGTGCTCGCCCTCGCCGACGAACACGCGTCCGCGCACGAAGAGGCATTCGCTCCACGGCGTATGCGTCTTGCGCTTGGCGCCGTTGACCGGAAAGGTCGCCGCTTCCGACGAGTAGAAGCGGCGCAGCAATACCTCGCCGGCCGCATCGCGCCCGGTCGTCACGTTCTGCTGGATGCTGAAGATGCTGCCCGGCGCAAGCTGCAGGCGGCGCTGGTCGATCAGCCGCAGCGCCTCGCCGGCGTCCCGCGCCTCGGCCAGCGAGTCCAGGAAGCCGGCTGTGATGGCAGTGTCGGCGGTGGTTGTCGAAGCGGTGATCGGGTCCATGGGGAAAAGTCTAGGACTCGCAATTCACCAAAATGAAATAATTTCTGATAGCCCGATAACTGTGGAGTTATGGCCTTGCCGACTGCCCGCGACCCCGCCGCCGAACTGCAGCGCGCGCTGCTTTCCCGCCTCAAGCTGCGCCAGCTCTCGCTGCTGCAGGCCATCGACCGCCATCGCACGCTCGGCCGCGTCGCCGCCGAGATGCAGCTCAGCCAGCCCGCGATCACCAAGGCGCTGCACGAGGTCGAGGACATCTTCGGCAACACCCTCTTCGACCGGACCAGCAGGGGGCTGGTGCCGACCGCCGCGGGCGACGCGGTGCTGCACTACGCGCGGCGCTGGCTCGCCGAACTCGAGGCGACCACGCGCGTGCTCACCTCGCTCGAAGCGGGCCGCGCCGGCCGCCTGCGGCTGGGCTTCACGCAGCAGGTGCCGCAGCAGCTCATGTCGGCCGCGCTCAGGCATCTGCTCGACCGCTCGCCGCGCATTTCGGTGATGGCGCGCGAAGGCACGACGGACGAGCTGGTCGCGGGCCTCATCGCGCGCGAGCTCGACTGCGCCATCGGCCGCTCCTACGACGGCGACGCGAGCGGGCTGGTGCAGGAGGCGATCCACGAGCAGGAGCCCTGCCTGGTGGTCGGCGCAAAGAACGTGAAGCGGCTCTCGCGCGGGCCGCTGGACTGGGCCAGGCTCGCCCAGCTCGACTGGATCCTGCCGCCGCCCAACACGCCCATGCGCAGGACCTACAACGCGATCTTCGTCGGCGCGGGCGTCCAGCCGCCGCTGCCCATCCTGGAGACCACCTCGATCCGCAGCATCGAGACCCTGCTGCGCCAGGAACCCAACGCGATCACCATCTTCGCGCGCGACGTCGTGGCCGGAATGGAAAGCGCGGGCCACTGGGCGCCGCTGCCCTACCGGCTGAACTGGAACCTGCCGCCGGTGAGCTTCTTCACGCTGAAGGAACTCGAAGCGCACCCGACGGTGCGGTCGCTGCGCGACGTGGTGGTCGAGACGGCGCGGCGCATGAAGCAGCCGGCCGGCTGAGCCGTCCGCTACCGGACGCCGGAATCGCCTGCAGGCACGCGGACTTGCTTCAACTTCTTAATTACTTACTTTCTTTATTTAAAGATAGTAGTAGTAGATAAGGGTAAACCCGCGCTGTGGACAGCAGCATTTTTTCCTTGCGCGACAAGGACTTGCGGCTCCCGTGCTGCTGTGTGTGTGCCTGCTTCCGAACTGCATCCGGAAATGGAACAACATCCTGGAAGTTGTTCCGGCTGTGGATAACGCAGCACTTGTGCCGAAACTGTCCCCAGAGTTGTTTGCAGACGTTTCCTCGCGCGCTCAGCTCCTTGGCGCCGCCGGGGCATCGAGCAGGGCCGAGCGGACCAGCGCCCACGACTGCGCATCGGTGGCACAGATGAGCCCGCCGGAGGTGTGGGTCGGCAGGTAGGGGCTTCCGTCGAAGTGCGCGCTGTAGCCGCCGGCCTCGCGATGCAGCAGCCAGCCCGCCGCATGGTCCCAGGGCATCAGCTTGTTGTAGACCAGCACATGGCAGTGCCCGGCGGCGGCCAGCCTGTATTCGTGAGCGGCGCAGCGCAGCCAGAAGTTCAGGGAGATGCGCGAGAGGTTCCCCGCCACGGTCGAACGCAGGGGTTCGGGCAGGAAGTTGGTGCCGGCCACGGCCTGGATCTGGTCCAGAGGCACGGGATCGGCCACTCTCAGGTCGGCACGAGGCCGCCCTCCGCCCTGCCTCCATGCGCCCTCTCCCCGGACCGCGACGGCGGTGTCGCCGCACACGGGGTCATGGATGGCGCCGAAGACGACTTCGCCGCGCACGGTTGCCGCGACCATCACGCCGAAAAGAGGGACGCCCGATGCGAAATTCCTGGTGCCGTCGATCGGGTCGATGATGAAGGCCAGGTCCGCCGTGGCGATCTGCGCCAGCAGCGAGGCATCGCGGAAGACGGCCTCCTCGCCGATGAGGGCCGCGCCCGGGAACTCGGCGCGCAACTGCGCGGAGATCCGCAGTTCGGCCGCCTCGTCCGCTTCGGTCACGATGTCGAAGGCCGTCGTCTTCTGCGTCGTCCTGTTCGGCATCGCGCCCGAGAACCTGGGCATGATTTCCTGGGCGGCGGCGCTGGCCATGATGTCGACGACGGTGTCTGCATGGCGAAGGCTGAATGGCTTGGTCATGCGGGTCGGAGGATTCCTGGTCGAGGAGTCTTCGGCGGGCCGGGTGGCTGCGCGGGTTGCCGTGAGCGAAGAATACCGGCGACAAGCTCGGTACGCATCGTCGAAGCGGATGGTGCTTCGCCAGGAGCCCGAACGACGTGGCGGCCGTCGAGACTTGCACGACGCATGAAGCTGCCGGCTTGCCTGGCCGGCGCTCGTCGAGGCGGAAAACAAAAAAGCCGGACACATTGGAATGTGTCCGGCTTTGTCTTGGTGTCTGGTCCCGCCGCCAGGAATCGAACCTGGATCTCAGCCTTCGGAGGGCCGAATTCTATCCGTTGAAATACAGCGAGGAATCGGGTCCGGTTTGCACCGGAGTCCGACATTATCGCCTATCAGGCGGCGACGGTTTCCGCTTCGGCCGCGACCGCGGCTCCCGGCTGCGGCCGGACGAACCCGAGCCCCGCCAGATAGACCCTGAACGTGCGCCTTCCGGTGGGCACGAGGTCGAAGGCCTCGGGGTCGAGCAGCCAGTTCTGGATGAGCCCGCTGATCAGCGCGTGCAGCCCCTGCGCCGCCACGTGGCCCGGCACCGGCAGCTTGATGCGGCCGCGGCGCGCGGCCATGCGCAGGGCCTTCTCGAAATCGGCCACGCAGGCGTTGCGGGCATCCAGGTGGCGCTGCTGCACGGAGGCCATGTCATGCGTGTACTCGACCTTGTGGGTCGCGATGTCGAACACGCGGCGCACCTGCGGGTCGGTGGTCATGAGGGTGAGCGCATGGACCATGCCCTCCTCGATCTCGGCCAGCGGGTCCTCGACCGTGGGAGCGGTGGCCGCCGCCCTCGGCGTGGCCTCCAGCGGCAGGATGACGCGCTCCATCATCGCGTTGAAGAGATCGGCCTTGTCCTTGAAGTGCCAATAGATGGCGCCACGCGTCGCGCCGGCCTGCTGCGCGATCTGCTGCAGCGTGGTCTGCGAGACGCCTTGCGCCTGAAACAACAGCTCCGCGGCATCGAGCAACCGATGCCGCGTGGCCAATGCTTCTTCCTTCGTACGACGTGCCACCAAGTCTCCTGATTTGTAAAGGCAACGCCCTCTATGTATCGTGGGGCCATTGCTCGGCCTGTCACTATACATCCATGAATGTATGTAAACTAGCCGGCTTCCCCGATGGCCCACCTGGCCGTACAGGTTTCCGGTTCGCCCCGCGAACGCGCCATCTCCTGTCTTCGCTTCAAAGGAATCGCATGCCTCTCTTGCATGTCTCGCGCCAATCATCCTTTTCGCCGCGTCTCGCGACCGTGGCCGCCGTCGTCCTGCTGGTCCTCGCGGGCTGCGGCAAGAGCGATGCGCCCGGAGGCCCGGGCGGCGCAGGCGGTGGCGGTGGTCACCCCGCCCCCGAAGTCGGCGTGGTCGTGGCCGCGCCGACCGACGTCGGACTTGTTACCGAACTGCCCGGCCGCCTCGAGGCCTCCCGCATCGCCCAGGTCCGCGCCCGCGCATCGGGCATCCTGCTGAAGCGTGAATTCCGCGAAGGCAGCGACGTGAAGGCCGGCCAGCTGCTGTTCCGCATCGACCCCGCGCCGCTGGTGGCAGCCGCCCAGAACGCCCAGGCCACGCTGGCCCGTGCCGAAGCCAACGCCGTGCAGGCCAAGGCCCTGGCCGACCGCTACAAGCCGCTGGTCGAGGCCAATGCGGTGAGCAAACAGGAATACGCAACCGCCGTCGCATCGCAGAAGACCGCCGAAGCCGACGTGGTCGCGGGCCGCGCCGCGGTGCAGACCGCCAAGATCAACCTCGGCTATGCCGACGTGACCTCGCCCATCGCCGGCCGCATCGGCCGCGCCCTCGTCACCGAAGGCGCGCTGGTGGGCCAGGGCGACGCCACCGAGCTCGCCGTGGTGCAGCAGATCAACCCGCTGTACGTGAACTTCACGCAGTCGGCCTCCGACGTGCTGAAGCTGCGCCGCGCGGTGGCCGACGGCCAGTACAAGCGCGCGAGCGGAGAAGAAGCCGCGAGCATCCGCGTGGTGCTCGAGGACGGCACCGACTACCCGCTCGAAGGCAAGCTGCTGTTCTCCGACCTCACGGTCGACTCCACCACCGGCCAGGTCACGCTGCGCGCCGAAGTGCCCAACCCCAAGGGCGAGCTGCTGCCCGGCCTGTACGTGCGGGTGAAGCTCGAGCAGGCCCAGGCCACCAACGCGATCACGCTGCCGCAACAAGCCGTCACGCGCACCCAGCAGGGCGACACGGTGTCGGTGGTCGACAAGGACGGCAAGATCAGCAAGCGCACCGTGAAGATCAGCGCCGCCAAGGACAACCAGTGGGTGGTGCTCGATGGCCTGAAGGCCGGCGAGCAGGTGATGGTCGACGGCTTCCAGAAGCTGCAGATGATGCCGCCCGGCACGCCGGTGAAGGCGGTTCCGTGGACCAAGCCGAACCCGAACGGCGGCGGTGCTGCCGCCAAGCCGGCCGCCGAAGGCGCCGCGCCTGCCGCGGCGCCCGCCGCGGCCGACAAGGCCCCGGCCGAGAAGAAGTAATCAGGAGCGCCCCCTCAAATGGCCAAGTTTTTCATCGACCGACCGATCTTCGCCTGGGTGATCGCACTGTTCATCCTGGTGGTGGGCGGCGTGTCAATCACCCAGCTGCCGATCTCGCAGTACCCGCCGGTGGCGCCGCCCGCCATCGTCATCAACGTCGCCTACCCCGGCGCCTCGGCCCAGACGCTCGAGGACAGCGTGCTGTCCGTCATCGAGCGTGAAATGAACGGCTCGCCGGGCCTGATCTACATGGAATCGGTGGCCCAGGCGGACGGCACCGGCTCCATCACGATCAGCTTCGAGCCCGGCACCAACGACGACCTCGCGCAGGTGGACGTGCAGAACCGGCTGTCGCGCGCGACGCCGCGCCTGCCCTCCGCCGTGACGCAGCAGGGCGTGCGCGTGGACAAGTCGCGCAACAACTTCCTGATGTTCGTGATGCTGTCCTCGGACAACCCGAACTTCGACCCGGTGGCGCTCGGCGACTACGCCGCGCGCAACGTCGTGCCCGAGCTGCAGCGCGTGGTCGGCGTGGGCCAGGCGCAGCTCTTCGGCTCCGAGAACGCGATGCGCGTGTGGATCGATCCGGCCAAGCTGCAGGGCTTCAACCTGTCGGCGACCGACGTCAACAACGCCATCCGCGCGCAGAACGCGCAGGTGTCCTCGGGCACGCTGGGCGACCTGCCCAACATTCCTGGCCAGGCCATCGCGGCCACGGTGACGGTGAACGGCCAGCTGGTCAATGTCGAACAGTTCAAGAACATCGTGCTGCGCGCCAACACCGACGGCTCGACCGTGCGGCTGAAGGACGTGGCCCGTGTCGAACTCGGCGGCCAGTCGTACGCCACCTCGGCGCGCCTGAACGGCGTGCCCGCGGTCGGCGTCGGCGTGCAGCCCACGCCCAACGGCAACGCGCTGCAGTCGGCCAAGGCGATCCGCGCCAAGATGGCCGAGCTCGAGCGCTACTTCCCGCAGGGCGTGAAGTGGGCCATTCCGTACGACAGCTCGCGCTTCGTGCAGATCTCGATCACCGAAGTGGTCAAGACGCTGCTGGAAGCCGTGGCGCTGGTGTTCGTCGTGATGTTCCTGTTCCTGCAGAACTGGCGCTACACGATCATCCCGACCATCGTGGTGCCGATCGCGCTGCTGGGTACCTTCGCTTCGCTGCTGGCGCTGGGCTTCTCGATCAACGTGCTGACCATGTTCGGCATGGTGCTTGTGATCGGTATCGTGGTGGACGACGCCATCGTGGTGGTGGAGAACGTCGAGCGCATCATGAGCGAGGAGGGGCTGTCGCCGCTCGAAGCCACGCGCAAGGCCATGAGGCAGATCTCCGGCGCCATCATCGGCGTGACGGTGGTGCTGATCTCGGTGTTCGTGCCGCTGGCCTTCTTCGCGGGCTCCACCGGCAACATCTACCGCCAGTTCTCGGCGGTGATGGTGGCCTCGATCGCCTTCTCGGCCTTCATGGCGCTGTCGCTCACGCCGGCGCTGTGCGCCACGCTGCTCAAGCCCGTCGAGGCGGGCCACCACCACGAGAAGACCGGCTTCTTCGGCTGGTTCAACCGCGGCTTCTCCCGCACGGCCAAGGGCTATGAGAGCGTGGTCGCGCGCATCCTGCGCCGCGCCGCCCGCTACCTCGTGATCTACATCGCGATCATCGGCGCGGTGGTGTTCACCTACACCCGCCTGCCCAGCTCGTTCCTGCCGCAGGAAGACCAGGGCAACATCATCGTGAACGTGCAGCTGCCGCCGGGTGCGACGCAGGAACGCGCGCTGTCCGTCATGCAGCAGGTCGAGGGCTTCATCCTGAAGCAGCCCGAAGTGCAGAGCATGGTCGGCGTGATGGGCTTCAGCTTCTCCGGCCAGGGCCAGAACGCGGGCCTCGCCTTCGTGACGCTGAAGGACTGGGAAGAACGCAAGGACCCGGCCCACTCGGCCAGCGCGCTGGCCGGCCGTGCCTTCGGTGCGCTCTCGGGCATCCGCGACGCCTTCATCTACCCGCTGAGCCCGCCGCCCATTCCCGAACTGGGCAACGCCAGCGGTTTCAGCTTCCGCCTGCAGGACCGCTCCGGCGCAGGCCACGAGGCGCTGATCAACGCGCGCAACCAGCTGCTGGGCATGGCCTCGCAGAGCAAGGTGCTGGCCCAGGTCCGTCCCGACGGCCTGGAAGACGCGCCGCAGCTGCAGATCGACATCGACCGCGACAAGGCGAACGCGCTGGGCGTGAGCTTCGACGCGATCAACGCGACGCTGTCGACCGCGCTGGGTTCGAGCTACATCAACGACTTCCCGAACCGCGGCCGCCTGCAGCGCGTGGTGGTGCAGGCCGACGCTCCGGCGCGGATGCAGCCCGACGACCTGCTCAAGCTGAACGCCAGCAATACCCAGGGCCAGCCGGTGCCGCTGGCGTCCTTCGCGTCCACCAAGTGGGTGACGGGCGCCACGCAGACGGTGCGCTACAACGGCTATCCGGCGATCCGCATCAGCGGCGACGCCGCTCCGGGCTACAGCACGGGCGCGGCGATGGCCGAGATGGAAAAGCTCGCCTCGCAGCTGCCGGCCGGCTTCGGCTACGAATGGACGGGCCAGTCGCGTGAAGAAAAGCTCGCGGGCTCGCAGGCCATCATCCTGTACGGCTTCGCGATCCTGGCGGTGTTCCTCTGCCTGGCCGCGCTGTACGAGAGCTGGTCGATCCCGCTGTCGGTGATCCTGGTGGTGCCGCTGGGCGTGCTGGGCGTGCTGGTGGCGACGATGCTGCGCGCCTATTCGAACGACGTGTACTTCCAGGTGGGCCTGATAACGATCATCGGCCTGTCGGCGAAGAACGCGATTCTGATCATCGAGTTCGCGAAGGACCTGCAGGCGCAGGGCAAGGGCGTCATCGAATCGGCACTCGAAGCCGCCCACCTGCGGTTCCGCCCGATCGTCATGACCTCGCTGGCCTTCGGCCTCGGCGTGGTGCCGCTCGTGATCGCCTCGGGCGCGGGCTCCGCCAGCCAGCGCGCCATCGGCACCGGCGTGCTCGGCGGCATGGTGACGGGCACCGCCCTGGCCGTGATCTTCGTGCCGGTGTTCTTCGTGGTGGTGCGCAGCCTCTTCAAGGGCAGCGCGCGCCAGCATGAAGCCGACAAGCGCCATGCAGAAGCCGCCGGCATCGCACCGGAGGAAACCAAACATGACTGAACCCGGGCACACCCCCAGGCTTCGCGCACTGCGTGTCGCTGCGCCCACCCCCTTGCAGGGGGCAACACCAGCGGCCCGGCGGAGCCGGTTCCGCGGTGTTTCCCGAACAGGCCGCGCCGTGAATGCGGCGCGAGCGGCCATGGAGTCGATATGACAATGACGAAATTCATTCCCACAGCCCTGGCCGCCGCGATGCTGCTGGCCGGCTGCTCGCTGATCCCGACCTACGAGCGCCCCGCGGCGCCGGTGCCGACCACCTACCCGGGCGACCCGTCGCAGCCGCCGGGCCAGGCGGCCGCCAACCTGCCCTGGCAGGACTTCTTCACCGATCCGAGGCTCGCGGGCCTGATCCGGACTTCGCTCGCGAACAACCGCGACCTGCGGGTGTCGGTGCTCAACATCGAGCAGGCGCGCGCGCAGTTCCAGATCGAGCGCTCGAACCTGTTCCCCGCGCTCGGCCTGACGGGCACGGGCTCGCGCTCGAGCCCCAACGCCTACCAGGCGATCGACCCGAGCCAGGGCAGCGTGGCCTCTTCGTACAGCGTCAACTTCGGCTTCACGGCCTGGGAGCTGGACTTCTTCGGCCGCATCCGCGCACTGAAGGACCAGGCGCTGGCGCAGTACCTCGCCACAGACGAGACCCGCAAGGCCGTGCAGATCAGCCTGATCGCCTCGGTTGCCAACGGCTGGCTCACGCTGCTGGCCGATGACGAGCTGCTGGAGATCACGCGCCAGACGATGGTCACGCGCGAGGAGTCGGTGCGCCTCACGAAGCTGCGCTTCGACAACGGCGTGTCGTCGGAGCTCGACTTCCAGGCCGCGAACTCGCTGCTGGAAACCGCGCGCGCAGCCTATGCGCAGCAACAGCGCACCCGCGCGCAGGACGAGAACGCCCTCGCCCTGCTGCTGGGCGCGCCGGTGCCGGCGGAAGCCACGGCGGGCGGAGCCAAGGGCCTGGACGGCATCAAGCCGATGCCCGACGTGCCGGCCGGCCTGCCCTCCGACCTGCTGGCGGAACGGCCCGACATCCGTTCGGCGGAGCAGCAGCTGATTGCGGCCAACGCCAACATCGGCGCGGCGCGTGCGAACTTCTTCCCGCGTGTGTCGCTGACGAGTTCCATCGGGACCGCGAGCAGCGAGTTCTCGGGCCTGTTCGACCGCGGCTCCAAGGCCTGGTCGTTCGCACCGACGGTGACGCTGCCGATCTTCGATGCCGGGCGCAACTTCGCGACCCTCGACTCGGCCAAGGCCGGGCGCGAGATCGCGGTGGCGCAGTACGAGAAGTCGATCCAGACCGCGTTCCGCGAAGTGGCCGACGCGCTCGCGGGCCGCGCCACGCTGGGCGAGCAGGTGCGCGCGCAGCGTGCGCAGGCCGATGCTGAAGCCGTGCGCTTCAAGCTCTCCGACCTGCGTTATCGCAACGGCATCGCCAGCGCGCTAGACCTGCTCGACGCGCAGCGCTCACTGTTCACGGCGCAGCAGTCGGCGGTGACGACGCGCCTGCAGCAGCTGCAGAACCAGGTCACGCTGTACAAGACGCTGGGCGGCGGCTGGGCCACGCGCGACGGCGGCGCCGACAAGGGCTGAGCCTCCGGGGCGTCTCGCAGTCCCGACAGGGGCCGAGACGCCTAGGCGTCCCATAAGGGTGCTCCCTTGCCCCTGCCGGCAAGGGCTCTCTCTATAATCGCCGGTTGGTTAGGAAAAGCCCCCCGACGAGCCCCCGATAATTGAGGACGCGAATGAGCGCAGACCCGCATTACCAGGCCACAGAAGAAGCCCACACCGGGCCGATCAAGAACCCGAAGCAACTGCTGCTCGCGGTATTTTTTTCCTTCATTGCCCCGATCCTGATCATCGTGGGCCTTGTCTCCTACGTGGTCTCGGGCAACAAGCCCGCCGGCACCGCCGAGGGCGACAACATGGCGCTCTACGGCGTGACCAAGGAAGCCCGCGACCGTGAAGTGGCCGAGCGCCTCAAGAAGGTCGGCAGCATCGAGATCCGCGACGCCAACCGCCCGCTCGCAGCCGGCGAGGCCGTGTTCAAGGCCCAGTGCGTCGCCTGCCACGGCGCGCCCGGCATCCCCGGCGCCCCCCACCTGAACGACGCCGCAGCCTGGGGCCCGCGCATCGGCCAGGGATATGCAACGCTCCTCGAACATGCCCTGAAGGGCAAGGGTGCCATGCCTCCGCAGGGCGGCGGCGACTTCGAAGATCTCGAAGTGGGCCGTGCCGTGGTCTACATGGCCAACGCCGGCGGCGCCAAGTTCCCGGTGCCGGATCGCCCCGCCGCAGCCGCGACAGCGCCTGCCGAAGGTGCCTCTGGCGCGGCTCCCGCCGCACCGGCGAGCGCGCCAGCCAAGTAAGCGTTTTCCCTGATCAACCAAGAAAAAAGCCGGCCAAGCGCCGGCTTTTTTCTTGGTGGCATTTCATTCGTTCAGGCGTGCGGCGCAGCGGCCACGGCGGCGTGGCGTTCGGCGGGGCTCAGCACATGGCCGAAGCGCGCCGGAAGTTCGCCGGCCTGCACTGCCTCCGGCGTCCAGATGCCCCGCTCGACGGCCTCGGCCGCGATGCCCACGTCCTGCGTGTGCACCAGCCCCAGCCCCAGCGGCGAGGCCAGATAGAGCCGTCCGTCCTCGTCGAGCAGGCAGCCCGACACCGTTGCCGCCGCGCCCGTATGGGCAGCGACGGCGAAGCCGCCGTTCGCATCTTCGGCAACGCGCCACACCAGCGGCGCGGCCTCCAGTTCCACGTACACGCGCTGCGGGCCGTTCTGGAAGAACCACTGCCCCTCGTCGTCGTGCTCGTAGTTGCGGTGGATGAATTCGATCAGCTTGTCGTGCCGCAGCATCGAGCCCTTGGCCGAGCGGAACGGGCCCATGGCCTGGGTGCGGTCGTCGCGCATGTACCAGTTGCCCCGCGCGTCCAGGCCCAGCCAGCCGTAGCAATGCGGCACGTTGGGCCACTTGGCGAGCGCCTGCTTGACTATGTCGTCCATCGCGTCATTCTCTTCCCGGCGGCAGGCCCGCGGCGTCAGCCGAGGCGCCGCCGTGAAGCTGCAGCCAGCCGCCGACGCGCTCGGGCATGCCCCGCACGTGCCCCGGCGGCAGCCCCATGGGGAAGCCGACGTGCCCGCCATGCTCGGGCTGCCACAGCGTGACGTGCGAGCCGACCTCGCCGGGCTTCGGCAGGCTGTGGGCCGGAATGAACGGATCGTTGCGCGCATTCACCACCAGCGCCGGCACGCGGATCGAGGCCAGGTGCGGCTTGGCCGAGCCCCGGGCCCAGTAGTCGTCCGCATCGCGAAAGCCGTGCAGCGGCGCGGTGAAGATGTTGTCGAATTCGTAGAGGTTGCGCGACGACACCAGCCGCTCGCGGTCGAACAGGCCCGGAAACTGCGCCAGCTTGGCCAGTGCCTTGGGCTTCATGGTCGAGAGGAACATGCGCGTGTAGACCAGCTTGTTGAAGCCCCTGCCGATGGCTTCGCCGCCCGCCGCGAGGTCCAGCGGCGCGCAGACCGAGGCCACCGCGCTCACCACGCCCGAGGCGGTTTCGCCCGCTTCGCAAGCCCACCGCATCAGCGCATTGCCGCCCAGCGACACGCCAGCGGCCAGCACCGGCCCGCCGCCCTTTTGCACGTGCTGCTCGCGCATGCGCGCGAGGATCCAGCCGATCTCCTCGAAGTCGCCCGAGTGGTAGGCGCGCGGGGCGAGGTTCATCTCTCCGCTGCAGCCGCGGAAATGGGGCACCGCGAAGGCCATGCCGCGCGACGCCGCGAAGGCGGCGAAGGCCTCGGCGTAGTGGCTGCGCGACGAGCCTTCGAGCCCGTGGAACAGCACCAGCAGCGGCCTCGCGCCGGGCTCCGGCGCATCGATGAAGTCGACGTCGATGAAGTCGGTGCCGTCCGGCGTCGACCAGCGCTCGCGCCGGTAGACCGGGGCCGGCCCGTCGAAACGCCGGGCATAGAGCGCGGCCCAGATGGTCTGCAGGTTGCCGCCGGGCAGCCAGGGCGGCGCGGCGTAGTCCATCGACTGGAGCGAAGTCGCGGCGGCGGGAGAAAAGGAAGCGACGGGAGAAAGCATCGACCGGTCAATCAGGCAATCTAGCAATCAATCAATGCAGGACCTGGGGCGGATCGTTCGCGTCGTCCGGCTCCCGCGCGCTGCCGGGGCTCGCATGGTGCGCCACCATGCGCCATCCCTGCGCGGTCTTGTGATAGACGTTGGTGGCCAGCACGAAGGCATGGCGCGGGCCCTCGGCGGTGAGCACCTCGATGCGCTCCAGCACGTTGTGCACCGCGCTCGCGAGCGAGTCGATCTTGCGCACCCGCGCCGGCATGGCGTGGATCGCGCCGTTGCCGAACATCTGCTCGAAGGCCGCGCGGATCGCCACGGCCCCCACCAGCCTCGGGCCGCCGGGGTGCACGCAGAAAACCTCGTCCTCGTCGGCCCAGCAGGCCATCAGCGCGTCGATGTCGCCGCGCTGCAGTGCTTCGTAGAAAGCCGCCTCGACGTCGTCGGCAGTGCCGCCGATGGCCGCGGCGGCGCGGAGTGGGGTCTTGGGCATGGCGTGATTTTGCCGCGTGCTCCGTGACGCAGGCACTGCACCGCTTTGGTCCGGATCGCACCGCGTTGCCGCAGCCCTGGCGGAGCTTATGCTCCGTTTTGGACCAAATGGTCAAACAAAAAGCACCGAATTTCCACAAGTCATTGATTTGAAAGGACTTATCCAACTGGCACGGCGCATGCAAGGAGCCTCCCGAACCCGCAACAGGAGCCCTTCCAATGAACGTCGGCATCTTCATTCCCATCGGAAACAACGGCTGGCTGCTTTCCGAGAACGCACCGCAGTACAAGCCCAGCTTCGAGCTCAACAAGCAGATCACGCTGAAGGCCGAGCACTACGGCGTGGACTTCGCGCTGTCCATGATCAAGCTGCGCGGCTTCGGCGGCAAGACGGAATTCTGGGACCACAACCTGGAGTCGTTCACGCTCATGGCCGGCCTCGCGGCCGTCACCAGCAGGATCAAGCTCTTCGCCACCGCCGCCTCGCTGGTGATGCCGCCGGCCATCGTGGCGCGCATGTCGTCCACCATCGACTCGATCTCCAACGGCCGCTTCGGCCTCAACCTCGTCACCGGCTGGCAGCGGCCCGAGTACTCGCAGATGGGCATGTGGCCCGGCGACCAGTTCTTCGGCACGCGCTACCAGTACCTGTCCGAATACATCCAGGTGCTGCGCGACCTCTGGGGCAAGGGCTCGTCCGACTTCAAGGGCGACCACTTCAGGATGGACGACTGCCGCCTGAGCCCGCAGCCGCAGGCCGACATGAAGGTGATCTGCGCCGGCCAGAGCGACGCGGGCATGGAGTTCTCCGCCAAATACGCCGACTACAACTTCTGCTTCGGCAAGGGCGTGAACACGCCCAAGGCCTTCGCGCCCGCGGCCGAGAAGCTCATCGAGGCCACCGCGAAGACCGGTCGCAAGGTCACCACCTACGTACTGATGATGGTGATCGCCGACGAGACCGACGAGGCCGCGCGCGCCAAGTGGGAGCACTACAAGGCCGGCGCCGACCACGAGGCCATCGCATGGCTGGGCCAGCAGGGCGCGGCCGACACGAAGTCGGGCGCCGACACCAACGTGCGCCAGATGGCCGATCCGACCTCCGCCGTGAACATCAACATGGGCACGCTCGTAGGCTCGTACGAGAACGTCGCGCGCATGCTCGACGAGGTGGCCGAAGTGCCCGGCACCGAAGGCGTGCTGCTGACCTTCGACGACTTCGTGCAGGGCGTCGAGGCCTTCGGCGAGCGCATCCAGCCGCTGATGAAGAGCCGCGCGCACGTGCCGAGTCCCGTGCCCTCGCAGGTCGAGCCTGAGCGCCTCGCGGCCTGAGAGGAAGGAGCGCCACATGACCACTCCCGCACGCAACACTACCCTCACATCGAACACGCCCGTCGGCGCACCGCGCGCACCCGGTGCACCGGCGCCGCTGATACTTCCCGCGCGCCCCGAGCCGCTCGCGCTGCACGCGAGCGACTCCGCACTGATCGTCGTCGACATGCAGAACGCCTATGCCTCCATCGGCGGGTATGTCGACTCGGCCGGCTTCGACATCTCCGGTGCGCAGGGCACCATCGCCGGCATCGTGCGCGCCATCGCGGCGGCGCGCGCCGCCGGCATGCTGGTCGTGTTCCTGCAGAACGGCTGGGACGCAGGCTATGTCGAGGCCGGCGGCCCCGGCTCGCCGAACTGGCACAAGTCGAACGCGCTCAAGACCATGCGCGCCAGGCCCGAGCTGCAGGGCAAGTTCCTCGCCAAGGGAGGCTGGGACTACGAACTCATCGAGCAGATGAAGCCCCAGCCCGGCGACATCGTCGTGCCGAAGACGCGCTACAGCGGCTTCTTCAACAGCACGCTCGACAGCACGCTGCGCGCGCGCGGCATCCGCCACCTGGTGTTCACCGGCATCGCCACCAACGTGTGCGTCGAATCGACGCTGCGCGACGCCTTTCACCTCGAGTACTTCGCCGTGATGCTCGAAGACGCCACGCACGAACTCGGCGGGGCCGCGATCCAGAAGGCATCGGTCTACAACGTGGAGACCTTCTTCGGATGGGTCTCCACTGTGGACCACTTCTGCAGCGTCTTCGCGCCCGCCTCCGCTACCCGACCCGCACCGGCCGAAGCGGCCATCGCCTGATTTCTCTTCACCAGCAAGGAGTCTCCATGCCCAAGCAAGCCATCATCCCGCCCGGCACCGGTGTGCCGATCGCCCCCTTCGTTCCCGGCACGCTCGCCGACGGCGTGCTCTACGTGTCGGGCACGCTGCCTTTCGACAAGGACAACAACGTGGTGCACGTGGGCGACGCCAGCGCGCAGGCGCGCCACGTGCTCACCACCATCAAGGGCGTGGTCGAGGCCGCCGGCGGCACCATGGACGACGTGACCTTCAACCAGATCATGCTCAAGGACTGGGCCGACTACGCGAAGATCAACGCGGTGTATGCCGAGTTCTTCCCCGGCACCAAGCCCGCGCGCTACTGCATCCAGTGCGGCCTGGTGAAACCCGATGCGCTGGTCGAGATCGCCTCGATTGCACACGTCGGCAAGAAGGCCTGATCTCCATGAGCGCCCTGCACTACGAGGTGCACGGACCGTCCGATGCCGCAGCCACGGTGCTGCTGTCGTCAGGCCTCGGCGGCTCGGCCGGGTTCTGGCAGCCGCAGCTCGGCGCGCTGATCGTCGCCGGGTATCGCGTCATCGCCTACGACCAGCGCGGCACGGGCCGCAGCCCCGCCGCATTGCCGGCGGCGTATGCCATCGAAGACATGGCGCAGGACGTGCTCCAGATCCTCGACGCAACGAACACCTCGCAGTGCCACTTCGCCGGCCATGCGCTCGGCGGCCTCGTGGGCCTGCAGCTCGCGCTCGATGCACCTTCGCGCGTCGCGAGCCTCGTGCTCGTCAACGCGTGGTCCAAACCCAATGCGCATTCGGCCCGCTGCTTCGATGCACGACTCGCACTGCTGGGCGCATGCGGACCGCGCGCGTACGTGGAAGCGCAGCCGATCTTCCTCTACCCCGCCGCCTGGGCCGCGGAGAACGCGCAGCGCGTGGCCGACGAAGTCGATCACGCCTTCGCGCACTTTCCGGGCGAAGCCAACATGCGGGCGCGCATCGCCGCCCTGCGTGCCTTCGACATCGATGCCCGCCTCGCCGACATCGCCGCACCCGCGTTGATCGCAGCCGCCAGGGACGACACGCTGGTGCCCTGGACCTGCTCACAGCGCCTGGCCGATGGCCTGCGCGACGTCACGCTCGACTTCGTGCCGCATGGCGGCCATGCCCACAGCGTGACCGAGGCCGAAGCCTTCAACCGCAGCCTGCTCGACTTTCTTTCGCGGGTCAGCGCACCCGCCGTTCCAGCATGACTTCCATCAACACTCTCGACGACGCCGCGCTGTCGCTGCTCTTCACCGGCGCGCGCACCCACAACGGCTGGACCGGCGAGCCCGTCACCGACGCGCAGCTGAAGCAGATCTACGCACTCGCGAGCCTCGGCCCCACCTCGGCCAACTGCTCGCCCGCGCGCTTCGTCTTCGTGCGCACGCCCGAAGGCAAGCAGCGCCTCGCACCCGCACTCTCCAAGGGCAACCTCGACAAGACCATGGCGGCGCCCGTCACGGTCATCGCCGCGTGGGACCGCAAGTTCTACGACCGGCTGCCCACCCTGTTCCCGCATGCCGACGCGCGCAGCTGGTTCACCGGCAGCCCCGAGGCCGCGCACGAAACCGCCTTCCGCAACGCCAGCCTGCAGGCGGGCTACCTTCTGCTCGCGGCGCGCGCGATCGGCCTCGACGCGGGCCCGATGTCCGGCTTCGACAAGGCGAAGGTCGACGCGGCCTTCTTCGAGGGCACCGACTGGACCGTCAACTTCCTCATCAACCTCGGCCAC
This sequence comes from Variovorax xiamenensis, assembly GCF_050916385.1. Taxonomy (NCBI): domain Bacteria; kingdom Pseudomonadati; phylum Pseudomonadota; class Betaproteobacteria; order Burkholderiales; family Comamonadaceae; genus Variovorax; species Variovorax xiamenensis. The sequence continues at coordinate 6,581,835 of NZ_CP139038.1, forward strand.
GGCGACGCGTCGAAGGTTTTCGGCCGCCTGCCGCGGCTGGCCTTCGACGAGGCCTGCGTGCTGGCCTGAAGGAGCCGCGCGACATGCTGCACAACGTCATGGCCTCGAACCCCGTCTCCCCATCGGCATCGATTCCCCCCGGCCTGCAGAAGGCCGATTTTCGCAATGCGATGGCGCGGCTGGGTGCTGCGGTGAACATCATCACCACCGACGGTCCCGCGGGCCGTGCCGGCTTCACAGCATCGGCCGTCTGCAGCGTGACCGACGAGCCGCCGACGCTGCTGGTGTGCCTGAACCGTTCGGCCTCGGTGTACCCGGCGTTCAAGGCGAATGGCGTGCTGTGCGTCAACGTGCTCGCCGCGGGGCATCAGACCTTGTCCGCCCTCTTCGGGGGCAAGACGCCGATGGACGAACGCTTCGCCGCAGCCCGCTGGAGCAGCAAGACCACCGGTTCGCCGATGCTCGACGATGCGGCCGTGTCCTTCGATTGCCGCGTGGTGCATGCCACCAGCGCGGGCACGCACGACGTTCTGTTCTGCGAGGCCGTCTCCATCGCCATCGGCGGTGCGGCGCAGGGCCTCATCTACTTCGACCGGCAGTACCACGAGATCGCGGCACCGCAGCAGCACTGACCGCAGTCAGTGCTGTCAGCGCGGCGCGATGCCCTGGAGGACGATGCGCTGCACGTTCTCCACCGCGCGCTCGAAGAATCCTTCGTCTTCCAGCGTGTGTCCCGACAGCGCCTGCACCTGCACGCCGAAGTCCGCGTAGTGCTGCGTCACGGCCCACAGCGCGAAGATGAGGTGATGCGGATCGACCGGCGCCAGCTTGCCCGCATCGACCCACGCGCGGATCACTTCGGATTTCTTCTCCACCAGCTCGCGCAGTTCGCGGTCGAGTTCGTCGCGCAGCAGCGGCGCGCCCTGAATCATCTCCAGGCAGAAGAGCCGCGACGCATCGGGCCGGTCGCGCGAGATCACCAGCTTGCGGCGGATGTAGTCGCCGATGGCCTGGGCCGGGTCCTGCTCGGCGCTGAAGCCGCGCAGCGGTTCGAGCCACAGCGCGAGCAGGTCGCGCAGCACGTTGACGTACAGCTCTTCCTTGTTCGCGAAGTAGTAGAGCAGGTTGCTCTTCGACACGTCGGCGCGCGCAGCCACCTGGTCGATGGACGTGCCATGCAGGCCGAAGCGCGAGAACAGCCCCAGCGCCGCGCCGAGGATCGCGCTGCGCTTGTCCTCGATCTGGCGCAGCCTGCGGTTCACCGAAGAGGCACTGCGCACCGCGCGCTTGCGCGCAGGGCTCTTTTCCTTGTCCTTTTCCTGCTTGGTCTGCTTGCTGGCCGCTGCGGCCAGCGCCTTGGTCTTCGGCATCTTCCCTCGCTCTCCTGCGTGTTCCTGTCCGGTTCCGGCATCCGTGTTGCGCACCACTGTAAGGCCACGGTGCATCGCCTTGCGCCATGACCGTGTTCGCATGCCACCGCGAAGGCCTCGCGGCGCACCATGCTGACGCGACGGACGCTGTTTGTCCATTTGGTCCAACTGGCACAGACGTTGCATGGCGAAAGGCATGCCAAGCATGAGGAAACTGCCATGACCCTGCTGTCCGTTCCCATCATCGATCTAGCGCCCTACTTCGCCGGCACCGCCGAAGGCAAGGCGGAGGTCGCGAAGAAAGTCGACGAAGCCTGCCGCAGCATCGGCTTCCTCGTCATCACCAACCACGGCATTTCGCCCGAGCTGATATCGCGCGTGTCCTCGCTCTCGCGCAGGTTCTTCGACATGCCGCTGGGCGAGAAGCGCAAGGTCGATCGTCCGCGCGAGGACGCGGTGCGCGGCTACAGCGCGGTGGGCGAGGAAGGCCTCTCCTACAGCCTCGAGGAGGCGGCGCCGGGCGACCTGAAGGAATCGTTCTCCATCGGCCCCTCGAACGTGCCGGACGACGACTACCACCGCGGGCCTGCCGCAGGCCCGCACTTCGAGCCCAACAGCTGGCCGCCCATCGACGGCTTCCGCGAAGCCTACGAAGGCTACTTCGAGGCAATGAGCGATCTCTCGCGCTCGCTGATGCGCGTCTTCGCGCTCGGCCTGTCGCTGCCCGAATTCTTCTTCGACGACAAGATCGACAAACACATCAGCATGTTCCGCGTGCTGAGCTATCCGCCCCAGCGCGAGCAGCCGCTGCCCGGCCAACTGCGCGCGGGCGCGCACAGCGACTACGGCAGCCTCACGATCGTGCTGCCCGACGACAAGGGCCTGCAGGTGTTCAACAAGGCCGGCCAGTGGGTCGACGTGCCGCAGGTCGAGGGCGGCCTGGTGGTCAACATCGCCGACCTCATGATGCAGTGGACCAACGATCAGTGGGTGTCCACGCTGCACCGCGTGATCAACCCGCCCTTCGAAGTGGCGAGCACCAACCGTCGCCAGTCGCTGGTGTTCTTCCACCAGCCCAACTACGACGCGATGGTCGAATGCCTGCCGAGCTGCCTCGCGCCGGGCGAGCAGGCGAAGTACGCGCCCATTTCCTCGGGCGACCACCTCACCTCGAAGTTCGTCAAGCAGACGACCTTCGGCGGCACCAAAGTGGCGGCCTGAACGCATGGCTCACCTGTCCTACGTCAACGTCTTCGCGAAGGACGTGGTCGCGCTCAGCGGCTTCTACCAGCGCGTCTTCGGCTTTCCGGAGATCGAGGCGATCCGCTCGCCCATCTTCCGCGGGCTCGATACCGGCAAGTCGAGCCTTGGTTTCAATGCCCTCGATGCCTACGAGCTGCTGCACCTGGGCGAGTTCTCCGACACGCGCGGCGTGAAGTTCCTGCTGAACATCGACGTCGACAGCCAGGCCGACGTCGACCGCATGGTGCCCGTTGCGCTCGAAGCCGGCGCCACGCTCGTGAAGCCGCCATACGTCACCTACTACAACTGGTACCAGTCGGTGCTGCTCGATCCCGAGGGCAACGTGTTCCGCATCAACTTCATGATGTGACGCGCCTCTGCGTTCCCCTCCCCGCTTTTGCCTCCCTTCCTTCAACGCTTCTTCAACGCCTCTTCTCAAAGGTAGTTCCATGCAGCAGCTGCGCACCCTCACTCCCGGCCTGGGCCTAGCGATGACCATCGCGGCCGGCGGCGCGTTCTTCACCACGCTGCCCGCCGCGGCCGCCGACGGCTTCACGCTCAAGGACAAGCCGAAGATCGCGATGCTCTACTTCGGCCCCAAGAACGACGGCGGCTGGACGCAGGCCTTCGACGAGGCCCGCGTGAAGATCGAAAAGGAGATCGGCCAGAAGATCCAGTTCGTGGAGAACGTGCCCGAGGACGCGTCGGCCATCAAGCCGGCGGCCGAGAAGTTCATCCAGCGCGGCGCCAACATCGTGATCGGCACCGCCTTCGGCTACTCCGACAGCTTCAAGGACCTGGCCGCCAAGTACCCCGACGTGGCCTTCCTCAACGGCTCGGGCACCACCAACGGCAGCAACCTCGAATCGTTCTACGGCCGCACCTACGAGAGCCAGTACCTGTGCGGCATGGCCGCGGGCGCGGCCTCGAAGACCGGCAAGCTCGGCTTCGTCGCGGCCAACCCTTTCGGCGTGGTGAACTGGACCATCAACGCCTTCGCGCTCGGCGCGCAGAAGATGAACCCGAACGCCACCGTCAACGTGATCTACACCGGCGCGTGGAACGACCCGGTGAAGGAGCGCGCTGCCGCTGCCGCACTCATCGACCAGGGCGCCGACGTGATCGGCCAGCACGTCGACAGCCCCACGCCGCAGATCGTCGCGCAGGAGCGCGGCGTTTACGGCACCGGCCACCACCGCGACCTGCGCCAGTTCGCGCCCAAGGCCACGCTGTGCTCCTCCGTGTGGGTGTGGGACCGCTTCCTGACGCCGGAGCTCAAGAAGATCATCGCCGGCGGCTGGAAGCCCGCGCAGTACGGCGCCTTCATCGAGATGAAGGACGGCGGCACCGACATCGCCGGCTTCGGCCCGGCCGTGCCCAAGGACAAGGCCGCGCTCATCACTGCCGAGCGCGACGCGATCATGAAGGGCAAGCAGATCTACGCCGGCCCGCTCGCCGACCGCGACGGCAAGGAGCGCGTGGCCAAGGGCGCCGTGCTGTCGGACGCCGACCTCTGGAAGATGGACTGGTTCGTCAAGGGCGTGGTCACGCAGAAGTAAGCCGAAGGCCAGGCCATGCCCAATGCGCTCGAACTCACCGGCATCCGCAAGTCCTTCGACGGCTTCGCGGCCCTGACCGACGCCCACTTCGCAGCGCGCTGGGGCGAAGTGCACGCACTGCTGGGCGAGAACGGCGCGGGCAAGTCGTCGCTGATGAACATCGCGGCCGGGCTCTATGCGCCCGAGGCCGGGCAGCTGCTGGTGGACGACAACGCGGTGCGCTTCACCGGCCCGCGCGACGCGGCGAAGCACCGCATCGGCATGGTCCACCAGCATTTCAAGCTGGTGCGGCCGTTCACGGTGGCGCAGAACATCCTGCTCACCGCACCGCCGCCGGCCGAGTTCCAGAGCCATGGCGAGCGGCTGCGCGAGATCACGCGCGACATCCGCAACAAGGCCGCGGAACTGGGCTTCGACATCGATCCGTCGAAGCGCGTCGACGCGCTGTCGATCGCCGAGCAGCAGCGCGTGGAAATCCTCAAGGTGCTTCTGGCCGGCGCGCGCATCCTGATCCTCGACGAGCCCACGGCCGTGCTGACCGACCAGGAGGCCGCGCGCCTGCTTCAGACGGTGCAGGGGCTGGCGCGCAAGGGCGCCGCCGTGGTGCTGGTCACGCACAAGATGGCCGACGTGAAGACGTATGCCGACCGCGTGACGGTGATGCGCGGCGGACGCACGGTGGCCACGCTGAAGCCGGAAGAAGCGTCGGTGGCCGAGCTGGTGAAGCTCACGGTGGGCGATTCGATCGCCACGCAGGGATTCCAGCCTTCAGCCGCATCGCGCGGCCCCGTGCGCCTCTCGGTGCGCGGACTTCGCACGCCCGCCTCGCCCGAGGGCCGGCGCGTGCTCGACGGCGTGGACCTCGAACTGCACGCGGGCGAGATCTACGGCCTTGCCGGCGTCGGCGGCAACGGCCAGGGCGAGCTGGCGGGCGCGATCATGGGCCTGCCGGGCGAAGCCACCGAAGGCGAGATCCGGCTCGAGGGCCACGGCGACCTGAAGACCATGGCCGCATCGGCGCGCCGCGGCATCGGCATCGCCGCCATTCCGGCCGACCGCTACGGGCTCGCGCTCGCAGGAGGCCTCTCGGTGGCGGAGAACTACGCCATCGGCCGGGTGCACACCGGCCGCTACGGTCCCGTGTGGCGCCTGCGCCGCAACCGCATCCAGAGCGACACGCAGGAAGCGGTACGGGCCTTCGACGTGCAGGGCGTGCGCTCTGTCGCGCAGAAGGCCGCGCTGCTCTCGGGCGGCAACGCGCAGAAGCTGGTGCTCGCACGCGAGTTCGGCAAGTCGCCCACGCTGGTGCTGGCGCACAGCCCGAGCCGAGGGCTCGACGTGCGCGCCAGCGCCGAGGTGCATGCCCGCCTGCGTGCCGCGCGCGACAGCGGCGCCGCGGTGCTGCTCATCAGCGAGGACCTCGACGAGGTTCTGCAGCTCGCCGACCGCGTGGGCGTGATGACGCGCGGGCGCATCGCCGGCGAATTCGCCCAGCCCGCCGACCGGCAGGCCATCGGACAGGCGATGGTGGACCATGGCTGACGCATCCCTCATGGCCGACATGGCAGCGCCCTCTTCCAAGACTCCTTCTCCCATCGCCCACGAGACACCGCGCGCGACGCAGCCGCTGGCCCGCCGCCGCTACGCGCTCGAGGTCCGCCAGCACATGCCATGGCGCTGGCAGGCGCTGATCCTTGCGGCCGCCTTGCTCGCGGGCTTCGCCATCTCCGCCGCGATCCTCGTGGCCGCGGGCGTGCCTGCCGACGAACTCGCCAACGAGTTCGTGATGCAGACCTTCTTCGACGGCCAGAACTTCCGCGCCGTGCTGTTCCAGGCCGCGCCGATGATCCTCGTCGGCCTCGCCGGCTCCATCGCGTTCCGCGCGCGCTTCTGGAACCTCGGGCTCGAGGGCCAGATGATCTGGGGCGCCATCGGCGCGACCACCATCTCGATGTGGCAGATCGGCCCCGAGAACCTGCGCCTGCCGCTGATGTTCGTCGCGGCCGTCGGCTGCGGCCTGCTGTGGGTGCTGGGGCCCGCATGGCTCAAGCTGAAGCTCGGCGTGAACGAGATCATCTCGACGCTGATGCTCAACTACATGGCGGCCAACTTCCTGCTGCACCTGGTCTACGGCAGCTGGAAGGACCCGAAGGACAACTTCCCCTACTCGCCGCAGTTCCGCGCCTTCGAGCGCCTGCCCGAGCTGGGTGCAGGCATCGGCAGCTCCATCCTGCTCGCGGGCGTCGTCGCGCTGCTGGCGTGGTGGCTGGTGAGCGTGAGCCGCGTGGGGCTCTACCTGCGCTTCGTCGATGCGAATCCGCGCGTGGCGCATGCCAACGGCGTGCCGGTGCGGCGCACGATCTACGGCGCGGTGCTGCTGTCGGGCGCGATGGCCGGGCTGGCAGGCTTCGCGGTGGCCGCGGGGCAGGAAGGACGGCTCACGCAGGCCTTCTACCAGGGCTACGGCTTCTCGGGCATCCTCATCGCCTTCCTCGCGCGCAACAACCCCCTTGCGGCCACGGTGGTCGCGCTGCTGGTGGCGGCTCTCTTTGTCACAGGGCGCAGCCTGCAGGTGTTCTACCAGGTGCCATTCTCGATGGTGCAGCTCATACAGGCGGTGATCGTGGTGTGCGTGGCGTCGAGCGACTTCTTCATCCGCCACCGGCTGCGCCGCGTGGGCGGGGAGGCTTCGGCATGAGCGCCGCGCCGGGCCGCCCCAAGCAAGCTCGCGCCGCAGCGCGAAGCGCGGAGGCTTATCGATGAGCGGTGGCATCGTCCTAAACTGGCTGGCGAGCACGCCGGACTTCGCTGTGCCTTATGCATTGGCAGCGCTCGGACTCATCATCTGCGAGCGCGCGGGCGTGCTCGCGCTCGGCGCAGAAGGCCTGATGCTGGTCGGCGCGCTGGCCGGCATCGGCGCACAGATCGTCATCGGCCAGCCGGCCGTGTCGCTGGTGCTCGCGATGCTTGCAGCCAGCGTGGTCTCGGTGCTGTTCGCGGTGATGGTGATCTGGCTGCGCGTGAACCAGGTGATCGCCGGGCTCGCGCTGGTGTTCTTCTGCCAGGGGCTCACCGCGCTGGTCGGCTCGATGGCCGAGTGGACCAACCATGCCACCGAAGGCATCGGCGCGATGGGCCTGTGGCCGTTGTCGCTGCTGCCGGGCGTGGGCAGGCTCTTCGAGCAGAACGCGATGGTGTGGCTCACGCTGCCGATCTTCGGCGCGGTGGCGTGGTTCTTCGCGCGCACCTCCACCGGCCTGCGGCTGCGCGCGGTGGGCGAGAACCCGCAGGCGGCCGACGCAGCGGGCATCCGCGTGACGGCATGGCGCTTCGCGGCGGTGCTCGCAGGCTCCGCGCTGGTGGGGCTGGCGGGCGCCTACATCTCGGTGGTGAGCACCAAGCTGTGGATCGCGGGCATGACCGGCGGACGCGGCTGGATCGCCGTGGGCCTCGTGATCTTCGCGCGCTGGTCGCCTTGGAAGGCGCTGGTGGGCGCGCTGCTCTTCGGCTGCATCGAGGCACTGATCCCGCAACTGGCGGCCGCTGGCGTGCAGCTGCCGCAGTACTTCGTGATGATGACGCCGTATGCGGTGACGCTCGGCGTGATGGTGTGGGTCGCGCTCTCGCGGCGCGGCGCCGATGAAGAGCCCGGTGCGCTGGGCCAACCCTATGTGCGGGAAGAACGCCGATGAAGGCCTGGGTCTACGACGAGGAGCGCGAGCTCGACACGGCGAAGTTCGCCGACTACCTGAATCCCGCCACCACCGCGGTCGTCTCCATCGACATGCACCGAGGCCATCTCGACGACAGCCCCGACTGCCCCTGCCCCGCGCCTCGCGCACGCGACGTGGTGGCGCCCATCGACGGCTTCCATGACGCGGTGCGGGCGCTGGGCGTGCGCATCGTGCACGTCAGGTCGGTGCTTCGGCCCGGCGGGGTGGACGACATCAACGGCATTCCGTCCGCATGGCGGCGCACCTTTCCGCTGCACGTGGGCGAGATTCCGAATGCCGACGCGCATGCCATCGAAGGCTCGAAGTGGACCGAATGGGTCACGCGCGTGGAGCCGGGCGACATGCGCGTGGACGGTAAGCGCCGCCTCTCGGCCTTCTACCCGACCGACCTCGACTTTCTTCTTCGCAACCAGCGCATCGAAACGGTGGTGCTCGACGGCGGCTTCACCGACTGCTGCGTGCTCAACACGGCCTTCGACGCCAGCAACCGCAACTACCGCGTGATCGTGCTGCGCGACCTGGTGCGCGGCACCGATGCGCACCTGGAAGGCGCGGCGCTGGCGATGGTGTCGCTGCACCTCGGGCTGGTGGTCGACTCGGAGCAACTGCTGCGCCAGTGGCGCGGCTGAACCTCGTCAGCCCGGCACACCCAGCCAGCGTGCGGCCACGGCCTGCATCTCGCCCTGGGCGGACTCCCACACCAGCTCCGGCGCCGCCACATGCACGCCGGGCGGCGCGATGCGCAGCGCCACGTCGACCAGCTCGGCCACCTTCGCCGCACGCACCGGCTGCTCGCTGCTGGGCACCATGAAGCGCACGACCGACAGCATCCACGCGGCCACCCGCTCGAAGGGGTTGGCGAGCTTCGCGTTCGCCGGCTTGCGCGCCGATCGCACGAGGATCACGCGCTCGAAGCCGCAGGCCACCACCGCCTGCTCGTCGAGGCTGGCGAGCCCGCGCTTGAGCGCCTCGGGCAGCTTGCCCTGGTCGTGCGGCTGCACGATGGCCAGCGTCTGCACGCCGCAGGCACGCAGCCAGCGGGCCAGCTCGGGCAGGTCCGAAGGCTCGGGCACCCACAGCGCGCGTTCGCGGTCGTGGTACAGGCGCGGCGGGTCGAAGGCAATGATGGCGGTGTGGGCCGAGGTCGGCGGCCACTGCCCGATGGGCAGCTCCGGGCTCAGGTAGGTCTCGACGCCGCGCAGCCCGTCGCGGATCGGCTCTTTCGCCAGCACGCGCGTGTGCGCATGACGGTGGCTGCCCGCCAATCGTCGCAGCAGCTCTGCGCCCAATGCGCCGGTCGCGCCCGCGATCAGCAGCGTTCCGAAGGCGGAAGAGGCAACGGGCAATACCGCACGATTGGCGGCCTGCAGGGCTTGTAGAGGATCGACGGGCATGGAGCCGTCTATGCTACCTTCCGCATCTTCTGCGGAGGTAATGCAAATGATGATGAAGCGCTGGCTCTTGATTCTCGCGGCTGTCGTGTCCCTGAGCGGCTGCGGCTACAACCAGTTCCAGTCCCTCGACGAGGCCAGCAAGTCGGCCTGGAGCGAGGTCCTCAACCAGTACCAGCGGCGCGCCGACCTCGTGCCGAACATCGTGGCCACCGTCAAGGGCGAGGCCAGCTTCGAGCAGGACACGCTCACCAAGGTGATCGAGGCGCGCGCCAAGGCCACCTCGATCCAGGTGACGCCCGAGACGCTCAACAACCCCGAGGCGTTCAACAAGTTCCAGCAGGCGCAGGGCGAGCTTTCTTCAGCTCTGTCGCGGCTGATGGTGGTGTCGGAGCGCTACCCCGACCTCAAGGCCAACCAGTCGTTCCGCGACCTGCGCGTGACGCTCGAAGGCACCGAGAACCGCATCACCGTGGCGCGCAACCGCTATATCGAGAGCGTGCAGGAGTACAACGTGCTCGCGCGCAGCTTCCCGACCAACATCACGGCCAAGGTCTTCGGGTACGCGACCAAGCCGAACTTCTCGGTGCAGAACGAGGCGCAGATCTCGACCCCGCCGACGGTCGATTTCGGTACTCCGAAGAAGTAAGAGCCCGGACCGATGGCAGCCGCCGCACTGCTCCGCCGCGCGCTGGCCGCCGTCGTTCTCGTAACCCTGGCCGGCGTCGCGCTGGCCCAGGGCCTGCTTCCGATCCCCACGCTCACCGCGCGCGTGATCGACCAGACCGGCACGCTCGACAGCGCGCAGCGCAATGGCCTCGAGACCAAGCTCGCCGCCTTCGAGCAGCGCAAGGGCTCGCAGATCGTTGTGCTGATGGTGCCGACCACCGCGCCCGAAGACATCGCCGCCTACACGCAGCGCCTGGGCGATGCCTGGAAGATCGGCCGCAAGGACGTCGGCGACGGCCTGCTGGTGGTGGTGGCCAAGGACGACCGCAAGATGCGCATCGCCACGGCCAAGACGCTCGAAGGCGCGGTGCCTGACCTCGCGGCGAGCCGCATCATCGACGAGGAGATGAAGCCGCGCTTTCGCAACGGCGACTTCGCGGGCGGTCTGAACGCGGCGGTGGACCGGCTCATCGGGCTGGTCGACGGCGAGCCGCTGCCCGAGCCCTCGCGCAACACGGGCAGCAGCAACAACGGCGGCAACGACGGCTTCGACTGGGAGAACCTCGCGATCTTCCTGTTCGTCGGCGTCTTCGTCGGCGCGCCGATCGCGCGCGCCATCCTCGGCAAGAAGCTGGGCACGATGGTCGTGGGTGGCGGCGTGGGCGTGGTGGTGTTCTTCATCACCACCAGCATCGCCATCGCGGTGATCGCAGGCCTCGTGGCTCTGATCGTTTCGCTGGTCGCAGGCACGGGCAGGCCCGGCGGCGGAGGTGGTGGCGGCTGGAGTTCCGGCGGCGGCGGTTGGGGCGGTGGTGGCGGCGGCTTCAGTGGCGGCGGCGGGGGCGGCGGTTTCAGCTCCGGCGGCGGCGGCAATTTCGGCGGCGGCGGCGCGTCGGGGGACTGGTGAAAACGATGCAGACCACGAACACGAAGCCGGCCGACGCGGGCCTCTTCACGAAACTGGGCCGCATCTGGCGCCATCGCTGGATCGACGAATCCGAGGTTCGCCGCGCGATTCCTCCGGCCGCGCTGGAGCGCCTCGCCGGTCGCGTGACTGCGAGCGAGCGGCGCCACAGCGGCGAGATCCGCATCTGCGTCGAAGCCGGCCTGCCGATGTCGTACCTGTGGCGCCATGCGCCGCCGCGCGAGCGTGCCGTCACGCTGTTCGGCAAGCTGCGCGTGTGGGACACGGCGCACAACAACGGCGTGCTCATCTACCTGCTGCTGGCCGAGCACGCCATCGAGATCGTGGCCGACCGGGGTATCGACGCGCACGTCGACGATGCTGAATGGGCCGCGATGGCGCAGCGGATGAGCGCGGCCTTTCGCGAAGGCCGCTTCGAGGACGGGCTCACGCAGGCGCTGGAAGAAATCTCCGCCTTGCTGGTCGAGCACTTTCCGCTGGCCGAGGGTGAGCTCGACGTGAACGAACTGCCCGACGAGCCTGTGGTTCTCTGAGCTAGTTGCCTTCGCGCGGCGGCACCGCCCACACGGCCGAGCCGCCCACCGCATGAAAGCGCCGCCCCGGCGCCGATTCCATCAGCCACCCGCCCGTGAACTCGCCGAAGGCCGGCAGCACGGCCTGCTGCTCGTCGCTCGCGAAGCACGGCAGCCGCACGCTGTCGCGGCCCCGCCCCTGGAGCCTGCAGACGGGATGCAGATGCCCTGCGAGCACAAAGTGCGTCGCATGCGTCTGCGGATGGTGGCAGCAGGCGAAAGGCCCCAGCAGGAAGGGTTCGTCGACCACCTCGATGCGGAGCGCCTCGGGCGGGTCGCCCGCGCGGCTGTCGTGGTTGCCGCGCACCAGCGTCATGGCGATGGCCGCATGGCGTACGCGCCAGGCCTCGACCACTGCGAGCACCGTGCGCGCCTGGGCCGCATGCAGGAAATCGCCGAGGAACACGATGCGCCGCGGCTCATGCCTTTCGATCAGCGCATCGAGCCGCGCCAGATTCTCCTGCGTGGTGCCGCCCGGCACCGGCTGGCCGAGCGCGCGGTAGGCCGCGGCCTTGCCCAGGTGCAGGTCGGCCACGAACAGCACACGCTGCCCCGGCCACCAGAGCGCGCGCTCGGGCAGCAGGTGCAGCAGCTCGCCCGCCCAGTGGACGGCGAGCGGCGATGCGGATGTATCGGGGGAAGTCACGCAGCCAGTGTCGCAAAACCGGCGACCGCCTTGCAAAGGCCCTCCAGAGCCCCCATTTGCGTGCAATGACCGAATCGCCACCGCTGCACATCGTCTGCCCGCACTGCCACACGACCAACCGCGTCCGCACGGCGCAGCTGGGCAGCGCGCCAGACTGCGGAAGCTGCCATCGCCCGCTGTTCACCGGCCATTCCACCGCGCTGGCGGATGCAGCCACCTTCGACCGGCATATCTCCCGCAACGAGATTCCGGTGCTGGTCGATTTCTGGGCGCCCTGGTGCGGCCCCTGCCGGCAGATGGCGCCGGCCTACGAGCAGGCCGCCGCGCAACTGGAGCCCTACGTGCGGCTCGCCAAGGTCGACACCGAGGCGGTGCCCGCACTGGGCGCGCGCTTCAACATCCGCAGCATCCCGACGCTGGCGCTGTTCCGCGGCGGACGCGAAGTGGCGCGGCAGGCCGGCGCGATGGGCGCGGCCGACATCGTGCGCTGGGTGAAGGCGCACGGCGCGGGCTGAGGGCTCAAAGCGGCGGCAACGGCCGTGAGGGCCGCGACGGCCGCCTGCGGTCGCGCCGCTGGCTCACCGGCTTCGGCGGCTTGCCCGGCCCTTCCTGCCCGAAGGCCAGCGTCCCCTTCACGCGCTCCACGCCGCCGGCCGTGACCGCGCCGCCCGCGGCTTTTTCGAGTTGCTCGACCATGCGCGCGATGCGGTCGGCCACGTTCTCGTTCGACAGCTTCTCGCGGAACAGCTCGACCATCAGCGGAAACGAGAAAGGCGTCGGCCGCGCGAGCGGCTTCAGCACCAGCTGCTGCGTGGCGATTCGCTCCAGGCTGGCGCGCAGTCGGCCGATCTCCAGCTCCTGCGAGAGCAGTTCCTGCTCGGCCTGCTGCAGCAGCCTGTTGCCGGGGTCGTACTTGCGAAACACCTCCCAGAACAGCGACGACGAAGCCTGCAGCTGCTTGCTGCTGCGCTTCTCGCCCGGATAGCCCTGGTAGATGAGGCCCGAGACGCGCGCGATCTCGCGGAAGCGCCGCTGCGCAAGCTCGCTGGCGTTGAGCGAGGCCAGCACCTCGTGCAGCAGCAGCGCATGCGCATCCTCCCCCTGCGGCAGCGCCAGCACCTGCGGCAGCAGTGCCGGCCAGTCGACCTCCGTCGCACTCAGCAGCTCGAAGCCGTAGTCGTTGACCGCGATCGAGAAAGTGCGCGCCTCGTGCTGCGCGATGCGCCAGGCCAGCAGGTTCGCGAGCCCGAGATGCACGTGCCGGCCCGCGAAGGGATAGAGGAACAGGTGCGAGCCCTCGCGCGTGCTCAGCGTTTCGGCCAGCAGCGTCCGCGGCGTGGGCAGCGCCGACCACTGCTGCTGTATTTCGAGCAGCGGGCGCACGCACTGCAGCTCGGGCGAGTCGTAGCGCCCCTCGCCGGCCTGCGCGAGCTGCTGCACCACCGCATCGGCCAGCGTGTTCGACAGCGGCATGCGCCCGCCGCCCCATCGCGGCACCGCGGCCCGCTTGCCGCTCGCGCGCCGCACCCAGGCCGTCATGTCGTGGATGCGCACGAGTTCGAGCATGCGGCCGCCGAACAGGAAGCAGTCGCCCGCCTTCATGCGGGCGACGAAGCTTTCCTCCACGTTGCCGATCTTCGAGCCGCCGAGGTACTGCACCGAGATGCTCGCGTCGCTCACAATGGTGCCGATGTTCATGCGGTGCCGCCGCGCGAGCCGCGCATCGGGTACGCGCCAGATGCCCTCGGCATCGGGCACCACGCGCTTGTAGTCGGGGTAGGCCGCAAGCGACGGCCCGCCCTGCGCCACGAACTCCAGGCACCACTGCCAGTTCTCGCGCGAGAGGCCTTCGTAGGCGGCGGTGCCGCGCACTTCCTCGTACAGACCGTCAGGCACGAAGCCGCCGCCCAGTGCCACCGTCACCAGGTGCTGCACCAGCACGTCGAGGGGCTGCTCGGGCGAGTGGCGCGCCTCGATGTGCCCCGCCGCGATGGCAGTGCGCGCAGCCGAGCCTTCCACCATCTCGACGCTGTGCGTGGGCACGAGCGTGATGCGCGAAGGCCGCCCCGGCGCATGGCCCGATCGGCCCGCGCGCTGCAGCAACCGCGCCACGCCCTTCGGCGAGCCGATCTGCAGCACGCGCTCCACGGGCAGGAAGTCCACGCCAAGGTCGAGGCTTGAAGTGCAGACCACCGCCTTCAGCTCGCCGCTCTTAAGGCCGAGCTCCACCCATTCGCGCACCTCGCGGTCGAGCGAGCCGTGATGCAGCGCGATGAGCCCGGCCCACTCCGGCCTGGCCTCCAGCATCGCCTGGTACCAGATCTCTGCCTGCGATCGCGTGTTGGTGAAGACCAGCGTGGTGCTGCTCGCGGCGATCTCCTCGATCACCTGCGGCAGCATCGTGAGGCCGAGGTGCCCTCCCCACGGAAAGCGCTCCGCGACGCCGGGCAAGAGCGAATCGATGACGAGCTTCTTCGGCACCTGGCCCTGAACGAGCACGCCGTCTCCATGGCCCAGCAGCGCATACATCGCCTCGTGCAGGTTGCCCAGCGTGGCCGACATTCCCCAGATCGCGAGGCCCGGGTTCCAACGCTTCAGCCGCGCGAGCGCGAGCTGCACCTGCACCCCGCGCTTGTTGCCCAGCAGCTCGTGCCATTCGTCGACCACCGCCATGCGAACGTGCCCGAGCACCTCGCGCGCGTCGGCACGCGCGAGCATCAGCGAAAGGCTCTCTGGCGTGGTGACGAGCACCGTCGGCAGGCGCTGGTTCTGCGCATTGCGCTCGGCCGAGGTGGTGTCGCCGCTGCGCGCACCGGCACTCCATGGATGCACTTCGGCACCGAGGGCTTCGAGCGCCTGCTGCAGCGCGCGCAGGGTGTCGGCTGCCAATGCGCGCATCGGCGTGAGCCACAGCACGGTGAGCGGCTCGGCAACGGGCCGTGCGTTTGCAGTCGTCTTGCGCGCCCGTGCGAAGGCCTGCAGCGCACCGAGCCACACGGCATACGTCTTGCCCGCGCCGGTGGTCGCATGCAGCAGGCCCGACCTGCCATCGGCAATGGCCTTCCATACCTCGCGCTGGAACTTGAAAGGCTTCCGTCCGCGCGCGGCGAACCACGCATCGAGCGCTGTCCTGACGATCCTGCTGCTCATGCGGGCAACAACGCCGCCAGCGTCTGCAGGGTGTCGGCCTCTTCCACCGGCTTGTCCTCGCGCCAGCGCAGCATGCGCGGAAAGCGCACCGCGATGCCGCTCTTGTGCCGCGTGCTGCGCGCGATGCCTTCGAAGCCGAGCTCGAACACCAGCGTGGGCCTGACGCTTTTCACCGGACCGAAGCTTTCCACCGTGGTCTTGCGGATGACGGCGTCCACGCGCGCCATCTCGGCATCGGTCAGGCCGGAGTAGGCCTTGGCGAAGGGCACGAGCTTGCGGTCTTCCTGCCCGGGCGGGCCGTCCCACACCGCGAAGGTGTAGTCGCTGAAGAGGCTCGCGCGCCGGCCATGGCCGCGCTGCGCGTAGATCAGCACCGCGTCGATGCTCAGCGGATCGATCTTCCACTTCCACCACACACCCACGTCCTTGGTGCGGCCCACGCCGTACTGCGCGTCGCGGCGCTTGAGCATCATGCCTTCCACGCCCATGGCGCGCGCCGCTTCGCGCTGGCGCGCCAGGTCGGGCCAGTCGGGTCCGGTGAGCATCGGGCTGGGCAGCAGCGAGGGGTGCCGCATGCGCTCGACCAGTTCGTCGAGCAGCGCGCGGCGCTCCGACTGGGGCCGCGCGCGCAGGTCGCGCCCTTCCCATTCGAGGATGTCGTAGGCCAGCAGCACCACCGGTATGTCGCGCAGCAGCTTCGCACCAAGCGTCTTGCGGCCGATGCGCTTCTGCAGCTCGGCGAAGGGCTGCACGCGGTCTTCGCGCCAGACGACGATCTCGCCGTCGAGCACGGTGCCGTCGGGCAGCGCCTCGCCGAGCGCGGCGAGTTCGGGGAAGCGCTCGGTCACCAGCTCCTCGCCGCGCGACCACACCCACGCCGTGCCCGCGCGCTTGATCAACTGCGCGCGGATGCCGTCCCACTTCCATTCGACGATCCAGTCCTGCGGCGGACCCAGCACCGCGTCGAACTGCTCTAGCGGCAGATTGAATGGATGCGCGAGGAAGAAGGGATACGGCTGGCCACTGGTCTTCTGTTCCTGCTCCGCGCCCGACTCGGGCGCGACGAGCGCCTGGTAGTCGACGGCCCGAGGCCGCCCGCCGATGTGCGTGTAGCCCATGAGGCGCTGCGCGACGCGCTTGGCGTCGATGCCTCCTACAGCCGCCAGCGCCTGCGTGACCTGCAGCTTCGACACGCCGACGCGGAAGGCGCCGGTGATGAGCTTGAAGTACACCAGCCGTTCCTCGGGTGCGAGCTGCCGCCATTGCGCGCGCAGGCGGTCGGCAAGTTCGTCGGGCGCGTTCTTCGCGGCATCGCGCAGCGGCAGCAGGTGCTGTTCGACCCAGCCTGCGAGGCCGAGATCGTGCGCCTCGCTGGGCGGCGGCAGCAGCAGCGCGATGGTTTCGGCGAGATCGCCCACCGCGTCGTAGCTCTCGTCGAAAAGCCATTCGGGCAGGCCCGCCGCCTCCTGCGCGAGCAGGCGCAGCAGCTTGACCGGCACCAGCTGGCGCGGCTTGCCGCCGGCGAGGAAGTAGACGGCCCAGGCGGCATCCGCCGCATCGGCCTCGCGCAGGTAGCGCTGCAATGCCGCCTGCTTGGCGAGGCTCGAGGTGCTGGCGTCGAGCTCGTGGTACAGCGCGGCGAAGTCTTTCATCTCACGCCTGCGCCCCCTGGTCGTCCTCGTCGCCGTACTCTGTCTTGAAGGCCTGGGCGTCGAGGCCGTTCTCGCCGAGCCAACGCACCATCACCTGCACGCTGCCGTGCGTGACGAACACGCGCTCGGCGCCGGTGCCGGCGATGGCCTGCTGCAGGCCGGGCCAGTCGGCATGGTCGGACATCACGAAGCCGCGGTCCACGCCGCGCCGCCTGCGTGTGCCGCGCAACTGCATCCAGCCGCTAGCGAAGGCGTCGGCATAGTTGCCGAAGCGGCGCATCCACGGCGAGCCCTGCGCGGAGGGCGGCGCAAGCACCAGCGATCGCTTCAGCAGCGCGGCATCGACGCCCGCGTCGTCGGCGCGCAGAGTGGGCGGCAGCGCCACGCCGGCGGCCCGGTACACGGCGTTGAGCGGTTCCACCGCACCGTGCACGACGATAGGCCCGATGCTCACGTCCACGCCGTGCAGGATGCGCTGCGCCTTGCCGAAGGCATAGCAGAAGAGCACCGACGCGCGCCCCGCCTCTGCATTCGCGCGCCACCATGCGTCGATCTGCGCGAACAGTTCGGCCTGCCGGGGCCAGCGGTAGATGGGCAGGCCGAAGGTCGACTCGGTGATGAAGGTGTCGCAGGGCACCGGCTCGAAGGGCGCGCAGGTGCCGTCGGGCTCGGTCTTGTAGTCGCCCGAGGCCACCCACACGCGCCCGCCGTGCTCGAGCCGAACCTGGGCGGAGCCCAGCACGTGTCCCGCCGGATGCAGCGAGACGCGCACCCCGTGGTGCTCGATCGCCTCGCCATAGGGCAGCGTCTGCAAAGGGATGTCCTGGCCGAGGCGCGCGCGCAGCGTGCCGGCGCTGTCGGTATGGGCCAGGTAGTGCGCATGCCCCGGACGGGCGTGGTCGGAATGCGCGTGCGTGATGACGGCACGCGCCACCGGCCGCCACGGGTCGATGTAGAAATCGCCGGGCGGGCAGTACAGGCCTTCGGGCCTTGCGACGACGAGGAGGTCTTCTTCCTGCTTTGCGAGAGGCATGGCACGCCATCGTAGGCGCTGCCGGGTTTTCTCGCCGCCGAACGGCGGGCGCAAAGCGCTGTGGGCTGGCTCCTACCCTACGGACGCTTCGGGCGGTTCTTCATCATGTCGAGCACGTTCATCTTCATGCCGTTGGGCATGACCATGTCGCCCGGCTTCTGGTCGGCCTTGCAGGGGCCGATCCAGCGTGCTTCCATGGCGCTCGTGCCTTCGGCCCGGCCCATCAGCGGCGGGCTGTAGGTCGACTTGCTTTCCATGCGGTAGGCGGAGTTGAAGTCGCCGCTGATGACGGCATGCGAGGTGGCCACCGTGTTGCCGATCTTGCAGACCGAGTCCATGACCAGCTTGCCGCCGTCGGTGCGCAGCTCCTGCTTCGAGCACAGGTCCTTGCCCATGCCCTGGCCCATGTCTCGCAGGGCCTTGTCGGTGGCGGCGTCGATGCACTGCTGCATGGTGTGGGTGCCGCCCGTGCCGCCCGCTCCGGCGGCGGTGCCCTTGCCGCCCGCGGCTTCCCCGGTCTGCGTCTGGATCTCCCAGAGGCCGGGCTTGCGGGAGGGGAGGTCGAGCGCGAACGCAGGGCTCGCGACGGCGCCGGCCGCGATGCATGCGATGACGGCGGAC
Organism: Variovorax xiamenensis; assembly: GCF_050916385.1. Taxonomy (NCBI): domain Bacteria; kingdom Pseudomonadati; phylum Pseudomonadota; class Betaproteobacteria; order Burkholderiales; family Comamonadaceae; genus Variovorax; species Variovorax xiamenensis. The sequence continues at coordinate 6,600,399 of NZ_CP139038.1, forward strand.
AGGCGAATCTTCATGGCGGGCTCCCGCTCCTTCTGATGGCGAAGCCCGGGTTGTACCGTGCGCGCCGCCATGCGGGAATACCGCGATCGGCCTACGCCGCCGTGTTGCGTTGCCGCGTGGCGACGCCGAACGCCAGGCCCAGCACGAAGCCGCCCAGCACGTCGATCAGCACATGCTGGCGCACCGCCATCGTCGAATAGACGATGCCCGCTGCCCACACCACGTTGGCGACGCGCAGCCAGGCCGGCGCCCCCACCGCACGAAGCTGCCGCGCCAGCGCGACGCAGGTGAACACCGAGAACGAGACATGCAGCGAGGGAAAGGCATTGCCGGCCGAGTCGACCATCTTGAGGAACTGCAGCGAAGTGCCCGGCGTGGTCTCGACCACGAAGTTGGGAATCGCCGTGGGCATGAACCAGAACACGAGCAGCGCCAGCAGCGTCATGCAGGCGCAGCCCAGCGAGAAGCCTTGCAGCTCGCGCATGTCCCTGGCCAGCAGCACCGGCAGGGCGATGTAGCCCCAGAGCGAGAGATACACCGGCAGAAGCCACGGCCAGAAGGCGATCAGCCGGTCGATGGGCGTGAGCGGCAGCACCCAGGCCTGGCCCGCGTTCTTCATGATCCAGAAGTACAGCGGGAAGAAGCCGAGCGTGGCGACGGTGTTGCCGACCAGCTTCAGGGGGAACAGCGTGATGCTCCGCTTCCACAGGGCCGCAAGCCACGACGGCACCCTCGACGAAGACGATGCGGAAGAGGACGACGGAGAAGAAGATGTGACGTCGGACGCGGGAGGTGTCATGGAGGCCCGGGCAACGCGCCGCGCGCTACCAGGGCGTCCACTTTAATTCGCTTTTCGCCGAAGCCACCGTGCGTTCGATGAAGCGCACGCCGCGCGCGCCGTCCTCCACGCGCGGGTAGTCGGCAGCCAGCGGATCGGCCGGCTGGCCAGCGAGCCTGGCGCGGATGTCCGCTGCCAAGCCCGCATACACGTTCGCGAAGGCCTCGATGAAGCCTTCCGGATGCCCCGCCGGCAGCCGGCTCGCGCGCTTCGCCGACTCGCACAGCCAGGGCGCGCCGCGCGTGAGCACCTGCAAGGGCCCGTCGTGCGGCAGATGCACCAGCCGGCTCGGCTGCTCCTGGTGCCACTCGAGCGTGCCCAGCGTGCCCGACACGCGCAGGCGCAGGTCGTTCTCCAGCCCGGTATTGATCTGCGAGGCGATGAGCACGCCGCGCGCGCCGCCTTCGAAGCGCAGCAGCAGGCTCCCGTCGTCGTCGAGCATGCGGCCCGGCACCAGCGCGCCGAGGTCGGCGCACAGGCTTTCGATGCGCAGCCCGGTGACGGTGGCCACGAGGTTCTCGGCATGCGAGCCGATGTCCCCGATGGCGCCCGCCGCGCCGCTGCGCGCGGGGTCGGTGCGCCAGTCGGCCTGCTTGTTGCCGCCGCTGCCCTCGACATGACTCGCGAGCCAGCCCTGGTTGTATTCGACGACAACCTTGCGCACTTCGCCGATCAGGCCCGAGCGCACCATCTCGCGCGCCTGACGCACCATCGGATAGCCGGTGTAGTTGTAGGTGACGCCGAACACCGTGCCCTTCTTCGCGACGGTGGCGACCAGTGCGTCGGCCTGTTCGCGCGTGTGCACCAGCGGCTTGTCGCACACCACGTGGAAGCCCGCTTCGGCGAAGGCCTGCGCCACCGGAAAGTGCACGTGGTTGGGCGTGACGATCGACACGAAGTCGATGCGCTCGCCCTCCGGGCGCTTCAGCTCGTCGGCCAGAAGCGCCTGCCAGTCGCCGTGGTTGCGCCCGTCGGTCAGGCCGAGGTCGCGGCCCGAGGCGCGCGCCTTGTCCGGGCTCGACGACAGCGCGCCGGCAACGAGCTCGATCTGCCCGTCGAGCGCCATGGCCTTGCGGTGCACGGCGCCGATGAAGGCGTCGCGGCCGCCGCCGACCATGGCATAGCGCAGTTTGCGAGGAGGTGTGTCTGTCATCGATCGTCTCGGCGTTTCCGGAAACTGTTCCCTCTCCCCTTGGGGAGAGGGCTAGGTGAGGGTGGCGGCACTTGCGCACGCACCGTTTTCGCCGGCGCCACTGGCCCTCACCCCAACCCTCTCCCCAGGGGGAGAGGGAGCAAAGCGGGCCTGCCGCTTCAGAACATCAGAACGGCGAATTGGGGTGGTAGAAGTCCTTCGCGTTTTCCTTGGTGATCAGCACCGAAGGAATGATCGTGGTCGCGGGCAGCTTCTCGCCCTTCAGGCGCGCCTCGGCCGTGAGCTTGATCGCGTCGTAGATGAACTTGGGCGAGTAGCTCACGTCGGCCGTGATGCGCTTGTCCTTGCCGTCCATGATGGTCTTGACCATGTCCTTGGCACCCGCGCCGCCGAACACGATCTTGATGTCGTCGCGCTTGGCCTGAGAGATGGCCTTGAGCACGCCCACGGCCATGTCGTCGTCGGCCGCCCAGATGGCGTCGATGTTCTTGAAGCGCGTCAGGTAGTCCTGCGTGACCTTGAAGGCGTCGTCGCGGTTCCAGTTGGCGTACTTGGCGTCGAGCAGCTTGATGTCGGGGCTGCCCTTGAGCACGGCGTTGAAGGCGTCCATGCGCTCGTTGTCCAGCGTGGTCGCGATGCCGCGCAGCGCCACCACGTTGCCCTTGCCGTTCAGCTGCTTGACGATGTACTCGGCCGGGATCTTGCCGAAGGCCGTGTTGTCGCCTGCCACATAAGCGTCTTGTGCGCTGGTATCGGTGAGGCCGCGGTCGACCACGGTGACGTAGGCGCCCTTGGCCTTGACCTGCGCCACGGGCTTGGTCAGCGCCGCCGACTCGAAGGGGAACACGACCAGCGCGTTGATCTTGGTGACCGTCGAGAGGTCCTGCAGCTGGTTGGCCTGCTCGGGCGCGTTGGCGGCCGTCTTGATGGTGATCTTCAGGTCCTTGTGTTCCTTCTCCAGGTCCTTCTTCGCCTGGTTGGCCCAGTAGTTGATGCCGCCCATGAAGCTGTGCGTGGCCGCGGGAATCGAAACGCCGAGGTTGACCTTCTCCGCGGCAAGCGCGGGCAGGCTGGCGAACGCTGCGGCGGCAACCGCCGTGAGTGCGAGGCGTCGGGTGAAAGTCGTCATGCTGGATGTCTCCTCTTGGTTGATGGAACGGAACGGGAAAGAACTAGCGCCGGCCGCGTTGAAGGAACGCGACGATGATGATCACGAAGCCCTGCACCGCCGCGTTGAGGTACACGCTGATGATGCTGGTGAGGTTCAGGATGTTGCTGATGACCGAGAGCAGGATCGCACCCACCACCGTGCCGGTGATGCTGCCCGCGCCGCCCTTGAGCGCCGTGCCGCCGACGATCACCGCGGCGATGGCTTCCAGCTCCCACAGCAGGCCGGTGGTCGGCGAGGCCGAGCCCAGGCGCGGCACGTACAGCAGCGTCGCGATGCCCACGCACACGCCGAGCAGCACATAAGTGAGGATCTTCACGCGGTCGACGTCCACGGCCGCGTAGCGCGCCACCTGCTCGTTGGAGCCGATGGCCTGCACGTAGCGGCCGTAGGCCGTGCGGTTGAGGATGAGGCCGCCGACGATGGCGACGATCACGAACACCCACACCGGCACCGGAATGCCCGCGAGGCTCGCGTAGTACACGGGCGCGTAGAGGTCCGACAGCTCGTTGTCGAGCGTGAGCGCGCCGCCGTCGGCGAAGTACGTGAGGTAGGCGCGGAAGATGCCCAGCGTGCCCAGCGTCACGATGAAGGGCTCGATGCGGCCCTTGGTGATGAGCAGGCCGTGCGCAAGGCCGAACACCGCGCCGAGCACCACGGCCAGCACGGCGCCCATCACCACCGCCAGCAGCGGCGAGCCAGAAGCCGGCCCGGCCCAGTTGATGAACATGATCACGCTGCCCGCGATGAGCGCGGCCATCGAGCCCACCGACAGGTCGATGCCGCCCGAGATGATCACGAAACACATGCCCACCGCGATGATGCCGATGAAGGCCGTGCGCGTAAGCACGTTCATCGCGTTGTCGAGCGTGGCGAAGTCGCCGTTCAGCAGCGTGCCGGCGATGCACAGCAGCACCAGGCCGATGACCGGGCCGAGGCCGTGCAGGCGCTCGGTCCAGCGCGGCTTCGCCTCGCTGCGGTGCATGGTTTCGGCGGAATCGGTAGGGGAAGCCATGTCTTTTATCGATTCGTCAGGGCATGTAAATTCGACTTGGCAGCGAGCGCAGCGAAGCTCGTTCGGGGAACACCGCGGAACCGGCTTTGCCGGGCCGCAGGTGTTGCCCCCTGCAAGGGGGTGGGCGAAGCGACACGAAGTGCGCGCAGCCTGGGGGTTGGCTCATCTCGTTCCGGTGGCATGAGCGATGAGCTCCTCTTCTGTCAGATGGTCGGCGTCGAGCGTGGCGACGATGCGGCCCGCGCGCATCACCGCGACGCGGTGGCACAGGCCGATCAGCTCCATCAGCTCCGACGAGACGACGATCACCGCGAGCCCTTCGCGGGCGAGTCGCTGGATCAGGAAATAGATGTCGCGCTTGGCGCCCACGTCGACGCCGCGCGTGGGCTCGTCGAGCACCACCACCTTCGGCCGCGGCTGCAGCACCTTGGCGAGCGCGAGCTTCTGCTGGTTGCCGCCCGACAGCGACGAGGCCTTCACGTCGAGCGAGCCGGTGCGGATGCCGTAGTCCTTCACCGCTTCGGTCAGCGCCCCACGCTCGGCCTCGGGCTTGAGCCAGGGCTGGGCGTAGCGCTCGAGCGCCATCAGCGTGAGGTTCTGGCGCAGGCCGAAGTTGACGTGCAGGCCCTTGCCCTTGCGGTCTTCGCTCAGATACGTGAGGCCGTCCCTTGCCGCGTCACGCGGATTGCGCCAGCCCTTGCCGTGCGGCACGGGCTTGCCGAGCATCTCGACGCTGCCACCGCTCGCGGGTCGCAGGCCCAGTAGTCCTTCGAAGAGCTCGGTGCGGCCCGCGCCGACGAGGCCCGCGAAGCCGAGGATCTCGCCTGGGCGCACCTCGAAGCTCGCGTCCTGCGCCCAGCCGGGCACGCTGAAGCCTTGCACGCGCATGGCGGGGACGCCGGTCGCGGCGACCGCATCGCGCGGCGGATAGAGGTCGGCCAGCTCGCGGCCCACCATCAGGTTGGCCATCTGCTGGCGCGTGACGTCGGCCGTCGGGGCACGCGCGACGAAGCGGCCGTCGCGCATGACGATGACTTCGTCCGTCACCTGTTCCACCTCGTCGAGCTTGTGCGAGATGTAGACGATGGTGACGCCGTCGGCGCGCAGCTGCGCGATGAGCTTGAACAGGCGCTCGGTCTCGCCGGGCGTGAGCGTGGCGGTGGGCTCGTCCATGACGAGCAGGCGCGCGCGGCGGGCGATGGCCTTCGCGATCTCGACGAGCTGCTTCTCGGCGACGATCAGCTTGCGTACCTTGGTGCGCGGGTCGATGTTCAGGCCGACAGCCGCGAGCGCGGAGGCGGCGTCGCGCTCCATGGCGGCGTCGTCGAGCAGCCAGCCTTTCTTCTTTTCGTGGCCGAGGAAGATGTTCTGCGCCACGTTGAGGTCTTCGGCGAGATTGAACTCCTGGTGGATCAGCACGATGCCCAGCGCCTCGGCGTCGCGCGAGCTCGCGAACTGCTGCGGCTGTCCGTTGATCTTGAGCGTGCCGCCGGTGGCCGACTCGTAGCCCGACAGGATCTTCATCAGCGTGGACTTGCCTGCGCCGTTCTCGCCGAGCAGGCCGTACACGCGGCCGGGCGCGAGCGCGAAGCTCACGCCGTGCAGCACCTGGACGGGGCCGAAGGCCTTCACGATGCCGTCGAACTCGACGGCAACGCTGCCCTTGATTTCGGCGGCGCTCATGGTGCCACCCCGCGGGCCTTCAGCGTTTCCTGCATCGCGAGCACGCCGGCGCCGATGACGCCGCCCTGCATGCCCAGCGGCGTGTACTGGATCTCCAGGTGCCGCGTGGAAAGCGCCAGCGAGCGTTGGTACACGCTCTGCCGCACGGCCGCGAGAAACAGCGGCCCGATGCGCGTGATGCCGCCGCCGATGAACACGTGCGACGGATTGAAGAAGTTGACCACCGAGGCGAGCATCTGCCCGATCAGGCTGCCGGCGCGCTGGATGATCGCGTTGGCGGCCGTGTCGCCGCCGCGGCTGGCTTGGCCCACGTCGACGGCATCGATGCGGCCATGCAGGCGCAGGACTTCGGCCAGAGTGGCGCTTTCGCCGACCTCGGCGGCCTGCACCGCCATGCGCGTGATCGCCGGGCCGGCGGCCATGGCTTCCACGCAGCCGAGGTTGCCGCAGTGGCAGCGCGGGCCTTCCTGGTCGACGCAGATGTGGCCCACGTCGCCGGCCGAACCGGCGGCGCCGCGGTACACCTCGCCGTGGCAGACGATGCCGCAGCCGATGCCGGTGCCGATCTTGATGACGAGGAAGTTGGTCAGCGAACGCTTGAGGCGCCAGAGCTCGCCGAGCGCCATCAGGTTCACGTCGTTGTCGACGAAGACCGGCGCCGCGTAGTCCTCGCGCAGGTAGTCGCGGATCGAGAAACTGTCCCACGCGGGCATCAGCGGCGGATTCACGAGCTGGCCGATCTCGAAGTTGACCGGGCCGGGCACGCCGATGCCGATGCCGAGTACGTCCTTGGGGCCATGGCCGCAACGCGCCAGCAGCTCGCGCATCAGCACGCGCACGCGCGCCAGCACCACGGCCGGGCCCTCGCGCACGTCGGCGGGTTCGTCGTGCTGCGCGAGCACGCTGAGGTCGGGGCGCAGCACGGCCACGTCGAGGCTGGTGGCGCCGATGTCGACGCCGACGAGCACGCCGAGTCCGGAATGAAGCTGGAGGTTTTCGGGGCGGCGTCCGCCCGAGGAACGCTGCAGGCCGGCTTCGGCGAGCAGGCCCTGGTCGACGAGGCCGGCGATCAGCCCGTTGGCCTTGCTCTTGGAGAAGCCGAGCTGCTCGGCCATGGCATGGCGAGAGCCGCCGGCCGACCAGAAGGTCGTTTCCAGCAGCCGCATTTCGTCCGCAGTGATGCCACTCCAGGGTGCCACGCGTCTTGTCTCCGGTGTTCTTTGTCCTGGCCCGGCAGCGGCAGCCGCCGGACGAAGGCGAATACTAGGTGGCGGGCTTCAGCCGGACAAGGCCTAACTTCGACCTTGTTCAGACCAAAGATCGCCAGCCCGAAGATGAATGGACGAAAAAAAGCCGCCTGGGAGGCGGCTTTCTTCTTCGTTGCTCGACGACGGGCCTGGAGCCCGACTCGATTACTTTTTCTGGCGGTACTTGCGCAGCGCCGCGATCTGGGCGGCCATCACGGCCAGCTCCGACTGCGCCATCGCGATGTCGATGTCGCTCTTCGCGTTCTTCAGCGCTTCTTCAGCTGCTGCCTTGGCCTGGTTGGCCTTCTCGTCGTCGAGGTCCTTACCGCGGATCGCGGTGTCCGACAGCACGGTGACGGCGTTGGGCTGCACTTCGAGAATGCCGCCGGCCACGAAGACGAACTCTTCCTTGCCGTCGGCGGTTTCGATGCGCACGGCGCCGGGGCGAATGCGCGTGATCAGCGGGGTGTGGCGCGGGAAGATGCCGAGCTCACCGGCTTCACCGGGCAGCGCGACGAACTTGGCTTCGCCCGAGAAGATCGACTCTTCCGCGCTGACCACGTCCACATGAATGGTGCCTGCCATGGTGATTCCTTCTTAAGCGACCTTCTTGGCCTTCTCGAACGCTTCGTCGATGCTGCCCACCATGTAGAACGCCTGTTCGGGCAGGTGGTCGGCTTCGCCGTTCACGATCATCTTGAAACCACGGATGGTTTCGGCCAGCGGCACGTACTTGCCGGGCGAGCCCGTGAACACTTCGGCCACGTGGAACGGCTGCGACAGGAAACGCTGGATCTTGCGAGCGCGGGCCACGGCCAGCTTGTCTTCGGGAGCCAGTTCGTCCATGCCCAGAATGGCGATGATGTCGCGCAGTTCCTTGTAGCGCTGCAGCGTGCCTTGCACGGCGCGGGCCACGTTGTAGTGCTCTTCGCCGACCACGTTCGGGTCGAGCTGGCGCGAGGTCGAGTCCAGCGGGTCCACGGCAGGGTAGATGCCGAGCGAAGCGATGTCACGCGACAGCACCACGGTCGAGTCCAGGTGGGCGAAGGTCGTGGCGGGCGACGGGTCGGTCAAGTCGTCGGCAGGGACGTACACGGCCTGGATCGAGGTGATCGAGCCGACCTTGGTCGACGTGATCCGCTCCTGCAGGCGGCCCATTTCTTCTGCCAGCGTCGGCTGGTAGCCCACGGCGGAAGGCATGCGGCCCAGCAGAGCCGACACTTCGGTACCGGCCAGCGTGTAGCGGTAGATGTTGTCCACGAAGAACAGAACGTCACGGCCTTCGTCGCGGAACGACTCGGCGATGGTCAGGCCGGTCAGCGCCACGCGCAGACGGTTGCCCGGGGGTTCGTTCATCTGGCCGTAGACCATGGACACCTTCGAGTCCTCGAGCTTCTCGAGGTTCACGACGCCGGAGTCGGCCATCTCGTGATAGAAGTCGTTGCCTTCACGGGTACGTTCGCCCACGCCTGCGAACACCGACAGACCCGAGTGAGCCTTGGCGATGTTGTTGATGAGTTCCATCATGTTCACGGTCTTGCCCACGCCGGCGCCACCGAACAGACCCACCTTGCCGCCCTTGGCGAACGGGCACACCAGGTCGATCACCTTGATGCCGGTTTCCAGCAGGTCTTGCGAAGGCGACAGTTCGTCATACGCGGGAGCCTTGCGGTGGATGGAAGCGGTGAGCTCCTGACCCACGTCGCCGCGTTCGTCGATCGGACGGCCGAGCACGTCCATGATGCGGCCGAGGGTGGCCTTGCCGACCGGCACGGTAATGGGAGCGCCGGTGTTGGTCACGATCAGGCCGCGACGCAGGCCGTCGGACGAGCCCAGTGCAATCGTGCGCACCACGCCGTCGCCGAGCTGCTGCTGAACTTCGAGGGTCAGCCCGCCGCCTTCGAATTTCAAGGCGTCGTACACCTTGGGCATCTGGTCACGCGGGAACTCCACGTCGACCACGGCGCCGATACATTGGACAATTTTTCCTTCAGCCATGGCGTTTCCTTCTGGATGGATCTCAATAAATTTGCGACAGGTTCTTGCAGAAGCGTCCTGCTGCCAAGACGGGCCGCTTTTGCAAGAAGGCCGGACGGGCCGGCATCCTTGAATTTCTCTTTGCTGTCTCGCTGTCCGTCAGTTCCCGATCAGCACTTCATGGCCGTCGCCTGTGCGGCGAAAGCGTCCGAAGCAGCCTTGCAGGCCTGACCCAGCGCAGCCTTGTCGGCGCCCATCGAAGCCCAGGTGGCCTTCGTCTGGTCGAGGCTTGCCTTCATGGCGTCGGCAGCAGCACCGCTTTGCGCAGCAACGCAGGTCTGCACCTTGGCCAGGTAGTCGTTGCATTCCTGCGGCAGATCGGCGGCGGATGCCGTCGGAGCTGCGGCGGGAGCAGCCGCCGGCGCTGCTGCAGGAGCGGGCGCGGGAGCCGGAGCAGCAGGTGCCGCAGCGGGAGCTGCCGGTGCAGGCGCGGGCGCCTCTTCCTTCTTCGAGCAGGCGGTCAGAGCGGCAGCAACAGCCACCAGAGCAAGCATCTTCTTCATTTTGCGCAGAGTCCCCTAAAAAAGGCCTTGGGTTACCGGGGGCGCGGAACGCCCCCGATCAGCAACGCGGCCTGTTGCATTGCCTCAATCAAACGCCAGCGGCAGCGGCCGCGCCGGACACGATTTCCGACAGTTCCTTCGTGATGCCGGCCTGGCGGGTCTTGTTGTAGACCAGCTTCAGCTCGTTGATCACGTTGCCTGCGTTGTCGGTCGCGGCCTTCATGGCCACCATGCGCGCCGAGTGCTCGGACGCCATGTTCTCGGCCACGGCCTGGTACACCAGGGATTCCACGTAGCGCACCAGCAGCTCGTCGATCACGCTTTGCGCGTCGGGCTCGTAGATGTAGTCCCACGAGTGATGACCCGACTCGGTCTGCAGCGTCTCGGCCTTCAGCGGCAGGAGCTGTTCCACCATCGGCTCTTGCTTGATGGTGTTGATGAACTTCGTGTAGCACAGGTACACGGCCGACAGCTTGCCTTCGGCGTAGGCGTCCAGCAGCGTCTTGACTGGCCCGATGAGCTTGTCCAGATGCGGCGTGTCGCCCAGCTGCGTCACATGGGCCACCACGCGGGCGCCGATGCGGTTCAGGAAACCCAGGCCCTTGTTGCCGATGGCGACCGACTCGACCACGTTGCCCGCCGACTGCGCTTCGCGCAGCTTGCTGGTGACAGCACGCAGCAGGTTGGTGTTCAAGCCGCCGCACAGGCCCTTGTCGCTGGTCACGATGATGAAGCCGACGCCCTTGGCGTCGCTCGTCTTCATGAAAGCGTGGGTGTACTCCGGGTTCGCCTTGCCGAGGTTGGCTGCGATGTTGCGGATCTTTTCGCTGTAGGGGCGAGCGGCGCGCATGCGTTCCTGCGCCTTGCGCATCTTGGAAACCGAGACCATTTCCATGGCCTTGGTGATCTTCTTGGTGTTTTCCACCGATTTGATCTTGCCGCGGATTTCCTTACCAGCTGCCATGAGAGCTCCTTCTTGCGTCGATCAAGGGGTCGATCAGGCGAACGACTTCTTGAACGAGGTGACGGCGGCCAGCAGTTCGGCTTCCGATTCCTTGTCCAGAGCCTTGGCCTTCTCGATCTTGTCGAGCAGCGCGGCGTGGCTGGACTTCAGGAACTGGTGCAGGCCGTGCTCGAAAGGCAGCACCTGCTTGATTTCGAGGTCGTCCATGAAGCCCTTGTTCACTGCGAACAGCGACGCGCCCATCAGCGAGATCGACAGCGGGCTGTATTGCGGCTGCTTCAGCAGTTCGGTCACGCGGGCACCGCGGTCGAGCTGCTTGCGGGTGGCTTCGTCGAGGTCGGAAGCGAACTGCGCGAACGCAGCCAGTTCACGGTACTGGGCCAGGTCGGTACGGATACCGCCGGACAGGCCCTTGATGATCTTCGTCTGGGCCGACGAACCCACGCGCGACACCGAGATACCGGCGTTGATGGCGGGGCGGATACCTGCGTTGAACAGGTTGGTTTCCAGGAAGATCTGGCCGTCGGTGATCGAGATCACGTTGGTCGGAACGAAGGCGGACACGTCGCCGGCTTGCGTTTCGATGATCGGCAGTGCGGTCAGCGAACCGGTCTTGCCCTTGACTTCACCCTTGGTGAAGGCTTCGACGTAGTCGGCGTTCACGCGGGCTGCGCGCTCGAGCAGACGGCTGTGGAGATAGAACACGTCGCCAGGGTAGGCTTCGCGGCCCGGGGGACGGCGCAGCAGCAGCGACACCTGACGGTAGGCAACAGCCTGCTTGGACAGGTCGTCATAGACGATCAGGGCGTCTTCGCCGCGGTCGCGGAAGTATTCGCCCATCGTGCAGCCCGAGTAGGCCGCGACGTATTGCATTGCCGCCGATTCAGAGGCGGAGGCCGCGACCACGATCGTGTAGTCCATGGCGCCGGCTTGTTCCAGGGCGCGCACCACGTTCTTGATCGACGAAGCCTTCTGGCCGATCGCAACGTAGACGCAAGTCATGTTCTGACCCTTCTGGTTGATGATCGCGTCGATCGCCACGGCGGTCTTGCCGGTCTGGCGGTCGCCGATGATCAGCTCGCGCTGGCCGCGACCGACGGGCACCATCGAGTCGATCGACTTCAGGCCGGTCTGCATCGGCTGGTCGACGGACTTCCGTGCGATCACGCCGGGAGCGACCTTCTCGATCACGTCGGTCATCTTGGCGTTGATCGGACCCTTGCCGTCGATCGGCTGGCCCAGGGCGTTCACCACGCGGCCGATAAGCTCGGGGCCCACCGGCACTTCCAGGATGCGGCCCGTGCACTTGACGGTGTCGCCTTCGGAGATGTGCTCGTACTCGCCCAGAATCACGGCGCCGACCGAGTCGCGCTCGAGGTTCAGGGCCAGACCGAACGACGGCACGCCGTCAGCCGTGGGCGGGAACTCCAGCATTTCGCCCTGCATCGCGTCGGACAGGCCGTGCACGCGCACGATGCCGTCCGTCACCGACACCACGGTGCCTTCGTTGCGGATGTTGGCGCTGACCCCGAGGCCCTCGATGCGGCTCTTGATCAGTTCGGAAATTTCTGCGGGATTGAGTTGCATGACTCTTTCCTTCTTTCTTTGTAAGGGGCTGGAAACCGTCAGGCCGCCAGCGCAACTTTCATTTGTTCAAGGCGCGCTTTGACGGAGGTGTCGAGCACCTCGTCGCCGACCACCACACGGATGCCGCCGATCAGATCCGGCTCTTGCTGGACCGTGACCTGGAGCTTGCGACCGAAACGCTTCTCGAGCGCGGCCGACACGTTGGCCAGTGCCGCAGCTTCGATCGGGAAGGCGCTGTAGACCACGGCGTCGGACGAACCGCTCTTCGCGTTGGCGAGTGCCCGGAACTGCTTCGCAATTTCCGGCAGCACCGAAAAGCGCCCGTTCTCGAGGAGCGCGGACAGGAAGTTCTGGGCAGGAGCGGCCAGCGGTGCACCGAATGCACCGGCGACCACGCCGACCACCTGTTCGGCCGTAGCCTTGGGGTTGTCGGCGAACTGCTGGAGCTCCGGATTGGCCGCGATGGCGGCAATCTTTTCGAGCCAGGCGCTGGTTCCGGCGACGTCGGACGACGACGCCTTGAAGAGCGCCTCGGCGTAGGGGCGTGCAATGGTGGCGAGTTCTGCCATGGCTTCTATCAGAGTTCGGTCTGCAGACGGGCGAGCAAATCGGCGTGAACGCCCGCATTCACTTCCTTGCGCAGAATCTGCTCTGCGCCCTTGACTGCCAGTGCCGCAACCTGCTCGCGCAGGGCTTCACGGGCCTTCAGTGCCTGCTGTTCGGCTTCGGCGCGTGCGGCTGCAACGATCTTGTTGCCTTCCTCGGTCGCGCGGGCCTTGGCCTCTTCAACGATGGCCTGGGCGCGACGTTCGGCGTCGGCAAGACGTTGCGCGGACTCGTTGCGCGCCTGACCCAGTTCGGCTTCCACGCGCTTGTTGGCGGCGGACAGCTCGGACTTGGCCTTGTCGGCGGCAGCGAGGCCTTCGGCGATCTTCGCGGCGCGGTCGTCCAGCGCCTTCGCGATCGGCGGCCACACGTACTTCATCGTGAACCCGACCAGGATCAGGAACACGATCATCTGAACGATCAGGGTACCGGTAATGCTCACTTTTCACCCTCTCTATGGGATTGAATCGAAGCCATTCGCTAGCAGGCTAGAGAACGACGACGCAGGTCCGACGAGAAAGACTTACTTCGGCAGGTTGGCGATTTGCGACAGGAACGGGTTGGCCGTTGCGAACCACAGGGCGATACCGGTGCCGATAATGAACGCGGCGTCGATCAGACCAGCCAGCAGGAACATCTTGGTTTGGAGTTCACCCATGAGTTCGGGCTGACGTGCGGCCGACTCGAGGTACTTGCTGCCCATGATGCCGATGCCGATACATGCGCCCACAGCGCCCAGACCGATGATCAGGCCGGCGGCCAGTGCAACAAAGCTAATAACTTCCATGATGACTCCTAGAGGACTTTGGTTGAAGAGAAAACAAAAACAAGAACGAAAACTGATGATCAGTGGTGATCGTGGGCCTGGCCGATGTAGACCAGCGTCAGCATCATGAACACGAAGGCTTGCAGCGTGATGATCAGGATGTGGAAGATGGCCCAGGCCGTGCCCGCGATGATGTGGCCGATGGCCAGGCCGATGCCGGTGGCCGACATGGACCAGGCACCACCCATCAGGGCGATCAGCAGGAAGATCAGTTCGCCGGCATACATGTTGCCGAACAACCGCATGCCGTGCGAGACCGTCTTGGCGACGAACTCGATCATCTGCATGGCGAAGTTGAAGGGGTACAGGGCCCAGTGATTGCCGAAGGGCGCGGTGAACAGCTCGTGGACCCAGCCGCCGGCACCCTTGATCTTGATGTTGTAGTAGATGCAGATCAGCAGCACGGCCACCGACATGCCCATGGTCACCGACAGGTCGGCGGTGGGCACGACGCGCAGGTAGGCGTGGTGCGGGTCTTCGCCGGCGATGTGGAAGATCTTGGCCCAGATCGCCGGGAACAAATCGACCGGGAACAGGTCCATTGCGTTCAGCAGGAAGATCCAGACGAAGATGGTCAGGGCCAGCGGAGCGACGAACTTGCGGCTCGTGGCGTTGTGGACGATGCCCTTGGCCTGCTGGTCGACCATTTCGACGAGCAGTTCGACAGCCGCTTGAAAACGGCCGGGAACACCCGAAGTGGCCTTGCGGGCAGCCAGCCAGAGCAGCCAGCAACCCAGGATACCGAGCGTGATCGAGAAGAAAAGAGAGTCGAAGTTGAAAACCGAGAAGTCGGCCACACCTCCAGGCTTGGAGCTTTGCAGGTGCGTCAAGTGGTGAACGATGTATTCACCAGCGGTCTGACCATGTTCCGCAGCGTTTTCAGCAGCCATTCGGTTACTCGTCTCTCAGTTTCCGGCGCCGGGGCGAGAACATCACCGCCAACCAGGCCGCCTTCATTGTCACCACCAGGCCGACCAGCATTGCTGGCCAGCTCAGCGCCGTAATCAGCCTTGGCGCAGCGATCAGCATCGCCACCGACAAGGCCATCTTGACCATTTCCCACAGGAAGAATCCGAACACCGCAGTGCCCGGATTCAGGGAGGAAAACCGACCGGTCAGCCCGCGCGCGAAGACCGCCGATGGAACAACCACCGCGATCGCGCCATAAGCGGCGGACCAGCCCAGATTTTGCCTCCCCGTCAGTCCCCAGGCGGCCAAAGCCACCACCAGACCGACAACCAACTGACCCGCGATCACCCGCCAGGGGGAGATCGATGGGTTCTTTGCTCGCAGTTCACGCGCCTCATCGGCGGTCAACGGCTTGAATTCCGTGTCGAGGCCTTCAGGGGCCTCCGAGTCATGACGGGCGATTGTTTTCATTTCGAATGAAGCCCGGATGACGACCCAGAATTTCTACAAAGCCATTGATTATAAGTAAAAACCCAGCCTGTCCCGCCACCCGTGCTGTCGCGCATGCAAATCGGCGCCGCATTCCCTGACGAGAGCCCGACGTGGCGCACGCAACCATAATTCCTTCATGCACCCTATCACCGACGCCCTGCCCGCCACGCTTTGTTACCTCGACGGCGAATACACCGCCCTGCGCGACGCGAAGATCAGCGTCCTCGATCGCGGCTTCATTTTCGGCGATGGTGTTTACGAATACGTCCCCGTCTACTTCGGCCAGCCCTTCTGCTTCGAGGAGCACATGGCCCGCCTCGACCGCTCGCTCACCGAGCTTCAGATCGAGAACCCGCTCTCGCTCGCACAGTGGCGCGAGATCGTGATGCGCCTCGTCGCTCCCGCGGGCGACGCACCGCAATCGGTGTACTTTCAGGTGACACGCGGCGTGGCACCGCGCGACCATGCGATGGTGCGCGGCCTTCGCCCCACGGTGTTCGTGATGGTGAACCCACTGCCGCCGATCTCCGAAGCCATCCGCACCAAAGGCGTTGCATGCGTCACCGCTGCCGACTTCCGCTGGCAGAAGGCGCACATCAAGAGCACCAGCCTGCTGGGCGCAGTGCTCGCACGGCAGATCAGCGTGGAGGCCGGCGCGGCCGAGACCATCATGTTCCGCGACGACTGGCTCAGCGAAGCATCGTCGAGCAACGTGTGGATCGTGAAGGACGGCACGCTGACCGGCCCGCCCAGGAGCAACCTCGTGCTCACCGGCATCCGCTACGGCCTCTTCGAGCGCCTCTGCAAGACGCTGGACATCCCCTTCGCGCTGCGCCCCGTCTCGCGCGAGGAAGTGTTCGCCGCCGACGAGGTGCTGATCTCCTCGGCCAGCAAGGAACTGCTGCCGGTCGTCACGCTCGACGGCAAGCCTATTGGCAACGGCCGCCCTGGCCCCATCTATGAGGGCTTGTACAAGGCCTACCAGGAGGCCAAGGTCCTCAACGCACAGAAGCAGCAGAAGCACGGAGTCACGGCATGACCGACAACAACACGACCACCACCGAAACCACCTCGATCCCCGATCCGCGCAAGGAATCGCTGATCGAGTACCCCTCGCAGTTCCCGATCAAGGTGATGGGCGCCAAGGCCGACGGTTTCGTGCACGCCATCACGCAGATCGCCGAGCGCTTCGATCCCACCTTCGACGCCAGCACCGTCGAGCTGCGCGACAGCAAGGCCGGCAACTATCTCGGCGTGACCATTACCGTCACGGCCACCAGCCGCGAGCAGCTCGACGACCTCTATCGCGCGCTGTCCTCGCACCCGATGGTCAAGGTCGTGCTTTGAGCGGCGAGCTGCCCGCGCAGCAGGCCATGCAATGACGGACACCGCAGCCATCGCCGCCCCCGCCATCGAACTGCGCCCGCTGGGCCGAGTCGACTACGCCGACACCTTTGCGGCGATGAAGCAGTTCACGCTCGAGCGCACGCCCGACACGCCCGATGCGCTATGGATTTGCGAGCACGCACCGGTGTTCACGCAAGGCATCGCGGGCAGGCAGGACCACATCCTGAACCCCGGCGCGATCCCCGTCGTACAAACCGACCGTGGCGGCCAGGTCACCTTCCACGGCCCCGGCCAGGTGGTGGCCTATCCGCTGATCGACCTGCGGCGCGCGGGCTATTTCGTCAAGGAATACGTCTATCGCATCGAGGAATCGGTGCTGCGCACGCTGGCCCATTTCGGCGTCACGGGCCATCGCGTGGCGGGCGCGCCGGGCATCTACGTGCGGCTGGACGACCCGTTCTCCCATGCCGCGCTCACCGGCCCGATGCCCGCTGCCGACCCGTTCCGAGGGCTCGGCAAGATCGCCGCGCTGGGCATCAAGGTGAGCCGCCACGCCACTTATCACGGCGTGGCGCTCAACGTGCGGATGGACCTCGAACCCTTCTCGCGCATCAACCCTTGCGGCTATGCAGGGCTGCAGACGGTCGATCTTTCTACAATCGGCATCCAAACCACATGGGAAGAAGCCGCCGCGGTGCTGAGCCAGAAGCTCTCCACCTTCCTGGCGCCTTGACACACCAATGAGCACCACAGAAGTCGTCCGCGACGCGCAGAGCGCCGAAACCTACAACCCCCTGGCCAAGCAGAAGGCGGCAGCCAAGCTGTCGCGCATTCCCGTCAAGGTGGTGCAAAACGGCGAAGTGCTCAAGAAGCCCGACTGGATCCGCGTCAAGGCCGGCAGCCCCACCACGCGCTTCTACGAGATCAAGCAGATCCTGCGCGAGAGCAACCTGCACACCGTCTGCGAAGAGGCTTCGTGCCCGAACATCGGCGAATGTTTCGGCAACGGCACGGCCACCTTCATGATCATGGGCGACAAGTGCACGCGCCGCTGCCCCTTCTGCGACGTGGGCCACGGCCGCCCCGATCCGCTCGACAAGGACGAGCCGCTCAACCTCGCGAAGACCATCGCCAAGCTGCGCCTGAAGTACGTGGTGAT
Source organism: Variovorax xiamenensis (assembly GCF_050916385.1). NCBI lineage: Bacteria > Pseudomonadati > Pseudomonadota > Betaproteobacteria > Burkholderiales > Comamonadaceae > Variovorax > Variovorax xiamenensis. The sequence goes on from NZ_CP139038.1 coordinate 6,617,933, forward strand.
CACCAGCGTCGACCGCGACGACCTGCGCGACGGCGGCAGCCAGCACTTCGTCGACTGCATCAAAAATATCCGCGAGCTCTCGCCCACGACGCAGATCGAGATCCTCGTGCCCGACTTCCGCGGCCGCGACGACCGCGCCCTCGAGATCCTCAAGGCCGCACCGCCGGACGTGATGAACCACAACCTCGAGACCGCACCGCGCCTCTACAAGGAAGCGCGCCCCGGCAGCGACTACCAGTTCAGCCTGAACCTGCTCAAGAAGTTCAAGGCGCTGCACCCCGACGTGCCGACCAAGAGCGGCATCATGGTCGGCCTGGGCGAGACCGACGAAGAAATCCTGCAGGTCATGCGCGACATGCGCGCCCACGACATCGACATGCTGACCATCGGCCAGTACCTGTCGCCCTCGGGCTCGCACCTGCCGGTGCGCCGCTACGTGCACCCCGACACCTTCAAGATGTTCGAGGAAGAGGCCTACAAGATGGGCTTCAGCCACGCGGCGGTGGGCGCGATGGTGCGTTCGAGCTACCACGCGGACCAGCAGGCAGGACACGTTCTGGCCGGCGCGCCGGCGCTCGATTGACCCTCCCGGAGGCCGCCTCCACTCCGGACTCCGCGCAGTCCGGCAAGCCCCTGCACATCCTGCTGGCGATGTGCTACCTGTTGCACCGCACGGGTGCCGAGATGTTCACGCGCGACCTGGCGATGTGGCTGCGCCGCCGCGGACACGCCGTCACGATCTTCGCGACAGCATTCGGCGACATGGCGAACGAACTGCGCTTCGCCTCCATCGCCTGCGTCACGGACCTCGCCGACGTGGCGGCACGACCGGACGTGATCGTCGGCAACACGCACCAGGAAACGGTGCGCGCCCTGCTCCACTTCCACGACGTGCCGGTCCTCACGATCTGCCACGACCGCAGCGACGACCACGGACGCCCGGCGCAGTTCGCGCAGGTCGTGCGCCATGTGGCGGTCGACGAGAACTGCGCGGAACGGCTGGTGCACGAGTTCGGCATCGGGCGCGAGCGCATCGAACTGATCCAGAACGGGGTCGACCTCGCGCGCTTTCCCCGCCGGGGTGAGCTGCCGCCGCGCGCCCGTACCGCGCTGCTCTTCAGCAACTACGCCTCGCACAACGCGCAGCTCGAGGAAATCCGCGCCGCCTGCGTGCAGCGCGGGTTCTCGCTGGACGTGATCGGCAGCGGCACGGGCAACCACCTGCCTGATCCGGCAGAGGCGCTCGGGCGCTACGACATCGTCTTCGGCAAGGGCCGCTGCGCCACCGAGGCGCTGTGCACGGGCAATGCGGTCGTGGTGCTCGATCCGGTCTGGGGCATGGGCGAAATGGTGACCGCCGCGAACGTGGCTCACTCGCGGCGCTGGAATTTCGGCCGGGCATTGCTGGTGCGCCCCGTCACGCGTGAGAACGTGGGAGCCGAACTCGACCGCTACGACGCCGGAGACGCAGCCAAGGCTGCCGACTGGATGCGCGCCACCGGCGGGCTGGACGTCACGCTCGGTGCGTTCGAAGACTGCGTGCGGCGCGCGGTGCAAGAGCACCCGGTGATCGAAGTGCCTGCGAGCCGGCGGGCGGACGAGGCCTCGCGCTACGTCGGCGACTGGGTCCGCCGCGGCTACCCGTCGGCGGCGCACGTGAACATCGCGTCGCTGCATCAGCATGTCGCGGGGCTGCAGCAGTCCTTCAACGAGCATCAGCGCATGTACCAGACGCGGATCGAACAGCTCCAGGCTGAAGCCGTCCGACAGCAGGCAGAAACTGCGCAGTGGCAAGTCGAGACCCGGCGGCAGATCGAGCAGTCGTGCGCCGACGCGGATGCGCGCACTGCCGAAGCCGAGCACCAGACCCGTCAGGCGCGGGCCGAACTCGCGCAGCTTCAAGCCAAATTGCATGAGGTCTACGCCAGCCGCTCATGGCGCGTGACCAAGCCGCTGCGCCGGATCTACACCCTCGTGCAGTCCAACGCCCCCCGCCCATGAAATCGCTGGTGATCGCCGCCCATTCGGGCCACGAGCTGCTGCTGTGGAAATGGCTGCGCAACGAGCGGCCCGACTTCGTGGTGCTGACCAATGGCGCCGGCTCGACCGGCGTGCCGCGGCTCGAGCCCACGGTCGACAACCTCACGCGCGCGGGCGCCAACTGGATCCCCGGCGTGGTGCAGCCCGTGGCGGATGCCGACATCTACCGTTCGCTGCTCGAAGGCGACACCGGCATGTTCACGCACTGGGTCGAGGCGTTGACCGCGCACGTCGTCGAGCAAGGCATCGAATGCGTCGTCGCTGACGAAGCCGAGGACTACAACCCGTCGCACGACCTGTGCCGCCTGCTGGCCAACCAGGTCATCGCGCACGCGGCGGCGCGCGGCCGAGTGGTGACCTCGTTCGGCTATCCCACTGTGGGGCATCCGAGTCCGCCGGCCCGGCTGGCCTCCGAGCGCCACGTCATGGTCGAGCTCGACGAGCTCGAGCTGCAGGCCAAGCTCGACGACATGCACGGCTACGCACGCAGCTTCGGCGGCCAACTCGAAAAAGAGCTGGCCGGCTTCATCGCCGAGTTCGGCGCCCAGGCCTATGGTCGCGAATGCCTGTTCGCCGCGCAGCCCACGCGCTACGAGCAATCGGAGCCGCCCGCGAGCAAGCCGGCCTTCGAGATCTTCGGCGAGCAGCGCGTGGCCGCCGGCGTCTACAAGCACGTGATCCGGGGCGCCCACCTTCAGGCCGTGGCTGACCGGCTGCGCGACAAGGCGCACTGACCCGGCAGCAGCAACCGCCACCGCATCGATGAGCTTCACGACGCTTGCCAGCGACGACAGCGCCACGGCCATCGCCGCCGATCCGGCAGCTGCGCTCGCGCTCGACGACGCCACGCTGACCCACGCGGTGGTCGGCCTTGGCCGCTTCGGCGGCGTACACGCGCGAAAGCTGCTGGCAATCGAAGGCTTCCGGCTGCGCGCCCTGGTGGACTGCTCGTCCCCGGCCAGCATTGCAGACGAACTCGCGCTGCTGCCGCTGCTGTCCAGCCTGGACGAACTGCCATCCGGCATCGAGTCGGCCACCATCGCCGCCAGCGACGATGCGCACGCCAGCCTTGCGCTCGCGCTGATGCGCCGCGGCTGCCACGTGCTGGTCGAGAAGCCGCTTTGCGTGGACCGGCACGACGGCCCGCTGATGATCCGGACGGCGCTTCAGTGCGGCGTCACGCTGGCCACGGGGCACATCGAGCGCTTCAACCCGGTGTTCGATGCCGCGATGGTCGACCAGCTGCGCCATGCGGTGACGAATCACCGCCAGGGCTCGCGCCCGTTCATGCGCTTTCGCCGCTACTCGACCCGCGCCGCGACGGCTGCCGACAGCGTGCTCGACCTGATGGTGCACGACCTGGACCTGTTCGCCTGGCTGTGCGCCATCCCCCCTGAAACGCCGCTGGAGGTGCTCGAGCGGCACGTCGGCGAGCAGAACGTGCGTGCGCGCGTGCGGCTGGGCACGCTGGTTGCCGACTTCGAAAGCGGATACGCCAACGCGGCGAGCGCCCGGCTGCAGTTTCTCGACGGTGGCCGGGAGCATCTGCTCGACCTGCGCGGCGACGTGCAATCGCCGCAGGCGAACGGCGACGACGCCCTCGCGCGGCAGTACCAGGGCTTCAGGCACGCCATCCTGGGCCGGCCCAGCCGCATCGCCTCGGGCGCCGACGGTCTCGCGGCAGTGACGCGGGCCTGCCAGGTGCTGCGCGCATGAAGATCCCGCTGTTCCGGCCCCCCGCATCCTGCGAGCCCAAGGCAACGCGGCTGTCGGAAGCACTGGCTGCGGTACTGCGCAGCGGCACCTACATCCTGGGCCCGCAGGTCAAGGCCTTCGAGGCCCGCCTTTCGGGCCTGCTCGACGGCCGCGAGACTGTGGCGGTGGGGTCGGGCTCGGAGGCCCTGCTGCTGGCCTTCAAGAGCCTGGGCGTCGGAAGCGCGGGCGGAGGCGACGCGCTCGACGAGGTGCTGCTGCCCGCCTACACCTTCGTCGCATGCGCGGAAGCGGTGATCGCCGCCGGCGCGCGGCCTGTCTTCGTCGACAGCGCGCCTGGCGACTTCCTGCCTGCGCTCGCCGACTTCCGCAATGCCCGCACTCCACGCACGCGCGCGATCCTCGCGGTCGGCCTCTTCGGCGACGCAAGCGGCCTGCCCGAGCTGGCCGCCTATTGCCGCGACGAGAGCCTGCTGCTGGTCGAGGACGTGGCGCAATGCCTCGGTGCCCATGCCTCCGACGGCACGCGCACCGGCAACGCCGGCACCTGGGGCGATGTCGCGGCGATGAGCTTCTATCCGACCAAGACCCTGGGCGCCGCCGGCGACGCCGGTGCGATGGCCTTCAGGAATCCGGCACACGCGCGCAAGGCACGGCTGCTGCGCAACCACGGCTACGACGACGGCCTGCACCACTGCCTGGGCCACAACAGCCGCATGGACGAGCTCCAGGCCTGCCTGCTCAACGCCGCGCTGGACGACTTCGCACCACACATCGAGCGGCGGCGCGACATCGCCGCACGTTATCTCGCGGCCTGGGCGGACCTGCCGATCCGGCTGCCGCGGGCCTCGGTGGGCCACGCGTGGAACTACTTCGTCGTCGGCTTCGAGGATCCGCGCGAGCGCGAAGCCTTCGCCGCGCGACTGGCCGAGGCCGGCGTCGCGAGCCGCGTCTACTACCAGCAGTCGCTTCACCGCCACGAAGCGCTGCGGCCCTGGCACGAGGCCGACAGCCTGCCGCACAGCGAGAAGCTGGCGGCCCGTTCGATCGCCTTGCCTCTCTACCCGATGCTCGGCGACGACGAGGTCGATTACGTGATCAGCGCGGTGCGGCAAGCCGCCTGAGCCGTACCCCGGCTCAGGGCAGATCCAGCCTGTACCCCACCCCGTAGATCGACCGTATCAGTTCCTGCCCCCGGCTCGCCGCGTCGAGCTTGCGGCGCAGGTTCTTGACGTGGCTGTCGACCGCGCGATCGGTCACGGCGCGCTGGTCGGCGTGCACGTGGTCCAGCAGCTTGTCGCGCGACAGCACGCGGCCGCGCGCGTCGGCCAGGGCCTTCAGCAGGCGGAACTCGATGGGCGTCAGCCCCAGCGGGGTGCCGTGCAGCGAGGCCTTGTAGGTCTGCTCGTCGATCTGCAGGGGCGAGGCTTCGCGCGCCGCATAGCCGCTTCGCCGCAGCAGCGCCTTCACGCGCGCCACGACCTCGCGCGGGCTGAAGGGGGTCTTGCAGATGTAGTCGTCGGCGCCGAGCTCCAGCCCCATCAGGCGGTCGGCCTCCTCGACGCGCGCGGTGAGCATGATGACGGGCACCTCGCTGAACAGCCGCAGCTCGCGGCACACGCTCATGCCGTCCTGGCCGGGCAGCATGACGTCGAGCAGCACCAGGTCGGGCCGGCGGGCCTTCACCGCCGGCACCGCCTCCAGGCCGTTGGCGAGCCACTGCGAGCTGTAGCCCGAGGCCTGCAGGTAGTCCGCGAGCAGGGCCGCCATGCGCGGCTCGTCCTCGACGATCAGGATGTGGGCCATCGCCGCCGGCGCATCGTTCGTCGTTGCTGTCGTCATCGTCTTCCCCTCCTCCTCATGCCCTCGGCAGGCGGATCGCGATCCACACGCCGCCCAGCGGCGAGGCCTTGGCCTCGATGGTTCCGTCGTGCGCCTCCACGATGCTGCGGCAGATGGCCAGCCCGAGCCCCGCGCCGCCGCTGGCGCGGTTGCGCGAGCCCTCGCCGCGGAAGAAGCGTTCGAAGAGGCGCGGCAGCAGCGCGTCGTCGATGCCCGGTGCGGAATCCATGAGGTCTATCGTGATCGCGTCGCCGTCCTCTCGCGCCTCGATGCGCAGCACGCCGCCGGCGTCGGTGTAGCGGCAGGTGTTGAGCACGAGATTGCTGAAGAGCTGCTGCATGCGCCGCTCGTCGGCGAACACCACGAGCGGCTGCGCGGGCAGTGCCAGCTCCAGCCTCAGCCCGGCCGAGGCCAGCCGTTCGCGGAACGCGTCCACGCACGGCTCCAGCAGGTCGCGCACGTCCACGTCGGCCTTGCGGTACGCGAGCGCGCCCACGTCGGCCATCGAGAGGTCGTAGAGGTCGGTCACCAGCTGGTTGAGCATGCCGACCTCGTGCTGCAGCGAGCGCACGGCCTGCGCGTCGAGACGGCGCACGCCGTCTTCCATGGCCTCGAGTTCGCCGTGCAGCACGCCCAGCGGCGTGCGCAGCTCGTGCGACACGTCGGCCATGAATTCGCGGCGCATCTGCTCGTTGCGCTGCAGCGTGTTGGCGAGCGAATTGAAGTCGCGCGCCAGTTGCCCCACCTCGTCGTGCGAGGCCACGGCCACGCGGCTCGCGTAGTCGCCCGCCGCCAGCCGGTGCGTGGCCGCCGCCACGCGCTTCACGGGCGCGAGCAGCACCCGCGCGATCCACCATGCGATGCCCGCGGCCAGCAGCACGCAGAGGCTGCCGATGACCCAGCTCGCGCGCAGCTGGTTCTTCTGGAAGCGCTGGTCGCCGGCCTCGCTCACGCTCTGGAAGGGCATCATGACGACCCAGCCCACGGTCTTGCCGTCGACCACCACCGCACGCTCGACGGCGCCCTTGCCCACCTCCCTGAAGCCGATGATGAGCCGCCGGTCGGAGTCGAGCAGCGAGATGCGCAGCACGGCGCCCGTCAGGTCCGACACCAACGCCGGCGAACGCCCCGGCTCGAAGTGATTGCCCAGGACGGAAGGCGCGGGCCGCATGATCTCGAACCAGGGACGGGGGTTGTCCCGCAGGAAGTCCCAGTTGCCGTGCTCGCGGTAGGCCGCAACCGCGTTGGGCACCACGGCATCGAGCCGCTCCACGCCCTGTTCGTTGAGATAGCCGACGAAGCCGCGCTCGAAGTTCCAGCGCGAGGCGGCGCCCATCGCGACCACGGCCAGCACGGCGGTGGCCAGCACGGCGAGAAAGAGCTTGGTGGTGATGCTGATCTTCATGAAGGGCCACAAGATAAGCCAGATGAGGCCCGCGCGGTGCATCCCCGCCCCATGGCCGTGCGGGCCGCGGGGACCTCCACATTCGCTCCACATTCCCTGAAGACCATGGGTTCCAACCTGATTGGAAACCCGAACATGATGTCTTCCCGCTTCAACCGCACCGGCCTCGCGTGCGCCCTGGCCATCGGCCTGCTGGGCGCTGTCGCGGGATGCTCCGGCTCTTCTTCTGCCCCGTCCGGCCCTTCTTCTCCTTCCGGTCCTCCCGGCCTCTCCGCAGGGCCTCAGGGCGCTTCCGCCACGCAGGTCAGCGTGGTGACGGTGCAGCCCGAGAACCAGTCGGTCACCACCGAGCTTTCGGGCCGCACGCGCGCCCGCCTGAGCGCCGAGATCCGCCCCCAGGTGGGCGGCATCGTGCAGCAGCGCCTCTTCGAGGAAGGCGCGCTGGTGAAGGCCGGGCAGGTGCTCTACCAGCTCGACCCCGCCAGCTACAAGGCGGCCTACGCGAGTGCGCAGGCCAGCGTCGCCAAGTCGGAAGCCACGGTCAACGCAGCGAAGGTCACGGCGCGCCGAAACGCGGAGCTCGCGAAGATCGAAGCCGTGAGCCAGCAGACCAGCGAAGACAGCCAGGCCACGCTGCAGCAGGCCGAGGCGGATCTCGGCGTGGCCCGCGCCGCGCTGGACACCGCGCGCATCAACCTCGGCTTCACGCGCATCACGGCGCCCATCGCGGGGCGCATCGAAGCCTCCACGGTCACGCCGGGCGCGCTGGTCACGGCCAGCCAGACCACGGCGCTCACCACGGTGCAGCAGCTCGACCCGATCCACGTCGACGTGACGCAATCGACCACCGAGCTGCTGCGGCTGCAACGCGAACTGGCGGCCGGCACGCTCAAGGGCAGCGGCGAGAAGGGCGAAGCTTCGGTGAAGCTGCTGCTGGAAGACGGCAGCACCTACGCCCACGCGGGGCGGCTGCAGTTCTCCAGCGTCACCGTGAGCGAAGGCACCGGCGCGGTCACGCTGCGCATCCTGGTGCCGAACCCCGAGCGCACGCTGCTGCCCGGCATGTACGTGCGCGCGGTGCTCGAGGAGGGCGTGGCCGAGCAGGCGCTGCTGGTGCCGCAGCAGGGCGTGACGCGCACGGCCAGCGGCGATGCCTCGGCGCTGGTGGTCGCAGCCGGCGACAAGGTCGAGAAGCGCGCGCTGAAGGTGTCGCGCGCGGTCGGCAACCGCTGGCAGGTGACCGAGGGGCTGAAGGCCGGCGATCGCGTGATCGTCGAGGGCTCGCTCAAGGTGAAACCGGGCGACACGGTGAAGCCGGTCGCGGCCGATGCCACCACCGTGGCCAGCGCGGGCGGCGCGAGCAGTGCGGGCAGTGCGGGCAGTGCGGCAATGGCCGCCACCCGCTGAGGAGCAACGCGCATGGCACGCTTTTTCATAGACCGGCCCATCTTCGCGTGGGTCATCGCCATCGTCATCATGCTGGCCGGGGCGATGTCCATCGGCACTCTGTCGCTGGAGCAGTACCCCGACATCGCGCCCACCAAGGTCAGCATCAACGCGACCTACACGGGCGCCTCGGCCAAGACCATCGAGGACTCGGTCACGCAGGTGATCGAGCAGAAGATGAAGGGCCTCGACCGGCTGGTGTCGATGTCCTCCAGCAGCACCTCGTCGGGCACCGCGCGCATCGAGCTCACCTTCGAGGCCGGCACCAACGCCGACGTGGCGCAGATGCAGGTGCAGAACAAGCTGCAGCAGGCCGAGTCGCAGCTGCCGCAGTCGGTGCAGAGCCAGGGCGTGACGGTCACCAAGTCGGGCACCGACTTCCTCATGATCGTCTCGCTGATCTCCGAAGACGGCAGCGCCTCGGCCACCGACATCGGCGACTACATCTCCAGCAGCCTGCTCGACGTGATCAGCCGCATCGACGGCGTGGGCGACGTGCAGACGCTGGGCTCGGGCTACGCGATGCGCATCTGGCTCGATCCGGCGAAGCTGCAGAAGTACTCGCTGATGCCATCGGACGTGACCAGCGCGCTCACCAGCCAGAACACCGAGGTGTCGGCCGGCCAGCTCGGCGCGCTGCCTGCGGCCTCGGGCCAGCGCCTGACCGCGACCATCACCGCGCGCAGCAAGCTGCGCACCGCCGACCAGTTCCGCGAGGTGATCGTCAAGTCGGACGCCAGCAGCGGTGCCATCGTGCGCCTGGGCGACGTGGCGCGCATCGAACTCGGCAGCGAGAGCTACACCATCAGCTCGCGCTTCGACGGCAAGCCCTCGGCCGCCATGGGCGTGAAGCTGGCCACCGGCGCCAACGCGCTCACCGTGTCGAACGCGGTGAAGGCCAAGCTCGCGGAGCTTGGGCCCTTCTTTCCCAACCAGATGAAGGCCGTGGTCGGCTACGACACCACGCCCTTCGTGCGCATCTCCATCGAGGAAGTGGCCAAGACGCTGGTCGAGGCGATGGTGCTGGTCGTGCTGATCATGTACCTCTTCCTGCAGAACCTGCGCGCCACGCTGGTGCCCGCCATCGCGGTGCCGGTGGTGCTGCTGGGCACCTTCGGCGTGCTGGCGCTGATGGGCTATTCGATCAACACGCTCACGATGTTCGGCATGGTGCTGGCCATCGGCCTGCTGGTGGACGACGCCATCGTGGTGGTGGAGAACGTCGAGCGGCTGATGACCGAGGAAGGGCTCTCGCCCAAGGAGGCCACGCGCAAGTCGATGCGCGAGATCACCGGCGCGCTGGTGGGCATCGCGCTGGTGCTGTCGGCGGTGTTCATCCCGATGGCCTTCTTCGGCGGCTCGACGGGCGTGATCTACCGGCAGTTCTCGGTGACCATCGTGGCGTCGATGCTGCTGTCGGTGCTGGTGGCGCTCACGCTGTCGCCGGCGCTGTGCGCCACGCTGCTCAAGCCCGTGCAGGCCGGCCATCACGAGGAAAAGCGCGGCTTCTTCGGCTGGTTCAACCGCAACTTCGAGCGCAACGCCGACCGCTACCGCTCGGGCGTCGGTGGCCTGCTGCGGCGCGGCAAGCGCAGCCTGCTGACCTACGCGCTGCTGGTGGCCGTGCTCGGCGTGGTCTTCATGCGCCTGCCGACCTCCTTCTTGCCCGACGAAGACCAGGGCACGCTGATGGCGCAGGTGAAGCTGCCCGCCAGCGCCACCGACGAGCAGCTGCAGCAGACCATGAAGAGCTTCGAGGCCTACCTGGGCTCGCAGAAGGAAGTGGCCCACTTCATCACGCTGACCGGCCTGAGCGGCGACCAGGCCACGGGCAACGCCTTCATCACGCTGAAGGACTGGGGCGAGCGCGGCGGCAAGGCGCAGGACGCCGCCTCGCTGGCGCGCCGCTTCACCATGGACATGGCATCGCGGGCCGCCAACGCCAACGTGTTCGTGATGCTGCCGCCGGCCGTGCGCGGCCTGGGCTCGAACGCCGGCTTCGACGTGCAGCTGCAGGACCTGGGCGGCATCGGCCACGAGGCGCTGGTGCAGGCGCGCGAGCAGTTCCTCTCGCTGGCGCGCAAGGACCCGGCGCTGAGCCAGGTGCGCAGCAACAACCTGGACGACACGCCGCAGTTCGCCATCGACATCGACGACCGCAAGGCCGCGGCGCTGGGCCTGTCGACCTCGGACATCAACGACACGCTCTCCAGCGCGATGGGCGGCAGCTACGTGAACGACTTCATCAACAACGGCCGCGTGAAGAAGGTCTACGTGCAGGCCGACGCGCCCTTCCGCATGCAGCCCGACAGCATCGACAGCTGGCACGTGCGCAACGGCAGCAGCGAGATGGTGCCCTTCTCGGCCTTCGCCAGCAGCCGCTGGACGTATGGCTCGCCGCAGCTGTCGCGCTACAACGGCATGTCGTCCTTCGAGCTGATCGGCGACCCGGCCGCGGGCGTGAGCTCGGGCACGGCGATGGACGCTGTGGAGCGCATCATGAAGCAGCTGCCGCAGGGCATCGGCTACGAATGGGCGGGCAGCTCCTACCAGGAGCGGCTGTCGGGCTCGCAGGCGCCGCTGCTGTACGCGGTGTCGATCCTGTTCGTGTTCCTGTGCCTGGCGGCCCTGTACGAGAGCTGGTCGGTGCCGTTCTCGGTGATGCTGGTGGTGCCTCTGGGCGTGCTGGGCGCGGTGCTGGCGACCAAGCTGGCGGGGCTGTCGAACGACGTGTACTTCCAGGTGGGGCTGCTCACCACCGTGGGCCTGTCGGCGAAGAACGCGATTCTCATCGTGGAGTTCGCCAAGCAGTTGCAGGACGAGGGCATGGCGCTGGTCGAGGCCACGCTGCAGGCGGTGCGCCTGCGGCTGCGGCCCATCCTGATGACCTCGCTGGCCTTCATGTTCGGCGTGCTGCCGCTGGCGCTGAGCACCGGCGCCGGCTCGGGCAGCCGCCGCGCCATCGGCGTGGGCGTGCTCGGCGGCGTGGCAACGGCCACCGCGCTGGGCATCTTCTTCGTGCCGCTGTTCTTCGTCGTGATCCGGCGCTTCTTCGCGCAAAAGAAAAAGCCCGAGGCGGCGGCTCCCTCGTTGACCGCACAGCCGGAGGCATGAAAGCCATGACACCCGTTCGTTTCAGACTCCGTTCCCTCGTCCTTGCCCTGCCCCTCGCCGCGCTGATGGCCGGCTGCGTCAACCTCGCGCCGACCTATTCGCGGCCCGAGGCACCCATTCCCTCGAAGTGGCCCGTCGCCTCCGGGGCGAAAGCCGGAGGGACGAGTACCGTCTCCGCCGGCACAGACTGGCAAGGCTTCATCACCGACGAGCGCCTGCGCCGCACCATGGCGCTCGCGCTGGCCAACAACCGCGACCTGCGCGTGGCGTTGCAGAACATCGAGAAGGCGCGCGCTCAGTACGGCGTGCAACGCGCCGAGCTGTTCCCCAGCATCTCGGCCACGGCCGGCGGCACGCGCCAGCGCACCTCGGCGGCCACGAGCAGCAGCGGCGAATCGTCCCTCGGCAACACCTACACCGCCTCGCTTGGCTTCAGCAGCTACGAGCTCGACCTGTTCGGCCGCGTGCGCAACCTCAACGAGGCTGCCCTGCAAAGTTACCTCTCGACCGAGGCCACGACCCGCAGCACGCAGATCAGCCTGGTGGCCGAGGTCGCCTCGGCCTGGCTCACGCTGGCCGCCGACAACGAGCGGCTGAAGCTCGCGCAGGACACGCTCGCGAGCCAGCAACGCTCCTACGAGCTGACCGGCCGCACGAAGGCGCTGGGCGCCAGCACTGCCCTGGCGCTGGCCCAGGCGCAGACCACGGTGGAATCGGCGCGCGTGGACGTGGCCGGCTACACCGCGCAGGTGGCGCAGGACCGCAATGCGCTCGACCTGCTGGCCGGCACCACCGTGCCCGACGAACTGTTGCCGCCCGCCGGCATGAGCACCGCCAGCGCGCTGGTCGACGTGCCCGCCGGCATGCCCTCCACGCTCCTGCAGCAGCGCCCCGACGTGCTGGCCGCCGAGCACACGCTGCAGGCGTCGAACGCCGACATCGGCGCGGCGCGCGCGGCCTTCTTCCCGACCATCTCGCTGACCGCGAGCTCGGGCTCGTCGAGCACCGCGCTCTCGGGCCTGTTCAAGGGCGGCAACAGCACATGGAGCTTCGCGCCCTCCATCAGCCTGCCGATCTTCAACGCCGGCAGCAATCGCGCCAGCCTCGATTCGGCGAAGGCGCAGCGCGAGATCGATCTCGCCACCTACGAGAAGACGGTGCAGACCGCGTTCAGGGAAGTGGCCGACGCGCTGGCCGTGCGCGGCTCGCTGGGCGAGAAGCTGGCGGCGCAGCAGTCGCTGGTCGATGCGACGCAGAAGAGCTTCACGCTGTCGGAGGCGCTCTACCGCAATGGCAGCTACAGCTACCTGGAAGTGCTGGACGCGCAGCGTTCGCTCTACACCGCGCAGCAGACGCTGATCACGCTGCGCCTGTCGGAGCAGAGCAACCGCATCACGCTCTACAAGGTGATGGGCGGCGGTGGAGACGGCAAGGCTCAGCCGGCTTCCGCCGATTGAACCGGCTCAGCCGCGCGTTGCGTTCTCTTTCATCTTCGCCAGCGCGATGGCGATGGCCGCGCCGCCCAGGGTCTTGATGAGGCCCGAGTGCTGCGCATAGAACTGGCTCACCTCGTCGATCACGCCGGCATGCTGTTCCTCGGCATGCGCGGCGATCTCGGTCACCTGCGCGGGCGAGAGCTGCGAGGCCTGGTCGGGCGTGATCTGCGTCTGGCCCGGCTGCAGCATGCGCCCGAGCACGCCGCCGGCCAGCGCCGAGGCGGCCGCCGGCCCGAGCGTGGCCAGGATCTGGTTGAGCACGCCGGCCTGCTGCGCCGGCGAGGACTGGCCGAAGAGCTGGCCCACCGTGTCGCCGAAAGGCGGCGTCTGATCGGAGCGCATCGCGGCGGCGAGCCCCGCGCCCAGCTCGCCGGGAGAAGCGTGCTGCGCGACCTGGTCGAGATGGGCTTCGGCGTTGTTGTTGCCGATGGCCTGCTGGAGGATGTCGAGTAAACCCATGGCGAGCTCCTTGGTGATCGGATCAGTTGGCGTCAGCGGGTCACGAGGTGCCAGACCCCGAGCAGCACCGCGGCGCCGACCACCGAGGCGATGAAGCCGGCGCCCGCGCCCGCGGCATACCAGCCCATGGCCTGCCCGGCATAGGTCGCGACCAGCGAGCCGGCGATGCCGAGCACCGCGGTGAGGATGAACCCCATCGAGTTGTTACCCGGCAGCACGGCGCGGGCCAGGAGCCCGGCGATGAAGCCGATCAGAATCGTCCAGATGATGTGCACGGAAACTCCCTGTCCTTGGTGACAACAAGCGCCGCCGCTTTGTTGCGAAAGGCGCCCGGGCATCGTCGTCCCGCCTTCCTGAGCGGCAACTGACGGCGTGCCGTCCCGCAGCCTGGCGGTCGCCAAGGCGCTGGCCGAAAGCGGGAGCATTTCGCTATCCTGCCGGTTGGCCAAGAAGAAGGAAGATGACTTTGCAAACGCACCCTGCCGTCCAAGCCGCCATGGAACGCAGTTTCGGCGCCATTGCCGATCTGGTCCGCCTCCACGCGCAACACACCCCCGACCACGCCGCCCTGGCGGATGCCACCCGCACGCTGGACTACCGCGCGCTCGACGCGCTGATGGACCGCATCGCGGCCAGCCTGCAGCGCGACGGGCTCAAGGCCGGCGACGCCATCGCCATCTGCGCCTCGTCGTCGGTGAACTACGCAGCCGTGTTCCTGGGCGCGCTGCGCGCGGGCATCGCGGTGGCACCGCTGGCGCCCGGCTCCACGCCCGCCAGCCTGGCCCGCATGATCGAGGACGCCGACGCGCGCATCCTGTTCAGCGACGCATCGGCCGCGGAAGTGATCGGCCCCGCGAAGGAAGGCGGCATCCCGCGCGTGGCGCTCGACGGCTCGCAGGTCGGCCGCGGCATCGACGAATGGCTCGCGCCGGCGGGCGCACGGCCCGAGGCCGTCGAGGTGCAGCCCGGCTGGGCCTTCAACATCATCTATTCGTCGGGCACCACGGGCGAGCCCAAGGGCATCGTGCAGGGCCACGGCATGCGCTGGGCCCACGTGCAGCGCGGCGCCAAGTACGAGTACGGCCCCGACACGGTCACGCTGCTGTCGACGCCGCTGTACTCCAACACCACGCTGGTGGTGTTCTTCCCCACGCTGGCCTTCGGCGGCTGCGTGGTGCTGATGCCCAAGTTCGACGCGCTGGGCTACCTGCAGCTGGCGCAGCAGCGCCGCGTGACGCACACCATGCTCGTGCCGGTGCAGTACCAGCGGCTGATGGCGCACCCGCGCTTCGACGAGCACGACCTGTCCTCGTACAGGCACAAGTTCAGCACCAGCGCGCCCTTCGGCGCGGCGCTGAAGGCCGACGTGCTCAAGCGCTGGCCCGGCGGGCTGGTCGAGTTCTACGGCATGACCGAGGGCGGCGGCACCTGCATCCTGGAAGCGCACCTGAATCCCACCAAGCTGCACACCGTCGGCCGCCCGGCCGAGGGCAGCGACATCCGCCTGATCGACGAAGAGGGCAACGAGCTGCCCAGCGGCAACACCGAGGTGGCCGGCGAGGTGGTTGGCCACTCGGCCGGCATGATGACCGGCTACCACCGCCAGCCCGCGAAGACGCGCGAGGCCGAGTGGTTCGACGCCACCGGCAAGCGTTTCATACGCACCGGCGACGTGGGCCGCTTCGACGCCGACGGCTTCCTCACGCTGTTCGACCGCAAGAAGGACATGATCATCAGCGGCGGCTTCAACATCTACCCGAGCGACCTGGAAGCCGTGCTGCGCGGCCACGCGGCGGTGGCCGACGTGGCGGTGGTGGGCGTGCCTTCCGAGCAGTGGGGCGAGACGCCGGCCGCCTTCGTGGTGCGCCGCGACGGCGACGCCACCAGCGAAGACGAGCTGCTGCAGTGGACCAACGCCCAGCTCGGCAAGACCCAGCGCCTGGCGCGCCTCGCCTTCATCGACGAGCTGCCGCGCAGCGCGATCGGCAAGGTGCTCAAGCGCGAACTGCGTGAACTCGTCGGCCGCTGACACCGGCGCGGCGGCGCCCGACCACGAGGGCGGCGGCAACGGCCTGCTGTGGGTGCTGGTCGCCGTCGCGGTATTGTTCGCGTTCCTGCGCCCGCGCGCGCCGATGGACTGGCTGAGGCTGGTCGACTGGCAGACGGTGGGCGCGCTCGCGGGGCTGCTGGCCATCACGCAGGGCGTGGAGCGCAGCGGCATGCTGCAGTCCGCCGCGCAGCGCCTGCTGGCCCGCACGCACAACCAGCGCAGCTTGGCAATGCTGCTGACGGCCAGCGCGGCATTTCTCTCGGCGCTGGTCACCAACGACGTGAGCCTCTTCTTGCTGGTGCCGCTCACGCGCGTGCTCGCCACGCAGGCGCACCTGCCGCTGGCGCGGCTGGTGGTGCTGCAGGCGCTGGCGGTGAATGCGGGCTCTGCCCTCACGCCCATCGGCAATCCGCAGAACCTGTATCTGTGGCATCGCTCGGGCGAGGGCTTCGTCGCCTTCATGGGGATGATGGGGCCGACGGTGGCGGTGATGCTGTTCTGGGTCTTCGTCGCGGTGTGGCTGCTGGTGCCGCGCACGCCCATCGAGCTGAAGCCGGAAGCCGAAGCCGCGCCGGTGCAGCCGCGCATGCTGGCGCTGTCGGCGCTGCTCTTCGTCGGCTTCGTGGTCGCGCTCGACCGGCACTGGCTGCTGGCGGGGCTGGGCGTGGTGTTCGGCGTGTTCCTGGTGGCCTATCCGCGCGTGCTGCGCGGCATCGACTGGGCGCTGCTCGCGATCATCGCGCTGATGTTCGTGGACCTGCGGCAGCTCGCGGAGCTGCCCGCCGTGGTGGCGCTTCTGGGCCACTGGCCGATCACCGAGGGCTGGCGCGCGTACCTCGCGGCCATCGTCACCTCGCAGTTCATCAGCAACGTGCCGGCCGCCATCCTGCTGGACGGCCACGTGCGCGACCTGCCGGCGCTGGCGGCCGGCGTGAGCGTGGGCGGTTTCGGCTGCGTGCTGGGCTCGCTGGCCAACCTGATCGCGCTGCGGCTCGCCAAGCTGCCGAACGGGCTGCGCGAGTTCCACCGCATCAGCATTCCGTTCCTGCTGGTGTGCGCGGCCTCGGCGCTGCTGCTGCGGCTGGGATGACAGCGGCGGATAGGCGTCGGACAATCGCGTCCTCCCTTCCCCGCCCCTTCCCATGCACACGCCCGCCACGCATACCCTGGCCCTGCGCGACTACGGCCACTCTCACGGCAGCCATGCGCACGAGCATTTCCAGGTGCTGATCGGCCTGGACGGCGTGCTCGAGATCGAGGTGGAAGGCCGCGGCGCCGGCATCGCCGCCGGCGAGGCGCAGGTGGTCGCGCCGGGCGACCGGCACGACTTCAGCGCGCGCAGGCACGGTGCCGTGTGCCTGGTGCTCGACACCACCCATGCGGGCTGGGCCCGCTGCGCCGAACGCGCATCTCCCGATTCGCCCCAGCTGCACACCCTGGCGCGCTACCTTGCGCAATGCATGAAGCAGCCGGAGGCCTCGGCGCTGGCCCTGCAGCACGGCCCCGCGCTGCTGCTGGAGGCATGGAATCCGGCACCGGCATCCTCATCGGATTCGCGCCGCCGCCGCATCGACTGGCGCCTGCTCGCCGACTGGGCCCGCTCCCGCTGGCATGAGCCGCTGTCCGTGGCCGACCTCGCCGAAGTCACCTGCCTGAGCCCCAGCCAGTTCGCGCAGCGCTGCCGCGACGAGCAGGGCATGGGCGCGATGCAGTGGCTGCGCTCGCTGCGGCTGGCGCATGCGCGCGAACTGCGACTCGGCGGCATGAGCGTGGCGGAGACGGCGCGCCGCACGGGCTACCGCTCGCCGTCGGCGCTCACGGCCGCCCTCCGACGCTGAGGCGCTGAAGCTCCTGCGGCCGGAAGACCGTCGTTTCGCGACGACGGACCGGCGTTGCGCGACGACCACATCGCGTAGCCTCGCCGTCCATGCCATCGACCGCCTACGCCCTGATCGCCATCGCCCTGTGGACCACGCTCGCCTCGCTGGGCACGGCCCTGTCGCCTCTGCCGCCCTTCCTGCTCACGGGCCTGGCGCTCATCGTCGGCAGCGTGCCGAGCTGGCCGCTGGTGCTGCGCGACCGCGCCGCCTGGAAGGTGCCGCCGCGCACGCTGGCGCTGGGGATCTACGGGCTCTTCGGCTATCACTTCCTGCTGTTCATCGCGCTGCGCTACGCGCCGCCGGTCGAGGCCAACCTGGTCAACTACCTGTGGCCGTTGCTGATGGTGGTGCTGGCACCGGTGCTGCTGCCGGGCGTGTCGCTGCGGCCGCTGCACCTGGTGGCGGGGGTGCTGGGCTTCGCGGGGGCCGCGGCGGCGATCCTCGGGGCGGGCGGCGGCAATGCGTCCTTCTCGGGCTACCGGGGCTTCCTGCCGGCGCTGGCCTCGGCCTTCGTCTGGGCCAGCTATTCGCTGTGGACGAAGCGCGTGCCGGCCTTCCCGACCTCGGCGATCGGCCTGTTCGGGCTGGTCTCGGGCGCGCTCTCGCTGGCCTGCCACGCGGTGCTGGAGCCCTCGGTGGCGCTGTCGGGCCGCGACTGGCTGCTGCTGGTGCTCTGCGGCCTCGGCCCGCTGGGCGCGGCGTTCTTCGTGTGGGACATGGCGCTCAAGCGCGGCGACGCGCGGCAGATCGGCATCCTGAGCTACATCACGCCGCTGGGCTCGACGGCGCTGCTGCTGCTCGTGACCGGGCGTCCGCTGACCTGGACCATCGTGCTCGCGGCCTGGCTGATCATCTCGGCGGCGATCATGGGCACGCGCGCGCGGTGATGCGTGCGTGCTGAATCAGGCTGTATCCGACGGGGCGGCTTCATTTTTTGTGGCTAGAGTGGAGGCTCAGGAAAAAAGGAGCCAACCCACATGGACGACAAGAACAGGGATTTCGAGATCACGCCCAAGCTGGTGTTCGACCTGAACCTGGCGCTGTACCTCGACCTGGTGGCCGCGCTGGAGGGCGCGGGCGCCGTCACCTACCGCCAGATGGCGGCCCGGGTGCTCAACATCAGCATGGATGCGCGCAGCGACGGCGAAACCGGCCTGTCGACGGTGCTCGAGGGCATCGCCCGGGGCTTCGCGGGCCACGGCGACGGCCTGTCGATCGAACTGCTGAAGGCCGCGCGCGGACTGCGCGAGGACGATGCGCTGGGCGACATCCCGCTGCGGCCCGACCTGGGCTGAGCGCCGGCCCCGCCACCCGGGCCCGGGCTATCGGGGCTACTTGTAGTCGAGGGTGAAGGTGGCGGTGCCGTCCGCGCGTCCCGGCGTCACCTTGTCGGCGGTCTGGTAGTAGCGCGCGGTGTAGGGCAGCACGTAGTCGCCGTCCTTCGACGGCCCGACCAGCGCCTCGTCGCCGAACTTGACCGGCTGGCTCTGGTTGTCCACCACCTGGATGCCCACGCCGGTCGCGGTGCCCGTGCCGCCCTGGGTGATCTTCAGCACCCCCTGCACGTTCGACGGGTCCGGCGTGGCGTCCATGCGCAGGTAGACGGTGTTCTGCGCGTTCTGCCCGGCCTTGCAGTTGAGCCTGATGTCGAATTTGCGGTCACCCGTGGTCGTGCCCTTGCCCTTGAAGTTGTTCTGGGGCACCTTGCCGAAATCCACCGTGATGTTGCGCGAGCCCAGGTCCACCGAGCACGAGGGCGTGATGATGGTGATGCCCTCGCCCAGCAGGTTCGTCGTGAGCACCGACTTGTTGTCCGCCACGCTGTAGTACTGCGTGTAGGTGCCCTGGGCCAGCGGGCCGTTGCCGGTCACGGCCGCGATCTTGAACAGCTCCACCTGGAAGCGGGAAGCCGCGTTGAAGTCGCCGAAATCCGTGGTGGTCGAGCGATCGTGCGGGTAGTAGTTGACCGAGGTCTGGTCGAAGTAGCGCGACAGCCGGATGCCGACGCCGGGCACGTTGGTGGTGTACACGTGGTCGTAGCCCGCCACGGGGGAGCCCTGCAGCATGACGCCCTTCACGTTGCCGCCGCCCGAGCAGGTCCACGGCTTGTTGGTGGTGCCCGACAGAGGCAGCGGGAAGAGCTGGCTCTTGAACATGGTGCCGACCGCGGCGTCGTTCGGAATGACGACCCGGCCCATCGCCATGTTGACGGTCTTCTCGATGTAGCCCGGCGTCACGTAGCAGGCGGCGCGCGCGGCCTGCGCGCCGAACAGCACAGCAAGGGCCCCGAGGGTCGGAATGGCGAGGCGCGCGATCTTCATCGCGCCGGATGGATGGCTGCTGCGGCTCATTCCGCTCCCTTCGGTTGCACGGCGTCCGGCCCGGTGGCGGCGCACTGGCCGTTCAGCTCGCGGATCGGCGGCGGGTTCTTTTCGTCGGGCAGACTGTAGGGCACGACGCACTGGTCGGCCTGGCCCTGGCCCCATCGCACGGTCAGCCGCCCGCTGTCGGCCGCGCCGGTCACGAAGGACTGGCCGTCGGGCCCGACGATGCCGACCTCCTGGCCCGCCTCGTTCTCGATCTTCGAGCCCAGCGGCAGGGCCCGGCCCTTGCTGTCGGTGAGCACCATCAGCAGGCGGAAGCCCACCGAGGTCTCGAATTTCGCGACCACCACGGCGCCGCGGGTGGGCACCAGTTCGGTCGCGGCGTTCTTCACTTCCACGGTGTCGCCGAGGTCGCTCGTGCGCACGGCCAGCCGGTTCAGCCGGTACGGCGTGAGGTTGGGAATGACCGCGTTGCCGGCCCGGTCGGTCGCCACGCCGGGCTGCGACTCGAAGCCCACGCCCTGCGCCTTGGGCGCCTGCACCAGCGCCACCGTCTCGCCCAGCGGCTGCGACGCCGTGACGCCGCCGCCGTGGAACAGCAGGCCGCCGGCCACGCCGACGGTGCTCTGGCCGTAGCCGCGGCCCTGCGAGTAACCCAGGTCGAGCCGGCCCACGGACGACAGGTAGCTGGCGCTCGCGCTGGCGCTGCTGCCGCTGTCCTGGTTCGCATGGCTGGCCGTGACGTTGTAGGTCAGGCGGCTGTCGTCGAAGGCCGAGCCGTAGACGCTGGCCTGCTGGTTGAGGCGGCCGGTGCTGTCGCGGTTGACGGCGTACTGCGCGGTGGCGCGGGTGTCGCCCAGCGGAATGCTCAGCGTGAACATCAGCTGGCGCACCGGCGCCCGGTTCAGGCTGGTGGTGTAGTTGTAGTAGACGCTGTAGCCGAACTGCCTGTAGTTGCCCGAGTAGCCGACCTGCACCAGCCTGTCCTTCGCGCTGGTGCCCCAGTAGCTCTGCTGGCGGGCCGAGGCGAAGACGCTGCCCCAGTCCTTGATCTGCTGCGAGACCTCGAAGCGGATCTCGTTGCGTCGGCTGTTGAAGGACTCGAAGGGCAGCAGGTCCTGCATCTGCACCGCTTCCTGGAAGGTGCGGAAGCCGCTGGTCGAGTAGCGGTAGCCCGCCACGCGGAAATTGGTGCCCGACGAGAGGATGGCCTTCGAGTAGAGGAAGCGCAGCGACTGCCCGTTGAAGTTGCGCTCGCCGTTGACCGGCGTGCGGTCGGTGGTGCGCGCGGCCGAGAGGTCGACCGAGACCGCGCCGAAGTCCTTCATGTTCTTGCCCACGCCCACCAGCACCGACTGGTAGATGTTGGCCGCCAGCAGGCCGCCGTAGAGCGTGAACTCGTTGCCGAGGCCGCGCGCCAGCGTCGCCTGCACGAAGGCGGGCTGCGTCAGCGTGGGACGGCTCCCGGTGCTCGTCGTGCCGGAGTAGTTGTTGCGGTACTTGCCCACGGTGGCCGAGTAGCGCCAGGTGCCTTCGCGCAGCAGCGTGGGCACGGCGGAGAAGGCCTGCGTGTACTTGATCTCGCGGCCGTCGGCCTCGGTGATGGTCACCTCGATGTCGCCGCTCGATGCGGTCGGGTAGAGGTCGTCGATCACGAACGGGCCCGGCGCCACGAAGGTGCTGTAGATCACGTAGCCGTTCTGCCGGACCGTGACGCGCGCGTTGGTCTGCGCCACCCCGCGCACGGTGGGCGCGTAGCCCTGCTGGCTGTCGGGCAGCATCGCGTCGTCCGACGAGAGCTGCACGCCGCGGAACGGCACGCTGTCGAAGAAGTTGCCGGGCGTGTTGCCGTCGCCGATCAGCAGCTGCCCGTTGATCGAGGCGATGTCGCGCTGCGCGTAGGTGTTGATGCCCTGCCAGCGGCTCTGGCCGTCGATGCCGCGGTTGTAGGTGGAGAAGTGGCGAAAGCGCCAGTCCTCGTAGTTGAAGCCGGCGCGCAGGCCCGCGAACAGCGTGTTGCGCTGCAGGGTCTTGCCGGTCTGGGCGAAGGGATTTCCGTCGAACACGCTCTGCGGCGTGGCGAACGGATTGACGTCGTTGCGGTACTTGTCGCCGCTGTAGCGCGCGAAGTTGAGCTGGTAGTCCAGCATGCCGGCGGTGACGCCCTTGTCCCACTTCTCGGGGCCGACCGCGCCGCGCGCCGAGCGCTTCAGCGCCGCCTGCGGGATGCTGACGTACAGGCGCTGCTTGCCGGCGTCGTAGCTGTACCTGGCCTCGGGGCTGATGGCGGACAGGTCGACGCAGGCGTCTTCCGCCAGGTTCGCGAGCGCCGCGAACACCGCCACGTTGACACCCCAGTCGTCGAGCATGCCGCGCGTGATGCAGGCCTCGGCGTCGTTCTTGCCTTCCTTCGGGACGAAGCGGATTCCGGCCTGGCCGGTCGAGCGGTCGTTGAGCGTCACGTCGACCGTGTACGTGCCCGCGAGCACGCGGTTGCCGAAGGAGAAGAGCGAAAGGTCCGCGTGGGGCTGGTCGCCGCCGATGTTCAGGAATTCCTCGTTGAAGCTGGAGGCGGCCAGTTGTTGCTGCGGTTGCTCCTGCGCGTGGCCGGTCGCGCCGAGTGCGCCGAACAGGGCGGCGCACAGGGTCAGCCGGAACGGCGCGCAAGGAGCAGGCAGGCAGCGCATGGCGGTTCGTCTCAGCGCCTGGCGCCGTCGGCGGGCGGCGGGGGAACGACCTCGACCGTCACCGTCGCGGGCTCGGCGGCCGCCGGCACCTGGACGCGCTCCTCGGGCGTCTCGCCGCCGTAGTCGTTGAGCGTGGTGTAGCCGACCTGCACCGCCTGCGGCGCCTTCACCGCGCTCAGCGGGTAGCTGCTCTCGCCGAAGGGCGGGACCATGTCGGCGTTGATGAGCTGCTGGCCATTGTTGACGTTCAGCGCGGTGAAGGTCACGTGATAGGCCGTGGGATTGGCGATGCGCAGCACGGCGCCCTGCCCCTGCGCGCCGGCGCTCACTGCCCACTTGAGCTGGCCGCGCGACTGGTCGGACTTGCCCTGCAGATTCGACGGCCGGTAGAACACCTTGATGCGGCTGCGCACCGCGATCTGGAGCACGTTCTCCTCCTTCGACTTCTCGGGAATCTCCTTGACGTTGAGCCAGAACACCGACTCGCGGTCCGACGGCAGTTCGCCGGCCGTGCGCATGATGCGCAGGATGTTCTCCATGCCCGGGTCGAGCCGCGACAGCGGCGGCGTGACGAGCAGCGGCGTCTTGTTCCGGCCCTCGCCGGCGTCGATCCAGGCCTGGACCACGTAGGGCGAGACGCCGGTGTTCTTCACCGGAATCGAGGCCTCGCGGTCCTTCTCGCCGAGGATCACGCGGGTGCCGCCGAGCATCACGCCCGCACCGGCCGGCCACTGCAGGCCCAGCGTCAGCAGGATGGCGAGAGCCCATCGGAAGCGGTTGTTGCTGCTCATAGGAAAGAAGAGAGAAGAAATCCCCGGCCCGGGCGAAACGCATGGGGCACGCGAACCCCGGCACGGCGGCGCATGCCGGAGCACCGTCGGAAAAATGCGGGAGAGAAAGAAAGAAGGGATGCCGGCGCCGGCGGGACATGGAGTCCGGGCGCGGCGCCTGGCATGGGCGGCATCGCCGGCCGGCGCGAAGCGGCAGGCCGTGGATGCCGCGGGAAGCTGCTTACTTGTAGGCGACGGTGAACTGCGCGACCGAGTTGGCCGGACCGACCGTCACGGCCGTCTTGGTGGCAACGTAGGCAGCCTGGAAGTTCAGCGAGTTGTCGCCGAGGCCCAGGACGTACTGGCCCGATTCCGAACCCAGCGGGATCTTGGTGCCGGCCGAGTCGCCGAGTTCGATGGCCACGCCCGAAGCCGAGCCCACGCCGACCTGGCCGGCATTGGCGATGCGCAGGTTGGTGGCGTCGTCGAGGTCTGCCGTGCCCGAGAAGGTCACGGTCGCGCCCTTGGCGGTCGCGCCGCAGCCGAGCAGGTCGATCTTGAACTTGGAGGGGGTGGCCTTCTTGCCGACCACTGCCGTGCCGGCGGTGGCGCCGTCGAACGCAGTGCGCGAAACCTTGCCCAGGGGCACGGTCATGTTCTGGCTGTTGGGCGAAATCGAGCAGGGTGCGTCGACGATCTCACCGGTGAAATTGATGGTGCCGTCGGCGGCGAAAGCACCTTGCGACAGCACGCCGGCGGCTGCCAAAGCTGCGAACCTGGCGAATACGAACTTCTTCATTTCTTGCGTTCCCTGGGGGTTGATTGACTGGACTGCGACCTGCTGCTGCAAGGCAGGCGCGCAGTCTATGCAGACAATGACGCAAGATGACGGTTCATTACCGCCAATTAACTGTAGTTAACAGTGTTGTTTGAATGTGCGTGAAATTAACACGCGAGTTAACAACTCGACACTACATTTCCGCAACCTGCAGCACCAGCTTGCCGAAGTTCTCGCCCGCGAAGAGCTTGTTGAGCGACTCGGGGAAGGTATCGAGCCCCTTCACGATGTCTTCCTTGCTCTTCATGCGCCCATCCTTCAGGTAGCCGGCCATTTCCGCGATGGCGATGTGGTACCGGTCGGCATAGTCGAACACCACGATGCCTTCCATGCGGGCGCGGTTCACCAGCAGGCTCAGGTAGTTCTTCGGACCGGCGGCCGGCATGCTGTTGGCGTTGTTGTACTGGCTGATGGCGCCGCAGATGATGATGCGGGCCTTGCGCGCGAGTCGCGCCAGCACCATGTCGAGGATCTCGCCGCCGACGTTGTCGAAGTAGATGTCCACGCCCTTCGGGCAGTGCGTCTTGAGGCCCTCGCGCACCGCGGCGGCGCCGGCCTTGTAGTCGATGCAGGCGTCGAAGCCCAGCTCCTTCACCACCCAGTCGCACTTGGCCTCGCCGCCGGCGATGCCGACCACGCGGCAGCCCTTGATCTTGGCCAGCTGGCCCACGGTCTGGCCGACCGCGCCGGCCGCGCCGGAGACCACCACGGTCTCGCCCGGCTTGGGCATGCCCACGTCCATCAGGCCGAAGTAGCCGGTCATGCCGGGCATGCCCAGCACGTTGAGCCACTGGGTGATGGTGCCCACGCGCAGGTCGATCTTCACCAGGCCGTTGCGCTTGATCTGGTCTTCGGGGATCAGGATGTATTCCTGCACGCCCAGCGTGCCGTAGACGGTGTCGCCCACCGCGAACTGCGGGTTCTTCGAGGCGATGACGCGGCCGACGCCGCCGGCGCGCATCACTTCGTCGATGCCCACGGGCGGGATGTAGCTCTTGGCGTCGTTGAGCCAGCCGCGCATGGCGGGGTCGAGCGACAGCGACAGCGTCTTGACGAGCACGCCGCCCTCGGCCGGCTCGCCGACGGGCTCGGTGGTGAATTTCCAATTCTCGCGGGTGGCCGTGCCCTCGGGGCGCTTGGCGAGGCGGACCTGGTGGTTGGTGAGGGGGCTGCTCATGGTGTCTCCTTGACCGTGAATGACAGGCGCTGGCGCGCGGGCGCCTGCATCGTAGTCGCGGGTCGGGACCGGGCTGGTAGCGCAGGTGACAGGCGCCCCGGCCCCGCCCTGCCGGCTTCTCAGGCCAGCCTGACGACGATCCGCAACCCCGGCTGCGCGTTGCCGACCGTCAGCTTGCCGCCGTGCGCCTCGGCGATCAACCGGCACAGGTACATGCCGAGGCCGACGCCGCCGGTGGCGCGCGCCCGGGCGCCGTCGGTGCGGTAGAAGGGTTCGGTCAGGCGCTCGAGCTGTTCGTCGTCCACGCCGGGGCCGTGGTCGCGCACCTCGATCTCCACGCCCTGCCGGCTGCCCTCGAGCACCGCGCGCAGCGACACGCACGGCGGCCGGGGCGCGTCGGCGCTGTAGCGCAGCGCGTTGTCCAGCAGGTTGCGCACCAGCAGGCGGATGCGCATGCGGTCCACGCCGTGCGCAGGCAGGCCCTCGGCCAGGTCGAGGTGCACGTGCTCCGCGCCAGGCATCTCGGCCACGATCTCGCGGATCAGCGACGCCAGGTCGACCGGCTCGCGCTGCAGGGCCACGTGCGGGCTCGCGAGGCGCTCGCTTTCGAGCAGGTCGCTGATGAGGTCGCGCATCTCGTTGAGGTCGCGCAGCAGCGCGTCGCGCTCGGCCTGCCCTTCGGGCGTGGCCGGCAGCAGCTCGGCGTTGAGCCGGGCGCGCGTGAGCGGCGAGCGCAGCTCGTGGCTCAGCGCCAGCAGCAGCCCGCGCTTGGCGTCGAGCATGGCCTGGATGTCCTCGGCCATGGTGTTGATGCGCTCGGCCAGGTCGCCGAGGTCGTCGTTGCGGCGCACCGGAATGGGCTGTGTGAACTCGCCGCGGCCGAAGCGCTGCGCGCCCTCGCGGATGTCGATCAGCGGCCGCAGCAGTCGGCTCACGTAGGCGTATGCCAGCAGCACGCACGACAGCAGCAGGCCGAGCGTGGCCCAGCCGATGACGCGCGGCGCCAGCTGCCAGAGCTTGGGCGACCAGCCGAAGATCACGCGGTGGCCGTCGGCCGTGGGGCGGATGAACCACTTGTCGCCGCCGAACACGTCTTCGCGGTCGTGCATCCAGCCGCCGGGGCCGTTCGCGCCGCCGGGGTTGGAATCCCAGTTGACCTTGGGGCCGACGATGCGGATGGTGATCGGCAATCGCGCCACCAGCGCCTGCGCACGCGACACGTCGGGCGGCGTGCCGATCTCGGCCACGAGGCGGTCGGCGTAGTCGGTCAGCATCGGCTTGGCGGCCTCGGCCCAGCCGGTGGAGAACGACTTCTTCATGCCGCCCATGAACACCGCCGCCATCACCAGCGCGAGCATCACGAACATCAGCACCAGCCGCACGCGCAGCGAACGGCGCCAGCGGCGCTTGCCCTGCACCTTTTCGTTCCAGCGCGCGTGCCACTTGGCGTGCCAGTCGCCGCGCGTCATCTCGTCGCGGCATTCTTCGCCGCGCCACCGCATCCTGCGGGACTCCCTGCTTCGGCCGAAATTCATGCAGGCTCGCTACGGGCCACCGCCAGCGCATAGCCCGCGTTGCGCAGCGTCTTGATGCAGTCCAGCGGCTCCAGCTTCTTGCGCAGGCGGCTCACGACGATGTCGACGGCGCGCGTGTAGAGCTCGGCCTCGTGGCCGCGCAGGCGGTTGAGGATGTCGTCGCGGCTGAACACCTTGCCGGGCTCGGCCGCCAGCAGCGCGAGCAGCTCGAACTCGGTGCCGGTGAGCTCCACCCGCTCGCCGTGGCGCAGCACCTGGCGCCGGTCGAGGTCGATCGACAGGCCGTCGAACACGCGGTGCTGCGTGCCGTTGGCCGCAGCCTGCGGCGTGCTGCGCTGGCGGCGCAGGATGGTCTGCACGCGCGCCACCAGTTCGCGCGGCTCGAAGGGCTTGGGCACGTAGTCGTCGGCGCCGAGCTCGAGGCCGACCACGCGGTCCATCACTTCGCCGCGGGCGGTGAGCATCACGATGGGAATGTCGCTTTCCTTGCGGATCTCGCGGCACAGCGCGAAGCCGTCCATCTCGGGCAGCATGACGTCGAGGATGGCCGCGTCGTAGGTGCCTGCGCGCAGCTTGGCCAGGCCGTCGCTCGGGCGCACGGCGCTCTCGAGCGTGCAGCCGAAGCGTGCGAAGTAGGTGGTCAGCGGCGCGGCGAGGTGTTCGTCGTCGTCGATCAGCAGGATGCGCGGCATGGCGGGATTGTGCCTCCGGACAAGAAATTGGCGGATGACTTCGCTGACCATCAGACCCGCCGGCATCGCACCGCCCAGGTCAGGCCCGTCACGAGAACGGAAAGCAGCAGCGCGTGGTAGACCACGTCGGGCACGGTGCGCGGACCGATGCCCGCGATGATGGTGCCGAGCCCGACCAGCGTGCCCAGCAGCGCGAAGCCCTGGCCGAAGATGGCGGCGCGGCGCGCGTGGTGCGGCCGCAGCCAGGTCTCGACCGAGGCCAGCACGAGCACGGTGGCGATCACCGCCTCGGCGGTTCGGGCCGCCGTGTGCGCGTAGCCGGGCACGAGGAGCCCCGCGTGCACCATCGACGCGATGCCCAGCGTGAGCGCCTCCGTCAGCATCCATGCGCGCGCGGCCGGCGCGTGCACGGCATGGGAAGCGGTGGGGTCGCGGCTCATGCGGCTCACCATGGATCTGCCTTGCCGATGCGGCCCAGGTGCGTGGCGGCGAAACCCGTCGCGTACTTGAGCCCGTAGCCGAGCGCGTGGTCCATGCCGATGTGGGCGAGCCAGATCAGGCTGCCGGCCACCGCCCACGGCATGGCCGCGAGCACGCCGAGCGCCAGCAGCAGCACCGGGCCGACGTACGAGTGCGCCGCGTTGTAGAGCACCGCGCCTGTGCGGGGGCCCGCGAGGTAGCCCAGCAGCGACAGGTCGGGCGCGAGCAGCCAGAGCGCGAACACGCCCCAGCCCGCGCCGAACTGGGCATACGCGGCGAGCGCCACGCCCAGCACCACGGCGCCTTCGAGTTGAAGCAGCGCGCGCACCCCGCCCGTGACCGCCGTCGAGCCCTCTTCAGAGGACACCGCGGAACCGGCCCCGCCGGCCCACGCGTCTAGCCCCCGCAGAAGCGGCAGGCGGAACGACGGGAGCTCAACCACGATGGCTCCAGCGGCGGCCGCCACGCTCCATGAAGTCGCGCACCTTCTGCTGCTGCGCGGCGTTCAGGTTGTCGTAGAAGTCGGCGGCGGCGGCAATGATCTCGGGACTGCCGTTGCGCACGGCCGTGGTCTTCTCGTCGATCAGGCGGGCGGCGCCGGCCTGGTCGAGCTTGTTGCCAGCGAAGAGCGCCTTGAACTGCGAGCGCGGATCGCCCGAGCCGCCCGCACCGCGCATGGCCTCGCGCTGTGCCTGCAGCTTCTCGGCCAGCACCGTGAGCTTCTGTTTCTGGTTGGCGTCGAGTTCGAGCTTGCTGCCCACGCGCTCGACCATCTTCGCGCGGAACTCGGCGCTGTCGCCACCCCAGCCGTGGCGATAGCTGCTGCAGCCGGCGATGCTGCCCGCGACCATGGCGGCGCCTGCAAAACCGAAGAGAGTGCGCTTGATCCAGTGTTTCATGGTGATTCCTTGTGTTCCTGGTGTTGTGTTGAGGAGGAAGCTCCATGGTGCGATCTGCACCGGGCCAAGTCCTCTCGCCGCGGTTGCGGCGTGTTTCGTTTTATTGCGACGGGTGTGGCGGCAAGCCGGGTGGCTTACAGGCGGCTGCTCTTGGCGTTGGCGGCAGCGGCGCGCGCGTCGACGGGGTTGGGCATCGTCGAGATGACCTGGCTGTTCACGCGCGAGCTGGCCGACACGTTCTGGTCGGGCGCGGCAGTTGCGCGCACGGCTTCGGCGACGATGCGCGCGCGCTCGGTCGACACGGCCATGGTCTCGGCGCCGCGCGAACCGCGCACCACGTTCTGGTCGGGTGCCGACGCGGTGCGCATGGCTTCGGCGTTGACATCGGCACGGCTCTTGGCCGACACGGCGGGCTGCACGCCCTCGTAGCTCTCGGCCTTCGCGCCGGCTGCGGCGAGCATGGCGAAGGATGCGACGGCGACGATCTGGGTGAAGGAGACGGACTTCATTTCAGGCCTTTCTTGCAGTGGTTGAAGAGAAGGCCTGATGGTGCTTGCGGGGTCTGCGCAAGTCCTTTCGCCGCAGTTTCGGCGTGTTTCGTTTCTTTTCACTCACCCGCCAGGGTGAGTGCAAAGTACGCTCAGTTCATGGTGTCAGCCAGCCATCGCGGCGGCAGGGTCGTCGGATTCGAGCACGCCCTTGGCCCAGGCCTCGAGCTTGCCGGTGTCGGCGCGCAGCACTTCCTGCTTGACCGCGAGGATGCGCGAGGGATGCATCGAGAAGCTGCGCAGGCCCAGCCCCAGCAGCAAGCGCGTGAAGGCCACGTCGCCCGCCATTTCGCCGCATACGGCCACGCCCTTGCCCTGGCGGCGGCACTCGGCGATGGTGTCTGCCACCAGGCGCAGCACGGCCGGGTGCGCAGGGTCGTACAGATGCGCCACCGACTCGTCGGCACGGTCGATGGCCAGCGTGTACTGGATCAGGTCGTTGGTGCCGATCGACAGGAAGTCGAAGTGCTTGAGGAAGATGCGCAGCGTGAGCGCGGCAGCCGGAATCTCGATCATCGCGCCGAGCTTCACGTGGCCGTACACCGCGCCGCGGTTGTCGAGTTCGGCGCGGGCGAAGTCGATCAGCGAAAGCGTCTGGCGGATCTCGCTCGCGTGCGCGAGCATGGGAATGAGCAGATGGATCTCGCCGTGCGCCGCCGCGCGCAGGATGGCGCGCAGCTGCGTGAGGAACATCGCCGGGTCGGCCAGGCTCCAGCGGATGGCGCGCAGGCCGAGCGCGGGGTTCAGGTGCTCCTGCTTGTTGGCCGAGATGCTGTCCAGCGGCTTGTCGGCGCCCACGTCGATGGTGCGGATGGTGACCGGCATGCCCTGCATGCCCTCGACCGCGCGCTTGTAGGCCTGGTACTGCTCTTCCTCGTCGGGCAGGCGGGTCTGGCGCGTGCTGGTGTCGCGGCCCATGAAGAGGAACTCGCTGCGGAACAGGCCCACGCCCACCGCGCCCGCCTTGACGGCACCTGCGGTGTCTTCCGGCATCTCGATGTTGGCGAGCAGCTCCACGCGCTGGCCGTCGAGCGTGACGGCGGGCTTGTGTCGCAGCCGCGCGAGCCGGCCGCGCTCGAGGTCGCCCTGGCGCTGCTTGAAGCCGTACTCGGCCAGGATGATCGGCGACGGATCGACGATCACCACGCCCGCGTCGCCGTCAATGATGACCCAGTCGTCCTGCCGCACCAGTTGGCTCGCGGTGCGCGCGCCGACCACCGCCGGGATGTCCATGCTGCGCGCGACGATGGCGGTGTGCGAGGTGCGCCCGCCCACGTCGGTGACGAAGCCGGCGAACACGCTCTTCTTGAACTGCAGCATGTCGGCCGGCGAGAGGTCGTGCGCGATCAGCACCAGCGGCACGTCGATGCCGTCACCCGCGGTGGGGTCGTCGTTGTCGTCGTCAGCGGAGGCGGCGCGCTTGCGGCGCGGCGGGCTCGGCGCCAGCACGGCGGCCGTGCCCTTCATGCGGTGCAGCAGGCGCTCGACCACCTGCTCGAGGTCGGCCTTGCGCTCGCGCAGGTATGGGTCTTCCATCTCGTCGAACTGGCGCGCGATGATCTCGAGCTGCGTGGTCAGCGCCCACTCGGCGTTGTAGAGCCGCTCGCTGATCCAGTGCTTGACGCCACCGCTCAGGGCCTCGTCCTGCAGTAGCATCTGGTGCACCTCGAGCAGCGCCGCGAGCTCATGCGGCGCGTCGTTGGGCCCCATCTGCGCGACGTTGGCCTGCAGCTTGGCCAGCTCGTCGGCCACCGCGTTGCGCGCGGTGCGCACGCGGTCGATCTCGGTCTCGATCTCTTCGGGCTTGATGAAGTAGTGGGCGACGTCGATGCGGCTCGACACCACCAGCACGGCGCGCCCGATGGCAATGCCACGGGCGACAGGGAGGCCGTGGACTGCGAAAGTCATGGGACTGTCCTTATTCGCCTTCGCCGAACTTGTCGTCCATGAGCTGGACGATGGCGCTCATCGCTTCTTCTTCCTGCGGGCCGTTGGTTTCGAGCTCGACAGTGGAGCCCAGGCCGGCGGCCAGCATCATGACGCCCATGATGCTCTTGGCGTTGATGCGGCGGTCACCGCGGGAGAGCCACACCTCGCAGGGAAAGCTGCCTGCGAGCTTGGTCAGCTTGGCCGATGCGCGTGCGTGCAGGCCCAGCTTATTGCTGATGGTCACGGATTTCTTGATCACTGTGCTTTCTTTTCGCCTGGTTCTGGGGAGCCGCCACCGCCACCTGCATGACGCCCGCGGTGCCGCCCGCGAGGGCGCGCTGCACCAGCGTCTCCAGGGGTTCGTGCCGGTAGGTGACGGCGCGCAGCAGCATCGGAAGGTTGACCCCCGCCACCAGCCGCGACCGGACGCCGTCCACCAGCTTCTGAGCCACGTTGCAGGGCGTGGCGCCGAACACGTCGGCCAGCACCAGCACCTGCGAGCGCGGCGTGTGCAGCTGCTGCGCAAGCGTGATACGCGCGGCGGCCAGCGTTTCTTCGGGCGACACGTTGGGCAGCACGTCGAGCGCGGCGATGGCCTGCTCGCAGTCGGGAAACACATGCAGCGCGCACTGCCGCATCGCATGAGCGAACGGTGAGTGGGCGATGATGAGGATGCTGTTCATGCGGAAGGAAGGACGACGCGTCGATTATGCGGGGGCGCCCAGGGGAAGTAGATATGCGACATAACGCAGCAGCCTCAGAAATGGGACAGTACCGTGCGAAACGAGCCGGACCGGCCAGCTATCGGAACCATAGCAGGCAGCGTCGGTCCGGCGGGCTCGCCGCCCTTCATGGAAGCCTCAAGCCCTCGAAGAAGGTTTTCGGCGCCTCGGCGGAGGAAGGCTGGCCCAGCACCGTGGCCTGGTAGAGAGCCACCGAGCCGTCTTTCTGCGACTGGGCGAACCACAGCACCTGCAGCGGCGTGGTCGCTCCTTGTTGTTGCGTTTCCAGGCGCTGCGGCGCAGGCACGGCCGTCGCGCGCGGCACGCTGGCGGAGGATTCCGTCACCTGCGCCTCGCCCAACTGGCCGCGCGTGGCCGTGTGCCATGCACGCAGCCAGGCTTCGGCCTGCTCGGGACTGCTTGCGGAAGCATGCGCGATGGCGAAGGTCGCGCCGCCGGCTTCGCAGCCCGTCATGTCGACCTGCACCGATTCGGTGCCCAGCGGCAGCGCGCGGGTCGCGCGGTCGGCCTTGCAGGGCAGCATCGCGACCAGGCCGGCCCCGGCGATCGGCACCTCGCGCCAGTTGAAGGCGGGGCTGCAGGCTGCGAGCAGGGCTGCCGCGGCCGGCACGAGCCGGGAGCAGAAAGTGGCAAGAGACGACGACGGCATGGGGCAGCGATTATCGAACCGCGCGGGAGGGGCGGGATGTCGCCAGCACGATCCGGCTCCCGGAACTAAAATCGCGCCGCCCTTGTCTTGCACGAAGCCATGAAGAAATACCTCGCCGCAGCAGCCGTCGTCGTCGCCCTGGCCACCGGCGTGGGCGTGTACCTCGGCTCCGGCGCCACCGCCGCCCCCGCCTCCACCTTCGTGCTGCTGGACGGCACGCAGAAGAGCACGGCGGACCTGAAGGGCAAGGTCACCCTGGTCAACTTCTGGGCCACGAGCTGCGTGACCTGCGTCGGCGAGATGCCCAAGGTCATCGCCACCTACGACAAGTACAAGGCCCAGGGCTACGACACCCTGGCAGTGGCCATGAGCTACGACCCGCCGAGCTACGTCGTCAACTTCGCCCAGACGCGCAAGCTGCCCTTCAAGGTGGCGATCGACAACACCGGCAGCGTGGCGCAGGCCTGGGGCGACGTGAAGCTCACGCCGACCACCTACCTGGTCAACAAGCGCGGCGAGATCGTGAAGCGCTATGTGGGCGAACCGGACTTCGCCGAGCTGCACAAGCTCATCGAAAAGCTGCTGGCCGAGGCCTGATCCCTCAACCATCCCCAAAATAGAAAAGGCGCCTCGAAAGGGCGCCTTTTGCTTTTGTCTTCCTGCAATCCGCTGCTTACTGCGCGCGGAAGCTGTCGTGGCAGGCCTTGCAGCTCGCGGCGGTCGGGCCGAACTGGGCCTTGAGCGCGTCGAGGTTGCCAGCCTTGGCGGCGGTCACCAGCTTGCCGGTTTCCTCGATCAGCTTCTGCTGGCGTTCCTTGAACTTGGCGTCTTCCTTCCAGATCTCGGGCTTGGCCTTGCCGCCTTCGGTGCCGGCGGCGAAGCCTGCCCAGGGCAGCTTCGCCATGTCGGCGACCACTTCGGCGTTGGCTGCGGCAGCCGCGGCATCGTAGGGAGCGCGGCCGTTGGCCATGGCACCGAGGCGGCTGAAATGCTGGCCCATCACGAACAACGCGCTCTGGCGGTACTTGATGGCGTCTTCGGGCTTGGCGAACTGGGCCGCCGCTGGAAGGGACATGGCAGCGCAGGCGGCTGCAAGGGCGAACGAAGCAAATCGGGTCATCGTGGGTCCTCGTTGTGGGAGAAAAACGCCGTCGTGCGCAGCGCTGCGGGCGAGTGTAGGGGCGGGTCGTGTCCGGCGCATAGCAACAACCCGAAGCGGGCTGGGGCCCGGACTTTGCTAATCTGCGCCTTCCGCAGCATTGCGCCCCCGCGCCTTTCTCGATGACCGACTCCTCCGTGGCCGCATTTCGCGCGGCCTCCGGCCCCGGCGCCCGCACCCGGGTCTGGGACCTGCCGACGCGCCTTTTCCACTGGGCGCTGGCCATCGCCGTCATCGGCATGATCGGCACCGGCCTGAACGGGGCCATGGAATGGCACTTCCGCGTCGGCTACACGGTTCTGGCGCTGCTGCTGTTCAGGCTGCTCTGGGGCTTCGTCGGCGGGCGCTGGTCGCGCTTCGCGGCCTTCGTCTACGGACCCGGCTCGCTCGCGGCCTACCTGCGCGGACGGGCGCATCCGGATCACCTGATCGGACACACGCCGCTGGGCGCCCTGTCGGTGTTCGCGGTGCTGGCCATCCTGGTGCTGCAGGTCGCGACCGGGCTGATGGCCGACGACGAAATCTCCGCCTCCGGGCCGCTCACGCGCTTCGTATCCGGCGAGATCGTGAGCCTGGCCACCGGCTGGCACAAGGCGCAGGGCAAATGGATCGTGATCGCGCTCGTGAGCCTGCATGTGCTGGCGGTGCTGTTCTACGTGCTCGTCAAGCGGCATCGCCTGGTGCGGCCGATGGTGACGGGCGACAAGCTGGTCTCCTCCGAGAGCGGCCAGGTGGCGCCGAGCCGCGACGATGCGGCCTCGCGCTGGCTGGCGCTGGTGCTGTTCGCGCTGTGCGCGGGCGTGGCCTGGTGGGTTTCCTCGCTGCGCGTATGAGCTTCTCCATTTCACGCCCCCTGCCGCTGTCGGCCATGCCGGCGGTGGTGCTGCTCACGCCCGACGCAGCGCACGAGATCGAAGCCACTCGCGCGATCTTCCGCGACTATGCAGGCTCGCTGGGCATCGATCTGGACTTCCAGGATTTCGACGGCGAACTGGCGCAGCTGCCGGGCGAATATGCCGAGCCGCGGGGCATGCTGCTGCTCGCGCTGGTGGATCCGGCCAATGTCAAGGAAGAAGCCGGGCGTCAGACGCCGACGCTGAAACGCGCCGACGGCACGCTGGCGCATGTTGCCGGATGCTGCGCGCTGCGGCCTCTCGACAGCGCGGACTACGTGAACGCGGCGGAAATGAAGCGCCTGTACGTGCGCCCCGGCTTCCGCGGCCTTGGGTTGGGCCGCCAACTGGCCGAGGCGATCCTCGATGCAGCACGCAACGCGGGTTACGGCTGCGTGCTGCTCGACACCCTCGACGACATGGAGTCGGCGCGGGCACTCTACGAAGACCTGGGCTTCGTGGAAGTGCCGCCCTACTATCACAACCCCGTCGCCGGGGCCCACTATCTGAAAGTGGATCTCTGAGCTGACCGGCCGGATCAGCCGCGGGCCTGGGCCAGCAGCGTGTCGGCGTCGCTCACTTCGAACTTGCCCGGCGCCTCGACATTCAGCGTCGCGACCTTGCCGTCCTTCACGAGCATCGAATAGCGATTGCTGCGCAGGCCCATGCCGCGGCCGGTCAGGTCGAGCGTAAGGCCGGTGGCCTTCGCGAAGTCGGCGCTGCCGTCGGCCAGCATGCGCACCTTGGCTCCGGTCTTCTGGTCGCGTGCCCAGGCGCCCATCACGAAGGCATCGTTCACGCTCACGCACCAGATCTCGTCCACGCCGGCAGCCTTGAAGTCGTCGAAGTGCTGCACGTAGCCCGGCACGTGCTTGGCCGAGCAGGTGGGGGTGAAGGCACCGGGCAGCGCGAACAGCGCGATGGTCTTGCCCGACGAGGCCTTGGTCACGTCCACGGGGTTCGGACCGATGCTGCAGCCTTCGCCCTCGACTTCGGAGTATTCCTGCAGGGTGGCCGAGGGAAGGGTGTCGCCGACTTTGATCATTGAATGTGCTCCTGAAAAAGAAAAACGGCCCACATTGTGGGCCGTTTCCGGATCGGATGCCCCTGGGGGCTCCAATGATTGATCAGACCAGGACGGCCTTCTCGACCAGACGGGTCACAACCCAGTTCTTGGTCTTCG
Organism: Variovorax xiamenensis; assembly: GCF_050916385.1. Lineage (NCBI taxonomy): Bacteria > Pseudomonadati > Pseudomonadota > Betaproteobacteria > Burkholderiales > Comamonadaceae > Variovorax > Variovorax xiamenensis. Next base: position 6,653,884 of record NZ_CP139038.1, read on the forward strand.
AGATCGGACGGCTTTCCGTGATCTCGATGGTGTCGCCCAGCTTGTACTCGCCCTTTTCGTCATGGGCGTGGTACTTGCTCGTCTTGGCCACGATCTTGCCGTAGAGCTCGTGCTTCACACGGCGCTCGACCAGCACGGTCACGGTCTTGGCACGCTTGTCGCTGACCACCTTGCCGATCAAGGTGCGCTTGAGGGATTTTTTAGCTTCCGTCATGTTCACTCCTTACTTGGCGGCTTGGGTTTCTTGCTGCTTCTGGGCAAGAATGGTCTTGGCGCGCGCGATGTCGCGACGGGTCACGCGCAGCGTCGAGGTGTTCGACAGCTGTTGCGTGGCCTTCTGCATGCGCAGGCCGAAATGGGCCTTCTGCAGATCCTTGATTTCGGCTTGCAGGCCTGCGACGTCCTTCGTGCGCAGGGTTGCGGCCTTCGTCACCTTGGCCGGAGCCGCGGTTTCTTTCTTCTTACGGGTTGCCATCAGTGTTCTCCTCTCAGGCGCCGAGCTGGCGAGCGACGAACGTCGTGCGCAGCGGAAGCTTGGCGGCGGCCAGGCGGAACGCTTCGCGAGCGAGTTCTTCGGGCACGCCGACGATCTCGAACACGATCTTGCCAGGCTGGATCTCGGCAACGTAGTACTCGGGGTTGCCCTTACCGTTACCCATCCGCACTTCAGCGGGCTTGGTAGAGATCGGCTTGTCCGGGAACACGCGGATCCAGATACGGCCACCGCGCTTCACGTGACGCGAAATCGCGCGGCGAGCGGCTTCGATCTGGCGCGCCGTGAGGCGGCCGCGGTCGGTGCATTTGAGACCGAAGTCACCGAACGCAACCGAGTTACCCGTGGTTGCGATGCCGGTGTTGCGGCCCTTTTGTTCCTTGCGGAACTTTCTGCGTGCAGGTTGCAGCATGTTTTGTTACTCCGTGAGGGCCCCGGGCACTTGCGTGCCCGGGAGCGACCGATTACTCGGTCTTGGCACCGTCCGCTGCTGCAGCGGGCGCGGCTTTGCGGACGCGCTTAACGGCGGGTTTCGAGTCTGCACCGGCACCGCCGGTTGCTTCTGCGGGCTTGTCGCTGCCATCGGCGGGAGCGGTGTTGCCACCGATCGGGCCACGGGCACCGGCGCGGGGGCCGGGGCCACGACGGTCGCTGCCCGGACGGTCGCCACCGGGGCGGCCATCACGGCGGGGACCGCGCGGACGACGTTCTTCTTCAGGACGCGGCGTCTCGACGGCCGGCAGGTCGTTACGACCCAGCGTGTCGCCCTTGTAGACCCAGACCTTGACGCCGATGACGCCGTAGGTGGTCTTGGCTTCCGAGGTGCCGTAGTCGATGTCGGCGCGCAGGGTGTGCAGCGGCACGCGGCCTTCGCGGTACCACTCGGTACGTGCGATTTCGATGCCGTTCAGGCGGCCAGCCGACATGATCTTGATGCCCAGGGCACCCAGACGCATGGCGTTCTGCATGGCGCGCTTCATGGCGCGGCGGAACATGATCCGCTTTTCGAGCTGCTGCGTGATGCTGTCGGCGATCAGCTGCGCATCGATTTCGGGCTTGCGCACTTCTTCGATGTTGACCGCAACCGGCACGCCGAGCTGCTTGCCCAGTTCGCGCTTGAGGTTCTCGATGTCTTCGCCCTTCTTGCCGATCACGACGCCCGGACGAGCCGAGAAGATCGTGATGCGTGCGTTCTTGGCGGGACGCTCGATCATGACGCGCGAAACCGAAGCGTTCTTCAGCTTCTTCTTCAGGTATTCGCGAACCTTGATGTCTTCGGCCAGCATGCCCGCGAAATCGCGGTCGCTTGCGTACCAACGGCTGGACCAGTTACGGGTGACCGCAAGGCGGAACCCGGTTGGGTGGATTTTCTGTCCCATATTTCTTCCAGGCCTTCTTAGTTGCCAACCGTCACGTACACATGGCACGTGGGCTTGCTGATGCGATTGCCGCGACCCTTGGCCCGCGCCGTGAAGCGCTTGAGCGTTGCACCTTGCTCGACGTAGATGGTCTTGACCTTCAGCTCGTCGATGTCGGCACCGTCGTTGTGCTCGGCGTTGGCGATAGCCGACTCCAGCACCTTCTTCACGATCACAGCGGCCTTCTTCTGCGTGAATTGCAGGATGTTGAGCGCTTGATCGACCTTCTTGCCGCGGATCAGGTCAGCGACCAGACGGCCCTTGTCGACCGACAGGCGGACACCGCGGAGGACTGCACGTGTTTCAGACATGGTCGTTCCTTACTTCTTCTGGACTTTCTTGTCCGCGGGGTGCCCCTTGAACGTGCGCGTGAGCGCAAATTCGCCGAGCTTGTGGCCGACCATCTGGTCGGTGATGTACACAGGCACGTGTTGCTTGCCGTTGTGCACGGCGATGGTCAGACCGATGAACTCGGGCAGAACCATCGAGCGGCGCGACCAGGTCTTGATCGGCTTCTTGTCCTTGGTCGTCACGGCCTTGTCGGCCTTGGCCACGAGGTGGTGGTCGACGAACGGACCCTTCTTGAGAGAGCGAGTCATTGGCTATCCCTTACTTCTTGCGACGCGACACGATGAAGACCTGCGTGCGCTTGTTGTTACGGGTGCGATAGCCCTTGGTCAGATTGCCCCACGGGTCGACAGGATGGCGGCCTTCGCCAGTCTTGCCTTCGCCACCACCGTGCGGGTGGTCGACCGGGTTCATCACCACGCCGCGAACGGTCGGGCGGATACCCATGTGACGCTTCACACCGGCCTTGCCGAGCTGGCGCAGGCTGTGCTCTTCGTTGGCAACTTCACCGATGGTCGCGCGGCATTCGATGTGAATGCGGCGGACTTCGCCCGAGCGCATGCGGACCTGGGCGTAGACGCCTTCACGGGCCAGCAGCGTGGCCGAGGTACCGGCCGAACGGGCGATCTGCGCACCCTTGCCGGGCTGCAGTTCGATGCAGTGGATCGTCGAACCCACCGGAATGTTGCGGATCGGCAGAGTGTTGCCGGCGCGGATCGGGGCTTCGGCGCCCGACAGCAGCGTTGCACCAGCTTCCAGACCGCGCGGGGCGATGATGTAGCGGCGCTCGCCGTCGGCGTAGCAGACCAGAGCGATGTGGGCGGTACGGTTCGGGTCGTATTCGATGCGTTCGACCTTGGCCGGAATGCCGTCCTTGTTGCGCACGAAGTCGACAACGCGGTAGTGGTGCTTGGCACCGCCGCCACGATGACGGATCGTGATGTGGCCGTTGTTGTTGCGGCCGGCCTTCTGGAACTGGGGTTCCAGCAGGGCTGCGTGAGGAGCACCCTTGTACAGGTGGTCACGCGAGATCTTCACCGCGCCGCGTTGGCCCGGCGAAGTGGGTTTCATCTTGATGACGGCCATGATTAAGCGCCTTCCCCGACGAGGTTGAGCTCTTGACCGGCCTTCAGCGTCACATAAGCCTTGCGAACGTTGTCGCGGCGGCCGACGGACTTGCCGAAGCGCTTGGTCTTGCCCTTGGTGTTGAGCACCGACACGCCCTTGACCTCGACCTTGAACATCAGTTCGACAGCGGCCTTGATTTCGGGCTTGGTGGCGTCTTGCAGCACCTTGAAAGTGACAGCGTTCGACTTCTCGCCGACCATCGTGGCCTTTTCGGACACGATCGGGGCGACCAGCACCGCCATCAGGCGGCCTTCTTCGAACGTACGTTCAGCGGCGGTAGGGTTCACGCGGCTCATGCGAACATCTCCTTGAGCTTGTCGACGGCACCCTTGGTGACCAGCACCTTCTTGTAGTGAACCAGCGACACCGGATCGGCGTAACGGGGTTCGACCACGAGAACGTTGACCAGATTGCGCGAGGCAAGGTACAGGTTTTCGTCGACTTCTTCGGCGATCACGAGCACGGACTCGAGATTCATCGCCTTGAAACGGGCTGCCAGCGGCTTGGTCTTGGGCGAGTCGACCTTGATCGAGTCGACCACGGCCAGACGGCCTTCGCGAGCGAGCTGCGAGAAGATGGACGCCATGCCGGCGCGGTACATCTTCTTGTTGATCTTCTGCGAGAAGTTTTCGTCAGGCATGTTCGGGAAGATCCGGCCGCCCCCGCGCCACAGCGGCGAGGAAGTCATACCGGCACGGGCGCGGCCCGTTCCCTTTTGCTTGAAAGGCTTCTTGGTCGAGTGCTTGACCTGTTCGCGGTCCTTCTGGGCGCGCGTGCCTTGGCGTGCGTTGGCCTGGAACGCAACGACGATCTGGTGGACCAGGTCTTCGTTGTAGTCACGGCCGAACACGGTCTCGGGAGCGTCGTACTTCGACGCGGCCTGGCCTTGTTCGTTCAGGAGTTCGAGTTCCATTACTTCGCTCCTTGGGCAGCCTGCGGCTTGGCCTTGATGGCGGGACGCACGGTGACGAAGCCACCCTTCGAACCCGGAATCGCGCCCTTGATGAGCAGCAGTTGGCGTGCTTCGTCGATGCGGAACACGTCGAGGTTTTGCGTGGTGCGGGTGACGTCGCCGAGGTGGCCCGTCATGCGCTTGCCGGGGAACACGCGGCCGGGATCCTGCGCCATACCGATCGAGCCGGGCACGTTGTGCGAACGGCTGTTACCGTGCGACGCGCGCTGCGAACTCATGTTGTGACGCTTGATCGTGCCAGCGTAGCCCTTGCCGATGGAAGTGCCCTGCACGTCCACCTTCTGGCCCACGGAGAAGACGCTTGCCACCGGGATCACGCCGCCAGCCTTGTGCTGACCTGCGGTATCGGCGGTAACGCGGAATTCCTGGATGATTTCACCAGCTTCGACACCCGCCTTGGCGAGGTGGCCGGCTTCGGGCTTGGTCACGCGCGATGCCTTGCGCGAACCGAACGTCACCTGCAGGGCGACGTAGCCATCGGTCTCTTGGGACTTGATCTGGGTCACGCGGTTGTTGGACACATCCACCACCGTGACAGGAACTGCGTCCCCGTCATCGGTGAAGAGACGCATCATCCCCACCTTGCGGCCCAGCAACCCGAGGGAGTTGCTCAGACTCATTTGTTTTCTCCAAAAATGGAAGCTTCCTTCGCCGCTGCCACTTCAATTGGCGACAGCGTTTGCCGGGTTTCCCCGAACAGCGGAAGAAGGTTGATAAATCTCTGCCCGCATAGCACCCATGCGGACGCAACAAGGGCAGAGCCAGCGATTATAGCCCGCACCGCGGGCATAGCGCAAGCGCCATCATTTGCGGCGCTTTCAGGCCATGGAGGCCTGTTTTCGGGGCGGTTTTCCGCCTATTTCGGCTCTTTGGCCGGCATCGAGATGATTTTCTCGCCCTCGGCCGACGACTTCATCTCGCCCGCTGCCTTCATGGCGGGGGCACTCGATCCGGTCTGGATCGGGATGGCGACGATGCTCATGGCGCCGTTCTGCGTGACGAAGACGTTCAGGTAGGCAAGGCCCTCGCGGTCGCTGGTTACCGTTGCAGTCGCGGTAGTGCTCTGGCCGGCGGGCAGGGTCAAGTTGCTGCTCGTGGTCAAGGTCAGTCCGGCATCGACCGTCAGCCGCGCAGTGGCGCCAGCCGCATCGCTCACCCCGTCGAATTGCAGTACGACCGAAATCGACCGGCCGACCTTGGCCGCGCCCTCGACCCGATATTGAATCGCGACGCCGGAATCGTTGGGCTTGCGCGCCGCAGCCGTCATGGGCGCAGCATGGCTGGACGAAGCCGTGCCCTTGGCGGTGCGCGGCGTCGACGCGTTGTCCGCACACGCGGATGCGGCAACAAGCGCCAAGCATGCTGTTGCGGCGATCATCGAGCTGGAACGGAGGTTCATGGCGGACTTCCTCGCTGCTATCCGTTTATTGAATCAGCACGCCGAAGCACGTGCTCGCGGCGGCGTTGTTGACATCGTTGACGACCAGAACATAGTCGCCAGCCGACAGGCTGACCGAATTGGTATTCCGGCTCACGACTCCGCCCCGGTAGATCACGAAGTTGGGGCTGGCGCCTGCAGGCGGGCTGATCGTGAACTGGTAGCTGCGGTTGGCAGGCGCTGTGAAGCGCAGATAGGAGAAGCTGCCAAGCTTGTTTCCGTCGCGCTGAGGGTCCGCGGCGTTGGTCACGCAGGCCGAGGTGGCCGTGCCGACCGTCGCCTGGTTGTACATCGGCAGCACGTAGTTCACCGTCGGCGAGCCGCCGTTGTTGCCTTCCTGCACACCGTAGGCGTCGTTGGCGGCCGTGCTGATGCTCTGGCCCGAAAGCAGCGTTGCCAGTGCCGACGCACTGTTCGGCGCCGCCACGTTGAACGCCGCCGTGAACGGATGAATCGAGGTGACCGGAGCGCCGCCCCTGAACAGCACACTGGTCATCGTGTCGTGAATGGGCTTGAACCCGACCTGCTGGTTCAGATTCCAGAAGATCGACTGGATCGAGGATTCGCGGAACCAGCCGGGGTTGGTGGCAGGCCCTCTCGTGAGGTCGAGGTTGCCGCCCTGCGCCTGGCCCGGGCCGCCCGAGTCGACATAGTTGTTGCGCCCCAGTGCGATGCCCGACCAGCCATTGCCCCATCCTTCGGAGAACGCCAGCCGGCGATCGACGCGCTCGCTCGTGGAGTGCGCGCCGCCGGTCGAGTCATCGCGGCTGAAGGATGCCTGGTAATAGTGCCCCCACTCGTGCGCGATCACCGGCGCGTCGAACTCGTCGGTATCCACGTCTTCCTTGCCGAGCACGTAGATTTCAGCGCCCGAACTCCTGCCGATGAAGAACGTGGTGCCGATCTGCCCCTGCGCGATGCTGCCGCTGGCATTCGTGTTGTTGACGCTCCAGAACACCTTCAGCGAGGGAAACGCCGTCGCCGGCGCGGCCGTCAGCACCTTCTGCATCGCCGTGTAGACCGTGTCCATGATGGCGAACGGCCCCGACACGCGCTGGCTCGTGTAGCTCGATCCGCCCCAGCCGCTGGCGGCACGCAGGTCGCGGGTGAGCGCCGCGCCGCCCGTGGAGAACACCGAGGACTGCATGGAATAGATCGCGCTCGACTGCGTGTTGTCACGAACAGTGACATCCCAGCTCGGAAGCGCGCCGGTGCGAGTCAATTGGGCACGCACGCGGACGATGACATTCGTATTTCCTGGAACGCTCGCTGAATAGGCACCGTTGTCGTCGGTGGAAGTGGTCGCCAGCTGATTGCCGCTGGCAGCGTCGAGCACCTCGACGAAGGCCCCGCGCACCGGCTTGACCGCGGTATCGGCATACACAAGGCGGCCATTGAGATTGGGCACCGATTCGTAGGTAGCCGTGCCGCTCAGCGCGACCGGCGTCGTCGGGACTATAGGCAACAGCGGGATGCCACCGCCGCCGCCTCCTCCTCCGCCACCACCGCAGGCGGTCAGCAGCGTTGCTGCTGCGATGCAAGCCACAAGGCTCGAAGCAAAGGAGATGCGGTGTCTCATGGTTGTGCTGCCCTCGTTTCAGCTACCCGGCGCTTCGATGATTGACGGCGGCCGGCACGGGAGGATGCCACATCCGCGTGACATAAAACACAAAACCCGCCTGCATTTCTGCAGGCGGGTTTCTCAGCAGTTGCGGCGCGAAGCCGAATGGATTACTGCAGCTTGATCTCGACGTCCACGCCGGCCGGCAGGTCGAGCTTCATCAGCGCGTCCACGGTCTTGTCGGTCGGGTCGACGATGTCCATCAGGCGCTGGTGCGTGCGGATTTCCAGCTGGTCGCGCGACGTCTTGTTGACGTGCGGCGAACGCAGGATGTCGAAACGCTTCATGCGGGTCGGCAGGGGCACGGGGCCCTTGACGATCGCGCCGGTGCGCTTCGCGGTGTCCACGATTTCAGCGGCCGACTGGTCGATCAGCTTGTAGTCGAATGCCTTCAGGCGGATGCGGATCTTTTGCTTGGTAGCCATGGTGATTCCTTTGCTCCCGTCTTCTTACAGGTCGAGGATCTTCGCCACGACGCCCGAGCCCACGGTACGGCCGCCTTCGCGGATAGCGAAGCGCAGACCTTCTTCCATGGCGATCGGAGCGATCAGCTTCACGGTGATGCTGACGTTGTCGCCGGGCATGACCATTTCCTTGTCCTTGGGCAGCTCGATCGCGCCGGTCACGTCCGTCGTGCGGAAGTAGAACTGCGGACGGTAGTTGTTGAAGAACGGCGTGTGACGGCCGCCTTCGTCCTTCGACAGAACGTACACCTCGGCGGTGAAGTGCGTGTGCGGCTTGATCGAGCCGGGCTTGCACAGCACCTGGCCGCGCTCGACTTCTTCGCGCTTCGTGCCGCGCAGCAGCACGCCCACGTTGTCGCCGGCTTGACCCTGGTCCAGCAGCTTGCGGAACATTTCCACGCCGGTGCAGGTGGTCTTGACCGTCGGGCGGATGCCCACGATTTCGATTTCTTCACCGACCTTGATCACGCCGCGCTCGACGGCGCCGGTCACCACGGTGCCGCGACCCGAGATCGAGAACACGTCTTCCACGGGCATCAGGAACGTGCCGTCCACGGCGCGCTCGGGCGTCGGGATGTACGTGTCCAGGGCTTCGGCCAGCTTCATGATCGAGCCTTCGCCGAGTTCACCCTTGTCGCCTTCCAGGGCCAGCTTGGCCGAGCCGTGGATGATGGGGGTGTCGTCGCCGGGGAATTCGTACTTGTCGAGGAGTTCGCGAACTTCCATTTCGACCAGCTCGAGCAGTTCCTTGTCGTCGACCATGTCGCACTTGTTCAGGAACACGATGATGTAGCCCACGCCCACCTGGCGAGCCAGCAGGATGTGCTCACGGGTCTGGGGCATCGGGCCGTCGGCGGCCGAGCACACCAGGATGGCGCCGTCCATCTGGGCGGCGCCGGTGATCATGTTCTTCACGTAGTCGGCGTGACCGGGGCAGTCGACGTGTGCGTAGTGACGGTTGGCCGTTTCGTACTCGACGTGCGCGGTGTTGATCGTGATGCCGCGGGCCTTTTCTTCAGGCGCAGCGTCGATCTGGTCGTAGGCCTTGGCTTCGCCGCCGAACTTCGACGACAGCACCGTTGCGATCGCAGCCGTCAGCGTGGTCTTGCCGTGGTCGACGTGACCGATCGTGCCCACGTTCACGTGCGGCTTGGTGCGGGTGAATTTACCTTTTGCCATTTTTCAATCCTTGAAAGAGCAGCCCCGTGTATTGGTTTTATGTCTGCATCCGGTTGCTGGTTCGCCCCGCACGGGAACAGGGCGGCACCGGATCGCAGACAGGAAGGGCCGCGCACTGCGCGGCCCCTGGTTCAGAAAAGCTTACTTGGCGCGAGCGGCCACGATGGCCTCGGCGACGTTACGGGGAGCTTCGGCGTAGTGCTTGAACTCCATCGTGTACGTGGCGCGGCCTTGCGACATCGAGCGCAGCGTGGTCGAGTAGCCGAACATTTCCGACAGCGGCACTTCTGCCTTGATGGCCTTGCCGCCACCGACCATGTCGTCCATGCCCTGCACCATGCCGCGGCGGGACGACAGATCGCCCATCACGTTGCCGGCGTAGTCTTCAGGCGTCTCGACTTCCACGGCCATCATCGGCTCGAGGATCACGGGGTTGGCCTTGCGGGCACCTTCCTTGAAGCCGAAGATGGCGGCCATCTTGAACGCCATTTCGTTCGAGTCCACGTCGTGGTACGAACCGAAGTGCAGCGTGACCTTGACGTCCACGACGGGGTAGCCCGCCAGCACGCCTTGCGTCAGTGCTTCCACGACGCCCTTTTCCACTGCGGGGATGTATTCGCGAGGAACCACACCGCCCTTGATGGCGTCGACGAACTCGAAGCCCTTGCCGGCTTCCTGGGGTTCGATCTTGAGCACAACGTGACCGTACTGGCCCTTGCCGCCCGACTGACGAACGAACTTGCCTTCGGCCTCTTCGACGGTCTTGCGGATCGTTTCGCGGTAGGCCACTTGCGGCTTGCCCACGTTGGCTTCCACGCCGAATTCGCGCTTCATGCGGTCCACGATGATTTCGAGGTGGAGCTCGCCCATGCCCGAGATGATGGTCTGGCCCGATTCCTCGTCGGTCTTGACGCGGAACGACGGGTCTTCCTGCGCCAGGCGCTGCAGGGCGATGCCCATCTTTTCCTGGTCGGCCTTGGTCTTGGGCTCGACGGCCTGCGAGATCACCGACTCGGGGAACACCATGCGCTCCAGGGTCACGACGGAATCCGGATCGCACAGGGTTTCGCCCGTGGTCACTTCCTTCAGGCCTACGCAAGCGGCGATGTCGCCGGCGCGGATTTCGCTGACTTCTTCGCGATTGTTGGCGTGCATCTGCACGATACGGCCGATGCGTTCCTTCTTGCCGCGCACCGGGTTGTAGACGCTGTCACCCTTGGAGAGCACGCCCGAGTACACGCGCACGAAGGTCAGCTGGCCGACGAAGGGGTCGGTCATCAGCTTGAACGCGAGCGCCGAGAACTTCTCTTCGTCGTCGGCCTGGCGCACCACCGGTGCTTCGCTTTCGTCGGTGCCAGCCACCGGAGGAATGTCCGTCGGAGCGGGCATGTACTCGATCACGGCGTCGAGCATGGCCTGCACGCCCTTGTTCTTGAAGGCCGAGCCGCAAAGCATCGGCTGGATTTCGCCGGCGATGGTGCGCTGGCGCAGAGCCTTCTTGATTTCCTCTTCGGAGAGCTTTTCGCCTTCGAGGTACTTGTTCATGAGGTCTTCGCTCGATTCGGCGGCGGCCTCGACCAGCTTCTCGTGGTATTCGTTGCAGACATCGACCAGGTCGGCCGGGATCTCACCGTAGGTGAAGGTCACGCCCTTGTCTTCGTCCCAGATGATGGCCTTCATCTTCACGAGGTCGACGATGCCCTGGAACTTGTCCTCGGCGCCGATCGGGATCTGGATCACGACCGGGTTGGCCTTCAGGCGGTCGATCATCATCTGGCGAACACGCAGGAAGTTCGCGCCGGTACGGTCCATCTTGTTGACGAACGCAAGACGGGGCACCTTGTACTTGTTGGCCTGGCGCCAGACGGTTTCCGACTGGGGCTGCACGCCGCCGACGGCGTCATAGACCATCACGGCACCGTCCAGCACGCGCATGGAGCGCTCCACCTCGATGGTGAAGTCCACGTGGCCGGGGGTGTCGATGATGTTGATGCGGTGCTCGGGGAAATTCTGGGCCATGCCCTTCCAGAAGCAGGTGGTGGCAGCCGAGGTGATCGTGATACCGCGCTCTTGCTCTTGCTCCATCCAGTCCATCGTGGCGGCACCGTCGTGCACTTCACCGATCTTGTGGTTCACACCGGTGTAGAACAGGATACGTTCGGTCGTCGTGGTCTTGCCAGCGTCGATGTGCGCGGAGATGCCGATGTTGCGGTAGCGCTCGATGGGGGTCTTGCGGGACATGATTTACTTTCGGGTTGAAATGCGTTGAGCGCTGGGCCCCGGGCACGGGCACAACGCCCGAAACCCGACACCCAACGCCCAAGCGAAGTTTGATTTTTAGAAGCGGAAGTGGCTGAACGCCCGGTTGGCTTCTGCCATGCGGTGCACTTCGTCGCGCTTCTTCATGGCACCGCCACGGCCTTCCGTGGCTTCCATCAGTTCGTTGGCCAGACGCAGGGCCATCGACTTCTCACCGCGCTTGCGGGCAGCTTCCTTGATCCAGCGCATCGACAGGGCGAGACGGCGGACGGGACGGACTTCGACCGGCACCTGGTAGTTCGCACCGCCGACGCGGCGCGACTTCACTTCGACCATCGGCTTCACGTTGTTGATGGCAACGGTGAACGCCTCGAGGGGGTCCTTGTCCGGGTTCTTCTTCTCGATGAAGTCGAGGGCACCGTAGATGATGCGCTCGGCAACAGCCTTCTTGCCGCCTTCCATGATCACGTTCATGAATTTGGACAGCTCGACATTGCCGTACTTGGGATCCGGCAGGATTTCACGTTTGGGGACTTCGCGACGACGTGGCATTTTTCTAACCTCTTTGCTTCAGTTGGCACCGCTTCCGGGGCCGCGAGAGCCAGTCAGGACTCTCACTTACTCGACCCGACAGTGGGTCACTTCGTTCGATCTACCCGCCAAGGTAACCGAACACCATTTGTTTTTGACGACAGGAAGGCTTAAGCCTTCTTGGGACGCTTCGCGCCGTACTTGGAACGCGACTGCTTGCGGTCTTTCACGCCTTGCAGGTCGAGCGAACCGCGAACGATGTGGTAACGCACACCGGGCAAGTCCTTGACACGACCGCCGCGAACCAGCACGACGCTGTGTTCCTGGAGGTTGTGGCCTTCGCCGCCGATGTAGGAAATGACTTCGAAGCCGTTGGTCAGACGGACCTTGGCAACTTTACGAAGCGCCGAGTTCGGCTTCTTCGGCGTCGTGGTGTAGACGCGGGTGCAGACACCGCGACGTTGCGGCGAGTTCTGCATGGCAGGGCTCTTCGAATTGATCTTTTCGACCGTTCGACCCTGACGCACCAGTTGATTGATGGTTGGCATGAATTAAAAAGTCCCCAAAACGAGAAACGCCCCGGCCCTGGCTGTGAAACCACCCTTGTCGTGACTCAAGGAGGCCGGGAATGACGAAAACGTGAAACCCTTCGGAAAATTCCGAAAAGCCCACGAGTATAGCAAACGAGCCTGAAACGGCAAGGTCGGCCGCCGCGGATGTCCTTCGGCGGCCCTTTCCGTTCCTTTTTTTCTGCCTCCGGCTTACTTGATCCAGAGACGCAGCGCGTCCCAGGCGCGGCCGAGAACGCCGGCCTGCTCGACCGGCTCCAGGGCCACGAGCGGCACGTCGGCCAGGGGCTGGTCGTCCAGCGTGACCTTGAGCGAGCCGACCGCCTGGTACTTGGTGAACGGCGCCACCAGCGGGTCGGGGCGCGACACCTGGGTCTTGATCTTGTTGGCCATGCCCGTCGGCACCGCCACAACGATCGGCTCCGGACGGCCCAGCTTCAGGACGTTGGCCTTGCCCTTCCAGACCGCCGGGGTGGCGGCCGGCTGGCCACCGTCGAACAGGCGAACAGCGTCGTAGGCCGTGTAGCCCCAGTTCAGCAGCTTCTGCGATTCGTTGGCGCGCACGGTTTCGCCCGTGGTGCCCAGAACGATCGACAGCAGCCGGCGTCCGCCCGTCAGGTTGGGAAAGTCGCGCTTGGCGGTGGCGATCATGCAGTAGCCGGCCGCTTCCGTGTGGCCGGTCTTCAGGCCGTCGACGGTCGGATCGCGGAACAGCAGCAGGTTGCGATTGGTGTCGTTGGTCGACGGGGTGCCCGGGTAGCGGTACTTCTTGATCGCGTAGTACTTGGCCTCCTCGGGGAAGTCGCGCACCAGGCGGGTCGCCAGGATGCTCAGGTCGCGGGCCGTGGTGGTGTGGCCGGGCGCCGTCAGGCCCTCGGGATTCTTGTAGGTGGTGTTCTTCATGCCCAGCGCCTTGGCCTGGGCGTTCATCATCTCGACGAAGTGCTCCACCGTGCCGCCCACGCCCTCGGCCAGCGCGACCGTGGCGTCGTTGCCCGACTGCACGATGAGGCCCTTGATCAGGTCTTCCACCGGCACCTGCATCTTGGGGTCGATGAACATGCGCGAGCCGGGCATCTTCCAGGCGCGCGGGCTGACCGGCAGGGTCTGGGTCAGCGTGATCTTCTTGGCCCGCAGCGCGTCGAACACGACGTAGGCGGACATCAGCTTGGTGAGCGAGGCCGGCTCGACCGGGCTGTCGATGTCCTTCTGGGCCAGGATCTGGTTCGCCGTCACGTCCAGCAGCAGATAGCTGCGCGCGGCAATTTCAGGCGGCGCCGGCATCTGGGCGGCGGCGATCAGGCTGAAGGAGGCGGCGGCGGTAAAGACCAGCGCGCGGAGCGCGCCAAGAAAACGATTCATTGGGAGTTCGGAAAGAGACGAAAACAAGCCCGGGAGGCTTTCAAGCGATGTCCGCGCGCAGATGGCGGACGACCAGACCCTTGAGGAGCGGCAATTGTCCGTGAAAGAAATGACCGCCCCCGGGGATGACTGTGACAGGAAGTGACTGCGGCCGCGCCCAGTCCATCACGGCGGACAGGGCAACGGTGTCGTCGGCTTCGCCATGAACCACCAGCGTGCGCTCGTGCGCCTCGACGGGCAGCGTCGCGACGTTGTTGCGCGCCGCGGCCGTGCCGACCAGCACGATCTGCCGGATCTCGCGCTCGCCCCAGAGCCCGGCGACGGCGCCGCTCGCGACGAAGGCACCGAAGGAAAAGCCGGCGATCGCCAGCGGCCCCTCGGGCGCGAGCTGCCCGACGACGTTCAGCATGTCTTCCAGCTCGCCGCGCCCCTCGTCGTGCACGCCTTCGCTGGCGCCCACGCCGCGGAAGTTGAAGCGCACCGTGGTCCAGCCGGAGGCGATGAAGGCGCGCGCGAGCGTCTGCACAACCTTGTTGTCCATCGTTCCGCCGAACAGCGGATGCGGATGGGCGATGACGGCGATGCCACGCGGAGTGCCCGCAGGCTGGTCGCGCTGCACCTCGATCGCGCCGGCGGCGCCCTGGAGGCTGATCTTTTCTGTCTGGGAGTTCATTGGCGCAGGTACGAGCAGAGGGCCGGCGTAAAAGTTCAGCGTCCGACGTTCGGGGGCAGCAGCAGCCGCTCGACGACCTGGCCGTTCTTCAGGTGCGACTCGACGATCTCGTCGATGTCCTCGCTGTCGACGAAGGTGTACCAGACGGCCTCGGGGTACACCACGGCCACCGGCCCGCCCGCGCAGCGGTCGAGGCAGCCTGCCTTGTTGACGCGCACCTTGCCCGGCCCCGATAGCCCCTCTTCCTTGACCTTCGCCTTGCAGCGGTCGAAGCCTTCCTGAGCGTTGTGCATGGCGCAGGAGTCCTCGCCGTTCTTGCGCTCGTTCAGGCAGAAGAAGATATGGCGGCCGTAGTAGCCGGACGGAGCGGCTGGGGTGGAGCTGGGCATCGGCGGATTTTAGTGACCACCCTCTTCACCCTCGCTCCAGCCGAGCAATCCGGCCCCTCAGGCCGTCGTGGCCGAGCCGGGCCGCCCGCGACGAGACACGGCCACCACCACATAGACCAGCACCGCGTAGGGCCACACCCAGCCCAGCCACTGCGCCAGCCCGTGGAAGCGGATGAAGCGCCCCTGCTCCCAGGTGGCCAGGGTCTGCGCGAAGTACGCGCTCTCGGGGGCCTGGTTCAGCAGGCTCAGCTGCAGCACCAGCCCCATCAGCAGCAGCGCCGCGCACAGGCGGCGCGGCGCGAACAGCAGCAGCACGCCGGCGAAGAAAGCCGCAGCCATGCCGACCTGTACCGGCAGCCCCAGCCACGCCCAGGCGTGCTCCGGCCCGTAGCTCAGCGCCGCCGACAGCGCCGAGGCCGCGATGCCGGCCAGCAGCGTCAGCGGCAGCAGCACCGCGCGCTGGACCACCGAGCGCGCGACGAGATAACCCAGCAGGCACGGCACCAGAGCCCCCAGCATCACGCACAGCAGTTCCACCGCCGGCACCAGCGGCTCGAGTTCGAACTGGCGCAGCGGCAGCCAGTCGATGAAAGGCGTGTCGAGCAGCCATTCGGAAATCGCCACCTCGAGCCGCTCGAACACTTGCCCCAGCCCGAAGGTGACTGCCGCCGGAAAAAGCAGTGCGAAAGGCCACAGCGCCAGCAACACCAGCGCGCCGCGCGAGTCCTCGGCGAACCACTGCGAGCGCGCGCGACTCCAGTGCGCGACCGCCCCCAGCCGCTCGAGCCCCGCCGCCAGCACGGCACCGACCAGGGTGCCCGCCGTATTGAGCCCCAGGTCCACGTTCGACGGGATGCGCGCGGGCAGGTAGCTCTGCAGCGTCTCCATGGTGAAGGAAACCGCCGCTCCCGCCACGGTGGCGCGCAGTACCGCATGCCGGACGCCCGCGGCCCGCCCCGTCCGCAGCACCGCCAGGGCGCACAGGAAGCCGAAGGGAACGTAGCCCGCGACGTTGACCGCGAAATCGAAGCCCGTCCAGTACTTGGGCCAGGGCGCCCACAGGTACGCCCAGGGCGCGATCCCCTGGTCGCGCCAGTCGGCGAACGGATAGAGGCTGGCGTAGACGATCAGCGCCCCGTACGCGAGCGCCAGCGGGAGCGCGGCGGACTTGTGCTGCGGCCGATCCACCGTGGACACCGGTGCGCGGCTCAGAACGGCTTGACGACCACCAGGATCACGATGCCCAGCAGCAGCAGCACCGGCAGTTCGTTGAACCAGCGGAACCAGCGGTCGTTGCGGCGGTTCTCGCCGGCCGCGAAGCGGCGCAGCAGCACGGCGCAGCCGTGGTGATAGCCGATCACCACCAGCACCAGCGCCAGCTTGGCGTGCATCCACCCGTTGCCCGGGCCGCGCCCGATGCCGTATCCCAGCCAGAGCCACAGGCCGAAGCCGATCGCCGGAACCGCCAGGAAAGTCGTGAACCTCAGGAGCTTGCGTGCCATGAGCAGCAGGCGCTCGCGCTCCGCTACCGATTCGGGTGGAACCATCGCCAGGTTGACGAATATCCGCGGCAGGTAGAACAGCCCCGCGAACCAGCTTGCGATGAAGACGATGTGGAGAGATTTGACCCAGAGCATGGCGGCAGTTTAGTGGCGCCCTCTCTGCGGCATGGCCCTGTTTTGGGGCGGCCTACTCGTATGACAGGCAAAAAAAAGCCCGACGTCTTCACGTCGGGCTGGGAAGCCCTTTTGCTGTCACACATCAAGGCACCCGCTCAGGGAGGAAAAGCGGGGAGCGGCAAGCCGCCCGCTTCAGAATTTAACAAAGACGAAACAAGGTTTCAAGCGACTGGGGCACTTTCTTTGACATTTAAAGCAAAAAACTGAGAACCTTGGTTCTACGAATTTCCGTAGTTGTCCGACAACCGAACGCCCGTGCCAAGGAGCCTGTAAACAACCGCTTGGGGCACAATTTTGGATATATGACGTCATCATCTTCCCCCCTGGCCATGTTCCCCGCCGGGCGGCCGCGGCGCCTGCGCCGCGACGCTTTCACCCGCAACCTGGTGCGAGAGCACTCACTGACGGTCAATGACCTGATCTACCCGGTATTCGTCCAAGAAGGCGAGAAACGCCGCGATGCCGTCTCCTCGATGCCCGGCGTCGACCGCCTGAGCCTCGACCTGCTCCTGCCCGTGGCCGAGCAGTGCGTGACGGCCGGCATCCCGGTGATGGCCCTGTTCCCGGTGATCGACGCCAGCCTCAAGACGCCCGACGGCCGCGAAGCCTTCAACCCCGACGGGCTGATTCCCCGCGTGGTGGCCGCCCTCAAGGCGCGCTTTCCCGAATTGGGCGTGATGACCGACGTCGCCCTCGACCCCTACACCAGCCACGGCCAGGACGGCCTGCTCGACGACACCGGCTACATCCTGAACGACGCGACCGTCGAGGTGCTGGTGAAGCAGGCGCTCGCCCAGTCGCAGGCCGGCGTAGACATCGTCGCCCCTAGCGACATGATGGACGGCCGCATCGGCGCCATCCGCAACGCGCTGGAGGCCTGCGGCGACATCCACACGCGCATCATGGCCTACAGCGCCAAGTACGCCAGCGCCTTCTACGGCCCCTTCCGCGACGCCGTGGGCTCCGCCGCCACGCTCGGCAAGAGCAACAAGAAGGTCTACCAGATGGATCCGGGCAACAGCGACGAGGCCCTGCGCGAAGTCGCCATCGACATCGCCGAGGGCGCCGACATGGTGATGGTGAAGCCCGGCATGCCCTACCTCGACATCGTGCGCCGGGTGAAGGACCAGTTCCACGTGCCCACCTTCGCCTACCAGGTGAGCGGCGAATACGCCATGCTCAAGGCCGCCGCCCAGAACGGCTGGCTCGACCACGATGCCGTGGTGCTCGAAAGCCTGCTGGCCTTCAAGCGCGCCGGCGCCGACGGCGTGCTGACGTACTTCGCGCTCGACGCCGCGCGCCTGCTGCAGAAGTAACAGCGCGCCGGCAACCGGGCATGCGCATCTTCGAAATCAACCGTTCGCAGGTCAGCGAACACGCCGCGCTGGCGCCGCTGGCCGTACCGGGCGCCTGCGGCGCCAGCGGCTATCTCTGGATCTCGCTCACGCGGGAGGAATTCCGGGCCTCGCTGGCCGAAGTTCAGCAGATCCTGCAGACGCTGTGCATGACGCAGCTGGTCGACCTGCACGTGGCCGACCTGCTCAACGACCAGCTGCCCTCGCACTACGACTACACCTCGCTGTACGACGTGCTGGTGTTCCGGCGGCTGGCCAACGGCCAGGGCCAGGCGGCGCTGGGCAACGGCAAGGGCAACACCAACGAGGCGCCCCCGCCGGCACCAGCCCCGGCCACACCTCCTCGCCAGCCCCGCAGCGGCCCGCCCGTGCTGCGCCGTGTCGACACTCGGCCGGTCGGCTTCGCGGTGTTCGACCGCGTGCTGCTGTCGGTGCACCCCGAAGATGGCGCGGTGCGCGACGCCTTCGCCGCGCGGCTGCTGGCTGCCGCCTCGAGCGACGACCGCGGAGCCCCGGCGCTCGACGTGCGCGCCACCTCGGCCCGCCTGCCTACCAGCCCTTCGGACCTGATGCTGCGCGTCATCAACCAGATCGTTGACGGGTATCTAGACCTGCGGCGCGAGCTCACCAAGCAGCTCGACCACTGGCAGACCGAGCTGATCGACCCGCGCAGCCGCTTCACCAACTGGGGCGCGCTGATGGAGGCGCGCCAGTCGCTGCACCACCTGGACGAGATCTGCGAAGACCAGCGCGCCGCCATGCAGGACTGGATCGACTCGCTGGAAACACTCCCCGTGCCCAAGGGCGAGACGGAGCAGCGCGAGCGGGAACTCATCATGATCCGCAGCCGCGACGTGCTCGAGCACATCGAGCGCGTGGTGCACCACGTGCACCGGCTGGAGCAGAACGCCGAGACCGCCGTGCAGATGCATTTCAGCGTCCAGGGCCACCGCGCCAACGACATCATGCGGGTGCTGACGGTGCTCACCGCCGTGTTCCTGCCGCTGAACCTCATCGCGGGCATCTTCGGCATGAACTTCGAGTTCATCCCGCTGGTGCACAAGGCCGACGGCTTCTGGATCGCGATGACGTCGATGCTGGTCATCGCCGTGCTGCTGGTCGTGATCTTCTGGCGCAAGCGCTACCTCGCTCGCACACGCTGAATACGTCGCGCCAAGGAAAAAGGGCCACGCTTTCGCGTGGCCCTTTTCGATTTCGACGACCCCGATGGGGCCGCTTCTTCTATTACTTGGCGACGGCGCCCGAACCTTGCTGGGCCTGAACGCGAGCGTCCATCGGGTGCGGCATGGTCGAGATGACCTTGCTGTTCACGCGCGAACCCGAGGTCACGTTCTGGTCGGGAGCGTAGGCGGTGCGAACGGCTTCGGCTTCGACGATCGAACGGTCCTTCGACACGGCGACCGTTTCCGGGCCGCGCGAACCGCGGGTAACGTTCTGGTTCGGAGCCGATGCGGTGCGCACGGCTTCGGCGTTCACTTCTTCGCGGCTCTTGGTCGAGACGGCGGTGTTCACGCCTTGGTAGGTTTCAGCCTGGGCGCCGGTGGCGGCGAGCAGGGTCAGGGCGGCGGCTGCGAGGATTTGCGAGGTCTTCATATTCAGTTCTCCTAGGGTGTTCGTTGGATGGTTCGTCCACCAGGCCTGCTGGTTCGCGAGCCTGTGCGGCGAGTTTCCGGGGGAACGGCGTTGCCAGAACACCCTGTTCAGAGACACCGTGTTTCCTCTATTGAAACAATGGCGACATGAAGGCATGCAAAGCAAAAAGCCGAGCCCGGTTCGCACCGGCCCGGCCTTGTTCGAGGGGAAAACTTCCGGCCTAGCGCCCGGGGCCCTGGAACTGCGGCGGCACTTCGCTGTTGACGAAGGCGCGGCGGTCCAGGTTCTGGTTCGGCGCATGGGCGGCAGCCACGGCCTGGGCGCGGACCGAGGCCCGGTCGAGCGAACTCGGCCGCGAGGTCAGGGGAGCGGCCACCACGTCGCCATAAGGATTCCCGTCGCGCGCCGCGGCGCGCGCCTCGGCAGCCACCTCGCCGCGGCTGGTGACGGCCTTCAGCGGCTGCACCGGCTCGAAACCCTGCGCCAGCGCGCCGGAGGCGGCAAGCAACGACAGGGCGGCGGCAGCGATGATGTTCGGGGTGTTCATTCCAGTTCCTTCCAACGGCCCAGCCGGGCTGGCGACGTCGGCGCGTAACGCAAGTGTCGCCCAAACCAGTTAGGAAAAACCCGGGAGAATCGAACCATCGCGTTCCCAAAACGGAAACAATGGACCCATCCACATGGACAGTCTCGATCTGATCAGAACCTTCCGGGAGGTCGCCTCGCACGGCAGCTTCTCCCAGGCAGCCAAGAGGCTGGATATGTCGAAGGCCACCGTCAGCAAGTATGTGGCCGAGCTGGAAACCCGCTTCGGGGTGCGCCTTCTGAACCGCTCCACGCGTTCCGTGAGCCTCACCGACGCCGGCCAGTTGCTGCTGGAGCGCAGCACCCCGGTGCTCGAAATGGTCGAGCTCACCCAGTCCGAACTGCAGGACCGCGCCAGCCAGCCCGGCGGCCGGCTGCGCATCTCGGCCCCGCACGGCATGGGCAACGGCGAGTTCCCGAACCTGCTGGCCGACTTCATGCGCTATTACCCCGACGTGAGCATCAGCCTGCAGCTGACCAACCGCACCGTCGACCTCGCCGAGGAAGGCATCGACGTCGACATCCGCAGCGGCCCGGTGGAAGACGCCAACCTCATCGTGCGCAAGCTCCGGCTCATGCAGATGGTGGTCTGCGCCTCTCCCATCTACTGGAAGAAGCACGGCAAGCCCGAGCACCCGCGCGACCTGGCCAATCACGAGGCCCTCACCCACTCCCTGCTCGGCGCGCAGCCGGTCTGGCGCTTCGACGACGGCGGCCAGCCGCTGGACGTGCACGTCAAGAGCCGGATGGACTGCACCGAGGGCGCCCCGTTGATCCGCGTCGCGATGCGCGGCTTCGGCGTGATCTACCTGCCGTCGATCCTCGTTCAGTCGCACATCGAGCACGGCGAGTTGGTGCCGGTGCTGCAGGACTACACGCGCAAGGACATGTGGCTCTCGGCCGCGTACCTCCAGCGCCGCCACAACAGCGCCGCGCTGCGTGCGCTGCTCGACTTCCTGCAGACCCGCGTGGGCGACGGGCCAGGCCTCAAGCGGAAACCGGCGCCATGAAAAAAGCCCGGCATGCCGGGCTTTTTCTTTTTCCCTTGTTCGCCGGGAAGCGTCAGCCGACGTGCTTCGCGAAGAACGCCAGCGTACGCTCGCGCGCCAGCTTGGCCGCGTCGGCATCGTACGAACCGCGCTGGTCGCAGTTGAAGCCGTGGCCCACCGGGTAGACGTGCACTTCCACCTCCGGATGCGCCTTCTTGAAGGCCTCGATGCTGTCCAGCGGAATCCAGTGGTCCTGGTTGCCGAAGTGCGCGAGCACCGGCACCTTGGGCTGGCGCGCCGTTTCCTCCGGCGAGGTCATGCCGCCGCCGTAATAAGGCGCCGCAGCCGCCAGGCCCGGCAGCAGCGCGGCCGCGCGCCACGTCAGGAGGCCGCCCCAGCAGTAGCCGACGATGCCGACCTTGCCGGCCTTCGATGCGTAGGCGATCGCAGCCTCGATGTCCTGCAGCACGCCCGGCGCCGGCAGCGCCTCGACCGCGGTCTTCAGGCCGAAGCCGTTCTTCATGTCGTCTTCCGAGTAGCCCAGTTCCACGCCCGGCTTGACGCGCTGGAAGGTGGAAGGCGCCACCGCCAGGTAGCCCTCGGCCGCGTAGCCGTCGGCCACCGAGCGGATGTGCGAGTTCACGCCGAAGATTTCCTGCACCACGACCGCCGCGCCGCGCGGCTTGCCCGACGGCTCGGCCACGTACGCGGGGAAGGTGAAGCCGTCCTTGGCCTTGAGATCGATGAATTGACCCATGTTGTCTTGCTCCTTGATGGCATCCGAAGAAAGGAAGGAATGCCGGGGTTACGGGCGCAGCGCCCGCTCGACGAAGTCGAGCCGGTCCTGCCCCCAGAAAATTTCGCCATCGATCACGTAGCTCGGCGCGCCGAAGACCTGGATGCCGATGGCCTCCTGCGTGTAGGCCTCGTAGCGCTCCTGAACCGCCTGGCTCTGCGACTGCTCGCCGCGCTTGGGTGAGAGCCCGCATTCGACGACCAGCGAGTCGAGCACCTTCGGGTCGCCGATGTTGCGCTCCTGCACCCACACGGCCTGGAACACCGCAGCGCACATGCGCATGGCGGCCTCTGTGCCGTCGTGCATGTCGACCGCGATGATGACGCGCGCCGCGTCGTCGCTGGCCACCGGAAAGAACTTCGGCTTGACGTTCAGCGGCAGGCCCAGGTGGCTCGAATAGCGCGCCAGGTCGACCAGCCGGTAGGCCTGGCGCTGCGGCGCCCGCTTGCCCAGCGGCAGCCCGCCCGACACCGGGAACACGCTGCCCATGTCGATGGGCCGCACCCGCACCGTGGCGCCCGCGGCCGCGGCAATCGCCGCAAAGCGGGAATGCCCCAAGTAGGTCCACGGACTCTGGGGTGCAAAGTAGTAGTCGATGGTCTTGCCGGTGTGCATCAGTAACCTCCGTGCTCCGCACCACGGTGCGAGCTTGCCTGGGGCGTGCGCGCGGTGCTCGCGCGCCGCCCCGATGATGTAATCCAAGCCAGTCGTTTTAACTGACACGCAGTTTCTCTGCAGGAGGTAGGTTTTGGACCAGGTGCTATTGATCACGGGCGGAGGCCGCGGCATCGGTGCCGCCACCGCCCTGCTCGCGGCCAGCCGCGGCTACGCCGTGGCCGTCAACTACGCCACCAATTCGCTGGCCGCCGACGAGGTGGTGCGCACCATCCGCGACAACGGCGGCAACGCCATGTCCGTGCAGGCCGATGTGGGGGACGAGGCGCAGGTCATCGCCATGTTCCAGAAGGTCGACGCCCGCTTCGGCCGGCTCACCGCGCTGGTCAACAACGCCGGCGTGGTCGACCTGACGGCGCGCGTCGACGAGATGAGCGTGGCACGGCTGGAGCGAATGTTCCGCATCAACGTGATCGGCAGCTTCGTCTGTGCGCGCGAGGCCGTGCGGCGCATGAGCACGCGCTACGGCGGCTCGGGCGGCGCCATCGTCAACATCTCCAGCGGCGCCGCGCGGCTGGGTTCGCCGGGGCAATACGTCGACTACGCCGCCAGCAAGGGCGCGATCGACACCTTCACCATCGGCCTGGCCAAGGAAGTGGCCGAGGAAGGCATCCGCGTCAACGCGGTGCGCCCCGGCCTGATCGACACCGAGATCCACGCCTCCGGCGGCCTGCCCGACCGCGCCTTCGAGCTCGCGCCCACCGTGCCCATGAAGCGCACCGGCAGCGCCGAGGAAATCGCCGGCGCCATCATGTGGCTGCTGTCGCCCGAGGCCAGCTACACCACCATGGCCCTGCTCGACGTCACCGGAGGCCGCTGATCCATGAGCACATCGATGGACCTGATCAAGCCGCTGGTGACGCTGGTGGCCATCGTCAACCCGCTGGCCATCGTGCCTTTCTTCATCCACTACACGCAGGGCTACAGCGACGCGCAGCGCCGCCACACGGTGCGCATGTCGGCCTTCAGCGCCTTCGTGGTCATCGCCGTCAGCGCGCTGCTGGGGCTGCAGCTGCTGTCCTTCTTCGGCATTTCCATCGCGAGCTTCCAGGTCGGCGGCGGGCTGCTGCTGCTCATGAGCTCGCTGTCGATGCTCAACGCGAAGCCGGCCGAGAGCAAGACCAACGTGGAGGAGCTTCGCGCCACCGAGGTGAAGGCGTCGATGGGCGCGTCGATCGCGGTGGTGCCGCTCACCATTCCGCTGCTCACCGGGCCGGCCACCATCTCCACGGTGGTGATCTACGCCGACAAGGCGCAGCACCTGTGGGAACTCGCGATTTTGGTGGGCTACGGCGTGGTGGTGGCGCTGGCCACCGCCCTGGCCTTCTCGCTCGCGCAGCCGATCGCGCGCGTGCTGGGCAAGACCGGCATCAACATCATGACGCGGCTGATGGGGCTGATCCTTGCCGCGCTCGCTGTCGAGGTGATGGCCGACGGGCTCGGCAAGCTGTTCCCCATACTGAACAAGCTCGGCTGAGTGCTGAACTCGGCCGGGTGGCTCAGGCCAGCATCTTCTCGATGACCTTCCAGTGCGCGGGCTCCACCGGCGTGATCGACAGCCGGTTGCCCTTGCGCAGCACGACCAGATCGGCCAGCTCCGGCTTCGCGCGCAGCTCGGGCAGCGCCAGCAGGCGCGTCTTGCGCAGCGCCTGCACGTCGACCAGCAGCCAGCGCGGATCGTCCTTCTTCGAAGCCGCGTCGTAATAGGGCGACTTCGCGTCGAACTGCGTCGGATCGGGCTTGATGCCCGAGGCCACCCGCGCGATGCCGGCGATGCCCGGCTCCGGGCAGCTCGAGTGATAGAACAGCACGCCGTCGCCGACCTTCATGCCGTCGCGCATGAAGTTGCGTGCCTGATAGTTGCGCACGCCGGTCCACGCCACGGTGGCGTCGGGCGCGGCGAGCGCATCGTCGATCGAGACCTCGTCGGGCTCGGATTTCATCAACCAGTACTGTGGCATTGCGGGCTCGTTACCAGAGTTGGCCGCAAATATAAACCCGCGCCAGCCTGCGCGCCTTCATCGAGGAACACCGCGGAACCGGCTTTGCCGGGCCGCTGGTGTTGCCCCCGGCGAGGGGGTGTGCGTAGCGACACGAAGTGCGCGAAGCATGGGGGAGTGCCGGATCACGGTGTCACATAGTCCGAAACCACGACCCACTTGCCGTCTTTGATCTGGGAAAGACGCGACTGGTCATTGCCCAGGCGCTTGGTGGCCGTGTACGTGCTCTTCGGGCTGCCGAACATGTCGGGCTCGAAGGTCATGCTGTCCATGGCCTTGATGAAGCTGTCGGTCGTGAGGTTCGGGCCGGCCTTGGTCGCGGCCTTGATGAACGAGTCGATGATCACGTAGCCGTACACCGAGAACACCGTCGGGTCCTCGTTGAACTTGGTCTTGTACTTGTTGGCCCAGAAGCGCAGCGGCTGCGACTGTTCGTCGGTGTAGGGGTTCTGCACCGTCATGGTGGCGTAGACGCCGTCCATCGCCTTGCCGCCGAGCTTGTGGATCAGGTCGGTGTAGGCCGCGCTCGAGCCCAGGAAGGTCGGGTTGAAGCCGGTCTTGCGCGCCTCGCCCACGGTGCCGATGGTCTCGCGGATGATGGTGCCGAGCACCACGAGGTCGCAGTTGGCGGCCTTCATCTTCGCGACCTGCGAGCTGAAGTCGGTGGCGCCGCGCTTGAACGAGGTCTTCTCGGCCAGCTCCATGCCCGCGGCCTTCAGGCCCGCCTCGGCGCCGCGCTGCACCTCCAGGCCGAACTCGTCGTCCTGGTAGATGGTGCAGACCTTCTTGGCGCCCTTGTCCTTGATCATCTTCGGCAGCGCCAGCCTGATCTGGTCGTAGTAGGTGGCCGCGAACGAATACTTCAGCCGGTTCAGCGGCTCGTACATTTCGCGCGCCGCGGTGATGGGCATGTAGTTGATGACGTTCTTGTCGAACTGCACCGGCATCGCCGCCATGTTCTGCGCCGTGCCGATATGGCCGGCCATGATGAAGATCTTTTCCTGGTTCACCAGCTTCTGCGCCGCCAGCACGGCCTTCTTCGGGTCGTAGCCCGAGTCCTCCACGAACAGCTTGAGCTTGCGTCCGTTGACGTTGCCCTGCTCGTTGAGTTCGTCCACGCGCAGCTGCATGCCGTTGCGCGCCTGCTTGCCGAAGCCCGCGAGCGGGCCCGACAGATCCTGGATGGTGCCGATGCGGATCTCGTCCTTGGTCACGCCCTGCTGCTGCGCGGACGCGAGCGTCGCGATCAGTCCCAGCACGGCCAGCGTCGTCAGTGTCTTGAGCTTCATGCGGTTGTCTCCTCGGGTTGACGAAAAAAACGGATCAGCTGTACATGGCCTCGATGCGCGCCGCGTACTTGGCCTGGACCAGCTTGCGCTTGAGCTTCATCGTCGGTGTGAGCTCCTCGTCCTCGGCGCTGAGCTGCGTCTCCAGCAGAAAGAATTTCTTGATCTGCTCCACGCGGGCGAACTTGGCGTTGACGCGATCGATCTCGCCCTGGATCAGGTCCTGCACTTCCTTGGCGCGCGTCAGGCTCTCGTAGTTGCTGAACGGCACGTCGTTGTCCTGCGCAAACTTCTCGACGTTCTCCTGGTCGATCATGACGATCACCGTGAGGTAGGGCTTCCTGTCGCCGATGACCACGGCATCGGTGATGTAGAGGCTGAACTTGAGTTCGTTCTCCAGCTCGCTCGGCGTCACGTTCTTCCCACCCGCCGTGATGATGATGTCTTTCATGCGGTCGGTGATGCGGAAATACCCGTCCTCGTCCATCACCCCCACGTCGCCGGTATGCAACCAGCCGTCGGCGTCGATGGTCTCGGCCGTCTTCTCCGGCAGGTTGAGGTAACCCATGAAGACATTGGGGCCGCGCACCAGGATCTCGCCGGTGGCGGGGTCGACGCGCACCTCGTTGTAGCTGGTGGCCGGCCCGATCGAGCCCGGCTTGATGCGCGCGGCCGGCACCGCGGTGGAAGCCCCGCACGACTCCGTCATGCCCCACACCTCCAGCATCGGCACGCCCAGCGCCAGGTACCACTTCACCAGTTCGGGCGAGATGGGCGCGGCGCCCGTCACCAGGAAACGCGAGCGATGGATGCCGATGAGCTTGCGCGCGTTGTCCAGCGCGAGCACGCGCGCCAGCCTGAACTTGAGCTTCAGCGCGGCGCCCACGGGCTGGCCCGCCAGCACGCGGTCGGCGATCTGCCCGCCCACGCCGATGCTCCACTTGTAGGCGGCCTGCTGAAGCGGACCGGCCTCCTTCAGCGCGATCATCACGCCCGAATAGAACTTCTCCCACACGCGCGGCACCGCCGTGAAAACGGTGGGCGCAATCTCGCGCACGTTCTCGGGCACCGTCTCCGGGTTCTCGACGAAGTTGAGGATGGAGCCGGTGTACATCGCGAAGTACTCGCCGCCCATACGCTCAGCGATGTGGCACAGCGGCAGGAAGCACATGCGCTCGTCCTTGTCGTCCTGCGCCACGAGGGTGTTGTAGCCGCGCGCGGTGTACACGAGCCCGGCGTGGCTGTGCATCGCGCCCTTGGGCTTGCCGGTGGTGCCCGAGGTGTAGACCAGGATCGCCAGGTCTTCCGGACGGCAGGCCGCGACCGTGCGCTCCACCGTTTGCGGGTCGGCCGACAGGCGCTCGCGGCCGAGGGCGCGCAGCGCGTCGAGGCTCATCACGCCCGCGTCGTCGAGTTCGCGCAGGCCTTCCATGTCGAACACGATCACGCGGCGCAGCCCCGGCAGGCCGGCGCGCACCTCGAGCGCCTTGTCGAGCTGCTCGTCGTCCTCCACGAAGAGCACGGTGGTGCGCGAGTCCTCGCACAGGTAGTGCACCTGCGAGGCCGCATCGGTCGGATAGATGCCGTTGGAAACGCCGCCGCAGCTGAGCACCGCGAGGTCGGCGAGCACCCATTCGATGACGGTGTTCGACAGGATCGATGCGCACTCGCCCGGCGCGAAGCCGATGGCCTGCAGCCCCGCCGCGATCTCGCGCACCGCGTCGGCCGTCTGGTGCCAGCTCCAGCTGCGCCAGATGCCCAGCTCCTTCTGCCGCATCCAGATGTTGTCGCCGCGCTGCTTCACGGCGTTCCAGAACATCGCGGGGATGGTCTCGCCGGGCACGACGATGTCGAGCTTCGGCGCGAAGGTGTTCAGGTCCCAGAGTCCTTGCTGCATGGCTGCTACCTCCAGGTCTTCTTCTTTTTCCAGCGCCGCTCGCCGCGCACGCCGTCGTCCTTCATGCCGAGGTAGAACTCCTTGATGTCTTCCTTCTCCCTCAGGCGTTCGCAGGAGTCTTCCATCACGATGCGGCCGTTCTCCAGCACGTAGCCGTGGTCGGCCGCGTTGAGCGCCATGTTGGCGTTCTGCTCCACCAGCAGGATCGTGGTGCCGCGCTCGCGGTTGATGCGCACCACGATCTCGAAGATCTCCTTCGTCAGCTTCGGGCTCAGGCCGAGGCTGGGCTCGTCCAGCAGGATCAGATGCGGTGCCGCCATGATCGCGCGCGAGATCGCCAGCATCTGCTGCTGCCCGCCCGAAAGCAGGCCGGCATCCTGCGCGGCGCGCTCGCGCAGGATCGGGAAGTAGCCGTAGACCGTCTCGATGTCGCGCGCCACGCCGTCGCGGTCCTTGCGGGTGTAGGCGCCCATCAGCAGGTTGTCCTTCACCGACAGCAGCGGGAACACCTCGCGGCCCTCGGGCACGTGGCTCAGCCCCTGCTGCACGATGAAGGCTGGGTCCTTCGCGGTGATGTCCTTGCCCTGGAATTCGATGCTGCCCTTGCGCGGGTCGATGATCCCGGAGATGGTCTTGAGAATGGTCGTCTTGCCCGCGCCGTTGGAGCCGAGCACCGTCACGATCTCGCCCTGCCGCACTCGCAGGCTCACGCCCCTGATGGCCTTGATGGGGCCATAGGCGCTCTCGACGTTCATGAGCTGGAGGACTGCGTCGCTCATGGCCGCCCTCCACCACCCAGCCAAGCCCGGCGTGCGGTGCGGTGCGGGCGCCCCCTCTGTGCCGCCGAGGAGCGCAGCGTTTCGCGGATCAGGGCTCGCAGCTGTTTGAGCGAAGCGAGTTCTGCGAGACCCCGCGAAACGCGAGCACCGCAGGGGAGCCGCGAAGCGGCCGGCATAGTGGGGGCGACCGCGCCGTGCCGCATGCCGGGCGTCCCCAGATAGATAGCGAAGAAGGCGCTCATGCCGCCACCCTCCTCAGGCTGCTCACGTCGTCCACGGTCCCGAGATACGCCTCGATGACGCGCGCATCGGCCTGCACCTCCGCCGGAGACCCGGTCGCCAGCACCTCGCCCTGGTTCATCGCGAGCACCCGGTTCGACACCTTGGAGACGAGCGACATGTCGTGCTCGACCATCAGCACCGACACGCCCAGCTCGTGCTGGATGTCCTGGATCCAGAAGGCCATGTCGGCGGTCTCCTCCACGTTGAGGCCGGACGAAGGCTCATCGAGCAGCAGCAGCTTCGGCTCGGTGCACAGCGCGCGTGCCAGCTCCACCACCTTGCGAACGCCGTAGGGCAGCCCCGCCACCATCGAGTCGCGATGGTGCTGCAGGTCCAGCAGGTCGATCACCTGCTCCGCCTTCTCGCGCGCGGCGATCTCGGCGCGCCGCGTGGCCGGCGTGAAGAACACCTCGCTCCAGAAGCCCGTCTGCCGGTGCGTGTGGCGGCCGATCAGCAGGTTGTGCAGCACGGTCGCGTGCTCGAACAGCTCGATGTTCTGGAAGGTGCGCGCGATGCCCAGGGCCGCGATGGCATGCGGCGCCTGCTGCGTCAGCGCAAGCGGCCCGCCCGCCTCGCCGTGCCATTCGATCGCGCCGGTGGTCGGCGTGTAGATGCGGCTGATCAGGTTGAACACCGTCGTCTTGCCAGCGCCGTTCGGGCCGATGAGCGTGAACACCTCGCCGCGACGCACGTCGAAGCTCACCTTGTTGACCGCGAGCACGCCGCCGAAGCGAACGCTCAGCTCCCGCGCGGAAAGAAGGATGTCGCCGCCGCTCATCTCAGCCGGTCCGACTTGGTGAAGGACTTCTGCCGCTTGAACAGGCCCTTGCGGTAGAACGGGAAGAGTTGCAGCCAAGTGCGGATCTTCAGCCAGCGGCCGTACAGGCCCAGCGGTTCGAACAGCACGAACGCGATCAGCACCAGGCCGTACACCAGCCCCTGCAGCCCCGGCGCCTG
Organism: Variovorax xiamenensis; assembly: GCF_050916385.1. Taxonomy (NCBI): domain Bacteria; kingdom Pseudomonadati; phylum Pseudomonadota; class Betaproteobacteria; order Burkholderiales; family Comamonadaceae; genus Variovorax; species Variovorax xiamenensis. Next base: position 6,683,623 of record NZ_CP139038.1, read on the forward strand.
CCCGATGGCCTCCGGCAGCCAGTCCTTGCCGATGGAAATCAGCTGCGGCATCGCGATCAGGAAGATCGCGCCAAGGAAGGCACCATGCACCGAACCCAGCCCGCCGATCACCACCATCAGCAGCAGGTCGATCGACTGCAGGATGCTGAACTGGTCGGGCGAGATGAAGCTCAGCTTGTGCGCGTACAGCGCTCCGCCCAGGCCCGCCAGCGCGGCCGAGATCGCGAACGACATCGTCTTGTAGCGCGCCAGATGAATGCCCATGCTCTGCGCCGAGATCTCCGAATCGCGGATCGCGACGAAGGCCCGCCCCGTCGGCGAGCGCAGCAGGTTCAGGATGCCCAGCGTCGCCAGCACGGCCACCACCAGGCACAGGAAGTAGAAGCCCTCGCCCGAGCCCAGCGACCAGCCGAAGAGCTGCGGCGACTTCACGTGCAGGCCGGCATTGCCGCCGGTCACGCTCTCCCAGCGCGCGAACACTTCCTCGACGATGAAGCCGAACGACAGCGTCGCGATGCCGAGGTAGATGCCCTTCACCCGCAATGCCGGCAACGCGACCACCACGCCGACGGCCGCCGACAACGCAGCCGCCGCAATCAACGCGATCGGAAACGGCACGCCGAGATTCGTCAACACGCCCTGCGTGTACGCCCCCGCGCCGAGGAAAGCTGCATGCCCGATGGAGAACTGCCCCGTGAAGCCGGCCAGCAGCATCAGCCCGAGGCCGACGATGCCGTAGATCAGCACGAAGGTCAGCTGAGCGAGCCAGTACTCGTCGATGATCCACGGCGCCGCCAGCAGGAAGGCCACCAGCAGGCCGTACCAGAACACGTGCCCGCCGTGCTTGGCGAGGCGGACGTCCTGGTCGTAGGTCGTTTTGAAGATGAAGCGCATACGAGACTTACACCTTCTTGCGCAGCTTTTCGCCGAACAAACCGTTCGGCTTGATCATCAGCATCAGCAGCACCACGATGTACGGCGCCGTGTCCTTGAACCCGTCGGGCAGGTAGAAGCCCGCGAACGACTCGACGATGCCGATCACCAGCCCGCCGACGATCGCCCCCGGCAGGCTGCCGAAGCCGCCCACCACTGCAGCCGGAAAGGCCTTGAGCCCGATGAAGCCCATGTTGGCGTGCACGAAGGTGATGGGCGCGAGCAGCATGCCCGCGATGGCCGCCACCGCTGCCGCCAAGCCCCACACCAGCCCGTTGAGCCGCTTCACCGGAATGCCCATGTAGTAGGCCGCCAGCTGGTTCTGCGACGAGGCCTGCATCGCGATGCCCAGCTTGCTGTAGCGGAACATCGCGAACAGCAGGCCGCACAGGATGGCCGTGGCCACGATGATGACGAACTGCTCCAGGTTCACCACCAGCTCGCCCAGCTTCCAGATCTGGTCCTTGTAGGGCACGGCCAGCGTATGCGTCTCGGTGCCGATGCCCGGCACCATGGTGACCAGCCCGCGCGCCACGTAGGCGATGCCGATGGTCAGCATCACGATGGAGAACTGCGGCTGCCCGAGGATGGGCCGTATCACCACCAGCTCCAGCAGCACGCCGAAGGCCGCCATCGCCACCACCGCGAGGACGGCCGCGAGCCAGAACGGCATGCCGAACAGCGACATGCCCGCGAATGCACCGAAGGCCCCGAGCATCATCAGGTCGCCCTGCGCGAAGCTCACCGTCTCGGTGGCCTTGTAGATGAGCACGAAGCCCAGCGCGATCAGGCCGTAGATGCAGCCTTGCGCGATGCCCGACAGCAGCAGCTGAAGAATCTGCATGGCCTGTGTTCCGCCGTGCTCATTGCCGGGTGAAGCCACCGCCGCCGGCCGCGTCGTGCAGCGCGAGGCGGCGCGAGCCGGCCACGATGTCGCTGGGCTTGAGGCCGTAGACCTGGCGGATCGAATGGCTGAAGTGCGTCGAATCGGGGTAGCCGGTGTCGAGCGCGATGTCGGTCAGCGTGCTGCTCTGGCGCACGTAGCGCAGCAGGCTGCGCGCGCGCTTCCAGGCGCGGAAGGCGCGAAAGGCCATGCCGGTCTCCTGCTTGAACAGGTGCAGGAAGCGCGAGAACGACAGGTGCACCGAGGCCGCCCATTCCTCCGCCGACGCCGGCGCGGCCGGATCGGCGTTGATGGCATCGGCCACCTTGCGGATGCGCGGGTCGAGCACGCGCGGCGCGAGCGGCTCGCCGAAGAACGTCGCGTCGAAGTCGAAGCCCTCGAAGTCCGTGCCACGTGCCGAAGCCGCGAGCAGATGTGCATGGGCATCGCGCACGCGTTGCACGAAGGCCGGCGCGTCGACCGGGCCGCAGTGCTGCAGGAAGGCCGGCATGCGCGCGGGGTCGACCGATTCCGATTCGATGATCAGGCTGAGGATCAACGGGTGCGCGCTCTCGACCTGGTGCGGCACATGCGGCGGCACGACGATGAGTTCACCGCTTTGCCACGCGCCGCCACCGATGCGGATGCGGATAGGCGGCGCGCCGGCGGGCGACACGCACACGCCGTGTCCACCCATCGTGCGCTCGGCGGCGGCACCGAGCAGGCCGGCGTAGAACACGCGATGCGGCGTGAGCCACATCAGGCGCTCTCCTTGCCTCTCGGCGCCGCGCCCGGGCGGCGGCGTCGTCCTCGTTCGCTGCATGGTGCTTGTCTCCTGCATCGGTGGATCGCCACTGCGTGGTGGCGTCCTTTGTTGGCTGGATCGTAGCGGCGAGGGCCGCTGCGGCGATATCGATTTGCGGCGATTTGCGCGGGGACTTTCCCTAGGCCCTGGCGAAGGCCCGGCGCAGCTCGGCGGCGCACAGCGCGACCGCCGCATTGGCCTCGTCGATCACCTTGCCCATGGGCACGAAGCCGTGGATCTGCCGCTCGAAGCACACGTAGACCGCGCTGTTGCCGGCGGCGGTGAGCGCCTCCGCATACGCGGCGCCTTCGTCGCGCAGCGGGTCGTAGCCGGCGGTGAGCACCAGTGCCGGAGGCAGCTTCGAAAGATCCGGATGCAGCAGCGGCGAGGCGCGCCAGTCGAGGTCGTGCTTCGCATCGGTGATGTAGTGGTCGTGGAAGTAGCGGATGGTGTCCGCCGTCAGCAGGTAGCCCTGCCCGTTGGCCTGGTGCGATGGGTGGCCGCGCCGCATGTCGGTGGCCGGGTAGATCAGCAGCTGGTAGACGATGGGCAGGTCGCCGGCGTCGCGCGCCGCGATCGACACCACCGCAGCGAGGTTGCCGCCGGCGCTGTCGCCGCCCACGGCCAGGCGATTCGCGTCGAGCCCCAGCGCGGCGGCCTCGCGGCGCACCCAGCGGGTGGCGGCCAGCACGTCGTCGACGGCGGCGGGAAAGCGGTGCTCGGGGCCCATGCGGTAGTCGACCGCGACCACCGCGCAGCCCGCGCCGTTGGCCAGCTCGCGGCACAGCACGTCGTGCGTGTCGAGGTCGCCGATGACCCAGCCGCCGCCGTGGTAGTACACCAGCACGGGCAGCGGACCCACGCCGGAGCCCATCGGACGGTAAAGGCGCACCGGGATGGTGCCGTGCGGTCCGTCGGCGGCGAGGTCGCGCACCTCGGCCACTTCGGGCGGCAGCGGCTGCGTGGCGGTGCGGCGCTCGCGGTAGAAGGCCCGCGCGTCGGCGGGCGACAGGGTGTGCGTCGGCGGAATGCCGCGCGCCTCGATGAAGTCCAGCAGGGCGCGCGCCTGGGGATGCAGCATGGTGTCTCCGGTGGATCGTTGCGAGCTTCCAGTGTGGAAGGCAACGGGGCCGCGCGGTATCCGCACGCACCCGCACCCGACCGGGCCCGGCAAGCCCCAGCACCATGCCCGCGCCCTTGCGGCGCGGCTTGCGGAAACTGGCTACGCCTTGCGGGGTTTCACGCGCGAGGCGGCTTCCTTGGCGAGCTTGCGGGCCGTGTCAGTGTCGGCCGCGTGCACCAGCGCCACGCCCATGCGGCGCTTGGTGAAGCTCTCGGGCTTGCCGAACAGGCGGATGTCGCTGCCGGGCACCTGCAGCGCCTCGGCCACACCGTCGAAGGCAATGCCGGTGGCGTCCACGCCGCCGTAGATCACCGCGCTGGCGCCCGGGCTCTTGAGCGATGTATCCACCGGCAGGCCGAGGATGGCGCGCGCGTGCAGCTCGAACTCGTTCTGCCACTGGGTGGCCATGGTGACCATGCCGGTGTCGTGCGGACGCGGGCTGACTTCGCTGAACCAGACCTCGTCGCCCTTCACGAAGAGCTCGACGCCGAAGAGGCCCTGGCCGCCCAGATCGGCCGTGACGGCCTGCGCGATCTGCTGCGCCTTGGCCAGCGCGGCGGGCGCCATGGGGTGCGGCTGCCAGCTTTCCACGTAGTCGCCGCTCACCTGCACGTGCCCGATGGGGTCGCAGAACTGGGTCTGCACGGAGCCGCTGGCGTCCTTGGCACGCACGGTCAGCAGGGTGATCTCGTAGTCGAAGTCGATGAAGCCTTCGACGATGACGCGGCCATGGCTCACGCGGCCGCCGGCCATGGCGTAGTCCCAGGCCTTCTGCACGTCGGCGGGGCCGTCGATCTTGCTCTGGCCCTTGCCGGAGCTGCTCATCACGGGCTTCACGATGCAGGGGTAGCCGATGCCCCCGTCGATGGCCGCCTGCAGCTCGGCCAGCGAGTCGCAGAACTTGTAGGGGCTGGTGGGCACGCCCAGCGTCTCGGCGGCCAGGCGGCGGATGCCCTCGCGGTCCATCGTGAGGCGGGCGGCGCGGGCCGTGGGGATCACGCGCACGGTGCCGGCTTCTTCCAGCTCCTGCAGCATGGGCGTGGCGATGGCCTCGATCTCGGGCACCACCAGCGCGGGCTTCTCGGCCTCGATCAGCGCCTTCAGCTGCGCCGGGTCGCTCATGGTGATGGTGCGGGCATGGTGCGCCACCTGCTGGCCGGGGGCGTTCTCGTAGCGGTCGACGGCGATGGTCTCGACGCCGAGGCGCTGCAGGGCGATCAGCACCTCCTTGCCGAGTTCGCCGGAGCCCAGGAGCATCACGCGGGTTGCGGAGGGGGAAAGGGGGGTGCCGAGGGTGGTCATGGTCGGAAGTCGAAAAGAGCGGGAAAAAGCAACCGCAGGACTGTAAGCCACCGGCGGGCCAGGGTGTCGCACGCGGCAACGGGCCGGGCGCAGGGCTGCTTCACAATCGATGTCTTTGCCGTGGCGCGGGCCACGCGCACCCCCTTTGTTTTCTTCAAGGAGTTCTCTCATGGCTATCCAGACTGTCGGCATCATCGGCGCCGGAACGATGGGCAACGGCATCGCGCAGGCCTGCGCGGTGTCCGGCGTGAATGTGGTGATGGTCGACATCGCCCAGGCGGCGGTCGACAAGGGCCTGGCCACGGTGTCGGGCAGCCTCGACCGCCTGATCAAGAAGGAAAAGCTCACGGCCGAGCAGAAGACCGCCGCGCTGGCGCTCATCAAGGGCTCGACCAACTACGAAGACCTGAAGAGCGCCCAGCTGGTCATCGAGGCCGCCACCGAGAACCACGCGCTCAAGCTGAAGATCCTGAAGCAGGTCGACGACATGCTGGCGCCCGAGGTCATCATCGCGTCGAACACCTCGTCGATCTCGATCACGCAACTGGCGGCCGCCACCTCGCGCGCCGACCGCTTCATCGGCATGCACTTCTTCAACCCGGTGCCGATGATGGCGCTGGTGGAGCTCATTCGCGGCTACCTCACGAGCGACGCCACGCACGACACGGTGAAGGAACTGGCCGAGCGCCTGGGCAAGTCGCCGATCACGGTGAAGAACGCCCCGGGCTTCGTGGTCAACCGCATCCTGGTGCCGATGATCAACGAGGCCTTCTTCGTGCTGTCCGAGGGCATCGCCACGGCGGAAGACATCGACGCCGGCATGAAGCTGGGCTGCAACCAGCCCATCGGCCCGCTGGCGCTGGCCGACATGATCGGCCTGGACGTGTGCCTGGCCGTGATGGAGGTCTACCTCGAGCAGTTCGGCGACTCCAAATACCGTCCCTGCCCGCTGCTGAAGGAAATGGTCGCCGCCGGCCAACTCGGCCGCAAGACGGGCCGCGGCGTCTACACGTACTGAGCCGCGCAGCCATAACAACAACACGGAGACAAGACCGATGACTGCGACCCCCACCACCCCACCGGCAGAAGGCTGCATCGACACCCAGGTGCTCGACCACGTGCTGCTGATCGGCATCAACCGCCCTGCCAAGCGCAACGGCTGGACGCCGCCGATGTTCAAACAGCTTGCCGAGGCCTACACCCGGCTCGACGACGACCCGAACCTGCGCGTGGGCGTGCTGCATGCCTTCGGCGACCACTTCACGGCGGGCCTGGACCTGCCGGCGGTCACCGAATACATGAAGCGCGGCGAGAAGGCGATTCCCGCCGGGCTGGTGGAGCCGCACGACTTCGGCCTGCCCGACTACCGCCGCCGCACCAAGCCGATGGTGGTGGCAGTCAAGGGCATCTGCTTCACGGTCGGCATCGAGCTGATGCTGGGCGCCGACATCGTGGTGGCGGCCGACAACTGCCGCTTCTCGCAGATGGAAGTGCAGCGCGGCATCATGGCCACGGGCGGCGCCACGCTGCGCATGGCCGAGCGCGCGGGCGTGGGCAACGCGATGCTGCACCTGCTCACGGCCGACGAGTTCGACAGCGCCGAGGCCTACCGCCTCAACTTCGTGCAGAAGGTGGTGCCCGCCGGCCAGGAGCTCGACGCGGCGCTGGCCATCGCGCAGCGCATCGCCGCGCAGGCTCCGCTGGCGGTGGTGGCAACGCGGCTGAACGTGATCAAGGCCGTGGAGCAGGGGCCGCTGGCCGCGGTGTCGGAATTCATCGAGACGCAGAAGCGCCTGTCGAACAGCGAGGATGCCGCCGAGGGCGTGCGCTCCTTCATCGAACGCCGTCCGGCGCGCTTCAGCGGCCGTTGATTCCTTTCACCGAGAACACAACAAACATGCCTCTTTTCATCCGCACGGCGCTCGCCGCCGCATTCACCCTGCTCGCCGTGAACACCACCTCCGCACAGACGCCCACACCCGCCGCGCTGCCGGACCCCGCAGCCACCTCGGTCGACGCGCTGGGCTGGATGAAGGGCTTCCCGCCCCCGCCAGACAAGCTCATCACCTTCGACAACCCCGCGGGCGGCGTCTTCCCGCGCACGCGCTGGAGCTTCTCGCATGTGCGCGAGACGGTGCCCACCGCCAACGTGTGGCGTGGCGCAGGCGCGGCCAGCCCGCTGCCTTCGGGCACTTCGCCGGTGCAGATCGAGGCCGTCACGTTCAAGCCCCTGGGCAGCGACCAGACGCTGAACTTCGCCCAGATGATCTCCGGCACCTACACCGACGGCATCCTCGTGATGCACCGCGGCAAGGTGGTCTACGAGAAGTACTTCGGCGCGCTCACGCCCGAGCGGCCGCACATCGCGATGTCGGTCACCAAGTCCTTCGTGGGCACGCTGGCGGCCATCCTCGTGGACGAAGGCAAGCTCGACCCGGCGGCGCCTGTCACCAAGTACCTCCCCGAGCTCAAGGACACGGCATACGGCGACGCCACCGTGCGCCAGGTGATGGACATGACCGTGGGCGTGCGCTACTCCGAGAACTATGCCGACCCCAAGGCCGAGATCTGGGACTACGCCCGCGCCGGCGGCATGCTCACCCAGGGCCAGAACTACACCGGCCCGAAGTCGTTCTACGAGTTCCTCGTCACGCTGAAGAAGGAAGGCGAGCACGGCGACGCCTTCGCCTACAAGACGGTCAATGCAGAGGTGCTGGCCTGGATCGTGCGCCGCGCCAGTAACCAGTCGCTGGCCGACCTGCTGAGCGAGAAGATCTGGCGCCGCATCGGCGCCGAGCAGGACGCGTACTTCATGGTCGACCGCATCGGCACCGAATCGGGCGGCGGCGGCCTGAACACCGTGCTGCGCGACCTCGCGCGCTTCGGCGAGACCATGCGCAATGGCGGGCGTGCCTCCAACGGGCAGCAGGCCATTCCGAAGGCGGTGGTGGAAGACATCCAGCGCGGCGGCGACCCGGCCAAGTTCGTGAAGGCCGGCTACCCGCTGCTCAAGGGCTGGTCGTACCGCGACATGTGGTGGGTGTCGCATAACCCGCACGGTGCATACATGGCGCGCGGCATCCACGGCCAGAGCATCTACGTGGACCCGAAGGCCGAGATGGTGATCGTGCGCTACGCGGCGCACCCGGTGGCGGCCAACGGCGCGAACGATCCGCTCACGCTGCCGGCCTTCCAGGCGATGGCAGAGGCGCTGATGCGCCCCTGACGGAGCCTTCTCAGTTCGAAGCCCGCTCGCGGGCAATCACCAGGAGCCCGTCCATGATCAGGCTCTCGACCAGCTCGAAGTGCCCGTTCATCACGGGCGCCATCTTCCAGCCCGCGCCGCCGGTCATGTAGCAGGCCGGCTCGGCGCCGCAGTGCGAGCGCACGTGCTGCACCATGCGCTCCACCGCGCCGGCGATGGCGTAGGTGCCGCCGCTGGTCAGCGCGTCGCTGGTGTTGGTGGGGAATTCGCGCACCTCGCCGGTGGGCACGTGCAGCCCGGCCGTGCCCGACTCGAGCGCGCGCAGCATGATGCCGTGGCCCGGCAGGATCAGGCCGCCCAGGAACTTGCCGTCGGCGTCGATGGCCTCGACCGTCACGGCCGTGCCGATCAGCACCACCACCATCGGCCGCGGCGGCTGCCCCGGCTTCGCGGCGGCCAGCATGCGGTGGCGCGCGCCGATCATCGCCACGAAGCGGTCGGCGCCCAGGCGCGTGGGGTGGTCGTAGCCGTTGACGATGCCGGCCTCGCCCGCGCTCGACATCACCCAGCGCGGCGTGCAGTCGAAGCGCTCGACGATCTGCTCCTCGGCGCGGCGGCGCACCGCATCGCCTGCCACCACGCAGCCCAGCATGGAGCCCGGCGAAGGCAGCTCGGCCCACGGGCCGTCGGCCAGCCGTTCGATGTGGTCGAGGAATTCGGCGCCCTGCGCCTGCAACGCGGCACCGGGGCGGGCCGAGTCGTAGAGCGCCCACTTGAGGCGGGTGTTGCCGATGTCGATGGCGAGGAAGGGGGATGACATGCGCGGGATTATTGCGACTTTGTGGTTATTTCCGCTGGCACGTCGTTGACACACGCGGCATGGGCCTACGCCCGCGCGTGGAGTTCCACCCCTACATTCGCCAGTTCCATTCACCACCGCACAAGGAGAAAGCCATGGGATTGCTGAGTTTCATCAAGGAGGCTGGCGAGAAACTGTTCGGCGGATCGTCGGCCCAGGCCGCCACACCTGACGCCAACCAGGCGGCCGCTGCCGCCATCAAGACCTACATCGAGACGCAGAACCTCGGTCTCACCGGGCTGGAGGTGACCTACACCGCCAGCACCGGGGTGGTCACCCTCGCGGGCCAGGCACCATCGCAGGAGGCCAGCGAGAAGGCGTCGCTCGCCGCGGGCAACGTGGCGAACGTGACCAGCGTGGAGAACAACCTCGTCGCACCGGCCGCGCCGCCCGCGCAATACCACGACGTGGTGCGCGGCGACACGCTCTCGGCCATCTCGAAGAAGTACTACGGCGACGCCAACAAGTACAACGTGATCTTCGAGGCCAACAAGCCGATGCTGACGCACCCGGACAAGATCTATCCGGGGCAGAAGCTGCGCATTCCGGCGCTCTGAACTTTCTGCGGCACGCGGCTACGCGCCGTTGTGCCGCCAGGCCCCCGGCGACACGCCGTACTCGCGCTTGAACGCGCGGTTGAAGGCGGCCTCCGATTCGTAGCCCACGCCCTCGGCAATGCGCGCGAGGTTGCACCGGTCGCTACGCAACATGCCGGCGGCCAGGATCATGCGCCAGCGCGCCAGGTAGTGCATGGGCGGCACGCCCACCAGTTCGGCGAAGCGGTCCGCCAGCACGCTGCGCGAAGTGTGCGTCTCGTGTGCCAATGCATCGACCGTCCAGTTGCGCGCGGGCTCCGCGTGCATCAGCGCCAGGCAGCGGCTCACGTGGGGGTCGCGCAGGCCGGCGAGCCAGCCGGGGCTGCTGGCGGGCGCGGATTCGATATAGCCGCGCAGCACTTCGGCGAACAGCACTTCCGCCACCTTGGCCGCGACCATCTCCGAACCGGGCGAGCGCGAAGCCGCATCGCCCAGCACGAAGTTGACCGACTGCTCGATCCACGGACCCGCCGGCCTGCTGCGCAACGCCGTGGTGAAGAGGCGCGGAATGTTCGCCATGACAGGGTTGGGCGCGTCGCCTTCGTACGCGAACCAGCTGCACACCAGCAGGGTGCGGTCGCCCTCGCCGCCGTAGCGGACGCGCTCGAGCTCGGGTGCGCGTGGGCTCACCACATGCCTCATGTCGACTGCCGCGTGATGCAGTCCGCTGCCCAGCACATGCGGATCGCCATGCGGCACCGCGATCACTTCGCCGGCGCATGCGCGGATCGGTTCGGCGCCGTCGACCTGGGCCCAGCATTCGCCCAGCAGCACCAGGTGGCAGATGGCCAGCCGCTGCACGCCGGGCCTGAGCATCCGGGCGATGTCCTCTCCCCTGGGTACCTTGAAACACCAGGGTGCATACATGTCGCCGTTCAGGAAGAGCGCCCCCTCCAGGCGGATGGTCCGCAGCACGTCCGACAAGACATCCATGGTCACCTCCCGGGCAAGCGAGGGCGGGGTTTCGGTCAATAAGTCAGGCGAGGCGGGCAAGACGCGAGGCCTCCGCCCCGGCACCATGGGTGCTGGTCGCCTTCGACCGATTCTGACAGCCAGACAGGAGTACCACCATGCCCAAATTCGTCATCGAGCGAGACATCCCCGGCGCCGGCAAGTTCACCCCGTCGGACCTGAAGGCCATCTCGCAGAAGTCCTGCGGCGTGCTCAGCAGCATGGGCACCGACATCCAGTGGATCCACAGCTACGTGACCGGCGACCGGGTCTACTGCGTCTACCAGGCCACCGACGAAGCGCTGGTGCGCCGGCACGCGGAGCTCGGCGGCTTCCCGGCCAACCGCGTGGACCGGGTGTACAGCGTGATCGACCCGGCCACGGCCGAGTGAGGCGAGCGGGGTGAGCGGTTCGCTCTAGTTCTGCCGCCAGGGCAGCCCGCGCTTGCGCCAGCCGCCGATCAGCCCGCGGTGGCCGTTCTCGTCCGGATTGCCCTCGAAGCCTTCGAGGATGTTGTAGGCCTCAACGCCCAGCTCGGTCGCGCGTTTCGCGGCGGCGATCGAGCGCACGCCGCTGCGGCACAGCAGCACCACCTTCTTGCCGCCCTCCGCGGCGGCACGCACGCCTTCGTCGAAGGCCGGGTTCATCGCCATGCCGGGCCACTGCTTCCAGGCCAGCGGCACGGCGCCCGGCACGTAGCCGACCCATTCGCGCTCGGCGTCGGTGCGCACGTCGACCAGCACGGCTTCGCCGCTGGTGGTCCACTGCGCGGCCTGCTCGGGCGTCACGTCGCCGGCGTAGCCCTTGTTCTCGACGGGTTCTGTCATCTCTCTCGTGTCCTTGCGATGCGGGTTTTCATTCCCCGGAATTTTTCACCGGTTCGTGAAAACCCTGTTTGTTGCGTGCTCCCTCGCGCCAAAGATGGCGCCTTGGGCCTGTCGAACCATAACTCCAAGACGGACAGCCTGGGTTTTCCCAAGTCAGAACCGTTTGGAGAGAGACAAATGACAGACAGCAAGATGCCCCGCCGCCGCGGGCTGCTCAAGGGCGCCGCCGTGGCTGCGGGCGCCATGTCCGTGCCGATGGTCAGCATGGCCCAGACCACCACCCTTCGCTTCCAGAGCACCTGGCCCGCGAAGGACATCTTCCACGAGTACGCGCAGGACTACGCGAAGAAGGTCAACGAGATGGCGGGCAACCGCCTGAAGATCGAAGTGCTGCCTGCCGGCTCGGTGGTGCCCGCGTTCCAGCTGCTCGACGCGGTGGCCAAGGGCACGCTCGACGGCGGCCACGGCGTGGTCGCGTACTGGTACGGCAAGAACTCCGCGCTCGCGCTGTGGGGCTCCGGCCCGGGCTACGGCATGGACGCCAACATGGTGCTGGCCTGGCACACCTACGGCGGCGGCAAGGCGCTGATGGAGGAGATCTACAAGGGCTTGAACCTCGACGTGGCCTCCTATCTCTACGGCCCGATGCCCACGCAGCCTCTGGGCTGGTTCAAGAAGCCGGTGGCCAAGGCCGAGGACATGAAGGGCCTGAAGTTCCGCACCGTGGGCCTGGCGGTGGACGTGTTCACCGACATGGGCGCGGCCGTGAACCCGCTGCCTGGCGGCGAGATCGTGCCCGCGCTGGACCGCGGCCTGATCGACGCGGCCGAGTTCAACAACGCATCGAGCGACCGCGTGCTGGGCTTTCCCGACGTGGCCAAGAACTGCATGCTGCAGAGCTTTCACCAGAGCGGCGAACAGTTCGAGGTGCTGTTCAACGGCAGCAAGCTCAAGGCGCTTCCGCCCGAACTCAAGTCGATCATCGAGTACGCCACGCAGGCCGCGAGCGCCGAGATGAGCTGGAAGGCCATCGACCGCAACTCGAAGGACTACGAGGAGCTGAAGAAGTCCGGCATCAAGTTCTACAAGACGCCCGACGCGGTGCTGCGCGCGCAGCTCGCCTCGTGGGACAAGACCATCGCGAAGAAGTCGGCCGAGAACCCGATGTTCAAGAAGGTGCTCGACTCGCAGCGCGCCTTCGCCGAGCGCGCGGGCCAGTGGCAGAACGACTACTCGGTCGATTTCAAGATGGCCTACAACCACTACTTCGGACGGCAGGCGAAGAAGACCTGATCCGACGGGATCGATGCGACGCGAGGGCACCCGGGCGGTGCCCTCTTTTCACGCCTGCGCTCAAGCTGCCGCGCGAAGGATGACGCGGCGAGGAGTTCGTTCCGATGCAATCTTTCCTGCTGGCGGTCGACCGGTTCTCCACATGGATCGGCAAGACCTTCGCCTGGTGCGCCCTGCTGCTCACGCTGCTGATCAGCTGGGAGGTGTTCTCGCGCTACGCCCTCAACAAGCCCCACGCCTGGGTGCTGGACGCGCAGATCATGCTGTACGGCACCATGTTCATGACCGCGGGCGCCTACACGCTCTCGAAGAACGGCCACGTGCGCGGCGACGTGCTCTACGGTTTCTTCCGCCCGCGCACGCAGGCGCTGGTGGACCTGGTGCTCTACATCGTCTTCTTCCTGCCCGGCATCGTCGCGCTGACGTGGGCCGGATGGGTCTACGCGGGCGAGTCGCTCGCCATCCGCGAGCAGACCTTCTCGGCGGAACCGCTGCCGCTGTACCCGTTCAAGTTCGTCATTCCGCTTGCCGGCTTCACGCTGCTGCTGCAGGGGCTGGTGGAGATCATCCGCTGCGTGCGCTGCATCCGCGAGGGCGCCTGGCCTTCGCGCGAGCAGGACGTGGAGGAAGTCGACGTCGAGAAGCTCAAGGAGATGGTGCACGTGAAGGACGAGGACATCGCCGCGCTCGACCGCGTGGTCACTTCCAGGGAGGCCGCGCGATGATCCGCCGCGAACTCTGGTTCGGTCTCTCGTTCATGGCGCTGATCGTGATCGGCGCCGTCGCGGTGCTGGCGAACGCGCCCACCATCACCAACGGCCACCTCGGCCTGCTGATGCTCTCGCTGGTGGTGGTGGCCATCATGCTGGGCTTTCCCACCGCGTTCACGCTGATGGGCATGGGCATGCTCTTCACCTGGCTGGCCTACGACCGCGACTGGCACCGCACGCTCGACCTGATGGTGCAGTCGGCCTTCAAGACCATGGCCAACGACGTGCTCATCGCGGTGCCGCTGTTCGTGTTCATGGGCTACCTGGTGGAGCGTGCGAACCTCATCGAGTCGCTCTTCAGGAGCCTGCACCTGGCGCTCGCGCGGCTGCCCGGCGCGCTCGCGGTGGCGACGCTGGTCACATGCACCATCTTCGCCACGGCCACCGGCATCGTGGGCGCGGTGGTCACGCTGATGGGACTGCTGGCGCTGCCGGCCATGCTGCGCGCGGGCTACAGCGTGCCGCTGGCCGCGGGCGCCATCACCGCCGGCGGCTGCCTGGGCATCCTGATTCCGCCATCGGTGCTGCTGATCGTGTACGGCGCGACGGCGGGCGTCTCGGTGGTGCAGCTGTACGCGGGCGCCTTCTTTCCGGGGCTGATGCTCGCGTCGCTCTACGTGCTGTACGTGATCATCATCGCGTGGCTCAAGCCGCAGTGGGCGCCGCCGCTGTCGCAGGCCGAGCGGGTGGTGCCGCTGCCGCCTCTGTCGCAACGACTGGCCGACAGCCCCGCGGCGCATGCGCTGGTCGGGCTGCTGAAAGGCCGGCGCAATGCCGACGTACCGTTCTCGCATGTGCTGAAGCAGTTGGGCATCGTCGCGATGCCGGGCGTACTCTTCCTCGTGCTGGCCGCCTTCAGCTACAAGGCGGTGACGACGGTGCAAGTGCAGGAGCGCTACGAGGTCGAGGAGATCGGGGCGGTGCGAAGCAGCAGCGAGCAGGCGTCGGGCGGCCTTCAGGAGCCACCGGCCGAAGGCGGGCTGCAGGAGCCACCGCAGGAAGGAGGGCTCCAGGAGCCTCCCTCCGACGAGCCGCCGGCCGCCGCCACGGGCAGTTCCGGCTCGCTGGCCGAACCTCCGGGCGCGCCGACCGCGCCACCGGCAGCCGCAAGCGGCACGGAGTCCGCCGAAGCCGCGAGCCAGGCCGCCACCGAACGCCCCGCGCCGACCTGGTGGTGGGTCACCTTCGCCATCTTCGGCGCCATCGTCACGCTCTTCTACCTGTTCCTGAGCTTCGCGCGGCTCGAGATCTTCAAGATGCTGCTGGCGTCGTTCTTCCCGCTGGTGCTGCTGATCCTCTCTGTACTCGGCTCGATCGTGCTGGGCCTCGCCACACCCACCGAGGCGGCCGCCATGGGCGCACTCGGCGGCATGCTGCTGGCGGCGGCCTACCGGCGGCTCAACCTCGCGGTGCTGAAGGAGTCGGTGTTCCTCACGGCCAAGACATCGGCCATGGTGTGCTGGCTCTTCGTGGGCTCGGCCATCTTCTCGGCCGCGTTCGCGCTGCTCGGCGGCCAGGCGCTGGTGGAGGAGTGGGTGCTCGGCATGAACCTCACGAAGGTGGAGTTCCTGATCCTGAGCCAGGTCATCATCTTCCTGCTGGGATGGCCGCTGGAGTGGACCGAGATCATCGTGATCTTCATGCCCATCTTCATCCCGTTGCTGGACAACTTCGGCGTCGACCCGCTGTTCTTCGGGCTGCTGGTGGCGCTGAACCTGCAGACCGCGTTCCTCTCGCCCCCGGTGGCGATGGCCGCCTTCTACCTGAAGGGCGTGAGCCCGCCGCACGTCACGCTGAACCAGATCTTCCTGGGCATGCTGCCCTTCATGGGCATCCAGGTGCTTGCGATCGTGCTGCTGTACATGTGGCCGCAGATCGGGTTGTGGTTGCCGCAGTTGCTGTACAAGTAAAAGCGCGTCGAGTGCGAGCACGGCAATGCCGTGCCCGCTCATTCAGCCGCATGCGACGCTTGGCGTACGGGCAGTAAAGGGCCCGATCAGCCCTTGCGGTTTACAGCCGCCTGAACCCCCGAAACTAGCGCCTTTTCGGAGTCGAATGCTCTCGGCAGGCTGCGTATTGCTCGGCGCGCCGTGCACCCTGAATAAATATATATTCAAGCGTGCAGAATTTCGCAGGCTGCCACTCAATGAAATATTCGCTCTCACTATGATGCCTGGATTCAAAAAGGGAGCGACACATGAGCGGCAGGGAGTTTTGCGCGCCAGATAATTCCAATTATCCAAAATGGAATAGTTGGGATATCTTCAAATGGCGCGCACTATCGGAAAAAATGGGCGGCGGCCGGGCGTATTTGGAAGCCTACAAAGATGGCTGGGTTGTTTACAATAAATTTCGCATCAAAGATGCAGCGGAGCAGCATCGAATCCCTCCAGTTCTGCTCGCCTGCGTTGCCTGGGCCGAGGTGGGCGGCAAGCCTGACGGCATAAAAAGACCCGCATTTCGGGCGCGCACGTTGCAGCGAACGCTAGCGGGAAGACCTGTCAAGTTTGGCAAGCCGCCCGAAGAAACTTCGGTTGGCGCAGTAAGCATTCAACTGCGGGTTGCCTCGAAGGAGCTCGGGATTCCGGTTGAACTGCTGTCGTACCTGGACCGAATGAACTTGATTACGTGCCTTGAGACCGACGCATTCAATTTGAACATCGTTGCTCGGCACCTGAAAAATCTCATCCTGTTCGACTACCCGGGGATCGATACTTCAAATCTCACGGACGAACAATTCATCGTTGCCGGTTCTCGTTATAACCGAGGCATCGAGCGCGCACTGGGTGATTTCGCAAATTCCATCAAACTCCCTCCGGGCAGTCAAGGCAGGCAGTTTTCGGAGTATGGGCGCAGGATGCTGGAGCATCGCGACCACGTTCTAACTCTTCTGGATAAAGTCTGACGATGAAAAAAATAGGTGTGGCACTGGCGTCGGCATATGCTTTCTTTTGCATTGCCTTCATGCTTCTCATGCCAATGAACAAGTATGAATGGATGCTGGACGAACCAAGTGCAAAATCCGAGGGGCTGACATTTTGCGGACTTCCGCTTGACGACGATATCAGCGTCAGGTTCTTTTCTTTCGCCTTTTTAATTCCGCTCCTGGTTTTGGCAGCCACCCAGTCGATTCGAAAGAAAAAAACACATTACTCCCTCTGGATAGCTGTTGCCTTGCTGGCTGTCTGGGGGTGGCGGTTTTTCATCTACTACCCGCTGTGCTGAACTGGCGGTCGCAGGTTGAAGGCCCGCGGCCCCGTCTCAGCGCCGCCGCTCCACGTACGGCCGCGCCTGCAGCAGCACGACGCGATCGCCCACCGTCGCCCATTCGATGTCCTGGTCGACGGCGTTGAAGGTGCGCTTCACCGCCGCGCCCACGTTGGCCAGGCGCACCACCAGCTCGTCGGTCAGCACGTTGCGTCCGGCCTCCACCGGCACTTCCTTCACGCCGCCGTCCTTGTCGAGCTGCAGCGCCGTGTCTTCGGCCGAGCGGCTCAGCACCTGGATGGCCTTGGACCAGCTCGAGTACATCACCTGCTCGGCCACGCGCCGGCCCTCGACCACGCGGATGCCGATGCCGCGCTTGGCCGAGATGTAGGTGATGTGCGGATGCCCCGCGTCGAAGGGGTCGCGGGTGATCATCACGCCGGCATTGGTCGAGTCGATGGCGGTCTGCACGAACACGCCCATCAGCACCGACTCTGCGCCGAAGCCCGCCGCGCTGCGAGCCTCCCAGGCCTCGGGGTTGAACACCGAGGCCCAGACCTTCTTCACGGCCACCTCGAGCGCGTCGCCGGTCTTGACGTTGGGCACGGTGGTGTAGAGCCCCGCGCCGCTGAAGCCGGGCAGGTCTTCCGAGTTGGACGAGCTGCGCACGAACACGCCTCCGCCGCCGAGCTGCGACTGCCATGCCGCGCGCCAGCCGGCCGCGGTGGCAGCATCGACCGGCCATTGCACGATCTCGTCGCGCAGCTGTGCCAGCGCCTTCTGGCGGACCTTCGGATCGCTCGCGAAGCCCGGCTGCTGCTGCATGCGCGCGATGCGATCGGCCAGGCCGTTGGCGCGCATGAAGCGGTCGTAGTGCGCGAAGGGAATGCAGAAGCCGTCGGGCACCGAGGTGCCCGGGATGTGCGCGGCCTGCATGGCGCCGAGGTTCGCGGCCTTGACGCCGCACTGCGCGCTGTTGCGCGCGCGCAGCGAGGCCAGCGGCAGCAGCCGGCTTTCGCGCAGGTCGGGCTTGATGGCGCGCGAGCTGCCGGGCACGGCTCCCGTGGCGGCGGTGCGCACGGCGCGCGGCGGCAGCGCGGCGATCTCTTCCGGCGTGAGCCGTCGCACCTGGTAGCCCGAGGCCGCCACCTTCAGCGCCACCCACTGGCCGGCATGCTCCTTCAGCACGGAGGCGGCGTCGCGCACGTAGGCATTGGGAATGCCCCAGCCCTTGGCCAGCAGGTTGACGTGCGAGAGCGCGGTCGATGGCCGCTCGGTCAGCACGGCCGCCACCGGCGGCAGGCCGATGGGCACCTGCCGCAGCACGGCGATGTCGTCGGGCAGCAGTGCGTTGATGCCTGCCTCGTCGTCCACGATGCGTACGCGGCCGGTGGCGGTGCCGAGGTTCATCGGCAGGAAGGGCTGCTCGCGGATCAGCGCCTCCTGGCTCACGAAATCGATGCCGGTCTCCTTCGCCACGCGCTCGTGCAGCGTCGAGTTGGTCTTGAACTTCACAGGCGCGAAGAAGCTGGCCTTGACCTGCTGGTCGGCCTGCCGCAGCAGCGGCGCGGTGAGCTTGTCGCCTTCCCAGAATTCGTAGGTGAAGCTGCCGATGTTCTGCTGCCAGCTCAGCGTGCCGAACAGGAAGCGGCGGTCGGGCGCGAGGTAGTTGCGGTCGATCTCGCGCTTGATGGTGTTGGGCACGAGCCGGGTGTCGCGCAGGAAGCGCACGTGCAGCTGGTAGCGCGGCGTGTCGATGTAGTACATGCGCGGCGGCTTCGCCTGCCTGTCGATGGCGAACAGCACATGGGCGAGCTGCATCGGCGTGCCGGCATCGTAGACGCGCGCCATCTGGTCGAAGTCGCCCTGGCTGCGCAACGCGGGCAGCGACGACGGCACCGAGGGGCGCGGCACGAGCTGCGCGGCCGGCCCTTCGGGCTGCGGCTGGTTCTGCTGCTGGTAATACGAGGGCTTGCGCGCCAGCTGGGCTGCGGCGGGCAGCGCCGCCAGCAGCATTGCAGCCGCGGCGCAGGCGATGACCGCGCTACTGTTTTGGAAGCACGACTTGCCCGCTGGCCGTGCGCTTTTCTGGTTTTTCATGTGGTGTCCCTCCTTACAGCCGGTTTCCGATTGCACGCGCGCTTCACCAAGCAGGGGTCGCGCGGTGACAGCGGCAGCGGATTCTCGCGCGTTACAAACAGCGTCATCAGAACAGCACCATCGCTTCGTCCATCCGGGGATCAGAGAAACCACATGAATCGCACCACAAGCCTTTCGGCCTTTCAACGACCGCTGCGCCGCTGGCTGCTCGGGCTGGCGCTGGTGTGCGCCGGCTTCGCGGCCAGCGCGCAGCAGGTGCCCATCGCGCGCCTGAACCTGCAGCAGGGAACCGTGAGCGTCTCCTCCGCCGGCGACGACCGCTGGTCCGCCGCCCGGCCGGGCCGCCAGCTCGCCGTCGGCGATCGCATCTGGACCGACCGCAACGCACGCGCCGAGGTCTACATCGGCCCGGCCGCGCTGCGCCTGGACGGCGGGACATCCGTGGAGTTCTCCGGCATCGACGAGGACACCGTGCGCATCGACGCGGGCCGGGGCAACCTGCAGCTGAGCGTGCGCGACATGGCTTCGGGCCAGCGCATCAGCATCGTCACCCCCAATGCCTCGGTGGCGATCGGTGCGCCGGGCGAATACCGCATCGCCATCGACGAGGCCGACACCACGACCACCTGGGCGGCGGTGGCCTCGGGCCATCTCACGCTGCATGGCCAGAACGGCATCTCGCAGCTGCTGACCGCGCGCCAGCAGACCACGGTGTCGGGCCGCAACCTCACGACCGTGCGCACCACGCGATCGCAGAACAGCAGCTTCGACACCTGGGTTGCAGAACGCGGCCGCTTCGAGGGCCAGCCAGGCTCCGCACGCTACGCCCAGCCCGCCGTGGTGGTGCCGCCGGCGGCGCTGATCGCGCGGCAGCAGCAGATCGAGTACGAGCAGGCGCAGCAACAGGAGCAGTGGATGCAGCAGCAGCGCGCCGCGCAGGCCGCCCAGCAGCAGATGGACTGGCAGCGCGAACAGGACTGGCGCCAGCAGGAGGAGTGGCGTCGGCAGGAAGACTGGCGCCAGCAACGCGAGTGGCAGCAGCGGCGCGACTGGCGCCAGCGCGCCGAGCAGGACCGCTGGCAGCAACAGCAGCAACAACAGCAGTTGCAGCTCCAACTCCAGCAGCAGCAACAGCAGGCCTTGCGCCAGCAGCAGGAAATGCAGCAGCGCGCCGCGCAGGCGCAAGCCATGCAGCAGCAACAGCAGTTGCTCCAACAGCAACAGGCACAGCAGATGCGCGCGGCCCAGCAGCAGGCACAGGCGCAGCAGCAGATGCTTCGCCAGCAACAGGAGATGCAGCAGCGCGCCGCGCAGATGCAGCAGCAGGCGCAGGCTCAGCAACAGGCCCTGCAGCAAGCCCAGTTGCGCGCGTTGCAACAGCAACGCGGCATCCCGCCGCAGCCGAACCAGCCCGCCGGCGATGACCCGCGTCGGCTCTGGACTTCCCCGGACTCGCGCCAGTAGGCAGGCTGCAGCGCTTCAGCCGCGCGGCGCGGCTTCCGAAGGCTGGCCGCACTGGGCGCAGAACCTCGCGCCGGCCTGCATCGCGGTGCCGCACTGCCTGCAGGCGGCCGGTTGCATCGAGCCGCCGCATTGCTGGCAGAAGCGCGCGCCCGGCGCATTGGTGGCGCGGCACGACGGGCACGCGCCGCCGCCCGCCGGCGGCGCGCCGTTGCCGTAGCCATGGCCGCCTCTGGAACCATGATGGCCGCCGCCGCCGCCACCACCGCCGCCATGCCGCGATCCGCCGTGGCCTCCGAAAAGCCTTTCGAGCATTCCCATGTGTTTCTCCCTGAGAGCTGACGGCCCGCTGGAGCGTCGCCGACGGCGATGAACTCCCGCAGGGCCTGCGGACAGTGGAATCCCTGAAGCAGCTTCAGAGTCAAGCAAGCCCCGCTTGAAGCGCCGTCTTCACCCCGCCGCTACAGTCGGCGGCCAAAGGAGCCAAGCTTTCTCATGCCCACATTCGACTTCGATCTCTTCGTCATCGGCGGCGGCAGCGGTGGCGTTCGCGCCGCGCGCATGGCGGCGCAGACCGGCGCCCGCGTCGCCCTGGCCGAGGCCGCCGAACTCGGCGGCACCTGCGTCAACGTGGGCTGCATTCCCAAGAAGCTCTACAGCTACGCGGCCGGCTATGCCGAATCCTTCGAGGAGGCCGCGGGCTACGGCTGGAAGCTGCCCGAGGCGCCGCAATTCGACTGGGCACACCTGAAGGCCCAGCGCGCGAAGGAGATCACGCGGCTCAACGGCATCTACGCCTCGCTGCTGAAGAACGCGGGCGTCACGCTCGTCACCGGATGGGCCCAGCTGGTCGACCCGCACACGGTGGAGATCGGCGGCAAGCGCCACACCGCCCGCCACCTGCTCGTGGCCACCGGCGGCACGCCCTTCGTGCCCGACATCCAGGGCCGCGAGCACATCGTGACCTCCGACGCGATGTTCGATCTCGACCCGTTCCCCAAGCGCCTGCTGGTGGTGGGCGGCGGCTACATCGCCTGCGAGTTCGCATCGATCTTCAACGGGCTGGGCTCCAAGGTCACGCAGTTGCACCGCCGCGCGCACCTGCTCACCGGCTTCGACGACGACGTGCGGCAGTTCCTCGCGAACGAGATGGGCAAGGCCGGCGTCGACGTACGGCTGAACTGCGAGGCCGCCTCGGTCACGCGTGGCCCAGACGGCCTCACGGTCACGCTCGCGCGCGGCCAGCAGATCGAGGCCGACACCGTGCTCTTCGCCACCGGCCGCGTACCCAACACGCAGGGGCTGGGCCTGGAGGCGGCGGGCGTGAAGCTCGACGAGCGCGGCGCGATCGCGGTCGACGCGCACTACCGCAGCTCGGTGCCGTCGATCTACGCGGTGGGCGACGTGTCCACGCGCGTGCAGCTCACGCCGGTGGCGCTGGCCGAGGCGATGGTGGTGGTCGACGAACTCTTCGGCAAGGGAAAACGACGGCTCGACTACGAGTTCATTCCCACCGCCGTGTTCACGCATCCGAACATCGGCACCTGCGGCTACACCGAACTCGACGCGCGCGCGAAGTTCGGCGAGGTCACGGTGTTCTCCAGCGAATTCAAGTCGCTGCGCCACACGCTCTCTGGCCGCAGCGAGCGCACCTTCATGAAGCTGGTGGTCGAGAAGGCCACCGACCGCGTGGTGGGCCTGCACATGGTGGGCGCCGACGCGGGCGAGATCGTGCAGGGCTTCGCTGTGGCGATGCGCGCGGGCGCGACGAAGGCGATCTTCGACGGCACGGTGGGCATCCACCCCACCGCCGCCGAAGAGTTCGTGACGATGCGCGAGCCGATGCCGGGGTAAGGGCTCGCCCCCAGGCTGCGCGCACCTCGTGTCGCGCACGCCTTCCCCCCGGGGGCAACACCTGCGGCCCGGCAAAACCGGTTCCGCGGTGTTCCCCGCCAGATCGGGGTCAACTCGAGCGTTGCTTGCCCTCGAGCAGCTTCACCAGCACGAACAGCACGCGATTCGCCGGCGTGGGCACGCCCAGCGCCTCGCCGCGCCGCACGATGAGGCCGTTGAGGTGGTCGATCTCGGTGGGCTTGTCGCGCGCGAGATCCTGCGCGGTCGACGAGTATTGCGAGGGCATGGTCTGCGCGATGGCGCGAACCGCGGCGTCGGTGTCGCCCACCACTTCCACGCCCTCTGCCTTCGCGACCGCGAGGCATTCGGCCACCACGTCGCGGATCACGTCTGCAACTCCGGTTCCCTTCACGATCACGCCGTAGGGCAACTGCGTGACGGCGGAGAGCGCGTTGTAGGCGCAGTTGAGGATCAGCTTGGCCCATAGCGACCCGCGCACGTTGGCGGATATCTGCGTGGGCACGCCGGCGGCCTCGAGGTGCCGCGCCACTTCCTCGCTGCGGCCCGAGGGCGCGATCACCAGTTCGCCGCGCCCGTGGTGCTTCACATGGCCCGGCCCGGCCATCTCAGTCGCCACGTAGACGACGGCGGCCGCCACCTCGTTGGACGGCAGCACCGAGCGCACGCGCTCGTCGTTGTCCACGCCGTTCTGCAGCGTGAGCACCAGCGCGCCGGGAGCGAGATGCGGCTTGATCTGTTCGGCGGCCGATTCGGTGTCGGTGGATTTCACGCAGAACAGCACGAGGTCGGCGCCCTGCACCGCCGAGGCCTGCGTGCTCGCGGCAACGCGCACGCGCTCGTCGAACGCCTTGGTCTCAAGACGCAGGCCCTTGGCATTGACAGCCTCCACGTGCGAGGGCCGGCCGACCAGCACCACTTCGTGCCCGGCGCGCGCGAGCATCGCCCCGTAGTAGCAGCCGACCGCGCCGGCGCCCATCACTGCGACTTTCATCGATTCGTTTCCTTGCTTGTCTGTCCGGAAAAAGAGCCTGACCAGGACGGCGGCTTCATGCCTCGGTTTCCACTCCGCGCGACTTCAGCCCCTCGTCCAGCAGCCATTCACGGAACGCCGCGAAGGCCGGCAGGTCGAGGCGGTCGGGCCGGTAGCAGAGGTAGTGTCCCTGGTTCACGCTGACCGGTGTGCCGCAGGGGCTCAGCAGCGCGCCTTCGGCCAGCTCTTCCTGCACCAGCAGCTTGGGCACCAGGCCGATGCCCAGGCCGTTGAGCGCCGCCTGGATCAGCGCCGAATACTGCGCGAAGCGCGGGCCCGCCACAATCTGCACCTCGGGCACGCCGTGCTGCACGGCCCACAGGCGCCACGCGGTGGGCGCTCCCTCGTGGTGCAGCAGCGTGTGGCCGACGATGTCGGCGGGCTGCGCGATGCGGTGGCGCCCTTCCACCAGCGAACGCGCCACGATCAGCACGAACTCGCGCCCCGCGATGTATTCGGACACCACGCCGGGCCAGCCGTCGGGGCCGTAGCGGATGGCGGCGTCCACGCCGGCCGGGATGCCGTCGCTGGGCTCCAGGTGGCGGCTGAAGCTCAGCATGACGTGCCGGCTCTTCTGGCTGAAGGCGGGCAGGCGCGGAATGAGCCATTTGGTGAGGAAGGTGGGCACGCTGGCCAGCGTGAGCAGGCCGGCGCCAGCGTCGCCCGAGCGCGCCTCGAAGGTCGCGGTCTCGATGGCGCGCAGGCCGCCGGAGATCTTCTGCCAGTACACGCGGCCCTGAGGCGTGAGCTGCACGCCGCGCCCGTTCTTCTGCAGCAGCTCGCGGCCCAGGAAGGCCTCGAGCCCGGCGATCTGCTTGCTGACGGCGCTCACGGTGATGCACAGCGCCCCGGCCGCGAGCGTGATGCTCTGGTGCCGCGCCACCGCGTCGAAGGCCAGCAGCTCCTGGATGGTCGGGCAGTCGCGCTTCATGCTTCGCTCCGCTTCATGAAAGCCGCGTGAAAAACGCTTTCCGATTGCTCAAGTGTCGTCATCCAACTTTCACCCATAAGTACGCACGCGATTCCTAGAATTCGAGGCAACGCGGCGGTTCGCTCGCCGCGAACAGTAGCGCATCCGGAAAGTATGCCGGGCGCCAATGACATTCGGAGGCAAGCTTGGTTCGCGTCATCTCGCTCATCTACGGCCTGTACCTGCTGCTGCCCATCGCGCTGCTGCTGGTCGGCAGCGTGGGCGGCAACTGGACCAACACGCTGCTGCCCACGGGCATCACGGGGCAGTGGTATCTCGACCTCTGGCTCGACACATCCTTCCGCAAGGCCTTCGTGAGCAGCCTCGTGGTGGCGTTGGCGGCCTGCGCCATCAACACCGTGCTGGCGCTGCCGCTGGCCTACGCGCTCTATCACGGCGCGCGGCGCGGCGGCAGCCTGGCGGCGCGCATCGTGAGCGCCACGCCGGTGGCGGTGCCCGCGATCACGCTGGCCTTCGGCTACATGATCGTGTTCAACACCGACCTCGCGCCCTGGCTGGGTTCGATGCCGCTGCTGATCGCGGCGCACGCGATCCTCACGCTGCCCTATCTCACCAACACGCTGCTCACCGACCTGCGCCACCTCGACCTGGGCCGGCTCGAGCAGGCCGCCGCCACGCTCGGCGCCTCGGGCTGGCAGCAGTTCACCGGCATCGTGCTGCCCAGCCTGCGCCAGAGCCTGATCAGCGGGCTGGTGATGGTGGCGGCCATCTCGGTGGGCGAGTTCGGCGTGTCGAACCTGCTCACGAGTTTCCAGAACCGCACCTATCCAGTGGTGCTGCTGCAGGCCTTCTACGGCGCGACGGGTTTTGCCTGCGCGGCCACGGTGATCCTGCTGGTGCTGGCGAGCGCGTCGGCGCTTCTTTCCTCTTCCCTCGTGAAGCAACGCGCATAAGCGGCAGAACCGATACGCCATGAGCCTCCTCCTCGACAACGTCAGCTACAACTACCCCGGCAGCACGCACGGACTGCATGACGTGTCGCTCGACGTGCGCACCGGCGAACTGGTTGCGGTGATCGGGCCCAGCGGCTCGGGCAAGTCGACGCTGCTGAAGCTGGTGTCTGGGCTGGAGACGGGCCACACCGGCCGCATCGCGCTCGACGGCGAAGACATGTCGCGCACGCCGGTGCACCAGCGCCACATCGGCATGGTGTTCCAGAGCTACGCGCTCTTTCCGCACCTGAGCGTGCTCGACAACGTGGCCTACGGCCTCAAGCTGCGCAAGGTGGCGACCGCCGAGCGGCGCCAGCGCGCGCAGGAACTGCTCGACATCGTCGGGCTGGGCGAGTTCTCGCAGCGCGCCGTGGCGCAGCTCTCGGGCGGGCAGCAGCAGCGCGTGGCGCTGGCCCGCGCACTGGCCATCGACCCGCGCGCCCTGCTGCTCGACGAGCCGCTCTCGGCCCTCGACGCCAGCGTGCGCGGCCACCTGCGCGACCAGATCCGCGCCATCCAGCAGCGCTTCAACGCCACCACGCTGCTGGTCACGCACGACCAGGAAGAAGCGCTGGCCATGGCCGACCGCGTCGCCATGCTCAAGGACGGCCGGCTGCTGCAGATCGCCACGCCGCGCGACATCTACGAGAACCCCGCGAGCCGCGCGGTGGCGGAGTTCGTCGGGCTCTCGACGATCCTGCCCGCGAAGGTGGCCGCACCCGGCCGGCTGGACATGGGCTTCGCCGAACTCTTCGCCGACACCGGGCAGCGCGCCTTCGGCACCGCGGTGCACGTGCTGGTGCGGCCCGAGCACATCCGGACCGACCCGGCGACCGACGCCGTGAACCGCCTCGCGGGCCGCACCGGCGCGCAGCGCTACCTGGGCGCGCTCACGCGCTACGACTTCGAAGTGCCGGGCGCTGGCAAGCCCTTCCTCGCCGAATCGGCGATGCCGGCGGCGGAAGCCATCGCCATCGCGCCGGAGCACCTGCGCCTGCTCGACAACTGAATAGACCACTGAAACCTTCCTCCAAGGAGCCACCATGCAACGCAGACATCTGATCCAGGCCGCCGGCGCACTGCCCCTGGCCACCCTCGCGGCACGCACCGCATTCGCCTTCGACGGCCCCGAGCTCTACGCGGGCGAGAAGGCGCTGTACGCCGAGGCGCAGAAGGAAGGCCTGTGCGTCTCCTTCGACACCGGCCCCGAATGGGCCAACTGGAAATCGCTGTTCCGCGACTTCAAGAAGCGCTATCCCGAGATCGAGCTGACCTACAACGACATCGGCTCCGCCGCCACCGTGGTCGCGCTCGAGAAGACCAAGCGCCGCCCGCAGGCCGACACCGCCTACTACTTCGCCGCCTCCGCCGTCGACGCCGCGAAGAAGGACGTGGTCGCCCCCTTCAAGCCCGTCAACTTCGACAAGCTGCCGGCCGTGTTCCGCGAGGCCGAGGGCCGCTGGTTCACCATCCACACGCTCAACATCGCCTTCCTGGTCAACAAGAAGCTGGTGAAGAACGTGCCCACCGGCTGGGCCGATCTGCTCAAGCCCGAGTTCAAGAACACGGTGGTCTACCTCGACCCGCGCTCCACCGGCATCGGCCAGGTTCTGACCTTCGCGGCGGCGTATGCCAACGGCGGCAGCGTCGACAACGTGCAGCCCGGCACCGACTACCTCGGCAAGCTGCATGCGGCCGGCAACGTGCTGCGCGTGGAAGGCACCACGCCCTATGCCAAGTTCCTCAAGGGCGAGATCCCGGTGTGGATCAGCTACGAGAACGACGGCCTCAAGGCCAAGCACGTCGACGGCATGGGCGACGCGGTGGAAGTCGTGATTCCGAAGGAAGCCAGCGTGGCCGCGCCCTACGCCATCAGCCTCGTGAAGAACGGCCCGAACCCGAACGCCGGCAAGCTTTGGCTCAACTTCATCATGAGCGAGGCCGGCCAGTCGCTATTCGCCCAAGGCTTCGTGCGTCCTGCAGTTCCGGGTACGCCTCTCGCCGCCGACGTGGCCGCCAAGATGCCGGCCGCGCCGCAGATCAAGCCGCTCGACGTGGTGAAGGCCTCGGAGCGCAAGGCCGAGATCGACAAGCTCTGGGCGCAGGCCGCGCTGGGCAAGTAAGCAGCCATGCGACGCTTTGGCGCCTGGCCCGCATGGGCCTTCATGGCGCTGTTCTTCGCGGTGCCGCTGGCGGCGCTGCTGCCCGAGGCCTTCGGCGAGGGCGGCAGCGCCTTCGGCCGGCTGTTCGGCAACCCGCTTTTCTTCGGGGCACTGCGCAACACGCTGGCGCTGGGGCTCGCGGCGGGTGCGATGTCGGCGGTCGTGGGCACCTGCATCGCGATCGAACTGGCTCGCCAGCCGGAAGGCCGGCGCCGATGGATGATGACCTTGCTGGGCCTGCCGCTGGCTTTCTCGGGGCTGGTGATCGCCTACGGCTTCATCCTGGCCTTCGGCCGGGCCGGCTTCGTGACGCAGCTGCTCGCGGGCCTGGGAGCCGACCCGGCCGCCATCGGCAGCTGGATCTACAGCGTGTCGGGCCTGGGTTTTGCGTATGCCTACTACCTGATTCCGCGTGTGGCGCTGTCGCTCTACCCGGTGTTCGCGAACCTCGACATGCGCCCGGCACAGGCCGCGCGCACGCTGGGCGCATCGCGCTCGCGCGCTTTCTGGGACACGGTGGTGCCCGAGGTGCTGCCCTCGGTGCTGTCGAACGCCTGCATGGTGGCTGCCATTGCGATGGGCACCTACGGCACGGCGCTGGCGCTGGTGGGTACGCAGCTCAACATCCTGCCGCTGATGCTGCTGGCGCAGGTGGGCGACGGCGGTTCCGATTTCGCGGTGGCGGCGGCCCTGTCGCTGGTGCTGATGGTTGTGTGTGTGATCGTGATGGGAGTGGGCGATGTCTTTACGCGAAGGCGCGAGCGCGGTGGCGCTGCCGGCGCAGGTCACTGAGGCGCTCGCGCGCCTCGCGCAGAAGCAGCGGGGGCCGCAGCGCCACCGGCAGCCGGTGGCCATCATCGGCCCCGGCGACGGCGGCCCGGCCGAATGCGAGGCGGCGCACGCGGTGGCGCATGCGCTGGCCGGCGCGGGCATGTCGGTGGTCTGCGGCGGGCGCGGCGGCGTGATGGCCGCAGCGTCGCGCGGCGCCGTGGAAGCCGGCGGCATCGCCGTGGGCATCCTGCCCGAGGACGACGACCGCAACGCCAACGAGTGGCTCAGCGTGGCCATTCCCACGGGCATGGGCGAGATGCGCAACGGCATCGTCGCGCGCAGCGGCGTGTGCCTGGTCGCCATCGGCGGCAACATGGGCACGCTGTCGGAAATGGCGCTGGGGCTCAAGTGGGGCAAGCCGGTGTTCGTGATGCACGGCGACGTGGCGCTGCCCGGCGCGGTGCAGGCTTCGGACGTGAACGACATGCTGGCGAAGGTGCTGGCCTGCCTCCTGGCCTAGCCCAGCCTGGCGACACAGCGGCCGCCACGGCCGCATTGCACAATGCCGGCATGCCCTACATGCCAACCTTCGTCGCTCCCACCCGCTTCACCGACGCCGCCGCCGCACTCGAGCAGGTCAAGCTCATCTACCAGGGCGGCCTCGCGCACCTGCGTGAATCGATGCTGCGCTTCGTCGCCGGCGAGGAACTGCCGGGGCGGGTGCGGGCCTGCTACCCCTTCGTGCGGGTGCACACCCACACCGTCTCGCGCCACACGCCGCCGGCCAACGCCGGCCTGAGCTACGGCTTCGTGGCCGGCCCCGGCCGCTACGAGACCACGCTCACGCGCCCCGACCTGTTCGCGCGCTACTACCTCGACCAGTTCCGCCTGCTGCTCGAAAACCACCAGGTCGAGCTCGAGGTCGGCACCAGCACGCAGCCCATTCCGATCCACTTCTCCTTCGCCGAGAACGACCACATCGAAGGCACCATGAGCGCCGAGCGCCGCGCCCTCATGCGCGACGTGTTCGACCTGCCCGACCTGGGCGTGATGGACGACGGCATCGCCAACGGCACCTTCGAGGCGCGCGACGGCGAGGCGCAGCCGCTGTCGCTCTTCACGGCCGCGCGCGTGGACTACTCGCTGCACCGCCTGCGCCACTACTCGGGCACGGCACCCGAGTGGTTCCAGAACTTCGTGCTCTTCACCAACTACCAGTTCTACATCGACGAGTTCGTGCGCCTGGGCCACGAGGCCATGGCCGACGAGAACAGCGAGTACGTCGCCTTCATCGAGCCCGGCAACGTGGTCACGCGCCGTCGCGGGCTGCCCGCGGGCTCGAGCGCCACCTACGGCCACCTGCTCGACGGCAGCCAGGGCACCGCGCCGCCGCGCCTGCCGCAGATGCCGGCCTACCACCTGGTGCGCGAAGACTGCAGCGGCACCACCATGGTCAACATCGGCGTCGGCCCGGCCAACGCCAAGACCATCACCGACCACATCGCGGTGCTGCGCCCGCATGCCTGGATGATGCTGGGCCACTGCGCAGGCCTGCGCAACACGCAGCAGCTCGGCGACTACGTGCTGGCCCACGCCTACGTGCGCGAGGACCACGTGCTCGACGAAGAGCTGCCGCTGTGGGTGCCCATCCCGGCGCTGTCGGAGATCCAGCTCGCGCTGGAAAAAGCCGTGGCCGACGTCACGCGCTACGAAGGCCCCGACCTGAAGAAGATCATGCGCACCGGCACCGTGGCCAGCACCGACAACCGCAACTGGGAGCTGCTGCCGGGCAACCAGCCGCAGCGCCGCTTCAGCCAGAGCCGCGCGGTGGCGCTGGACATGGAAAGCGCGACCATCGCGGCCAACGGCTTCCGCTTCCGCGTGCCCTACGGCACCCTGCTGTGCGTGAGCGACAAGCCGCTGCACGGCGAGATCAAGCTGCCCGGCATGGCCAACCACTTCTACCGCGAGCGCGTGGAGCAGCACCTGCGCATCGGCATGCGGGCCATCGACATCCTGCGCGCCGAGGGCTCGACCCGGCTGCACAGCCGCAAGCTGCGCAGCTTCGCCGAAGTGGCGTTCCAGTAAGAAGAACGGCTCCAGCAGGGGCCTCGCGAAGGCCCGGGCCTCAGGGTTTGTCCTGCCCGCGGCCGCGCGGGAATGGCGCGTTTCGCGGACATCATCCGGTCTATCCCACGACAACCGGAAAGAAGATGACCCAGTCGCGCTCCGTTTCCTCCCTCTCCCGTCGCAGTTTCTCTGCATGGATCGCGGCCTCGGCCGCAGCAGTTGGCGGGGGGCATGCCGCCCTGTGGCCGCGCCAGGCTCATGCCGCCGATGCACCGCTGAGCAACAGGCTGCGCATCGTGATTCCCGCCAGCGAAGGCGGCGGCTGGGACCAGACGGGCCGTGCGCTGGGCGCCGCCATGCTGGCGTCGGGCGCGGTCGGCAACGTGGTGTACGAGAACATCGGCGGCAAGGGCGGCACCATCGGCCTTGCGAAGTACGTCGAGAAATTCGACGCCGACCCCGACACGCTGCTGATGAGCGGCATGGTCATGGTCGGCGCGGTGGCCCTGCAGAAGCCCACGGTCACCATGGCCAACATGGCGCCCATCGCCCGCCTCACCAGCGACTACGAGGTGATCGCGGTGAAGGCCGACTCCC
Organism: Variovorax xiamenensis; assembly: GCF_050916385.1. Lineage (NCBI taxonomy): Bacteria > Pseudomonadati > Pseudomonadota > Betaproteobacteria > Burkholderiales > Comamonadaceae > Variovorax > Variovorax xiamenensis. The sequence goes on from NZ_CP139038.1 coordinate 6,714,366, forward strand.
CCATCAAGACGCCCAAGGACCTGATCGCCCAACTGCGCACGGACGCGGCCGGCACCGTCATCGCGGGCGGCTCCGCCGGCGGCGTGGACCACATGTACGCCGGCATGCTGGCGCGCGTGGCGGATGCCTCGCAGTCGCTGGTCTACCAGGCACACCCCGGCGGCGCGGAAGTGGTCGAGGCGCTCGAGGCCGGCAAGGCCGCGGCGGGCATCTCCGGCTACAGCGAGTTCGCCGAGAGCATCGCCAGCGGCAAGCTGCGCGCCATCGGCGTCTCGTCGAAGCGGCCGTTCCAGGGCATCGCCTCGGTGCGCGAGCAGGGCGTGGACGCCGACCTCGCCAACTGGCGCGGCGTGCTCACCGGCCGCAAGGTGCCGCCATACCGCAAGGCGGCGCTGCTGACGGTGGTGAAGCGCGCCACCGCCACCGAGGCATGGCAGAAAGCCATCAAGCAGAACAACTGGGACCCGTTCTGGCTCGAGGGCAAGGAGTTCGAGAACTTCCTCGAGACCGACACGGCGATGGCCGGCCCGCTGATCTACCTGCTGAAGCTCAAAGCCTGAACTGCCGGTTCGCTCGCCCGGGGTCTTGTTCGGGTTTTCCCTGAGCAAATGACACTAATGTCTGACACGATTTTCGTTAATCATTCGGTTACTTTTATAGGGAGCCGGAAACAAAATGACGCATTTCGTGCCAACTGTGCCCACGGGCCTGTCTCGCCGCAGCTTCGCCGCGTGGATGGCATCGGCCGCCGCCGCGGGCGTGGCGCCGGCTTCGCTCTGGCCCTCGGTGGCCGGCGCGGCTGACGCCCAGCTGGCGCCCAAGCTGCGCATCGTCATTCCCGCCAACGAAGGCGGCGGCTGGGACCAGACCGGTCGCGCGCTCGGCGCGGCGATGGTCGCCTCGGGTGCCGTGGGCGACATCAGCTACGAGAACATCGGCGGCAAGGGCGGCACCATCGGCCTGGCCAAATACGTCGAGAAGTACGACGCCGACCCCGACACGCTGCTGATGAGCGGCATGGTCATGGTCGGTGCGGTCGCGCTGCAGAAGCCCGCCATCACGATGGCGCAGGTCGCGCCGGTGGCGCGGCTCACCAGCGACTACGAAGTGGTGGCCGTGAAGGCCGACTCCCCCATCAAGACCCCGAAGGACCTGATCGCGCAGTTGCGCGCCGATGCCGCGAAGACGGTCATCGCGGGCGGTTCCGCCGGCGGCGTGGACCACATGTACGCCGGCATGCTGGCACGCGTGGCCGGCAACGCGGGCGCGCTGGTCTACCAGCCGCACCCGGGCGGCGCGCAGGTGGTCGAGGCGCTCGAAACGGGCAAGGCGGCAGCCGGCATCTCGGGCTACAGCGAATTCAGCGACCACCTGGCCAACGGCAAGCTGCGCGCCATCGGCGTGTCGGCCAAGCGACCGTTCCTCGGCATTCCCTCGGTGCGCGAACAGGGCGTGGACGCCGACCTCGCCAACTGGCGCGGCGTGCTCACCGGCAAGAAGGTCGCGGCCGAACGCAAGGGCGTGCTGCTCGAAGCCGTGCGCCGCGCCACCATGGCCGACGTCTGGCAGAAGACCATCAAGCGCAACAACTGGGACCCGTACTGGATGGCGGGCAAGGATTTCGAGAGCTTCCTCGATCTCGATACGGCGATGGCCGGGCCGCTGATCTACCTGCTCAAGCTGAAAGCCTAGAACAGGTTCACCCCCAGGCTTCGCGCACTTCGTGTCGCTGCTCCACCCCCCTTCCGGGGGCGACACCTGCGGCCCGGCAAAGCCGGTTCCGTGGTGTCCCCGGCCTTGGGCCCCGATATTGCAAAGCCTTGCAGCGAACTCGACCCCGCTCGATCAGGCGAAGAGCTCCGGCATCTCCCGCAGCGCCTTCGGCGTCAGCGTGAGCGCCCGCCCGTCGAGCTCCTGCCGGACCCATCCGCGCTTCAGCGACAGCTGCAGCCACGCCGCGCCGAGCGCGCCGCCGAGGTGCGGGCGGCGCTCGCTCCAGTCGAGGCAGGCGCAGGCGAAGCGGCGGCGCGAACGGCGCACTTCATCGATCCCGACACCCAGGCTCTCCAGCGCGATCGCGCCTTCGGTAGTGAGCTCGTAGGAGCCGCTCTGGAGGCCGCTGAGCCAGCCTTGCGCATGCAGCCGGTCGTGCAGCGCGACGCCGGCCGTACCCGCCATGTGGTCGTAGCAGGTGCGCGCGCTGCGCAGGCGGCTCGGCGTGTTGGGTTTGAACTCGGGCGCGGATGGCGTACGGGGCGTGCCGGCCACCACCATCAGGCTTTCGAGCGCGGAAGCGACGTCGTCGTTGGCGAGGCGGAAGTAGCGGTGCTTGCCCTGCACCAGCATGTCGACCAGCCGCTCTTCCTTCAGGCGCGCGAGGTGCGCACTGGCGGTGGAGGCGGCCACCTCGGCGACGGTCGCGAGCTCGGTGGCGGTGCGCGCATGGCCGTCCATCAGGCAGCTCAGCATGCGGGCCCGTGCCGGCTCGGCGATCGCGCCGGCCAGGCGGGCGAGCTGGAAGTCGGCGGATGAGGAAAGGGTGTCGTCCATGCGCCCATCCTAAGACGGCGGCGCACGCCACACTTCGTTCGCGGCCGAAGTGTGGCGGCAGTTTCGATCGCACACTGGCGCCATGACGAATCCAAGCCCCACGCTCTCCACCATGCCCGCAGATCCGGTCGCGGCCGCCACGCACGCGGCCCCCTATCCGTACTACGCCACCCTTCGCGACGGGCCGCCGCTCGTGTGGAACGAGAAGCTGCGTCTGTGGGTCGCGAGCCGCGCGGACGTGATCGAGCAGGTGCTGCGGGCCCACGGCGCCCTGCGCGTGCGACCGGCCGCCGAACCCGTGCCGCGCGCCATCGTGGGCAGCCCGGCCGGCGAGGTGTTCGGCCACCTGGTTCGCATGAACGACGGCGTGGCCCATCAGGCACACCGGCCCGCGCTGCAACGCGCACTCGCCGGGCTCGACCTGAACGCGGCGTACGCGTCCGCCCTGCAGGTGGCGCAGCGCGTGCCGCAACAGCAGCCGCTTTCCGACACGCTGTTCTCGATGCCCGTGCAGTCCGTCGCACACCTGCTCGGCTTTTCCGACGAGGCGCTGCCGCAGGTGGACGGATGGATGCGCGACTTCGTGGCCTGCCTCTCGCCGCTCTCCACCCCCGAACAGCTTCAGCGCGCAAGCACCGCCGCGGGCGAACTGATGACTCGCTTCGAGTCCTTGGCCGCCGGCACGCCGCCCCGGAACGGCACGCTGCTGGCAGCGGTACTGGCGGAGAGCGCAGGCGATGCGCCGCTGTCGCGCTCGCTGCTCGCGAACGTCGTGGGCCTGTTGTCTCAGACATGCGATGCCACGGCCGGGCTGGTCGGCAACAGTCTCATCGCGCTGATGCGCGAGCCTTCGCTGCTGCCGTCGACGCGCACGCGCGACGGCCTCCAGGCCATCGTCGAGGAAACAGCGCGCCACGATCCATCGGTGCACAACACGCGGCGCTTCGCAGCCGAAGCAGTCACCATCGCCGGCACCACGATTGCAGCGGGCGATACGGTGCTGGTGCTGCTCGCCTCGGCCAATCGCGACCCGGCGTTCAACCCGGAGCCAGACCGCTTCATGCCCGTGCGCGCCCGCCGCCGCATGCTCGGCTTCGGCCACGGCATGCACGCATGCCCTGGACAGGCGCTGGCCTGCACGCTGGCGGCGGCCAGCCTGCACGCGCTGCTGCATCGCGGCCTCGACCTCGACGCGCAGCGCCAGCGCGGCTGGGGCTACCGGCCGTCGGTCAACGGGCGCATCCCCGTATTCCACTGACCCGTGCCCGCAAGGTGCGGCGACAGCTGCGCGTCGCCCCAGCGCAGCGGCAGCGCTCCCGGGCGGCGCAGCGCGTGCTCGACGTGAAAGCGCACCAGCCGCTCGGCGCCCTCGAACGCGGCCACCTCGGGCCCGTTCCACACGATCTCCGCGGTGGCTGCCACATGCAGCAGGTCGCCGCTGTCGAAGTCGACGAACAGCAGCCCCGCGCGCGGGTGCACCGACAGGTTGCCCAGCGTGTTGAAGAAGCGGTTGCCGTTGAAGTCCGGCAGCACGAGCGTGTCGTCGCCGTCGATGCGCATGAAGCCCGGGCGGCCGCCGCGATGCGATACGTCGACGCCGTGCGAACTCGCATCGGCCTCGTCGCCCGTCGCGGCCTCGTCCGGATAGGCGGTGGCGATGAACAGCGTGTCGGCACTGCCGATGAGCCTGTGCGCCGCGAGATCGAGCCTGTCGAGCCATTGCGCGGGTGTCACGTTGCCGCGCGGCGCGACGAACTCCGGCTCGCGCGCCTGGATGTAGCGCGGGCAGTTGCCGAAGCTCTGCTGCACCGCGACCATGAAGCCCGCGGCGTCGAGCGACTCCACCGTGCCGTTCATGCGGTTGCGCCGCCGCGTGTGCGGCTGGATGCCGAGCAGGCCCAGAGTGGCGCCCTGCTTCAGCTGGCCGACGAGCGGATCGCCCGCCGTCGGCAGCGCATCCACGCGCAGGTGCGTGGCATCGGGCGAGTGCACGAAGCCGATGGGCGCGGCGAGCACGCTGGCCCAGGGCTGCAGGTCGGCGTCGAGACTGCCGGCCACGATGAAGGGCAGCAGCGAGAAGAACTCGCGGTGCTGGTCGGGCATGTAGTCGCGGATCACGCGGGGGCCGGCGACCTCCATCTGCTCGCGCGAGCCTGCCAGCGCCTGCAGCGCGCGTTCACCGGCATGGAATGGCGCGGCGATCATGAGCTGGCCTCCGTTGCAGGGTTTGCGGGCGTGCGCACCATCGGCACGAAGCCCGGCAGGGCCTCCACCCGAACCAGCCATTCGCGCACGTTCGGATAGCCGTCGAGCGACACGCTGCCTTCGGGCGCGCGCGCTACATACGCATAGTTCGCGATGTCGGCCAGCGTGGCGGACGGGCCCGCGAGAAAGGGTTGCTGCTCCAGGTGCATCTCCATCACCGACAGCAGCGCGTGCGAACGCTTGACGATCTCGGTCGGGTCGGCCGAATGGCCGAACAGCGCGATGATCCGCGCCGCCGCCGGGCCGTACGCCAGCGGACCGGCCGCCACCGAGAACCAGCGCTGCACGCGCGCCGCGCCGACCGCATCGCGCGGCATCCAGCGCGAAGGATCGGGCGCATAGCGCTCGTTGAGGTAGACCAGGATGGCGTTCGAATCGGCCAGCGTGAGATCGCCGTCCTCGATCACCGGCACCTGGCCGAAAGGGTTGCGCGCGAGAAACTCCGGCGTGCGGTTCTCGCGCTTGCGCATGTCGAGCTCGATGCTCTCGAAGGGCAGTCCGAGCATCGTGAGGAACAGGCGCACGCGATGCACATGGCCCGAGATGGGGGAGCCGTAGAGCTTGATGGGCTGGGCGGGCTGAGCGGAGCGAGCGGCGGCGGTCATGGGCGATTCCTTTTCTGCGCAGATGTGGGGCATGGGCTGGATTCTTCTCTCTTGCTCCGAATGAATGAATAGCCTTTCCTGTATTTGACTGCTGCGTTTTCCGGTTTAATCACCCGCCATGGATCGCTTCAAGGCCATGCAGACCTTCGTGCAGATTGCCGACCAGGGCAGCCTGACCCGCGCCGCCGAGGCGCTAGGCACATCGCTGCCCGCGGTGGTGCGCGCGCTCGCCGCGCTGGAGGCGCACCTGGGCGTGCGCCTCTTCCACCGCACCACGCGCCGCCTCTCGCTCACCGAGGAGGGACGCAGCTACCTGCCGAGCGCGCGCGAAGTGCTGCTAGCGGCCGACGCCGCAGACCTCGCGCTGAAAGCCGAGGCACGCGAGCCCGCGGGCCAGCTCACCATCACCGCGCCGGTGCTCTTCGGCCACATGTACGTGGCGCCGGCCATCGTGCGCTTCATGAAGCGCTACGAAAAAGTGCGCTGCAGCGTGCGGCTGTACGACCGCACGGTGAACCTTCTCGAGGAAGGCATCGACGTGGGCATCCGCATCAGCCCGCTGGAAGACTCCTCGCTCGTGGCACAGACCATGGGCACCATCCGCCGCGTGCTGGTCGCGAGCCCCGACTTCCTGGAACGGCACGGCACGCCGACGCATCCGCGCGAGCTGAACGGCGCGCCCTGCGTGCGCGGACGGGTGGATGCGCCCGCGCAATGGCAGTTCTACGAGGCCGGGAAGGCGATCAGCGTGATGCCCGACAACCGGCTGGAGTTCAACCACCTCGCGCCCGCCATCGAATCGTGCGCGGCGGGCATGGGCTTCGGCACCTTCTTCTCGTACCAGGTCATGCCGCACGTGGCGCAGGGAAGGCTGAAGCTGGTGCTCGAAGACTTCGAGCCGCCGCCCCGGCCGGTGAGCGTGATCTATCCGAACGCGAGGCTGCTGCCGGCGCGCACGCGGGCGTTCATCGAATGGATGAAGGCGGAGTTCTGCGGGCTCAGGCTTTGAGGAAGACGTCTCGTCGCGGCGATGCCTCGGGCAACAGCGCCGTAACCAGGTCGTGCAAGGCCTCGTGCAGTTGCGCGAGAAATTCCTCGAGCTGTTCGGGCAGGGCATCGACTCGCGACACGCAGACGCTGGCCGGCTCGCCGATGTGGACCGCAACCTGCCACTGTCCCATCTTGTTGGCCATGCGTCCGTGGCGCCAGTACTCCCAGGCCTGTGCCGTCGTCTTCACGGCACGCTGGCCGGGAAACTCGGGGTGCCGTGGCATGTCGCCGTTCAACAGGTAGCGCAGCCTCCCCATGTCGGCCTTGTCCTGAGCACACTCGGCGCGCAGTGCGCGGCCCACCGCGTCGGCATCGACAGGGTTGTGCGGCACCAGCCACATCAGATCGAGCAGATCCTTGAAGCGCGGCCGCACCAGGCACTGGTGCAGCTTCCACGCGATCTGCAGGTCGAGCGCGCAGGTACTCGGCAGATGGAACGCCTCGCCGAGACACGGTGCGTAGTGCAGCGGAACGGGCGGAGGATCAAGCTTGAGGTTGAAGCTCACATCCAGCCGGAAACGGTGCAACGGAGTCTGCGGGTCGCCGTCGAGCACGCAGCCGTCGATGTCCGTGCTGACGGTGGGAAAGTCGTCGTCCATCGCGTAGTCGATCATTCGCCAGAACGCGTTCTCGATGAACGGACGGAAGTGCAGGCCATCGTCGAGGTAAACCGTGGTCACGGACTGCGCCCACGTATTCAGCTGCCGCGCGCTGCGCTCGCGGTCGAAGGGCTCGGTGCACACCCAGTCGATGTCGCGCGACAAGCGTTCGTTGTCCTGCTCCGGCCCGCCCAGGTACTGGCGCGTGACGAGGCTGCCCTTGAGCATGAAGGGACCACCGACCCATGCGGCCCTGCGCATGAAGCCTTCAAGCAGAACGAGTTCCCGGACCTGCTCGACCGACGCGCCGGTGCGCCGGGCCTCGCTCTCGATGCCGGCCTGCGTCACGCGTGCGGCCGTCATGCCGCCGCTTCCAGCCATCCAGCGTCGAGCGACTCCCGGCTGTCGAGCAGGCACATCTCCGTCTCCTGCTTCAGCAGCGGCCAACCCTGGCGCTCCAGCTGGGCGGCCAATGCCGCGACGCGCGCCTTGAATCCGGCCAGCGGTTCGCGGCTGCGCAGGGTGACGAAGCGCACGTCCGTCTCGCCCTTCAGGCTGTTGCGCGAGAGGCGCGCTCCGTGCGTCTCGCACAGGTGCTGCAACGCGGAGGCGTCGTGCAGGCGCAGCTTGCCGTGCCATTCGAAGTATTCGTCGGGCCGGCTCAGGCTCTCGTGGCCCTGGATGGGCGCCTCGACCTTCACCCGCAGCACGGCCATGCCCGCGCGCGCCAGCCACTGTGCCAGCGCCACGGCTTCGGCCTTCGCTTCGGCCAGGTCGCCGCGCAGCCAGGTGGTGGCCATGGGCTGCTGCTTCTGCGCGCCATGGGCGAGGTCGATCAGCAGCGGCTTGAGGCCCACCTGCTCGCACACCTCGACGAAGGAGGGGATCTGCGCGGCATGGAGCGCGCCGCAGGTCAGGTGCAGTTCGAGCCTGCTCTTGAGTTGCCGCGGGATGGTCTTCATGGCGCAGCCACCTTCGCGGGCAGCGGCTTGCCGTCGCACAGCGCGGCCGCATCGCCGACCATGCCGCGCACCGCTTCCTCCATGCCCAGGTTCAGCACGGACATGAACTCGCTGTTGCCGCTGGCCCAGTTGGTGCGCGTGCCCATGCCGTGGTACTGGCGCACCACGGCTTCGGCGCCCGGCATGCGGTAGGTGGCCTGCAGCACGACATGCGAGACGAGGTTCAGGCCGGCCGACCACGAATGCGCGAGGCGCAGCGCCACGTCGGCCGTGACCTGCCGCGCGCTGCCGGGCGCGGGCAGCGCGGCGGTCACGACCTGCAGTCCGTAGCGGCTCGCGGACTGCAGCGCGCCGCGCGTCCATGCACCGGCGTCACCGCCGCCCTGAATGGACTGCACCGCCACCGGCGTGGCGTGCAGCGTCGGCATCATGACGGTCAGGTTGCCGACGTTGGCCTTGTTGAGGCGCATGTCGTCGATCTTCGGCAGGTACAGCGTGCAGCCGCTGGCCACGCGCAACACCGGGGCCGGCGTGCTGTTGGGCCGCTCGGCCGGTTCGGGCGCCTGCTCGTAGACCATGGGCAGCGGCTCGGTCTCGGTGAGCGCGTGCGACAGGCCCGGCATGGCGCCGAGCATGCACAGGGCACAGAGGGCGCCCGCCTTTCGTGCGTGCTTCGGACGCATCATGGCGCGGCGCTCCTGACCGAATAGAGCGCGCCGTCCTGGTCGCGGAACAGCACTCGACCGGGCCGCTCGTCGAAGCTCGGGCCGGCCAGCGTCACCCATGAGCCGTTGACGTTGAAGCGCGCGGTCTTCACCGCGCCCGAACGTGCGCCTGCGATGTCCAGCGCCACCGCATGCAGCGTCTGCGTCATCGACTCACGCATCACGCCGCGCAGCACCTGCCCGTCGTCGGCCGTGAGGCGTCGGATGACGGTGGCGCGCGCGACGCCGCCCACCGGTGTCTGGAAGATGGCGGCGGCGCGGTAGCTGGGCTCGCTCCTGCCGTCCTGCCAGAGGAGTGCGGATGTGCGCGTGGTGAAGGCGCCCAGCCCGGGCTCCAGCGCGTACTGCAGCAACAGCACCATGTAGGCGGGGCCGCCCTTGGTGGCGGCGATGCGGGCCTCCTGCTCGGACTTGACCGGCATGGCCGCGAGCAATTGCGCGGAGCGGATCTTCAGCGGGAACGAAGAAGGCTCGCCAAGCTGCGCCTCGAGCGCCCGGGCCGCCTCGGCGCGGTAGTCGTAGTCGAGCAGCGGGCCGACGATGGCCTGCACTTCGGCGCTCATCTCCTTCTGGCGCGACTGCTGCACCGACGAATCGATGAGCGCGCCGATCAGCCCGCCGCCCGTGGCGGCGCTCACGCCGGGCGACTGCGCGGAGAACATGAAGCTCTCCTGCGCGACGACGACGCGCAGATCGACTTCCTGGACTTTGTTGCGGTCCGCGGCCGCCAGGGGCCGGTGAAAAGGCGCGCAGGCGCCGAGCAGCAGCAAGGCTGTCAGCGCCAGCCAGAAACGCAGCATCTTTGGGTTCCCTCCCGTGCAATGCCATGGACTCATCCGCCCGCCGGTCGATCGGCGGGTGCAGCGATTTTGCCGCCGCCGGGAGCCCGATCCGCCCCGGGTTATCGAGGGCCCATGGTGCCGGTCGTCTTCAGGCGGCTGTCGAGCATCCAGCCCATGGTGTCCTCGCCGGTCTTCGGGTGGATGAACATGACCTGAACCCACTCCTTGTACGGCGTGTAGACGGTGACGCGGTCCTTGGGAATCAGGAACTTGCCGCTGTCGCAGGCGGCGTCGGGAGCGGTGTAGAGGCGCGCCCGCCCGGTGCCGACCACGACCGCGCCGTAGCGCGGAACGAAGCCAGGGCTCGCATTCGCGACCGCATGAAGCTCCTCGCACTGCCTGCCATCGGAGGGTGCCGCCGCCACGGCCTGCGCGGCCGCTGCGGCAAGGCACAGCGCGCACCATGATGAAATTGCTCTGGACATCGGCGGATTGTCCATCGATTGAAGCGATGGCCACGCCCGCCGCCCGGCTGCGTCAGAATGGCCGCGTGCCGCCTACACCCTCCTCCGCCCCGCCTCCCCTCTTCCACGTCAGCCATCTGCACAAGCGCTATGGCGACACCACGGTCGTGAACGACCTGTCGTTCGAGATCGCGCCCGGCGAATGCCTGGGCGTGATCGGCCCGAACGGCGCGGGCAAGACCACCACCATCCGCATGTGCCTGGGCCTCACCGCACCCGACGGCGGAGAAATCTCGGCGCTAGGGCTGCAGATGCCGCGCGATGCGCTGGCGATCAAGGCGCAGCTCGGCGTGGTGTCGCAGTTCGACACGCTCGACCCCGACTTCAGCTGCGCCGAGAACCTCGTGGTGTACGGCCGCTACTTCGGCTTCAGCAAGGCGCAGGTGCGCGCGCGCGTGCCGCAGCTGCTGGAGTTCGCGGCGCTCTCGCACAAGGCCGATGCGAAGCCGGGCGAGCTCTCGGGCGGCATGCGGCGGCGGCTGTCGCTGGCGCGCGCGCTGGTCAACGACCCGAAGCTGCTGCTGCTCGACGAGCCCACCACCGGGCTCGACCCGCAGGCGCGGCACCTGATGTGGGAGCGGCTGCAGGTGCTGCTGCAGCAGGGCAAGTCGATCCTGCTGACCACGCACTTCATGGACGAGGCCGAGCGCCTGTGCTCGCGCCTGCTGGTGCTGGACCACGGCCGCAAGATCGCCGAGGGCCGCCCGCGCGACCTGATCGCCGAGCACCTGGAGCCCGACGTGGTCGAGGTGTACGGCAACGGCGCGCTGTCGCTGGCCGAGTCGGCCGAGCTGAAGGCGATGGCGGCGCGCGTGGAGGTCAGCGGCGAGACGGTGTTCTTCTACACGCAGGACGCGCGGCGGCTGCTCGACGCGCTGACGCGGCACAGCGGACTGCGCACATTCCATCGGCCCGCGAACCTGGAAGACCTTTTCCTGAAGCTCACGGGCCGACAGATCCGCGAGGACGGCTAGACCATGAACACCACGACTGCAACAACGACCGCGCCCCCTTCGCCTTCACCGTGGCGCCCGCCCGAACTCTCGCTGCGCTGGTGGCCCGTGTTCCTGCGCAACCTGCTGGTGTGGCGCAAGCTCGCGATTCCCAGCCTGATCGGCAACATCGCCGAGCCGCTGATCTGGCTCGTGGCCTTCGGCTACGGCATGGGCGCGCTGGTGGGACAGGTGTCGGTCGACGGCGTGAAGGTGCCGTACATCCTGTTCCTCGCGAGCGGTTCGATCTGCATGAGCGCGATGAACGCAGCGAGCTTCGAGGCCCTGTACTCGGCCTTCTCGCGCATGCACGTGCAGAAGACCTGGGACGGCATCATGAACGCGCCCGTCGGGCTCGACGACATCGTGCTGGCCGAGATGCTGTGGGCGGCGTTCAAGTCGATCTTCACCGTGACGGCGATCCTGTTCGTGATGCTCGGCTTGGGCATCAGCCACAGCCCGAAGCTCGTCGTCGCGTGGATGGTCCTGATCGGCGCGGGCATCACCTTCTCTTCGATCGCACTGATCTTCAACGCGCTGGCGAAGGGCTACGACTTCTTCACCTACTACTTCACGCTGTTCATGACGCCGATGATGTTCCTGAGCGGCGTGTTCTTTCCGTTGGAGCAACTGCCCACCGCCGTGCAGGCCGTGGCGGCGTGGCTGCCGCTGACGAACGCGGTGGCGCTGGTGAGGCCGCTCTTCATGGACCAGTGGCCCACCGGCTGGTGGGTGCATGCGGTGGTGCTGGCGGTGTATGCGGTGGTGGCGTTCTGGGTTGCGCTGGCGTTGACGCGCAAGCGGTTCAAGGCATAGCGGGCTCGAGGCTGCCGGGCGGCCGCCACGCGATGACTCCCGCCGTACGGGCGCGGACCTCGGGCGAAGCCAGGCAGGTAGCGACGGATTCGTAGCCGGGTGCGCCGGGATGCGGCGCAACCAGCATCGGCGGGCTGTGGTTGGCGGGGCAGAGGATGATGGTCTCGTCGGGCCCGACGTCGGAAAGATCGAGGATCGCGCACGAGCGCGTCAGCATGAAGATGGGCCGGTCTCCTGAGCCTCTTCTGCGCAGCCAGGCGATCAGTGCTTCCTGTGTCGGCTGGTCGAGGCCTTGCTCGATCATGTCGACGATCAGGGTGGTTGAGCCTTCGGCTTCGAGCGCGGCGAGCAGCACCAGCAAGGCGTCCGATGGCGTGGCACCGTCTTCCACGAGCCAGGCCGTGGCTTCGTCTACTTTCGACTGCAGCCTGCGGTCGGCATGCAGCTGTGCTTTCGCTTCCGCCATTCCGGCTTCCTCGAGCCTCTGCAGCCCCAGGAAGGCTGCATCGGGCAGCGCCTCTGCGAGGCTGTGCGCCAGCCGGGTCTTGCCGCTGCCGAGCGGGCCGATGATGTAGTTCAGCGCGCGGATGTCGCGCAGTTCGAAAAGCTCGCCGCCCCATGGCCACGGGAGTTCGAATGCAGCGCGGACCTCGGCGGCCGGGGCGCGCAGGCCCGCAAGTTCGCCGATGGTCGGCGTCCGGCCTTGCAGCAGGTCGCTTCGCAGGCCGCGGATTTTCTCGACCGTGCCTGCCAGCCGATGCAACTGCGTCTCCAGCGCTGCCTGATGGGTCGCCAGTGTCTGCTCCAGGCCTTGCGGGTCGCCTTGAAGCACCCGCCCCACCTGGGCAAGGCTGAAACCTAGCGCGCGAAGAGCGACGATTTCGGCGGCACGGGCCATCTCGCCGGGGCCGTAGGCGCGCCAGCCGGCGGCGGTCCGCTCGGGCTCCACGAGCCCGCGCTGCTCATAGAGCCGCAAGGCCTTGGCCGACACGCCGAGTCGCCTTGCGGCTTCGGACGGACTGAGAAATCGGGTGCTGGATCGCATGGTGAATACCTTTTACGGCAAGTTTCTTCTTTTGTAAGGGCTGTCCCTGGGGCCGGGTCAACAGGCGGACACGAAAACCGTGTTTCATGTGCTCTTCCTCCGGCCAGATACCGACACTTTCAAATTACATTGCACACAATCTAATTGCTCGCTACAATTCAGCCCATGCGCTCCACTCCAGTCAACGCCGACGAAATGCTCAAGCTGGACAACCAGCTTTGTTTCGCCGTCTATTCCGCTTCGCTGGCCATGACCCGGCTGTACAAGCCGGTGCTGGAAAAGCTGCAGCTCACCTACCCGCAATACCTCGTGATGCTCGCCCTCTGGGAGCAGGACGGCCTCATGGTCTCCGAGCTCGGCGAGCGGCTCTCGCTCGATTCGGGCACGCTCACGCCGCTGCTCAAGCGCCTGGAGGCCAACGGTTATGTGGCCCGCGTGCGCGACGTGGCGGACGAACGCCGCGTGCACATCACGCTGACCGCTGCCGGCCGCAGGCTCAAGAGCCGCGCCTCCAACGTGCCGGCCTGCCTGATGGCCGCCGCCGAGTGCTCGGTGCCCGAGCTGATCTCGCTCACCCAGCAGATCCAGACGCTGCGCGACCGCATCAAGAAGGCCGCCTGACGCAACGCAACACGTTTCTCCCGCTCCGGTCGGCCTCCGCAAGGAGAAAGAACGAAGCCTTTTCACCACCCTCCCTTCAACTTCATCACCACCAAAGGAATCACCATGACCACCAAGCTCGACAAAGTGCTCTACACCGCAGAAGCCCACACGGTCGGCGGCCGTGACGGCGCAGGCAAGTCCAGCGACGGCGCCATCGACGTCAAGCTGAGCTCGCCCGGTTCCGGCAAGCCCGGTACCAACCCCGAGCAGCTGTTCGCGGTCGGCTATGCCGCCTGCTTCATCGGCGCGATGAAGGCCGTCGGCCCGAAGATCGGCGTGAAGGTGCCGGAAGACGTCGCCATCGACTCCAGCGTTTCCCTCGGCCCGACGAACGGCGGCGCCGCCTACGGCATCGCCGTGAAGCTGGCGATCACGCTGCCCGGCCTCGATGCTGAAGCCAAGCAGAAGCTGGTCGACACGGCCCACCAGGTCTGCCCGTACTCGAACGCGACCCGCGGCAACATCGACGTCGAACTGACGATTGCCTGAGCCTCCACGGCGCATACGCAGAACAAGCGGTCCGGCCACAAGCCGGGCCGCTTTTTTCATGCCCGCCGATGTCTCACGGGTGACGCCGAAAGCCGCTTCGCGATGGCGCCTTTCATCAAGCTTGGCTAACGTTGGCGAACCTCACAACCGCCAGGAGCCACGCTCATGAGCACCACCAGCCTCCTCATCCGCAAAGACCAGCTCGCCACCACGCGCCTTCACACCGCCACCGACGAAGCGCTCGCCGACGGCCAGGTGCGCGTGCGCATCGACAGCTTCGCGCTCACCTCCAACAACATCACGTATGCCGCCTTCGGTGACGCGATGAGCTACTGGCAGTTCTTCCCGAGCGGCGAGGAGGGCTGGGGCAGCATCCCCGTGTGGGGCTTCGCGAGCGTGGTGCAGTCGCTGCACCCCGGCGTGCCGGTGGGCGAGCGGCTCTACGGCTACTGGCCGATGGCCTCCGGCGCGGTGCTGAGCCCCGGACGGCTCTCGCCCGAGCGCTTCACCGACGTGGCGCCGCACCGCGCGGAACTTCCCGCCGTCTACAACCAGTACTTCCGCTGCGCGAGCGACCCGCTCTACACAGCAGACACCGAGGACATCCAGGCGCTGCTGCGCCCGCTGTTCATCACCTCGTGGCTGATCGACGACTTCATGACCGACAACGATTTCTTCGGCGCCAACACCATGCTGCTTTCGAGCGCGTCCAGCAAGACGGCCTACGGCACCGCCTTCCAGCTGCACAAGCGCGAAGGCATCGAAGTGATCGGCCTGACCTCGCCCGCCAACGTGGCCTTCTGCGAGAGCCTCGGCTGCTACGACCGCGTGGTGACCTACGACGCGCTCGACACCATCGCGGCCGGCACGCCCTGCGTGTACGTCGACTTCGCCGGCAACGGCGAGTTGCGCAACGCCATCCACGAGCGCTTCGCCAACCTGAAGTACAGCAGCTCCATCGGCGGCACGCACGTCGAGCAGCTCGCCAGCAAGGGCGCGGGCAAGAGCCTCTCGGGCCCTCGCGCCACGCTGTTCTTCGCGCCCGCGCAGATCAAGAAGCGCACCACCGAATGGGGCCCCGAGGAGTTCGGCCGCCGCATGGTCGCGGCCTGGCACGACTTCATGGCCACGGTCACCGACGCGAAGGCGCCCTGGCTGCATGCCGAGCACCACGACGGCGGCGAGGCGGTGCAGGCCGCCTACGCCCAGGTGCTCGCGGGCAAGGGCGATCCGCGCACCGGCCACATCCTTTCCCTTTACAAACAGGCCGCGAAGTCCTGACGGCCCCGGGGCGCCGCGCGGCGACGACAATCGCCGTATGACCCTTTCTTCCGCGGCGCCCGCGAACACACATCCTTATGAGAGCCTCACGCCCGACGTGGTGCTCGACGCGCTCGCGACGCTCGGCCTGCACGGCGACGGCCGGCTCACCGGCCTGAACTCCTACGAGAACCGCGTCTACCAGGTCTACCTGGAGGGTCGCAGTGCAGTGGTGGTCAAGTTCTACCGCCCCGGCCGCTGGAGCGAGGCCGAGATCCTCGAGGAGCACGGCTTCTCGCTCGAACTGGCCGCCGGCGAAGTGCCGGCCGTGCCGCCGCTGGCCTTCGACCGCAAGACGCTGCACCACCACGCCGGCTTCGCCTTCAGCGTGAGCCCCTACCGCGGCGGCCGCGCGCCCGAGCTCGACGACTTCGAAGTGCTCGAGTGGGTGGGCCGCTTCCTAGCGCGCATCCACACCGTGGGCAGCGCAAGGCCTTTCGAGGCCCGGCCCGCGCTCGACCTGCAGACCTTCGGCATCGCATCGCGCGACTGGCTGCTCGCCAACGACAAGATCCCGCTCGACGTGCAGCGCGACTGGGAAAAGACCTGCAACGAAGCGCTGGACATGATCGGCGCCACCGCCCTCGCGGCCAACCCGCCATCGGCCGACTTCCAGCCCCGCAAGCTGCGCCTGCACGGCGACGTGCACCCCGGCAACATCCTGTGGACGCCCACCGACCGCCCCGGCGGCGGCCCGCACTTCGTCGACCTGGACGACGCGCGCACCGGCTTCGCGGTGCAGGACCTCTGGATGCTGCTGTCGGGCGACCGCGCGCAGCGCACCGCCCAACTGTCGGGCCTGCTCGACGGCTACGAACAGTTCCGCGAGTTCGACCGGCGCGAGCTGGCGCTGATCGAGCCGCTGCGCACGCTGCGGCTCATCCACTACAGCGCGTGGCTCGCGCGACGCTGGGAAGACCCGATCTTCCCGATCAACTTCCCGTGGTTCGGCTCCAGCGACTACTGGAAGGGGCAGATCCTCATGCTCGAGGAGCAGTGCGAGCAGATGGCGGAAGAGCCGCTCTACGCCTGAGCCTGGTCTTCCTGCGCCGCTGCAAGGCTGTCCGCCACGCCCTGCAGCAGCCGCTCGACCAGCACGTTGGCCGGCCCGTTGCGCCAGATGCCATAGGCCTCCGACTGCGCCACGGCCCTGTCGAGCGGCCTGAACACCGCGCCGCGCAGGGCCGAATGCCGCATCGCCTGCGGCACCAGCGCCACGCCCAGGCCCTGCGACACCCACGAGACCACCGCCAGCCAGTGGCGCACCTCGTGCCGCACCTCGGGCAGGAAGCCCGCGTCGGCGCAGATGGTCAGGATGCGCTCGTGGTAGTCCGGCGAAACCTCGCGCGAGAACAGCACGAAAGGCTGCTCGCGCAGGTCGGCCGGCGCCAGCACGCGCTTGCGCGCAAGCGCGTGGCCGGAGGGCAGGCAGGCCACGAAGGGTTCGGACAGCAGCAACCGGTGCTGCAACTCGGGCGGCACGCGGTGCGTGTGGGCGAAGCCCAGGTCGAGCCGGTCGTTCATCAGCTCGGCGATCTGCATACCCGAATTCAGCTCGCTCAGCGTGATGCGCACCGCCGGGTGCTTCGCCTGGAAGGCTCGCAGCGCCTGCGGCAGGCCCCGGTACAGCATCGCGCCGACGAAGCCGATGCGCAGCCGCCCGGCCGAACCCAGCGCCACGTCGCGCGCTTCGATTGCGGCTTCTTCCGCCTGCAGCAGCACGCGCCGCGCCGAAATGCGCAGTGCCTCGCCCGCAGGCGTGAGCCGCACCTCCTTGCTGTTGCGTTCGAAGAGGCGCGCGCCCACGTTGTCCTCGAGCTGCCGTATCGCCACCGACAGCGGCGGCTGAGAGATCGACAGCCGCCGTGCCGCCCGCCCGAAGTGCAGCTCCTCGGCGAGCACGGAGAAGTAGCGCAGGTGCCGCAGTTCCATGGATAGTCAGATCGAATCGAACAAGACCAAATCGATATTAGACACGGATCGTCGCCGCTTCAACAATGCGCCAAACCAAGGAACCATGGAGACAACGCGCATGCCAGAGCACGCCCATCCGATCCCCGACCGCCACGGCCAGAACCTCTTCACCACCGACGCCGAGCTCCACGCCCTGCTCGCGCTCTACCTGCCCGAAGACCTGCGCCGCCACATGCAGCCGCACTTCGAGCGCCTGGGCGGCCTCGCTGGCGGCCTGATCGACGAGCTGGCCGGCACGGCCGACCGCAACCCGCCCGTGCTGAAGCAGCGCACGCGCACCGGCCTCGACGAGCAGAAGATCCTCAAGCACCCCGCCTACGTTGAGATGGAACGCCTCGCGCTCGCCGAGTTCGGCCTGGCCGCCATCTCGCACCGCGACGACACGCTGGGCTGGAAGGGCAAGATGCCGCCGCTGGTCAAGTACGTGCTGACCTATCTGTTCGTGCAGGCGGAGTTCGGCCTGTGCTGCCCGGTGTCGATGACCGACTCGCTCACGCGCACGCTGAAGAAGTTCGGCAGTCCCGAGCTGGTCGCGAAGTACCTGCCGCGCCTCACCTCGCTGGACTTCGACGAACTCGCGCAGGGCGCGATGTTCATGACCGAGCAGGCCGCCGGCTCCGACATCGCAGCCACCGCCACGCTGGCGCACCGCGAGGCCGATGGCAGCTGGCGCCTCACGGGCGACAAGTGGTTCTGCTCCAACCCCGACGCCGACTTCGCGATGGTGCTCGCGCGCGCTGACGATGGTATGGCCGGCATGAAGGGCGTGTCGCTGTTCCTGCTGCCGCGCCAGCTCGACGACGACAGCCTCAACAGCTACCGCATCATCCGGCTGAAGGACAAGCTGGGCACGCGCTCGATGGCCAGCGGCGAGATCCGCCTCGAAGGCGCCGCCGCCTGGCTGGTGGGCGAGGAAGGCCGCGGCTTCGTGCAGATGGCCGACATGGTCAACAACTCGCGCCTGTCCAACGGCGTGCGCGCCGCCGGCCTGATGCGCCGCGCGGTGGCCGAGGCCGAGTTCATCGCATCCGAGCGCCGCGCCTTCGGCCGCACGCTGGAACAGATGCCGCTGATGCAGCGCCAGCTCGACAAGCTGCGCCTGCCCGCCGAGCAGGCCCGCACCATGGTGTGCCAGACGGCCCTCGCGCTCGCGCGCTCGGATGCCGGCGAGCCCGATGCGTATGCGCTGTTGCGCATCCTCACGCCGCTCATCAAGTTCCGCGCCTGCCGCGATGCGCGCAAGGTCACGGGCGATGCGATGGAAGTGCGCGGCGGCTGCGGCTACATCGAGGAATGGAGCGACGCGCGCCTCGTGCGCGACGCGCACCTGGGCTCGATCTGGGAAGGCACGAGCAACATCGTGGCGCTGGACGTGATCCGCGCGGTGAAGCGCGAAGGTTCGCTGCCGGTGCTGCGCGCGCACTGCCAGAAGCTGCTCGACGACGCGGCGCTAGCTCCCGCGTTCGCCAAGTCGCTGCGCGACGCGCTGGACCGCGCCGCCGCGCTGACCGAAACCGCCGCGCGCGAAGGCGGTGACGTGCTCGCACGCCAGGCCGCCTCTGCGCTCTACCACTGCACCAGCGCCATCGCGATGGCATGGGAGGCCTCACGCGGTGGCTCCCAGGCGCGCCTGCGCTGGGCGCAGCTGGTGCTGCTGCACCGCGTGCTGCCGCGCGATCCGCTCTCGCCCGACGCGATGCCGGCGGACTGGAACGCCACGACCACCTCGTCCACGGCCGTGCCCGCCTGAGCTTTTTTTCCTTTCATTCAAAAAGACGGAGACATCCCTTGAAACGCTTCACCTTCCTGCTGGCCGCCTGCGCCACGCTGATGACGGCCATGCCCGCCGTGCAAGCGGCCGACGCCTTCCCCTCCAAACCCCTGATGCTGGTCGTTCCCTTCCCGCCCGGCGGCCCCACCGACGCGATGGCACGCACGCTCGCCGCCGAGATGAAGGACCGTCTCGGCCAGCCCATGATCGTGGAGAACCGCGCGGGCGCCGGCGGCAACATCGGCGCCGAGTACGTGGCACGCGCCGAGGCCGACGGCCACACGCTGCTGTTCGGCACCTCGGGCCCGCTGGCCATCAACTCGAGCCTGTACCGCAAGATCAACTACGACCCGGTGAAGAGCTTCGCGCCGGTGATCCAGGTGGGCTACCTGCCGAACATCCTGGTGGTGAACCCCGCCCTGCCCGTGAAGAACGTGCAGGAACTGGTGGCCTACGCCAAGGCCAACCCCGGCAAGCTCAGCTATGCCTCTTCGGGCAACGGCGCCTCGTCGCACCTCGCGGGCGTGCTCTTCAACTCGGTGGCGGGCACCGACCTCCAGCACATTCCCTACAAGGGCACGGGCCCCGCGCTCAACGACCTGCTGGGCAACCAGGTCAGCATGACCTTCACCGACATCCTCACCGCGCTGCCCTACGTCAAGGCCGGCAAGCTGCGCGCTCTGGGCGTGGCCACTGTCGCGCGCTCGCAGGCGCTGCCCGATGTGCCGACGATCTCGGAGCAGGGCTACAAGGGCTATGACGTGAGCGTGTTCTTCGGCATCGTCGCGCCGGCCGGCACGCCCGCCGATCGCGTGAACAAGCTCAACCATGCGTTCACTGAAGTGCTGAATTCGCCCAAGGTGAAGCAGATGTTCGCCGCCCAGGGTCTTGAAGTGCCTGCCGACACTTCGCCGCAGAAGCTCGGGCAGTTCATTGCTGGCGAGTCCGTGAAGTGGAAGGACGTGGTGAAGAAGTCGGGGGCGCAGCTCGATTGATGCAGCCATCCGGGGCGCGATCACGCCGACGGGGTACCTTGCTCCGCGAATGTCCCCCGGGCCTGCGGCCCTCCTCCTTTATTTCGCTGCGCAAGGCACCCCATCGTCGTGATCGACGAGCGCAGCGCTGATGCGGCCGGCACCAGCAGAGCTTCCCTGTGCACAGGGCGTCGGGTACTCCCCGCAGCGAAATAAAGGAGGAGGCCGAAGGCCGGGGGACATTCGCGGAGGGGAGTACCCGGCGGCCTGTGCACGCGCCATGAAAAGCAAAACACAGGAACAAGAAATGACACAAGTCCCACAAGGCGCCCTCGCAGGCATCCGAGTCCTCGACATCTCCCGCATCCTCGGCGGCCCCTACTGCGGCCAGATCCTCGGCGACCACGGTGCCGACGTGCTCAAGGTCGAGCCGCCGCAGGGCGACGACACGCGCACCTGGGGCCCGCCCTTCAGGGAAGGCGTGGCTTCGTACTACCACGGGCTCAACCGCAACAAGCGCGTGCAGCACCTGGACTTCTCGACCGAAGAAGGCCGCGAGGCACTGCTCGCACTGGTGGCCGAGGCCGACGTGCTGATCGAGAACTTCAAGACCGGCACCATGGAACGCTGGGGCATCGGCTACGAAGAGCTGTCGAAGCGCTTCCCGCGCCTGGTGTGGTGCCGAGTCTCGGGCTTCGGCGCCGACGGCCCGCTGGGCGCGCTGCCCGGCTACGACGCCGCCGTGCAGGCCATGACCGGCATCATGAGCATCAACGGCGAAGCCGACGGCGGACCGCTGCGCGTGGGCCTGCCGGTGGTCGACATGGTGACCGGCCTCAACGCGATGATCGGCGTGCTGCTCGCGCTGCAGGAGCGCAACCGCAGCGGCCGCGGCCAGTTCGTGGAGGCGGCGCTGTACGACAGCGGCCTCTCGCTGCTGCATCCGCACGCCGCCAACTGGTTCATGGACGGCACCGAGCCCCGCCGCACGGGCAATGCGCATCCGAACATCTATCCCTACGACGCGCTGGCCACCGGCACCGACCCGGTGTTCGTGGCGGTGGGCAACGACCGGCAGTTCGCGAGCCTGTGCCGCTGCATCGGCCTGCCCGAGCTGGCGGACGACCCGCTCTTCCGCACGGCCGGTGCGCGCTCGGTGCACCGCGGCCAGCTCAAGCAGCGGCTCGAAACGGCGATGGCGGCCTTCGACGGCCGGGCGCTGGTCGATCAGCTGATGGCCGCCGGCGTGCCCGCCGCGCCGGTACTGCCGGTCGACGCCGCGCTGCAGCATCCGCACACGCTGCATCGCGAGATGGTGGTGGAGATGCCCGGCGGCTACCGCGGCATCGGTGCGCCGGTGAAGCTCAGCCGCACGCCGGCAAGCTACCGGCATGCGCCGCTCACGCCGGGGAACGCGTTCCTGCCCCCGGAAGACTCAGCGCAGCATTGACGACCGGCCCCGGCCGATGCCGTAGTACGCGATGCCTGCGGACTCGACCTGCGCGGCGTCGTAGAGATTGCGCCCGTCGAAGATGGCGGGCGGCGCATTCAGCTCATTGGCGATGAGCGCGAAGTCGGGCCGGCGGAACTCCGCCCACTCGGTGACCACGGCCAGCGCGTCCGCACCCCGCAGCGCCTCCTGCGCGGTAGCGCACCAGTGCATGTCGTCGCGCTCGCCGACAAGGGCGCGCGCATTCGGCACCGCCGCAGGGTCGTAGGCCCGCACGCGCGCGCCGGCGGCCCACAGGCGCTCCAGCAGCACGAGGCTGGGCGCGTCGCGCATGTCGTCGGTATCGGCCTTGAAGGCCAGGCCCCACACGGCGATGGTCTTGCCCGCCAGACTGCCGCCGAAGTGCCGCGACATCAGCTCGAACAGCCGGCCCTTCTGCTCGTGGTTGGTGACTGCCACCGCCGGGAGGATGCGCAGCGCATGGCCGTCGCGTTCGGCCGCATGCGTCAGCGCCCGCACGTCCTTCGCGAGGCATGAGCCGCCATAGCCCACGCCGGCCTGCAGGAAGTCGGGCCCGATGCGCCTGTCGGCACCGATGCCACGCCGCACCGCCTCGATGTCGGCGCCCGCCTGCTCGGCCACGCGCGCCATCTCGTTCATGAAGCTGATGCGGGTGGCGAGCATCGCGTTGGCCGCGTACTTGGTGAGCTCGGCCGAGCGGCGGTCCATCACGAGCAACTGCCTTTGCGGGTCGCTGATGAAGGGCGCGTAGAGCCGGGCCAGCTGGTCGACGGCCCACGGGTCTTCGCTGCCGATCACCACGCGGTCGGGCTGGCGGCAGTCGCGCACGGCCGAACCTTCGCGCAGGAACTCGGGGTTCACCGCCACCGCGATGCGGTGCCGCGCGCCACGCTGCGAAAGCTCGCCGCCCAGCATCGCCTCGACCTGCGCGGCCGTGCCCACGGGCGCGGTCGACTTGCAGACCACCAGCGCATCGCGGTCGCGGTGCCGGCCGATACCGGCGGCCACCGCGATCACGTGCCGCAGGTCGACCCGGCCTTCGGCATCGGCCGGCGTGTTCACCACGATGAAGAGCAGGTCTCCGTGCCGGCAGGCCTCGCGCTCGTCGGCCGTGAAGCGCAGCGTGCCGGCGGCGACGCCGGAAGCCACCAGCGCTTCCAGGCCCGGTTCATGCAACGGCATCCGGCCGCCCTGCAGGCCCTCGATGCGGGCCGGGTCGGCGTCCGCGCACAACACCTCGTGGCCTGCCTCGGCCAGGCAGGCGGCGAAGCTCAGGCCCACGTAGCCCGCGCCGAAGATGGTCACTTTCATGAGCGGCCCCATGGCGTGCGGCACTGGTGGCCGGCGCGGTTGTGCGATAAAAGCAGGATGCAAGCCTTCAAAACGATGTCTGGACAGGAAAATTCGATGATGCCCGATCAAGTTGCCGCGCGTTGCGCGCTGGTCCTGGAGACCAACAACCTGCGTGGCGGAGCCGATGCCGAGGCCAGGGCGGGTGCCAGCCTGCAGCGCCTCGTCGCCCTGCTGGCGAAACAGAAATTGCCTCTGAGCGCGCTCGCGCAGGTGGTCATCACGCACGACGGGCTGGGCGCCGCCACCTGCGAGGCCGTGAGCGCGCTCGCAGGCCGCCCGGTCGACTTCGTGCGCATCGACACGAGCACCGGCTACTACGACGCCAAGAACGCCGGCTTCGCGGCCACCGACGCACGGCGCTGCACGCACGTGGTGTTCGCCGACGCCGACTGCCTGCCCGACGACGACTGGCTGCTTCAGATGCTGCTGCCCTTCACCAAGGGAGCCGACGCGCCCGTCGTGGCGGCCGGCCGCACCAGCTACGCGGCCAACGTGGTGGGCACCGCGCTCACCACCATCGACTTCATGTACTTCCCCAACGCGGACCACGCGGGGGCCACGAGCAACTTCTACGCGAACAACGTCGCCTTCCGCCGCGACGTGTTCGAGGCGCACAGCTACCAGGCGCTCGACGGCGTTTACCGCGCGCACTGCCAGGTGCTGGGCATGCGCCTAAAGGCGGCGGGCGTGCCCATCCACTACGCGGCCGCAGCCCACACCGAGCACCGCCTGCCCGACACGCGCGCCGAGGCGCTGAAGCTGCGCTGGATGCGCGGACAGGACACCTATTCGCTCACGCCGCATCTGCTGCGCAGCTATGTGTCGCCGCGCTGGCAATGGCTCGCGAAGAGCGGGCCGATCGGGCCGCTGGCGGTGCTGTTCACGCGGCTGGGCTTCAGCATGAAGGCTCTGAACCATCAAGACCTGCCGCCGCTGCGCGGACTGCGCTGGCTCGCGGGCGTGATGCTCATCCTGGGCTTCTCCGCCGTCGACATGCTGGGCGCGTTCGCCCGCGGCATCGGCTGGCACACGACCGGGCGCAACAATGCCGACGCGCAGGCGCTGTCGTATCACCGACCCTGACCGGGCCTTCGGCCTGCTCTCCCAGAAAAACAAAAAGACAGAAACCATGTCCATCCGCTCTTCGTTCACCGCCCGCCGGCTGGCGCTCGGCATTGCGCTCGCGGGCGCTTTCACGCTGGCCGGTGCCGCCGACTTCGCTGGCCGCGGCGTCTTCAACTTCAAGTCCGACGCCGGCTGTCCTTTCGCCGCGCTCGCGGGCTCAGGCAGCGAGTGCAACCGCCTCGCGCTCGACGACGCCGACACCCACGCCGCGCTCGACCCCGCGGCACACACCATCCGCTTCGCCAGCACCCGCAGCTACCCAGAGAAGACCATCGTCGGCGACGTGCTGCTGCAGGGCTCGGGCCGCGCGCGCGACGGCCAGCGCGTGCCGCTGACCTTCCATGCGCTGCTGAGCCGGTCGGGCAATGAATGGTCGGTGAGCAGCCATGCGCACTCGCCGGTGAGCGGCGAGTTCGACGACATCCGCATCGACCCGTACAAGGTGACGGTGAACGAGCCCGGCACCGAGCGTGTGATGCTCACGGCCGAGCAGATCGTCGAGGCGCTGGCCAAGCCCTCGCTGGCCGCGCGGCTGGCCAACGTGCTGGTGCAGGTGGACGACAACCGCGCCGAGGGCGCGAAGGACGCCGACATCACCATCGGCCTCGGCCTGAGCAGGGCATCGAAGTCGGTGGCGCGCGCGCGTTTCCGCGCGCCGGGCGCCAAGGGGCGCGACCTGGCCGAGGCGATGCAGCAGGGCAACTGGACGCTGGAGCTGCAGGCGCTCAGCGGCAAGATCCCGCGCCAGGTGGTGCAGCGCGACCTCTTCCTCTACGGGCTCGAATCGCAGTCGCTGCTGCAGCCCCTGCTGCAGCGTGGCTTCCACAAGAACGAGAAGCTGCTGCTCGGCGCCGCCAACGGCAAGGGCTACATCCGCTACGACGGCCAGCAGCGCGAGTTCGCCGGCGCCGACGCGGCCGCCCGCGCCTTCCTGCAGGACAGCTTCATCGGGCTGGTGCTGGGCTGGCAGCAGCAACAACCTCAGCCGGTTAAGACCAAGGCCGATGGCCGCTGACTTCGCCCCTGGCTTCGACTGCCTCTCGCCGCCCCGGCTGCGCGGCTGGCCCGCGCTGCAGGCCTGGCTGGTGCATCACGTCAAGCGCGCCGCGCTGCGCCAGCTGCATGCGAGCAACGATGGCGAGATGCTGCTGCTGCGCTTCTACCTTGTGGGCGAGGAATCTTCCGAGCAGGCGCTTCAGCGCGAGTTGCGCGTCGCGCCGCCCGAGTGGCTCGCGCGCCAGCTCGACCAGCACCTGGCCGACGAGCAGCTGCATGCGCGCCTGTTCGCGCAGGCCATCGTCGAGCGCGGCGGCAGCGCGCAGGCCGCCGCGTCGCCCGAGGAGGCGCCCCGGCCCGACTGGTTCAGCCGCCGCAAGCTCGCACGCTGGCAGGCGCTCATCCGCCGCCACGCGCCGCACTTCGCGCAAGGCGGGCTGGTGCCGGCCTACGCCATCGGCCTCGCGGCCGAGCAGATGGCCTCGCGCATCCTGCAGCGCCACTGCGCGCTGATCGGGCCACGGCACGCGCTGCATCCGCTGCTGTCGCGCGTGATGGCCGACGAAGACCGCCACATCCGCCTGTGCACCCGCACGCTGCAGCGCTGCGTGGCGCCGCACGAAGAGGCGCGGCTCTCGCAGCTGATGCGCGAGGTGCGCGACACCGAGCGCGGCTTCGGTGTCACCGGCGCGCTCGGCATGTGGTTCGCCGGCGCGGCGCTGCGGCTGCGCCCCGGCGCCGCGCGGCCGGTGCGGCACCACGCCTGAGCGATGCCGCAGCGCATCCTCTACCTCGCGACCGCGGACGCGCGCGGCCACCTGATGCGCGCGCAGCTGCTCACGCATGCGCTGCGCGAAGCGGGTGCGCAGGTGCGCATGTTCACCACCTCGGACGAGGGCGCGCGCTTTCTCGCCGGCTTCGGCATCGACGCGCCGGTGCTCTCGCGCCACTACGCGGTGCAGTTCGACGCGCAGCAGAACATGCTGCGCCACGAGACCGATCGCAACGTGGCGCAGTACATGTTCAGGCCCGGACGCATGCTGCGCGACGTGTGGCGGCTGCGCGCGCATTTCCGCGATGCCGACCTGGTGGTGAACGACTCCTTCCACCCCGCGCTGCTGCTGATGGGCTGGCTGCCCTTCTGGCGGAGCAAGGTGGTGCACGTGTACGGCGCGAGCTTGCGGCACGCGCTGGAAACCAACTTCAGCGGACGCATGCCGGGCTTCGTCGCCCGGCTGTTCGGCGGCATCGTGGCCTGGCAGATCGACCGCAGCCTCGCGCGCATCGAGCACGACTTCGCCTACGGCGAGCCGCAGCACGACGGCCACGGCCGCCACCGGCTGGCCACGCCGGTGGCGGTGGTCGATGCGGTGGACAGGGGCGACGCAACGCAGCAGCGGGTCGCGGCCGTCTATCTCAATCCGCATTTCCGGGAGCCGGCGCTCGCCGACGGGCTGGAACAAGGCCTCGCCGATGCCGGCGTGCCGGCGCACCTCGTCGGCGAGGGCTACGCGCACCGCCCGCACTGGCACGCGCGCGACGAGCACTGGATCGAGGCGGCCGCGCACAGCGCGTTCATCGTCTCGGCGCCGGGCATGGCGGCGCTCTCGATCGCGTCGGTCTACCGCAAGCCGATCCTGCTGCTGCTCACCGACCAGCCCGAGCAGGCGATCAACGCTGGCCGCGCGGCGCAGCTCGGATTGAAGCACCGCGTGGTGGTGTGGCGCGGCGATGCGCCGAAGTTCGCGCGGGCCGTGGCTGCAGCGGCAGGGGAACTGCTTGCGGCATCGGCAGACGACGCGGCGCGCGCCGCCGAGGGCCGGCAGGCGGCCATCGGCCGGCTCCAGCATTGGGTCGCGCTGCTATCGAGGCTTGCGGCGACGAACGCGCAGCGCGGTCGGCCCGCGCCTCATTGAAAGACGCGCCACCAAGGCCAGGGTACGTGCGGGCCGGGCTTCAGCCCCCGGCCTCCGGTCGAGCTTCGACGACGAAGGCCTGCAGCTCGGCCATCAGGCCATCTCGAAAGCGCCAGACATCGCAGTACGCATGGCGGGTCGCCTTGCCGGTTTCGTCCTTCAGCGTGATCTCGCCGAGGGCCGCGAGAAAGTCGCCGTCGGCGATCAGGCGATGCACCTCGAACCTGGGCGGCTCCTTGTAGGCGGTCGCCATCCATTCGCGAACGGCCTGCTTGCCGCCGAGGACTCTGTCGCCGACGAAGGTCCACTTCGTGTCGTCGGTGCAGAACGCGAGAAATCCTTCGTAGTCGCCCTGGGTGATGGCGGCATTGGCCTTTTCGAGAATTGCCTTGTGGGTCTCGGACATCCGGAGCTCTCCTGTGTTCGTGCGGCGCGTGCGAAGGCACGCGAGCCAGCGAACGCCAATGTCCGCCAGTCCGGCCTTGCCGGTTGCCGGCCCGCCCGCAACGACGGCGTCAGCTTTTGGCTCGTCGGCTCCTGCTGCTCAAACAGGAACGCGCGGGGGAAGGATCTTCGCGTCAGCCCGCGATTCCGCGCGCCGAATCGACCAGCGCGCGAAATATCCGGGTCATTGCACGCACCGGATGCATCTCGGACCACCGCGCCGCCTTCGCCTTCGGCGGCGCCGAGATCACGCCCCGGCCCATGCGCAGCGAGACCTGCAGCGTCCTGATCGTGAAGCCCGGGCGCGCCGCGCGCCTGCGGATCACGCCGCGACCAGTGTCAGCCACGACGAACTGCAGCACCAGGCACTTGCGGCCCGCGGCCGGCTCGACCTCGAACACCAGGCTGCGCCGCCGCGCGCCGGTCACGCGCTGGCCGGGCAGCACCATGCCGTCGAACATCGCGTGGACGCTGGTGGCTTTGGCATGGGCCCGATAGTCCACGCGCACCTCCACGCGGTAAGGCTGCTGATGCGACAGCGACTGCACGAAGGCCTGCGACGGCGCCGACAGCGCGGGCAACGGCACCACGAGGCAGGCCAGCTCGCCCTCGCTGCGCGCGCCCTCGCCGTCGAAGCCCGACCAGCCGTGGCTCAGCCAGCCCGTCGCGGGGCTTCCGGGGTGGAACAGGTAGGGGCGTCCCAATTGCAGCTCGGCCACCTCGGGCAGGCCGGCGGTCTGGTCGTCGAGACCCCAGCGCGTGAGGAAGGCGCGGTCGATGGCCGTGGCGGGCCAGGCGGCGAAGCTGCGCGCGGCATCGGTGCCGGTGCTCTCGTCGTCCATCCCGCAAGCGGCGGCCATGAAATCCTTCGACCCCAGTTCCGCGCCCACCGGTATCCAGCCCGAGCAGGTGGAGGGCAGCAGCTCGCCCGCATTGCGGTCGGCGCGGATCAGCGCGTGGGCGGGCTTGCGAAAGTAGCGCGCCTCGGTCAGCACGCTCGACGAAAGGCTGGCGGCGAAATGCACGTTGCCCGCCGACAGCAGCGCGTAGGTGTTCTCGCGCGTCCACGCCACGTTGGGAATGGCGCGCGCGATGGGCGCCAGGTCGTGCAGCGCGCTCTCGTAGGGATGCGGCTTGACGACCAGCAGGTCCACGCCCTTGGCCAGTTCGCGCAGCGGTGCGATCACGCTGGCCGGGTGCATGGTGCGCCCGCCGCTGACGAGCGACAGGTCCACCAGGCTCTGGCCGAAGAAGATTCCCACGCGCAGCCTCGGGTCGAACAACGAGCCCGTGCCGTGCCGCGCGAAGCGGCCCTTGAGCGCGCTCGCGTGGTTCCAGAAGAGCTCCTCGTCCACCCGGCGCGCCAGCAGCGCGGCCTCGATGGCGGGGTCGTTGGTGCGCGCGCAGAAGTGCAGGTGCTCGGTGAAGCGGCGCGGGTCGATCTCGATGTCGAGATAGCTCGCGCCCCAAAGGTCGATGCAGCGCTGCTGCGCGGGCGTGAGGCCCCAGCCGATCACGAGGCATCCGGGGCCGAAGGCCGGCATGCCGTCGCGCCCGGCCAGCGGCGCGAGGTCGGCGATGCAGGCGCGCGCCCAGCCGGCCAGCGTGCATGGCAGCTCCAGCCGGTCCATGAGGCGCGCGACGTCGATGCGCCCGCCCTCGGACATCGGCGCGACCTCGCTCGCGGGCAGGCCCAGGCGGCCCAGGGCCGAATCGAAGAAGCCGCGGAGGAACCGCCGGTTGGCGACGTGGTACTGGAGCCCGTTGGCGGGGGAACGAAAGAAATCGTCCGCGAAGACGACGTGATGGAACCGGCGGGTGGTCATGGGCACCGCCAATCTAGGCAGCCACTCTTAGCCCGGAATGAGAAAAACGTGGCGCCTCGGCAAAGTTGCCGTAAAGGACGAGGGCCTAGTCCAACGAAAGATTCAGGTCGCGGATCAGCGGATGCCAGCGCGCCGATTCGCCCTGCAGCAGCGCGGCGAAGCGCGAGGGCGTGTCGCCCGCGGGCTCCACGCCGAACTCGGAAAGCCTGCGCTGCACCGCGGGGTTGTAGATGGCGCTGGCCACCGACTGCTGCAGCCGCGACACGATCTCGCCCGGCGTGTTGGCGGGCACGACCAAGCCCAGGAGCGCGGCGACCTCCACGCGCGGCAGGCCGATCTCGGCGAAGGTGGGCACGCGCGGCAGTTGCGCGAGGCGCGCGGGGTGCGCCACCGCGAGCGGACGCAGCCTGCCGCTCTGGATGAAGCGTCGCGATGCGGCCAGGTCGGACATCATCACCGGCAGCTGGCCGCCGGCCACGTCGGCCACCGCGGCCGCGGCGCTGCGATACGGCACGTGCACCATCTCCAGGCCGGCCTCGCGTTCGAGCAGCTCCATCGCCAGGTGCTGCGGGCTGCCCGTGCCGGCCGATGCGAAGCTGACCTTGCCGGGAAAGGCGCGCGCGTCGTCGATGAAGGCGCGCGCGTCCTTCACGCCGCTGGCCGGGCCGACCAGCAGCACCAGCGGCAGCCGCCCCAGCAGGGTGACAGGGGCGAAGTCGCGCGAGGGGTTGTAGCTGAGGTTGCGGTAGAGCGCCGGGTTGAACACCAGCGTGCCGCTGTCGGCCGACAGCAGCGTGTAGCCGTCGGCTGGCGCGCGCGCCGCCTCGATGGCGCCGAGCGCGGTGTTGCCGCCCGCGCGGTTCTCGATGATCACCTGCTGGCCCGAATCGATGGAGAGCTGGGCGCCGATGGTGCGCGCGACGATGTCGGTGCCAGCGCCGGCCTGGTAGGGCACGATCCAGCGGATGGGCTTGGAGGGATAGGCAAATTGCGCCTTCGCCGCGCGCGGCGGCCATGCCGTCGCCGCGAGGGCGGCCATGGCCAGGAGTTGCTGCAGAAGCGGGCGACGGCGTGTCATGGGCGGAGAACAAGTCCTGCGCCATGGTAGTGGCATCGCCATGCGCCGCGCGGCTCGGGGCGCGCGAGGCCACAAGGGCCGAGCGGGATCAGGCGGGGATCAGGGTGCGACCGGATTGCCCGGCGTGCCGGCTTCGCGGGCCGAAGCCGCGGCGGCGGCCACGGCCGGCGTGCGGTAGGTGACGTTCACGGCAGGCGCCGCGGGAGCCACGGGCTCCGGGGGCGGACGCGTGATCTTGACCAGCGGCGCTCTCCGGGCCGGAGCAGCCGCCGAAGCGCTGGCGGGCGCGGCGGCCACCGGAGTCGGCGGAATGACGGGGCCCACGGGCGTGAATGGCGCCGCGGGCGTGGAGTAGTACTGGACAGGAGCGGGCGCGGCGGCCGCCCCCGCAGGAGTGATGGGGGCAACGGGAGCGACAGGAGCAGCGGAAGGAGCCACGGTTGCGGCGGAGGCCACCGCCCCGTCCGCCGCGGCCGGTGCCACCGGCGCGGCCTTCGGGTCGTAGAGCATGGCGCCCTTGCTCACGCCGGTGCGCACCGGCCCCACGCCGACACCCACGCCGGCCGAGCCCGACACCTGCCCGCCGTTGTTGACGGCCACGCCCGCGCCGAGCGGGCCGAAGCCGGTGTTCAGGCCCACCGAGAAATTGCCGTCCTTGGTGGCGCCGAGCCCCAGCGAGAGCCCCGGCACCAGCGGAATGCCGACGTGATAGTGCGAACAGCCGCCCGTCAGTAGCAACAGCAGCGCCGCCGGAACGACGGCTGCTGCACGAGTGACGCGCGGCCGGGCGTTCACACCAGCAGCGCGTTGACGCGCCTTACGTAGGCCGCCGGGTCCGCCGGCAGGCCACCTTCGGCCAGCAGCGCCTGGTCGAACAGGATGTTGGCCAGGTCGTCGAAGTGCGACGAGCCCTCGAGCTTCTTCACCAGCGGATGCTCGGCGTTGACTTCGAGCACCGGCTTCAGCTCGGGCGCGGGCTGGCCGGCCTGCTTGAGCATGCGCGCGAGCTGCGTGCTCATGCCGCCGTCCTGCACCACGAGGCAGGCGGGCGAATCGACGAGACGCGTGGTCACGCGCACGTCTTCCGCCTTGTCCTTCAGAGCCGTCTTGAGCTTCTCGAGCAGGGGCTTGAACGACTCGGCGGCCTCTTCGGCGGCCTTCTTCTCGGCCTCGTCCTGCAGCTTGCCCAGGTCGACGGCGCCCTTGGCCACGCTTTGCAGCGGGGTGCCGTCGAACTCGTTGAGGTAGTTCAGCGCCCACTCGTCGACGCGGTCGGTCATGAGCAGCACCTCGATGCCCTTCTTCTTGAAGACTTCGAGCTGCGGGCTGTTCTTGGCGGCGGCGAGCGTGTCGGCCGTGATGTAGTAGATCGCGTCCTGGCCTTCCTTCATGCGGGCCTTGTAGTCAGCGAAGCTCACGCTCACCGAGTCGGTGGTGGTGGATGCGTAGCGCAGCAGCTTGGCGATGCGCTCGCGGTTGCCGAAGTCCTCGCCCAGGCCTTCCTTGAGCACCGCGCCGAACTCGGCGTAGAACTTGGCGTACTTGCCCGATTCGTCGGCGGCGGCAGCGGCGGTTTCCGCGGCGGTGGGCGCGTTCTTGTCGACCACGTCGGTCACGCCTTCGGTCGGCTCGGGGGCCGGCACCGATTCGCCCGAGCCCACGTCGATTCGGCCCTCGCCGC
Organism: Variovorax xiamenensis; assembly: GCF_050916385.1. NCBI lineage: Bacteria > Pseudomonadati > Pseudomonadota > Betaproteobacteria > Burkholderiales > Comamonadaceae > Variovorax > Variovorax xiamenensis. Next base: position 6,746,362 of record NZ_CP139038.1, read on the forward strand.
TCTCGGGCGCGGTCTTCTGCTTCTTCGCCAGGTCTTCCAGCATGCCGAGCACGCGCTTGGTGCTGCCTTCGCGGATCGCCTTCACGTCGCGGCTTTCCTGCAGCAGCTCGCGGCTCACGTTCAGCGGCAGGTCGGCCGAGTCGATCACGCCCTTGACGAAGCGCAGGTAGCTGGGCATCAGCGCCTCGGCGTCGTCCATGATGAAGACGCGCTTCACGTAGAGCTTCACGCCCGCGCTCTTCTCGCGGTTCCACAGGTCGAAAGGCGCCTTCGCCGGGATGTAGAGCAGCTGCGTGTACTCGGTGCTGCCTTCCACGCGGTTGTGGCTCCAGGCGAGCGGGGCCTCGAAGTCGTGGCTGATGCTCTTGTAGAACTCTTCGTACTGCTCGGTGGTGATGTCCTTCTTGGGGCGGCTCCACAGGGCGTTGGCCTTGTTGACGGTTTCCCATTCGCCGGTCTTCACCATGTCGCCGGGCTGGTCGTTCTCGCCGTCCTTCCACTCTTCCTTTTCCATGAGGATGGGCAGGGAGATGTGGTCGGAGTACTTGCCGACGATCTGCTTGAGCTTCCAGGCGTTGAGGAACTCGTCGGCATCCTCGCGCAGGTGCAGCGTGATGCTGGTGCCGCGCTCGGCGCGCGTGATGTCGGTCACCTCGAAGTCGCCGGCGCCGCCGCTCACCCAGCGCACGCCCTGGTCGGCCGGAAGGCCCGCGCGGCGCGACTCGACCGTGATCTTGTCGGCCACGATGAAGCCCGAATAGAAGCCCACGCCGAACTGGCCGATGAGCTGCGCGTCGGCCTTCTGGTCGCCGCTCAGCTTGCTCATGAAATCCTTGGTGCCGCTCTTGGCGATGGTGCCGAGGTTGTCGATGGCCTCCTGGCGCGACAGGCCGATGCCCTTGTCGGTGATGGTGATGGTGCGCGCGGCCTTGTCGAAGCTCAGGCGCACGTCGAGATCGGACTGGCCTTCGTACAGCTCGGGATGGTCGAGCGCCTCGAAGCGCAGCTTGTCGCACGCGTCCGACGCGTTCGAGATCAGCTCGCGCAGGAAGATTTCCTTGTTCGAGTAGAGCGCATGCGTGACGAGGTGCAGCAGCTGCGCGACTTCGGCCTGGAACGGGAGTTTGGTTTTGGAGGAATCAGCCATGGAAAGAGAAATATCGAAGCCAAAAAATTCTAAGTCGGGAGAGCTCCCCTGCTGTGAAGCCGCGCCGACTTCTTCATATGAGAGGTCTTTCGGATTCATCAAGCGGGGCAGGCCCATCGGGCGACCCGATATGCCTCATTTGGCCCTTCGCGGCCGATGAAGTCTAAAGAATCCATTTTTCATGATTCTGAAGATCTGGTTACCAGGTTCTCCTCTGGAAGGCCCTCCATCCGTCTAAATATTGGCGCCAGTTAACAGTTCTGAAATATCCTGACGACTGACTAGAAATAGCAGAAACAGGGGCGCGGCCCCGGGGAACGAGACAGGGATGACGTCTGATGATTCGCACGACGCCACGGGCCATGTCCGGCCCACCCGGAGCCTCGCGGCGTCCGGTGGCCGCTCTCGCGTGGCTCGAGTGCACTACCGCCCTCGCGTGGCTGTCCTGCGTGCAGGCACAGGCGGAGCCTCTGCGGCCCCCCCAGGCGACGGCCCCGGCCGCTCCTGTCGTGGCTGACGCGCGCATCGAAACCCTCGACCGCGCGCAGGCGGAGCAGGCGCGGCTGAAGGCGCTCATGGAATCCGCACCCAAGGCCTATGAAGACCGCTTCATGACGCCCGACACGGCCCCCTCCGACAAGGCTTCCGCCGACGAGACGCTCGAGGCCGCCCAGCCCGAGGGCTACCGCGCCTGGCTGGTGGAAAGCCGCATCGGCTTCGGCGAGGCCACGACCACCGGCTACGGCCGCCAACGCGCGACCGAGTTCGGCCAGCGCATCGAATACCGCCGCGAGACCCTCAACTACGGCGAGTTCGTGCTGCAGGCCGACGGCCGCCACCTGGGCGGCGACAACACCACCAGCAGCCTGGGCATCGGCTCGCTGGGCTATGCGCGCGAGAACACCAGCGGCCGCTTCACGCTGCGCAACATCGGCCTGCCGCTGACCACGCAGACTTTTGCCGACACCACCGTGGGCGACACCTTCAGCGAACTGACCGACGGCCTTTCGCGCAACTACAGGCTCTCGCTGGGCTCGACCACGGTGCGCGGCGCCTCCACGCGCATCTACGGCAACGGGCTCGACGTGCGCGCCGGCTTCGGCCAGCGCGGCAACCTCACGGGCGGGCCGTATCCGGGCTTCGAGAAGAGCCAGGGCACGCTGGGCTGGCTCGGGGCCACGCTGCGGCTGGACGAGCGGTGGTTCACCTCGTTCCAGCTCGACCAGGCGCGCAACGTCGCCGCCTACTACTACGACCCGCTGACCGCGCAGGGCTACGGCCGCAAGGACGTCACGAGCTGGGCCACCTCGCTGGGCTACGGCCGCGAGGTGGTGCGCGACGGCGACTTCAAGGCGCGCGCCACGCTGGTGGGCAGCCGCGTGAACTCGCCCACGCCGGGCGTGGCCACCGGCGGCTCGCACGGCCTCTTCGTCGAGGCGAGCGCGCGCACCGGCCTGTACCGCCACGAATTCGGGGCCTACGCCGCGCGGCCCAACCTGTACTTCGGCGACTACGCACTGGCCACCGGCACGCGCGGCGCCTACTGGCGGGTGGACCGCAATACCAGCCGCATGAGCTGGGGCGCCGGCCTGGACTACGAACGCGCGGAGGCCGACGCCAGCTTCCGCCTCTCGGGCTACCGGCGCGTGGGCGCCAACGGCAACTTCCAGTACCTCTTCGACCGCTACAGCTCCGTCGGCGGCAGCCTGAGCGCCTACCGCACGCGCTACGAGGCCTATCCGGACGGCAGCCTCCCCGGCACCTCCACCGGCACCTTCACCGGCAGCAGCGACGGCCGCAGCCTCTACGGCAGCGCCTTCTACCAGACCCGCTTCTTCGACTGGCCGCGCAGCCGCTTCACGCTGACGGTGCGGCGCAACGAGCTGATCGTGCTCGGCGACTCCGCCGCCACCGGCCAGGAAGTGCAGTGGGAGCAGGACTGGATCGGCGGGCGCTACGAGACGATGCGCCCCGAGCTCACCACCACCATCGGCCATGCGCGCGACCGCAGCGGCGGCAACGCCCGCAGCTACCCGACGGCCGGCCTGCAGTTCCGCTACTGGTTCGACAGCGGCTTCAACGTGGGCGGCAACCTGCGCTACACCTCGCAAAGCGGCGGCCTCTACACCAGCCGCGGCCTGTCGGGCTCGCTCACGGCCGAGAAGGACCTGGGCTCGGGCTGGAAGATGGGCGTCGTGGCCAACTTCAACCAGGCGCGGGCATCGCTGCTGCCGACTTCGTGGTCGGCGCCCAACCTGTACCGCAGCAACGAGAAGACGGCCTACGTCTACCTGCGCTGGGAAGGCAGCGCCGGCACGGGCTACCGGGCGGCCGGCATGCCCAGCGAAGGGCCGGGCGGCGGCAGCGTGTCGGGCCGCGTGTTCTACGACGCCAACCGCGACGGCGAGGCGCAGTCGGGCGAAGGCGGCGTCTCGGGCGTCGAGGTGCTGCTCGACGGCCGCTACCGCGCCGTCACCGACCGCGACGGCCGCTTCGAATTTCCGCTGGTGACCACCGGCCGCCATCAACTGACGCTCAGGCTCGAAAGCGTGCCGCTGCCATGGGGCGCGGCCGGCGAGAACGGGGTGAGCGTGAACGTTCCGCTGCGCGGCCATGCGAGCGCGGCGATCCCTGTCGTGAAGGTGGGCGAATGAACCGCGCCGGCCTGACGCCTCTTTACCCACCCCCGTGCATTCAACCCAAGGAGACTCCATGAACAGAGCACCCATCTCCCGCAACATGCAGGCCCTCTGCCTCGCAGGCCTCGCGCTGGCCGCCGGCAGCGCCCTGGCCGAGAGCCAGTACGGCTCCGGCACGGGCACGATCACGGCGCAGGCCAGGGTGAACCTGAGCGTGACGGTGCCCAAGCTGATCCTGCTGCGCGTGGGTTCGACCAACACCACCATCGACACGGTGACCTGGGCCTCCACCCTCAGCATTCCGCCCGTGCCCACCACGCCGGTCACCGGCAACAACACCAACGTGGACTGGAACGGGGCGGCCCCCACCGTCACGCCCGCGTCGACCACGAACACGCTCAACGTGTACGCCTGGACCAACGCGGGCGCCGGCACCATCAACTGTGCCATGGGCACCTGGGCGCCCGCGGCCGGCGGCCCGGCGAACGCGGACTTCACCGTCGTGACCACGGGCACACTGCCGCACCCCGGGGCCAACCTCGGCGCCTGCGCCTCGACCTCGTTCCCCTCGAACGCGGTCGCCTCCGGCACCTGGGCCTACACGCTCGGCGGCACGCCCGCGGGCTGGGTCGCGGGCACCTACACGAACACCATCACGTACACGGCCCAGGGCATCTGATGCCTGCGCGTGCGGCGATCGCTGCTGTTGCGGCGGCGGCGGCCTTGCTCGCCGCCACGCCCGCGCGCGCCGTCATCACCACGGTCACCGACACCGGCAGCACCTACAGCCTGACCCTTCGAGTCGGCAGTGCCGGCGCGACCGTCGACACAGTGGCCTTCAACGTGACCGGCGCCAACGCGGGGCTGACGCCCACGGCCGTGACAGGCACGCCGACCATCGACGTCTGGGTGATGCCGGTTCGCCCCGTGGCCAGCACCACCGTCGCGCGGCCGGTGACGCTGCGCGTCGATTCGTCCGCTGCCCTCACGTGCCAGTCTGGCGGCTGCGGCACCACCGCCATTCCCTTCAGCAAGATCAGCTGGGTGGCCACGAACAACAGCAACGCGGCCTCGGGCGACATCCAGAACGGCCGCTTCACTGCCAGCGCCAGCCAGTCGATCGCGAGCTATGACGCCAACGCCTCCTTCTGCTCCGGGCTGCTGTGCCCGCTGATCGGCACCTGGACCTACCAGTCGCGCAACCTGACGGCCACGCGGCTGCAGTTCAGCTACGACAACGACGTCGTCTACCCGGGCGGCAACTACAAGGGCACCGTGCGCTTCACGGCCTCGATGGAATGAAGCCGCAGCGCCTTCGCCCCTGGCTTGCCGCCATCGCCGTGCTGCTTGGCTGCATGGCGTGCGCCCCGGCCGGAGCCGCGATCGCACGGCTGGACGATTCGGCCTCGCCCCGCGCGCAGGTGCGCACCGATTTCGGCAACGCGCAGGGCATGGACGGCAACATGCTGGTGCTGCCCTTCGGGCGCATCGAATACCGGCTGGCCACCGCCCCGCACGTGGGCCGTCGTGCGCGCATCTTCTACGTGATTCCGGCGATGGTCGCGGGCCTGCGCTCGCCGGCCGGGATGCTGGTGCAGTGGCGCGGCAACGGTGCGTTCGCCAGCGGCAGCGGCCGCCCCGGCGACCGGGTGCAGGTGTGGAACGGCGTGGTCCAGTCGCCATGGATGAACGAGACCTTCGAGCTGACGCTGCGCATCGATCCGCGCGAGCTGCGCATGCCGTCGGGCTCGGCGCTGAGCTTCGAGTCGTTCTTCGAGATCGAGACCTTGCCATGAAACACCCCCTGAGTCGCTTCGCGCCTTCCCCCTCTCCTTCGGGAGGGGGACGCCCCCGTGGCCAGGCGAAGCCGGTTCCACGGGTGCCCGCGCATCTGCTGCGTCCGTTTCATGGGCTGCGCACGGCGCGATGGACAACTGACATGAAAGCAACCGCCTTCCTCCCGTCCTTCTTCCTCGCGCTGCTCGCGGCTACCGGCCTGGCGAAGGCCGCGCCTTTCGAGCTGGCCGTCACCCCGTCGCGCTTCGAACTCGCGAGCAAGCCCGGCGCGCGGGTCGGGCAGTCGCTCGACATCCACAACCTGGCCTCGAACGCCACCGAGGTGACGATGCGCACCATCGACTGGAGCTACTCCGCCGAAGGCAACATCGGCTATCACGACGAGCTGCTGCCCGGAAGCTGCAGGCCGTGGGTGGTGCTGGAGCGGCGCAGCCTCTCGGTGCCCGCGCGCAGCAAGCGGGCGTTCCGCTTCCAAGTGGAGCCGCCGGCGGATGCACCGCGCGGCGAATGCCGCTTCATGATCGCCATCGAGGGCACGGAGCCGGCGCAGCAGACGGTCATCCGCAACGGCGGCGCCAGCCTGAGCCTGCCGGTCACCGGCCGCATCGCGGTGGCGGTGTACGTCATGCTCGACGGCGCGGAGCCCCGGCTCGAGATCAAGCAGATCGCCAGCGGAGAGGCCGGCGGCGCGCGCCGCGCGGTGGTGACCGTGGCCAACACCGGCGACGCGCATGGCCGCCTCGAAGGCAGCCTGGATGCCACCGACAGCAAGGGCCTCGCGTTCGAACTGGTGCCCGAGGGCACGCCGATCCTGCCGGGCCAGACGCGCACGCTGGCGCTGGTGCCCAAGGGCGAAGGCGGACAGCCCCCGCCGCAGCCCGCCTACCCGGTCAAGGCCAGCGGCAGGCTCGACTGGGACAAGGGCAGCTTCAAGGTGGACGTGGAGCTGAAATGACGCTGCGCGCGCTGCATGGCGCCGGCACGCTCGCCCTGGCCAGCGTGCTCGCCGCTGCGCTGGGCATGGGCGTGACGGCCGCGCAGGCCGCGTCCAGCACCGCCGGCCCCAGCCTCACGGTGCCGCTGAACACGGGCGTGAACCTGGACTTCACCATCGCCATCGACAAGTTCATCTTCTTCCGCATCGGCGACGGCGCATGGCCCACGCCGGGCGGCACCACGAGCACGGTGAGCTTCGTGCTCACGCCGTCGATCCCGCCCGTGCCCACCGCGCCGGTCGCGGGCAACAACAGGTCGGTGAACTGGAGCGGCGCGGCGCCGGGCTTCGGCGTCACGCCCTCGGGCAACGCGCTGCCGGTGGAGGTGCGCAGCAACGCGGGGCAGGTCACGCTGCGGGCCACGGCGACGACGCCGCTGGCGAACGGCGCCAGCACGATTCCGCTGTCGGAAATCACCATCGCCAGCAGCGACGCCAACCTGCCCGCGCCGCAGATCCCGAACACCGGCACGGGCACTGCGGTGAATGTGGTGGGCACCGCCTTCGCCAACCTCGTCACCCAGCGCACCGCGACCTGGACTTTCTCCTATGCCAACCTGGCCAGCCGCACCGCCGGCACCTACACCGGCCTGGTCACCTTCACCGCCAGTTCGCCCTGAGCCTGCCCGGATCGGGGAGTCGTTCACGACGCGCGGACAAGGTGGTCCGCCAAGTCAGGTGGTGCTGGGATCGGCCGCCAAAGCTCCGAAGCGGATTCTTCCGCTTCCGACCTGTCTCACGTCGCACACATTCTTCAGGAGCTTTGCATGAACAAGAAAACCCGCATGCTGTCGGCCGCCGCCTTCCTAGGCCTCGTCGCGCTGGGCGCGCAGGCACAGGTGCCGGCGGACGCGCCGGCCGGCACCACCGTGCAGTGCAAGGACGGCAGCTACGCCTCGCCCGATACGAAGTCGGGCGCCTGCCGCGGTCACAAGGGCATCCAGACCTGGTACGGCAAGACGGCCGATGCCGGCAAGGCCGCGCCTGCGGCTGCGGCAGCCCCCGCGGCTCCCGCAGCCGGCGCCGCGCCCGCTGCCGCCGCAGCCCCTGCCGCCACCGCCAAGCCCGTCGCGCCCGACCCCTCGAAGATGGCTGCCGCCCCCGGCGGCGGCGCGGGCAAGGTGTGGGCCAACGAGCAGACCAAGGTCTACCACTGCATGGGCGACCGCTACTACGGCAAGACCAAGAAGGGCGAGTACATGAGCGAAGCCGATGCCAAGGCCAAGGGCATGCACGCCTCGCACAACAAGGCTTGTGCATAGGCTCCTCCCCCAGGCTTCGCGCACTTCGTGTCGCTACGCCAACCCCCTCGCCGGGGGCGACACCTGAGGCCCGGCAAAGCCGGTTCCTCGGTGTTTCGCGAAAAGGGGCGCGAGCCGTCTACCTCGGCAGGGACTCGACTTCCTTCGTCCAGCGGTCGATGAGCCGCTTGCGCTCGGCCGCCTTGCCGTACTTCTCGAAGTCGTACTTGATGAGCTTCACGTCGGCCATCGACGGGATGCGCGGGTCGGGCTTGAAGGTCTTGTTGGCCGGCGACTGCAGGCTGCCCGACTTGCCGCCGATGGCCTGCCCCGCGGGGCTCATCAGCCAGTCGTAGTAGCGCTTCGCGTTCTCCCTGTTGCGCGCACCCTTCACGAGGGCGATGCCGCCGATCTCGTAGCCGGTGCCTTCGCAGGGCGCGGCGGTCTTCACCGGAAATTTGTCGTAGCGCCAGCGCTCGAAGCCGAAGATGAAGCTCACGCCGATGGCGACCTCGCCCTTGGCCACGTTGGGCGCCTGCGCCTGGCCGCTGCGGGTGTAGCTGGTGACGTTGCGGTGCAGCTTCTTCAGGTACTCGAAAGCCGCCTCCTCGCCCATCTGCTGCACCAGTCCCGCGATGATGGTGTAGGCCGTGCCGCTGGTGGCCGGGTGCGAGATCTCGATCTCGCCCTTGTATTCAGGCTTGACCAGGTCGGCCCAGCACTTGGGCTCGGGGAGCTTCTTCTTTTTGAGCACGTCAGTGTTGAAGCCGAAGCCGATGGCGCTGGTGTAGAAGCCGCCCACCATGTTCTGCGACAGCGCGTACTGCCGCACCGCCCAGTCGTGCAGGTCGTTGATGTAGGCCGGTCGGTAGGGCTCCAGCAGCCCTTGCTCGGCCGCCTGCAGGAAGGGATCGCCGGTGCCGCCCCACCAGATGTCGGTCTTGGGGTTGGCGGCCTCGGCGCGCAGCTGGGCGCCGATCTCGCCGGTGCCCTTGTGGGCCTGCTGCACCTTGATGCCGGTCTCGCGCGTGAAGGCCGTGGCGGCCGCCTCGCACCAGCCGGCGTCGGTGCTGCACAGCGCGTTGACGGTGCCTTGCGCCGCGGCGCCCGGGGCTCCAAGAAGGGCTGCCGCGGCAATGCTGGCGGCAGCGGCGATGTGCCGGATGGCGATGGCGGATGGGCGCATGCGCGTGTCTCCTCTTTGTCATTGCTGGAAGAAGGCGCAGGATAGCGCCGCCGCTCAGCGCGCGGCCAGCAGCGGCGGCAGGTGCTCGGCCAGCCAGTCAGTCACCACGCGCGTCTTCAGCGGCAGGTAGCGGCTGCGCGCGCGGATCACGTTGAGAGCGAAGCCGAAGGGCCTGGGCTCGTCGAACACGCGCACCAGCGTGCCGGTGGCGAGCGCGTCGGCCGCGAGCCATGCCGGCAGCCGCGCGAGGCCCATGCCGCCGATGGCCGCCTCGAGCAGCACCTCGGCGCTGTCGCAGCGCAGCCGTGACGGCGGCGTCACCTCGACGAGGCGGCCTTCGGCGTCATGGAAGCGCCACGACGACACCTGGCCGTCGCGCGCATAGAGCACGGCCTCGTGCGCCTTCAGTCCGTCGATGCCGGCGGGATGCCCGTGCGCGGCGAGGTAGGCGGGCGAGGCGCACAGCACCATCCACTGCATGCCGACCGGGCGCGCGACCAGCTCGGCGCTGTCGGCGAGCTCGCCGCTGCGGATGGCGAGGTCGAGCCCCTCCTCGACGAGGTCGACGCGCCGGTCGTTGAACGAGAGCTCCAGCGAAAGCTGCGGATGGTGCCGCGCCAGCGCCAGCAGCAGCGGGCCGACCTTCAGCCGGCCCAGCATCGCCGGCATGCTCAGGCGCACGAGGCCCGAGGCGGTGCTGCGCGCCACGTCGGCGATGGCCTCGGCCGCTTCGAGTTCGGCCAGCGCGCGGCGGCACCGTTCGTAGTAGCCGTGGCCCTCCTCCGTGAGGCTCTGGCTGCGCGTGGTGCGCAGGAAAAGCCGCGTGTCCAGCCGCAACTCCAGCCGCGCGATGCTCTTGGCCACGGCCGAGCGCGTGACGTGCAGGCGCTGCGCAGCCAGCGCGAAGCTGCCCGCTTCCACCGCGGCGACGAATTCCTCGATACCCTGCAGACGCTGGCTCATTGGATACTTTCAGGCGCCATTGAAAGGAAAATTATCCACCACCGGGTATCTCTACTCGTCAATAGCATGAAGGCTTCCTGTATTCACCTTGGAGCCCCTTCATGCAAGAACCCCGAACGCTGCGCCGCTGGCAGCTTCCCGAATTCGGCCGCGCCCATCTCGAACGGGCCGATGCGCCACTGCCCCAGCCGGGCCCGAACCAGATCCTCGTGAAGGTCGGTGCCGTGTCGCTCAATTACCGCGACCTGCTGATGATTCGCGACGGCATGGGCATGGCGCTCGACCTGCCTTTCGTGCCCGGCTCCGACATGGCCGGCACCGTGGAGGCGGTCGGCCCCGGCGTGGCGCGCTTCGCCGTCGGCGACCGCGTCGTCAACACCTTCTGGGGCGGCTGGATCGACAGCCACTGGCACGCCGGCACCACGCTGCTGGGCGGGCCCGGCCCCGGCATGCTGGCCTCGCACGTGCTGATCGATGCCGACTGGGCCGTGGCCGCGCCCGAAACACTGAGCCTGGCCGAAGCCAGCACGCTGCCATGCGCGGGCCTCACCGCATGGTTCGCGCTGGCCGAGACCGGCGCGCTGCGCGCGGGCGAGACGGTGCTGATCCACGGCACCGGCGGCGTCGCGCTCTTCGGACTGCAGATCGCGCGACTGCATGGCGCGCGAGCCATCGTGGTGACGGGCGGCGACGACGGCAAGCGTGCGCAGGCGCTCGCGCTCGGCGCCACCCACGTGCTCGCACGCGACGGCGACTGGCCCGCCGAAGTGCGGCGCCTCACGCAGGGACGCGGCGCCGACCATGTGCTCGAGCTCGCGAGCGGGCCGAATCTCGACCGCTCGCTGCAGGCCGTGAAGCAGGGCGGACGCGTGTCGATCATCGGCATGCTCGGCGGCGAGACGCTGAGCGCGTCGTTCTATGCAATGGTGCTGGGCCGCGTGACGGTGCAGGGCATCGGCGTGGGCCACCGGCGCGCGCTCGAAGAGCTTGTGCGCGCCGTCGACGTGAATGCGCTCAAGCCCGTGATCGCCGCGCAATACGGCTTCGACGAACTGCCCGCCGCGCTCGATCACCTCGAACGCGGCGCGTTCGGAAAGATCGTCGTGACGATGTAAAAGATCACGAAACGCGCTGGTGCCGCAGATGCAACGCAGTTGCGGCAATGCACAAAAGCGGCGCCATCCGTGAACAGGTTCCGTTAGTGCCAACGACTTGCTCGACGCTCCTTGTTTGCGTTCCTAGAATCCGGCCGCGCATCGCCTCGCGGCCTGCGCGCCTTCTCAACTTCAGGATGGAGCGTTATGGAACACAGTACCTATAAAAAGTGGTCTGCCGAGTTCATTGGTACTTTCTGGCTCACGCTCGGAGGCTGCGGAAGCGCAGTTCTGGCGGCGGCCTTTCCAAATGTCGGCATCGGCCTGCTCGGCGTCTCGCTGGCCTTCGGTCTCACGGTGGTGACGGGGGCATACGCACTGGGCCCGATCTCGGGCGGGCACTTCAATCCGGCGGTGTCCATCGGCCTCGCGGCCGCGGGCCGCTTCAAGGCCTCGCAGCTCGCGGGCTACATCGTGGCGCAGGTGCTCGGCGCCATCGCTGCGGCGGGCATCCTGTACCTCATCGCCACCGGCAAGCCGGGCGCGGACATCGGCGGCTTCGCCACCAACGGCTATGGCGAGCACTCGCCCGGCAAGTACGGCCTGACGGCCGCATTGCTGTGCGAAGTGGTGATGACGGCCGTGTTCCTGATCGTGATCCTCGGAGCCACCGCCAGGCGCGCGGCCGGCGGCTTCGCGGGGCTGGCCATCGGCCTGTGCCTCACGCTGATCCACCTGATCTCGATTCCCGTGACCAACACCTCGGTCAACCCGGCGCGCAGCACAGGCCCGGCCCTGTTCGGGCCGTCCTATGCAGTGTCGGAACTGTGGCTCTTCTGGGCGGCGCCCATCGCGGGCGCCATCATCGGCGCGGTGATCTACCGCGCACTGCTGAGCAACGGCAGCGACGACTGATCGCAGTCGTCACCGGTGGCGGCGGCTGGCCTTTTTCGGATCAGCTGCCGCTGCCCGACTTCACCATCGGCAGTGAAGTCGATTGCCCGATCGGCTCGGTGCCGCTCGGGTGCGACGCCGCATAGGCGCCTGCCTGGATGTCGGCCACCGGCATCGTCGAGTTCATCGCGGGCGCGCTGGTCGACTGGCCGACGGGCTCGGTGCCGCTAGGACGTGCAGCGGCCATCGCGCCGGCCTGGACCTCGGGCTTCTCGGGCGAATTCATCTGAAGCGGATGGAAGTCCGAACCATCGGTGGTTTCGGCCGATGCGTTGACGGCGCCCATCGCTGCCAGCGCAGCGAAGGAACCGACGGCGAGAAGCTTGAAGGAAGTGCGCATGGTGTGTTCTCCTGATTGATTGCAGGTTGTCTCCGGTCACGTGCCATCGCGCGAACTGCGCGTGGCAGGACCTGAGTGCACTCTAGGCACGCTGACTGAGTTGGATGTGAGCGAAGAGTTAGGCGCGTGTGAGCGCCGCTCTTTTTCCTAAAGCTTTGGACCGCAGTAAAGCGGACTAGGCGGACGGCGCGGGCAGGTGCACGCGCGCCATCAACCCCGGCCCGTCGGTGCGATTGCGCAACTCGATGCGCAGGCCATGCCGCTCCGCCGCCGTGCGGGCAATCGCCAGGCCCAGCCCGCTGCCGCCGGCGGCAGCGCCCGGCACACGGAAGAAGCGATCGAACACGCGACCGATGGCGGCCTGCGGAATGCCGGGGCCGTTGTCGAGCACGTCGACCACCGCATGGCCTTCGACACGGTGCAGCTTCACGTCGACCACGCCGCCTTCGGGCGCATAGCGCAGCGCGTTGTCGATCAGGTTGTCGAACACGCTGCGCAGCTCGGCCGCGGGCGCGACCACCACCGCGGCGATGCCGCCCTCGAAGCCGATGTCCACGCGCCGCGCATCAGCCAGCACCATCAGCTGGCTCACGCTGTCGCGCAGCAGCACCTCGATGTCGACGCGCTCGCTCGCGCCGCCCACGCGCGGCGCATCCTGCCGCGAAAGATGCAGCAGCTGCTCGATCAGATGCTGCGCGCGCGTGACGCCCGCTTCGAGCTGGTTGAAGCGCTCGGTGGCTTCGCCGGCCGGCACGTGCGCGCGCAGGTTCTCGATCTGCAGGCCGATGGCGGCCATCGGCGTGCGCAGCTCATGGGCCGCGTCCTGCACGAAGCGCCGCTGCGTGGCGAAGGCGCTGCGCACGCGCGACAGCAGGTTGTTGAAGGCGCCCACCAGAGGCGCGATCTCGTCGGGCACGCGGGCGAGCGACAGCTCGGTGGGACTGCGCTCGTCCTGCGAGGCCACGTCGCGCGCCACCGCGCGCAGCGAGCGCGATGCGGCCGACACGATGACCCACAGGATCAGCAGCGCCAGCGGCAGCAGCAGCGTGATCGGCAGGCCTTCGAGCAGCGCGCGGCGCAGGGCGCGGCGGCGGCGGTAGTCCTCGTTCTGCAGCACCTGCACGCGCGGCTGATCGGCACGCGAGCCGGGCTCGGCGGTGAACACGCGCCACGCGGAGCCCGAATGCGCGCCGGTGTTCACGTCGCTGAAGCCCGGATGGGCCTGCAGAGGCACCGTGAGCACCGGCCACGAGGTGGCGCGAAGCGTGCTGCCGTCGGCGCTCCATATCTGCACGATGAAGGCGCCGCGCGAGAAGGCGGCCTCGCCGTCCATGGGGTGCGGCAGCTTCTGCGGATCGCTGCCCGCGTACGACTCGGCCACCAGTCGCATCTGGTCGTCCAGCGCGTTGTGCACGAGGTTGCCGTACGCGACGAACGAGAACCACGCCGTGAGCACGGCCGCGCCGAGGTGCAGCGTGATGAGCCACAGCAGCAGCTGCGTGCGCAGCGATCGCGGCCGCCACCAGCGGCCCATCCCGCGCGCCGCACCGTTCATGCCGCGACGCGCCAGCCCAAACCGCGCACGTTGCGGATCGCGTCGGCGCCGAGCTTTCTGCGCATGCCGTGGATCAGCACGTCGATCGCGTTGCTGGTGACTTCCTCGCCCCAGCCGTAGATGCGGTTCTCGAGTTGCTCGCGCGAGAGGATGGCGCCGGGCCGCTCCAGCAGCGCGTGCAGCAGCGCGAACTCGCGCGCGGTGAGTGCCTCGCGCGCGCCGTTGACCACGACTTCGCGCGTGGTGAGGTCGAGCTGCAGCGCGCCGCTGCCGACCAACGAGTGCGCGGCGCCGTCGCGGCGGCGCACCACGGCGCGCATGCGAGCGAGCAGTTCGCGGAATTCGAAGGGCTTGAGCAGGTAGTCGTCGGCGCCCAGGTCGAGGCTGTGGATGCGGTCGTCGAGGCCGTCGCGCGCGGTGAGCACCAGCACCGGGGTGGCGTCGCCGCGTTCGCGGGCGCGGCGCAGCACTTCGGTGCCGTCCTGCTTCGGCAGGCCCAGGTCGAGCAGCACGCAGGTGTAGCCGCCGTCGCCCAGCGCGCTCTGCGCCAGCTCGCCGTCGCGCACCCAGTCCGCGGACCAACCCGCGCCCTCGAGCGCCTGCTTCAGGCTGCGCCCGATCATTTCATCGTCTTCCACCAACAGCACGCGCATCGCGGCGACTCCTTCGGCCGCAAGGTAGCACGCGACCGGGATGATCGGAAGAGCCTGCGCCGTGGCGCAGAGTAGGTACGAATACTTAGAGCACGCTTAGGCGGCGGGCGCGGCGCGGGGTCAATGGCCAGGGTCGCGGCGGGGTCAGGCCACGCGCACGGCGTGGCGTTCGCCCTCGTCGTCCGAAGCGAAGGCCAGCAGGTCGAGGGCCTCCTTCTCCACGCCGGCGCGGTCCGCCTTCGACCAGCGACCGAAGGGCTCCAGCACCACGGTGGCGACGTTCATCTTCCCGCGCTCGATCTTCCAGACGCCCGCCACGAAGCCGTCGAGCAGCACCGTGCCGCGAACGATGCCGTTGACGGTGAACACGCGGGCGCGGTGCGACTCGCTCAGCACGCGGCTGCGGTCGGCATGGGAGAGCAGCAGGTTGTCCCACTCGGCCACCAGGCGCGGCGGCGCGGGCGTGTCGGGATCGGGGCGCGGCGCCCGGGGCAGGTCGAAGAACTCCTGGCCGTCTTCGCCCGCGAACACGCGCAGCCGGGGCCGCAGGCGTTCGGCAACCGCCTTCCAGCCGGTGAGGCCCGACCATGCGCCGGCATCGGCCAGCGTTGCGGGTCCGAAGGCGGCGAGGTAGCGCAGAAGCAGGTCGTCCTGCGTGGCCGGGGGAGCGTCCGCGGCTTCCCCGAGCCAGTCGCCCAAAGGCTGCAGCACCGCGTTCTGATGCGAGTTCCAGGTACCGGCAGGCGGCAGGTGCACGAGCGGCAGGTTGTTGCGGATCAGTGCGGCGAGCGATGCGGCCTCCCTGCCCGTCCATTTCAGGCCGAGGGCCTGTCCGAGCTCCGCGCCGGTGCGCGGCCTCTCGCCGAGCAGCGCGAGCCCCGCGGCGATCACCGCTGCGCGATCGAGCCCTTCGAGTTCCTTCTTGTGGTTGCTGCCCAGCAGGCCGCGCTGATGTACCGGCTCCAGCAGCGGGCGCCAGGCCAGCGCGTCCTGCGCGGTCATCAGGTGCAGGGTGGCGCGCAGGGTCGACATGCGCACGACGCGGCGCTTGCGCAGGGCCTCGGTGAGCTGCTCGCGCCGGAAGCCTTCGATGCGGCTCCAGAGGCCGACATAAGGCGGATTGGGCGCCTGCGCCTGCAGCCCCGCCAGCCGCTCGATGGCCTGCGATGGAGTGAACCTGCGCCGCTCCAGCAGCATCTGCCGCGCCAGCGTGGCGCGGTTCAGCGCGCGCAGGCTCAGAACTTCTCGTGCGGCGCGAGGTATCGCCATTGCCCCAGCGGCAGGTTGCCGAGCATCACCTTGCCGATGCGCACGCGCTTGAGCCCGACCACCTTCAGGCCGACCAGCTCGCACATGCGGCGGATCTGGCGCTTCTTGCCCTCGGTGAGCACGAAGCGCAGCTGCTCGGGGTTCTGCCATTCGACGCGCGCGGGCTTCAGCGCCTGGCCGTCGAGGCTCAGGCCGTGGCGCAGCTTCGCGAGCATGGCCTTCGGGAAGACCGCCTGCACGTTGGTGGTGACGGGGTCGTCGTCGTCCATGCGCACCAGCTGGCCGGTGGGCGCGGGCTGACCCAGGCCGTGGTAGGCCACGCGCACCAGGTATTCCTTCTCCATCGTCGAGTCCTCGCCGATGAGCTGGCGCGCGATGCGGCCGTCCTGCGTCATCACGAGCAGGCCGATGGAGTCGATGTCGAGCCGGCCGCAGGGCGCCAGGCCGCGCAGCTGCTTCGGGCTGAAGAAGAAACGCGCGTTGTCGTCGGCCC
Source organism: Variovorax xiamenensis (assembly GCF_050916385.1). Lineage (NCBI taxonomy): Bacteria > Pseudomonadati > Pseudomonadota > Betaproteobacteria > Burkholderiales > Comamonadaceae > Variovorax > Variovorax xiamenensis. The sequence goes on from NZ_CP139038.1 coordinate 6,762,687, forward strand.
ATCGGTTCTGCGGCGTGAAAAGCGTGACCGCGGGCTCGTGGCCGTCCTCGGCCTGCCCGCTCACGTAGCCGATGGGCTTGTTGATGAGGATGGTGACCTGGTTCGCCTGCTGGCCCTTGGCGGCCTTGTCGACCTCGATGCGGTCGGCGGGCGTGACCTTCACGCCCATCTCGGCCGGCCTGCCGTTGACTTTGACCCAGCCGTTGGCGATCCACTCGTCGGCTTCGCGGCGCGAGCACAGCTTGAGATCGGCCATGCGCTTGTTCAGGCGCACGGCATCGGCGGGGGGAGTGGAGGGCTCGGTCATCGCAGGCTTGATCAATGGGCGGCACCGATGCTATCCTGAACCCAGACGCGAGTTGATCGCGTCCTTTTTGGGGGATTCCCAAGTGAGCACACGCAAGTACCAGTACGCCATCGTCATCGGGCGTTTCCAGCCCGTTCATTTCGGACATCAACGACTCATCGAGGAAGGCCTTCGTGCCGCCGAACGGGTCATCGTGGTGGTCGGCTCCGACCGGCAGCCACGCAGCGTCAAGAACCCCTTCACCTTCGACGAACGCGAACGCATGGTGCGCGCCTGCCTGCGCGGCACCGAGCAGATGCGCGTGAGCGTGGTCGGCGTGGGCGACTCGCCCTACAACGACCAGATCTGGATCGCGTCGATCCAGTCCGCGGTCGAGCGGCTCATCGCGCAGGACGGCCATGCGCCCGCCAAGGCCAGGGTGGCGCTGGTGGGGCACCTGAAGGACGCGTCGAGCTACTACCTCAAGCTTTTCCCGCACTGGGAGTTCGTCGGCCAGAACAGCGTGGAAAGCCTCAACGCCACCGACGTGCGCAGCCTCTACTTCGACCCCGAGAACCGCGGCCAGCTCGCGCGCGCCGACCTGCCCGACGGCACAGCGGCCTTTCTCGACCAGTTCACCCGCACGGCCGACTACGCCGAGCTCTGCGAGGAGCGCGCGTTCCTCGTCGACTACCGCGACAAGTACCGCTATGCCGGCAGCGAGTTTCCGCCGATCTACACCACGGTCGATGCCGTGGTCGTCGAGGCCGGCCACATCCTGCTGGTGCAGCGCAAGTTCCACCCCGGCAAGGGCACCTGGGCGCTGCCCGGCGGCTTCGTCGGCCAGCACGAACGGCTGCAGGACGCGGCCATCCGCGAGCTGAAGGAAGAAACCCGCCTGAAGGTGCCCGTGCCCGTGCTCAACGGCAGCATGAAGGCCAGCCAAGTGTTCGATGCGCCCGACCGCTCGCAGCGCGGCCGCACCATCACGCACGGCTTCTTCTTCGAGCTGGCGCACAACCAGTGGACGGGCCTGTCGGAAGTGCGCGCCGACGACGACGCGGCCGAAGTGCGCTGGGTGCCCATTGCCGAGTTCCTCGACATGCAGGAACGCATCTACGAAGACCACTTCTTCATCGCGAATCATTTTTTGGGTGGCCTGGGAAAGAACTGACCCCGGGCTTGTCAGCAAGAACGGCCCCGGTTGACGGGGCCAACGTGAAAGGAGCTTTCACATGAACCGCAATCTCGCCTCCACGCCCCTGGGCAACAACCTGCTGCTTCGCACCGACTCCTACAAGGTGTCGCACTGGATGCAGTACCCGCCCGGCACGCAGACGGTGTACAGCTACATCGAGTCTCGCGGTGGCATCTTCAGCCATTCCCTCTTCTTCGGGCTGCAGGCCTACCTGCGCGAATACCTGCAGACGCCGGTAACGCGCGACGACGTGGAGGAAGCCGCGGCGCTCATGGCCGCGCACGGCGAGCCCTTCAACCGCGAAGGCTGGCTGCGGCTGATCGAGAAGCACGGCGGGCTGATGCCGGTGCGCATCCGCGCCGTGCCCGAAGGCAGCGTGACGCCGGTGCACAACGTGCTCGCGACCATCGAGAACACCGACCCCGAGTTCTTCTGGGTCACGAGCTTCCTGGAGACCGAGCTGCTGCGCGCCATCTGGTATCCCACCACGGTGGCCACGCTCTCGGCCGCGGCGCGCACCACGCTGCTGCGTTATCTGGAAGCGACCTGCGACGACCCGCAAGGGCAGATCGCCTTCAGGCTGCACGACTTCGGCGCGCGAGGCGTGTCGAGCCTCGAATCGGCCGCGCTCGGCGGCATGGCCCATCTTGTGAACTTCATGGGCACCGACACGCTGGCTGCGCTGGTAGCAGCGCGCCGGTATTACGACTGCGACGTGGCGGGCTTCTCGATTCCCGCGGCCGAGCACAGCACCATCACCGGCTGGGGCCGCGACCACGAGGCCGATGCCTACGGCAACATGGTCGACCAGTTCGGCAAGCCCGGCGCGACCTTCGCCGTGGTGAGCGACAGCTACGACATCTTCAATGCCTGCGCCCGCATCTGGGGCGAGGAGCTGAAGGCGAAGGTGGTGGCCTCGGGCGCCACGCTGGTGGTGCGGCCCGACTCGGGCGACCCGGCCGAAACCACGCTGAAGGTGGCGCGCATCCTGGCCGACCGCTTCGGCACCACCACCAACGCCAAGGGCTACCGCGTGCTGAACAACGTGCGCATCATCCAGGGCGACGGCGTGACGCTCGACTCGCTGCGGCTGTGCCTGTCGAACTTCTATCACAACGGTTTCTCGACGGAGAACATCTCCTTCGGCATGGGCGGCGGGCTGCTGCAGCAGGTCAACCGCGACACCATGCAGTGGGCGATGAAGTGCTCGGCCATGCAGGTGAACGGCGAGTGGCGCGACGTGTACAAGTCGCCGGTGGGCGACCTGGGCAAGGCCTCGAAGAAGGGGCGGCTCGCGCTGGTGCGCGGCGAAGGCGGCGACGTGCGCACGCTGCGCGAGGAAACGCTCGGACCGGGGCAGGCCGACCTGCTCCAGACCGTGTTCGAGAACGGGCGCATCGTGGAGAGCACGAGCTTCGAAGCTGTGCGCGAGCGGGCCGCGGCCGGCGTCGGCCAGCTGATCACCTCGCGCGCGCCGCTCTGAGCCTTCGGGGCAGTGGGCCCAACGGACCGGGAGTGCGCGGAACCGGCTGCCACATGGCATCGCCATAATCCGCGCAACTCCCGGATTTCATGACCAAACTCCTGATCCTCAGCGTGAGTGCCGGCAACGGCCACGTGCGTGCAGCACAGGCGCTTGCCGCCACCGCCCAGTCCCTCGCTCCGCCCTGCACGGCGGTCCACATCGACGCGATGGCCCACGTGGCCGCGGGGTTCCGCAAGGTCTACACCGACTGGTACATCCAGCTCGTGAATCGCGCGCCGGAGCTGTGGTCTTACCTGCACCAGCGCACCGACGTCACGCCGCATCACGCGCCCTCGCAGCGCCTGCGCCGCGGCATCGAGCGGCTGAGCACCGGCGCACTGGTGCGCGAGATCCGCCGCGAGAAGCCCGACGCGGTGATCTGCACGCACTTCCTGCCTGCGGAGCTTCTGATGCGCGAGCGCAACCGCGGCCGCATCGACTACCCCGTGTGGCTGCAGATCACCGACTACGACCTGCACAACATGTGGCTGGTGCCGGGCATGACGGGCTACCTCGCGGCGACGGAAGAAGTCGCCTTCCGCCTGCGGGCGCGCGGCATTCCGCCCGAGCGCATCCACGTCACCGGCATTCCGGTGATGCCCGCGTTCTCCGAGCCCGATGCGCCCGCGCTGGCGCGCGATGCCTGCGTGGCGGGCCTCGGCCTCGATCCTTCGCGCCCGGTGCTGCTGATGGTGTCGGGCGGCGCCGGCGTCGGCGACCTGTCGAGCATGGTCGAGCGCGTGCTCGGCATGGGCGGGCCCGATGGCAAGCCGAACGATTTCCAGGTGATCGCCGTCGCAGGCCGCAATGCGGAGGCGCACGGCAAGCTGGAAGCGCTGGCCAAGCGGCACCCGGGCCGCGTGGCGGCCATCGGCTTCACCAACGAGATGCACAGGATGATGGCCGCTTCCGACCTGGTGGTGACCAAGCCCGGCGGCCTCACGGTGTCGGAGTGCCTGGCGCTGGGCAAGCCGATGCTGCTGATCTCGCCCATTCCGGGGCAGGAAGAACACAACGCCGGCTTCCTGATGGAGGAAGGCGCGGCCTGGCTCGCCTACGACGCCATCGGCCTCGACTACAAGGTGGCGCGCCTGATGGCCGACCCCGCCAAGCTCGCGAGCATGGCCACTCGCAGCCGCGCGCTGGGCAAGCCACAGGCCGCACGCTCCGTGCTTCGACACGTACTGGGTACCGCGGCATGAGCGGCGCAGTCGAAAAGACGAGCGTGGCCCGCACGCTCGGTTATCTCGCCTGGGTCATCGTCATGGCCTTCCTCTTCGCCAACGCCGAGATCCAGATCGAGGGCGGCGCCGGCTGGGCCACGTCGCTGCCGACCTGGCGCATCGAGAACAACATCTGGCTCGACATCTTCTGGGGCGGCCGCGCGATGACGGGCTACCACGCCTGGGTCTTCACCTTCATGGCGCTGGTGTTCTTCTCGCCGCTGGCCTTCAACGGGCGCTGGACCTGGCGCGACGTGGGGCTGGCCGTGGCTGGCCTCATCGTGTTCTGGGTCTGCGAGGACTTCAGCTGGTTCCTCATCAACCCGGCCTTCGGCTGGGAGCGCTTCAATCCGGTGGACGCTTTCTGGCACAAGCACTGGATGTGGGGCGCGCCGGTCGACTACTGGGGCGGGCTGGCGGCGGCGGCGATCATCCTGGTGACGCGGCACTGGCGGCGCAAGGACAGCCGATGAGCAGCGGCAGAAGACACAAGGAAGGCCGGCAGCAGCACATCGCCGAGGCACCGCGCCCCGGCCACTGGGCCGATCCGCTGGACGCGCTGGGCGTGGAGAACCTGCACCGCATCACGCCCACGCTGTACCGCAGCGCCCAGCCCCGGCGCGCCAACCTCGCCGCGCTGCAGTCGCTGGGCATCCGAACCGTGGTGAGCCTGCGTTCCTTCAACGACGACCGGAAAGTGTTCGCCGGCAGCGGCATCCGGCTGGTGCGCGTGCCGATCAACACCTGGTCCATCGACGACGCCAAGGTGCTGCGCGCGCTGCAGGCCATCCGCGCGGCCGAGAGGCAAGGGCCGGTGCTCATCCACTGCATGCACGGCGCCGACCGCACCGGCGTGGTCGCGGCGGTGTACCGCATGGCGATGCAGGAATGGGACAAGGAAAGCGCCCGCCACGAGATGCTGCGCGGCGGCTACGGCTACCACACGCTGTGGCGCAACATCCCGCGCTACATCGAGCGGCTCGACCCGGCCAGGATGCGCGACGCGCTGGCCCATGGCCAGGCGATTCCGGTGGTGTCCTGAAGGCGCCAGCGGCTTTCCGAACCCGCTCCTATACTGGCCGCCCCGTGGCCCCGGGGCCATCCGCGAACCTTCATCAAGAGGTACTTCCATGGCGCTGCAGATCCGCTCCCTCATCCGTTCCAGCGGCGAACTCGAACTCTCGCTGCACGACGACCCCATTCCCGAACCGCAGGCCCACGAAGTGGTGATCCGCGTCGAGGCGTCGCCGCTCAATCCATCCGACCTGGGCCTGCTGTTCGGTGCGGCCGACATGAGCACCGCCAAGGCCTCCGGCACCGCCGATCGCCCCGTCGTCACCGCCACCGTGCCCGAGCGCGTGCTTCCCGCCATGAAGGCACGGCTCGACGAGTCGATGCCGGTCGGCAACGAAGGCGCCGGCGTGGTGGTGAAGGCCGGCTCGTCGCCGGCCGCGCAGGCGCTGCTGGGCAAGACCGTGGCGGCCATCGGCGGCGCGATGTACTCGCAGTACCGCTGCCTCGCCGTGGCCCAGTGCCTGGAACTGCCGGCGGGCACCACGGCGGCCGAGGGCGCGTCGTGCTTCGTCAACCCGCTCACCTCGCTGAGCATGGTCGAGACCATGCGCATGGAAGGCCACAAGGCGCTGGTGCATACCGCCGCAGCGTCCAACCTCGGGCAGATGCTCAACAAGATCTGCCAGAAGGACGGCATCGCGCTCGTCAACATCGTGCGCAAGCAGGATCAGGAAGACCTGCTGCGCGGCCTAGGCGCCAGGTATGTGTGCAATTCGAGTTCGCCCACCTTCATCGAGGACCTGACGCAGGCCCTGGCCGAAACCGGCGCCACGCTGGCCTTCGACGCCATCGGCGGCGGCAAGCTCGCCGGCCAGATCCTCGGCTGCATGGAAGCAGCCATCAACCGCAACGCCAAGGAATACAGCCGCTACGGCTCCAACACGCACAAGCAGGTCTACATCTACGGCGGCCTCGACCGCGGCCCGACGGAAGTGGTTCGCAACTTCGGCATGACCTGGGGCATGGGCGGATGGCTGCTGTTCCCGTTCCTGCAGCGGCTGGGCGACGCGGGCACGCAGCGCCTGAGGGCACGCGTGGTCGCCGAGCTGAAGACGACCTTCGCGAGCCACTACACCCGCGAGGTGTCGCTGGTGGAGATGCTGCAGCTCGATGCGATCGGCGTGTATGGCAAGCAGGCTACCGGCGAGAAGTTCCTGCTGAATCCGAGCAAGGGCGTCGCGGCCTGAAAGGAAAAAAGGGCGGTCCTCGAGGACCGCCCTTCCAAGGCCATCAGCTCTTCACGAGCGTGGCTGTTTCGTTCGCAGGCGCCACTGCGTAGTGGTCGAACTGCATCGTGTACTGCGCACGGCCCGAGGACAGCGCACGCAGGTTGCCGATGTAGCCGAACATCTCCTTCAGCGGCACATGCGCCTCGACGACCGCGGCATTGCCGCGCATCGACTGGCCGCGAACCATGCCGCGTCGCCGGTTCAGGTCACCGATGCAGTCGCCGAGGTAGTCGGCCGGCGTGATGACCTCCACGGCCATCACCGGCTCCAGCACCACCGCCCCGGCTTTCGCGGCCGCCTCGCGGAATGCCGCGGCTGCAGCCAGTTCGAACGCCATCGCCGACGAATCGCGCTCATGGTGGCTGCCGTCCACCAGCGTGGCCATGAAGTCCACGCAGGGGAAGCCTGCCACCACGCCCGATTGCGCGGCACGGCGGATGCCGGCCTCGACCGCGGGAATGAATTCGCGCGGAATGGCGCCACCCACCACCTGGCTCTCGAACACGATGCCTTCGCCTCGCGCCAGCGGCGCAAGGCGCAGCCTCAGCTCGGCGAACTGTCCGGGACCGCCGGTCTGTTTCCTGTGCACATGGTGCACCTCCGTTTCTCTCGATACCGTTTCCCGGCAGGCGACCTGCGGCCGTCCCACCGACACTTCGACGCCGTACTTCGCGCGCAGCTTCTCGATGGACACGTCGAGCTGCAGCTCGCCCATGCCCGACAGGATCGTCTGGCCCGATTCGGCGTCATGCCGCAGTTGCAGGCTGGGGTCTTCCCGCAGCATGGCCTGCAGCGCCTTCGACAGCGACTGCTGATCGGCCTGCGCCTTCGGCTCGATCGCGACATGGATCACGGGCTCGGGCACGCTGATCTCCTCCAGATGCACCGGATGATTCCGGTCGCACAGCGTGTGGCCGGTCAGCGTGTCCTTCAGCCCGACGATGGCCGCGATGTCGCCGGCCACGAGCTCGTCGCGCTCGATGCGGTCGTCCGCATGCACCTCGTACAGCCGCGCCGCGCGTTCGATGCGCCCCGTCGCGGCATTCAGCACCGTGTCGCCACGCTTGAGCCTGCCGCTGTAGACACGCACGAACACCATCGCGCCGTGGTCGTCGCTGGCGATCTTGAACGCGAGCGCCGCGAACGGCGCCTGCGGATCGCTGGCCGAGGCCACTTCGCCAGGCTTCGGCAGCCAGTCGACCACGGCATCGAGCAGCGGCTCGACACCGCGGTTGCGGTACGCCGAGCCCGCCAGCACGGGCACGAAGGCACCGGCCAGCACGCCCTTGCGCATGCACTCGCGCAGCACGTCGGCCGAAGGCTCCTTGCCGTACAGGTAGGCGACCATCGCCGCTTCGTCCTGCTCGACAGCGAGCTCCACGAGCCGCGCCCGGTGGCTCTTCGCCACCGCCAGCATTTCGGCCGGCACGTCGATCACGCGGTACGGCTGGCTCGCATCGTCCTTGTCCCAGACGAGCGCGCGCATGCCGACGAGATCGATCACGCCGCGGAAGTCACCTTCCGCGCCGATGGGCAACTGCACGGGCACGGCCTTCACGCCCAGGCGTTCTTCCATCATCGCGACCACGCGCAGGAAGTCGGCACCCAGACGGTCGAGCTTGTTGACGAAGGCGATGCGCGGCACGCGATACCTGTCGGCAAGACGCCAGTTCGTCTCGGTCTGCGGCTCCACGCCCGCCACGCCGTCGAACACGACGACCGCGCCATCGAGCACGCGCAGCGAACGGTTCACTTCGATGTTGAAGTCGATGTGGCCGGGCGTGTCGATCAGGTTGATCTGCGCGCCATTCCAGTGGACGGTGATGGCCGCGCTGCTGATGGTGATGCCGCGCTTCTGCTCCTGCGGATCGAAGTCCATGCGGGCCGTGCCGCGGCTCACGTCGCCGATGCGATGGCTCTCTCCCGCGTAGAACAGGATGCGCTCGGTGGTCGTGGTCTTGCCCGCGTCGACGTGGGCAATGATGCCGATGTTGCGGAGGTTTCTGGGTTTCGGGTTCATGACGAATCTTTCTTTTCATTGGATCGAAGCGCGCATTGCGACGCTGCGCTTCGAAGGCCTGGTTGGCACGCGCCAGCTCCAGGCAAGAAAAATTCGCCTGGGGGCTAGCGACGAACGGTGTCGTGCTGGGTAGCGATGCGGTGGCCGGAGTCCGGGCGCACGAGGTCCACGCTCCGGCGGAGGCGAATCGTGGCGATCAGCTTGTCGTAGGTACGCATGGCGTCTTGAGGATGAAGGTGCAAAAAAACAAAACCCCGGAAGGACGAGCCTGCCGGGGTTTCTTCAATACCGGAAGGCGCACCGCCTTCCGAACGCGATCGAGGGCGATGTCAGGTGGCGATGAACGCCTCGATGGCTTGAGTGAATTTCATGGTGGGCGGGATTGTGGGGATCTCTGTTAACAAAGGCAAGCACCGCGATGCGCGGTGTTGGCCGGAAGTCACGGTAATGAATATGCGGCCTGCATCAAGTCCTGCAAGCCCTAGACCACCAGCCGATACCCCACGGCCGTTTCCGTGAGCAGGTGCCTCGGCTGCGCCGGATCGGCCTCCAGCTTCTGCCTCAGATGCCCCATGTAGATCCGCAGGTAGTGGCTCTGGTCGGTGTATGACGGCCCCCACACCTCGCGCAGCAGCTGTCGTTGCGTCAGCACGCGCCCCGCGTTCGCGACCAGCACCGACAGCAGCCGGTACTCGGTCGGCGTCAGGTGCACTTCGACGCCCGCGCGGCGCACGAGGCGCGCTGCGCGGTCGAGTTCGATCTCGCCGAAGCGGAACAGCGCCTCGGGCGTCGCTTCCTCCGTGCTCGCCGTGCGCGGGCGCCGCAGGTTGGCGCGCACGCGGGCCAGCAGTTCGCCGGTGCCGAAGGGCTTGGTGAGGTAGTCGTCGGCGCCGGCGTCCAGCGCGGCGATCTTGTCGGCTTCGTCGGTGCGCGCCGACAGCACGATGATCGGCACGGCCGACCAGCCGCGCACGTCGCGGATCAGCGAAACGCCGTCGCCGTCGGGCAGGCCGAGGTCGAGCACGAGCAGGTCGGGCTGTCGCGTGCCGGCGGCCGCCAGCCCGTCGCGCAGGGTGCCGGCCTCGTGCACAGCCCAGCCCTCGGCTTCGAGCGCGCCGCGCACGAAGCGGCGGATTTGCGGCTCGTCTTCGATCACGATGGCGGTAGGCGATGGCATGGGGTCAGATCTGGGCTTCGGCGGGTTCGGGCGGCTCGCGGCGCGGCAGCGTGACCGTGAATTCTGCACCGCCGTCGCGCGCGTTCTCGGCAGTGATCTCGCCGCCGTGCGCGCTCACCACGGCCTTGCAGATCGCAAGGCCCAGGCCCACACCCGGCGTGGCCGACTCGGCCTCTCCGCGCGTGAACTTGTCGAAGAGCTTCTGCTCGTGCCCGAGCAGCGCTGCCGGGAGACCTGGGCCGTGATCGCGCACAGTCAGCACCAGCGCACCGGGTTCCGCGCGCGCGCCGACCACGATGGGCGGCGCGCCGTACTTGGTGGCGTTCTCCAGCAGGTTGACCAGCACGCGCTCGATGAGCACCGCGTCGAACTCGACCAGCGGCAGCTCGGGGTCGAGCGCGGTCTGCACCACGGTGCTGCCCAGAGACGTTCGCGCCGCGCGGATGGCCGAGCCCACCACCTCTTCCACCGACTGCCAGTCTCGCCGCAGGTTCACCGCGCCGCCGGCGATGCCGCTTTCGAGCCGCGCCATGTCGAGCAGGTTGCTCACCAGCGCATGCAGCTCGTGCGCCTGCGCGACGATGGCGCGCGCGGCGTTGGCGTGCTCCCCGAGTGGCAATGTCTGCAGCGACTCGGCCAGCGCGATGAGCGCGGTGAGCGGCGTGCGCACATCGTGCGAGATGGCGCCCAGCAGCGCGTTGCGCAGTCGTTCCGATTCCATCTCGACCACGGCCTGCTGGGCCACCTCGACGTAGTGCACCCGCTCCAGCGCGATGGCGATCTGCCGCGCCAGCGTGTCGAGCTGCTGCGCCTGCTCGGGAATGAGCAGCCAGCGCGGCTGCGCGGGCGACAGCGCGAGCACGCCGCGCACGCGCATCGGCGCGCGCAGCGGAACGTAGTGCCAGGGCTGGGCCGCGAGCGTGGCGGTGGCGAGGCCGGCGCTCTGGCCGTGGCGGAAGGCCCAGTCGGCCACCTGCGGATCGAAGCCCTCGGGCGCATCGGCGGGCATCACGAGCTGGTCGGCCGCGTCGGTCACGAGCACCAGCGCATCGCCGCCGAAGTGGCCGCGCACGGCGGCGGTGCCGAGCGTGACGACCTGCGAGGCCTCGAGCGCGGCCGACAGCTCGCGCGTGAGCTCGAACAGCGAGCGGGCGCGCCGCTCGCGGCTGGTCGACACGCCCGCCGCGAAGCGCAGCCCCGCCGTGAGCTGCCCCACCAGCAGGCCGACGCCGAGCATGATCGCGAAGGTCAGCACGTACTGCACGTCGCTCACCGCGAACGACAGGCGCGGCGGCACGAAGAAATAGTCGAAGGCCGCGACGTTGAGCAAGGCCGCCAGCGCCGAGGGTCCGCGCCCGAAGCGCATCGCCACGCCCACCACGCCGAGCAGGAACAGCATCACGATGTTCGACAGCTCCAGCACGCTGGCCAGTGGCGTGCACACCAGCGTGAGCGCGACGCTGGTGGCCGTCGCCCATGCGTAGGCGGGCCAGTGGATGGGCGCCTTCTCGTGGTCGTCGCTGTCGAGGCGCGCGCCCTGCAGCGACGTGCGCGACAGGCGGCGTGCGCTGTCGACGGGCGCGACTTCCATGATGTCGAGCGCCGGCGCGCGTTGTGCCAATGCGCGAGCGAGCGGGACCGCCCTTGCGGGCCACCAGCGCCGCCAGCCGGTCTCGGGCTGCGAGCGACCCAGCACCAGCGTCGCGCAGTTGAGCCGCCGCGCCTGCTCGGCCAGTTGCTCGGCCACGTCGGAGCCCGTGAGCACGGCCGTGGCCGCGCCCAGCTCTTCCGCCAGCTTGAGCACCGCGAGGATGCGGTCGCGCTCCGCCGCGGCCAGGCGCTGCAGCCGGGGCGTCTCGACGTACACCGCATGCCATCGCACGTTGAGCTGGCCCGCAAGGCGCGCCGCCGTGCGCACGGTCTGCGCCGCGCCTTCGTGCGGGCCGACGCACGCGAGGATCGCGCCCGACGTGTTCCAGGCCTGCAGGCCGGGGCCCTTGCCGTTTCCGCCCGCGCCGCCCGGGCCCGACTGCTCCACGCGCCAGCCGCGCACGTCGTCTTCCACGTGCTCGGCCGTGCGCCGCAATGCGATCTCGCGCAAGGCGATCAGGTTGCCCTTGCGGAAGAAGTTCTGCGCCGCGCGCTCGGCCTGCTGCGGCAGGTAGACCTTGCCGGCCGCGAGCCGCGCGGTGAGCTCGTCGGGTGTGACGTCGACCAGCACCACTTCGTCGGCTTCGTCGAGCACGGTGTCGGGCACGGTCTCGTGCACGCGCACGCCGGTGATGGCGCCGACCGTGCCGTTGAGGCTTTCGAGGTGCTGGACATTGAGCGCCGACCAGACCTCGATGCCCGCGGCCAGCAGCTCCTGCACGTCCTGCCAGCGCTTGGCGTGGCGCGAACCGGGGGCGTTGGTGTGGGCCAGCTCGTCGACCAGCAGCACGGCGGGCTTGCGCTTCAGCGCGGCGTCGAGATCGAACTCGGCCAGGGTTCGGCCACGGTACGCCAGCTCGCGCAGCGGCAGTGCGTCGAGCCCCGCGAGCAGCGCGGCGGTTTCGCTGCGGCCGTGGGTCTCGACCACGCCGATCAGCACGTCGCGCCCGGCGGCATGCTCGCGCTGCGCGGCGCTGAGCATGGCCCATGTCTTGCCGACGCCCGCGCTGGCGCCGAAGTAGATGCGCAGCTTGCCGCGCTGGGCACGCGCCTCGTCGCTGCGCAGCTGCGCGAGCAGCGCGTCGGGGTCGGGGCGGAGCACTTCGTTCATCGGCGGCACAGGTTAGCGCATCGGGCGGTCCTTGCGTCGTCCCGCATGCCGGCCCGCGTGGCGCCGCGCCGTGCGCGACAGCACCAACCAGGCGAAGCCCAGCGGCACGAACAGCGCCGCCATGGCCAGCAGCGCGAGAAGCAGGTCAGTGACCATGGCGCAGGCCGCAGCGCGCGAGGTGCTCGCGCCAGCTCACGAGCCGGCCGATCTCGCCCGAGGGCACGCACTCGATCAGCCGGTGCAGCACGTCGGCATAGCGCGCCAGCGGCAGGCGGATCATCAGGCGCACGCAGGGCGCGTCGCTTTCCTGCGAGCTGCAGGCGTGCAGCAGCGGCTCGCAGCGCACCACGCCCGCCTCGGGGCAGCCGGCGATGCTGCGGCGCACGCGCAGGGCGTCGGCGCAGCAGACGGTCACGTCGAGCACGTAGAACGGGCTGTTGTTGCCCCCGTTGCCTTGCGTGCTCATGGGAGCGTGCGTTCTCGGCACGCCGGGGTGTTCTCGGTAAGCGGCATAAGCCATGGTTGGTTTCTCCTCAACGCGAAGTCGACGGACTGAATGAACCCGAAGCGGCATCGAGCGCGATGTTCAACGCCAGCACGTTGACCCGCGGCTCGCCCAGGAAGCCCAGCAGGGGCTTCTGCGTATTCCTGTCGATCAGCGACTGGACTTGTGACAGCGGCATGCCGCGCACGCGCGCCACCCGCGCCGCCTGGTACTGCGCGGCGGCCGGGCTGATGTCGGGGTCGAGCCCGCTGGCCGAGGCCGTGACCAGGTCGACGGGCACCGGCGCGGTGTTGTCCGGATCGGCCGCGCGCAGCGCCTCCACGCGCGCCTTCACCGCATCGGTGAGCGCGGGGTTCAGCGGCCCCTGGTTCGAGCCGCCCGAGGCGCTCGCGTTGTAGGGCTGCGGCGCGGTGGCCGACGGGCGGCCCCAGAAGTGCTTCGGGTCGCTGAAGTTCTGGCCGATGAGCTTCGAGCCCACCGTGGTGCCGTCGAGCACGATCAGGCTGCCGTCCGCTTGCGTGGGGAATGCCGTCTTCGCGACGCCGGTGACGGCCATCGGATAGATCAGGCCGGTGAGCGCGCTCAGCAGCACGAAGAGCACGAGCGCGGGGCGGACGATGCCGCCCTCGCTGCCATTGCTGTTGCCATTGCCATTGACGGTGTTGTTGTTCATGACGGAATACTCCTCAGACGAGATGGACGGCCACCAGCAGCCAATCGATCAGCTTGATGCCGATGAAGGGCACCAGCAGGCCGCCCAGGCCGTAGATGGCCAGGTTGCGGCGCAGCAGCGCGGCGGCGCCCACCGGCCGGTAGCGCACGCCCTTGAGCGCCAGCGGAATCAGGAACACGATCACCAGCGCGTTGAAGATCACCGCGCTCAGGATCGCCGACGACGGGCTCGCCAGCCGCATCACGTTGAGCGCGCCCAGCTGTGGGTAGGTCGAGATGAAGATCGCCGGGATGATGGCGAAGTACTTCGCCACGTCGTTCGCGATCGAGAAGGTGGTGAGCGAGCCGCGCGTCATCAGCAGCGCCTTGCCGGTCTCCACCACCTCGAGCAGCTTGGTCGGGTTGGAGTCGAGGTCGACCATGTTGCCGGCCTCCTTGGCGGCCTGCGTGCCGCTGCCCATGGCCACGGCCACGTCGGCCTGCGCGAGCGCGGGGGCGTCGTTGGTGCCGTCGCCGGTCATGGCCACAAGGCGGCCTTCGGACTGGTACTGGCGGATCAGCGCGAGCTTGTCCTCGGGCGTGGCCTCGGCCAGGAAGTCGTCCACGCCGGCCTCGGCGGCGATGGCCGCGGCCGTGAGCTTGTTGTCGCCGGTGATCATCACCGTCTTGATGCCCATGCGGCGCAGCTCGGCAAAACGCTCCTTGATGTCGGTCTTGACGATGTCCTTGAGCTCGACCATGCCGAGCACGCGGTTGCCCTCGGCCACCGCCAGCGGCGTGCTGCCGCGGCGGGCGGCTTCCTCGGCCGCGCGCAGCACTTCGGGTGCCACCGTGCCGCCGATCGCCTCGACGTGGCGGCGCACCGCGTCGACCGCGCCCTTGCGCAGCAGCACGGGGTCGGTGTCCAGGCTGTTGGGCGCGGCCGGCAGGTCGGCGCCGCTCATGCGCGTCTGGGCGGTGAAGGCGACGAAGCGCGCGCCTTCCACCGGCGTGGGCTCCAGTCCTTCGCGGCGCGCGAGGTCGACGATGCTGCGGCCCTCGGGTGTCTCGTCGGCCAGCGAGGCCATCATGGCGGCGCGCGCGAGGCGCGCCTTGGTCACGCCCGGCGCGGGCAGGAAGGCGCTGGCCTGGCGGTTGCCGTGCGTGATGGTGCCGGTCTTGTCGAGCAGCAGCACGTCGACGTCGCCGGCGGCTTCCACCGCGCGGCCCGAGGTGGCGATCACGTTGGCCTGCATCATGCGGCTCATGCCGGCCACGCCCACGGCCGACAGCAGGCCGCCGATGGTGGTCGGGATCAGGCACACCAGCAGCGCGACCAGCGCGGTGAGCGACACCACCGTGCCGGCGCCCGCGGCTTCCACGCTGAAGATCGAGAACGGCAGCAGCGTGACCGTGACCACCAGGAACACGATGGTCAGCGCCACCAGCAGGATGGTCAGTGCGATCTCGTTGGGCGTCTTCTGGCGCTTGGCGGCCTCGACCATGCCGATCATGCGGTCGAGGAAAGATTCGCCCGGGTTCACCGAGATGCGCACCACCAGCCAGTCGGACAGCACACGGGTGCCGCCCGTCACGGCCGAGAAGTCGCCGCCCGACTCGCGCACCACGGGTGCCGATTCGCCGGTGATGGCGCTCTCGTCGACCGAGGCCACGCCTTCGATCACTTCGCCGTCGAGCGGGATCACGTCGCCGGTCTCGACCAGCACCACGTCGCCCTTGCGCAGGTTGGGCGCCTGCTCGGGAAGCCACTGCCCGCCGTGATGCGGCTCCTGCAGCTTCTTGGCCCAGGTGTCCTTGCGAAGACCGCGCAGCGAGGCGGCCTGCGCCTTGCTGCGACCCTCGGCCAGCGCTTCGGCGAAGTTGGCGAACAGCACGGTGAACCACAGCCAGATGGTCACGGCCAGCACGAAGGCGGGCTTCATGCCGGTGTCGCCCGGGAAGCTCAGCGCATGTACCCAGAGCACCGTCGTGAGGATGCTCCCGATGTAGACGATGAACATCACCGGGTTGCGCCACTGGACGCGCGGGTTGAGCTTGGCGAAGGCGGCCCACAGCGCGGGCTTGACCAGCGCCGCGTCGAACAGCGAAAGAGATGTCTTGGTATTGGCAGTAGTCATGTTGCGCTCCTTCTCATTTCCAGAGCACGAGGTGTTCGACGATGGGCCCCAGGGCCAATGCCGGCACGTAGTTGAGCAGGCCGACCAGCAGCACCGTGCCGATCAGCAACGAGACGAACAGCGGGCCGTGCGTGGGCAGCGTGCCGCTGGTGACGGGCAGGCGCTTTTTGGCGGCCAGCGCGCCGGCCACGGCGAGCACCGGCACGATCATCGCGAAGCGGCCGAGCCACATGGCGAGCGCGAGCAGGCCGTTGTAGAAGGGCGTATTGGCCGACAGGCCCGCGAAGGCGCTGCCGTTGTTGTTGGCGGCCGAGGTCAGCGCGTACAGGATCTCCGAGAAGCCGTGCGCGCCGGGGTTGGCGATGCCGGCCTTGCCGGCGTCCGCGATCACCGCCACCGCTGTGCCGGCCAGCACCAGGATCGGCGTGACCAGGATGGCGATGGAGATCAGCTTCATCTCGCGCACCTCGATCTTCTTGCCGAGGTACTCGGGCGTGCGGCCGATCATCAGCCCGGCGATGAACACCGCGAGCATCGCGAAGATCAGCATGCCGTAAAGACCCGCGCCCACGCCGCCGAACACCACCTCGCCGAGCTGCATCAGTACCAGCGGCACCATGCCGCCCAGCGGGGTGAGCGAGTCGTGCATGCCGTTGACCGCGCCACACGAGGCGGCTGTGGTGATGGCCGCGAAGAGCGAGGAGGCATCGATGCCGAAGCGCACCTCCTTGCCTTCCATGTTGCCGCCGGCCTGCAGCGCGCCCTGCATCTGGTCGACGCCCAGGGAGGTCAACAGCGGGTTGCCGGCCTGTTCGGCGGGCGTGATGACCATCACGGCAACGACGAACATGACCGTCATCGCGGCGAGCACGGCCCAGCCCTGTCGCATGTCGCCCACCACATGGCCGAAGGTGAAGCACAGCGCGGCCGGGATCAGGAAGATCGCGAGCATCTGCAGCAGGTTCACCAGCGCCGTCGGGTTCTCGTACGGATGCGCCGAGTTGGCGTTGAAGAAGCCGCCGCCGTTGGTGCCGAGCATCTTGATGGCTTCCTGCGAAGCGACCGGGCCCATGGCGAGCGTCTGCGTCTTGGTGGTGGCGTCTTCCATCACCGGCTGGCCCTTTTCGTCCTTCAGGGGCTGGCCGTCGGCGCCGTTCTTCGGCTGCTGGAAGGCGGTGGTCTCCAGCGTGCTCACTTCCTTGTAGGCGTCGAAGTTCTGGATCACGCCCTGGCCGGCGAAAACGACGGCGAGCACGAACGAGATCGGCACCAGCACCCACAGCGTGACGCGCGTGATGTCGGCCCAGAAGTTGCCCACCAGCCCCTTGCCATCGCCGCGCCGCGCGAAGCCACGCACCAGCGCGAAGGCCACGGCGATGCCGGTGGCGGCCGACAGGAAGTTCTGCACCGTGAGGCCGAGCATCTGCGTGAGATAGCTCATGGTGGATTCACCGGCATAGCCCTGCCAGTTGGTGTTGGCCACGAAGCTCACCGCGGTGTTGAAGGCCGAGTCGGGCGACACGGCCGCCATGCCGGCGGGGTTGAGCGGCAGCCAGCCCTGCAGCCGTTGCAGCGCGTAGACGAAGATCGCGCCGATGGCATTGAAGGCCAGCAGCGCGAAGGCATAGCGCAGCCAGTGCATCGACTGCCCGGGCTTCGTGCCCGCGAGCCTGTAGAGCGGCGCCTCGACGCGCTGCATCCAGCGCGGCACGCGCTCGTTGCACAGCGCGGCGAGGAACTTGCCCACCGGCCACGCGAGCAGGCCCAGCAGGACCAGGAAAAGGGCCAGCAGGCCCCAGGCGGAGGAAGTCATTTCAGAATTCCTCCGCGCAGATCAGCGCGAACACCAGGTACGCGAAAAGAACCACGGCGATCAATGCGCCGAAGCCATAGAGAACTTCGAGGCTGATCACGATGACGCTCCATCGGCGGCGGCGACGTTCGACGCCTTCTTGTTCGATGGTTTCGGCGCATCGAGCCTTTCCAGCCCGACCACCATGGCCCCCACCACGGCCCACAGCGCCAGCAAGGCGCCCATCCAGACGATGTCCATGCATCACTCCTGCAAACGAGAAAGATGGGAGTCAGTCTCGGCAGTCGGGCGTCAAAACGGGGGAAAGAGTGGTGGGGTGGGCGTAAAGAAAGCGTAAAAACGCCGGGCGCGGGGGTCGTTTCAGCGCTTGAAGGCGGGAACCTGGACCGATGCGCAGGGCGATGTGTCCTCCGTCGACAGAATCACGTCGAAGGCGGCGTAGTTGCCGTCATTCATGGACCATTCCGGCGGATACACGTTCGACGAAACGTGCAGCTCCACTCCGTCAAAAAGCGTTCTCACCGCATGCGCCACCTCGGCGGCCCGGCGCTGCGCCAACTGCTTCGCCCCCGGCGCGGTGTTGCGCGCCACACCTTCGATGTCCACCTCGTTCGCGTGCGGATACAGGCGGCGGAAGTGATCCAGCCGGGTGGCGATCAACGCGATCTGGTCACGATCGAGTGTCGCGGAGCCCTCGGCGAAGACAACGACGGTCGAAACTGCGGGCTTGCATGCCTGCACCGCGCTGCAAGTGCTCAGTCCGATCAGGACCACAAGGAAGAGATGGAAGCCTCTACTCGGCATAAAGCACATACCCCACGATGCTGTCCGCGTTCACTCTTGCCTCACTCGGCTTCGATGCCATCAGCTTCAGACTCTGCTGCATCTGATAGACCGTATCGTTCGACGAGAACACGTCGTCGAAATGGGTCACCTCGTGAATGATCGTTGCCAGCTTCGAATCGATTCTGTAGGAGATATCGGGAAGCTCACAGAATGCGATCCCTATCCCGATCGTGCGCGTCTCGAGGTCAGGCTTGCACACTTCGGCGGCAAGACGATCGCCATTGCCTGAAGGAACGCAGCCGAGGCTGCGCATCAAGGCCTCCGAGTAGCGCACGAAATTGGCTTCCGTCAGGTCTTGCAGCACACGGATGCAGGATCTCAAACCGGCGTCCAGATAGTGGCGCAAGTCCTGGTCACTCTGGCCGAACCATTTGGCCACGCGTTCACGCTCAGGTTTGCCCCATTCAGCCAAGTCCTTGATGCGCTTCTCGATCAGGCCAACTGCCAGATCTCGCAGTCCGAGTACCTTCGTGGCGAACTCCTTGTTCGTCATGTTGGGACAGATGTTCTCTGTCTGCTCGGCTTCGGGCGGATGCTCCACCATGCCATCAACGAGCTTCTTGCTTGCGGCAACAGTCGCGGCGTCGCTCGTGAACCATCCCGGCACCGCCGTGAAGCGCGGCTCGAATTCATCCGCAGCCCAGGCCATTTCATCGTCGTAAGTCGGCGCATATCGCAGCCTGGAAACAAGCGGCGGCGGCACCGGGCAGTGGCACACCACCACGTCGCCTTCGAGAGCTATCTCGGCGCCGTGGAAACATCCCCTGCGAGGCCCGCCGGCCTTGGCAATGATGCCGACGCTGTTGCAGCCCTCGCAGTAGGCCCGCCCGCCGACGAGCGCGAAGCGGCTTTCGAAGACATCCGACATGTGGCCGTCATAGGGCAGTACTGCGCCGCCCGGCGCCGGTGGATCACCCACCACGATCACCTTCCGCATCATTTCCGTGAATCTCCAGGTTGAGGACAGCAACTTGTAGAGAGCCCGGGTTACGCCGCCACCAATCGCCGCGGGCAATTGCCGGCGGAGCGACTTTTTTCACGGCACCTGGTCGGCACGACTGGATGAGAGGACTGTCACAACCCGGCTGCCTCGCACGTCTTTGGTCTGCGGTATTTCCCGCTCAACCCCTGGAGACCCAGACATGCACTGCCTTGCGCAAATAGCCCCGGCCTATGACGGCCATTGCGATGCCTTCATCGACAGGCAACCGGCATCAACAAATAATCAAAGCACTTTCTTTGATTAATAATGGACGTCGTATGAACAAGCAATCAAGGGCCTGGCTGGGTGCCGGCCTCGCGACATTGGTATTGGGAGGCGCCGGCTTCGGGCTCGCCACGAAGCTCAGGCCGGCACATGCGGAGGGTGGAGGCGGCATGCCGCCCGCCAAGGTGGCGGTGGCCGCCGCGCAGAAGACGGAAGTGGCGCGCTTCCTCGGCGGCATCGGCACGCTGGAGGCCAACCGGCAGGTGGAGGTGCCGGCCGAGGTCGAAGGACGCATCGCGAAGATCCTCTTCACGCCCGGCGCCGAGGTGCGCGCTGGTCAGGTGCTGGTGCAACTCAACGACGCGCCCGAGCAGGGCGACCTGGAGCGACTGACGGCCCAGCGCGCCAATTCGAAGGCAGTGCTGGAGCGCACCCGCCGGCTGGTGCCGCAGCAGGCCGCCACGCAGGAGCAGCTCGAGCAGGCGCAGGCCGCGTTCGACCAGGCCAGCGGCGAGCTGCGCCGCGTGCAGGCGCTGCTCGACCAGAAGCGCATCAAGGCGCCCTTCGACGGCGTGCTCGGCATCCGCCGCGTCAACCTCGGCCAGTTCGTGCGGGCCGGCGACGCGCTGGTCTCGCTCACCGACAGCCGCACGCTGTTCGCCAACCTCACGCTGCCCGAAACCGCCCTGCCCGTGCTCAAGCGCAACCAGCAAGTGGCGCTTTCGGTCGATGCGTATCCGGGCCGCGTGTTCCAGGCCAGGCTGAGCACCATCGAGCCGCAGATCGGCAGCGACACGCGCACGGTGCGCCTTCAGGCCACGGTCGACAACGCCGACGGCGCGCTCGCGCCGGGCATGTTCGTCAACGGCCGGGTCGCGCTGCCGGCGCGCGCCGACGCGATCACCGTGCCCGAGACCGCCATCACCTACAGCACGCACGGCGACTCGGTGTTCATCGTGCTTCCCGCCGAGAAGGGCGGCGGCTTCTCCGCGAAGCAGGTCTTCGTGAAGGCCGGCGAGCGGCAGGACGGGCTGGTGGTGATCGAGAAGGGCCTCTCGCCCGGCGACAAGGTCGTCACCTCGGGCCAGCTGCGCCTGTACACCGGCGCGGCCGTCGCGCCCAGCGACAAGGACACGCTGTCGCTCACGCAGGAATCGAAGTCATGAAGTTCACCGACCTCTTCGTGCGCCGGCCCGTGCTGGCGCTGGTGGTGAGCACGCTCATCCTGCTGCTGGGCGCGCGCGCCCTGGGCGACCTGCCGGTGCGGCAGTACCCGCTGACCGAGAGCACCACGCTCACCATCACCACGCAGTACCCCGGCGCCTCGCCGGAGCTGATGCAGGGCTTCGTGACGCAGCCGATCGCGCAGGCGGTGGCGACCATCGAGAACGTCGACTACCTCTCGTCCTCGTCCACGCTGGGCCGCAGCGTGATCAGCGTGCGCATGAAGCTCAACGCCGACGCCAACCAGGCGCTCACGCAGGCGATGGCACAGGTCAGCCAGGTGAAGTACCGGCTGCCGGCCGAGGCCTTCGACCCGGTGATCCTGAAGTCGTCGGGCGAGGCGACGGCCGTGGCCTACGTGGGCTTCTCCAGCAAGACGATGCCGATGCCGGCGCTCACCGACTATCTCTCGCGCGTGGTGCAGCCGCAGTTCGCCTCCATCACGGGCGTCTCGGGCGTGGAAGTATCGGGCGGGCAGACGCTGGCGATGCGCGTGTGGCTCGACCCCAACCGCATGGCCGCGCGCGGCATCTCGGCCGGCGAGCTGGCCGACGCGCTGCGCCAGAACAACGTGCAGGCCGCGCCCGGGCAGGTGAAGGGCCTGTACGTGGTGTCGAACATCCGTGTGAACACCGACCTGGTGAACGTGGCTGAGTTCCGCGACATGGTCGTCAAGCGCGAGGGTGACGCCATCGTGCGCCTGGGCGACGTGGCCACCGTGGAACTCGGCGCGGCCAGCGCCGACAGCAGCGCGACCATGGACGGCGTGCCCGCCATCTACCTCGGCCTGCAGGCCGCACCCAACGGCAACCCGCTGGTGATCGTGAAGCGCATCCGCGAACTGCTGCCCGGCATCAAGCAGAACCTGCCGCCTGGCGTGGAGGTGCAACTGCCCTTCGAGCTGGCCCGCTTCATCGAGGCTTCCATCGACGAGGTGCGCCACACGCTGCTCGAAGCCATCGCCATCGTGGTGATCGTGATCTTCCTGTGCCTGGGCTCGGTGCGCGCGGTGCTGATTCCGGTGGTGACCATTCCGCTGTCGATGCTGGGCGCCGCCGCGCTGATGCTGCTGTTCGGCTTCAGCATCAACCTGCTGACCTTGCTGGCGATGGTGCTGGCCATCGGGCTGGTGGTGGACGACGCCATCGTGGTGGTGGAGAACGTGCACCGCCACATCGAGGAAGGCAAGTCGCGCGTGCAGGCCGCATTGATCGGCGCGCGCGAGGTGGCCGGCCCGGTGATCGCGATGACGCTCACGCTGGCCGCGGTGTACGCACCCATCGGCCTCATGGGCGGGCTCACGGGTTCGCTCTTCAAGGAGTTCGCCTTCACGCTGGCGGGCGCGGTGGTGGTGTCGGGCGTGATCGCGCTCACGCTGTCGCCGGTGATGAGCTCGTTCCTGCTGCCGCAGGACGCAACGGGCAGCCGCATGGCGCGCGCCGCCGAGAGCTTCTTCCACCGCCTGGCCACGGGCTACGGCAAGCTGCTGGACGTGTCGCTGCACCACCGCTGGGCGACCGGCATCTTCGCGGCGCTGGTGCTGGCGAGCCTGCCCTTCCTCTACAACGCGGCGCAGCGCGAGCTGGCGCCCGGCGAGGACCAGGCCATGGTGCTCACGGCCATCAAGTCGCCGCAGCACGCCAACATCGACTACGTCGAGAAGTTCGGCAAGAAGTGGGACGACGTGTTCGCCTCGCTGCCCGAGAACACCGGCCGCTGGCTCATCAACGGCTCCGACGGCGTCTCCAACAGCATCGGCGGCGTGCAGCTGTCCGACTGGAAGGACCGCAAGCGCAATGCCGACCAGATCCAGGGCGACACGCAGGGCCGCATGAACGAGGTGGAAGGCAGCAGCGTCTTCGCCTTCCAGCTGCCCTCGCTGCCGGGCTCGACCGGCGGGCTGCCGGTGCAGATGGTGATCCGCAGCGCGGGCGACCACCGCACCGTGTTCGAGGCCATGGAGGCACTGAAGAAGTCGGCGCGCGACAGCGGCAAGTTCATCGTGGTCGACAGCGACCTGGAGTTCAACAACCCCACGGTCGAGATCCGCGTGGACCGCGCCAAGGCCAACAGCATGGGCGTGACGATGAAGTCCATCGGCGACACGCTGGCGGTGCTGGTGGGCGAGAACTACGTCAACCGCTTCGGCATGGACGGCCGCTCGTACGACGTGATCCCGCAGTCGCCGCGCGAGCAGCGGCTGACGGCCGAGGCGCTCTCGCGCTACTTCGTGAAGAGCGCGAGCGGCCAGCCGGTGCCGCTGGCCAACCTGGTGCAGCTGTCGACCAGCGTGGGGCCCAACAAGCTCACGCAGTTCAACCAGCTCAACGCGGCCACCTTCCAGGCCATTCCGGCGCCGGGCGTGACCATGGGCGACGCGGTGGCCTTCCTGAGCGAGGAGGCGAAGAAGCTGCCGGCCGGCTTCAGCTACGACTGGCAATCGGATGCGCGGCAGTTCACGCAGGAAGGCTCGGCGCTGGTGATGGCCTTCGTGTTCGCCATCGTCGTCATCTACCTGGTGCTGGCGGCGCAGTACGAGAGCCTGCGCGACCCGCTGATCATCCTGATCAGCGTGCCGATGTCGATCTGCGGCGCGCTGGTGCCGCTGGCACTGGGCTTCGGCACCATCAACATCTACACGCAGATCGGGCTGGTGACGCTGATCGGGCTCATCAGCAAGCACGGCATCCTGATGGTGGAGTTCGCCAACGAGATCCAGATGAACAAGGGCCTCGACCGGCGCTCGTCCATCGAGGAAGCCGCGCGCATCCGGCTGCGCCCCATCCTGATGACCACGGCCGCGATGGTGGTGGGCCTGGTGCCGCTGCTGTTCGCGAGCGGCGCGGGTGCCAACAGCCGTTTCAGCATCGGCCTGGTGATCGTGGTCGGCATGCTGGTGGGAACGCTGTTCACGCTGTTTGTGCTGCCCACCATGTACACGCTGCTGGCGCGCGACCACCGCGCGGAGGGCCGCTCGCAGCGCGCGGCCGAGCTCGAGGCGCTGTCCGAAGGAGCATGACCATGAGACGACTCTTTTCCTACACGGCTCCCTTCGCCTTGAGCCTGCTGGTGCTCGCCGGCTGTGCCGTCGGGCCCGAGTACAAGGCCCCGGCCGACGCGCCGGTGGCCATCCGGGCGCCCGAGCGCTCGCTCTTCGCGAACGACGCGGTGCAGCGCGACTGGTGGAGCCAGCTCGACGATCCGCAGCTCGATGCGCTGGTCGACCGCGCCCTGGCCGAGAACCACGACATCCGCATCGCGCAGGCCCGGCTGCTGGAGGCACGCGCCGTACAGACCGAGGCCGAGCTCGACCGCCTGCCCGTCGTCACCGCGAGCGCGAGCAAGACGCGCAGCATCGCGCAGGGCAACAGCGGCGCGCGGCCCGATGTGCGTTCGCTGTCGCAGAGCAGCCGTGCCGGCTTCGACGCCTCGTGGGAGATCGACCTGTTCGGCCGCCTGAAGCGGCTCGACGAGGCCGCCACCGCGCGCGCCGAGGCCAGCGCGGCCGACCTCGAGCAGGTGCGCATCGTCGCGGTGGCCGAACTGGCACGCAACTACTACGAGATGCGCGGCGCCGAGCAACGCATCGCCGTGACGCGCCGCACCCTCGACAGCCTGCGCCAGAGCCTGCGCGTGACCGAAGCGCAGGTGCAGACCGGGCGCGGCCTCGAAGGCGACCTCGCGAGCGCGCAGGCCAACCTGGCGACCACCGAGAGCCAGTTGCCCGCGCTGGAGACCACGCGCCGCCAGTCGGCCTACCGCGTCGCGGTGCTGGCCGGCCTGCGACCCGGCGAGCTCGAACCGATGCTGCAGCCGCGCCCGCTGCGCGTGCTCGACAAGCGCCTGCCGATCGGCGATCTGGCCGAGCTGCTGCGCCGCCGCCCCGACGTGCTGCGCGCCGAGCGCGGCCTCGCGGCCAGCACGGCCGACGTGGGCGCGGTCACGGCCGAGCTGTATCCGCGCTTCGACATCGGCGGCTTCCTGGGCTTCATCGCCCTGCGCGGCTCCGACCTCGGCAGCTCGTCGAGCCGCGCCTTCAGCGTGACGCCGGGCGTGAGCTGGCCGGCCCTGCGGCTGGGCTCGGTGAAGGCCCGCGTGCGCGGCGCCGAAGCACGCGCCGAGGGCGATCGCGCGCTCTACGAGCAGACCGTGCTGCGCGCCATCGAGGACGTGGAAGGTGCCCTCACCGGCTACGGCCAGAACCAGCTGCGCCTGCAGCGACTGGTGGAGGCCTCGGCCCGCAGCAGCCGTGCCGCCGAGCTGGCCGAGGTGCGCTACCGCGAGGGCGCCGCGCCCTACCTGAGCGTGCTCGACGCGCAGCGCACCCTGTTGCGCGCGCAGGACGCCGTGGCCGAGGCCGAAACCGCCTCGTACACCAGCCTCGTCGCGCTTTACAAGGCACTGGGCGGCGGCTGGCAAGCACCCGCGGTGGCAGGGGGAGCGCCAACCACCTGACAATGGTGCTGTTTTCCATGTCCGAAGCCGCCGCCATGTCCGCCCCCGATGCAAAGCCAACCTGGATGCCGCACCAGCCGGCAGACCGCATCCTCTCGACGCTCAAGACCCGCGGCGCGCTCGGCATTCCCGACATCGCCAAGGTGCTCAACGTCACGGTGGAGGCGGTGCGCCAGCAGATGGCCAAGCTGGAGGCCGAGGGGCTGGTCGACTCCGAGAGCCGCTCCAGCGGCCGGGGCCGGCCCACGCAGATCTGGCGGCTCACCGGGGAAGGCCACAAGCGCTTTCCCGATACGCATGCCGAGATGACGGTGCAGATGATCAGCGCCGTCATCAGCGTGTTCGGGCAGAAGGGCATGGACCAGCTCATCACGGCGCGCGAATCGACCATGCGCGCCAACTACACCGAGGCCATGCGCGGCGCGCGCAGCCTCAAGACGAGGCTGGAGCGGCTGGCCGAGATCCGCAGCCGCGAGGGCTACATGGCCGAGTTCCGGCCCGACGAAGAAGGCAGTGGCTTCCTGTTCATCGAGAACCACTGCCCCATCTGCACCGCCGCACAGGCCTGCACGGGCTTCTGCCGCAGCGAACTGCAACTCTTCGACGAAGTGCTGGGGCCCGACGTGAGCGTCAGCCGCGTCGAGCATGTGCTGGCGGGCGCGCGACGATGCGCCTACCGGGTCGAACCCAAGGCGAACGCCTGAATCCTTTTTCTTTTTTCACAACCACCCACGAGGAAATCACGATGGAACACAAGCTCCCACCCCTGCCCTACGCGCTCGACGCACTGGCACCCGAGTATTCGAAGGAAACCCTCGAGTACCACTACGGCAAGCACCACAACGCCTACGTGGTGAACCTCAACAACCTGCAGAAGGGCACCGAGTTCGAGTCGATGACGCTCGAGGAGATCGTCAAGAAGTCCAGCGGCGGCATCTACAACAACGCCGCCCAGATCTGGAACCACACCTTCTTCTGGAGCTGCATGAAGCCCCAAGGCGGCGGCGCTCCCACCGGCGCGCTGGCCAAGGCCATCGAAGCCAAGTGGGGCAGCTACGACGCCTTCAAGGAAGCCTTCGTGAAGTCGGCCGTGGGCAACTTCGGTTCCGGCTGGACCTGGCTGGTGAAGAAGGCCGACGGCTCGGTGGACATCGTGAACACGGGCGCCGCCGGCACGCCGCTGACCACCGCCGACACCGCGCTGCTGACGGTGGACGTCTGGGAGCACGCCTACTACATCGACTATCGCAACCTGCGCCCGAAGTTCGTCGAGACCTTCCTGGCCAAGCTGGTCAACTGGGACTTCGCTGCCAAGAACTTCGGCTGATCGTTCGCCGGATCGATCAGTCGTTGATCAGGTTCAGGATGTTCCCGTCCGGGTCCTTGAACCACGCGACCTTCATGTCGCCCATGACATGGAGGTCGCCCACCAGCTTCGTGTCGGGCATGTCGTAGTGCTCGAAGCGCACGCCCCGGGACTTCAGCGCATCCACGATGCGCTCGATGTCGCCGTCGACGGACCACGTCACGGCCGTCGCCTGGTTGGTGCCCGCGAACTGCGAGCGGTACACGTTGATGCGCGTGTTGCCGCTGCGGTAGACGATGACCTCGTCTCCCTCCGCATCGACCTGCGACAGGCCCAGCGTGTCTTCGTAGAAGCGGCGGGCCGTGGCGAGGTCTTTCACCGCCAGGTTGGCCACCGCGTTGATGTTTCCGAGCATGCGAGTCTCCTTCCAGGCCCGGTGCGCCGCGGAAGGGCGTCGGGCTTGCCAAAAATACTCAACCATGCGGTGCAGTATTTGCGTCGGACGGGGCGCTGTCAAGGCATCGGAAAATGGGCCCCCGCAAGTCGATACGTGCCCCATCGCGAATGAAGAAATCCTTCTTACGCGGCTTCCGGCACACTGCACCCCCGGTGCAGTGACGACGGCAACGACTGCAACCCCGAATCGACTCCGACAAAGAGACAACCCATGATCCGCAGACACCTCGGCAAGCTGGCCACCTCGCTGGCCTTTTCGCTGGCACTCCCGCTGGCCTTCACGGCCACCGCCCACGCACAGGCCACGGCCTACCCCGCCAAGCCCATCCGCATGGTCGTGCCCTTCCCGCCCGGCGGCGGCACCGACATCCTCGCGCGCCTGGTGGCCCAGAAGCTCACCGAGGTGAAGCACTGGACCGTGGTGCCCGACAACCGCGCGGGTGCCGGCGGCACCATCGGCATCGCCGAGGCTGCGCGCGCCGCGCCCACGGGCTACGACATCGTGATGGGCCAGAAGGACAACATGGTCGTCGCGCCCTGGCTCTACAAGAACCTGAGCTACAACCCGGTGAAGGACCTCACGGCCGTGGCCCACGTGGCCTACACGCCGGTGGTGATCGTCACGCAGGTCAACTCCAAGTTCAAGACGCTCGACGACGTGGTGAAGGCCGCGCGCGCCGCCCCCGACACCGTCACCTACGGCTCGCCCGGCAACGGCACCACCATCCACCTGGCTGGCGAGATCTTCAACAGCGCCGCCAAGATCAAGATGCGCCACGTGCCCTACAAGGGCTCCAACGCGGCCATGATGGACGTGCTCGCGGGCAACGTCGACCTGATGGTGTCGTCGGTGCCATCGGCCATGGCGCAGATCAAGGCCGGCAAGCTGCGTCCGCTGGCAGTCACCTCG
Source organism: Variovorax xiamenensis (assembly GCF_050916385.1). Classification (NCBI taxonomy): domain Bacteria; kingdom Pseudomonadati; phylum Pseudomonadota; class Betaproteobacteria; order Burkholderiales; family Comamonadaceae; genus Variovorax; species Variovorax xiamenensis. The sequence continues at coordinate 6,790,691 of NZ_CP139038.1, forward strand.
GCCAAGCGCAGCACCTCGCTGCCCGACACGCCCACCGTGGCCGAGCTGGGCTACAAGGACTTCGACGTGAGCACCTGGTACGGCCTCTTCGTGCCGGCCGGCACACCGAAGGACGTGGTGACGGCACTGAATACCGAAGTCAACAAGCTGCTGGCCACGCCCGAGATGAAGGCGGCCATCATCGCCCAGGGTGCGGAGCCGCAGAGCATGACGCCCGAGCAGTTCGGCGCGCTGCTGAAGACCGACTACGAGAAGTGGAAGGGCATCGTGCAAGCCTCGGGCGCGACAATCGAATAAGGCCACGCGCCGCAGAATGGTGTCTCCAGAACAGGCCGCAACGCCGGCACGGAGACACCGATGGTTCCTTCCCTTCCCCTGAAGACGGCCGCCCTCGCGGCGGTCGTCGCTCTCTTCCAGGGCTGCGCCCAGACGCCCAGGCAGACGTCCGCGCAGAAACCTTCAGACGCCACCGTCGCCGCCCACGTCGCGGCAGCCACGAAGGCCGCGGGCACCGACCTCGGGCCGCTGCTGTCGCTGTGCAAGCCCGCTCCCGCCACGCGCCCGCCGCAGGAAGAGCTAGACAAGGGCCTCCCGCTGCTCATCAACAAGCCAGCGCCGCCGCCCGGCAAGGCCTTCGACAACCTGTACTTCGTGGGCGCCGACTGGGTCAGCGCCTGGGCCATCAAGACCTCGGACGGCATCATCCTCATCGATGCGCTCAACAACCAGGTGGAAGCGGCCGCGCTCATCGAAGGCGGCATGCGCAAGCTGGGCCTGGACCCGGCGCAGATCAGGTACGTGATCGTCACGCACGGCCACGGCGACCACTACGGCGGTGCGCCGTACCTCGCGCAGAAGTACCGCGCGCGCGTGGTGATGAGCGAGCCCGACTGGACGATGACCGAGACCAAGCTCGAATTCGCCACGCCCATCTGGGGCGCGCCTCCGAAGCGCGACATCTCGGTGAAGGACGGCGACCGCGTCACGCTGGGCGACACCACCGTCACGCTCTACCTCACGCCGGGCCACACCATGGGCACGCTCTCGCCGGTGTTCGACGTGAGCGAGAAGGGCCGCAAGCACCGCGCCATGCTCTGGGGCGGCACCGGCTTCAACTTCGGCAAGGACGTGCCGCGGCTGGACAGCTACATCGCGTCCACGAAGCGCATGGACTCGATCGTGAAGACTCAGAACATCGACGTGATGCTGTCGAACCACTCGAACGTCGACAGCTCGCAGGCCAAGCTGGCCGCGCTGCGCCAGCAGCCCGCGGGCTCGGCAGCCAACCCCTTCGTGATGGGCACGCCCACGGTGGAGCGTGCGCTGAACGTGATGGGCGAGTGCGCGCAGGCGCAGCGCGACAGGTTCGCGATGCAGTGAGCGGGCGCCGGGCTCAGTCCGGCGTGAACTTCGCGTTGAAGATGGCGACGTCGGGCTCCAGTTCGAAGGTCGCCACCTGCCCCATCTTCCCGTCGCTCATGCGGCAGGCCGAGAACAGGCTGTAGCGCCCCTTGAAGCCGAACTCGTTCATCACGATCAGCGCGTAAGGGTGCGGCACGAACACCTGGTGCTCGAACACGATGCGGTGCACGTTGCGCGGCGAGGGAAAGAGCTTGTACTCGCCGGTGTCGATGGCCTGGGCCGTTGCCATGGAATCGCTCTCCTTTTCCGCTCAGTCGGGGTCGCGCACGTCGGCCACGGGCTTCGCACCGAAGTCCGCGCGCGCCAGGTACTTCAGCACCTTGGCCGCGGCCGTGGCGGGGCTATCGAGCATGCCTTCGTTCTTCATCTTCTCGAAGCGCGTGCGGTCCGGGAACTTCTCTGCCGATGCGCCGCGCAGCTGCACCTGCATGTCGGTGTCGATCACGCCGGGCGCGAGCGAGACGATGCGCGCGCCATTCGGCGCGTTGGCCTCTTCCAGCGCCACGGAGCGCGAGAAGTGGTCCATGCCGGCCTTCGCCGCGCAGTAGGGCGCCTGGCTGCCCATGGCGTTGCGGCCCAGGCCCGAGGAGATGTTCAGCACCTTGCGCGCGCCGCGCCATTCGCGCGTGGCGCCGAGGAAGGCCGCCGTCAGCAGCATCGGCGCTTCCAGGCCGATGCGCAGGGCCAGCGACAGCTCGGACTCCACCGCGCGCGACAGCGGCGCCGGATTGCCGACCGTGCCGGCGTTGTTGATGAGCGTGACGCTGTCGAAGCGCTGCGCGTCGACGGTCTTGAGCCAGGCCGACAGGCGTTCGGCTGCGGCCACGGGATCGGACAGGTCCTGCTCCCATTGCGTGAGCTCGGCGCCGCCGGCCTTGGCAGCTTCGGCCAGCGCGGGCGACTGCTTGCGCGAAATGCCGATCACCGTATGGCCGGCCTGCAGCAGCTGTTCGGCCATGGCCTGGCCCAGGCCGCGCGAGGCGCCGGTGATGATGGTGAGATGGGAGGTGGACATGGAGATTGGGTTGGGAACAGGAATAAACCCATGAGCTTAGGCGATGACAAGAAGTTCGGTGGAGCCGGCGGTTGAACCAGCCTTCCCCGAGCGGAGTCCTGCAGCAGCAGCCAGTGAACTTGCATGAATGTCCTCTTTGATGGACATTTTTTCCTTCCCACCACAAAATGTGGCGTATGCAGGACAAAATCAGGCTTCCCATCGAGCTTGGACAGGCAATCAAGCGCGCGCGAAAAGAAAACCGCCTGAAGGCGACCGACATCGCTTCACGCTCAGGCCGCGCGCGCAACGTCCTCTACCGCCTGGAACGAGGGGAAGACATCACCCTCGCCTCGCTTTTCGACATCCTGCGCGCCATGGATCTCACGATCCGCCTGGAACGCCTGGGCATGCCGACGCTGGAGGAAGTCACGCAGCGCTTCGGACAGGATGACGACGATGCTTCCTGAAAAGATCAAGCAGCTCGACGTGGAGATCGCCGGCGCGTCGGCCGGGCAGTTGCTCAGGCACTCGGTCTACGAGTTCCGGTATCTCGACGGCCGCCCGGATCAGCCCGCTGTCGCGCTGCTCATGCCGCCGGCGCGGCCGACATATCAGGATGGCGACCTCTTCGCCGTCATGGACCAGAACCTGCCCGAAGGCGACCTGTACCTGCGCCTGCGCGCGATGTTCCCCAAGCAGCAGCTCACGCCGATGCACCTGCTCGCGGTGATCGGGTCCAACGGTATCGGGCGGCTGGGCTTCCGGCTGCCGGGGGCCCAGCCGCTAGCAGCGCCCCGGATCATCGACCGCAAGACCTTGCTAGGGACCCGCTACACGCCCGAGGTGTTCGACGAACTGGTAAGGGCGTACCTGAGCACGGGTGCCGGCATTGCCGGCATGCAGCCGAAGATCATGGTGCCGGACCGGGTCACCCTCCCTGTGCCCACGATCATCGTGAAGGCCGCCGCACCGTCCTATCCGGGCCTGTCGGCCAACGAGTTCATGTGCCTGACGGCCGCGGGCCACGCCGGGATCGAGACGCCCACGTTCGACCTCTCGGACGATGGGCAACTGCTGCTGGTCGACCGGTTCGACATCGCGGCGGATGGGTCTCGCATCGGTTTCGAAGACATCGCGGCGTTGATGAACCTTCGGGTGCGTGACATCCAATCCGACCGGAAGTACCAAGGGAGCTACCAGCGCATCGCCGAGCTGATGCAATACCTCCAGCTGCCCAGCGAGAACCTCGAGCGCTTCTTCGAGCAGGTGGCATTCAGCGTCATGGTGCGCAACGGCGACGGCCACCTCAAGAACTACGGCCTGCTGTACACCTCGCCGACGGACTGCCGCCTGGCACCGATGTTCGACGTGGTGACCACCGCGATCTACAGGTACACGCGCTATGAAGGCGGTCCCGAACTGGAAGACCGCACACTGGCGCTGAAGCTCTTCGCCGGCAAAGGCCGAACGAAAGCCTATCCGACGACCGAGGAACTGCTGCTGTTCGGCAGCAAGGTATGCGGGGTCGCAAAGCCTGCTGTCGTTCTCGAGCGAATCGCCGACGGAATGCGAAAGACGTTGGACCAGGCGCGCGGCGACCAGCGAATCCCGAAAGACCTGCTGCTGAAGATGCGAGACACGTGGACCGACGGGATGATCCACGCCAGGGCGCGGTAGCCGCCGAGACCATCCGTTCGCGGGCTCCAGCTCCTAGCGGAACTGTTTTCTCAGGAAGTTGCGATGCCGCGCGATGTGCTGCATCTGCGCCGGCGCGATGGTGCCGCCGAGGTCGACCTCGTCCGCCCCGTTGAGCACCGCGTTGGCATTGGCCATGGCGCGCGCCACGACTTCCTCCTCGCTCACGCCGAGCTGCGCCGCGAGGTCGAGCGCCACGCGGCGCATCGCGCGTTGCGAGAGCATCCACATCGCGCCGAAGCGGTCCCATGCGAGCGCTGCCTCCTCGGCCTTTTCGCGGTCCGCGAGGATCTCGTTGAGCGGTTTGGCCAGCACCGCGTCGAGCGCCTCGATCTTCTCGGCGAGGGCCTCGTTGCGTGCGATCGCCTCTTCCAGCGTGGGGCCTGCGTCTTCGGTCTTCGCCTTGGGCGGCTCCGGTGGCGGAATTAACGCGGCCTCCGCGTTCGCGGGCACGATCTGCAGCTTGTCGGACAGGTTGGTCATGATTTCTTTTCCGTTGGCGTTGGCTGGCTCTTCCTGTTCGACATCGCGGTCGCGCGCAGGCCTGGCAGGTCGAGCACGCGCAGCCCGCCGTACTCCACGCGGATCAGCCCCTGCGCCGACAGGGCGTTCAGCGCCTCGTTGACCCGCTGGCGCGAGAGGCCGACCAGGTAGGCCAGCTCCTGCTGCGTGATTCGCAGGACTTCGCCCACGCCCGGGTACAGCACCGGGTTGAAGAGCGACACGAGATTGCGCGCCACGCGCGCGTCGGGGTTGTTGAGCCGGTCGATTTCCAGTGCCGCGATGAACTGGCCGAGCCGTTCGTTGAGCTGGTTCATCACGAAGCGGTTGAAGCCGATCGAGTGGTCGAGCAGCCAGTGAAAGCTCTCGATCGGCAGGCCGGCGATCAGGCTGCGCCGCAGCGCCTGGATGTTGTAGCGGTAGGGCTCGCGCTTCATCACCGTGCCTTCGCCGAACCAGCCACCGGGCGGCACGCCGGTGTAGGTGACGGAGCCGCCGTCGGCGTTGTCGTTGCTCATCTTGAGCAGTCCTTCCACCACGCCGAACCAGTAGGTGGGCGAGCGCCCGACGCGGCACACCAGGTCGCCGGGCTCGGCCTCGCCGACCACTAGGGCCGCTTCGGCGCGGCGCCGCTCGGCGGGCGTGAGCGTGGGCAGCCACGGGATGCCCTCGAGCTCCTGCGCATTGGCCGGGCGCACCCGGTCCCTGATGGTCGAACCGCCGAGCGCACTGTTGTGGTTGGGATTGCCGTGAGGCATCGGGAAACTCCGGGGAGTAGTGTCCCTAGGATTGTCGTTGGAACGACAAGCGGGCGTCAAAGTGAGACCTACGATCCGCCCACTGTGCAAACACCCGCCCCTACCTTTCCCCGTCTGCTGCTCGCGCACGCCGAGGCCCAACCCGAGGCGCCGGCGATGCGCGAGAAGGACCTCGGCATCTGGCAAACCTGGAGCTGGAGCGCCGTGGCGCAGGAAGTCCGCGAGACCGCCTGCGGCCTCGCGAGCCTGGGCTTCAGGCCCTTCGACAACCTGGCCATCGTCGGCGCCAACCGGCCTCACCTGTACATGGCGGCGGTCGCGGCGCAGAGCCTGCGCGGCGTGCCGGTGCCGCTGTACCAGGACGCGGTGGCCGGCGAGATGGTCTTCATGCTGCAGGACGCCGGCATCGAGTTCGTGATCGTCGAAGACCAGGAGCAGGTCGACAAGCTGCTCGAGTGCCGCGAGATGCAGCAGGGCAAGCAGCCGGGCATCCGCTACATCATCTACGACGACCCCAAGGGCCTGCGCCACTACGACCAGCCCGGCCTCATGAGCCACGAGCAGCTGCGCGCGCTGGGCCGCGAGTTCGACAAGAGCAACGTCGGCTACTACGACCGCGCGGTGGCCAGCGGCGAAGCCACCGACGTGGGCGTGATCCTCTACACCTCCGGCACCACCGGCCGGCCCAAGGGCGTGTGCCAGACGCACGCGAGCTTCATCGCGGCGGGCCGCGGCGGCGTGGAGACCGACAGGCTGGGCCCCGGCGACAACATCATGAGCTACCTGCCGATGGCGTGGGTGGGCGACCACCTGTTCTCTGTGGCGCAATGGCTGGTGGGTGGCTTCACGCTCAACTGCCCCGAGTCGAGCGAGACGGTGATGAACGACATGCGCGAGATCGGCCCGAGCTACTACTTCGGCCCGCCGCGCACCTTCGAAGGGCTGCTCACGGCCGTGTCGATCCGCATGGAAGACGCGGCCGCGCCCAAGCGCTGGCTGTACGCGAAGTTCATGGCGCTGGCGCAGCGCGTGGGCGCGGACATCCTCAACGGTGCGCCGGTGAGCACGAGCGACCGCCTGATGTACCGCCTGGGCGACCTGCTGATCTACGGCCCGCTGCGCAACGTGCTGGGCATGAGCCGCATCCGCGTGGCCTACACCGCGGGCGCGGCCATCGGGCCCGACCTGTTCCGCTTTTACCGCTCCATCGGCGTCAACCTGAAGCAGTTCTACGGCCAGACCGAAACCTGCGCCTACGTGTGCCTGCAGCAGGACGGCAAGGTCAAGCTGCAGACCGTGGGCACGGCCGCGCCGGGCATCGAGCTGAAGATCGCCGAAGACGGCGAGGTGCTGGTGCGCGGCGTGTCGGTGCTCAAGGAGTACTACAAGCGCCCCGACGCCACCGCCGAGGTGCTGGACGCGAACGGCTACTTCCACACCGGCGACGCGGGCGTGCTCGACAGCGAGGGGCACCTGCGCATCATCGACCGCGCCAAGGACGTGGGCCGGCTCGTGAGCGGCGCGATCTTCGCGCCCAACTACATCGAGAACAAGCTCAAGTTCTTCCCGCAGATCAAGGAGGCCGTGTGCTTCGGCAACGGCCGCAACGAGGTCTGCGCCGCCATCAACATCGACTACGAGGCCGTGGGCAACTGGGCCGAGCGCCGGGGCCTGGCCTACGGCGGCTACGTGGACCTGGCCGGCAAGGCCGACGTGCTCGCGCTGGTGGCCGAGTGCATCGCCAAGGTGAACGCCGACCTCGCCGCGGAAGACGGCATGGGCGAGACGCAGATCGCGCGCTTCCTCGTGCTGCACAAGGAACTCGACCCCGACGACGACGAGCTCACCCGCACGCGCAAGGTGCGCCGCGGCTTCATCGCGGACAAGTACGCGGTGCTGGTCGACGCGCTCTACGGCGGCAAGGCCGAGCAGTTCATCGAGACCCAGGTCAAGTTCGAGGACGGACGCACGGGCTCGGTGAGTGCCACGCTGAAGATCGTCGACGCGAAGCGCTTTCCGTTGATCAAGGCGGCCGCATGAACGCGCACAACCTCACCGAGGCATCCATGCTTGCAACAACGACTCGAGGCGGCCGCAAAGATGGCGAGGTCATCCTCGATGTGCAGAACATCAGCTTGAGCTTCGGCGGCGTGAAGGCGCTGACGGACATCAGCTTCAACGTGCGCGAGCACGAGGTGCGGGCCATCATCGGGCCGAACGGCGCGGGCAAGAGCTCGATGCTGAACTGCATCAACGGCGTCTACTGGCCGCAGCAGGGCTCCATCACCTTCCGCGGCAAGACCTTCAAGCACATGAACTCGCGCCAAGTGGCCGAGATGGGCGTGGCGCGCACCTTCCAGAACCTCGCGCTCTTCAAGGGCATGAGCGTGCTCGACAACATCATGACGGGCCGCAACCTCAAGATGAAGAGCGGCCTGTTCGCGCAGGCGCTGCGCTGGGGCCCGGCCGAGCGCGAGGAGCTCGCGCACCGCGAGTTCGTCGAGCACATCATCGACTTCCTCGAGATCCAGGCGCATCGCAAGACGCCCGTGGGCCGCCTGCCCTACGGCCTGCAGAAGCGCGTGGACCTCGGCCGCGCGCTCGCGATGGAGCCGCAGGTGCTGCTGCTGGACGAACCCATGGCCGGCATGAACGTGGAAGAGAAGCAGGACATGAGCCGCTTCATCCTCGACGTGAACGACGAGTTCGGCGCGACCATCGTGCTGATCGAGCACGACATGGGCGTGGTGATGGACATCTCCGACCGCGTGGTGGTGCTGGACTACGGCAAGAAGATCGGCGACGGCACGCCCGACGAGGTGCGCAACAACGAAGACGTGATCCGGGCATACCTCGGCGTGGAACATTGATCATGGGCTTTTTCCTCGAAACCCTCTTCGGCGGCCTCATGGTGGGCATGCTGTATTCGCTGATCGCCATCGGCTTCGTGCTGATCTACAAGGCCTCGGGCGTCTTCAACTTCGCGCAGGGCGCGATGGTGCTGTTCGCGGCGCTGGCGATGGCGCGTTTCGCCGAATGGTTCCCGCAGTGGTTCGGCTTCGAAAGCCAGATCCTCGCGAACATCCTGGCCTTCGTTGCGGCCATGGCGGTGATGGTCGTCGTCGCCTGGCTGATCGAGCGGCTCGCGCTCAGCAAGCTGGTGAACCAGGAGGGCATCACGCTGCTGATGGCCACGCTGGGCATCGCCTACTTCCTCGACGGCGTGGGCCAGACCATCTTCGGCAACGACATCTACAAGATCGACGTGGGCATGCCCAAGGAACCGCTGATGGTGCTGGAGAACACCTTCCAGGGCGGGCTGCTGCTGAGCCAGGAAGACCTGATCGCCGCGCTGGTGGCGGCGGGCCTGGTGGTGGTGCTCGCCATCTTCTTCCAGAAGACCGCCACCGGCCGCGCACTGCGCGCGGTGGCCGACGACCACCAGGCCGCGCAGTCCATTGGCATTCCGCTGAAGCGCATCTGGGTGATCGTGTGGTCGGTGGCCGGCTTCTCGGCGCTGGTGGCCGGGATCATCTGGGGGTCGAAGCTGGGCGTGCAGTTCTCGCTGTCGCTGGTGGCGCTGAAGGCGCTGCCGGTGGTGATCCTCGGCGGTCTCACCTCGATCCCGGGCGCCATCATCGGCGGCCTGCTGATCGGCGTGGGCGAGAAGCTCTCCGAGATCTATCTCGGGCCGATGTTCGGTGGCGGCATCGAGATCTGGTTCGCCTACGTTCTCGCGCTGGTGTTCCTGCTGGTCCGTCCGCAAGGACTCTTCGGCGAAAAAATTATTGATCGCGTATGAAATACGAGATCAACAATTTTTCGGTGCAGGCTAACTTGCGAAGCAAGTCAAGCGAAGCGGGCCGGAGCCAAAAGATCATCGATCGGGTCTGAAAATGTTCTACAGAGAAAACGGCCAATTCAAGTCGAGCTACCGCGCCGACCAGCAGATCTTCCCGATCGCGCAGGACCGCATCGCGATCCTCGTGCTCCTGCTGGTGGCTTTCGTGGTGGTGCCGCTGGGCGTGTCCGACTACTGGATGCGCGCCATCCTCACGCCCTTCCTGATCCTGTCGCTCGCGGCGCTGGGCCTCAACATCCTCGTGGGCTACTGCGGCCAGATCTCGCTGGGCACGGGCGCCTTCATGGCGGTGGGTGCCTATGCGGCCTACAACTTCCAGGTGCGCATCGAGGGCATGCCGCTCATCGCATCGCTGCTGCTGGGCGGCCTGTGCGCCACGGTAATCGGCGTGCTGTTCGGCATTCCGAGCCTGCGCATCAAGGGGCTGTACCTCGCGGTGGCCACGCTGGCGGCGCAGTTCTTCACCGACTGGGCCTTCCTGCGCATCCAGTGGTTCACCAACAATTCTTCTTCCGGCTCGGTGAGCGTGGCGGGGCTCAACGTGTTCGGCGTGCCCATCGAATCGCCGGCACAGAAGTACCTGTTCTGCCTGATCTTCGTGTCGGTGTTCGCGCTGCTGGCGAAGAACCTGGTGCGCAGCGCCATCGGCCGCGAATGGATGGCGATGCGCGACATGGACGTGGCGGCCGCGGTGATCGGCATCCGCCCGGTGTACGCCAAGCTCACGGCCTTCGCAGTGAGCAGCTTCATCGTCGGCGTGGCCGGCGCGCTGTGGGGCTTCGTGCACCTGGGCGCGTGGGAGCCGGCGGCCTTCAGCATCGACCGTTCGTTCCAGCTGCTGTTCATGGTGATCATCGGCGGGCTCGGCTCGATCATGGGCAGCTTCTTCGGCGCCGCCTTCATCGTGCTGCTGCCGCTGCTGCTCAACCAGCTGCCGGGCTGGCTGGGCTTCTCGATCTCCACCGCGTTGGCCTCGCACCTGGAGACCATGATCTTCGGCGCGCTGATCGTGTTCTTCCTGATCGTCGAGCCGCACGGCCTCGCGCGGCTGTGGTCCACGGCCAAGGAGAAGCTGCGGCTGTGGCCCTTCCCTCATTGATGAGTTCCCGTTCGTAGAAAACCCGGCACCGAGGTGCCCACAAAGGAGACAGGCATGAAACTGAAATCGCTCGCTCTGACCGCCGCCCTGGTGGCCGGCACCCTCGGCGCGGCGCTTGCGCCATCGATGGCCAGCGCGCAGGCCAAGGAGCAGTTCTTCCCGCTGCTGGTGTATCGCACCGGCCCCTACGCGCCCAACGGCACGCCCTGGGCCAACGGCAAGCAGGACTACATCAAGCTGGTCAATGCCACCGGCGGCATCAACGGCGTGAAGATCTCGTACGAGGAGTGCGAGACCGGCTACGCCACCGACAAGGGCGTGGAGTGCTACGAACGCCTGAAGGGCCGCCCGGGCGTCGCGCTCTTCGACCCGCAGGCCACCGGCATCACCTTCGCGCTGACCGACAAGGTGCCCACCGACAAGATTCCGCTCATCACGCTGGGCTACGGCCTGGCCGCCTCGCAGGACGGCGGCGTCTTCAAGTGGAACTTCCCGCTGATGGGCTCCTACTGGACCGCGGCCGACATCCTGATCCAGCACATCGGGAAGAAGGAAGGCGGCATGGACAAGCTCAAGGGCAAGAAGATCGCCCTCGTCTACCACGACTCGCCCTTCGGCAAGGAGCCGATTCCGCTGCTGCAGGAGCGCGCGAAGCAGAACGGCTTCGAGCTCTCGCTGATTCCGGTGACCGCGCCGGGCGTGGAGCAGAAGTCGGCGTGGCTGCAGGTGCGCCAGCAGCGCCCCGATTTCGTGCTGCTGTGGGGCTGGGGCGTGATGAACTCCACCGCCCTGAAGGAGGCCGTGGCCACCGGCTACCCGCGCGAGAAGATGTACGGCGTGTGGTGGGCCGGCGCCGAGCCCGACGTGAAGGACGTGGGCGCCAATGCCAAGGGCTATCACGCGCTGGCGCTGAACACCTCGGGCACCCAGCCCAAGGTGATCCAGGACATCCTCAAGCAGGTGCACGACAAGGGCCAGGGCACCGGTCCGAAGGATGAAGTGGGCTCGGTGCTCTACACGCGCGGCGTGATCATCCAGATGCTGACCGTCGAGGCCGTGAAGCGTGCGCAGGAGCGCTTCGGCAAGGGCAAGGTCATGACCGGCGAGCAGGTGCGCTGGGGCATGGAGAACCTCGCGCTCGACCAGAAGAAGCTGGACGCGCTGGGCTTCTCGGGCGTGATGCGCCCGGTGAGCACCTCGTGCCAGGACCACATGGGCTCGACCTGGGCGCGCGTGCATACCTGGGACGGCGCGAAGTGGGGCGACATGTCCGACTGGTACCAGGCCGACGAGCAGATCATCAAGCCGATGGTGAAGGCAGCGGCCGACAAGTATGCGGGCGAGAAGAAGCTGACACGCCGCGAAGCAGCGGATTGCCAATCTTGAGCTAACCCCCCAGGCTGCGCGCACTTCGTGTCGCTTCGCCCACCCCCTTGCAGGGGGCAACACCTGCGGCCCGGCAAAGCCGGTTCCGCGGTGTTCCCCGAAGGGCGGCGGGCCAAGCGGGCATCTGAAAGAACGATGTTCTTGTTTTTTTCAAATGCTTCGGACCACACCATGAGCGAACCCAACATCCTCCTCAACGTCAACGGCATCGAGGTCATCTACAACCACGTGATCCTGGTGCTCAAGGGCGTGTCGCTGACAGTGCCCGACGGCGGCATCGTGGCGCTGCTCGGCGGCAACGGCGCGGGCAAGACGACCACGCTGCGCGCGGTGAGCAACCTGCTCGCTGGCGAGCGCGGCGCGGTCACCAAGGGCACCATCGAGCTGCGCGGCGAGCGCATCGAGGCGCTGTCGCCGGCCGAGCTGGTCAAGCGCGGGCTGATCCAGGTGATGGAAGGCCGCCACTGCTTCGCCCACCTGACCATCGAGGAGAACCTGATGACCGGCGCCTACACGCGCACCGACGGCAAGGCCGCGGTGCAGCAGACGCTGGAGAAGGTCTATGCGTATTTCCCGCGCCTGAAGACGCGGCGCACCTCGCAGGCCGCCTACACATCGGGCGGCGAGCAGCAGATGTGCGCCATCGGCCGCGCGCTGATGGCCAACCCGACGATGGTGCTGCTCGACGAACCCTCGATGGGCCTCGCGCCGCAGATCGTCGAGGAAGTGTTCGAGATCGTGAAGGACCTCAACGCCAAGGAGCGCGTGACCTTCCTGCTGGCCGAGCAGAACACCAACATGGCGCTGCGCTACGCCGACTACGGCTACATCCTGGAGAACGGCCGCATCGTGATGGACGGCGAGGCGAAGAGCCTGCGAGAGAACGAGGACGTGAAGGAGTTCTACCTCGGCGTCGGCGGCGCGGACCGCAAGAGCTTCCGCGACGTCAAGAGCTACAAGCGGCGCAAGAGGTGGCTGGCTTGATTCTCCTGACGTTTTCGCTGCGTTGCCGTTCAGGGCGCGATCACGCCGACGGGGTACCTTGCTCCGCGAATGTCCCCCGGCCTGCGGCCTCCTCCTTTATTTCGCTGCGCAAGGCACCCCATCGTCGTGATCGATGGACGCAGCGGTCGAACCGCCGGCACATGCCCCGAACGCATCGGCAGTGAAGAACTGAACCAAAACACGAAGGGTACGGACATGACCGACCACTACGACAAGCTCGAGATCCGAGACCCCGCCGAACGCGAACGCGACCTGCTGGCCGAGCTGCCGAAACAGATCGCGCAGGCGCAGACGGCTGCCCCTGCCTTCGCGAAGATCCTCGACGGCGTGAAGCCCGCCGACGTCACCACGCGCGAGGCGCTCGCGAAACTACCGGTCACGCGCAAATCGGAATTGCTCGACCTGCAGAAGGCGCGCCGCGCGGACGATCCCTTCGGCGGCTTCTCGTCGATCGTGCGCGGCCCGCGCATGCCGCGCGTGTTCGCGAGCCCCGGCACCATCTACGAGCCCGAGGGCGAGGCGCGCGACTACTGGCGCACCGCGCGTGCACTGCACGCGGCGGGGTTCCGAAGCGGCGAGCTGATCCACAACAGCTTCAGCTACCACATGACGCCCGCGGGCTCGATCATGGAAAGCGGCGCGCGCGCCATGGGCTGCACCGTGTTCGCGGGCGGCACCGGCCAGACCGAGCAGCAGCTCGAGGCCATGGTCGACCTCAAGCCCGAAGGCTATGCGGGCACGCCGAGCTTCCTCAAGATCCTGCTGGAGAAGGCCGAGGAGAAAGGCCTGAAGCTGCCCTCGCTCACCAAGGCGCTCGTCTCCGGCGAGGCTTTTCCGCCGAGCCTGCACGACTGGATCGCCGCGCGCGGCGTGAAGGGCACGCAGTGCTATGCCACCGCCGACCTCGGCCTCATCGCCTACGAGACCAGCGCGCGCGAAGGCCTGGTGCTCGACGAGGGCGTGCTGGTCGAGATCGTGCGGCCCGGTACCGGCGACCCGGTGCCCGACGGCGAGGTCGGCGAGATCGTCGTCACCACCTTCAACCCCGACTACCCGCTGGTGCGCTTCGGCACCGGCGACCTCTCGGCCGTGCTCGCGGGCACATGTCCCACGGGGCGCACCAACAAGCGCATCAAGGGCTGGCTCGGCCGCGCCGACCAGACCACCAAGGTGCGCGGCATGTTCGTGCACCCTTCGCAGGTGGCGGAGATCGCGCGGCGCTTTCCGGAGGTGCAGCGCGCACGGCTGGTCGTCGCGGGCGAGATGGGCGACGACAAGATGACGCTGCAGCTCGAATGCGCGGGCGCCGCGCCCGAGGGGCTGGAGGCGCGCGTGAGCGCCGTCATCCGCGAGGTGACCAAGCTGCGCGGCGAGGTCTCCGTGGTGGGCGCGGGCTCGCTGCCCAACGACGGCAAGGTGATCGAGGACGCGCGCAGCTACAAGTAACGGCGGTACAGCCCGCGCGCGGTGGCGCGCGTGAGCACCACCGTGAGCAGTGTGTAGACCAGCACGAGCGCCAGCGCGAAGCCGACGAGGCTGCCCGCGCTGTTGAAGCCGTGCAGCCACACCGCCAGCGCCAGCCACGCCAGCGCGATGGCGATGCAGAGCACCTGCACCAGCGCGAAAGCCAGCACCGAAGCCCCCACGGCCCTGAAGGGCCGCACCCTCGAAAGGCCGGCCGTCGCGCCCAGCCAGCCGCCCCAGAAGGCGAGCGCGAAGGCCGCCAGCGGCGGAACCACCCACGCGACCAGCAGCCCGGCGTCGTCCAGGCCGTGCGACATGGAGCTCCAGCGGCTCACGGCCGCGCCGCTCCACATCTGCAGCGACGCGAACACCGAAGCACCGACCAGTGCCACCGCGCGGCGCGGCGAGGCGCCGACCGCCGGAACTTCGCCGCCCTGCGATCCGGAGGGCTCGGCACGGCCGGCCCTCAGCGCGACCCAGGCCGCCAGCCAAACGCCCAGCACCAGCACGATCAACTGGGCCACCGACTGCAGGAACATGAACACCGGCATCGCCGCGCGCATGGAGGTGTAGCCGAGCACCTCATGCAGGCGACCGCCCGGCATGAAGAGCAGCTGCAGGTCGTACAGCAGCGGGCTCAGCGCATAGAAGTTCAGCAGCAGCACCACGACGTATGCCGCACCGTAGCGGATGCGCGGCCGGGGCAGCAGCGCGACGCTGTCCACGCCGCGCTTCTCGAGCGCATTTCGCCCGTGGCTCCAGGCCAGCGCGGCCGCGAGCACCCAGGCCATGCCGATGCTGAACACCATCGGGATCCACACGCCCGGCAGCGCATAGGTGCTGCGCAGCTGCTCGCTGTCGGGCGAGTCGGGCCAGAGCTGGATGGCCATGTTGAGCAGCACCATCACGGCATCGATGGCCACGGTGATGAGCGCGAGGTCGCGCGGCAGGCGCAGTGCCTGCGAGTGGGAAGAGGTCGCCGTCATGGAGGAATACTTTCGCCTTTCACGACGCATGACGCGGCCGGCGCGGCCATGGCATGCGGAAAAGGCGAGCGTATCGGATGACGGCGAGCGCCCCCTGTAGGCTCAGTGCGCGAGTGCGGGCTCGCCGGATTCCTCGGGCGCCTGCGGCGAGGGCCCGACATAGACCGACTGCGGGCGGATCAGCCGCCCCTTCTTCACCTGCTCGCGCGCATGCGCCACCCATCCGCCCACGCGCCCCGCTGCGAACACGCAGGTGAAGCTCTCGCGGCCGAAGCCCAGCGCCTCCAGCAGCAGCGCGGTGTAGAACTCGACGTTGGTCTCCAGCGCGCGGCCCGGCTTCTTCTCGCGCAGGATTACCAGCGCTGCCTGCTCCGCCGCCTCCGCCAGCGCGAAGCGCGCGGCGTTCACGCTGCCCTCCTGGCCGAGCCGGGCGAGCGCGCTCTTGAGCGCGTCGGCGCGCGGATCGCGCACGCGGTAGATGCGATGGCCGAAGCCCATGAGGCGCTGGCCGCTGGCCACGGCCTCCTCGAGCCAGGCGCGGGCATTGGCGGCGGTACCGATGGCATCGAGCGCATCCAGCACCGGGCCTGGCGCGCCGCCGTGCAGCGGCCCCTTCAGCGCACTGATGCCCGCGAGCACGGCCGACGCAAGGCCCGCGCCGGTCGACGCGACCACGCGCGCCGCGAAGGTCGATGCATTGAGGCCGTGGTCGCACACGGTGACGAGGTAGGTATCGAGCGCTGCACCCTGCGCGGGCGTGGGCATGCGGCCGTGCAGCATCCGCAGCATGTCGGCGGCGTGCGGCAATGCATCGTCGGGCGCGAGCGCAGGCACGCCAAGGCGCCAGCGCATCACGGCGGCCGTGTAGACCGCCGGCGCGGCCACGAGGCGCAGCGCCGTCGGCAGGTCGTCGCCATCGGGCAGGCGCGCCATCAGCGCGCGCACGGCCTCGATGGGCGGCATGCGGCGCAGCAGGGCATCGTCGTTCGGCTGCAGCAGCTCGAAGGCCTCGCGGCGCGCACGACCGACGGCCCGGCGCAGGGCCGAAGCGGAAGGCAGCGTGTCGAAGAAGCCCTCGAACAGCAGGCCCACCACGTCTTCATAGCGCCAGCTCTGCGCGATCTCGTCGAGCTCGTGGCCACGGATCACCAGCCGGCCGGCCTCGCCGTCCACCTCGGACAGCACGGTATGCGCGGCCACCACGCCTTCGAGGCTGCCATCGTCCTTGTTCATCGCTCTTTGCTCCATGGTTGTCACGATGACATTGATTCTGGGCCGCTGAATATTGACGTCAATCTTGATCTATTCTGTCAACATGACAACGAAGAAGACCGCCCCTCTGTGGCTTCCGGCCGCGGACGCCCTCGAGCTGATGCAGGTACGCCCGCAGACGCTCTACGCGAGCGTGAGCCGGGGCCGCATCCGCGCCAAGCCCGATGCGGCGGACCCGCGCCGCAGCCTCTATCACCGCGACGACGTGCAGCGCATCGCGGCCCGCGCGCGGGGCCGGCGCAGCGTCGAGACGGTGGCGAGCGAGGCGATCCAGTGGGGCGAGCCGGTGCTGGCCTCGGCGGTCTCGACGGTGGCCGAGGGGCGGTTGCTCTATCGGGGGCAGGACGCCTGCGTGCTGGCGGAGCAGGCCACGCTGGAGGATGTGGCGGGGCTGCTGTGGGAGAGCCCGCCGCCGCGTTTCGCGGCTTCGTCCGCCCTGACCTTGCCCGGCGGCACGCAGGCAGCGCCTCTTCAGGCCGGCCTGCTCGCCCTGGCGTCGCGCGCTGCCACCGACCTCCCATCGCGCGGCCGCTCGCGCAGCGTGCTGCAGGCCGAAGCTGCGGACGTGATCGGCGCGCTGGCCGATGCCATGCTGGGCACCGCACCTGCCGCACGCGAGATGCCGCTGCACATGCGGCTGGTCACGGCATGGCGCCGGCCCCGCGCCGCCGACGACCTGCGCCGCGCGCTGGTGCTGCTGGCCGACCACGAGCTCAATGCCTCGACCTTCGCCGCGCGCGTGACGGCATCGACCGGTGCATCGGTGGCCGCCTGCCTGCTCACGGGCCTTTCCACATTGACCGGACCGCTGCATGGCGGCGCATCGGCAGCGGTGCAGGCGCTGATGCGCCATGCGTCGGACATCGGCCCCGAGGCCGCGGTGCGCGAATGGCTCGCGCACGACCGGCCGCTGGCGGCTTTCGGACATCCGCTCTATCCGGGTGGCGACGCGCGCTGCGGCGCCCTGCTCGCGAACATCGAACTGCCGCCCGCCTTCGAGGAATTGCGCGGCATCGGCGAGAGACTGCTGGGCGAGGCTGCGAACATCGATTTCGCGCTGGCAGCCCTCGCTGCCGTGCACAAGCTGCCACCGGGCGCGCCGCTCACGCTCTTCGCGCTCTCGCGCACGGTCGGCTGGACTGCGCACGTGCTGGAGCAGCAGACCGCCGGGCAGTTGATCCGTCCGAGGGCCCGCTACACGGGCCCCATGCCCGGCACGGCCGAAGCGATCAGTGAGTCGCGGTTTCCCGCGCGTGCGCGAAGGCCTTCGTCATCTCGCGGTTGAAGGCAGGCAGGTCGTCCGGCTTGCGGCTGGTGACGAGGCCGCGGTCGACCACGACTTCCGAGTCGCTCCAATGCGCGCCCGCGTTCTCCAGGTCGGCATGCAGCGAGGGCCACGAGGTCATCTTGCGGCCCTCGACGCCGCCGGCGTCGATCAGCGTCCAGGGCCCGTGGCAGATCGCCGCGATGGGCTTGCCAGCCTCGACGAAGGCGCGCACGAACGCGACCGCCTTCTCGTCGATGCGCAGCGCGTCCGGGTTCACGACGCCGCCGGGCAGCAGCAGTGCGTCGAAGTCGCCGGGCCTCGCATTCTTCAGCGGCACGTCGACGGGGAAGCTGTCTGCCGGGTCGTGATGGTTCCAGCCGCGCACGCGCCCGACGGGCGAGACGATCCGCGTCTGCGCGCCGGCGAGATCGAGCGCCTTGCGCGGCTCGGTCATCTCGACCTGCTCGAAGCCGTCTGACACGAGGATGGCGACCTTCATTCCATCCAGCGAGGATGACGATGTGGTGGTCTTGGGCATGGGTGAAATCTCCTTGAAAGCCCTTCACCCTAGGTCCGGCATGCGCCGGCCGCATCGTCCGGCGCCGGCTCCGCCTGTCGGACAGTTCGACGGCCGGCAAACTTCATTCACGAAGAATGTGCAGCCGCCAGCCGCGAGCCGCTACTTGTCGAGCCCCGCGAGGCAGACGTACTTCACCTCGAGGAAATCGTCGAGCCCGTACTTCGAGCCCTCGCGCCCGAGGCCCGACTGCTTCACGCCGCCGAAGGGCGCCTCGGCGGTGGACACCAGCCCGGTGTTCACGCCCACGATGCCCGATTCCAGCGCCTCGGCCACGCGCATGATGCGGCCGATGTCGCGCGCATAGAAGTAAGAGGCCAGACCGAACTCGGTGTCGTTCGCGGCGGCGATGGCCTCCTCCTCGGTGTCGAACGCGAAGACCGGTGCCAAGGGCCCGAAGGTCTCCTCGCGCGCGAACAGCATGTCGGCCGTGGCGCCGCCGATCACGGTGGGCTCGTAGAAGAGGCCGCCCAGCTTGTGGCGCTTGCCGCCGGTGAGCACCTTGCCGCCCTTGGCCACCGCATCGGCCACGTGCTCCTCGATCTTCTCGACCGCCTTGGCGTCGATCAGCGGGCCCTGCGTGACGCCGGGCTCGGTGCCGTCGCCCACCTTCAGCGCCTCGACCTTGGCCACGAGCTTGCGCGTGAAGGCCTCGAGCACGCCGCGCTGCACGTAGATGCGGTTGGCGCACACGCAGGTCTGGCCGGTGTTGCGGTACTTGGAGACCATCGCGCCTTCGACGGCCGCATCCACGTCGGCGTCGTCGAACACGATGAAGGGCGCATTGCCGCCGAGTTCGAGCGACAGCTTCTTGATGGTGTCGGCCGACTGCTTCATCAGCGTGCGGCCCACTTCGGTGGAGCCGGTGAAGGTGAGCTTGCGCACGACGGGGCTGCGCGTCATCTCGCCGCCGATCTTGCTGGCCGAGCCGGTGAGCACCGACAGCAGGCCCTTGGGCACGCCCGCGCGTTCGGCCAGCTCCGCAAAGGCCAAAGCGGAGAACGGCGTCTGCGTGGCGGGCTTCACCACCATCGCGCAGCCGGCCGCGAGCGCGGGGCCGGCCTTGCGCGTCAACATGGCGGTCGGGAAGTTCCACGGCGTGATGGCGGCCGTCACACCCACGGGCTGCTTGAGCGCGAGGATGCGGCGGTCGGCCTGCGGCGCGGGAATGGTGTCGCCGTACACGCGGCGCGCCTCCTCGGCGAACCATTCGATGAACGAGGCGGCGTAGGCGATCTCGCCACGGCTCTCGGCCATGGGCTTGCCCTGCTCGGTGGTCATGATGAGCGCGAGGTCGTCCACGTTGGCGAGCATCAGGTCGTTGAGCCTGCGCAGCACGGCAGAGCGCTCCTTCGCCGGCACCTTCGCCCACGCGCGCTGCGCGACTTCGGCGGCGGCGATCGCGCGCGCGGTCTCATCGGTGCCGCACATCGGCACGGTGCCGATCTGCCGGCCGTTGGCGGGGTTGGTCACGGCGACGGTGGTGCCGTCGTCCGCATTCACCCAGGCGCCGGCGATGTAGGCCTGCTGGCGCAGCAGGGTCGGGTCTTTGAGTTGGATGGGCATGAGGTGATGGATCGGGTGGTCAGGTCTGCAGGGCAGCGGCAAGGATGTCGAGGCCTTCTTCGAGCACGGCATCCTCGATGGTCAGGGGAAACAGGAAGCGGATCACATTGCCATGCACGCCGCAAGTCAGCAACAGCAAACCCGCGTCGCGGGCCCGGGCTTGCACCTGCTTCGCGAACTCGGGGTCGGGCGCGCCGCCGGCACCTGCGAACTCGACGGCCACCATCGCGCCCAGGCCGCGAACGTCGGATATCTGCGGCACCTTTGCGCGCAGCCCCTCGAGGCGCGCCTTGAGCCGGTCGCCCAGCACCTGCGCGCGCTCGCACAGCCTTTCTTCCTCGATCACGTCCAGCACCGCATGCGCCGCGGCGATGGCGAGCGCATTGGCCGCATAGGTGCCGCCGAGCCCGCCGGGTGCGGGAGCGTCCATCACCCCGGCACTGCCGCAGACCGCCGACAGGGGCGTGCCGCCGGCAAGGCTCTTGGCCATGGTCATGAGGTCGGGCACCACGTCGTGATGCTCCATGGCGAACCACTTGCCCGTGCGGGCGAAGCCGGTCTGGATCTCGTCGGCGATCAGCAGGATGCCGTAGCTGTCGCAGATCCGGCGCAGCGCGCGCACGAATTCCCTCGGCGCGGCGTAGAAGCCGCCCTCGCCCTGCACCGGCTCCAGGATGATCGCGGCCACCTGCTCCGGCTCGATGTCGGCCTTGAACAGCCGCTCGATGGCGCGCAGCGAATCCTCGACCGACACGCCGTGCAGCGCCACCGGCGCGGGCACGTGGAAGATGCTGCCGGGGAAAGGCCCGAAGCCGGTCTTGTAGGGCGCGACCTTGCCGGTCAGGGCCATGCCCATGAAGGTGCGGCCATGGAAGCCGCCGCCCAGTGCGATCACGCCGGGCCGGCGGGTGGCCGCGCGCGCGATCTTGATGGCGTTCTCGACGGCTTCTGCGCCGGTGGTGAAGAAGGCAGTCTTCTTGGCGTGGGTGCCGGGCGTCAGCCTGTTGATGCGCTCGGCCAGCGCGACGGTGCTTTCGTACGGCACCACCTGGTAGGCGGTGTGGGTGAAGCGGTCGAGCTGGGCGCGGATCGCCTCGACCACGCGCGGATGCCGGTGGCCGGTGTTGAGCACCGCGATGCCCGAGCCGAAGTCGATGTAGCGGCGGCCTTCCACGTCCCACAGCTCGGCGTTGAGCGCGCGGTCCGCGTAGATGGGAAAGCCGATGCCTATGCCGCGCGGCGTGGCGGCGATGCGGCGCGCGTCGATGGCGGCGTTGGTCATGAGGGTCATGCGTGTTTCCTTCCTTCTGTCTTTTCTGTCGAGGTTCAATGGCCGCCCGGGGCGACCATGCGGTGGCGGATCTGGTCGGCGACCACGGCCACGATCAGCAGCGCGCCCAGCACCACCATCTGCAGGTACGAGCCGACGCTGGCCAGGTTCATGCCGTTCTGCACGAGGCCGATGAAGATCGCGCCCATCACCACGTTCGGCACCCGGCCGATGCCGCCGCGCAGGCTCACGCCGGCGATCACGCAGGCAGCGATGGATTCGAGCGCGACGGTGCCGCCGAGGTTGGCTTCGCCGGTCTCGACGCGCGCCGTCAGCAGCAGGCCGCTCACGGCCGCCAGGCCGGCGCACAGCAGGTAGGCCATCAGCAGCACGCGGCGGGTCTCGATGCCCGAGAGCGCGGCCGCCTTGGCGTTGCCGCCGACAGCCAGCAGGTGCGTGCCGGTCGGCATGCGGGCCATGAGCACGCCCATGCCCGCGACGCACACGGCCGTGACCAGGATCGGTATCGGGATGCCGAGCAGCGTGCCGAAGCCGAACAGCTCGCTGAACTCGCCCGGCATGCCCGACACCGGCACGCCGCCCGTGAGGAACAGCGCGAATCCGAAGCCGATGGACTGCACACCCAGCGTGACGATGAAGGGCGAGACGCCGATGAAGGCCACGCCGATGCCGTTGATCAGCCCCACCGTCAGGCCGGCAAGCAGCCCGCAGGCGCAGCCCGCGACGATCACGACCCAGGTCGCGTCGGGCAGGGCAGCGCCGAAGTACTGCATCGCCAGCGCGGAGACCACCGAGGTGATGGCCATCACTGTGCCGACCGAAAGATCGAAGCCGCCGGTCACCAGCGCCAGCATCTGGCCCAGCGACACCAGGATCAGGTAGACCGACTGGCGCAGCAGGTTCACGAGGTTCTGCACCGTGAGGAACTGGTCGGACAGCATGCTGAACACCGCGAAGGCGATCACCAGCATGAAGGGCAGCACGCCCAGGCGCAGGAACAGGCCGCGCAGCAGCCCGAGGAGACGGCCGCCGGGGCCGATGGCAGGTGCCGCGCTGGCGGTCACGGTGGAGGACGAAGTCATGACTCTCTTTCGCTGGAATCGAAGAACAGGTTGAGTACGCGGGCCTCGCCGATCGCATCGCCCTGCAGCTCGCCGGCGATCTCGCCGCGGCGCATCACGTAGACGCGATGGCTCAGGTGCAGCACCTCGGGCAGGTCGGACGAGATCACGACCACCGCCGCGCCGCTTTCGCAGAGCTTGCGGATCACCTCGTAGAGCGCGCTGCGGGTGCCGATGTCCACGCCGACCGTGGGCTCGTCGAATACATAGAGCGCGGCATCGCGCGTCATGCCCTTGCCGAAGAGCACCTTCTGCTGGTTGCCGCCCGAAAGCAGTGCCACCGGCCTCTCGAGGTTGCGCGGCGCGAGCTCCACGCGTTCGGCCGCCGCCGTGGAAAGCCGGCGGCCAAGGCGCTTGCGCAACCAGCCGCCGTGCCCGCGCAACGGTCCGTGCACCAGCGGCAGCGTGATGTTGGCGCGCGAGGTGAAGCCGAGCACCAGCCCCTCGCCCTTGCGGTCGGGAGGCAGGTAGAAGAGGCCCTCGTCGAGCATCCGGCGCACCTTCGCGCCGGTGCGCGGCTGGCCCTTGAACAGCACGCGGCCCGAGGTCACGGGGTCGAGCCCGCAGATCGCGCGGAACAGTTCCGACTTGCCGCAGCCCACCAGCCCCGCCAGCCCGACCACTTCGCCGCGCCGCACCGTGAGGCTCGCGCCGCGCACGCCGTTGGGCGAGACCAGCCCTTCGACCTGCAGCACCACCTCGCCGGGGTTGGACGCGATGCGGGGGTAGATCTGCTCGATCGCACGGCCGCTCATCAGCTCGATCAGCCTGTCGGCGCTGGCCGCTCCGGCTTCCACGGTCGTGACCTTGCGGCCGTCGCGCAGCACCGTGATGCGGTCGGCGATCTGCGCGATCTCCTGCATGCGGTGCGAGATGTAGACGATGCCCACGCCGCGCGCCTTGAGCCGCGCCACCAGTTCGAACAGGCGCTGCGCCTCGGTGTCGGTCAGCGAGGCGGTGGGCTCGTCGAGGATGAGCACCGATACGTCGCCGCGCAGGCCCTTGGCGATTTCCACCATCTGCTGCTGCGCGCGCGTGAGGCCCGAGACCGGCGCGTCGACATCGATCCCGAAGCCCAGGTCGTCCAGCATCGCGCGGGCCCGCTCGCGCACCGCCGCGCGGTCGAGCATGCCGGCCTTGCGCGGCTCCTCGCCCAGGCTCAGGTTCTGCGCGACGGAGAGCGTGGGAATCAGCGAGAACTCCTGGAACACCGCGCTGATACCGCAGCGCCTCGCGTCGTGCACGCTCGCGAATCTCACGGGCCCGCCCCGCATTCGGATCTCGCCCGCCGACGGTACGTTGGCGCCTGCCAGCAGCGAGATCAGGGTGGACTTGCCGGCCCCGTTCTCGCCGAACAGCACGTGCACTTCTCCGGCGCGCAGCTCGAAGTCCATCGCGTCGAGGGCCAGCACGCCGGGATAACGCTTGCCGAGGCCGACGGTCTGCAACAGGAGGGCGGAGGACATCGAATGCGGCCTTACTTGACCTCGAACACCGGCTTGAAGCCCGGCGGCGGCAGGATGTCGTCGAGCTTCACGCCCTTGATGTTGCTGCCGTCGACCACGAAGATCTTCGGGCCGACGTGCTTCACCACGTCCTTGTTCTCGAGCAGGCGCACCGCCTGGTCGACCGCGATGCGGCCCTGGATCACCATCGAGTCGGCCGGCGACGCCACGATGCGGCCCTTCTGGATGCCCTCGTACACGCCCGGCGTCATGTAGAAGGACAGCACCTGCACCTTCTTGTCGAGGCCGCGCGAACGCAGGATGCCGGTGGCCGCCTCGGCCGTGACCGCGGTGCCGGCCACATAGGCGATGTCGGGGTTGCCCTGCAGCACGTCCTCGACCAGCTTGGCCTGCGCCTCCTTGCCCGTGTCGCCGTACTTCGGGTCGAGCGCCACCACGGCGCTGCCCTTGATCGCGTCCATGAAGCCCTTGTGCGCGGCCTCGACCCAGCCCGCTCCGGCCGGGCCCGGGAACCAGCCCAGCTTGACGGGCGGCGAACCGGCCGGATGCTTCTTCGCGAGGTACTCGCCCGTCGAATGGCCCATCGTGTAGAACGACACCAGCGACTTGGCCGACAGGTCGGGCGAGCTGATGCCGTTGACCAGGTCGATCACCGGCACCTTCTTCGCGGCCGTGGCCTTGATCACGTTGTTGAGCCCGTCGCCCGAGATCGCGCCGATGATCACCGCGTTGGCGCCACGCGCCACGCAGTCCTCGATCTGCGAGACCTGCTTGCTCAGGTTGGTGTAGCCGCCCGCGTCGGCCACCTGCAGCTTCACGCCCTGGCGCCTGGCTTCCTCGATGACGCCGTAGTCCACGCCGAGCCAGTAGGCGTCCTTCATGTGCGGGAACGACACGCAGATGTCCCACTTCTTCGAGGCCTTGGCCAGGGGCGTGTAGTCGATGGGCTTCTTCGTGCCCTCGGCCGAGAAGGCAGGCTCGGTGGCCTCCGCCTTGTAGGGAAACCAGTCGGCGGCCAGGGCCGCGCCGTGCCACAGCAGGCCGGTGGCGGCGAACGAAGCGGCGATCAATGAAACGCGCAGGGGCGAGCTGTTCATGAAGAACTCCTTGGGTGACAGCGGTGAAAAAAGAAGGAAGGGAGCCGCGGCTCAGGCCGCGAGCGAAGCGCGCAGGCGGTCGATCCGTCGTCGCCGTTCGGCGCGGGCTTCCAGCGCCCGGGCCATGTCGACCTCGACGAAGCGGGCCTTGTGGTTCGGCTGCATCTGGGCGATCAGGTCCATGTCGGCGCTGATCACGGTGCCCACCATCGCGTAGCCGCCGCCGGAGACCGCATCGCGGTGCAGGATGATCGGCTCGCGTCCGCCCGGCACCTGGATCGAGCCGTAGGGATAGCCCGCGTCGACGATGTTCGACGGATCGTCGCCCGCGCCGAAAGGCGGCTTGCGGTCGATGAACTGCAGCGGCGTGCCGTTCTTGTAGCGGTAGCCGATGCGGTCGGCCTCCGAGCCGACGGACCAGGTGTCGGCGAAGAAGCTGCGCACCGACACCTCCTGCAGCCGGTGGAAATAGATGCCGGGCAGCACGCGCAGCTCCACTTCCTTCGCCAGCACCGGCAGCAGCTCGACAGGCACGCCACGGCCCGGCCGCGCACGCGGAGACGGCGTGCCGACCGGCAGCCTGTCGCCGGCCAGGAGCTTGCGGCCGTTGAAGCCGCCGAACGCGCCGAGCCCATAGGTCGAACGGCTTCCAAGCACCACCGGCACGTCGATGCCGCCGGCCACCGCGATGCACATGCGCGCGCCGAGCTTCATGAAATCGAACCCCAGCACGTCGCCGGCCTGCACCGCGAAGGATTCGTTGCGCGGCATCTCGTTGCCGTTGAGCTTGACCTTGGCGTCGGCGCCGGTCACCGCCACCAGCGCGGGCGCGTCGAACCGCAGCTCGGGGCCCAGCAGCGTGGTTTCGATGACCGCCGCGCCTTCGTCGTTGCCCACCAGCAGGTTCGCGAACACCAGGCTTTGCTGGTCGAGCGCACCCGACAGCGGGATGCCGAGGTTGTAGTAGCCGGGGCGGCCTGCGTCCTGCACGCTGGTCGCGAGGCCGGGCTTGAGCACTTCAATCGCCATGGAGCACCTTCAGGAGCTGTTGGTTGTAGCCGTCCGGGTCGGCCAGGAATTCCTTGAGCGAGAACGACACCGGCGCGATGCGCAGCGTGAAGGTGCCGGCCTCGACCTCGGCGATCTGCCTGTCGTACTCGGCGCGGTCGATGGGCTTCCACTTGACGATGTCGCCGGGCTGGAAGAACACCATCAGGTCCTTCAGGTAGGACAGGCGCTGGGCCGGGTCGAAGATGGGCGCCGGCGTGACGCCGAACATCTGGTAGCCGCCCGCGCCGCGCACCGAGTAGATGCAGCTGAAGCAGCCGCCGTGGCCCAGCGTGAGTTTCGGCGTGTCAGTGCGTGGGCTCAGGTACTTGGGCACCTGGATCTGCCGTTCGCGATCGACCATCTGGAAGAGAAAGGGCAGGCCTGCCACGAAGCCGACCATCGACACGAACCACGGCGCCGAGGAATGGGCTTCGATGAAGGCCTCGACCGAGGCGTGCCCGTTGATGCGCGCGGCGTATTCGATGTCGGTGCTCGACGGGTCCTGGTGGCGTTCGCGAAAACGCATGAGCGTCTCGTGCGTCCACGGGTCGTTGTAGAGCACCGGTATCTCGACGATGCGGGTCTGCATCTGCAGGTCGGCCTCGCCGAGACCGGCCTCGATCTCCTCGAGCGTGGCGAGCAGCGCGTCGGGCGCGATCACGTCGGGGTCGAAGCGCACGAGGTAGGCCGCATTGGCCGGGCAGATCTCCGTGACGCCAGGCAGGGCGCGGCGGCGCAGCTCGTTGCAGATGGCCATGCCCTTGAAGAAAGCGGGCAGCGACATCTCCTCGCTGATCTCGACGAAAAGGTGCTCGTCGCCGCCGAAGCTGTAGCGGGCCCGTGCGGGCAGGGTGGTTGCAGCAGTCATGCGGGCACCTTCACTGGAGGGACAGAGACGGGGACAGCGGCATCGGCGAGCGGCCTGGCCGCCAGCCATGTTTCGAGAAAGCCGGTGTGGAAGGCGGCCCCGGCCACGTCGGCGTCGTCGCACAGCGCGCGATGCAGCGGGATCGTGGTGTGGATGCCCTCGACCCTGAGTTCGCCCAGCGCCCGCCGCATGCGGCTCAACGCACCGGCACGGTCGGTGTCGTGCACGATCAGCTTGCCGAGCAGCGAATCGTAGTACGCGGGCACGTTGCAGCCCGGGAACAGCATGGTGTCGAAGCGCACGCCCGGTCCGCCCGGCACGACGAGCTGCGACACCAGGCCCGGGCTGGGCATGAAGTTCTTCGCCGCGTTCTCGGCATTCACGCGCACCTCGATGGCCGCGCCGGTCAGCCGGATGTCCTCCTGCCTCAGCCGCAGCGGCTGGCCGAGCGCGATGCGCAGCATCTCCTTCACGAGATCGACGCCGGTGATCATCTCGGTGATCGGGTGTTCGACCTGGATGCGGGTGTTCATCTCGATGAAGAAGAACTCGCGCGTGTCGTCGTCGTACAGGTACTCGAGCGTGCCGGCGCCGCGGTAGGCCACGGCATTGGCGAGCCGCAGCGCCGACTCGCACAGCGCGGCGCGCGTGGCTTCGCCGATGGCGGCCGAGGGCGCTTCTTCCCACACCTTCTGGCGGCGGCGCTGCAGGGAGCACTCGCGCTCGAAGCAATGCACCACGCGCTGGCCGTCGCCGAGGATCTGCACCTCGATGTGGCGCGCCTTGCGGATGAAGCGCTCCAAGTAGACCTCGCCGTTGCCGAAGGCCGCCAGCGCCTCGGCCGTGGCGGTGGCGAACTGCTGGCGCAGCTCGGCCTCGTCGTGCGCCACGCGGATGCCGCGCCCGCCGCCACCGGCGGAAGCCTTGATCATGATCGGATAGCCGATGTCCTTCGCGACCTCGACGGCGGTATCGGGATCGGTCACCACGCCCGCGCTGCCGGGCACCGTGGGCACGCCCGCCTTCATGGCGGCAGCGCGCGCCGCGGCCTTGTCGCCCATGGTGCGGATCGCATGCGGCGTCGGGCCCACGAACACGAGGCCCGCGGACTCGACGCGCTCGGCGAAGTCGGCGTTTTCCGAGAGGAAGCCGTAGCCGGGATGCACCGCGCCGGCGCCGCTTTCGGCGGCCGCCTGCAGGACGGCATTGACGCTCAGGTAGCTCCTGGTGGCATGCGCCGGCCCGATGCGCACGGCTTCGTCGGCCATCTGCACGGCGAGGCTCTGCGCGTCGGCGTCGCTGAAGACGGCGACCGTCTTCAGCCCCAGTTCTTTCGCGGCGCGGATGATGCGCACCGCGATCTCGCCCCGGTTGGCGATCAGCAGCTTGTCGAATGCAGCGTTCATGGGCAGCGGTCTCACGTCGTTTCGATGACGGCCAGCACCTGGCCCGGATCGACAGGCTCGCCGTTCTCCACCGCAAAGCGCTGCAGGCGACCGGCCGCGTCGGCGGTGACTTCGCTGAACTGCTTCATCACTTCGACCAGGCCCAGCACGTCGCCCACGGCCACCACGTCGCCTTCGGCCTTGAAGGGCGGCGCGTCGGGCGCCGAACGGCGATAGAAGGTGCCCGGCAGCGGGCTCAGGACTTCATGGGTAGCGGGCATCGATGCACTCCTGGAATAAGAACGACGGAAAGAAAAAGCGCGGTCAGGCCCCGGCCCGTGCGGCAAGGCCGGCAACGCGGATGCCGTGGTCGGCCAGAGCGCGCCGCGTGGCCTGCACCAGCGCGAGCGCACCGGGCGTGTCGCTGTGGATGCAGACCGAGTCGAAGCCGATAGCAACATCCTTGCCTTCGACCGTGCGCACCAGGCCCTCGGTGCAGGCGCGCACCACCTTGGCCGCCACGGCGTCGGGCTCCAGCGCACCGACGCGCCGCGTGAAGACGATGGAGCCGCTCAGGTCGTAGTCGCGGTCGGCATAGAACTCGCGCACCACCGGCTGGCCAAGCTCGCGGGCCACCCGGTACGTGACGGACGCTTCCATGCAGAACAGGCGCAGCGTGGGTTCGATCTGCTGCAGCGCCGCGACCAGCGCGCGCGACAGGGCCTCGTCGCGCGCCGCATGCATGTAGAGCGCGCCGTGCGGCTTGATGTGCTGCAGCTCCATGCCGGCGAGCCGTGCGAACTCGCGCAGCGCGCCCAGCTGGTAGACCATGTCGTTCACCAGTTCGTCGGCCGGTGCGGCGATGTGGCGGCGGCCGAACCCCACCAGGTCGCGAAAGCCGGGATGCGCCCCGATGCCCACGCCGTGCTCGCGGGCCAGCAGCACCATCCTGCGCATGATGTTCGGGTCCCCCGCATGGAAGCCGGTGGCGATGTTGGCCGAGCTGATCAGCGGCATGAGTTGCTCGTCGACACCATCGCCGATGGTCCAGGGGCCGAAGCCTTCGCCCATGTCGGAATTCAGATCGATCAGCGTCTTCTTCACGTCTCGCAGCCTTTGTTCAGTGGCATCGCCGAAAAGCGGCAATGCAGGACAGGGCGAAGATTAGTGAGCGGTCGAAAGACCGAAAAGCATTGTTTTCGAGTGACCCGATATCTGAAAAACAGATTCGTCTGCGGCGCGGATTGGGCGCTACGCTGGAGGGAATCGTTTCTCCGGTATCGGGTTTGCGCCTTCGGGAGCCCGCTGCGAACGCATCCGGAAATACCCTGAGGAAGCCTCGCCATGTCCCTGACCCTTCGCCAGCTCAAGTACTTCTCCGCCGTGGCCGAGGTGGGGCGCATCTCGCATGCGGCGCTCCAGCTCAACATCTCGCAGTCGGCCGTGACCACCGCGATCAGGGAGCTGGAGGAGCTGATGGGGCAGCAGCTGTTCGAGCGGCACCCCCACGGCGTCGAGCTCACCAAGGCGGGACGGCGCTTCCTGAGCCATGCCTATGCGGTGCTATCGGCGGCGGACGAGGCGATCCGCATGCCGCACGAGGGAGAGAACGTCGAGGGCTCGCTGACCATCGCGGCGAGCTACACGGTGCTGGGCTACTTCCTGCCGCACCACCTGCAGCGCTTCGAGCAGCTGCATCCGCAGGTCACGGTCAAGGTGCACGAGGTCGCGCGCGAGGCCATCGAGGAGGGCCTGATCACGCAGCGCTACGACATCGGCGTGGTGCTCACCTCCAACGTCGTGCTGCGCGAGCTTTCGCTGGAGACCTTCTTCGGCTCGCAGCGCAGGCTGTGGGTGCCGGCAAAGCATCCGCTGCTCGACAAGGCCGAGGTGACGCTGGCCGACGTCGCGGCCGAGCCCTACATCATGCTCACGGTGGACGAGGCCGCGGCCACCGCGCTGAAGTACTGGAGCAAGACGCCGCACCAGCCCAAGGTGCGGCTGCGCACCAGTTCGGTGGAGGCGGTGCGCAGCACAGTGGCCAACGGGCTGGGCGTGACGGTGCTGTCGGACATGGTCTACCGCCCCTGGTCGCTGGAGGGAAAGCGCATCGAGACCATCAACCTGCGCGACGCGGTGCCGACGATGAACATCGGCCTGGGGTGGAAGCAGGGCGTCGAGTTCTCGCCGGCCATGACGGCGTTTCGCGAATACTTCCGGCAGCTCTTCCTGGAGCCTGCTTCCGCACGGGCCGGGCGAAGCCGGCTCTGAGCACCGCGAAGCGGCATTCTTGCGGCTCTCCCGAGGGTCCTGAAAGGCCGCTATGACGACGCGAGCCTAAGGGCTATTCGGTATAGGTCAGGCCGCAGTCAGCCCTTAAGATCGCGGCGTTTTTATTCCCCCCTTTTCCGGAGACGACATGAAGAAACTGTTCGCCCTCGCGGCGATTGCCGCCGCGGCCGTCGGTGCACAAGCCCAGGATTTCCCCGCGGGCAAGACCGTGACCCTGGTGGTGCCTTTCGCCGCCGGCGGCCCGACCGACCGCGTCGCGCGCGACCTGGCCGAAGCCATGCAGAAGACGCTGGGCACCACGATCGTGGTCGACAACACCGCCGGCGCGGGCAGTTCCATCGGCACCGCCAAGGTGGCGCGCGCCAACCCCGACGGCTACACGCTGCTCTTGAACCACATCGGCATGTCGACGATGCCGGCGCTCTACCGCAAGCTGCCCTTCAACGTCGAGACCGACTTCGAATACCTCGGCATGGTCAACGAAGTGCCGATGACGCTGATCGGCAAGCCCGGCCTGCCGGCCAACAACTACAAGGAACTGACGAGCTGGATCGCCGCCAACAAGGGCAAGATCAACCTGGGCAACGCCGGCCTGGGCGCCGCATCGCACCTGTGCGGCCTGCTGTTCCAGAGCGCGCTGAAGGTCGAGATGACGCCGGTTCCCTACAAGGGCACCGCACCTGCCATCGCCGACCTGCTGGGCGGCCAGATCGACCTGCTGTGCGACCAGACGACCAACACCACGTCGCAGATCGAGGCCAAGAAGGTCAAGGCCTATGCCGTGACCACGAGCAAGCGCCTGACCACGCCCGCGCTGAAGGACCTGCCCACGCTGGACGAGTCGGGCCTGAAGGGCTTCGAAGTGACGATCTGGCACGGCGTGTACGCCCCCAAGGGCACGCCCGCGCCGGTGCTGAAGAAGCTCAATGAAGCCATCACGGCCGCGATGAAGGACCCGGGCTTCATCAAGCGCGAAGAAGCGCTGGGCGCGGTGATCACCACCGACAAGCGCACCGAGCCTGCCGAGCACAAGAAGTTCGTCTCGGCCGAGATCGCGAAGTGGGGCCCGATCATCAAGGCCGCCGGCGTGTACGCCGACTGACCGATCCGCCGCAGCGACAAGCAGCCGCAAAGGCCGCCTGAGCCCCCTGGGCCAGGCGGCTTTTTCGTTATGCTGGCCGGGATTTTTCTTCCTCACTCCTGCCCTTCCCCATGCGTTTGCGCGGCGCGGCCTTTTCCGTCTTTCTGGCCCTGCTGGCGCAGGAGGGCGCGGCCCAGCCGCAAACGCTGCTGTGGGTGTGGGACCGGCCCCAGCTCTTCTCCACGCTGCCCGACGGCACCGGCGTGGCCTACCTGCACGCCACGGTGCTGCTGAGCGGAGAACGCAGCCGCACCACGTGGCGCCAGTGGCCGCTGCGCATCGCGCCCGGTGCCACGGTGATGCCGGTGATCCATGTCACGCTCGACAACCTCGCGCCCTCGCCCCTCGACGATGCGCAGCAGCAGGCGATCGCCGCCGCGGTCGAGCATGCCGCGAAGCAGGGCAACCGCTCGGGCTGGGTGCAGCTCGACTTCGAGGCGCGGCACAGCCAGCGCGAGGCCTACGTCGCGCTGCTGCGGCGGCTGCAGCCCCTGCGTGAAGGCGGCACGCGGATCTCCGCCACGGCGCTCGCATCGTGGTGCATGGGCGATCCGTGGCTGCCCGAGGGCCTGCTCGACGAGATCGTTCCGATGTACTTCCGCATGGGAGCGGAGGCTGCGCGCATCCGCCAGCGGCTCGGCGCGACGGGTGCGGCCACGGTGCCGGCCTGCCGCAGTGCAGCCGGCCTGATGCTCGGCGAAGACTGGCCCGCGCTGCGCGACGTGAAGCGGCGCTATGTGTTTCATGCGGGCTCGTGGAAGAAGGAAGATTTCGAAAAACTGCAGACCGGAAACAGGGAAACGTACAAATGACTCTTTCGAAAACGGGAGGCGCGAGGCTGCTCGCCATCGCCGCGTTGGCCGGCGCCACCCTGCTCGGCGCGACGGCGACGCACGCCAGCGGCGGCGGCGACCCCGAGGACCTGTTCTTCGCGAGCACCCGGCCCGACCAGCCGGTGCGCGAGTTCGTCGAGCGGCCCGCGGGCTACTACACCGGCTATCTCGTGCCCTACCAGGTACTCTGGTACTGGCGCCTGCACGGCCAGGCCTTTTCTCCCGACGCGGTGCGCGCCTTCACCGACCTGCTGGAGAAGCTGCCGCGCGAGGACAACGGCATGGCCGAAACCGACGACGCCTGGACCGAATGGCGCAAGGCGCGCGACGAGGCCCTGGCGAAGCTCGATCCGAAATCGTCCCGGGACAAGTCCACCGTACCGCCACCATCTCAACAGCAGCCGAACTGGAACGCCGCAACCCTGCAGGCCGACCCGAACTGCTTCTACGGCGACGCCTTCCGCAGCGCCACGAAGACGCTGGCCCAGCGCATGACGCGTACGGCCGGCGACAGGTCGGCCGGCCCCTTCGTGCTGCACTGGCTGAAGACGCAGGACGCGGTTTTCGACACCTGCAACAAGGAGCCCGGCACCGTCCCCGAACTGCCGCCGGCCGCGCCCGCTTGGCTGCAGGCCGACCATGCCTACCAGCTGGCCGCGCAGCGCTTCTATGCCGGCGACTTCGACGAGGCCGATGCCGCGTTCACCGCCATCGCGGCCGACAAGGCCAGCCCCTGGCGCGATCTCGCGGCCTACATGCGGCTGCGCGTGCTGGCGCGGCAGAACCCGGGCGATGCGCCCTCGGAAGGCTCGGAGAACAGGAAGGAAAGCGCCGAGGCGCTGAAGAAGCAGGCCGAGCTCGACAGGCAGGTCGACGCCATCGCATCGCCGCTTCTGAAGAACCCGCGCCTGAAGGCGCTGCATCCTTCGGTGCACCGGCTGGCCGAGGCACTGCGCATCCGCTACCTGTTGCCCGCCACGCGCATGCAGCGCCTCGCCGACGGCCTGAAGACCATCGGGCAGCCCGACGCCGCCGCCGCGAAGCTGCTGCTGCTGAACCACGAGTTCCGCGCCTGCGGCTTCTTCGGCGGCTGCACCTACGTCGGCCCGGGGCAGACTTCGGAGCTCGTGCAGTGGCTCAGCACCGTGCGCGGCTTCGACGGTCCGGGCGGCAGCGGCGAACCCGCCGGCAAGTGGCGCGAAACGCTGAGCTGGAGCCGCTACCAGCGCACGCACGACCTTGCCTGGCTGATGGCCGCAGCAAGCCTTGCGCCGGTGGCCGCCACGGCCGACGACAGGCGCGAGGCCGAACTGCAGACGGCGCTCGCCGCCGTGCCCGAAGACCATCCCGCCCGCTTCGCCGCCACGCAGCTGCGCGCGCAGCGCATGTTCGCGCAGGGCCGCTACAAGGAGGTGCGCGAACTCGTGGCTTCCTCGGCCGATTCGCCGCTGATCGCGCACAGCCCCTCGGGCCAGAACCTCGTGAAGGCATTGCTGCTGCCGACCGCCGCGTCGGAAGAGGAATGGCGCCGCCTCGCCATCCGCCCCGTGGTCGCGCGCCGCGATCCCGAGGCGATGGAAGCCAGGCCGAACGCGGTGCCGCTGGCCAGCGCCTTCGACGAGGACGTGGTGCGCTTCCTCAACACGCGCGCGCCGCTGGCCATGTGGCTGCGCCTTGCCGCCGACCCGGCCCTGGCGCCGGCGCTGCGCGACAACCTGCTCGAAACGGCGTGGACCCGCGCCGTGCTCGCCGGGGACTACGCCACCGCCCGCAGCGCGGCACAGATGCGCATCGCCTCGCCGCCGCAGGCGGGCGCGGCGAAGGGGGCCGACACGATCGCCGGCATGCGGCGTTCGATCTCGCTGCAGGAGACGGACGGCACCGCGTGGCGCCGCCTGCTGCTGGAGCGCATGTCGAGCACCACCGACGTGCTGCAGCCTCCGCACTGGCCGGGCGCCGACGGCATCCGGCCCACGCCGCTCAAGCTCGGGTTCACGGTGGACGACCGCAGCGGCGTGGCTGTCGGCAGCTACGGCAAGTGGTGCCGCCCGCTGGGCGTTGCCATCTCCGGGCCGCAGGCGGCAACGGCGGCCGACTTCGAGATGCCCGCGTTCCTGCCGCAGGAAGAACGCGCGCGGCAGGCCGCGCTGGTCGAGAAGCTGCGCGTCATTCCGCCCGACTCGGTCTACTTCACGCAGGAAAGCCTGGCGCTGATGCAGCGCGACCGTGCCGATCCGCTGGTGCCGCAGGCGCTGTCGGTCGCGGTGAAGATGGCCCGCTACACCTGCCAGGACAAGCTGGTGGGCGACTGGTCGCGCAAGGGCCTGCAGACCCTGCACGCGAACTATCCGAAGTCGGGCTGGGCCGCCAGCACCCAGTACTGGTACGGCGGCCGGTAAGGGGCACGGTCCCTACTTCGGGCGGATGGCGTCGGCCGTCCCCTGGATGAATGCCTTGATGCTCTCGATGTCGTCGCTGGAGAGCTTGCCGGTGAAGTCCGGCATGCCGCGCGACATGGCCGGGCCCTTGAGCACGAACTTGTCGAGGTTCTCGATGTAGGCCGCGTCCATGTAGCCGAGGTTGGGGATGTTGCCGCCGCGGTCCACGCCCGGCACGCCGTGGCAGAAGACGCAGTTGCTCACGTAGAGCATGGTGCCGGCCTGGACCTTGGCGGGGTCGTACTTCACGCCCTGCACCAGCTTGTCCATGCGGTACTGCACGAAGTCGGGCATCTTGGCGGTGCCGCCCACGGCGAAGGTGTAGACCGTGCCCGGCCCCTGCCGCTCGGTGGCGCGCTGCGCGAGGCCGTACACGCCGCCCCAGCCCACCGCGACCGACACGTACTGCTTGCCGTCCACCATGTAGGTCGACGGTGCCGCGACCACGCCGGTGCCGGTGGGCGTTTCCCACAGCTTCTCGCCGGTCTTCGCGTTGTAGGCCAGCAGGCGCCCGTCGGCCGTGCCCTGGAACACGAGGTTGCCGGCGGTGGTGAGGGTGCCGCCGTTCCACGGCGATGCGTAGTCCACGCCCCAGGCTTCCTTCTGCGCCACCGGGTCCCAGGCCACGAGGCGGCCGAAGGGCTTGCTCTTGGGCGGCTCGGCATTGGCGAACTTGGCGAGGTTCCAGCCCAGGCCCGCATGCGGGCGGCCGGGCACGTCCTCGTTGAACTTCCAGTCCTTGTCGTCCATGAGGTTGATCGGCACGTGCTGCGCGGGCAGGTAGGCGAAGCCGGTCTGCGGGTTGAACGACATCGGGTGCCAGTTGTGCGCACCGAAGGGACCGGGGATGCTGTCGCCGGGCTTGGTGCCGTCGCGCGCGGCGGCGATCTCGATGGGGCGGCCGTTCTTGTCGTAGCCGGTGGCCCAGTTGACCTCGACGAAGTTCTTCGCCGAAATGAACCTGCCGTTGGTGCGGTCGATGACGAAGAAGAAGCCGTTCTTCGGCGCATGCAGCAGCACCTTGCGCGACTTGCCCGCGATCTTCACGTTGGCCAGGATCATCGACTGCGTGGAGGTGTAGTCCCAGTTGTCGCCGGGCGTCTCCTGGTAGTGCCACACGTACTTGCCGGTGTCGGGGTTGAGCGCCACCACCGAGCCCAGGTAGAGGTTGTCGCCACCCTTGGGGCTGCGCGCCTTGTGCGACCACGGCGAGCCGTTGCCGGTGCCCACGTACATCAGGTTGAGCTCGGGGTCGAAGGCGAAGCTGTCCCACGCGGTGCCGCCGCCACCGGCCTCCCAGTACTTGCCGCTGGGGTCCCAGGTCTTGGCGGCGCGCGCCATCGACTCGTCCTCGAAGGGCTTGCCCGGGTCGCCCGGCACCACGAACCAGCGCCATTTCTGGTCGCCGGTCTTCGCGTCGTAGGCGGTGACGAAGCCGCGCACGCCGTACTCCGCGCCGCCGTTGCCGATGATGACCTTGCCCTTGAACACGCGCGGCGCGCCGGTGATGGTGTAGCTGCCTTTCTGGCCCTCGATGGTGTTCTTCTCCCAGACCTTCTGGCCGGTGGCGGCGTCGAGCGCGATGAGGCGCCCGTCATAGGCCGCCACGTAGACCTTGCCCTCGTAGATTGCGACGCCCCGGTTCACCACGTCGCAGCAGCCCCTGAAGCCTTTGGACTTATCGACCTGCGGATCGAAGGTCCACAGCTTCTGCCCGGTGCGCGTGTCGACGGCATGCACCACGCTCCAGGAAGCGGTGATGTACATGATGCCGTCCACCACCAGCGGCGTGGCTTCCACCCCGCGCGTGGACTCGAGGTTGTACGACCAGACCAGCCCCAGGTCCTTCACGTTGCCGGCGTTCACCTGGTCGAGCTGGCTGAAGCGCGATTCCGAATAGTCCAGGCCCACGCTGGGCCAGTCGGGCGTTTTCTTCTGCGCCGCGTTGGCGCGGATGAAGCTGCCGTCGACGCGTTTGGTGGCGGCTGCCGCGCGGTCCTGTGCGTTCTGGGCCGTGGCTGCGGTAGTGGCTCCCAGGCACAGCAATGCGCCGGCGAGCACGAGCAGCCCGGAGTATGTTTTTTTCATCGCAGGTCTCCTTTGTGCCTCAAGAATCGTCGGGACCGGCCCGGGCTTCATCTTCGGGATTTCCCCAGTCCGGCGCTGTTCCATTGCGGAACACATTCGACGCTGGTCCTGAACCGGGAGGCAGCGAACCCATGGCCCTCGACAGAAGCCTTGTTGGAAGAATCGGTACGTCGGACGCCCCGCGCCAGCTCTTCGCCAGCACGCCCGCTCAGCGGGTGGCGCTCGCGCGGCGGCAGTTCTTCGAGGAGGGCGTGCGCCCCTCGGGCCTGGTCGGCGAGGCGGTGATCCAGTCGTGGATGCGCTGCAGCCGCACGCACACCGACCGCCAGCGCATCGTGCCCTTCGACGCGGTCACGCCCAGCCGCCTGCACGCAACGCTCGCGCGCAACCGCGAGCTGCTCGAGGTTGCGCGCCAGGAGCTGGTGCAGATGGAGCACGCGCTCGCGGGCACCGACTGCCGCGTGATCCTCACCGACCGCGAGGGCGTGGTGGTGCACGTCACGCAGCAGCCCGCCGCCGCGCACCAGCCGGTGCTGCGCAAGACGGCGCGCGTGGGCGTGAACATCGCGGAGCACATCGTCGGCACCACGGCGCCCGGCATCGTGGCGAGTACCGGGCAGGCCTGCACGGTCGATGGCGCCGAGCACTATTTCGACGTGCTGTGCCACATGCAGTGCGCGGCCGCACCGATCCGCGACGTGACGGGGCAGCTCGCGGGCGTGCTCGACCTCACGGTGGAGGCGCGGCGCTTCGGCTTCGACGCTGCATCGATGGTGTCGCTCTACGCCACCACCATCGAGAACAGGCTGCTGCAGGCGCAGTCGCGCGACCACCTGATCCTTCGCTTCCAGGCCAGCCCGACGCTGCTGGGCACGCCGTTGGAGGCACTGGCCGGCATCGCGCCCGACGGCACCATCGCCTGGCTCAACAACGCGGGCGCGCGGCTGCTGGGCCGGCTGCCCGAGGCGGCGGACGAGCGCGACGTCGAATTTCTTCTGGGACACGACCTCGCGAGCCTGCTGCGGCTGGGGCGACGCGAGTCCGCGCAGCCGCTGCGGCTGGCGAGCGGCCTCGGCGTATGGGTGCAGGCGCAGTTGAAGGGCGGTGCGGATGGCGCCGACTTCCGGCATGCGGTGGCGATGCCGGGCGAAGCTGCCCCCTTGGCCATCGAGCGGCACGATGCGATGCCAGCAGCACAGGCCAGCGAGCGGGCGGGCGGCGATGCAGAAGCAGCACCGCACGCCGAGACCACGCTGCGCGAGCACAGCCGCAAGCTGATCGAAGAAACGCTCGCCGCGCACGGCGGCAACGTGTCGCAGGCGGCGCGGCAATTGCGCGTGTCGCGCGGCACGCTCTACCGGCGGCTGCGCGGCTGGCGCGACGCGGGCGAAGAAAAGGAAGACGCGGCCGGCTGATCAGGCGGCCGCGCGGGCCAGCGCACGCGCCCGGCGCGCCTTCGCATCGGGCTGCAGAGGCCTCAGGTATTCGTGCAGCGCGAGCGCGGCCGCGCCCACCGCGGGCGCCAGCGCGCCGTAGCGTGCGACGCGCAGGTCGGGTGCCGGCATGCCGGCGTCTTCCGCATGGCGCCTCATGCGCTCGAAGGCCGACTGCGCAAAGCCCTGGTGATCGGCACAGGACTTGCCGCCGAGCACGATGGCGCGCGGGTTGAAGGTGACCCACAGGTTCTGCAGCAGCACGCCGAAGAAGGCAGCCGCGCGCGGCAGGTCGGCGCCCTCGCGCTCCAGCACGCGCGAGCCGAAGAAGGCTTCGGCGCAGCCGCGGCGGCCGCACGAGCACAGCGGGCCGTCGAGCTGCAGGATGGTGTGGCCGATCTCGCCGGCCATGCCCTGCGCGCCGGTGAAGAGCCGGTCGTTCAGCACCACGCCCGCACCCACGCCCACGTCGCAATTGACGAAGATCAGCGGGTCTTCGCCCTCCTGGCCCACGCTGGCCGCGAACTCGTATTCGCCGAGCGCGGCGGCATCGGCGTCGTTCTGCAGCTGCACGGTGACGCCCGGCAGGCCGACAGCGGCGAAGGCTTTCTCCAGCGCGGGCAGCAGGCTCACGTTGCGCCAGCCGAGGTTGGGCGCGAAGCGGACCACGCCGGTGCAGTCGTCCACCGCGCCGGGCACGCACACGCCGATGCTCGACAGGCTCAGGCCGAGCTGCTGCAGCCTCGCGTGCGCAGCGCCCGCCATGCGCCCGACCTGCGCGCACACGCCGGCGGGCGATCCGTCGGTCAGGTCATGGCTCTCCGAATAGAGCACCTCGCCCTGCAGCGACATGCACACGAGGCGCACCGTTTCCACCGCGATCTCCACGCCCATCAGCGCGCGCACGCCCACGTCGATCTGCAGCGGCGTGGAAGGACGCCCCAGCCCGTCGGCCACGGTCGCGCCGGCCTCGCTGAGCCAGCCCTCGTCGATCAGCTCGCGCACCAGCAGGCTCACGGTCGACTTGGTGAGGCCGCTCTCGCCGGCCAGCCGCGCGCGCGAGAGGCCGGGCTGCGCGCGCAGCAGCCGCAGCAATACGCTGCGGTTCATGCGCTTGACGAGCTGCTGGTCGGCCGTGGTGGTCACGTCGGGTCTCTGTCGAGTTTCTGGTCAGGCAGGGGCTGCGGCGGTATCGGCGTGGTGGGCCTGCTCTTTGCCCTCGGGACGCTTGCCGGCAATGATCATCCCGAGCACTTCGTCCTCGGTCACGTCGGCTGTGCGGTAGGTGCCGACCAGCTTGCCGTTCTTCATCACCGCGAGGCGGTCGCTCAGCGAGAACACGTCGGGCATGTCGTGGGTGATGAGGAAGATACCCACGCCGTCGGCCTTGAGCTGCTTCACCAGGCCGCCGACCATCGCGGTCTCTTCGGGGCCCAGCGCGGCGCAGGGCTCGTCCATGATGAGGATGCGCGCGTTGAAGTACAGCGCGCGCGAGATCGCCACCACCTGCCGCTGCCCGCCCGAGAGCCGGCGCACCGGCACGCGGATGTTGGTGAAGTTTCTGTTCAGGCGCTGGAACACCTTGCGCGCCTGCACTTCCATGAAGTGGTCGTCGAGCGTGTTCCAGGGCGTCATCTTCTCGCGGCCGAGGAAAAGGTTGGCCACCGAGTCGAGGTTGTCGGCCAGCGCGAGCGTCTGGTAGATGGTCTCGATGCCCTGCGCCTGCGCCTCGGCGGGCGTGCGGATGTGGACCTTCTCGCCCGCGATCAGCGTGTCGCCGGAGTCGATGGGGTAGGCGCCCGCGAGCATCTTCATCAGCGTGGACTTGCCCGCGCCGTTGTGGCCCAGCAGCGCGACCACCTCGCCGGGGTAGAGGTTCACGCTCACGCCGTCCACGGCCTTCACGCCGCCGAAGGCCTTTCGGATCTCGCGCAGTTCGACGAGAGGCTTGGAAGTGTCGATGTCGGCCATTTCAGTTCTCTCCGAATTTGCGGCGATACAGCACGTCGAACACCACCGCCACGATCAGCACCTGGCCGATGATCACCATGCGCTTGCCGATGGGCACATCCAGCAGCAGCATGCCGCTGTCGAGCGACTGCATGATGAGCGCGCCCAGCACCGAGCCGAAGATGGAGCCGCTGCCGCCCGCCAGCGCCGTGCCGCCGATGACCGCCGCCGCGATCACGTACAGCTCCATGCCCGTGCCGAGCGAGTTGGTGCCCGCGTTGAGCCGCGCGATCGACACGATGGCCGCGACGGTGACCAGCACCGCCAGCAGCGCGAACAGCATCAGCGTGACGCGCTTGACCGGAATGCCCACCAGCGCCGCCGCGTCGGGGTTGCCGCCCATCGCGAACACGTAGCGACCGAAACGCGTGCGGTGCACGATGAACGACAGCACGATGGCCACCACGGCCCAGATCAGCACCGGGATCGGAATGCCCTGCGGCTCGTTCTTGGACGAGATCTGGTAGCTGTTCATCACCCACGCGAAGCCGAACACCACGGCCACGGGCACGGCGGTGATGAGCACGTCGAGCCACAGCGCCTCGGTCGGCATGTCGTAGCGCTGGCGCGCGCGGCGCTTCTGCACCATGCGCACGAACAGCACCACCGCCACCAGCGCCGCGAGCACCCAGCTCGCGGTGACGCCGATGCCGCCGTCGTAGCCGCCGCCCAGGCGCTGGAAGAATTCGTCGTTCACCGGCTGCGTCTTGCCGTCGGCCACCAGGAAGGCCGCGCCGCGGAAGGACATGAGGCCGCCCAGCGTGACCACGAAGGAGGGCACGCCCAGCACCGCCGTGAGCCAGCCCTGGTAGATGGAAACCAGCAGCGCCACCGCGAGCCCCGCGAGGCAGGCCGTGGGCCACGACCAGCCCGAGGTGTACTGCAGGTAGGCGATGAGCACGCCGACGAAGCCCATCACCGAGCCCACCGACAGGTCGATGTGGCGCGCCACGATGATGAGCACCATCACGGTGGAGACGATGCCCACCACCGCCGTCTGCTGCGCGACGTTGTAGAGGTTCTCGGGCGAGAGGAACACGCCGCCGGACATGACGCTGAACGCCACGGCCATGATGACCAGCAGCACGCACATCAGGATGAGCCGCAGGTCGACGCCCGTGCGGCGCCACCAGCCCGGTGTTGATGACGATGGGTTGCTCATGTTTCAGACCCCCTTGGGACTACGGAGAGATGCGCAAGCACTCGCCGGCCGGGCCCGTGAGGGCCGGCAGCTGGTGCGTTGCATGGGAAGGAGAAAAAAGGCCGGCGCGCTTTCCGCGGATGGCGCCGGCGGGTTGCCCGTCTGTCGTGCCGCTTTACTTGCAGGCCGCGGGCGCGCTGGCGCCCGAGACGCCCTTGCAGAGCTCGTCCTTCTTGATCCAGCCGGCCTTGACCACGACGTCGAGGTTGTCGCGCGTCACGGGCACGGGCGTCAGCAGGCGCGATTGCAGCGCGACCTTCTTGGGGCCCGAGTTCCACGGCGCGGCCTTGTCGACCGGCTTGCCCTGCGACAGCGCGATGGCCGCGAGGGCGGCCTCGCGGCCGAGCTCGCGCGAGTCCTTCCAGATGGTGGCGGTCTGCG
Organism: Variovorax xiamenensis; assembly: GCF_050916385.1. Taxonomy (NCBI): domain Bacteria; kingdom Pseudomonadati; phylum Pseudomonadota; class Betaproteobacteria; order Burkholderiales; family Comamonadaceae; genus Variovorax; species Variovorax xiamenensis. The sequence continues at coordinate 6,832,643 of NZ_CP139038.1, forward strand.
TGCCCAGCGCGATGCGGTTGAGCGCCGCGAAGTCGGCGTCCTGGCCCGACACCGGAATGCCGCGGATGCCCTTGGCCGTGAGCGCGGCCACCGCGCCGCCGGCCGTGCCGTCGTTGGCGGCCACCACCGCGTCGACCTTGTTGCCGGCCTTGGTGAGGATCTGCTCCATGTTCTTCTGCGCGACCTCGGGCTTCCAGCCTTCGGTGTATTCGTCGCCGACGATCTTGATGTCGCCCTTCTTGATGGCGGCGTCCAGCACTTCCTGCTGGCCCGCGCGCAGGAAGTCGGCGTTCGGGTCGCTGGGCGAGCCCTTGATGATCACGTAGTTGCCCTTGGGCTTGACCTTGAAGACCTCGCGCGCCTCCATGCGGCCGACCTCGACGTTGTCGAAGGTGATGTAGAACACGCCCGGCGCCTCGATGAGACGGTCGTAGGCCACCACGGGCACCTTCTGGCGCGTGGCCTTGGTGACGGCGGGCAGGATGGCGTCCTTGTCCATCGCCAGCACGATGAGCGCCTTCGCGCCCTTCGACATCAGGCCCTCGATGTCGCCCAGCTGCTTCTCGGGCGAGCCGCCCGCATCGGCACTGATGTACTTGGCGCCGAGCTTTTCCAGCTCGGCCTTGATCGCGGCCTCGTCGGTCTTCCAGCGCTCTTCCTGGAAATTGGACCAGCTCACGCCGACCACGGTCTGCGCCATCGCGCCCACGGCCGTGAGACCGAAGGCCATGGCGGCCAGGGTGTGTTTCAGTTGCATCGATGTCTCTCCTTAGTTGATTCGCCTGCAGGCGTCAGCCGTGTAAGAAATTAGTTAGTTTGAAGGGCGAACTAACTATCCCATCGAGGCGGGACCATGGGCATCCGGGAATTCCCGGAGCGCGGAGCGCCCATCGACGCCTGACAAGACTCGAATCAACTGGTGAGTCAACGTTGCTGTCGTTCCCGCTCCGTGAGGCATGTCTGCCAAGAGAAGTACCGCGGTAAATCAACGTCCCTAAGCGTCGGGGCTCGCAATGCCCTCCTGCTGACGATCCCAAGCCAAGGCCCATACGGGCGGCCGACCATCAAGCGGTATCTCGCGGAGCTGCTTTCGAGTTACCCAGCACCCACGCGACCGCTGCGATACCTAATTTCGGTGATGGACTGGTCTTTGTCGTCCTTTTAATATTGTTAGTAACAAATTAATACAAAAGATCTACGACGGAGCTTTCCAACGATTTGAAACAGGAGTAATCGATGGTCTGGTGGAAATGCATTCCCTGCGCTCGAGTAGGAAGGAGTGGATGGCACGAACTTGTCGAATATTCCATCAGCACTCGTTGCCCAGTTTGCTTTGCCTATATGCAGGGACCCTTTATGGAGGCTAACGACAATCATGTCCTTGGCCTCGTACCGACTGCACCAAGGCGCCCATCAATTGAGCAAATAAATCTATTTTTCGAAAAAACCCATAGTCCCAAAGGCCCGATTGATATTCACACCGTCAACTTCCAGATGTTGAACGATAATCTGGTGATATGGCGAAAAGAATTTGTTGAGCGCGTCCAAGCTCTAAAAAGCTCCATCCGCGAATCAGAAGCTGAGAGCCTCTGGGATTTGATGGTGGAGTGTTTTGTCGAGAAAAAAATAGAAAAAGCCTATGCTTTTTTGCAGCGCGCCAAAGATCTGGGATTGAAACCATTGGAAGCCGAGAGTCCGCGTTTGTTCTGGTCAGGCGCGGAGAGCCGTAAGAAGGCTTATGCGATTTCCCAGCCACCACCTGATGCTACCGCTTTGGAAAAAACAGATATAGGACAGCTTCTCGACAAACTTTCACTGTTCAAGGCCGTCCCATGGGAGCTTTCAACGCTTCTGTGGGCATTGGTTTCGCGGTACTTTGGCATGGGAGCCAGTGGCGACATACACGTCTATATTGATGATGGTTTTGCATTGGGCAATGTCTTTTGGAACGACGAACTCCCAGTTCTTCGCCTTATGCAGCGCTACGGCGCTGTTCGATCCATATTCATTCACATTTGGCACCCTGAAGATCACCGATGGATGCCTGAATTTTCAATTGATTCAGACCAGCTGCTGCTGGTTTTTGATAAATCTCGGCGAATCCCAGCCCCAACCCTCGAAAACCCGGAGCGAACCCGAAGTTTCCGCTTTGAGAAGCCTTACAACCTGGCAAATTTTCATCGACTCTTTGTGCAAGCATTGCAACGGGCCGACAGGCTTCATCCTCTGGTCCTTTACAACTTTCGCAGAGAAACCGGTGTTTATGCCAGATTGATTCGAACGGCCAACGGCGTTGTAATTTCGCTGTTTGAATATGGATCGGAAGAGTGCAAGTTGGTCAAGGTCTTCGCCTCGAACAGCCAGCATGCCATTGGCCGCATGATGAGCATTGAAGCCTTCTTGATGGCAAATTACACTGCCTACGTACAGATTCCTTCCGAATTGATCTGCTTCCCGGAAGCATTCGTCGACGGATCGGGAAAGCGGCAGAAAATTCTGGCAGTCAAATTCGGCACCGTAGCAAGCTGGCGATACCGCCACGCCTTGATTGCACGCTTCCCCGAATCCGAGGGTCGGGGGTTGTTCACCACAGTGAGGGAATACTTGCCTGCTATCGCGTGGAAATACGCCACTGGAGACATGAATCTGCTCAAGAGCCGGAGGCTGCTGGAAGAACTGTTTGATGGAGAGGCAGGCAAGATCGACCTCAGTCGGCGTTTGCAGTGCCTGAGGGTCTGTTTCGGAGGGGGAACTGCGTCACCACCATCCGATTCCGGGCTTCCGAACCTGCAGGGTCTTGCCAAGCTTTAAGCACTGAATGGTGAGGCGAGTCAGCCCTCCTCTTGGGGCAAGAGATTTTCGTTGCGGTCGCCGGCCTTGGAATTTCGGCCAGATTCGCGCGTATCTCGTGCAGCGGGGGTGTACACGCCCAAGGCTACAAGTTCTGCTCGTAGGCGAAGGACGCCTCCGCTTCAGCCGATGCGCCAGGCCTGCGTCCACACGGCGATGCCGTCGAGCAGTTCGTCGAGCGCCTCGGCATCGGTGCGGCCGGAGCGCCGCAGGACGCTGAAGGAGTGGTCTGCGCCGTCGATCTCGAGCACGCTGGCCATCGGGGCCAGCGAACGAGTGACCTCGTCGAACCCGCGCGGCTCGGCCAGCGTGTCGCGCGGGCCGTGCGCGAAGAGCATCGGCACGTCGACATCGTGCAGGTGTTCCGCGCGCGTGGTCGATGGCGCGCCCGAAGGATGCAGCGGAAAGCCCAGGAAGATCAGCCCCTCCACGCGCGGCAACGGTTCCAGCGCCTGGGCCTGCGAAGTCATGCGCCCGCCGAAGGACTTGCCGCCGGCGAAGAGCCGCAGCCCGCCGAAATGCGCCGCCGCGCAGTCGACCGCCGCGCGCACGGTGGCGTGCGCGAGGGCCGGCGCGTCGGTGCGCTTGCTGCCTCGCTCCATGTAGGGGAACTGGTAGCGCAGCGTGGCGATGCGCCGCTGCGCGAGCCCTTCGGCCACCGACTCCATGAACGGATGCGTCATGCCGGCACCGGCGCCGTGGGCCAGCACGTAGCAGGCCTCGGGCTCGGGCGGCGACACCGCGAGCGCGGACACGGCGAGCTCCGGTGTCACCGGAACGCGCAGTTGCCTGGTCGTGGTCGTCGCGGAAGTCGTCGTCAATCGATGAGCTGTGTCTTGATGGCGTAGTAGGTCAGGTCGCTGTTGGTGGAGAGATTCATCTTCTCCATCAGCCGCGTGCGGTAGGTGCTGATGGTCTTCACCGAGAGCGACAGCGCCTCGCCGATGGCGCCCACCGATTCTCCCTTGGCCAGCTTCAGGAACACCTGGAACTCGCGCTCCGACAGGTGTTCGTGCGGCGGCGCGTTGTCCTTGCGCTCCAGCTGGCCCGCGAGCAGCTCGGCCACCGAGGGCGAGATGTAGCGCCGGCCCAGCGCGATCGTGCGGATCGCCTTGGCGATTTCCTCCGGCTCGCATTCCTTGTTGAGGTAGCCCGAGGCACCCTGGCGGATCAGGTTCACCGCGTAGTGCTCTTCCGGGTAGCCGCTGAGGATGAGCACGCCGAGCTCGGGCGCCTTGGCGCGCACCATCGCGAGCGCGTCGATGCCGCTCTGGCCGGGCATGGAAAGGTCCATCACCAGCACGTCGAGGTCGGCCGTGCGCACCAGGTCGATGGCCTCCCGGCCGGTGCCGGCCTCGCCGACCACCCGGAAGTCGACGAAGGTGGAGAAGAACGACTTCAGGCCTGTGCGGACGACCGCGTGGTCGTCGACGATACCGATCTTGATCATGTTGATGTGCCTCCTGTGCTGTGGTGGATGAACGGCCGCGAGCGGGCAGGCACGACAGGCGAGCGAGCAGGCGGAAGGAGTGCATCACGATGCCACATGCGCCCACGGATCGGAGCGCGTCGAGGCGGGTCGGGCATTTGTCCTGCACGCGTTCGCAGAAACGTCTCGCAACGATGTAGGAGCGCAGGCAGTTCGCCCGCCCGCGGACGACGGGCAGCACGACCGGAAGGACGATGAGGCGGACTCCGCCGGATGTCCGGATGCGCGTTTTCGCGGAGCGCTCGTCCGATCGGTTGCTCGATCCGCTGGATTTGTTGCCCGATCCTGTCGGGAGGGGTCTCTTTCGTGGATGGAGGAGCGCCCGGCAGGTAGAGTCTTCGGCACAAGGCCCGAAGCAGGATGGCACCCACACAGGACAAGGACAAGGACACGGCGGCCCGTTGCAGGGCCTTGCAGGAAGCGATGGCGCGGATCATCGGCACCTGCGCGCCGCAGCCGGGCGACTACGAGACGCCCGTCCCCGGCCTCGGCCTCTTCAGGCGCGAGTCTCCCGCCCCGCCCGTCGTCTGCATGGTCGAGCCGAGCATCGTGCTCGTCGCGCAGGGGGCCAAGCAGATGTGGGTCGGAGGCGAGGCCTATCCGTACGACAGCTCGCGATTCCTCGTCACATCGCTGGACATGCCCGCCAACTCGGAGGTGAAGACGGCGAGCCCGCGGCAGCCCTGCCTCGGCCTGGTGCTGAAGCTCGACGTGCGCGTGCTGGCCGAGCTCATCGCGCAGGGCAGCCTGCCGCCGCATCGCGAGCGTCCGATAGGGGTCGGCGTGGGAATCGGCGAGGCGACGCCCGCCATGCTGGCGCCGCTCGGCCGGCTGGTGGAGCTGCTGGACGAGCCCGAGGCCATTCCCGTCCTCGCCCCGATGATCCATCGGGAGATCCACTACCGGCTGCTGCTGAGCGACCAGGCGGGCAAGCTGCGACAGATCGCCTCGGTCGACGGGCAGGGCCACCGGATCGCGAGAGCCATCGACTGGCTGAAGCTGAACTACGCATCCCCGTTTCGCATCGACGAGCTCGCCGCCCGCGTGCAGATGAGCGCGCCGACCTTCCATCACCATTTCCGCCAGCTCACCGCGATGAGCCCTCTGCAGTACCAGAAGTGGCTGCGGTTGAATGAAGCGAGGCGGCTGATGCTGAACGAGCACTTCGACGCGGCGAGCGCCGCCTTCGAGGTCGGCTACGAAAGCCCGTCCCAGTTCAGCCGCGAGTACAGCCGGCTGTTCGGCGCTCCGCCCAAGCGGGACATCGAGGTACTGCGGGGAGGCGCCCGGGGCGCCGGCGCCGCTGGGGCACAGCCGGACCAGCCGGGCGCCACGCCGCACATGGCCGGTTGATGCTGCCCGCCAACTGGCGGGGCCCTTCCATGTCATCGGATCGGGCAAGAAACGAAGAGGATTGCTCTATCGATCCCCGGGCAGCTTCAGAAGAATGAGCGTTCATGCCCCGCCTCCGGGCGGGGGCCCGATGTCGGGAAATCGACCACTCTGTCCTTTCGACCCGCCGCCTTGAGAACCAATTTCCGAAGCCGCAGGCCTCACGAGCCACGGTCAGGGGACAACAGCAGCCGTTTTCCTACTGCCGCCGCTCATCGCCCGCGATATCAGCGGTGATCGCCACCCCACCCGAACCCCGAAACAGCAGGAGCTGACATGAACAGTCCCACGACCCAACTGATCTCGCGACGCGACGCGCTCATCGTCGGCGCCGCCACCGCCGCGGCGGTCTCCGCATCGGCCGCGCCCGCCGCACCGGCGCAGGCCGCGCCCCCGCCAACGGCCACCCCCATGGCGGCCGGCTCCCACATGAAGCTGTCGCTGAACGTCAACGGCAAGGCCCACTCGCTCGACCTGGACACGCGCACGACCCTGCTCGATGCATTGCGCGAGCACCTGCACCTGAGCGGCACCAAGAAGGGCTGCGACCACGGCCAGTGCGGCGCCTGCACGGTCATCGTCGACGGAAGGCGGATCAACTCCTGCCTGACGCTCGCCGTCATGCACGAGGGCGCGCAGGTCACGACCATCGAAGGACTCGGCACGCCGCAGAACATGCACCCCATGCAGGCCGCATTCGTCAGGCACGACGGCTACCAGTGCGGCTACTGCACGCCCGGCCAGATCTGCTCGGCCGTGGCCGTGATCGACGAGGTCAGGCGCGGTGTTCCGAGCCACGTGAGCGCCGACCTCACCGCCCGCCCCGTTCTCTCGGCCGAGGAGCTGCGCGAGCGCATGAGCGGCAACATCTGCCGCTGCGGTGCCTACTCCAACATCGTCGATGCCATCACCGAAGTGGCGGGGAGCCGGGCATGAAGGCGTTCACCTACGAGCGAGCCGCTTCGCCTGCTCAGGCGGCATCCGCCGTGGCCGGCAGGCCCGGCGCGAAGTTCATCGCCGGCGGCACCAACCTGCTGGACCTCATGAAGCTGCAGATCGAGGCGCCGGTGCACCTGGTCGACGTGAATGGCCTGGCGCTGGACCGCATCGAGCCCACGCCCGAGGGCGGCCTGCGCATCGGCGCCCTGGTGCGCAACACCGACCTGGCCGCCGACGAGCGCGTGCGCCGCGACTACGGCGTGCTTTCGCGCGCGCTGCTGGCCGGCGCGTCGGGCCAGTTGCGCAACAAGGCGACGACGGCGGGCAACCTGCTGCAGCGCACTCGCTGCCCGTACTTCTACGACACCGACCAGCCATGCAACAAGCGCCGCCCCGGCAGCGGCTGCAGCGCCATCGGCGGCGTGACGCGGCAGCTTGCGGTCATCGGCGGCAGCAAGGCCTGCATCGCGACGAATCCAAGCGACATGGCCGTCGCGATGCGCGTGCTGGACGCGGCCGTCGAGACCGTGCGGCCCGACGGCCGCACCCGCGTGATTCCGATTGCCGATTTCCATCGCCTGCCCGGCGACACGCCGCATGTCGAGACGACGCTGGAACGCGACGAACTCATCACCGGCGTCACGCTGCCGAAGCCCGTCGGCGGCACGCACATCTACCGCAAGATCCGCGACCGCGCCTCCTACGCCTTCGCGCTGGTGTCCGTCGCGGCGATCGTGCAGCGGGACGGCTCGGGTCGCGTGGCGCTCGGCGGCGTCGCGCACAAGCCGTGGCGCGTGGAAGCTGCCGAAGCGGCGATGCCGCAAGGCGCGAAGGCCGTGACCGCGCGGCTGCTCGCCGACGCGCAGCCCACCCACGAGAACGCATTCAAGCTGCAGCTCGCCGAGCGCGCGCTGGCCGCCGCCATCACGCAAGCGAGGAGCTGACCATGAGATTCGACACCCCCGCCACGACCAACCCCATCGACCAGCTGAAGATCATCGGCAGGCCGACGGACCGCATCGACGGCCCGATGAAGACCACCGGCTTCGCGCGCTACGCGTACGAGCGCAACGTCGAAGCGCCGAATGCCGCCTATGGCTACGTCGTGGGAGCCGGCATCGCGAAGGGCCGCATCGCGTCGATGGACCTGGCCGCCGCCCGCGCGGCACCGGGCGTGCTGGCCGTCGTCACCGCGCGCAATGCCGGCAAGCTCGGCAAGGGCGACTTCAATACCGCCAGGCTCCTGGGCGGCCCGGAGATCGACCACTACCACCAGGCGGTGGCACTCGTCGTGGCCGACACCTTCGAGCAGGCGCGCGCCGCGGCGCAGCTGGTGCGCATCGAGTACGAGCGCACGCCGGGCCGCTTCGACCTGGCCGCGGAGAAGGACTCGGCGCAGTTGCCCGCGCCCAACCCCTTCGCGGGAGAGCCGCAGACGAAGACGGGAGATTTCGCCGGCGCCTACGCCGTTGCCCCCGTGCAGCTCGACGCGACCTACACCACGCCCGACGAGTCGCACGCCATGATGGAGCCGCACGCCTCCATCGCGCAATGGCAGGGCGAGAAGCTCACCGTCTGGACCTCGAACCAGATGATCGCCTGGGGCGCCGGCGACGTCGCCAAGACGCTGGGCATCCCGAAGGCGAACGTGCGGCTGATCTCTCCCTTCATCGGCGGCGGCTTCGGCGGCAAGCTGTTCGTGCGGGCCGATGCGCTGCTCGCGGCGCTGGGCGCGCGCGCCGCCCGGCGGCCCGTGAAGGTGGCGCTGCCGCGCCCGCTGATGGCGAACAACACCACGCACCGGCCGGCGACCATCCAGCGCATCCGCATCGGCGCCTCGACGGACGGCAGGATCACCGCCATCGCGCACGAAGGCTGGTCGGGCGACCTGCCCGGCGGGGGACCGGAGACGGCGGTCAACCAGACCCGGCTGCTGTACGCCGGCGCGAACCGCCTGACGACCACGCGCCTGGCCGTGCTGGACCTGCCCGAGGGCAATGCGATGCGCGCGCCCGGCGAGGCGCCGGGCCTGATGGCGCTGGAGATCGCCATGGACGAGATGGCCGAGAAGCTGAAGCTCGACCCGATCGAGTTCCGCGTGCTCAACGACACGCAGGTCGACCCAGAGAAGCCGCAGCGGCCCTACTCCCAGCGCAAGCTGATCGAATGCCTGCGCACCGGCGCCGAGCGCTTCGGCTGGAGCAGGCGCAGCACGGCGCCGGGGCAGCAGCGCGACGGCCGCTGGCTGGTGGGAATGGGCGTGGCCGCCGCGTTCCGCAACAACCTCGTGATGAAGTCGGCCGCGCGCGTGCGCCTGGACAACCGGGGCATGGTCACGGTCGAGACCGACATGACCGACATCGGCACGGGGACGTACACCATCATCGCGCAGACCGCCGCCGAGACCATGGGCGTGCCGCTCGACAGGATCCTCGTGCGCCTGGGCGACTCGTCGTATCCGGTCTCGGCCGGCTCCGGCGGGCAATGGGGGGCCAACAGCTCGACCTCGGGCGTCTTCGCGGCATGCATGAAGCTGCGCGAAGCCGTGGCGGGCAAGCTCGGCTTCGCGGCGGCCGAGGCGGAGTTCTCCGACGGCATGGTGCGCGCCGGCGGACGCGCCGTGCCGCTCGCCGAAGCGGCGGGGGCGCAGGGGCTGGTGGCCGAGGACGGCATCGAGTTCGGCGACCTCGACAAGAAGTACCAGCAGTCGACCTTCGGCGCGCATTTCGTGGAAGTGGGCGTCGATGCCGCGACCGGCGAGATTCGCGTGCGGCGCATGCTCGCGGTCTGCGCCGCGGGGCGCATCCTGAATCCCAAGTCCGCGCGCAGCCAGGTGATCGGCGCGATGACGATGGGCGTCGGCGGAGCGCTGATGGAAGAGCTGGCGCTCGACAAGCGGCACGGCTTCTTCGTCAACCACGACCTCGCAGGCTACGAGGTGCCGGTGCATGCGGACATTCCGCATCAGGACGTCGTCTTCCTGGACGAGACGGACCCGATCTCCTCGCCGATGAAAGCAAAGGGCGTCGGCGAACTCGGCATGTGCGGCGTCGCCGCGGCGGTGGCGAACGCCGTCTACAACGCGACGGGCGTGCGGGTGCGCGACTACCCGATCACGCTCGACAAGCTGCTGGATCGCCTGCCGCCGGTGGCATAGGCAGTTTGGGCGACCCGGGCAGCGGCGGGTAAGCCCGGTGCCGCGAGTCCGTCTCGCTTGATACGATTTTTTCCGGAACGCCCATCCCCAGGGCGCCGGAGACAAGATGGACTCGAGCATTTCCAGCGGCGGCAGCCATGCCGCCGGCGAGGCGCTGTACCGCGTCATGGTGCGGATCAGGGCCTTCGAGAACGCGGCGGAGACCGCCAGCCAGGGCGGTGTGAGCGCCTACGGCCAGCAGGCGGCGGGCGCAGCCAAGGTGCGCGGCCCGCTGCACCTGTCGACCGGGCAGGAGGCGGTGCCTGCCGGCGTCTGCGCCCACCTGCGCACAGGCGACTACCTCACCTCCACCCACCGCGGCCACGGCCACACGCTGGCCAAGGGGGCCGACCTCGCGCGGATGATGTGCGAGCTGTTCGGCAAGGCCACCGGCTTCAACGGCGGCAAGGGCGGCTCGATGCACATCGCGGACTTCTCGGTCGGCATGCTGGGCGCCAACGGCGTGGTGGCGGCGGGGCTGCCTATCGCGGTGGGCGCGGCGCACGCGCAGAAGCTGTTGAAGAAGGCCGACGACATCACGGTCTGCTTCTTCGGCGACGGCGCGATCAACCGCGGCCCCTTTCTCGAAGCGCTGAACTGGGCGCGGGTGTACGAGCTGCCGGTGCTCTTCGTCTGCGAGGACAACCGCTGGAGCGCGACCACCGCGAGCGGGCCGATGACGGCGGGAGAAGGCGCCTCGGCGCGCGCCGAGGCGCTCGGCATCGCGGCCACGCAGGTCGACGGCAACGACGTGTTCGCGGTGCACGCGGCCGCCGCGAAGCTGGTGGCCGAAGTGCGCGCCGGCAGCGGGCCGCGCCTGCTGCATGCGCTGACCTACCGCGTGAAGGGACACGTGTCGGTGGACGTCGCGGCATACCGCGATCCGGCCGAGCTGGCCGCGGCGCTGGAGACCGATCCGATCGCGCGGGCGCGCGGCCATCTGCTTTCGGCCGGCGTTGCCGCCACGACGCTCGACGCCATCGAGAACGCCGCGCGCGACGAGGTCGACACCGGGCTCGCGGTGGCCGACGCGGCGCCCTGGCCCGAGCCCGGCGCCGCCTTCACCGATGTACAGACCGTCGGGGAGGGCCAATGGCGATGAAGCAGCAACTGAGCTATTCGGAAGCCGCCCTGCTGGCCCTGCGGAGCGAGATGGAAGCCGACCCGCGCGTGGTGGTGCTCGGCGAGGACGTGGGCCGCGGCGGCATCTTCGGGCAGTACAAGGGGCTGCAGCAGCACTTCGGCGACGGGCGCGTGATCGACACGCCGATCAGCGAGGCCGCGATCATGGGCGCCGGCGTGGGCATGGCGCTCGCGGGCCTGCGGCCTGTGGTCGAGATGCGCGTGGTCGACTTCGCGCTGTGCGGCATGGACGAGCTGGTGAACCAGGCCGCCAAGAACCGCTTCATGTTCGGCGGCCAGGGCCGCGTGCCGCTGGTGGCGCGCATGCCCGGTGGCATCTGGGACGCCTCGGCGGCGCAGCATTCGCAATCGCTCGAAGCCTGGTTCGCGCATTTGCCGGGCGTGGTGGTGGTGTGCCCCTCGACGCCGCAGGACAACCACGGCCTGCTGCGCGCCGCCCTGCAATGCGGCGACCCCGTGGTCTACATCGAGCACAAGACGCTGTGGGGCACGACCGGCGAAGTCGACGAGAGCGTCGCCGTGCCGCTGGGCAAGGCCGCGCGCGTGCGCGAGGGCAATGCACTCACGCTGGTGAGCTGGAGCCGGCAGATGCAGGCCTGCGCGGCGGCCTGCGATGCGCTGGCCGCCGAAGGCATCGCGGTGGACCTGATCGACCTGCGCACGCTGTGGCCCTGGGACCGCGAGACGGTGCTGTCGTCGTGCGCGCGCACCGGCCGGCTGCTGGTGGTGCACGAGGCGGTGCAGGCGGCGGGCTTCGGCGCGGAGATCGCGGCCAGCGCGGCGGAGGCCACGGACTGCCGCGTGGCGCGGCTGGGCGCGCCGCGCATTCCGGTCGGCTATGCGCCGGTGCTGGAGGCGCAGTCGCGCGTCGGCACGCAAGCCATCGTGGCCGCGGCGAAAAGGCTCGCCGACTGAGGCACGACCGGCGATGGACCCGCTCTTCTTCAAGCTGGTGCGGGTCGTGAATCTCACAGCGCGGCCCTTTCACGAACGCGTGGGCAGCGAGCACCGGCTCACGCTCAACGAATGGCGCACGATGGCCGTGCTCGCCGCGCAGCCGGGGCTCAACGCCACGCAGGTGGCCGACCAGACCGGCCTCGACAAGATGGCGGTGAGCCGCGCGCTCGCCGGCCTGCGGGGCCACAAGCGCGTGCAGCGCCACGACGACCCGACCGACCGGCGCAGCAGCCGGCTCTACCTCACCACCGCCGGCAAGGCGCTGCATGAAACGGTGGGCGCGCTCGGCCGGCAGCGCGAGGCCGAACTCTTCGCCGGCATCGAGGCCGGCGAACTGGCGCGCATGGAAGCCACGCTCGACAAGCTGATCCTTACCGTGTCGGGCGGCAATGACGGTGCGCCCGCGCCGGACGCTCAGGCCGTGTAGCCGCCGTCCACGCTCAGGCTGGCGCCGGTGACGAAGCCGCCCTCGGGCCCAGCGAGGTACGCGACCATGCCGGCGATCTCGTCGGCGCGGCCGTGGCGCGGCAGGGCCATGAGGCCGTGCATGAAGCCGGCGCGCGGTCCGGCGGCGGGGTTCATGTCGGTGTCGGTCGGGCCGGGCTGCACGTTGTTGACCGTGATGCCTCGCGGGCCGAGGTCGCGCGCCAAGCCGCGCGTGAGGCCGACGATCGCGGCCTTGCTCATCGCATAGACGCTGGCGCCCGCAGCCGGCACGCGCTCGGCATTGATGCTGCCGATGTTGACGATCCGCCCGCCCTCGCCCATGCGGCGCGCTGCCGCCTTGGCGGCCACGAAGACGGCGCGCACGTTGACGTTCACGGTGCGGTCGAAGTCCTCGAGCGTGAAGCTGTCGAGCTCGCCGCGCAGGTAGACACCGGCGTTGTTCACCAGGATGTCGAGCCGTCCGAAGGTCTTCGCGGCCTGCTCGACGGCGGCGTTGAGCGCCTCGGCGTCGCCGGCATCGGCGCGAAGGGCGAGAGCGCGGCCGCCGGCGGCGCGGATCTCGCCGGCCAGCGCGTCAGCCTCGGCCTGGGCGCTCACGAAGGTGAAGGCCACGGCGGCACCGTCGCGCGCCAGCCGGCGCACGATGGCCGCGCCGATGCCGCGCGAGCCGCCGGTGACGAAGGCAGCCTTGCCGGCCAGGGCAGGCTGGGGAGCCGGGTGCGTCGTCGTCATGGCGTCCGGGCTCAGGCCGCGAAGCCGCCGTCGATGTTGAGGCTCGCGCCCGTCACGAAACCGGCTTCGGGGCTGGCCAGGTAGCCGACCATGCCGGCGATTTCTTCAGGATGGGCGTGGCGGGCCAGCGCCATCAGGCCGTGCATGGCGGCGGCGTTCGGGCCGTCCACCGGGTTCATGTCGGTGTTGACCGGGCCGGGCTGCACGTTGTTGACCGTGATGCCGCGCGGGCCGAGGTCGCGCGACAGGCCCTGCACCAGGCCGACCAGCGCCGACTTGCTCATGGCGTAGGCGCTGCCGCCGGGCCAGGGCATGCGCACGGCGTTGGTGCTGCCGATGTTGATGATGCGGCCGCCTTCGCCCATGTGGCGCGAGGCGGCCTTGGCGGCGACGAAGACGGCGCGCACGTTGATGTCCAGCGTCTTGTCGAAGTCTTCCAGCGAGAACTCGTCGAGGGTGCCGCCGAGGAACACGCCGGCGTTGTTCACGAGGATGTCGATCTTGCCGAAGGTGCGGGCGGCTTCGTCGATGCCGGCGGTGAGGGCCGCGGCGTCGGCGCTGTCGATCTTCAGCGCGAGGGCGCGGCCGCCTTCGGACTGGATGCTGCGCACCAGCTCGTCGGCAGGGGCGGCCGAGCTGGCGTAGCTGAAGGCCACGGCGGCGCCGTCGCGCACCAGCCGGCGCACGATGGCCGCGCCGATGCCGCGCGAGCCGCCGGTGACGAAGGCGACCTTGCCGGCCAGGACTGGCGAAGACGAAGAGGAGGAAGAAGACGAGGAAGCAGTGTTGGAGGCCATGATTTTTTCCGTTGAGGTGGAGGAAGAAGGCCTCAGTTTGGGCGCTTCATTCCTTCTTCGGTAGCCATCAATCGGGTCAATCAAATTCAACCAACGGTTGAAGATGAGCGACACAATGCGGCCATGGAACCGCTCAATCACCTCGAATCCTTCGTGCAGAGCGCGGAGGGCGGCAGCTTTTCGGAGGCCGCCCGGCGCCTGGGACTGACGCCGGCGGCCGTCAGCAAGAACGTGGCGCGGCTGGAGGCGCGGCTGGGCGTGCGGCTGTTCCAGCGCAGCACGCGCCGCCTGACGCTGACCGAGGGCGGCGAACGCTTCCTGGCGCAGGTCGGCCCCGCGCTGGCCACGCTGCAGGAGGCCGTGGCCGGCGTCGACACGGACGACGGCCAGCCCTCCGGCACGCTGAAGGTGAGCATGGGCCAGGCCTTCGGGCGCGAGCACGTGCTGCCGCTGATGGGCGACTTCCTGGCGCGCTACCCGGCCATCGTGCCGGACTGGCACTTCGACAACCAGCAGGTCGACCTGGTGGGCGAGGGCTTCGACGCGGCCATCGGCGGCGGCATCGAACTGCCGGCCGGGCTGGTTGCACGCGAGCTGGCGCCCATCCACGTGGTGGCGGTGGCGTCGCCCGCCTACATGGAGGGGCGCAGGCTGCCCCGGCACCCGTCGGAGCTGGCGGCCCTCGATACGCTGATGCGCCGTTCGTCGCCCACCGGCCGGGTGCGCAGCTGGACGCTGCGGCGCGCGCGCGCGGGCGCCGGCGAAGGAGAGGTCAGCGTCGAGCTGCCCCGGCCGCGCGCGATCTTCAACGACCCCGAGGCGATCGCGCATGCCGCGCTGATGGGGCTGGGCGCGGCGATGCTGCCCATGCCCTTCGTGGAACGCGGGCTGCGCAGCGGCGACCTGCTGCGGCTGCTGCCCGAGTGGTACCAGGACGCCGGCACGGTGTGGATCTATTACCCGAGCAAGAAGCTGCTGCCGCCGAAGACGCGGGTGTTCATCGACTTCGTGCTCGAGCGCTTCCGCGTGGAGCGGTTCGCGCAGCGGATGCAGGTGGCCTGAGCGCGAACTCCCTCACGGGCTGAAGGGGCTCACGGGGTTTTCACCCGCGACGGTCGCAGCGCGCACCTGTACAAACGCGCGCATGACCAATCCGACTTTCTTCTCCTTCTCCTCCTCTTCCCCGAATCGCCGCGCCGCGCTGGCCGCGTCGGTCGCCGCCGCGCTGACTTTGATGACGGCCCCCTCGTGGGCCCAGGGCACCTGGCCGACCAAGCCGGTGCGCATCGTCGTGCCCTTCGCGGCCGGCGGCACCACCGACATCCTGGCGCGCGCCGTGGCGCCCGAGCTCTCGAAGGCCTTCGGCCAGCAGTTCATCGTGGACAACCGCGCGGGCGCGGGCGGCAACGTGGGCGCCGAGATCGTGGCGCGCGCGCCGAACGACGGCTACACGCTGCTGATGGGCACGGTCGGCACGCACGGCATCAACCGCGCGCTGTACCCCAAGCTGCCCTTCGACCCCATCAAGGACTTCGCGCCGATCACGCTGGTGGCCGCCGTGCCTAACGTGATGGAGATGAACGCCGAGAAGGCGAAGACCCTGAACATCCACAACGTGCAGGACTTCATCAAGTACGCCAAGGCCAACCCGGGCAAGCTGAACATGGCTTCCAGCGGCAGCGGCACCTCGATCCACCTGGCGGGCGAGCTGTTCAAGAGCATGACGGGCACCTTCATGGCCCACATCCCGTACAAGGGTTCGGGCCCTGCGCTGCTGGACATGGTGGGCGGCAACGCCGACGTGATGTTCGACAACCTGCCCTCGTCGATGGCGCAGATCAAGGCCGGCAAGCTCACGGCGCTGGCCGTGACGAGCGCGCAGCGTTCGCCGGCGCTGCCGGACATTCCGACGGTGGAGGAAGTGGGCGGCCCGTCGCTCAAGGGCTTCGAGGCGAGCTCGTGGTTCGGGCTGCTGGCGCCGGCTGGCACCTCGCCCGAGATCGTGAACCGCATCCAGCAGGAAGTGGCCAAGGCGCTGGGTACGCCGGCCATGAAGGAGAAGATGCTGGCTCAGGGCGCGATCCCGAGCGGGAATTCGCCTGCGGACTTCACGAAGCTCATTGCGAGCGAGCATGTGAAATGGGCGAAGGTGGTCAAGGACTCCGGCGCGAAAGTCGACTAACCCCCAGGCTGCGCGCACTTCGTGCGCTTCGCCAACCCCCTTGCAGGGGGCAACGCCTGCGGCCCGGCAGAGCCGGTTCCGCGGCGTTTCGCGACTGAAGCCGTCGATCTATTCGATCAGGTCTTCCAGGTCACGTCTTTCTTTTCGGCCAGCGAATCCTTGAGCATGTGCAGCAGGGGGATCGCACGCTGGTGCAGGCCCACGTGCTGCTTCTCGGCCTCGTTGGCGTGGCCTTCGACGGCGTAGTCGTCGTTGTTGTGGGAATTGGAGGCCTCGCGTGCGAGCGCTGCCTCGATGGCCGCGATGGCGCCCGGGATCTGCTCGACGGTGATGATGCCCTGCGGGGCGGCCGACTTGCCGACGATCTCGAGCAACTGGCGGGCGTGCACTTCGAGCATCACGAAATCAGGGGAAGCGCGGGACTGGAATCGATAGAGCATGGTGTTCTCACTCACTTGTAGATGTAGTCACGTGCAAAAGGGTACACCGATTGCGCGCCGCGCAGAACGCCGTGATCGACCTTGCCGTCGGGCTTGGTGGAAAGCATCTGGTGCAGCGAGATCCAGCCCTGCTCGAAGCTCATGGCCGAGCCCGCGAGGTAGAGGCGATAGGCCCGCAGGATGCGCTCGGCGTTGTCGCTCTGGCGGCCGCCGCTTCGTTGCAAGACCTCGCGCGCGGTGTCGAGCTGCGCCTCCAGCGCGTCCGACCAGGCCCACAGCGTGCGCGCGTAGTGCGGGCGCAGGCTCTCGGTGTCGACCATCTCCAGGCCCGCCGCGGCGGTCTCGCGCAGCACGTGCGTCACGTGCAGCAGCTCGCCGCCGGGGAAGATGTATTTCTCGATGAAGTCGCCCATGCCGGCACCGAGCTGGCGGTAGTTGAGCTCGCCGGAGGTGATGCCGTGGTTCATCACCAGGCCGCCGGGCTTGAGCAGCGAATGGATCTTGCGGAAGTAGGTCGGCATGTTGGCCGCGCCCACGTGCTCGAACATGCCGACGGAGGAGATCTTGTCGAAGGGCTTGTCGGTAGGCACTTCGCGGTAGTCGCGCAGTTCGACGCGCACGCGGCCCTGCAGGCCTTTTTCTTCGATGAGCCGCTGCACGTGAGCATGCTGGTTCTTCGACAGCGTGATGCCGGTGGCGTCCACGCCGTAATGCTCGGCTGCCCACAGCAGCAGCGCGCCCCAGCCCGAGCCGATGTCGAGGTAGCGCTCGCCGGGCTGCAGCATGAGCTTGCGGCAGATGTGGTCGAGCTTGGCTTCCTGCGCCTGCGCCAGCGTGAGGTCGGGCGTGCGGAAGTAGGCGCATGAATACACGCGGCGCGGGTCGAGCCACAGCGCGTAGAAGTCGTCGGAAACGTCGTAGTGGAACTCGATCTGGGCCGCGTCCTTGCGCAGCGAATGCGAGCCGTGCGACTTGGCCCGGCGCTGCAGGCGGCTCCACCAGCCGGTGTCGGTCTGCGCCGGGTTGCCTGGGAGCATGCCGACCGTGGCGTCGATCAGGTCGCGCATGGCGCCTTCGATCTGCACCTTGCCTTCGACGTATGCCTCGCCGATGGCTCCCACCTGTCGTGCCGCCAGCTTGGCGAGCACTGCCCATTCCTTGAAGGCCAGGGTGACGCGGGCTCCCGCCTGGGCTACGCGCCGGCCATCCGGCAGCTCCAGCGCGATGGGGACAGGCAGCGAAGCCAGCTGCGACTCGATCTTGGGTATCAAGTGTTGCATGGGGCCATGGTATTGATTTTTCCAAGCTTTTGCATGACTTCCCGTGTCGGCGCAAGCCGCAATCTGCGGGGCTGCAGGCCCGGCGCGAACCCGGATTGACAACAAATCGTTTATGCCTAAACTATTTAGCCATGAACAGCCTCAGCCCGACCCGGTCCGCTCCCGCCTCGGACCTCCAACGCATCCTGTGCATCGGCGGCGGGCCGGCAGGCCTGTACTTCGCCCTGTTGATGAAGGCGCGCAACCCCGCGCTGCAGATCACCGTGGTGGAACGCAACCGCCCCTTCGACACCTTCGGCTGGGGCGTGGTGCTGAGCGACCAGACGCTCGCCAACCTGCGCGCGGCCGATGCGCCGACGGCGGCGCTCATCGGCAACGAGTTCCATCACTGGGACGACATCCAGGTCTTCTTCAAGGGCCGCCAGGTGCGCTCGGGCGGCCACGGCTTCTGCGGCATCGGCCGCAAGCGGCTGCTGAACATCCTGCAGGAACGCTGCCTCGAACTGGGCGTCGAGCTGGTGTTCGAGACCGACGTCGCCGACGACCAGGCGATCGCCGCCAAGTACAAGGCCGACCTGGTGATCGCCAGCGACGGCCTCAACAGCCGCATCCGCCAGCGCTACGCCGACGTCTTCAGGCCTGACGTCGACCTGCGCAACTGCCGCTTCGTCTGGCTGGGCACGCACCAGACCTTCGACGCCTTCACCTTCGCCTTCGAACAGACCGAGCACGGCTGGTTTCAGGCGCACGCCTACCAGTTCGACGACAAGACTTCGACCTTCATCGTCGAGACGCCCGAGGCCGTGTGGAAGGCCCACGGGCTCGACCAGATGGAGCAGCCCGAGGCCATCGCCTTTTGCGAGAAGCTCTTCGCCAAGTACCTGGGTGGCCACTCGCTCATCAGCAATGCCACGCACCTGCGCGGCTCGGCCAACTGGATCCGCTTTCCGCGCGTGGTGTGCGAGCGCTGGACGCATCGCATCGACGTCGAAGGCCGCTCCGTGCCCGTGGTGCTGATGGGCGACGCGGCGCACACGGCGCACTTCTCCATCGGCTCGGGCACCAAGCTGGCGCTGGAAGACGCGATCGACCTGGCCAACGAGTTCGCCCAGGGCGGCACGGTCGACCACGTGCTCGAAGGCTACGAGGCACGCCGCAGCGTCGAGGTGCTGAAGATCCAGAACGCCGCGCGCAACTCCACCGAATGGTTCGAGAACGTGCCGCGCTACACGGGCATGCAGATCGAGCAGTTCGCGTACTCGCTGCTCACCCGCTCGCAGCGCATCAGCCACGAGAACCTGCGCCTGCGCGACACCCAATGGCTGAGTGGCTACGAGCAGTGGCTCGCAGGCGGCAAGGCGCTGCCGCCGATGCTCATGCCCTACAAGGTGCGCGGGCTCACGCTGAAGAACCGCATCCTCGTTTCGCCGATGGCCACCTACAGCGCGGTCGACGGCGTGCCGCAAGACTTCCTTCTGGTGCACCTGGGCGCACGCGCACTCGGTGGCGCGGCCATGGTATTCGTCGAGATGACGAGCCCGACGCCCGAGGGCCGCATCACGCCCGGCTGCACGGGCCTCTACAACGACGAGCAGCAGGCCGCGTTCAAGCGCATCGTCGATTTCGTGCACACGCAGTCGAGCGCGAAGATCGCGATGCAGCTCGGCCACAGCGGCCCCAAGGGCTCCACACGCGTGGGCTGGGAAGGCACCGACGAGCCGCTCGAAAACGGCAACTGGCCACTGCTGGGCGCGAGTGCGCTGCCCTACGGTGAACAGAACCAGCTGCCCGCCGCGATCACGCGCGCCGAGATGGACACGCTGCGCGACCAGTTCGTCGACTCGACCCGCCGCGCGGCCGAATGCGGCTTCGACTGGCTCGAGCTGCACTGCGCGCACGGATATCTGCTTTCGGCCTTCATCAGCCCGCTCACCAACCTGCGCACCGACGAGTACGGCGGAGACATCGAGGCGCGCTGCCGCTATCCGCTCGAAGTGTTCCGCGCCATGCGCGCCGTGTGGCCCGCCGACAGGCCGATGAGCGTGCGCATCTCGGCCCACGACTGGGCGCCCGGCGGCAACACGGATGCCGACGCCATCGTGGTCGCGCGGCTCTTCAAGGAGGCCGGTGCCGACTTCATCGACGTGTCCTCCGGCCAGACCACGCGCGCCGCGAAGCCGGTGTACGGGCGCATGTACCAGACGCCGTTCTCGGACCGCATCCGCAACGAGGTCGGCATCTCGACCATCGCGGTGGGCGCGATCACCGACGCCGACCAGGCCAACAGCATCATCGCGGCTGGCCGCGCCGACCTGTGCGCCATTGCGCGTCCGCACCTGGCCGACCCGGCATGGACGCTGCACGAGGCGGCCAAGCTCCAGAGCCGCGACGTCGAGTGGCCTGTGCAATACCTGAGCGGGCGCGATCAGATGTACCGCGAGATCGCCAAGCAACAGCAGCTCGCAGCAGCAGCCAATGCCGCGATGGCCGCGCAGAACAGCGAGGAGACGCACTGACATGGACCTCGAAGCGCGCGCGCACAGCGAACATCCCGAAGCCTTGCGGCTCTGGCTGCGGCTGCTCACCTGCACGCAGCTGATCGAGAAGCAGGTGCGCAACGAGCTGCGCTCGCAGTTCGCCACCACGCTGCCGCGCTTCGACCTGATGTCGCAACTCGAGCGCTCGCCCGAGGGCCTCAAGATGAACGAGCTCTCGCGCCGCATGATGGTGACGGGCGGCAACGTGACAGGCATCACCGACCAGCTCGTGTCCGAAGGGCTGGTGGAGCGCATCAACGTCGAGGGCGACCGCCGCGCATGGCGCGTGCGCCTCACGCCGCGCGGGCGCAAGCTCTTCAACGAAATGGCGCAGCAGCACGAAGACTGGATCGTCGAGGCCTTCTCGGGCCTCAACGCGAAGGAGATCGCGCAACTGCACAAGCTGCTGGGCAAGGTCAAGCAGCACTCGCACAACCAACTACTGATGATGGCGGAGACCGAATGAAGCACTACATCGGCGCAGGCAACCCCATGCGCGCGCAATTCGAACCCAAGGCAGCCTACAAGGCCGAGCACTTCGCATGGAGCTACGAAGCCGGCGTGGGCACCATCACGCTGAACCGGCCGGATCGCAAGAACCCGCTGACCTTCGACTCGTACGCCGAGCTGCGCGACCTGTTCCGCGCGCTGACCTATGCCACCGACGTGAAGACGATCGTCGTGACCGGCGCGGGCGGCAATTTCTGCTCGGGCGGCGACGTGCACGAGATCATCGGCCCGCTGACCGGCATGCGCATGCCCGAGCTGCTGGAGTTCACGCGCATGACGGGCGACCTGGTGAAGGCGATGCGCGCCTGCCCGCAGCCCATCGTCGGCGCGATCGACGGAGTGTGCGCAGGTGCCGGCGCGATGATCGCGCTGGCCTGCGACCTGCGCTACGGCTCGCCGGCCACGCGCACTGCTTTCCTCTTCACGCGCGTGGGCCTCGCCGGTGCGGACATGGGCGCCTGCGCGCTGCTGCCGCGCGTGATCGGCCAGGGGCGCGCTTCGGAACTGCTCTTCACCGGCCGCGCAATGACCGCGCAGGAAGGCCAGGCCTGGGGCTTCTTCAACGCGCTGCACGAAAGCGACGCACTGCTCGAGGCCGCAACGAAGGTTGCGCGCGACCTCGCCGAAGGTCCGACCTTCGCGCACGGAATGACGAAGACGATGCTGTCTCAGGAATGGTCGATGACCATCGACCAGGCCATCGAGGCCGAGGCACAGGCACAGGCGATCTGCATGCAGACCGAAGATTTCAAACGCGCCTACGAGGCCTTCGCGGCCAAGCGCAAGCCGGTGTTCGGCGGGGACTGACGCGATGATGACCAAGGCTCCCGCCCCACCATCGACGGCGCACCTCGCGCTGCCCTTCTTCGACGACGCGCACCGCGCGCTGGCCGACGGCCTCCTGCCGTGGGCCGAGGCGCAGGAAGTCGACGAGCACGACGACCGCGCGGCGTGCCGCGACTGGGTCCAGCGGCTCGGCGCCGGCGGCTGGCTGCGCTACTGCGTGCCGGGCAGTTCCGGCGGCGCGCTCGAACGGCTCGATTCGCGCGCTCTCGTGCTGCTGCGCGAGACGCTCGCCTTTCATTCGCCGCTCGCCGACTTCGCGTTCGCGATGCAGGGCCTGGGTAGCGGCGCGATCACGCTGGCGGGTACGCCGCAGCAGCACGCCGACTACCTGACGGCCGTGGCCAAGGGCAGCAAGATCGCGGCCTTCGCGCTCAGCGAGCCCGAAGCCGGCTCCGACGTGGGTGCGATGGCGATGCGCGCGGAGGAGACCGCCGATGGCTGGAAGCTCAACGGCGAGAAGACCTGGATCAGCAACGGCGGCATCGCCGACTTCTACTGCGTTTTCGCGAAGACCGACCCCGCTGGCGGTACGCGCGGCATCACGGCCTTCATCGTCGACGCGAAGACGCCGGGCCTCGACACCTCCGCGCACATCGACGTGATGGCGCCACACCCGCTGGCCACGCTGCGCTTCGAGAACTGCGTCGTGCCGCGCACCGCGCAGCTGGGCGAGCTCAACGGCGGTTTCAAGCTCGCGATGCGCACGCTCGACATCTTCCGCGCTTCGGTGGCCGCAGCCGCTCTCGGCATGGGGCGCCGCGCGCTGGCGGAAGCGATCGCGCATTCGAAGAAGCGCCGGATGTTCGGCCAGACGCTCGCCGACTTCCAGCTCACGCAGGCCAAGCTCGGCGAGATGGCCGCGTTGATCGACAGCGCCGCGCTGCTCACATACCGCGCGGCGTGGATGCGCGACGACGCCGAACGCCGCGGCGCGCCCGCCGTTGGCGACGTGTCGGCCGCCGCGGCCATGGCCAAGATGTGCGCCACCGAGAACGCGAGCCGCGTGATCGACATGGCGCTGCAGATGCATGGCGGCCTCGGCGTGAAGGTCGGCACCAAGATCGAGAGCCTCTATCGCGACATCCGCTCGCTGCGCATCTACGAAGGCGCGACGGAAGTACAGCAACTGATCATCGGCAAATCCGTTCTGCGGGGATAAACACCGTGTCTGCCCAAGTCGATCGCTTCGTTCACGACCGCCTGCCGCCTGCGGCGCAGCTGCCCGTCTTTCGCTACGACCTGCCCGAGTTGCGGCTGCCCGACCAGCTCAACCTGGTCGAGGAACTGCTCGACAAGGCCGCGGCGAAGGGCTTCGGCGACAAGCCGATGCTGCGTTCGCCGCAGGGCACGCTGACCTATGCGCAGGCGGCCGTGGAGGTCAACCGCATCGCGCAGGTGCTGGTCGAGGATCTCGGGCTGGTGCCGGGCAACCGGGTGCTGCTGCGCGGCGGCAATTCGGTGGCCATGGCGCTTGCGTGGCTGGCGGTGGTGAAGGCCGGGCTGATCGCCGTGGCGACGATGCCGCTGCTGCGCGCGAAGGAGCTGGGCGACATCATCGAGAAGTCGCAGCCCGTGGCCGCGCTGTGCGATGGCCGGCTGCTCGACGAGTTGGTGCTCGCGCAGCAGGCCCACCCGGTGCTCGCAACGGTGATCGCATTCAACAAGCCCGATGTGGAAGACTCGCTGTCGGCGCGTGCGGCGAAGAAGAGCGGCGTGTTCAAGGCCTGCCCTACGGCGTCCGACGACATCGCACTGCTGGCCTTCACATCAGGCACTACCGGCAAGCCGAAAGCGCCCGTCACCACGCACCGCGACGTGCTCGCGATGTGCGAGACATGGCCGCGCCATGTGCTGCGCGCGCGCAGCGACGACATCGTGGTGGGCTCGCCACCGCTGGCCTTCACCTTCGGGTTGGGCGGGCTGCTGGTGTTTCCGATGTGGGCCGGGGCTTCGGTCTACTTTCCCGATGCGCCGTTCACGCCCGAGGGGCTGGTGAAGCTGATCAACGAGGTCGGCGCGACCATCTGCTACACGGCGCCCACGTTCTACCGCCAGATGGCGCCGTTCGTGAAGCAGCACGGCATGCCGAGCCTGCGCATCAGCGTGAGCGCGGGCGAAGCTTTGCCGGACGCCACGCGGCAGCTGTGGAAGGAAGCTTCCGGCATCGAGATGCTCGACGGCATCGGCGGCACCGAGGTGTTCCACATCTACATCTCCGCCGCGGGAGGCGAAGTGCGCCGAGGGGCGGTCGGCAAGGCAGTGCCGGGCTTCACCGCGAAGGTCGTGGACGACCAGGGCAGCGAAGTGCCGCGCGGCACGGTCGGCAAGCTCGCGCTGCAGGGGCCTGTGGGGTGCCGCTATCTCGACGATCCGCGCCAGGCCGACTATGTGAAGAACGGCTGGAACTATCCGGGCGATTCGTTCGTTCAGGACGACGACGGCTACTTCTTCTATCAAGCGCGCGCCGACGACATGATCATCACGGCCGGCTACAACGTCGGCGGCCCGGAGGTCGAGGACGCGCTCCTCAAGCACCCCGCTGTGGCCGAGTGCGGCGTGATCGGCAAGCCCGACGCAGAGCGGGGAATGATCGTGAAGGCCTTCTGCGTGCTCAAGCCCGGCAACGAGGGCGACGCGGCCCTCGTGAAGGCGCTGCAAGACCATGTGAAGGCCACCATTGCGCCATTCAAATACCCAAGGGAGATCGAATTCGTGCCGGCGCTGCCGCGCACCGAAACCGGCAAGCTCCAACGATTCAAACTGAGACAACTCAACACGACATCATGATCAACAAACTCCTGCAACCCGAAGGCTGGCTGCCTCCCAAGGGCTATGCGAACGGCGTCGCCGCTCGTGGAACGATGCTGTTCGTCGGCGGCCAGATCGGCTGGAATGCCCAGCAGCAATTCGAATCGGACGATTTCATCGACCAATGCGGCCTGGCGCTGCGCAACATCGTCGAGGTGCTGCGTGCGGGAGGTGCGGGGCCCGAGCACATGGTGCGCATGACCTGGTACGTGACGGACCGCGACGAATACAGTCGCCGGCTCGCTGAACTCGGTCCGGTCTACCGGGACGCGATGGGGCGCAACTTTCCGGCCATGACCTGCGTGCAGGTGGCGGCGCTGGTGGAGCATCGCGCCAAGGTCGAGATCGAGGTGACAGCAGTCATTCCCGACTGAGTTGCCGCGCTGGCCAAAATAAAAATGCCCTCTTTGCGAGGGCATTTCTTTTTGCCATTCACCGGCAATTGATGGGTAAAAAGATCGGCAAAAGAAAAAGGCCCTTTGATTTCTCAAAGGGCCTTTCAATTTGGTTGCGCGAGCAAGATTTGAACTTGCGACCTTTGGGTTATGAGCCCAACGAGCTACCAGGCTGCTCCATCGCGCGGCAGACTTAGATTATAGCTTATTCAGCAGCGTTTTGCTCGGCTGCGTCTTCTTTAATTTCAGGACGGTCAACCAGTTCGACGAGTGCCATCGGGGCGTTGTCGCCCACGCGGAAGCCCATCTTCAGGATGCGGGTGTAGCCGCCCGGACGCGCTGCGAAACGCGGGCCGAGGTCTCCAAAGAGCTTCACGACGCTGTCGCGGTTGCGCAGGCGGTCGAAGGCCAGGCGCTTGTTGGCCAGCGTGGGGTTCTTGGAGAGCGTGATCATCGGCTCGATGACGCGGCGCAGTTCCTTGGCCTTGGGGACCGTGGTCTTGATGACTTCGTGCTCGATGAGCGAATTCATCATGTTCTGCAGCATCGCGAGGCGGTGCGAGCTGGTGCGGTTGAGTTTGCGGAGTCCGTGTCCGTGACGCATGGTGCTTTCCTTTACTTTATAAAAACAGGCAGCCGTGTCAGGTACTGCCCGGTGCACTGGCCCTTTTCAGGGGGCCTCTTTCAAAAATTCAAATAATCAACGCTTGTCGAGACCGGCCGGCGGCCAGCTTTCGAGCTTCATGCCCAAGGTCAGGCCGCGGGAGGCGAGCACTTCCTTGATTTCGTTGAGCGACTTGCGACCCAGGTTCGGGGTCTTGAGCAGCTCGTTCTCGGTGCGCTGGATCAGGTCACCGATGTAGTAGATGTTTTCGGCCTTCAGGCAGTTGGCCGAACGCACCGTCAGTTCGAGTTCGTCGACAGGGCGCAGCAGGATCGGATCGAACTGCTGTGCGCTACGCGGAGCCGGAGCATCGAACGCAGCGAGTTCGCCGCCTTCGAGCTGCGCGAACACGGCGAGCTGCTCAACCAGGATTTTAGCCGATGCGCGGACTGCGTCTTCGGCGGTGATCGCACCGTTGGTTTCGATTTCGACCAGCAGCTTGTCCAGGTCGGTACGCTGCTCCACACGGGCGCTTTCGACCGTGTAGCTCACGCGCTTCACGGGCGAGAACGAAGCGTCGAGGACGATGCGGCCGATCGACTTGGTCGGCTCGTCCGCATAGCGGCGCATCGTGCCGGGCACGTAGCCGCGGCCCTTCTCGACCTTGATCTGCATGTCGAGCTTGCCGCCTTGCGACAGGTGGGCGATCACGTGGTCGGGATTGATGATCTCGACGTCGTGCGGGGTCTGGATGTCCGAGGCCAGCACCGGGCCTTCGCCGTCCTTGCGCAGGCTCAGCGTGACTTCGTCGCGGTTGTGGAGCTTGAACACCACGCCCTTGAGGTTCAGCAGGATGTTGACGACATCTTCCTGCACGCCGTCGATCGACGAGTACTCATGCAGAACGCCAGCGATCGTGACTTCGGTGGCCGAGTAGCCAACCATGGACGACAGCAGAACGCGACGCAGCGCGTTGCCGAGCGTGTGGCCATAGCCGCGCTCGAAAGGCTCGAGCGTCACCTTGGCCTTGTTGGCGGCAAGTTGCTCGACCTGGATGGTCTTGGGTTTCAGCAGGGTGGTTTGCATGCAGACTTCCTCTCAATACCCCCGGCTCGTTACACCGGTAAGGCTGGTGAAGCACCTGAGCCGCGACGAGGCGCGGAACAGGAACGTGAACAACAAAAACAATCTCCCGCTCGCGCCGAATGGCGGGTGCGGGTAGAAGAAATCAACGCGAATACAGTTCGACGATCAGCGATTCGTTGATGTCGGCTGCGAATTCGTCGCGATCGGGCACCTTCTTGAACGTGCCTTCGGCCTTGTCGGCATTCACGTCGACCCATGCCGGAATACCGACTTGCTGGGCGAGTTGCAGCGCTTCGACAACGCGGGTCTGCTTCTTCGACTTGTCGCGCACGGCGATCACGTCGCCGGTCTTGACCAGGTACGACGGGATGTTGACCGACTGACCGTTCACCGTGATCGCCTTGTGCGACACGAGCTGGCGCGCTTCGGCGCGGGTCGAGCCGAAGCCCATGCGGTAGACGACGTTGTCCAGGCGCGATTCGAGAATGAACAGCAGGTTGGCGCCGGTGTTGCCACGACGGCGGTCGGCTTCTTCGAAGTAGCGGCGGAATTGCTTCTCGAGCACACCGTACATACGCTTGACCTTCTGCTTCTCGCGCAGCTGCAGGCCGTAGTCGGAGGTGCGCTGACCCGAGGTGCGACCATGCTGGCCGGGCTTGGAGTCGAACTTGGCCTTGTCCTGGATCGAGCGGCGAGCGCTCTTCAGGAACAGGTCGGTGCCTTCACGGCGGGAAAGTTTGGCCTTGGGGCCGAGGTAACGTGCCACGATTTTTCCTTTGTGTCATCTGCCGCAGTTGCCTGCGGGAGCCATCGGCGAAACGCTGATGGCGGTGGGCTTAGTAAAAAAACAAATGCGCAGCCGCTCTTGAAAGCCGGCTGCGCCTTGCTGACCGACGATCAGATGCGGCGACGCTTCTGGGGGCGGCAGCCGTTGTGCGGAACGGGCGTCACGTCGGCAATGGAATTGATCCGGATGCCGAGCGCAGCCAGTGCGCGCACCGACGATTCGCGACCGGGGCCGGGGCCCTTGATCTCGACGTCGAGGTTCTTGATGCCTTGCTCGACAGCAGCACGGCCGGCAACTTCCGAAGCGACCTGCGCAGCGAACGGGGTCGACTTGCGCGAGCCCTTGAAGCCCTGGCCACCCGACGAAGCCCACGACAGGGCATTGCCCTGGCGATCGGTGATCGTGATGATGGTGTTGTTGAACGAAGCGTGCACGTGAGCGATACCGTCCGCGACGTTCTTGCGAACCTTCTTGCGAACGCGCTGTGCGGCGTTGTTTGCAGGTGCTTTAGCCATGCTGTTCTATCCTTATTTCTTCAGGGACTGCGCAGCCTTGCGCGGACCCTTGCGGGTGCGGGCGTTGGTGCGCGTGCGCTGGCCGCGCATCGGCAGGCCGCGACGGTGACGGAAGCCGCGGTAGCAGCCGATGTCCATCAGGCGCTTGATGTTCATCGTCGTCTCGCGACGCAGGTCGCCTTCGATCGTGAACAGGGCGATCTGGTCGCGGATCTTCTCGAGATCGGCGTCGGTCAGATCCTTGATCTTCTTCGAATACTCGATGCCGCTCGCTTCGCAGATCTGACGGGCGCGGGTGCGACCGATGCCGAAGATGGCGGTCAGGCCGATTTCAGCGTGCTTGTGCGGCGGGATGTTGATGCCAGCAATACGTGCCATGTGCGTCCTCTAATACTCTTCAATCAACCCTGGCGCTGCTTGTGGCGCGGGTCGGTGCAGATCACGCGCACCACACCCTTGCGGCGGATGACCTTGCAATTACGGCAGATGGTTTTGACCGAAGCCGAAACTCTCATTTCACTCTCCTAAAACTGTTTAACGTGGCGGTCTACCGCCCGGACTCAATACTGAAACACAGCCCTACGATGTCTTGAAGTTCGCCTTCTTCAGCAGCGATTCGTACTGCTGGGACATCATGTAGTTTTGCACCTGGGCCATGAAGTCCATCGTGACGACCACGATGATCAGCAGGGAGGTACCACCGAAGTAGAACGGCACGTTGTACTTCAGGATCAGGAACTCCGGCAGCAGGCAGACGAAGGTGATGTACACCGCGCCAGCCAGCGTCAGTCGAACCAGAATCTTGTCGATGTAGCGAGCGGTCTGGTCACCTGGGCGGATACCCGGAATGAATGCGCCACTCTTCTTCAGGTTGTCCGCCGTTTCCTTGCTGTTGAACACGAGCGCCGTGTAGAAGAAGCAGAAGAAAACGATGGCAGCGGCATACAGCAGCACGTAGATCGGCTCGCCCGGGCGCAGTGCGCTGGCAACGTCCTTGATCCAGCGGAAGCCGCCATCGCCGGTGCTGAACCAGCCGACCACCGTTGCCGGCAGCAGGATGATCGACGAAGCGAAGATCGGCGGAATCACGCCAGCCATGTTCAGCTTCAGCGGCAGGTGCGACGACTGACCGCCATACACCTTGTTGCCGACCTGGCGCCGCGCATAGTTCACGAGGATCTTGCGCTGGCCGCGTTCGACGAACACCACGAAGTAGGTGACCAGCACCACCACGGCGACGATGAAGAGCGCGACGATCACGTTCATGGCGCCGGTACGCACCAACTCCAGCAGGCCGCCGATGGCGTTGGGCAGACCGGCCGCGATACCCGCGAAGATCAGGATCGAGATGCCGTTGCCGAGGCCACGTTCGGTGATCTGCTCGCCGAGCCACATCAGGAACATCGAACCTGCCGTCAAGCTCACCATGGCGGTCAGGCGGAAGCCGAAACCGGGCGAAATCACCAGGCCAGCCGACGACTCGAGAGCCACCGCGATGCTGAACGACTGGAACAGGGCCAGACCCAGCGCGCCATAACGCGTGTACTGCGTGATCTTGCGGCGTCCGGCCTCACCTTCCTTCTTCAATTGCTCGAAGGTCGGAAGCACGTAGGTCATCAGCTGCATGATGATCGACGCCGAGATGTACGGCATGATCCCCAACGCGAACACGGTGAAGCGCGACAGCGCACCGCCCGAGAACATGTTGAACAGGCTCAGAATGCCGCCCTGCTGGCCCTGGAACAGCGCAGCCAGCTGGTCCGGGTTGATACCCGGCACAGGAATGTGCGCGCCAATCCGATAGACCACGAGCGCGAGCAGCAAGAAGACCAGCCGGCGACGGAGGTCGCCGAACTTGCCTGTCTTTGCGATCGTTGCCGCGTTAGTTGCCACGAAGAACTTCTTTCAGTCCGATGATGATCAGGCGATGCTACCGCCAGCCGCTTCGATCGCAGCCTTGGCGCCAGCCGTTGCGCCCACGCCCGTCAGCTTGACGGCTTTGGTGAGCTCACCGGTCTTCACGACCTTGACGACCTTGGCGAGCTGGCCCACGAGGCCGGCTTGCTTCAGCGCCAGGATGTCCACTTCGGCCAGGCCGAGCTGCTCGAGAGCGGTCAGCGTGACTTCGGCGTTGAACTTCAGCAGGTGCGACTTGAAGCCACGCTTCGGCAGACGACGCTGCAGCGGCATTTGACCGCCTTCGAAGCCGACCTTGTGGAAACCGCCTGCACGCGACTTCTGGCCCTTGTGGCCACGACCCGAGGTCTTGCCCAGGCCGGAACCGATACCGCGGCCGACACGGCGCTTGGCGTGCTTGGCGCCATCCGCCGGCTTGATGCCATTGAGTTCCATATCAGTCTCTCTTACAGGACTTTGACCAGATAACTGATCTTGTTGATCATGCCGCGCACAGCGGGCGTGTCTTGCAGCTCGCTCACGCTGTTGAGCTTGCGCAGGCCGAGGCCACGCACGGTCGCGCGATGCGATTCCTTGGTGCCGATCGGGCTCTTGACCAGCTGCACCTTGAGGGTTTGTTGTTGCGTCATTTGAATGCTTCCTTGAGGCTTGCGACGGCCTGCGCTCAGGCGAAGATTTCTTCGACGGTCAGGCCGCGCTTGGCAGCCACTTCGCTGGCGGTCGTCGAGTTCTTCAACCCGTCGAGCGTGGCGCGAACCATGTTGTAGGGGTTCGACGAACCATGGCTCTTGGCCACGATGTCGGTGATACCCATCACTTCGAACACGGCGCGCATCGGGCCGCCGGCGATGATGCCGGTACCCTTGGGGGCCGGGTACATCACGACCGTCGAAGCGCCATGATGGCCTTGCACCTGGTGGTGCAGCGTGCCGTTCTTGATCGAAACCTTCAGCAGGTTGCGACGCGCTTCTTCCATTGCCTTCTGCACTGCAGCGGGCACTTCCTTCGACTTGCCCTTGCCCATGCCGACGCGGCCATCGCCGTCACCGACCACGGTGAGTGCTGCGAAACCGAGGATACGACCACCCTTCACCACCTTGGTGACGCGGTTGATCGCGATCATCTTCTCGCGCAAACCGTCCTCAGGGCCTTCGTTCTGAGCTCTTGCCTGAATCTTTGCCATTTTGAATCTCGTGTCCGATTAGAACTGCAGGCCGGCTTCGCGGGCGGCTTCGGCCAGCGCCTTGACGCGGCCGTGGTATGCGAAACCTGCGCGGTCGAAAGCGACCTTCTCGATGCCGGCTGCCTTCGCCTTTTCAGCGATGCGCTTGCCGACTGCGGTGGCTGCGGCGGCATTGCCGCCCTTGCCCGAACCGCCGAGCGAGGTACGCACTTCGGCTTCTGCCGTCGATGCGGTTGCAATCACCTTGGCGCCGTCGCCGGAGATGACGGTGGCGTAGATGTGCAGGTTGGTGCGATTCACCGTCAGACGGGCCACGCCCTGCGTCGCGATGCGGATGCGGGTTTGGCGCGAGCGGCGGAGACGCTGTGCTTTTTTGGTCAACATCATTTTGCTGCCCCTTACTTCTTCTTGGTCTCTTTGATCACGATCTTCTCGTCCGCATAGCGGATGCCCTTGCCCTTGTAGGGCTCTGGCGGACGAACAGCGCGGATCTCAGCAGCGATTTGACCAACGCGCTGACGGTCAGCACCCTTGATCACGATTTCAGTCGGGGTCGCGGTAGCCACCGTGATGCCTTGCGGCATGTCGATGTTGACCGGGTGCGAATAGCCGACTTGGAGGTTCAGCTTCGTGCCCTGGGCTGCGGCCTTGTAGCCGACGCCGATCAGGCTGAGCTTCTTCTCGAAGCCCTTGGTCACACCGACCACCATGTTGTTCACGAGCTGGCGAACCGTGCCGCTCATCGCGTTGGCTTCACGCGAATCGTTGGCGGGCTCGAAGCTCAGCTTGCCGTCCTTGCTGACGACGTTGACCAGCACGTTGCGTGCAAGGGCGAGCGTACCGCCCGTGCCCTTGACGCTGATCTGGTCTTCCTTGATCGACACATCCACGCCTGCGGGGATGGTGATCGGCATTTTTCCTACTCGGGACATTTCAGTTACTCCTCGATGTCTCGGTTAGGCGACGTAGCACAGAACTTCACCGCCGACACCGGAGGCGCGAGCCTTGCGGTCGGTCATCACACCCTTGGGGGTCGTGACGATCGCAACGCCGAGGCCGTTCTGGACTTGCGGAATGGAAGCGCTGGCCTTGTAGACACGCAGGCCAGGGCGGCTCACTCGCTCGATGCGCTCGATGACCGGACGGCCAGCGTAGTACTTCAGCGAGATTTCCAGTTCGCTCTTGCCGGCTTCGGTCTTGACCTGGAAACCGTCGATATAGCCCTCGTCCTTCAGGACTTGTGCGATCGCGATCTTCACCTTGGAAGACGGGACCGACACGGTGGGCTTCGCCACCATCTGCGCGTTGCGGATACGCGTCAGCAGGTCGGCAATGGGATCACTCATGCTCATGTTGTTTGCTCCTGCCTGGCTTACCAGCTGGCCTTGGTGACACCGGGGATGTCGCCGTTGAAAGCCAGTTCGCGGATCTTGGCGCGGGCCAGACCGAATTGACGGAAGGTGCCACGGGGGCGACCGGTGATTTCGCAACGGTTGCGCTGACGCGTGGGGTTCGCGTTGCGCGGCAGCTTCTGCAGCGCCAGGCGTGCAGCAGCGCGCTCTTCTTCGGTCTTCTTCAGGTCGTTGGAGGCAGCCTTCAGTTCGGCGTGCTTCGCTGCGAACTTGGCAACCAGCTTGTCGCGCTTGAGTTCGCGCTGGATCAAAGATGCTTTAGCCACAGGTCACCTCAGTTCTTGAACGGGAAACGGAAGCCAGCGAGAAGCGCCTTGGCTTCTTCGTCGGTCTTGGCCGTCGTCGTGATGCTGATATTGAGACCGCGCAGGGCATCGACCTTGTCGTATTCGATCTCGGGGAAAATGATCTGTTCCTTGACGCCGATGTTGTAGTTGCCACGGCCATCGAAAGCACGGCCGGAGATACCACGGAAGTCGCGAACGCGCGGCAGCGCGATGGTCACGAAGCGATCCAGGAATTCGTACATGTGCACGCCACGCAGCGTGACCATGCAGCCGATCGGCTGGTTTTCGCGGATCTTGAAACCAGCGATAGCCTTCTTGGACTTGGTGACCACGGGCTTCTGGCCAGCGATCTTGGTCAGGTCGGCGACTGCGTTGTCGAGAACCTTCTTGTCGGCGACTGCTTCACCCACACCCATGTTGAGCGTGATCTTGGTGAGGCGCGGAACCTGCATCGGCGACGTGTAGCCGAACTTTTCCGTCAGGTCTTTCGCGATCTTTTCGCGATAGTGTTGTTGGAGACGTGCCATGTGAGTACCTCTTAGGCGAACTTGATTTCTTCGCCGCTCGACTTGAACACGCGAACAGCCACGCGCTTGCCGTCAGCATCCTGGGTGACCTTGACGCCCACGCGATCGGCCTTGCCGGTCGCGGCGTTGAAGATCGCCACGTTGGACTGGTGAATCGGCATGGCCTTCTCGACGATGCCACCGGTCGTACCCTTCAGGGGGTTCGGCTTGGTGTGCTTCTTGACGAGGTTGATGCCTTCGATGACCACGTGCGAGTCATCCTTGCGCAGCGAGACGGTGCCCCGCTTGCCCTTGTCGCGGCCGGCCAACACGATGACCTGGTCGCCCTTGCGAATCTTGTTCATGGCGTTGTGTCCTTAGAGAACTTCGGGTGCCAGCGACACGATCTTCATGAACTTCTCGGTGCGCAGTTCGCGCGTGACCGGTCCGAAGATGCGGGTGCCGATGGGCTCCAGCTTGGCGTTGAGCAACACTGCTGCGTTGCCGTCGAATTTCACGAGCGAGCCGTCGGCGCGACGGATGCCCTTGGCGGTGCGGACCACCACTGCGCTGTAGATCTCGCCCTTCTTGACGCGACCACGCGGAGCGGCTTCCTTGATGCTGACCTTGATGACGTCGCCCACGCTGGCGTAACGCCGCTTGGAGCCACCGAGCACCTTGATACACAGGACGGATTTCGCGCCCGTGTTGTCGGCCACTTCGAGCCGGGATTCAGTTTGGATCATTTCTTGATATTCCCAACTTGTACCGATGTGCATCCAGGAGGGAGGCAAATCAGTCAGTCTTGGGCCCGTCGTCCATACCCCGAACCACTCGGGGCACTTCCGCTTTGGGCTGAAAGCTCCGCCTTTTGAAAGCGAAGCCCGCGATTGTTGCACGCAAGAAGCCGGAAGTCAACAACCCTGCTTGCCGGCGGGCAGTGCCACTAGACTCCGGGGCGTGCGTACGCCCGAAAAGTCCGAAAAAACCATTCTTTCGACCTCATTGCTGCAGCGTCGTCGCCGCCTGCTGCTGGCTGGCGGAGCCGGCCTGGCGGGGCTGGCGCTGGCCGGCTGCAAGGGCGGCGCGACGCCGAATCCGGACCCGGGCCGGCTGCGCCTGATTGCCGAGGCCCGATGGACGCACCGTCGCCATATAGAAGGAACCACGGCCGGCGGCCTCTCGGGCATCGACTACGACCCGATCCGAGGTGAGTACCTGCTCATCAGCGATGATCGATCAGACTTGGGCCCCGTCCGCTACTACACCGCCCGCTGGCCTTCCCCGCAAGCTGCGGCGCCCGAGCCGACAGGCGTGGTGCAGCTGCAACGCCCCGGCGGGGGGGCTTGGCCCAACCGGCGCAACGCGGTCGACGGACTCCCGGTCCCCGACCCCGAAGCGCTGCGGCTGCGCCCCGCCACCAACACCCTGCTTTGGACCAGCGAAGGCGACGTCGCCCGCGGCTTCGGCCCGGCGCTGTACGAATCGGCCCGCGACGGCCGCTTCCTGCGCGAATTCCGGATGCCGGCGATGTTCCAGCCCGATCCGGCCCAGCGCCGCGGCCCACGCGACAACCTGACTTTCGAGGGCGTCAGCCTCACGCCGGACGGCCGCTTCGCCTGGCTGGCGATGGAAAACGCCCTGATCCAGGACGGCCCCGAGCCAACCACCAGCGCCCCCGGCGGCCCCTGCCGCTTCACCCGGATCGACCTCGAGACCGGCCAGGCCGACCGCCAGATCGCCTACACCCCCGACGCCATCCCGCTGCGCCCGCTCGTTCCCGGCAGCTACGCCGACAACGGCGTGAGCGAGATCCTGATGCTCGACGCCGACCGCATGCTGGTTCTGGAGCGCGCCTACGCCACCGGCCGCGGCAATTCGCTGCGCCTGTATGAAATAGACACCCGCGCGGCCAGCGACGTGCTCGCCGTCGACGCGCTGGCGCCCGGCAACCACCGGCCGGCGGCCAAGACGCTGGTGGCCGACTTCGCCGCGCTGGGCCTGTCCCGGCTCGACAACACCGAAGGCATGTGCTGGGGCCCGCCCCTGCCCGGCGGCAAGCGCATGCTGGTGGTCGTGAGCGACGACAATTTCAATCCGCTTCAAATCACCCAGTTCGCCGCCTTCGAATACGCCGACCGACCATGACCATCGCCGTGACCTTCCTGCCCCGCACCGGCCCCGCGCCGCTGCCCCCCGTCGCCTTCATCGGGGGCGGCAACATGGCCAGCGCCATCATCGGCGGCCTGATCCAGCAAGGTACCCCGGCGGATGCCTTCGAGGTGGTCGAGCCCTTCGAGGAGGCGCGCGCGAAGCTGGCCCAGTCCTTCGGCGTCGTCGCGAAGGCCGAGGCGAGCGAGGCGCTGGCGCGCTGCGGCGTGGTGGTCTGGGCGGTCAAGCCCCAGACGTTCGCCGAAGCCGCCCGGCCGGTGCGCCCCTTTGCGGAAGACGCCCTGCACCTGAGCGTCGCAGCCGGCATTCCATCCGACAGCATCGCCCGCTGGCTCGGCACCGAGCGCGTGGTGCGCGCCATGCCCAACACGCCTGCGCTGGTAGGCAAGGGCATGACCGGCCTGTTCGCCCGGCCCGGCGTCGACAGCTCCGATCGCTCGATGGTCGGGCAGCTGCTGGCGCCCACCGGCGAGCTGCTCTGGGTCGACGCCGAACCGGCGCTCGACGCCGTGACCGCCATGTCGGGCTCGGGCCCGGCCTATGTGTTCTATTTCATCGAGGCGATGACCGAGGTCGGCGTCGAGATGGGCCTCACGCCCGAACAAGCGCTGCGGCTGTCCGTCGGCACCTTCACCGGCGCCTCGGCGCTGGCGCACAGCGCGACCGAGCCGCCCTCGGTGCTGCGCGAGCGCGTGACCTCCAAGGGCGGCACGACCTACGCGGCCATCACCTCGCTGCAGGCGGCCGACGTGAAGTCCCAGTTCAAGACGGCGATCCGCGCCGCACAGAAACGCGCCGCGGAGCTGGGCGAGGAATTCGGCCGAGGCTGATTTCAGGCCTCGGGCAACGCACCCGGCCCGAGCAGGAAGAGCCATTCGGCAGCCAGCGTGACGGTGCCGTCCTCCAGCTCCAGCCAGACTTCTTCCTTCAGCAGATAGCTGTCGCCCGGCCTGGCCGTCACGTCCGCGATGCGTATGCGCGCCCGGAAGCGCGCGCCCACCGGCATCGGCCGCACGAAGCGCAGGCGGTCGAAGCCGTAGTTGAGCGCATGGTTCGAGTCGAAGGGCAACAGCGTGCGCATGGCCTCCCCGGTCAGCCGGATCAGGTGCGACACCTGGAAGAAGCCCTGCACGATGGTGCCGCCGTAATCGGCCTCGCGCGCCGCGCGCTCGGGGTCGAGGTGGATCCACTCCCCTTCGCCGTCGCCCGACAGCTCGGAGTAGCGCTCGACCATCTCCTGCGTGATGCGATGCCAGCCGGAGTGGCCCTCCTGCCCGACCTTCTGCCTTAGCCGCTCCAGCACACCGGACATGGTGATGCTCAGCGCAGCGCGTAGCCGGCCACGACGCCCGCGAACACGGTGAAACCCAGCCAGTGGTTCAGGCGAAAGGCCTTGAAGCAGCCTTCGCGCGTGCGATCGTGGATCAGGCGCCAGTGCCACAGCGCCTGCGCCGCGGCCACAGCTATGCCGACGTAGAACAGCACGCCCAGCGAACGGCTCGCGCCGGCCCAGGTCCAGACCGCGAGGAAGAGCGCATAGCTCGTCATCACCGCCGCCACGTCGAGGCGGCCGAAGGTGATGGCCGATGTCTTCATGCCGATCTTGAGGTCGTCGTCGCGGTCGACCATCGCGTACTCGGTGTCGTAGGCCAGCACCCAGAACAGGTTGCCCGCCAGCAGCGCCGCGGCGAAGAGCGGCACGGTGGACTGCACCGCCGCGAAGGCCATCGGAATGCCGAAGCTGAAGGCGATGCCCAGCACCGCCTGCGGCACCGAGACGAAACGCTTGGCGAAGGGGTAGATCAGCGTGATGGCCAATGCCGCGAACGACCACAGCACCGTCGTGCGGTTGGTCGTGAGCACCAGCCCGAAGGACACCAGCGCCAGCACCACACCCAGCCCCAGCGCCTCCTTGACAGACAGCTCGCCGCTGGTCACGGGCCGCTGCGCCGTGCGCTTCACGTGGCGATCGAAGTCGCGGTCGGCCACGTCGTTGACGCAACAGCCCGCACTGCGCATGAGGAAGGTGCCGAGCGTGAACACGACCAGCAGGTGCCAGCCCGGCCAGCCACCCGCCGCGAACCACAGCGCGCCCAGCGTGGGCCACAGCAGCAGCAGCCAGCCCGCCGGGCGGTTCCAGCGGATCAGGTCGAGATACAACGCAAAACGCCCGCGGCGAACCGCGGGCGCAGTGATGGGAGGAGCGGAATCAGTCTTCAAGGAGGGAACGCAGCATCCAGGCCGTCTGATCGTGCACCGTGCAGCGCGCGGTCAGCATGTCGGCCGTCGGGTCGTCGCCGGCTTCTTCGGCGACAGGAATGAATTCGCGCGCGATGCGCGACACGGTCTCGTGGCCCTTCACTAGGATGCGCACCATCTCCATCGCCTTGGGCGGGTTCTGCGGCACGTCGGGCACGGTGGCGATCTTGCTGAACTCGGCGTACGAGCCCGGTGCGTAGTGGCCCAGTGCGCGGATGCGCTCGGCGAGCACGTCGGTGGCGCCCCACAGTTCGGTGTACTGGCCCATGAACATGGCGTGCAGCGAGTTGAAGTGCGGGCCCGTCACGTTCCAATGGAAGTTGTGCGTGGTGAGGTACAGCGTGTAGGTGTCGGCCAGCACGCGGCTCAGGCCTTCGGCGATGGCGGCGCGGTCCTGGCGCTCGATGCCGATGTTGATGATGGGCGCGTTGCGGCTGCCCGACTCCTGCGCGACCTGCTTGCCGCCCTTCTTGGGCACCTTGCCGGCGGAAGCGGCGGACGACGATTTCTTCGAGTCTTTGGCCATGGCGCGAGATCCTTTTCTTCGATCGAGTTTTGGGAGGTGTTGAGCTGGATTCTGGAAGCCGGCGCGCGGCTTCGCAACAGCGCCACTCTATCTCAGCGATCAACGATTCAAAACAGCACCCGCGTAGGCCAAGTTCGCGAATTGCGAGCTACGAAAGGCGCTTCACGCCCGGCAGCTCGCAGGCATAGATCGCGTTGCGCAGCGCGGCGATGGCCTCATAGCGCGTGAAGGTGCGACGCCATGCGAGCACCACGCGGCGCGTGGGCGGATCGCGGTCCTGCGCGTCGCGCACCGGCAGGTAGCGCACCATCTGCTCGGGCTCCTTGCGGCCCTTGACCTTGGGCTTGATCGCATCGGCCGGCACCGACAGGCGCGGCACCAGCGTCACGCCCATGCCCGAGGCCACCATGTGCTTGATGGTCTCCAGCGACGAGCCCTCGAAGCTCTTGCGGATGCCCTCGGCGTTGCTCGAGAAGCGCGCGAACTCCGGGCACACCTCCAGCACGTGGTCGCGGAAGCAATGGCCGGTGCCCAGCAGCAGCATGGTCTCGCTCTGCAGTTCCTCGGACGTGATCGACTCGCGGTCGGCGAACTTGTGCTTGTTGGGCAGCGCCGCCATGAAGGGCTCGTCGTACAGCGGCGCCATCGCGAGGCCGGTGTCGGGGAAGGGCTCGGCCATGATGGCGCAATCGATCTCGCCGGCGCGCAGCATTTCGAGCAGCTTGGCGGTGAAGTTCTCCTGCAGCACCAGCGGCATCTGCGGCGTGCGCACGATCACCTGGCGCACGAGGTCGGGCAGCAGGTACGGGCCGATGGTGTAGATCACGCCCAGGTTCAGCGGGCCGGCCAGCGGGTCCTTGCCGCGCTTGGCGATTTCCTTGATGCTGGCCGCCTGGTCGAGCACGCTCTGGGCCTGCTGCACGATCTGCTCGCCCAGCGGCGTGACGGTCACTTCGCCGGCGCTGCGCTCGAAGAGCTTGACTTCGAGCTCGTCCTCGAGCTTCTTGATGGCGACGGAGAGGGTCGGCTGCGAAACGTAGCAGGCCTCGGCCGCCTTGCCGAAGTGCCGTTCGCGGGCCACTGCGACGATGTATTTGAGTTCGGTGAGAGTCATAGCTTGCGTCAATTATGCGCAAGGGTGTGTCACGAGGATGGCTTGGGGTCTTGAAGGGCGGGCCGCCCCGCCCCGTTCAAGGCCCGGCGGCTTGCGCGGCAGGCATCCGTCGCGGGCCGGATCGCAGGCGCCGGCCCCGCGCGATGCCCGGCTTCTCGACCAGCCGGTAGCTCACGACCGAGGCCGCCACGAGCACCAGCGCGCAGGCTGTGCCCACCAGCCAGTACCGCATCGCCCCGGCCATCGCGAACTCCCGCACCGGCTGCACGGCAAACGCCAGGGTCAGCACCAGCCCCTGCAGCAGGTAGATGCTGTAGCTCACCGTGCTCATGCGCCGGGCCGCCCGCATGGCCAGCAGGCCGAAAAGCGTGCTGCCCGTGCACACAAGATGAAAGAACACCCACAGCAGCAGGACCTGCACCGGACCGACCATGTGCCCGAACCCGAGGAACACGCCCGCGAGGCAGGCCAGCGCCAGCAAAGAAGCCGCCCATTCCGGCAGCCGCGGCCCTTCGCGCCGGACCAGCCACGCCGACAGCATGCCCATGAGGAACGACGCCAGCACCCAGGCCAGCGCGCCGATCACCAGCGCGACCGTCGGACGCGAAGGCGAGGCGCCCGGCGACAGCGCCGCGAAGCACAGCAGCGGCAGGCACAGCAGCAACATGACGCCGACGACGAAGCGCGGCGTGCGAGCGCCGCGAGCCAGTGGCGCCATCGGCCGCAGCGCCCCGTAGAACAGCCACTCCACGAAGACCGTCCACGTCACGCCCGCGAGGATCAGCGTCGTGCCTGCATAGCCGTTGATGTCCGGCTGCAGCGGCCAGATGCCGAGGGCCAGCCACTGCAGCATCGCGCCCAGCACCGACCACGCCGGCTCCCTGAGCTCGAAGCCGGTGCGCCACGCGACGACGAGGAACATCAGCCCCACCGCCAGCAGGTAGGTCGGCCCGATGCGCCAGAGCCGGCCGACGTACAGGCCCTTCCAATCGGGCCGCCCCTTCGCGTCGAGCAGCTTCCCCCAGAACAGGAAGCCGGTGATCATGAAGAAGACGCCCACGCCCGCCTGCCCCAGCAGCGTGTGGAATCCCGAGGGCGGAAAAGTCCATTCGCCGCGCTCGATGTAGCCGTGGGTCACCATCAGGTGGTGCACGAACACGCTCAGCGCGAGAAAGCCGCGCAGCCCGTCGAGCGTTGCCGTGCGGTGGTCGCGCGGATTGCCCGGCTCGTCGGCCGCGCGGAACACCGGCAGTGCCATCGCGCCAAGCACCACCAGCACGAGCATGAAGTACGGCCAGGCGGAGAAAACGCTCATCGCCGGCGCGGCCTGCCTTGCTGCCGCGGTCTTTCCTGCGTTCCTTCCGCCGGCCCGGCGCGCTCCTTCCGCTCGCCGGGGG
Source organism: Variovorax xiamenensis (assembly GCF_050916385.1). NCBI lineage: Bacteria > Pseudomonadati > Pseudomonadota > Betaproteobacteria > Burkholderiales > Comamonadaceae > Variovorax > Variovorax xiamenensis. The sequence goes on from NZ_CP139038.1 coordinate 6,873,348, forward strand.
CGATGCTCACCTCACCGGCCGCGGGCGCACGGAACCGCGACGCGTACGCCCAGGCGGCGCCGCGCCGGTGCAGCGCGAACACCCTCATGCGCCAGCGGCATCGAGATCCTTGGCCGCCAGCGACCGCGGGCGCATGTCGGTCCAGTTCGCCTCGATATAGGCGCTGCAGGCCGCCCTGTCGGTGGAGGGCAGCGCCACCTTCCAGCCGGCGGGCACGTCGATGAACGCCGGCCACAGCGAGTGCTGGCCTTCGTCGTTCACCAGCACCAGGAAGGTGCCGTTCTTGTCGTCAAACGGGTTGCTCATCGTCGATTTCCTTGCAGGGGTTCGTCTTCAGTCTTCAATCAGGCCATTTCCACCGATTCGGGTGCGGCGGCCTCGCGCAGCGCTTCGAGAGCCGCCGCGACCTCGGTGAGCGCGTGGTGGCGCGCGAAGTCGTCGCGCAGCACGCCCGCGCGCTGGCGGTAGCCGGGGTCGTTCAGCAGCCTGCGCACCGCGTCGCCGATCTGGCGCGCCGAGGGTTGCCCATTGCCCAAGTTGATGCCGGCGCCCGACCAGGCGACGCGCGCGGCGATCTCTGGCTTTTCCTCGGTGGCACCGGCCACCACCAGCGGCACGCCGAGGCTCAGCGCATGGTTGACCGAGCCGTACCCGCCGTTGGTCACCATCGCGTGCACCTTCGGCAGCAGCCGGTCGTAGGGCAGGAAGGGCAGCACGCGCGCGTTCGCGGGCACGGCCATGTTCAGCGCCTCGGGCTGCGGACCGCCGGTGGTGGCGATGACCTGGATGTCGCTCGCGCCGGCCAGCCCCTGCAGCGTCGGCCCGATCAACTGGGCCGGGTTCTGGTTGGCCAGCGTGCCCTGCGTGACCAGCACGACGGAGCGCCCGTCGTCGAGCTCGTGCCACCAGTCGGGCTCCGCGAAGTCGCGGCTGGCCGGCGCGAGCAGCGGGCCGACGAAGCGCACCGAGGCCGGCAGGTCGCTGCGCGGGTACTCGAAGGACTCGGAGGTGAGCTGCAGGTACAGGTCCGGCAGCTTCACCATCGCGTCGATGAAGAACTCCGGCAGCGGCGGCAGGCCCGCGCAGGTCAGCAGCGCGTCGAAGTAGCGCTGCACCTCGCCGAACATCGCCTGCCTGAGGTTGGTGTTCATCGCGCGGTTGCGCACGCGCCCTTCCGGCGTGGACGACGGCGCCAGCGCCGTACCGAAGAAGGCCGTGTCGCAGCTCGACAGCGGCAGCGCCGAGATGCCGATGGCCACCACGGCCGGGCGCTGCGCGCGCGGGCCCAGCAGCAGCGGGAAGGTGCCGCAGAACATGGTGTCGACCACGATCGCGTCGGCCGCGAAGTCGCGCAGGATCGCCTCCAGCCCCGCGCGCTGCGCAGCCATGGCGTCGGCGAAGAAGTGCTTCAGCCCGAAGCACAGCTGCGCATGCGCCGAGGGCAGGCGCTGGCGCTGCGGAAAGCGCTGGTCGAGCTCGCGGTGGTCGAAGTCGATCGATGCGTCGAAGGCGGTGAAGCTTGCGCCGGTGGCCTCCGCCTGCGCACGGAAGCGGCTCGCGGTGTGCACCCGCACCTCGTGCCCGAGGCCCACCAGATGCTGGGCGATGGCCAGCATCGGCAGCACGTGTCCCGGCAACGCGGTTGCCGCGATGAGATAGCGCGCCATCTCAGGCCACCTGCGATGCGCCGGCTTCGACCGCCGGGCGGCGCGCCTTGGTGTCGATGCCGAGATCGACGAAGTAGCGCTGCAGCAGGTCTCGGTCCACCGGGCGGATCGCGGCGCCGATGGCTTGGAGCTGCGCGTGCGTGGCCTCGCCGCTCACCTTCGGCGGCGTGGCCGAGGTGTCGTAGCGGTCGAGGATCGCCAGCACCGCCGCCAGGTCGCGGTCCTGCCCCACGGCGAGCCGCGCATGCGCGCGCTGCAGCCAGGGCTCGAGCCCCACCGGCTCGAGCCGCATGCCGAGCCGCTCGAACACGGCCGGGATGTCGCGCACCCGCAGCGCCTCCTGGCTGGTCAGGTGGAACACCTGGCCCCACGACGACTGCAGCGCCGCCAGGCCGAGGATGGCGCGCGCCACGTCGTCCACCGGCGTGAGGTTCAGCGGCAGGTCCATGTCGGGAATGGCTTCCAGGTCGGCATAGAGATGCGCCACGCGCCAGATCAGGTCGTCGGCATTGCAGATCGCGTGCGTGTGGTCGCCGGTGACCGCGCCCAGCCGGTAGATCGCCACCGGCATGCCGCGCGCCTGCGCCTCGCGCGCCAGCGCGTCGCCGACCCACTTGCTCTGGCTGTAGCCGTCGACCAGCCCGCTCCAGGAAGCCAGCGCCGACTGCTCGGTGACGGTGCCGTCCTTGCCGTTGTTCTGGTCGATCACCGCCAGCGTCGAGACGTAGTGCATGCTCTTCGGCCGACCCTGCGCGGTCCATTCGAGCAGCGTGACCACGCTGTCGACGTTGGCCGGCTTCAGGCTGGCGTAGGGATGCAAAAAGTCCACCTGCGCCGCGCAGTGGTAGATGGCGTCGCAGCCCTCGCGCACCAGCTCCGCCGCGCCGTCGTCGAGGCCCAGGCGCGGCTTGCCGAGGTCGCCGGTCACGACCTTGATGCGCGCGTCGTCCCAGATGGCGCCCAGCTGGCGCTGCGCCAGCGTGAGCTGCAGGCGGCGCCGGCCGGCATCCTCGTCGGCGGCGCGCACATGGCAGACCACGCAGGCCGTCGTGTCGCGCAGCAGCGCGGCCAGCAGGTGGCTGCCGACGAAGCCGCTGGCGCCGGTCAGGAACACGCGCTTCGCGGCCAGCGGCGGCGCGACGTCCTGCCTGCGGATGTGCGCGGGAAGGTCGAGCTCGCGCGACAGGTCCAGCGCCCGGGCGCCCGCCGTGTTGTCGTCCAGCCATGAGGCCAGCGCCTCGATGGTCGGGCGGTTGTAGACCTCGGCGTGCGGGAAGTCCGCGCGCACCTGCTGGCGGATGCGCATGCCGAGCTGGATCGCCATCAGCGAATGCCCGCCGAGCTCGAAGAAGTTGTCGTGGATGCCCACGCGCTCCAGGTGCAGCGTCTCGGCCCACAGCGCGGCGAGCTGCCTTTCGGTGGCGGTGCGCGGCTCGGCGTAGGCCTCCGCGGCCTGCGGCCCGGGCGCCGGCAGCGTCCTGCGGTCGAGCTTGCCGCTTTGCGTGAGCGGCAGGAACGGCAGGTGCACGAAGGCCGAAGGCACCATGTAGTCGGGCAGCGACTGCGCCATGTGGGCGCGCAGCTCCGTCGGCTGCGGATCGGACGACGCCACCACGTAGGCCACGAGGCGCTTCTCGCCGGGCACGTCCTCGCGCGCGATCACGGCCGCCTGCGTCACCTGCGGATGCCGCAGCAGCACCGACTCGATCTCGCCGGGCTCGATGCGGTAGCCGCGGATCTTCACCTGCTGGTCGGCGCGGCCCAGGAAGTCGAGGCTGCCGTCGTTGCGCCAGCGCACCAGGTCGCCGCTGCGGTACATGCGGCTGCCCGGCTCGCCATGCGGATCGGCGACGAAGCGCTCGGCGCTCAGCAGCGCCCGGCCGAGATAGCCGCGCGCGACACCGCTGCCGGCGATGTAGAGCTCGCCCGCCACGCCCGGCGGCACCGGCTGCAGCGCGTCGTCGAGCACGTACACGCGCGTGTTCCACACCGGCGTGCCGATGGCGGGCGGCTCCTCGCCATTCATCGGCGCGCTCGTGCTCGCGCAGATGGTGATCTCGGTCGGGCCGTAGGCGTTGATCATGCGGCGGCCCCTGGACCAGCGCGATGCCAGCTCGGCGGAGCAGGCGTCGCCGCCCACCACCACCGTCTGCAGGTACGGGTACTCGCCTTCAGGCAGCGTCGCGAGCGCGGCCGGCGGGATCAGCGCGTGGCTCACGGCCAGCCGGTCGATCAGCGCGCCCAGCTCCGCCCCCAGCACCTGCTGCGCCGAAGGCACCACCAGCGCGGCGCCGGCGTGGAAGGCCATCAGCAGGTCCATCACCGAGGCGTCGAAGCCGCTGGAAGAGAACTGCAGCACGCGCGAGTCGTGGTCGATGGCGAAGCGCTGCGCCATCGAGGCGCCCAGGCTGCCCAGGCCCTGGTGCGGCACCACCACGCCCTTGGGCACGCCGGTGGAGCCCGAGGTGTAGATGACGTAGGCAGCGTCGCGCGGATCGACCGCACGCGGCTGCGCCACGAGCCCGTCGGACTGGATCGCCAGTGCGGCGACGCTCTCGTCGCTGTCGAGCGCCAGGCAGTGCGGAATGCCCGCCAGCTCCGGCAGCAGCGATGCGTGCGTCAGCACCGCGGCGGGCGCCGCTTCCTCGAACACGAAGGCGCTGCGCCCGGCCATGTGGTTCGGATCGATGGGCAGGTAGGCCGCGCCGGCCTTCACGATGGCCAGGTGCGCCACCACGAGGTCCAGCGAGCGTGGCAGCACGGTGGCCACGATGTGGCCCGCGCCGACGCCCCGCCCGCGCAGCAGGTGCGCGAGCCTGTTGGCGCACACGTCGAGCGCTGCATAGCTGACGACCGATGCGTCGTCGAGCACCACCGCCGCCGCATGCGGGCGCGCGGCGGCGTGCGACTCCACCATGGCCGCGAGCGACTGCGGCGCGATGTCGCCGCGCGTGCCGGTGCTGCGGCCGCTCCAGTCGTGCAGCAGACGGCGGCGCTCCTCGTCGCCCAGGATGTCGAGGCTGCCCAGCGCCGCATCGGGCGTGTCGCAGGCCTGCTCCAGCAGCCGCACCAGCCGCTGGCCGATGGCCTCGACGGTGCCGCGGTCGAAGAGGTCGGTGCTGTACTGGATGCCGCCGGCGATGCCGCCCGGCAGGCCGTCGGCGCCGCGCTGCTCGTCGAGGATGAAGGACAGGTCGAACTTGGCCGTGTCCACCTCCACCGGCTGCGGCGTGATCGACAGGCCCGGCAGCCCGAAGGAAAGCCGGTTGTTGCCGCTCTGGAAGCCCAGCATGACCTGGAACAGCGGCAGGTTCGCGCCGCCGCGCTGCGGCCGCAGCAGCTCCACGATGCGGTCGTACGGGAACTCCTGGTTCGCATAGGCCGCGAGGTTGGTGGCGCGCACCCGCGAAACCAGCTCGCGCAGGCTGGGTTGCCCCGCCACGTCGGTGCGCAGCACCAGCGCGTTGACGAAGCAGCCGATGAGCTCGTCCAGCGCGTGGTCGGTGCGGCCCGCCACCGGCGTTCCGATGACGATGTCGTCGCCCGCGCCCAGCCGGTTGAGCAGCCCTGCCAGCGCCGCCTGCAGCACCATGAAGACGCTGGCCTGGCCGTCGCGCGCCAGCTGCAGCATGCGCTCGTGCACCTGTGGAGGGATCTGCAGCGGCACCACGTCTCCGCGGTAGCTGGGCACGTTCGGATGCGGCCGGTCGACCGGCAGGCTCAGGCGCTCGGGCAGGTCGCGCAAGGTCTCGCGCCAGAACTCGCGCTGGCGGCCGGCCATGCTCTCGGGGTCGTCCTCGCTGCCCAGCAGCTCCTGCTGCCACAGCGCGTAGTCGGCGTACTGCAGCGGCAGCGGCGCCCAGCCCGGTGCCTGGCCTTCGCTGCGCGCGGCATACGCGACGCTCAGGTCGCGCGCCAGCGGCAGCAGCGAAGCGCCGTCGCCCACGATGTGGTGCGTGAGCAGCAGCAGCACGTGCTCGTCGGCGGCCAGCCTGAAGAGGTGCGGCCGCAGCGGCGCCGTGGTGCCGAGGTCGAAGCCGCCGCGGGCCGCGGCGTGCAGTTGCGCGGCGATCTCTTCCTCGCTGCTGTCGGCCTCGATCAGCAGCGCGCGGGCCTGTTCGCCTTCCAGGATGTGCTGGTACGGCAGCCCGTCCTCGCTCGGATAGATGGTGCGCAGGCTCTCGTGGCGCTGCATCAGGTCGTCGAGCGCCGACTGCAGCGCAGCGCGGTCGAGCACGCCCGACAGGCGCAGCGCCAGCGGCATGTTGTAGGCGGGGTTCGCGTTCTCCAGCTGGTTCATCAACCACAGGCGGCGCTGCGCGAACGAAAGCGGAATGCGCGCCGGCCTCGGCATCGGCACGAGGCTCGGCCCCGCCTGCGAGGCCTGGTCCAGCAGCTCGGCGAGGCCGGCGATGGTGGAGACCTGGAACAGCGTGTCCAGTGGCAGGTCGATCATGAACTGCTGGCGGATCATCGAGATCAGCTGCACGATCATCAGCGAGTGCCCGCCGAGCTCGAAGAAGTTGTCCTCGATGCCCACGCGCGGCAGGTGCAGCGTCTCGGCCCAGAGGCCGGCGAGGATCTTCTCGGTGTGCGTGCGCGGCGCCACGTAGGGCGTGGCGGCCTGCATCTCCGGCGCGGGCAGCGCCCTGCGGTCGAGCTTGCCGCTGGGGCCCAGCGGCAGTGCCGGCACGCCGACGAAGGCCGAGGGCACCATGTACTCGGGCAGCGACTGCGCAAGGAATGTGCGCAGGTCGGCCGGCTGCGGATCGACCCCATCGGTGGCATCGACTGTCGTCACGACGTAGGCCACCAGGCGCTTCTCGCCCGGCACGTCTTCGCGCGCGATCACCGCCGCCTGCGCGACCTGCGGGTGCTGCAGCAGCGCCAACTCGATCTCGCCAGGCTCGATGCGCAGGCCGCGAATCTTCACCTGCTGGTCTGCGCGGCCGAGAAAGTCGAGGCTGCCGTCCTCGCGCCAGCGCGCGAGGTCGCCGCTTCGGTACATGCGGCTGCCGGGCTCGCCATAGGGATTGGCCACGAAGCGCTCGGCGCTCAGCAGCGGACGTTCGAGATAGCCGCGCGCGAGGCCGATGCCCGCGATGTACAGCTCGCCGGTGGTGCCGGGCGGCACGGGCTGCAGGCCGCTGTCGAGCACGTGCATCTGCGTGTTCCAGATCGGCTGGCCGATGGGAACGCTGCTCCCCGAAGACCTCCCGTCTCCAGCCTCGCGCGGGCACTCCCACGAGGTGACGTCGACGGCAGCCTCGGTCGGCCCGTAGAGGTTGTGCAGTTCGCACGACAGCTGCTGCTGGAACTGCGACACCAGCGCGGGCGACAGGGCCTCGCCGCTGCAGATCACGCGCCGCAGCGAGGCGCACTCGCGTGCGGTGGGCTCCAGCAGGAACACTTCCAGCATCGACGGCACGAAGTGCGCCGTGGTGATGCCCTCGGAGGCGATCAGGCCCGCGAGGTAGGCCGCGTCCCTGTGTCCGCCGGGCTTCGCGAGCACCAGCGTGGCGCCGTCGATCAGCGGCCAGAAGAACTCCCACACCGACACGTCGAAGCTCGAGGGCGTCTTCTGCAGCACGCGGTCGTCGGCCCCGATGCGGTAGCGGTCCTGCATCCACTGCAGGCGATTGACGATGGCGCGGTGCGACACCACCGCGCCCTTGGGCTTGCCGGTGGAGCCGGAGGTGTAGATCACATAGGCCGGGTGCGCGGGGTCGACGGCCGCCGCGGGTGCGGTGTCTTCGCTATTCGCCAGGTCAGCAAACGTTTGCGCTACATCGAGCAGCAGTTTCGGGGCATCTGCCGGCAGCGACTCCGCAAGCGCCGCGGTGGTGACAAGGCACACGGGCCGCGCGTCGGCGAGCATGAAGGCGATGCGGTCCTGCGGAAAGTCCGGGTCCACCGGCAGGTAGGCGGCGCCGGTCTTCAGCGTGGCGAGCAGCGCCACCATCAGGTCGAAGGAACGCGGAATCGCCAGCGCCACCGTGCGCTCCGGGCCCGCGCCGCGCGCGCGCAGCAGATGCGCGAGGCGGTTGGCGCGGCGGTCCAGCTCGTCGTTGCGCATCGCCTCGCCATCGAAGCGCAGCGCGATGCCTTGCGGATTGGTCGCGAGCTGCGCCTCGATGAGCGCGACGAGGTTCGTGTCGGGCACGGCATGGGTCGTGTCGTTCCACGTCACCAGCAGCCGTTCGCGCTCGGCGGCATCGAGCAGGTCGACGTGGCCGATGCTTTGTTCGGGCTGGCGGATCACCGCCGTCATGAAGGCCAGCAGCCGGCGCTGGTGGTCGGCCAGCGACTGCGCGGTGTGCACCGCGGGGTTGGCATCGAAGTCGATCTGCAGGTCCTGCCCGTTGCCGCGCTCGTACAGGAAGATGCCCAGGTCCTCGGCCGTGCCGTTGGACAGGTTGCGCGGCCTCGCGGGATGGCCGGCGAAGCGGAAGTCGTAGTCGAAGGGCTCGACGTTGACCACCGTGGTGAAGAGCTGCCGGTTGTTCACCAGCATGTTGAGGTCGCTGCGCAGGTGCTCGTAGCGGTACGACTGGTGCCGCAGCACCTGCCGCATCTGCCGCCCCACCTCGGCGATCAGCTCGGCCACAGGCAGGTCGGCGCGCATCGCCAGGCGCAGCGGCAGCGCGTTCGCCACCATCGCGGGCACGCGGCGCATGCGGTCGTTGTGGCGCGCGGTGACGGGGATGCCGATCACCATGTCCTCGACGCCGGTGGCGCGGTACAGGTAGGCCGCGGTGGTCGCGATCAGGATCTGCGGCAGCGTGGCGCCGAGCTGCTGCGCGATGTCGGCCAGGGCGCGCACGCTCCCGGCCGGCAGGTGCGCGGTCTGGCGCAGCAGGCCGCCGACGTTGACCGAGCGGTGCGAGGCCAGGCTCAGCGGATCGGGGGCGTCGGCGAAGCGTTCGATCCAGTACTGGCGATCGCGCGGGAAGCGGCCCGACTCGCGGTAGGCCTTGTCTTCCTCCGCCAGCTGCGAGATGGGCGCGAGGCGCGAAGCCTCGGGCACTTCGGTGCCGGCGATGCAGGCGCTGTAGACGTCGGCGAAGCGGCGCGCGATGAGCCCGCCGCCGAAGCCGTCGAGCACGATGTGATGGCTGCGGTGGTACCAGACGTGGTGGTCGTCCGCGAGGCGGATCAGTGCGGACATCCACAGCTGGTCGCGCGCGAGGTCGTCGCCGCGGCTGAAGTCGGCCTGCATCCACGCCTGCGCGGCGGCCGCCGGGTCTGCCTCGCCGCTGAAGTCCAGGAAGGGCATCTCGCGCGTGAAGGCGGGCGCAACCACCTGTCGCGGGCCCTGCGCGGTGTCGACGAAGCTCAGGCGCGTGGCCTCGGCCTCTTCCGTGACCTGGCGCATCGCCGCCATGAAGACGTCGGGATCGATCCAGCCCTCGATCTCGATGGCTTCGGCGAGGTTGAAGTTGGTGTCGGGCGAGGCGAACTTCGCGCCGAGCCACATCGCCATCTGGCCTGAAGTGAGGACCGATGCGGCGCCCAGGGGATCGACCGTGCTCATGAACTTCTCCACGTCTTGAATTGAATCGGCTGCGACCGTCTCCCTCAGGAAACAATTGCAAACTCCGAATCAATGTACAAGCTGTTTCAACAATTTCAACGACAGGTTCTCGGGTGAAAACATTTCACGTGAAGCGTTGAGAGAGAAAGATTTCATCGGGAAGTGGTCACCCGATTCGCGGCCGAAAAATCCGATGGCTTTCGTGGTAACCGCAAGCACAAGCGCGGGAAATGGAATGTTGCAACGCAACAACTTCATCTCCTGGGCGTAGGGTTTTCCCGCCGCCGGGGGGCCTCAGCGCTTCTCGAAATACGGAATGAAGATGCCGTTGGCGGCGGTACCGACCTGCTTGACCCAGTTCAGCGAAAAGTTCTCGCCGAGGCGCTGCAGGTCGCGCCCGAGCAGGAAGGGAACCGGCTCGACCTTCATGCCGTTGCGGCGCAATTCGTCCGCGGAGCGGGCCGCGGCTTCCGCGCTGCGGGCCCATCCGCGCGTCTCGGCGACCGCGCAGGCGGCGGCCAGCGAATTGCGCGAGGACGGGGCGAGTTCGTCCCAGGCCTTGGCGTTGACGAACACGAGGTTCTTCGGAAACCACGCGTTGATCTCGTAGAAGTAGCGCATCGACTGCCACACGCGGCTCTCCACGCCGGTCACGGCGGAGGTCATCATGCAGTCGATGCGGCCTTCGGCCAGCGCCTTGTCGAGCCCGGTGGCCGGAACGTCGACGGGCACCGCGCCCATCAGCGTCGCGATGCGCACGGTGGTGTCGTTGTAGGCACGCATGCGCATGCCGCGCAGGTCGCCCGCGCCGCCGAGCGGCCGGTTCGAGTAAAGGCCCTGCGGCGGCCATGCCACCGCATAGAGCACGCGCATGCCCCGCTGCGCGAAGGCCTGCTCGATCAGCGGGCGCTGGATGCCCCACAGCAGTTGCGCATCGGCATAGCTGCGCGTGATGAAGGGAACGGAATCGGCGCCCGCCAGCGGCACGTCGGCGGCGAGGCTGCTCATGATGGCTTCGCCGGCCTCGACCTTGCCCTCCTGCACCGCCGCGCGGATGGCATTCAGCGCGAAGAGCGTGTTGCCCGGATGAACCTCGATGCGAAGCTGCCCGCCGGTCGCGGCCTCCACGTCCTTCGCCATCGCCAGCAGGTTGGCGGTGTGGAAGTTCTCCGCCGGATAGCCGGTGGCCAGCCGCCACACGACGGCCTGCGCCGACCACGCGGCCGGCGGCAGGACGCCGGCCCCGCACGCCAGCCATGCGAAGCCGCGCCGCGTGATGCTGCCGCCGTTCATGTCGCGGCCTCTCAGCCGATGGTCGCGATGGCGGCGCCGACCGTCACGTAGCCGCCCGCGGCCACCGAGATGGCGACCCGCCCCGCGCGATGCGCGAGCACCTGCATTTCCATCTTCATCGCTTCCATCACGGCAATGACGGCACCCTCGGCGACCTCGTCGCCATCGGCCACCTTCCACGCCTGCACCGTGCCGGAGACGGGCGCGGCCACGGCGGCGGCATCGACTGCAGACGCCTGCGCTGCGGGCGCTGCGACAGCGCCTCCCGCAGCCGACGAAAGTCCGCTGAGCAACACCGCCGGCAAGCCCAGCGCCATGCGCCGCCCGTCGACCTCGATCGCCGTGCGCAGCAGCGCGGCGTCGGGCAGCGGATCGGGGCGCAGGGCCGGCGTCTCGCCGTTGGCGAAGTCGGTCTCGATCCAGCGCGTGTGCACCTTGAAGGCATCGCCCGAGACGAAGTCCGGGTGCGTCATCACCGCGCGATGGAAGGGCAGCACGGTGGGCAGGCCCTCGATGCGGAACTCCTTCAGCGCGCGCCGTGCGCGCACGATGGCCTGCTCGCGCGTGGCACCGGTGACGATGAGCTTGGCCATCAGCGAGTCGAAGGTGCCCGGCACCTGCGAGCCCGACTCCACGCCGGCATCGACGCGCACGCCCGGACCCGAGGGCGCGTCGAACACCTTCACCGGACCCGGCGAGGGCAGGAAGCCGCGCCCCACGTCTTCGGCATTGATGCGGAACTCGAAGGCATGGCCGCGCGGCGCAGGCGTCTGCTTGACCTGCAGCGGCAGGCCTTCGGCAATGCGCAGCTGCTCGATCACGAGGTCGATGCCCGTGGTCTCCTCCGTCACCGGATGCTCCACCTGCAGCCGCGTGTTCACTTCGAGGAAGGAGATCGCGCCGGTCGTGCTCAGCATGAACTCGACCGTGCCTGCTCCCGTGTAGCCGGCCTCCGCGCAGATGTCGCGCGCGGCCTGGTGGATGCGCTCGCGCTGCGCGTCGCTCAGGAAGGGCGCGGGCGCCTCCTCCACCAGCTTCTGGTTGCGCCGCTGCAGCGAGCAGTCGCGCGTGCCGAGCACCACCACGTTGCCGTGCGTGTCGGCCAGCACCTGCGCCTCGACGTGGCGCGGGCGGTCGAGGAACTGCTCCACGTAGCACTCGCCGCGCCCGAAGGCCGTCACCGCTTCGCGCACCGCCGATTCGTACAGGCCCTCGACCTCGTCGAGCCGCCACGCCACCTTGATGCCGCGCCCGCCGCCGCCGAAGGCCGCCTTGATCGCGACCGGCAGCCCGTGCTTCTCGGCGAAGGCAAGCACCTCGCCCGCGTTCTTCACCGGATCGGCCGTGCCCGCCACCAGCGGCGCACCGACCTTCATCGCGAGCTTGCGGGCCTGCACCTTGTCGCCCAGCATCGCGATGGCGGCCGGCGGCGGGCCGACCCAGGTGAGGCCGGCGTCGATGACGGCCTGCGCGAAGGCCGCGCTCTCCGACAGGAAGCCGTAGCCCGGATGCACCGCGTCGGCGCCGCTGCGCGCGGCCACGTCGAGCAGCTTGGCGATGTTCAGGTAGGTGTCGGCGGGCTTGTTGCCGTCGAGCCCGTAGGCCTCGTCGGCCATGCGCGCATGCAGTGCATTCAGGTCGGCGTCCGCATAGACGGCGACGGACTGCACGCCGTGGTCGGCGCAGGCGCGCGCGATGCGCACGGCGATTTCGCCGCGGTTGGCGATCAGTACTTTCTTCATGGGGAGGCTTTCACTGGGCCATGGGCCTGAATCGGACGCGCGCGTTCACGGGGATCTGCCCCGCGCGGTCCAGGTGATGGGTGGCGACGGAGGCGATCACGGGATAGCCGCCGGTCAGCGGATGGTCGGCCAGGAACAGCACGGGCTGGCCGCTCGCGGGCACCTGGATCGAGCCGCGCGTCGTGCCCTCGCTGGGCAGCTCGGCGTGGTTGGAACGCTCCAGCGCCTGCTGTCCCGCGAGGCGCACGCCCACGCGGTTGGATTGCGGCGTGACGGTCCACGCCTGAGCGCACAGCAGATCGACCGCGTCGGGCGTGAACCAGTCGGTGCGCGGGCCGAGCACGATGTCGAGCACGACTTCTTCCTGGACGGTGGGCAGGTCCGTGGGCGGAGCTTCGGGCTCGCCGACGAGGGCGCCCGCGGACACCGCGCGCAAGGGCAGCACGTCGCCCGTTGCAATGGCGTTCGGGCCGACGCGCGCGAGCGTGTCGGTCGAGAGGCTGCCGAGCACGGGCGCGATGTCGAAGCCGCCGCGCACCGCGATGTAGCTGCGGATGCCGGCGCCCGGTTCGCCCAGCGCGAGCACGTCGCCATCGGCCAGCGCGACGGGTTGGTAGCGCGGCAGCGGCCACTGCGCACCATCGGCGCGGGTCAGCGTGACGGGCCCTTCTGCGCCGGTGACAGCCACCACCGCATCGCCGCGGCAGGCAAGCTGCAAGCCGCCATACGCGACTTCGATGCAGGCCGCGTCGGAGGCATTGCCGACGAGCCTGTTGGCCGCCTGCATCGAGCGCCGGTCCATCGCGCCGGAAGCCGACACGCCCTGCTTCGCTTGGCCATGGCGGCCGCCGTCCTGCAGCAGCGCCTGAAGGCCCGCCGCACGGATCTCGAAGGCACTGCCGCCGTTGTTCATTGCCGCCGGTTGCGACGGCGCAGGCGCGGTGGCCTGCGCTTCCGCGCGCGGCTGCCCGGTCACGTCCACGAATCGCACCGTATCGCCCGGCTGCAGCAGCGCGGGCGTCTCGCGCGAGAGGTCCCACATCGGCGCATCGGTGATGCCGAGGATCTGCCAGCCGCCCGGGCTCGCCTGCGGATAGACGCCGCTGAAGCTGCCCGCGAGGCCCACAGCCCCGGCAGGAATGCGCGTGCGCGGCACCTTGCGGCGCGGCACGTTCAGGCTCGGGTGCCCGCCAGAGAGATACGCGAAGCCCGGCGCGAAGCCGGTGAAAGCGACCGTGTAGTCGCTGCCGGTGTGGCGGTGCACCACTTCCTCGGGCGTGATGCCGAGCAGGCCGGCCACCTCGGCCAGGTCCTCGCCGTCGTAGCGCACGGGAATCTCGATTCGCCGCTCGATGCGGGTCTCGCGCGCGTCGAGGCTGCGCGCGCCGACCTGCCGCGCGAGTTCGTCGGCCGCGATCGCGGCCGGGCGGAAGGTGATCAGCAGCGTGCGCGCGGCGGGCACCAGCTCCTCGATGCCCGCGATGGGTTCCGCGCGCAGCGAAGCCAGCAGCGCGAGGGTCTGCGGCAAGTCGTCGAGCTCGACCAGCACCGCATTCAGGTTGACGGGCAGGAAGCGCATCGTCATGCGGCATCCACGAAGGAGCGGATCGCCACGCCCGACTGCTCCAGCAGCGCGCGCACCCGGCGTGCCATCTCCACCGCGCCGGGGCTGTCGCCGTGCACGCAGACCGACTCGGCCTCGATGCGCACCGTGCTGCCGTCGATGGCCGTGACCACGCCCTCGGAGGCCAGCCGCAGCATGCGCGCGGCCACTTCTTCCGCGTCGTGCAGCACCGCGCCGGGTTCGCGACGCGACACCAGCGTGCCCTTGGGCGTGTAGGCGCGGTCGGCGAAGGCCTCGGCCACCACGCGCAGGCCCGCGTCGCGCGCCCAGCCCAGCAGCGGCGAACCGGCCAGTGCCACCAGGACGAGGCTCGCGTCGATCTCGCGGATGGCGGCGATCACGTCGCGCGCCTGGCGCTCGTCGTGGGCGATGGTGTTGTAGAGCGCGCCGTGCGGCTTCACGTAGCGCACGGTGGTGCCGGCGGCGGCGGCCAGTCCTTTGAGCGCGCCGATCTGGTAGATGACGTCGGCGCGCAGGTCGGCGCTTTCCACGTCCATGTTGCGGCGCCCGAACCCCACGAGGTCGCGGTAGGCCACATGGGCGCCGATGACGACGCCACGCTCCTTCGCCTGCCGCAGCGTGCGAAGGATGCCGGCCGGGTCGCCCGCATGGAAGCCGCAGGCCACGTTGGCGCTGCTCACGAGGGAAAGCATGGAGGCGTCGTCGCCCATGCGCCATGCGCCGAGGCTCTCGCCGAGGTCGCTGTTCAGGTCGATGTTCATCGTTCGGTCTTCAGTCGGTCAGTGCAGGCGGCCGGCGGTCTCGCGCACGTCGTCGCGCACGAGCAGCGCGGTGCGGATCGCCACGCGGAAGGCTTCCACCTGCGTCTGCAGCGCCATGCTCGCCACGCCCGGCTTGGACGCGGCCTGTTCCGGCAGGTAGGGCACGTGCACGAAGCCGCCGCGCGTGTGCGCGAGCGCGGGCCAGGTCGCGATGCGGTGCATCAGCGCGTAGAAGATGTGGTTGCACACGAAGGTGCCGGCGCTGTTGGACACCGCCGCCGGCAGCCCCGCGGCGCGCATGTCGCGCACCATGGCCTTGACGGGCAGCGTCGTGAAGTACGCGGCCGGACCGCCGGGCTCGACCTCGATGTCGATGGGCTGGTAGCCGGCGTTGTCGGGAATGCGCGCGTCGTCCACGTTGAGCGCGGCTCGCTCCAGCGAGATCTCGGTGCGCCCGCCCGCGGCGCCGATGCACAGCACCAGCGGCAGCGGCGCCCGGTCGGCCTGGATGCCGGCCAGCGCCGCTTCCAGCGTGCGGATCGAGCGGCCGAACACGCAGGGCAGCTGCAGCGCCTGCACCACCGCGCCCTCGCAGGTCCAGCCGTCGAGCGAGCGCGCGATCTCCCAGGCCGGGTTGACGGGGTCGTTCTCGAAGGGCTCGAAGCCGGCGAGCAGCACGCGCGGCGCGGCGCCACTGGCCGTTGTCTTTGTCATGGGCACGGCCTCAGCGGAACATCAGGAAGTACATCAGGAAGATGTTGACCACCAGCAGCGCGGCCGCCGTCGGTATCTGCACGCGGATCACGGCGTTCTTGTCGGGCAGCTCCAGCAGCGCCGCCGGCACGATATTGAAGTTGGCCGCCATCGGCGTCATCAGCGTCCCGCAGTAGCCCGAGAACATGCCGATGGCCGCCATCACCGCCGGGTCGCCGTGGTACACGCCCACCAGCACCGGAACGCCCACGCCGCCCGTCATCACCGGGAAGGCCGCGAAGCCGTTGCCCATGATGATGGTGAAGAGCGCCATGCCCAGCACGTAGACCGCGACCGCGACGAAGCGGATGTCCATGTTGATGTAGCTGGTGGTGATGTACGCCACCGCCTTGCCCACGCCCGCGTCGGAGAACACGAGGCCCAGCATGCCCAGCATCTGCGGCAGCACCACGGCCCAGCCCAGCGCGTCGGTCAGGCGGCGCGACTCGCGCATGCCCTGCACCGGCGATTCGCGCGTCAGCCAGCAGGCCAGCGCCAGCGCCGCCACGCAGCCCACGCCCAGGCTCACCAGCGTGGTGTTCTTGGGGTCGAGCAGGAAGGCGTCGCCGATCTTCACCTTGCTCATCAGCACGGTGCCGATGACGGTGACCAGCGGGATCGCCAGCGCCGGCATGAAGAGCTTGTTGCCCAGGCGCTTCGCGCTGGCTTCGTACTGGGCCGGCGTCGGCTCGTTGTGCTTGCCCGCGCCCACGCCGCGCATGCCGGCGATGACGGCCATGGCGATGGCGCCCACGCCGACCACGGCCGGCGGCAGCTTGTCGCCGACCAGGAAGACCAGCGAATAGAGGCCCCAGAAGAGCGCGCTGGTGTAGCGCTTGGGATGCTGGCGGTCGGCCAGCGTCATGACCGCCGTGATCGCGAGGATCAGGCCGACCAGGATGTAGAGGTGCTGGATCGAGAGGATCATGATGCTCAGCGTCCTTCCTGCGTGGCGGGAACGGCGGGCACGTCGGACGCCGGAGCGCCGTCGAGTTCACGCGCCAGCGCCTGGTCGAGCCGGCGCAGGCGCCAGGCGTGGATGATGAAGGCGGCGATCGCCGTCGGGATGCCCCACATCGCGACGTGCAGCGGCTCCACGTCGATGCCGGCCTCGTGCAGGAAGGTGGTCATCAGCACGATGGCGCCGAAGGCCACGAAGATGTCCTCGCCGAAGAACAGGCCCACGTTGTCGGTGGCGGCCGCATAGGCGCGCAGCTTGTGGCGGATGCGGTCGGGCAGCTTGCCGTAGCGCGTCTCGGTGGCGCCCTCGGCCATCGGCGCGAGCAGCGGGCGCACCATCTGCGGATGGCCACCCAGGCTGGTGAGGCCCATGGCAGCGGTGAGTTCGCGCGCCGCCAGGTAGACGATCAGCAGGCGCCCGGCGGTGGCCGACTTGATGCGGCTGATCCAGTTCTGCGCGTGCTGGCGCAGGCCGTGGCGCTCGAGCAGGCCGATCACCGCCAGCGGCAGAAGAATGATCAGCGGCAGGTTGCGCGTCTTGATGAAGCCGGTGCCGATGGCCGTGAGGATCGCCATCGGGCCGAAGCCCGCGGCAATCGCAGTGGCGATGGCGGTGACGATCACCACCAGCATCGGATTGAAGCGCAGGACGAAGCCCGCAATGATCACGGCGACGCCGATCAGCGGCCAGAGGTGAGGGATGTCAGGAGTCATGTTGGTCTTTCGTTCGGGTGATTCGGAGACACCTTGCGCCGGGGTTCCGGCAGGCCGCTTCTTGCAAGCCGCGTGCCAATGAATGAGCAATTCATTTCACCTGAATCACTCATTTCAAATAAATTGTTGAACAATTTGTATGAGTGTGCCCAACAACAGTGCCTATCCGACTCCATGAAAACCCTGAGCGCGCCGCCGTCTGGTGCGTCCGGCGATGCCCCTCCTTGCGCGGCCCAGCGGGGAAAACCTGCTAAAAACGCCCGGGTTCACAGCACCTCCCACACCCGCCTTTCCCACTCGGAATGAACCCACCGGCCTCCACGACCCCAACCGCCCCGCCGGCCGCCGCCGGCGCACAGACGCTCAACGACCGGGTCGCGGAGCTGATCCGCCAGAAGATCGTGAAGGGCGAGTTCTCGCCGGGACAGCGGCTGTCGGAGGCCGCGCTGGCCGACAGCTTCGAGATTTCGCGCAACACCCTGCGCGAGGTGTTCCGCACGCTGACCAAGGAAGGGCTGCTCAAGCACGCGCCGAACCGCGGCGTGTTCGTGGCGGTGCCGAGCATCGCGTCGATCATCGACATCTACCGCGTGCGCCGCCTCATCGAATGCCAGGCGCTGGCGCAGGCCTACCCGCGCCATCCGGCCAAGAAGCACATGCGCGACGCGGTGGAGATGGCGCTGAAGTGCCGCGAGGCCGGCGACTGGCTGGGCGTGGGCACGGCCAACATGGAGTTCCACATGGCCATCGTGGAGCTGGCCGACAGCGAACGGCTGAACAACCTGTTCGCGCACATCCTGGTCGAATTGCGGCTGGCCTTCGGCCTGCTCAAGGACCCGGAGTTCCTGCACGCGCCCTACGTCGACATGAACACCAAGCTGCTCGAACTCATCGAGGCCGGCAAGTTCGCCGAGGGCGCGACCGCCCTCAACGACTACCTGATCCACTCCGAGCGCATCGTGCTCGCGGTCTACGCGCGGCGCATGCCCGAGGGCGGCGTCGACAACTAGCCGGCCGGGCCGCATGTTCGAGCCGTATCTCGAGCGCTGGAACCTGAGCGCCGACGGCGACGCCTTCGCCTCTCTGAGCGGACATCTCCTGCCCGTGCGCCGGCACGCCATGCCCGCCATCCCCGCCATGCTCAAGATCTCGCGGGAGCCCGAGGAACAGGCGGGCGCCCTGCTGATGGCCTGGTGGAACGGCGACGGCGCGGCGCCGGTGCTCGCCCACGACGGCGAGGCCCTGCTCATGGTGCGCGCGCAGGGAACGGATTCGCTCGTGCGGATGGTCGAACGCGGCCAGGACGACGAAGCCACGCGCATCCTCTGTGCAGCCGCCGCGCGCCTGCACGCACCGCGCGACAAGCCGCTGCCGCCGCTGGCTCCCCTCATCGAATGGTTCCGGTCGCTATGGGCCGGGGCCGCCACGCACGGCGGAGTCTTCGGGCACAGCGCAAGCACCGCGCGCGAACTGCTGGCGGCGCCTCGCGATGTCGCCGTGCTGCACGGCGACATCCACCACGGCAACGTGCTCGACTTCGGCGCCTCGGGCTGGCTGGCCATCGACCCGAAGGGCCTGCATGGCGAGCGGGGTTTCGACTACGCCAACATCCTGTGCAACCCCGACGGCGAAAACGCCCTGGTGCCGGGCCGGTTCGCGCGCCGCATCGACCTCATCGCGCAGGCATCGGGCATCGAGCGCCGGCGGCTGCTGCAGTGGGTGCTGGCGTGGGCGGGCCTGTCGGCGGTCTGGATGCTCGAGGACGGCGAAGCGCCCGGGAGCACCCTCGAGGTGGCGAAGCTGGCGGCGTCGGCGCTCGGCCTCGCCGGCTGAGCAGGGCCGCTCAGGCGAGTTCGAGCTTCATGCCCTCGTGCGTGGCCTCGAAGCCCAGCCGCTCGTAGAAGCGGTGCGCGTCGCCGCGGCGCTTGTCGGTGGTGAGCTGCACGAGGCGGCATCCCGCGGCACGGGCGGTATCGATCGCGAATTCGATCATGCGCTCGCCGATTTCCTGCCCCCGGTGCGTCGACGCCACGCGCACGCCCTCGATCTGAGCCCGAAGCGCGCCCTGCCGGGCCAGCCCCGGGATGAGGATGAGCTGCACGCAACCGACCACCGCGCCGGACAGCTCGGCCACCAGCACGTCGTTGCCGTCCTGTGCCTCGATCTGCCGCCACGCAGTCTCATAGATCGCGGCATCGTCGGGACGCTCGCGCGACGCGCCGAGCAGGTCGTCGGCCAGCATCGCGACGATGGCGGGGAGATCGGCCCACACGGCCTTGCGAATCTTCAGAAGGGTGTCCGGTGGTGTCATGGGGTTCGTCAACTTCGGCATCGGCTTTCCAGGGGCGGGCTGAAATAATGACAGCCCCACAACGGCCCCGTGATGGACACCACGCCATGACCCTGTCTGCCTACCTGCTCTTCCTGCCGGCCTGCTTCGCCATCAACATGGCATTCGGCCCCAACAACCTGCTGTCGGTGACCAACGGCGCGAAGCACGGCGTCTCGCCCGCGGTCATCGCGGCCAGCGGCCGGCTCGTGGCCTTCGCGATCATGATCGCCATCGCGGGGCTGGGCATGGGCGCGGTGCTGGTGGCCTCGGAGCTGGCCTTCGACGTCATCAAGTACATCGGCGCGGCATACCTCGTGTGGATCGGCATCCGCCTGCTGCGCGCGCCGGCGCCCACGGCCGAGGTGCAGGCGCGCGACGCGTCCGCGCCGCCTTCGATGCGCGCGCTGGTGCGGCAGGAGTTCACCGTGGCGGCGGGCAACCCGAAGGCGATCCTGGTGTTCACCGCCTTCTTCCCGCAGTTCGTGGTGCCCGGCGCCTACGCCTCCAGCTACGTGCTGCTGGGCCTGACCTTCCTGGTGTTCGAGCTGGTGGCGATCGCGCTCTATGCGCTGCTCGGCGCGCGCATGCGCCGGCTGGCCAACGGGAGCCGCGCGATGCGGTGGTTCAACCGCATCAGCGGCAGCATGATGGTCGGCTTCGGGCTGATCCTGGCGCTCACGCGTCGCCCTGCGGCCTGATCACGCTCAAGCCTTCAGGTACTCGGCCTTGGTGCCCAGCCAGCGGTCGATGTGCCGCTGCGCCAGGTCGGGGTGCTTGCGCAGCATGACCGGCGCGAGTTCGCGGGCCCAGTCGAGCAGCAGCGTGTCGGTCGTGAGGTCGGCAAAACGCAGCAGCGGGGCGCCCGACTGGCGCGCGCCGAGGAACTCGCCGGGGCCGCGTATCTCGAGGTCGCGCCGCGCGATCTCGAAGCCGTCGCCGGTCTCGGCCATCGCCTTGAGCCGCGCACGCGCCGCCTCGCCGACGCGGCCGCTGTCGCCCGGCGCGTAAAGCAGCACGCAGGCCGAGGCCGCCGCGCCGCGCCCCACGCGGCCGCGCAGCTGGTGCAGCTGCGAGAGGCCGAAGCGCTCGGCATGCTCGATGACCATGAGCGAGGCATTCGGTACGTCGACGCCCACTTCGATCACCGTGGTGCTCACCAGCACCTGGATCTCGTTGGCGGTGAACGCGGCCATCACCGCCTGCTTCTCTGCCGTGGGCATGCGCGAATGCAGCAGGCCGACCTGGATGGGCTCGCCCAGCGTCCCGGCGAGCTCGTCGCGCGTCTCGGTGGCGTTGCGCAGGTCGACGGCCTCGCTCTCCTCGATCAGCGGGCACACCCAGTACACCTGCCGGCCCTGCGCGATCTGCGAATGGATGCGGTCGATGACCTCGTCGCGCCGGTGGTCGGCCACCAGCTTCGTGATGATGGGCGTGCGCCCCGGCGGCAGCTCGTCGAGCGTGGAGACGTCGAGGTCGGCGTAGTAGCTCATCGCGAGCGTGCGCGGGATGGGCGTGGCGCTCATCATCAGCAGGTGCGGCTCGAGATGCCCCTCGGCTTTGCCGCGCAGGGCCAGCCGCTGCGCGACGCCGAAGCGGTGCTGCTCGTCGATGATCGCCAGCGCGAGGCTCTTGAAGCGCACCTTCTCCGAGATGACCGCGTGCGTGCCGATGACCAGCGCGGCCTCGCCGCTTTCCACCGCGGCCGACATCTCGTCGCGCTCCTTCTTCTTCTGGCTGCCGGTGAGCCATGCCACGCGCTGGCCGCGCGCCGCCAGCAACGGATCGAGCCAGCCGACCAGCTTGCCGAAGTGCTGGGCGGCGAGGATCTCGGTGGGCGCCATCAGCGCGCACTGGAAGCCCGCGTCGATGCAGCGCGCCGCCGCGAGCGCCGCCACCACTGTCTTGCCCGAACCGACGTCGCCCTGCAGCAGGCGGTGCATCGGGATCTCGCGGCCCAGGTCGCGCGTGATCTCCTCGCCGACGCGCTGCTGCGCGCCCGTGAGACCGAAGGGCAGCACGGCGAGCAACTGCGAATGCAGCGAGGCCGCGTCGGGCTCGGGTGGCAGGGGCGGCAGCACCGGAGCGCGCTGCGCCGCGCGCTCCAGCCGCGCCTGCAACTGCGAAAGCTGCTGCGCCAGCAGCTCCTCGGCCTTGATGCGCTGCCATGCCGGATGGCTGTGGTCCTCCAGCGTGGCGATCGCCACGTCGGGCGTCGGGTAGTGCAGGAAGCTCAGCGAGGCGCGCAGGTCCCACGCGCCGCGAAAGCCGATCTGCACGGGAATGGTCTCGTCGAGCACCGCGCGCGCGAGGCCCGAGCGCACCTCGCGCCGCAGCACCGGCTGCGCGAGCCCGGCCACCGTCGAATACACCGGCGTGAGCGCATTCGGCAAGGCGGTGCCTGCCGCCTTCACCGTCGGATGCATGATCTGCCGCCCCACGAAGCCGCCTCGCACCTCGCCGCGCACGCGCACCTTCGCGCCGACCGCAAGCTGCTTCTGCTGCGAGGGATAGAAGTTGAAGAAGCGAAGCTGGCAGGTTTCGCTGCCGTCGTCGATGGTCGCCAGCAGCTGGCGATGCGGCCTGTAGACCACCTCGCACTCGGTGACCACGCCCTCTACCTGCGCCATGTCGCCGTCGCGCGTGTCGGCGATGCGCACGATGCGCGTCTCGTCCTCGTAGCGCATCGGCAGGTAGAGCGCGAAGTCGATGTCGCGCACCAGGCCGAGCTTGCGCAGCGCGCGCTGGACCTGGCTCAGGCCGGCGCCCGGCTGCGAAGGCGCTGCTGCTGCTGCTGCGGCGTTCGCTTCGGGTGGAGGAGTCGGGGCTTTCTTGGCGGGCACGGACAAGGCTTCTAGCGCGGGCGGCAAAGGTCCGTCAAGGCGCTGCGGGCATCGGGGAACATGAACCGGAAACCGGACTGCAGCAGGCGCGCCGGCACCACGCGCTGGCCTTCGAGCAGCAGGTCGGCCTGTTCGCCGAGCAGCAGCCTGACGGGCGCGGCGGGCGTCGGCATCCAGCAGGGCCGGTGCAGCACGCCGGCGGCGACGCGGGTGAACTCTTCCTGGCTCAGGGCGCCGGGCGCGGTGAAGTTGAATGCCTGCGCGGCCGGCGGCGCTTCGGCCCTTTGCACCTCGGTCCAGACATGCGCCATGGCGCGGATCAGGTCGTGCACGTGCACCCACGACAGCCACTGCCGCCCGCTGCCCAGGCGTCCGCCCATGCCCAGCGAGATCGGCAACAGCAGCTGCGGCAGCGAACCCTGGTGGCCCAGCACGAATCCGAAGCGCATGCAGGCCACGTGCACGCCGTGGGCCACGGCTGCCTGCGCCGCCTGTTCCCAGCGCTGGCACAGCTGCGACATGAAGATCGCCTGCGGCGGGGCGTTCTCGTCGAGTTCGGCCGTGTCGCCTTGCGGCTGCACGCCGTAGTAGCCGATGGCGGAGCCGGAAAGCAGCAGCCACGGTTTCCGCGGGCGCGCCGCGATCCATGCGACCAGCTGCCGGGTCAGTCCTTCGCGGCTTTGCAGCAGCTGCGCCCGGCGCCGCTCGCTCCAGCGCATGCCCAGGATGCGCGCGCCCGCGAGATTGACGACCACGTCGACATCGTCGGCCGCCGGTATCTGGTCGAGCGTCCGCACACAGCGCACCGCGCCGCCGAAGCCCCAGGCGGCCGATCGCGCGTCGCGCGTCCAGACTGTCACGGCATGCCCGTCGGCCACCAGGTGGCGCACGAGCAACTGTCCGATGAAGCCCGTGCCGCCCGTCACCAGCACGCGCTGCGGCTTCGAGCCGAAGCGCACCGGCGCCTCGGCCGCGCGCGCCTGCTCCTGTGCGCCGCGCCTGAACAGGGCACGCGCCGCGAAGGCATCGCGCAGGCCCGACAGGCCGACGCCCACGCCGCACAGCGCCAGGAACGCGCCGAGCCAGCCCTGCGGCTGCCACACCATCGCGGTCGGCTGCGCGGCCCAGCCCGTCGCGCTCATGGCGAGCAGCGCGATGAAGGCGCCCGCGTTGATGGCCAGCACCGTGTGCGTCACGCGCTCGGTGGGCGGCAGCAGGCGGCTGCCGTCTTCCACCACGAAGTCCCACAGCGTGAGCACGATCTCGACGCCGAATACCGCCAGCAGCACCCACGCCCACGCGCCGTGCCAGGCCCATGACGACAGCCCGATGAACAGCGCGCAATAGATCGACGAGCGCGTCGCGTGTATCGCCAGCTCGCGGCCCGCGGTGCCGCGCCGCGGCAGCGCCTCGGTGCCCTCGTGGTGATAGAGCGTGTCGAAGGCGCCCAGCGCGCCCTGCGCCGCCATGAGCTGCAAGGCCAGCAGATGCGTGTCGATCATGCGGGCGTCGCCTTCGGCTCGGCGATCTCCTCGAACACGCCGACCTGGGTGAAGGTCGTGCCCATGAGTCGATGGCGGATCTCGATGCGGATGTTGAAGCGCTCGGGCGTCTCGTTGTGATGCCAGAGGAAAGTCTTGCCCGGCGTGAACACGCCCGGCAGCGGAATGCGCCAGCCGAACAGGTCCCAGAAATAGCCGTCGCTCTGGAAATGCAGGCTGCCGTTCTCCACACTCAGCACCAGCTTCATGCCCAGGCCCATGCCCACGTACTCCAGCACCTCGCCACGCTCGCTCTCGCGCATGAAGCTGGTGAACTGGATCGGCTTGCGACTATGCAGGCGGTAGATGCGCTGCTTGTAGATCGCCGGGTCTTGCGGCTTCGCATAGACCTGGATCTCCACCGGGAAGTTGGCGTCGCTGTAGGGAATCAGCGCGCCCTGGATCATCGGCTGCGTGATGTGGCCCAGCAGCTTGCCGAAGCGCGAGCAGCGCAGTTCGCTGAGCGAGCCCAGGTAGTGCAGCGCCTTGCCCGGCGACGGGTTCTTGTCGAAGCGGCGGCGGATGTCGGGGTGCAGGCCCTGCCAGGCGCTGCCGAGGATCTTCTTGAAGAGTTCGCCTTCGGAGGGGCCGGGCGACGAGCCCGACGGAACACGCGCAGCTTGTGAATCGACCATCCGCCGATTCTGCCTCGACAGCCCCTCGAAAACGGGCGGCTTTCGCGGCATGGGACAATCCGGGTCGCATCCCCCCGTCTTCCCGTCTTTCTTGGAACGGGCCCGTCCGGCCCTCAAGCACATGCGCGCTTTCACGCTCTCCGATTTCGATTTCGCCTTGCCGCCCGAGCTGGTGGCGCAACACCCGGCCACCGAACGCACCTCCTCCCGCCTGCTCGACGGCACGGGGCCCGCACCGGTCGATCGCATCTTCAAGAATTTGCCCTCGCTGCTGCGCGAGGGCGACCTGCTGGTCTTCAACGACACCCGCGTGGTCAAGGCCCGCCTCTTCGGCGAGAAGCCCACCGGCGGCAAGCTCGAGCTGCTGGTCGAGCGCGTGCTGCAGGGCCAGGAAGCGGTCGCGCACATGAAGGTCAGCAAGAAGCCGCCCGTGGGCACCACGCTGGAGATGGTCGGCGGCTTCCGCGCCACGCTGCTGGGCCGCTGGCCCGACGAGAACGGCGCGCTGTTCCGCTTCGCCTTCGAGAGCGACACCGGCGAGAACCCCTACATGCTGATGGAGCGCTGCGGCCATGTGCCGCTGCCGCCCTACATCACGCACACCGATTCGGCCGAGGACGAGAGCCGCTACCAGACCGTGTTCGCGCGCGTGCCCGGCGCGGTAGCCGCGCCCACCGCCGCGCTGCACTTCGACGAGGGCCTCCTGGCCGAACTCGAGGCGAACGGCGTGCGGCGCGCCAACGTCACGCTGCACGTGGGCGCCGGCACCTTCCAGCCGGTGAAGACCGAGAACATCGCCGAACACACGATGCACGCCGAGCGCTACGAGGTGCCCGAGGCCACCCAGCGCGCCATTGCCGAGTGCAAGGCGCGCGGCGGCCGCATCGTGGCGGTGGGCACGACCACCGTGCGCACGCTCGAGTCGTGGGCCAAGAGCGGCGAAGCCTCGGGCGACACGCGCATCTTCATCACGCCGGGCTTCGCCTTCGAGCACGTCGACCTGCTGGTGACGAACTTCCATCTGCCGAAGAGCACGCTGATGATGCTGGTCTCGGCCTTCGCGGGCTACGAGCGGGTGATGGCGCTCTATGCCCATGCCATCGCGGAGCGCTATCGCTTCTTCAGCTATGGC
The DNA here is from genome assembly GCF_050916385.1 of Variovorax xiamenensis. Taxonomy (NCBI): domain Bacteria; kingdom Pseudomonadati; phylum Pseudomonadota; class Betaproteobacteria; order Burkholderiales; family Comamonadaceae; genus Variovorax; species Variovorax xiamenensis. The sequence goes on from NZ_CP139038.1 coordinate 6,898,837, forward strand.
GACTCCATGCTGCTCGCACGCACCCAGGACTGAACGACATGCTGAACTTCGAACTCCTCAAGACCGACCCCGACAGCCACGCGCGCCGCGCCACGCTCACGCTCAACCACGGCAAGGTGCAGACGCCGATCTTCATGCCGGTGGGCACCTACGGCACGGTCAAGGGCGTGATGCCACGCAGCCTGGAAGAGATGGGCGCGCAGATCATCCTGGGCAACACCTTCCACCTGTGGATGCGCCCCGGCCTCGACGTGATGGCGAGCTTCGGCGGGCTGCACCAGTTCGAGAAGTGGAACAAGCCCATCCTCACCGACTCGGGCGGCTTCCAGGTGTGGTCGCTGGGCGCGATGCGCAAGATCAGCGAGGAAGGCGTGAAGTTCGCCTCGCCGGTCAACGGCGACAAGCTGTTCCTCACGCCGGAGGTCTCGATGCAGATCCAGACCATCCTCAACAGCGACATCGTGATGCAGTTCGACGAATGCACGCCCTACGACACCAAGGGCCACATCACGACCGAGGCCGAGGCGCGCATCTCGATGGAGCTGAGCCTGCGCTGGGCGAAGCGCTGCCAGGCGGAATTCACTCGCCTGCAGAACCCGAACGCGCTCTTCGGCATCGTGCAGGGCGGCATGTACGAGAACCTGCGCGAAGAATCGCTCGCGGCGCTGGTCGACATGGACTTTCCCGGCTACGCCATCGGCGGCGTGAGCGTGGGCGAGCCCAAGGAAGAGATGCTGCACATCATGGGCCACACGCCGCACCGGCTGCCCGCGAACAAGCCGCGCTACCTGATGGGCGTGGGCACGCCTGAAGACCTGGTGCAGGGCGTGGCCGACGGCGTGGATATGTTCGACTGCGTGATGCCCACGCGCAATGCGCGCAACGGCACGCTCTTCACCCGCTTCGGCGACCTGAAGATGCGCAACGCGCGCCACAAGAGCGACCCGCAGCCCATCGACCCGAGCTGCACCTGCCATGCCTGCGCCGGCACCTCGGGCGTGAGCTGGAACGACGGCGGGCGCGAAGGCTTCAGCCGCGCCTACCTGCATCACCTGGACCGCTGCGGCGAGATGCTCGGGCCGATGCTCACGACCATCCACAACCTGCACTACTACCTGAACCTGATGCGCGAGATCCGCGAGGCGCTCGACGCGGGCACGTTTACGGAGTTCCGTGCGCGTTTCAAGTCGGAGCGGGCGCGAGGCGTCTGAGGCTTCGTCTTACTTCAGCGGCTGGATCGGCAGCGGCGAGGCATAGGGCTCGATGCGCAGCGCATCGTTCTTGAAGACCACGATCTGCTTGAGCGGCGCCTGCACCAGCGCGCCGCCCGCGTCCTTGCTCGAGGCGTACTGCCACAGCGTGAGCTGACCCTTGGCGGCGAGCTGCGTTGCGAGCCGCTCCACCGCAGGACCCGATCCTGCACCGAGCATCGCGGCATCGGCGCCGACGATCACCTCGTCGCGCGCCGAGACCACCTTGAAGAGCTGAACGCCACCCGCGGCGCCTTGGGCGCGCACGGAGCGCACCGCCAGCGCGGCGGGAACGAGCATCGCGAATGCAATGAGGGTGCGGCGGCGGGGAAGTGTCTTCGTCTTCATGGGAGCAAGCGTAGCCACGCACGCGCGCGTCGCCCATTCGCCGGAAGCCATACACCGGCCGGCCGCTATCCGCTACGCTTGCCGTCCGTCCTCACTGCCGTTGCCGCATCTCCATGACCGACGCATCACAACTTTCGCCCTACACCGCCCGCTATCCCTCGCTGGCCGGGCGCACCGTGTTCATCTCCGGCGGGGCCAGCGGCATCGGCGAGGCGCTGGTGCGGGCCTTTCATGCGCAGGGCGCGAAGGTCGGCTTCTGCGACCTCGACACCGCCGCCGGCAACGCGCTCGCCGGGCAACTGCAGGGCGAGCATCCCGCACTCTTCCTGCCCTGCGACGTCACCGACACGGCCGCCCTCGCGGCCACCATCGACGCGGTGCGCCAGCGCTTCGGGCCGGTCTCGGTGCTGCTGAACAACGCGGCCAACGACCGCCGACATGAGATGGCCGACGTGACCGACGAGGACTTCGACCGTCTCGTGGCCGTCAACTTCAAGCACCAGTTCTTCGCCGCGCAGGCGGTGGCCGACGACATGCGCGCACTGGGCGGCGGCTCGATCGTCAACTTCGGCTCCATCAGCTGGATGATCAAGGGCAAGGGCTACCCGGTGTACCAGGCCTGCAAGGCGGCCGCTCGCGGCCTCACGCGCTCGCTGGCGCGCGACCTGGGCAAGCAGAACATCCGCGTGAACTCGATCGTGCCGGGCTGGGTGATGACCGAGCGGCAGATCAAGCTGTGGGTCAAGCCGGAGTCGGGCGCGGAGATCGATGCGGCGCAATGCCTGCCGGGACGCGTGATGGCCGAGGACATCGCGGCGATGGCACTCTTCCTGGCTGCGGACGATTCGCGCATGTGTACCGCGCAGGACTACGTAGTGGACGCCGGCTGGACCTGAAGCCTTTCGCCCTCCTCACAAAGCAGAAAGTCCGGCATGCCGGGCTTTCCTGCCTGCGCTGCGAGCGGATCAGTCGCGGAGTTCCGCCGGAACCGTACCGCCGTTGGCGGCCAGCTTGGTCATGACCTGGCGGTGCAGCCAGATGTTCATCTTGGCGCTGTCGCTGGTGTCTTCGCCGTAGCTCAGCTCGGCGGCCAGCTGCTTGCGCGCGTCGAGGCTGCTGTCCAGGCCCAGCAGCTTCATCAGGTCGACGATGGAGGTGCGCCAGTTCAGGCTGCCCGCGCCGGGCATGGCGTCGAGCACGGCGGCCACGTCGCCCAGCGGAATGGCGGGCGGCGGCGCTGCCACGGCGGGTGCGGGTGCATCGGCTGGCGCCGCGGCGGCGGGGGCAGGCGCGGGGGCCTCAGCGGCTTTGGCGCCCGGGAAGATCTTGGAAAGGATGCTGCCGAAAATGCTCATGCGAGTGCTCCGTTGAAGAGGTGACTGGGAAGGCTGCGGCAACATTTGTGTCGCAGCGGGCGGTTGTAGCACGACCGTGCGGCGCGCCCGCTACACGGTGTGTCGATCGTTCCGCCGGCCGTGACCGAATTCGCAGACTACGCCTCGGCTGTCCCAGTCCCCAGGGGCGGCAGCACGCGCGGCGCGGCCGAGGTGCCGCACGAGTGGCAGAACTTCGAGAACGCGCTCTTGCGCGTATTGCACTTGCCGCAGTGGTCGAACAGGCCGATGCCGCAGTGCGGGCAGAAGTCGATCTCGTTGTTCTTCAGGTCCACCGGCCGCTCGCAGCCTGGGCACACGCTCTTGGCCAGGCGCGCGAGCGCCGTGTCGTAGCTCAGCTCCTCGCGGCGCACCTGGTCGGGCTGCTGCTCGGCCAGCTTCTGCCGCGCGAGGTAGCGGTTGAGCGCGACGATGGCGTAGCGCCCCACCAGCACCGTGAGCACGATGCCCACCACGTAGCGCACATAGCCGCCGTAGCTCGGCAGGTAGGGCACCAGCTCGACGAAGAAGGCGAACAGCGCGAAGAAGATGAAGCCCCACACGAACGGCCAGTAGGTGCTCTTGCGCTTCTTCGCGAAGAGCCAGCCGGCCACCACCAGCAGCGGCAGCGTGAGCGCCAGCCGGTAGGCGAACACGCGCAGCTCGATGCGGCGGTATTCGGCATCGAGCTTGAGCTGCGCCTCGTACTCCAGCGCCGACAGCGCCGTGCGCGCGCCCTGCTCGGCCTGGCGCGCGTCGAGCGCGATCTGCTGCTGCGCATTGACCTTGCGCTGCAGCTCCTCTTCCTTCTGCTTGAAGGCGTCGAGCGCCTTGGTGCGCGCGATGAGCTCGGTGTCCTGGTCGGGCTGCGCGGTGGCGCGCCGCGTGGCGAGCCAGTTGGAGAAGGTCTCGCGCGCATTGAGGCTGGCCTGCTGCGCGGCGTTGAGCTGCAGGCGGATCTGGTCGAGGTCGCGCGCGGCCTGCAGCTCGGCAGCTTCCGAAGCCTTGATGGTGGCGCGCAGCGGCTCGGCTTTGGGCTTGTCGATGAAGTCGTCGAGTTGGCGCACCCGCTCGACCTGCGGCAGGTCGCTCACCACGGTGCTGCCGAGCCCGATGAGGAAGCTCGCGAACACCAGCGCCACCAGCCAGAGGCCGCGGCGGAACCATTTTTCGGAAAGTCTCAGGGACTTGCTCATGTTGTTTTCTCCTTGTTCCTTCTCACTGGAGCTTCAGCGTCACAGGCGCCGCGCCCAACCCGGCGCGCGGCATCCAGGCGAACACCGAATCGACCGTCACCGTCTCGATGCGGTCCGAAAAGCGCTTGTCGTTCGGATGATCGTCGAAAGCCACGTTGGCCGAGCCCACGCGCCCGCCCAGCCGCGTGAGCGGCCCCAGCTTCAGCGTGGTGGGCTCGTAGCCCTTGAACTGCATCCATGCCTGTGCCTGCGCGCGGTTGGCGATGGTGGCGGGCTCCATGGCGGCGGCGAGCGTCTCCATGGCCCACTGGTTCGACTGCTGGTACTTGCGGCCCCACACGTAGCTCACGATGCTGTAGGGCTCGACATGCAGCCGCACGATGCGCGCGGGCGATTCGTTGAGCGCGGCCAGCAGTTGCGCCTGCACCTCGGGCGTGGGCACCACCCACGCGGCCTCGTAGCGCCACGGGTCGTCGAGGAAGAACTCGCCGAGCCCCTGCCGGTAGACCTCGGCGATGGCGGTGCCGCACTGGTTGAGCTTGTGCACCACGCGCCACGGGCCGGCCTCGGTTTTGTAGGCGAAGCCGAGATGCGAATAGCGCAGGCCGTACTTGCTCAGGTCCTGCCCGGCGCGCGCCAGGATCACCACGCGCGCGCCGCTCGCGTCGAGCGCCTGCGACGTGCGCTCGGCCATCCGCATGCCCTTGACGATCACGTCGGGCGTGGGCCTGACCTGCTCGCAGGAGCGACCGGCCTGCGCCTGCACGGGCAGCAAGGCCGCCGCGACCGCCAGCGCGAGCAGCGGCGCCAGCACGCGGTTCACGACAACCTCTCGTTGTGCAGCAGCGCGCGACCGATGGCGTTGGGCACGAAGGCCAGAACCTCGCCGGCGGCCGACAGCACGACGCCCGAACCGATCACGGTGACGAGGACGCTGGTTCCCACCGCCTTCGCCGAGCCTTCGGCCACGCGGCCCGAGACCCTGATGCTGGCGCGCGCGCCGTCGGAGGCGCGTTCGAGCAGGTAGACCGTGCCGTCGACCGATGCCTCGACGGCGACCACCGTGAGCACCGAGCCGCCCACCGACAGCGCGGCGGGCAGCGCGACCGCCGTGGTGGCCGAAGCCCCGACGGCAGAGGCGCCAGCCACCACCGATGCCACCGGCATCAGCGACAGGGCTGCGGAAGCCTCGCTCTGGGCCTGGGCGTGAAGGGGAGCCGAGATGCCCGCGAAGGCGGTGCAGGCGGCGACGAGAACGGCGGCGATCGACTTCTTCATGATGGGCTTTCGTTGATGGAACACGGATCACTCGGCGGCAGTTGCAGCAGCAGCGGCTTCGGCGCGCGCCATGCGGCGGCCCTGCATGCGGGCTTCGGCCAGGTCGGCTTCGTGGCGGTCGCGCAGCGTCTTGGCCAGCGTGAAGGCGGAGCTGATGAGAAACAGCCAGCTCACGCCCAGGAAGGCCTTGTAGGCCTCGTTGATCTCCATGCGCACGAGGCCCCAGCCGGTCAGGCCCATCGCAATGAAGAAGCTGCCCCAGACGACCAGCTTCCACATCGGCACGTCGCGCGACGCTTCAGTGCCGCGCTCGGCGGCCTGCTGGCTGTCGCGCACGAACTTCGACAGCATGAAGGCGGTGCTCAGGCAGAACACGTAGCCCATCACCATGAACGCCCGGTCCAGCGCCTCGCCCGGCAGCCAGCTCAGGCCGGTGGCGCACAGGAAGACGGCGATCGCGAACGAAGCCCAGGCCTGGAACTGCCAGGCCCGCGTGTCGCGCTGGATGAAGACGGTCGTGGTCGATGAGAGGGGTTGCATGTGTGCCTCGCGGCGTAGTGAAGGTGAGCGAATGATGGTTCGCTCCCGCACCGCGAGACTCGAATGCTTGCACCAGTTGCGGTTTTCGGCTCCGCCGGTATCCGCAAGAGATACTTTTGGGGTAGTTCAGGAGGCCAGCAGGGCGCTCACGCGCTGGCGCAGCGCGTCGGGCTGCACCTCGGCCGGCGGCACCGGGGCGCCGACGTTCAGGCCCACGCGGCTGAAGAAGCCGCGGCGGAAAGGCTTGGCCATGGCCACGCGCTCGCCGCCACGCAGTTCGATGCGGCTGAAGTACGAGCCCCAGAGATTCGTCAGCGCCATCGGGATCACCGGCGGCTCGATGCCCTGGGCGCGCGCGCCTTCGAGGATCTTCATCACGCCGCCCTTGAAGGGCTGCAGCTCGCCGTCGCGCGTGATCGCACCTTCGGGGAAGATGGCGAGCAGGTCGCCCTCGCGCAGCACCTCCTGCGCCTTGGCGAAGGCCGCCTCGTAGGCTGCCGGGTCTTCCTTCTGCGACGCGATGGGAATGGCCTTGGCCAGCTTGAAGAGCCAGCCCAGCACCGGCACCTTGAAGATGCGGTGATCCATGATGAAGCGGATCGGCCGCGGGCTCGCCGCCATCAGCAGCACCGCGTCGATGAAGCTCACGTGGTTGCACACCAGCACGGCCGCGCCCTCGGTGGGAATGTGCGTCTCGCCCTTGATGTCGAAGCGATAGACGAAGCGCGACAGCACCCAGGCCACGAAGCGCAGCAGGTACTCGGGCACCAGCATGAAGATGTAGAACGCCACCACCGCGTTGGCGATGCCGGTGAACAAAAAGATCTGCGGAATGGTGAAGCCCGCGCCCAGCAGCGCGCCCGCGATGACCGAGCTGCCGATCATGAAGAGCGCGTTGAGGATGTTGTTCGCCGCGATGATCCGCGCGCGGTGCGTGGGCTGGCTGCGCAGCTGGATCAGCGCGTACATCGGCACGCTGTAGAGCCCCGCGAACAGCGACAGCAGCGCCAGATCGGCCATCACGCGCCAGTGCGCGGCCTGGTGCACGAAGGCGCCGATGCCCATGTCGTGCGTGGCGGGCGCGAGGCCGCGCGAAGCGAAGTACAGGTCGATGGCGAACACGCTCATGCCGATAGCGCCCAGCGGCACCAGGCCGATCTCCACCTGCCGACGGCTGAGCGTCTCGCACAGGAGCGAGCCGACGCCGATGCCCACCGAGAACACCACCAGCAGCAGCGAGGCCACCTGCTCGTCGCCGTGCAGCACTTCCTTGGCGAAACTCGGGAACTGGCTCAGGAACACCGCGCCGAAGAACCACATCCACGAGATGCCCAGCAGCGAGCGGAACACCACCACGTTCTCGTTCGCGAGCTTCAGGTTTCGCCAGGTCTCGCTGATGGGATTCCAGTTGATGACCAGCCCCGGGTCGGTGGCCGGCGCGCGCGGAATGGCCTGCGCCACGCCCCGGCCGACCAGCGCCAGCAGCACGCAGCCCACGGCCACGCTCGTGTGGCCGACCTGCGGCAGGGCCACCAGCAGCCCGCCGGCCACCTGCCCGAGCAGGATGGCGACGAAGGTGCCCATCTCGACCATGCCGTTGCCGCCGGTGAGCTCGCGCGCGTCGAGCACCTGCGGCAGGTAGGCGAACTTGACCGGGCCGAACAGCGTGGAGTGCAGCCCCATGAGGAACACGCAGCCCAGCAGCACCACCGCGTTGGCGGTGACGAAGCCCCAGGCGGCGATCAGCATGATCACGATCTCGAGATCCTTGACGAAGCGGATCATCTTCGTCTTGTCGAACTTGTCGGTGAGCTGGCCGGAGGTGGCCGAGAACAGCAGGAACGGCAGGATGAACAGTGCGCCGATCACCAGGCCCGCCATCGAAGGCGGCATCCAGCTCAGCTGGAGCTGGTAGGTCACCATCACGGTGAAGGCGAACTTGAAGAGGTTGTCGTTCGCCGCGCCGGCGAACTGCGTCCAGAAGAAAGGCGCGAAGCGCCGCTGCCCGAGGAGCGCGAACTGGTTGGCGTGGGCGTTCTCCTCGTGAGCCACGGGCGTGGCCGGGGCTGCGGCGGCGGGATTTGTCATTCGAAGAGTGCTCCTCATGCGGCCACGGCGGCGGCGCCCGGATTGTGCCGCAGCGCGGCTTCCCAGCGCATCTCCAGCTTGCGCAGCGCGAACACCACGGGCAGTCCGGCGAGCGAGGCCGTCAGGTGCTTGAGCGTATGGCCCGACACCGTGTGCCGCGTGAACTCGTAGATCTGTTGGTCGGCCATCTCGAAGCCCTTGGCCAGCACGTAGAAGAAGATGACCCAGCCCAGCTTCAGCCCTACCGACTTGCGCATCGGCGTGGAGAGCGCCAGCGTCAGCACCAGCGCCATGCCGCCGAACTGCACCAGCGCCCAGGGCATGACGTTGCCCGTTTCCTGGAACACCTCGGCCGAGAGCAGGCCGGCAGTCAGCACGAACCAGGCTGCGGGCCAGCCGGCGCGCTGGCTCACCCGTTCGCAGACCGCCACCCCGATCAGCCCGGCGAAGGCCACCGCCATGCCGGCGCGGTCCGCCGCGAGCCGGGGGCCGTCGGGCATGAGGTGATAGAAGGCCGATCCGGCGGCGGTGGCGATCAGGCCGGCGAAGAAGAGCCAGGCGCAGTCCAGCGTGTTGTCCGGCGGGTCGCTGGCCGGCGGGGCCAGCGGGAACTGCGACAGCGCCTCCTGGTGCGAACGGTCGATGCGGTTGAGCCGGTACAGGCCCCACAGGCCGATCACCACGAAGGGGATGTTGCTCAGCACGTCCATGGCGTTGGGCAGCCCGTGCCAGGCGCGGTTGTCGGCGAACACCGAGGCGATGGCCACGTCGGCAGCCGGCAGCTCGGGGCCGAAGAAGCCGATCAGCGCGAGCAGCAGGAAGGTGAAAAGCAACCCGCGTTCGCGGCGGCTGAGAGAGGGCAGAAGCATGGCGGTCCTCGGTGGTGGTCTGAACGTGGGGCGGAATTTAGGGTCCGGACCCCTCCAGAGGCATCGAGAATCGATACGAGGCACTAATTCACACCCGGTGGTATCTCCAATTGATACTTGCCGACGCCCGTGTACGCTTCCCGCCCATGAGTACCACCGTCGATCTCGTCCAAGCCCTCAAGAACGAACTCAAGAACGCCCGCATGACCTACGCCGACCTGGCGCGGTCGCTCGACATGGCCGAATCCAGCGTCAAGCGGATGCTGGCCAAGAGCGACATGCCGCTGTCGCGCGTGGACGCCATCTGCCGGGCGCTGAAGATCGATTTCGCCGAACTGGCGCGCCGCGTGGCCGACGCCCAGCCGCTCTTGAAGGAGCTGACGCACGAGCAGGAAAAGGCGGTGGTCAAGGACAAGAAGCTGCTGCTGGTGGCCATCAGCGTGCTGAGCCAGTGGACGCTGGAGCAGATCGTGGCGGCCTACCGCGTGAGCGAGGCCGAGTGCATCGGCTTCCTGGCGCAGCTGGACCGCATCGGCATCATCGAGCTGCGCCCGCTCAACCGGTATCGCCTGAAGCTCGCCAAGACCTTCCGCTGGCGGCCGCACGGCCCGGTGATGGAGTTCTTCCGCGAGAACGTGGTGCTCGACTACTACAAGGGCGGCTTCGACGGCCCGGCCGAGGGCCTGCTGCTGGTGCACGGCCAGATCAGCCGCTCCCTGGCGCCCGCCTTCCTGGAACGCCTGCAGCGCGTGGCGCAGGACTTCGCCCAGCAGCACCAGACCGACCAGAAGCTGGCCGCCAAGGACCGCGAGGGCTACACGCTGCTGCTGGGGATGCGGAACTGGGAGTTCGAGGCGTTCACCAGACTCCGTAGAGCCTGAGGCTTAATCCAGGAACACCGAGGAACCGGCTTTGCCGGGCCTCAGGTGTTGCCCCCGGTAGGGGGTTGGCGAAGCGACACGAAGTGCGCGCAGCCTGGGGGCGAGCCCTATTTGGCGGCTTCCAGGGTGTCGCGCATGGCGCGCGCCGCGGTCTTGGCCGCCTCGGCGAAATCGTCGCCCGACGAGGCGTAGATGATCGCCCGCGACGAGTTCACGACGATCGGCGCATCGGCGCGCCAGCCGGCGCGCACCGTGGCGACCGCGTCGCCGCCCTGGGCACCGACGCCCGGGATCAACAGCGGCACTGTGGGCGCGAGTTCGCGCACGCGCTCGATCTCGGCGGGGTAGGTCGCCCCCACCACCAGCCCGAGCTGGCCATTCAGGTTCCACGGCCCCTGCGCCAGCCTGGCGACGTGCTCGTACAGGAAGGGCTGGCCCTCGACGTCCGCCAGCCGCTGGCCCTGCAGGTCGGAGCCGCCCGGGTTGCTGGTGCGGCACAGCAGGAAGGCGCCCTTGCCCTCGTGCTTGAGATACGGAGCGACCGAGTCGAAGCCCATGAAGGGCGACAGCGTCACCGCGTCGGCGCCGTAGCGCTCGAAGGCTTCCAGGGCGTACTGCTCGGCGGTGGAGCCGATGTCGCCGCGCTTGGCGTCGAGGATCACGGGCACGTCGGGCGTGTTGCGGCGCATGTGCTCCATGAGCTTTTCGAGCTGGGCTTCGGCGCGGTGGGCGGCGAAGTAGGCGATCTGCGGCTTGAAGGCGATGACCAGGTCGGCCGTCGCGTCGACGATGCGGGCGCAGAAGTCATAGATGCGGCTCGCGTCGCCCTTGAACTGCCCCGGGAACCTGGCTGGCTCCGGATCGAGCCCCACGCAAAGCAATGAACCGTTTTTTTGCTGTGCGGCGGCCAGCTTGTCGAGGAAAGTCATGGGCCGTGATTTTAATTGGCCCGCCATGGAGGCTCAGTTCGGGCCGGGCGAGTGCTGTTCCGCGGCCAGGCAGAGGTCTGCCCAGGCGCGGGCCTTGTCCGCGGGATTTCGCAGCAGGTAGGCCGGGTGGTAGGTGGCGACCACGGAGGCGCCATCGACGGAATCCAGCGGCACGGCGCGGCCGCGCAGCTTGCCCAGCGGGTCGCCGCTGCGCATCAGGCTCTGGGCGGCCAGCGGGCCCATGGCCAGCACGACGCGCGGGGCGATGGCCGTCGCGTGCTCGCCGAAGGCCTCGTCCATGGCGCGCGGGCTCCCCGGCTGGCCGGAGGCCACGCCGCGGTGGGTGCGCATGAGGTGCACCGGCGTGCCGCCGTCGTGCAGCTTCAGGGCGCGCAGCATGTTGTCGAGCAGGCGGCCTGAATCGCCAGCGAAGGGGTCGCCATGGCGGCCGTCGGCCTCGGGCGGCATGTCGGCGACGATCAGCCAGCCGCCCTGCGCGGCATCGGCCACTCCGGCGTCGGCATAGAGACGGCACGGTGCTTCGACCAAAACGGCCGCCCCCTGGCTGACCGGCGCGGTGGCACGGGGAGCGAGCGCGGGAGCCTGCACCGGCGCGGCGGCGGGCCGGGCCGCAGGCGGAGGCGGTGCGGCCACCGGCATCTCGGCTTCCTGGCGCTCGTCGACGACAGCCACTTCCTCATCGACCGGCGCGGGAGCTTCGGGCGCGGCAGCCACCTCGACCGCCTCGGGCACCGGCCACCAGACCTTCACACCCATCTCGTCGAGCATCGCGCGCTGGCGGGCGTCGAGCCTCAGTGTCTGCACCGCGGCGCTCATCGCAGGCCTCCCCAGGCGGTGGAGCTCTCGTTCAGGCGCAGGCTCATGACGACCGCGTCCTCGCGCTTGCCGTCGTGCGCCGGGTAGTAGCCCTTGCGCACGCCGACGCTGCGAAAGCCCTGGCGCAGGTAGATGTCGAGCGCGCGCTGGTTGCTCTGGCGCACTTCGAGCCAGAGCCACTGCGCGCCCTCGGCGCGCGACCAGCCGCCCAGCGCCTCGAGCATGAGCGGCGCCCAGCCCTGGCGCTGGAATGCCGGCGCCACGGTGATGTTCAGCAGGTGCACCTCGTCGACGCCCTTCATGGCGACGAAGTAGCCGATCAGCGTCTCGCCCAGCTGCGTGACCGGCGAGTTCACGCCCGGCGCGATGCCGGGGGCCAGCAGGCACTGGCAGTGGTAGCCCACGGCCATGGAATCGGTGAAGTTGGCGCGCGTCCAGGGGTGGCTGTAGGCCGTCTGCTCGACCGCGCAGACGGCATCGATCCGCTCGACGGTGAGCGGTTCGAGGCGGGCTTCGACGGGCTGGAGGACTGCGCTCATGCGAGGGGCTGGCGGGCAGCGGCCGCCTTGATGGCGGCGCGCTCTTCTGTGGTTTGCGCCACTTTATCGCGAACGTAGAGCGGCCAGGCCTGCGCGGCCGGCACGGTACGCCCGGCGGCGAGCAGTGCGGGCGCCAGCCGCAGCATGGCGGCGGCCGTCGGCAGCGCCTCGTGGCGGGCGGAGGCCGGGGCCAGGCGCTCGCCGTAGGCGGCGAAGGCATTGCCGGCGAGGGGCCAGCCGGCGGGCACGTCGAGCTCCTCGGGCGACAGCAGCAAGGGCTCCTCGCCGCCTTCGGGCTGGCCGAACGGACCATGGGCCGCGAAGTCGTAGCGCGCGGCGTAGACCTGGTCCATGCGGGCGTCGAGCACGGCCACCACCTGTTGCGCGCCGAAGGCATGACGCGCTTCCTCGGCCACCGCGAGCAGGGTGTCGACCGGCAGCAGCGGCACCTTGGCGCCGAAGGCCAGGCCCTGGGCCACCGAGCAGGCGGTGCGCAGCCCGGTGAAGGAGCCGGGGCCGCGGCCGAAGGCGATGGCGTCGAGTTCGGCCAGCGCGAGGCCGGCTTCGCCCAGCAGTTGCCGGATCAGCGGAAGAAGGGTGCTGGAGGCCTGCGCGCCGCCGGCACCGTCGTGCGCCAGCAGCCTGTCGCCGTGCAGCACGGCCACGGACAGGTGTTCGGTGCTGGTATCGAAGGCGAGCAGCTTGGGCGGGACGGAAGGCATCCCCGCGATTATCGAGGGCCGGGCAATCCCGAAGCGCGGCCTGCGATATCGGCGGATCTGTCGCCGTCGGCATCGTCGCTGCGCAGGATCGCCAGCCCGGCCCGACGCAGCGGCACCAGCGCTGCGGACGGCGCTTCCGGCGAAACCAGCAGCGTGCCGGCAGACGCCACCGGGTTGACCACCCAGGCCGACGCCGCGCCGATCTTTTCCGACGAGGCCATCACCACCGTCTCGGCCGCCGAGGCCATCAGCGCGCGCTTGATCTCGGCCTCCTCCAGGTCGCCGGTGGTCAGCCCGGCCTCGGCGTGCACGCCGGTGACGCCCATGAAGTACGTATCGGCATGGATGCGCGAGATGGCAGCCATCGCCGCCGAGCCCACCGCCACCATCGAGTGCCTGAAGAGCCGACCGCCGATCAGCACCACCTCGACGCCCGCGTGCGAGGCCAGCTCCACCGCCACCGACGGGCTGTGCGTGACCACCGTAGCCCGCAGGTTCGCCGGCAGGTGGCGCGCAAGCTGCACGGCGGTGGTGCCGCCGTCGATGAACACCACCTGCCCCGGCTTCACCAGGCGCGCGGCGGCGCGGCCGATGGCGATCTTCTCGTCGGGCGCGAGCTGCTGGCGGCCAGCGAAGTCGGCCTCGGCCGCCGCCAGCGGCAGGGCGCCGCCGTGCACGCGCAGCAGCAGTCCCTCGGCCGCCAGTTCGCGCAGGTCGCGGCGGATGGTGTCTTCCGACAGGCCCAGCTCTTCGCTGAGCGACTTGGCGACGACATTGCCGTCGCGCCGCAGGACCGAGAGGATGTGTTGCTTGCGCTGGCTGGTGAGCATGCGGCGATGGTATCGGCTGGCGCAGCCTTTCGCACGATTTTTCTTGTTATTGCACGAACATGCACATATGCTCGGCGCCATGACCATCCACGACCGCGTCCGGGTGCACGAAGTCACCCTGCTTTCCGACAACTGGTACACGCTGCGCACCACAGCCTTCGACTGGCGCCGCAACGACGGCCAGTGGCAGCGCATGCACCGCGAGACCTACGACCGCGGCAACGGCGCCACGCTGCTGCCCTACAACCTGGAGCGGCGCACCGTGCTGCTCACGCGGCAGTTCCGCTATCCGGCCTTCGTCAACGGCCACGACGACCTGCTGATCGAGGCCGCCGCCGGCCTGCTCGACGACGCGGCGCCAGAGGAGCGCATCCGCGCAGAGGTGGAGGAAGAACTCGGCTACCGGCTGGGCGAGGTGCGCAAGGTCTTCGAGTGCTTCATGAGCCCGGGCTCGGTCACCGAGAAGCTGCATTTCTTCGTCGCGCCCTACGAGCCGTCGATGCGCATCGGCGCCGGCGGCGGGCTGGCAGAGGAAGGCGAGGACATCGAGGTGCTGGAGCCCGGCATCGACGAGGCCCTGGCCATGGTGGCCGACGGCCGCATCGCGGACGCCAAGACGGTGATGCTGCTCTATCACGCGAAGCTGCACGTTTTCCCGCCGGGATAATGGGCGGATGCCTTTCGTCTTTCGTCGTGTCCCCCGTGCGCTCGCCTGCGCGCTGACTCTCGCAACGCTGGCTCCGTCCGGCGTGTTCGCCCAGCAAGCCCTTCCCACCCAGGTCGAAGCCGCCCTCGCCCGCGCCAAGGTGCCGCGCGAGTCGGTGACCATGCTGGTCGCCGAGGCCGACGGCACGCGCCAGCCGCGCCTGGCATGGCGCACGCAGGCGCCGGTGAACCCGGCGTCGATCATGAAGCTGGTGACCACCTACGCCGCGCTCGACCTGCTCGGCGCGGCCTACAACTGGACCACGCCGGTCTACGTCGACGGCACGGTGAACAACGGCGTGCTCAACGGCAACCTCTACATCAAGGGCCAGGGCGATCCGAAGCTGGTGCTGGAGCGCGTGTGGCTGCTGCTGCGCCACGTGCAGGGGCTGGGCATCACCACGGTGAGCGGCGACATCATCCTCGACCGCAGCGCCTTCGAGACCACGGTGGAAAGCGACCCCGCCGCCTTCGACGGCGAGCCGCTGCGCCCCTACAACGCCTCGCCCGACGCGCTGCTGGTGAACTTCAAGTCGGTCAACATGACCTTCGCGCCCGACCGCGCCGGCCAGATCGCGCGGGTGAGCTACGAGCCCCCCCTCGCGAGCGTGGCCATGCCGCAGACCGTGGCGCTGGTGCCCGGCGAATGCGGCGACTGGCGCGGCACGCTGCGCGCCGACTTCAGCGACGTGAACCGCATCCGCTTCAACGGCGGCTTCCCCAGCGGCTGCGGCGAGAAGAGCTGGGCCGTGGCCTACGGCGACCCGCGCACCTACGCCATGCGCGCCATCGGCGGCATGTGGGCCGAGATGGGCGGGCGCGTGGGCGGCCAGATGCGCGAGGGGCGCGTGCCGGCGGGGCTGAAGCCGGCCTTCGAGTTCGAGTCGCCGCCGCTGGCGGAGGTGATCCGCGACGTCAACAAGTACAGCAACAACGTGATGGCGCAGCAGCTGTTCCTCACGATAGGCCTGGCGCAGAAGAACCGCGGCACCTTCGAGGCCTCGCGCGCGGCCATGGGCCAGTGGTGGCGCGAGCGCATCGGCACGGGCGAGGCGCAGCCGGTGTTCGAGAACGGCTCGGGCCTGTCGCGCGACGAGCGCATCAGCGCCGCCGCGCTCGGCAAGATGCTGCAGGTGGCTTGGCGCTCGCCGGTGATGCCGGAGCTGATGTCCTCGCTGCCAGCCATGGGCGTGGACGGCACGCTGAAGAAGCGCACGCTGCGCTCGGGCGGCTCGGCGCACCTGAAGACGGGCACGCTGCGCGACGCCTCGGGCGTGGCCGGCTACGTGGACGGCGCGAGCGGGCGCCGCTACGTGCTCGTGGCCATCGCCAACGGCGAGAACGCCGGGGCCGCGCGCGCGGCCTTCGACGCGCTGGTCGACTGGGCCTCGCAGGACAACTGAGGCCCGAAGGCCGCCTGCACGGCCGGCGGCTGGCCGGATTGCAGCGCTGTGTACTGAAGTTTTCTGAGGGCAAACGCCCGCTTGCGCGCGGCCATGGCGCTGCACAGAATCGGACGGTCGTTCGATTCCATACAAGCCAAGCGCACCAGCGCAGGAGACATCACGTGAACCAGCCTCATCCCCAGTCCTCGAGATCCCTGCGCAAGACCGGCGCCTTCACGGCCGTCGCGAGCGCCGCGACCCTGCTGCTGCTCGCCGCCTGCGGCGGAGGTGGCGGGGGCGGAGGAGGCATCGGCATCGGGGTGGGCGTTCCGCCGCCCGCGGTCGACAACGGCCGGGGCTCGGTGGTCACCGACCCGCCCGAGAAGACGGCCGCGCTGACGGCCACCCAGTTCACCGCCAGCCTGCAGGCCAGCGACCAGGGCAAGGCCCTGCTGCAGGTGGCGGGTACGCCCAAGTGCGGCGTGGACCTGCGCTACCTCGAGTACCGCACCATCGGCGCGAAGAACGAGGCCACCAACGCCACCGCCGCGATCATGGTGCCCACCGGCTCCGACGTGGCCTGCAGCGGCCAGCGCCCGGTGGTGCTCTATGCCCACGGCACCACCGCCGCCAAGGCCTACAACCTGGCGAAGTGGACAGACAGCACGCAGGCCGCCGCCGGCGAGGGCCTGATGGTCGCCGCCATGTTCGCGGCGCAGGGCTACATCGTGGTGGCGCCCAACTACGCGGGCTACGACAAGTCGACGCTGCCCTACCACCCGTACCTCAACGGCGACCAGCAGGGCAAGGACATGGTCGACGCGCTCACCGCGGCGCGCAAGACCTTCTCGGGCATCGGCGCGAACGACGCCGGCTCGCTCTTCATCACCGGCTACTCGCAGGGCGGCTATGTGGCGATGGCGGCGCACCGCGAGATGCAGGCCAACGGCAAGGCGGTGACGGCATCGGCGCCGCTGTCGGCGCCCTCGGCCATCAGCCTGCTGACCGACTACACCTACCTGGGCTGGCCGGCGCTGGGCGCCACGCTGTTCGTGCCGCTGCTGTCGACCAGCTGGCAGCAGCAGTTCGGCAACGTCTACGGCTCCACCAGCGACGTATATGAAGCCCAGTACGCCAGCGGCATCGACACCCTGCTGCCGAGCACTTCGCCCGGCACGCTGTTCTCCAGCGGCAAGCTGCCGCAGCTCGCGCTGTTCCCGGCCAACGCCACGCCGGGTCCGGTGAGCCCCGAGCTGTCGATCTTCTACGGCGCCAACAACCTCATCAAGCAGAGCTTCCTGACGCAGGCGGCCGGCGACATCCAGGGCAACCCCTGCCCCGGCAACGCGCTGCCGGCCACGTCTGCTTCGCTGAGCACGACCTCGCCGCTGGACTGCAAGCCCTCCACGGGCTTTCGCAAGGCGGCCATCGCCAACGACCTGCGCAACTGGGTGCCAACCCGGCCTGTGCTGATGTGCGGCGGCGCCAACGACCCGACGGTGAACTTCGTGAGCACCCGCGCCACCTCGGGCTACTTCCGCGCCAAGGGCATGCCGTCCAGCCTGCTGTCGGTGGTGGACCTGGAGGATTCGGCGGCGATCGACGCCTATTCGACCGCCCGCGCCGGCTTCGCGCAGGCCAAGGCACTGCTGGCGCAGAACACGTCGGGCAGTGCATCGGACAAGGCCCAGGCCGTCACGCTGGCGTACCACGGCACCCTGGCGCCGCCGTTCTGCCTGGCCTCCGCGCGAGGCTTCTTCCAGGGCGTGCTCGCAGCCGGAGGCTGAACGAAGAGCCCATTCCAGGAACACCGCGGAACCGGCTTTGCCGGGCCGCTGGTGTTGCCCCCTGCAAGGGGGTGGGCGGCCACACGAAGTGGGCAAGCCTGGGGGTTAGCCAGGTTCAAGCGGCCGACGCTCTTTGGAGGCGGTCTTTCACGCCTTCCCACTCGTGCGTGTCGGGCGGCGTCTCGACCCAGATCAGCTTGACGCCCTGCGCGTCGAACTCGCGCAGCACCGCGAACAGCAGCTGCGCGCTCGCCGCCGCGTCGTCGGGCATGCGTCGCAGCAGCACGCGCTGCGAGCGGCTGCGCACCGCCGTGCGCGACCACACGGCGATGTGGGCGGCGTTCGCGCCCAGCACGTCGAGGCCGGTCTGGATCGACTTGGCGTCCATCAGCCGCACCTTGGCGTTCGGCGCGTAGTGCGCCTCGAGCGTGCCCGAGGCGCGCGGGTCGGGCGTTTCGAGCACTTCGCGGTCGGCGAGCTTCTCGCCGCAGGCTGCCTCGATCTGCGCGCGCGTGATGAGACCGGGGCGCAGCAGCACGGGCGCGCCGCGGCTGCAGTCGACGATGGTCGACTCGATGCCCACGTCGCAGGCGCCGCCGTCGATCACGAGCAGTTCGTCGCCGAACTCGTCGTGCACGTGCTGCGCGGTGGTCGGGCTCACGCGGCCGAAGCGGTTGGCGCTGGGCCCCGCGAGGCCGGGCACGCCCTGCTCGGCGCAGGCCTCGAGCAGCACCTGCGCCACCGGATGCGAAGGGCAGCGCAGGCCGATGGTGTCCTGCCCGCCGGCAGCCGCGGCGCCCACTCCGGGCTGGCGCGTGACGATCAGCGTGAGCGGGCCGGGCCAGAAGGCCTGCACCAGCTTCTGCGCGAAGGGCGGCAGCGGCTGGGCGAAGCGCGAGAGCGACTCCGTGCCCTTGGTGCCGGCCGCCACGTGGACGATCAGCGGATGGTCGGAGGGCCGCCCCTTGGCCTCGAAGATGCCGGCCACGGCGGTGTCGCTGCTCGCGTCCGCACCAAGGCCGTAGACGGTCTCGGTCGGGAAGGCCACCAGCCCGCCCGCGCGCAGCACGCGCGCCGCCTCGGCGATGGCTTCGGGGGTGCGGCCGTCGAGGATCATGCGAGGTCGGCGGTGCTCACCGCCGGCAGGCCCAGCAGCAGAGCGGCCTGCGAGGCCGTGGCGCGCACCGCTTCGAGCGTGGCGCCGGTGAGCGTGAGGTGGCCCATCTTGCGGCCCTTGCGCGGCTCCATCTTTCCGTAGAGGTGCAGGTGCGCGCCGGGCAGCGCGAGCACCTCGCTCCAGCGCGGCGACACCGGCTTGTCGGCCTTGCCGTCGGCGCCGGCGGGAAACCACAGGTCGCCCAGCAGGTTGAGCATGATCGCGGGGCTGTGCTGGCGCGGCGCGGCCAGCGGCAGGCCGGCGAGGGTGCGCACCTGGAGCTCGAACTGCGACACGTCGCAGGCTTCCATCGTGTAGTGGCCGCTGTTGTGCGGACGCGGCGCCATCTCGTTGACGACCAGCGAGCCGTCGGCCAGCGCGAAGAACTCGACGCACAGCACGCCCACGTAGCCCAGGCCATTGGCGATGCTCTTGGCCGAGTTGACGGCGCCCTGCGCCACCGTCTTGGGCATGTTCTGCGGGTGCACCTCGGTCACGGCCAGGATGCCGTCGCGGTGCAGGTTGCGCTGAGGCGGGAAGTGCACGATCTGGCCGTCGCGGCCGCGCGCCAGGATGACCGAGCACTCGAACTCGAGCGGCAGCATCTTCTCGAGCACGCAGGGCACGCAGCCCGTGGCCTGCCAGGCGTCGACCAGCTCGGCGCGGGTCTTCACGCGCTGTTGGCCCTTGCCGTCGTAGCCCAGGCGCGCGGTCTTGAGGATGCCGGGCAGCAGGTTGTCGTCGACGGCGGCGAGCTGGGCGGCGGTCTCGACGACCGCGTAGGGCGCGCAGGGCACGCCGCAGCGGGTGAAGTGCGCCTTCTCGGCGATGCGGTCCTGCGCGATGGCGATGGCCGGCGCGGCGGGCGACACCGGGCGCGCCACCGCGAGGTGCTCCAGCGAGGGCGCGGGCACGTTCTCGAATTCGGTGGTCACCGCGTCGGCCAGGCCAGCCAGGCGGGCCAGGCCGTCGACATCGTCGTAGTCGGTGTGGATGTGGTGATGGCTCACGCGGCCGGCGGGGCTGTCGGTGTCGGGGTCGAGCACCGCCGTGAAGTAGCCCATGCGCTGGGCGGCGTGGGCGAACATGCGCCCCAGCTGTCCGCCGCCGAGCACGCCGAGCGTGGCGCCCGGAAGGATGGGCAGGTCGCCGTTCTTGCTGCTCACAGGGCACCTCCGCCTTGCGGCGAGAAAGGAGACACGGGGGGAGCCTCGCCAGCGGGGGCCGGGGGCAGGGTCATGGCCTCGGCGGCGGCCGTCTGCGCGGCGCGGAAGGCGTCGAGCTTCGCGCGCAGCGCCGGGTTGTTCACCGCCAGCATCGACACCGCGAACAGCGCCGCGTTGGCAGCGCCGGCGTTGCCGATGGCGAAGGTGGCGACCGGCACGCCCTTGGGCATCTGCACGATGCTGTAGAGCGAGTCGACGCCCTGCAGGTGGCGGCTGGCCACCGGCACGCCGAGCACCGGCACCGTGGTCTTGGAGGCCAGCATGCCCGGCAGGTGGGCCGCGCCGCCCGCGCCGGCGATGATCGCGGCCAGCCCGCGCCCGGCTGCGCTTTCGGCGTATTCGAAGAGCGTGTCGGGCATCCGGTGGGCCGAGACCACCCTGGCTTCGTGGCCGATTCCGAATTGCTGGAGAATCTCGACCGCGTTGCGCATCGTCTCCCAATCGGAGTTGGAGCCCATCACTACACCGACCTGAATGGTTTCGTTCATGGTTTCAATTTTACGTTTCACCCTCAGTTGGTTCCGATGATCGACATCACTCTCGAAAATTTCCAGGCCGAACTGATCGAAGCCTCGGTCGCCGCGCCGGTGCTGCTGGACATCTGGGCCGAATGGTGCGGCCCCTGCAAGCAGCTGGGCCCGGTGCTCGAAAAGCTCGAAGTCGAGTACGGCGGGCGCTTCACCCTGGCCAAGCTCGACGCCGACAAGGTGCCGCAGATTTCCTCGCAGCTGTCGGAAATGTTCGGCGTGCGCAGCATCCCGTTCTGCGTGATGTTCAAGGACGGCCAGCCGGTGGACGGCTTCGTCGGCGCCATCCCGGCCGAGAAGATCCGCGAATTCCTCAATAAGCACGTGCCTGGCGCCGACGAGGCCGAGGCCGCCTCGCAGGAAGCCGCCGCCCAGGAGGCGCTGGCCGGCGGCGACACCGAGGGTGCGCTCGAGAAGCTGCAGCACGCGGTGGCCACCGACCCGGCCAACGACGACGCCCGCTTCGACTACGTGAAGCTGCTGCTGCAGGAAGGCCGCATCGACGACGCCAAGGTGGCCTTCGCCCCGGTGATCGCCAAGACCTCGGTGGTGCGCCGCTTCGACGCGCTGCAGCGCTGGATGGACGCTATCGATTTCGCAGCACCGGTGGCAGGCGCAGCGCCTGCTGTCGCCGATTTCGACGCGAAGATCGCCGCCAACAAGCGTGACTTCGACGCCCGCTTCGGCCGCGCCCGCCTGCTGATGGCCGCGCAGCGCTGGACCGACGCCATGGACGAGCTGCTCGACATCCTGATGCGCGACAAGACCTGGAGCGAGGACCTCGCCCGCAAGACCTACATCGCCATCCTGGACATCATCGAGCCGCCGAAGGTGAAGGTGGCCGACGGGCAGATCCCGCCGGACGATCCGGTGGTGGCGAGCTACCGCCGCCGGCTCAGCAGCATCGTGCTGAGCTGATCTCCTTCCCCCTTTCCACGAAAGCGACCTCCGGGTCGCTTTTTTCATGGCCTAACGACACGGAACCGCGGAATTGGCGAGCCCCGCGCCGTCGCATACGATCACGCCCGATTCAACTTGTTGCAGTTCGAAAAAGGAACACTGGCCATGCGCTCCTTCGCCCGCCGCACCGCGCTTTTCCCCGCCCTTGCCGCCACGGCGTTATTGGCCACGCTGGCCGGTTGCGGCAGCGGCATCAGCCTCGACGAGCCGATCGAGGGCCCGGCCTGGCAACTGGCCCAGCTGGGCGACGAGCCGGTCCCGCCGGGCAGCGGCGCACAGGTGCAGTTCGACCGCAGCAGCGGGCGCGTGAGCGGCTCGGGCGGCTGCAACCGCATCTCCGGCACCTTCACGCGCACCGGGGTCGCGCTGAAGATCGGCCAGCTGGCCTCGACCCGCATGGCTTGCCTCGACCCGAACCGCAGCGCCAACGAGGCCCAGTTCATTTCCGCGCTGCAGAGCGCCGCGAGCTACCGGCTGGCCGGACCGACCCGGCTGGCGCTGCTGGATGCCAGCGGGCGGACGGTGGCGCTGCTGAACAGCGGCGGGGCGCGCTGAGGCGCCGCCTCCCCGTCTGCGTCCTTTTTCTACTTGGCGGCTGGCGTAGCGACGGTCAGCTGGACTTCCTCGGTCGCCAGGCCCCGGTCGGAGATGGTGACCTCCACCGTGCCCTTGGCATCGGCCGCAACCTTGACGCGCACCACGTACTGGTTCACCCCCGGGCCGACCAGGATCTCGAAGCTCGCCGGGCCTTTCACCGAAACCTGCGGCGCAGCGGTCACGCCGCTCACGGTGATCTCGCGGGCCTCGCCCGGGGCGACCTTGGCATCGTCGGCCGGCGAGATGCTCATGGCGCTGGCACCGCCCACGCAGCTGCCGTTGCGTTCGACGGACTTGCGCTGTTCGGCGAAGCTGAGAAGACGGTTGCTCAGGGGGCGGCGGGCGGCATAGAGGTCGGCGGTTTCGCTGGCCAGCCTGCGGGCCGTCGTTGCCTCGGTCGCTTTGGGCTTTTGGCCCTTTGCTTCTGCCTCGAGCCTGTCTTCGCGCGTTCTCTGTGCCTCTTTCACGGCGGCGGCGGTCTGCTGTTTCTGCAGGGCGGCGACCTGTGCGAGCAGCTCCTGCATGCTGGCGCTTCCCAGTGACTTCGATGCTGCCGCAGTGGAGCCAGAAGATGCCGAGCTGCTCGTCGCACTGCCGCCGCCCACCGCCGGCGGGGCTGCCGGCGTTCCGCTTCCGCCGCCACCGCCTGGATCGCTTTCGCTAGGCACATCGATCTTCACCGCCCTGAACTTGCCGATCATCCCGGCCGCTTCGCCGGCCATGACGTCCGGTGAGGTGATGGGTTTGCTGGCTGCGTTGATCCGCGCAGCCACGCGGGCAAAGACGAGATCGCCCTCTCGCATCAGGATGACGCCGCTGTTGTTGAGCTGGTCGGCCAGCTGTTCACTGGAGGCCAGGGTCTTGCGGGCACGTACCAGCGCGCTTCTCGCCTCCACCCGGACCTGCGCCCAGGCCAGCTTGCTGTCGCGGCCATAGCGCTCGGTGGCCTCGGCTTCCAGCAGGCTCTTGTCGAGCTTGTTGATGGCCTTCGCAAGATCCTCCCGCTCCTGCCTCATCTGCGAGAACTGGACCGCGCTCATGCGCAGCGGCTCGATGTTCATCATCGCGCAGGTCAGCTCGCGCATGCCTTCGACATACGCCTGCTCCTGGGCGGGATTGACGAACCAGGTGCTGCCCGAATAGGCCGCGAAGCCGGCCGCGCCGGCCAGCGCCAGGCGCTTCTTGTCGTGGTCGCTCGTCACGCCCGACTTCAGGCCGCTGTAGAGCGCCGCGGCGGTCACGCCCAGCAGCCCGAGCTGGGTGAGGGCGCGAACGCGCGACTGCGTGGAAAGCGAGTCGTACCACTCGCGCCGCTGGTCCTTGAGCACGGCGAGCGCGCCGTGCAGGTTGCCAGCCAGCCTTTCGGCATGGGCATAGCGCACTTCCTCCCGGCCGAGCTGGCTGATGGGCCGGTCGACGCGCGCGCTGCGCTGGTAGGGATTGGTGCTGCTGCACCCCGCGATCGCAACGGCAAGGCCCGCGGCCACGCAGCGATGCCAGCGCTGGACTCTTCCTGCTCCGGTTTCCATATTCCCGCCCCTCATGTTCTTGGCGCACATGATGGCGAGGCGGGGACGTTCGGACATCCCCTGTTCCCGTGGCGACAAGGCGCCCGGGATGGACTACCCGGCCAGGCGGGCAGTCATTGCTTCAGCCGGTGAGTCGCTCCAGCGCCTCGCGGTACTTGGCGGCCGTCTTCTCGATGACTTCGGCCGGCAGGCGCGGCGCCGGGGGCGTCTTGTCCCAGGGCTTGCCGTTGATCTTGGTGGCTTCGAGCCAGTCGCGCACGAACTGCTTGTCGTAGCTCGGCGGATTGGCGCCGGCGGCCAGCGCGGCCTGGTAGCCCTCGACCGGCCAGTAGCGCGAGCTGTCGGGGGTGAGCACTTCGTCCATCAGCACCAGCGTGCCGTTCTCGTCGAGGCCGAACTCGAACTTGGTGTCGGCAATGATCATTCCCTTGGCCAGGGCGATCTGCGCGGCGGTCTCGTAGATGGCGATGCTGGTCTCGCGGATCTGCTGCGCGAGCTTGGGGCCGACGATCTCGACCACGCGCTCGTAGCTGATGTTCTCGTCGTGCTCGCCGGCCGCGGCCTTGGCGGCGGGGGTGAAGATGGGGCGCGGCAGCTTGCTGGCGTTGGTCAGGCCCTCGGGCAGCGGCACGCCGCAGACCGAGCGGCTTTCCTGGTATTCCTTCCAGCCGCTGCCGGCCAGGTAGCCGCGCACCACGGCCTCGACCGGGATCGGCTTCAGGCGCTTGACCAGCATCGAGCGGCCGGTGACCTGCGGCACCTCGGCTTCGGTGACCACGCTCTCGGGCGCGTCGCCGGTCAGGTGGTTGGGGCAGATCTGGCCCAGCCGGTCGAACCACCACAGCGCCATCTTCGTAAGGATCTCGCCCTTGCCCGGAATGGGCTCGCCCATGATCACGTCGAAGGCGCTCAGGCGGTCGCTCGCGACCATCAGGATGCGGTCCTCGCCGACGGCGTAGTTGTCGCGCACCTTGCCGCGCGCAAGCAGGGGCAGGCTCTGGATGGAGGAGGTGTGGACGGTGGTCATGGGAGCAACAGCAAATGCGGTGGGAAACGTGGGGACGGTGAAAGCGGATTGTGCGCGCAGAAAAAAGCCACCGCGAACGGTGGCCTTCGAGCAGCGGGGAGGTTTTAGATGACTTCCTGGGCCAACTCGCCCTTGGCGTACTTGGTGGCGACCACTTGGAGCGTGTCGCCCTTGATCTTGGCGCCCTGGCCTTCGCAGCCGAATTCGATGTAGCGCTGCTTGCAGATCTGCTTGGCGGCTTCGCGCGCGGGCTTGAGCCATTCGCGGGCGTCGAACTTCTCGGGGTTCTCGGCCATGAACTTGCGCACCGCGCCGGTCATCGCCAGGCGGATGTCGGTGTCGATGTTGATCTTGCGCACGCCGTACTTGATGGCTTCCTGGATTTCCTCGACGGGCACGCCGTAGGTTTCCTTCATGTTGCCGCCGAACTTGCGGATGATTTCCAGCAGGTCTTGCGGCACCGACGACGAGCCGTGCATCACCAGGTGGGTGTTGGGCAGGCGGGCGTGGATTTCCTTCACGCGCTGGATCGACAGGATGTCGCCGGTGGGCTTACGGGTGAACTTGTAGGCGCCGTGGCTGGTGCCGATGGCGATGGCCAGCGCGTCGAGCTGCGTGGCCTTGACGAACTGGGCGGCTTCCTCGGGGTCGGTCAGCAGCGCGGAGTGGTCGAGCACGCCTTCGGCGCCGATGCCGTCTTCCTCGCCGGCCATGCCGGTCTCGAGCGAGCCCAGGCAGCCCAGCTCGCCTTCGACGGTCACGCCGACCTTGTGCGCCAGCTGCACGACCTTGCGGGTCACGTCGACGTTGTAGTCGAAGGAGGCGGGCGTCTTGCCGTCTTCATGCAAGGAGCCGTCCATCATGACGGAGGAGAAGCCGAGGTCGATGGCGCCCTGGCAGATGGCCGGGCTCTGGCCGTGGTCCTGGTGCATGACCAGCGGGATGTTCGGATACTGCTCGATCGCGGCCTGGATCAGGTGCTTGATGAAGGCCTCGCCGGCGTATTTGCGGGCGCCTGCGCTGGCCTGCAGGATGACGGGCGCGCCGGTTTCCTTGGCGGCCTCCATGACGGCCTGGACCTGTTCGAGGTTGTTGACGTTGAAGGCCGGAATGCCGTAGCCATTGGCTGCGGCATGGTCGAGCAGTTCGCGCATCGAGACGAGTGCCATGGGAAATACCTCGCGGGAATTAGGAAAAGAAGAAGACTGAAAGGCGGGAAAAACTGCCGTAATTCTACCGAGCCCCCTTGTGGGACAGGACCGACGCCAGCCCGAGGAAATCCATGACAGGCGGCAGCACCGGCCCGCCCAGCCACTGGATCGGCCTGGCGAAGGCGCCGATCAGCGTCACATGGCTCAGGTCGTCGAACAGCCTGACCTCCACCGGCACGCCCGCCGCGCGCAGCGCCGCGGCCATCTGCCCCGTGTTCCGGTCGGGGTAGACCAGGTCGTCCTTCGACGCCGCCATGAGCAGGGCACGCGGCGACTCGGACGTGACGTGCGCCAGCGGCTGCGAGTCGCGCGGCGTGTCGGGCCAGTTGAAGGCGACCCGCGCCTGCGGGTCGATGATGGGCAGGAAGTCGTAGGGGCCGGCCAGGCCGATCCAGCCCGCGAGCTGCTTCGGGCTGGCGCCCAGTTCCCCGAGCCAGCGCCCGTCGAGCGCGACCATCGCGGCGTTGTAGCCGCCCGAGCTGTGGCCCATCACGAACACCTGCTTCGGGTCGGCGCCCAGCCGGGCCGCGTTGTCGAGCGCCCATTTGACGGCCAGCGCGCTGTCGCGCACGAAGGCCGGATAGGTGAAGGCCGGCGAGAGCCCGTAGTCGGGCACCACCACCACGGCGCCCCGCGCGGCCAGCGCCTCGCCGACGAACCTGTAGCTGGCGCGGTCGCCGGTCGTCCAGGTGCCGCCGTAGAAGAACACCACCAGCGGCCGCGCCCCCGGCGCCGGCTGCGTGGCCGGCAACGGCTGGTACACGTCGAGCAACTGATGCGGCGCCCGGCCGTAGGCGATGCCGCCCTGGAGCCGGTAGGTGTCGGTAGGCACCAGCCCGTTGAGCACCTTGACCGGAGAGCAGGCCGAAAGCACGGCGGCGGCGATGACCGAAAAGGCGACGAGGAAAGCGCCGCGGCGCCGGCGGAGTGAGGCGAAGGTCGGAAGAAGGCTCATCGCGACAGTACGCACGCCGCCGGGCGCCGGTTTCGTCAGACCGGCAGCTGCGTGGTCGACAGCACCTGCTTGAGCACGACGAAGGTGCGGATCTGCCGCACCCCCGGCAGGTACAGCAGCTGCTCGGCGTGCAGGCGGTTGAAGCTGTCGTTGTCGCGGGTGCGCACCAGCATGAAGTAGTCGAACTCGCCCGTGACCACGTGGCATTCGAGGCAACCCGAAACCTTCTGCGCGGCCTTCTCGAAGTCGGCGAAGGAATCGGGCGTGGAGCGGTCGAGCACCACGCCGATCATCACGAGCATGCCCACCTCGAGCGCGTCGGGGTCGAGCAGCGCGACGATGCCCTTGATGAGGCCCGCCGCCTTGAGCCGCTCGACGCGGCGCAGGCAGGCGGCGGGGCTGAGATTGACCTTCGCGGCCAGCGCCACGTTCGACAGCGAGGCGTCGCGCTGCATGGCGCGCAGGATGGCGCGGTCGGTGCGATCGAGCTCCGGCGTGTCACGCAACTTTGTTGTGCCCATTAACTTCTCTTCAAGACAAAGATATTCGATCTTGCGATCCTGCATCTTTTTCTCCATCAAAGCCAGAAAACTTCGCAAGCACGTTGCGTGGCATTTTTTCTACGATGAAGGCCTCAACCCCCTCACCCTCCTTCCTGGAACCGCTGCGATGAACCTCAAGAAGTTTCCCCGTCACTCGCTGACCTTCGGCCCCACGCCGATCCAACCGCTGAAGCGGCTGAGCGCGCACCTGGGCGGCAAGGTCGACCTCTACGCCAAGCGCGAGGACTGCAACAGCGGCCTGGCCTTCGGCGGCAACAAGACGCGCAAGCTCGAGTACCTGATCCCCGAGGCGATCGAAGGCGGCTACGACACGCTGGTGTCCATCGGCGGCATCCAGTCGAACCAGACGCGTCAGGTCGCAGCCGTGGCGGCGCACCTCGGCATGAAGTGCGTGCTGGTGCAGGAGAACTGGGTCAACTATTCCGACGCGGTGTACGACCGGGTCGGCAACATCGAGATGTCACGCATCATGGGCGCCGACGTGCGCCTGGACGCAGCCGGCTTCGACATCGGCATCCGCAAGAGCTGGGAAGACGCCATGGAGAGCGTCCGCAAGGCCGGCGGCAAGCCGTTCCCGATCCCGGCGGGCTGCTCCGAGCATCCGCGCGGCGGCCTGGGCTTCGTCGGCTTCGCCGAGGAAGTGCGCCAGCAGGAGGCCGAGCTGGGCTTCAAGTTCGACTACATCGTGGTCTGCTCGGTGACGGGCAGCACGCAGGCCGGCATGGTGGTGGGCTTCGCGGCCGACGGCCGGGCCGACCGCGTGATCGGCATCGACGCCTCGGCCAAGCCGCAGCAGACCTTCGACCAGATCCTTCGCATCGCGAAAAACACGGCCGAGCTGGTGGAGCTGGGCCGCGACATCACCGAGAAGGACATCGTGCTCGATCGCCGCTTCGGCGGCCCCGAGTACGGCCTGCCGAACGAAGGCACGCTGGAGGCCATCCGCCTGAGCGCGCGCTTCGAAGCCATGCTGACCGACCCCGTGTACGAGGGCAAGTCGATGCACGGGATGATCGAGAAGGTGCGGCTGGGTGAATTCCCGGCGGGTTCGAAGGTGCTGTATGCGCACCTGGGCGGAGTGCCCGCCCTGAACGCCTACAGCTTCCTCTTCCGCAACGGCTGAGCAGGCTCAGCCGGGCGGGTTCAGCTCGCCCTGCAGATCTTGAGCATGTTGGTGCCCCCCGGGGCACCCATCGGCTCGCCGCAGGTGATCGCGTAGACGTCGCCGCTTTGCACGATGCCGCGCTTCTTCAGGTGGTTCTCGGCCTGCAGCAGCGCGGTGTCGCGGTCGCTTTCCGAGTCCATCAGCAGCGGGCGCACATTGCGGTAGAGCGCCATCTTGCGCTGCGTGGCCAGGCGCGAGGTCAGCGCGTACATGGGAATGTGCGCACGGTGACGGCTCATCCACAGCGGGGTGGAGCCCGACTCGGTGAGCGCGACGATGGCCTTGGCGCCCAGGTGGTGGGCGGTGAAGAGCGCGCCCATCGCGATCGACTGGTCGATGCGGCTGTAGTTCTGGCCGCTGAAGTCGGCGTCGAGCTGCTTGTCTTCGGCAGCTTCGGCGGCTTCGCAGATGCGGCTCATCTCCTGCACGGTCTCGAGCGGGTAGCGGCCCGAGGCTGTTTCGGCGGAGAGCATCACGGCGTCGGTGCCGTCGAGCACGGCGTTGGCCACGTCGCTCACCTCGGCGCGGGTGGGCACGGGGTTGGTGATCATCGACTCCATCATCTGGGTCGCGGTGATGACCACCTTGTCCATCTCGCGGGCCATGCGGATCATCTTCTTCTGCAGAGCGGGCACCGCCGCGTTGCCCACCTCGACCGCGAGGTCGCCGCGCGCGACCATGATGCCGTCGCTGGCGCGCAGGATCTCTTCGAGCTTCGGAATGGCCTCGGCACGTTCGATCTTGGCGATCATGCCGGGCTTGTGGCCGTACTCGGCGGCCGCCACGTTGCACAGCTGGCGCGCCATTTCCATGTCGGTCGCGTTCTTGGGGAAGCTCACGGCCACGTAGTCGGCCTGGAAGCTCATCGCGGTCTTGATGTCTTCCATGTCCTTGGCCGTCAGCGCGGGGGCCGTGAGGCCGCCGCCCTGCTTGTTGATGCCCTTGTTGTTCGACAGCTCGCCGCCGAGCTTGACGGTGGTATGCACGGCCTCGCCCCTGACGGCATCGACGGTCAGCACGATGAGGCCGTCGTTCAGCAGCAGGCGGTCGCCGGGCTTCACGTCGCGCGGCAGGTCCTTGTAGTCGAGGCCGACGGCATCGGCGTCGCCGGGCTCGGTGCGCGAGGCGTCGAGCACGAACTTGGCGCCGGCCTCCAGCCAGACCTTGCCCTGCGCGAACTTGCCGACGCGGATCTTCGGGCCCTGCAGGTCGGCCATGATGGCCACCTCGCGCCCGGCCTTGCGGGCGGCTTCGCGCACCATGGCGGCGCGGTCGATGTGGTCCTGCGCGGTACCGTGGCTGAAATTCAGCCGGACCACGCTGACCTTGGCCAGGATCATCTTTTCCAGCAGTTCCGGCGTGTTGGACGCCGGGCCGAGGGTGGCGACGATCTTGGTGGCGTGGCGGGGGATGCGGTCCGAGCTCATGAGGGTGGTCTCCGTTTTGTATTCGCTACTGTATACAGTTTGTGTGTCGAACGGAAGTCACCCGTGGGTTTTCCCGCGCCGGCTTTCGCTCAACCGGCAGCGCGCTTCGACAGGATCTCGAAGGCCGGCAGGGTCTTGCCCTCCAGCACTTCCAGGAAGGCACCGCCGCCGGTCGAGATGTAGCCGACCTGCTTCTCGATGCCGTACTTGGCGATGGCCGCCAGCGTGTCGCCGCCGCCGGCGATCGAGAACGCGCTGCTCTCGGCGATGGCCTGCGCGATGGCCTTGGTGCCGCCCGCGAAGGCGTCGAACTCGAACACGCCCACAGGGCCGTTCCAGACGATGGTGCCGGCTTCGCGCAGCTGCGCGGCGAGCTGGGCGGCCGTCTTGGGGCCGATGTCGAGGATCAGGTCGTCGTCGGCCACGTCGCTCGCGTCCTTGACGGTGGCGGCCGCGTCGGCCGCGAAGGTCTTGGCCGTGACCACGTCCACCGGGATCGGCACGTCGGCGCCGCGCGCGCGCATGGCGTCGATCACCGCCTTGGCCTGCTCGACCAGGTCGGGCTCGGCCAGCGACTTGCCGATCTTCAGCCCGGCGGCCAGCATGAAGGTGTTGGCGATGCCGCCGCCCACGATGAGCTGGTCGACGTTGGCCGACAGGCTCTTCAGGATGGTCAGCTTGGTGCTGACCTTCGAGCCCGCCACGATGGCCACGAGCGGACGCTTGGGCTGCGCCAGCGCCTTGGTGATGGCATCGATCTCGGCCGCCAGCAGCGGGCCGGCGGCCGCCACCTTGGCGAACTGCGCGATGCCGTAGGTGGTGGCCTCGGCGCGGTGCGCGGTGCCGAAGGCGTCGTTCACGTAGATGTCGGTGAGGGCGGCCAGCTTGCGGGCCAGGCCTTCGTCGTTCTTCTTCTCGCCCTTGTTGACGCGGCAGTTCTCGAGCAGCACGACCTGGCCCGGCTTGACGTCGACGCCGTCGACCCAGTTGGAGACCAGCGGCACTTCACGGCCGAGCAGCTCGCCCAGGCGCTTGGCAACAGGAGCCAGCGAGTCTTCGGGCTTGAACTCGCCCTCGGTCGGGCGGCCCAGGTGCGAGGTGACCATCACGGCAGCGCCGGCATCCAGCGCCAGCTTGATGCAGGGCACCGAAGCGCGGATGCGCGTGTCTTCGGTGATGTTGCCGGCGTCGTCCTGCGGCACGTTGAGGTCGGCACGGATGAAGACGCGCTGGCCGGCGGCCTTGCCCTGCGCGCAGAGGTCGGTGAAGCGAATGACGTTCATGGGGGGAATCCGGAGAAGATGGAAGACAAGACGGAGATCGGCCTGCATTGTAGTTTTGGCCCCATCGCCGCTCTACGCGCCTCTTGCCGCGCGCCGATGCTTTTCAGCCCTTTTGCTGCTGTTCGCGCGCGAAGCCTTCCAGCACCTCGACGAAGCTCGCGGCCGCCGGCGACAGCGAGCGCCGCGCCGCGCTGTAGACGCACACCTCGCGATGGAAGTCGGGCGACTCCAGCCGCACCATCTGCAGGCCGTGCGCACGCACCAGCGGCGCCGAATAGGTCGGGCACACCGTGAGCCCCAGCCCCGAGGCCACCATGCCCAGCGCGGTGGTCATGTACGACACCTCCTGCGTGCCGGGGCGCAGCATGTACTCGCGCTCGGCGGGCGCCAGCTCGGGCAGCACGCGCTGGCGGAAGTCGCGCGTGGGCGCGATGAAGGTGTAGGGCTCGAGCTCGTGCCAGCGCACCTTGCGGCGGTTGGCGAAGGCATGGCCCGGCGGGCAGATCAGCCAGTGCCGGTCGCGCAGCAGCGTACGGCGCTCGATGGCGTCGTCGACGGCCACGTCCTGCCCCACGGCCAGTTCCACGTCGCCCGCCGCAACGCCCGCCAGCAGGTGCTCGGGCAGGGTGTCGGCCAGGCGCACGTCCACGTCGGGGTACTGCTCGCGGTAGAGCGCGATCACGCGCGGCATCAGCGTGCAGGCCATGAGCTGCGGCGCGGCAAGCCGTAGCAAGCCTTTCTTCTTGTCACGCAAATCCGTGACGCCGGCCACCGCGCCGGCCAGGTCGCCCAGCAGCCGGTGCACCGAGGGCAGGAACTCGCGCCCCGCCTCCGACAGCTGCACGCGGCGCGTGTTGCGGTCGAGCAGCTGCACGCCCATCTCGCGCTCCAGCTCGCGCACGAGCACGCTGAGCGCCGACTGCGTGAGGTGCAGCCGCTGCGCCGCGGCGGTGAAGCTGCCGGTCCCGGCCACGGCGGCGAAGGCGCGCAGCTGGCGCAGGGTGAGGTTCATATATACGTTTATTTCATCAATCGATGAATTAATTTCGATTGCATCATAAGACCCGGCATCGCCCAATACCGGCTCACCGGAGACATACGAGCCATGCCGACCCCACCACCGCCCGTGCGCGGGCTGCACCACTTCGCCTGGCGCTGCCGCGACAGCGAGGAAACCCGCCGCTTCTACGAAGACCTGCTCGGCCTGCCGCTGGCCCACGTGATCAAGAGCGACCATGTGCCGAGCACCGGCGAGTACTGCCCCTACGTTCACATCTTCTTCCAGATGCGCGACGGCTCGTACATCGCCTTTTTCGACCTGGGCGACGACGTCGCCGCGCTGCCCTCGCCCAACACGCCTTCGTGGGTGAACCACATCGCGCTGCGCGTGGATTCGGTGGCCGACCTGCTGGCCGCCAAGGCGCGGCTCGAAGGCGCCGGCGTCGAGGTGCTGGGCGTGACCGACCACCACATCATCGAATCGATCTACTTCTTCGACCCCAACGGCATCCGCGTGGAGCTGACCACGCCGACCGTGCCGCAATCGGAGATGGACGAACACGCACTGCGTGCCAGGGCAGACCTCGACGCATGGACCGTGCGCAAGGCCGAACTGCGTGCGGCAAGGAGCGCGTCGAATGCCTGAGCTGCAACTCGCCGTCATCGACGTGAAGCCCGGCGCGGCCATGGAGAGCCAGTCGGGCCTCCAGTTGCTGCGCCCGCGCATCTACGGCGCTTTCCGCGCGCCGCAGGGCCCGAAGAAGATCGCGGCCATCGTGATGCATCCCACGAGCAACTTCATGGGCCATTACCTGATCGGCCCGCTGGCCGAGCGCGGTATCTGCTGCATGGGCCTGAACTCCCGCTTCGTGGGCAACGACACGGTGCTGCTGATGGAGCGCGCCATCCAGGACCTGGGCGCCGGCGTGCAGTACCTGCGCTCGGCCGGCTACGAGAAGGTGTTCCTCGTCGGCAACTCCGGCGGCGCCGCGCTCTCGGCCTTCTACCAGGCGCAGGCCGAGAAGCTCACCGCCACGCACCTGCCCGACGGCGACCCCACGCACCTGCACGCGAGCGACCTTCCGCCCGTGGACGGCATCGCGCTGTGCGCCGCGCACCTGGGCCGCACACGGCTCATGCGCGACTGGATCGACCCTTCCGTCACCGACGAGCACGACCCGCTCTCGGTCGACCCCGAGCTCGACATGTACGACGCGCGCCATCACGTGCCCTACGACAGCGACTTCCTCTCGCGCTTCAGCGCCGCGCAGAAGGCACGGCTCGGCCGCATCGAGCAGTGGTGCCTCGACCGCCTCGCGCTGCTGCGCGACACGAAGGGCGCACCGCGCGACCAGACCTTCGTCGTCTACCGCACGCACGCCGATCCACGTTGCGTGGACCTCTCGCTCGACCCCAACGACCGGCTGCCCGGCAGCGTGTGGGGCGACGCGCGACAGGTGAACTACTCGGCCAACGCGATGGGCCGCACCACCTCGCTCACGGCGTTCCTGTCGCAGTGGTCGTCGCGCTCGCAGGCCGACGGGCCGACCAACCTCGCACGCACCACGGTGCCCAAGCTGCTGCTGACCTACACGGGCGACCAGTCGACCTTCCCGAGCACGCGCGACGCGTGGATGGCGGCGGGCGGATCGCGCATCCGCAACGTCGACATCGTCGGCGGCAACCACTATCTCGCGGGGCAGCCGGAGCTGATCCCCAAGGCGGCGGATGCCATCGCCGAGTTCGCACACGCGCTGTAGAAGAGCCATGGAAAACTTCGCCTTCGCACCGGCTTACGAGCTGCCGGCCTGGCCCTTCACGCCGCCGCCCGAACTGGGCAGCAAGACCATCGCGCGCCACCCCATCGTGATCGTCGGCGCCGGCCCTTCGGGCCTCACGCTGGCCTGCGATCTCGCGCAACGCGGCGTGCGCGCCGTGCTGCTGGACGAGGACGACACCGTCGGCGTGCGCGGCGCCTCCTCACGCGGCATCTGCTACGCGCAGAAGAGCCTGGAGATCTTCGAGCGCCTTGGCATCTACGAGCGCATCGCGGCCAAGGGCATCACATGGTCGTTCGGGCGCACCTTCTCGGGCGAGCAGGAGGTCTACAACTTCAACCTGCAGGCCAACAGCGTCTCTAGGCAGCCGCCCTTCATCAACCTGCAGCAGTTCTACGTCGAGTGGTTCCTGGTCGACCGCATCCTCGAAATCGGGCTCACCGACGTGCGCTGGAAGAGCCGCGTCACGCGCGTGGAGCAGCTGGCCGACGGCGTGCGCCTCGAAGTGGAAACGCCCGCAGGCAGCTACACCATCGAGGCCGACCGGCTGATCGACGCCACCGGCGCCAACAGTGCGATCCGCACGCAGCTCGGCATCGACGCGCACTCCTCGCGCAGCACCGACCGCTGGTGCATCAGCGACGTGCGCTTCAGGAAGCCGCTGCCCACCGAGCGCTGGACCTGGGTGGACGCGCCCTTCAACGAAGGCCGCGGCGTGTGGCAGCACCTGATGGCCGACGGCGTGTGGCGCATCGACTACCAGATGCCCGAGGACTGCGACACGGCCTACATCAGCAAGCCCGAAGTGGCGGGCGCGCGGCTGCGCGAGCAGCTCGGGCCGGACGTGGAGTTCGAGTTCGTCTGGATCGGCCCCTACGGCTACCGCGATCACCTGCTCGACAGCTTCCGCCACGGCCGCGTGTTCTTCATCGGCGACGCGGCGCACGTGGTGAGCCCCTTCGGCGCGCGCGGCGGCAACAGCGGCATCCAGGACGCGGCCAACCTCGGCTGGAAGCTCGCGCTCGTCGCGCAGGGCAAGGCCGGCGACGCGCTGCTCGACAGCTACGACGCGGAGCGGCAACCCGCCGCGAAGCAGAACCTGCAGGTGACTAGCCGCTCGGCGCGCTTCCTCGCGCCGCGTTCGCCCGCCGAGCACACGCTGCGCCGCGCCGTGGTGGCGCTGGCGGCGCGCCATCCCTTCGCACGGGCGCTGGTGAACACCGGCCGCATGTCGGTGGCCAACGACTATCCGCCCGCTCCGCTGCTGCCCGAGGGCGCGCGCTCGGTGCAGAACCTGTCGCTGCGCTGGACCGACGGCCGTGAGACGTCGCTGATGCAGCTGCTGTCCGAGGGCACCGAGTGCATCGGCCTGTGGTGCGCGCCGACACGCGAGCAGGCGCGGGCGGCGCTCGATGCGATGGCTTCACTGCCGCTGCGCCTGCTGGCCGTGGGCGGCGACAGCGGCCTGCCCACGCTGCAGGCCGACGACAGGTTCGCGAGCCATCTTGGCGCCGGCGATGCAGGCAGCTTCGTCCTCGTGCGCCCCGACGCCTATCGCGCCGCCGTGCTGGCGAACGCCACGCCCGAAGCCATCGCCTCCGCAGTGCGCACCGCACTGGCCGCCAACGAACGCAACCCATGATCACCGAGCCCCGCATCCCCGACCCCGACGGCTTCTACGCGGCGCTGCTCGCCGCGCACGAGGGCCGCACCGAAGCGCAGAGCGCCGACCTCAACGCGCGCCTCGTATTGCTGCTGGCCAACCAGTGCGCCGACCAGGACGTGCTGCTCGCCTGCATCCGCGCGGCGGCCGAAGAAGAAGACCCCACGACGACGAACGAGAAGGCCCCATGACCACGACCGTTTCCTTCGCATCCGCCTCCGACACCCGCGAGCAGAAGCCCCGGCTGCAGGAGCTCGCGCCCGGCGCGTACGGCTACATCAGCGACTTCGATCCCAACTGCGGCTTCGTCGTCGGCGACGAGCACGTCGTGCTGATCGACACGCGTCCCACGCCGCGCATGGCTCGCGACTTCCTCGCGGCCATCCGCACGGTGACCGACAAGCCGATCCGCACCATCGTGCTCACGCACTACCACGCGGTGCGCGTGATGGGCGCGAGCGCCTTCGACGAGGTGCGCGACATCGTCGCGAGCGCCGGTACGCTCTACTGGATCCGCACGCGCGGGCAGGCCGACTTCGACTCGGAAGTCGGCCGCTTTCCGCGCCTCTTCGCGGGCGTGGAGGAAATTCCGGGCCTGACCATCCCCACAACGGTCTTCGAGCGCGAGATGACGCTGCCGCTCGGCGGCGGCCGCGAGCTGCGGCTGATGGCGCTGGGCCGCGGCCATTCGAGCGGCGACACCGTCGCATGGCTGCCCGACAGCGGCGTGCTGTTCTCGGGCGACGTGGTCGAGAACCACTGCGGCGTGTACGCGGGCGACGCCTACATCGGCGACTGGGCCCGCACGCTCGACGCGGTGACGGCGCTGAAGCCGCACGTGCTGGTGCCCGGGCGCGGCGCGGTGCTGCAGGACGAGGCCGCCTGCGCCGAGGCCATCGGGCTCACCAAGGCATTTCTCTCGACGCTGCTGGAAAGCGTGAAGGCCGGCATCGCGGCCGGCGACACGCTCAAGGGCTGCTTCGCGCGCACCGAGGCGGCGATGACGCCGCGCTTCGGCGATTGGCCCGTGTTCCAGCACGTGCTGCCCTTCGATGTCTCGCGCGCCTACGACGAGCTGCGCGGCATCGAGCACCCGGTGGTGTGGACCGCCGAGCGCGACCGCGAGCTGTGGCAGACATTGCGCGGCTAGCAAGCCGGCCGGACTGATTTCAAGACGAGCAACGGAGACAAGAGACGATGAAGCGATTCCTTTCCATGCTGGCCGCGGCCCTCGCGCTGGCCACTTCCCCCTTCGCATCGGCCCAGCCGGCGACCTACCCCACCCAGCCGATCAAATGGATCGTGCCCTACGTGGCCGGCGGCGGCACCGACAACCTCGCGCGCACGCTGGCCGAGGCGATGCAGCCGTCGCTGGGGCAGCCGCTCATCATCGACAACCGGCCGGGCGCCTCCACCAACATCGGCGTGGGCGTGATGATGCA
Source organism: Variovorax xiamenensis (assembly GCF_050916385.1). Lineage (NCBI taxonomy): Bacteria > Pseudomonadati > Pseudomonadota > Betaproteobacteria > Burkholderiales > Comamonadaceae > Variovorax > Variovorax xiamenensis. Next base: position 6,935,902 of record NZ_CP139038.1, read on the forward strand.
GGCCAAGCCCGACGGCTACACGATCATGCAGGCCGAGAACGCCGCGCTGCTCTTCAACGAGCACATGTTCGCCAAGCTGCCGTACAAGCCCGCGAGCGACTTCACCTACATCGGCACCATCGGCCGCTTTCCCGTGGCGCTGGTGGTGCACCCCGACTTTCCTGCGAAGAACGTGGCGGAGTTCGTGCGCTACGTGAAGGCAAACCCCGACAAGGTGAGCTACGCCTCGCCCGGCAACGGCTCGCCGCATCACATGGCGATGGAGCTCTTCAAGCAGAAGGCCGGACTGACGATCACGCACGTGCCCTACAAGGGCGCGGCGCCCGCCATGACCGACGTGATGGGCGGCCAGGTGCCGACGATGATGCTGGACCTGGCCTCGGGCCTGCCGATCATCAAGTCGGGCAAGGTGCGGGTGCTGGCCATCGCGCTGCCGCAGCGCGCGAGCGCCCTGCCGGACGTGCCGACCTTCGTCGAGGCCGGCTTCAGCGACGTCAACGCCTACGCCTTCCATGGCCTGATCGGCCCGGCCGGCATGCCGCCCGAAGCGGTGGCGCGGCTCAACGCCGAACTGCACAAGGCAATGAAGGCGCCGAAGGTGGTGAAGCTGTTCGCGGACTTCGGCTTCGAGGCGCTGCCCGGGACGCCGCAGGACTTCTACAAGCTCTCGCGAACCGAGAGCGAGCGCTGGGGCAACATCATCAAGACCGCGGGCGTGAAGCTCGATTGAGCCTGCAGCTGCCGCCAGCCGCTGCCTACCAGCCCAGACCGAGGTGCAGCGGCAGGTACACCGCCATGCCCGCGAGCATCGTGCCCAGCACGCCTCGCCGCCAGTAGAAGTACGCGGCGCCGACCACCGCCGCGTAGAGGCGCGCGTCGTGCAGCGTGGTGATGAGGTGGCCCTGCGTCATGACGATCTCGGGCGCGATCACGCCCGCAAGCGCGGCGGCCGGTGCGTAGTGCAGCGCGCGGTGCGCCCACTCGGGCAGGCCCCAGGGCCGGCCGAGGATGAAGAAGAAGCAGCGCGTGAGCACGGTGACCAGGGCCAGGCCGACGATCACGCCCATGGTCCACCAGTCGGTGGTCGCGCCAGCGGTGCTCACTTGTCGTCCTCCGCGTCAGGGTCGAGTCCGAGCTGCTTCTCGAGCCAGAAGCACAGCAGCACCGCCACGCCGATGGCGACCACGATGTTGAGTTTCAGCGGCAGCGCATAAGCCGCCACCGCCGTCGCGCCGGCGACCAGCGCGGCCAGCACGCGCAGGCGCGTCGTCGCCATCGAGCAGACGATGGCGACCAGGCTCAGCACGCCGGCGAAGCTCAGGCCCCAGCTCTGGGGAATGAAGTTGGCCAGCGCGATGCCCAGCAGGCTCATGCCCATCCAGGCGCACCAGGTGACGAAGTAGTTGCCCGTGAGGTAGGCCTCCTGCGCCTGCTGCTCGGCAACAGTCAGCGGCGGCTTCGGGTACTTCTTCGTGAAGAGCGCGTAGCTCATGTCGGCCGTGAGGTAGCCGTGCAGCATGCGGCGCCAACGCGGCATGTGCATGAGGTAGGGACGCAGGTGCAGGCTGAACACCACGAAGCGCAGGTTGACGCAGAAGCCCGTGGCCAGGATCACCCAGGCCGGCGCGCCGGCGAAGAGCAGCGGAATGGCCGCGAGCTGCGAACTGCCCGCGTAGACCAGCAGCGTCATCGCCACCGCCTCGACCAGGCTCATGTTCGACTTGACCATGGCCACGCCGGTCATCAGCCCCCAGGCACCGATGCCCAGTGCCACAGGAGACATGTCGCGCACGCCGGTACGGAATTCGGGGCGGCTGCGGATGCTTTGCGAGAGGAACATCAGCCGAAGGCCTGCCCGGGCTTCAGGTCGAAGCCGCGCAGGAAATCGGCCACGGCCAGGCGTTTGCCGCCCGGCCGCTGCAGTTCGGTGACGACGAGGGCCGAGCCGGCCCCGGCGGCCACGGTCACGCCCGTTTCGCTCACGGCGAGGATGGTGCCCGGCGCGGCCTGTTCAGCCGATGTCGCCACATGGCCCGCCCAAAGCTTGACGGTTTCGCCGTCGAGCGGGCTGTTGGCTCCCGGGAACGGATCGAAGGCCAGCACGCGGCGCACGATGGCGTCGGCGGGCTGGGTCCAGTCGACCAGCGCCTCGTGCTTCTCGACCTTGCTGGCGTAGGTGACGCCCTCGGCCGGCTGCGGCGTGCGCTCGAGCGTGCCGATGCGGGCCAAGGCCTCGACGATCATCTTTCCGCCGAGTTCGGCCAGGCGGTCGTGCAGGCGGGCGGTGTTGTCGTCGCGGCCGATGTCGACGGCTTCGCGCAGCAGCATGTCGCCGGTGTCGAGGCCGGCGTCCATCTGCATGATGGTGATGCCGGTCTGCGCGTCGCCCGCCTCGATGGCGCGGTGGATCGGCGCGGCCCCGCGCCAGCGCGGCAGCAGGCTCGCGTGGATGTTCAGGCAGCCGTGCACCGGCAGGTCGAGCACCCATTGCGGCAGGATCAGGCCGTAGGCGGCGACCACCATCACGTCGGGCTTCGCGGCCAGCAGGGTGTCGCGCGCGGCCGAAGCCTCGTCGGGGTACTTGCCGTCCAGGCGCAGGCTGCGCGGCTGGGCCACGGGCCAGTCGTTGGCGACGGCGCATTGCTTGACGGGCGAGGCCTGCAGCTTCATGCCGCGGCCGGCGGGGCGGTCGGGCTGGCTCATCACCAGCACGACCTCATGGCCGGCGGCGGCGATGGCTTCGAGCGCGACGCGCGCGAACTCGGGCGTGCCCGCGAAAACGACTCTGAGGCGGCTCAATCCCGGATCCGATCGAAATCGAGATCGTCCCCCGTGTGATAGCGCCGGACCACGCCGGTCGGATCTATGTAGATGTACAGCATGCGGCGCTCGTTCACGGCCTTGTAGCGCCAGGTCCAGACGACGCCGTCGAAGGAGCTGACGCGGGTGATCTCATAGGGCCGGCCGTAGAAGGCCATCACGTCGTTCTGGCGCCACTGGTTGACCTTGATGTCCTGGCCGAAGCGCGCCTCGCTGAGCACCTGCGTCACCGAGACGACCTTGCCGGAGGCGTCGACGTCGATGTCGATGACTTCGAAGCCGGCCGGCATGCGCGAGTACTGCAGCCGCTCGCCGCCGCCCGTGAGCGGGTAGCGGCCGGTGGGCGCGCCCAGGCGCTGCATGGTTTCGGCGGCGCTGGTGCCGGGCTGGATGCGGGTGGGCTCGCTGGCGCAGCCGGCAAGAAGCCCGAGGCCCGCGGCCGCGAAGAGAGCCAGCGCTGCGAGGGAGGCGGAGCGGCGGCCTGCGTTCATGGGGCTCAAGCCCGCTCCCGCGTTTCTTCGCGCTGCTGCTTCAGCAGCTTGCTCTTGATGCGGTTGCGCTTCAGGGGGGAGAGATATTCGACGAACACCTTGCCCAGCAGGTGGTCGAGTTCGTGCTGGATGCACACGGCCAGCAGGCCTTCGGCCTCGATGGTGCGCATCTCGCCGTTCTCGTCGAGGGCCTGCACCTTCACCGAGGTGGAACGCAACACGCCGTCGTAGATGCCGGGCACCGAGAGGCAGCCCTCTTCGTTCACGACCTTTTCCTCGCTGGCCCAGGTGATCTCGGGGTTGATCAGCACGATCGGCTGGTTACGCTCCTCGGACACGTCGATGACGACGAGGCGCTCGTGCACGTCGATCTGCGTCGCAGCAAGGCCGATGCCGTTGGCGTCGTACATGGTTTCCAGCATGTCGGCAACCAGCGCCTTGATGCGCGCGTCGACGCCCTGCACCGGCTTGGCCACGGTGTGCAGGCGCTTGTCCGGGTAACTCAGAATGTTTCGTTTGGCCATGAAATCGGGGGAAAGTTGTGGCTATTTTCGCCAATTCCGCGACGACACGCGCCTCTGGAGGCCGAAAACGTTGCCCTCCCAAGGGCTTCAGCGCAGAATTCGTAGCAAATTGTGAGATTCGTATGCGCAGCGATACGTCGCGCGCTCACCCATCAGACATGAAAAAGCTCAGACTCACCGACCGCCGGCGCCCCTCCTTCCTTGCCACGCTGACAGCCCTGGCGGTGATCGGCAGTTGCGGCGCCACGACGGCCTGGGCTCAGAACTACCCCATCACGCCGCAGCAGCGCGCCACCGCCCAGCAGACCGCCCAGGCCGGCGTGCCGCTGAGCGAGCTGTCGCCCAAGGCGCCCGACGAATACACCGTGAAGTCGGGCGACACGCTCTGGGCCATCTCCCGCCTCTACCTGCTGCGCCCCTGGCGCTGGCCGGAACTCTGGGGCATGAACATCAATGAAATCGCCAACCCGCACCGGATCTATCCCGGCCAGGTGCTCTACCTGGACAAGAGCGGCGGCCGCGCCCGCCTGACCACCCGCCGCGGCGGCGCGAGCGGCGACGGCGGCACCATCAAGCTGTCACCCCGCACCCGTTTCGATTCGCTGGCCGGCATGGCCCTGCCCACGCTCAACCCGAGCATCATCGAGCCCTTCCTGAGCGAACCCATCGTGGTGGACGCCGGCACGCTGGAGGCCGCGCCGCGCATCGTGGCCGGCAACGACAGCCGCGTGCTGCTGTCGCGCGGCGACCGGGCCTATGCCCGCGGCACCGCCGAGGCGCCGCTGGTCGAGGTTCCGGGCCCGGTGCAGAACTTCCGCATCTTCCGCAACGCCACGCCGCTGAAGGACCCGGGCACGGGCGAAATCCTCGGCTACGAGGCGCAGTACCTGGGCAAGGCCCGCCTGCAGCGCGGCGAGTCGACCACCGTCGAGACGGTCGAGGACAAGGACATCATCACGGTCGTGCCCGCCAGCATCGACATCATTGCCTCGCGCGAGGAAATGCGCGCCGGCGACCGCCTGCTGCCCGAGCCGCCGCGCCAGCTGCTGAGCTACGTGCCGCGCGCGCCGTCCACGCAGGTCGACGGCCGCATCATCTCGGTCTACGGCAACGCGGTGCAGTTCGCCGCGCAGAACCAGGTGGTGGCCATCAACAAGGGCACGCGCGACGGCATCGACAACGGCCACGTGCTGGCGATCCTGAAGAACGGCGAGACCATCCTCGACCGTACCGGCGCCCGCAAGGAAACCATCAAGCTGCCCAACGAACGCATCGGCCTGCTGATGGTGTTCCGCACCTTCGAGAAGGTTTCGTACGCGCTGGTGCTCGAAATCAACGACACTCCGCGCGCCGGCGACTTCCTCGTCAATCCCTGACCCGCGACTCCGGCCTTACCTCTCGCACACTCGTTTGGAACGCGCAGAACTCGCAGGCTGGCTGCGGCTTTCGCTGACGCCCGGCATCGGCGACGGGGCCGCGCGCCGCCTGCTCGCGGCCTTCGGGCTGCCCGAGCGAATCTTCACCCAGTCCGATGCCGCGCTGCGCGAGGTCGTCTCGCACGCGCAGGCCGAGGCGCTGATGCAGCCTCCCACGGGCCTGCAGGCGCAGATCGATCTGACCTGGCAATGGCTGCAGGCAGGCGACGACAAGGTCTCCCGCCGCGTCGTCACGCTCGGCGACGCCGGCTACCCGGCCTCCCTGCTCGAAATGGCCGATCCGCCGCTGATGCTCTACGTGCTCGGCGCCACAGGCTTCGACCTCACGCAGCTCGGCCACAGCATCGCCGTGGTCGGCAGCCGCAACCCGACGCCGCAGGGCACTACCAACGCACGCAGCTTCGGGCGCGCGCTCGGCGAAGCGGGGCTGCCCGTGGTGTCGGGGCTGGCGCTGGGCGTGGACGGCGCGGCGCACCAGGGCGCGCTCGATGCAGCAGGCGATACGCCCAGGCTCGCGACGGTGGCCGTGGTGGGCACAGGGCTCGACCGCGTCTACCCCGCGCGGCATCGCGACCTTGCTCACCGCATCACGCTGCAGGGGCTGATCGTGAGCGAGCTGCCGCTGGGCACGCCGCCTCTCACGCAGAATTTTCCGAAGCGCAACCGCCTCATCGCCGGGCTCGCGCGCGGCACGCTGGTGGTCGAGGCCGCACTGCAGTCCGGCTCGCTGATCACCGCGCGGCTCACGTCGGAACAGGGCAAGGAAGTGTTCGCGATTCCGGGCTCCATCCATTCGCCGCAATCGCGCGGCTGCCATGCATTGATTCGCCAGGGCGCGAAGCTCGTGGAATCGGTGAGCGACATCCTCGAGGAGTTGCCGCCCCTGCAGGCGCCGCGTGCTGCCGCGGCTGCGCCCGTCTCCAACAACTCGGGCACGGCGTCATCGCAGGAAGACCCGCTGCTGGAGGCTCTCGGCTTCGAGCCGGCGAGCCTCGATGCCCTCAGCGCGCGCACCGGCTGGGGCGCGGCCACGCTGCAGGCGAAGATGCTCGAACTCGAGCTGGACGGACATATCTCGCGCTTGCCCGGCGGACTGTTCCAGCGGGTGGCTTCCACCTAGTTGGCGTTGCACGAACGTCGGCTATATTGAGCCCATGTTCGAAGTGCTTGTTTTTGTCTACGAAAACTACTGGCGCGGCGACGCCTGCCCCGAACCCGAGCAACTGGGCCGCAAGCTCAGTGCCCATGGCTTCGAGGCAGAGGAGATCCGCGAAGCCCTTCACTGGCTCGACGGCCTGAGCCTTGCAACGCAAGGCCTGCAGATCGAACGCAGCGCCGACGACGAGGCCAGCGCCACCGTCGTCCTTCGGGGCAAACCCGAAGCGGCGCTGCCGCAATCGGGCAACGCGATGCGCATCTACTCGCAGGCCGAGCAGGACCATCTCGGCGCCGAGTGCCTCGGCTTCATCCGCTTTCTCGAATCGTCGAACGTGCTGCCCTGCGGGCTGCGCGAGATCGTCGTCGAGCGCGCGATGGCCGCGCCGGGCGATCCGGTCGCGCTCGACGAGCTGAAGATCATCGTGCTGATGGTGCACTGGAGCACCGGCATCGAGCCCGATGCATTGGTGCTCGACGAACTGTGCGAGAGCCGCGAAGGCCGCACGGCGCATTAGCCAGGCTCACCCCAGGCTGCGCGCACTTCGTGTCGCTACGCCAACCCCCTTCCGGGGGCAACACCTGAGGCCCGGCAAAGCCGGTTCCTCGGTGTTCCTTGAAAAGAGCAGAAGCCCGGTCTGCTAGTTCAGCAGGCGCTCTGGATTGGCGTCGAGCTTCGCCAGCGCTTCGCGCGTGGCGCGCACGGTGAGCGTTTCTTCTTCCGCCGGCACCAGCAGGCCGGCCTGCAGATAGCTCGCCAGCCGCCCGGCCTGGATCAGGAAGCTGCGCCCGTCCCCCGATGCGAACAGGTGCAATTGCTTGCGATCGCTGCGCCAGACGAACTGCACCTGGCTCACGCGGTCGTTGTGGTCGAGCATGAACCAGTTGCCCACCTGCAGCTCGTGCGCCCAGGCGATCATGTCGTCGGGCACCTTGGCGCCGGCGGTGTCGGGAATGACCTCGATCGATGCCGCGTCCACACCCAGCAGCAGTTCGATGCTGTGCGCGTCCAGCGGCAGGTCGGCCGTACCGCCCACGTCGCTCACGAAGTCTTCCAGGTGCGCCAGCCGCTCGGCCATGGCCTCGATCTTGGCCTGCGGGATCGCCTCGGTCTTCGACATGAAGGCATCCGACAGCGTGGCGCCGATGGTCTTGATGTGCGCTTCCTGCGGCTCGTCGACGATGCCCAGCAGCGCCATGCCCTGGCGCAGGCGCTGCAGCAGTTGCGGCAGGTCCTGGATCACGCGGGCGCGGTCGGTGCGGTTGGGCTTGGCGCTCGCGGCCCACACCAGCTCGGAGGCCACGCGCTTGAGCATCACGGTCTGCTCGCCCTGCGCGCCATAGCGCAGCGCGGCGATGGCGAGCACCTCGGCCCAGATCTTGAAGAGGAACTCCCGGATCTCGTCGCGCACCGGCATGTCGTTCAACATCTTGCGCAGCTCGATCGTGTACTGGATCGCCATCGTCTCCTTCTGCTCGACCTGCTGCGCCACGCTCATCACGCGCTGCGTGGTGTCGCTCTGCGTCAGGTAGCGGTTGAGGAAGGCGACGAATTCGTCGAACACCAGCTTGAACACGCGCTGGCCGGTCTCGGGGTATTGCTCGATGACCTGCACCACGCGGCGGATCTCGCCTTCGAGCGCGCTGCCGCTGATGGCGGCCGCGTCGAAGCCCATCACGCACGATCCCATGCGGTCGATCAGCATGCGCGCGGGGTGCTGCAGGGTGCCGAAGAACTCGGGCTCGGCGATGGCCACGCGCAGCACCGGCATCTGCAGGCGCGCGAACCACACGCGCGCCGAGAAGGGAATGCGCTCCTCGGCGAGGATGGCCTGGAACATCAGCGCGACGATCTCGACCGTGGCCTTGTCGGCGGTGGTCGGCGCACGCTTCTTGAGCTCGGCGGTGCGGCGGCGCAGGTCGACGGCCGTCTGCTGCATCACCGTGGCCTGTTCGGCCGCGCCTTCCATGTACTGCGTGGCGGCCATCCGGTAGGCGGCCTCGGCTTCGGCGATGGCGCCGGCGAAAGTCCTGGAGAACGCGCGCGGCGCCGGGCTGACGCCGCCACCGCCCTGGCCGCCCGGCTGGCTGCTGCCCGGGCTCGTGGTGCGGCTTTCCGCGCCGGCGGCCTGGAATGCGCCTCCGGCAGCGCCCGGGTCGCCGCCGATGCGGGCGGTCACGAAACGCTTGAGGCTCAGCAGCGCCGTCTGCGCGCGCTGCCGCGCGATCGTCAACGGCGAGCCGCCGGTGGTCGTGGTGGGTGCCGGGGCGGCCGGCACGGACACCTGCTGCTGCTGGCCTTCGAATCCGAAGCCGGGCCGCTGCACGCCCTGTGGGTGCGGACCGCCGGACATGCCGCTGTCCATCGGCACGGCACCCGATCCGCCGCTGCCGCCACCTCCCGCGCCCCCCGCGTTGCCCGTGCGCCGGACAAAGCTCTTGAGGTCGATCTCCTGCATCACGCCATTGGCGATCAGATGGGCATTGGCGCTCTCGTAGGCCTTGACGATCACCTCGACCAGCCCCTGCTGCACAGTGTCCTGCACGCGGGTCCAGAGGGTGCGGCTCAGGCCGGCCGCGAGCCATTGCTCGACCAGCAGCTTGGCCAGCGTCTCGGGCTTGAGCACATCCTTGGAGTCGAGCTCGGTGGTGCCCTCGAGGTGCTGGATGCGCAGGCGCAGGTCGCTGAGCTCGAAGCTGGCCTTGTCGTGGATGAGCTGCGCGAGGCGCGAGGAGAGGATGTTGCTTTCCACCACCTCGTCGCCGATCAGCTCGAGACGCAGCGCCGAAGGCAAGGTGCCCGCGCCGCCGGAGCTGGCGGCCAGCGCCTTGCGCCAGCCGGCCTGGGTGAGCGTGACCCACTGGGTAGCCTGCCCCTGGAACGCGACGAAGTCGTCGCGGTTCTCCTGCATGGAGCGGGCGGTGCCGGCCTCGGTTGCCAGCGTGGTCAGCCGGTCCCGGATCGCGCGTGCCAGCGGGGCGATGGCGCCTTCCGTGGCCAAGACGAAACGCTCACGCGTCTCGCGTGCGAGCTGCAGGGAAGAAGCGGACCGCGCAATGCTCATTGAAAGGTCGGAAGGGCCAGGGTAGTCGATTCGTTGGCGACAACCGGAGCTTGCATCGGGACGGGCTGGCGCACAAGTGTGGAGATTGCCCGGCGTTGCATGCGAACCGCGGCGACGGTTGTCGCCGCCGCGGGTGCCCTGGGTTGCCGAACCCTGGAGTATCCGTCAGACGACGGCGCCGGCGTTCGGGTCGTCCTCGGAGCCGCCGTCGCGCTTGGCCGGGCCGCCCTTGACCAAGTCCTCGCGCTTCACGCCCAGCCACATGGCGATCGCCGCCGCCACGAAGGCCGACGAGTAGATGCCGAAGCAGATGCCGATGGTCAGCGCCAGGGCGAAGTAGTGCAGGGTCGGGCCGCCGAAGAAGAACATCGACAGCACCACCAGCTGGGTGGAACCGTGGGTGATGATGGTCCGGCTGATGGTCGAGGTGATCGCGTTGTCGATGATCTCGGTGGTCGACATCTTGCGGTAGCGGCGGAAGTTCTCGCGGATCCGGTCGAAGATCACGACCGACTCGTTCACCGAGTAGCCCAGCACCGCCAGCACCGCCGCCAGCACCGCCAGCGAGAACTCCCACTGGAAGAAGGCGAAGAAGCCCAGGATGATCACCACGTCGTGCAGGTTGGCCAGAACGGTAGCCAGCGCAAACTTCCACTCGAAGCGGAACGCCAGGTAGATCATGATGCCGACGACCACCATCGCCAGCGCCTTCAGGCCGTTGGTGGTGAGCTCGTCGCCGACCTGCGGGCCGACGAACTCGTTGCTGCGCAGCTCCACCGAGGGTTCGGCCGCCTTCAGCGCGGTCATCACCTCGGCGCTCTGCTGGGCGGAGGTCACGCCCTTCTTCACCGGCAGGCGGATCTGCACCGACTTGCCGAAGCTCTGGACCTGCACTTCGGTGTAGCCGAGCGTGCCGACGATCTCTCGGACCTTGCCGACGTCAGCCGACTGGTTGTAGGCGACTTCCATCACCGTGCCGCCGGTGAACTCCACCGACAGGTGCAGCCCGCGGTGGAACAGGAAGAACACCGCCAGCGCGAAGGTGACGACGGAAACGATGTTCAGCACCAGCGCGTGGCGCATGAACGGGATGGTCTTGTGGATGCGGAAGAATTCCATGGCTGTGCGTCCTTCTTCTGCCGCTTACTTGGTTTCGGCCGCGGCCGTGCCGTCGGTCGCAGGGCGCCACACCGTACCGATGGACACCGACTTGAGCTTCTTCTTCTGGCCGTACCAGAAGTTCACGAGGCCGCGCGAGAAGAACACGGCCGAGAACATCGAGGTGACGATGCCGATGCAGTGCACCACCGCGAAGCCGCGCACCGGGCCCGAGCCGAAGGCCAGCAGCGCGATGCCCGCGATCAGCGTGGTCACGTTGGAGTCCAGGATGGTGCCCCAGGCGCGTTCGTAGCCCGCATGGATCGCCGCCTGCGGCGATGCCCCGTTGCGCAGCTCCTCGCGCACCCGCTCGTTGATCAGCACGTTGGAGTCGATCGCCACGCCGATGGCCAGCGCCATGGCCGCGATGCCGGGCAGCGTGAGCGTGGCCTGCAGGATGGAGAGGATGGCCACCAGCAGCAGCAGGTTGACGGCCAGCGCGATCGACGAGAACAGGCCGAACAGCGCGTAGTAGATGCACATGAACACCATGATCGCGGCGAAGCCGTACATCACGCTGTCGAAGCCCTTCTTGATGTTCTCGGCACCCTGCGTCGGGCCGATGGTGCGCTCCTGGATGATTTCCATGGGCGCCGCCAGCGAGCCGGCGCGCAGCAGCAGCGCGAGGTCGTTCGCCTCGGCCACGCTCATCGAGCCCGAGACCTGGAAGCGGTTGCCCAGTTCGCCGTTGATCGAGGGAGCCGTGAGCACTTCGCCCTTGCCCTTCTCGAAGATCAGCATGGCCATGCGCTTCTTGTAGTTCTCGCGGCTGACGTCACGCATGATGGTGCCGCCCTTGGAGTCCATGGTCAGGTCGACCTTGGGCTGGTTGCTCTGCTGGTCGAAGCCGGGCTGCGCGTCGGTGAGGTTCTCGCCGGTGACGAGCACCTGCTTCTTCACGATCACCGGGCGGCCCTGGCGGTCGAGGAATTTCTCGGAGCCGAAGGGCACCGGGCCGCCGCTCAGTTCGGCCGAGCGGCCTTCAGCGCTTTCGTCCACCAGGCGCATTTCGAGCGTGGCGGTGCGGCCGATGATCCGCTTGGCCTGTGCCGGGTCCTGCATGCCGGGCAGCTGCACGACGATGCGGTCGATGCCCTGCTGCTGGATCACCGGCTCGGCCACGCCGAGTTCGTTGATCCGGTTGTGCAGCGTGGTCACGTTCTGCTTGAGAGCCGCGTCCTGGAAGCGGCGCGCGGCCTCGGGCTTGATGCTCGCCACGATGCGCCATTCGCTGCCCTGCTGGGTCTCGACGGTGCTCAGGTCGGGCATCTGGTCCTGGATCAGGCGCCGGGCGATCTCGACGCTGTCGGCGTCGCGCAGCGTGATCTCGACGCTCTGGCCGTTGCGGTTCACGGCACTGCCGCGCACCTTCTTCTCGCGCAGGCCCATGCGGATGTCGCCGGCGAAGGATTCGGCCTTCTTGTCGAGCACGCCGCGCATGTCGACCTGCAGCAGGAAGTCGACGCCGCCGCGCAGGTCGAGGCCCAGGTACATCGGGAATGCGTGCAGCGCGGTCAGCCACGAGGGCGAGCGCGACACAAGGTTCAGCGCCACCGTGTAGGAGGCGTCGTCGACGTCGGGCACCAGCGCCTGCTGGAGCGTGTCGCGCGCCTTGATCTGGTCGTCGGGGGTCGCGAAGCGGGCCCGCACCGCCGTGGGCTCGAGGGTCAGCAGGTCGGGCGTGAGGCCAGCCGTCTTGAGCAGCTCCTGCACCCTAGCCTGGGTCGACGCGTCGATCTTGACGGTGGACTTCGCCGCCGACACCTGCACCGCAGGCGCTTCACCGAAGAAATTGGGAAGGGCGTAGATGAGCCCCACGAGCAGCACGACCACGATGATCGCGTACTTCCAGACCGGGTAACGGTTCATGAGAAAGCGCTTTTTCTGAAACGGAACACGGCGTGAATTGGGGCCCCGCGCCCGAAGGCGCAAGGTCAGCTCACGCTTTTATTTGACGGAGCCCTTGGGCAGGACCTGCACCACGGCGCTGCGCTGGATCTTGATCTCGACGCCGTTGGCGATCTCGAGGCCCAGGTACTGGTCGTTCAGCGAGGTGATCTTGCCGAGCACGCCGCCGGCGGTAGCGACTTCGTCGCCCTTGGCCAGGGCTTCGATCATGGCGCGGGCTTCCTTCTGGCGCTTCATCTGGGGCCGGATCATGACGAAGTACAGCACCACGAACATCAGCACGAGGGGCAGCATGCTGCCGAGCGAGGACATCATGTCGCCGCCGCCTGCAGCGGGCGCGGTCTGGGCGAAAGCAGAGGAAATGAACAAGAGAGTCTCCAGCAGAGGGAAGAGAAAGAAAACGCAGGGGAGCGGGCCCTGCCCGCAGTTCCTTGGGCTTCGCGGCCACGCGGGATGCGGGCTGCGCAAAGTCAAAGCGCGGCGGTGCCTGGCCGCGCACAGCACCGGGCATTGTATTCGGCGCGGATGGCCGCCCGGAGCGCTTATCCGGCGCGGTGGGGAGGGCTTTCCAGCGGTCCGGAAAGCCGGCGAGACGCTATCGATTCAATAGCAAAGGGCGCCCACGGGCGCCCTTTGCATGATCGGCCGGCCTGGCAATCAGGCGGCCGCGCGCTGCCCCTGCGGGTTGCGCCACCTGGCCATGAGCTCGCTCCAGCGGGTGCGGGCGGCCACCAGGTTGCGGTCCTTCACGTGGCCGTAGCCGCGGATCTGCTCGGGCAGGGTCGCGATCTCCAGCGCCAGTGCGTGGTTGTCGGCACGCAGGGCGCCAATAACTTCCTCGATGCTGGCGCGGTATTCGCCGATCAGCGCGCGCTCGGTCCTGCGTTCTTCCGTGCGGCCGAAGACGTCGAGCGCCGTGCCGCGCAGGCCCTTGAGCTTCGCGAGGAACCTGAAGCCGGTCAGCATCCACGGGCCGAACTTCTGCTTCTGCAGCTGCCCCTTGGAGTTCTTTTTCGCGATGATCGGCGGAGCCAGGTGGTAGTTGAGCTTGTAGTCCCCCTCGAACATGCCCTCGACGCGGTCGAGGAAAGTCCGGTCGGTGTGCAGGCGGGCGACTTCGTACTCGTCCTTGTAGGCCATCAGCTTGAACAGGTAGCGCGCGACAGCCTCGGTCAGCGCCGTGCTCTTGCCGGCGGCCGATTCGGCCTGCTGCACCTTGCCCACGAACTGCCGGTATTCCTCGGCGTAGGCCGCGTTCTGGTAGCCCGTCAGGAACTCCACGCGGCGCGCGACGATGCTCTCGACCGACTCGCGCTTCTTGAACTCGATGACCTGCCCCGGGCGCACACGCTTCTGCAGCTCTTCGGGACGCACCGCCGCCTGGCGCCCCCACTCGAAGGCCGCCTTGTTGTTCTCGACGGCCACGGCGTTCAGCTCGATGGCGCGCATCAGCGACTCGTGCGCCAGCGGGATCCAGCCCTTCTGCCACGCGTAGCCCAGGATCATCGGGTTGACGTAGATGGTGTCGCCCATCAGCGTGGTCGCGGCGGCATCGGCATCGAAGGTGCCCATGCCGTCGATGCCCACGGCGCGCGCGATCTCGGCGGCGCAGGCTTCTTCCGGGTTCTTCCAGTTGGCGTTGCGCACGAAGGCGGCCGTCGGCGAGCTGTGGCTGTTGAGCGCCACGTGCGTGCGCCCTTCGCGCATGCGCGCCATGGTCTCGGCGTTCACCGTGACCAGCGGGTCGCAGGCCAGGATCAGGTCGGCCGCCGCCGTGCCCACGCGCGTGGTGCGGATGTCATCCTGCGTGTCGCCGATGAGCACGTGGCTCCAGGTGGCGCCGCCCTTTTGCGCAAGGCCGGCCGCGTCCTGCGTGACGATGCCCTTGGCCTCGATGTGCGCCGCCATGCCCAGCAGCTGGCCGATGGTGATGACGCCGGTGCCGCCGACGCCCGCCACCACCACGCCCCAGACCCTGCCGCCGGCCAGCGACGGGATCGAGGGCTCGGGCAGCAGGCCGAACTCGGCCGGCGTGCCTGCCTTGTTCTTGCCCTTCTTCTTGAGCTGGCCGCCCTCGACGGTCACGAAGCTGGGGCAGAAGCCCTTCAGGCAGCTCATGTCCTTGTTGCAGCTGCTCTGGTTGATGGTGCGCTTGCGGCCGAACTCGGTCTCCAGCGGCTCCACGCTCAGGCAGTTGCTCTGCACGCTGCAGTCGCCGCAGCCTTCGCAGACCAGCTCGTTGATGACCACGCGCCTGGCCGGATCGACGGCCGTGCCGCGCTTGCGGCGGCGGCGCTTCTCGGTCGCGCAGGTCTGGTCGTAGATGATGGCCGTGGTGCCCGGGATGGCGCGGAACTCGCGCTGCACCTCGTCGAGCAGGTCGCGGTGCTTCACCTGCACGTGCTCGCCGGGGATGCTCACGCCCTCGTACTTCTCGGGCTCGTCGGTGACGATGACGACCTTCTTGGCGCCCTCGGCATGCAGGCTCTCGGCAATCTGCAGCACCGAGTGGCCCTCGGGGCGCTCGCCGACCTGCTGGCCGCCGGTCATGGCGACCGCGTCGTTGTAGAGGATCTTGTAGGTGATGTTCACGCCCGCCGCGATGCTCTGGCGGATGGCGAGCAGGCCGCTGTGGAAGTAGGTGCCGTCGCCCAGGTTCGCGAAGATGTGCTGGTCGGTCGTGAAGGGCTGCTGGCCCACCCACGGCACGCCCTCGCCGCCCATCTGCGTGAAGCCGATGGTGGAGCGGTCCATCCAGGTCGCCATGAAGTGGCAGCCGATGCCGCCCATGGCGCGCGAGCCCTCGGGCACGACGGTGCTGGTGTTGTGCGGGCAGCCCGAGCAGAACCAGGGCTGGCGCGTGGCGTCGGCCACGCCGGTGGAGGCCTGCTGCAGCGCCATCGAGCGCTCCTTGGCCTCGAGGATGGCGAGCTGCGCGTCGATGCGCGCGGCCATGTCGGCGCCGGCGGCCGCCAGCAGGCCGGTCTTCTTCAGGCGCGTGGCGATGGCCTTGGCGATGAGCGCCGGGTTCAGGTCGGCGTTGGCGCGCAGCAGCGTGTGCGAGGTCGGGTTGGGCATCGACCACTCGCCGCCCGAGTAGCCCTCGGCCGCGTGCACCTCGCCCTCGTCGAACTTGCCGACCACGTTGGGCCGCACGTCGGGGCGCCAGTTGTAGAGCTCTTCCTTGAGCTGGTATTCGATGACCTGGCGCTTCTCTTCGACCACCAGGATTTCCTGCAGGCCGGTGGCGAACTGGCGCGTGAGCTGCGCCTCCAGCGGCCACACCACGCCCACCTTGTGCAGGCGGATGCCGAGCTGGCGGCAGGCCGCGTCGTCCAGGCCCAGGTCGATGAGCGCCTGGCGGGTGTCGTTGTAGGCCTTGCCGCTGGCCATGATGCCGAAGCGGTCGTTCGGGCCCTCGATCACGTTGTGGTTGAGACGGTTGGCGCGGATGTAGGCCAGCGCGGCATACCACTTGTAGTGCATGAGCCGGGCTTCCTGCTCCAGCGCATGGTCGGGCCAGCGGATGTGCAGGCCGCCGGGCGGCATCTCGAAGTCGGTGGGGATGACGATCTCGACGCGGTCGGGGTCGATCATCGCCGTGGCGCTCGACTCGACGATCTCCTGGATCGTCTTCATGCCCGACCACACGCCCGAGAAGCGGCTCAGCGCGAAGGCGTGGATGCCCAGGTCGAGGATCTCCTGCACGTTCGCCGGAAAGAACACCGGCGTGCCGCAGGCCTTGAAGATGTGGTCGCTCTGGTGCGCGGCGGTGGAGCTCTTGGAGATGTGGTCGTCGCCCGCCACCGCGATCACGCCGCCGTACTCGGTGGTGCCGGCCATGTTGGCGTGCTTGAAGACGTCGGAGCAGCGGTCCACGCCCGGGCCCTTGCCGTACCAGATGCCGAAGACGCCGTCGAACTTGTTGGTGCCCTGCGGCGAGAAGCCCAGCTGCTGGGTGCCCCAGAGCGCGGTGGCCGCGAGCTCCTCGTTCACGCCGGGCTGGAAGACGATGTTCTGTTCCTTGAGGAACTTGCTGGCCTTCCACAGCGCCTGGTCGTAGCCGCCGAGCGGGGAGCCGCGGTAGCCGCTGATGAAGCCGGCGGTGTTCTTGCCGGCCTGCTGGTCGCGCAGGCGCTGCAGCATGGGCAGCTTCACGAGGGCCTGCACGCCGCTCATGAATGCGCGGCCGTAGTCGAGGGAGTATTTGTCGTCGAGCGTGACGGTTTCTAGGGCCTTGCGAATGTGCGCGGGTAGCGGTGCATTCATGTCGTCTGTCTCCGTTTGGCAGGGCCTCGTGGGCCTGGCTGTTTCTGGGTCTGTGCCCGGGTAGGGCACGAGCCCATCATCACGCAAAGTGTATGCCGGGGTCCGCGACAGGTGTTTGCGTTCTTTGCCTGGAAAAACGCGCTTCCAGAAAGAATCTTGCTTAACATCGGCATCCATGGAAAGTATCGACAAGTTCGACCTCGCAATCCTGCAAGAACTGCAGGCAGATGGCCGCCTCACCAATGCCGAGCTTGCGCAGCGCGTGGGCCTGTCGGCCGCGCCCTGCTGGCGCCGGGTGCGGGCGCTGGAAGAGGCCGGCTTCATCAAGGGCTATCACGCGGAGATCGACCGCCACAAGATCGGCCTGGGCGTGCTCGCCTTCGTGCGGGTGGACACCGAGCGCGTCACCCACGAGGCCACCCGCCGGCTGGAGGACGCGATCCGCAAGCTGCCCGACGTGATCGCCTGCCACTACATCAGCGGCACCGGCACCTTCGAGCTGCAGGTGGTGGCGCAGGACCTCGACAGCTTCTCGGCCTTCGCGCGCCAGCACCTGATGAACCTGCCGAACGTGAAGGATCTGCACACCAGCTTCTCGCTGGGCGAGGTGAAGGCCAGCAGCGCGCTGCCGCTGGCGCACCTGGGCGGCGGCGCCCGGTCGCGCGGGTCCTAGCGTCCTGGTCCGGGGAGGGATCAGCGCCGCTCGGCGCGGCTGGCCTCGCGGATCGCGCGGAATTCCGACGACTGCCCCCACTCGGGCCAGCGCCGGCTGTTGGCCAGCGTCTCGCCCACGCGATAGAGCAGCGGCAGGTCGTGCGCCATGCCGGTGAAGGACCAGTCGGCGCGCCATTCGTCGGCCGGCTGGTGGTAGCGATCGGCGGTGTAGGCCTTGCTCGCCGCTTCGCCGGCCGCGAGGCCGCCGTCCACCAGGTCGTTGCCCGACGCGAAGGACAGCGCGGGCACGCCGCGCTTGGCGAAGGAGAAATGGTCGGAGCGGAAGAAGTAGCCGGCCTCGGGATGCGGGTCGGGCGCGTAGGCCAGCCCGAAGCCCCGGGCCTGCTCGACCAGCAGGTCCTGCAGCTGCGACACCGCGCTGCCCGAGGTGCTGAAGTTGCGCGCCGGGCCCTCGGGGCTGAGCGCGTCCATGTTGATGACGGCCACGGTCTTCGCCAGCGGATAGAGCGGCCTGGCGCCGTAGAACTCCGAGCCGAGCAGGCCGCGCTCCTCGGCCGTCACCGCCAGGAAGACCACCGATCGCTCCGGCCTGTGGCGCGCGCTCGCGAAGGCGCGGCCCATCTCGACCAGCGCGGCCAGGCCGGTGCCGTTGTCGACGGCGCCGTTGTAGATGCGGTCGCCCTTGGCGTCGGGCGCGCCGACGCCGAGGTGGTCCCAGTGGGCGCTGTAGATCACCGTCTCGCCCGGGTGCTTGCGGCCTTCGACGCGGCCCACCACGTTCTTCGAGACGATCACCTGCCGGTCGATCGCGTACTCGGCCGACAGGCTCGCGTCCTTCAGCACCTGCGGCTGGAACTCGCGCGTCTGCGCGAGCTTCTTCTGCGCCTCGAAGTCCAGGCCCGCGCGGCGCAGCAGCTCAACCGCCACGTCGCGCTGGATCCAGCCCTCCAGCTTCGGATGCACCGACGCGGGCTGCTCGCGCTCGATGTCGAGCATGGTCGCGGTGTTGGAGTTCTTGACCGTGGCCCAGCCGTAGGCCGCCGGCGCGGTCTCGTGCACGATCAGCACGCCGAGCGCGCCGCGGCGCGCGGCCTCTTCGAACTTGTAGGTCCAACGGCCGTAGTAGGTCATGGCCTTGCCGCCGAAGTCGCCGCTGCCCGTTTCGAAATCCGGGTCGTTCACCAGCACCACGGCGATCTTGCCCTTCAGGTCGACGCCCTTGTAGTCGTCCCAGCGCCGCTCGGGCGCGCTGACGCCGTAGCCCACGAAGACCAGCGGCGCCTGCTGGATCGAAACCGCGGTCGAGCCGTCGAGCGCCGCGCGCACCGCGATCTGCTCGCCCTGCGCCAGCGCGTCGCGCTGCGAGCCCACCTGCAGCGTGATCTGCGGCGCGCCGCGGAACTCGGTCTTCACCAGCGGCACCGACTGCGTCCACGTGCGCCGGCCGCCTTCGAGATCGCCGCCCGGCGCGAGGCCGGCCGCCTTGAACTGCGCGACGAGGTAGTCGACCGTCTTCGCCTCCGCCGGCGTGGCCGGCGCGCGGCCCTCGAAGTCGTCGCCGGAGACCGTCTTCACGATCTGCGAGAGCCGCTGCGGATCGAAGCGCGGCCCCGGCGGATCGGCAGCCAGCGCACCGGTGGTGCCCGCCGCGAGACCGATGCCGCAGAGGAGAAGATGAAGGGAAAGGGAAGCTGGCCGCCGGGTCGTCATGCAAGGCTCCTGGTCCGCAAAGCTCCGGATGCTAGCCAGCGGGGCACGCCTGTTCGCCGATGCCCTTCATCCCGCGCCGAGAACCTTGGTTAGCCCGCCAGCGCGCCGGCAGCAGGATGGAATGAAAAAGGCCGGCTCCCGCGAGGAAGCCGGCCCGGCGATCCGCCCCGGGGGCGGATGCGTGCATCGCTGCTCAGAAGCTCATTTCCTTCTCGACGTCCTGCAGCTTGCGGCGGGCCAGCGCCAGGTTCGACTTGGCCTTGTCCAGCACGAAGTAGATGAACACGCCTTCCTTCTGCGCCATCGGGCGCAACAGGTGGTACTGCTTGCCGAGGGTGATGAGGATGTCCTCGATGGAGTCGTTCAGGCCGAGCGCGCGCATGGTCTTGAGCTTGGCGCGCACCACTTCGGTATTGCCGGCAGCCGCCACTTCGAGATCGACGCCGGTGCCGATGGCGCCCAGCATCATGCCGCTGGCGGAATCGACCACGGCGGCGCACAGGGCGCCGTCGGCGGTCAGGAGGTTTTCGAGGCTGTTCTGGATCGAGGCCATTTCAATGGTTTCCTGTGGTTCGGTTCATGTCATGCGAATAAAGGATGAAGCGGGGGCGTCGCATGCAACCCGTCCCCGCCGGTTGTGTCGTTCGCTGCGTCGACCGGGGGCCGGCGGATCAGGGCGCCTCGAGCGCCCGCACGCAGGCCGCGGTCCGGTACATCACCTGGGCGAGCACCGCATTGGCGTCGGCGATGACGTTCACCACCAGCTCGGTCTCGCCGTTGCGCACGGGGCTGACGAGCGCGAAGCCCTTGTCGGTGGCCACCGTGATGCAGGTGCAGCGGCCCAGGCGCGCCTCCTGCGACACGACGGCGCCGATGGCGGAGATCGAACTCGCCATCGCGGCGATGCGCGCGGGCTCGAAGTGGCGCTGGCTGGCGCTGGCGATCTCGAAGCCGTCGGGCGTGGCGATCACCACCGAGGCGATGCCGTTCACGTCCTCGAGCACGCGCAGCACCTCGTTTGCCGCGCGCAGCTTGATGGCATGGGGAATCCTCATGGCGCGACCTCTTCGTCGAGCACCTCGATCTGCATCAGCAGCGTCTCGATCAGCGAGACCACGTCGTCCCTGCGGCGCGGATCGATCTCCAGCACCGGCAGCACCAGCCCGCGCGCCGCCAGCGCATGCGCGTAGTCGTCGAGCGTGGGCGAGGGATGCAGGGGAAGCCGGCTGATGCCGAGCGCGCAGGGCATCTTCTCGAGCGCGCCCGCGAAGCCGTCGAGGTAGGCCGCCAGGTCGGCAAGCGGGTCGGGCCGGCTGTTGTCGATGAGGATGGCGAAGCCCAGCGCGTCGCGCACCAGGATCTTCCACATGAAGTCGAAGCGGGCCTGCCCCGGCGTGCCGTACAGGCGCAGCCGGTCGCCGTTGTCCAGCGTCACCTGGCCGAAGTCGAGCCCGACGGTGGTGGTGGCCTTGGCGACCGAGGCGTCGGCGTTCGCGACATCGGTGCTGACCGGCGGTGTTTCGCTGATGGCGGCGATGGCCGTGGTCTTGCCCACGCCCATCGGGCCCGTGAAGACGAGCTTGTAGTCCCTCATGCGGCCTCCCTCAGGCCAGCCCGAGGCGTTGGCGGATGCGCGAGAGCAGGCCCTGCTTGCGCCGCACGGCATCGCCGCCGGACGGCGCGCGAGGCGACGCGGGGGCCTCCTCGGCCCAGGCCAGCGCGCCTTCGCCGTCGAGCAGGCCGAGGAAGGTGCTGCACACCTCGACGTCGACGCGGCCGATCACGCTGAGGCTTTCCGCCGACTGCGTGCTCCTGGACAGCGCCGCCGCCAGCCGGACGAAGGCCGGGTGGCGCCGCAGGGTCGCCTGCGAGGGCCAGCGCACCAGCGAGGCACGCGTGCCGGCCGGGCGCGCCGCGGCATGCGCGACATTGGCGGACGAGGTGCCGGGCCCGACCTGGTTGAGCAGCTCGACCAGCTCCTCGGCATAGATGGGCCGGGCAAGCGCACGGCTGGCGCTCGCGGCGGCGGCATCGCCGCGGCTCACCATGGGCACCACGAAGCGCGCCCTGAGCGCCTGCCATTCGGAGGCGGGGAAATCGCCGTCCATCAGCAGCAGATCGCAGGATCGCGATTCGCTGACGGTCCAGCGCGAACGGAGATTGGAGCTGAGGCGCACGATGATTCTGAGGAGCTCGACCTCAACCTGAGGGAGCCCCATGACGCCCAGAACGAGAGACATACCTTCTTCCCTGACTACTTGTTTTCAAAGGTTTGCCATTGTTATTCCTGTTAACTATTGGTGTATTTCAAATCGGCCCGAAGCCCGAAATTGCGGCCAGCAACGAGAAGAAATCCACAGCGTTTGTTAACAGGAAGGGCGTCGGCGCCACATCCGCGCAGGCCGCGACGCAACCGGGGGCCCGCGGCCGGGAGCCTAAAATCCCGCTCCTTTGCCCTTTTTCGGGCGGCCTTAGCCATCACTTCCCGGGAGATACACCCCATGAACCGCATCCGGCGCGCCCTGTCGCTCGTTCTTCTTTCCGCCACCGCGGCCTTCTCGATCGGCGCCCAGGCCCAGAACCGCGAGCTGATCGTGGCCTCCAGCGCCACCTACGCGCCCTTCGCCTTCGAGAACAAGGACAAGCAGATCGTCGGCTTCGACATCGACATCATCAACGCCATCGCCAAGCAGCAGGGCCTGAAGATCAAGATCGTCAACACGCCCTTCACCGGCATCTTCGGCGCGCTGAACAACGGCGACGTCGACCTCGTGATCTCGGGCGTCACCATCAACGAGAAGCGCAAGCAGAGCTACGACTTCACGCCGCCCTACTTCGCGGCCCGCCAGCTGATCGCGCTGCCGAAGAACAGCAAGGTCGCCTCGCTGAAGGACCTGGCCGGCAAGAAGATCGCCGTGGTCAGCGCCTCCACCGCCGACGACATCGCCTCGCGCGAGTTCGGCAAGACCAGCCCCGACATCCGCCGCTTCGAGAGCACGCCGCTCATCATTTCCGAGCTGGCCGGCGGCGGCGTCGATGCCGCCATGGGCGACAACGGCGTGATCGCCTACCGCGTGGCGCAGAACCCCGAGCTGAAGACGCTGGACGACAAGTCCTTCCCCGAAGAGGGCTTCGGCATCGTCGTGAAGAAGGGCGACAAGGCCCTGCTCGACAAGCTCACCGCCGGCCTCGCGGCCATCCGCGCCGACGGCAGCTACGTGACGATCTACAAGAAGTGGTTCAACAAGGACCCGAACGTGCGCTGAGCCGCACGGCATTTCACCGAACACGGCCGCCCCAACGCGGCCGTTTCGTTTTCCGTTGATTGATGAGAGTTTGAGGACGCAAGCATGGAACAACCAGTGCTGCTTTTCGGATGGTTCCGCTGGGACATCCTCGTGGAATACAAGGACCTGTTCTGGCAGGGCGCGTGGATGACGCTGCGCATGACGGTGGTCTGCGTGCTGCTGGGCGCGAGCTGGGGGCTGTGCCTCGCGCTCGCGCGGCTGGCGCATCCGCGCCACGCGCCGTGGACCTGGGTCGCGCGCTTCTTCCTGCGCTGGCCGGCCACGGTGTACGTGAGCTTCTTCCGGGGCACGCCGCTGTTCGTGCAGATCCTCCTGATCCACTTCGCGGTGATGCCGGTGTTCATCCACCCGACCTCGGGCCTGCTGATCGACGGCGAGCTCGCGCGCACGCTCAAGCAGGAGCACGGCGCGCTCATCTCGGGCGTGGTGGCGCTCACGCTGAACTCGGCGGCCTACATCTCGGAAGTGTTCCGCGCCGGCATCCAGTCGATCTCGCGCGGGCAGTTCGACGCGGGCCGCTCGCTGGGCTTCTCCCCCGCGCAGGTGATGCGCTACGTGGTGCTGCCGCAGGCCTTCCGCCGCATGCTGCCGCCGCTGGGCAACAACGCCATCGCGCTGCTGAAAGACACGTCGCTGGTCTCCGCCATCGGACTGGCCGAGCTGGCCTACGCCGCGCGCACCGTGGCCGGCGCCTATGCGCGCTACTGGGAGCCGTACCTTGCGATCTCGGTGATCTACTGGGTGATGACGCTGATCCTCACGACGCTTCTTCGCCGCCTCGAACACCGCCTCGCGCGCAGCGACAGGGCCTAGGCACACCCCCAGGCTTCGCGCACTTCGTGTCGCTTCGCCAACCCCCTTGCAGGGGGCAACACCTGAGGCCCGGCAAAGCCGGTTCCTCGGTGTTCGCGGAAGGACCAGATGGCCAAGCCCGCAGGCGCCGGGGCCAAAATAGCGCCACATGCCCCCCATATCCCCCGAAGAAACGCCCATCCCCGCCGCGAGGCCGCAGCCGACGAAGTTCGCGGCGCTCGTGCCCCTGAAGATTCCGGTGTTCCGCATGCTGTGGAGCACCTGGCTCGTCGCCAACATCTGCATGTGGATGAACGACGTGGCCGCCGCGTGGATGATGACCACGCTGACCTCCTCGCCGATCTGGGTGGCGCTGGTGCAGTCGGCCTCCACGCTGCCGGTGTTCCTGCTGGGCCTGCCCAGCGGCGCACTGGCCGACATCCTCGACCGCAGGCGCTGGCTGGTGGCCACGCAGTTCTGGCTGGCCGGCACCGCCATCGTTCTGTGCGCCGCGCTGGCGCTCGACCTCATGACCGCGCCGCTGCTGCTGGCGCTCACCTTCGCCAACGGCATCGGGCTGGCGCTGCGCTGGCCGGTGTTCGCGGCCATCGTGCCCGAGCTGGTGCCGCGCACGCAGCTGCCGGCCGCGCTCGGGCTGAACGGCATCGCAATGAACGCATCGCGCATCGTGGGCCCGCTCACCGCCGGCATGCTGATCGCCAGCACGGGCAGCATCTGGGTGTTCGCGCTGAACGCGGTGCTGTCGGTGGCCTCGGGCTTCGTGGTGCTGCGCTGGCGGCGCGAGCACACGCCCAATCCGCTGGGCCGCGAGAAGCTCATCAGCGCGATGCGCGTGGGCGTGCAGTTCGTGCGCCAGTCGCAGCGCATGCGCGCGGTGCTCACGCGCATCTCGATCTTCTTCTTCCACTCGACCGCGCTGCTGGCGCTGCTTCCGCTGCTGGCGCGCAACCTGCAGGACGGCGGCGCGGGCACCTTCACGCTGCTGCTGGCGGCCATGGGCGCGGGCGCGATCGTCGCAGTGCTGTTCCTGCCGCGGCTGCGCCAGGCGATGGGGCGCGACCAGCTGGTGCTGCGCGGCACGCTGCTGCAGTCGGGCGCCACGGCGGTGATGGCCTTCGCGCCCAATGCATGGGTCGCTGTGCTGGCGATGTTCTTCGGCGGCATGGCGTGGATCACGGTGGCCAACTCGCTGTCGGTGTCGGCCCAGCTCGCGCTGCCCGACTGGGTGCGCGCGCGCGGCATGTCGATGTACCAGATGGCGATCATGGGCGCGAGCGCGATCGGCGCGGCCATCTGGGGGCAGGTGGCCACCGTCACCTCGCTCGTCGCGAGCCTCAGCGTGGCTGCCGTCAGCGGCACGCTGCTGATGCTCGCGGCGCTGCGCTGGGTGACCGACGTGAGCGGCGAGGACGACACCAGCCCCGCGCAGGCCGGCTGGGCCGTCGGCCCGCCCGCGGAAGCCCCGGAGGAAAACGGCCGGGTGGTGATCACCGTCGAGTACCTCATCGATCCGGCACGCGCCGCGGCCTTCCACCTCGTGATGCAGCAGACGCGCCGCGCGCGCCTGAGCCAGGGTGCCATCGGCTGGGAGCTGCTGCACGACATCGCGCAGCCCGAGCGCTACGTGGAGCAGATCGTCGACGAGTCGTGGACCGACCACCTGCGCCGCTTCAACCGCGCCACCGCCAGCGACATGGCGCTGCGCGAACGGCGGCTCGCCTTCCACATCGGCGAGGCGGGACCGGTCATCACGCGGTACATCGTGCGGCGCTGAACCGGCATCCGGTCGGACCCTGTGATACGGAAGTTCGATTGTTTCCTCATTGTTAAATGCCCTGAATAATGGGCCGCGCCGGGCCCCTCGGCCTTGCGAACAACAAGAAGGAGCAAGAGCCATGCGTCTGGAGCAACGCGACAGGTCCCTTCGCCGCAACGCGGCCTTCACGGTGTCTCCTCTTCCATGGCTCGCAGCCGCCCTTGCAGGGCTGGCGGGCGGCGCGGCGAACGCCGCCTGCGGCCCAACCGCCACGCCAGGCACCGGCGATACCGTGGTCTGCAGCGGCACGACCACCGGCTCGGACAGCGTGATCGCCACGCCGGGCAGCACCGGCGTGAGCATCACGGTGGACAACGGCGCCACGCTGACCACCAACGCCACGCAGGCCCTGCTGGTGCGCGACGCCAGCACCATCACGAACAACGGCGCCATCACCGTCTCGGGCGGTTCGGGCTCGGCGCGCGCGGCGATGGTGGCCACGGGCAACGACAACACCATGACCAACAACGGCACGATCCGCACGACGAGCAGCGGCACCTCGGGCATCCTGGTCACGTCGAACAGCAGCACGCGCACGCTCATCACCAACAACGGCAGCATTTCCACCACGGGCGGCAGCTCGCACGGCATCTCGACGCTGGGGCCGGGCAACACCGTCGTCAACAACGGCAGCATCTCGACCAGCGGCAACTCGGCCAAGGGCGTCTACCTGCAGGGCGGCAACCTCGTGACCAACCTGCTGGTGAACACCGGCAGCATCGCCACCACCGGCGCCAACTCGCCCTCGGGCGGGGCGGATGCGGTGCATGCGAACACGCTGGGCACGAGCTTCTTCTCGCGCGTGGAGAACCGCGCCGGCGCCACGCTGTCGAGCGCCAACGGCTACGGCTATCGCGGACAGAACGGCAACGACACACTGGTCAACGCCGGCACCATCGAGGGACACGGCGGCGCCGACAACACCGACGCGATCTACATGGGCGCGCTCGGCCTCGGCACGCTGATCCTGCAAACGGGATCGGTCATACGCGGCGCTGCCGACGGCGGCATCGGCAAGACCGCCAGCACCTTCCTCGAGGGCAGCGGCACGGTCGACAACGCGTTCCGCAACTTCCAGAACCTCACGATGCGCGGCACCGCGTGGTCGTGGCTGACCGACGCGAACTTCTCCGACTCTGTGCGCGTGGAGTCCGGGCGCTTCAACCTTCCGGCCACGCTCACGAGTCCCGTCATCACCGTGCTGCCGGGCGCCACGGTGGCCGGCACCGGCACCTTCGCGGGCAACGTGACCAACCAGGGCACGCTGCTGCCCGGCCCGAACGACGGCACGAACTTCGGCGCCTTCACCGTGCGCGGCAACTACTTCGGCGGCAGCGGCGCACTGATGCAGGTCAACACCGTGCTGGCGGGCGACAACTCGCCGTCCGACAGGCTGGTGATCGACGGCGGCACCGCCTCCGGCGCCACCAGCCTGCGCGTGATCAACCGCGGCGGCATGGGCGCGCCCACGCTGGCCGACGGCATCCTGGTGGTGCAGGCCGTGAACGGCGCCACCACGGCCGACAACGCCTTCTCGCTGACCCAGGCGTTGGAAGCCGGTGCCTACAGCTACCGTCTCTTCCGCGGCGGCGCGACCGGCGGCAACTCCAACAACTGGTACCTGCGCAACAACGGCTACCTGGTCGACGGCCATGTGGTGGGCTCGCTGGAAGAAGCCATCGAGGAGGCCGAGGCCACGGGCAGGCCGATGCCGGTGGAGCAGGTCAAGCTCTACCGCCCCGAGATCCCGCTGTACAGCGCGCTGCCGATCGCGGTGCGCCGCCTCGGGCTGGCGCAGCTGGGCACCTTCCACGACCGGCAGGGCGACCAGCAACTGCTCGCGAACGACGCGGGGGACACCGGCAGCGAAGGCCGGCAGGCCTCGTGGGGCCGCGTGTTCGGCGAGAGCACGCGCCAGCGCCTGCGCGGCGATGCGAACCCGCAGTTCGACGGCAGCGTCAGCGGCCTGCAGCTGGGCCACGACTTCCTGGCCGCCACCGACGCATCGGGCGGACGCCATCGCGTCGGCGTGCTGGGCGGCTACACGCGCGCCAGCGGCAACGCGAGCGGCATCGCCGACGGCGCCACCAACGAGGCGGCCGGCCGCATCACCGTCGAGGGCTACAGCCTGGGCGCGTACTGGACCCGCATCGCGAGCAGCGGCTGGTACAGCGACGCCGTGCTGCTGGCCACCCGCTACAAGGCCGATGCACGCTCCACGCTGGGGCGCGGCGGCCGTCCGCACGGCACCAGCGTCACCGCGTCGATCGAGGCCGGCTACCCGCTGGCGCTCAGCGACAGCGTCACGCTGCAGCCGCAGGTGCAGCTGATCTGGCAGCGCAGCTCGCTCGACAGCTTCGACGACGGCATCTCCTCCGTGCGCTTCCAGCGCGACAACGTCGTCACCGGCCGTCTGGGCGCTCGGATCGAAGGCCGATTCGAGGCCGGCGGCGGCGTGTGGAAGCCGTACCTCAAGCTCAACCTGTGGCACACCTTCAGCGGCAGCAACGCGATCTACCTCGGGCCCACCGACCAGGTCGTCAACCGCCGCAATTCGGGCGCGCTCGAGGCGGGCGGCGGCATCGTGGGGCAGCTGAACAGGAAGCTGGCGGTCTACGGCGGCCTGGCCTACACCAGCGCCGTGGGCAACACCCAGCAGACCGGCTGGCAGGGGCAGGTCGGGATGCGCCTGCGCTGGTGAAGGCGGGCGGCGGCCTGCCCGGAAACAGCCATTTCTTGACCACTTGGGTGAATTTGATGGCACGCGGCTTGCATGAGCGAAAATTGCCGGGTATCCACGGATAGCCTGCCTTTTTTGACCGTATGGATAATTTAAGCCACCGCCACACCCGGCGCCACGAGGTACACCCGCGATGAATCCGCCGCCCCTGCGCAGCCGCTTCTGGTCCGACCTGACCAGCGAAGAGTTCTCCCGCCTCGACCGCGAACGGCTCATCGCCGTGCTGCCGGTGGGAGCCACCGAGCAGCACGGTCCGCATCTGCCGATGTCGACCGACACCGCCACCATCGACGGCATGGTGCGAGCCACGCTGCCGTACCTGCCCGACGACCTGCCGGTGCTGTTCCTGCCCACCGTGCCCTACGGCAAGAGCAACGAGCACTCGCGCTACCCGGGCACGCTCACCGTGTCGGCGAACACGCTGATCTCGATGTGGAAGGACATCGGCTCCTGCGTCGCCAAGGCCGGCGTGCGCAAGCTGGTGCTCTACAACAGCCACGGCGGCCAGATGAGCGTGATGGACATCGTCGCGCGCGACCTGCGCGAGGAGCACGACATGATGGTCGTGGCCGCCAACTGGTACACGCTGGGCCTGCCCGAGGGCCTCTTCACCGCGCACGAGGGCAAGCACGGCATCCACGCCGGCGATCTCGAAAGCTCCGTGATGCTGCACCTCACGCCCGACTATGTGCGCCAGGACCAGTTCCAGAACTTCGGCTCCATGACCGAGCAGCTGGCCGCGGAGAACAAGTTCCTCTCGATCACCCCCAGCGGCAAGCTCGGCTGGCAGATGCACGACATCAACCCTGCGGGCGCCGCAGGCGACGCCACGCGCGCCACCGCCGAGAAGGGCGCCGCCGTGCTCGACCACGTGGGCCGCCGCTTCGTCGAGCTGCTGCAGGAAATCGACCGCTTCCCGCTCTCGCGCCTGGCCAACCAGCCCGCATGGAAATGAGCGCCGACGCCACCACCGCCGCCAGCGTGCCGCTGGTCAGCCTGCGCAACGTCAGCAAGCGTTTCGCCAACGGCACGCTCGCGCTGCAGGGCATGTCGCTGGACATCGGCGAGCACGACTTCATCAGCTTCCTCGGCCCCTCGGGCTGCGGCAAGAGCACGGCGCTGCGCCTCATCGCGGGGCTCACGCGCCTGAGTTCGGGCGACATGCACTGGTCCGGTGCCAGCACCGCCAGCAAGAACGGCAAGACAGACCGCGACCTGGGCTTCGTGTTCCAGGAACCCACGCTCATGCCCTGGGCCAAGGTGTTCGACAACGTCTGGCTGCCGCTGAAGCTGGCCGGCACCAGCCGCGACGCCGCCGCGCCGGTGGTGAAGCAGGCGCTGGAGATGGTCGGCCTCTCGCGCTTCGCCGACGTGTACCCGCGCGAGCTCTCCGGCGGCATGAAGATGCGCGTGTCGATCGCCCGCGCGCTGGTCACGCACCCGCGCCTGCTGCTGATGGACGAGCCCTTCGCCGCGCTCGACGAGATGACGCGCATCAAGCTCAACAACGACCTGCTGGCCATCTGGCGCGAGCACCGCTTCTCGGTGGTGTTCGTCACGCACAGCGTGTACGAGTCGGTGTATCTGTCGAACCGCATCGTGGTGATGGCGGCGCGGCCCGGCCGCGTGATCGACGAGATCCGCATCGACGAGCCCTACCCGCGCGGAGAAGACTTCCGCACCTCGACCCGCTACAACGCGCACTGCACCGCGGTGTCGCAATCCCTGCACGGAGCCCTGCATGGCGTCGACATCGATCACTGAACCCGCCCAGTCCGCCCCTCTCGCGGATGCCGGCGCGGCGCCCTCCGAGGCCTCGCTGCGCGCGCACGAGGACCGGCTGCGCCGGCGCGAGTCGATGCTGCGCATCGTGGTGCCCGCGGCCATCGTCGCGCTGCTGCTGCTGGCGTGGGAATGGACCGTGCGCGCCAACAACATCCCGCACTACATCCTGCCCGCGCCCTCGCTCATCATCCGCACGCTGTTCGACAACTGGGATTCGCTGTCGAGTGCGCTGTGGTTCACGGTGAAGCTCACGCTGCTGGCGCTGGTCGCGGCCATCGTGGGCGGCGTGCTGCTGGCCATTGCCTTCGCGCTCTTCAAGTGGGTGGAGATCGGCCTCTTCCCGATCGCGGTGATCCTGCAGGTCACGCCGATCATCGCGATCGCGCCGCTGATCCTGATCTACGTGTCGAGCACCACGGCGGCGCTCTTGCTGTGCGCATGGATCGTAGCCTTCTTCCCGATCCTGTCGAACACGGTCATCGGGCTGAAGAGCGCCGACAGCAACCTGCGCGACCTGTTCCAGCTCTACAAGGCCTCGCCCTGGCAGACCTTCCGCTACCTGCTCGCACCGAGTGCGCTGCCTTACTTCATGGCGGGCCTGAAGATCGCGGGCGGCCTGAGCCTGATCGGCGCGGTGGTGGCCGAGTTCACCGCCGGCACTGCGGGCAAGGAGACGGGGCTGGCCTCGCGCATCCTCGAATCGAGCTTCCGCACCGAGATCCCGATGATGTTCGCGGCGTTGCTGCTGGTGTCCCTGCTGGGCATCGTGATCTTCATCGTGTTCGCCGCACTGTCGCGCCTGGTGCTCGGCCACTGGCACGAAAGCGAGATGCGCCGTGAACGCTAGAACCCCGACTCCTGCGCCGGCCGTCGACTGGGACGCCGTGCGCGAGGACCTGCGCGGCCTCAACGTGATCACCGCGCCCGGGCAGCGCAAGCAGCTGTCGAAGGACTTCTACTGGTACAGCCCCATCCTCACCGCGCAGCTCGCGGGCTGCGTGGCCGACCTCGTGGTGAAGGTCGGCACCGAGGACGACGTGCGCCAGGCCGCGGCCGTGGCCGCGAAGTGGAAGCTGCCGCTCACGGTGCGCGCAGGCGGCACCGGCAACTACGGCCAGTGCGTGCCGCTCGAAGGCGGCATCGTGCTCGACGTGACGCAGATGTGCCGCGTGCTCGACATCCGCCCGGGCAGCATCCGCGTGGAGGCCGGCGCGCGCATGCACGACATCGATCTCGCCGCGCGCGAGACCGGGCAGGCGCTGCGCATGTGGCCCTCGACCTGGCATGTGGCGTCCATCGGCGGTTTCATCGCGGGCGGTTTCGGCGGCATCGGCTCGTTCCGCCACGGCATCCTGCGCGACCCCGGCAACCTGCTGCGCGCGCGCGTGATGACGGTGGAGCGCGAGCCGCGCGTCATCGAGCTGCACGGCGACGAGATCCAGCAGGTGCACCACGCCTACGGCACCAACGGCGTGATCCTCGACGTGGAAGTGGCGCTGAGCCCCGCCGTCGACTGGGTGCACTGCACGGTGCTCTTCGACACGTATCGCGGCGCGCTCGACTTCGGCATCGCCGCGCAGGCGCCTTCGCTCGACATCTTCCTGCTGTCGACGGTGGAGGCGCGCTTCTCGCCCTACTACACGGCCATGCGCGACCGCTTCCCGGCCGACCGGCACGCGGTGTTCGCGATGGTCTCGCCCGAATCGATGGCGGACTTCCGCGCGCTCGCCGCGGCGCAGGGCGGCACCATCTCGGTGGCCGGCACCGAGGCCGAGCTGCTCGCCGACGGCCTGCCGCCGGCGTACGAGTGCGCCTTCAACCACACCACGCTGCAGGCGCTGAAGGCCGACCGCAGCTGGACCTACCTGCAGGTGGCCTACGCCCAGCCCTTCGACCCGGCCGTGGTGGAGCGGCACCTGAAGATCTTCGGCGACGACGTGCTGCAGCACCAGGACTTCGCACGCGCCAACGGCGAGTGCGGCACCTTCGGCATCCTGCTGGTGCGCTGGAAGGGCGAGGCGCACCAGTACGAGGTGATCCGCGAGATCGAATCGCAGGGCGGCTGCGTGATCTTCAACCCGCACGTCGTGACCATCGAGGACGGCGGCATGAAGACCATCGACACGCAGCAGATCGAGTTCAAGAAGCGCAGCGACCCGATGGGCCTGATGAACCCCGGAAAAACGCGCGGATGGCGCCCCGACATGGCCGTCGGGCGCTGAAAAGCCTTAGTCTCCGCATCCCGTACTTTTCAACGAAACCTCCACAGGAGCACGTTCCCATGCGCATCCCCGCTTTCGATCTCCGCCCGCTTGTCTTCGGCCTGGCCCTCGCGGGCGCCGCCTTCGCCGTGCAGGCGCAGGAAAAGGTGGTGTTCGCCACCAACTGGAAGGCGCAGGCCGGCCACGGCGGCTTCTACCAGGCGCTGGTGGACGGCACGTACAAGAAGTACGGCCTCGACGTCGACATCCAGCAGGGCGGCCCGATGGTCAACAACCGGCCGATGCTGCCGGCCGGCAAGGTCGACTTCCTCATGACCGGCAACCTGCTGCAGTCCTTCGACAACGTGAAGAACGGCGTGCCCACCGTGGTGGTGGCGGCCTTCTTCCAGAAAGACCCGCAGGCCATGTTCGCCCACCCGGGCCAGGGCTTCGACACCTTCAAGGACATGACCAAGGCGCCGGTGGCCTTCATCGGCAAGGACGGCCAGTTCAGCTTCTGGCAGTGGATGAAGTCGGAGCACGGCTTCAAGGACTCGCAGCTCAAGCCCTACACCTTCAACGTGGGCCCGTTCCTGGCCGACAAGAAGTCCATTCAACAGGGCTATGCCATCTCGGAGCCGCTGTCGATCAAGGCGCAGGCCGGCTTCGACCCGGTGGTGCAGCTGCTGGCCGACAACGGCTTCTCGACCTACTCGACCACCATCGAGACGCGCGCCGACCTGGTGAAGACCAAGCCCGAGACGGTGCGCAAGTTCATCGAGGCATCGATCATCGGCTGGAACAACTACCTCTACGGCGACAACAAGGCCGCCAACGAGCTCATCGCCAAGACCAACCCCGACTCGCCCATCGCCACGCTGCAGGGCTCCATCGAGCTGATGAAGAAGATGGGCATCGTCGACAGCGGCGAATCGCTCACCAAGGGCATCGGCGCGATGGACGAGGCCCGCGTGAAGGACTTCTACGACAAGATGGTCAAGGCGGGCCTCTACAAGCCCGGCGAGGTCGACCTGTCGAAGGTGGTCACCACGCAGTTCGTGAACAAGGGCGTCGGTGTCGACGTCCGCAAGAAGCTCACGGGCAAGTAAGCACGCAGACAGGTACACCGATTTTTTCCCGTGGGTCGCGCGGGGCTTGCGCCGGGGTCAGATGCCGGCGCCTGGGTTGCCATAAGGCACCGCGCGGCCTTTCATTCCCTGGGCTCTGACCCCGTCTCGCCAGCCATCGCATGTGCTGAGCGAACCGGCCCTCAACCATGAAAACGCTAGTCGTCCACTGCCATCCGAACCCTGACAGCTTCAACCACGCGCTTTACCGCACCGCCCTCGAGGCGCTCGAGCCGCGACATCCCGTCAAGGCCATCGACCTGTACGCCGAGGGCTTCGACCCCACGCTGACATGCGAAGAGCGCATCGCCTACCTCGACAACCCCGACCTGATACGCGAACGTGTGAAACCCCACGTCGAAGCGCTGCTGTGGGCCGAGCACCTGGTGTTCGTGTTTCCCACCTGGTTCCACGGGCCGCCGTCGATGCTCAAGGGCTGGCTCGAACGGGTCTGGCTGCCCGGCGTGGCCTTCCTGCCGGCGGAACGCAAGGGGCAGCTCGCGAAGTCGGGCATGCGGCACATCAGGCGGCTTACGGTGGTGACCACCGGCGGCTCGCCGCGCTGGTTCGTGATGGTCATCGGCGACCCGGGCAGGCGGCTCTTCACGCGGGCGCTGCGCGCGCTCTTCGCGTGGCGCTGCAAGGTGACATGGCTGCAGCTGCACGACATGAACGCCGTCACCGAGAACGACCGCACCCACTTCATCGAACGCGTCTCGCGCAAGCTGAGCAGCATCTAGCAGTAGAGCCACAGACTCCAGAGGGAGACACGACACCATGAGCCTCGAACGCACGCTCACCGTCCGCGTCGAACGCATCTCGCGCCAGACGCCGGAAATCCTGGCCTTCGAGCTGGCCCACCCGTGGGGCCGGCCGCTGCCTTCCTACGAGGCCGGCGCGCACATCGACGTGCACATGCCCGGCGGCTTCTCGCGCCAGTACTCGCTGGCGCGGGCGCCGTCGGCCGCCAACGCTGGCCGCTACATGATCGGCGTGAAGCGCGAGCTTTCCAGCCGCGGCGGCTCGGCCTCGATGCACGAGCGCGTGCGCGAGGGCGACCTGCTGCCGATCAGCGCGCCGCGCAACACCTTCCCGTTGCGCGATGACGCCACGCACCACCTGCTGCTGGCCGGCGGCATCGGCATGACGCCGCTGCTGGCAATGGCGCAGGCGCTTGCGGCTCGCGGCGCGGCATTCACGCTGTGCGTGTTCGCGCGCAGCGAGGAACACCTGGCTTTCGCCGATGCGCTGCATGCGCCGTCCCTCGCACCGCACCTGCGCCTGCACCTGGACCAGGGCGACGCATCGCAGCGCATCGACCTGCGTTCGCTGCTGGCCGAGCGCGCGAGCGGCACGCATCTCTACGTGTGCGGCCCCGGCGGCTTCATGCAGGCGGTGCGCGAAGCCGCCGCGCACTGGCCCGAGGACGCGCTGCACGCCGAATACTTCGCGGCGCCCACCGACGCGGGCGCCACAGCCGGCCTGCCCTTCACGCTGAAGCTCGCGCGGCGCGGCATCACGGTGCCGGTGGCAGCGGACCAGACCGCCGTCGACGCGCTGCACGAGGTCGGCATCGACATTCCGGTGTCGTGCCAGCAGGGCCTGTGCGGCACCTGCGTGGTCGAGGGCGACGGCGAAGGTGCCGAGCACCGCGACTTCTGCCTCACGGGCAGCGAGCGCCGCCACAAGGTGGCGCTGTGCTGCTCGCGCGCCAAGGGGCTGGAACTGGAATTGCAGCTGTGAGTGCGCGGCCTGCTTCCATCAACGAAGAGAGCGACGCAGAAGCGCCCGCCACGCGGGGCCGTTCGCGCAAGTACACGCAGGTGCTCGGCCTCATCAACCAGGCCGCCATCGAGGTGTTCGCGAGCGAAGGGCTGGCCGGCGCATCGACGCAGGCCATCGCCGACAAGGCGGGTCTGTCGAAGGCGCAGCTGCACTACTACATCGACAGCAAGGAGGCGCTGTACCGGCAGGTGCTGCAGGACATCCTCAACGACTGGATCGTGGTGTTCGGCTTCAGCGACGAGGCCTTCGGCCCGCGCAAGGTGCTGGGCGACCTGATCCGCCGCAAGATGATGTTCTCGTTCGAGCACCCGCTGCGATCGCGCATCTTCACCGCCGAGATGATGCGCGGCGCGCCGGTGCTCAACAGCATGATGGACACGAGCAAGCAGCGCACCGACCAGGCCGCCGCCGTGATCCGCAACTGGATGAACCAGGGCCTGATGGACGAGGCCGACCCGATGCTGGTGCTGTTCCACATCTGGGCCGTGACGCAGTTCTACGCCGACCACGCCACGCAGGCCGCCTATTTCCGCGACACCGCGCAGCAAGGCGACGACAAGGACCGGCGCTACCTGATCGAGCAGGTCACGGAATTCCTGCTCAAGGGCGCCGGCGTCAGGTAGAAGACGGCGAAGAAGAAAAGGCGGTGCGGGGCAGGTACATGGTGGCTTCCACCTCCACCAGCACCTCGTCGCCCGGCAGGAAGCGCGAGACCTCCACCACCGTGCTGACCGGCGGCTCACCCGGATAGAACAGGCCGCGCACGCGGTTGTAGAAGGCGTAGTGCGGCAGGTGGCGGAAGTACTGCACCAGCTTCACCACGTCTTCCATCGTGCCGCCATGCTCGGCGGCGATCTGGCGGATGCGCTCCAGCACGAACCAGCTCTGCGCGACGATGGGCGCCTCGAACACGTCCACCGACATCTGGCCGGTGGCGTAGCCCACGCCCTGCAGCGCGGTGCGCGCTTCTTCCGGAATGGCGTCGTAGCCGGCGACCGCGCGGCGCGTGGCCGGATCGACGGCGACCACGCCGCTCATGAAGACGAAATCGCCCACGCGCTTGGCGGCCGCGTAGTTGGCCATCGGCTTGCCCATGCTCATCGTTCGTTGCTCTCCAGTGGTTGGCCGGCGCGGATGACGGTGCGTTGCCGCCCGCGCGGGCCGATGAGTTCGTGTTCCCCGGTGGCCGACAGTACCAGCAGGTCGGCCGGGCAGCCCGGCGCGATGCGCCCGTCCCATGCGAGCCCCAGCGCCTTCGCGGGATTCACGGTGACGGTGTCGAGCCAGTCGGATGCGGGCGCGAGGTGCGCCGCCTGCACGCCGAGGCCGAAGGTCTCCAGCAGGTCGTAGCTGCCGTAGGGATAGAAGGCGTCCTGCACGTTGTCGGTTGCCAGGCTCGCACGCAAGCCTCGTGCCGCCGCCTCGCGGATGCGCGTGATGCCGCGCTGCACCGGCGTGCGGTCCCACGCGCCCTGCAGGTAGAGATTGGTGGTGGGCAGCGCGACGAGGTGGATGCCGGCGCCGGCGCACAGCGCGAGCGTTTCGGCGGCAACTGCGTCTTCCTGCACCGAGAGCGAGCAGGCATGGCCGCAGACCACGCCCAGCCTGAAGTCGCGCGCACGCACCAGCTGGGCGATGCTGCGCAGGCCGGTGGCCTCGATGTCCAGGCCCTCGTCGACGTGGAAGTCGAGCGCCAGTCCGTGCTGCTGCGCGAGGTCGAACACTCGACCCAGCTTGTGGACGATGCCCTCGTTGCGATAGACGAATGCGCCGAGCACGCCGCCCGCGCGCTTCACATCGCGCGCGATGCGCTCGCCCGCGGCAATGTCGGCGAACAGGTCGAGCGGCGTGAGCGAGACGAACTGCAGCTCGACGCGGCCGCGCCATTCCTCGCGCAGCGCCTCGAACACCGCCAGCGCGGCCGGCGGCTCGGGCTGCACCCAATCGAGGTGCGTGCGCAGCGCACGCGTGCCCGATCGCCATGCGTCTTGCAGCGCGCGCTCCATGCGCAGCCGCAGCGATTCGCCGGTCCAGCTCTCGCGGTGCCGGTTCATGCGCTCGATGGCCACGAAGAGGTTGCCCTCGGCCGCACCCACGTCCTGCACGGTGTAGTTCTTGTCGATGTGCGCGTGGGCCTCGACGAGTGCGCTCAGCAGCGTGCCCTTCGCGTGCTGCTGCTGTGCGCTGGGCACGATGGAGGCGACCTTGTCGCCGGCCAGCACGATGTCGAACAGCTGCGCATCGCCCGCCGCGAATGCACGCAGCGGCACCGGTATGCGCAGCGCTTCGAGCTTCATGCGTGCTGCTGCCGCCAGGTGCGCAGCCAGCCGAGTCCGGCCGAGGTGCCGCCGGGCTCCGCGCCGCGCTTCGGCCGGTATTCGCAGCCGACCCAGCCCTGCCAGCCGCACTGCGCCGACACCTCGTCGAGCACGTCGAAGAGGTACGGGTAGTTCTGCTCGCCGATGTCGGGCTCGTTGCGGTCGGGCACGCCCGCGATCTGGATGTGGCCGACGCGGCCGGTGGGCAGGTACTTGCGGATCTTCATCGCCACGTCGCCCTCGACGATCTGGCAGTGGTAGAGGTCCATCTGCACCTTGAGGTTGGGCGCGCCCACCGTCTCGACGATCTCGTGCGCATGGTCCTGCCGGTTGAGGAAGAAGCCCGGAATGTCGCGCGTGTTGATCGGCTCGATCAGCACGTCGCGGCCCGCCTTGGCGGCCTCGGCCGCGGCCCAGCGCAGGTTGTCGACGTACGCCGGCTGCAGCGCGTCGCGCTGCTGTCCCGCGGGGACGAGGCCGGCCATGACGTGGATGCGTGGGCAGTCGAGCGCCACTGCGTAGTCGATGGCCTTGGCGATGCCTTCGCGGAACTCGGCTTCGCGCCCCGGCAGGCAGGCCAGGCCGCGCTCGCCGCCGTTCCAGTCGCCCGGCGGACCGTTGAACAGCACCTGCTGCAGGCCGTTGTGCTTCAGCCTGGCGACGATTTCTTCTTTGGCGAGGTCGTAGGGGAAGAGGTATTCCACGGCCTTGAAGCCGTCTTTCGCGGCGGCGTCGAAGCGGTCGAGGAAGGCGAGCTCCGGATAGAGCATCGAGAGATTGGCTGCGAATTGGGGCATGGGGTGTTTTTACTACCAGCGCGCGCCGAAAGTGCGGCGCAGTTCATCGATCTGACCGGCATCCAGCGGCGCGGGCCTTGCGGCCTGCGCGAGCTGCTGGAGCCGTGCGGTTTCTTCGAGCTCTTCGAGCACGACCATGGCGGCGGCCGGTGTGTCGTGCCACACGTTGGGACCGAGGCGCGCGAGCATCACGGCGCGGATCGGCGTGCCGGCGGCACCGAAGCGCCCGATGGCCTGCGCCACCTGCTCGGCCGCTTCGGGCGCGCCCGGGCGGTGGTACGGAATGACCGGCACATGGCCGACCTTCATCACGAAGTAGGGTGTGAGCGCGGGCAGCAGCTCGTCGCCGGGAGCCTGCAGCGTGAGCGCCACGCAGTGCGTGCTGTGCGTGTGGATCACGCAGGCGGTATTCGCATCGAACTCGCGCGCAGCGGCATAGATGCGCGTGTGAAGCGCGATGGTCTTGCTGGCGCGGTCGCCGCCGGTCTGCTTGCCCTGCGCGTCTAGCCTTGCCAGCCGTGCCGGGTCGAGAAAGCCGAGGCAGGCGTCGGTGGGCGTGATGAGGAAGCCGCCGTCGTCCAGCCGCACGCTGATGTTGCCGGCCGTGGCGTGCACGTAGCCGCGCTCGAACAGGCTGCGGCCGACGCGACAGATTTCCTCGCGGGCTTCGTTCTCGGTCATGCGAGCACTGTAAATGCCTTGGTGAAGAAATCGTCGCTTCCGAAGTTGCCGGACTTCAGCGCGATATGCAGGCCGGCCTCGGGTGCGGCTTCGGAGCGCGCATGGCACCACGGCACGCCGGGGTCGATCTGCGGACCGATCTGCATCTGCGCGATGCCCAGCGCCTGCACGCAGGCGCCCGAGGTCTCGCCGCCGGCCACCACCAGCTGGCGCACGCCGCGCTCGACCAGGCCGCGCGCGATGGCGGCGATGGTGCGCTCGACCATCGCGCCGGCTTCTTCCACGCCGAGACGGCCCTGCACCGACTTCACTGCGCCGGCCTCGGCGGTCGAGTAGACGAGTACGGGGCCCTTGTCGATCAGCGGAGCGGCCCACGCCAGAGCCTCGGCGGCGACATCCACGCCCGCCGCGATGCGCAGCGGATCGATGGCCATCGCCGCGCCGCCGCGCTGGATGAAGTCGAGCACCTGGCGGTTGGTGGCCAGCGAGCAGCTGCCCGAGACCACCGCCGTCCTGCCGCCAGCCTTGGGCAGTGCGCTGGCTTGCGACGACGGAGCGAGGCCGAAGTTGGCCGGCAGGCCGATGGCCACGCCCGAGCCCGCCGTGAGCAGCGGCATCTTCGCGAGCGCCGGGCCCATGCGCAGCAGGTCGTCGTTCGAGACCGCGTCGACGATGGCGATGGAGACGCCCTC
This sequence comes from Variovorax xiamenensis, assembly GCF_050916385.1. Taxonomy (NCBI): domain Bacteria; kingdom Pseudomonadati; phylum Pseudomonadota; class Betaproteobacteria; order Burkholderiales; family Comamonadaceae; genus Variovorax; species Variovorax xiamenensis. Next base: position 6,975,176 of record NZ_CP139038.1, read on the forward strand.
GGACTTCAGTTGCTCGATGCGCTCCCCGATGGCAGCCGCGCCGCGCGCCACCACCGCGTAGTCGACGAGCCCCACCTTGCGCTTGCACTGCGCCTGCAGCACGCGCACGAGGTTCGGGTCGGTCATTGGCGTGAGCGGGTGGTTCTGCATGCCGCTCTCGTTGAGCAGCACGTCGCCCGCGAACAGGTAGCCCTTGAACACGGTGCGCTTGTTGTCGGGAAAGGCGGGCGTGGCGATGGTGAAGTCGCACTGCAGCGCGGCCATCAGCGCCTCGGTCACGGGGCCGATGTTGCCCTGCGGCGTGCTGTCGAAGGTCGAGCAGTACTTGAAGTAGATCTGCTGCGCGCCCTGTGCCTGCAGCCAGCGCAATGCATCGAGCGACTGGGCGATGGCTTCTGCCGGCGCGATGGTGCGCGACTTGAGCGCGACGACGACCGCATCGACGTCGGCATCGAGCGGCCCTTCAGGCACGCCGATGGCCTGCACCACGCGCATGCCGGCGCGCACGAGGTTGTTGGCGAGGTCGGTGGCGCCGGTGAAATCGTCGGCGATGCAGCCGAGCATGAGCTTTGCCATGGCTCTTCAGTCCTTCGCGATGGGCAGCTTCACGGCCTGCGCGTTCTCGCGCACGTAGTCGCGCAGGATCGCGTCGAAGCTCGTGTCGGCCTTCAGGCCCAGCGCCTCGGCGCGCGCGGCGTGGATGCGGCTGGGCCAGCTGGTGACGATCTTCGCGATGGCGGCATCGGGCTCCCAGTCGATCAGGCCGGTGGCTTCCTTGCCCGCGATGCGCTCCAGCGCCTGCGCCATCTCGCTCACGGTGGTGGTCAGCGCGGGCAGGTTGATGGCGGTGCGCGCACCCCACTCGGCGGCGCCGGCGGTGGCCGCGCGCACGATGCCCGCGACAGTGTTGCCGGGCGAGGCCAGCGCGACGGGCGTGTCGGGCGATACGGGGCAGCGCGCGCGTTCGCCCGCCAGCGGCTCGCGCAGCATCCCGCTGAGGAAGCTGGAGGCCGCGCCGTTGGGCCGGCCGGGGCGCACCGACACCGTCATGAGCCGCACGTTGCGGCCCTGCACGAATCCCTTGCGCGTGAAGTCGGCCACCAGCTGCTCGCCGATGAACTTCTGGATGCCGTAGCTGTTCTGCGGCGTCGGCAGCGTGGTGTCTTCGATGACGGCCGGCAGGCGCTGCTCGGGCGAATCGCCGAACACCGCCACCGAGCTGGAGAACACGAACACCGGCGAATGGCCCGCGCGGCGCGCCGCTTCGAGCAGGCCGCGCGTGGCGTCGAGGTTGCTGCGCATGCCGAGATCGAAGTCGGCCTCGCATTCGCCGCTGACCGCGGCGGCGAGGTGGAAGACGAGCTGCGTGTCGGCGATGGGCAGCGCGCCGCTTGCGAGCTGCTCCAGCAGGTCGCCCTGCACGAACTGCACGCGCGCGTCGGCCGCCAGGTCGGCGGGCGGCGGCACGCGGTCGGCCAGGGTGATGCGCGAGACGGGCTGCGCGGCGCCGCCGGCCAGCGCGAGATTGCCGCCGGCGAGCAGCGTGCGTGCGAGGCGGGCGCCGAGAAAGCCGCAGCCGCCGGTGATGAGGATGTTCATGGTCGTCTTGTCTTTCGTACTTTTTCTAGAGCGCGGGCAGGAAGCGCAGCAGCGCGTCCGCCACCGCCTGCGGCGCCTCGCGCTGCGGGAAGTGGCCCACGCCGTCGAGCAGCTCGCGGCAGTAGGGGCCGCTGAAGAAGCGCTCCTTGCCGGCCGAGGTGTCGGGATGATTGCAGGAATCGGCCGCGCCGTGCAGCACCAGCGTGGGTACCGACAGCACGGGCGCGGGGCTGAGCGCGCCGTCGTCGGCCGCGTAGTGCGGATCGCCCGGCACATGGCCCCAGCGATGGCGGTACGAATGCACCACCACACGCGCCCAGTCATCGCCCTCGAAGGCGGCGGCGGTGGCCTCGAACTCGGCGGGCTGGTACCAGCCGGCCGGTGCCCAGGTGTCCCACATCATCCGGGTGAAGGCGATGCGGTCTTCGTGCACGGTGCGTTCGCCGCGCGGAGTGGCCATGTACCAGTGGTACCAGTAGTTGCGCGCCTGCGCGAGCGGCATCGGCTGGTCGGGCGCGTTGGTGCCGTAGCCGACCGACATCAGTGTGAGCGAACTCGCGACGCCGGGCCGAAGCCCGCAGGCATTGCCCACCGCACGCGCGCCCCAGTCGTGGCCGACCAGCGCGGGCTGCTGCAGGCCGAGCGCATCGATGAAGTCGAGCAGGTCGCGACCCAGCGCCGAAAGCTGTCCGCTACGGGGCGTATCGGCATGCAGGAAGGTCGTTGGTGCGAAGCCGCGCAGGGCGGGCAGCAGCACGCGCCAGCCGGCTTCGACGAGCCGCTCGGCAACGCCGTGCCAGCAACGCAGGCTGTCGGGCCAGCCGTGCACCAGCACCGCGGTGGCCTTGCCGGCGGGGTTCCACTCCTCGTAGCCGATGCGCAGCAACGGCGTGTCGACAAACTTGAGCGTTGACTCACTCATGAGGCTTTCCCCTTCGGTGCCGGCACCTCGATGCCCGGGAAGATCTTGATGACGGCGCTGTCGTCCTCGCGCGCATAGCCGGCGGTCGAGGCCTGCATGAACATCTGGTGCGCGGTGGACGACAGCGGCAGCGGAAACTTGCTCGCGCGCGCCACGTCGAGCACCAGGCCCAGGTCCTTCACGAAGATGTCCACGGCCGACAGCGGCGTGTAGTCGCCCGCGAGCACGTGCGCCATGCGGTTCTCGAACATCCAGCTGTTGCCCGCGCTGTGCGTGATGACTTCGTACAGCGCCGCCGGGTCCACGCCTTCGCGCAGGCCCAGCGCCATCGCCTCGGCCGCCACCGCGATGTGCACGCCGGCCAGCAGCTGGTTGATGATCTTCACCTTGCTGCCCGCGCCGGCGCTGTCGCCCAGGCGGTAGACCTTGGCGGCCATGGCGTCGAGAACGGCACCGGCCTTCTCGTACGCGGCGGGCTTGCCGGCGGTCATCATCGTCATCTGGCCGCTCGCGGCCTTGGCTGCGCCGCCGGAGATGGGCGCGTCGATGTAGAGGATGCCCAGCTTTTCCAGGCGCGCTTCGAGCGCCACCGACCAGTTCGGGTCGACGGTGGAGCACATCACGAAGACGCTGCCGGGCTTCATCGACGCGACGCAGCCGGGCACGGTGCCGTCGCCGAACAGCACCGACTCGGTCTGCGCGGCGTTCACCACCACGCTGACCACGATGTCGCACTGCGCGCCGAACTCGGCCAGCGTGGCGCAGGCCGTGCCGCCGTCGCGCGCGAAGGCTTCGGCGACCTCGCGGCGCACGTCGAACACATGCGGCGCGTGGCCCACGCGACGCAGCGACTGCGCCATGCCGGCGCCCATGGCGCCCAGGCCCACGAGGCCGACGACGGGGGTGTTGTTGCTGGAAGTCATGCAGGAGTTCTTTCTCTTTCGCGGGTCAACGATTCACGAGTTGCTTCGGCGTGAACCACACGCCGATGGCGCCGAGCACCAGCGCGCCGGCCAGCACGTACATGCCGATCTGCGTGCTGCCCGTCAGGTCTTTCAGGTAGCCGATGAGGTACGGGCTCACGAAGCCCGCGAGGTTGCCCACGGAGTTGATGGCGGCAATGCCGGCGGCGGCGGCCGTGCCCGTGAGGAATGCGGTGGGCAGCGACCAGAAGAGCGGCGCGCAGGTCAGCACGCCGGCCGCGGCGAGCGAAAGGAACGCCAGCGACACGGCCGTGTTCTGCGTGTACGAGGCTGCCACGGTGAAGCCCACGGCGCCCATCATGGCCGGCACGATCAGGTGCCAGCGGCGCTCCTGGCGGCGGTCGGCGCTGCGGCCGAAGAGGTTCATCGCGACGATGGCGCAGAGGAACGGAATGGCGCTGAGCAGCCCGATGTTCAGGTTGCCCTGCACGCCCGTGGCCTTGACCAGCGTGGGCAGCCAGAAGGTGAGTGCGTATTGGCCCATGACGAAGGCGAAGTAGATGAACGCCATCCACCATATGCGCGCGTCGCGGAACACGCCAGCCACCGAGTGCGGGCCCTTCGCGCCGTGGGCGGCGTCGTTCGCCACCTCGCGCTGCAGCAGCGCCTTTTCCTCGGCGTTGAGCCAGCGCGCCTGGGCGATGCCGTTGTCGAGATAGAAGAGCACCGCCAGGCCGATGAGCACCGCGGGGATGGCCTCGATCAGGAACATCCACTGCCAGCCGCTCATGGCCGACACGCCGTGGAAGCTGTCCATGATCCAGCCCGACAGCGGATTGCCGAAGATGCCCGCCACCGGAATGGCCGACATGAACACCGCGATGATCCGCGCGCGCCGGTGCGCCGGGTACCAGTGCGTGAGGTACAGGATCACGCCCGGATAGAAGCCCGCCTCGGCCAGCCCGAGCAGGAAGCGCAGGATGTAGAAGCTGGTGGGCGTCTTCACGAACATGAAGCAGGCCGAGAGCAGGCCCCAGGTGATCATGATCCGCGCGATCCAGATGCGCGCACCCACGCGGTTGAGCAGCAGGTTGCTCGGCACCTCGAACAGGAAGTAGCCCAGGAAGAAGATGCCGGCGCCCAGGCCGAACACGGTTTCGCTGAAGCCCAGGTCCTGGCCCATCTGCAGCTTGGCGAAGCCGACGTTCACGCGGTCGAGGTACGCGATCACATAGCAGAGCATGAGGAAGGGCACGAGGCGCCAGAACACCTTGGAGTAGGTGCGCTTTTCGAGCGCGGCATCTGCGGCGGCGAGCGACGCGGCGCCGGCCTGGAGGGTCGAGGAAGTCATGAGGGAGGCTATGTCTCGGGTTATTTGTCAGGTCATCATACAAATTTGAGTTTTGCTGACCGACCCGGGTAAACCCTCGGAAAAAGCGTCTTCCGGCGACTTTCTGGTGTCTTTGTGTGTCGGCTCAGCCGCCGACGGGCCAGCCTTCGACCAGCGGACGGGCGAGCTGCTCGCCTTCCTGTTGCCAGAACACCGGATCGGCCAGCTCGATGCGGCGGATCGCGTTGTCCATGTGGTTCTTGGCTGCTTCCCGCGCACGCAGCGGATCGCCGGCCTCGATGGCCTCGACGATGCGCGCATGCTCCTGCGCCACCTCGCGCGCGAAGTCGGCGCGGCGCGCTTCGTTGGCGCGCGTGACGCGGGTGGCGCCGTGCAGGAACTGCCGCAGGTACTGCAGCGTGCCGATGAGGAACGGGTTGCGCGCCGCCTCGGCGATGGCGCGGTGGAAGAGCACGTCCTCGTCTGCGCCGTTGCCGCCGGCCTCGACCGCCGCGTGCAATGCGGCGATGGCGTCGCGGATGCGCTTCATCTCCTCTTCCGTGCGGCGCTCGGCGGCCAGCGCGGCCACCTCGGCCTCGAGTGCGCGACGCAACTCGACCATCTGGATCACGGCCTCGCGCGAGGCCACGTGCGGCATCTCGAAGCGCAGCGGCTCGACAGCGGCGGCGCGTACATACACGCCGCTGCCCTGGCGCGAATCGAGCAGCCCCAGCGACTTGAGCCGCGACACCGCCTCGCGCACCACGGTGCGGCTCACGCCGAACTGCTCGGCCAGCGCGGTCTCGGTGGGCAGCCGGTCGCCTTCGGACAGGCGCCCGCTGCGCACCTCGGCCGCGAGCGCATCGGCGACCTGGTCGGCCAAGCGGACGGCGGGGGCGAGGGATTGGAAGCGGGCGGTCATGGGCGCGAAGGTGGTGGGGCCTGCGACTCTAACGCAGGGTCCGCCACTTTCGCGGCCGCACGAAGCTCAGGTCGGCTCAGCCCAGTGCGTGGCGCGCGGCATTCGCGATGCTCTGCGCATCGACGCCGAAGAAGCCGCGCAGCGCGGCGCGCGTGTCGCTGCGGCCGAAGCCGTCGGTGCCGAGCGTGATGTAGCGGCGGCCCTCTGGCAGGAAGGCGCGCACGCTCTCGGGCACGGCGCGCACGTAGTCGGTGGCGGCGATGATCGGCGTCTTGCCTTTGCCAAGCTGCTGCGCGATGAACGCGGTACCGGCTTCTTCACCCGCCAGCGCGCGCTGCTCGCAGGCCAGCCCGTCGCGCGCGAGCTCGCTCCAGCTCGTGACGCTGAACACCTCGGCCTCGATGCCTTCGTCGGCCAGCAGCTGTGCGGCCTTGACGACCTCGGTGAGGATCGCGCCAGAGCCCATCAGCGTGACCTTCTTCTTTGCCTTGCCGCCCGATGCGGGAGCGTAAGTGCCGAAGCGATAGCATCCGCGCAGGATGTCGCCCTCCGCGCCGGCCGGCACGTCGGGCTGCGCGTAGTTCTCGTTCATGAGCGTGACGTAATAGAACACGTCCTGCTGCTCGACCATCATCTCGCGGATGCCCGCGTCGACGATCACAGCCATCTCGCCCGCGAAGGCCGGGTCGTAGGCCTTGCAGTTGGGAATGGTCGCTGCCACGAGGTGACTGCTGCCGTCCTGGTGCTGCAGGCCTTCGCCGCCGAGCGTGGTGCGCCCCGAGGTGGCGCCCAGCAGGAAGCCGCGCGCGCGCTGGTCGGCCGCGGCCCAGATGGCGTCGCCCACGCGCTGGAAGCCGAACATCGAGTAGTAGATGTAGAAGGGCAGCATCGCCAGCCCGTGCACGCTGTAGCTGGTGGCCGCGGCCGTCCAGCTCGCGATGGCGCCGGCCTCGCTGATGCCCTCTTCCAGGATCTGCCCGTCGGTGGCTTCGCGATAGCTCAGCACCGAGCCGATGTCCTCCGGCGCATAGCGCTGGCCCACGCTCGAATAGATGCCGACCTGCTTGAAGAGGTTGGCCATGCCGAAGGTGCGCGCCTCGTCGGCCACGATGGGCACGATGCGCGGGCCCAGGGCCTTGTCCTTCATGAGGTTGCCCAGCATGCGCACGAAGGCCATGGTGGTGCTCATCTCCTTGCCGCCCGCGACGGTCGCGAACTGCGCGTAGCTCGCGATGTCGGGTTTGGCCACCACCTCGCAGGCGGTCTCGCGGCGCGGCATGGCACCGCCGAGCGCCTCGCGGTGCTGGCGCAGGTAGCGCATCTCGGCGCTGTCTTCGGCGGGGCGATAGAAGTCCATCGCGGTGGCCTGCGCGTCGGTCAGCGGCAGGTTGAAGCGGTCGCGGAATTCGATGAGGTCCACGTCGCCCATCTTCTTGTGCGAGTGCGTGGTCATCTTGCCCTGCGCGGCGCTGCCCATGCCGTAGCCCTTCTTGGTGTGGGCGAGGATCACGGTGGGCTGGCCCCGGTGCGCCGCGGCGGCCGCGTAGGCGGCGTGGATCTTCACGAGGTCGTGGCCGCCGCGTTTCAGGCGGTCGATCTGCTCGTCGGTCATGCCTTCGGCCAGGCGCGCGAGCTCGGGGTTCTGTCCGAAGAAGTTGTCGCGGTTGAAGCGGCCGTCCTTGGCCGCGAAGGTCTGCATCTGGCCGTCGACGGTGTTGGCGAACACGCGGGCCAGCGCGCCGCTCAGGTCCTGCGCGAAGAGGCCGTCCCAGTCGCTGCCCCACACGAGCTTGATGACGTTCCAGCCCGCGCCGGCGAAGAGCTTTTCGAGCTCGTCGATGATGCGGCCGTTGCCGCGCACCGGGCCGTCCAGGCGCTGCAGATTGCAGTTGACCACCCACACGAGGTTGTCGAGTTTTTCGCGCGCGGCGAGCGTCAAGGCGCTCATCGACTCGGGCTCGTCCATCTCGCCGTCGCCGAACACGCCCCACACCTTGCGGCCTTCGCAGTTCAGCAGGTTGCGGTGCGTGAGGTAGCGCATGAAGCGCGCGTGGTAGATCGAGCTGATGGGGCCGATGCCCATCGAGCCGGTCGGGAACTGCCAGAAGTCCGGCATCAGGTACGGATGCGGATAGCTGCACAGGCCGCGCGCGCCGCTGCCGTCGACGAACGCGGGGGCGGTGAGTTCCTGGCGGTAGTGCTTCAGGTCTTCCTCGCTCAGGCGGCCTTCGAGGTACGCGCGGGCGTAGACGCCCGGCGCGCTGTGCGGCTGGAAGAACACGAGGTCGCCGCGATGGTGCTCGCTGCGCGCGTGGAAGAAATGGTTGAAGCCGGTCTCGAACAGGTCGGCCGCGCTGGCGTAGCTGGCGATGTGGCCGCCGAGTTCGCCGTACGCCTGGTTGGCCTTGGCCACCATCGCGAGCGCGTTCCAGCGCATCAGCGAGGCGAGCTTTTCCTCGATGGCGAGGTCGCCCGGGAACGGCGGCTGGTCTTCCACCGCGATGGTGTTGACGTACGGCGTGGCGAGTTCGGGCTGCCAGCCGATGCGCTGCTGCCGCGCGAGACGCGCCAGCTCGACCAGCATCTGCCGCGCGCGCTGCGGCCCCTGCGTCTGCGCCATCGCCACGAAGGCATCGCGCCATTCGGCGGTCTCGGCGGGGTCGGGGTCGTGCGAGAGCTGCGTTTCATCCAGCAGCAGGGCGCGCATCTGGTCGGGCGAAATCGGGGCGTTCATATCGGCACTTTAGGCCGCAATGGGGAGAATTAGCTACCGGCGAGCTTATGTCCTCGTTCGCGTCGCAGCATAAAATTCCGTCAAATTCAAATTGAGCGGCATTTCATGCAACTGGACGCGATCGATCTGCGCATTCTGGACGAGCTGCAACGCGACGGCGCGCTGTCGAACGTGGAGCTCGCGCGGCGCGTGCACCTCTCGCCTTCGCCCTGCCTGTCGCGCGTGAAGGTGCTCGAGGCGAATGGCGTGATCGACCGTTATGTCGCGCTCGCAAGCGCCAAGGCGCTGGGCCTGGGCCTCAACGTGTTCATATCGATCAGCCTCACGACGCAGAGCAAGCAGTCGCTCGCCGACTTCGAGCAGCGCATCGCCGAGCACGACGAGGTGATGGAGTGCTACCTGATGACGGGCGACAGCGACTACCTGATCCGCATCGCGGTGGCGGACATGGCGGCGCTGGAGAAATTCATCCTGGAGCAGCTCACGCCGATCCCGGGGATCGAGAAGATCCGCTCGAGCTTTGCGCTCAAGCAGGTGAGATACAAAACGGCGCTGCCGTTGCCGGCAGCGCCAGGGCAATAGCACTCCCCCCAGGCTTCGCGCACTTCGTGTCGCTGCGCCAACCCCCTCGCCGGGGGCGACACCTGCGGCCCGGCGAAGCCGGTTCCGCGGTGTCTCCCGAAAGGGCTGCTGGAGGAGTCGAAGCCGATCAGAGGCCGATCAGGCCGCCGTCGTTCTTCGTGATGACGATGGTCGCCGAGCGCGGGCGGGCGTTGCCGCCTTCGGGCCAGTGGCTGAGGAACTTCGTCGGGTCAGAGATATTGGTCTTGACCGTGTTCTCGCCCGGGTGCTGAATGTTCACAAACAGCGCGCGGCCGTCGCCCGATTCGGCGATACCGGTGATTTCGCAATCGATCGGACCAACCAGGAATCGGCGCAGACCATCGGTGCCCGGAGCCTTGCCGACGAAGGTGGCTTGCGTGGCAGTGGTGGAGCCGTCGACGTTGGTGATGGTCTTCGCGCCACCGTCGCCCACCTTGCCCGGCAGGGCGGCGAGCAGCATGCAGTTGGTCACATCGGTATACGCGCCGTCGTCGGTCTCCAGCCAAAGGAGGCCGGGAGCTGCCTGACTGAACCACATGCCGTCAGGGCTGGAGAAATCGTTGTCGGCGGTGAGCTGCGAGACGTTGACGTCAGCCGAGGCGGTGGAACGCGCGCCGAAGAGGTACACGTCCCATTTGAAGGTGACTGCAGCGGGGTCGCCACCAGCGTCCGCGAAGCGAACGATATGGCCATTGGGATTGCCCTTCTGCGACTTGCCCGCTGTCGTCTTGTCGTCGTAGAAGCGCGGATTGGCACCATCGGTCTGGCCGATCGCTCGCGAACTCGAATTGGTGTTGGTCAGAGTGACATAGACCTCGCCGGTCTTCGGATTGACGGCCGTCCATTCGGGGCGGTCCATCTTCGTCGCCTTGACCACATCAGCGGCAAGGCGCGTGTTGATGGCGACGTCAGCTGAATCGGCGAAAGCGTAGTCCGCGTTGCTTGCGGTAATGCCGTTCACGCCGAACTTGAGCTCGAGCCAGTCGCCCGTGCCATCGGCCTTGAACTTGGCGACGTAGAGCTTGCCGTCGTCCATGTACTTGTCGCCGGCGGCCATGCCACCACCGATGTCGGCGGCGTCCCAGTTCTTGGTCGACACGAACTTGTAGATGTACTCGTTGCGCGAGTCGTCGCCCATGTACCAGACCAGCGGCTTGCCGACCACGACCGGGCCCAGGCAGGCGCCTTCGTGGCCGAAGCGGCCAAGCGCGGTACGCTTCTTGGGCGTGCTCGAGGGGGTGAACGGATCGATCTCGACCACCCAGCCGTAGGTGTTGGAACCGTTGCGATAGTCGTCAGCGGAAGTCGCGCCAAGGACTTCGGTGTTCCAGCGGGCGTGGATGTCGTCGCCTCCGGCAACAGTGGCCCAGAGTTCACGGCCGGTGCCGGTCTCGTTGCCACTACCGTCCTTCCCGCCGATGCCGTATCGCTTGAAGGAAGCCAGTTCCTTGGGAGTGCGGTTGGCATCGTCAGTGCCCGTGATACGACGGAAATAGCCGGCCCAGTTCTCTTCGCAGGTCAGGTACGTGCCCCAAGGCGTGGTGCCGTTCGCGCAGTTGTTGAGCGTGCCACGGGTCTTGCTGCCGTCGGTCGAGTACTTGGTCTTCAGGTAGTCGGTCTTGGCGGCCGGGCCCGAGAAGGTCATCTCAGTGAGCGTGTGGACACGGCGGTTGAGGTTCGAGTCCTGCTTGTAGCTCCAGGTGCTGCCGCTCTTGTTGACCTCGATCACGCTCACGCCGTGCAGGTAGAACTCGCGAAGCACTTCGTTGGCGACGGTGCGCGCGGCGGCGGTGCCGGTACCGCTGATGGTCTGGCCGGCGGGATGCAGGAACAGCGGCGTGATGGCTTCGTGGTTCATCACCAGCAGGCCGCGCGATGCACCGACGGCGTCCCACTTGTTCGACGCGTTCATGCCGAAGTAGGTCATGCCGTCGTGGTGATCGCCTGCACGGCGATCGTAGGTAGTGGCGTCGTCGGTGCCGTCATTCTTGTAAGCGGCGACACCCGAAGCGATCGGGTCGCCCAGGCGGTACAGCACGCTGGCGGTATAGCCGGCCGGCACGGTCACGACGTCGGCAAGGCTCTTGGCCACGGCATTGAAGCCGAGCTTCATCGGAGCGGGGCTGGGTGCGGGAGTCGGAGCAGGCGCCGGGGCAGGAGCCGGTGCCGGGGGCAGGACGGGGAAGGCGGTGCCGCCGCCGCCACCGCCGCCGCATGCCTGGAGCAGTGCGGTACCGGCGGTGCCGACGCCCAGGCCGAACAGGTGGCGACGGCTCAGGCGCGAGGCGATCAGGTCGTTGAACGAGGGATTCGAAGTGGGGTTGGTGCCGATGTCTTCGATTTCGACCGGACGATCGTCGGTGCGGGTGTTTGCGGTCATGCGCAATGTCTTTCTTCGTGGGTTGGAAAGGAAAACCAGCCCGCGAAGTTAGGCACTTCGTATGACGACTCCGTGAATTGATCAGCTTCCCGTCAGGTTAAGTCAGGGCTTTTCAGAAACCCTTCATCGAAGCCTTTTCCTGATCTGCGCACCCCGTTTGTTCATGGCGCGGGCAGCTGCCGCGGCCACAGCGCCCACAGCCGCAACGGCTGGTTCATGCTCGCCGCGAAGCGGCCCGCATCGGCGCCGGTGCCCGCGAAGTAATCGGCGCGCACGGCACCGAGGATGGCGCTGCCGGTGTCCTGCGCCACCACCAGCTTCTGCAATTGCGCCGCCGGTCCGCTGGATGCGAGCCACACCGGCGTGCCGTAGGGAATGCTCTCGCGGTCGACCGCGATGGAGCGGCCGGCCGTGAGCGGCACGCCCTGCGCGCCGCGCGGGCCGAAGGCGGCATCGACCTCGCTCATCGTTTCCTCGCGGAAGAACACGTAGCGCGGGTTGCTCCACATCAGCTGCGTCACGCGCTGCGGGTTCTGCGCGGCCCAGGCCTTGGTGTCGTCAGGCCACTTGCCGACCTTGGTCACGCCCTGGCTCATCAGCCACTGCTGCACGCTGCGGTAGGGCTGCTCGTTGGTGGCCGAGAAGGCCATGCGCACGGTGTGCTGCCAGCCGTTGGCCTCGGTGATGCGCAGGCGCCCGGAGCCCTGGATGTGCAGCATCAGCGCGTCGATCGGGTCGGCCATCCATGCGATCTCTCGGCCACGCAAGGCGGCCTGCGCCTCGGGCAGGGTCTCGATTTCCTGGCGCGTGTACCAGGGGCGGCGCGGCACAAGGCCATCGGGCGCCTGGTAGATCGGCACGTTGAAGGTGGCGGTGGGCACGCGCGAGGCTTCGTACACCGGCTCGTAGTAGCTCGTGAGCTTGCCTTCGGTCTGGCCGTTGAGCGCCTCGACGCGGTAAGGCTGCAGCCGCTCGGTCATCCACTGGCGCTGCTCTTCGGGTGTCGCGATGGCGAGCTGGCGCACGTCGCGGCACAGCGGCGCGAAGGCGGCATTGGGGCGCGAGCAGTTCGCCAGCAGCGCGATCCACGCCTCGTGCAGCGGGTCTTCGCCGAAGCCGGGCAGTTCGCTCCAGCCGACAGGCACCCACCGGCTCTTGGGATGCGCGAGAGAACCTGTGAGCGGACCGAGGTCGCGCGGCTGGGTAGCGGGGGGGCGGATGGGGGCCTCGGGCGTGCGCGGGCCGGTGGAACAGGCGGCGAGCGTTGCTACGATCACAAGCCCGACCAGCCACTGGAGTCCATTTCTCATGGGTTTGATTCTGCTTGAAGCCCTCGCCGCGGGACTCGTGTTCATCCTGATCATCTGGTGGACCATGTTCTCCGGCCGCAAAAAGGGTGAATTGCACGATGACGACGAGACCGAGGAAGGCCGCGACGCCACCGATCGGAACCAGCCGCCCAAAGCGTGAACTGCTTGTGCAGTCCCCTGCCGCGCGGCGGTGTCGGACAACCACCCAATTGCTATTACTTTGGTAGCAATCATCGCAGCATTCATGCGCGAAGACGAAACTTTTCTTATTTTCCGTAGGGCTTTGAGCCCGTACCATCACGCATTCCCCGAAGGCTAAGCTGTGGCCCGCCTGATTCAACCTTGAAAGGGATCGCCATGAAAAAGTTCGTACTCGCCACCACCGCCGCCGCGCTCGTCCTGTCCGGCTGCGCGGGCGGCATGACCGACACGCAGCGCAACACCGGCATCGGCGCCGGCATCGGCGCGCTCGGCGGTGCCGCGATCGGCTCTGCCACCGGCGGCAACCGCGGCGCCATCGGCACGGGTGCCGTGCTGGGCGCGGCGGCCGGCGCGCTCGGCGGCTACCTGTGGTCGCAGCGCATGGAGAACCAGAAGCGCCAGATGGAAGCCGCCACGCAGGGCACCGGCGTGGCCGTCACGCAGACGCCCAACAACGAGCTGAAGCTGCAGATCCCGAGCGACGTGTCCTTCGACGTGGGCCGCGCCAACATCAAGCCCAACTTCGCGCCGGTGCTCGACCAGTTCGCCAGCGGCCTGCGCAACAACCCGAACGCCGAGGTGCGCATCATCGGCCACACCGACAGCACCGGCTCGGACGCCATCAACAACCCGCTGTCGGTCGAACGCGCCACCAGCACCCGCGACTACCTCGTGGCGCGCGGCGTGAACGCGGCGGCCTTCCGCATCGAAGGCCGCGGTTCGCGCGAGCCTGTCGCGGACAACAACAGCGACGCGGGCCGGGCGCAGAACCGCCGCGTCGAAATCTACGTGGGCGAGCGCGCGCCGCAAGGCTGAGCGATCTCCGGCACACGAAGGGAAACCGGCCGCGTTGAAAGGCCGGTTCCCGCCATTACCGTTCCATTGGTCCATTAAGAGGGAATCTCATGAGGAAGTTTGTTGTTTCTGGCGCGGCGGCCGCCGCGTTGCTGTTCATCGCGGGCTGCGCATCGCAGTCGGCGCCGCCGCCGGCCCCCGCGCCCGCAGCTGCACCGGCCGCACCGGCCAACAGCTGGACAGCCCGCCTGGCCGCCCTGAAGACCGACCTCGAGACCTCGACCAAGGGCACGGGCGTGGTGATCGAGCAGACCGCCGACAACCAGCTTCACCTGGTGATCCCGAACGAGCTGTCGTTCGACACCGGCCGCGCCAACGTCAAGCGCAACCTCGCGCAGGTGCTCGACAAGGTCGCCGAAGGCCTGAAGAGCGCCACCTCCGCCAGCGTGCGCGTGGTCGGCCACACCGACAGCACCGGCAGCGAGGAAGGCAACGAGCGCCTGTCGGTGAGCCGCGCCGACAGCGTGCGCAACCACCTCGTGAGCCGCGGCATCTCGACCACGGTCATCACCACCGACGGCCGCGGCTCGCGCGAGCCGCTGGCGGACAACAACACGGCCGCCGGCCGCGCCCAGAACCGCCGCGTCGAAATCTTCGTCGCGGAAAAGGCCTGATCCTGGCCCCTTCCAGAAATACCGCGGAACCGGCTTTGCCGGGCCGCTGGTATTGCCCCCTGCAAGGGGGTTGGCGGCCACACGAAGTGGGCAAGCCTGGGGGTTAGCCCAGTTCTCTCAGGCGGTTGGCCAGTTCCACCGCCGACTTCACTTCCATCTTGTCGAACACGCGCGCGCGGTGGACTTCCACCGTGCGCACGCTGATCGCGAGCTGGTCGGCGATGAGCTTGTTGGGCAGGCCTTCGATCACCAGCCGCATCACGTCGCGCTCGCGCTCGGTCAGCTCGCCGATGCGCTCGGCCAGGCCCCGGCGCGCGCGCTGCACTTCCAGCGCCTGCAGCGACGCGTTCAACGCATGCTCGATGCGGTCGACCAGCGCGTTGTCCGAGAACGGCTTCTCGCAGAAATCGAAAGCGCCGCGCTTGACCGCGTCGACGGCCGTCGGCACGTCGGCATGGCCCGTGAGGAAGATCACCGGCATCGCCGGCAGCAGGCCGCGCTCGACGATGCGGTCGAACAGCACCAGCCCGCTGGTGCCGGGCATGCGCACATCGAGCAGCAGGCACAGCGGCTGCTGCGGCAGTGGCCCTTGGTCGAGGAACTGCTCGAACGCCTCCGCGCTCGCGAAGTGCTCGCTGGCCAGGCGACGCGAACGCAGCAGCCAGGCCAGCGCCTCGCGCACGCTGGCGTCGTCGTCCACGATGAAGATCAAGCCGTCGATCAGCGGTTGCATATCAATTGAATTCCAAAAACAAGCGCATTCCCTTTCGGGGGACACCGCGGAGCCGGCTTTGCCGGGCCGCAGGTGTCGCCCCCGGCGAGGGGGTTGGCGCAGCGACACGAAGTGCGCGAAGCCTGGGGGTGAATCATGTACTTGGTAGCGTGAACCTGAAGACCGTGCCGCGCGGCTTGTTGGGCTCGTACACGAGCGCCCCGCCGTGCTGCTCGACCACGGTGCGGCACAGGCTCAGGCCGAGCCCCATGCCGTCGGCGCGCGTGGTGAAGAAAGGCGTGAAGAGCCGCTCGGCCACATCCGCGCCGATGCCGCTGCCGAGATCGGCCACCGAGAACTCGAGCCAGCGCCGGCCGTCTTCCTGCACCGCACCGCCCACCGCCGTGGCGCGCGCCACGCGCAGCCGCAGCACGCGGCTGCCGACATTGTCGGGGCTGTCCATGGCCTGCATCGCGTTGCGCGCGAGGTTCAGCAGCACCTGCTCGACCAGCGTGCGATCGCACATGGCCGCAGGCAGGCGGTCTTCCAGCACCACCTCGATGATCACGCCCAGCTTGCGCGCCTGCAGCCTCACGAGCGGCAGCACCGCGTCGATCAGCGCCTGCGGCGCCACCGCCTCGCGCGTGCGGTCGCGCCGGCGCACGAAGTCGTGCACGCTGCGGATCACCTGCCCCGCACGGTCGGCCTGCTCGGCGATGCGCTTCACGGCCATCGCCACCTCGCCCTGGTCGCCCTTGGCCTCGGGCCCCAGCAGGTTGAGCGAGCCGCTCGCGTAGCTGGCGATGGCGGCCAGCGGCTGGGTGAGCTCGTGGCTCAAGAGCGAAGCCATCTCGCCCACGGTGGCCAGCCGCGCGCTGGCCTGCAGGCGTTCCTGGCTGGCGCGCGAGAGTTCCTCGATGCGGCGCTGCTCGCTCACGTCGATGAACGCGCTCATCCAGCCGGTCTGCACCTTGTGCGCATTGATCAGCGGCGCTTCGAAGATCAGCACCGGAAAGCGCGTGCCGTCCTTGCGCATGAAGACCGATTCGAAGCCCTCGCGCGGCGGCATGCCGCCCGCGAGCCTGCGCGCCTGCCGCTGCTGGTATTCGTGCGCCAGCTCGGTGGGCCAGTAAGGGGCCTCGGCGTTGTCCGCCATGAGCTCCTCGGGGCTGAAGCCCACCATCTCGCAGAAGGCCGGGTTCACGTAGGTGATGCGGCCCTGCAGGTCGCGCGCGCGCAGGCCGGTGATGACCGAGTCTTCCATCGCCTTGCGGAAGGCGAGCGCGTCGGCCAGGTCGCGCTCGGCGCGCAGGCGCCGGCGCGTGTCGCGCGCGAGCAGCACCAGCACCGACACCAGCGCGATGGAAATCGCCGTGACCAGCGCCGTGAGCATGTTCGGGAACAGGTCGGGCGCGGCGCGCCAGCCGTCCACGCGCAGCATCAGCGCGGTGCCCGGCAGGTCGATGAGCTGCTGCGAGGTGAACACCCGCGTGCCGGTGCGCCGCGAGCTGCCCAGCGCCACCAGCCGCGTGCCGTCGGCCTCGGTGAACGCCACCTCCTGGCCGCGCGTAAGCGTGGGGCCGACGAGTTCGATCAGCGCGTCGCGCAGCGAATAGCTCGCCACGAGATATCCGCCGGCATCGATGGGCACGCACAGCTCCATCACCTCGATGCCGCCGCCGCCCGCGATGGGCACGTAGTGGCTCGGCGAATAAGCCGAAGCGCCCAGCTTGCGCGCGGCGGCGCAGGCCAGCGTCACGTCGGACTGCTCGGGGCCGCGCGTGTCCTCGTCGAGCACGCGCATGCGATAGGGCGTGTTGACGGCCTGCAGCGGACGCAGCGCGGCGTCGCGCCACTCGAGCCGCAGCCATTCGCGGTGCTCGCGCAGCAGCGCCGACGCGGTCTCCGACCACTTCGCGGCATCGGCGCCCGGCGCCTGCGTGGCGCGCAGGCTCTGCGCGTTTCGCTGGAAGCCGCTGCGCAGGTCGGAGACCGCGTCGGCGGTGTCGCGGTCGAGCGCGGCCTGCACCTGCTCGACCTCGTGCCGGCCCGCGAGCCACACCACCGTGACCAGCAGCACAGACACCAGCACCGCCAGCAGCAGCCACAGAAACCAGCGCTGCCACAGCGAGCGCAGCCGGCCGTACGCCAGCAGCGCCCACCGCTGTGGTGCGACGGTCAGCAGTGCATCAGACATGCCGGTAACACCGCCGCACGCGAGGTACGGGGCTTATTCCAGGAACACCGCGGAACCGGCTTTGCCGGGCCGCCGGTGTTGCCCCCTGGAAGGGGGTTGGCGGCCACACGAAGTGGGCAAGCCTGGGGGTCATCTAAATAACGCTGTGCGAGAGCACGGGCAACTGCGTGCGCGTGCTCTGCACCTTTGCCGCGTCGATGTCGAACAGCACCACGCCCTCTTCGGTGGCCTGCTGCGCCACCACCGTGCCCCACGGGTCGACGACCAGCGACTGGCCCCAGGTCTGGCGGCCGTTCTCGTGGGTGCCGCCCTGCGCGGGCGCGACCACCCAGGCCAGGTTCTCGATGGCGCGGGCGCGCAGCAGCACCTCCCAGTGCGCGGCGCCGGTGGTGCGCGTGAAGGCGCTGGGCACCAGCAGCAGGTCGGCGCCCTGTTTGGCGAGCGCGCGGTACAGCTCGGGAAAGCGCAGGTCGTAGCACACGCTCATGCCAATGCGCCAGCGGTGGCCGTCGCGCGAGGGCAGATCGAACACCACCGGCTTCGCGCCGGGCGCGATGACGCGGCGCTCGTCGTAGCGCTCGGTGCCGTTGTCGAAGAAGAAGAGATGGATCTTGTCGTAGCGCGCCACGCAGCGGCCGTCGGGCGAGAAGGCCAGCGAGCTGTTGAACACGTGCTCGGCGTCGGTGCTCTCGATGGGCAGCGTGCCGCCGACGATCCACAGCCCGAACTCGCGCGCCGCGTCGGCCAGGAAGCCCTGCACCGTGCCGGCGCCGGCGGTCTCGCGCAGGCCCAGCTTGTCGGTGTCGCGCGCGCCCATCATGCAGAAATACTCGGGCAGCACCGCGAGCTCGGCGCCCGCCGCGGCGGCTTGCGCGAGCAGGTCGTGGGCGCGCGCGAGATTGGCTTCGCGGGCGATGGCCGACACCATCTGGATGGCTGCGACTTTCATTGCTTGGTCTCCGATTTCTTGCCGTCGTCCGCGGTCTGCGAGGCGGGCGGCAGCCCCGGCACGCCGGGAATGCTCTGCGGCAGCAGCTGCAGCGTGCGCGGCACCTTCGCTATTTTGGGGTCGGTCCAGGTGCCCTCGACGTGGAACTCCTGCGTGGCCGCCGCCGCCAGCGGCTTGCTCAGCACCCATTGCGCGAGGAATGTGCCCAGGCCGATGGCCGGGTTGATGGCGGTGGCCACCAGCGCCGCGGTGCCGGCGTTGATCTCGGGCACGACCACCACGCGCAGGTTCTGCGTCTCGCGCACGATGTCGGCCGAGCCGTCCATCAGCGCGGCGGCGTTGACGCCCTTCATCTGCAGGTTGTTGGTGCTGGCGATGCCCTTGTTGATCTTCGCGTCGCCGCGGATGAAGTCGAAGGCGAAACCCTCGCTGAACACGTCGCGGAAGTCGAGCGTGAGCCGGCGCGGCAGCGCCTGCAGGCTCAGCACGCCGAGCAGCTTGGCCAGCCCCGGGTCGGCCTTGAGAAACTGGCCCTGCTCCACGTCGACCTGCAGCTGGCCGCCCAGGCTCGGGTAGTCGAGCGAGAAAGGCGAGCCGCGCCAGTTGACGTCGCCCTCCATCCTGCCGCGCCCGCGCCGCAGCACGCCGGGCATGCCGAAGCGCGTGAGCAGCTCGCCGGCGTCAGCGATGTCGAGCCTGAAGGTCATGGCGGTGCGGCGCTGGCCGGCCGCCGCGCCGGGCACCGCAGCCCAGGTGCCCTTGGCCGCGAAGCTGGCCTCGGGCATGGTGAACGTCAGCTTGTTGAGCAGCCATTCGCGGCCCGCCCCGCCGCGGTTGACCGCATCGATCTCGGCCCGGCCGAGGCGCTTGCCGAGCAGCTCGAAGTCGTCGATCACGATGTCCAGCGCCGGCAGGGTGCCGGGCTGCTCGTCGAGCAGGGTCTCGACCTGCGTGGCCTCGGAGGGCGCGATCTTCAGCCGCGCGAGCCGCGCATAGAGGCGTCCGGCCTGCGCGTGGCGGTATTCGGCGTAGCCGCTGAGCTCGGTGGCGTCGATGTTGGCGCGCCAGACGCTGCCTTCGCGCGTGCCGCCGAGCACCACGTTGTGCAGCGTGCGGCCCGCAATGCCGAGTTGCTGCGCGCGCACCGCGATGCGTGTGGGCAGGTAGGCCATCGACGGATCGTCGGGGCGCTCGGGGGCCTCCGCGCCGGCCGTGCCCGTGGCCTCGCCGAGCAGCGCCTGCCAGGCGGCCATGTCGAGCTTGGCGACGTTGACGTTCGCGAACACACCCTTGTCGGGCAGGCTGGCGGTTTCACCCTGGGCGAGGCCCACGCCGATGCTGCCGCGCAGCACGCGCGCCTCGCCGCCGGGCAGCAAGTCGCGCACGTACTGCACGGCGCCGACGCGGCCGAGGTCGAGCGAGAGCTGGTCCTGGGTGGCCGCCGTCACGCCCTGCTTGCTGGTTTCGCGCGCGAGCACCTTCTTCTCGATGCGCAGCGGCATCTGCTCCTCGGCCGTCTTCACGAGCGGCGGCGGCAGCTGCAGCGCGAGCCCCTGCAGGCTGCTGGTGAGCGAGAACTCGGTCGCGCCGTCGCGCACCGAGAAGGCGGCGGCGAAGGGCGTGCTGCCGGTCGCCTTCTTGGCGAGGCGCGCGAGCCAGTCGACCTCGCGCGCGCCGCGCAGGCCGTCGGCGGTGGCCGTGCCTTGGGCCTTCAGGGCCACCTCGCGGTTGGGGCCGCTGAAGCGGCCGCGGCCTTCCAGGCGGACGTCGCCGCCCAGCAGCTTCGCCTGCACGCCGGCCAGCGAGAAGCCGGTTTCGGTGAAGTTGACGGTGCCCTTCGTCTGAGTGAACGACGGCGCCTCGGGCACCACCTGCAGCTCGTTGTCGGCCAGCGCCACGCTGGCCTGCACCTTGGCGTTGTCCATGGCCTCCAGCGGCAGCTCGAGGTGCAGCTTGTAGTCGGCCGAGCCGGTGGCGCGCGCGGCCAGCATGATCTCTCCCACGCCGCCCGGCTCGGTGCCGGCCAGCGGCGCACCCACGCGCAGCACCTCGCCCAGCGGCCCCTTGGCCTGCACGTCGACGCGCAGCACCTGCGCGTGGTGCGACAGCTCCGGAATCTGCGCCTCGCCCTTGGTCACTTCTACGCCGGTGGTGCCGACCAGGCGGCCGCGCGCGTTGCGCACCAGCATGCTGTCGCGCTCGAACACCAGCTCGCCCGACAGGCCGGTGAGCGGCGGCCAAACGCGCGCAGGCGTGCCGTTGCGCGAAGGCGTGGCGCCCGTGATGGCGGGCGGCGCGTAGGCGTAGTTGACGTCCGACACCTTGGCGGCGATGCGGAAGTCGCCCTGCTTCGGGTCCTTGAACGGCATGTCGTAGAGGTCGCCGCGCACGCGGAAGTCGACGTTGCTCGCGACGCCCTTGGTGACGGCCTCGCGCACGTAGTCGCGCGTGTGCTGGGGAATGTCCATCGGCAGGTAGCGGAACACGCGCGTGCCGTCGGCGCGCGTGAGCTTGCCCTGCAGGTCGAGCACGCCGGGAAAGCGCGACTTGCTGCTCGACGTTGCCGGATCGCTGGTGCGCCAGCTGGCCTGGGCCTCGCCCTCGGCATCGGTGTTGGCGAAGCTCAGCTTGGACATCTGCAGCTGGGCGCTGCCATTGCCGTTGTCGAGCTTCCATTGCAGCTGCGTGGAGAGCCGGTCGACGGGAATGATGGGGTCTTCGAACACGCCCGGGAACTCGAGCGTGCCCTGCGCGATGGCGAGCGTGGCGGTGCCGCCGGTGTGGGTGGCGTCGAAGTCGATGGTGGCGCCGCTCAGGCCGGGGGTGCCGCTGTGGATCTTGTGCGGCGCCGCGGCGGCCGTTGTTGCCGCTGTCGCTACCGCGGCCGTCTGCGTCACCTTGGGCGCGGATGGCGCCTGCTGCAAAGGCGCCATCGCCGCATCGGCCGCGGCCGGCTGCGAGGCGATGCGCAGTCCGCTGACGCGGCCCTTGGCCTGGTAGCGGGTGGGCGCGCCCAGCGAGCCCTGCCAGTTCAGGTCGACGTGCTCGACCAGGCCGCGCGGAGCGTACGCGCCGAGCAGGCGGTGCGTGGCGTCGCCCAGCGGCAGCCGGTCGGCGATGAGGGCGAGCGCGGCAAGGTCGAGCCGGTCGGCGCGCAGCGCGCCGTGCTCCGGCGTGCGGCCCCTGCCGGGCGTGTGCTGCAGCCACAGGTTGCCGCCGGGCCATCGCAGGCCGTCGGTGGTGTCGAACTGCAGCGCGGTGGTGGCGAATTCGAGCGTCTCCTCGGTCAGCTGGCCCGAGAGGCGGCCGGTGACGGCGCGCAGCACCAGCGGCTGCAGGCCCTTGTCCAGCGAGACGTCGACCTTGTCGAGCCCCAGGTCGGCCGCGCCGCCGACGACCTGACCGTCGTCCACGTCGGCCCACAGGCGCAGCGCGCCGTTGCCTTCGCGGATGCGTGCGTCGAGCGAGACGTACTGGCCGAGCCGGGTCACATCGATGTAGGGCAGGTCGGCGTAGAGCTGGCCGTCCCAGGTCTGCCAGTGGCCGCTGCGGATGGACAAGAGCGGCTGGCGGAACTGGCCGCGCAGGGTGAAGCGCTCGCCCCAGCCGGCCGGCGGCGTGGCGTCGAGCCGCAGGCCATGGCGCCGGGCGCTGTTGCGCGCGACGAAGCGCACGTCGGTCAGCAGCAGGGGCTCGGCCTGGCGCTGCTCGTCGGTCCAGCGCACGGTACCGCCTTCGATGACCAGCTCGCGCTGCGCGAAAAACCAGTCGGCGCCCCGGGTTTCTCCGGTCGTATCGGTCGCCATGTGCAAACCAGCCACATGGAGTTTTCCCTGAGAGTCGCGGCGCACGTCGAGCTGCGGGCGTTCGATGTAGAGCTGCTCGAAGTTGAGCCGCCACAGCGATCGCGGCGACACGCTGGCCACCACGCGTGCGAGGCGAAGGGCCTCGCGGTTGTCCGCGTCCTGCAGCACCACGTCGCGCAGTTCGAAGGCCGGGAAAAGCCCTTCGGAGCGGGCGGTGATCGATCCGATGCGCACCGGCACGCCGATGGCCTTGCTAGCCTGCGCCTCCAGTGCGTCACGAAAATCGCCGATTCGCGGCACAATCCACGCGTGTAGGACAACGACTGACAGCGCCAGCAGAAGCCATGCAGCGATCAACAGACCCAGCAGCCAGCGCGCTGCCACAGCGGTGATTTTGAGCAGACGTGAAGGGGAAGACGCCGTGTCGTTCATTGAGGATCGCGCTGTGTCCGGAATTATGACCGCCAGCTATCAGAGGGGTTCCACGGAAACCAGCATCGGTGTGAACCAGTTGCCAGACACCATTTCTCCCAATTCTTCGGTGCGGAACGAGACGTTCTCTTCTTATTCGAGATTCGTTCAGCGCCTGCGTCGCAGGTATGCGGCCGAGCTTTCATTGCTTCCCCCTGGCGCGCCGCGGCGCGAATCGATGACGGTGGCTTACGAGGCATTGCGCCTACGTGGGGATGGCGTCGGCGATGCACTGCGGATTGTGCGGCAGCTCGTGATGGAGCGGCTTGTAACTCTTGATTGCGACGAGCAGGCCCCGCTGGCCGTGGTGACCACCGCCGTCACCGAACTGGCCGAGATGGCACTCGACATCGCGTGCCAGGAGGCCTGCCGCGAACTCGATGCGACGCACGGCGCCCCGCTCGGCCCCGAGGGCCAGCGCGCGCAGCTGTGGATCGTGGGCATGGGCAAGCTCGGCGCGCGCGAGCTCAACGTGTCGAGCGACATCGACCTGATCTACCTCTACGACGTCGACGGCGAGACCAAGGGCGACGCCGATGGTCGCGGCCGGCTGGCGAACCAGGAGTACTTCGCGCGCGCCGTGAAGCGCATCTACGCGCTGGTGGGCGACACCACCGAGCACGGCTTCGTCTTCCGCGTCGACCTGGCGCTGCGGCCCAACGGCAACTCGGGGCCCAGCGTGGTCTCGCTCGATGCGCTCGAGGAGTATTTCCAGGTGCAGGGCCGCGAGTGGGAGCGCTTCGCCTGGATGAAGAGCCGCGTGGTCGCGCCGCGCGACATCGTGGTCGCGGGCCAGGCCCAGGGGCTGCGCGGCGCGGTGCTGCCCTTCGTGTTCCGCCGCTATCTCGACTACAGCGTGTTCGATTCGCTGCGCGTGCTGCACCGGCAGATCCGCGAGCAGTCGGCGCGCCGCAGTGCCGGGCGCCCCGAGCGCGCCAACGACGTGAAGCTCTCGCGCGGTGGCATCCGCGAGATCGAGTTCACCGTGCAGCTGCTGCAGGTGGTGCGCGGGGGCCAGTTCCCCGAGCTGCGCACGCGGCCCACGCTCGACGCGCTGCAGCGCCTGGCGCGCGCCAGCCTCATGCCGCAGGAAACCGCCGATGCGCTGGCCGCGGCCTACGAGTTCCTGCGCCGCGTGGAGCACCGCATCCAGTACCTCGACGACCAGCAGACCCACGTGCTGCCGGTGTCCGACGACGACCTGCGCTGGATCGCCCAGACCATGGGCTACCCCAGCTGCTGCCCCTTCCTCGAGCAGCTCGACACGCACCGCGAGTTCGTCGCGCAGGAGTTCGACAAGCTGCTCGGCGGCGAGAAGCCCTGCAACGGCAAGTGCAATGGCAAGAAGGCCGCCGCGCCCGCCGACCTGGCCGACCTGCTCGGCGACCTGCCGCCGGCGTTCGCCGAGCGCATCCGCGACTGGTGCGAGCAGCCCCGCGTGCTGGCCCTGCGCGAGGAAACCCGCGCACGTCTGCGTCAGCTGGTGCAGCGCACCGGCGTGTGGCTGAAGGAGCCCGACGGCGACGGCGCGGGCCAGACCCCGCGCCACGTCGATGCCGCGATGCGCTGGGCCGACTGGATCGAGCCTCTGCTGCGCCGCGAAAGCTACCTCGCGCTGCTGGTCGAGCGCCCCGCCGTGCAGGAACGCCTGCTGCGCCTGCTGGGCGCCGCCAAGTGGCCCGCGCGCTACCTGATGCAGCACCCCGGCGTGATCGACGAACTGGCGAGCGACGAGATGCTCTCGGGCCGCTTCGTCGCCGCCGAGTTCGAGCGCGAGCTCGACGCACGCCACGCATCGCTCACCCGCACCGGCGAGGCCGACGAAGAGCGGCTTCTGAACCTGCTGCGCCACGCGCACCACGCCGAAGTGTTCCGCACGCTGGCGCGCGACGTGGACGGCCGCCTCACCGTCGAGCAGGTGGCCGACGACCTCAGCGCGCTGGCCGACGCCACGCTGCGCGTGACCGCCCGCTGGTGCTGGCCGCACGTGCGCAACCGGCACCGCGATGTGCCGCAGTTCGCGATCATCGGCTACGGCAAGCTGGGCGGAAAGGAGCTGGGCTACGGCAGCGACCTCGACATCGTGTTTGTCTACGACGATGACGACGAGCGTGCCGGCGAGGTCTACGCGGCCTATGTGCGCAAGCTCATCAACTGGCTCACGGTGAAGACGCGCGAGGGCGACCTGTTCGAGATCGACACCGCCCTGCGTCCCAACGGCAACTCGGGCCTGCTGACCACCAGCTTCGAGGCCTACGAGAAATACCAGCTCGGCCGCGGCAGCAACACGGCGTGGACCTGGGAGCACCAGGCCATGACGCGCGCGCGCTTCGTGCTGGGCAGCGAAGACCACGGCGCCGAGCTGGGCGCGCGCTTCGACCAGGTGCGCGAGGCGGTGCTGGTGGCGCCGCGCGACCGCGAGTCGCTGAAGGCCGAGATCATCGCGATGCGCAACAAGCTGCGCGGCGCGCGGCCGGTGAAGGCCGACCGCTTCGACGTGAAGCACAGCCCCGGCGGCATGGTCGATGCCGAGTTCGCGGTGCAGTTCCTGGTGCTGTCGTCCTCGGGCGAGCATCCGGAACTGATTCCGAACGTGGGCAACATCGCGCTGCTGCTGCGCGCCGAACTGGCCGGGCTGCTGCCCGAGGGCGTGGGCCGCAGCGCGGCGCGGGCGTATCGCGAACTGCGCCGCGTGCAGCACCGCGCTCGCCTCAACGAAGAGCCGACGCAGGTCACCCCACCCGCACTGACGGCCGAGCGCGACGCCATGCTGGCGCTGTGGAAGGCGGTATTTGGCTGAGGGAGCCCCCTCCCCGGCCACCACCGCGCTGGCGGCGTGCGCGGTAGCCGTCGCCGTTCTTCTCGCGGGTTGCGCCAGCGGCCCTCGTAGCGGTGGCGGCGTGGCCAGCGGCCGCGACGGCCCCGGCACCAACATTCCGCCGGACCTCGCCAGCGTGCCCGACGCCGAGCCGCGCATCGAACCCATCCGCACCAGCGGCGGCACCAGCAAGCCGTACACGGTGCTGGGCCGCGGCTACGCGCCGATCACCGACGACCGGCCGTTCCGCGAATCGGGGCTGGCCTCGTGGTACGGGCGCAAGTTCCACGCGGCTTCCACGTCGAGCGGCGAGCCCTACGACATGTACGCCATGACGGCCGCGCACAAGACGCTGCCGCTGCCGAGCTACGTGCGCGTGCGCAACCCGGCCAACGGTCGCGAGGTGATCGTGCGCGTGAACGACCGCGGGCCGTTCGTGGATGGCCGCGTCATCGACCTGAGCTACACGGCCGCGCTCAAGCTCGACCTGCTGCGCGGCGTGGCGCCGGTTGAGATCGAGCGGATCACGAACGACGACATCCGCACCGGTGCATGGCGACGGGATTCGGGGACTGCGTATGCGGCCGCACCGGCTCCTGCGGCTGTTCCGCTTCCGGTGCGCGTGGCGTCGGCGCGCGTGCCGCAGCAGCAGTCGCAGCAGGTGCTGGTGCCGGCCGAATGGACCGCGCCCGTTGCGGCGGCGGGCAACGACGCCTCGCAGGTGTCGACGATGCCGGTGGCGCCGCAGACGCCGATGACCTCTGCGCAGCAGGCCGGGGCGGAGCCCGAATCGGCGCAGTCGCCGCCCTCCATTCCGCCTTCGCGGCAGGCCATCGTGGTCAACGACCTGGCTCCGCTGCAGGCGGCGCCTGCGCCGGCATCACCGCCGCCCTTGTCTGCCAGCGCGGCGCAGCCCTCGGCGGCGTTGTCGGGCTTCTGGGTGCAGCTCGGTGCGTTCCGAGAGCGCGACGGTGCGCAGAGCCTGCTGAACCAGGCCGCTCGTGGCCTGCCTTCGCTCGCGTCGCAGCTTCGCGTGTTCAGCGAAGCCGGAACGCATCGGCTGCAGGCGGGGCCTTTTACCTCGCGCAACGCGGCCGGCGAGGTGATCACCCAGCTGCGCGACAGCCTGCACATCTCACCGATGGTGGTGGAGCGCAGGTAGGCAGCCCGCAAGGCTGGCTTCGCGCGATCAGAGCAGCGGCTTGACCGCAACGGGCACGCCGCTGGCGACGTTCAGGCGGTTCCAGGTATTGATCTGCGCGATCGCCACCGACAGCTCGGCAATTTCCAGGTCGCTGAAGTTGGCCTTGAGCGCCGCGAACTCGGCTTCGCGCGCGTCGTAGCGGTCGGCCAGGCGCGTGAGCGATTCGGCCCAGGCCAGTGCCGCGCGTTCGCGCTCGTTGAAAAAGCTCACCTCGCGCCACGTCGCCAGGCTGTTGATGCGCTGCCATTCCTCGCCCTGCTTGCGCAGGTCGCGCACATGCATGTCGAGGCAGTAGGCGCAGCCGTTGATCTGCGAGACGCGGGCGAAGACGTAGTCGACCAGCACCTTGCCGAGCGTGCTCGACTCGATGGTGGCGTTGACGCCGAGGATGGCCTCGAAGGACTTCGGGACGAGCTTGAACCAGTTCAGGCGCGCGGTGGTGTTCATGGTTTTCTCCGGTGGGTTGGGTTGCGTTGCGATGGAGTCGATCTGCCTACCCACTGAAGACGGGCGGGGTGCTCGCCCTGTGACACGCCGCCCGGACTTTTTATCTATTTCGCGGAAAAGATCTGCGCGATGCGCGCGAGCTTGTCGGGGTTGCGCTGCGCGCGAATGCGCACGATGAGGTCGTTCTCGATCTCGAAGGTCTGGGCCGACTCGAGTTCGCCGTCGAGAAAGCGCAGCATGCCGGGCTCGCCGTTGATGTCGACCAGCTCCATGCGCACCGCTGGCCCCATGCGGCGCCACAACGAGAAATAGAGCTGCGCGAGGCGCTGGCTGCCGCGCAGGATCTTGCTGAAGGTCTGCACCTTGCCGCCGCCGTCGCCGATGAGTTCGACGTCCTCGGACATGAGCGCCTTGAGGTCCTGCAGGCTGCCGCGCGCGGCGGCGTCGGCGAATGCACGCAGCAGGCGCTCGTGGGTTTCGCGCGGCACCGAAAAACGCGGGCGCCCTTCCTGCACCTGGAGCTTGGCGCGGTGCACGATCTGGCGGCAGGCGGCCTCGGTCTTGCCGAGGGTGAGGGCGATTTCGTCGTAGTCGGCGTCGAACACCTCGCGCAGCAGGAAGGCGGCACGGGCCTCCGGAGCGAGGCGCTCCAGCACGGCAAGGAAGGCGACGGAAATGTTGTCGGCGCGCTCGAGCAACTGTTCGGGTGTTGCGGGCGAATCGGGCGTGCCGGTCAGCGTGGGCTCGGGCATCCAGGAGCCGATGTAGTGCTCGCGCTGGACCTTGGCGGCGCGCAGCCGGTCGATCGACAGCCGCGTGACCACGGTCACGAGCCAGGCTTCGGCGCTGTCGAGCGTGTCCCTGGCGGCTTCGTGCCAGCGCAGCCAGGCGTCCTGCACGACCTCCTCGGCCTCGGCCATGGAGCCGAGCATGCGGTAGGCGATGCCCTGCAGGCGAGGGCGGTGGCGGTCGAAGGTGAGGGTTGCGTCGTCCATGCGGGCTAGACGGCTGGCGTCCCCGGTTTGTGACATGGATTCTGCAAAAAAACGCCCCGGCATGCGGGGCGTTTTTGGGGGTCTATCAGGCGCCCTGGTATTCGGGCCTGGGGCCGAGGGTGGCCGCCAGTTCCTTGCGGTAGCGGTTCAGTTCCTGGACCGTCTTGAAGCTGCGGTTCATCAGCAGGCTCAGGTTGTGCAGGATGCGCTCGCCGACCTTGGTTTCCCAGACGGCGTCGAACTTGATCTGCTTGTCGAGCCAGTGC
This sequence comes from Variovorax xiamenensis, assembly GCF_050916385.1. Lineage (NCBI taxonomy): Bacteria > Pseudomonadati > Pseudomonadota > Betaproteobacteria > Burkholderiales > Comamonadaceae > Variovorax > Variovorax xiamenensis. The sequence continues at coordinate 7,003,434 of NZ_CP139038.1, forward strand.
TCGAGCCAGTCGGGGTCGGGCATGCGGCTCTGCACGGTGTCGCGCGGGAAGTGCGCCTTGCTGACGTGCAGGTTGGTCGGGTGCAGGGCCTGGGCCGTGCGGCGGGCGCTGGCCATCAGGACGCCGACCTTGGTGAAGGCGGCACGGGCCTCGTCGCCGAACTTCTCCATGGCGCGTTTCATGTAGCGCAGGTAGGCGCCGCCGTGGCGGGCTTCGTCCTGGCTCAGCGTGGTGTAGATGTGCTTGATGACCGGCTCGGTGTGCCACTGGGCGGCGCGGCGGTACCAGTGGTTGAGGCGGATTTCGCCGCAGAAATGCAGCATGAGGGTTTCGAGCGGCGGGGCCGGGTCGAAGTCGAAGCGCACTTCGTGCAGCTCTTCTTCCGTGGGCGCGTGCTTGGGGCTGAAGCGCTTCAGGTACTCCATGAGCACCAGCGAGTGCTTCTGCTCCTCGAAGAACCAGATCGACATGAAAGCGGAAAAGTCGCTATCGTGGCGGTTGTCGCGCAGGAACATCTCGGTAGCGGGCAGTGCCGCCCACTCGGTGATGGCATTCATCTTGATGGTCTGCGCCTGCTCTTCCGACAGCAAGGAAGCGTCGAACGACTGCCAGGGAATGTCCTTGTCCATGTCCCAGCGGACGGATTCGAGTTGTCTGAAGAGTTCCGGATAGAGCATCTATATCTTTCTAAGGCCGTCGATTTTAATCGGCCCGTTTGGCGCGACCATGACAGACGCGCGATGATGCGGATACGCGCGTCCTTGCGGCACGGATGCGCGACCCATTTTTGAATCAGGAGCCCGCCATGCGAACCCCCTTCCGATTGTCGATGCTGTGGCGCTGCGCCCCTGCGGTTTCCCTCGTGGCGAGCCTCGTTTCGGCCCTTCCGGCGCACGCCCAGACGGTAGCCGCCGCACCCGCTCCGGCAGAGGCAGCGGGATGCCCGGCGATCCTGCAACACACCTTCCCGCGGCTGCAGGATGAAAAACCCCAGTCTTTGTGCCAGTACTCCGGCAAGGTGGTCCTGGTGGTGAATACGGCCAGCTTCTGCGGCTTCACCCCGCAGTACAAGGGCCTGGAGTCGCTGGACATGAAATACCGCTCGCGCGGGCTCGTGGTGCTGGGCTTCCCGTCGAACGATTTCGCCCAGGAATCGGGCTCGAACAAGGAAATCGCGGACTTCTGCGAGAGCACCTTCGGCGTGAAATTCCCGATGTTCGCCAAGTCCTCGGTGCGCGGCACCGATGCCAATCCGCTCTTCAAGCAGCTCGCCCAGGCCTCCGGCACGACGCCGAAGTGGAATTTCTACAAGTACCTGATCGGGCGCGACGGCAAGGTCGTGCAGGCGTGGTCGAGCATGACGGCGCCGGACGAGAACGGCTTCGTGAACGTCATCGAGAAGCAGCTCGGGCCAAATTGATACTGATCAGTTCACAAGAAAACGCATCGGTAATATTATTCACCGATGCGTCCATGCCATTGTGAACTCGACGGAACAAACGTTTACAAACCAGACGGGAACCGTGCTGCGGATGACGCGCTCCTAAATCGCGTGGGCAGTGACTGCCCTACGGTTTTCATGTTGCGAGGTCTTCCGGGCGCCTGCCGTCCGGTCGAAATCCCGAGGCGATTCTTCTCCTCCTCCCTCCCTCCCTCCTTCGCGTCGGGGCGCCTCGCAGCATTTTTGTCTTCCAGCCGGGTGGGGGTTCCGCAATGACGCGGCCTCCTCGCATCGCCATCGTCGGCGCCGGCATCTCGGGACTGGCCGCGGCGCACTCGCTGCGCGACGCGGCCTCCATCACCCTCTTCGAAGCCAGTGACTACTTCGGTGGCCACGCCCATACGGCAACGATCGAGCTTCCACGCTCCTCCACCGATCCCACGCCGGTCGCCCATGGCGTCGACACCGGCTTCCTGGTCTACAACGACCGCACCTATCCGAACCTGATCCGCCTTTTCGCCGAACTCGGCGTCGAGACCGCCGCGTCCGACATGTCCTTCTCGGTCCAGGCCACGCGCGACAACGGCGGCGGCCGGCTGGAATGGAGCGGCAACAACCTCGGCACCGTGTTCGCGCAGCGACGCAACCTCTTCGACGGCCGCTTCCTGGGGATGCTCGCCGACCTGCTGCGCTTCAACCGCCTCACCACGCGCATCGCCACGGCTGGCACTGAAGGCGAACTGGCCCAGCAACTGGGCGATTTCCTCGACGCCCACCGCTTCGGCAAGGCGTTCCGCGAGTGGTATTTCCTGCCGATGATGGGCTGCATCTGGAGCTGCTCGACCACGCGGATGCTGAGATTCCCGGTCGCGACCATGATCCGCTTCTGCCACAACCACGGCCTGATCCAGATCGCCAACCGGCCGCAGTGGCGCACCGTGCGCGGCGGCTCGCGCCACTACGTGGAGAAGATCGTCGCCGGCCTGCCCGACAAGCGCCTGAACACCCGCGTGCGCCGCATCACCCGCGACGACGACGGAGTCCTGGTTGCCACCGACACCGGCACCGAGCGCTTCGACCACGTCGTGCTGGCCACACATTCGGACCAATCGCTCGCCATGCTCGGCGACGCGAGCCCCGCCGAGGCCGCGGTGCTGGACTCCATCCGCTACCAGGCCAACCACGCGGTGCTGCACACCGACGCCTCGGTGCTGCCGCGCAACCGCGCGGCCTGGGCCGCCTGGAACTACGAGCGCGCGGCCGCCGGCGAGCGCGAATCGGGCCGCGTCTGCCTGCACTACCTGCTGAACAAGCTGCAGCCGCTGCCATGGGAGCAGCCGGTGATCGTTTCGCTGAATCCGGTTCGGGAGATCGCGCGTAGTCAGGTCATGGCCGAATACGACTACGACCACCCGGTGCTCGACCTTGCCGCGATCCGCGCGCAGGCCCAGGTGCCCGACCTCCAGGGCCGGCGCAACACCTGGTTCGCGGGCGCATGGATGGGCTACGGCTTCCATGAGGACGGACTGAAGGCCGGCCTGGCCGTAGCCGAGGGCCTGCGGGCACGGCTGTCGGCCGCCACCCCAGAGGCGAGGCTCGCCGCATGACTCCCGCGAAGGCCGCGCCGCTGATGGGCTTCGGCGAAGTCCGCCACACCCGCCTGCGCCCGGCGCGCAATGCCTTCGTCTACCCGACCTACTTCCTGATGCTGCCGATGCGCACCCTGCGCGCCGGGGGCAGCAAGGCCCTCGCGCTCAACCGCGCGGCGGCCATTTCCTTCCACGACGTCGACCACGGCGACGCCCGCCCGCCCGAACGCGGCGGCGCTCTGGCCTGGCTCGACGAGTTGCTGGCCGCCCACGGAATCGACGACGCCACCGGCGAAGCCTGGCTGCACTGCTACCCGCGCGTGTTCGGCTACACCTTCAAGCCCGTGAGCTTCTGGTACTGCCACACGCCAGAAGGCGCCCTGCGGGCGATCGTGGTCGAGGTCAACAACACCTTCGGCGAGCGGCATTGCTACCTGCTCGACCAGCCGGTGTACGGCGCCGAACTCCGCGCCACCAAGGCCTTCCACGTCTCGCCCTTCTGCCGCGTCGACGGCGGCTACCGCTTCCGCTTCTTCGTCGACGAAGGCCGCTCGCGCACGATGGTGCGCATCGACCACGACGACGCCGACGGCCCGCTGCTGCAGACCAGCGTGAGCGGCGAACTCGGCCCCATGACCGCCGCCAGCGCAAGGCGCGCGCTGTGGCGCTATCCCGCGATGACCTTCGGGCTGATCGCGCGCATCCACTGGCAGGCCGCGAAGCTCTGGCTCAAGCGCGTGCCCTTCGTCGCCAAGCCGGCGCCGCCCGCCCATTTCGTGTCGCACGACCACCACCCGCAGCAGCAACAGCAGGCCAACCCATGACCTTCACCACCACGGCCTCCCGCTTCACGCTGCCCCAGGACGCACCCGCCGCCGCGCGCACCGTGCTCGGCCTGCTGCAGCGGCTGTCCCACGGCTCGCTCACGGTGCGCCTGCCCGACGACTCGGTGCGGCACTTCGGCGCCACGCCGGGCACCGGCCCCACGGCCTCGCTCACGCTGCGCAACTGGAACGTCTGCAAGGCCGCGCTCAAGTCGGGCGACATCGGCTTCGCCGAGAGCTACATCGCCGGCGACTGGAGCACGCCCAACCTCACCGAGCTGATCAAGGTGTTCATCGCCAACCGCCGCGCCATCGAGGACATGATGTACGGCAGCTGGCTCGGCCGCCTGCTGTACCGCGTGCGGCACCTCATGAACCGCAACAGCAAGGCCGGCAGCTCGCGCAACATCCACGCCCACTACGACCTGGGCAACGCGTTCTACAGGCTGTGGCTCGACGAGACGATGAACTACTCGTCGGCCTGGTTCGAGGGCGACCTGTCGAAGCCCATGCCCGAGGCGCAGCGCGCCAAGGTGCGCCGCGCGCTCGAGGCGGTGCGCGTGAAGCCCGGCGACCGCGTGCTCGAGATCGGCTGCGGCTGGGGCGCGCTGGCCGAGATGGCCGCCATCGACTTCGGCGCCTCGGTGACCGGCGTGACGCTGTCGACCGAGCAGCTCGCCTATGCCCGCGAGCGCACCGCCAGGCTGACGGCCGACCTGCGCCTGCAGGACTACCGCGACATCGACGACGCGCCCTTCGACGCGATCTGCTCCATCGAGATGGTGGAAGCCGTGGGACAGGCCTACTGGCCGGACTACTTCCGCGGCCTCGCCCGCCTGCTCAAGCCGGGCGGCCGCGCCTGCGTGCAGAGCATCGTGATCGACGACGCGCTCTTCGACCGCTACATCGACTCGACCGACTTCATCCAGCAGTACATCTTCCCGGGCGGCTGCCTGCCCTGCCCGCGCGAGTTCCGCCGTGAGGCCGAGGCCGCCGGGCTGGAGGTGGTGGACGAATTCGCCTTCGGCGCCGACTACGCCGAGACGCTGCGCCGCTGGCGCGAGAGCTTCCTCGGGCAGCGAGGCCGCATCCTGCAGCTGGGCTTCGACGAGCGCTTCATGCGCATCTGGGAGTTCTATCTCGCCTACTGCGAGGCGGCGTTCTCGCAGGCGAACATCGACGTGGTGCAGTACACGCTGCGCAAGCGCTGAGCACGGCGCGAATCAAATGAAAAAGGCGCCTCGCGGCGCCTTTTGCGTTCGTGGAGCCCCAAGTCAGGGCTTGGTGTCGATGAAGCTGGGCCGCAGCATCAGCTTGTCGAACAGCTTCGCCAGGTTGCCGTAGTCCTTGCGCCAGTCGATCTCGGGGAAACGCAGGTCCAGCCAGCCCAGCGTGCAACCCACCGCGATGTCCGACAGGCTCAGGTGGATGCCGCTGCAGAAAGGCTTGTCGCCCAGGCCCTTGGCCATGGCGGCGATGCCGTCCTCGACCTTGGCGCGCTGGCGCTCGATCCAGGCTGCGCTGCGCTCGCCGTCGCTGCGGCCGGACCAGGTGGCTTCGAGGCGCCAGAGCACGCCGGCGTCCATGACACCGTCGGCCAACGCCTCCCAGGTCTTGACCTCGGCGCGCTCGCGGCCCTGCTGCGGAATCAGCTTGCCGACCGGCGACAGGGTGTCCAGGTATTCGACGATCACGCGGGAGTCGAACATCGCCTCGCCGCCTTCCATGATCAGGCAGGGGACCTTGCCGAGCGGGTTGGAGTTGGAGATCGTGGTGTCGGCAGCCCAGACGTCTTCGATCACGAACTGGTAATCGAGCCGCTTCTCGGCCAGCACCACGCGCACCTTGCGCACGTAGGGGCTGGCGGCGGATCCGATCAGTTTCATGAAGGCTCTCTCCCTATGCATTGATGACGTTTGTTAATAGTCATTTTAGGTGAACGGGAAAACCAGAGCCCGAATCGCCCCCCAAAGCGTCGCGCCGGCCCCACCGGGCGGCAGCCGCCTAAAATTGAGGCATGAGCTTTTCCACCGTTTCCGCCCTTTCCCCCCTTGACGGCCGCTACGCGGCCAAACTCGCGGCGCTGCGTCCGCTGATGAGCGAGCAGGGCTATATGCACCGGCGCGTGCAAGTCGAGGTGGCGTGGTTCATCGCGCTGTCCGACTGCGGCTTCGCCGAATTCAAGCCGCTCACCGGCGGCGCGCGCAAATACCTGCTGGGGCTGGTGTCCCACTTCTCCGAGGCCGACGCGCTGGCCATCAAGGAGATCGAGAAGACCACCAACCACGACGTGAAGGCGGTCGAGTACTGGATCAAGTCGAAGTTCGAGGCCCGGCCCGAGCTGCTCGCCGCCGCCGAGTTCGTGCACTTCGCCTGCACCAGCGAGGACATCAACAACACCAGCCACGCCCTGCAGATCCAGGCCGCGCGCGACAAGGTGATGCTGCCGGCCATCGACGGCCTGATCGCCAAGCTGCGCGAGATGGCGCACCAGTTCGCCGGCGTGTCGATGCTCTCGCGCACCCACGGCCAGACCGCCAGCCCGACCACCGTGGGCAAGGAAATCGCCAACGTGACGGTGCGCCTGTCGAAGGCCCGCGAGCAGATCGCCGCGGTGAAGCTTCTGGGCAAGATGAACGGCGCCGTCGGCAACTACAACGCCCACCTGGCCGCATGGCCCGACTTCGACTGGGAAGCCTTCAGCCGCAAGGTCATCGAGACGCCCGCGCCGCTGGGCCTGGGCCTGAGCTTCCAGCCCTACAGCATCCAGATCGAGCCGCACGACTACATGGCCGAGCTGTTCGACGCGGTGGCCCGCGCCAACACCATCCTGATCGACTTCTCGCGCGACATCTGGGGCTACGTGAGCCTGAGCTACTTCAAGCAGCGACTGAAGAAGGGCGAGATCGGCTCCTCGACGATGCCGCACAAGGTCAACCCGATCGACTTCGAGAACGCCGAGGGCAACCTGGGCCTGGCCAACGCCGTGCTGCGCCACCTGAGCGAGAAGCTGCCCATCAGCCGCTGGCAGCGCGACCTGACCGACAGCACGGTGCTGCGCAACATCGGCGTGGCCTTCGGCTATGCCACGCTGGCCTATGCCAGCCTGGCCACCGGCCTGGGCAAGCTCGAGCTCAACGAAGAAGCGCTGGCTGAAGACCTCGACGCCTCCTGGGAAGTGCTGGCCGAGCCGATCCAGACGGTGATGCGCCGTTTCGGCGTGCAGGGCGCCTACGAGCAGCTCAAGGAAGTGACGCGCGGCAAGACCGTGACGGCCGAGGCACTGCACGGGCTGATCCGCTCGCTGGCCATTCCGGAAGAAGAAAAGGCCCGCCTGCTGGCCATGACTCCGGCCAGCTACGTGGGCAAGGCGGCGGAACTCGCCAGTAGAATTTAAGCCTCCTGTATCGATGCACCAGCCGCCGGAAGGCGGCTGTTTTGCGTCGGCGGTTATCTTTTCCAGCCAACGCCCCCGCGGGGCGCCAGCCAGCAACATTCTCCGAGGGGCCCGCCGCCCCTCTGTTGGTCATGCGCGCCCCTCTGAGACGCCTCTGGCTCAAGGTCCATCGCTGGATAGGCCTCACGCTCGGTCCGATCCTCGCCCTCACCGCCCTGCTCGGCGCCGTGCTGGTGGTGGCGCTGCCGCTCGACCGCCAGGCACATCCCGACTTCTTCGTCGCCCGCTCCGCCGGTGATGCCACCACGGCTGCGCTCCCGCTGGAGCCCCTGCGCCAGCGCCTCGCGGCGGAGTTCGGCCCCGACGCCAACTTCACGCTGCGCCCGCCGCGCAAGCCCACCGACACGCTGTGGGTGCTGGTGCGCGGCAAGTGGGAAGGCACGCTCTACCTCGATCCGGCCACCGGCGCCGAGCAGGGACGGCGCGGCACGCACGATGGCGCCTACAACATCCTCTTCGAGCTGCACAGCAGCCTGCTGCTGGACGACACCGGCAAGGGCGCGCTGGCCTTCGCCGCGCTGGCCTATCTGTTCCTGCTGGTCACGGGCATCGTGCTCTGGTGGCCGGCACGCTGGCCGCCGTCGCTGCGCATCGTGCTGAACCGCGGGCTGCTGCGCGGCCTCTTCGACCTGCACCGCACCGGCGGCGCGGTGCTCGGGCTGCTGATCGCGGTGTCGGTGGCCACGGGCGCGTACATGGCGTGGCGGCCGCTGGGCAACTTCATCTCCAGCGCCATGGGGCAGCAGCCCGTCAAGCCGCCGGTGATCGCCAAGGGTGCCGCAACCGGCCCGCGCCTGCCGCTGGACGAGCTCGTGGCCCGCGCGCAGCAGGCCTACCCGGGCCAGCCCATCGGCTACATCCAGGTGCCCGCCAAGACCAGCCGGCCGATGCGGGTGCGCTTCCGCCTCTCGGACGATCCGCATCCGAACGGCATCGGCTCCGTGTGGCTGAACCCGACGACGGGCGAAGTGCTGGCCGCGCGCAAGTGGCAGGAGCTCGACGCGGGCAACGGCGCGGTGGCGGTGATCTACCCGCTGCACACCGGCGAGCTCGGAGGCCCGCTGCACGAGGCGCTCACGGCGCTGCTGGGCCTTGCGCTCGGCGGCCTGGGCCTGAGCGGCGTGTGGCTCTGGTGGCGCCGGCGGGCCATGGCCGCCGCGGCCCGCGGCAACAAGAACAACGACCCGCTTTCCGGCACGACGACCACGCCCTGAGCGGGCCGTGCCGCCGCAACCTGTTTCATCACCATCAGAAAACCCGTAGGAGGGACTTCCCTTGTTCACGCACAAACGCACAGCCATCGCGATGGCGCTGCTTCCCCTGAGCCTGCAGGGCTTCGCCGCCGAGACCGAACCCGCGGCCGCCGACGCGACGAAGTCGCTGGAGACCATCACCGTCACCGGCGACTGGCTCGGCAGCCCCAGCGAAACCAAGGTGCTCGAGCACCCCGGCGCGCGAAGCATCATCGAGCGCAAGCAGATCCAGGAAAGCGGCTCGACCAGCGTGCGCGACGTGCTGCGCCAGATGCCCGGCGTGCAGGTGCAGGAAAGCAACGGCACCGGCGGCAGCGACATCTCGCTGAACGTGGGCGTGCGCGGCCTGACCTCGCGCCTGTCGCCGCGCTCCACCGTGCTGCTGGACGGCGTGCCGCTGGCCTACGCGCCCTACGGCCAGCCGCAGCTTTCGCTGGCGCCGCTGTCGCTGGGCAGCCTCGAAGCCGTCGACGTGGTGCGCGGCGCGGGCTCGGTGCGCTACGGTCCCCAGAACGTGGGCGGCATCATCAACTTCGTGTCGCGCTCGATCCCGAAGCAGTTCTCGGGCGAAGTGAGCGTGGGTGTCGAAAGCGCCGGCCACGGCGGCGGCACCAAGACCACGCCCAGCCTCTTCATCGGCGGCACCAACGAGAACGGCCTGGGCCTGGCGCTGCTGTACTCCGGCACGCACGGCGACGGCTTCCGCCAGAGCAACGACCACACGAGCATCGACGACCTGATGCTCAAGGGCGCCTATCGCATCTCGAAGACCGACGACGTCGCCATCACGCTGCATCACTTCGAAGGCAAGGGCCGCATGCCCGGTGGCCTGACGACGGCGCAGTTCGCGGCCAACCCCTTCCAGTCGGACCGCCCCTTCGACGAGTTCACGGGCCGCCGCACCGACGGCTCGGTGAAGTACACGCACAACGACGGCGTGAACAAGTTCGAGATGCTGACCTACTACACGGACTCGTACCGCAGCAGCTTCCTCGAGCAGGAAGGCACCGGCGCCAACAACGGCAGGCGCCGCCTCACCTCCGCACCGCGCAACTACAAGACCTTCGCGGTCGAGCCCCGCTACTCGCGCCTGATCGACTCGGGCAGCGTGGTGCAGGAAGTGAGCTTCGGCTACCGCTACCTGAAGGAAGAGGCATCCGAAGTCGCGACGCGCAGCGCCTACTACCAGCCGCGCCCGGGCTTCAATGCCTTCGGCCTGGCCAACCCCGCGTACCAGACCAGCAAGGGCGGCACGACGGCGCATGCGTTCTACATCGACGACCGCATCGACTTCGGCAACTGGACGATCACGCCCGGCGTGCGGCATGAATCGATCCGCTCGTTCAACGACGTCTACACCATCACGAACGGCCGGGCCACCAGCGCGATCTATCCGAAGATCGATTCCGACGAGTGGCTGCCCACGCTGTCGGTGCTCTACCGCATGAGCGATCGCTGGTCGGTGTTCGCGAATGCCGGCGTGTCGTTCGGGCCGCAGCAGTACGCGCAGCTCGCGCAGTCGACCACCGGGCTGCACCCCGAGAAGGCCAAGACGTACGAGATCGGCACGCACTACAAGGGCGAGGCCTGGAGCGGCGAGCTGACGCTGTTCAACATCAACTTCGACAAGGAACTGCTGCTGGCGCGCTCCATCACCGGCGACGTCGGCCAGTGGACCGACCTGGGCGCGACGCGCCACCGCGGGCTGGAGTCGGCGCTGCGCTACGACCTCGGCACGCTGAGCGACTCGCTCAAGGGGCTGTCGGTGTCGGGCACGTACACGTACACGCAAGCCATCTCGAAGGCCGGCGCCTTCGCCGGGCGCGACCTGCCCTTCTACTCGCGCCAGGTGGCGACGCTGGGCGCGCGCTACGAGCGCGGGCCGTGGACCTTCAACGCCGACATCTACGCGCAGTCGAAGCAGCGCTCGCCGGGTTCGCCGGACGACGGCGCCAGGTACGTCACGCTGGAAGACGCGACCGGCCGGCTCGGCGACATTCCCGGCTACGCCACGATGAACCTGCGCGCGGCCTACGACTTCGGCCCGTCGATGAGCAACCTGAAGGTCGCCGTGGGCGTGAAGAACCTGTTCGACCGCCGCTACTTCAACCGCTCGGTGGACAACAACGGCGGCAAGTACGTGGGGCAGCCGCGTACGGTCTACCTGCAGGCCTCGGTGGCGTTCTGAGGCCTCCGGAGGGCCGGGGCGGGCGCGGGGCCTAAACTCGCGCACCCATGGCCCTCAAATCCACCATCTTCAAGGCCACCCTCGCGGTGGCCGACATCGACCACGGCTACTACGCCGACCACGCGCTGACCCTGGCGCGCCACCCCAGCGAGACCGACGAGCGGATGATGATCCGCCTCGTCGCGCTCGCGCTCAACGCGCACCAGCTGCAGGACGTGTGCAACGGCGACGGCACGCTGGCCTTCGGAGCGGGCCTGTCGAACGTCGAGGAGCCCGACGTGTGGCTTCGCGACTTCACGGGCGAGGTCAAGCTCTGGATCGAGGTCGGCCAGCCTGAAGACAAGCCCGTCATCAAGGCCTGCAACAAGGCCGACGAAGTGATCGTCTACGCCTTCAACCACGCGGCCGAGATCTGGTGGCGCGGCATCGAGAACAAGCTCACGCGGCCGCAGAACCTCAAGGTGTATCGCGTGCCGACGGCTGCCTCCCAAGCGCTGGCCACGCTCGCACAGCGCAGCATGCAACTGCAGGCGACCATCCAGGAAAACACGCTGACTCTGGGCGACGGCACGAACAGCGTCGACATCGAACCGCTGTGCTGGAGATAACCCCCGCGCGTCGACCAGCTAGACGGCCGGCATCATCTGGCCGCACTGCCAGCACTGCTCGAAACCGCCTTCGACCTGCTCGCCGCACACGCAGCGCCAGCTGCGCTGCGGACGGTGCTGCAGCTCGTGCAACAGGCGCTTGGCGAGCTCGAACTGGCTCTCGTCGTCGATCCAGATCTCGGGCAGGCACTGGTCGGGCGGCAGCTGGCCCATCACCGCGCCGAGGAACTCGCGCTGCACCGAAGCCGCCACGCCCTCTTCACGCAGGGCGTGCGCCCACACGGTCGCGATCGCGAGGTTGGGAGCTTGCGCGAGGCGGCGCATGTCAGGGGGCCCAGTTCTTCTCGTCGTCGGGATCGAACTCGGGCTCGTCGGCCGATGGCGACGACGACGCATCGCGCTCCGCCTCACGTGCGCGCTCCGAATAGCGGTTGAAGCGCCACGCGGAGTCTTCCATGGTGATGCGGCGCCATGTGCCGCGCTTCTCGACAGGCGACATGCCGGGCCAGAACTGCACCTCGTCGAAGCTGCGGCCGCAGCCCTTGCACTCGTCGTCGCCCTGGCTGGTGGAACAGATCGCGATGCAGGGCGTGTCGGGCGTGCTGTCGTACCAGGCCATCCAGGCGGCCCAGGCCTTGGGCGGAAAGCCGACTTCGTCGACCTCGTCCTCGTGATGGAAGACCATGAGCGCGTAGACCTCGGCCAGCGCCCTCAATTCGGGGCCCAGCGTGACGCCGTCGGGCGATGGAGTCCGGTCGCGCCAGTAGTTGATGGCGGCCTCGATGTCGGTGATGTGTATGGCGGCCATGGAGCGTGAAAAAGCAGCGGACGGCGATCATAGTCCGGCAATGTCCCGAGCTGCCGAAGGGGCATGGTCGCTATGAAAAGAAGAGCATCAAGCCTTGTATTCATGCGCATTTCGAGGCGCTTCTCTTTGAATTTCTGAAAACTTTCGATTGCGCCACCCAGAGCTTCGATGCTCTAATCCGCCGCACGAAGGGGAGTAGCTCCCGACCGCTGTTGTCCATGGCAGCGTGAATCGTCAGGTCGTCAATACGAAGCAAAACACTTCCGGCCTGTCGGGCAACGTACGCGCGTTCTTGGTTCGCGCGGGCGCTGTCGAGCAAGACCTTCGATTTGAACCTGTGCAGGTTTGGTCGAAGCGTTCGCAAGTCCCCGGTGTTCCCCCGGCCTTCATTCCTCGCTTTCGACTTTTCCCGCACGGGATGAATCGAAACGCATAGCAATGCGCCTTCCGTCGTCACCCCTGAAGGGAGAGGCAGGGGCGCGAAGACAAAGAGGAAATCTATGGAAATGTTCATGGCCCCGGAGTTCTGGGTCGCGGTCGGTCAGATCATCATGATCGACATCCTGCTGGGCGGCGACAACGCCGTGGTGATCGCGCTCGCCTGCCGCAAGCTCCCTGCGCACCAGCGCACCCAGGGCATCCTGTGGGGTACCGCGGGCGCGATCGTGCTGCGCGTGATCCTGATCTTCTTCGCACTGACCCTGCTGGCCATTCCGTTCCTGAAGCTGGTGGGCGCGATCCTGCTGGTGTGGATCGGCATCAAGCTGCTGGCCCCCGAGCACGATGACGGCCACGGCAATATCAGCGGCAGCGACAAGCTGTGGGGCGCGGTCAAGACCGTGATCGTGGCCGACCTCGTGATGAGCGTCGACAACGTGATCGCCATTGCAGGTGCCGCTCAAGGCGCCGGCGACAGCCACCAGATGCCGCTCGTGATCTTCGGCCTGCTCGTGAGCATCCCGATCATCGTCTGGGGCAGCCAGCTGGTCATCAAGCTGATGGACCGCTTCCCGATGATCATCACCGCCGGCGGCATGCTGCTCGGCTGGATCGCCGGCACGATGGCCGTGTCCGACCCCGCCCTGGCGAACACCGCTGCCTGGACCTGGGTGCCGAAGGTGCCTCAGACCGACGTAATCAAGTACGCGGCCGGCATCGGCGGCGCGCTGCTGGTGCTGGTGATCGGCAAGTGGGTGGCCGCACGCCACGCCCGCAACAAGCACGAACAACAGGCGGTGACGACCGGCTGAACGCCGGTGGTCGTCGCTCCCCACGAACTTCCTGCCCTACACAGTCTCTGTCACTCTAACTACCTGAAGGAGCACGCCATGGAAAAGATCATTCTTTATGTCGACGACGTCACCTACGCCTGCGAGCAGTTCGCCGAACTGGCGCCGGATGCCAGCAGCGTCGTGGCGCGCCATTGGGTGCTCGTGGCCTGCGCTCCGCGGATGACGCATCGCATCAGCAAGTGGGTGAGCCACAGCGCACGCGAGAACTGGCGCGCGAAGTGGTTCAGCAAGGTGCAGGCGCAGATGACTCCGCTGCTGGAGCGCAACGGCGGCCAGGTGACTCCGGTGCTGGCCAAGGGCCCGCTGGCCGAACTCACGGCACAGCTCAAGCGCGAGCATTCGGCCACTCACGTGGTCGATGCGCGCCGCCCGAAGGTCGGTGTCGATCTGGAACCGGTGACGCCGGACCAGACGCCGCCCAACCAGTCGGGCTGGGCCTTTCCCGGCGCAGTGATGGGCATGGGTGCGCTGCTGGTGCTGGCGAACGAGCTGGCCGAGTAAGAGAACGACAGACCGCGGGAAGAAACCTCCCTCACGAGCCCCGGCGCGGCAACGCACCGGGGCTCGTTGTCTTTTGCGGGCCCTGGGGTATCCTGCCGCCATGCGCATCATCCTCAAATGGCTGCTCAGCGCCGTGGCGCTGCTGGCGGTGGCTTATCTCTACAGCGGTGTCCAGGTCAACAGCTTCGGCTCCGCACTGATCGCCGCCGCGGTGATCGGCCTGCTCAACATGATCGTGCGGCCCGTGCTGGTGATACTGACGCTGCCCGTCACCATCGTCACCCTCGGGCTCTTCCTGTTCGTCATCAACGCGCTGCTGTTCTGGGCGGCCTCCGGCTTGCTGGGCGGCTTCCACGTCAACGGATTCCTGGCCGCGCTGATCGGCTCGCTGCTGTATTCGGTGCTGGGGCTGCTGATCGAGTCCGCGCTGGGCGGACTGCTCTCCAGGCGCTGAGCGCCCGGAAGCGCTCCGCTACTTGAGCGGCGGCTCCGCCGCCTGCTCCTTCACCAGCACGTCCACCGCGCGAGCCCGGGTGTCGATGATCGACGCCTCGTAGTGATCGACCGCCTTGGACTGCCGCACGATCTCCTGCGCGGCCTTGAAGCGGTCGCGCGCCGCCGGGTAGTCGAGGATCGCCACGTTCGCCTCGGCGTCGGCGCGCACCGCGCGCAGCGTGTCGTTCTGGGAGCCGTAGAGGTTGCCGAGCGCGCGCCATACCGTCGCGTCGCGCGGGTTGGCCGCCACCCAGTCGCGCAGCACGGGGATCATCGGCGCGGGCTGGCGCATCGCCGTCGCGGCTTCGGCCGACAGCAGCATCTCGGGCCGCTCCTTCGACTTGGCATCCAACAGGGCCGCCGCCTTGGGCGCCGCCCCCGCCGCAAGCTCGATCTCCGCGCTGAGCCAGCGCGCCTGCTTCGCGGCGGCAGGATCGTCCGCCACGCGCGCGACCAGACGCTCGGCCAGGGCGCGCGCGGTCTTGTAGTCGCGTATCTCCTTTGCCGACAGCGCCGCCGCATACAGCGTGCCGGCCTGCTGGGCCGGGGTGCTCTTCGCGAATTCACCGCTGGAGGCCGAATCGATCCACAGCCGCAGCACGTCGACGCCGGGGCGGGTGAGCACGCGGGCGCGCGAGGCGATCATTGCGTGATCCATGGCCAGCGGCTGCGGCGGCACCGTGTCCATGTTGAACTGGAAGCGGCCCTGCATGTCGGAGATGCGCTCCGTCGTCAGCGGGTGGCTGCGCAGATAGGGGTAGGAGCCGTTGTCGTTGAGGCGTGAGGCGTACTGCAGCTTCTCGAACATCGTCGCCGCGCCCTGCGGCGCGAAGCCGGCCTGCGTCATCACGCCGAAGCCGATGCGGTCGGCCTCGCGTTCCATGTCGCGCGAGAAGTTCAGCTGGTTCTGCGCGAACATCGCCTGGCTGCCCATGATCATGGCCTGACCGGCATCGCCGTTGCGGCTCTTGCCGGCCGCGATCATCCCGAGGATCAGGCCGGCGATCATCAACGGCATCTGCCTGCCCTGCTTGGTCATGATCCGCGAGATGTGGCGCTGCGTGACGTGCGAGAGCTCGTGCCCCAGCACCGTCGCCAGCTCGTCGCGGCTACCGACCACGGCCACCAGGCCGAGGTTGAGCCCCAGGTAGCCGCCCGGCAGCGCGAAGGCATTGATGTTGCGGTCGCGCCCCAGCAGGATCGTCCATGCAAAGCGCTCGTCGAGCTCCGGCGTGAGCTCGCCGCGCGCGCGGGCGGCCACCAGCAGGCGCTGCCAGATCTCCTGCACGTAGGCGGCGATCACGGGGTCGTCGATGTAGTCGGTGTCGCGATACAGCTCCCGGGCGATCTGGTCGCCCAGGTGGCGCTCGGCGCTGGCGGTCATCTCGCCGCCGTCGCCCATGCCGGGGAGCACCTGCTGGATCTGGGCCAGGGCGGGCACTGGCAGCAGCACCTGCGAAGCTATCAAAACGCTAGCGCACAACGCGCGCAGGGTGGGCGTCGGCTGGCTTCTGGAGTGGAGTCGGGGAGTCAAGCGCGGCATTCCTCGTCTGTGGCTCGGGCTCGTATGATGCACCTCCAACCTGATCGTTCACCCATGAGCACCCTCACCCATTTTGACGCCCAGGGCCAGGCCCACATGGTCGATGTCGCCGCCAAGCCCGCCACCCATCGCGTGGCCGTCGCCACCGGCCGCATCGAGATGCAGGCGGCGACGCTGGCGCTCATCGAGTCCGGCACCGCGAAGAAGGGTGACGTGCTGGGCATCGCGCGCATTGCGGGCATCCAGGCGGCGAAGAAGACCAGCGACCTGATCCCTCTATGCCACCCGCTGGCCCTGACTCGGGTGGCGGTGGCGTTCGCGCTGGCCGATGCGGGGAGTACGCCGCAGGTGGTGTGCACGGCGACTGTCGAGACCGTGGGGCCTACGGGGGTGGAGATGGAGGCGTTGACTGCTGTGCAGGTGGCGCTACTGACGATCTACGACATGTGCAAGGCGGTGGATCGGGGGATGCGGATCACCGACGTGCATGTGCTGGAGAAGCACGGCGGGAAATCGGGGAGTTGGGTGGCCGGGTAACTCACCCTCCGCAAGAACCACGATTCAACTCCAGCACTCGCTTGCCGCCGCCAGCGCAGCGTTGAAGCCCGTGTAGTTCTCGACCGACTTCCGTCCAGTGCTGGTGACCACATAGTCGCCGCAACGGTCGCCGCTCATCGAGCCCACGCGCGTGGCCTTCAGGGTGTAGCCCGTGCCCTTGCCGTTGGTTGTCAGCGCGATGTTGTAGTTCGCGGCGCCTTCGCCCGGCAACGGGGAAGTGCCGAACTGGGTCCTGAACGCTCCTCCAGCCTGGTTGATGTCCGTTCCATCCGCTGTCTTCGCGTAGCTGTAGTTTTCGCTGTAGTGCCTCTCCAGCCATTGCTGGGCCTGGGAGAGCGAAGCCTTCACCTGGGCGCGCTTGCCTTTGGCAACCTGCTCCCTGTAGCTCGGGTAGGCGATGGCGCTGAGGATCGCGATGATGACCACCGTGATCATCACCTCGACCAGCGTAAAGCCCCGCACGCGTATCCGCCTGGCGCTCATCGGTGCTTCTCCACGGTTGTCTTCAGGCCAGGGATCTCGCGCCAGAAGATTCGCGATTGGGTGGTGTTCTTCTTCATCGTGATGTCCGTGGTCGGCCCCACTATCCGGGAGCAGGAAAGCCCCGCCGTGCAACGGCTGGTCGAGTCTTCGGGAATGGCGAAGCGCTGGTCGAGGCCGACGATGCCGATCACCTCGCCGGCGGCGCCGGCAATGCCGAAGAGATTCGCCGTCGAGACACCCCTCACTCCATTCACCTGCACGTCGGCCCCCGCCGCGCTGGCGGCGCACATGACGCCCTCCGCCGCTTTCTTGTAGACGATGGGAATGTTGACGTCCTTGCCCATGGCCTTGGGGTTGCTCAGCACCATCCCCGAAGACATCGGAATGTCCACATACCAGCCCTTCCTGGTGCTCCAGTCGACCGCGCTGGTGGCGTTCTGGATGACCGCATCGGTCTTCGAGTCGAGGCTCCACTTGCGCTCCTGGAGATCGGTCACCCCCGAGGGAATGGAGCCGGGGTTGGCGGCATAGCTCGCCTTGTCCCAGATCCCGAAGATGCGGTGATGCCGTCCCGTGTCGGGGAAATCCCCGGAAAAGATCGACTGTCCCGTGCCGAAGACCACGACCTGCCCGCCATCGGGGTGAAAGCGCAATGCCGGCGCGGTCGTGATCGGCAGCGTGTTGTTCGATGCGTCCACGGCCACGTACAGCGGCTTGCCGTAGGCCTCCTTCCACTCCGTCACCACAGTGCTGGAGACATCGAACTTCCACATGTTGCCCTTGAGGTCGCCGGCATAGATCGCGTCGGCGATACCGTCGTCGTTCGTGTCGAGCCAGGTCGGCTGCATCAATCCGTTGCCGCCCGCCGTGCCGACTTCGATGCGCTTGTAATGGGTGTTGTTGGTCCACTTGCCGTCGGCATTCGGCCCATCCACGAAAAGAATGTAGAGCACGGTCTTGCCCGAAGTGCTCGACACGCCGTTGCCGAAGAGCACCGCGAACTTGCCATTCGCCATCTTGGCGACCTGGGCAGCCTGATTGCTTGCCGGATGCGTTCCCCCTTCGGAGATCACATGGCCGAGATCGGCATCGTCCGCGGCTGTGAACTGCCACTTGTAGACCTCGGCGGCATTGCCCTCGGTGAGCCGGGCCGGCGACGTCACGTCGAGCGCGAAGATCGCCTTCGCACCGCGCCCCAGGCTGGAGAACAGATAGGTTTTCCACGGATCCGTCCTGGCGGAAGTCATCACGTCCGCGGTGAAGGGGGAGCCGTCCGCATAGGCGCGCATGTCGGTCACCGTTGCGTTCGGAATCTCCTTGAGGCGCGAGGCGAGTGCCTGAGGCACATAGGACATCACCGGCATCAGGGCGTCGGCAGTGAAGGCGTGGAACATGCCGTCTCCCGCCCCTACCCAGACCAGCTTGGGCCGCGACTTCTGCGCGGACTTGAATTTGCCGTAGCCCGGGAACGCAGGGCCGAAGAAGTTGGCCACGGGCAAGTCCTGCAGCCAGGGGTTGGAGTTCACCACGCCACCCATGATCGAATCCGAATTCCGGTCGCGGAAGGTACCTCCGGACAGCTTCTCCCTGGTGCGAGCGCCGCGCAGGTAGTCGATGATGTCTCGCCGCACGCTTGTCGAGGAAGCATCGAGTTCGGCCAGGTACCCGGCGCCCGCGGGTACATCGAGGCCCGCATGCGTGAACGGCACCCCGGCAGTTCCGAGGTTCGTGATGATCGCGCGAGTCCCCGCATTGGTCAGATTGACGTGCCCCTTGGCGGCGGGCGTGCCGCTGAAATTTCCCGCTGCGTCCAGTCGATACGCCAGCAACTCGCCGTGCAGATCGGACGCCGAGAAGTTCGCGACGTACTTGTAGTCGCCGGCACGCAGGTCGGGGCGCGATACGGCAGGGGCCGAGTTCGAATTCCCGGTGATGTCCGCAAAGACTTGCCGCAACGACTCTTCAAGCAGGTCCGGGCGCCGTGCCAGGAAATAGTTGTCCGGAATGCCGTCGTTGCAACCGGGTTGCCCGGCCGCTCCGCAGGCGGCGCCATCGGCACGTTTGGCGTCCCACTTGGACACGGCGTCCGGAAGGCCGGTCGGCTTCTTCTCGTCGTCCCTGAAGCCGCCGTACTTGGCAACGTACCAGAGCGGGTCCTGGATCACGGCGTCGCTCGAGCCGAGCATCTGGTAGCTGAGCTGGGTCTCGCCCTTCACGAAGTTGCTGCCGATCTTCACGCACAGGCGCGGTGCCCTGGCGTAGCTCCATCCGTTCGGCCTGCTTCCGTCATCGTTCAGATAGCATTTTTCTTCCGTGTTCCTGGGCTCGGCCTGCACGCTCGACGCGGCGTAGCTCGCAGTCGATTCGCTGGAGACATAGTTGTTGATGCCGCTGTGGAAGTGGCTTCCATCCTTGTTGCTGCCCACCACCGTGTAGCCGAAGGCGAACGGCTTGGAGACCCCGGTGTTCGACTCCAGCGTTTGCGTAAAGACGCGCAGCGTAGGCGGGGTGGTGCTCGAATCGGTCTCGTACCGGATGGACCCCAGCATGTCCTGATCCTGGTCCTCGCCCAGTGCCTGGTGCTGCCAAAGAACGAGAAAGGTCCCGGACTCGCCGTTCGCGCCGCGCCTCAGGACCTTGAAGTCCACCATGTTGCCCGGAAGCGCGGTGGCACCGCTCCAATCGATGCTGGCAGGGGTGATGAAGACGTACTTCTGCGGATCGGACCTTGGGACCGGAATGCGGATGGACGCGGACCCGCCCGACATCGTCACCGCGTACTGCCGGACCTTCAGCACGTTGGAGTTCGCGTCCGCGGGAACCGTCAAGTCCGAGCGGATGCGGTTCACGTGCGCGTAGTAAGCGGCACCGGCACCGAGGTAGGTGCCCCGCATGTTCGGCGCCTCGGGGCAAAGGCCCGCCACGAGGCTCAGGTCGCCGATGAGCTTGCCGGTGCAGATGCCGTCAGTGGTCGCGCCGTTGGAGCCAGCCAGCCGGGTCGTGCTTGAAATACCTTCCTGCGCGGAACCACCGATCAGATTCGTGTAGTAGGCGGCACTCTGCGGTGCACCTATGCCCGACGAGCGGTCGTCCAGTGCGCCCATCTTGTCTCCATCGAACGTCGCCACGCCGCTGGAGATGGTGACCATGTTGAGTGGCCGGCAGATATTCTTTCCGTAGAGCCCTTCTCTGGTTTTCTTCGAGTCCGCATGGGTCGGGTTTGCTTTCAGCGGATCGATCCAGGCGGGCGACGGAAGACCGAGCTGCGCGTCATTGCTTCCACCGCTGTAGAGGGGAGCCTTTCCGGCGTAGTAGCGAAGCCCCTCCAGGAGGATCTCGCCGATGGGGTTCCCCCAGGCCGGGCAATCTCCATTCTTGATGTTGTCGGAATTGCAGCTCTTCGAATACTTGCCCGTCTTCGGGTTGTATCCAAAGGGTCTCAGCCGATTCAATGAATAGATGATGCCCCGCTCATTGGCATCGGATGAAAGTTTGAATACGCCGGTCTGCGCGTCGATTTCATCGTTGACTTCAGACATGTTCTTGCGAAGCACACCGCCATCGAGATTGGTATCGAAGGAACCGAGAAACATCGCAAATTCGGCCCTGGACGCGCGCCGTCCGTAGTCATCGCTTTCACCGAACTCATTCAGCAGGCCGATCGGCTTCAGGTTTTTGTTCGGGTACTGCTTGCAGCGCTCTTCTCCGACGAGATCCTTCTTGCAGGCCTCCACGCGGGCCAGGTACTCGCCAGCCACGGAAGGAATGCTGTTGCTGTGGGCTGATGCGCCACCAGCTCCCACGTAGTTGTCGGTCATGAACCTGACCGTGGGAACCTGCCATGTGTAGCCGTTTTCTCCCGCCCAGTTGCAGCTCAGCACTTCCGTCATGTTCCAGAGGATGTAGTTGCCTTCGGCTGCACGAATGACCGGACGCAATCCGGATACCTGCGACTCCTGCGTATCGCTGCTCCCCGGGTTTTCATGTCGCCGGCAAAGGGTGAGCCCTCTGGAATAGGAGAACGGCGTCAGGCGGATCAGGTCGCTGCCGTTGTAGTACTTCGCATAGGCCTGGCTGTTTCTCGGGACGAAAGCCATTTCGAGCACGGTTCTTCCCGGGCCTCCCGTCGAGCCGGCTTCGTCCGTGGAGCGCAAGCCACCGTAGAGGATCTTGCGCAGGACATCCATCCGGGACATGGTGGCCCAGTTCAGGAAATTGCCGCTCCAGAGACTTGAGGAGGCCGCTGACGCAGCGGCGCAGTAATACCTTTGCGAGCCTTTTGGATCGCCGGCAACCGTTTCCTTCACGGCAAAGGAATCCGGCACGAAGTTTCCGCTCTTGGTGTTGTAGCCGTAGCACTTCGTGGGATCGAAGTAGCCGTAGTACTTGAAGTACGGCAAAAAATAGTAGTCGATGCTGCCGTCGAAGTTCAGGTCTTCATAGTCCGTATAGGCACGGCTGAACATGCTGTAGTCCTTGGACACATTCAGCACGACCATCGGGAGATTCGGGTCCGGGCTCACGTTGGGCGGAATCGCCTGGATCTGGGCATGGGAGGCCCCGTTTCCAAGCAGCACCAACATCGCTGCAAACTTCAGGATCGTTGATTTCATTTTTCAGCTTCGCTTGAAATAGCTCTGCAGCACGACCTCTGTGTTCGGATCGAGCCCCCAGCCGCGCGCGGTATTCCTGAAATAGATGTCTTCCCCGCGCTGCATGTACTCGATCAGGTATTCGGGTTGACGCGACACGCCCTTGACGCCTGGCGTACCGGTGAAGGTGCCGAGCGGCACCGCTCCGGTGAACGAGCAGCCCGATGGCGGGGACGCCTTCCAGCCAACGCCCCCCTTGTCTGAAGGCCACCAGGGCTCGGGGTTGGTCTCGGCCTTGGAATTGCTGGCTGCGTAGTAGGCCGCGGGGCTTTGCTCGCCGAAACGGCACTGGCCGCGGGGACAGTCCGTGCCGAAGTTCGGCTCGCTGTAGGCCGACTTGATCGGACGATCTTCGCCACGGGCGCAGGCCGCGCCGGCGACGTCGGAGGCCAGGGAGATGTCCCGCTCCGCATCGCGCAAGGCAGCCTCGGCTGCCTGCCTGGCGACTTCCATGTCGAGCACATTGCGTGCAACGTGCTCGCCGAACATCACGCGCCGCACGGCGAAGGCGGCAACGCCCGACAGGATCAGGATGAAGGCCAGCACGACGATCATGGCAATTCCGCGCTCGGCGGCTGGGTGGCGCGAGGTCTTCAAAATGTCCTCGTGAGATTGTTGCGAACGCCGAAGATGCGGGTCTGCTGCTTGTAGACGGCATGATCGGAATCGGCGAACGCGACGGACGCGCCATCGCAGTCCACATAGCTGCCGCTCGACGTCTGCCTCACGGTGGCGTCGAGCGTCTTGGTCACGACGCACACCTGCACGGCGACGACGCGCTGCCAGGCTGTCCTGCTCTCCCCGTTGATGGAGGCGACCGGAAGACCGTTGACTTCCGCTGCCGTGAAGAAGCGTGCGGGCGCCTCGAGCGTATCGGCCTCCGAGACCCCGTAGCGAAACCTCAGTTGGGTAACGCCGGAGACGATGGGCTGATGGGGCTTGGTGTTGGCCCCGTTGCCGGCGCAACGGAAGCTTCGCGTCGAGATGGAGCGGCCATCCTGCTTGTAGGTGTAGCTTGCCCCGAGGCCGTAGACGTTGCTGATGAAGAGCGGCAGCGCGACGGTCCCGGTGCCTTTGGCTCCCGAGCCGGCGCGGGCTTCGTTGTACCTGGCTCCGCCGAACTCGGCGAGCTCCACGTCCTGACGCAGGCAGTCTTTTCTCGTGCCGACGCCTTCGACCTCGAAGTTATCGGCAGAGAAATAGTTGACGACGAGCGAATCGGGCTCCGCTGACTTGGATGCCGGGCAGGTGCCCTTCGCTACGTCGAACAGCCCTTCACTGCATCCGAAGATCCCCTGGTCGAAGGCTTCGACCGAAGTCGAGACGACGTTCGAGTAGGTCCCCTGGAACCTGGAGGATTCGACCGAAACAGGAAAGCTGGCGGGATAGAAGCCCGCGTTCTTCAGGTCGCGGCCGATGATGTCCAGCACGACGCTGGCGGCTTCCTGCTGCTGGGCATTGGCGTCGACGGCCCTTGAAACTCGCGTCGTCGAGACGAGCAGGTAGCCCGCCGCGGCAACGAGCAACAGCCCGAGCGCGAGCGCGACCAGCAACTCGACCAATGTGAGGCCGCGTGACCTGCAGGCGCGCGCCTTCATGGAAGAACCCTCGCGGTGTAGCAACGCACTCCGGCTGGCGCTTCTGCTCCCTCGGGGCAGCAGAAGCGCGCCGACACCGTTTGCTGATCCTTGACCTTGCCGGTGCAGTTGACCTGTTGCACGGCGGCGCCCTTTTTATCCACCGCGCTCTTGTCGAACCACATGACGCTGACATCGAAGCCCGACCTGACGTCCCCGGTGATGTAGCCCGCTCCGCCGGGAAAAGCGGTGCGCAGGATGTTCTTCCAGCTGGCGAGATCGAAGACCGCCAGCTCCGCCGGTGTGCATGCAACCTGGCTGCAATCCTTTGGCGATTGCGCCACCGCCTCTGCGACTTGCGCCGAATAGGCTTCGGTCAGCTGATAGCCCTCCCCGTCCACCCGAACACCTCCGACGACACCCGAATATCCATTTGCTCCAGGTGCGTTGATGCGGATCCTCTCGGACAGGTCGTTGAGCGCGGCCGAGACACCCAGCCGGGCCTCATTGCCGGTCTGGTACTTCACCGCGGCGGCCACCAGGCCTGCGATGGCAACCAGGCCGAGCGAAAAGATCAGGAGAGCGACCAGCGCCTCGATCAGCGCCACCCCCGATTGCCGGGCGCGATACGTCATCATTCGCGCTCCCGCCTAGTTCTGATTGCTGTCGTTGCAGCTGATGCTGCCGACGTTGCCAGTCCGGGCGCGCCCCATCATGTCCAGGCAAACGACCTTGGTGGCGGAGCCGCCGGCGGGTGCAAGGTCGAGCGATTGCTGCCCAGGGAGATTCGAGCGGCCGCGCGCGTCGAACCGGAGCATCGCGACCTTGCCTGTGGGCGCGGTGAGCGTGGGGCCGTCCGTCTTGCCGATATGGAATTTCAGCAGTTGCGCCGTGTCGTCAGTGGCGACGCTGTCGCACTTAGGATTCGAGAACACGATCCACCCGCTGCTCCATTCGCGCCCCCTGTCGGCGCAAGTCGGGTCGGCAACGGTGATGTCCTCGGGCGCGCAGACGGTGACGCACTTGTTCTTCGCGATGGCCTCCGAACGCGCGAAGCCGACCGCCATGGCGAATTCATTGCCGAGCGTTGTGGCTGCGGAGTTCCTTTGCATCGCCACGAAACTCGGCACGGCCAACGCGAGCAGCACCCCGATCATCGCGATGACGACGACGAGTTCGACGAGCGTGAAGCCGCCGGAACGAAACACTTTGCGCTTCCAGTACATGGCTGGAACCCTCCCCTCGCAACGTTGTGTCTATATGTGTTTCTCGATGCTAGATGAGTTTGAAAGTATTAAATTGCCGTTCGTCACCCGCACGCGACCGCTCGACGACTGCGCCTGTTGAGGCTCTTCTGCTATTGCGGCGCGGCCAGTCGCACAGGATCCCGATCGGCCTCTTTCAGCCAGCGCGCGAACTCCTGTGGAAAGGCATCGCTGAAACGTTCCGCCTGCGCCTCGGCTTCGCGTTCGCGGCCGAGCAGTTCGGCGCTTTCGATCAGCTTGACGATGACGCGCGGCTCCGGCGAAAGATGAATCACGCGCTGCGCCAGCGAATGCATCTCCGCGGCATTCGATGGCGTCAGGGTGGTCAGCGTCAGCTCCGCGAACTCGGCCTGGCGCGCGAACAACCAGGTTCCCCGCACCTTGACGAGCGTGTCTTCCTTGTACGCGGGGAGCCGTTCGTCGGGCGGCAGATAGATCTGGCTGACGCGGACGTAGTCCCAGCCTGCGAGCCCCACGACCAGCAGCATGACGCCCGCCGCCAGGGATGACAGCGCAGGTCGGATCGCAATACGCCCCTTGCCCGGCCAAAGCATGCCGAGGCACAGGCCGAACACCAGCTGGAACGGGCCGTACCAGAGCGGATACTCGAGCAGGCTGTGCAGCACGATCGCGCCCAGCATGCCCCAGGCCATCAGGCGAGCCGGATCGCGTTCGCGCCAGGGCCGCGCGGCAATCACCATCCAGAGAAAGCCGCCGCAGATCAGCACGGCTGCGGGAATGCCCAGTTCCACTGCAAGGTGCAGCGGGAGGTTGTGGGCGTTGTCCAGGATTTCGACGAACCGGGCGCCGTCGTACCGGGTGCTGTAGTGGGCGAAGCTGAGCTCGCCCCATCCCCAGCCGGTCCGGGGGTGTTGGGCGATCAGCGTGAGCACGTTGCACCACAGGATCAGGCGGCTGTGGTCTTCGGGGGCGCCGGTGTGGAGGCGTTGGAGCATGCTCTCGACGGCCCCACCTGGTCCACCGACGAGTTGAGGCAACACCCAGGCGATGACGAAGTAGAGCGGGATGGCTGCCAGCAGAAGCAGCGGCGAAGGTAACTGCACCCGAGCTCCGGCTTCGGCACGCCAACCTCGGCGCTCGCGCCTGGCGATGAAGCTCGCCACGCCTACGATGGACAGCAACTGCAGCAATCCCGTGCGCGATGTCGAGGCTGCGGCAGCCACAAGCAGCAGCAGTGCCGCAGCCGTCAATCCGCGCCGTGCACGCGCAGCTGGATTCATGGCGTAAAGCCATAAGACCGCGACCCACGCCATGCTGATCAATGTGGCGAACTGGTTGCGCTGGCGAAGATTGCCGTAAGCCTGGCCCACGGCGGGGGAGGTTGTCCAGGGGACGAGCCATTCGGCGTAGCCGTAATACTGGAGCAGGCCGATAACCGCGCTGACCAGTCCGGCGACCAACACACCCGTTGCAAGCGGCTTCGTGCTGGCAGACGCGCCTCCTCGCGACATGCCGGAACCAACGAAGGCCATGGCGCCAACGCCTGCGATCGCAAAGAGAGTCGCAAGCGTCGAAGGCATGCCGTGGGAAAGAGCCGAGACGGAGACCATCAATCCCCCGGCCAGCAACCACATGAGGAGTGGCCTCGCGAGCCCCTCCACGGGGACGGAGATCAACAAGCCGGCAATACATGCCCCCGTCACCAGCGACTGCCAGGCAACGACGGAGGGACCGGCCACAAGAGGAGACAGGAACGGCAGCGCGAGAAGCCCGGCGCGAACGATTTCCACAGACTTCACCTTGGAGGGGGCAACCTCCGGCGCAGCGTTACGAGGCGTCATCTACCGATTGTGACGATCAGGCAGACACCGACGAATGGCGGTCGACGGCGGACAAGCGGTTTTGCAGAAAGACACATTTGGAGACATTCTTGGTTCCAAATGTTTACAAAGCGACCGCGGCCAGATCAAAGGTGTTTTTCATGAAATTGCAGACAGTCCAATGCCTTTCGCGCCGCGCGCGACGCGATGCCCGTGGCTTCACCCTCATCGAGGTCATGATCACCGTCGCCATCATCGGCATCCTGGCGGCGGTGGCATTGCCCGCGTACAACGACTACATCCGCCGCGGCAAACTGCCCGAGGCGTTCTCGGAACTCTCCAGCTACCGCGCGAAGATGGAGCAGTACTACCAGGACAACAGGAACTACGGCTCATCCACGGCATGCGCTGCGGATTCATCGGCCAGCAGTTGGAACACCTTCCCCAAGACCGGGACCAACTTCACATTCAGCTGTGCGACGAATACTCGCACCGGGGATACCACGCAGCAGAGCTATACCGTGACCGCGACCGGAAAGACCGGCACGGCCGTTGTCAATCACGTCTACACGATCAATGAACTCGGTGCCCAGGGCACTACCAAGTTCAAAGGGACAACAGTCAGCGCTAGCTGCTGGCTCACTCGTGACGCGACATGCTGAAGGTGACCATGCGGCAACGGGGCTTCACGATGATCGAAATCATCGTGGCGATCGCCGTACTTGCACTTTTGCTTCTTGCAGCAATGCCAAGCATCGGCACATGGATGGACAACGCGCGTATCCGGAACGTGGCAGATGCACTGCAGAACGGCATACAGATTGCGAAAGCAGAAGCCGTACGGCGCAACGAAAACGTATCGTTCTGGCTCGTCAGCCTCGAAGACCCCAGCCTGCTGGCCAACGATTGCCAGCTTTCAGCAACGAGCGGCTCCTGGGTCGTATCCATCGATGCACCTACTTCGCACTGTGGCGACGCACCGTCCATCGACTCATCGCCGAAGATCGTCACAGGCCGCGCGGCCGGCAATGGTGGAAAGAACGTTCTGGTCGCTGCGGTGCAGAGCGACAACACTACGGCAGCCACCTCTATTACCTTCAACGGATTCGGCCGCCTCGTCAACACAGGGGCGATCGCCAGGATCTCTGTCACCGGCCCGGTCAACGGCACCGAGTACCGAAATCTTCGGATCGCAATCACGCCAGCCGGGCAGGTTCGCATGTGCGACCCACGTGTGACCGACAGCACCGACCCGCGCAAATGCCCAGCCTAGGTTCCACCATCATGCAACGCTCCTCACCACGCACTCGACCTCCGTCGGCACGCGCCTCGCGCGTGCAGGGCATCGCCCTGATCGAAGTATTGGTCGCGCTGCTCATTTTCATGCTTGGCGTGCTGGGCCTTATCGGACTGCAGAGCTCCATGACAAGAGCCCAGACCGACGCGAAGGCGCGCGCCGACGCCGCATACCTTGCCAGCGAGTTGCTAGGCCGGATGTGGGCTGACCTGAACAACCTCGCAAGCTACAACGGGACAGGCTGCGCATCACAGGCGAGGTGTCTTGAATGGCAGAACAAGGTGGCGAGCAATCTGCCCTCCGGCATCGGTGCCGTCACCTACGACGGCGGTTCGGGCAACGTCACCGTCACCGTAACCTGGACCATGCCGAGCGGCGATTCGCATCGATATGTCACCAACACCACCGTGGCAAAGCCGACGACCTAGCATGACAACGCACGACATCTCAAGGGATTCCGCCCATCAGCGTGGCTTCACGCTGATCGAGCTCATGGTCGGACTGTTGCTGGGCATGCTGACGGTCCTGGTGATCTCGCAGGTGCTCGCTCTTTCGGAGGGCAAGAAGCGCTCGGTGACCATGGGCAGCGACGCGCAGGTGAACGGATCGCTTTCCCTGTTCACCCTTCAGCGCGATATACAGCAGGCGGGCTATGGCGCGGTCGCCACTCCCGACTCCATGGGCTGCCAGGTCAAGGGGCAGTTTCAAGGAGAGACTGCGTTCTCCCTCACGCTGGCACCGGTAACCATCACGAGTGGTGCGAACGGTGCGCCAGACACCATCACCGTCCTGCAAGGAAGAACGACAAACTTCTCGACACCCATAACTCTGTCGGGCAATCATGCCTCGACCGATACGGCCTACATCGTCACATCGTCCTTTGGCGTCGTGGCGGGCAACATGATGATCGCGGTACCCAAGGTGCAGGGAAGCGGCACATGGTGCACACTTTTCAATGTCACCGATGACGCCTCGTCCCCGTTGACCGCCTTGGGGCCGACCCGGATTCCCAACGCAAGCGGCGCAAACGGCAAATGGAATCAGACATCGCTGTACCCAACGGCCGGGTACGCTGCCGGCGACTATCTGCTGAACATGGGTTCGCTGGTTTCTCGCGTCTATTCCATCAACAACAAGAACAATCTCCAGCTTTCCGAGCTGTCGCCGACCACCGGTGTGAGCACATCTCTTGAGCTCTATCCGGAGATAGTCAATCTGAAAGCCTTCTATGGCAAAGACACCGATGGCGACGGGCTCGTCGATGTCTACGACACCACCACTCCGACCACGAACGCCGGATGGAGGCAGGTGCTGGCCATACGCATTGCGCTGGTCGCACGCAGCAATCAGTTCGAAAAGGAGGCTGTGACGACTGCAGCACCCGAGTGGCACGTAG
This sequence comes from Variovorax xiamenensis, assembly GCF_050916385.1. NCBI lineage: Bacteria > Pseudomonadati > Pseudomonadota > Betaproteobacteria > Burkholderiales > Comamonadaceae > Variovorax > Variovorax xiamenensis. The sequence continues at coordinate 7,032,442 of NZ_CP139038.1, forward strand.
GCGCGACCACATTCGCTGGCGTCACACCCGCCGACTGCAGGGTCGGTGGAAGCAAGTGCATCAGCTTGCCTGTCGCCAATCAGGTCGGGGACCAATGGCAACAGTACCGCTACAAGATCTACGACACGATCGTGCCTCTGCGCAACGTGCTGTGGAATTCGTGAGTCAACGAAATGCAGAAGAACAATTTTCACCGGCGTGGCAACGCCAACCATCGTGCGCAAGACGGTGTTTCGCTCCTCTTTGCACTGATTGCGCTGGTCGCCTTGATGCTTGCTACGCTGGGCCTGATCCGCTCGGTCGATACCAGCTCGCTGGTCCTCGGAAATATCGGCTTCAAACAGGATGCAACCGCCGCCGCGGACCAGGCCGCCGGACAAGCGATCAACTGGCTCTCCACAAACAAGTTCAGCCTGAACTCTGATCAACAGAACAAGGGCTACTACGCGCGCAACATGGAGTTCGAAGCGGATGGCACAACCGCGAAGCCGCCGGTCGACGCGACATGGCGCCAGATTGCCGGGACCAATCGACAATTGATCGACTGGGATGGCGACAACTGCCAGGCCGCAGCCAGCGGTAGCTATACCGGCTGCACGATCAAGCCAATGGCGGGGACAGATGTAGGAAGCAACAAGGTCCAGTTCGCGATCTTCCGCCTGTGCTCCAAGGTCGGCGACTACACGACCGACACGTCCATCCAGTGCGCCAAATATGCAGGCTCAGGATCTTCGGCAGCCGAAGACCACGGCGATCTGAACTACACGTCACGCCCAGATATTCGCGGCGCTGCATCACCTTACTTCCGCATCGTGGTCCGCGTCGCAGGCGCACGCAACACCGTGAGCTTCACCGAAACCATCGTGCACTTTTGACGAGAACGGGCTGCACTGATGCAGCCGGAGGAAATCATGAAAAAACACCCCGTTGTTCCGGCGGCTGCGCGACATGCTGTCCGCGTCTTTCGCATTGGTTCACTCCTTCCACTTGCAGCGGCACTGGGCACTGCGGCACCAACGGTATTCGCCGCCACGACGGATATTTCCGACCAGCCCCTGGTGACGCGCCAAGCAGTGCAGGCCAAGCCCAATCTGATGTTCATCCTGGACGATTCCGGCTCGATGAACTGGAGCTTCATGCCCGACGATCTGGGCAGAGCCCGCAGCGTGACCGACGAGCCATACACCGGCTGGTACGGCTACAGGGCTTCTCAATGCAATGGCCTTGCATTCGACCCTTCACTGAATTACCCCCCGCCGCTCTATGCCGACGGCACGTCATACCCGAACGCTTCATTCTCTGCCGCCCCAGCTGACGGCTATGTGTCCAACAGCACCAAAACCGACCTGGCCAATTCGTACTATTACAAGTACAAGGGCACGCAGACTGCCATGGGCTGGGTCTACACCAAAGACGGCGTTGTCGCGAACACGTTCTACAACGAGTGCTCGACCAGCACCTCCACCAGCACATCCCTTTTCGAGAAGGTCACGCTGACGAGCACATCGGCCGATGCACAGAAGTACGCGAACTGGTATGCCTACTATCGCAAGCGCTATCTGCTGATGCGCACTGCAATGGGCAAGGCAATTTCCGTATTGGACTCGAGCTATCGCGTGGGTTTCTCGCGGATCAACCAGGACACCGTGACGGACGGGGCCAACTTCCGCGACGTGAAGGATTTCGACGCGACACAGAAGGCCAACTTCTACAGCAGCCTCTACGGAGCCAGCCCCAATGGGGGCACGCCGCTGCGTACGGCACTAGCAAAGGCCGGCCAATACTTCGCCAACAAGGCATCGGGGCAAGCCTACGATCCCGTTCAGTATTCGTGCCAGCGAAACTTTGCGCTGCTCTCAACCGACGGCTATTGGAACAGCGGCTACGGCACCGATCTGGACGGCAACAATGTCGGTCAACAGGATGGTTTCGAGGCGCGGCCAATGCGCGATGGAGCCAATATCGTCGTCACTACGGTTACGCCCTACACGTTGAGCGCCACTCGCAACGAATTTTCGCCGCGAACAAGGACAGGCACCGCAAAGCGTACTGTCTCCAACGCAAGCAAAGACAAAAATAAGTCGAACGCAAAGACTTGCCCATCGGCATATACCGTGACGACGCGAAATCAAACTGCGACTGTCACGCAAACAGAGATTACAACCTCACCGCAATCTGGGGTTGGCACCTACACTGGGACGACGACTGTTACAGATGGCGGGGCACCATCCGCCCCCAGCTACAGCACCCATACCTATTCCAATTGGGTCTACGTTCCCCCGCCGTCGACAGTGACCAGCGAAAGCACAGGCACTTTCGGTGACTCAGGCGGATCTTCTGCACCGACCTGCCAAAGCACAGCAGGTACTGGTCTGGACGTTCCCTCCGCAGTCACTGCACCGAGCAGTTGGTCAGGCTGGACTACAGGTACGAAAACCTATTCGGCGGCCACTGAAGGCACACCTGTAGCGGGAACGCCTAGCTCGACAACCTCCAGCGTCAACGGCACGCCGAACACGTTGGCGGACGTCGCGCAGTACTACTACGCCACCGACCTGCGCACCAGCACGCTCGGCAACTGCACGTCGGGAAGCTCCGGCCAGAGCCTGAATGTCTGCGACAACATTTTGAGGAGCACCGATAGCGACTCGGCAACGTGGCAGCACATGAACACGTTCACGATCGGTCTCGGTGTCAGCGGAACGCTGACCTATGACAGGAACTATCTCACGCAGACTTCCGGCTCGTATGTCGACCTGAAGAGCGGTGCGGTCAAGTGGCCTGCTCCTGGCGGATACGACACCGATAGCGGCAGCGGCGGCGATGCAACCAACGTCGATGACCTTTGGCACGCGGCCGTCAATGGCCGGGGACGCTACTACTCGGCGTTGAATGCAGGTCTACTCGCTGAAGCGATTCAAGGGGTGGTGACTGAGGTCCAGAAGATTCCGGGCGCCGCCGCAGCTGCTGCAACCAGCTCCGTCGATCTGGTCGCCGGCGAAAGCAACCAGGTCTACAGGGCGAGCTACACCTCGGGCTCCTGGACCGGTGACCTGCAGGCCTTCCCGCTGAACGGCACGACAGGTGCAATTGGAAGCACTGCAATTTGGTCTGCCAGCAGGATCCTGGGAGCGGCAGCTCCCTCGTCACGGAGCATCTACTTCAAGGGAGCGTCCGGCCTGCAGGCATTCACCTATGCGAACCTCAGCAGCGCGCAACAGGCCTACTTCGACAACATTTGCAGCAAGACCGGGGCGCCGACGCAATGCAGTTCGCTGTCGAGCGACGACAAGGCGATTGCCAACACTGGCGCCAATCTCGTGAACTATCTGCGCGGCGTGAGAACCTTCGAGTCCTCGAGCCCCAGAACGGGTGGCGGCACCGCGGTGGCCGCGCTCTATCGCAATCGGGAGACCATCCTGGGCGACATCATCAATGGCGCGCCGGTCCGCGTTGGCAAGCCGCCGTTCGCCTACGCCGACACCGGATACGCCGACTTCGTGACCACAAAAGCCACGCGCAAGCCTGTGGTGTATGTCGGGGCCAACGACGGCATGCTGCATGCGTTCTCTGCCGACAGCAGCGATGGAGGTACCGAGCTTTGGGCTTACGTGCCGACCGCCGTCATGCCCAACCTCTTCAAACTGGCCAACACCGACTATGCGTCCCGCCATCAGTACTACGTGGACGGCCCGCCCATCATGGCGGACATCAAGGTGGGCTCCACATGGAAGACCATCCTCGTGGGCGGTCTCGGCAATGGGGGCGCTGGCTACTACGCACTCGACATCACGAACCCGTTGAGCCCACAAGTACTTTGGGAGTTCACGGCTGCCGACATGGGTATGACCTATGGCAATCCGGTTATCGGCAAGAAGGCCGATGGCACCTGGGTGGTTGCATTTACCTCGGGCTACAACAACACGTCAGGTGATGGCAAGGGACACCTGTATGTAGTGAATGCGAATACTGGGGCCCAGTTGCTCGATATTTCGACCACCGCGGGCAGCTCGGATACGCCTAGTGGATTGGCAAAGATCAATGCGTGGATCGAAAGCCGCGCGGATAACACGATCAAGCGAATCTACGGCGGCGATCTTCAAGGGAACCTGTGGCGCTTCGATATTGACAATCTCTATCTGCCCAATCAAGGCGCGTTGCAGTTGGCCAAGTTCCAGATCAACACATCCACGCCTCAGCCGATCACGATCAAGCCGGAAATGGTCCTGATCTCGCAAAAGCCCGTTGTCGTGGTCTCTACGGGGCGCTACCTCGGCACCAGCGATATCGGCGACACGACCCAGCAGACGGTCTATGCGGTGAAGGACCAGCTTACAGCCACTGGATGGGGCGATGTCCGTGCGGACACGACCAACTTTGTGAAACAGACACTGACACTCAACGGCTCTGCGGCAGCCGCTACGACCGCATCGATCACGAACAATCCGGTCGACTGGAGTACCAAGGGTGGCTGGTGGTTCGATCTGCCGCATTCGAAGGAGCGAGTCGCCACCAACATGACCATGCTGGGCGAAACGCTTGTAGTCGGCTCGGCCATCCCGACGGGCGATGCCTGTGCCTCCGGCGGCTCATCATGGCTTTACAACGTCAACGTGACCAATGGCGGCCAGATCGGTGACGGCCCTGTAGGTACCCAGTGGAGTTCGACGTCGATGATTGCGGGCATGACGCTTGTGCGAGATGCAAACGGGAACATCCGGAACCTGATCCAGAACACGGATGGCAGCATTACGCAAAAGCAGATCGATAGCGCATCTACTGGCTTGGGTAGCGCGCGCAGAACGTCTTGGCGTGAACTGGTGGACTAATGATGTGCAGGTGGCCGGAAGTTCATGCTTTCGGCCGTTAGGTCTATTTCTTGTTTGCGTAATTGCTTCTATTGCACTGCATGTTTTTTTGCTCGAAGTGCCTGCCAACTCGTCTCGTGCCGAGAAAAAAGATGCCATTCGTGTGCGAATCAATACACGCACGCAACAACCTCCACGGCATGCATTTACCGTAGCGCCAACCCAAGAACTGGCAAGGTCGACATCAATCGATGTCATAGCCGACACCATCGACTCAGCGACTCCTGCCAGAAGAGATACGAAAAAAGCCCTGAAATCGGGAGTCAACGAGACCTCATCTCGCCTGCCCCGCCGGTCTTCAGATGGCAAGCTTTTCGAAGAGTACATTCCTCGTACTCACCTTACGATTGCACCAATTGCTCTCACCCCCGTAGTTCTCGAGTCGCCGGCTGGGGAATTAGCAGATGAATCACATATTGGCGTTCTGCTGCTCTATATTGACGAAACGGGTAAGGTACATGACGTTGTTGCTCAAGAACCACTACTCCCTGTCGCCTTTGAAAAAGCGGCACGCGCCGCTTTCATGACGGCAATATTTTCGCCCGGTGAATTTCTAGGCCGCCCTGTCAAATCTAGCTTACGGGTCGAAGTTGTTTTTTCGAGAGCGAAACAATAGTTCGCCAATTGAGCAAAATGGAACACGGCATACAAAAAACCTCCTGCCGCGCCTCAATCGATGCGTCTACGGGCTTCCAAGTTATCAACCGCCAAGCCTCCTTAGTAGTACTGCATTTTTGAGTCGCTCGCTCTTAAAAAATTTTCAACGGCCGAGGCAAATCATTTTTTCGCAACAGGAAAAAAACCCTCTACATGCAAAAACCCAAGAGGTTTCCCATTTTTGCCATCCAATAGCACGACCCAGTCATTTGCATGCCGCGAGACCAATGGAAGCCATCGCAATTCGGCTTCCGGCACCTTTGTCAAATCGATTGCAATTGAAATATCACTTGCTCGCGCCGGTTGATAATTGAATAGAGCAGACATTGGCTGCGCATACTCCATCACTTTAGACAGGCCCATATCATACGACTGCCAACGGCTTGGCCTTTGACTGAGCTCTATTCCAGCCATCGACATATCCATGCTCTCGAGCAGGTCGCTATTTCTTTGAGAAAGCTTGATCCCAATTAGCTGCACAGCCGAAAAAGAAAGTGGCCTTGTCCAATCAGGAGCCTCTTTTAATTCCGGCTCATAAATATCTGCTCGGCTGATTACGCGGAATCTATCCACCTCGTATACCAAGGCTACTGGCCGGGCTTCTGCCAAGCTATACAAGCCGTACAGCAGTGCTGCAAACTGAACAACTGCTACTACGCTCAGATCCAAAGCCAATTCCTTCTTTGACTTCAATGGACTGAATAGCACCAATGTCAACATTGGTCCACAAACGACATCCACTGATATAAGAATCCACAATAGATCGCGCCCTCCCGCCAACTCGCCGTACGGATGGGGATACCATAAGCGTAGCACCAGCAGGGTAGCCAGACTTGCTATCAACACGCTTCCAATCAGATGGAAGCCGCTAGCTTTCAGTGCATATGGCAGTCGTTTGGAAATATCTCTCATGGCAACAAAAGCAAAGCCCGTGACCAGCATACTGGCCACGGGCTTTAATGAATGAGACTAGCTAAGTGTATTGCCGAAAATCAGCGGCAGTCAGCAGGAGCATACTTCGGCAGAAGGGTCGCGCCATTTGTCGCGCCGTTGATAGCCGTCTTGCCATTTGCATAGCAGGTCCAAACCAGGGTAGCCCCTGGGATCGTACCTGCAACAAGCACATTGCCATTCGAAGACGGCCACAGTTGAAGGGTATTGCCCGTAGCATTGGCGTTGTAGGTGACCGTAATCAGCCCGTTTGCGGTAGTACCAATGACGGTGTTCACGCTCTTGGCATTAACGCCACCATTCAACGAACAAGTACCTGCGGCAGAGCAGAAGGTCGTGCTAGCGCCGTCCGTGGGAATGCCCTTGAAGAGACCACCGTCCGCATCGGCGACACCGTTAGAAGCATTGTCAGCAACAACGACCTTCAGGCCAGAAGCCAAGACCAGACCTTCGGAGACACGTGCGCGCACCGTGTAGTCCTGATAAGCCGGCAGCGCCACAGCAGCCAAGATACCAATGATCGCCACGACGATCATCAATTCGATGAGGGTGAAACCCTTTTGCACGGAACGTGCGATGGAACGACGGTTCATTAACTAACTCCAGGTAGGTTGGTTGTTACGCCCGGGAACCTGCCCGGAGCGAAGTACCTTCCGCAGCATCTGTGCCACCCGTCTCCAAGGCCTCCCTCCGACCGAACACGTCACCTCTACCCACTTTGGCGTTACACGATGTGACAGAAACCGCCCGAAGATGCTACACGCGGTGACAAATTTGTCATGCCAATGCGTCACCGACTGTCAGAAGGTCAGGACACCGCCCGCCTTCAACCAGCGGATATCCCGCTGCGCCAGCCCCGCCACCTGCTCGACTGCCAGCGCCTCGATCTGGCTCATGATCTCGTCGGTTTCGGCGGGCTTGGTGTGGGTGATGTAGATCGGGTACTGCTCGCCCGCCCCGATGTGCGCCAGCTCGTCGGCCAACACGGCAGGCGATAGGTGCAGGCTGCGCTCGGCCAGCGCCTGCTCGCGGCTGCTGAAGGCGGTTTCAATGACCAGCATCGCCACGTCGAGTTCGTTCACGCGCTCCCAGAAGGACGCATTGCGCTCGGTGTCCCCGCTGAACACCCAGTGGGCGCCGCCTTCCGCCCGCCGCACGGCGAAGCCGCATGCAGGCACGGTATGGACCGCAGGCAGCACCTCCACCACCTTGGGCTCGCGGCTGCCCAGCGGCAGCTGCTGTCCCACCGCGATGTCGTGAAAGCTCACGAAGGGCGCTTCGGGGCTGGGAATGCTCTCGAAATCCGGCCAGATGATGTTGTTGAACACATGTACCCGCAGCGCATCGATGGTGGCGCTCAGCGCATGCACGCGCAGCGGCCTGGTGCGGCGGCCGCCGATGGCGTCGAGCATCAGGGGGAGCGCTGCGATGTGGTCGAGGTGGCTGTGCGTGAGCACGACGTCGTCGATGCGGACCATCTCATCGAGCGTGAGATCTCCGACACCGGTGCCCGCATCGACGAGCAGATCCGTGTCGACCAGAAACGAGGTGGTGCGGCAGTCTTTGGCGATGGCGCCCGAGCAACCCAGCACACGAACCTGCATTGTGAAAGACCCCTTTGTATGTGTCTGTCGTCATTTGGTCTCGAACCGGGTCGCGCCATCCCAGTTCGGGTCTTGCGGTCGCAACGCCATCGAGGCTAAACGCTGGGCGTAGAGCTGGTAAAGGACTTTTTTCGCATCCGCGGCGAGCAGGGGCGCGAGCAAGTTTCGGCCCATGGCCCAGTCCTGGCGGCGGTACGCTGCCAGCACTTCGCTCCAGCGTTCGAGCAGTTGCTGGGTCTGTGCCAACGCTTCGGGCGTGCTCGCGGTCAGGGGCGTAAAAACGGCAACGGCTTGTGCCTTTCCCTTGACTCGCACGCTGTCGAGTTCCTGCCAGACGAAGCCGGGTGCGAGTTCGCGCGTGGCGCCGCTCGCGACCACCTCTACACCGTAATGGCCACTCAAGCCTTCGAGGCGTGACGCGAGGTTGACCGCGTCGCCGACCACGGTATAGCTGCGGCGCGCGGTCGATCCCATGTCGCCCACGCTCATCACGCCGCTGTTGATGCCGATACCGACGCTGATCTCGGGCCGCCCGCTGGCGCGATGGATGCGGTTGATGTCGTGCACGGCATCGGCCATGTCGAGCGCGGCCCGTACTGCGTGCGCGGCGTGATCGGGCGTGTCGATGGGCGCGCCCCAGAAGGCCATGACGCAGTCGCCCATGTACTTGTCGACGGTGCCGCGGTGCGCGCTGATGACGTTGGTGAGCCGGCTGAAGACCGTGTTGAGAAAAGCCTGCAGCTCGGCCGGCGCCATCTGCTCCGACAGGCGCGTGAAGTCGCGCATGTCGCAGAACATCACGGTCATGGGCTTGCTCTCGGCGCGCATGCTGTAGCGGCCGGGGTGCTCCATCATCTCGTTGACGAGCTGGGGCGGCACGTAGGTGCCGAAGAGCCGAACCAGGCCGCGCCGCGTGCGCGACTCGACGAAGTATCCCCAGCTCATGTTGAACGCGAATGCGAGGGCCGCCATCGCCAGCACCGACGCGAGCGGCAGCACGAGGCTGTAGCCCACGTACAGCCAGGCGTTCAAGCCGATCAGCGCCGCGATTGCCCCCGCGGCCAGCAGCATGGCGCGCGGCGCGGACAGCAGCGACATCCCGAAGGCCAGCAGGAGCCCGGCCGCGGCGATGAGCAGCACCTCGTAGCCAGGCGCGTAGTCGGGCACGCTGAGCAGCCGGCGGTCCAGCAGCGCGGAGACGACGTTAGCGTGCACCTCCACCCCCGGGAAAGCGGCCTCGACGGGCGTAGCACGCAGGTCTTGCAGCCCGGGCGCGGTGGCGCCAACGAGCACGATCTTGTCCTTCAGTTCGCCCGGCGCGAGCCGGCCTTCGAGCACATCGGCGGCCGGCACGTAGCGGAACGATCCGCCATCCGAACCGCCGAGGCCGCGAAACGGCACCTGCATGCTGCCCGTCCCGTCGACCGGAATGCGCAGCCGACCCACCCGCAGCGACTCGAGCTGCGGCGCGGTGCCGCCGCCAGGCGCGAAGGCCGGCTGCACAGGCGGCGATCCGTTCGCGAGCCGGTAGACCGCGAGCCCCAGCGACTCGTAGTAGCCCGGCTGCGCCTTGTCGCCGTCATAGCGGGCGATGAGCGGCACGCTGCGGATCACACCGTCGCCGTTGATGCCGACCAGCGTGTTCAGGAAGCCCGCGACCGGTGCCGCCTTCGCCAGTTCCGGCAGGCTGGCGCCGAAGCCGTTCCAACCCGTGGCGTAGGTACTGCCCGAAGGGAAGGCGCCGGCCGGCAGCAGCGGAGTCGCCGGAAGCTGTCCCTTGGCGCTGGGCGTATCGGTGCGTGTGAAGTAGTAGCCCAGCGCCACGCGCCGGCCGCCCAGCGCGGCAGCGAGCGTGGCGTCATGGTCGAGCGAGGGCGCGAGCCGCTCGACCTCGGCGGCCAGGCCGGGCGTCTTGCCCAGGGGGCCGCCCATGATTTCCCTCAGCCTGTCGAGCCCCGAACTGCGGTCGGGCTCGAGGAACATGACGTCGAAGCCGAGCACGGCCGCCTGCTGGCGGGTCAGCAGTTCGGTGGTCAGGCGGGCGATCTTGTCGCGCGCCCAGGGCCACTGGCCCTGCCGTGCGAGGCTGGCATCGTCGACGTCGACGATCACGACCCGCGAGTCGGGCGTGCCCGGCATCGTGGCGCGCAGGCGGACGTCGTAGATCAGCTGGTCGAGGCGTTCGAGCGCGGTCAGCCGCCAGACGCCGGTGGCATGCGCCAGTGCCAGCAGCACGGGCAGCAGCGTGATCGCAATACGCGGCCAGTGCCGCCGCAACTCTTCTCTCACGGCGCCCGATCCGTGAAGACTAGACCGCGGCAAGCCGGGAGGGAAAGCGGCGGCTCAGATGCGCACGAACTGCATGCGCGTGGCATCGCCCAGCTCGAGCACGTCGCGCTCCTGCAGCGCGACGGCCTCGGACCCCAGCTGCAGGCCATTGAGCGTGACGTTGCCTTCGACGCCGGCCGCCACGTAGCCCTGGCGCCGGCGCGTGACCACCGCCACCGCGACCCCGGGCTTGCCGACGGTGGTGACGACCTTCTGCAGCCCGACGTCCTGCCCCTCGTTGGCGCCGGAGAGCACGCGCAGCACCGGAATGCCCAGCTCGACCAGCGCGCCGGATTCCGTGGGCGCCGAAGACAGGGGCATGGCGCCCGACGGGTATTCGCCCGAGGCGGTGCGGATCGAGCCGGCACCGGTGTCGAGGTTGCTGCGTGCGCGGAAATGGATTCGGCAGCCTCCGACCTCGATGACATCGTTGTCCTTGAGCGCCTGCTTCTGGATGGCGAGCGCGTTGACGTAGGTGCCGTTGGTACTGTTGAGGTCTTCAATTTCGACTTCGCCACCAGTCATGTGCAGCACGGCGTGCTCGCCGCTGACCGCCAGATTGTCGATCACGATGTCGTTGTAGGCACGGCGTCCCAGCGTCGTGCGCTCCTTGGCGAGCGCCACCTGCCCGATGACAACGCCATCGACCGAAATGATCATCTTCGGCATTGCCGACTCCCCGAATCCAAAGCTTGAATGACGACGGCAGGCAGGCCGCAGGGCCGCCCGCGGAACCTGCTAGCTGCCCGCGCGGGGCGTTTCCGCAACGCTCGCGCTGGCCAGGACAACGGAAATGTTGTCCCGTCCGCCATTGTCATTTGCAATTGCAACCAAAAGTGCTGCTTTTTTCTGAAGCCCGACATCGTGTTCTAGAAGCGTGAAAAGCTGCTCATCCGAAACCATCTCGCTGAGCCCGTCGGAGCAAAGCATATAGAGATCGCCGGGTCTTGCGCTGTGTTCGTGCATTTCCAGCAAGACTTGGGCCTCCACGCCGACGGCGCGCGTCACGAGGTTGCGGGTGGGCGAATTCAGTGCCTCTTCGGCGGTGATCGCGCCGGCGTCGAGCTGCTGCTGGCGCAGGGAATGGTCGCGGGTGAGCAGTTCCAGCTTGTTGTTGCGCAGGCGATAGCAGCGCGAGTCGCCGATGTGGCCGACCACCACCCGCTGCGGCCGGAATGCCGCCAGCACCAGGGTCGTTCCCATGCCCTGGAGCTCGTGGTTGGTGGTGCCCTCGTGCAGGATCGCGCCGTTGGCCTCGTCGGTGGCGGCCTGGAGCGCGCGCCGGACCACGCGGGCCGGCGCCTGCATCCCGGCATGGGCGAACCAGCGGCCGAAGCTGGCGTGCAGCAGCGAGACCGCCATGGCGCTGGCCACCTCGCCGCCCTTGTAGCCGCCCATGCCGTCGGCCAGCAGGGCCAGCCCGAGGGCAGGGTCGACGTGCACCGCGTCTTCGTTATGGGCGCGCATCCGCCCGACGTCGGTCAGGAAGGCGAATTCCCAGGTCAGCGGAGGGCGAGTGGAGAAAAGGGAGACGCCGACACTCGCCATGTTCTGTCAGCGCCGATCTCTCTGGAACTCAGTGTTGTGCAGCGGCGTGCGAACGCCGTTGCATCAGGCGGCCGACGGCCACGACGAACACCGCACCGGCAGCCGCAGCCGCGTAGTGCAACCAGGGGTTGGCCGCCAGCGTGTCGCGCAGGATGGCGTCCTGCACGATGGTTTCGCCGCCGACCCAGCCGATCAGCGCGGCGCCCAGCATCACGATGATCGGGAAACGTTCCATGAGCTTGATCATGAGCGTGCTGCCGAAAATCACCAAGGGAATACTGATCGCCAGGCCCAGAATCAGCAAAACCATGCTGCCCTGTGCCGCGGCCGCGACGGCAATCACGTTGTCCAGGCTCATCACCAGGTCGGCCAGCAGGATGGTGCGCACCGCGACCATCATGCTGCCGTACTCCTTGGACTCGCCCTCGCCCTCGTCTTCCTCGCCCAGCAGTTGCAGGCCGATCCACAGCAGCAGCAGGCCGCCGATGATCTGCAGGTAAGGCAGGGCGAGCAGCTTGGCCGCCACCACCGTGAGCACGATCCGCAGCACCACGGCTGCGCCCGAGCCGAAAAGCACGGCCTTTTCCTGTTGCGCGGGTGGCAGCGAGCGTGCCGCCATGGCGATCACCACCGCGTTGTCCCCCGACAGGATGATGTTGATCCAGATGATCTTGAGCAGACCTATCCAGAAATCGGTGCTTTGAAGAATTTCCATGTCTCTGATCCCACTGTGTTTTATTGAAAAAAGCGCCCGCAATCCAGTGCGGGCGCTTTTTTGTTTCTGCGTGGTCCTCTCATGACCCGACTCTGCGGCCGGTGTCGCGGAGCCGTTCTTACAGCTTGGCCTTGAGCAGCTTGGCCAGTTCCGAGAAGTTGCGCGTCACGGTGAAGCCGCATTCTTCCATGATGGACAGCTTGGCTTCGGCCGTGTCGGCGCCGCCCGAGATCAGCGCGCCGGCGTGGCCCATGCGCTTGCCAGGAGGAGCGGTGACACCGGCGATGAAGCCGACGACCGGCTTCTTCATGTTGTCCTTGCACCAGCGGGCTGCGTCAGCCTCGTCCGGGCCGCCGATTTCGCCGATCATGATGACCGCGTCGGTGTCCGGATCGTCGTTGAATGCCTTCATCACGTCGATGTGCTTCAGGCCGTTGATCGGGTCGCCGCCGATGCCGACTGCCGACGATTGGCCCAGGCCGATTTCCGTCAGTTGAGCCACGGCTTCATACGTCAGCGTGCCCGAGCGCGAGACCACGCCGATGCGGCCCTTGCGGTGGATGTGGCCGGGCATGATGCCGATCTTGATTTCGTCGGGCGTGATCAGGCCGGGGCAGTTCGGGCCCAGCAGCAGCGTCTTCTTGCCGCCGGCCGCTTCCTTGGCCTTCATCTTGTTGCGCACTTCGAGCATGTCGCGAACCGGAATGCCTTCGGTGATGCAGATCGCCAGGTCGAGGTCGGCCTCGACGGCTTCCCAGATGGCGGCCGCGGCGCCTGCCGGCGGCACGTAGATCACCGACACGGTCGCGCCGGTCTGCGTGGCGGCTTCCTTGACGGAGCCGAAGATCGGGATGTTGAAGATCGACTCGCCGGCCTTCTTCGGGTTCACGCCGGCCACGAAGGCGTTCTTGCCGTTCGCGTATTCCTGGCACTTCTCGGTGTGGAACTGGCCGGTCTTGCCGGTGATGCCCTGCGTGATGACTTTGGTGTCTTTGTTGATGTAGATCGACATGACTTGTTCCTTAGGCCTTCTTGACTGCTGCCACGACCTTCTGGGCCGCTTCCGCCATGGTGTCGGCGCTGATGATCGGCAGGCCCGAATCGGCCAGCAGCTTCTTGCCTTCGACTTCGTTGGTGCCCTTCATGCGAACGACCAGCGGCACTTGCAGGTTCACGGCCTTGCAGGCTGCGATCACGCCGGTGGCGATGGTGTCGCACTTCATGATGCCGCCGAAGATGTTCACGAGGATGGCTTCCACGTTCTTGTTCTTCAGCATGATCTTGAAGGCTTCGGTGACCTTCTCGGGGGTGGCGCCGCCGCCCACGTCCAGGAAGTTGGCCGGCTCGCCGCCGAACAGCTTGATGGTGTCCATGGTGGCCATGGCCAGGCCGGCACCGTTCACCAGGCAGCCGATGTTGCCGTCCAGCGAGATGTAGGCGAGGTCGAACTTCGAGGCTTCCACTTCGGCCGCGTCTTCCTCGTCGAGGTCGCGCAGGGCGACGATCTCGGGGTGGCGGAACAGCGCGTTGCTGTCGAAGTTGAACTTGGCGTCCAGGGCGATGATGTTGCCCTTGCTGTCACGGTTGAGCGGGTTGATCTCGACCAGCGAGGCGTCCGTCTCCATGTAGCAGGTGTAGAGCTTCTTGAAGATGTCCACGGCTTGCGCGGTGGAGTCGGCCGGGATGCCGATGCCGTCGGCGATCTGCTTGGCCTGTTCGTCGGTCAGGCCCTGGGCCGGGTCGGCGAACACGGTGATGATCTTCTCGGGCGAGGAGTGGGCCACTTCCTCGATGTCCATGCCGCCTTCGCTGGAAGCGATGAAGGCCACCTTCTGGGTGGCGCGGTCGGTCACGGCCGAAACGTAATATTCCTTCTGGATGTCGGCGCCGTCCTCGATGTACAGGCGGCGGACCTTCTGGCCTTCGGGGCCGGTCTGGTGCGTCTTGAGTTGCATGCCGAGGATCTCGCCGGCGAGCTTCTTGACGTCCTCGATGGACTTGGCGACCTTGACGCCACCGCCCTTGCCGCGGCCACCCGCGTGGATCTGGGCCTTGACGACCCAGACCGGGCCCCCAAGCTTCTGGGCGGCTTCAACCGCCTCCTGGACCGTATAGGCCGGGATGCCGCGCGGCACCGGCACGCCGAACTTGGCAAGGATTTCCTTGCCTTGGTACTCGTGAATCTTCATGAGGGATGTCTCTCGGAAGGAGGAAGTTGAGAAATCGGGAGATCGGGCTGAGAGGGTCTATGCTCTGTTGTTCGCGGGCGACGGCAGCCTGACGGCTGGGGGCGGCGAACAACCGCGGACTGTATCATGGTGCGCCGCACCAATACTGTAAGTGTGGTTGCGGGCAATACGTACTTCCTACTAGCTACCCTGGGGCACCACCATCATGGCCAAGGTTTTCATCGACGGCGAAGCCGGCACCACCGGCCTTCAGATTCGCGAACGTCTGCAGGCAATGCCGCAGGTCGAACTCGTGAGCATCGCGCCCGAGCTGCGAAAGGACGCCAACGCCAAGCGCGAACTGATGGCCGGCGTCGACCTGGTGGTGCTGTGCCTGCACGACGACGCGGCCCGCGAATCGGTCGCGCTGATCGACCAGCTGCCCGGCGCCAAGCCCAAGATCATCGATGCCTCCACGGCGCACCGCATCGCCCCCGGCTGGGTGTTCGGCTTCCCCGAACTCACCGAAGGCCACTGGCAGGCCGTGGCCAAGGCCGAGCGCGTCGGCAACCCCGGCTGCTACGCCACCGGCGCCATCGCCATGGTTCGCCCGCTGGTCGACGCGGGCATCCTGCCAGCCGACTTCCCCATCTCGCTGCCCTCCGTGAGCGGCTATTCAGGCGGCGGCCGCACCATGATCGAAGCCTACGAAAAGGGCGAGGCCCCGGCCTACGAGATCTACGCGCTGGGCCTGAAGCACAAGCACATCCCCGAAATCATGACCTACACCGGCCTTACCCGCCGGCCGGTGTTCATCCCCTCGGTGGGCAATTTCAAGCAGGGCATGCTGGTCCAGCTGCCGCTGCACCTCGACCTGCTGCCCGGCAAGCCGAAGGCCGGCGACCTGCAGGACGCGCTGGCCGCGCACTACGCGCGCAGCAACACGCCCGAGAAGTTCGTGAAGGTGCTGCCGCCCACCGAGGACGGCAAGCTCGAGGCGCTGGCGCTCAACGACACCAACAACCTCGAGATCCGCGTGTTCCCGAACGAGGATCATCGCCACGCGGTGGTGATCGCCCGCCTCGACAACCTCGGCAAGGGCGCCAGCGGCGCCGCCGTGCAGAACCTGAAGCTGATGCTGGGGCTCTGAGCCCCCAGCTTCCAGCTTCCAGCTCCTCAGTTCACCAGCCAGAGCCCCACGCCCAGCAGGGCCGCGTGCGCGCCGAGCGCGATGTACAGCGGCTTGCGCGAGGGCGTCGACATGTCCTGAAGCGTCTCGTGGATGCGGCGCGTGAGCAGCGCGCGCAGCGCCGGGTCCTGCGGCGCGGCACCGCCCTCGCCTGCCGCCGGCGCGTCGCCGTTCTCCGCCCGGCTCTGCTGCCATTCGGCCAGCATCTCGCTCAGGGGCAGCCTGTCGATCACGAAGGCCACCACCGCGCGCACCGCCCTGCCTTCGCCCAGCACCGGCGCGAGCTGCCTGCTCAGCGCATCGACCGACAGCCAGTCGGCCACGCGATGCAGCGCACCGTGCGCACGCGGCATGGCCTCGATGCGGCTCGCGATCGCGCCGCCCAGCCGCTGCGACACCGCCTCGCCGCGCGCTTCCACCAGGTGCTGCATCGCGCGCGCACGCCCTTGCTGCACGCCCAGCGCCACGTAGACGACCACGAAGAACAGCAGCAGGAGCGCCACCAGCAGCGGCGGCGAGGTGATGAGCGCAAGCACCGCGCCAACGCCGCCCGCGCGCGCGGCTACGTTGCCCGGCCCCTGCAGCTGGCTCAGGTAGAAGAAGAAAACACCGCCGCCAAGGAACACGCCGAGCAGGCCTCCCTTGATCACGGAACCGGCGAAGGACAGCCCGGCCTTGGCACCGGTGCGCACGAGCGACGGCTGCTGGGCCGCGGGATCGGTTGACGACATATGGAAAGACTCCTCCGTTGTTGTTGGCGGCCGCCTAGTGCGCGCCTTGTGCGATTGCCGTGCGATCCGGCGGCCTGCCGCGGATCATGCCATCGGCGCCGCTCCACCATAATCGCGCGCAAACCATACGAGGAGAATCCCATGGCCGTCAGATTCCAGAAACCGACCGCGGCGTTCGTCGCCGCTTCCTGGGCAGCGCTGTTCATCGGCGCCGTCGTCTACCTGATCGGGCTGTGGAACGCCTCCATGCAGCTCAACGAGAAGGGCTACTACTTCACCGTGCTGATGTACGGCCTCTTCTCCGCCGTGTCGCTGCAGAAGACGGTGCGCGACCGCCTCGAGGGCATCCAGGTCACCGGCATCTACTACGGCCTGTGCTGGGTCTCGCTGCTGCTGTCGGTGGCGCTGCTGGCCATCGGCCTCTTCAACGCCACGCTCGCCCCGAGCGAAAAGGGCTTCTACGCGATGGCCTTCCTGCTAAGCCTGTTCGGCGCGGTGGCCGTGCAGAAGAACGTGCGCGACATCGCCGCGCACAAGAGCGACACGCCCGCCCCGCTGGACGAAGCCCCCGACGCGGGCTGAGCCGCTACTCGTTGTCGTTGTAGCCGCTGGCGCCCATCAGCGCCGACAGGCGCGCGGTGATGTTGCCGACGATCTCGCGCACCTGCGCGACGTCCGGCGCCGACTTCTGGTCGATGCGTTCGATGTACGGCACGTTGATCGACGCGATCACATGGTCGGCCGCGCCCATCACCGGATACGCGATGTTGGTGATGCCGCGCGTCTGCTTGCTCGGCATGGCCGAGTAGCCGCGCTCGCGCACTTCCTGCAGGATGGAGAAGAGCTGGCCCGGGTCCATGTCGAGTTCGCCTTCCACGCCGATGTGGGCGCGCAGCATGCGGGCGCGGTCGATCTCGTCGCGAAAGGCCAGCAGCACGTGGCCTGAGGAGGTGTCGGTCAGCCCCATCACCACGCCCACCTTCAGCCCGAAGGACCAGCGCTCGGGGCTCTCGACCTGCGCGATGACCACCACGCGGCCGCCCTGGTACATGGCGAGATGGCACGACTGGCGCGCCCGGTTGGCCAGCTCGCGCAGAAGCGGCAGCGCCGCGCTCACCAGGCTCTTGAGCGGCTGCTGGCGATGCGCCAGCTCGAACATGCGCAGCGTGAGCGTGTAGCGGTCGTTCTCGTCGACCTGCACGAAGCCGCGGCGCTGCAGCGTCACCGCCATGCGGAAGATCTCGCTGACCTTGCGTCCGACTTTCTGCGCCAGCTCGTTGAGCGTGTAGCCGGAGGGGCTGTCGGCCAGCGCCTCCAGGATGTCCAGCCCCTTCTCCAGGGCCGGCGCGGCATAGCGCAGCGCGCCCTCGCCTTCCGGCGCGGCTCCTTCGTCGGCTTCCTGGCCCTGTTGTTCTTCCGGCGCTGGTGCTGCTTGCTTCATCGTTCCCCGCTCATTCCCCGTTCAGTTCGACCATCCACCGTCGATCATATGGATCGCGCCGGTGGTGAAGGCCGACTCGTCGGAAGCCAGGTACACCACCAGCGCGGCGATCTCTTCCGGCTTGCCCACGCGCCCGAGCGGCTGGCGCGCCACGAAGGCGGCGCGCACGGCGGCCTCGTCGGAGCCGGCCTGCTCGGCCTGGGCCGCGATGCGGTCGCGCAGCGAGGGCGACTCGACCGTGCCCGGGCAGATGGCGTTGCAGCGCACGCCCTGCTGGATGAAGTCGGCCGCCACCGCCTTGGTCAGGCCGATGACCGCGGCCTTCGAGGCGCCGTAGACGAAGCGGTTGGCCACGCCCTTCACGCTGGAGGCGGCCGAGGCCATGTTGATGATCGAGCCGCCGCGCTCCAGCATCGCCGGCAGGAAGGTGCGGATGGTGCGGTACATGGACTTCGCGTTGAGGTCCATGCTGAAGTCCCAGTCCGCTTCCTCGCAGGCCAGGATGTTGCCGGCATGCACGAAGCCCGCGCAGTTGAAGAGCACGTCGAGGCGCCCCGTGGTCTGCGCGAAGGCCTGCAGCGCGGCGATGTCGCGCACGTCGAGCCGCGCGGTCTTCAGGCCGGCCAGGCCCTCATCGCGGGCCAGCGCGGCGAGCTCGGCCAGCGCCGCCTCGTCCACGTCGGTGGCCCACACGGTGGCGCCTTCGCGAGCCAGAGCCAGCGCGCTGGCGCGCCCGATGCCCTTGCCGGCGGCGGTGACGAGGATGTTCTTTCCCTGAACGCGTGAAGTCACTGGCGATGTCCTTTGAATGAAGAGTTGACGCACATGTGAAATGAATATTTCACTGATGAAATCAAATATACGCGACAGCAAGCCATTCGCACCCCCGCCAAAACCCGCGTGAAACCCTTATCGGATCGGTAGTTACCCTCGAATAGGCGCAAACCCCAGCTTCCATCATGGGCCTCGCTGGTAATCTCATTTGTGAAAAGTGTTTTTATCTAAGAAAACAAGATTCACCCCATGATCCAAACTCCCGACGCCCCGGCAACCCCGCTGCTCGCCCGTCTGCAAGCCTGCTACACGGGCATCCTGCACGACGTGATGCGCGCCGCCGGGCTGCGCGACTTCACGCTGCCGCCCACGCTGCGCCCGCTGATCCCCGGGCAGAAGCTCTGTGGGCCGGCCTTCACCGTGAACGGCCGCGTCGACCCCACCGCCGATCCGCACGAGACGCTGATGGCATGGACGGGCTTCCTCTCGCGCGCCAGGCCCGGCCACATCGCCGTGATCCAGCCCAACGACTCGACCGTCTCGCACATGGGCGAGCTCTCGGCCGAGACGCTGGGCCGCAAGGGCGTGCTGGGCGTGATCGCCGACGGCGGCGTGCGCGACGCCGAATTCATCATCCAGCAGGGCTTCCAGGTGTGGCACCGCTACTTCACGCCGCGCGACATCGTGGGCTACTGGCTGCCCGAGGCGATGGACGTGCCGGTGCGCATCGGTGAGGTGGCGGTGAACCCCGGCGACCTGCTGCTGGCCGACACCGACGGCGTGATCCGCCTGCCGCTCTCGCAGGCCGAGGCCCTCATTGCCGAGGCCGAGCACATGATGGGCCGCGAGAACCTCGTGCGCACAGCCATCCTCGCGGGCACCGACCCGCAGGAGGCCTACCTGAAGTACCGCAAGTTCTGAGCGCCGCCGGATGCCGAACCCGCAATCCATCGACACCCGGCTGGTGCTGCTCTCGCCCGGCGACAACTGCCTGATCGCCTGCACCCATCTTGCGGCCGGCACGGCCGTGCAGCTCGAAAGCGGCGCCGTCACGCTCGCCAAGGACATCGGCCTGGGCCACAAGCTCGCCCGCCACGCCATCGCCGCCGGCGAGCAGGTGCTGAAGTACGGCGCCGTCATCGGCAGCCTGCACGCCCCGGTCGCGGCCGGCGAGCACATCCACACGCACAACCTCGACAGCGACTACACGCCGACCTACACGCTGGACGAGGGCAAGACCTTCGTCGGCCACGCCTGAAGCGCCCTCCTCCGCATGAACGCTCCCAACCTCCAGATCCAGGGCTTCCCGCGCGCCGACGGCCGCAAGGGCATCCGCAACGTCGTGGTCGTGGCCTACCTCGTCGAATGCGCGCATCACGTGGCGCGCGAGATCACGCTGAACTTCCGCCAGCAGGACGGTGAATCGGAAGTGCATCTCGTCGGCTTCCCCGGCTGCTACCCGAACGAATACGCCGAACGCATGATGGAAGCGATCGCCACGCACCCGAACGTGGGCGCGGCGCTGCTGATCTCGCTGGGCTGCGAGAGCATGAACAAGCGCAAGCTCGAGCAGGCGGTGGCGGCTTCGGGCCGGCCGGTGCACACGCTCACCATCCAGCAGGAGGGCGGCACGCGCAGCACGATCCGCGAGGGCACGGAGTGGGTGCAGTGGGCGCTGGCCGAACTCGCGCAGCAGCAGCGCGTGCCCATGGCCATTAGCGAGCTCGTGGTGGGCACCATCTGCGGCGGCTCCGACGGCACCAGCGGCATCACCGCCAACCCGGCCGTGGGCCGCGCCTTCGACCTGCTGATCGCGCAGGACGCGCGCTGCATCTTCGAGGAAACCGGCGAGCTGATCGGCTGCGAGTTCCACATGAAGCGTCGCGCCGCCACGCCCGAGCTGGGCGAGGCCATCGTCGAATGCGTGAACAAGGCCGCGCGCTACTACAGCACCATGGGCCACGGCAGCTTCGCGCCGGGCAATGCCGACGGCGGGCTCTCGACCATCGAGGAGAAGTCGCTGGGCGCGTACGCCAAGAGCGGCGCCTCGCCGATCAACGGCATCGTCAAGCCCGGCGACGTGCCGCCGCAGGGCGGCCTCTACCTGCTGGACGTGGTGCCCGACGGCGAGCCGCGCTTCGGCTTCCCGAACATCAGCGACAACGCGGAGATCGTCGAGCTCATCGCCTGCGGCGCGCACGTGATCCTGTTCACCACGGGGCGCGGCTCGGTGGTGGGCTCGGCCGTCTCGCCGGTCATCAAGGTCTGCGCGAACCCGGACACCTACCGCCGCTTGCATGAGGACATGGACGTCGACGCCGGCCGCATCCTCGAAGGGCGGGGCACGCTGCAGGAAGTGGGCGAAGAAATCTTCGACGCGGTGCGCAGCGTGGCAGACGGCACGGCCACCAAGTCCGAGGCGCTGGGGCATCGCGAATTCATCCTGACCTACAAGGCCTTCGAGCCGCTCGGGCCCTCGTGCCTGCCGCTCGCGCGCGCCGCGTAGCCGCCTCTTTCTTTCCGCCTCGCTTTCATTGGACTTCCGGAGCCCAACGCATTGAACTACCAGTTCGACTTCATGCCCGTGCTCGAGCAGTGGCCGCTGCTGCTCGAAGGCGCGTGGACGACCGTGCAGCTGTCCTTTCTCGCCACCGTGCTGGGCTTCATGCTCGGCACCGTCTGCGCGCTGGGCCGCAACAGCCGCCACGGCTGGCTGCGCCGCCTCACGGGCGGCTACGTGGAGGCGATCCGCAACACGCCGCTGCTGATCCAGAGCTACTTCCTGATCTTCGGCCTCTCCAGCGCGGGCGTAACGATGCCGATCATGGTCGGCGCGGTGCTCGCTCTCGTGGTGAACATCGGCGCATACAGCTGCGAGATCATCCGCGCGGGCATCGAGTCGATCCACAAGGGCCAGCTCGAGGCCGCCGAATGCCTTGGCCTGTCGAAGGTGCAGGTGTTCTGGCACGTGATCCTGCGCCCGGCGGTGGAGCGTGTGTACCCGGCGCTCGCGAGCCAGTTCGTGCTGCTGATGCTGGCCTCCAGCATCATGTCGTCGATCGGCGCGGAGGAGCTCTTCGGCGTGGCCAACCGCATCCAGTCGGACACTTTCCGCAACTTCGAGATCTTCATCGTGCTGTGGGTGGTGTACCTGGCGCTGTCGTACGCGATGCGACTGGGCTTCTGGCTGCTGGGCATGATCGTGTTCCCGCGCCGGCGCAAGCTCGGCACGCCGCTGTGAGGAGGGCGCGGACATGAAATTCATGCCGACCGAGCATCTCGGCTTCCTCCTGATGGGCGCGTGGGGCACGGTGCAGCTCTCGGCGCTGGCCTTCATCGGCGGCGGGCTCGTCGGCCTGGCGCTGGCGCTGGCGCGCGTGTCGCCCGTGAAGGCGGTGCGCGTGGCTGCCGCGAGCTACATCCAGGTCATCCAGGGCACACCACTGCTGGTGCTGATGGGCGTGTGCTTCTTCGGCCCGAACATCATTGGCATCGGCTCTGTGCCGGCGCTGGCCGCGGCGGCGCTGGCCATCACCGTCTACGCAAGCGCCTTCCTCGGCGAGATCTGGCGCGGCTGCATCCAGGCCGTGCCGCGCGCCCAGTGGGAGGCCGCCGAGTGCCTGGCGCTCACGCGCATCGAGCGCATGCGCCGCGTGATCCTGCCGCAGGCGCTGCGCATCGCGACGCCGCCTACCGTGGGCTTCCTGGTGCAGATCATCAAGAACACCTCGATCGCCTCGCTGGTGGTCGGCTACGCCGAGCTTTCCTACAACGCCAAGGTGCTGAACAACTCGACCTTCCAGCCCTTCCTGTACTTCGGCTGCGCAGCGCTTCTTTATTTCGCCCTTTGTTATCCGCTCTCGCGATGGAGTCGCGCCCTTGAAAGGAAGCTCAATGCAGCCCGTGGTTGAACTCAACGACGTCCACAAGCACTTCGGCAAGCTGCATGTGCTCAAGGGCGTGTCGTTCTCGGTGACGCGCGGGCAGGTGGTGGCCATCATTGGGCAGAGCGGCTCGGGCAAGAGCACCGCGCTGCGCTGCATCGACCGGCTGGAGACCATCGACAGCGGCACCATCCAGTGCTGCGGCCACGCGGTGCACGACCCGGCGCTCGAGCTGCGCTCGCTGCGCAAGGACGTGGGCATCGTGTTCCAGAGCTACAACCTGTTCCCGCACCTCACGGTGAAGCAGAACATCACGCTCGCGCCGCAGTCGGTGAAGAAGATGAGCGCCTCCGAAGCCGGCGCCATCGCCATGGAAGTGCTCGAGCGCGTGGGCCTGGCGGAGAAGGCCGACTCCTACCCCGAGCAGCTTTCCGGCGGCCAGCAGCAGCGCGTGGCCATCGCACGCTCGCTCGCGATGAAGCCGCAGCTCATGCTGTTCGACGAGGTGACTTCCGCGCTCGACCCGCAGCTCACCGGCGAAGTGCTCAAGGTGATGGAGAAGCTCGCCTCCGAGGGCATGACCATGATCCTCGTGACGCACGAGATGGCCTTCGCGCGCGGCGTGGCCGACAAGGTCATCTACATGCACCAGGGGCTGGTGTGGGAGGAGGGCGACGCCAGCATCCTCAGCAACCCGCAGACGCCGGAGCTGCGCCAGTTCATCGGCACCGGACTTTGATTTTTCGTTCAGACAACTCCAGGAGACTTTCGATGACTTCTTCCTTCCCGCTTTCGCTCAAGCGCCGCGGCGCCCTGCTGTCGGCCCTCGCGCTGGCCCTGCCGCTCGCCTTCGCGAGCGCATCGGCGCACGCCGACCAGCTCGACACCATCACGGCCGCCAAGAAGATCCGCGTGGCCATCGACCTCGCCGTACCGCCCTACGGCCTGAAGGACGAAAAACTCAACGCCACCGGCTCCGACGTGGAGACCGCGCGCCTGCTGGCCAAGAGCCTGGGCCTGGAGCTCGAGATCGTGCCGACCACCGGCGCCAACCGCATTCCCTTCCTGCAGACCGACAAGGCCGACATCGTGATCTCCAGCATGTCGGTCACGCCCGAGCGCGAGAAGGTGGTCGACTTCTCGGTGCCCTACGCCGCCATCCTGGCGGTGGTGGGCGCGCCCAAGAGCATGAACATCACCGGCCCGGCCGACCTGGCGGGCAAGAAGGTGATCGCCACGCGCGGCACCACCAACGACCAGGAAGTGACGAAGATCCTGCCGGCCGGCACGCAGATCGTGCGCTTCGACGACGACGCCACCTCCATCACCGCAGTGGTGAGCGGGCAGGCCGACATCTTCGCGACCGCGCCGCCGCTGCTGAAGACCATCAACGAGAAGAACCCGGCCAAGCAGATGGAGCCGAAGTTCACGATGAAGGTCAACATGCTGGCCATCGGCATGCGCAAGAACGAGCCGCGCCTGAAGGCCAAGCTCGACGAGTTCGTGAAGGCGCAGCTCAAGAGCGGCGAGCTCAACAACATCTACAAGAAGTTCCACGGCGCGGACCTGCCGGCCGACGTGACGCGCAACGCAGGCTGATCGCGATGGCGAAGATCGACCAGGTCGAGATCTCGCAGATCGACATCGCGCCGAAGGTCCGGCGCACCGACGCCATCCAGTCCTTCGTGACGCAGGAGACGGTGATGGTCACCGTGCGCTGCGACGACGGCTCGGCGGGCATGGGCTACACGTACACCATCGGCACGGGCGGCTCGTCCATCGTGGCGCTCCTGAACGACCATCTCGCGCCGCGGCTGATCGGGCGCGACCCGCAGCAGTACGAGGCCATCTGGCGCGACCTGTTCTTCCACACGCACGCCACCGCCGTGGGCGCGATCACCAGCCTCGCGCTGGCAGCCATCGACACAGCGCTGTGGGACCGCAACGCACGCGCGGCGGGCCTGCCGCTGTGGAAGCTGGCCGGCGGCGCGCAGGAGCGCGTGCCGGTCTACACCACCGAGGGCGGCTGGCTGCACCTGGAGCCCGCGCAGCTGCTGGAGCAGACGCTCGCCGCCAAGGCCGACGGCTTCCTGGGCGCGAAGATCAAGGTCGGCAAGCCGCACGTGGCGCAGGACATCGCGCGCCTGTCGGCCGTGCGCGAGGCGGTGGGCGCGGACTTCGAGCTGATGGTCGACGCCAACCAGAGCTTCACGGTGGCGGAAGCCATCCGCCGCGCGCGGCAGTACGTGCCGCTCGACCTCGCCTGGTTCGAGGAGCCGATGCCGGCCGAGCACGTGCGCGCGCACGCGCAGCTGCTGGAGAGCACCAGCGTGCCGATCGCGGTGGGCGAGTCGATGTACCACCCGTCGCAGTTCGCGGAATACATCCAGCAGGGCGCCTGCTCCATCGTGCAGGCCGACGTGGCGCGCGTGGGCGGCATCACGCCCTGGCTCAAGATCGCGCACCTCGCGGAGGCGCACAACATCGCGATGTGCCCGCACTTCCTGATGGAGCTGCACGTGAGCCTGTGCGCGGCGGTGCCGAATGCGCGCTGGGTGGAATACATCCCGCAGCTCGACGACCTCACGACGAGCCGGCTGCGCATCGAGGGCGGCCATGCGGTGGCGCCCGGGACGCCGGGTCTGGGCATCGAGTGGGATGCCGACCAGCTGAAGGCGCGGCGCAAGTTCGCGCCGATCGTGCTGCGCGGCTGAACCAGCAGGTCAGCCAGTCAGTCGGCCTCGAGCAGGTCGCGCAGGGTCCGCAGGTCGCGGGCGATCCACTGCGCGTCGCGCTCGAAGGCCGCGTCGTCCATGTGGGGCTGGCGCAGCAGCGTGAACTGCAGTTCGCAGGCGTCCGGCGCGACGCCGATCACGCGAAACGGCAGGTAGACCTCGGGCACGCCCTCGGGCGCGACCCAGTGGTCGAGCACGCCGAAGTCGTTGCGCGGCGCGAAGCGCATGCGGGCTTCGCCGCTCTCGGGCGTGCGCACGATCCAGTGGTCGCCGTGCGGCACCAGCGCGCTCTTCGCGAGGCCGCTGGCCCAGTCGGGCAGGCGCTTCGGATCGGCCGCCAATACATAGGCTCGGCGCCAGTCGCAAGCCACGCGCAGCGTGACGACGCGCGACTGCGCGGCGGAATGCTCATTCGTCGGCTTCATCGAAATCGCTCCTCAGCACCTTGGACACGACGGCGCCCGAGAAACCGCGCGCCATCAGGAATCGCATCTGCTTCGCCCGTTCCTTCGCGTCGGCGGGCGGCCCGGCGAAGCGCTGGCGCCACAGGGCCGTGGCGCGCTCGACTTCGGTTTCCTGCAGGCCGGCCACGGCTTCGGCGATGGCCTCGGGCGCGATGCCTTTGGCCTGCAGCTCCTGCCTGACCCGCAGCGCGCCCGAGCGTGCCGCGCGCTGGTTGAGCACCGAGGCCACCACGCGCGGCTCGCTGATGAAGTCCTTGGCCGCGAGTTCGTCGAGCGCCTTCGCCAACGTGCCGGGCTCTTCCTCGTGCCTGGCCAGCTTGCGTTCCAGCTCGGCGCGCGAATGCTCGCGCTGGCTCAGCAGGCGCAATGCGCGGCCTTTGAGGGAAGGGGCGTCGAATGCCATGCGGGGGTCGCTTGCGCGGCCCCGTGGAGCCGCGCCCGGTCTTTACTCGGCCTTGTCCGCCTTCGCGGCCTTCTGCGGCTTCTCGGGCGTGGTGTCGACATCGGCGGCCAGCAGCGGAATGCCCAGCGACTCGCGCACCTTGTTCTCGATCTCGCGCGACAGCGCGGGGTTCTCGCGCAGGAACTCGCGGGCGTTGTCGCGGCCCTGGCCGATCTTCTCGCCGTTGTAGGCGTACCAGGCGCCCGACTTGTCGATGATCTTGGCGTTCACGCCCATGTCGATGATCTCGCCCTCGCGGCTGATGCCTTCGCCGAACAGGATGTCGAACTCGGCCGTCTTGAACGGGGGCGAGACCTTGTTCTTCACCACCTTCACCTTGGTTTCGTTGCCGATGGCCTCGTCGCCCTTCTTGATGGTGCCGATGCGGCGGATGTCCAGGCGCACCGAGGCGTAGAACTTCAGCGCGTTGCCGCCGGTGGTGGTTTCGGGCGAGCCGAACATCACGCCGATCTTCATGCGGATCTGGTTGATGAAGATGACCATGCAGTTGGTCTTCTTGATCGTGGCGGTCAGCTTGCGCAGCGCCTGGCTCATCAGGCGGGCCTGCAGGCCGGGCAGCGAGTCGCCCATTTCGCCTTCGATTTCGGCCTTGGGCGTGAGCGCGGCGACCGAGTCGACCACGATCAGGTCCACGGCGCCGGAGCGCACCAGCGAATCGACGATCTCGAGGGCCTGCTCGCCGGTGTCGGGCTGGCTGATCAGCAGGTCCGACAGGTTCACGCCGAGCTTCTGGGCGTATTGCACGTCGAGGGCGTGTTCGGCGTCGACGAAGGCGCAGGTGCCGGCCTGCTTCTGCATGGCGGCGATGACCTGCAGCGTGAGCGTGGTCTTGCCCGACGATTCAGGGCCGTAGATCTCGACCACGCGGCCGCGGGGCAGGCCGCCGACGCCGAGGGCGATGTCCAGGCCCAGCGAGCCGGTGGAGACCACCTGGATGTCTTCCAGCGCCTCGCCCTCGCCGAGCCGCATGATGGTGCCCTTGCCGAACTGCTTTTCGATCTGGGCCAGTGCGGCCTGCAGGGCCTTGGCCTTTTCGCTGTTGGCGCCTGCGATGTTCGAACCCTTGACGACTGCGTCCATGTGGAAATCTCCTTGAAAATCAATGGTTTGTGTGTGACACCATCCATCTGTATTTAACTGCAGGCTGGATGCTTGAACAGTAGTGTAGGGGCTGATGCTTCGACGTAAACCTGTTTTTTGGTCAGTTTGCTTTACCATTTCGGACCATGGCCGACACCGCCTTCCCCGCCGACCAGGACGCCTGGCGCCAGACCCATCTGGGCCGCCTGCTGGGCCACGCCATGCGCCGCTTCGACGAGCGCGTGCTGGAGCTGATGGCGCACGACGTCGAGGTGCCGCTGGCCCTGTCGAACCTCGCGGCGCGCGCGCAGGTGAGCGCGGCGCACATCCACATCACGCGGCACCTGTCGCGCGAGGGCTCGCGCCTCACGGAACTGGCGGAGCGCGCCGGCATGACCAAGCAGGCGATGGGCGCGCTGGTCGACCAGTGCGAGGCCTGGGGGCTGGTCACGCGCGGGCCCGATCCGCTCGACGCGCGGGCGCGGCGGGTGCTCTTCACCGCCGACGGGCTGGCCTGGCTCGACGCCTTCCGCGGCGCGGTGACGCAGGCCGAAAAAGAGTTCAGGAGCAGCGTGGGCGACGAGATCGCCACCGTGGTAACCATCGGACTCGAGGCCTACACGGCGGGCTAGACTCGCGCCAGAGACAAATGTGAACAGCGCCGGCCCGGCGCCCGACACATATGAAACGGGCTGGAGGTGACGCATGCGGATTCTGATTGCCGAAGACGACCAGGTGCTGGCCGATGCCCTGCTGCGCAGCCTGCGCACCTCGGGCGCGGCGGTCGACCACGTGGCGAACGGCTCGCAGGCCGACACCGCGCTCATGACCCACGACGAGTTCGACCTGCTGATCCTCGACCTCGGGCTGCCCAGCCTGCACGGCATCGAGATCCTGAAGCGCCTGCGCGCGCGCGGCTCGCAGCTGCCGGTGCTGGTGCTCACGGCGGCCGACAGCGTGGAGGAGCGCGTCAAGGGCCTGGACCATGGCGCCGACGACTACATGGCCAAGCCCTTCAGCCTGCAGGAACTGGAAGCGCGTGTGCGCGCCCTCACGCGGCGCGGCATGGGCGCCACCAGCAACACCATCCGCCACGGCCCGCTGGTGTACGACCAGGCCGGCCGCGTGGCCACCATCGACGGCAAGATGGTCGAGCTCTCGGCGCGCGAACTCGGCCTGCTCGAAGTGCTGCTGCAGCGCGCCGGCCGGCTGGTGAGCAAGGACCAGCTCGTCGACCGGCTGTGCGAGTGGGGCGAGGAAGTGAGCCTCAACGCCATCGAGGTCTACATCCACCGCCTGCGCAAGAAGATCGAGAAGGGCCCGGTGCGCATCGCGACGGTGCGCGGGCTGGGCTACTGCCTCGAGAAGATCCAGCCCTGATGCGCCCTGACATGCGGGAAATGCCGCGGAACCGGCTCTGCCGGGCCGCAGGCATCGCCCTCGGCAAGGCGGCGCAGAGACAGGCGGTGCGCGCGGCCCGGGAGCGAATCAAGTGAAGCTTTTCCAGCGCGCGCAGCGCTCCCTGTTCGGCGAGATCCTCGACTGGATGCTCACGCCGCTGCTGCTGCTGGTGCCGGTGAGCATCGGCGTCACCTGGCTGGTGGCGCAGGGCATCGCCAATGCGCCCTTCGACCGCGCGCTGGAGCACAACGTGAAGGCATTGGCCGAGCTGGTCACGGTGAAGGAAGGGCACGCGCAGTTCGTGCTCTCGCAGTCGGCGCGAGAGATCCTGCGCGCCGACGAGACCGGCCACGTCTACTACCAGCTGCTCGACGGCTACGACAACCTGCTCAGCGGCGAGCGCGACATTCCGCAGCCCGGCCTCGACGAGCCGCTGCCGCCCGGCCAGGTGTTCCTGCACAACAGCGACGTGCACGGCCAGCCGGTGCGCGTGGCCTCGATGTGGATCGCCAGCGGCACCGACGACGTGCCGCCCACGCTGCTGCAGCTGGCGGAGACGCGCGAGAAGCAGTCGGTGCTGGCGGCCGAGATCATCAAGGGCGTGCTGCTGCCGCAGTTCGCGATCCTGCCGCTGGCGGTGCTGCTGATCTGGCTGGCGCTGGTGCGCGGCATCAAGCCGCTGTCGGTGGTGGAGGCACGCATCCGCGAGCGCCGCCCGGGCGACCTGAGCCCGCTGGACGAATCCTCGGTGCCGCTGGAGGTGGTGCCGCTGGTGTCGTCGGTGAATGAACTGCTGGACAAGCTCAACGACTCGATCGGCACGCAGAAGCGCTTCCTGGCCGACGCGGCGCACCAGCTGAAGACGCCGCTGGCGGGCCTGCGCATGCAGGCCGACCTGGCGCAGCGCGAGGGCGCCAACGCCGACGAGCTGAAGCAGTCGCTCAAGCAGATCGGCCGCGCGAGCAAGCGCGCCACGCACACGGTGAACCAGCTGCTGTCGCTGGCGCGCGCCGAGGGCAACAGCGCCAACGCGCACCACCAGCCCTGCGACCTGGCGAAGCTGACCATCGAGGTGGTGCGCGAGGCGGTGCCGCGCGCGATCGAGAAGCGCATCGACCTGGGCTACGACGGCGCCGAGGCCGGCGCGCCGGGCGTGGTGTTCGACGGCAACGCCACGCTGCTGAAGGAGCTGGTGCGCAACCTGGTCGACAACGCGATCAACTACACGCCCTCGACGCCCGAGCGTCCCGGCCTGATCACCGTGCGCGTGCTGGCCGACCCCTTCGGCCACGTGCTGCTGCTGCAGGTGGAGGACAACGGCCCCGGCATCGCCGAGGCCGATCGCGAGCTTGTGTTCGAGCCCTTCTACCGCGTGCTCGGCAACGAGGCCGACGGCTCGGGGCTGGGCCTGCCGATCGTGCGGGAGATCGCGAACCAGCATCGCGCACAGGTGAAACTGGAGGACGCCCATCCGGGCAAGCACCCGCCGGGGGCGCTCTTCACGGTGCGCTTCGAGGGCGAGCAGCCGTCCTGAGCCGCTCGCGAAGCTTTGCCGTCAGGGCGCCGGGGTGCCGGGCTTCGGCGCGTCCTTGCGGATCTGCAGCCACTCGGGGTGGATCTGCCGCGCCATGCGCTGCGGCTCGCGCTCGCTGAGGCTGGCCGGCGCCAGACCGAAGCCGGCGAGATCGCCACGCGTCCAGAGGAAGTAGCCGGCGTTGGCCAGCAGCAGGACGACGAGGAGCAGGCGCAGCTTCATGTTGAAGATCAGAAAGCCATGCCGCGAGGGCGCACGCTCACTTCGTCGCTGGAGATCAGCTGCAGGCCGGCGTCGGTGCGCACCTGCAGCTCGCCGCCCCAGGCCACGCCTTCGCAGAGGCCGGCGGTGCCGTCGCTGAGCGTCACCTCGCGCCCGCGCAGCACGTCGCGCGCGGCAAAGCGTTCGGCGAAGGGGGCGAAGCCGCGGGCTTCGAAGTCGAGCACCGTACGCACCAGCGGCAAGACCAGTTCGTCCAGCACCTCGGGCGCGCTGACGCCCGGACGCCACTGCTGCACCCAGGCCGGCGGCGTGCGCATGCCGTCGGCCTCGCGCGCGCCGATGTTCACGCCGATGCCGATCACGAGGTAGCGCGAAGCATCGGGCCGGCCGTTGGCGGGCAACGCGGTCTCCACGAGGATGCCGACCAGCTTGCGATCGTTGACCCACACGTCGTTCGGCCACTTGAGGCCGACCTTCTGCGTATTGGAGGGATCGAGACTTTCGGCCACGCTGACACCCACGGCCAGCGAGAGTCCCGACCAGTCGGCCGGCGCCAGCGGCAGGCCCAGCGAGAACATGAGCGAGGCTGACGCCTCCTGCCGCGCATCGCCGCTCTGCCAGGGCCGTCCCATCCGGCCGCGGCCTGCCGTCTGGCGCTCGGTCACGAGCAGCACGGGCTCGACGCGGCCGGCACGCGCGCGGCGCATCAGCTCGGTATTGGTGGAATCGATCTCGGCCACGGCCTCGACCGCGAAGCCGGGCAGCAGCGGAG
This sequence comes from Variovorax xiamenensis, assembly GCF_050916385.1. Taxonomy (NCBI): domain Bacteria; kingdom Pseudomonadati; phylum Pseudomonadota; class Betaproteobacteria; order Burkholderiales; family Comamonadaceae; genus Variovorax; species Variovorax xiamenensis. Next base: position 7,063,971 of record NZ_CP139038.1, read on the forward strand.
CGACCGCCGCGGCGATCCGGTCCTGGAACCAGTCGGCCGTGCTGCTGTTGTCCATGGTCAGTCCTTGGCGGACTTGTCTTTCTTGGCGGATTTCTTTTCCGCTTTCTTCTCGGCCTTCTTCTCAGCCTTTTTCTCCGCCTTCCTGGCGTCCTTCTTCTCAGCCTTCTTCTCGGCTTTCTTCTTTTCGGCCTTTTTCTTCGCCTTCTTCTTTTTCTTCTTCTCTTCGTCCTCGTCCTTGGGCGTCAGCAGCGTGCCGCGGCATTGCTCGGAGCCGCACCAGCAGGGAAATTCGGAAAGAAGCTTCGGCGTGTATGGCTCGTCGATGATCAGGCCGTAGTCGTAGTTGAGCTCTTCGCCGGCGGCGATGTTGCGCAGCGCCTTGATATAAACGCGCCCATCGACCTCGTCGGCTTCGCAGTTCGGCTCGCACGAGTGGTTGATCCAGCGTGCATCGTTGCCCTTGACGTTGCCGTCGATCACGCGGCCGTCGTCGATATGGAAGTAGAAGGTGTGGTTCGGCTGGGTCGGGTCATGCGGATGGCGGCGCAGCGCCTCCTTCCAGCTGATGACCTCGCCCTTGTATTCGATCAGCGTCTCGCCTTCGGCCAGGTCCTGCACGGCGAAGACGCCGTTGCCGTGGACGTCGGAGCGCCGCATCTGGATGCGGCGGCGGCCGGAACGCTCCTTGGCGGCGGGCTGCGCATCAGCCTCGGGGAGCGCGGTGGCTTGCGTATCACGACCGGCCGGAAGTGGGGATTTGGAAGGCATCGCCGAAGTCTGTTAGTTTGAATATGCACACATGCGTGTGCGCGCGTGCGCACGCGGGAAGCCGCAGAGTATAGAGAGCCCTTAGATGACAAAGACGTTGGTAATCGCAGAAAAGCCGTCGGTGGCGCAGGACATCGTCCGCGCCCTCACGCCGGTCGCAGGGAAATTCGACAAACATGACGAGCATTTCGAGAACGACAGCTATGTCGTGACCAGCGCTGTCGGTCACCTGGTCGAGATCCAGGCGCCCGAGGAATTCGACGTCAAGCGCGGCAAGTGGAGCTTCGCCAACCTGCCGGTGATCCCGCCGCACTTCGACCTCAAGCCCGTCGACAAGACCAAGACCCGCCTGAACGCGGTGGTCAAGCAGGCCAAGCGCAAGGACGTGACGCAGCTCATCAACGCATGCGACGCGGGACGCGAGGGCGAGCTGATCTTCCGCCTCATCGAACAGTACGCGGGCGGCAAGTCGGGCCTGAACAAGCCGGTCAAGCGGCTGTGGCTGCAGTCGATGACGCCGCAGGCCATTCGTGACGGCTTCGACGCGCTGCGCACCGAAAAGCAGATGCAGGGCCTGGCCGACGCCGCGCGCTCGCGCTCGGAAGCCGACTGGCTGGTGGGCATCAACGGCACGCGCGCCATGACGGCGTTCAATTCGCGCGACGGCGGCTTCTTCCTCACGACCGTGGGCCGCGTGCAGACGCCGACGCTCTCGGTGGTGGTGGAGCGCGAGGAACAGATCCGCAAGTTCGTCTCGCGCGATTACTGGGAAATCCACGGCACCTTCGCGGCCGAAGCCGGCGAGTACCCGGGCAAGTGGTTCAACCCCGACTGGAAGAAAGCCAACGCGCCGCTGCTTGCCAACGGCGAGCCCGACCCCGAACAGCGCGCCGACCGCGTGTGGAACGAGCAGGAAGCCCGCGCCATCGCCGACGCCTCGCGCGGCAAGCCCGCCACCGTCACGGAAGAGAGCAAGCCCACCACGCAGGCATCGCCGCTGCTGTTCGACCTGACCTCGCTGCAGCGCGAGGCCAACAGCCGCTTCGGCTTCAGCGCCAAGACCACGCTCGCGCTGGCGCAGAGCCTGTACGAGCGCCACAAGGCACTGACCTACCCGCGTACCGATTCGCGCGCGCTGCCGGAAGACTACCTGCCGGTGGTCAAGCAGACCATGGGCATGCTCGCCAACAGCGGCATGAAGCACCTGGCGCCTTTCGCCCAGCAGGCGGTGGACGGCAACTACGTCAAGCCCAACAAGCGCATCTTCGACAACGCCAAGGTGTCGGACCACTTCGCCATCATCCCGACGCTGCAGGCACCGAGCGGCCTGAGCGAAGCAGAGCAGAAGCTCTACGACTTCGTGGTGCGCCGCTTCATGTCGGTGTTCTTCCCGAGCGCCGAATACCAGGTGACCACGCGCATCAGCACGGTGGAGCAGGGCGGCAAGAAGTATCCCTTCCGCACCGACGGCAAGGTGCTGGTGAAGCCCGGCTGGCTCGCCATCTACGGCAAGGAAGCCCAGGACGACGAGAAGGAAGACGACAAGGACGGCAAGCGCCTCGTGCCGGTGAAGCCGGGCGAGATCGTGAAGGCCGAGTCGGTCGACACCAAGGGCCTGAAGACGCGTCCGCCGGCACGCTATTCGGAAGCCACGCTGCTCGGCGCCATGGAAGGCGCTGGCAAGACCATCGACGACGACGAGCTGCGCGAGGCCATGCAGGAGAAGGGCCTGGGCACGCCAGCCACGCGCGCGGCCACCATCGAAGGCCTGATCACCGAGAAGTACATGCTGCGCGAAGGCCGCGAGCTGATCCCCACGGCCAAGGCCTTCCAGCTCATGACGCTGCTGCGCGGCCTGGGCGTGGAGGAACTCTCCAAGGCCGAGCTCACCGGCGAGTGGGAATACAAGCTCGCGCAGATGGAGAAGGGTGCGCTCAGCCGCGACGCCTTCATGCGCGAGATCGCCGAGATGACGCAGCACATCGTCAAGAAGGCCAAGGAATACGACCGCGACACCGTGCCGGGCGACTACGCCACGCTGCGCACGCCGTGCCCCAACTGCGGCGGCATCGTGCGCGAGAACTACCGCCGCTATGCCTGCACCGGCAAGAGCGGCACGGGCGAGGACGCCTGCGGCTTCTCGTTCGGCAAGTCGCCGGCCGGGCGCACCTTCGAGGTGGCCGAGGCCGAGGCGCTGCTGCACGACAAGCACATCGGCCCGCTGGAAGGCTTCCGCTCCAAGGCCGGCTGGCCCTTCACCTCCGAGATCGTCATCAAGTACGACGAGGAAGCGAAGAACTGGAAGCTGGAATTCGACTTCGGCGACGACAAGAACGAGGAAAGCGGCGAGATCGTCGACTTCAGCGAGCAGGACACCGTAGGCCCCTGCCCGGTGTGCGGCGCGCCGGTGTTCGAGCACGGCAGCAACTACGTCTGCGAGAAGTCGGTGCCGACCAATGCGCAGCCCACGCCGAGCTGCACCTTCAAGACCGGCAAGATCATCCTGCAGCAGCCGGTGGAGCGCGCGCAAATGGAAAAGCTGCTGGCCACCGGCAAGACCGACCTGCTCGACAAGTTCGTGAGCATGCGCACGCGCCGCGCCTTCAAGGCCTTCCTGACCTGGAACGCCGAAGAGGGCAAGGTGACCTTCGAGTTCGCGCCGCGCGAGGGCGGCAGCAAGTTCCCGCCGCGCAAGACCTTCGGCAAGGCTGCGCCGGCCGGCAAGACGGCTGCCGCGAAGAAGGTGGCGGCGAAGAAGACGCCCGCGGCCAAGAAGGCCCCGGCCGCGAAGAAGGCCGCCGCGCCGCGCAAGCCGGGCGCGGGCCTGAAGCCCAGCGACGCGCTGGCGGCGGTGATCGGCAACGAGCCGGTCGCGCGCACCGAGGTGGTGAAGAAGCTCTGGGACTACATCAAGGCCAACGGCCTGCAGGACGCCAAGGACAAGCGCTCGATCAACGCCGATGCCAAGCTCAAGCCGGTGTTCGGCAAGGACCAGGTGACGATGTTCGAGCTCGCGGGCATCGTGGGCAAGCACCTCTCGGCGCCCTGAGCCATGCTGCGCAGACACTTCGCAACGAGTGTGGCATTGGCCGTCGCGGTGCTCGGCGGCAGCGGTTTGGCGCACGCCGCCGCGTGGCCCGACAAGCCGGTCAAGCTGGTCGTGCCTTTCCCGCCCGGACAGGCCACCGACATCTTCGCCCGCGCCATCGCCGAGCAGCTCGGCAAGCGGCTGGGCCAGCCGGTGATCGTCGACAACAAGGCCGGCGCCGGCAGCAACATCGGCACCGAGTTCGTGGTGCGCTCCCAACCCGACGGCTACACGCTGGTGGTGGCGGGCAGCGCGATGGCGGTGAACCAGACGCTCTACGCCAAGCCGGGCTTCGATCCGCGCAAGGACCTGGTCGGCATCTCGCTCATCGCCAAGGTGCCGCTGGTGTTCCTGGCCACGCCCGAGAGCGGCATCCGCACGCTGGCCGAACTCACCGCGCGCGCCAAGGCCGAGCCCGGCCGGCTGAGCTACGCGAGCGCCGGCATCGGCGGCACGCAGCATCTGTCGGGCGAGATGTACAAGGCGGCGGCGCATGTCTTCGTCACGCACATTCCGTACCGGGGCAGCGGCCCGGCGCAGTCGGACTTCCTGGGCAACCAGGTGCCGCTGATGATCGACTCGGTGACGGCCGCGCTGCCGCACATCAAGTCGGGCCGGGCGGTGCCACTGGCCGTGACCTCGGCCACGCGCTCCTCGCAGCTGCCCGACGTGCCCACCGTGCGCGAAAGCGGCGTGGCGGGCACCAAGAACTTCGAGGCCGTGGGCTGGCTCGGGCTGATGGCGCCGCGCGGCACGCCGCCCGACATCGTCGAGCGCCTCAACCGCGAGGTGACCGACATCCTGAAGAGCGAGCAGATGGCGCGCTTCATCCGCGAGCGCGGCTCCGAACCCGCACCGACGACCCCGGCCGAGTTCGACCGCTTCGTGGCGAGCGAGATCGGCGTGTGGGGCGCGGCGGTGAATGCCTCGGGCGCCAAGCCCGAATAAGCAGGAGCGGCGGCAGGCGGCGCCAACAACCCTGCCGGCGCCGGGTGTGCTGTTACAGGCCGCTTTACGCGGCCGGCCTATAGTGGCCCGGATCCAACCATCCAGGAGATTCCGTTGAAGTCGTCTTTCATCGCCGCCGCATTCGCGATTGCAATGGGCGTGCTGGCCACGGGTTGCGCCGGCACGGGTTCGGCCGGCAACGGCAATGCCGGCTCCTCCGCCGCCACGCCGACCAGCGGCAGCGGCGTCACGGTGTTCGGCACCATCGACGCCAGCGTCAGCGGCTACAAGAACAGCAGCGGCGCGCGCTGATCAGGCCACGCCCGCCAGGTAACCATGCAACGCGGCACGCAGCTGCCGTGACAGCGCCTGCAGGTCGGGCCGCCCGCCGGTGCCGATATGCAGGTGCGCGAACAGGCCGTAGATGATGGTCTGGCACACGCGGGCAACTTCCTTCTTCTGGCAGTCCGGCGACAGGTCAACAGCCGCGTCGAGCACGCCCACCCATTCGCCCACGAAGCGGTCGTACATCTTGCGGTAGGCCTCGGGCCCCGAAAGGTGCCGCTCCAGCAGGTAGTGCGCGCCCCAGGCCAGGGGCTGCGCGCGGTGCGCCTCCAGCTGCGCGTCGATCACCGCGTCCACTATTTCCGCAAGCGGGCGGCCCGCATGCGCGGCGACGGCCGCGCGCATGTCCAGCAGCAGCGCCTTGGAGCGCAGGTGCAGGACAACGCGCGCCAGATCTTCCTTGTTCTCGAAGTATTCGTAGAAGCTGCCGAGCCCCGTGCCGGCCACCGACACGATCTCGCGGATGGTGATGGCGGCAAAACCCTTCTCGACCAAAAGCCGAACAAAGGCTTCCTGCAGCGCCTGCGAGGTGTGGAGCGCGCGGGACTGGCGCGGCTTTCTCCTCGGGGCTGCAGCGGTGCGGGGGGCAGCCATCAGCGCAGCCGAACCCGAACACCTCGCGGGCGGGTTGTTCCTAGAATTTTTTGACCCATCGAACGGCATTCTGCAATGGCTCACGACGACATCGATCCGGACGGCTCCCACCCCGCCGTCTACACCGCGCAAGGCGACGGCGCATGGCTGCCGAGCGAACTCTCGCGCGGCCCCTGGGACCCGCGCGCGCAGCACGGCGGCGCGCCCTGCGCACTGCTCGCGCATGTGGCCGAGCGGTCCGCGCCCGGCACCGGCTGGCAGCTGGCGCGACTCACCACCGAATTGGTGAAGCCGGTGCCCCTGGCGCCGCTGGCCACGCGCACCCAGGTGCAGGCCTCGCGCTCCACGGTGCGCGTGGGCATCGACCTGCTGGCGGGCGACGTGCTGGTGGCACGGGCGAATGCCCTGCTGCTGGCGGAACAGCCGCTGGCGCTGCCGCCCGATCTGCCCGGCTGGCCGCGGCGGCAACTGCTGCCGTTGCCGCGCGACTGCAAGGAGCCCGTGCGCATCCCGGGGCTGCCCAGGGGCGTGTCTTTCTACGGCACGGCCATGGAGACGCGCGTGGCCGAAGGCGACCCCACCCGGCCCGGCCCGTGCGGCGCGTGGTTCCGCCTCGCTGTGCCGCTGCTGCACGGCACGGCCACGTCGCCCGCAATGCGCGCGGCGGCCGCCGCCGACTTCGGCAACGGCCTGAGCTGGGTGCTGCCAGCCGAGCGCTACCTGTTCACCAACGCCGACATGAGCATGAACCTGTTCCGCGCGCCGCAGGGCGAGTGGATCGGCGTGAGCTCGGTCACCGAGGCCCACGGCGGCGGCGCGGGCCTCGTCGTGTCCCACCTCTACGACGAGAGCGGCCCCATCGGCCTCGCCACCCAGACGCTGGTGCTGCGCGAGCGGCGCCCCGAAGCCTGAGCCTTCAACCGGAAGAAACGACCATGACCACCACCGGCATCCACCCCGACAACCAGGTCCCCGAGCTCAAGGACTACAACGTCTACACCAGCGACCCCGCGCTGCGTGGCGCAGTGGAACGCGGCGGCGCCGCATGGCGCGACGACGAGCTGGCGCGCCAGGGCGCGGAGTACGGCGCCGAGGCCACGCTGCGCGCCGCGGAAGACGCCAACCACCACGAGCCCGAGCTGCACACCCACTCGCGCACCGGCGAGCGCATCGACCAGGTGCGCTTCCACCCGGCCTGGCACACGATGATGACCATCGCCCGGCGCAACGGCATCGCCAACCTGCCGTTCTTCGACGAGCGGCCCTCGGCCTGGGTGGGCTACGGCGCGTCGCTGTACATGCACAGCCAGATCGAGTCGGGCTCGACCTGCCCGACCACCATGACCAAGGCCTGCATCCCGGTCGTGCGCCGCAACGCCGCGCTGTATGCCGCGCTGCGCGACAAGCTCGCGTCGAACGAGCACGATGCGCGCGACATCCCGCTCGAGGGCAAGACCTCGATCACCGTCGGCATGGGCATGACCGAGAAGCAGGGCGGCAGCGACGTGCGCACCAACACCACGCGCGCAGTGCCGGCCGGAAGCGGCCCCTGGGGAGAGGAGTTCCTCGTCACCGGCCACAAGTGGTTCTTCTCGGCGCCGATGTGCGACGGCCACCTGGTGCTGGCCAAGACCGACGAGCACGGCTCCTCGTGCTTCTTCGTGCCGCGCTGGCGGCCCGACGGAAGCAAGAACGCGATCCACATTCAGCGGCTGAAGGACAAGGTCGGCAACCGCTCCAATTCGAGCAGCGAGGTCGAGTTCAAGGACGCCTGGGGCGTGCTCGTGGGCGACGAGGGCCGCGGCATCCCGACCATCATCGAGATGGCGACCGTGACGCGGCTGGACTGCGCGCTGGCCAGCGCCGGCTTCATGCGCCAGGCCTTCGCGCAGGCGCTGCACTACGCGCGCAACCGCCACGTCTTCGGCAAGGCGCTGGCCGACCAGCCGGTGATGACCGCGCTGCTGGCCGACATGGCGCTCGAATCGCAAAGCGCCACGCTGCTGGCGATGGGGCTTGCTTCGCGCTTCGGCTCCGCGGCGCCGCTGGACACGGCCAGGCGCCGGCTGCTCACGCCCGCCGCGAAGTTCTGGAACTGCAAGCGCGCGGTGGCGCTCACCGGCGAGGCGATGGAAGTGTTCGGCGGCAACGGCTACGTGGAAGAGGGCCCGATGGGCCGGCTCTTCCGCGAGGCGCCCGTCAACTCGATCTGGGAAGGCTCGGGCAACGTGATGTGCCTGGACGTGCTGCGCGCCGTCTCGCGCAACCCCGACGACGCGCACCTCGTGCTCGACCACCTGCAGGAAATCGCCACCGGCGAGCCCCGCGTGCTCGACGCGCTGCAGGCCGTGCGCCGGATGACGCAGCTGCCGCCGCAGGAGCTGGAGCAGCAGGCCCGCCGCTTCACCCAGCGGCTGGTGCTGGCCGCCCAGGCGTGCCTGATGCTCGAGCACGCGAGCGCGGAGGAGTCGGCCGCGTTCCTTTCGAGCCGCTTCGATCCCGACTGGGGGCCTGTGACGGGCATCAGCGCCGGCACTGCGGATCCGGCGGCGCTGCTGCGTGCTGCCTGGCGCTGACCAGACGCCCGTCCAGCCGTCGAGAATCGCGCGCATGACCATTGCGGCGCAACCCGGAGTGCTGGACCGGGCGTATTTCAATCTCGTTGTCGTTCGCGCTCCCTTGATCGAGGTGGCGCGCGCCTTCGACGGCCATCCCCCGATGAAGGTGAAGGTGGCGGCCGCGCCATTCGTCTTTCCATCCCAGTCGTACAGCGGGGAAGGCTCCACCATGCTGCTCTGGGTGCCGGAAGCCGCCCCGCATCTCACGGCCTTCATGCCGCACGCCGCGTCGAGCGACTACTTCTTCCGCTCGTACTGCACCCGCTTCCTGTTCGACGTCGCCGAGACGCGAAGCACCTCGCAGCAGGCGGAAGACCCGATCAACTCGTTCGAGGTCGATGCGGACGGCAAGCCGAGGCGCACGGTGCGCGCAATGAAGGACGATCGCTGGGACTTCTTCCAGGAAGGCAGCCCGCTCGGGTTCGAACGGACCGAGCGCTATGCATCGAGGCTGGTCAGGGACCGCCTGACGCGAGGGCTTGTGCTCGACTACCTGGAAGCCTGGGGCGCGCCCGTTCGCGACGAGGCTTTCTGGAGAACGAGCATGCCGGCGGCCACCTTCGTGAGCCGGACCTAGCCTGCGGGCTTCTCTTCTTCAGCGCCGCAGCAGCGCCTGCCGCAGCACCCGCGCGGCGCGGTCGCGGATCTTGCCGGGGCCGGAGCGCGGCGTGGTCTTGGGCGCGACCTTGGCGGTGGCGCAGGCCCACAGGAAGTCGTGCAGGATCGGCGTGTCGTCCACGGTCTCGGTGCTGCCGTACTTGTGGAACTCCGGGTGCCACTGGGTCGCGCTGATGTAGCTGCGACCCTTCTCGGGGCGGCGGCGGATGGCCTCGGGCACGCGGTCGGGCATGCTCCAGGCCTCGACCTCGAAGCCCGGCGCGAGACCCTTGATGCCCTGGTGGTGGATGCTGTTGACGCGCGCGGTGCGCACCTCGGGGTAGAGCTTCGACAGCCGCGTGCCCTCCACGATCTCGATGTCGTGGAAGTTCTGGTCGTAGGTCACCGGGTCGCGGTGCTTCAGCGTCTGGGGGTGGCCGTGCTGCTCCTCGATGTCCTGGTAGAGCGTGCCGCCGAAGGCCACGTTGATGAGCTGCAGCCCCCGGCACACGCCGAAGATGGGCTTGCCGGCCTGCTCGAAGGCTTCGACCAGCGCCAGGTCGTAGAGATCGCGGATGCGGTCGCCGATCCAGGCGTCCTTCAGCGGCACCTCGCCGTAGCTTCCGGGCCAGACGTCGGCCCCACCGTGCATCACCACGCCGTCGAGCCATTCGGCGTAGTGCGACAGCTTGGTGTCGCCGCGCGCGGTCTCGCCGGTGGGGCAGGGCACCATCACGACCATCGCGCCGGCGGACATGAGCCAGTGCGCGATCGACTGCTCGACGTACTGCAGCGTCTTGTTGGTGAAGAGCGAGCGGGCCGGGTCGGCGTGCGAGAAGCAGGCGGACAGGCCGATCTTGAGCCTGGCGGAAACAGGTTGTGTCATCGCTGGACTGTCGTCGGAGGAAACCGGACGGGTGATGCGGAAAGGAAAGTCCATTTTGGCTCGTTGGCCTCTCGCACGGGGTCGGACGACACGCCAAGTATGCTTTCAACGCTGCCCCAACGTACAAGGAAGACAAGCCGATGAAAACCATCAAGGGCCCAGCCATATTCCTGGCCCAGTTCGCGGGAGACACCGCCCCCTTCAACACCCTCGACGGCATTGCCGGCTGGGCCGCCGGCCTGGGCTACAAGGGCGTGCAGATTCCCAGCTGGGACGCCCGCCTGTTCGACCTGAAGAAGGCCGCCGAAAGCAGGACCTACTGCGACGAGATGAAGGGCACGCTGGCAAGCCACGGCCTGCAGATCACGGAGCTATCGACCCACCTGCAGGGCCAGCTGGTGGCGGTGCACCCGGCCTACGACGCGGGCTTCGACGGCTTCGCGGCACCCGAGGTGCGTGGCGACCCGGTGCGGCGGCAGCAGTGGGCCGTCGAGCAACTGCACCTTGCGGCGAAGGCCTCGGCCAATCTCGGGCTCACGGCGCACGCGACCTTCTCGGGCGCGCTGGCCTGGCCCTATCTGTACTCGTGGCCGCCGCGCCCACCCGGCCTGATCGAGGAAGCCTTCGACGAGCTCGCGCGCCGCTGGCGGCCCATCCTGGACGCCTTCGACGCCGCGGGCGTGGACGTGGGCTACGAGATCCACCCCGGCGAAGACCTGCACGACGGCGTGAGCTACGAGATGTTCCTGGAGCGCGTGAACAACCACCCGCGCGCCTGCCTGCTGTACGACCCGAGCCACTTCATGCTGCAGCAGCTCGACTACCTGGCCTACATCGACCATTACCACGAGCGCATCAAGATCTTCCACGTGAAGGACGCCGAGTTCAACCCGACCGGCAAGCAGGGCGTGTACGGCGGCTTCCAGAGCTGGATCAACCGGGCAGGGCGCTTCCGCTCGCTGGGCGACGGCCAGGTGGACTTCAAGGCCATCTTCTCGAAGATGGCGCAGTACGACTTCCCGGGCTGGGCGGTGCTGGAGTGGGAGTGCTGCATCAAGCACCCGGAAGACGGCGCGCGCGAGGGCGCGAAGTTCATCGCTGACCACATCATCCGCGTGGCCGACCGCGCCTTCGACGACTTCGCGGCGGGCGGCGTGGACGTGGCAGCCAACAAGCGGATGCTGGGGATCGGCTAGAGGCAGCTAGGCCGTCGAGCGGATCGCGTCATCGAGCATCTCGAGCCCACGGTCGAGTTCGGCCTCCGTCACGTTCAGCGGCGGCGCGATGCGCCACACCGCCGCCATGCCGCCGACGGACACGATGTTCATGCTCAGGCCGCGCTCCATGCAGGCGTCGGTGATGGCCCGGCCGCGCTCGGCGTCGGGCTCGCGGGTCTCGCGGTCCTTCACGAGTTCGACCCCCTGCAGCAGGCCGTGGCCGCGCACGTCGCCGATCACCTCGTGCCGGGCCTTCAGCGTCTCGAGGCCCGCGCGCAGCCGCTTGCCCATCTCGGCGGCGCGGCAGGCTAGGTCTTCCTCCTCCAGCACGTCGAGCACGGCCAGCGCGACTTCGGCCGGCAGCGGGTCGGACACGTGCGAGGTGACGTGCACGAAGCCCTTGTCGTGGCAGTCCTGCTCGATGGCCTCGCTGGTGATGGCCGCGCCGATGGCAACGCCGCCGCCCAGCGTCTTCGACACGGTGAGGATGTCGGGCACCACATCGGCCTGTTCGAAGGCGAAGTTGGCGCCCATGCGGCCGAAGGCGGTCTGCGCCTCGTCGAGGATCAGCAGCATGCCGCGCTCGCGGCACTTCTCCTTGAGCTTCGGAAAGTAGCCCGAGGGCGGCACGATCACGCCGCCCGAGCTGAGCACCGGCTCGGCGATGAAGGCCGCGAGCGAACCGCTGGATTGCGCGTCGACCATGTCGAAGCCCACGTCCAGGCAGGTGGTATCGCAGGCGTCGCGGCAGTGCCGCACCGGGCAGCGGTAGCAGTTGGGCGCCGGAATCGACATCGTGCCGGGCTTGCGCGGCCCGTAGTCCACATGGTGTCGGCCGGCGAAGGTGAGCGAGGCGATGCCGCCGGTCACGCCGTGCCAGCCGCCGTTCAGGCCCACGATCTCGTAGCGGCCGGTGGTCACGCGCGCCATGCGCACAGCCGCCTCGTTGGCCTCGCCGCCGGTCGAGAGGAAGATCGATTTCGACAGCGACGGCGGCAGCATCGACGCCAGCCGCCCGGCCAGCGCCGGCACGGCCGGCCCGACGAAGCCGCTGTAGAGGTGCAGCGCGCCCTCGCAGGCCTTCTGGATGGCGGCGACGATGCGCGGATGGTTGTGGCCGATGGTGGCGCACATCTGGCCCGAGGTGAAGTCGAGGATCTCGCGGCCGTGCTGGTCCCACAGCGTGGCGCCGCGGGCCTTGACGATCACGTGCGGGCTGAGCCCCATGCCGTAGCGCACGAGGTGCCTGCTCGCCGCGGGATCGTAGGTTGCGCCTTCTGCCATCGGATGCTCCTTGTCGTGGGGAATGCGGCCAGCGTAGCCAGCGGCCGGAGAATCCGGTGTCGTTGTGCGGGCCCCAAAACGAATCCGATTGCCCGGGCGTTGCGCCACACTGGCGGCACCATGAAAAGCGGCACCCTCGATCTCGATCGCATCGACCAGTGCATCCTCGCCGAGCTGCAGGCCGACGCGGGCCTGCAGAACCAGACGCTGGCCGAGCGCGTGAACCTCTCGCCCTCGGCGTGCCTCAAGCGCGTGCAGCGGCTGCGGCGCGCGGGCGTGATCCGCGAGGAAGTGGCGATCCTCGACGCCGCGCGCGTGGGCTTTCCGGTGCTGGTGATCTCGCGGGTCGCGCTGCGCAGCACCACGCGCGAGGCGATCCAGGCCTTCGAGCGCAAGGTGCATGCGCTGCCGCAAGTGCTGCAGTGCCACTGCGTGGCGGGCGACACCGACTTCGTGCTCGTGATCTGCGCGCGCTCGCTGCCCGAATACCAGGCCTTTGCGCAGGAGCAGCTGGGCGACGCGCTGGAGCTGGAGAACTATTCGAGCGACGTGGTGCTGTCGACCACCAAGTTCACCACGCAGCTGCCGCTGGACAGGACCTGAGCGCTACAGCAGCGCGGCCAGCCGGCGTATCGCGCCGTCGATCTGCGATTCGCCGATCAGTCCGTAGCCGAAAGCCAGGCCGTTGGGCGTGCCGGGCGCGTGCGGATCGAGTGCGAAGCGCGACAGCGGCGGCAGCGTGATGCCGGCCGCCGCGGCACGCTCGACCACCGTATCTGCGCGCGTGCCGCCATGCAGCCAGGCCGACAGGTGCAGGCCCGCGCTGGAAGGAATCACTTCCAGCCGCCCCGCGCCGTGGCTCGCCAGCGCCTCGAGCAGGGCGGTGCGCCGCGCGGCGTAGAGCTTGCGCATCTTGCGGATGTGGCGCGCCAGGTGCCCCTCGGCGATGAAGGCGGCGAGCGCCTCCTGCCCGAGCACCGGGCCGTGCCAGTCGGCCAGCTCGCGCGATCGCACCAGCGCCGCGCGCGCCCAGGGCGGCGCCACCACGAAGCCCAGGCGCAGGGCGGGGAAGAGGCTCTTCGAGAAGGTGCCGACGTAGAAGACCGACTCGGCGCGGTCCAGCGTCTGCAGCGCGTCGAGGGGGCGGCCGGCGAAGCGGAATTCGCTGTCGTAGTCGTCCTCGACGACGACGGCGTTGCGCTCGCGCGCGAAGGCCAGCAGCGCGGCGCGGCGCGGCGGCGACATCGCGACGCCGGTCGGGAACTGGTGCGAGGGCGTGACGCACACCACGCGCGCCTCGGGCGGGATGCGCTCCACGCACAGGCCCTCGGCATCGGTGGGCACCGTCACCACCCTCGCGCCCGCCGCCAGCATGGCTTCGCGCAGCGAGGGATAGAAGAGCTGCTCGACCGCGACCACGGTGCGCCCCGGCACCACGAGGATGCGCGCGAGCAGCCCGAAGGCCTGCTGCGCGCCGGCAGTGACCACGATGTCGTCGGCGGTGCAGCCGACCGCGCGGGTGAACGACACATGCCCGGCGATCGCCTCGCGCAGCGCGGCCTGGCCCTGCGGGTCGGCGTAGTCGGCCGTCTGCCGCGCGATGCGGCGCAGGGCGCGGTCGCTCAGGCGGCGCCAGATGTCGAAGGGAAAGAGGCTCACGTCGGGCAGGCCGACACGGAAGTCGTCGCGCGCGGGCTGCGGCTGCAGCGTGGGGGCGAGGTCGGCGCCCGGCACGCTCGCCGGCACCAGCCGGGAGTCGCGCCCGACGGCCAGGGCCTTCTTCGGGGCGGTGCGCCGCCGGGACACGGGCAGCGTGTCGGCCACGTAGGTGCCGGCTCCGGGGCGCGCGAGCAGGTAGCCCTCGCCCAGCAGCAGGTCGTAGGCGGCCAGCGTGGTGTTGCGCGACACGCCCAGCCGCTGCGCCAGCGCGCGCGTGGCGGGCAGGCGGGAGCCGGGCTGCAGGCGGCCGTCGAGGATGGCGCCGCGCAGCTGGCGGTGCAGCTCGCGCAGCAGGTCGCGCGAGCCGGCGGGCGGCAGGCGGATGGCGAGTTCGAAAAGCGGCTCCATGAACTTCGCCGATTGTGGTTCTTTTGAAGAGCCAATTGCAAACCTATTCTGGAGGCACTGAACACACTTTCCACGGAGTCATTCGTCATGAACAACACGGCTCTTTCCTCCTCCCCCTCGTCCTCGCCGCAACCGGCCGAACGCCTGCCGCTGAGCCTGGGCTGGCTGGCGCTGGGCGCCTTCGCCATCGGCACCGAGAGCTTCATGATCGCGGGGCTGCTGCCGGTGCTGGCGGCCGACCTGCATGTCAGCGCCGCGCGCGCCGGGCAGCTGGTGCTGCTGTTCGCGCTGAGCTATGCCATCGGCTCGCCGGTGATGGCGGCACTGCTGGCGCGCTTCGGGCGCCGGCGGCTGCTGGTCGCGAGCCTCGCGACCTTTTCGGGACTGACGCTGGCTGCGTCAATGGCGCATGGCTTCCTGCAGCTGGCGCTGGCGCGCGTTGCGCTGGGGCTGGTGGCCGGCGTGTTCCTGCCGACGGCGAGCGCGGTGGCGGCCGTGATGGTGTCGCCCGCGCTGCGCGGCCGGGCGCTGGCCATCGTGACCGGCGGCGGCACGGTGGCGGTGGCGCTCGGCGTGCCGCTGGGCGCGTGGATCGCGGGCTGGGGCGGCTGGCGCACGGCCTACCTGCTGATCGCCGCGGTGGCGGCGCTCGCCACCTGGGGCCTCGCGCTGGGGCTGCCGCGCGAACTGGCGCAGGCGCCTGTCGTCGAAAAGCGGGCACCGGCCTTTGCCGTTGCGCGCGAACCGGGCGTGCTGCCGGGGCTGCTGGTCAGCCTGCTTTGGGCCACGGGCGGCTTCAGCTTCTACACCTACATCGCGCTGTTCCTGTCGCACACGCTGGGCTTCGGCGCCGAAGGCACGGGCGCGGTGTTCTTCGCCATCGGCGTGGCGGCGGCCATCGGCACCGCAACCGGCGGCTGGGCCACCGATCGCTTCGGCGCCGACCGCATGGCGCAGGGCTTTGCACTGATGCTGGTGCTGATCCTGGGCGGGCTGTCGTTCTCGGCGCAGATGCTGCCGCGCGGGCTGGCGCTGCCGGCGATCGTAGGGCTGTCGGCGCTGTGGGGTTTCGCGGGCTGGGGTTTCGGGCCGGCGCAGGCGGTGCGGCTGATCCGGCTGGCGCCGGAACGCGCGCCGATGACGCTGTCGCTCAACGCCTCGGCGATCTACCTTGGCATCGCGGCGGGTTCGGGGCTGGGCGGGGTGGCGATCGACCTGTTCGGCGTCGGCACGGTGGGCTGGGTGGGCGCGGCATGCCAGTTCGCCGGCCTGATGTTGCTGCTGCGCGCCGCACGCCGGGCGCGCGCGGCCTGCGCAGCGTCGACGAAGCTATGTTTTCGATAGCAAAAAGTGCTTGCACCAAGGCCCTTCGGGGCCTTTTTCCTTTGGGCGTTGTTTTAAGACAAGCAACTGTCATGCCCTGCAAGCTATAATGTCGGGTTCGTTTCGATACCACGACGAAGAATTTCGTCAATCCCGCCTGCAAGCTGCGCTGCTTTCCGGATTCTCCGGCCTCCCGCTCGGCAAGCCGGCATTCACAGTGTGTTGGAGTGCCAGACCGGCGCCCATGATGGCCACCACTGCCGTCGTTCCTGTTGAAGCGAATCGCGCGTCCGTCTCGCGCTCCCGTACGCGGGCTGAAACAATCACACCAATTCAATCTCCAACACACATCGAACGAACGATTCAGAGGTAAGCACAGATGCCCAAGGAAGAACTGATCGAAATGAACGGCGCGGTGACCGAAGTCCTGCCGGACTCGCGCTACCGCGTCACGCTGGACAACGGCCATCAGCTGATCGCCTACAGCGGCGGCAAGATGCGCAAGCACCACATCCGCATCCTGGCCGGCGACAAGGTGTCGCTCGAGCTCTCGCCCTACGACCTGACCAAGGGCCGCATCACCTTCCGTCACCTGGAACGCCGCGGCCCGCCGCCGACGAACTCCGGCTCCGGCGGCTCCGGCAACAACAACGCACCCCGCCGCTGATACCCGACCGACCGAAGGCCTTGCGACGCCCGCCATGGGTGCCGCAAGGCCTTTGTCATTCGTGCGTCTCCCGGCCTTCGAACCATGACCACCCCTGATTCCACGGCCGGCAACAACGGCTTCGCCTCGCTGGCGCTTTCGCCCCAGATGCTGGCCAACCTCACGCAGCTCGGCTACACGCAGATGACGCCGATCCAGGCGGCCGCGCTGCCGCCGGCGCTGCTCGGCAAGGACCTGATCGCGCAGGCCAAGACCGGCAGCGGCAAGACCGCCGCCTTCGCTCTCGCGCTGCTCTCCAACCTGAACCCCCGCCGTTTCGCCGTGCAGGCAATGGTGCTGTGCCCCACGCGCGAGCTGGCCGACCAGGTCACGACCGAGATCCGCCGCCTGGCGCGCGCCGAGGAGAACATCAAGGTGGTCACGCTCTGCGGCGGCGTCGCGCTGCGCGGGCAGGTGGCCAGCCTGGAGCATGGCGCGCACATCGTGGTGGGCACGCCGGGGCGCATCATGGACCACCTCGAGCGCGAGAACCTGAATGTGGAAGCGCTCAACACGCTGGTGCTCGACGAAGCCGACCGCATGCTCGACATGGGCTTCTTCGACGACATCGTGAAGGTGGCGCGCCAGTGCCCGAAGGAGCGCCAGACGCTGCTGTTCTCGGCGACGTACCCGGAGGGCATCGCGAAGCTCGCGCAGCAGTTCATGAAGTCTCCCGAGCAGATCACGGTGCAGGCGCAGCACGAGGGCAGCAAGATCCGCCAGCGCTGGTA
Organism: Variovorax xiamenensis; assembly: GCF_050916385.1. Classification (NCBI taxonomy): domain Bacteria; kingdom Pseudomonadati; phylum Pseudomonadota; class Betaproteobacteria; order Burkholderiales; family Comamonadaceae; genus Variovorax; species Variovorax xiamenensis. Next base: position 7,081,143 of record NZ_CP139038.1, read on the forward strand.
CCAGGTGGCCGACAACGAGCGGCTGCACGCCGTGAGCCTGCTGCTCGACCACTTCCGCCCCGTGAGCACGCTGGCCTTCTGCAACACCAAGCAGCAGTGCCGCGACCTCGTCGACGTGCTGCGCGGCCAGGGCTTCAGCGCGCTGGCCCTCTTCGGCGAGCTGGAGCAGCGCGAGCGCGACCAGGTGCTGGTGCAGTTCGCCAACCGCAGCTGCTCGGTGCTGGTGGCCACCGACGTGGCGGCGCGCGGGCTCGACATCGCGCAGCTCGAAGCCGTGATCAACGTCGACGTGACGCCCGATGCCGAAGTGCACATCCACCGCGTCGGCCGCACCGGCCGCGTGGGGCAGCAGGGCGCATCGGAAGGCTTGGCGCTGAACCTGGCCAGCATGGACGAGATGGGCAGCGTCGGAAAGATCGAGCAGCTGCAGGGCCGCGAATCCGAATGGCACGAGCTGGCCGAACTCACGCCGGGCAAGGGCGCGCCGCTTCAGCCGCCCATGGCCACGCTTCAGATCGTGGGCGGGCGCAAGGAAAAGATCCGCGCCGGCGACGTGCTGGGTGCGCTGACGGGCGAATGCGGCTATGCCAAGGAGCAGGTCGGCAAGATCAACGTCAACGAGTTCTCGACCTACGTGGCGGTGGACCGCGCGATCGCGGCGGAGGCCGTGCGCAAGCTGTCGGCCGGCCGCGTGAAGGGCAAGTCGGTCAAGGTGCGGCTGCTGGAGCAGTAGCCGCCTGCGGCGAGGTCGGCGCCACCGGCGCATCGAGCGCCGGAGCCGCGCCTGCCGGCACCTCCTGCCGCGCCAGTTTCGCGGCCAGCCGGAACGCCACGATCACCGCCAGCAGTCCGAAGATCGACGAGCCCACGGCCTGCCCGATCAGCACGCCGGCCGCGCCATGGTGCGAGCCCCACCAGGCGAACGGAATCGTGCCCAGCGTGGCGCGCCCCCAGTTGAAGCCCGTCGACAGCAGCGGATGCCCGAGGTTGTTGAACGAGGCGTTCGCCACGAACAGCCCGCCCGCGAAGAAGAAGCTCGCGGCCAGCCAGCTGCAGAAGAGCGAGATCAGCTGCGCCGCCTGCCCGTCGGCCGAGAACGCGCGAATGATGACGCCCTGCCCGAGCGCCAGCACCAGCCACGCCACGGCCACCGAGGCCACCATGAAGAGCAGGCTGTCGCGCAGCCCCTCCTGCACGCGGCGGAACTGCCCCGCGCCCAGGTTCTGCGCGAGGATCGGCCCGACCGCGCCGCTGAGCGCGTAGACCAGCCCGAAGGCAACGGGCGTCAGCCGGTCGATGGTGGCCGCGCCCGCCACCGCCGAGGGCCCGAACTGCGCGACCGAGTGCGTGACGAAGGCGGCGCCCACGGGCGTCGCGAGGTTCGTCAGCACCGCCGGCCCGGCCACCGAACCCAGCGCGCGCGCATCGCCGCCCAGCCGCGCCGGCTCGAAGCGCCCGAGCATGTGGTGCCGCACGATCACGCCATGCAGGCCGATGGCCGCGAGCACCATGCGCGAGACCACCGCGCTGATGGCCGCGCCGTCGAGCCCCAGGCCGAAGCCGAAGATCAGGATCGGGTCGAGCACCGCCGTCACGAAGGCGCCTGCCAGCGTGACCGTCATCGAGCGGCGCGCGTCGCCCACCGAACGCAGCAGCGCCGAGGTCGCCATGCCGATGCCCAGCAGCGGCAGTGTGTGCACCGTCACCGAGAGGTAGCGATGCGCGAGCCGCGCCGTCTCGCCCTGGGCCCCGAGCGCGTGCAGCGCGGGGTGCAGGAAGAACGCGGTGCCCGTGCCCGCCACCACCGACAGCGCCACCATCAGAACGAGGCTCGAGGTGCCGATGCGGCGCGCGTCGTCCGTGCGGCCCGCGCCCACCGTGCGCGAAACCACCGCCGCGATGCCGATGGTCAGCCCGATGCACAGCGACGCATGGAAGAAGCCCACCACGCCCGCGAAGCCGACTGCCGCGGCGATCTCCTTTTCGCCGAGCAGCGAGATGTAGAAGAGGTTGATGAGGTCGACCGCGAACACCGCGATCAGCCCGATGGCCCCCGTGCCGGCCATCACGCAGACGTGGCGCATCAGCGAGCCCGAAACGAAGCGCGCGCGCCCGACACCACCCGCCGTTGCGGTTATTGGCATATGAAATTCCCGATGTGGCCTAATTGCAGGTTCGAACATCACTTTTACCCGAGCTTTTCATGCCCAAGACATTCCGTACCGAAGCCGAACGCGTTGCCACCCCGAAGCCAACGCCGCTGCCCGGCTACACCGTGCCGCGCTCCGGTGGCGGCCAGAAGGTCAGCCTCGAACGTGGCACCGCAACGCGCAGCAAGAAGAACCCCGGCAAGCGCGCCAAGAAGGGCGGCTGATCCGGCCTCCGGCCTGCCGGCTCCCCGAAGGAGCCACGACGAACGCGCCCCCGGGCGCGTTTTGTCATTGGGGCGGGCCGCCGCCCCGAGACCTCCCTCCAGACCCGCGATGTCCGACGACAACCAGATCCTCATCCCGCCCTCGTTCTTCGCGGTCTACACCGACGCGCGCCAGCGCCTGAGCGAGCCCATCGGCGTGGTGCGCGAGCGCTACGAGATCTGCGAAGACCTCGCCAGCCACCTCGTGGGCCATGCGCAGATCCAGCACCACACCGAGGTGCCGGTCGAAAGCGAGATCCTGCGGCGCATCCACGCCGGGCTGGCCGTGCCCGAATCGGGCGTGTCGCCGGCAGAGGCCACCTGGGTCGTGCGGCGGCTGGCGGAGCTGCTGGGCTGGGAAGATCCCCAGCTGCCCGAGCCGGCGCCCGGCGCGGACTGAGCGCCGGCAGGAGCGACGCCGTGCTGCTCAAGGTCGGAGAACTCGCCAGGCACACCGGCCTCACGGTGCGCACGCTGCACCACTACGACGCCATCGGCCTGCTGGCGCCCTCCGCGCGCTCCGAGGCCGGCTACCGGCTCTACGACGCGTCCGACGTCGCCCGCCTGCACGCCATCCAGGCGCTGCGGCTGCTGGGCCTGCCGCTGGCCGAGATAGGCACCCTGCTGGACGCTGAGGGCGGCTCGATGCCCGCCATCATCGCGCGGCAGATCGAGTCGCTCGACCAGCAGATCGCGCAGGCCACCGCCTTGCGCGAGCGGCTCGGCCTGCTGCAGCAGCGCCTGGACGAAGGCGTCCAGCCCGACATGAAGGACTGGCTGGACACGCTCGAGAAGATGACCACCTACGGGCGCTACTTCAGCCCCGCGGAGATCAGGTCGTTCATGGCCAACTGGAAGACCGTGGCCGACCGGTGGCCGCCGCTGGTGGCCGAGGTGGCCGCGCTGATGTCGCGCGGCGTGCCGGCCAGCGCCCCCGAGGTGCAGCCGCTGGCCGCCCGCTGGATGATGCTGATGGGCCAGTGGATGGACGGCAGCTTCGACCTCATCACGCGCTGGGGCGAGATGTACCGGCGCGAACCCGTGGCGCGCAGTGACGACGGGCCTCCCGCCGAACTGGTGGAGTACATCGGCGAAGCCATCGGCATACGCATGGCCGCGCTGCTGCGCCACCTGACCACCGACGATCTCGCGCAGCTGAGCCGCCCGCCCGAAGACGAATGGCGGCGCCTGGCGGGCGAACTCGCCGTGCTGAAGGCGCGCGGCGTCCCGCCCGGCGACGAGCCGGTGCTGGCCATCGCGCGCGAATGGGCGCGCCTGTTCGACGCCTTCACCGGCCACGACCCCGGCCTGGCAGCCCGCCTGATGCAGGCGATGAACGCGGAGCCGGTGCTGCAGGCCGCCGCGGTGACCACGCCCGAAGTGCGCGACTACCTGCTGCGGGCCATGGCCGTGCTGCAGCAGAAAAATACGCCGCCGCCCGCCGCCGGCGCTTGACCCTGACGTTGCGTGAGGCCCGACAGTGGCCGCATGAACAACGCACAACCCCTTTCCCAAAGGCTCCACGCGCTCGACAACCTCCGCGCCCTCATGATGTGGCTCGGCATCGTGCTGCACGTGGCGATCAACCACATCACCGTCAGCTCGCCGCTGCCGTGGCGCGATCCGAAGACCTCGCCGGTGGCCGACCTGGTGATGCTCTTCATCCACAGCTTCCGCATGCCGGTGTTCTTCGTGCTGGCCGGCTTCTTTGTCGCGCTGCTGGTCGAGCGGCGCGGAGCCGGCGGCATGCTGAAGAACCGCTGCCTGCGGCTCGCGCTGCCCTTCGCGATCTTCTGGCCGCCGCTGTTCGTGGCGACAGCGGTGCTGTCGATGGTCTACATCCACCTGACGGTGCGCGGCGTGCCGGGCATCGACGTTTCCCTGACGCCCGCGCGGCAGCCCGGGGGCTCGCCCTTCAACACCATGCACCTGTGGTTCCTGTACCAGCTCTTCTGGCTCAGCGTGCTGGCCTGGGCCGGCATGCGGTTGCGGGGCTTCGTGCCGGCGCGGCTGCGCGAGGCGCTGGCCCGAGGCTTCACGGGGCTGGTGGCGCGACGCTGGGGCTTCGCCGTGCTGGCGCTGCCGCTGGCGTTGACCGGCATGTCCTATCCGTCGGGCCTGGTCATGGAAAGCGGCTCGTTCCTGCCGCCTCTTGCCGAATGGGCGCAGAGCGGCCTGTTCTTCGTCGTCGGCTTTTACGTGTACGGCCGGCGGGAGCAACTGCTCGCGCTCTTCTCCGCGCGCTGCAAGGGCCATGCTGCGGCCGGGCTCGTCTTCCTGGTCGCCGCGGCGGTCCTGCTGGGCGCCTCGCGCTCGGGGAATGCGCTGCGCCTGCCGCACCCGGAGTTCTGGATCGCCTTCGCCTACAACGCGACCGCGTGGCTCTGGAGCCTGGCGCTGATCGGCGGCTTCGTACGCTACCTGCCGCGCCAGAACGCGGTGCTGGCCTACCTGTCGCAAAGCTCGTACTGGGTGTACCTGGTGCACATGCTGGGCACCGTGGGCTTCGGCATCCTGCTGTTCAACGCGCCGCTGGGCGCGATCGCGAAGATGGGGCTGAACATCGCGGCGACCTCGCTGGTCGCGCTCGGGAGCTACCAGCTGCTGGTGCGCCGCACGCCCATCGGCACGCTGCTGAACGGTCAGCGCCCCGAGAACCGCTCGGACAGGAAGTCGACGAAGGCGCGCGTCTTGGCCGCCAGGTGACGCGAGGGGTAGACCGCGTACACGGGCGTGCGGTCGGCCTCCCAGTCATCGAGCACCGCCTCCAGCCGGCCCGAGGCGAGCTCGGCCTCGACGTAGATGCGCGGGATCAGGCTCAGCCCGAAGCCCGCGAGCAACGCATCGCGCACGGCGATGCTGGAGCTGACCTTGTAGCGCCCGTCGATGTGCACCGCCACGCTGCGGCCGGCGCGCGCGAAGGTCCACTTGTTGGCGTGGCCCGAGAGCGTGAACTGCACGCACTCGTGGGCCTTGAGGTCCTCGGGGCGCTCGGGCCGGCCGGCGGCGGCGAAGTAGGCGGGTGCGCCGCACAGCACGTGGTCCATGGTCATGAGTTCGCGCGCGACGAGGCTCGAGTCCTCCAGCCGGTCGCTGCCGCGGATGGCGAGGTCGTAGCCCTCGCCGATGATGTCGACGCGGGCGTCCTGCAGGTTCAGCTCCAGCCGCAGGTTCGGATGGCGGCCCATGAATTCTGGAATGGCCGGCGACAGCAGGGTGAGCGCGAAGGTCAGCGGCGCGCTCACGCGCAGCACGCCGCCGGGGCTGCTGCCCATGGGCGCCAGCGCCGCGTCGGCCTCGCTCAGTTCGTCGAGGATGCGCGACAGCCGCTCGTGATACGCCGCGCCAGCCTCCGTCAGGCTCATCTGGCGCGTGGTGCGGTTGATGAGCCGCACCTTCAGGTGCGCCTCCAGCTCCGCGATGTTCTTGCTGACGGCCGCCGCCGAAAGACCCATCTGCCGCGCGGCGCCGGCGAAGCTGCCGGTAGCGGCGGCGGTGCGGAAGACTTTGAGGGCGGTGAGGTGGTCCATGCCTGATTGACGACTGTCGGTAAAGAATCAATTCATTATTCGGACATTCACAACCGCCGGTCAACTCACTAGATTCGAGGCATGACCAGCCGCACCACCGACATCCTCCTCACCGCCACGGCGCCCGCCATCTGGGGCAGCACCTACATCGTCACGACCGAGCTGCTGCCGGCCAACTACCCGCTGACGGTGGCGCTGCTGCGCGCGCTGCCGGCGGGCCTGCTGCTGCTTGCGATCGTGCGGCAGCTGCCCGAGCGCGCGTGGTGGGGCCGCATCTTCATCCTGGGCGCGCTGAATTTCTCGGTGCTGTGGGCGATGCTGTTCCTCGCGGCCTACCGGCTGCCGGGCGGCGTGGCGGCCACCATCACCTCGGTGCAGCCGCTCTTCGTGGTGTTCCTCGCCAGCATCTTCCTGGGCTCGCCGGTGCGCGCGCTGTCGGTGGTGGCTGCGGTGGTCGGCATCGGCGGCGTTGCGCTGCTGGTGCTGACGCCGAACGCGGCGCTCGATGCGCTGGGCATCGCGGCCGCCATCGCCGCGGCGACGTCGATGGCCTTCGGCACGGTGCTGAGCCGGCGCTGGCAGCCGCCGGTGTCGGCGCTGACCTTCACCGCATGGCAGCTCACCGCGGGCGGCCTGCTCTTGCTGCCGGTGGCGCTGCTGCTGGAGCCGCCGCTGCCCGCGCTCACGCTGCACAACTGGATCGGCTTCGGCTGGCTGGGCCTGGTGGGCGCCGCGCTGACCTACATCGTGTGGTTCCGCGGCGTGGCCCGGCTGGAGCCCTCGACCATCGCGCCGCTGGCCTTCCTGAGCCCGGTGACGGCGGTGATCCTCGGATGGGCGCTGCTCGGCCAGGCGCTTTCGACCTGGCAGGTGCTAGGCATCTTCATCGTGATCGCGAGCATCTGGCTGAGCCAGCATGCGCAGCGCGGCGGACAGCCGGCGGCAAGGCCCGCCGCAGCGGCCGCGCGCTAGGCGGCCGACGCGGTGGCGCGCTTCAGCAGGCTCAGGTAGCCCGGCTGCACTTCCATGCGCGCGATGGCGTCCTGCCGCCGCAGCAGCCGGTGCGCCTTCGGCAGCGCCCAGCAGGGCAGGCTGGTGAACATGTGGTGCTCGCAGTGGTAGTTGACCCAGTAGGGCGCCACCAGCGTGCGTTCGAGCCAGCCGGCATGCGTGGTGCGGGCCTGCCGCATCGGATCGGGCTCGTTCTGCGCGACCAGCGCATGCTCGGCGATGTTGCGCACGCGGCTCACCAGCGGCAGCCAGGTCGCCATCGGCAGCAGCCACATCGCGAGCCATGCCCACCAGTAGCCGGCGAGCGCGAAGGCCAGGAAGCCGAGGCCGTTGGCAATGAGGAATCGCCGGTCCTTCGCGAGCTCGCGGCCGAACGCCTTCAGCGCCGACTCGCCTGGCGCGCGCTTGCGGATGCCCTCGGCGATGTGGCCGAAGCGCTGCTTGTAGAAGGTCTGCCCGCTCAGGTCGCGCAGCACCTTGCGCCACATCGAGGCGCGCGTGATGGGGAAGGGCGCCGACAGCACCAGGTCCGGGTCTTCGGTCTGCTGCACGAAGCGATGGTGCTGCAGGTGATAGGGCCGGTAGTCGCGCAGCGTCGACGAGCACAGCCAGTAGCCCACCCAGTCGTTGACCTTGCGGTTGCGGTGCAGGGCCGCGTGCGCCGCGTCGTGCATGAGGATGAAGAGGCCCAGTTGCCGGGCCCCGACGATGGGCACCACGAGCGGAATGGTCCACGGCCACACGATGCCCGCGAGCATCGCGGCGCCGATCACGCCCCAGCAATGCAGCACCAGCCAGAGGCCCTTCCACGACGAGCGCGCGGTGAGCGACTGCCACTCCTCGGTGGTGAAGAAGTCTTCGGGTTGGGCGCGGGGTGCGACGGCCATGCGGGCCAGTATGCGCCTGCAGGAACGCGGGAGCACGCGGAGTTCCCCGATGTGCGGGCTTGGCAGAATCGCCCGGCAACAACAGCCCGACACGCAGAGGAACCCGGCCATGCCCCTCGTCACCATCCGCCTCGCCCGCCGCGAACAGCCCGCCACGCGCGAACAGAAGGCCGCGCTCATCGCGGGCGCGACAAAGCTGCTGCAGGAGGTGATGGGCAAGCGCCCGGAAGACGTGACGGTGCTGATCGACGAGATCGACCCCGACAACTGGGGCCAGGGCGGCGAAAGCGCGACGATGCTGCGGCAGCGGCGGCAACGCGCCGCGGGCGGCTAGCTAGTTGTCGATGATCTTGCGCGCGAAGACTTCGAGATAGTCCATCAGCCGGTTGGCGCCCGCGATGGCGGCCGCCTCGTCGCCCGTCGCGATGCCCTGCGCCAGCTCGAGGTGCGCGTTCGCTCCTTCGACGATCTCGCCTTCGTGCTGGTACGCGTACCAGAAGCGCCGGCACTGCACGATGGGCGGTATCACCGCGCGCACCGCCGAATCGTTGTGGCTCGCATGATGGTTGACGAGGTCGAGCTCGCGGTCGGCCTGCATGTAGTCGTTGAGGTCGCCGCGGCCCGCGGCCTCGACCATCATCTCGGCGCAGCGCACGATCTCCTTGCGCTGCTGCGCGGTGGCGCGGCGCGCGGAGCAGGCGGCAATCAGCAGTTCGAGCACGCGCCGGGTCTGGATCACGTCGAGGTGGTCGGCCAGGTCGATGGTCGACACCAGCAGCCCGCGCCGCGGCTGCTGCACGATGAGGCCGATGGACACCATGCGCATCAGTGCCTCGCGCACCGGCGTGCGGCCCAGCCCGGTGCGCTCCGCGAGATCGGCCTCGACGATCTGGCTGCCGGGCTGAAGCTGCATCGTGGACAGCAGCGTCTCGATGGCGTCGTAGGCCTCGTCGGCGGCACGGCGCTTGGGCGGTGGACGGGATGCGGCGGGGTTCTTCGGGGAGGCCATGGTCTTCTTCTGCGGATGCGGCGGCGTCATTGTCGGGCGTCCGCGTCGGCCGCGGATTCGCCGAGGCCCGCGAGCGTCGCGATGCGCACCGGCGACAGCGGCGGGCGCGGCGCGGGCGGCGTCCATCCGAAGAGGAACTGCGCGGCGTCGCCGCAGACGCGGCCCTGGCAGGCGCCCATGCCGCAGCGGCGGTGCAGCTTGGCGTCGGTCCAGCCGGAGCAGCCTTGCAGCGAGGACAGCGGCACGTCCTCGCAGCGGCAGACGAGCGTGTCGGCCTTCGGCATCGTCCGGATGTCGGCGGCCAGCGCGAAGCTGCGGTGCAGCTGCGCGGCGAAAGCGTCCCAGCGGGCGCGTTCGCCTTCATGGGCTTTCGCGGCGCGCTCGTCGCCCACCGCTGCGTGGCCGGCGATGGTGCCCTGCGCAAGCGCGCGCTCGCTGCCGCCGAAACCGGTGCACTCGCCCGCCGCGAGGACGCCGGCGATGCTGGTAGCCTGGAACGCGTCCACCGACAGGCCGCCCGCAGGCGCGAGAGCGCAGCCGAGCATGCGGCCGAGCTGCGTATTGGGCACGAGGCCGAAGCCGCAGGCGATGCGGTCGCAGGCGATTTCGGCTTCCGTTGCCTTGCCCTGCTGCAGGCGCACCGACTCGACCTGCGTCACGCCTTGTGCAGAGACGATGCGCGACGAGGTGCGGTATTGCGGATCGGCCAGCGTCACCGCCTGCGCGGCCTTGCCAGGCCAGCGCGCAAGGCTGGCGCCGAAGCGCGCGACCGCGGCGAACGAAGCCTGCTCGGCGATGCGCAGCACCTTCGCACCAGCCGCGCGCGCGGTGGCGGCAGCAGCAAGCAGCAGGGGGCCGCTGCCCGCGATGACGATGCGCTCGCCTGCGACCGGCAGACCGGCCTTGATGAGTGCCTGCAGGCCGCCCGCGCCGGTCACACCGGCCAGCGTCCAGCCCGGAAAAGGCAACAACAGTTCGCGCGCGCCTGTGCAGAGGATGAGCTTGCCCCATCGCATGCACGTGGCGCCTTCCGCGTCTTCGAGCAGCAGCTCGCCAGGCGCCGGTGCGGCGACGACGCGCGTGCCGCTGCGCACGCGAATGTTGGCGTGGCGTCCGAGCGCATCGCGCCACTTGCGCGCGGCGGGCGGCAACTTGGCGCCGGGGCCATCGCGCCAGATCTGTCCGCCGGGCGCGGGGTTGTCGTCGATCACGACGATCGATGCACCGCTCGGCGCGGCGGCTACGGCAGCGGCCATGCCGGCCGGGCCGGCACCGATGACGAGCAAGTCGCAGCGCTCCGACACGACGCCGTTCATTCCGAAGTCTCCACGCGCATGCCCTCGGTGCACACCGTCTGGCATGCGAGCCTTCGCCTGCCGTCGATCAGCACGCGGCATTCCTGGCACACGCCCATGCCGCAGAAGGGCGCGCGCGGCTGGCCGCTGATGGAAATGCGCGCTACGCCCATGCCGCCTGCCACGCGCAGCGCGGCGGCAACCGAGCTGCCCGTCTGCACACGGACCAGGTGGCCGTCGATGTTCAGCAGCGTGTGGGCGCTCATGCAGCCTCCCGCAGTCCGCGAGGCGCGTAGGGCGCAGCGTCGAAATCGGGTGTCGCACCGGTCATCAGCGCGGCGAGCAGATGCGCGCTGCCCGGCGCCGTGGTCACGCCGAGGCCTTCGTGCCCGACGGCGAGCCAGAGCCTTTCGCGCCACGGGTGCTTGCCCAGCAGCGGCAGCCCGTCGGGCGAGGCCGCGCGCATGCCGGTCCACGAGCGCAGGGCATTGAGGTTCGCGAGCCCCGGCAGGTAGTCCAGCGTGCGTTGGAGCATGCGCGCCAGCATCGGCGATTCCACGGCCGGATCGGTGGTGTCGAACTGGCGCGAGGAGCCGATCAGCAACTGCCCTGTGGGACGCGGCTGCACGTTGAAGGCGACCGAGTCGCCGTCGCTGTGGTGCGCGCTGGTCACGTAGCCGAGCTCGACCAGCTGGTGGTGCACCGTGCCCGGATAGCGGTCGGTGATGAGCAGGTGGCCCTTCTTCGGGCGTATCGGCAGTTCGGGGCACAGCGTCGTCGCCTGGATGCCGTTGGCGAGCACGACCTGCGGCGCGGTGCGGCGGGTGCCGTCTGCGAGGCGCAGCGAGCCGTCGTCGTCGATGGCCTCGACCTTCGCGTGCTCGACGCGGATCGATGCCTCGTGCTGCGCGAGCAGCCAGCGCGCCGCGTTGGGTGCGTAGAGGATGCCGTCGCCCGGCACTTCGAGCGCGCCCGCGAGGCCCTTGCGCAGTGCAGGTTCGGCGGCCGCGAGCTGATGCGCGTCGAGCAGGCGGCTGTCGATGCCGTCGGCGCGCAGCCGCTGCAGCTTGCGCTCGGCCTCGGCCATCTCTTCGTCGTTCGCGGCGATCCACAAGGTGCCGCAGGCGCTGTACGCGCAGTCTTCGCCCATGCGCGGCGCGAGTTCGCGCCATTGCGCGATCGAACGGCGGCTCAGTTCAAGCTCGGCCGGGTTGTCGTCCATCACCACGAGGTGGCCCATGCCCGCGCCGGTGGCGCCGCCGATGCCCGCGTCGAGCACCAGCACCTTCGCGCCCATCTGTGCGAGCGCATGCGCGCACGCGGCGCCGACGATGCCGGCGCCGATGACGATGACGTCCGCGTCCATGCCGCCCGATGTCAGAGCCGTATGCCCCAGCCGAAAGGGTCGGCCTCGTCGATCAGCAGCGTGGCCTCGGCGCTGATGTGCGCGCGGCCGCGCAGCGTGGGGATGACGCGGCCTTCGCCGTCGAGCGCGTAGCTGGCCTCGAAGACGCTGCCGATCACGCTGGCCTGCTTCCACACCTCGCCCGGCGCGAGCTTGCCGTCGGCCGCGAGGCAGGCGATCTTGGCGCTGGTGCCGGTGCCGCAGGGCGAGCGGTCGTAGGCGTTGCCGGGGCACAGCACGAAGTTGCGGCTGTCGGCGCCTTCGCTGTCGTCGGCGAAGAGTTCGATGTGGTCGATCTCCGCGCCTTCGGCACCGGTGATGCCCTGCGCCGCGAGCGCACGGCGCAATGCGCCGGTGTAGTCGGTCAGCGCGGCGAGGTTGTCGCTCGCCACGCGCTGGCCGTGTTCGCTCACGAGGAAGAACCAGTTGCCGCCCCAGGCCACGTCGCCGCGCACGGTGCCGTGGCCCGGCAACTCGACCGCCGCCTGCCGCAGGTGCCGGTAGGCCGGCACGTTGCGCACGCTCACCGAGCCGTCTTCGTGCAGCGTGGTGGTCACGGTGCCCACGGGTGTCTCGATGCGGTGCTCGCCCACGCCGATGCGCCCCATGTGCGCGAGGCTCGCGACCAGCCCGATGGTGCCGTGGCCGCACATGCCGAGGTAGCCGGCGTTGTTGAAGAAGACGACGCCAGCCGCCGCATCGGCGGAGACCGGCTCGCACAGCAGCGCGCCTACCACCACGTCGCTGCCGCGCGGCTCCAGCACGGCGGCGGCGCGCCACTTGTCGTGCCGCTCGGCCAGCAGCGCGCGGCGCTCGGCCATGCTGCCCTTGCCCAGGTCGGGGAAGCCCCCGATCACCAGGCGCGTGGGCTCGCCGCCCGTATGCGAGTCGATGACCTGTATGCGCTGCATGCTCGTCTTCTTCTTTCTTCTTCGCTTGGGCTCAGTAGCTCGCGATGGGCACGGGGGCCGCGTTCTTGAAGGTGAACACCGTGATAGGCGCCTGCTTCATGTTGCCCTTGTCGTCGTAGGCGTAGGTGGCGGCCACGCCCTTGTAGGTGGTCTTGTAGAGCTCGGCGCCGACCTTGTCGGGATCGATGGAGTTGGCCTTCTTCATCGACTCGCCGATGAAGAGCACCTGGTCGTAGTACGAGGCGGCGTATGCGTCGGGATCGATGTTGAAGCGCTTCTTGAACTTCTCCTTGAAGGCCGGGCCGCTCTGCGCCTTCTCGAGGATGGAGCCGCCCTGCGCGCAGAACACGAGGTCGTTGACCGCATCGCCGCCGAGCTTGCCGGTGGCGGGGCTGCAGACGGTGTCGCCGCCCAGCAGCTTGCCGGGCACCGCGAGCTGCTTCATCTGGCGCGCCATGGGCGCGGCCTGCGGCGCGTAGCCGCCGAAGAAGATGGCCTCGGGCGCCTTGGCCTTCATGTTGGTCAGGATGGCGGTGAAGTCCACGGCCTTGTCGGTGGTGAACTCCTGGCCGACCACGGTCAGGCCCTGCTTCTTCGCTTCCTTGGTGAACTCCTCGGCCAGGCCCTGGCCGAAGGCGGTGCGGTCGTCGATGACGCCGACCTTCTTCACCTTCATCTCCTTGGCCGCATACACGGCCATGGCGCCGCCGATCTGGTTGTCGCTCGCGATGATGCGATAGAGGTTCTTGTAGCCGCCCTGCGTGACCTTCGGATTGGTGCCGACGGTGGAGACCATGGTGCCGCCGTCGCTGTAGACGCGCGAGGCCGGGATGGCGACGCCCGAGCAGTACGGGCCCATGACGAACTTGACGCCGTCGTCCACGAACTTCTGCGCCACGCTCACGCCGGTCTTGGCGTCGCACTGGTCGTCTTCCGAGACCAGTTCGAACTTCAGCGTCTTGCCGCCGACGACGAGCTTCTTTGCGTTGAGCTCCTCGATGGCGAGGCGCACGCCGTTTTCATTGTCCTTGCCCGCGAAGGCATTGGGGCCCGACAGCGGACCGCTGTGACCGATCTTGACCACCTGCTCCTGCGCATGCACCTGGCCGGCGAGGGCCAGGGCGATGACGGCGAGACCGGGAAACGAAACCATGCTTGCTTTTGTCTTCATGCTTCTTCCTGCTGGGTTGGGGACGATGAAAAACACGCTGCCGGCGGCCGGCGGATAAGCCGGCGCCAGCGCGCCGTCGGTTTATTACATGACCGACTGGTATTGAACAGGCCTCGTCGCGAGCGCCTTCTTCACGATGCCTTCGATGAACTCGCGCTCGGCGCCGATGAGCGGCAGGCGCGGGCGGCGCATGTGCTCGGTGCCCACGCCCACCAGCGCGTCGATGAGCTTGAGGTTCTGCACGAGCTTGGTGGACACGTCGAGGTGCAGCATCGGCGTCATCCACTGGTAGAGCTTGAGCGCCTCGGCGAACTTGCCGGCCTTCATCAGGTCGTAGAGCGCCACGGTCTCGCGCGGGAAGGCGCAGCCCACGCCGGCCAGCAGGCCGTCGCAGCCCAGCGCCAGGCCCTCGTAGGCAAGGTCGTCGACGCCGAGGAACAGCTGGTAGCGGTCGCCCACGGTGTTGCGCAGGTCGGTGATGCGGCGGATGTCGTCGGTGCTTTCCTTGATGGCCGCGATCCATTCGCAGTCGGCCAGCTCGACCATGTGCTGCGGCTTCAGGTCGACGCGGTAGGCCACCGGGTTGTTGTAGACCATGATGGGCTTCTGCGCCGCGTTGGCGATGGTGCGCACGTTGAGCATGGCCTCGCGCGCGTCGGCCACGTAGATCACCGAGGGCATCACCATGAAGCCGGCCACGCCGAGCTTGTTGGCGCCATCGACGTAGCGCAGCGCCTCGCGCGTGCTGGTCTCGGACACGTTGGCCAGCACCGGGATGCGGCCGTCGGCGGCCTCCAGCGCGATCTTCGCGACCTGCAGCTTCTCCTCCAGTGTCAGCGTGCTGGCTTCGCCGAGCGAGCCGCAGGTGACGAGGCCGTGGATGCCGTTGCGGATCTGGAAGTCGATGTGCCGGGCCGTGCCCTCGGCATCGATGCTCTCGTCGGCGTTGAACTTGGTGGTGACGGCGGGAAAGATGCCTTGCCAGCGGGGATTGCTCACTTGATCGCTCCTTTTGGTGTGCGGTGTGGAAGCGTCGCACTTTAAATATATTAAGGATATATGGTCAAGATATCCGTCGGGCAAGCGCTCTTCCGGGCGAGGTTCTTCTGTGATATCGCGCGGAAGAGCGAAGCCCCGGCCCGCCGACGGCAGGCTAGGTGAAGCCAGGGCAGGCGGCGACGCCTAGCCGTGCCGCTCGGCGGGGCGCAGCACGCCGCGCTTCAGCGTGACCGGCTGGCCGACCGGCGGCGCGGTCTTCGTCTCGACGGTGCGCAGCGCGCCGTTGTCCATGCGCACGCTCACCTGGTAGACCGTGACGGTGCGCACATGCTTCTCGATGGCGTTGCCCGCGAAGCCGCCGCCGACCGCGCCGAGCACGGTGGTCGCGGTGCGCCCGTTGCCATGGCCGAACTGGTTGCCCACGAGCCCGCCCACCAGGCCGCCGGCCACGATGCCCACGCCGGTGGTCTTCTGCGGACGCTGCACCTGTCGCACGGATTCGACATGCCCGCAGACCGCGCAGGGCGGCGCGGGCGGGGCGGCGGCCATCATCGGAGCGTTCGCACCCGGCGCGGGCCCGGGCTGCATGGCTTGCGCCGGTGGCGGTTCGGGTGCCCGCACGGGCGCGGACAAAGGCGCGGCAGCCATCGCTTGCGGCGCGGGGCCGGCGGCCATCGGCGGCGGCACGGCAGGCGCCGGTGGCATCGCCTCAGGCTTGAAATCGTCGGGCGCTTTGGGCGCGTTGTCGGCGGCTGCGGCGAGGGCGGCCGGCGGCGCGACCGCTGTCGTCGTTCCCTGCCTGTTTAGCAAGGTACCGCCCAGCGCCACGACAGCCACGGCCAGCACGCCGATCACCGCCCACAGCACCCTGGGCGACCTGCTCGCGGGCGAGCCCGGCGGTGGATTGAATGGCGACGTCGGATCCATGAGAAAGCCCCTTCTGCGGTCCGAGGCGGAATGCCCCGAAGCCCACCGGGAAGCATGAATGCGGACGGCGCGTTGTCAATTCAGCGGCGTCCTACATGGCGATGTGGGCCACCCCGTCGAGAAATCGCCTGGCCTCGCTTCGCATGCCCCGCGAGACGGACTCCCAGGTCCGGCCGGAAAAGCCCGCAGGCAGCATGGCCTCGACCTCGCCCAGCGCGTCATCCACCGAAGCCACCATCTCCAGCATGGCGCTCCAGACGTCGATGCCACCGTTCTTCATGGCCAATCCATGCCAATGGCGAGCCTGGATGGTGTGGAGCAGATAGTGCGTGTTCTTCGATCGGACGGCCATGGCCAGCCCCGCCTTGCGCGGCTGGAACTGATTCGGCCCATTGCCGAAGTACGGCCACATCGAGATGACGTCGTAAAGCGGCGTCATTTCGTAGGCATCGCCGCGCAGCAGGCGGATCGAGAAGTTCTTGGCGTGGCCGTCCGTGGCGGCGAGCAGGAAGAACGCCAGTTGCGCGAGCAGGAACCGAGTGCCGTCGCCGGCATTCCCGCTGCCTTGCAGAAGCTGCAGGCACTTGCCCATGCCGGGGCCGCCGTGCTGCTCGTATTTCTTGTCGGAAGGCAGGCCCATGGCCTGGCAGAAGTCTTCCTGCGGCAGGCGCGCGATCCAGGTGCCGCCGTCCATCCGCTCGCGGTCGAACCGCTCCACGACGAGAACCGTCTGTCCGCCGAAAGAGGCCATGGAGGTCGGCGCCACAGGCAGGCCGAGTGCTTCGACGATCTGCGCGCACAGCCATTCGTTCTGCACCGAATCGGAGGCGTCCACGCGCTTCGAGCCACCGATCAATCCGAGCGGCAGCTTGATGATGTGCGTGGTGGGCGTGGCGCCGTGCGGCCGGCACCACCTGCCGTTCCAGAAGGTCAGGGCGGTCTTCTCTTGTGCGCCGGCAAGGGAGATGCGAAACAGGTCCTCGTCCTGCATGCCTTCCGGGGTGTCCTCGGACGGAATGGCCTGAAGCAGCGCCGCGATCTGCTCTTCGTCCAGAGGCTCGCAGTTCACTGCATCCCAGCCCTGGGGCGCGGCGTCCTGGGGCAGCAGTTGCACGGCCCCGACACAGTCGCGGCCGATGGCTTCGAGCAGGTCGAAAGTCCTTGCGTCCTTGAGCCTGAAGCGGCTGCGCAGACGCGCGCGAATCCTGTCGCTGTCGGGCAGCAGGTTGTCGAAGTAGTTCTTCACCACCTCGCCCCGCACTTCGAGCGCCGGGTTGATCGGGATCGACAGCGACAACGAACGGTGCCGGGGCAGCGTCAGCCAGCGGGGGTCATACCGGAACGAATGGGAGTCGCGGTCGACGGACCATGTGCCGACGAATTCGCCGTTCATCCATGCATTCAGCGCCTGCGTCACCACGTTTCCCTCTTCGCCCGGATCAGGAAATTCCGCCGCGATGTCGGCTCCACGGTCTTGTCGGGATTGAGCGCACGAAGCTCGCGCAGCAATGCGCCCATGCCAAGCCTTCGCGCGGCGACGCTTTCAGCGAGATCGGCGGAGTCTTCCGGCAACACGCTGGCCAGTACCGATTGGTCGCTCATCCTGCGGACGGTCCACTTTCCCTGTGCCTGCGGGAGCTTCACGTCGTCGTCCGGCAGCGCATCAGGAGCACGCGCCTGCTCGTCTGCGGCATCGGGCACGAAGGCCGGAGGCTCGTCTTCACGCAGGACGAACGAGGCGCCAAGCGCCGACAGCAACTTCATCAGCTGCTCGAAGCTCACCGCGCCCGGACCGGCTTCGATCTCGGCGACCCGAGCCTGGCTGACGCCGATGAGCGCACCGGCCTGAGCCTGCGTCAGGCCGCGCCTTTTTCGCAGCGCCTTGAGGTGCGGCCGTAGTTGGTCGACGAAGCGCAGGGGATAGTCCATGTTGCAATCAACATATCGGCCCTGGCTTATTTTGTCAATATATCGTCTAAAGCCGATATTATTGATTTACTGGCTCAGGCTTATAAAGCGTGCCTCAATCGACCTTCGCCCCCGAAGCCTTCACCACCACCCCCATCGCATCCCAATCGGAGCGCAGCAGCTTCTGGAACTCCTCCGCGCTCTGGCTGCGCGGCTCCACGCCCAGGCGCTTGAAGCGTTCCTGGATCGCCGGGTCGGCCAGCACCTTGTTGGCCGCGGCGTTCAGGCGCTCGACCTCGGCCTTGGGCGTGCCGGCCGGCGCGAGCAGGCCGATCCAGGAATCGAAGGCGTAGCCGGGCAGGCCGCTCTCGGCCACGGTCGGCAGCTTGGGCAGGAAGGGGCTGCGCGACTGGCCGGTGGAGGCCAGCAGCTTCATGCGCGCGTCGTCCTGGAAGCCGATCACGCCGATGCTCGACGAGATCACCGCCTGCACGCGGCCCGCGAGCACCTCGTTGACGGCCTCGCCGGTCGACTTGGTCGGGATGTGCGTCATCTGCAGCCCCGCCTTCGCGAGGAAGGACGCCATGGCGAGGTGCGTGGCGCTGCCGTTGCCGGCCGAGGCGAAGTTGTACTTGCCGGGGTTGGCCTTGACCTCCTTGATGAAGTCGGCCGTGTTCGACACGCCCATGCCGCTGGCCACCGCGAGCACATAGCCCGCGTTGCCGACGTTGGCCACGCCGACGAAGTCCTTCAGCGGGTCGTAGCTGAGCTTGCTGTAGAGAAAGCCCGCGATGTTGTGGCTCGCCGCGGCGAGGATCAGCGTGTTGCCGTCGGCCGGCGCGCGCGCCACGATCGCTGCGCCCACGGTGCCGCCCGCGCCCGCGCGGTTCTCGACGATGGCGCTGGCGTCCAGCGCGGCGCCCAGTTCGTTGTTGAAGGCGCGCGCCACCGTGTCCTGCACCGCGCCGGTGCCGAAGGGCACGACGATGTGGATCACGCGCTGCTGCGCATGCGCCGGCACGATGCCGCAAAGCGCCGCCGCGGCGGCGAGCGCGGTCAATGAACGTCGGGTGAGCTGGGTGGAGGTCATCTGTGTGGCCACTTTCTTGGTCATCGTCAACGGGAAGGAAAGGAAAGGACTTCAGGCGCGCGCCGGCAGCCAGCGCTGCACCAGCTTCACGAAGTAGCTGGCACCGATCGGGATGATCTCGTCGTTGAAGTCGAACGAGGTGTTGTGGATGATGCAAGGGCCGGGCCCGTGGCCGTCGAGCCGGTGGTCGCCGTCGCCGTTGCCCAGGAAGGCGTAGCAGCCGGGCCGCGCGAGCAGCATGTGCGCGAAGTCTTCCGCGCCCATCACGGCGGGGAAGTCGTCGGTGACCATGTCGTCGCCCACCACCTCGCGCATCACGCCGGCGGCGAAGCGCGCCTCGGCCGGGTGGTTCACGGTCGGCGGCGAGGAGCGCCTGAAGAACACCTCGGCCGTGCAACCATGCGCGGCCGCCACGCCCGCGGCCACTTCGCGCAGGCGGGCTTCGAGCTTGTCGATGGCATCGATGGAGAAGGTGCGGATGGTGCCGCCCACGGTGGCCACGTCGGGAATCACGTTGGGCGCGTCGGAGCCCTGCAGTTGCGTGACCGCGAGCAGCGCGCGCTCGGTGCTCGGAATGGTGCGCGCCACGATGGTCTGCAGCTGCTGCGCGAGCGTGACCACCGCCGCCACCGGATCGATGCCCGTGTGCGGCATCGAGGCATGCGTGCCGCGACCGCGCACGGTGATCATGTAGGTGTTGCTCGAGGCCATCAGCGCGCCCTCGTTGAGCGCGAAGCGGCCGACGTCGCCCACCGGGAAGTTGTGCAGCCCGAAGACCGCGTCGCACGGGAAGCGCTCGAACAGGCCCTCGTCGATCATCTTCTTGGCGCCGGCCTTGCCCATCTCCTCGGCAGGCTGGAAGATGAAGTTCACCGTGCCGTCGAAGTCGTCGGGCCCTTGCTGCGACAGGTGCCAGGCGGCGGCCAGCAGCATGGTGGTGTGGCCGTCGTGGCCGCAGGCGTGCATGCGGCCGGGGTTCGTCGACTTGTGGGCGAACTCGTTGGCTTCGTGCAGCGGCAGCGCGTCCATGTCGGCGCGCAGGCCGATGGTGCGGCTGCCCGTGCCCTTGCGCAGCACGCCGACGAGCCCCGTGCCCGCGATGCCGCGATGCACCTCGATGCCCCATTCGGCGAGCAGCTTCGCCACCTTCTCGGAGGTGCGGTGCTCCTCGAAACCGAGCTCGGGGTGTGCGTGGATGTCGCGCCGGATCTCGACAAAGCGGGCGGCGTTGGTGACGAAGGAATCGGCGATGTTCATGGCGGGGGCTGGGGCTGGCTGCAAAGCCAGCCGGATCGTTCGATGGATGAAGCGAACGATTCTGGCGCAGCCGCCCGCCCGGCGCACGCCGGGTTACTTACTACCGGCTGCGCCGTCAGGCGAGGCGCCCTTCCTGCCGCAGCTTCGCGCCGATGCGCCGGATCTCGGCCTCGCCCTGGTCGAGCGCGGCCTTGCTGGTGTGCACCGAGTAATAGCCCATCACCAGCTCGTGCGGGTGCTTCACCGCCGAGCCCAGCACGAAGGAGGTGTCGCCATGGGCCACGAAGTCGATGGCCGCGCCCGATTCCTCGAACACCGCGAGCTCGCCTGCGGCGATGGGGCCGCCCGTGTCGTCGCCCGCTTCGAGCCGACCCGCGCTGACAGCGACCCAGCCCACGGTGTGGCCGGCGGGCGGCAGGTAGCTCCAGCGTTCGCCGTCCTTCAGCGTCACGGCCAGGTAGTTCATCGGCGACGGTGCCGAGACGGGGCTTTGCGCCGAGCCGTAGCGGCCAAGCAGCACGCGCGCCGGGCCCTCCTTCGGCACCTGCGAGGGCGCGAGGTACATGCTCTGCGCCGGTGCGTTCTCCTCCGAGGGCGGCAGCGCCACCCACAGCTGGAAGCCGCTCACGCGCTCCACGCCCGGCGCCGGCGAACCGGTGTGCCACACGCCGTTGCCGGCGCGCATCCACTCGACACCGCCGCCGTGCAGCGTTCCCTGTTCGCCGGTGGTGTCCTCGTAGCGCGTGTCGCCTTCCATCAGCCAGGTCAGCGTGGCGATGCCCGAGTGCGGGTGCAGGCCGAAGCCCTTGTGGCCGCCCGTGACGTCGAAGCCGAAGAGATCGAGGAACACGAAGGGCTTGAGGAATTCGCCCAGGTCGCCGGGGCTCATCAGCCGCGTGATGCCGCCGTGGCGCGAACCGCGCGTGCGGTAGACGATGGCGCGGGCCTGCGTTTCAACTGCGGCGGTCATGCGGCCTCCCTTGCTGTCTTCAGCGCCTTGGTCCACCACGCGATGTCGTCGAGCAGCGCAGTGGCCGCCTGCGCCAGGTGCGGGAAGTCGCCGAAGCTCTTGCCCTGCTGCCAGATGCCCAGGAACTCGACCATGCCGATGTGCACCGCATGGCGCACCGGCGCCATCTGCATCTCGACGGCCACCAGCCGCAGCTGCTCGATGGCGCGCGCGGCGCCCACGCCGCCGTAGCCCACGAAGCCGATCGGCTTGCGGATGAATTCCTTGTAGGCCCAGTCGATCGCGTTCTTCAGCACCGCGCTCGGGCCGTGGTTGTATTCGGGCGTGACGACGATCAGGCCGTCGAAGGTGGCCAGCTTCGCCTGCCAGCGCTGCGCAGCCTCGTTCTTCACCGGGCCCCAGGCCGGCGCGCCGGCTTCGTTGAAAAGGGGCAGCGGGTGGTCGCGCAGGTCGACCAGCTCGAAGGCGAGGTCGGTGCGCTGCATCGCGATCTCGTGGATCCACTGCGCGGGCTTCTCGCCGAAGCGGCCTTCGCGGGTCGAGCCGAGGATGATGCCGATGCGGGGTTGTTGCTGGGTCATGGGGTACTCCGGGGAAAGTTGGAAGGAAGAAAGGAAGTCAGGTCAGGCCGCCGTGACGGCAGGTTGGGACAGAGGCCACAGCCGCCAGGCGACGAAGCCCGACAGCAGCGCCAGCACCAGGGCCGGCGCCGGGTTGCCGCCGATCAGCGCCAAGTGCGTGGCCACGGCGCAGACCATGGTCGCGAACAGCAGCAGGCCGCCGAGGAAGCCGGTGGCGGGCACCAGCAGCAGCACGGCGCCGCCGACCTCGACGAGGCCCGTCACGTAGCGGAACCACTGGCCGAAGCCGATGGCGTCGAACACCTGGACCATCTGCGGCGCGCCGGCCAGCTTGGCGGCACCGGCGGCGCCGAAAGCCAGTGCCAGCAGGATGCGCACGCCCCAGACGATGCGGCGCTGCGTAGGGGAAGCGAGTGATGTGGAAGTCATGGGCAGAAGGTTAGGCACGCACCCATTGATCGACTAGGCGGTAGAGTCGGATTGCACTCGTCCACGAATAGAAGGAATCAGCCACCATGTTCGACCTCAACGACGTCGCCGTCTTCGTCCAGGTGGTGCGCTACGGCAGCTTTGCCGAGGCTGCGCGGCGGCTGGGCCTGCCGCCCAACACCGTCAGCCGGCGCATCCAGCAGCTCGAGTCGCAACTGGGCACCCGGCTGATGCAGCGCTCCACGCGCAAGCTCACGCTGACCAGCGCCGGGCAGGATTTCCACGACCGGTGCGCCGGCCTGATCGACGGGCTGGCCGCGGCCGGACAGGCGCTGGCGGCCGGCGGCCAGGAGCCCAGCGGCCTCGTGCGGGTGGCCGCGCCGGCGGATTTCTTCGATTTTTTCCCGATGGAGTGGGTAGCCGACTTCCTGGCCGAGCATCCGCTGGTCAAGCTCGATTTCGTGCTCAGCGACGCGGCGGCCGACCTGATCGCCGAGCGGATCGACGTGGCCTTTCGCGGCGGCGTGCTGCGCGACTCGGGCTACATCGGCCGGCGGCTCGTTACCCGCAGCGGCGGCCTGCTGGCGAGCCCCGCCTACATCGAGCGGCGCGGCGAGCCCCGGAGCCTGCAGGAGCTGGCCCAGCACGACTGCGTGACGCCCCCGCATCCGGGCGGCCACACCGCCTGGCGCCTCACCGGCCCCGACGGGGTGGAAGAGGAAGTGCAGGTCACCGGCCGCTTCACCGGCAACACCGCCCAGGCGCTGCGCAAGGCAGCGCTGGCCGGACTGGGCATCGCCCAGCTGCCGCCCGCGATGGCCACGCGCGACGAGCAGGCGGGGCTGCTGGTGCGGGTGCTGCCGCAGTACGAATACACCGGCCGGGGACTCAGCGTGGTGTACCCGAGCCGCAAGCACCTTCCGCTGGCGGTATCGGCCTTCATCGAGCTGGTGATGGGCAAGCTCGACCAGATGGACATGCTGAAGTAGCCGCACGGCCGCCTGCGCCTTCGGGTTTCGACTGAGAATGCGAGCCCATGAAAATCGCAAAAGACACCGTCGTCACCATCAAGTACAAAGTCTCCGACGCCCAGGGCAAGCTCATCGAGGCGAGCCCCGAGCCGATGGCCTACCTGCATGGCGGATACGAGAACACCCTGCCCAAGATCGAGGAAGCCCTCGACGGCAAGGAAAAGGGCTACCAGACCGTCCTGAACCTCGCCCCGGAAGACGCCTTCGGCCAGCGCGACGAATCGCTGGTGCGCAGCATCCCCAAGACCGACTTCCCGCCCGGCGTGAAGGTCGGCGGCCAGCTCCAGGGCCGACTCGACGACGGCCGCGAGCATGTCTTCACCGTGATGAAGATCAAGGGCCCGGTCGTGCTGCTCGACGGCAACCATCCATGGGCCGGCAAGGCGCTGAAGTTCAGCCTGCAGGTGACCGATGTGCGCGCGGCGCAGCCGGTGGAGATCGAGCACCGACATGTTCATGGGGCGCACGGGCACCATCACTGAACAAGCCGCTGCCGGCTGACGACTAGCTCTTCTTCCAGAACCTCGCCGCGTCCTCGATCTTCGCGAGAGCCTTGCGGCAAGCCTTCGCGCCGGCCTCGTGCCGCGCGGTGAACCATCCCACCGCGAACCATGCACGGGCATCGCGCGCGGTAGCTTCTCGGTACAGCGCGAGCGCGACGGCCTCGTCGTTGAATTCGCCAAGTGCGTCCTGCGCGGGACGCAGGGCCTTCAGGTAGCGGCTGGCGGCGCTGCCATCTTCTTTTCCGTCGAACAGCGGCGCCACGAACTCGGCGAGATAGCGCAGGCGCTTGAGGCGCTTGCGCACGCGGTGCTGGCTTTCGGTGTCCAGCGATTCGAAGCGCTCGCCGTCGCGCAGCACCTGCTTGTGCAAGTGCTGCAGCCGCTGGCGCAGCAGGCGGCGGGCGGCGTTGGCGCCGACGGGCGCGGGGGCCGGCGGGGCTGACTGGCCTTCTTCGGCGGCAGGTGCCAACGCGGGTTCCGCCGGCTTCGCGGCGGTGAAGCCGATCAGCGAGACGAGCACGTTCTGGAAGGCCGCGGCGCGCACGATGTCGCCGGGCGAGGGCGCATCGGCTGCGGCGGCATCGTCGGCGGCCAGCGGGTCGAAGTCGGGCGCGCCGGCCTCGCGCAGGCGCGGCTGGGCCAGCTTCACGACCTGCTCCCGGTCGCGCAGTGCGCCGAGCGCGCGGAAGGCTTCGACGAGCGGGGGCTCCCATTCGGCGGCTTCGACGAGGCCCGAGGCGGGGTCGAGCGGCGCAAGCTCGCGCAAGGCGGTGCGCAAGCGGCGGATGCCGATGCGCAGCTGGTGGATCTGCTCCTCGTCGGTGCTGCCCGCGGCGATCTCGCTGGCGTTCGGCAGCATCTGCGCGAGGCATGACGCCACCACGGCCTGCCGGATGGCCAGGCCGTCCGGCTGCCTGGCGGCGAAGCGCGGCGTCTCGGCCTTCACGGCTTCCACGGTCTCCTGCGCCGCCAGCAGGCGCGCGCCGCGTTCGGCCTTCGATACGGTGCTGAACCACAGCCCGTGCTGCTGCGACCAGCGCCGCGCGAGCGAGACCAGGCCCTGCACGTCGCCGCGCTTGAGTTCCAGTTCAAGCTCGCACACCGGCGATTCGCGCTGCTCGGGCGTGCCGGCATGCGCCACGACCTTGCCGACATCGAGCGCCATTTCCACCACCGCGCCGCCGACCCCGGTGACGCGCACGTCCCGCGTGAGCCGCACGATGTCGGTCGATTGCCGCTCGACCAGCGGCGTGCCCCCACCGTCGGCCAGCAGCTTCGCAAGCCGCTCGCCCACGGGCGTGCCCTGGTGGCGCTGCGGATCGATCTGCGGCGCCGGGCCCGTCGTGCCGAGGTCGACGTTGTGCTCCAGCCGGTGCAGGGCGTTGTCGCCAGTGGCTTTCACGGTCTGCACCCAGCGCCGCCCTTCCTTGCGCAGCCGCAGCACCATGCCGTCGGCAGCCAGGCGCTGGTCGGCGGTGTCGAAATAGCGAGCCTGCAGGCGGGTGCGCACGACGGTGCCGCGCTTCAGGGCGGCTTCGACGGCCTTCAGGCGGCCGGGGGGGATGCAGAACTTGAACTCGATTTCCATGGCGACCATGATGCCCCGTTCATTTCACCCCCAGCAATCCCGGTCGCATCGCCGGATCAACCGGTTTCGAAAAAAGATGTGGACGCCGTCCATTTGATTTGATATCGTTTGTGGACGGCGTACACAAAACGCCGGAAAACACCTCCACAACCCTTTTCATCGACAGGACGACACCATGGCCACCAAGCAGATCTTCGTGAATCTCCCCGTCAAGAACCTCGACAAGACCAAGGCGTTCTTCGCCGCGCTGGGCTACACCTTCAACGAGCAGTTCACCGACGCCAATGCCGCGTGCATGGTCGTCCAGAAGGACAGCATCCACGTCATGCTGCTGGTCGAGGAGTTCTTCAAGACCTTCACCACCAAGAGCATCACCGACACCGCCAAGAGCACCGAGGTGCTGCTGTGCCTCTCGTGCGAGAGCCGCGCCGAGGTCGACGAGCTCGTGGCCAAGGCCAAGGCTGCCGGCGGCACCACCCCGACCGAGCCGAAGGACTACGGCTTCATGTACGGCCACGGCTTCCAGGACCTCGACGGCCACCTGTGGGAGCTGGTCTACATGGACCCGAACGCCGAAATGCCGAAGCAGTAAGGCGCGGCAGGCAGGCCGCCGAAGGGGAGGACGATCGATGCCCATCGTTCCATACGCGCTCTTCACCGTTGCACGCAAGGCACCTACCGCAAGGCGGCGGCGCCCCGATATTCCAGGCACTGGCGCGGCATCATCGGCCGCGCCCCACCTGGAAAGGAACAGCAGCGAAATGACCGACAACAACGACAGCAGCGTCAGCAGGAGCCCCATCGTGCGGATCGCCCCCCTGGGCTTCCCGTGGCAGACGATCGACCCGTTTCTCTTCTGCGTCTACCACGACGACGCCTACCCGAAGGCCAACGGCCGCATGGGCCCCGAGGCCTCACTGGCCGGCCGCCAGATCGGCCAGGACTTCAGCCGCAAGGACGGCTGGAGCATGTACCACGGCGACACGGTGCCGGGCTTTCCCTCGCACCCGCACCGCGGCTTCGAGACCGTGACCATCGTGCGCAAGGGCCTGGTCGACCACTCCGACTCGCTGGGCGCCACCGCGCGCTTCGGCGGCGGCGACGTGCAGTGGCTCACGGCCGGCAAGGGCATCGTGCATTCCGAGATGTTCCCGCTGCTCGACGACGCCTCGGCGAACCCGCTGGAGTTGTTCCAGATCTGGCTCAACCTGCCGGCGAAGAACAAGATGGCCGAGCCGCACTTCACGATGTTCTGGTCGGAGGCCATCCCGCGCTTCGTCTCCGACGACGCGAAGGGCGGCCGCACCGAGGTCGCGGTGATCGCGGGCCGGCTCAGCGACGACCCCGCCAACGGCCGGGCCCCGATCCAGCCGCTGGCGCCGCCGCCCGACTCGTGGGCCGCGCAGGCCGACGCCGACGTGGCGATCTGGACGCTGAAGATGACGCCCGGTGCCCAATGGACGCTGCCCGCCGCCACCGGCGAGGGCACGCGGCGCATGCTGTACTTCTTCAAGGGCGCGACGGCGCTGGTCGGCGGCGAGCGGGTGCAGGGCCCAGCGGCCGTGGAGCTGCGCGCCGACGTGGCCGTGGAAATCGCCAACGGCAACGAGGAAACCGCGGAGTTCCTGGTGCTGCAAGGCCGCCCGATCGCCGAGCCGGTGGCCCAGTACGGCCCCTTCGTGATGAACACGCAGGCCGAGATCAGCCAGACCATGGCCGACTACCGCCGCACGCAGTTCGGCGGCTGGCCCTGGGACGACGCGGCGCCGGTGCACGGGCACGACGCCCCGCGCTTCGCCCGGCATCCCGGCGGGCGCGAGGAAGTGCCGGCGCGGCCCGTCAGTAGTTCTTGAGCATCTCGAGGTTCGGTGCCGTCATGCGCGGCACGAACTCGATCACGTCGGTGCGCGCCACCCCGCCCTGCACGAAGGGGTCGCGCGCCAGCACCGCCTCCAGGCCCTCGCGGTCGCCCGAGCGCGCGAGGATCACGCCGCCCTGGCGCGGCACCTGGCGGCCCGACGCCACGAAAAGGCCGCTTTCGTAGTGCTTCTTGAGCCAGACCATGTGCGCATCCATCAGCGCGTCGACTTCCTCGAGCGGACGGATGTAGGTGAGGGTGACGATGAACATGGGCGCGGCGGCGGTGAATTCGGAAGCCCCGATCCTATGACCTCGGCGGGGCACTCGCCGACCGCAGGTGTGCGCGGTCGTAACCGGTATCACGCCGGACGCGTATTTCCTTCTTATTCGACCTTCTCGACTTACTCGACCTACTCGATCGCGACGCCGCCTTCCTTGACCAGCTTCGCGAACTTCGCCGTCTCCTCACGGATCTGCCGCGCCATCTCTTCCTGCGTGCCGCCCAGCGGCTCGGCGCCGATGGCCTGCATGCGCTGCGCGAAGTCGGGCGAATGGATGATCTTCACCATCTCGGCGTTCAGGCGCGCGACGATCTCCTTCGGCGTGGCCGCCGGCACGAGCACGCCGAACCAGGTGCCGATGTCGAAGCCCTTGAGCCCGGCTTCGTCCAGCGTCGGCACGTCCGGCAGAACAGACGAGCGCCGCGCGGTGGTCACGGCCAGCGCGCGAAGCTTGCCGCCCTTGATGTGCTGCAGCACCGGCGTGATGGTGTCGAAGGACATCGCCACCTGCCCGCCGAGCAGGTCGGTGGTGAGCGGCCCGCTGCCCTTGTAGGGCACGTGCAGCAGCTTCGCGCCGGTGCTCGCCTGGAACTGCGTACCGATCAGGTGCTGCGCCGTGCCGTTGCCATTGGAGCCGTAAGCCAGCTTCTCGGGCGCGGCCTTGGCGAGCGCCACCAGTTCGGCCACGTTCTTCGCAGGCGTGTTCGCGGCGTTGATGACCAGCACGTTCGGCACCATCGCCACGACGGTGATGGGCGCCAGGTCCTTCTGGAAGTCGTAGGGCAGCTTCTTGTACACGCTGGTGGCGATGGTGTGATGCACCGCGCCCATCAGCAGCGTGTAGCCGTCGGGCTTGGCCTTGGCCACGTAGTCGGCGCCCAGCGTGGCGCCGGCGCCCGGCTTGCTTTCGACCACCACCGGCTGGCCGAGCGACTGCGAGAGCTTGTCGGCCAGTGCGCGGGCCAGCACGTCGGTGGTGCCGCCGGCGGGGAAGGGCACGACGAGGCTGATGGGCCGCGCGGGCCAGCCTGGAGTGGGCTGGGGCTGCTGCGCAAAGGCGATGGCCGTAGTGCCCAGCCCCACTGCGAGGACTGCGAGGGCTGCGGCGTGCAGCACGGTGCGCCGACGGCGCGCGTTCGATGAAGCGTTCATGGTTTGTCTCCGGCTCGTTGTTGTGATGCGCGCATCGAGGCACGCGGATACCGTGGAAATCGCCCGAAGGGCCGGGCCGTTCAGGCCGCCAACCGCAGCGGCTCGGCCGCTATGTGCGCGCACACCGCGCGCGTCACCTGCTCGGTGGTCGCTGTGCCGCCCAGGTCGCGCGTGTGCAGGGAGGGATTGGCCGTGACGTGCTCCACCGCGGCCATCACGCGGCGCGCGGCCTCGGCTTCGCCCAGGTGCTCGAGCAGCATCACCACCGACCAGAAGGTGCCCACCGGATTGGCGAGCCCCTTGCCCATGATGTCGAAGGCCGAGCCGTGGATCGGCTCAAACATCGACGGATAGCGCCGCTCGGGGTCGATGTTGCCGGTGGGCGCGATGCCCAGGCTGCCCGCGAGCGCCGCCGCGAGGTCGCTCAAGATGTCGGCATGCAGGTTGGTGGCGACGATGGTGTCGAGCGAGGCCGGGCGGTTGACCATGCGCGCGGTACATGCGTCGACGAGCTCCTTGTCCCAGCTCACGTCGGGGAACTCCTTGGAGACCTGCAGCGCGATCTCGTCCCACATCACCATCGCGTGGCGCTGCGCGTTGCTCTTGGTGACCACGGTGAGCAGCTTGCGCGGCCGCGAACCTGCCAGCTTGAAGGCGAAGCGCATGATGCGCTCGACCCCCGCGCGGGTCATCATGCTCACGTCGGTGGCCGCCTCGATCGGATGGCCCTGGTGCACGCGGCCGCCGACGCCGGCGTACTCGCCCTCGGAGTTCTCGCGCACGATCACCCAGTTCAGGTCTTCCGCCCTGCAGCGCTTCAGCGGCGCGTCGATGCCGGGCAGGATGCGAGTGGGCCGCACGTTGGCGTACTGGTCGAAGCCCTGGCAGATCTTCAGGCGCAGGCCCCACAGCGTGATGTGGTCCGGAATGTGCGGGTCGCCCGCCGAGCCGAAAAGAATGGCATCCTTCTTGCGCAGCGCGTCGAGGCCGTCGGCCGGCATCATCTCGCCGCGCTCGCGGTACCAGTCGCCGCCCCACCCGAAGTCCTCGAAGCTGAAGCTCAACGCGCCGCCGGAGGCCTCGGCCAGCGCTTCCATCACCTGGCGGCCTGCCGGGATCACTTCCTTGCCGATGCCGTCGCCGGGAATGGTGGCAATGCTGTAGCTGCTCATCGTCGATGTCCTCGTTCGTGTGTAGGTGCTCTGTCGGGCTCCCACTGTAGGATCGGCCGCATCGAACGATTCACGCCGGAAGTGAATCCATCGTTAACCTGAGTTCAACAATCGGATCACCCATGGCAGCCCCGGTCCAGCCCGCCGACCTCGGTTTCTTCTCCACGCTCGCGACCAGCGGCAGCCTGAGCGCGGGCGCGCGCGAACTCGGCATCAGCACGCCGGCCGTGAGCAAGCGCCTCGCGCAGATGGAAGCCCGCCTCGGCGTCACGCTGGTGAACCGCACCACGCGGCGCATGAGCCTCACGCCCGAGGGCGAGCTCTACGTGGCGCATGCGCGGCGCATCCTCGGCGAGATCGACGACATGGCGCAGCTGCTCGGCGGCGCGAAGGGTGAACCGCAGGGGCTGCTGCGCGTGAACGCCACGCTGGGCTTCGGTCGCAGCCACGTGGCGCCCCTGATCTCGAAGTTCGCGCGCAGGCATCCGCAGGTCGAAGTGCAGCTGCAGCTCTCGGTGAACCCGCCGCCGCTGACCGACGACGCCTTCGACGTCTGCATCCGCTTCGGCGCGCCGCCCGAGGCCCGCGTGATCGCGCGGCGCATCGCATCGAACCGGCGCCTGCTGTGCGCCTCGCCCGCCTACCTCGCGCGTGCCGGGCAGCCCAAGGTGCCCAACGACCTCACGCGCCATCGCTGCATAGGCATCCGCCAGGGCGACGAGGCCTACGGCATCTGGCGGCTGAGCAGCGGACGCGGCACGGCGCAACGCACCGAGGCGGTGAAGACGCGCGGCATGCTCAGCACCAACGACGGCGAGATCGCGGTCAACTGGGCACTCGACGGCCACGGCATCCTGATGCGCGCCGAGTGGGACATCGCGCGCTACCTGCGCAGCGGCCGGCTGGTGCAGGTGCTGGCCAACTACCGCACGCCCGACGCCGACATCTACGCGGTGTACCCGCAGCGCCACCAGCTGTCGGCGCGCGTGCGAACTTTTGTCGACTTCATGGCCGCCGCGCTGGGCAAAGACGACATGCCGCCCAGGGCTTGAGCCACGATCCGACAGGCGCGAGCCTGTGTTTCTGCTACGGTGCCTTCGAACCGATCGACACCGATCGACCTTCGACGAAAGGCCCGTCCATGCCGTCGCGCACACCGCAGATCCTGCCGCCCGCCTTCGTGCCGCCCTACCTGCTGAGCCGGCTCGCCGAAAGCGCCAGCCCGCCGCTCAGCGAACGCGCGGTGAACACGCTGACCATCGATCGCGAGCACCGCGCGCTGCGCGGCTTCGTGCCGCCGGCGGTGGTCTCGAACGTCACGGGCACGCCCGTGCGCCCCGCTCGGGCGAACTCACCCGAGCGCGCCATCCATGACGCGGGCCACACCACCGAACTGCCCGGCCGGCTGGTGCGCACCGAAGGCAAGCCGGCCACCGGCGACATTGCGGCCGACGAGGCCTACGAGCACCTGGGCGCCACATGGCGGCTCTACCACGACGTGTACGGGCGCGACTCCATCGACGGCGCGAGCATGCCGCTGACCGGCAGCGTGCACTACGGCAAAAACTACGACAACGCCTTCTGGAACGGCGCGCAGATGGTGTTCGGCGACGGTGACGGCGAGGTGATGAACCGCTTCACCATCGCGGTGGACATCATCGGCCACGAACTCACGCACGGCGTGATCGACCACGAGGCCGGGCTCGTCTACCAGGGGCAGCCCGGCGCGCTCAACGAGTCGATCTGCGACGTGTTCGGCGTGCTCGTGAAGCAGCACGTGCTGAAACAGACCGCGCAACAGGCCGACTGGCTCGTCGGCGCCGGGCTCTTCACGCCGAAGGTGAAGGCGAAGGCCCTGCGCTCGATGGCAGAGCCCGGCACCGCCTATGACGACCCGGTGATCGGCAAGGACCCGCAGCCCGCGCACATGAGGGACTTCGTCTCCACCACGCAGGACAACGGCGGCGTGCACATCAATTCGGGCATTCCGAACCGCGCCTTCTACCTTGCAGCCGTCGCCGTGGAAGGGCCGGCGTGGGAGGGCGCGGGCCGCGTCTGGTACGACACGCTGCGCGACAGGCGCCTGCGCGCGGACGCCGACTTCGCGGCTTTCGCCACGCTCAGCATCGAGATCGCCTCGCGGCGCTTCGGCGCGGGCAGCGCGGTCCACAAGGCCGTGGCCGACGCATGGCTGGCCACCGGAGTGACCGAGCCATGATCCGCCTGCCGCCACTCGATGAAGCGACCGTCGTGCGCGTGACGCGCGAGGGCGGGCTGGCCTATCTGCCGGGACTGGCGCGGCCGCGCAGCTTCCAGCTCGGCGATTGCAGCGACGAGCTGCGAAGGCAGATCGGCGACGCGCTGCAAAGTGCAGTGCCCCACGCCGGCCAGCCCGGCGCGACGGTGAGCGGCGGCGACCAACGCTTCTATCGCGTCGAGGTGCTCGTGCAGGGCGCCGGCGTGCAGGAAATCTCCGTGAGCTTCGAGGTGCCGGAAGCCGATGCGCCCGATGCGCTGGTGCACCTTTGGAAGGACGCGGGCACGCCCTAGCCGCCCTGGTCGCCCTAACCGCCTGAGACCACCGAAGCGATCAGCCACACGTTGGCGCAGCCGATCACAGCGAACAGCAGCCAGGCCAGCGACTTCACCACCGGACCGTTGGCGAAGCCGCCCATCAGCGCGCGGCTGCTCGTGAAGCGGATCAGCGGCCACATCGCGAACGGCAGCTGGAAGCTCAACACCACCTGGCTGAGCACCAGCATCTTGCCTACGCCGCCGTCGCCGAACCACCACACGCCCAGCCATGCCGGCCCGAGCGCCAGCGCGCGCGTGATGAGCCTGCGCTGCCAGCACGGGATCTTCAGGTCGAGAAAGCCTTCCATGATGATCTGGCCCGCGATGGTGCCGGTGAAGGTCGAGCTCTGCCCCGAGGCCAGCAGCGCGATGCCGAACAGCGTGGCTGCGACCGCGCTGCCGACGATGGGCTCCAGCAGCCGGTAGGCGTCGTCGATCTCCGTCACCTCGCGGTGGCCGGTGGCGTGGAAGGCGCTGGCCGCGAGCACCATGATGGCCGCGTTGACCAGCAGCGCGAGCGAGAGCGACACCACCGCGTCGAGCGTGCAGAAGCGCACCGCCTCGCGGCGCGCGGGCTCGGTGTCGGCGATCAGGCGCGTCTGCACGATGGACGAATGCAGGTACAGGTTGTGCGGCATCACCGTCGCGCCCACGATGCCGATGGCCAGGTACAGCGCGCCCGGCTGGTGCAGCCGCTCCAGGCTGGGGCCGAAGCCCATCGCCACGCCGAACCAGTTGGGCGGCGCCATCGCCAGCTCGACGACGAAGCAGGCCGCGATGGTGCCCACGAGCCCCAGCACGATGGCCTCCACGCGGCGGAAGCCCGCGCCCTGCAGGCCCAGCACCAGCAGCGTGTCGAAGGCCGTGATGGCGATGCCCACCGGGATCGACACGCCGAACAGCAGGTGCAAGGCGAGCGCGCTGCCCAGCACCTCGGCGAGGTCGCAGGCCACGATGGCCAGCTCGGCGCCCAGCCACAGCAGGCGGTTGACGCGCGGCGAGTAATGCTCGCGGCAGGCGCGGGCCAGGTCCTTGCGCGCGACGATGCCCAGCCGCACGCACAGCGTCTGCAGCAGCATCGCCGAGAGGCTCGCCAGCAGCACCACGAACAGCAGGCCGTAGCCGAAGCGCGAGCCGGCCTCGATGTCGGTCGCCCAGTTGCCCGGGTCCATGTAGCCGACCGACACCAGCAGGCCCGGGCCCGCGTAGCGCATCAGCTTCTTGTGGAACGGCAGGTCCTGCGGGACGGCCACGCTGCCCTTGACTTCGGAAGGACAGAAGGGCGCGGTGGCCGTGCGGGGCAGCGGAAAGAACATGCGGGCGATGATAGGGACAAGGCCGTGGCGTTGTCGCCGACCTGACCGGCACGGTCGCGCCAAATCTCTTAGATTCGAACGTCGCACCCATCACTCACCCAACCAACCAACCGGAGACCCTTTCAATGATCCACGTCGTCGCCGTCATCACCGCCAAGCCGGGCCAGCGCGCCAGGTTGCTCGAAGCCTTCGCCGCCAACCGCGCGGCCGTGCTGGCCGAGGCAGGCTGCATCGAGTACGGCGCCACGGTCGATGCGCAAGGCATCCCGGCATCGAAGGCCAGCTTCGGCCCCGACACCTTCGTCGTGATCGAGAAGTGGGAAACGCTGGCGCACCTGCAGGCGCACGCGGTCGCGCCGCACATGAAGGCCCACAGCGAGAAGACGAAGGAATTCACCGAGAGCAAGCTGATCCACGTGCTCGAGCCGGTCTGAGGCTCGCCTTCGCCCCTGCGCGCACCTTCCGGTTTCGCGGCTTCATGCATTCGCGCGCCGCGCGATGCGTGCTACCGTCGCGCCGGGAGCACGCGCCACCGATGCACCATGCATGCATTGCGGGCCTCGTGAAGAGAGAGGGGAACCGAAGGGATGGCGATCTTTAGTTCGCAGCAGAGCTGGCGCTGGCGCAGCCTGCTCTTGCCAGCCGTGCTGGCAGCCGCCGCAATGGCCACCGGTTGCGCGCCATTGCTGGCGCCGCCCTACGCCGCCGACTACGAAACCCTCGACAAGCTGGAGGCCACGCGCCCCGGCATGGTGGCCCTCGCGAAGGCGCAGCCCACCGACGCCGAAGAGAAGGTCAACACGGTGCGCCTGCGCAGTGCGAGGCTGCTGTCGCCCAGCGGCAGCTTCGCGCAGTACCTGCAGGACGCGATGATGCGCGACCTCAGCGAGATCTCCGCCTACGACCCGAAGGCGCCCACGCGCATCGCGGCACGCGTGCTGGTCAACGAGATCGACCTCGGCGTGATCAACGGCAGCGGCCGCATGGAAGTCGAGATCACCGTCACGCGCGACACCGCACAGCGCCTGCGCAAGACCTACCGCGCCGAAACCGCCTTCGATTCGAGCTACGCGAGCATCGTCGCCGTGCCGGCCGGGCAGGCCGCGTACCCGCGCCTCGTGCGTGCCTTGCTGCGGCAGGTGTACGCCGATCCGCAGTTCGTGGCCGCCATCGGCCGTTGATCCCCAGAGGCCAGGAGGCGCTTCGATGCAGTTCCTTTTTCGTCCAGCGACCATCGCGCTGTCGGCCCTGTTGCTGCTCGCCGGCTGCGTGCACCCGATCACCATGATCACCGAGACCGCGCCGGCGCGTTCGCAGGCGCACCTCGTTGCGAAGAAGGTCGCCTACGTGATGACCGACGCCGACCGCGACCTCGAAGTGATCACCCCCGGCGGCAGCGGCGACCGCGTGAGCTACTACCCGTACCGCGACCTGGAGAAGTCGATCCGCGACGCGCTGCGCGCCGTGTACCGCGATGTGATCGTGCTGCGCACCGCCGGCGACGCGAAGGCGAACGAGGCGGCAGGCGTATCGCTGGTGTTCTCGCCGCGCATCAAGACCGATTCGAGCTCGTCGTCATGGATCAGCTGGCCGCCGACCTCGTTCACGGTCGAGGTCTCGTGCGTGGTGACCGATGCTGCCGGCGCCGAGGTCACGCGGGTACGTGCTGTCGGCAACGGCACGGCGGAGTTCGGCGAGTTCAAGGGCGACTTCGGGCTGGCGGCGCGAAGGGCCGCGACGCGGCTGACGTCGCAGCTGAGCAGCGAGGTCCGCAGGAACGAGAAGCTGCGATAGCAGCGAGGAGCCCGATAAAAGGAGCCCAATAAAAAACGCGCCCGAGGGCGCGTTTTTCGTTGAAGCCGCGAAGTCTTACTTCGACACGACCTTCACCATCTCGAGGCACTTGTTCGAGTAGCCCCACTCGTTGTCGTACCAGCTCACGAGCTTCACGAAGGTGCCGTCGAGCGCAATGCCGGCTTCGGCGTCGAAGATCGAGGTGCGCGGGTCGCCGCGGAAGTCGGTGGCCACGACCTTGTCTTCGGTGTAGCCCAGCACGCCCTTGAGCGCACCTTCGCTCTGTGCCTTCATCTCGGCGCAGATTTCCTTGTACGTGGCTTCCTTCACCAGCTCGACCGTCAGGTCGACCACCGACACGTCGGAGGTCGGCACGCGGAAGCTCATGCCGGTGAGCTTCTTGTTGAGCTCGGGGATCACCACGCCCACGGCCTTGGCCGCGCCCGTCGACGACGGGATGATGTTTTCCAGGATGCCGCGGCCACCGCGCCAGTCCTTGTTGCTCGGGCCGTCCACGGTCTTCTGCGTGGCGGTGGCGGCGTGCACGGTGGTCATCAGGCCGCGCTTGATGCCCCACTTGTCGTTCAGCACCTTGGCCAGCGGGGCCAGGCAGTTGGTGGTGCAGCTGGCGTTGCTGATGATGGCTTCGCCGGCGTACTTCTTGTCGTTCACGCCGTAGACGAACATGGGGGTGTCGTCCTTCGACGGTGCCGACAGGATCACCTTCTTGGCGCCCGCGTCGATGTGCTTCTGCGCGGTTTCCTTGGTGAGGAAGAGGCCGGTCGACTCGAGCACGATGTCGGCGCCGACTTCGTTCCACTTCAGTTGCGCGGGGTCGCGCTCCTGCGTCAGGCGGATCTTCTTGCCGTTCACGATCAGCGTGTTGCCTTCGACCGTGACTTCACCCTTGAAGCGGCCATGCACCGAGTCGTACTGGAGCATGTAGGCCAGGTAGTCGGGCTCGAGCAGGTCGTTGATGGCAACGATTTCGATGTCGTTCTTGAAGTTCTGCACGGCTGCGCGCAGCACGTTGCGACCGATGCGGCCGAAGCCGTTGATACCGAGTTTGATAGCCATCTGACTTGCTCCTAAGGTTGAAAAACTGTTGTCTGTCGTGAACGGCGAAAGAAGGGATCAGTCGCGCAGCGCCGCTTCCACCGTGGCGGCGACGTTCTCCGCCGTGAATCCGAAGTGCTTGAACAGCACCGGCGCGGGCGCCGACTCGCCGTACGTGTCGATGCCGACGACGGCGGCGCAGCCGTACTTCCACCAGCCGCCGGTGCAGCCCATTTCCACCGCGATGCGCGGCAGCTTCTTCGGCAGCACGGCCTTCTTGTAGGCCAGGTCCTGGCGGTCGAAGGTGGTGGTCGAGGGCATCGACACCACGCGCACGGCGATCTTCTTCTCGGCCAAGAGCTTCTGGGCGGCCAGCGCGAGCTGCACTTCGGAGCCGGTGGCGATGATGACCGCCGCCGTCTTCTTGTTCTTGAGGCCGACGTTCTCGGGCTCGGAGAGCACGTAGGCGCCGCGGCTGATGTCGCCGAGTTCGCTCTTCGGCGCGTAGGCGATGTTCTGGCGGCTCAGCAGCAGCGCCGTGGGACGCGACTGGTTCTGCAGCGCCACGGCCCAGGCTACGGCGGTTTCGGCCGTGTCGCCCGGACGCCAGACGTCGAGGTTAGGAATGAGGCGCAGCGAGGCGGCGTGCTCGATCGACTGGTGCGTCGGGCCGTCTTCGCCCAGGCCGATGGAGTCGTGCGTGAACACGTGGACCACGCGGCGCTTCATCAGCGCGGCCATGCGAATGGCGTTGCGGCTGTAGTCGCTGAAGGTGAGGAAGGTGCCGCCGTAGGGGATGTAGCCGCCGTGCAGCGCCACGCCGTTCATGATGGCGGCCATGCCGAACTCGCGCACGCCGTAGTTGATGTGGCGGCCGATGGTGCCGTGCGGCGCTTCGGCCGGGGCTTCGGGCTTGGCTTCGTCTTCCGCGCCCTGCTTGGCAGGGACCGCGGGCACGTTCATGACCACGGCGCCGGTCTTCGGATCGAAGCGCAGCGCGGCGGTGCTCTTGGTGTTGGTGAGGTTCGAGCCGGTCAGGTCGGCGCTGCCGCCCAGCATTTCGGGCAGCGCGGCGGTGAAGGCTTCGAGCGCGAGCTGGCTGGCCTTGCGGCTGGCGACGGTCTCGCCCTTGGAATGGGCCGCGACCACGGTGTCGAACGCCACCTGGTGGAAGTTCTTGGGCAGCTCGCCCTTCATGCGGCGGGTGAACTCGGCGGCCAGCTCGGGGTAGGCGGCGGCATAGGCAGCGAACTTGTCGTTCCAGGCGGCTTCAGTCTTGGCGCCGGCTTCCTTGTGGTCCCAGTCGGCATACACATCGGCCGGGATCTCGAAAGCAGGGTACGGCCAGCCGATGGCTTCGCGGGTGAGCACGATTTCTTCCGCGCCCAGCGCCTCGCCGTGCGCCTTGGCGGTGCCGGCGCGGTTCGGGCTGCCCTTGCCGATGACGGTCTTGCAGACGATCAGCGTAGGCTTCGATTCTTCCTTCTTGGCCTTGGCGATGGCCTTGGACACAGCCGCGGCGTCGTTGCCGTCGATCGGGCCGATGACGTTCCAGCCGTAGGCCTTGAAGCGCTCTTCGGTGTTGTCGATGAACCAGGGCTTGACCTGGCCGTCGATGCTGATGCCGTTGTCGTCGTACAGCGCGATCAGCTTGTTCAGGTGCCAGGCGCCGGCCAGCGCGCAGGCTTCATGGCTGATGCCTTCCATCATGCAGCCGTCGCCCAGGAAGGCGTAGGTGTGATGGTCGACCACGGCGTGATCCTTGCGGTTGAATTCGGCGGCCAGCAGCTTCTCGGCCAGCGCGAAGCCCACGGCGTTGGTGATGCCCTGGCCCAGCGGGCCGGTGGTGGTCTCGACACCCGGGGTCACGTCCACTTCGGGGTGGCCGGCGGTCTTGCTGTGCAGCTGGCGGAAGTTCTTGAGCTCGCCGATCGGCAGGTCGTAGCCGGTCAGGTGCAGCACCGAGTACAGCAGCATCGAGGCGTGGCCGTTCGACAGCACGAAGCGGTCGCGGTCGAACCAGTGCGGATTGGCGGGGTTGTAGCGAAGGTGATCGCCCCAGAGTGCGACGGCCATGTCGGCCATGCCCATCGGTGCGCCCGGATGTCCGGAATTTGCTTGTTGAACGGCATCCATGGCCAGGGCGCGGATTGCGTTGGCCATCAGGGCGTGGTTTGCCATGTGCGGTGGGCTTTCGGAGGGAAAAGGGAGGATTGGGGTGGGGAGAACCCGCGATTTTACCGGGCGAGCCCCGGACGCTCCCGATACGGCCTGAACACCCTTCCGATGCTTCTGTGCGTTCCACCCCCGAGACGGACTGCTAGAGTTGCCACCCATGCACGGCCTGCACCTCACCGCCGACCTCCACGACTGCCAATGCGGCCTCCAATGGCTCACCGACCGCGACGCCCTGGGCGCGGTCTGCCTCAAGGCGGTGGGCGCCGCCGGACTGCAGGCGGTGGGCAAGCTGATCCACGGTTTTCCGGCCACGGCGCAGGGCCCGGGCGGGGTCACGGCCACGGTGCTGCTGGCCGAGTCGCACCTGTGCATCCACACCTGGCCCGAGCAGCGCGGCGTGACGCTCGACGTGTACGTCTGCAACTTCAGCGGCGACCACTCGGCCAAGGCCCACGCGCTGATGGAGTGCCTGGTGTCGCTGTTCCAGCCCCGGCACAGCGAGCGCAACGAACTGCAGCGCGGACGGGTCGCGGCGTGAGCGGCAACGCGGTGCGGGCCATGATCCTGGCCGCCGGGCGCGGCGAGCGCATGCGGCCCCTGACCGACAGCTGCCCCAAGCCCCTGCTGGAAGTGCGCGGCAAGCCCCTGATGCAATGGCCGATGGAGGCGCTGGCCGCTGGCGGCTTCACCGAACTGATCGTCAATACCGACTGGCTCGGCGTGCAGATTTCGGATCGATTCGGCGCAAAGCCTTTGCTGGACGGGCATCCCGCGCTATCGATTTCATACTCCGACGAGGGCCGCGACTTCGGCGGCGCGCTGGAAACAGCCGGCGGCATCGTGCGCGCGCTGCCCCTGCTGGGCGACGTGTTCTGGGTCGCGGCCGGCGACGTCTTCGCGCCCGGATTCGCCTTCACGCAGGCTTCGGTCGACCGATTCATGGCCAGCGGCAAGCTCGCGCACCTGTGGCTGGTGCCCAACCCCGCCCACAACCTCAAGGGCGATTTCGGCCTCTCGGCGGACGGCCTCGCGCTCAACACCGCGCCCGAGAAGTTCACCTTCTCGACCATCGGCCTGTATCGCGCCGCGCTCTTCGCGCGGCCCTACTGCGACATCCCGCCCGGCAACCCCGCCGGCCGCAAAGCCCCGTTGGCGCCGATCCTGCGCGCCGCGATGGACAATGAACTCGTGAGCGCCGAGCTCTACACCGGCCCCTGGACCGACGTGGGAACCCCCGAGCGGCTCGCCCAACTGAACACGACGCCAACAAGATGACCGCAGCAGACATCGCCACCACGATCTACGCCGAGCGCCGCGCGCGCCTCGCCTCGCAACTCGGCAAGGACGGCATCGCCATCATCCCGACCGCGCCCG
Source organism: Variovorax xiamenensis (assembly GCF_050916385.1). Taxonomy (NCBI): domain Bacteria; kingdom Pseudomonadati; phylum Pseudomonadota; class Betaproteobacteria; order Burkholderiales; family Comamonadaceae; genus Variovorax; species Variovorax xiamenensis. The sequence continues at coordinate 7,120,815 of NZ_CP139038.1, forward strand.
AGCGGCCGCGCAACCGCGACACCGATTTCCTGTATCGCCACGACAGCTACTTCTATTACCTGACCGGCTTCACCGAGCCCAATGCATGGCTGGTGCTGGCGGGCGACGGCCGCGCCACGCTGTTCTGCGCGCCCAAGGACATCGAGCGCGAGATCTGGGACGGCTACCGCCTCGGCCCCGACGCGGCGCCCGCGGCGCTCGGCGTCGACGAGGCATTCCCCGTCACCGAACTCGACGCGAAGCTGCCCAAGCTGCTCGAGAACCGCGCCACCGTGTGGTTTCCGTTCGCCATCCACAAGGGCCTGGAAAGCCGCGTCGACGGCTGGCTGCAATCGGTGCGCGCTCGCGTGCGGTTCGGCGCGCTGTGCCCCGACGAGCAGCGCGACCTGTGCGGCCCGCTCGACGAGATGCGCCTGGTCAAGGACGCGCACGAGCAGGACATCATGCGCCGCGCCGCGCAGATCAGTGCCCGCGCGCACGTCCGCGCGATGCAGCTGTCGGCCCGCATGCTGCGCGAGGGCAAGGACGCCCGCGAATACCACCTCGACGCCGAACTGCTGCACGAATTCCGCCTCGGCGGCTCGCAGTACCCGGCCTACTACTCCATCGTCGCGGCAGGCGCCAACGCCTGCGTGCTGCACTACCGCGCCGACGCCGCGCCCGTGCGCAAGGGCGAACTGGTGCTGATCGACGCGGGCTGCGAACTCGACGGCTACGCCAGCGACATCACCCGCACCTTTCCCGCCGACGGCAAGTTCACCGGCCCGCAGCGCGCGCTGTACGACCTCGTACTCGCCAGCCAGGACGCGGCTGCGGCCGCCACCAAGGCCGGCAATCGCTTCAACGACCCGCACGACGCGGCGGTGAGGGTGCTGGCCCAGGGCATGCTCGACTTCGGCCTGCTCGACGCCAACAAGGTCGGCAGCGTCGACGACGTGATCGACACGCGCGCCTATTTCCAGTTCTACATGCACCGCACCGGCCACTGGCTCGGCATGGACGTGCACGACTGCGGCAGCTACGTCGAGCCCACGCAGGTCGGCGAGGTGAGCGAGCGGAAAGATCCGCTGTCGAACGAAGTCATCAAGAACCGGCCCAGCCGCATCCTGCACCCCGGCATGGTGCTCACGCTGGAGCCCGGTATCTACGTGCGGCCCGCCGACGGCGTGCCCGAGCAGTTCCACAACATCGGCATCCGCATCGAAGACGACGCGATCGTCACCGCCACCGGCTGCGAACTCATTTCGCGCGGCGTGCCGGTGAAGGCGGACGAGATCGAGGCGCTGATGCGGGCTTGACGCCCGGCCGCCATGAACGTCCAGCCGCTGCCCGCCCGTTACGCCATCGAGACGACATCCGGCGGCGGGCTTCGGGCCGTGGTGCCAGCGCGCAAGCACTGGGCGCTTCTGCTTTTCATGTGCGTGTGGCTCGGTGGCTGGTGCTTCGGCGAGTTCATGGCCGCGAACGAGTTGCTGCACCCGAGCCGCCGCGGCAGCGAGAACCGATGGTTCCTCACGCTCTGGCTCGCGGGCTGGACCGCGGGTGGTGCGTGGGCATTCTTCTGCGTGCTGTGGCAGCTCTTCGGCCGTGAACTGATTTCGGTCGAAGAAGGCTCGTTGGTTCATCGCGTGGAAATCTGGGGTCTGGGGCGCACGCGCGCCTACGCAATCCACGCGATCTCGCGCCTGCGGGTCGTCGAGTTCTCGTTCGACGTCTTCCGCAACCAGCGCGCAGTGATGCCGCCGTTGTTCGGCGCGGGAGTTGGGCCGATCGCGTTCGACTACGGACAGCGCACCTTCAGGGTCGCGCCTTCGCTCGACGAGGCCGAGGCCCGTTCGCTGGTCACGATCCTGTACGAGCGGCTGCCCCGCGCTGTGCGGGAGCTGTAGCGGCAGGCCGGCGCGATCGCGGTACCGACGCATTCTTGACCGCCCGCTGCGACACCGGTGGCGGCGCGTGCCGCGCCTGCAGGAAATCGATGAACACCCGCAGCTTGCGCGGCATCTGCGCGCGGCTCGGGTAGTAGAGATAGAAGCCCGGGAAGGTGGGCCACCAGGGCTCCAGCAGCGGCACGAGGCGGCCGCTCGCGAAGTCTTCGCGCACCGCGCCCTCGAACGAGACGGCGATGCCCGCGCCGGAGCGGGCGGCCGCAAGCAGCAGGTCGCTGTCGTTGCTGATGAGCGGGCCTGCAAGTTCCACGTCGAGCACGCGCCCGTCCTGCGCGTATTCCCAGCGATAGAGGCCGCCGGTGGTCAGGCGGTAGTTCAGGCACCGGTGCTCGCGCAGGTCTTCAGGCGTGCGCGGTAGCTTGCGCCCCTTCAGGTAGCTGGGCGCCGCGTAGGTGACCATGCGCAGTGGCCCGCCCACGGGCACGGCCACCACGTCCTGCGCGAGGCTTTCGCCTAAACGGATGCCGGCGTCGAAGCCGCCTTCCACCAGGTCGACCATGCGGTTGTCGCAGACGAACTCGAGCGTGATGTCGGGATAGGCGGCGGCGAACGCGCCGAAGTGCGGGAAGAAGAGCAGCTCCGCCGCCACGCGCGAGACGTTCAGGCGCAGCAGGCCGGCGGGCTTGTCGCGCGCCTCGTCGATGCCTTCGACCGCCTGTGCCAGCGTTGCAAGCCCCGACTGCGCACCCGCGAGGAACTGCTGGCCCAGCTCCGTCACGCCGACGCGGCGCGTGGTGCGGTCGAGCAGGCGCACGCCGAGCTTTTGCTCGAGCGTGCGCACGGTCTGCGAGAGGGCCGATGGCGACACGCCGAGTTCTTCCGCGGCGCGAGTGAAGCTGGCGTGGTGCGCCACGCGGGCGAAGGCGGCGATGGCGGGCAGCAGTTCGGGCGACATGGCGGCCATTATGAAGATCAGCTTCATAAAGCATTCGCTCCAGCCTGCTTTTTCCGAAGCAATCGCGGCAATACCTTTCAGGGCATGGCGATGCGGCCCTCGCGTCGCCACCCGAACCTCGAAACGAACGAAAGGAATTTCCATCATGAAGCTGGACGACTACATCACCCTCGGCCGCTCGGGCCTGCGCGTCAGCCCCATGTCGCTGGGCACCATGACCTTCGGTCAGGAATGGGGCTGGGGCGCCGACGCGGGCGAATCGCGCCGCATGTTCGACGCCTACGTGGAGCGCGGCGGCAACTTCATCGACACCGCCAACTTCTATACCAACGGCAGCTCGGAGCAGCTGCTGGGCCAGTTCATCGCCGACCGGCGCGAGTCGGTGGTGGTGGCCACGAAGTACTCGCTCAACATGCAGCCGGGCAACCCGAACGCGGGCGGCAACCACCGTCGCAACATGGTCCGCTCGGTGGAGGCCAGCCTGAAGCGCCTGGGCACCGACTACATCGACCTGCTGTACCTGCACATCTGGGACAACCTGACGCCCTTCGATGAAGTGATGCGCGCCTTCGACGACCTGGTGCGCTCGGGCAAGGTGCTGTACGCGGGCATCTCCGACACGCCGGCCTGGCAGATCGCGCGCATGCAGACGCTGGCCGAGCTGCGCGGCTGGGCGCCGCTGGTGGCGCTGCAGATCGAATACAGCCTGATCGAACGCACCGTGGAACGCGAGCTGCTGCCGATGGCGCAGGAGCTGGGCCTTGGCGTGCTGGCATGGTCGCCGCTGGGCAGCGGCGTGCTCTCGGGCAAGTACACACGCGCCGACCTCGACCATCGCAAGGACCCGGGCTCGGGCGTGACGGGCTCGCGCAAGGACGTGGCCGTGGGCAACGGCGCGCTGACCGCCCGCTCGCTCGACATCGCCGAAGTGGTCGCGCAGATCGCGAAGGAGCAGGGCCGCTCGAGCGCGCAGATCGCCCTGGCCTGGCTGCTGCATCGCCGCGCGCCGACGGTGCTACCGATCATCGGCGCGCGGACCTTCGCGCAGTTCGAGGACAACCTCGGCGCGCTCGACGTGGAGCTCGACGGTTCGGCGCTGCAGCGGCTCGATGCGGCCAGCGCCGTCGCCATGGGCTTTCCGCACGACTTCATGGCGCTGCCGATGACGCAGGGCGTGCTCTCGGGCGGCAGCTCGGTGCGTCGACCGGGATGACGCAGAAGAGGCGGAAGGTTGTGGTGATCGGCGCGAGCGGCACCATCGGCCGCGCGGTGATCGAGGCGCTGGGCACGCGGCACGAAGTGATCGCGGTGTCGCGCGGCAGCAGGCCGGGCGTAGACCTCGCAGTGCCGCAGACCATCGACGCGCTGTTCGACGCGGTGCCCGACATCGACGCGGTAGTTTCCACGGCGGCGAGCGTGAAGCTGGCGCACTTCGGCACGTTGACGGACGAAGCGCTGTCGCATGCGCTGCGGGCCAAGCTGTTCGGACAGATCGCGCTGCTGCAGCGTGCCTCGGCGCGATTGCGCGAAGGCGGCTCCGTCACACTGACTGGAGGCCGCTTCGACGGACTGCTGCCGGGCGGCAGCGCGGGTGCGCTCGCGAATGCCGGACTCGAAGCCTTCGTGGCGCAGGCCGCGCCGGAGCTGCCTCGCGGCCTGCGCGTGAACGTGGTCGCGCCGGGCTGGGTACAGGAGACACTCGACGCACTGGGCCTCCAGGGCCCGAGAGGCACACTGGCGCGCGATGTGGCGCGGCTCTATGTGTCGGCGGTGGAAGGCGCGATGAGCGGGCAGGCGCTGCGCACTACCGTCGTCACGGCATGACGACCGACGCGGACGGCTACAACCAGCTCAGCAGCAGGCTGCACAGCGCGACGGCGGTGGCCGCAAACGCGATCCAGTGAAAGCGCCGCGGCGCATAGCTGAGCAGCCCCACCGTCGCCCACGCAGCCGCCGTGAGCGCGCCCAGCCAGAGCACCCAGCCGGCGGCGCTGCCCGCCGCCCGCAGGCTGGCACCCAGCGACAGGCACAACAGCACCGCGCCGCCGAGCTGCAACCAGCGCCGCCACGGGCCCGGCGTGCTGCCGCGGCCGTAGACGTCCTCGCTGTGGCGGTCCATCGCGAGGCTCAGCACGCAGAAGCCCGCGAGCGATGCGGCGAACACGAGGGAGAGAAGAGGCGAATCCATCGTCGTCACGAGCCCTGGCTGGAGGTGGCGAGCGGCGATGGCTGTTGCGGCTGCTGCTTCTTCTCCGTCTGCTGCTGCCTGGCAGCCACCGATTTGCGCCGCTTGCGCTCGACGATCCATACCGCGCCCGCGAGCCCCAGGCCCAGCGCGATCACGACGAGGTCAAAACCCGCCACCGCGCTCGGCCCCGAACGCAGGCTCACGGTCAACGGCGCCGGGCCGGTGAAGGCATTGAGCACAGGCAGCAGCACGAACAGCAGCGCACCGGCCGCCAGTTGCGCCTGCCACATGCGCAGCGTGGGCCGCAGCAGCCCCAGCACGGCGGCAGCGCCCCAGACGATGAAGAACCAGCGGATCTCGGCCTCACCGCGTTCCGCCATGCCGACGGGCAGCAGGCGGTTGGCCCAGAAGAAGGCGGCCATCGCAACGGGCAGGCCGGCGATCGCGCCAAGGTTCAGGCCGTCGACCAGCCTCAGCCCGATGCTCACGCGCCCGCCCTGCTTGAGCGTCTTCGCGAACTTCTGGCGCTCCTTCACGGCCCACAGCAGGAGCCCGGTCGCCACCATCAGGCAGCCCGCGAGCCCCGAGAGGAAGAACAGCGCGCGCAGCAGCGGATCGCCGAAGCGCGCGATGTGCAGGCCGTAGAGCACGCCACGCGTCTCGGCCGCGGCCTTCGGCACGTCGCCGAACGCGCCGATCAACGCACCGGTGGTGCCGTTGAAAAGCATCGAAGGCTTGTCGTACGAGAGCTGCGGACCTTCGGCGCGGGTGAGCGCGACGACCGCGTTCGCGTCGTTGGGCTGGTGCACGGTGACGCGGCCCACCGCGGCGCCGTTCCAGTGCGCGGAGGCCTGCGCCATCATCGGCGCGATGGGCGCCAGCGGAGCCTTGGTGCCCGATGCCTTGACCTGGTCGCGACCGCCGCCCGGGAAGACCTCGGAGAAGAACGCCTGCTCGCCGCCATGGTCCTTGTAGGCCACCTGCGGGCCCCAGGGCATGTACATGAACATCAGCGTGACGAGGCCCGTGTACGTGATCATCAGGTGATAGGGCAGCGCGAGCACCGCCGTCACGTTGTGCGCGTCGAGCCACGAACGCTGGCCCTTCTTCGGGCGGAAGGTGAAGAAGTCCTTGAAGATGCGCTTGTGCGTGACGATGCCGCTGAAGATCGCCACCAGCATGAACATCGCGCAGAAGCCGACGATCCAGCGCGCCCACAGCGCGGGCATGTAGTGCAGGTCGAAATGCAGACGATAGAAGAACTCGCCGCCGCGCGTGACGCGCGGGGCGGAGAGAGCATCGCCGGTGGCAGGGTCGAGCGACGCGCGGTCGAAGCGGCGGCGCGGCTTGTCGCCGGCAGCGGCCCCTGAAGCGGGCGCGGCGAGATACAGCACGTCGGTCGACGGCTGGCGCTCGTTCGGCAGGTTGATGAACCAGCGCGGGCTCTGCGCGCCGTGCTTCTGCAGGTAGGCCACCGCGTCTTCGACCGCCTGGATTGGCGGAACCTCCGCCCTCGCGGCCGGCGCATGCAGCTCGGGCTTCATCCAGAAAGTGATCTCGTCCTTGAAGTACGAGGCCGTGCCAGCCGCGAACACCATGAACAGCACCCAGCCGACCAGCAGGCCCGACCAGGTGTGCAGCCAGGCCATCGACTGGCGGAAGCCCTCCTTCATGCGCCGCCTCCAACGGTTCGCATGAACAGCAGGAGCAGCCCCAACGCGGCCGCGATGGCGACAAGCACCGTCCATGCGCGCAATGCCGTGCGCGCTGCGAAGACCCACATCACGGCGAACGCGAAGACCGCGAAGGACGCGAGCAGGCCGGTCATGGTGGCTTCGCTGCGGGCCATGCCGAAGATGACGGGCAGGCACAGCGCGAGCACGATGGAAGACAGTGCCGCGACGCCATAGCCGCCCGCGATGGCGGCAATCGCGCGCGAGGCAACGCCGAGGCGGTAACGAACGCCGGCAGTCACGACGCACGCCGGACGGCGCGCGAGGTCGTTCGGAGATTCATGGAGGAGGGGAGGGAAGGCCCTAGAAGATGAGAATGATACTCATCTTCTCGATGTCCACGCCTGCATGGCGGGCACAAGCCCAGGGATTTCCTCCTCTTCCCTCCCGTTAAGGCGCAGCCCCCGCCGGACGCCAGCGCCCGGCGTTGGCGCGCCACTCATACAGCCGCGATCCGATCTGGACGATGTCACCGTTGGCGACATTCGCAGGAAAGAGCTGGTCGTACGCCCGCAGGCGATAGCCGAGGAAGTTCGCCGCCGCCTCGACGTAGCCTTCCGAAGACACCACGCCCACGCCAACACCGAGCAGCGGTGCGGACTGCGGCATCAGGCCGGAGACGTTGGACACGATCGATGCAGGCGCATCGAGCGTGGCGCCCTGCGTCATCGCCCCAGCGGTGCTACGCACGGCCGCAAGGCCGCCTGCTGCATAAGCCCCCAGTTCCAGCAAGCCGGAGGACGAAGCCCGGCTCGCACCGCTACCCGCCAAGCTGGCGTCCCCTGCAAGATAGCCTGCGACCTCGTAGACGAGCGCTCCCGAGAACGGCTTGGCGCCGAAGGTCGAGACCCCGAAGGTCAATGCGCCGTACATGGGGCTACTCCGCTGGCGAGCCGGTCGTCGGCGTCGTCGAGTCGGACTCCTGCACAGGCGTCGGCTGGAAGGCGATGAAGTCGCACACTGGCAGCATCGGCAGCAGCTGCTCCAGCGTCGGCTCGTCGGCTTGGCCTGCTGCGACCTTGTCCTGCAGCGAATAGCAGAAGTCCCATACCAGCGAGCGCCACGCACGGAAGGCGCGACCCTGCGCCTGGAAGCGTGGAACAGCCGGCTCTTCGGCGTACGTGACCGCAGTCCTGATGTCGTCGAAGCCATACGCGACCGCGGTGTCGTCGAGGTGCTTCTGCACCCCGTCGCGCAAGGCCGCGGCACGTTCTTCGAAAGTCGGCACATGCGGTTCAGCTACCACCGCTGGCTCGTCGCCAGGCGTTTCAGGCTCCGGAGTCACCGGCAGTTCGGGCACAGGCTCCGGCACTGGCATGTCCTCGGCAATCCACATGCCATTGGCAGCCGCGAAGTAGCGCTTGCCTTCGACGGGCTGCGGTGGCTCCGCCAAGAGGCAATTGCCGGGCACGAGCCACACCTCGCCCTCGTCGGCCGGCGAGAGATCGCTCTCGTCGAGCTCGACGCGGCCGATGTAGACGCGGTCGGGGCCGAATGAATAGACGGTCTTTGTTTTCATGGTCAGTACTTGATGCACGCGAGGTACGCGTTGTTGCGTGGTCGGGCCTCGGTCTCGCCGCTGGTGTTCAGCGAAATCCCCGTGGAGCCGGTCTTGATCACGATGGCGGTGGCAGCACCGTAGATGCTGATGCTCGTACCGGAACCGCCGATGCTCACGTTGTGGGCATGACTACCCGCGCCGTCGGTGCTCTTGCCCGAATCGCCATCGGCCAATCGCCCGAATACGCCTGCAGCATATGAACCAACGCCCGACAGTTGTGGAGCTACGTATCCATGACTGTGATGGCCTTGAGCATCTGTCCATGTGCTGTGTGAGTGCCCGGGATCGGATACTCCATGCGCATGACCAGGATCCGTGATCGCGTGCGCATGTCCAGGGTCCACCACGCCATGCGCATGCGACAGGTTCGCGCTGTCCTGATAGGACCCCAGCGTCCGGCCAGGATCCAGCCCCCGCCCATCGTCCAGCCCTCGATCGAACACCCCACGCCCATCAGGCAGGTTGAAAGTCGTCGACCCATCGCCCGCCCCATAGGTCGTCCCGATCTTCGCGAAGAGCCGCGCATAGGTCGTGCGCGAAACCGCCGCGCCGTTGCGCTTCAGGTAGCCCGTGGGCGGCGTCGCCTGCGCGAAATAGCAGACCATGCCCGTCTGGTCGAGACCCAGCGCCTCCTGCCAGTCGGCCTTCAGCTGCTCGGTGGAGGCCGAAAGAATGGTCAGCCCGATCTGCTTCGGTCCCACCGGAAAATCGACCTTGGCGCCATCGTTGCTCGATGCGATGACCAGGGTGCGCGCCAGCGCGCCGCCGGTCATCGTGGCCCGGCCCAGTTCGAACAGGCCGGTTGGGCGGCCGACCGAGTCGACCGCGTTGATCATGTAGTGGCAGGTGTCTCCCTCTGCCATGCCAGCTGCGGAGAACGGTCGATATGCATCGACGGCGCCCTCCAGCGCGAAGGAACCCAGCCCCACGGTGGTGCTGGCCTCCAGAATGCGATCGGCTGTCTTGTGTGCCATTGCGCTGTGCCGTTCAGACCGTCAGGAACGCGACCTTGGTCGACGTCTTCAGGCGGGGAACCACGCCGGCCTGGATCGGGATCACGGGCGTCAGGGCACCGTGCAGCAGCAACAGGCCGTTGCCCGCGGCCGCGGTGCCGATGCCCAGATGCGTGGCCGTGCCCACGGCCGTGCCCGCCACTTCCAGGAACTCGAGCGCATTCACGAGGAATGCCTCGCTCCCGATCACCGACCAGCCGGCCGGACTGCGCGGCACGGCGATCCGCGCATAGCCCGGATACACCAGTTCATTGGTGCTCTGATTCGCTCCGGCACCGGGCGCGGCGGTGAGAAGACTGATGTAGAGATCCGTCGACGGATTCACCGAGGCGTTGTCGGCAAGTCCGGCAATCGGCGTGCCGAGAAGAATCAGCTTGATGAAGGCGTTGGCGGATGCGGATGAATATGCCATTGAGAGCTCCTGGTTGAGTTGTTTATGCAAGCAAAGGGTTGAAGGGCTGTTCGCCCATGAAGTCGGCCAGGTTGCAGCTGGCCGGGATATCTGCGGCGCCGAGCCCGTCGATGAAGACATGGCCCGCGCGCTCGGCGGTGAAGCACGCCTGCACGTGGTCGGCGATGGCGCGCGAGATGACGCGAACCTCTTCGCGAGTGAGCGTGACGAAGCCATCGGTCGTCTTGAAGTCGACCTGGTCGATGGCCCCGGCTTCCATATCGGCCAGCATCTGGGCCAACGCCGCGCGGTCTTCGCGGCCAGTCCGCACGCGTAGGCCGTCCGGCAGCGTCAGGCCACCGGTTTCTGCGTTCCAGCGTTGTTCGGCGAGGTCGGCCTTGAGCTGAGTCCTGCGGTCATCCGGCGTACGCGGATCGCTCCACGCATGCAGTGACCAGTCGAAGACATGGTGCTCGCTTGGTCGCTCCGGCAGTGGCTCTGGAGAGCCGTTCCGGATGTACGAGCCGGGCTGCGCCGGCCCCAGATAGACGGACTCGCCAGGCCCGGCCTGTGCATGGCACCACTCGACGGTGGCCTGCGTTCCGGTGCAGCGAATCTCGCCGGTACGGGTGTTGTAGACGGTGAAATGAGGCATGGTTCAGCGGCGCGTGGAAAGTGCGTAGATGGAGGAGCCCGCGGTACCGACTTGTGCAGGCGTAAGAAGACTGATCGAGTGCCAGCCGGGATTCAGGGACACCTGGATGCCTCCTGTCACGGTGGTCCCGGCTATGCCGGCACCCAACCATCGCAGCCCCCCGTCGACGAACAGCGAGACATAGCCCGTCTGCGCCACGAAGACAGAGCCCTGGATGAAAGTGTCCAGCGGCACACCGCCAGGAATGAAGTGATTGACCGACACCGAGTTCGTCGTGGACGAAGCGAAAGACGGCACCGTCACAGCCTGCCCTCGCAGGTTCAATGTGTCGATCACATCCACCTGGTTGATCGTCAGCCCTTCGTTCTGCAGGTTGAAGCCAGGACCCCAGAGCCGGAAACGCCCGGTGGCGTTCTGCATCTGCAGCCCCATGCCGTTGCAGTTCAGCTCGACGAAGGTGTCTCCGCCGGTATGGCGTGCGAGAACCCATCCCCAGCTCCCATCGCCGAGCCATTTGTTTGCGCTGCGCAGATACCCCCAGCCGCCGACCCCGTCGCCGGAAATGTCGATCTGGCCCGCATTCACGTAGCCCAATCTCGCAGTGATCGCGGACAGCCGGTCGACATTGATCGCACGCGCGAGGATCGTGCCGTCGACGATCAGCGTACCGTCGATGCCCACGGTCGAGGCACCAGCCACGGAGCCGACAACGAAGGGATACTTCGTGACACCGCCTGCCGCTTGCTGCGCCACCGCGAAGCGATCGACCAGCACCGTGAAGTTGCTCTCCTGGCCATCGTTGTTCAGCAGTACGCCAGCCACCTTGTTTCCGGCTGTGACCTTCAGTCCCCACTTCGCCGACAGCTTGCCTGTCTCATCGGCGCGCACCAGCGCTTCCTGATTGATCGCAGCCTCGGCGCCGTTGACGCGCGCCACCAAAGTCGAGCGTGCCGCTGCCTCCGCCGCATCGGCGGCTGCACGTGCTGTCATTTCCTCGCGGATGGCTGCCACGGCGCCCCGATCGCTGGTCTCCGAGGTGAAAGGCGTCACCGGGAAGCGCCCTTGTTCGACCTTCACGAATCGCACACCGATCGCTCCACCTGCGGCGTAGTCGGACCACTGGAAGATGATCCGGCCCGTCGCTGCAGCTACTGGCGCCAGCGCTTCGACAGCGAAGTCGTTGCGCCGGAGTTGCTCGTTCATGAATCCGTGCCGCCCCTCCCGGATGTTGCTCGCGCCACCCAGCGAGTTGCCGGAACCATCGAAGAACTCGAGCGCAAAGCCACAGCGACCCGCATCGCTTTCGAACATCGAGTCGCCCGAGCCGGCATACCAGGTTCCCTGCTTCGCGGGAAAGCTGCCGCTGATCAAGCGCCCCGTCGCTGGAATCGCCGTCTGCAGACGTGCAGAGGTGCCCCAGTCGTCTTCCGCAACATTCCAGGCGAGCCCTTGCTGGTCCCATCTGTCGAGGTCGAACTCGAACCCGCCATTGAACACCAGGTTGGCACGCACGTAGCCCACAGCACGCGCCGAGACGATGTCGATGCGCTGCGCCAATTGCTCGGCCGCGTCACTGACCACCTTCTCCACGTGCGTGATCGCAGTCCCGCGCTCGATGGATTCGTCGATCAGACGTTCGCTGATACCAGAATTGACGTTCAGCAGATCCGCGATCTGTTCGTCCAGACCTTCCTGCAGCTCCTTGATCGCATCGTCGATCGAGGGCAGCGAAGCAAGCTGGACATAGCCGGCATCACTGGCATTGCCGGCCGCATCGAACGCAGTCACCCAATAGATGCGCGTGGCAGCCACCGGCTCGTTGCGTACGAAGTTGAGCGAGCTCGTACGCCCGATCTCGACCGCCTCGGCCAATGTCGGCCCCACCTTAACGATGTATGCGGAGATCGGCTGCGTGGTGCCGCACGGCTGCCAGGCCATCTCGATCTGCGATCCCCATACCTCGCCACGCACGATCGGTTGCGCGGGCTGCGCGATCTCGATCGTGGTCGAGATCGGAATACCCCACACCCCCTGCGTATTGCCATGCTGCGCCCACACCTTCACCGTGCCCGCGGGCAGCCAGCCGATGTTCGCGGTGAGGGCCTTGCCGGTCCACCGCTCCACAGCCGTCTCGAAGGTCGGGCCCACGAAGATCCGCGTCGCGCCCCACTCAAGTAGATCGATACCCGCAGGAGCCGACCAGCGTGCCACCACGCCATTCGGTTCGACGGCAAGGCTCAGCCCCTCGACATCGCCGGGCTTCACGCTCGCGCCCTGCAGCGTGTGCGTGACCATCGTCCAGTAGCTCGACGCATAGGCCGTCATGAAACGCACGCGCACCTGGTACTCGCCGTGCACCTCGAGGCCGAGCAGGAAGGTCTCGGTGGCCGTGCCCGGAAGAGTGATGCTCTGCCAGTCGCCGACAGGCGTGGTCGTGCGCCATTGCACCTGCACGTTGCCGCCGCGACGCACGGAGTCTTCCGCCGATGCGGACCAGCTCACGCGTGCGCGGATCACCAGCGTGCCGCCCTGCTGCACCATCTGCTCTTGGCCGCTGCGCACCTGCAGATCGAGCGGGGGCTGCGGCAGCAGGAAGGGGTTCGGCAGGTTGGTGTTCGGCGATGAATCCCGCCGCACCTCGTCGGCAGTGTCGTAGAAGGCCTCCTCGTCCTCGATGACCTGGAACGACAGCGGCGAGTTCAGCGAATAGGTCCAGTCCTGCACGCGGAACGGCTTGTTGGAGAAACCATAGAGCGCACTCGTCAGCACGATGCGGTCACCCGGCTGGAGGTGCCACGCGAGCATCTTCGGATGGACCTGCAGCACGAAGCCGCCGCGGCTCTGCTCAACCAGCACGCGCGCGATCTGGTGGGTGCGCGTATGGGCCGTGGTGAACGGCAGCACGAGGTCGAGGAACTTGTCCTTCTGGTCGTTCTCGCGGAAGACCGAGTTCTGGTACTGCTTGAAGTCTTCCGACACGCCGTTGCGCGTGAGGTTGACGTAGGTACCCCTCGCGCCGTTGTAGCGCGCGGTGCCTGGGTTGCAGGTCTGCACCACTGTGATGGGCGCCAGCAGGTCGTCGTCGGTCAGCGAGAGAACGGGCGTGGTCCAGGCACCGGCCAGGATGCGCCACACACCACCCGACTCGAGGCTGTAGCCCGCCATCGTGTCTTCCAGCTGCTGACGCGTGCTGTCGCGATCCTGGTCCGAACGGAACATGCCGTCGCAGGTGTAGCGCGCGACACTGCCACCGTAGTTGGGGCGATCGGCGGCAACCGTGGCAGGGTTGTAGATGGTCGTGTCGCAGGCGTTGGCGGCAACGATCAGCGCGTTCTGGTCGATCTGGTCGTTGGAGGCGAGGTAGCCTTCCTCCGAGCGCAGAAAGTCGGCCAGGCACAGCGCGGGGTTGCGGCTGTACGCGGTCGCACCGGTGCGCGGGTCGTGGACCTTCTTGCCCTTCACGCTCGCGGTGATCGTCGGCAGGCCGCCCTGGAATCGGTCGACGAAGAGGTTGAGCGTGACGACGATGTAGGTGTAGCCGCTGAGCTTGTGCGCTTCGGTCCACAAACCCTTGCTGGCGGGCCACGGATCGAGGTTCTCGCGCATGTATGCATCGGCCGTGTCGACGCCGTCGGGCGACAGGTGGATCTGCACGTTGACGCCGGGCACCCCGCCGCCGATCGACTCGGAATCGGTGACGATGAATTCCGGGTTCGATGAATAGCCCCTTGCATCGAGCGCACCGATCGAGACGCCGTCGATCTGGATGTCGGTCACGGCCTCGCAAGGGTGCGCGGCCAGCACCATCACGACGTGCTTCAGGTGGCTGTACTCACCGCCGGTGAGCACGGCCACGACGGCACCGCCGATCGGCGCGGGCTCACCATAGATGACGGTGTGGGGCGCATCGGACGCGATGATCGTGGTGGTGCGCTCCTTGATGTTCGCGACATCCTCGGCAAGCTTGCGGGCCGCGGCGGCCTTGGCCTGCTTCTTGGCTTGCGTGTTGCTATAGGCGCTCGATACAACGCTCAGTCCGACCACAACCCAGGTCGCCACGGAACTGCTGCTGATCGCACCGATGAGCCCGATGATCCCTGAGACAACGTCAGCGCTCGCCGCACCACAGACCGACAGCAGCGCGACTGCGACCAGAACTCTCCGAATCAGATACGCCATGCCGCTACCCCCGCGATAAGTGGAAGGAACACCAGCCGATCCACCGCCGGCGCCGCGATGTGCGACCCCGTGCAGATCCCGAAGCTGTAGCCCGACACACGCCCCACCTTGCCACCGCTGCGCGCCAGCACCACGTCGCCGCGCTGCGCCATCGCACCAGGCAGCGGTGGTCCGAGCCGTGCGGTGGCTGCCGACAGGAACCCGCCGGCCGCGCGCACGACACGCATGGCAGCCAACAGGTTCTTGCTTCCGACAGGCGCATCCGCTGCACGCAGATCCGCGAGCGGATCCCTGCCCGTGCGCGCGATGATCCAGTCCGCCGCGATGTGCGCGCAGTCGTGCCGGAAGTACTCGAAGGGCACGTTTCTTCGTGCCGCGATGAAATCGTCCAGGTTCTTCGTCATGTTCATTTGCCTCGTGCTCGGGCCCAGTAGTTCAGTGCCATCTGCAGGTGCTTGTTGACCCACACGGTGGGCGACCCGATCATGGAATTCAGGTACTCGAAGCCGCGCTCGCCTGGGTGCCTGGCCTGGTGCTGGGCGTCGTTGGTCCGAAGGGACGCGGGGTTGGAACGCACGTCGTAGGAGGCCGTGCGGCACTCCATCGCGATCTTTGCGGTGGTACCGTCGCGCTCGATCTTCATCTGGTCCATGACACCCGCGAAGCGCAGCACCGGCTCGCCGCTGACCTGCAAGGTGCCGGCGTCGAGCAGCGCGATCCACACGCGCACGCCCCTGTCCTGGTATTCGCTCGGGTCGCCCAGCGCGAGCGCGCGGGTGCCGATGTCGACGGGCGACAGCATGAGCGTGAGCTTCTCGGCCGCGCCGTCCTCGCTTTCGTGAAGCTCGCCGATGGAGCCGAGATTGCCCACGCCCTGCCACGTCTCGCCCATCAGCTGGAGGCTCAACGGCCAGTTCGTGAAGCGCGCGGTGCCGCTGCGCAGCTTGAGCTCGACGAGGGCCAGCTGGCCGTAGGTCTGGGAGCGCGCGGCCGCCTGGAAGCCGGAGCTGGTAAGGATGGTCATTGTTCCCAGGACTCCATCAGGTCCAGGCTGAAGCCGCCCTGCGTGCGCGACTCCGAGGCCCAGGTGGTCTTGGTATCGACCCGCCGCATCAGGCAGGTCGGGCGGTCCCAGATGACGGGGCTTCCAGCCACCACCGGCGTTCGCAGCACCGGCTCGAACCGCACGGTGATCACGCCGGCGGAGTCGGCCACCGCATCGGCTTGCACGTGCAGCATCTGCCGCTGGTTCGAACCCTGGTTGACGCCGATCCAATCACCCTGCAGCAGGGTCTTGCCCGCCTCGGAAGCGCCCATGCGGATCGTCAATTCGGAGGCTCCCGCAGCCGCGGCCACCGCGGTCCACGCACCGCGCGCCGTGCCTCGCGGCACCGGCTGCAGCATGTCGTGCACGGCCAGCACGTTGACCTGGCCACGCATCGAATGCACGAGCGAGCGCCAGGCGGCGGCATCGCGCATCAGCGGAATGCGCTCTTCGCTCACGAGCATGCAGGTGCGGCGCGCCGGCCCGAGCACCGCCACCTGCATCGCGCCCGATTCGCTGTTGCTGAAAGTCAGGTCGTAGGCCTGGAGTCCGAAGTCCTGCCGCTTCACTGGCAGATCGGACGGAAGTGTCACGATGTTCATTGGGGAAGCACCTTCACGCGCTTGAGTTGTTCCATCTGCCCGCGGTTGTTCTCCGCGAGCAGGCGTTGCATGTCGGCCATCACCGCGCCGCGATCGGAACGGGCGTCGATGTGGAAGACGTTGGAGGGCGCGAACTGGATCGTCGGCACGGCATTGCCGCCACCGCCAGGCGCACTGACCCCGAGGCGGCCGTCCGCGCCGCGGCGCAGAGGCATGATGGCTTCGGGGCCTGCCTCGCCCATGAGCCCGATGCCGCTGGCGAACGGGAAGAACGTGGGCTGGCTGACGACGCTGTTGGCGTAGGCGTGCAGGCCGGGAGAGGCGAAGACGTTGCCCTTGGCGCTGGCGATGCCGAAGATGCCCAGCACGCCGCTTACGAGACTGCCAAGCCAGCTTCCGCCGGAGCCCGAACTCGAGCCGGCACTGCTGCCTCCGCTGCCGCCAGAAAAGATCCCCTTGAACGCACCGGGAAGCCAGTTGGAGAACGCCTCGACGGCCGGCTTCAGCGTCGCGTCGTAGAGCGCGTCGGCAACCGACGCGGTGATCTTCTTCTTGAGCGACTCGCCCAGCTTGTCGAGTGCGTTGTCCTTGCCCTCCAGCAGATTCACGAAGCCTTCTCGGAAGGCACCGCCGATGTCGTCGGACATCTTCTTGGCCTTGTCCTCATTCTTCTTCTTTTCCTTGTCGGCGGTTTCGATGCCTTCGGCGTTGCGCGTGACCGTCAGAAGCCTCTTCTCGGCATCGATGCGCGCATCAAGGACAGCGAGGTACCCGGGAATGACCTTCTCGGTGTTGTCGAGGTCCTGGTACTGGCGCTCGAGTTGCGCGATCGTCAACTCCTTCAGAGTCGACTTGGTCTTGCCGTGTGCCGCGTTTTGCTCTTCCAGCGCCGCCGTTTGCTCAAGAACACTGGAAGTGGACTTGCGCATCGAATCCAGCAACTCGCCTTGCCGCTTCTTTGCAGAGTCGAGTGGCGACGGCTCGGAGCCCTCTTCCCCAGCTTCTGCGCGCCCCTTGTCAGCAGCTTGCTTTGACGAATCCCCCACGCCAGCCTTGCAGTCGCAGCAGACGACCTCGATGCGAGACCGCAAACCATTGCGCTCGGCATGCTGGACGCCGGCATCCAAACTGCGCGCAGTCAACGAGCTTCGCGAGCGTTCCGTGGAGCTGGATGCCGATTGAGCAGGGGCCTTCTTACTCTGGTGAGCCGCCAGTTTGCCGACAAACACATCGGCAACCTTTTCGACGTCGCTGGTTTCCTTCGCCTCCAAGGCCGCATCGACCGCGGACTTGGCTTCAATTGCGCGCGCGCCTTGCGCCATTGCCTGCCTGCCTTTCAGCAGGCCCAGCTCTCTCAGCCGCTCGGGCTCATCGACCCAATACTGCGATGCGGGTCTGCGCGGGAATCCGACGACCGCACCACCTCCTGTCTCGACCATTGGGCTACCGGCACCGCCATCTCGGCGCATGCGGTTGTCACGTTGCGTTGCGGCTCGCTCATAGTCCTGCCGCGTCGTGGTCCCTCGGCCGACATTGCGCACGAGGTCCTTGGGAAGATCACCCAGCTCACGTGCGAGCATGACTCCCCGATCCAGAACAAACATGTCCTGGATCTCTTGTCGGGCTTTCTGTGTCGATGCTGTAGCAAACGCCCTTTGTGCGACGACAGCGGCGGCTTGGTTATCGCCTCGAATCACAAAGTCTGCGATCTGCTTGGCGTTTTCAGGGGTGAGGAAGTTGCTCTTGCTGTTGAGTTCCTTAGAGTACCCCAGTGGATCGTTTGCCAATTTTGCAAACTCTCCCACGGTGTCCTTGATCGGAGTGCCCAGCCGATTGAGTTCGAAGGCTGCCGTGGCTGCTTGCTGCAGAACATGAAGTTGCACCTGCCCCGAGGCAACCATGCCGCTCAGGGCTTCTGCCGCTTTCGCTCGCGATCCGGTAGGACCGGCGATCGCTATCTCCATTCTCCGGAGCTCGTCGTTCGTCACGGAGGCGTAGTTGCCACTGGACGTCCTTGCTCGAGAGTAGGTCGCGTCTTCTCTCATGCCATCGACGGCGCCTTCGGCTACAAAGCGAGCCGCCTTCACGGCAAGCTCGATGCGAGCGTTACCTCGAAGGGCTGCGGTCATCTGGGTGGCAGCTCCAGCAAGCTCCTTCAGCGCGTTCGTTGTGGCAGGCAACTCCTTGGTCACCAGCGAGGAGCTCGCGAGAGCTCCATTTGTTTGTTCAGCAGCCATGTCTGTATGGTCCGTTTGAGCTAAGAAAAAAATGAGGCCGACATCCGCCGGCCCCATGCTTCTTCGATTGGCCGTGGGCCCGCGTCGGCGCTAGGCGTTCAGCACCGCGATGCCTTCGTCTTCCATCACCTGCAGCTGCAGGAACACCTCGCGCTGGCGTGCGCGCGGGATGCCCAGGCGCTTCATGGCGACATCGACGGCGCCGAAGTCGAGCCCCTGGAACCACGCGCCCGCCGCCCCCGCGACGACCCGCCACTGCGTTCGGCAGGCATGGAACACCTCGAATGCTTCCTGGTGTTCGGGCCATAGCTCGAAGGGTGGCGGGCCGCCGCCGCTGGCCGTCGAAGAGACGAGCCTGACCGGGTCGAGACCGAGCGACGCGCACTGGCTGCGGAGATCGTCGTCCAGCTCGTCGTGGACGCGATGCTCTGCTCCGAGCACTAGGCGCGCGGCGCCTCTCAGTTTTTTACTGCGGCCGGGTACGCGTGCTCGAAGTAGCTGTAGGCGATGGCTGCCTCGAAGGACGGCCACTCCTCCACCGCCGCCGCGCGGTTCTCCGTGGTGCAGATGAAGGGCGCGCCGTCGTCGCCGTCCAGGCCCTTCCAGTCGACCAGCACCATGTCGAGCAGTTCTCTGTCGGTCAGGGTCCTGCCTTCGAGGCGCGACTGCAGGGTGTCGTTGTCGGACTTGGTCAGGCGCTTGAAGACGGCGCTGAAGCGCACTTCCTCGACCTGGCCGTCACCGGGCACGCGCATCACCACGGGAGCGACGAAGGTCGGCTTGATGGCGATCTTGAGTTTCTGGGGCATCTCTGTGTGTTCCTCTGGGCAATGTGGTGACGACAGCGAAGCTCAGCGAACGACGATCGACCACTCGTCGTTGCCCGCGCCGGTGGGCACGAACTCGAGCGGCACGGTGATCATCTGCACGCCATCGACGTCGCTGAAGGTCGGCTTGCCGATCTGCGCATGCGACGACATGAACTCGACGACGTTGTTCGCGCCCTGGCCGTGCTTGAGCGCCAGGTTCACGCGCTGGCTGGCGCGGGCCATGCCGATCCAGTCCTTGGTCGCGACCGAGGTGTTCTCGAAGGTGACGGAGCCGGTCGAGACGCGGGCGGTGATGTCGACCGCGTCCACGGTCATCAGGTCGCGCTTGATCACGGTGTTGCCGGCGTCGAAGGCGAAGGCGTTGGCGGCCACGCCGAGGCCATCGAGCGTGAGGGTGGTGTTGGCCTTGTTCACGCCCAGCGGGTCCATGAACTTGCTGTAGTCGGCCACGGGCAGCGGCGCGTCCTCGGCGGGCACGAACAGGCCGGTGAACTCGAACTGCCACTTCGGGATGCCCTTGGCGTTGATGGTCGCCTTCACGTTGCCGTGCGCGTCGGTCATCTTGTAGACGGTGCCGTCGACGTTGCCGTAGATGGTGAGCGACTCCAGCGCATCGGTGGCCGGCGTGAAGGTGGTGCTGACGCCCGGGGCGGTGTTGACGCTGATGGCACAGCCGCGCATCAGCGCTGCATATGCGGGCACGTCGCCGGCCGCGGCCACGCCGGCAATCTCGACCGAGAACGCGATCTTGCTGTACTGCGTGACCAGCACGGAGCCGCGCGAGCCGAAGTAGGGGCGCACGTTGTCGCGCTGGACGACGTCGCCTTCGATGGGGGTGAGCGTGACTTCGCTCACCAGGATCGCGTTGGCCGCGCCCGTGGGCACGGCGTCGGTGCCGCGTACCGTTTCGGCCTTGGCCAGGATGGCCATCTTGCGCATGAGTTTTGCCATGTCGGCGTTCTCCGTCAGTTGGTTGGTTTGGGTTGTCGAAAGGAAAGATCTGCCTGCGTGCAGTCAGAGGTAGCGCCAGGTCCGCAGCTGCAGCGCGATGCCGTGGCATCGCACGCCGCAGAAGGTGACCAGGCCGGTGCCGTCGACCTGCACGCCATCGGTGCGCTTGTCGTCGGTGAGCGGGCCGGAGGCGCATGCGCCGCCGAAGGTGGGGTCGGCGCGCACGGCGTCGCGGATGTCCTCGACGAGTGCGTCGAACACCAGTTCCGAAGCGCCGGCGTCGTCGAACGCGAGATAGCCGCGCACGGTCCAGGTGTCGATGCTCATCGAGCGCCCCGCGGCATTGACGCTGCGCTCCTCGGTGGCGGTGCGGCGCAGCCACCAGCCACGCAGCTGCTGGCCGCCCGATGGCAGGTCGTAGAGGAACAGCGCGCGCAGCGCGGCTTCGTCGGCCAGGGAACGTTCGCGGTCATGAACGCGGCCGATCTGTGGCACGGTATTCAGCTTCTGCACGATGGCGCTGCGAAGGGTGTCGAGACGGCTCATGCCTGGGCTCCGTTGCGTGTGTGGAAAGTCGAGTGCTTGCGGTTCGGGAAGTACATCGATCACTTCGTTGGTTGGTGTATGAACTGTCGCGGCGAAGGCCTGTTTGCCTGAGGCCGACATCCGCCGGCCCCTCGCATCGATGCACCGGAAATCAGTTGATGCCGGGCCCGTTGCGGAACCACTGCTTCACGGCCTCCGCAAGCAGCGCCGTGCCGACGGCCATCGCGCCGCCCGATGCGGCACCGAACACGGCGGCTCGCTGCTCGACGGTGCGCAAGCGGCCATCGAGCGCGTCGAAGCGTGTGTCGAAGCCGTCCATGCGACGGGTCTGCCGGTCCTGTCCATCCTTCAGGGCCTGCACCAGGCCGTGGATCTGGCCGAGCAGCAGCAGCTCCTGGGTACGTGCGTGGAGATCGCTCATTGAGTAGGTCTTTCTGTGAGGAACTCGATCAGTGCGCGATACCGGAGGCGGTCCGCTGCGCATGACCTGGCGTTGATGTCGTGGTTGGTCCAGGCGTCGTCGACCGTGAGGCCGGCATCAGCAGCACAGGCTTCGACGGAGGTGTCAGCAAGTCCGCAGGCACCCGCGGGTACGTCGATGCCCGCGAGGGCGCTGTTCCACATCCAGACAGCAGCAAGGCTGAGGCGATGAGGGCCGCCGACAGCGTCGCGCTGTGTGTCGCCAGGCGGCGCAGCATCTGCCGCCGGTCCGGGCGCGGCAGCCTGCGCAGCACGGGCAGGCCGCTCAGCGCGGCGATCAGGAACAGCAGGAGGAAGGACAAGAGAAACGCGCTGGCGTAGATCATGGATGGGGCCTTCGAGGGAGAGATAGCTGGACTGCAGCGCGCTCGCGCCGAGCTGGTATTGCGCCGACGCGGCGCGTCCGCGCTCGTACTCGGCCTGCAGGTCCTGCGCGAGCTGCGTCGCGCGCTGCATTTCCTTCTGCTGCCAGATGGAGCGCTCCTGCATGCGGCCGGCACCGAGGATCGCGAAGGCGGCTGCGGCCAGCAGCAATGCGACCAATACACCGGCAATCAGGGCGCCCCAAGCCTTGGCCGCGAGGCTCATGGCGCGTCCCCCTTGCACTGCGCGTGCAGCCTGAGGCGGTCTTTCCAGAGACCAGCGCAGGTCTTGTTGCCGGATGCGGAGCAGTCGACTCCGCCTGCGTATTTCCATCCGAGGATCGCGTCGCACGCGCCCGCGTAGTCGCCGGCATTGAGGCGCTGCACCAGCACCGAGGTGCCGCCCTTGCGGCCACCGGTGCAGAAGTTGAAGGAGCCGACGTTGTAGGCCAGGCTCACGTACGCGTCGTACTCGTGCTGGTGCAGCGGCACCTTCACGCATTGCTTCAGCGCGTGTTC
This sequence comes from Variovorax xiamenensis, assembly GCF_050916385.1. Taxonomy (NCBI): domain Bacteria; kingdom Pseudomonadati; phylum Pseudomonadota; class Betaproteobacteria; order Burkholderiales; family Comamonadaceae; genus Variovorax; species Variovorax xiamenensis. The sequence continues at coordinate 7,142,951 of NZ_CP139038.1, forward strand.
GTAGGTCTGTACGTCGCGCCATGCGCGCTGCAGCGCGAGCACGGGCGTGGTGGTGTCGCCCATGCGCACGCCTTCGGTCGTGCCGAAGCCGATGGTCGGCACAGCCGTGCCATGCACGGGGTCGGGGTAGGCCTTGTCGCTGTAGCCTTCGCGCGCGACGATGCCGACAAGCCCCGCCGCGCTGAGCGCGAGCACGGCAAGCAACTGCCGCGGGGCCTGGCCCCGTTCACGCCCGCGGCGATGTTCGAAGAAGAGTGTTCGGGAGGTGTCTTTGCCCATGGCCCGAATCGTCGGGCGCCAGGGTCAAAAGGCTGAGGCCGACATCGGCCGGCCTCTGGTTCAGGAAGCGCTGCTCCCTACACTGCGACGCAAGTCGCGCGGCTTCAGATCTCGCCGCCGTGCCACACGACGCGGCCGCTGATATGCAGCTCCGCCGCCTGTTCGGCACTCAGCACCTGCGGCTTGTACGCGGGGTTGTAGCTGATGATCTGCAGGCCGCCGGTCGAGAAGTCGCGCTGCAGCACCTTCACATAGTCGTGGCCGTCGAGCTGGATGACGTACACGCCGTCCTGGTCGAGCGACTTGGTCGCGGTGTCGACAAGCAGGATGTCGCCGTTGTTGATCTTGTCGGCCATCGAGTCGCCGCGTGCATGAACGATGCGGGCATGCGCCGGCTTCACGCCCTTGCGTGCCATCCATGAGCGGTTGAACGCGAAGCGGCCCATGTAGTCCTGCGAGCCGTTGATGGCGCCACTGCCGGCGCTCACGCGAACGTCGAGCAGTTCGACCAGCACGAAGGTCTCGTCATCCAGCCCGCTCGACAGCTGGCTCGGCGGGCTGGCCGACTGAAACGGGTTGAGCTCGGCGGGATCGACCCCGAGCGCGAGCGCCATCACATACAGCTGCTCGAGGCTGGCATCGCTGACGCCCCGCTCGATGCGGCCCACGGTATTGAAGTGGAGCCCGCTGCGCTGCGCGAGGTCGTCGATGGTCAGCCCCTTCTGCTTGCGCAGGTCGCGCACGCGTGCGCCCTGCGCAAGGGCCAGTTCACCGACACGAGCCTTCACCTCGGTGTCGTCGGGTGGGGTGTTGATTTGCTGCGTCACGGTAACTCTGGTTTGTGTGAACGCGCAGATACTAGACATGCAGGAGTATTTTTGCAACCCATTTCAGGTTAAAGAACTCCGAAAAGTTCGTTTTCATGTTTTTCTTGATTGCAAAAACTCACATGATGTGCATAATCGAGGCATCAAACACAAAACAGGGTATTTTCATGAACTGACACCCCGTTTGGGTTAAAGGCGTGCGTGTGACTGTGTAAAAGCAACCGAATCAGGTTTGAAGAGACACAAGGACACGCGCGTCGACACCAGCAAACCGAGCAGCAGTGCCACGAACGAGAAGGAACGTACTGTGGGAAGAGATCAAGCCAGGACCGGCGCCCCCGCGCGCCAGCAAGGGGGCGAGTGATGCAGGAAAACACGACTTCCGAATGGTTCGTTGCCAAGGCGCTGATGGCGCTGGCGCAGCGCCGCACCGAGGCCGGGCAGGAAGCTTCGGCCGCCTGCGAACCCGCGCCCGACGCGATGGTCCGCGATGCGGATCCGTTCGCCGAGCGCCTGTGGAACCTGCTGCGCATCCGGCGCGCACTGACGGCCGACGAAGCCGCGGCCCTGCTGGCCGGCGAGGATGACGACCTCAGCCAGGGCCGGCGCCAGGCTGGCGCACTCATGCTGTCGTGGTCGCGGCAATGCCCGCGGGCCGTGCGCGTGGAAGCACGGCGGGTCGACGGACTCAAGCGCTATGCATTGCTGCGCGACATCGGCGCGACGCCCCCGGCACCGCGCGGAGGCACCGCTTCGTGACCAGTGCGCCACCCTCATACATGAAAGAAGCCTGGTTCGCTCTGCTGCGCGATGCCTGTGCCGGCAAGCGGCGCTCCGAAATCGCGGCGCGGCTGCACCTGAGCGCCGCTGCGGTGAGCCAGGTCTTGAACGGCAGCGGCAAGTACGGCGCCGGCAAGGCAAGCACGGATCGCATCGCCCGCCGGGTGCTCGACACCTTCGGCGCCACCACGACGAACGAGACAGAAGGAGCCACCGAATGAGCATCGCAACCGATCGCGACCTGGACCGCGAAGTGCAGCGCGCCGTTGCCGCGCATCTCGAAGCCAACGAAGCAGCGTCCGCGAAGGAACTCGACAGCATGCTGGCGGAGCGCGTTGAAGGCTATCGACCCGAGCCCGGCGGTACGGCGCTGCGACAGCAGCTCGCAAAGCTTGCCGACGGCGGACACGTCCACAGCGTGGCGGTCGGAGGCAAGCCGCAGTGGAAGCAGGGCCCCGGCCCCGTGGCCGGGCGCATCGCGAAAGGCCGCAGGGTGATGCTGCTCGACTCCAGCGTCTACGAGCCGGAGGAAGTCCCGGTCATCCGGCCCGGCGCGATGGATTTCGCCCGCATTCCAAGCCTGCTGCTCGGCCATCGCAGCGGCTACTGGGGCACCTCGCGCTGAGCGCCGGCAGCCCCTGCACCGACCTCACGAACAACAAGTCACACATCTGGATCAGAGGAACACAGGAACATGCACGCCCAGGAATTCGTCAGCAGAACGCCATTTCCATCGCACGGGATCGCATCGTCGCCCCCGCCATCGCGAGCGCCGGGTGGTTTCCGGCAGGCAGCCACCGCGCTAGCGAGCGAACTGCTGCCTCCCAGGCTGCGCGAGTTCGTGCGATTGATCGGATTGCCCGCAACGCTGCGGATGATCGAGCGCTACGGCGGCCTGCGGATCTACATCCCGGCCCACCCGGCCCCGGACCATCCGCTGGCGAGCCTCATCGGCTTCGACAAGCTGCGCGCGCTGAGCGACGAGTACGCCGTCGACGGCATCGGCCTGCGCTTCGTGCTGCCGAAGGCCAAGCGCGCGTTCGATGCGATCCGCAACGAGCGGATCCGCACCGACTTCAGCACGGGCAAGTCGGTGCGGGCCCTGGCGGCGGAGCACAGCCTGGTCGAACGGCAGGTTGCCCGCATCGTCGCGGACATCGCGTTCTGACCAGGCCGGCCGCCTTGCTTACTTCGCCTGCAGCAGCGCCCCGGCTTCCAGCAACACCAGCTCGTTGTCGTCCGCCTTGTTCGGCTCACGGCTGCTCGAGAAGGGGAGGTTGTTGTCGTTGCCGACCACGATGTGCGTGGCGTCCACCACGTCGACGTTCTCGATGGTGAAGAAGGGGAACTTCAGCACGCCGTCGTTCAGGGGCTTGCGCGCGAGCTTGTTCGGGTCGGCGATGTTCAGCAGGTCGATGTAGCCGATCTTGCGCACCGGGCCGCCCACGTTGGCGTCGCTGAGCTCGACCTTGTAGACGCGCTTGAACTTCGCGATGTCGTGGAAGCAGTCGGTGCGCTTCTGGCCTTCGGGGCAGGCCTTGTCGCTCGTGCCTTCGCCGTTGTCGCGCTCGATGATGAGGCCGGTGGTGCCGTCGATCATGTTGAAGTCGCCGATGGCGTTGCCGTTGGCCTCGAGCACGTACTTCCAGTGGCGGCCGGTCCACTTCTCGGTGGCCACGTCGAACTCCAGCACGCGCAGGGCTTCCTTGCCTTCGAACTTCTCGTAGTCCTTGGCCTCGGCGTTCCACACCGGGCCTTCGAGCAGCGCATACAGCTTGCTGCCGTCCTTCGACGAGGCCATGCCTTCGAAGCCCTTGGAGCGCTTGATCTGGAAGTCGACCGCGCCGCCCGGGGCGCCCGGCGTGGTCACGGCCGGATGGTCGGGCGAGCGCACGGCCTTGCCGTCGACCAGCGTGTCGTACACGGCGAGCACCTTGCCCTTGAGGTCGGCCTTGATGAGGAAGGGGCCGAACTCTTCGCCGATCCACAGCGCGCCGCCGGCGAACTGGAAGCTCTCGGGGTCGAAGTCGGAGCCGGTCAGGTAGCGCTGCTTGGTGCCTTCGTGGACGATGCGGAAGGGCACCTTCTTGTCGGGGTCGTGCAGGAAGACGGTGTCGATGCGGTTGAACTTGCCGCTCTTGAAGTCCACCTTGTAGTGGTTCAGGTAGAGCATGAAGTCGGGCGAGTTGGCCTTGGCACCAGCGCCGTTGTCGGTGAGGATCCAGAAGCTGCCGTCGTCCATCTTCTTGATGCCGGAGTGGCCCTGCAGCGGCTGGCCCTTGAAGGGCAGCGACACGCCGGTGCCGCGGCCGCCCGAGAGGCCTTCGACCGATCCGGGCACTTCGACGCGCTTGCCGGTGGTGAACTTGCCGCTGACCTGCAGGTCGGCCGGAGCGTCCTTGGGCGCTGCGACGAAGCTCTGCGCGGACAACACGGCATGGCCGGCAAGCGTGGCGGGGAAGGCGGTCTGTGCAGCGGCACCGCTGCATGCGAAGGCGGCAGCAAGGGCGACGAAGGACAGGGAGGCAAGGCGCGTCATGAGCGGGAAAGTGTTCAAGTGGAAAACGCGTGACCATGCCGGCGAGGCATGACACAACCATGACATCGCCTGTCGCTTTCCCGCTTCAGGGAGCGATGTCGACCGTCACTTCCCGCGACTCCGCACGCCCCTGGTCATCGACCGCGCGCAGCAGGTAGCGCCGGCCCGAGCTCGCGAGATCGGGCATCCAGGTGATGCCTTCGCCCGGCGCGGCGCGGCCGATGAGCGCGTCGTCCGCGAACCAGTAGATCGCCTGCGTGCCTGCAGCCGCCTCGGCGCGCAGCACCAGCGGCTCCGGCTTCTTCGCGCGCAGTGTGTGGCGCACACCGCGCAGCGGCGATGTGATGAGCGGCGCGCCGTCTGAAGACGCATCGCCTTCGCCACCCTGCGCCTTCTCGCAGCCGTCGGAAGGCGCGCTCGCTCGCGGCAGCCCCGCCTGCCGGAAGAGCCGGCGCATGTCGCTGCCCCATTGCTCCACCACCTGCTGGCGCGCGTTGTGCTGCGGGCCGCAGACGACCTTGCCCGTGGTTTCGTCGACCCACACCGCGCGATGCAGGTTGCTGACCTGGATGGGCGACTTGCCGGCGATGAACCATGTCATGGTGCGCACCGGGCACAGCGCATCGGGCAGGCCGCCGGTCGCAGAGCAGACTTCGACCTGACGCAGGTCGGGCGGGCGGCGCGACGCTATCTCGCCGGGGTCCAGCCGCTCGGCGCGCAGCGCGTCGACCATGCGAAGGAAGAGCGGCGCGGCGGCGTCCACGCCCACCAGTGCCGGATTGCTGCTGCCGTCGAAATTGCCGACCCACACCACCAGCACGTGACGGCCGAACACGCCGGCAGTCCACGCATCGCGGAAGCCCCACGAGGTACCCGTCTTCCATGCGATGGCGGGACGCGCAGGCAGCGTGGTGTCGGGGCGCGGCGTGTGGCGCAGCATGTCGAGCGTGATGAACGACGCCTCTTCGCTCAGCAGGCGCAGCGGCTGCACGGGCTTCTCGTCGGGCACGGGCTGCGTGTAGCGGATGGGCTGCGAGACGCCGCCGTTGGCCAGCGTCGCGTACATGCCGGCCAGCTCCTCGGGCGTGACCTCGCCGCCGCCCAGCACCAGCGCGAGGCCGTAGTGCTGTTCGCTCTGCAGCTTCTGCACGCCCGCCAATCGCATGAAGTCGTAGAGCCCCGGCTTCGAGAGCTTCGCGGCCACCGCCACCGCGGGCACGTTGCGGCTGCGGATCAGCGCCTCCTGCGCCGGCAGCGGCCCCGCGAAGCGGTGGTCGAAGTTCTCGGGCGTGTAGGGGCCGAAGGAGGTTGGAGCATCTTTCAGCATCGTCTTCGGATGCAGCAGCCCCTGGTCGAGCGCCAGCGCGTAGATGAAGGGCTTGAGCGTGGACCCGGGCGAGCGCTTGGCCTGCGTGCCGTTGACCTGTCCCGCGATGGCGTCGTTGTGCCAGTCGGCCGAGCCGATCAGCGCGCGCACCTGCATGGTCGATGCATCGAGCAGCAGGGCGCTCGCGTTCGTCATGCCCACGTCGGCATGCGCGCGCAGGTACTGCGCCATCACGCGTTCGAGCGTTGCCTGCATGCGCAGGTCGATGGTGGTGCGCACCTCCTGCACGCCGCGCTCCTGCGCGAGCAGCATGTCGGTGGCGTGCGGCGCGAGAAAGGGCAGGCTGCCGCGCGACTGTGCCGACAGCGCGAGCTGCGCATCGGGCGCATGCTGCTTCGCCGCCGGATCGCGTTCGGCCCACAGCGCCCAGAGCCGTTCGCGCGCGGCCTGCAGCTCCGCATTGCGCCCGCGCTCGGCGATGCGCTTGACGGGGTTCTGCGGAATCACCGCAAGCGTCAGCGCCTCGGGCAGGCTCAGCTTGGCGGCGTCCTTGCGGAAGTAGATGAGGCTCGCGGCCTGCACGCCCTCGATGTTGCCGCCATAGGGCGCGGTGTTGAGATACGCCTCCAGGATGTCGTGCTTGCTGAAGCGTGCCTCCAGCCACAGCGCGGCGAAGATCTGCGCGACCTTGCCGGTGGGCGTGCGGCTGTCGATGCCGTAGACACGGCGCGCGAGCTGCATGGTGAGCGTGGAGCCGCCCTGCCTGCGCTCGCCGCTGGCGATGCGCCATGCGCTGCGCACCAGCGCGGCGGGGTTGACGCCGGGGTGCACGTAGAAGCGCCGGTCTTCGTACAGCAGCACCGCATCGACCAGCGTGGGCGAGATGCGTTCCAGCGGCTCCCAGAGCCGGTACTGCTGGTCGGCCGCAAGCGTGAGACGCAGCAGCTCGCTGTCGCGCGCATAGACGGCGCGCGAGCTGCCGACGGTCTCGCTCAGCGGGGCATGGGGCCACAGGCGCAGCAGTGCGAACACGAAGACGACGGCCAGCGCCCACAGCGCAGGCTTGCGCAGCCTTCTTGCCGCAGACGCGATGCCGCCGGTGCGCATGGCCCGATCCGCCTCAGTTCGCCACCACCTGGAAGCGCGCACCGGCCGAGCGCGAGAACACGCGCCGGTCGTACATCGCTTCGCCATACGCCGCCGGAACCACGTAGTCGCCCACGTTCGTGGCTCGCGCCTTGTAGGTCACCTCGAGCAGGTCCTTGCCGACGCCGCCGTAGAAGACGACGCGGTCTTCGCGGATGTCTGCGTACTGCACCTTCCACGAGCCGCCGCCGCCCAGGCGCTTCTTCCAGACGGGCGCGTCGGCGTTGGCGTCGTCGTCATCGCCCACGGCCTGCAGCACAGGCTCCAGGCCGCCGGGCAGCACGTCGACCAGCGCCACGTCGTTGATCTGCGCGCGCTCCAGGCTGCGCACGCGCACCCGCACCGTGACCTCTTCGCCGAGCTTCGCCTTGGTGACGGGGTTGCCCTTGGCGTCGAGCACCTCGTGGAAGATCTCCATGCCCTTGTTCACCGGCGTGGCGGGCACGTTGCGCTCGAAGCCCTGCTCGGCCCAGCTGTAGTACAGGTTGAAGTCGCTGTCGTTCGACAGCCTGAGCTTCGCCGTGCCGGCCGGCACCGCGGCGCGCGTGATCGGGTTCACCGAGCCCAGCGCGAGCGCCGCGGCCTGGCCTTGCGCGTTGACGGTGCTCGCCGAGAGCTTGCCTTCCACGTTCTGTCCGACGGCCTCGAAGTACGAATCCACCGCCAGCAGCATCGAGGCCGACGACAGGCTGTTGTACCAGCCGTCGCGCACCATCCCGGCCATGCCTTCCCACACCGCGGGCTTCAGCGTCTTCAGGCGCGTGGGGAAGTGGCGGCCCACCAGGTGCAGCGTCATGCTGTCGTGCACCAGCGGGTCGTAGTAGGAGCCCCAGACGTTGCGGCGCTGCTTCTTCTCGGTGCGCGCGAGCAGGTCGGACCACACGGGGTCGAGCAGCTCGTTGGCCACCTGCTCCTGCTTCACGAGCTGGTAGCTCGCGGCGAGATACACGGCGCCGAGATCGTCGCCCCAGCCCACGCCCTGCCGCGACAGCTGGTTGCGGCGGGCTTCGCGAAGGTTGGCGAGCGCCGCCGGCGCGACGATGCCCTGGCGTGTCAGCAGGTAGGCCGCCTGCGTGCGCTGGCGCCAGCCGTCGAGCGTGTTGTCGCCGCTGCCGAGCCAGCCCTGCAGGTAGGTGTTGGCCTTCTGCAGCAGGTCCTGCGGCACGGGCAGCTTGTGGTCCTTGGCCTCGACCAGCAGCTGCACCGCATAGAGCGTGGCGAAGGGGTCGGTGCCGGCGCCGGGCCACAGCGAGAAGCCGCCGTCGGCCGTCTGCCGCGCGCGCAGCTGCACGAGGTAGCGCTCGAAGGTCTTGCGCGCTTCGGGCAGCGGGCCCTGTTCGGCCGTGCGGCCGCGCGACATCTCCTTCACCAGCTCGGGGCGGCCCGACAGCAGCACAGCCGGGAAGGTCTGGCTCGTGATCTGCTCGGTGCAGCCGTGCGGATAGGCCTCCAGGTACTGCATCAGGCCGGTCGCGAAGGACCAGGGCGCTGCCGACACGGCCACGTCGCTCTGGCGGAAGTTCGGATACAGGTCGGCCTGGCTCGAGATTTCTCCCGCGCGCTGGAAGCTGCCGGCCTGCACCAGCGTGACGAAGGGCGATGCGGGCCGCACGCTCACCTCGGTGGACAGGCGCGCGCTGTAGCTCTTGTGCGTCGAGGTGAACACCAGCGCGGACGAACCCAGCACCGCCTGCTCGCCCGGCTTGGCGCGCACGTTGAACTTCGTGCTGGCTTCGCCGCGCTCGTTGACCTTGAGCGTCTGCGTGGCGTCGCCCACCACTTCGAGCCCGCCCGAGGCGGTGAGCGTGAGCGCGATGGGCGCTTCCTTGCCCGAGCCCACGATGTTGTTCGCGAGGCCCACACCCACTTCGACGGTGTCGCCGGGCGCCATGGCCAGCGGTGCGTTCGGCAGTATCACCATGTCGCCGCGCACCACGGTGCGGGTGCTCTTGGCGGCGGTGGTCTCATCGTTCACGGCCACGGCCATCACGCGCAGGCTGCCGTTGAAGCTCTCGGGCACGGTGTAGCTGAACTCGCGGCTGCCGTTCACGTCGACAAGGCCCGACCAGTAGGCCACCGGCTTGTCGCGCTTGCGCTTGAACGGGTTCAGGTGCTTGCCGAGCTCGCCTTCGCCGTCACCGCCGGGCGCCGCGCCCTGCATGAGCTTCTTGAACTCGGGCAGGATCAGGTCGAGCGTCTGCAGCGTGCCGACTTCGAGTGCGCGCTTCTGGAAGAAGTGCTTCAGCGGATCGGGCGTCTTGTAGCGCGCCACCTGCAGGATGCCTTCGTCCACCGCGAACACCACGGCGCGCGTGGGCTTGTCGCTGGTGAGCTTCATCTTCACCGTCTGACCGGGCTTCACCAGCTCGCTGCTGGTGAGCTGCAGGTTGGCGGTGCGTTTCGTCAGCGCCGTGGCGAAGGGCACCACGCCGTACGACAGCGGGCTCATGTAGACCTCGTCGGAAGCCGGGTCGCGCACGAAGTGCACGTTGATGTAGCCGGTGCCCTCGAAGTCCTTGGGCAGGGTGATCTTCTGCACCGACGCGGTCTTGTCGGTCTTGAACCATGCATGGGCGTAGACCTTGTCACGCTCGATGGTGATGAGGCCCGCGCCCACGTACGGCGCGCGGATGCTCACCGCGATCTCCTGACCCGGCTCGTAGTCCTTGCGGTCGAGCGTGAGCTGCAGCTCGGCGTTGCGGTCGAGCGAGCGCGACACGTTGGCGTTGCCCGCCACGCTGTACTCCACGCGGTTGAGCTCGAGCCCCTGCGCGTTGCGCACCACGTAGGCGAAGTTGCCGGGCGCGGCGGTGTCCAGCACCACGTTGTTGCCGACCGCGGCAATGGCGAAGGGCTTCTCGTCGAGCACGATCTCCTTGCGGCGCGACTCGTAGCGGTACAGGCCGTTGTCCTGCTTGATGAGCACCGACAGCACCTTGCGCTCGACGCGCTCGATCTTCAGGTCGGCCACGGCCGTCTTCTTCGCGCGCGGGTCGATGGCGATCACTGTGGCGTTGCGCGTGGCGCCCTTGCTCACGTAGCTGGTGTCGCCGTCGACCTTCACGCCGACGAGGTAGGGCATGTCGCTCACCAGCGTCTGCGCCTCGGCCGACACGCTGCGCCCGCCCTCGGGCTCGAAGGCCTTGGCGAGCACGTGCACCTGGTAGGTGGCGGCGTCGAAGCGCGAGAGGCGCAGGTCGAACTCGGCCTTGCCGTCGGCGCTGGTCTGCACGCTGCCCAGGTCGTCCACCTGCTTCTCGGTGGCGCGCTGCGGATCGAAGAAGGCGTAGTCGGTGAAGGCGCGGAACACCGGGAAGCCGGGGCTCAGCGTGAGCGTGCCTTCCACCTTGCGGTCGGGCGCGGGCGTGCCGAAGAGGTTCTGCACGTCGATCTGCGCCTTCAGGTCCTTGGGGCTCACCCAGCCTTCGGCAACTTCGTTGCTGAGCTTGGCCGTGACCTTGGTGCGGTCGGGCAGGAACTCCTGCACCTTCACGGTGGTGCTGCCGATCAGCAGGCTCTCGACCTCGGGCGCGCCGGGCGACGACTGGCGCGGCAGGTAGAGATTCACGGCGTAGTTGCCGGTGGGCGAGGTGTCCTGCGTGGTGTGAGCGATTTCCGCCGCGCCGCCGGGGCCGAGCCGGAGCTTCTCGCGGCGCACGCTGAGGCCGCGCGCGTCGATGATCTCGGCTTCAAGCGGCAGGTCGCGCAGCGATGTGCCCCAGTTGCCGGCCTTCACCATCATCGCGATGTGCATGGTGTCGCCGGGGCGGTAGATGCCGCGGTCGCTGAAGACGTACGCCGTCATCTGGTTCGGCACGCCGGCCGCGCGCAGGCCACCGACGTCGAAGCGCGAGATGTCGAGCGTGCGGTCGCTGCGGTTGAAAGGCAGGAAGCTCAGGTCGCCGTCCTTGCGCACCACCAGCACCACCGGCGCCTTCTCGCGCTGGTAGCCGGCGAGGTTGGGCAGCTTGGCGGCGCCCGTCGCGTCGGTGGACTGCGACGCGACGATCATGCCGTTGCGACCCCACACCTCGACCATCGCGCCCGCCACCGGCTGGCCGCTGGCGATGCTCTGCACGAACACGTCGCGCGTGCCGTCGAGCGACTTCTTGGCGACGATGCCCAGGTCGGTGACCAGCACCAGGCGCTGGTCGAGCTGCTGCTCGGGGCTGCCGCCCTCGCCGCCCTCGCCGTTGCCTTCCTCTTCGGAAGACTGCTCTTCTTGCTGCTGTTGCGCTTCCTCCGGCTGGCCTTCGCCCTCCGGCTTCTTTTTCGCCTTGGGGTCGTAGCCCTGCACCTTGAGCAGGAACACGCCGCGGCGGTCGGTCGCGTCGCTGCGCAGGTATTCGGCGAAGTCGACGGTCTCGTAGTGCGCCTTGCCGGCGGGAATGCTCAGCGGAATCTCCTTCTGGAAGCGGTCGACGAGGTTGTCCGACTGCAGGCCGCCGTAGAACTGCGGATGCGCGAAGTCGCCGTTGGTCTGCGTCACCAGGTGCTGCAGCTGCTGCGGCAGCAGGCGGCCGATTTCGAGGCGGATGCCGGGCAGGTCGCGCACCAGGATCGGCAGCTTGCGCTCGCCCGAGAGCGCGAGCAGCGAGCCCTGGCTCATGATGCTGAGCTCGGGCGCGAAGGTCTTGAGCAGGCGCACGTCCTGGCGCGCGGCGCCGAGCTGGTAGCCGCCGGGCGTCTTCAGGCCCTTGGCCACTCGCACCAGCAGGTAGCGGCCGCCCTCGGCCTGTGGCATGCGGAAGCTGACCATCTCGGTCACCTCGCGCTCGCTGGCGATGGCCTGCAGGTTGAGCTTCTTCGAGCGGCGCAGCACCGCGTCGGTGATCTTCGCCGGATCGGCGGACCAGTCGAACTTGTCGTCGGGGTCGCCCTTGGCCTCTTCCGTCACGGGCAGCAGCCAGGCCTGCACCACGCGCGCCATCTCGCGCTCGTGCACCGGCATGGAGGCGGTGACCTGCATCACGTGCTCGGGCTCGCCGTTCTCGCCGGTGACGATGGTGGGCTCGATGCCGGAGATGGAAAGGCTGTAGAGGCCGGGGATGTCGACCGCGCGCGACTGGTCGTTGCGCAGCGCCGGTCCGCCCTTCTGCGCGACGGTGCCGGCCGTGAGGCTCAGGATCGCGGGCCGCGTCTTCTCGGGAATGGGCAGCGGCTCCGACTGCAGCGTAGCGATGAGGCGCAGCTTGTCGTAGCTGACGGTGAATTTCTCGCTCGCGCACTTGCCCACGCTGAAGAAGGAGCTGCTGCAGGGCTGGTCGTAAGTCAGCACCAGCCGCTTCTCGAACTCGGCCGTGTTGACGGCGTGCGAGAAGCGCACCTGGAAGAGCGCGCGGCGCACGTTGGCCTGCACCGGGTCCTGGTAGAACTCGGCGCCTATGAACTGCGCGGTGAACTCGGGCGAGGTGAACTCGTACTTGCGCTGCGCCAGCTCGATGTGCGGCGCGAGGGCGCTGTCGGCAATCTGCACCTTGTAGGGCTGGCCGATGGGCCAGTCCTGGGCGGGCAGGAATTCGAGGCGGTTCTGCTTCGTCCAGGTCCAGCGGCCGGCAATGGCGGGCTCGATGGTGACACCGGTGGCTTCCTGTCCGACGCGTGCGATGGGCGCGACGGAGGCCGAGAAGTTGATGACGTAGGGGTTGGGGCCCTTGTCGAGTTCGATCTGCGTGCGCTGCGGCGAATCGGCCTTCGCGGTGGCGACCACGGGTTCGACGCGGTCGGGTGTGAGGCCGTGCCACCACTTCATCACATGGGGATGGGCGATCCAGCCGACCAGCGCGATCAGCAGCAGCAACGCCAACCACGCGAGGCGCTGCTGCAGCCACTGCAAGCCGAGGAGCACGAAGGAGCCCAGAATGCGCAGCCAGCCCGGGGGTCGCCAGGAACCGATGAGCCCGCGGGCCAGCGGACGCAGGAAGCCGAGCGCGCGGCCCAGCCCGGTGAAGAGCACGTCGCTGAGCGACGCGAGTTTTCTGTTGGCGACTTGAAGCATGGAAGCTCCCCACTGTTTTTTGTTGGCGCCCGCGAGTGTGCGAGCCATCTGTGAAGCAATCGCGCTGTGTGTGAAGTCTTCGTGAAAACCGCACAGGCCCGCGCCGGGCCTTCTTTCATCAGTTCATTTCAATGGCTCATAGCTGGGGCTTGGTCACCATCAGGTAGAACACGACCACCATGGCCGCGAAGGCCGGATAGCCCAGCAGTTCCCACCAGCGCTGGTAGCGCGCATACAGCGACGGCAAGGGCGCCGCATTGCGATGCGCCTGCGCCGCGATGGCCGCCATGCGGATCTGCAGCCACACCACCGGCAGCCAGCAGGCGCCCGCGAAGACGAACAACGCCAGCGACAGCGCAAGCCACGGCGTGGACAGCGGAAAGCCCGCCATGTGCGCCAGCGCGAAGCCGGTGGCCGGCTGCAGGATGACGGTGGGTGTCGTGAACCACCAGTCCGCGCGCACCACCAGCCGGCTCACCACCGCCTGCGCGGGCACGCTGCCGCTGCGGTTGGCGAAGAACATGTAGAAGGCCGAGCCCAGCCCCGTGCCGACCATCAGCACGCTGGAGACGATGTGCAGCCACTTGAGGACGAGGTAGGTGTTCATGTCATGGTGCGGCGCGACGAAACAGGTGCCACAGCAAGGCGGCGATGGGGAGGTTTTTCAGCAGCGGGCCGAGCGGATGCAGCCACAGGCCGGGTTGCAGCACCGTCGCCACCAAGGTCATGACGAGCATCAGCGCCAGGGCTGCCGCATAGCTGGCACGACCGGGCCACCGCCACAGCGCGACGCCGACCGCGAAATCGGCCGCCGCGCCGCCGACGATCAGCCCCTGCACCAGCCATTGCGGCGATGCGATGCCAGCGGCAGCCAGCACGTCGCGGCTCTGGCCGTTCAGTTCGACGAGGCTGACCACGGCGGTGATCAGCCAGACGGCGACGAGGCTGTAGCGCAGCAGGCGATCGGTCTCGTCGGCGGGGCAGTTCATCTGACGGCGGGGCTCGTGCTTTCTTCTTCGACCACATCGGTCACCATGCCCCAGCGCGCGAACTCCGGCTCGAATTCAGGCAGGGCCAGCAGCCCCATGCAGGCATGCGCGCCAACGGGCAGCGCTGAATCCTCGTTCGCGAGCCGGCGTGCCAGCAGGATCGCGGCCATGCACGGGATTTCCGGCCCGTGGTTGTCGTCGGCGGCGATGTGCCAGGCACGGCGTGCAGGCCGTCCCTGTGCATCGGTGCCTTCGACGCGCACGACCATGCCGCCCAGCGCCGTGCCCAGCGCGTCGAACACGCCGCCGGTGGCATGCAGCAGGGGCGCCAGCTTCTGCGGCGCCGGCAGCAGACCCGCGCGGCGCATGAAGGCCAGGAAGGCGAAGGCGTGCTGCGTCAGGCCGACTTCGAGCGCGGCGCGGAACATCACCGACCGCACGCCGGCATAACGCGCCGGAAAGAGCTCCAAGTCGGGAATGTCGCAGAGCGCGCCACGGCGTGGCTTCATGCGCGCAAACTCCACCTTCACCGGATCGGCCCAGCCCGGCATCTCGACCCAACCGCCTTCTTGCCATACGCGGATCGGCTCCCCGCAGTACGCGAGCACGCCCGCCAGCGTGGCCTCGCCGCGCGGCGCGCCCTGCGCCGGAGCGATGCAGATGTCGATGCCGCGGAAGCCCTGCCAGCCGTCTGCAAGATGGTCGACAACGGCGGACGACAGCGCGGGCACGGTGCTGGCTCCGCTCACCGCCAGGCGACCGCAGGCGCGGAAGGCCTCATCCATCGCGGCAGGAAAGTCGCACACGAAGCGCCGCCCGTCGGCCAGGTCGATGTAGTGCGCGCCCGCCGCCGCGACGGCCTGCGGCACGCGGTAGTCCTGGTTCTGGAAGGGGCCGGCGGTGTGGATCACCAGTTCCACGCCGAGGCCGCGCAGGGTGCCGGCGAGATCGGCGGCCTGCACGTCGATGCGCACGCCGCTCGCGGTGCCACCCAGCGACGAGGCGAAGGCCGTCGCACGCTGCGCGTCGCGCCCCGCCACGAGCAGATCGATGCCGGGGCTGCCGGCCAGCGCGCGGCAGATGCGCGCGCCGAAGTTGCCGTAGCCGCCGAGCACCAGCGTCTTCATGCCGCCGCCGCGTCCGTTCCCGCGACATGCCCGCGCGTGAACGCCTCTTCGAAGATCGAATAGCCCGACCAGTCCGCATGCGCGAACGACAGCCGCCCCGCCACCACGCTGCCGCGATGCGCAGCATCGGGCGAACCGATCTGCGCCAGCAGGCCGGGCCTGGGGATGGACATGGCGTGCCCGTAGCGCGTGATCTCGATGCGCGAGACCAGCGAGGGCAGGTCGGGGTGCGGCACCGACAGCTCGGCAAGCAGGTCGTCGCGCCAGCCGGTCCAGGGGCGCTCCAGCAGCAGCTTGCGGCCGTCGGCGGTGTCGTAGCCGCTCGGGCCCAGCGGGCGGTACCAGCTCAGCACTGTGCCGCGCGGCGTGGGGTCCAGCGTCTGGTGGCGCGCGTCGACATAGCCGAGGCCCCTGGTGCCGTAGATCACGTTGTCCCAGCTCGGCGCTGCGCCCACGCGGTCGGCCAGCGGGCCGCGCAGGTGGATGTTGGCCACCAGCCAGGGCGCGTAGCGAACGTGCGCCGCGGCGTTCTTCAGCACCTCGGGCGGGTCCTGGACCACGCGCGCGGCGATGAACACGGGCAGCGCGACGATGCAGCGCTCGGCCTGCCAGCGCACGATGGATTTCGATGCCGCATCCCACGCATCGACCTCGACGCCGTCGCGCACTTCGGCGATGCGCGTGACGACGCTGCCGGTGCGCAGGCGCTCGCCGAGCGGCCTGGCAAGCTGCTTCGTGAGCCAGCCGTTGCCCTCCGGCCAGGTGAGGATGCCGTCGCGCTCGGGGCTCGAGTCGTTGACGCTGCCCGTCGGATCGCCGGGCGCATGAAAGCCGTGCCGGCTCGCGAAATAGTGGATGCCGGCCCAGGCCGAGACCTGACCGATGCCCGCGCCATAGTCGTCGCGGCAGCAGTAGTCCAGGTACCAGCGCAGCTGCACGTCGCTGAAGCCCTCGGTGTCGAGCCAGCTCTCGAAGCTCACGGCGTCGAGCGCCAGCAGCTCGGGCGTGATGGCGACCTTGAGCGTCGGAATCGCGAAGTGCGCGGCGTGCTGCAGCGCGTCGATGCGTTGCGCGAACTTGCGGTACTGCGCGAGCGTGGCCTCGCCGACGCCGTGCACCGGCAAGAGGCCGTCCTGCCACTCGCCGTTGAAGAACAGGCGCTCCTGCGGGCTGTGGCAGAGCGTGACCTCGTCGTATTCCCAGCGGCCCGCCACGCGGCGGCGCAGACCGAGCTCTTCGAGCAGATCCTGCACCTCGCGCGCGTCGTCGCCCGGCACCGGCAGGTAGTGCGCGCCGAGCGGACAGGCGATGCCGTTGACCATGCCGCCGCGCGCGTTGCCGCCCGCGGTGTCTTCCAGCTCGAGCAGCGCGAAGTCGTCGATGCCCGAGAGCCGCAGCGCGCGGGCGGCTGCGAGGCCTGCAACGCCACCGCCGGCGATGACGACGCGCGTACGCTTGACCGTGGCAGGCGTCCTGCTCCCGAGAGCGCCATCGCGCATCGCGTGGCCGCGATTGACGTCGATGCCGGTGAAGCCGCCTTCAATGGGCGGCGCAGGCGCCTCGCAGCCTACAAGCGCCAGCGCACCCGCAGCCCCCGCCGCAGCCCCGAGAAATCCACGCCGCCTCATCCGCACCTGCCTGTTCGGCGTGTTCCAGGAACACCGCGGAACCGGCTCTGCCGGGCCGCAGGTGTTGCCCCCGGCGAGGGGGTTGGCGAAGCGACACGAAGTGCGCGAAGCCTGGGGGAGTGCATCATTCAGTGCGCCATGACCTTGCCCCACTCCTGTTCGTAGGTGGTGACGAGGATCTGGTTCGACAGCCGGTTCACTTCGGCCGGCACGCGCGCCATGTCGAGCGGAAAGTCGAACATCAGCGGCAGCGTGGTCGGGGAAAGGAAACGCAGGCCCGGCGGCAGTGCGTCGGGCATGTGATAGGGCCGGCGGCTCGCGATGATGTAGCCCCATTCGCCGAAGCTGGGCACATGCGCGTGGTACGGCGTGGCGCGCAGGCCCACCGACTCGATGGTGGTCGCCACGGTCCAGTAGCTCTTGCGCGCCACCAGCGGCGAGGTGGTCTGGATCACCGCGTAGCCGCTGGCCGACAGGCGCTTCTCGAGCAGCGAGTAGAAGCTGTTGGTGTAGAGCTTGCCGATGGCGAAGTTGGTCGGATCGGGAAAGTCGACCACGATCACGTCGAACATGTCGCCAGGCTGCTGCAGCCACTGGAAGGCGTCCGTGTTGACGATCTTCACCTTCGGCGAGGAAAGCGAATGTCCGTTGAGCGCGGCCAGCGTCTCGTGCTCGGTGAAGAGCTTCGTCATGTTCGGATCGAGCTCCACCAGCGTGACCGACTCGACCGAGGGGTACTTGAGGATCTCGCGCACCGCCATGCCGTCGCCGCCGCCGAGCACCGCGACCTTCTTCGGCGCGCCCTGCGCCGCCATCACCGGATGCACCAGCGCCTCGTGATAGCGATATTCGTCGCGCTCGGCGAACTGCAGGTTGCCATTGAGGAACAGCCGGTGCCCCAGCAGCCCGCGCGTGACCACGATGCGCTGGTAGGGCGAGGTGGCGCTGAAGACGATGCGGTCCTGGTAGAACTTGTCCTCGGCCAGCGTGGTGATGTGGTTGGCGCCCACGAAGGCCGCCACCAGCGCGGCCAGCGCGAGACAGCAGGCGACGGCATGCGCGCCCACGCGGCGCAGCTCATGGCGAAAGAGCCACAGTGCCCACACCGCCACAGCCGCGTTCATGATGCCGAACAGCAGGCCGGTGCGGATCATGCCCAGTTGCGGCACCAGGATCAGCGGGAAGGCGACCGACACCGCCAGCGCGCCGAGGTAGTCGAAGGTGAGCACCTGCGACACCAGGTTCTTGAGCACGATGTTGCGCTTCAGGATGCGCATCACCAGCGGGATCTCGAGCCCCACCAGCGTGCCCACGACCATCACCAGCCCGTACAGCAGCAGCCTGAAGGCACCGGGCACGTAGGCGTTGGCGAGGAACAGGATCGCCGGCAGCGCGCCGCCGATCAGCGCCACCAGCAGTTCGATGCGAAGGAAGTGCGCCGGCAGCTGGCGGTCGAAGTAGCGCGAGAGCCAGGAGCCCACGCCCATCGCGAACAGGTAGGTGCCGATGATGGTGCTGAACTGCAGCACCGAGTCGCCCAGCAGGTAGGAGCTGAGCGCGGCCGCCGTGAGCTCGTAGACGAGTCCGCAGGCGGCGACCACGAACACGCTGGCGAGCAGCGCGATCTCGATCGGTTGCGGCCCCCGCGCGTCCGGGGTGCGCGCGGGCAGGGCCGCGTCGCTCAATGGATTGCAGCAGCCACGATGATGCTGATGCCCAGGCTCATTGCCGCCACGACGAGGCCCAGCGCCACGTTCTGCTTCTCGACGATCTCGCCCCACAGGTCGTAGGGCGTGATCTTGTCGATGATCAGGAAGCAGAGCCAGAAGATCACGACGCCGATCAGCGCGTACACGAGCGATCCGAGGACCACGCCCGGTTTCAGCCATTCAAATCCCATGGGGACCTCCAGTCGTAGTAGTTAGAAAGACCATCGCGCGCATCTTCGCCGTCATTTGTGGCCGCCGCCACTCGAATAGCCGCCATACGAGCCGCCCGAGCTGCGATAGCCGGACGATCCGCCGCCGCTGCTGGAGCAGGTGCTCAGGATGATCAGCAGGATGATGATCACGACGATGATGAGGATGATGGTGCCGCAGCCCAGCCCGGAGGCGGCGCTCACGGGCAGCGCGTCGGCGCGCTTGAACATGTCCTTGCGCGCGTCGAGCTTGAAGGCGGTGGCCACTGCGCCGCTGTCGATCTTGGTGCCGGACGACCAGGTGAGCTCGTTGGTCGAACGCTCCATCGACAGCAGCGCGCCGCCATTGGCGAAGTCGCGGTTGAAGGTCTTCTGGCCGCGCTCGACCTGCCAGTAGAACTCGCCCGCCACGTAGGTGGTCTCGGCGTTGTAGGCGTACTGCTGCTGGTAGCGCTTGCCGAGGTAGGTGGCGCTGCTGCCGTTCTCGGCCATCACCGGCGCGCCGGTGGTCGGCTTGACCATGCTCCAGCCGTCCTCGGCGTCCACCAGGAAGCTGAAGCCGCGCTTCTTGTTGTAGAGCAGGTATTCGTCCCAGCCGAACTGCTCGTCGTCGCCGGGCTCGCTGCCCATGCGGTGCTGGAAGCCCACCACCTGCCACTGCGCGCCCTGCAGCTGGCCCATGGTGCCCAGCGCGATGAGCGGTCGCACGGGTTCGTCCTGCGTGGCGTGCTTCAGCTCGCCGCCGATGCCCTGCGACAGGTCGATGATGCTGTTGCACGAGCCGCAGGTGATGCTCTTGCTGTCCGCCAGGTTGACGGTGACGGGCGAGCCGCAGTTGGGGCAGTTGAAGCTGCGGCCTTTTTCGTCCTTGGCGGACTCGGCGCGCAGGCCGGTGAGCTGCAGGTCCTCGAGCTGCACCGAGCGGCCGAGGTAGGCGCTGGGCTTCGCGGTGCCGTAGTCGATGCTGAGCACCAGCCCGCGGTCGTTGCGCAGCTCGACCATCGCGAACTGGCGGCCCAGCTCCGGCAGGTGCGGCAGTTCGCCCTGGGCCGAGGTCAGCGCGACCTGCTCGTTCGAGGTGACGGTGTAGCTCTGGCCGGCGAAGGCGCTGGTGGCGCCCACGCGCAGGTCGACCGGCGGCGGCGCGGTGCGCTGCAAATCGAAGGGCAGGGCAAAGACGTAGGCGCCGTTGTCCTCGCTGAGGATGCCGGTGCGGTCGCCGTCGAGCGACGCGATCCATTCGGTCCAGCGCCCGCCGGGGTAGGTGTACTGCAGCCGGCCGATCAGCGTGAAGGGCTTGTCCTGGATGCGGCCGGCGGCGAACAACTGGAGCGGGCTGAAGTCGTCGAACAGCTCCGCCATCTTGCCGGTGCGCGCGAGCGTCTCGCCCTGGCGCACGACGGTGCTCTGGCAGTAGGGACAGACCGCGTGCGTCGATTGCGCCGAGCGGAATTCGACCGGCGCCCCGCAGCCGGGGCAGGGCGCTCGGTAGTAGCGTTGGTTGCCGGTTTCCTCAGCCATGGCGTCTCATCAGCCATGGCACCGGCGGCCACGAGTCTTTCAAGCCAATGAGGCTTCCGACGCCCGTCGAAGAGGCGTCAGGCGCTATGCGGAACATGGCGCCGCGTCAGACCAGCTTCTTGAGCAGTTCGGCCTTCTTGGCGTCGAACTCTTCCTGCGTGAGGATGCCCTTCGTCTTGAGTTCGCCCAGCTTCTCGAGCGTGGTCATCACGTCGGCGGCGCTCACCACGGCCACCGCGGGTTGCTGCTGCTGCGCCGCGGCGGCTGCCGCCGCGTTGGGGCTCAGGCCCTGCGCGAGGTTCTGCGCCAGCACCTGGCCGAGCGCCACGCCGGCACCCAGGCCCATCGCGTCGCCCGCGATGCCGCTGCCGCCGGCGGCAGCGCCCTCGGCGAACTTCGGAATGGCCTGCGCCGTCTGGTACTGCATGAACTTGCCCATGTCGTTGCCGACCATGCCCATGCCGATCTTCTGGTCGAGGATCTTCTGCAGCTCTTCGGGCAGCGAGACGTTCTGGACGGTGATGTTCTCGAGCTTGATGCCGATCTTCTCGAACTCGGGCACCAGCTGCGCGGCGAGCGCCTGTGCGAACTGGATCTGGTTGGCCGCAAGGTCGAGGAAGGGCACGCCGCTGGAGGCGATGGCGTTGCTGATGTTCTGCAGCACCAGGCCGCGCAGCTGGCCGTCGAGGTCGGCCACGGAATAGATGTCGCGCGTGCCGGAGATCTCGGTGTGGAAGGCCTTGGCGTCGCCGATGCGGAAGGAGTAGTTGCCGAATGCCCGCAGGCGCACGGCGCCGAAGTCCTTGTCGCGGATGGTGATCGGCTGGGGCGTGCCCCACTTCTGGTCGACCTGCTGGCGGGTGCTGAAGAAGTAGACGTCGCTCTTGAAGGGGGACTCGAAGAGCTTGTCCCAGTTCTTCAGGTACGTGAGCACGGGCAGCGTCTGCGTCGTGAGCTTGTACATGCCGGGGCCGAAGACGTCGGCCACCTTGCCTTCGTTGACGAAGACGGCGACCTGCGACTCGCGAACGGTGAGCGAGGCGCCGTTCTGGATTTCCATCTCCGCCATCGGGAAGCGCCAGGCGAGCGTGCCGTCGCCCGTCTCGGTCCACTGGATGATGTCGATGAACTGCTTCTTGATGAAATCCATCAGGGCCATGATCGGTCGCTCCTCGTCAGGTTTTTTCAGGTTTTGTCCGAACTGTGCATATTGCCACACCGGCATTGAGAAACACCCGTGCTATTGGTCATGGGGCCCACTGGCCATGCGGCGTATGGCGTCATGCGCGAGGTCTACAATCGGCGCCCCCAGAAGAAGCGCCACCAGGAGCTACGGCACATGTCAGATTCGACCCCCTCGACCTCATCGACTCCCACGCCCGAAGACAAACGCGCAGAACTGCGCCGTGCCGCCCTCGAGTACCACGAGTTTCCCGTTCCCGGCAAGATCGCCATCGCGGCGACGAAGCAGATGGTCAACCAGCGCGACCTGTCGCTGGCCTACTCGCCCGGCGTGGCGGCTCCCTGCGAGGAGATCGTCAAGGACCCTGCCAACGCCTTCAAGTACACCTCCCGCGGCAACCTCGTGGCCGTCATCAGCAACGGCACCGCCGTGCTGGGCCTGGGCGACATCGGCCCGCTGGCTTCCAAGCCGGTGATGGAAGGCAAGGGCGTTCTCTTCAAGAAGTTCGCGGGCGTCGACGTGTTCGACATCGAGATCGACGAGAAGGACCCCGCCAAGCTGGTGGACATCATCGCGTCGCTGGAGCCCACCTTCGGCGCCGTCAACCTGGAAGACATCAAGGCCCCCGACTGCTTCTACGTCGAGCGCGAGCTGCGCAAGCGCATGAAGATCCCGGTGTTCCACGACGACCAGCACGGCACGGCCATCACGGTGGCCGCCGCCATGGTCAACGGCCTGAAGGTCGCGGGCAAGAAGATCGAAGAGGTCAAGCTGGTCGCCTCGGGCGCGGGCGCCGCGGCGCTGGCCTGCCTGAACCTGCTGCTGAAGGTCGGCCTGAAGCGCGAGAACGTGTTCGTCACCGACCTGGCCGGCGTGGTCTACGAAGGCCGCACCGAGCTGATGGACGACGACAAGCGCCTGTTCATGCAGAAGACCGACGCCCGCACGCTCGCCGAGGTGATCGAGGGCGCCGACGTGTTCCTGGGCCTGTCGGCCGGCGGCGTGCTCAAGCCAGCCATGGTGGCGAAGATGGCCAAGCGCCCCGTGATCTTCGCGCTGGCCAACCCCAACCCCGAGATCGCGCCGGAAGACGCCCACGCGGTGCGCGACGACGTGATCATGGCCACCGGCCGCACCGACTACCCGAACCAGGTCAACAACGTCCTGTGCTTCCCGTACATCTTCCGCGGCGCCCTGGACTGCGGCGCGACGACGATCACCGACGAGATGGAGATCGCCGCGGTGCACGCCATTGCCGACCTGGCGCAGGCCGAGCAGAGCGAGCGCGTGGCCGCCGCCTACGTCGGTGAAAAGCTGAGCTTCGGCCCCGAATATCTGATTCCGAAGCCCTTCGACCCGCGCCTGATGATGAAGATCGCGCCGGCCGTGGCCAAGGCGGCGGAGGAAAGCGGCGTGGCGCAGCGTCCCATCAAGGACATGGACGCCTACCGCGACAAGCTGCAGAGCTTCGTCTACGCCTCGGGCACCACGATGAAGCCCATCTTCGAAGCCGCCAGGCGCGCGAGCAAGAAGCGCGTGGCCTATTCGGAGGGCGAGGAAGAACGCGTGCTGCGCGCCGCCCAGATCGTGGTGGACGAAGGCGTCGCGCGCCCGACGCTGATCGGCCGGCCGGCCATCATCGCCCAGCGCATCGAGAAATTCGGCCTGCGCCTGAAGGAAGAACTGGACTACGACGTGGTCAACGTCGAGCAGGACCACCGCTACCGCGAGTTCTGGCAGACCTACCACCGCATGACCGAGCGCAAGGGCGTGACGGTGCAGGTCGCCAAGATCGAGATGCGCCGGCGCCTGACGCTGATCGGCTCGATGCTGCTGCACAAGGGCGAGGTCGACGGCCTGATCTGCGGCACCTGGGGCACCACCGCCAACCACCTGCACTACATCGACCAGGTGATCGGCAAGCGCCCCGGCGGCTGCGAAAGCACCCCGCAGGACGTGCCGGTGTACGCCTGCATGAACGGCCTGCTGCTGCCCGACCGCCAGGTCTTCCTGGTCGACACGCACGTCAACTACGACCCCTCGCCCGAGGAACTGGCCGAGATCACCACCATGGCGGCCGAGGAAATGATGCGCTTCGGCCTGAAGCCGAAGGCGGCGCTGCTGTCGCACTCCAACTTCGGCACCAGCAACGGCCCCAGCGCCATCAAGATGCGCAGGACGCTCGACCTGCTGCGCGTGCAGGCGCCCTGGCTCGAGGTGGACGGCGAAATGCACGGCGACGTGGCGCTGGACAGCAAGCAGCGCGCCGTCGTCATGCCGCACAGCGCGCTGGCGGGCGACGCCAATCTGCTGGTTTTCCCGAACATCGACGCGGCCAACATTTCCTACAACCTGCTCAAGACGGCGGCGGGCGGCAACATCGCCATCGGCCCGGTTCTGCTGGGCGCGGCCAAACCTGTGCACATTCTCACGGCGAGCGCGACTGTTCGGCGCATCGTGAACATGACAGCCTTGACAGTGGCCGACGCAAACGCCGAGAGATAAGCCATCTGGCGAGAGTGGCCGCCAACTTGAAAAGCCATTCGATACCCTCGCGACTGCTCAAACTTTGGGCAGTCGCTTGCTATTTTCGCCAGCGTGGTGCACACTCGCGGGCTTGAATTTGCGGGTTAACCCCGACGTTGATCGCCGATTCGACCCCCCGCTCTTTTCTTGTGGTGCCCCATGGCGGCTTACGCCTCGATCACGTCCTCTGTCACAAAGTTTGCGCTCACCAGTCTGATGCTGGTGGCGTTGACGACGGGGGCCGAGGCCCGCGGATGGTTCGGCGCCGGAAAAACGTCCTCCGAGGAAACGGTTGCACTGGCCGATCTGCCGGTGCAGGGCCAGCGGACCTACCAGGCCATCCTCAATGGCGGCCCCTTCCGGTATGACAAGGACGGCACGGTGTTCGGCAATCGCGAACGTCTATTGCCGCCGGCCCGCCGCGGCCACTACCGTGAATACACGGTAACGACGCCCGGCTCGCGCAACCGAGGAGCGCAGCGGATCGTCTGCGGCGGCGAACAGCGCACCGCGCCCGAGGCCTGCTGGTACACCGCGGACCACTACGCGAGCTTCAGACGGATTGCGCCATGAGCGATGAAAACGACCTGAGCGGCGCCTCGAAGCGCCCCGAAGAAATGATGATGACTATGGAAAGACCAGCGGAGATGACCTTATCCCTTCGTGCCGTACGCCCGAACATCGTGCAATCGATCCGCGCGTTCCGCGTGAACGACCTGCAGGACGCGGCCAACGCGGCCGGCCAGCACTTCCTGTACGCCAACCTGGGCAACGCCCAGACCAAGCAGGACGTGCTCGACCTGATCGCGCAGCAGTTCACGTTCCCGGCCCACTTCGGGAAGAACTTCGACGCGCTGTACGACTGCATGACCGACCCGTTGCATAAATCGGGCCCGCAGCCGGGATTCGTCATCGTGCTGGAGCAGATCCCCGCCAACGCCAAGTTCGACAAGGAAGCCCGCGAGCAACTGCTCGACATCTTCCGCGACGCCTCGGACTACTGGGGCGACCGCAAGGTCCCGTTCCGGTGCTTCTATTCTTTTCTGTAGCCCGTTCTGCATCCACCAGCCAAGCAGAACGGGCGAACGAGGCTCAGCCGAACGCTGAAACCCTCGATGGCATCGACGTCAACAACACCGCCGCAACCGCAGCGGCCGCCGCCAGCACCGAGCCGGCCGGCGAAAAAATGCCGACCGACAAACTGGTCGACGTGTCGCCGCTGGCGCTGCGCATGAGCAGCCCCTTCAACGCAGGTTACTGGCTCGCCGCCGCCTGAGCGGCAAGCCTGCCAGGCAACTCGCCGACAAACAAAAAGCGCGCCGATGGCGCGCTTTTTTCATTGGGGCACGGCCTGGGCCAGCGCCACGTAGTCGGCCACCGGCACTTCCTCGGCCCGCCGCTGGGTGTCGAAGTCGCCGGAAAAGCCCTTCTCCTGCAGCCACTTGCCCAGCGTATGGCGCAGCAGCTTGCGGCGCTGGCTGAAGGCGACCTGCACGATCTCGCCCAGGCGCTGTGCATCGACGGCCGGCGGCGCCGCCAGCGGCACCATCCGCACCACGGCGCTGTCCACCCGCGGAGGCGGGTCGAAGCTCTCGGGCGGCACGAACAGCACGTTCTCCATCTCGTAGCGCCACTGCAGCATCACGCTCAGGCGGCTGTAGTCGGAGGTGGCGGGCCTGGCCACCATGCGGTCGATCACTTCCTTCTGCAGCATGAAGTGCTGGTCGGCGACCAGGTGGGCGTAGCCCAGCAGATGGAACAGGATGGGCGTGGAGATGTTGTAGGGCAGGTTGCCCACCACGCGCAGCGGCTTGTCGGCCGGAAACTTCGCGGCCAGCTGCGCGAAATCGACTTTCAGCACGTCGGACTCGATCACGTCGAGCTGCGGATGCTCGCGCAGGCGCTTCGCCAGGTCGCGGTCGAGCTCGATCACGGTGAGCCGGCCCAGCCGCTCCACCAGCGGCTGCGTCAGCGCAGCGAGCCCCGGTCCGATCTCGACCATGGCGTCGCCGGGCTGCGGCGCGATCTCGCGCACGATCGAATCGATGATCCCGCCGTCGGACAGGAAGTGCTGCCCGAACCGCTTCCTCGCGATGTGCTGCGCCATCAGGTCAGGATTGGGGAGGGTCGCGGTATTCGACGTAGGCGCGCGCGCGCACTTCCTGCACCCAGGTGGTGAAGGCCTCTTCCACGCGCTGCTCGCGCAATGCGGCGCGCGCGGCTTCGCGCTGCTCCGACTGGCTGAGCTTGGAATCGCGGCGGCCCACCACCTGGATCAGGTGCACGCCGAAGCGCGACACGATGGGATCGCTGATCTGGCCCGGCGAGAGCCGGTCCATGGCTTCCTCGAACTCGGGCACGAACTGGCCCGGGCGCGACCAGCCGAGGTCGCCGCCCTGCTTGGCGCTGCCGTCCTGCGAGTTGTCGCGGGCGAGGCTGGCGAAGTCGGCCGTGCCTGCCTGGATGCGGCGCTTGAATTCGGCCAGCTGCGCAACCGCCTGCGCCGTGGTGCGCTTGGGATCGTTGAGCAGCAGGATGTGACGCACCTGCGTCTGGGTGACGGTGACGTCGCCCGAGCCGATCTGGGCCTTGGCCAGCACCTTGAGCACGTGGAAGCCGGCGCTGGAGCGCACCGGGCCGGCGATGCCGTTCACGGCGGTCGACTGCGTGGCCTCGACGAACAGCGACGGATAGCGGTCGGCGCTGCGCATGCCGATGGCGCCGCCGTTGGCGCGGTCGGGCGAATCGGAGTTCTCGCGCACCAGCTTGGCGAAGTCTTCGCCGGAACGGGCGCGCTGGGCGATGTCCTGCGCCTTCTTCTGGGCCGTGGCCACCTGCGCGTCGGTAGCGTTCTCGGGAACGGCCACCAGCACCTGCGCGAGGTTGAGGTTTTCCAGCGCCGCGTTCTTCACGGACTGGTTGCGCTGGTCGCGCAGGTATTCGTCGGCCTCGGCATCGCTGACCTTGACCTTCGACTCGACTTCGCGGTCACGCAGGCGCGTGAGCAGCAGCTGGTCGCGCAGGTCGTTGCGGAAGTCCTGCTGGGCGATGCCTTCGGCGGCCACGCGGCGGCGCAGCTCGACCAGGCTGATCTCGTTCTGGCGCGCCACGGTCTGCTCGGCCTGGTCGATGGCCACGTCGTCGACCTTGATGCCGTTTTCCTTCGCGAGCTGCAGCTGGGCACGTTCGGTGATCAGCCGCTCCAGCACGAGCCGCGTGAGTTCACCGCGGGGCACGCGCTCGGCGTCGGGGTTCTCCTTGATGAGCCGCGTCACGCGCGACTGCACGTCGGTGTTGGTGATGGGCTCCGAGTTGACCAGCGCGACGATGAATTCGGCCGAACGCTGCACCGGCGCCGAGGATGGCGGGGTGGACGGACGCGCCGCCGGCGGCCCCAGGCGCGGCCCGGCGCGCATGATGTCCGTGATGCCGGTACCGGGACGATAGCCCTGCGCCCCCGCCGTGGCGGCGATTGCCGCGAGGCAGCCCATGGTGATGATGGAACGGATGTGTTTCATGGCGTCGCTCAGTCAGTCGTCTCAGTCGTAATTGGTGAAGCGGCTCGGCGCTTCGCCCGGTTGGCGCAGGGGTTCGTAGCGCTGGATGTTCTGCCGCAGGGTCTGCATGGGGCTCGAGCCGATGCTGGAGAAGCCGACGAATTCGAGCTGGAACATGATGCGGGTGTTCGCCGTCACCTGGCCGGTGGTGATGCGCTGCATCACCACGCGCCCGATCCAGCAGCAGCCGTCGTACTCGAAGCCGAGCACGCCGTCCGTGAGTTTCTTGTCCTGCAGGCTGTAGTTGAGCCGGCCGACCGCATACCAGCGTCCGCCGCCCTGGCCCTTGCCGGGGCCCAGGTTCTTGCCCTTGTCGCCCCACAGGTCGTTGAGCGGCCACTGCCAGCCCACGTCGATCGACTTGTTGCCGTCGGTCGCCGTCGGGGTGGTGGGCGCCTGGTAGCGGAAGGCCGCGCTCAGGTTGTGGTACGGCTCGGGGTTGTAGCGCGCGCTGATGGCCGAGCGCTCCGACCTGCGGGTGTCGGGGTTGTACTGGACCAGGGTGTCCAGGCTCCACTTGGGCGTCCAGTTGATGGTGGCGCCCAGCAGCAGGTCGCTCGCGCGGTCGGTCACCGGCGTGCCGCCCGGCAGCGTGACCTTCTGGTCGCTGAAGCGCAGCCGCTGCGCGATGCCGAAGCGCGCGGCCTCGACGCCGGTGTCCGGATCGATCAGGCGGGAGGTCACGCCCAGCGTGAGCGCGTTGGTGTCCGAGATGCGGTCGCCGCCCGAGAACGCGTTCTCGGTGTAGATCGTCGCGAAGCTGAAGTCGTTGGCCGCCGAGTCGTAGTTCGGCAGCATGCTCTGGTTGCGGTACGGCGTGTAGACGTAGTACGCGCGCGGCTCCAGCGTCTGGCGGAAGGCGCGGCCGAAATAGCTGGCGTCGCGCTCGAAGGTCAGGCCGCTGTCGAGGCTGAAGGTCGGCACCACCCGGTTGCTGGAAGTCGGGAAGAAGTACAGCGAGCTCGGGTTGTAGACCTGACCATTGACGTACTGGACGCCGTTGACCGTGAGCTTCGGGATGTCCGCCTGCGGCAGGTAGTAGTTGTACGAGGCCCCGTTCAGGATCAGCTTGGGAATGACGTACGTGCTCGGCGTGATGAACGGCCGGCTGATCGTGGCGACGGCCATGGCGCGGTCGCCGTCGGGCTGCGACTGCTGGGTGACGTCGTAGCCGAGCTGGGTCGAGGAGAGCCTGTTCACGCGAAAGCGCGTGTAGTCCAGGTTCAGCGCAACGTCGAAGCCGTGCCAGTCGTACTTGTTGTAGTTGGCCGTGATCTGCGGCATCCGGTCGTACGCGGGCACGATCGGCGACAGGTTGTACTGCAGGTTCTGGTACTTCAGCGTGCGGATCATGCCGCTCCAGTCGCCCTTGCTCCAGTTCAGCGATGCGTCGTTCGGCAGCTGGCGCTGCGCGAGCGAGGGCGTGCGCGTGAAGTCGCGCCAGTAGTCGTTGTCGCTCACCCGGTTGATGGTGATGTTGGCCGACAGCGAATCGAGGCCCAGCGCCTTGGCGTCGAAGTCCTGGTGGTGGGTGAGCCACAAGCCCCAGCGCCGCGTGTTGCCGGGCGGCGGGGTCAGGCTGCTGGCCGTGATCTGCCCGTTGGCCAACTGCTGCAGCTGGCTGGCGCGCAGCTCGTTGTAGCGGTCGCCCACGAGCCGGTCGCTGCCCATCAGGTCGAAGCGGATGGTTCCCTTGTATTCCTTCTCGAGGTAGCGGAACTCGTTGCCGAAGTTGACGCCGCGCTTGCTCATGATCGTCGGCGTGAACGTGGCGTCGCGGTTGGGCGCGATGTTCCAGTAGTACGGCTGCGCGATCTCGAGGCCGTTGGTGTTGTCGATGCCGATGGTGGGCGGCAGCAGGCCGCTCTTGCGATCGTTCGACAGCGGGAAGCTCACGCTCGGAATGGGCGGCGTGGTGATGCCCATGAAGCTCAGGCGCGCGTTCTTGGCCACGCCCTCGTTCTCCTCGGTGTCGGTGGTGATCGAGGCGGCGGTCAGCAGCCAGGCGGGCATCCAGCCGGGGAAGTCCTCGCGGCGGCAGGTGGTGTAGGTGGCCTCGCGGGCGATCGACACGTTGGCGTCGACGAAGTCGATGCGCTTGGCCTCGCCGTGCGCCTCGTTCGCGAGGAACTTGTAGCGCACGTTGTTGAAGAAGCCCTCGAAGGTCTCGAGCTTGAGCTGCAGCTCGGGGCCTTCATACACGTTGCCGGCCTGGTTGACCCGCACGTTGCCGGTGGCCTTGGCGCGGTCGTCGGGCTGGTAGTACTCGAGCCGGTCGGCGGTGATGGACACGGCGCCGCGGCGCAGCGTGGCGTTGCCTTCGACCACGGTCTCCAGGTCGGGCCGGCCGGAGATGCGGTCGCCGGTGACCAGGCTGGGCATCTGGCCGCGGTCGGCGGGCGTCAGGGTTTCGGTCAGCAGCGGCGTGCGCTTCAGCGTGAGCGGAGCGTCGACGTTGCCGGCGGTCTGCGCGGACGCGCCGTGCACGTGCATCAGTGCCAGCGACAGGACGGCCAGTGGCAGCGGCGGCGGGCCCGGGCGCCGCGGACGCGGGGCGACACGACGTCGGCTCATCAGGCCTCCCGCCCGGCCGTTCCGAGGAAAGCCGGCGACTCTCCCATGGAGAGCTGCGAGCGCACAAGGTGCCAAGCGTGAGGGCGTTGGGTCGTAGGCATCGGTTCGGAACGAAATGTCGTCGGGGACGGCGCGGCAGGCCGGCGGGTTGCAGGGGCCGGAGGCGATCCGCATCGGCCGGAAGCCGGCCAAGGGGGATTGCCGCGCCAGGCGGATTTGTAGAATCGATTATCCATGACAGCACCCCCGCCCCCGGCCGCATTGGCCCCAAGCCCCGCCGAGACCATTGCCTGGACGGATCCACAGCGGGCCGAAGCGTTCCGGACCTGGCTGGCCGCGGTCGCGCCCACCCACAAGCTGCTGCCCGACACGGTGCGCCTCGCCTCGGCCGACGCGAGCTTTCGCCGCTACTTCCGGCTCGACACCACCGAAGCGGCCGCCCCCACGCGCATCGTGATGGACGCCCCGCCGGACAAGGAAAACAGCGCCCCCTTCGTGCAGGTGGCCGGGCTCATGGCCACCGCCGGCGTGCTCGCCCCCACGGTGCTCGAGTGGGACAAGCCCCACGGCTTCCTGCTGCTGGACGACCTGGGCCGCCAGACCATGCTGGACGTGATCGATCCGGCCCGCCCCGATGCCGCCCGCCCGCTGTACGACGAGGCCATCGACGCGCTGATCCGCTGGCAGCTGTCCTCCAGGCCAGGCGTGCTGCCGCCCTACGACAGGGCCCTGCTGGAGCGCGAACTGGGCCTCTTCCCCGAGTGGTACATCGACCGCCACCGCGGCATCGCCGTGGAAGGCAAGCTGAAGGAGCGGCTCGACCGCAGCTTCAAGCTGATCGTCGAGAGCAACCTTGCATCGCCCAGCGTCTATGTGCACCGCGACTTCATGCCCCGCAACCTGATGGTCGGCGGCAGTGCATCGCTCGGTGTCCTCGACTTCCAGGACGCGGTGTACGGCCCCATCACCTACGACATCGCCAGCCTGATGCGCGATGCCTTCCTGAGCTGGGACGAGGAGTTCGTGCTCGACGTCACCATCCGCTACTGGCAGGCCGCGCGCAAGGCCGGTCTGCCGGTCGACGAGGACTTCGGCGCCTTCTATCGCGCGGTCGAGTGGATGGGCTTGCAGCGCCACCTGAAGGTGGCCGGCATCTTCGCGCGCCTCACGCTGCGCGACGGCAAGCCCAGGTACCTGGCCGACACGCCGCGATTCATTGCGTACATCCGCGCCACCGCCAGCCGCTATACCGAGCTGACGCCGCTGCTGCGCGTGATCGACGAGATCGAGGGCACCTCGGCCATCACGGGCTACGCCTACGGCCGTGTCTGAAGAGAAACTGAAAAAGCACCACCCTGTGACGCCCGCGCAACGGTCGTTCGCAGCTATCGATTTCAGAGCATGCCGCGTTTTCACTGTTCCGTGCCGCTGAGCGCCGGCGCCAGCCTGGCGTTGCCGGCCGGCGCCGCGCGCCATGTGCAGGTGCTGCGGATGCAGCCCGGCGACGCGCTCACGCTGTTCGACGGCGCGGGCGGCGAGTACGCGGCCACGGTCGAGCGCATGGGCCGCAGCGACGTCGCGGTGACGGTCGGCGCGCACCTCGCGGTGGAGCGCGAGGCGCCGCGCGCCGTGCACCTTGCGGTCGGCATGCCGGCCAACGAGCGCATGGACTGGCTGGTCGAGAAGGCCACCGAGCTCGGCGTGGCGAGCATCCAGCCGCTGGCCACCGCCCACGGCGTATTGCGCCTGGTGGGCGAGCGCGCCGAGAAGAAGCGGGCGCACTGGGAAGCCATCGCGGTCGCGGCCTGCGAGCAATGCGGGCGCAACCGCGTGCCGGTGATCCATCCGGTGCAGTCCTTCGCCAGCTGGCTCGAGACCCAGGACGGCCCCGGCGATCCGGCCGTGCGCCTGGTGCTGAGCCTTGCCGAGGGCACCCGCAGCCTCGCAGCCATCTCGCCGGGCGGGCAGGGCGTGACCGTGCTGAGCGGCCCCGAAGGCGGGCTGAGCGCCAGCGAGGAGCAGCAGGCCATCGCCCGCGGCTTCGCTCCCGTCACCCTGGGCTCGCGCGTACTGCGTGCCGAGACGGCGGCGCTGGCCGCGCTGGTGTCCCTGGCCGGCCTCTAGACAAAGATTAGGCCGACAGGCCCCGGGGCCGGCGTCCCAGGTGGGTGTTTTCCGCGACGCGCACGCGGAACGGCTAGGAAACAATCGTTACCTCTTTAAGACAAAAGAAGGACTTTTGCGCCCATGTCCAAGCTCCCCGGCCCGCTGCGCCTCGCCCCTCTCGTCCTCGCCGCGCTGCTGTGCGCCACGCAAGGCGCACTCGCCCAGAGCCAGGCCGTCGCCCCGACGCCTGCGCAAGTCAGCCCCGAGATCGACCGGGCCTTCACCCAGCTGATGGCCGCGCCCGCCATCCAGAAGCTGCTGGAGGCGGTCAAGGCCGACCATGACCGCTCGGTCGAGGACCTCAAGATGCTCACCGAGATCGAGGCCCCGCCCTTCAAGGAGCAGAAGCGCGCCGAAGCCTTTCTCGCGCGCATGAAGGCCTTCGGGCTGACGCACGCGAAGATCGACGCGGAGGGCAACGTGATCGGCCTGCGCAAGGGCACCGGCGGCGGCCCGAAGCTGCTGATCTCGGCCCACCTCGACACCGTGTTCCCGGCCGGCACCGACGTGAAGGTCAGGGAGCGCGACGGCCGCCTCCACGCGCCGGGCATCGCCGACGACACGCGCGGGCTCGCAGTGCTGCTGTCGTGGCTCAAGGTGCTGAACGACAACAAGGTGCAGACGGTGGGCGACCTGATGTTCGTCGCCAATGTCGGCGAGGAAGAGCTCGGCAACCTGCGCGGCATGAAGGCGATCTTCCGCGACCACCTCGACATCGACGGCATGGTGGGGCTCGAGCCTTCGGCGCCGGGCTCGGTGCTGGTGCTGGGCACCGCGAGCCATCGCCACGAGGTCACGTTCCAGGGGCCGGGCGGTCACAGCTTCGGCGCCTTCGGCCAGGTGCCGAGCGCCATCCACGGCATGGGGCGCGCCATCGCGAAGATCGCCGACATCCGCACGCCGAGCTTTCCGAAGACGACCTTCACCGTCGGCACCGTGGGCGGCGGCACCTCGGTCAACACCATCGCGCCGGACGCGCGCATGGCCATCGACATCCGTTCTGACGACATGGCATCGCTGCTGGAGACCGAAAAGAAGATCCTCGCCGCCATCGACGAAGCCGTGGTCGAGGAGAACAAGCGCTGGAACGTCAGCACGCTGAGCGCGAGCACCAGGCTCATCGGCGACCGGCCGGGCGGGCGCACGCCGCCAGACTCGGTGATCGTGGAGGCCGCGATCCGCTCGAACGCCGCCTTCGGCCACAAGACGCTGCTGCGCGGCGGCAGCACCGACGCCAACGTGCCGATCTCGATGGGCATCCCGGCCATCATCATCGGCGGCGGCGGCAAAGCCTCGGGATTCCATTCGCTGAACGAGTCCATTGACATGACAGATGCATGGAAAGGCGCGCAGAATTCGCTCGTCACCGTGCTCGGCCTGGTGGGCGTGCAGGGGGTCGGCCCCGCATTGCTCCCCAAACGGACGGCGCGTATCAAGTAATTTGTCACGTTGCCAATTCGAAAGTGGCGTGCCACTTTCGGCTTAAGGTCCGCGGCATTTAACAATGTTGGCGGTTCTGTCACACACCACAAGGAAACAGCCATGGGATTGCTCGATTCGGTACTCGGTCAAGTGCTCGGAGGCGCTGCGCAACAGCAGCAACCGCAAGGCGGAGGCATTGGCGGACTGGGCGATCTGGGAGGCCTGGCCGGCGCGCTGGGCGGCCTGCTCGCCAACAACGGCAGCGTGGGCGGCCTGGGTGGCCTGGTCTCGAAGTTCGAGCAGGCCGGCATGGGCGACGTCATCGGCTCATGGATCGGCAAGGGAGAAAACCAGCCCGTCTCGGGCGACCAGCTGCAGAACGCGCTGGGCGGCGACACCATCGCCGCCATCGCGTCCAAGCTCGGCATCAATGCGCAAACGCTGCTGCCGATGCTGGCCACCATGCTGCCGGCGCTCATCGACCAGCTCACGCCGCACGGCAAGATTCCCGACCAGGGGCTGGGCAATCATGACGACCTGCTGGGCTCGCTCAGCGGTCTGCTGCAAGGCAAGCAGTCCTGATCTTCCGAAGGACTGCCTTCTCCAGAGTTACGGCGCCCGCGAGGGCGCTTTTTTTTGCCCCGCGCGTGTTGGCCGACAATCCCGCTGGCATCAACGGAGAGCAATGGCATGGCGGTCAGTCGCAAGTCGAAAGAAGGAGACAGCAAGAAGGAGGACGGCCTGAACGCACGGCCCGACGGCAGCGTGCGGTGGTCCAAGGGCATGCGCGAGGCGCTCGCGAAGTTCAACGACCGGCCCTGCGGGCAGTGCGGCGGCTCGCTCTCCGACGAGCGCAGCCTGGCCGACAGCCTCGACTTCTTCCGCCGCCACCGCTCCAGCTTCTATCCGCCGCGCGCCGCACGGCTGCGCATGCTCGAGATGCACGGCGCCGCGGCGGCCGAACTGCTCTTCGAGCCCTCGCCGCACAAGGAAGCCGTTACCGACCTGCTGGCCATCCACGACGCGGAGGTGGTGCGCTTCTTCGTCGCCCAGGTCAAGCAGATCGACTGCAAGAACGCGCTGGTCAAGCAGGCGGCCCGCTGGCCGCTCTTCGTGCTGCGCGAGCTGCTGTCGGCGAACCCGGCGCGGCACCAGGCCGGCGCGGCGCTGGTCCTTGAGCTGCTCGCGGCGAACCCCGAGTGGCAGGAGCCGCTGGAGGCCTCCTGCGACGAGGCCCAGCGCAAGACGCTCGCGCGCCTGCAGGAAGACAGCTCCGGCGGCGTGGCCGATGCAGCCGCCGACACCTGGCCCGCGCTGCTGCGCCGCCCACCGTGGAAGAACCGGCAGGCGCTGCCCGTCATTCCGGTGCTGGCGCTTCAGCCGCTGCCGCCGACGGCGCGGCTGCACTGGGTCGATCTGCAGCCGCCGCAATACCTGCAGGCCACGGGCGATCTGTCAGACTGGATGGCGCGCGAAGTGCGCGTTTCGCGCGAGCGCTCGGACCAGTGGATGAAGGAATTCGCGCGTAACCAGCCCGATGCGCCTGACTCGATCCGCGACGGCAGCAGCGCGCACAAGGCGCTGTGGATGCTGGGCCTGCGCCCCGAACTCATCGACGACACGATCGCCGGGCGCCGCGAGATCACCGGCCCCGAAGACTTCGGCGAGCTGCCGGGCTCGCGCTGGAGCGTCGCCGAATACATCTGGCAGCTGCCTGCGCCGCTGGCCGTCGCGGCGTTCACGCACGGGCCGGCCGTCG
Source organism: Variovorax xiamenensis (assembly GCF_050916385.1). NCBI lineage: Bacteria > Pseudomonadati > Pseudomonadota > Betaproteobacteria > Burkholderiales > Comamonadaceae > Variovorax > Variovorax xiamenensis. The sequence goes on from NZ_CP139038.1 coordinate 7,178,217, forward strand.
AGCACTTCATGGGCGACGTGGCGCGCGTGCGGCCCATCCTCCATGCCCTCGGCACGGACGCGCTGCCGGGGCTGCCGCGCTTCCTCAAGCAGGGCTCGCGCGCGATGTTCGAGCTGGCGTCGGTCATCGAGTGGGACCCGCTCGCCGGCTGGATCGCCAGGGGCTTCCACACCAACCGCTGGGTCCGGCGCGAAGCAGCCGCGTGGCTCGGGCGCTACCCCGACACGGCCGCCCGCGGCCTCGTTCCCATCGCGCTGGGCGAGCCCGGCCCCGCGCACGAAGCGGCACAGGCCGCGCTGCGCTGGCTGCACGACTCGGGCCATGCCGGCGCGGTACGCACTCAGGCGCAGGCCTACGGCGCCGGGGCCGCCGACGCGGTGGCGCAGTTGCTCTCGATCGCGCCCGAGGACGTGCTGCCCGACAGCCTGCCCGTGGTGCCCAAGACCCTGCCGCTCTCGGCGCTGCCCCGCCTGATCCTGGCGAAGGGCGGCCTCGCGCTGCCGCAGGCCGTGGTGCCCGACGTGCTGATGGCCATGATGCTCGGCAAGCCCGACGCGCCATACCCGGGGCTCGCCGGGCTGCTCGACGCGCTCGCGCCCGATTCGCTCGCGCGCTTCGGCCGCGCGCTGCTGGCCTGGTGGATCGGCAACGGCCGCCCGAGCAAGGAGCGCTGGATGTTCGCGCTCCAGGGCCGCCTCGGCGACGGCGAAACCGCGCGCCAGCTCTACAGCCTGCTGCGCCAGTGGCGCGCCGCACTCGACCGCGTGCGCGCCTACGACGCCATGGCCATGCTCGGCGAGATCGGCAGCGATGCCGCGCTGATGCACCTGGCCGAACTCGCGCGCCAGACCCGCTACGACGACCTGCGCACCCGCGCCGACCGCATGCTCGGCGAGGTGGCCGAGCAGCGCGGCCTGAGCCTCGACCAGCTGGCCGACCGCACCGTGCCCGACCTCGGCCTCGACGCACGCGCGCGGCTCACGCTGGACTTCGGCCCGCGCAGCTTCGAGGTGCGCATGGACGACAGCTTCCAGCCCGTGGTGCACGACGCCCGAGGCAAGGCGCTCAAGACGCTGCCGAAGGCGGGCGCGAACGACGACCCCGGCAAGGCCGCCGCCGCGGCGACGCAGCTCAAGGAACTGCGCAAGCTCGCGAAGACCGTCGCCGCCACGCAGATCAGGCGGCTGGAGGCCGCGATGTGCGCGCAGCGGCGCTGGGCCCCCGACGAATTCATGCCCTTCTTCGCCAACCACCCGGTGCTGCGGGTGTTCAGCCGGCCGCTGGTCTGGGGCCTCTTCGACGCGACCGGCAACAGGCTGCAGGGCACCTTCCGCGTCACCGCCGAAGGCGAGCTGGCCGACCTGCACGACGACCCGGTGAACCTGCCGGAGAACGCGCGCATCGGCCTGCCGCATCCGCTGGACTTCGCGGCGCTCGATGCCTCGCTCGCCGCCGCATGGGGCCCCGTGCTGGCCGACTACGAGATCCTGCAGCCCTTCGAGCAGCTGGCGCGCCAGTCCTTCGCTCTCGACCCTGCGTTGCGCGCGGGCCGCGAACTGCCGCAGTGGGCCGGCCGCGCCGTGTCGAACGCCGCGCTCATGGGCCTCGAAACGCGCGGCTGGGTGCGCGAGGTGGGTGAAGGCGGCATGGTCAACAGCTTCAACAGGGGCGTGCCGGGCGAAGGCCAGGTCTGCCTTCGGCTGGAAGAAGGCTGGTTCGTGCAGGACAGCCCCGACGGCAAGGTGCTGCAGACCGTGCTCGGCGTGGTGCTCACCGGCACCGAGCGCACGCTGGGCGATATTCCGCCCATCGCCTTCAGCGAGATCGAGCGCGACCTGCAGCGCGCGGTGAGGGAGACGACGCCATGAACCGCAACCTGTGGCTGCTGGCCATCTGCCAGGGCCTGCTGCTGACCAACAACGTGACCTTCATCGCCATCAACGGGCTGGTGGGCCTGAGCATCGCGCCGCGCGGCTGGATGGCGACGCTGCCGGTGATGAGCTATGTGATCGGCGGCGCGCTCTCCACCGGGCTGGTGGCGCGCACGCAGCAGCGCTTCGGCCGGCGCGGCTCGTTCCAGACCGGGCTGGCGGTGGCGCTGGTGTCGGCCCTGCTGTGCTGCTTCGCGGCGGTCACGAAGAACTTCTGGCTGCTGTGCTTCGCCACGGTGATCGCGGGCTACTACAACGCCAACGCGGGGCTGTACCGCTTCGCCGCGGCCGAGCTGGCGGCGCCGGAGTGGCGCGAGAAGGCGGTGTCGATGGTGATGGCCGGCGGATTGATCGGCGCCGTGGCCGGGCCCAATCTCGCGAAGGCCACGCGCGAGGCCTTCGCCGTGCCCTTCGCCGGCGCCTACATCGCGCTGGCCGCGGTGGCGCTGCTGTCGCTGGCGGTGATGTACTTCATCGAATTCCCGCCCGCGCCCGGTCGCAAGGAAGCGGCGGGCGGCAGGCCGCTGTCGCAGATCGCGCGGCAACCGGTGTTCATCGTGGCGGCCGCGGCCGGTGCGCTGGGCTACGGCGTGATGAACCTGCTGATGGCCGCGACGCCCATCGCGATGCAGATCTGCAGCCTGCCGTTCTCCGACGCCGCGCTGGTGCTCGAGTGGCACGTGATCGGCATGTTCGCGCCGGGCTTCTTCACCGGCCACCTGATCCGCCGCTTCGGCGCGCTGCCGGTGATGGGCGTGGGGCTCGTGCTCAACCTCGGCTGCATCGCCATCGCGCTCTCGGGCGTGGAGCTGCATCACTTCATCGCGGCGCTGTTCCTGCTGGGCGTGGGCTGGAATTTTTTGTTCACCGGCAGCACCACGCTTTCGCTCACGGCCTACACACCCGAGGAGCGCGACCGCGCGCAGGGCGCGCTCAACTTCTGCGTTTTCGCCACGCTGGCGCTGACCTCGTTCGCCTCGGGCGTGCTGGTGACCACGCAGGGCTGGCGGCTGCTGAACTTCGGCTCGCTGGTGCCGGTGGCACTGACGGGCGCGGCGCTGCTCTGGCTGGCGCGCAGGCGCGCCGTCAGGCCTGCGGCGGAAAGCGCCGGTTGAGCCAGCGCTGCAGGGCTTCGAAGACCGGATCGGCCTCGAGCTCGTTGAAGATCTCGTGGTACAGCGTGTCGAAGCAGTGCGCCTCGACCTTGCCGCCGGGCGCGGCGGCCACCGCGAAGGCCCGGCTCGCGGCGGGCCGCACGAGGCGGTCGTCGCCCGCGTAGAGCAGCAGCGTCGGCACGGGCCAGTTCGGGGCCTGCCGCAGCACGGTCTCGCCTTCGTAGGCCAGGAAGCGCGCGAGCCGCCCTCCGATGCGGTCGTGCGTGAGCGGATCGTCTCGGTAGGCCTGCACCACGGCCGGGTCGTGCGAGAGGAAGTTGTCGTCGAGACCGTTGCCCACGCGCAGGTTGGGCGCAACGCGCGGCAGCACCGCGAGCAGCATCTTCTGGAAACCGTTCAGGCCCGGGTCGAGCCCCGGCGAAGACAGCACCAGGGCGTTGACGTGACGCACGCCGCGCGCGACAAGGCTCGCCGCGACCAACCCGCCCAGGCTGTGGCCCAGCAGCACCACCGGCAGGCCGGGGTTCTCGCGGCGCGCGTCGTCGATGACCAGCGCGAGGTCGTCCACCAGCCGCAGTTCGCTCGGCAGGCCGCCGCGCGGGCCACTGGATTCGCCGTGCCCGTAGTGGTCGTGCGCCCACACCGCGAAGCCCCATTCGTGCAGGCATTCGGCGAGCCCGTGATAGCGGCCCGCGTGCTCGCCGAGCCCGTGGACCACGACGACCACGGCACGCGCCAGACCGGGCGCCGGCAGCCGGCGCAGTGCGAGCGTCTCGCCGTCTGGCGTGGACAGCGACACGCGCTGCGGCAAAGGCAGCGCCTCGCTCAAGCGGCCACCGGCTCCGATGCTGCTGCGCGGTGCGCGGCCGGCAATGCGGCGATCACCTCGGCCACAGCCGCCGTGAGCTTCTTGGCGTAGGGCACGTGCAGGAACTCGTTGGGGCCGTGCGCGTTGCTCTTCGGGCCGAGCACGCCGCAGACCATCATCTGCGCCTTCGGGAAGCCGGCGCTGAGCATGTTCATCAGCGGAATCGTGCCGCCCTGGCCGATGTAGCCGCACGAAGCGCCGAAGTGCGCCTTCGAGGCCTTGTTGAGCGCGTCCTCGAACCACGGCGTGATGGTGGGTGCGTTCCAGCCGGTGGCGCCGCCGTTGCTCTCGAAGGTCACGCGGGCCTGGTAGGGCGCGTTGTCCTCGAGCAGCGTCTTGAGGTTCTGCACGGCCTCGGCCGCGTCGACCAGCGGGGGCAGGCGCAGCGACAGCTTGAATGCCGTGTAGGGGCGCAGCACGTTGCCCGCGTCCTTCAGCGCCGGGAAGCCTTCGGCGCCGGTCACCGACAGCGTGGGCTTCCATGTGCGGTTGAGCAGGGCCTCGACCGGATCGGTGGTGGTGGGCAACGCGAACATGGTGGAGCCGCCGCAGTCGTAGTGCGCCCACGGGAAGCGCTTGTAGACCTCTTCGCCGAGGATGGCGGCGGTGGCCCTGGCCTGCGCGAGGCGGTCGGCCGGTACTTCGCAGTGGAAGCTCGCGGGCAGCAGGCGGCCGGTGGCGCTGTCTTCGAGGCGGTCGAGCACCTGCCGCATGATGCGGAAGCTCGAGGGCACGAGGCCCGAGGCGTCGCCCGAGTGGATGCCTTCGGTCAGCACTTCCACCTTGAGCGTGCCGCTGGCCATGCCGCGCAGCGAGGTCGTGAGCCACAGCTGGTCGTAGTTGCCGGCGCCGGAGTCGAGGCAGATCACCAGCTCGACGTTGCCCAGGCGCGGACGCAGGGCATCGACATACGGCAGCAGGTCGTAGGAGCCGCTTTCCTCGCAGGTCTCGATCAGGCCCACGATGCGCGGGTGCGCCGCGCCCTGGCTCTTGAGCGCCTGCAGCGCGGCGATGCTGGCATACACCGCGTAGCCGTCATCGGCGCCGCCGCGGCCGTAGAGCAGGCCGTTCTCGTACTTGGGCGTCCAGGGGCCGAGGTCGTTGCGCCAGCCGGTGAATTCGGGCTGCTTGTCGAGGTGGCCGTACATCAGCACGGTCTCGCCCATGTCGGTGCCGGTGGCCGGCACTTCGAAGAACAGCACCGGCGTGCGGCCCTCAAGCCGCACGATCTCCAGCTTCAGGCCCTCGACCTTCTGCGCCTCGACCCAGGCGGCGGCGTTGCGCAGCACGGTCTCGAGGTAGCCGTTGGCCGACCAGTCCTTGTCGAAGCCGGGCGACTTGGCAGGAATGCCGATGTAGTCGGTGAGTTGCTTGAGGATGTCGCCGTCCCATCGGGCGGTGACGTCGGACAGGGCGCGCTCGGCGTCGAGCGTGCCGGCGGGCATTTCGCGGTGCAGGGGGGCGTTCATCGTTGGGATCTCCGCGGGTGACGAAAGAAAGAAGGACGCATTTTGCGCCTTGGAGCGTCCGCGCGTAGAGTGCGGGCGATCTCAACCCGGAGGGCCATGTGAGCAAGGCAAACATCAAGGTGGGCATCGGCGGCTGGACCTACGAGCCCTGGCGCGACAACTTCTACCCCAAGGGGCTCGCGCACGCCAAGGAGCTGAACTACGCGAGCCGCAAGGTCAGCGCCATCGAGATCAACGGCACCTACTACAGCACCTTCAAGCCCGAGACCTTCCGGAAGTGGCACGACGACACGCCCGACGACTTCATGTTCTCGATGAAGGCCTCGCGCTTCGCGACCAACCGCAAGCTGCTTTCGGGCGCGGGCGACTCCATCAAGCGCTTCATCGACAGCGGCGTGGCCGAGCTGGGCGACAAGCTGGGGCCGATCGTCTGGCAGTTCATGCCGACCAAGCAGTTCGACGCGGAGGACTTCGAGGCTTTTCTCGCGCTGCTGCCGAAGAAGGAGGGCAGCCGGGCGCTGCGGCACGTGATGGACGTGCGGCACGAGAGCTTCATCGTGCCCGCCTACAAGGCGCTCGCAAAGAAATACAAGGTGTCGACGGTGTTCACCGACGCCGAGAAGTTTCCGTCCTTCGAGGAGCCCGAAGGCGACATCGCCTACGCGCGGCTGATGATGGCCGACGCCAAGCTGAAGATGGGCTACGCGCCGAAGGCCCTCGAAACCTGGGCCGAACGCGCGCAAGGGTGGGGCGCGTCGTCGAAGAAGCGCGACGTGTTCGTCTACTTCATCAACGGCGCCAAGGAAAAGGCACCGGCTGCTGCCGGTGCCTTGCTGGAGCGTCTTGGGTGGACCCCGCCTGCTGCTTAAGTATCAAGCAGCGGCTTGCAGCGAGGGCTTGGCGCCGAAGCTGATCTCGCCGGAGATCTGGCCGCCTTCCTCGATCACGATCTTGCCGTAGCGGATCTTGCCGGTGACCTTGCCGGTGGAGTGGATGACGAGCTTCTCGCGCACGGTGAGGCTGCCGTCGAACACGCCGCGGATCTCGGCGATGTCGATCTCGGCCGAGCCCTTGAACGCGCCCTGTTCGGCGATCTGCATCAGGCGCGAGTCCATGGTGGCTTCGACCAGGCCTTCGACCACGAGCGTGTCGCAATCGGTGATCTCCACGCCCTTGAGCTTGATGTTCGGACCGACGGTGAGCTTGCTGCCGCCTTCCTTCGCCGACGTGTTCGCCGCCGCTGCGGCATTCAGGCCGCCTTGCTGTGCGGTGAGCGAAGAGGGATTGACGGGGGTTCCGGAGAGGTTGGTGCCCGAACCGACGAGCGGCGCGGGGCGCGATGTCAACGAATCGGTGTCTCGATCACGCTTGCCGAAGAAGGGGGACTGTGTAGCCAAAGGGGAGCTCCTCAAGAAAGGGGACTATCGTAAGAACGCACTCACGGCCTGCGGCACTTCATTGCGCAATAAGCGTAACTGAATAAGTCGATCGCGCACATGACAATGTGGCGCCATGACCCGTCCGAACGCCGCATCTCCTTCCGACACGCACGCTTCGCGCGCCATCTCGTCCACCACGGACTCGCGCTTCGACAAGCCCGCGCATGGCTGGCGGCGCACTCTCTTCACGGTGATCTTCGAGGCCGACACGCGCGCGGGCCTGATGTTCGACCTCGCGCTGATCGCGGTGATCGTGGCCAGCGTGCTGGTGGTGATCCTCGACAGCGTGCAGTCCATACGCGAGCAGTGGCGCTCGGTGTTCAACGTGCTCGAGTGGGTCTTCACCATCCTCTTCACGCTGGAGTACGTCGCGCGGCTCAGTTGCGTGAACAAGCCGCTGCGCTACGCGTTGAGCTTCTACGGCGTGATCGACCTGCTGGCGCTGCTGCCGACCTTCCTCGTGGTCTTCGCGCCGGAGATGGGGCTGGGGTATCTCATCGACGTGCGCGTGCTGCGTCTGCTGCGCGTGTTCCGGATCTTCAAACTATCGCGTTACTCCGTGGAATACCGTGCACTGGTGTCGGCGGTGGCGGCGAGCCGGCGCAAGATCACCGTGTTCGTCGGCTTCGTGATGCTGGTGGTGCTGGTGATGGGCACGCTGATGTACGTGGTCGAAGGGCCGCAGCACGGCTTCACCAGCATTCCGGTGGCGGTCTACTGGGCGATCTCGACCATGGCCACGGTGGGCTTCGGCGACCTCGTGCCCAAGACCGACCTGGGCCGCGCCATCGCCTCGGTGATGATGCTCGTGGGCTGGGGCGTGCTCGCGGTACCGACCGGCATCGTGACCGCCGAGATGGCGCGGCGCGGCGGCGACGACGAATCGGCGGCGGTCCCCGTGGCCGCGCGCGGCATTCTCGCGATGGCGGAGCCTTCGGCACCGGCGGTGCCTGCGAAGAGGCTCACTCCTTCGGCCAGGCGACGCGCCCTTGCGCAGCATCGCCGAGGCGCGCGATGAAGGCGTCGGCCTCGGGCTCGGGCAGCGAGAAGGCGAAGGCCACGTCGTCGCCGTGCTGCACGGCCTCGAGCACCGCGCCGGCAGCCGCGAGTTCGCGCCGTACCAGTCCTTCGAGCGCATAGGGCACCGAGCAGCGAAGGCTGCGCTGGCGCAGCAGCGGCACCAGCGTGGCGCCGAGCAGGGCCTGCGCGACCGCGTCGGTGTAGGCCCGCACGAGGCCGCCCGCACCCAGCTTCACGCCGCCGAAGTAGCGCACCACGGTCGCGAGAGCACCCTCGACCTGCTGGTGGCGCAGCACCTCCAGCATCGGCCGTCCCGCGGTGCCGCCGGGCTCGCCGTCGTCGTTCGCGGCCGACTGGCCGCCGGCCATGAGAGCCCAACAGACGTGCGCGGCCGCAGGGTGCTCTGCACGCAGGGAGGCGACCACGGCCAGCGCCGCGGCGCGATCGGCCACCGGCTGCACGCAGCCGATGAAGCGGCTCTTCTTGATGACGAGCTCGCTGTGGACCGGCTGTGCGAGCGTGAAGCTCATCCGTCGATGCGCCCCGCCGCGATCAGCCGCCGCCGCGCTCGAACTTGAAGACCGCCGTGCTGGCGCGCGCGTTGGGCAGCCAGCGCACGTCGCGCCCGTCCTGCAGGCCGAAGGCGTCGAGGATGCGCAGGTTGTTCTTGCCGGCCAGCACCTCGAAGTCCTTGAAGGTGCCGACGCGGATGTTGGGCGTGTCGTACCACTGGTAGGGCAGGCGGCGCGTGACGGGCATGCGCCCGCGCGCCACGCTCATGCGGTTGGGCCAGTGCGCGAAGTTGGGAAAGGCGACGATGCCGATGCGGCCCACGCGCGCGGTCTCGCGCAGCATCACCTCGGCATTGCGCAGGTGCTGCAGCGTGTCGATCTGCAGCACCACGTCGAAGGAGGCGTCGTCGAACATCGCGAGGCCTTCGTCGAGGTTGAGCTGGATCACGTCGACGCCGCGGCGGATGCACTGCAGCACGTTGCCGTCGGCGATCTCCACGCCGTAGCCGGTGCAGCCGCGCTCGCGCTGCAGCAGGTCGAGCAGGGCGCCGTCGCCGCAGCCGAGGTCGAGCACGCGCGAGCCTTGCGGCACCAGTTCGGCGATGAGTCTTTGATGTTCGAGGTCGCTCATTGCTGGAACTCCTTGGCGACGCGATCGAAGTAGGAGCGCACCACGCCCATGTAGCGCACGTCGTCGAGCAGGAAGGCGTCGTGGCCGTGCGGCGCGTCGATCTCGGCGTAGCTCACGTTGCGGCGGTTGTCTAGCAGTGCCTTCACGAGTTCGCGGCTGCGCGCGGGGGAGAAGCGCCAGTCGGTCTTGAAGCTCACGAGCAGGAACTTGGCGGTGGCCTGGGCCAGCGCGGTGCTGAGCTTGCCGCCGTGGCTGCGCGCGGGGTCGAAGTAGTCGAGCGCGCGGGTGATCAGCAGGTAGGTGTTGGCGTCGAAGTATTCGCTGAACTTGTCGCCCTGGTAGCGCAGGTAGCTCTCGATCTGGAACTCGACGTCCTGCGTGGAGTAGCGGTAGTCGGCGCCTGCCACCTCGCCCTCGACGGCGCTGCGCAGGATGCGGCCGAACTTGGCGTTCATCACATCGTCGCTGAGGTAGGTGATGTGGCCGATCATCCGCGCGATGCGCAGGCCGCGCTTGGGCACCACGCCGTGCTCGTAGAAGTGGCCGCCGTGGAAGTCGGGGTCGGTCACGATGGCGCGGCGCGCCACCTCGTTGAAGGCGATGTTCTCGGCCGTGAGGTTGGGGGCGCTGGCCACGACCACGGCGTGGCGCACGCGCTCGGGGTACTGCAGCGTCCACGAAAGGGCCTGCATGCCGCCGAGGCTGCCGCCCATGACGGCGGCGAGCGTCTGGATGCCGAGGGCGTCGAGCAAGGCTGCCTGGGCGTCGACCCAGTCTTCGACGGTGACCACCGGGAAGTCGGCGCCGTAGACACGGCCGGTGGCGGGGTTGACGTGCATCGGGCCGGTCGAGCCGAAGCAGGAGCCGAGATTGTTGACACCGATGACGAAGAAGCGGTCGGTGTCGACCGGCTTGCCCGGGCCCACCATGTTGTCCCACCAGCCCTCGGAGCGGGCCTGGCCCTGGTAGACGCCCGCGACGTGGTGCGAAGCGTTGAGCGCATGGCACACGAGCACGGCGTTGCTGCGCTCGGCGTTCAGGGTGCCGTAGGTTTCGTAGGCGAGCGTGTAGTCGCTGATCGATGCGCCGCTGCGCAGGGCCAGCGGGCCTGCGAACTGCATCGACTGCGGAGTGACGACCAGAGGTGGCGACGAAGACATGAATGAAAAAACCCGGCCTCGCCAAAAACGAGCCGGGTCTGCCGCGCCTGTCTTTAGCTGAATTTATAGAGCGCCCGCAAGCTGAAGCAAATCGGCGCAGGGCAAGTATATCCCCCAGGCTTCGCGCACTGCGTGCCGCTTCGCCAACCCCCTTGGAAAGGGGGCCGGGTTTGCTTTTATATGCCGACGATCATGAGGACGCCGAGCACCAGGAAGATCGCTGCGGAGACGCCGTGCACGAGCTTGATCGGCACGCGCCGCACGATCTTCTCGCCGAGCCACACCACCGGCGCGTTGGCCAGCATCATGCCCAGCGTGGTGCCCACGACCACCCAGAAGTAGTCGTGCGTGAAGCGGGCTGCAAGCATGACGGTGGCGATCTGGGTCTTGTCGCCCATCTCGGCGAGGAAGAAGGCGATCACCGTGGTGCCGAAGACGCCGAACTTCGATGTGCCGGGGGCATCGTCGTCGTCCAGCTTGTCGGGGATGAGCATCCAGACGGCCATGGCGATGAACGAGCCGCCCAATATCCACCGCAGCACCTCGGGCCCGAGCCAGCGCGTGAGGTAGTTGCCGACGGCGCCCGCCAGGGCATGGTTGATGACTGTGGCGGCGAAGATGCCGAGGACGATGGGCCAGGGTTTCCTGAAGCGGGCGGCGAGCAGGAGGGCCAGGAGCTGGGTCTTGTCGCCCATTTCCGCGAGCGCGACGACGCCCGTTGCTACGAGAAAAGCTTCCATGATGACGTGGGGTTCCTTGGGCCGAAGGACGCAATTGACCGTGCAACACCTTCGGCCATATTCCCGAAGTTGCACGGTCAAAGGTCTCGCCAGGTGTGTTCACTGCACGCGCCATATCCTGGTGGGACAGGACAAGTCTGTTGACGCGGGCCCTTCTCGCAGATCGGAAGGCGGCTACTCCCCAATGACGGGCGGAATTCTACATGCAGACGCGGATGTAGGGCGAAGGACCTCGCCCGATCATGCAAGTAGGCACTAGCTTTCGGATAGTTTTGACAGGTGCTACCTCAAGAAGCAATTTCCCGCTTGCAATTCGGATATTTCACCCATAATGCACGAGCCTCCCTCTTCAATTTGGTCGGGGGGCAGTTCGGTGATCGGTCAGTTTCGCGCGACTCGACGCTCTCGTTTGAGTGATGCTTTCGGGACTCCATCGCTTTTCTTGATGTGTTTATAGGAGTCCCTTGATGGGCAACAAACTGTACGTCGGCAACCTGCCTTACTCGGTGCGCGACGGAGATCTCGAACAAGCCTTCGGGCAGTTCGGCGCAGTGACCAGCGCCAAGGTCATGATGGAACGTGACACCGGCCGCTCGAAGGGCTTCGGCTTCGTCGAGATGGGCAGTGACGCGGAAGCACAGGCCGCAATCAACGGCATGAACGGCCAGCCCCTGGGCGGCCGCAGCGTCGTCGTCAACGAAGCACGTCCGATGGAAGCTCGTCCCCCGCGCAGCGGTGGTGGCGGCTACGGCGGCGGCGGTGGTGGTTATGGCGGCGGTGGTGGCGGTGGCTACGGCGGCGGCGGTGGTGGCGGCTACGGTGGTGGCGGTCGCTCCGGCGGTGGTGGCGGCTACGGCGGCGGTGGCCGCAGTGGTGGTGGCGGCGGTGGTGGCGATGGTGGTTTCCGCAGCCCCTACGGCGCCGGCCCCCGTGGCGGCGGCGGTGGCCGCTCTGGCGGTGGCGGCGGTGGTTACGGCGGCGGCAACAGCGGCTACTGAACCCTGCGACACTCCGAAGCACACTCAGACAGACAAAAGGCTCCCTCGGGAGCCTTTTTCTTTTGTCGATCCGCGATCGGTCCGATCGGGCCCGGATCGATCTTCAGTCAGATCAGGCTTCGCCGCTTCGCTTCTTGCGCTCGCGCCCCTGCACCGCGCGGTCGAGCACGGCGTTCGGCAGCATGCGCATGATCTTGGCGACCACGCCCATCTGCCAGGGAATCACGCGGTAGCTGGTGCCGGCCTCGATGGCGCGCAGCGCCTGCGCCGCGAAATCTTCCGCCTTCATGAGAAAGGGCATGCCGTAGCGGTTGCCCTGCGTGAGCGGCGTGTCGATGTAGCCCGGGCACAGCGTGACGACCTTGACGCCGCTGTTGTGCAGTTCGCCGCGCAGGCTCTCGCAGTACGCCACCACGCCCGCCTTGCTCGCGCAGTAGGCGCCGTGCCCCGGCAGCCCACGGATGGAAGCCACGCTGCCGATGCCCACCAGCCGCCCGCTGCCGCGCTGGACCATCGCCCGCACGAAGGGATGGAAAGTGGCCATCAGGCCCACGTTGTTGGTCGCGAAAGTACGCGCCATCACGTCGATGTCCTCGCGCTCCGCCGTGTCGATGCCCATGCTGATTCCGGCATTGGCGATCACCACGTCGGGCAGCCCCTGCTGCTCGATGCAGGCCTTGCCGGCGGCGACGATGCTGTCGGTCTGCGCCACGTCGGCGCCATAGACGCGGTAGCGGTCCGCGCTCAATTGGCGGGCGTTCGCCCACGATTCGATTTCCCCCGTTCGCCGCGCGACCAGCGCCAGCCGGTAGCCCGCGTCGTAGAAGCTCGCGGCCAGCGCCTGGCCGATGCCGCTGGAGGCGCCGGTGATGAAGACGAGCGGGGAGCCGTTGGCCATGAGAAAAATCGTCCTCAGCGCTTCTTTGCGGGAGCGGGTGCTGCCGCGGCCGCCGACGGAATCAGCACGCCGCGCACCCGGCCGTTGAGGTTGGCCACGCCGCTCAGGTTGTCGTAGTCGAGCGTGTCGCCGGTGAACTGGTCGGTGCCGCGGATGAGCGTGACCGGCTTGTTCGACGTGACGCGCTCGGTGTCGACATAGGCGTGCAGGAAGTCGCCGCGGAACTCGAGGCGCGGCGTGGGCTTGCCGTTCGGCCCCACCGACGGGTCGCGGATGACGATGGCATTGCCGAACAGCTGGAGCTCGCTGCCGTCGGAATTCGACAGGCCCCGATCGGCCGTCGCGCGCGTCACCAGCCCCTCGGGCGACACCGAGCGCATGCGCACCTTGTCGACCTCGATGGTGTCTGTATCGGGATAGTGCCTGCCCTCGGTGCCGTGCAGCTCGCTGCGCAGGTCCCCGTTGGGCAGGAAGTTCTTGATGACGAAATCCCGCATGAAGTAGTCGGGCTCGTGCGTCGGCGCGACCTTGGGGGTGGGCTCCAGCAGCTTGGGCGCGTTTCGCACCAGCCAGTAGGTGCCGAGCGCGACGGCGGCCGTCAGGATGATCGGCAGGTAGATCGTGGCGCGGTCGAGGACGTCGCGCACCATGCCCAATGCGCGTTTCGCGGTGCTCATGCGCTCGGCCCCCGGGCGGCGTCGAGCATGACGCGGTACTGGCCGCAGGCCGTGAGCAGCAGGTCGCAGAACTCGCGCGCCGCGCCCTCGCCCCCGCGTGCCTGGGTGACGTAGCGCGCGATGCCTCGCACTTCCGCGTGGGCATTGGCCGGCGCCGCCGGAAAGCCCACGCGCAGTAGCACCGGCAGGTCGGGCCAGTCGTCGCCGATGGCGGCGGCCTGCGCCCACGTGAAGCCGAGCTGGTCGAGCATGGCCTGCGCGGCCGGCAGCTTGTCCTCGGTGCCGTAGCGCACGTGCTCGATGCCCAGCGCCTCCAGCCGCACGCGCAGCGGCTTGGAATCCCGCCCCGTGATCACGGCCGGCACGATGCCCGCCTTGCGCAGCAGCTTCAGGCCGTAGCCGTCGAGGATGCTGAAGCGCTTGAGCGTTTCGCCGTGCTCGGTGAAGTACACGCCGCCGTCGGTCAGCACGCCGTCGATGTCGAAGAAAACGATGCGCACGTCCTGCGCGGCGAGCAATGTCTCGGCCTGGAACTCGAGCGGCATCAGATGACCTTCGCGCGCATCAGGTCGTTGGTGTTGATCGCGCCGACGACCACGCCTTCGCCGTCGATCACGAACAGGCGGGTGATGCCGCACTGCTCCATGAGCTCGGCCGCCTCCACCGCCAGCGCATCGACGCGGATGGTGCGCGGATTGCGGTGCATGACGTCGACCGCCTTGGGGCTGCGCAGGTCGGCGCCGGCCTCGATCAGCCGGCGCAGGTCGCCGTCGGTGAAGATGCCCGAGGCGCGGCCATCGGGCTCGACCACCGCGGCGGCGCCGAAGCCCTTGTTGCTCATGGCGCGCATCAGTTCGCTGATGCTGGCGTCGGGCGCCACGCGCGGAACGTCGTCGCCCGAGCGCATGACGTCGCTCACGTGGGTGAGCAGCTTGCGCCCGAGCGCGCCGCCCGGGTGCGAGCGCGCGAAGTCTTCCGAGCCGAAGCCGCGCGCGTCCAGCAGGGCCACGGCCAGCGCGTCGCCCATCGCCATCTGGGCGGTGGTGCTCGCGGTGGGGGCGAGGTTGAGAGGGCAGGCTTCCTTCGACACGCCGGCGTCGATCACGATGTCGGCATGGCGGGCCAGGGTGGATTCGGGGCGGCCGGTCATGGCGATCAGGGGCACGCCCTGGCGCTTGACGACCGGCAGGATGACGGTGAGCTCGTCGACCTCGCCGCTGTTGGAGATGGCGAGCACCAGGTCGACCGCCTTGATCATGCCGAGGTCGCCGTGGCTGGCCTCGGCCGGGTGCACGAACATCGCCGGCGTGCCGGTGGAGGCGAGGGTGGCGGCGATCTTGCGGCCGACGTGGCCGCTCTTGCCCATGCCCATCACGACCACGCGGCCGCGCACTTCGAGAATTTTGCGCACGGCCTCGACGAAGCTGGGGCCGACGCGGTTCTTCAAACCGGCGACGGCTTCGGCTTCGATGTCGAAGGTGAGGCGTGCCCGAGCCAGGATGGCTTCGGGGTCGACCACGGGGGCCGGGGCGGGACGGGAGCTCATCGCCGGATTTTACGGGCCAGAGGCTTGTCCCCGCGCCCGGCCCCTTGCGGCCCGGGCATACCCTGCAGGCGGTGCCCGGCGCTGCCCGGCGGCGCTCGGTGTCCTCCCGGACGCGCCGTGCACGGCTCTTGCTCTAGCATCGGCGCATATGTCTTCGTTCGATCTCACGCTGTTGTATTTGCTGGCCGCGGTGATCGGCGTGGTGGCGTGCCGCTCCCTCAAGCTGCCGCCGATGCTGGGCTACCTTTCGGCCGGCGTGCTGATCGGGCCGCACGCCTTCGCGCTGGCCCAGAACACCGAAGGCATCCAGCACCTCGGCGAGTTCGGCGTGGTGTTCCTCATGTTCGTGATCGGGCTGGAATTCAGCCTGCCCAAGCTGCGCGCGATGCGAAAGCACGTGTTCGGCCTCGGCCTGCTGCAGGTGCTGCTGACCATGGCGCTCGCCACCATCGGCGCGCTGCTGCTGGCCCGGCTGCTGCCGCCCGCCTGGCACCTGGGCTGGCAGACGGCGCTGGCGCTTTCGGGCGCGCTCACCATGAGCAGCACCGCCATCGTGGTCAAGCTGATGGCCGAGCGGCTGGAGCTCGAGAGCGAGCACGGCAAGCGCGTAATGGGCGTACTGCTCTTTCAAGACCTGGCGGTGGTGCCGCTGCTGGTGCTGATTCCCGCTTTGGGCGCGCCGCCCGAGGCGCTGGCCAAGGCGCTGGGCCTGGCGCTGCTGAAGGCGAGCTTCCTGATCGGCGTGCTGCTGTACGGCGGCCCGCGCGTGATGCGCTGGTGGCTCACGCTGGTGGCGCGGCGCCGCAGCGAGGAACTCTTCATCCTGAACGTGCTGCTGATCACGCTCGGCCTGGCCTGGCTCACCGAGCTGGCCGGCCTGAGCCTGGCGCTGGGCGCCTTCATCGCGGGCATGCTGGTGTCGGAGACCGAATACAAGCACCAGGTCGAGACCGACATCCGCCCCTTCCACGACGTGCTGCTGGGGCTGTTCTTCATCACCGTGGGCATGTCGCTCGACTGGCACATCGTGGTCGAGCGCTGGCTGCTGGTGGGCGTGCTGCTGCTGGTGCCGCTGGCCTTCAAGCTGGGGCTGGTGACGGTGCTGGCGCGGGTGCTGGGCGCCACCTCGGGCGTGTCGCTGCGCACCGGCCTCTACCTGGCGCAGGCCGGCGAGTTCGGCTTCGTGCTGCTGACGCTGGCGCAGGAACGCAGCCTGCTGCCGCCGTGGCTGGCCAACCCGGTGCTGGCGTCGATGGTGCTGTCGATGCTGGCGACGCCCTTCATCATCATGTACAGCAACGCCATCGTGCGGAAGCTCGTGGCAAGCGACTGGCTGCAGCAGTCGCTGCAGATGACGACCATCGCGCGCAAGACCATCAACACGGCGCAGCACGTGATCATCTGCGGCTACGGGCGCTGCGGCCAGAACCTGGCGCGCATCCTGGAGCGCGAGGGCATCCCGTACATGGCGCTGGACCTCGACCCCGACCGCGTCCGGCAGGCCGCCGCCGCGGGCGACTCGGTGGTGTTCGGCGACGCCGCCCGGCTGCAGGCGCTGATGGCTGCCGGCCTGGCGCGCGCCAGCGCGGTGGTCGTCACCTACCTCGACGTGCCCGGCGCGATGAAGGTGCTGGCCAACACCCGCGCCCACGCGCCGCACGTGCCGGTGATCGTGCGCACGCAGGACGACCACGACCTCGAGAAGCTGCAGGCCGCCGGCGCGACCGAAGTGGTGCCCGAGGCCATCGAGGGCTCGCTGATGCTCGCGAGCCATGCGCTGGCGCTGGTCGGCGTGCCGATGCGGCGCGTGATCCGCGTGGTGCAGGACCAGCGCGACGCCCGCTACAACCTGCTGCGCGGCTACTTCCATGGCGCCGACGACGACAACGCCGACGAGATCGACCACGAGCGGCTCAACAGCTTCACCCTCGATGCCCGCGCGCGCGCCGTCGGGCAGACGCTGGAGGGGCTGGCGCTGCAGACGCTGGGCGTGCGCATCGCCAGCCTGCGCCGCCACGACGGCCAGCCGCGCACCGTGGCCGACGACACGGTGCTGTCGGACGGCGACACGCTGGTGCTGTCGGGCAAGCCGGCCGCGCTGGCGATGGCCGTCGAGCGGCTGCAAAAGGGCTGAGCGGGCGGCGAAAAGCCGCTTCTTGCCGCCGCCTCCGGCTCAGTTGATGAGCGTCGGGTTGCGCTTTTCTTCTTCGATGCGCTGCTGGCGCCGCACGGCCTCGCACTGCGCGTGAGCCTTGAACTCGGGCTTCAGGCACTGCGCCGCCATGCATTGGGCCTTGGCGATGAAGTTGCGGTCACCGCACATGGCCGCGGGCTCGGCCGGGGCTGCAGGGGCCGGCGCCGGAGCAGGGGCGGCAACCGGAGGCGCTGCCTCGGCAGCGGGCTGGGGCGATGCGACGGCAGTCGCCTGCTTGCGCGGCTTGGCGGCAGGCTTGGGTGCCGCAGGCGCTGCCGGCGCGGCTTCGGCCGCGGGCGATGGCGCTGCCTGCTCGGCCGCCTGGGCATCCGCCGCGGCGGGCTCCGCGGGCGACGGCGGCGGTGGCGGTTCGGCCGCAGGCGGCGGTGCCACGGGCGCCGGCGCTTCAGCGGCCGGCGCAGCCTCCTCGACAGCGGGAGCCGCCTTGCGCGTTCCGTAGCCGGACCAGCCCGCGACGATCATCGCCACGGCCACCGCCAGCAGGCCCACCCACAGCAGGATCGCCCGCCAGCGCGGCGGCCGCTCGACCGGAGCAGGCTTGCGGATCTTGACTCGGCGGGGTTTCTTCGCTCGTTCAGGCGACGGTGCCCAGCTCGATTCCAGGCCCAGTGGCGCGGCGGGCGGCGCAGGCGTGCGCGGCGAACCGTCGTCGTGCAGCATGAAGACGGTCTGCTCGTCGTCGTCATGCCGCGGCGCGGCGGCCGGCGTCCTGCTGAAGAACGACTGGCGTGCCGGCGGTGGCGCAGGGGGTAGTTCTTCCAGGGGCGCCGGGATGGTCGGCGCGCGCAACTGGGCGGGTGCGGTGGTGGCCCATTCGCGTTCCGGGGTCGGCGGCGGCGGGATCCGGTCTCCCGCGGCGGACAGCTTGATGCCGCAACTCCTGCAGAAATTCGCGCCGTCACGGTTCTCCGTGCTGCAGACCGGACAGATCAAGGCCATGGCTTACTTACTGACTACTTCTCGGGTCCTGAACTGAAAAACGGCTGGCCCGCATCCGTAGGATCGATCCGGCGGCGGGCGATTGGAGGGGTTTGCTGCTCAGGTCACCGCGACGCGCTTGGAGCGGTGCGCCATGCGCTTGGCGATCACGGCGCCCAGGGCCATCGCGATCTCCAGCGCCATGTTGGGCTGGCGGTTGGACATTTCCGCAAAACGGATCGCTGTGAGCCGCCACACGCGGCCCGCGCCGGTGACCACCACGTTGGCCGAATGCGGCTGGCGCGAGAAGAACGAACCTTCGCCGACCACCGCGCCCGAGGTGAGCACCGCAAGCTTCATCTGTTCCTTGCTGCTGACGCGGTGCACGCTGATGGCACCGCTCTCGACGAAGAACACCGAGCGGTCGGGCGTGTTCTGCTCGATCAGCACGTCGCCCACGCCGGTGTCGATCGGCTGCAGGTAACCCGCCAGCGTTTCCCACTGCTGGACGTTGAACGTCAACGCGAACGCGTCGGTGTTGATGTTCTCCGCGATGGCGCGGCTCAAGTTCTGGATTGACATGTGTTTCTCGGCCCCCGCATGTGAGCCGAAGTATCCGCGATGGCCACGAACTTCGGCTACAACTGATTACGTTTTTCGGCCTGCGCTGCCGCCATCTGTGGCTATTTGCCAATGCAGAAGCGCGAAAAGATGACTCCCAGCAGGTCGTCCGCGCCGAACTCGCCGGTGATCTCGTTCAGGGCGTTCTGCGCCAGGCGCAGTTCCTCGGCCAGCAGGTCGAGCAGTTGCGCCTGTGCCGCGAGATGGCCGGCGGCCAGCGCCAGGTGCGTCTCGACCCGCGCCAGCGCCTGCACGTGGCGCGCCCGCGCGAGGTACACGCCCTCGGGCACGGCCTGCCAGCCGGCCATGGCCAGCAGTTGATCGCGTAGGGCTTCGATGCCCAGGCCGGTCTTGGCGGAAAGTGCGATGCCCTGCTCGGGATGGGCCGCGGGCGCCGCGTCCTGCTTGTTCCAGACGTCGAGCACCGGCACGCTCGCAGGCAGCTTCTGTCCCAGGCCGGCCAGGATCTCCGCGTCGGCGGCGGCGTAGTCGGGCAGGTGCGCACGCGTCAGGTCGTGCAGGAACAGCACTGCATCGGCGCTCTCGATCTGGCCCCAGGCGCGCGCCACGCCGATCTGCTCGACCTCGTCGCTGCTCTCGCGCAGGCCGGCGGTGTCGGCCACGTGCAGCGGCACGCCGTGGATCTGGATGGTCTGCGAGACGACGTCGCGCGTGGTGCCCGCCACCGAGCTCACGATGGCCAGCTCGGCGCCGGCCAGTGCATTGAGCAGCGAGCTCTTGCCCGCGTTGGGCTGCCCCGCGATCACGACCTTGATGCCCTCGCGCAGCAGGGCGCCCTGGCGCGCGCGCTGCTGCACCGCGGCCAGCTGCGACTGCAGCCTGGCCAGCTGACCGGCCGCGTCGGCCTTCTGCAGGAAGTCGATTTCCTCTTCGGGAAAGTCGAGCGTGGCCTCCACCAGCATGCGCAGATGGATCAGCGCGTCGCGCAGCGTGTGAATCTCGCGCGAGAAGGCCCCCGACAGCGAGCGCCCGGCGCTGCGCGCGGCGGCTTCGGTGCTGGCGTCGATCAGGTCGGCGATGGCCTCGGCCTGCGCCAGGTCGATCTTGCCGTTGAGGAACGCCCGCTGGCTGAACTCGCCGGGCTCGGCCACGCGCAGGCCGGGCAGGCGGGGTCGGCCGGTGATCGGGTCGGGCTCGGCTGCCGCTTCGAGGCAGCGCGCCAGCAGCAGCTGCAGCACGACCGCCCCGCCGTGAGCCTGCAGTTCGAGCACGTCCTCGCCGGTGAAGGAGTTCGGCGAGGGAAAGTGGATGGCCAGGCCGTGGTCGACCGGCTCGCCGTCCGCGTCGCGAAACGGCAGGTAGGTGGCTTCGCGCGGCTTGAGCGCGCGGCCGCAGATCGCGTCGACCAGCGGCGCCAGCCTCGCCCCCGACACGCGCACGATGCCGACCGCGCCGCGCCCCGAAGCGGTGGCGATGGCGACGATGGGATCGGAAGTGCGGGCGAGCATGGTGCGGATTCTTTCAGTCTTTCAGCAAAAAGGGCCGCTGACGCGGCCCTTCGAAGGATGGCTGGAGTGCCGTGCGGCTACTTGGTGCCGAGCACGCCCAGGCGCTTGTTGATGAACCACTGCTGCGCGATCGACAGCACGTTGTTCGTGATCCAGTACAGCACCAGGCCGGCCGGGAAGAAGATGAACATCACGCTGAACGCGAGCGGCATGATCCACATCAGCTTGGCCTGCATCGGATCGGGCGGCGTCGGGTTGAGCCAGGTCTGGAAGAGCGACGTGGCCGTCATCACGATCGGCAGGATGTACCAGGGGTCGGGTGCCGACAGGTCGGTGATCCAGCCGATCCAGGGCGCGTGGCGCATCTCGACCGATGACAGCAGCACCCAGTAGAGCGCGATGAACACCGGGATCTGGATCACGATCGGGAAGCAGCCGCCCATCGGATTGACCTTCTCGGTCTTGTAGATCCGCATCATTTCCTGCTGCATCTCTTGCGGCTTGTCCTTCAGCCGCTCGCGCATTTCCATGATCTTGGGGTTGATGGCCTTCATCTTGGCCATGCTGGCGTAGGCCTTGGCGTTGAGCCAGTAGAAGGCCGCCTTCAGCAGCACCACCAGCGCGACGATCGACCAGCCCCAGTTGCCCAGGAGGCCGTGCAGCTGGGTGAGCAGCCAGTACAGCGGCTTGGAGATGATCGCGAAGATGCCGTAGTCCTTCACCAGGTCCAGGCCCGGGGCGATGGCTTCGAGCTTCTTTTCTTCCTCTGGACCGGCGAACAACGCACTGTTCACGACCTGCGTGGCACCCGGGGCGATCTTCGGCAGCGTGGCCACCATGGCGATGGAGAACTGGTTGTCGCCAAGGTCTTTCACGCGGAACTCGCGGCGCAGCTGCTCGCTGGCCGGGTCGCCCTTCAGCAGCCACGCCGAAGCAAAGTAATGCTGCACCATCGCGATCCAGCCGTCGTTGGCCGGCGGCGGCGGTTCGATCTTGCCCTTGGCGATGTCCTTGAAGTCGAGCTTGTGGAACTTCTTCTCGTTGGTGTACGCGGCCGGACCGGTGAAGGTGTTGGTGCCGAACATGGTGCTGGAGGCCACCGTGCCGTGACGCAGCAGCTGCAGATACAGCTGCGCGTCGCGCGGCTGGTCGCTCACATTGACCACTTCGTGGCGCACGCCGATGACGTAGTCACCACGGTGGAACACGTAGGTCTTGATGTACTTCAGGCCGCCGGCGGGGGCGCTTTCGAAGCTCACCTCGAGCGTGTTCTGGCCATCGGCCATCTCGCGCGGGCCGGGCTTCGGCGTCATCTGCGTCAGGTGGTTGGGAAAGCGGTCACCGGTGTCGACCTGGTTCAGCAGGCCGGTCTGCGCGACGTAGCGGGTGGCGGGCGAGCCGTTTTCGAACAGCACCACATGCTTGGTGCGGTCGGCTTCGTCGTACTTGCGCAGCTCGAGGTAGTTGACCGTGGCGCCTTCGCTGTCGATGGTTGCCTGGAACAGGTCGGTGGTCACCTTGACCTGCTCGCGCGGCGCTGCCGCCACCGCCTGCGTGGGCACGGCGCCCGCATTGCCGCCGCCGGTGCCGGATGCGGTCGGCACGCCGTTGCTGGTCGCGGGGGTGGTGGTTGCGGGAGCGGCGGCCGTGGCGGCCGGCTTGGTCGACGGCAGGAAGGTCGGCTTGTTGCCGTTGAAGACCTGCCATTGGTCCCACAGCAGTACCAGCGAGAAACCAAAAATCACCCACAGTATCGTGCGGCGGATATCGTTCATGACGAAGACTTCTTGTCGGAAGAGAGAAGAGACGAAAACAGCGATCCTGACCTGTCAGTGCGACGCTGCGATTTCGGTGGAACCGGATCGTGGCCGCCTTGGCACCAGGGCTGGCAGCGCGCGATGCGGTGCAGGGTGAGGTAGCTGCCCTTGAGCGCGCCGTGCACTTCCAGCGCCTCGATCGAATACACGGAGCAGGTCGGCGTGAAGCGGCACGACTGGCCGAGCCAGGGGCTCAGCAGCAGGCGGTAGGCCTTCACGAAGCCGATCAGCAGGCGTTTCATGGCGAGGAGGAAGGGACGGAAGGGGCTGCGGCCGGTGCGGGAGCGCGCGCGGCGCGTGCCAGCAGCTGCTGGAGTTCGGCGCGCACGGCGGCCTTGAGCTTGTCCGATGAGGCGCTCACGAATTCCTTGCGGTCGAAGCCCGCGCGCAGCCGCACCACGTGCGCGGCACGTGGCAGGCCTGCGCCGGATGCAGCGCTCACGGAATAGATCTGTCGCTTGATGGCATTGCGCGTGACAGCGCGACGCGCCCAGCGCTTGGGCACCATGGCGCCCAGCCAGACGTCGTCGGACGCGAACAACGGCTGTGCGCTCGATGCGAGATCGAGCGCACAGCGGTGCAATGCGAAATGAGCAGTGCGCGCCACGGTGGCACCTGCGAGGACGGCCTGGAATTGCGCGCGGGACTTGAGCCGCTGCATGGAAGCCGGGCCGCTTGTGTCGCGCCTGCCCGGGCCAGAAGCCCTGGCGGATGGAGCTGGCGCTGACGGGTCGGCTGCTGGCAACGGCAGATGGGCTGCCGTCAGACGGCCAGGCGCTTGCGGCCCTTGGCGCGGCGTGCGTTGATGACGGCGCGGCCGCCGCGGGTCTTCATGCGGACCAGGAAGCCGTGGGTACGGGCGCGGCGGACTTTGGATGCTTGGTAGGTGCGTTTCATGGTGATTTCCTATTTCCCTGTTCGCGCGGGCCCTTCGCGCTTTCGCACTGAAAGCATGAAGTACCTGCGGGGCGCCGGGGCGGGCGTGTTTCGGATGACCCCCGAAAGACGCAAAGAGGTTTTCAGGGAAACCCGCAATTATCGCAAACATTGGCCGCCGGAACAATCTTCGAGCAGATTTGCGGGCCTTTCGACACACTCGGCAGCGTGTGGATAAGGTTTTGACAAGTTAGAATGCCGAGCGCCTTCCAGCAGAGAATATCCACAATACCTATACCAAAAATGCCCGAGGGTTTCATCACTTTTTCATACGCCC